>NZ_OCND01000021.1 GCF_900215535.1 Pseudoxanthomonas wuyuanensis | reverse complement strand
CCACGCCGCCATCGCCGCGCTGGCCAAGGAAGGCAAGATGACCGGCAAGGACGTGGCCCGCGCCATCAAGCAGTACAAGATTGATGTGGAGAAGGTTAATCCGGTTGGGGTTTGAAGTGCTTCACCGATTGTGAAGAGGGCTGCCAGCAGCAATTACACTGAGAGCAGAAAAAAAGAATCCCCGACTCAGCGGGGATTCTTTTTATTTCGCACGGCGCGCGATCAATAGCAGTCAAGCGCTTCCTGTGCCTCGGGTTTTCGTTCCGCGGCGGCCGCTGCCAATCGAGCGAACTGGTACGCCCGGTCCGCTTGTTCCTGTTGTATCCGAGCTATCTCGCTGCCGGCCCGGTTCGCCCCCATCAGAGCCTGCATTGGGCTCTTCGACGAAGCTTTTTTCGTTTTGTGGGATTGGTCCATTAGCGTTCTCATTGGCAACCTCGGTAGAGGTGGGAGGGTCGATCATTATCGGGTCGAAATCGTCTTGTTCGCGCTCGACCAGCGCCCAGAAAGCATCGCAGAAAACACGTTCAGCATCTGTCAAATGCGTCACCTTGTTGAACAGCTCCGTAGCTTCCTTACGGTCAATCACAAACCCATGGGCTGGATATTGTCCTATCAGGCGGGCCAACGCGCCCTCTTGGAGGTTGCTGGCATGACCGTTAAGGCGTTGTCCATATTCAAAAGCCACACGGGTAGCACGCTGCATTTCACCAAGCCGAATCGGATCGATCTGACCGATCAGCGGCGCGGCGATGCCCGAGGCCACCGTGGCAGCAAACTCGGCACATAGCTTCGTGGACAACCCGAGATTGCGGGTACCCACCAACAACCGGTGAAACGTGTCCTGCGTGTGGGAGGTGACTGCTTGCAGGGCCTGCATTATATCTAGACCCGAACTGTTCTCTTGAAGTTCCGAGCCTTTACGCACTTGGATATCTAAGGGGCCAAGTTCGCCCAGGTCACCAATGCCCAGTTCGTTCGCTGCGATGGCAATGAGAGTGCCGGCACTTTTGCAGTAGCTCGGAACAGCCAGACGAACGTGCTTGTAGTGGTGGCGAAGGCAACGAGCCGCTCGATAGCCGCCGTTAGGGTCGCCGCCCCATGTGGTCAGGAACACGGTGCACTTGTCGTTACGCTTCTTGGCCGCGATCAGGCGACTGAGCTTGCTGTGCAGGGGTCTATTGACCGTATGGCTGATCAGCACATAGTCCCGATCTGCAGCCTCGGTGAAGAGGCCGGCAATGGCTTCGGCTTGGGCATTCTGTTCAGGCAACGTCGTTCCCCCGCGACTCAACGAGCATATTACATACGAAAACGCCATTTGCCAGAGGCAAAGGTCATGCCAAGGCCGAGGACCAAGCCTGTTTGTCCGGCCAACCACGCGCGAGTCGGGGTGTCGGGGGGGCTACTATCCCCCGTAGACCGGCTCAGTCGGCCACCGGCGGCCTTTCCAGCGTGAGGGAGAGGGACTCACACCACTTTAGATCGGCTTGGAGCTATTGGCGCCGGTCCAATCAGCCAGCTCGTAGAATCAGGGTCAAAGTGCACCTTCCTAGGTCGGGCCCTTAGCCTTGACTGGTCTTCCCATCTTGGCCGGACCGGCGCGTCGGCCCAATTGACGCTCGATGGTGTCGCGGAATCGGTCATTGCCAAGCGCGTGCTGCCGTTGCAGGGTAAGGCGAATGGCTGCGGTTTCGTCCTCGCCCATATCGCTCATGACGAGGTTGCGATAGATCATACGGCGGGCCTGTTCCGTTCTGGCAAGTGCCAGGTAGCGGGAATGGGGATGGACCAGCAAATCTGGTTCGCCCAAGGCGTTGGCGCGATGGCTCGACCACCGATAGTCCGCCGGGTCGGCGACCATGCCGGCGCGAACGGGATTGAGTTCGATATATCGACAACAGCGCAGCATGTAGTCGTCGCTGTTGACAAAACAGGACTTGTACCGTCCTTCCCATAGGGTGCCGGTGCGGTGGTAGTGATCGTTGACATAGCGCACATAGCGACGGCCGAGCGACTGCATCAATCTGGCGACACGTCCGGCGTGGCTGGCGGTCATCAGTAGATGGACGTGGTTCGTCATCAGCACATAGGCGTGAACCTGGCAGCCGAGAGCAACGGCGAGTTCGCGCAGGTCCTGTAGATAGCGCTGCCGGCCGATGTCGGCAAAGAAGCAGGGTTGGCGATCATTGCCGCGCTGGACAATATGTTGGGGAATACCTGGTAGATCGAGGCGGGGCTGACGCGGCATTGGCGGCATTCGACAAAGGCGGCACTGTCAGCAAGCATGGCGTGCGGCATCGCTTAGGGCGCTGAGAAGTTGTCGTGTGTAGCTGTAGGAAAAGTGCTCTCTGGCCCCAGTTGTTGCTCAATTGATTCTGTGGCCCTATGTACTATCTGGCTAACACTCGAAATGTTTAACAGGAAGCATCGCAATGGCCGGACGAAAACAGCACTACATCCCACGGATGCTCCTGAAAGGATTTCTGATCAAGAGAAAGGGCAACGACACTCAAGCATGGGTGTTCAAGAATGGGGAAAAGCCGTACAGCGGGTCAATACTTGACATTGCAGCTAAGCGATTCTTCTACTCTGATCTCACAGCTGACGGATCAAAATCACTTGATGATCGAATAACAGACTACGAAATCCGTCTTGGCTCTTTACTCGATCAGCTGCGTAACACTACTGATGGAGAGCAGGTAAATTCGCTCGTTGCGGCTGAAGTAGTCGCTCATCTATCTATTCGTGGCGCCTATCTTCGCGAAATATTCTCTCATGGTGTTCGGGGATTGATAGAGGGGGCGGCTTCCTTGTTGGATGACCACGAGACTACGCGTGCTCTGCTAGGAGTGGACGATCACGAACCTAATTCAATCTTGCTGACGGTAATGGATGACGCTATCGACAAGATTAAAGGCACCATTCTAGATGGATTGCCAATGCCGCTGCTGCGGCGATTGTTGATATTCATGGTTAGAGAAGATTTCAATAAATTCTACGCACAGACCCTTCCCGGCTTTGAGTCAATGTTTCGTCAGCTTGAGACTGCGGTTCCGACCATGACGCGAGAGGGCCATGCAAAGGCTCTGAACTTGGGTCTCGCTCCAGATAAGAGAGTGTCGGATCTATCAAGCTTGTGTTGGCGCGTTCATAGATGTGCGGAAAATGTTGTACTTCCTGATTGTGTTGCGATCGCTATAAGCGAGGATGGATTGACTGCGCAGCCATATCTACTACCTGACGTATCACGCGTCGCCACAATAGTGGTCCCGTTAACATCGAAACAAGTTTTAGTGGGTCAATCACTGAAGTCGACATCAAGCTACTTTGGCCATTTCAACAAGCTTGCCGCTAGTTGCAGTTCGACCTTCTTCGTCAGTTCGGAGATATCTTATGAACTCGAAACACTATCCCGACTAGTTGGTGGCGCAACTAAGGAAGCCATTACAGATATTGTGTCAGAGACACTGCGGAGATTTGATTCCAGAAGGAGCTATAAAGAGCTTGGCGGCGACAGCTACACCCACGAGTCGGAATCTGATGGTGGCGGTGACGCCGGTCAAGTTGTGTGCTGTTCAATGTCCAAAGTCTCCTATCGGGTCAGCTTTAAGGGATGTGCAAATCAAGAGGAAGCAGAGAAGATCGCCGCGATGGTGGCGGCGATTGTTAATGACCTGTCGAGTTCGCTAGATCTTGGCCACCTAGATGAGATCATGTTCGCGGCAGACTATGAAAAGCAATTGCGTGAACTTGAACGTGGATTTGAACCAGCAACGCCATTGGATACGTCAAGCTTAGATGGAGTTATAGGAGTTGCAACGTCGGCTCTGGTAGTTAGAGAAGGAAAACGCAAGTCATGCATCGTGATGAGGTCATGGCTTGGGCATGAGCTTATATCGGAGGCGGAATCGGATACTCATCCAACCGCTGCCTATGTTCTTACCTCCATGCTTTCACAGGTCGCTTTCACGGCTGTGCTTGAATCTACCTTTCTTAGTGCCACCAAGAACCAGGAAAGTTCATTGTGGGAGTCATTGTTTTACGCTCCCATGGATGGGGTTCCCATGGCGTACTACTCTGCATGGATGAGCGCAGATATAGACCCCTCCGCCGGAGGCGTCTATAGGGAGATGGTGCTTGATACTTTTGCTCAGTCAAAAAAAATAATCGAAGCAGAACGTATAGCCTATGCAACTAATGAAGATCTCGACCGCCTTCTCAAAGAAGCAACCTCTATCCTGGGCGCTCTACTTCTGCTTATCGCGAAACTACTCGGTCATTCTGACTCGCGCGGCGAAACAATCTTCGACGACGAAGGTAAGTTACTGAGCACATTGACTGACCTGGAACTGTGTGGGTGGATCGATCTGTTCGGTCGAGATCTCCGCCGTACCTTCTCGGCCAGTGGGAACTGGTCTTCTATAAAGGAACTGACCTCGCTAAGCAGTCATATGGAACGACATCTATGGAGATTCTTTATATTCCCTTGGATAAACGATGAAGGTAGGGTTCGAGTTGAGGTGCCATACATGGGCAGTTATGAGCCAGAGGCTGAAGAGGAATAGGCATGCAGAGCCGTTGCCCCCACAGGCGCATCCGTTGCCGTGGAGTTTCCTGCACGGTGGCTGGGGTTTGCGCGTGCGCCTCCTCCTGAGGTTCCACACCTGGCTCCCGATGACCATGCAAGGGGTTCTCGGGCTACTGGCCCGTTGGACCGCGGGAAGGGCGATAAACATCGTTCAAAAACGGGGTCAGATTCACTTATCTGTCGCAGCGGGCTGCTTTCGTGGGCGGTGAGCGGGTCGAACGCCTGCAAATCGTAGGGTCTTGGCTTCGACCATGCTGCGGAAAGCATCCCGTCCGAGTGCACGCTGCTGCTGCAAGTACAGGCGGATTTCTTCAACAGTGGCATCCGGTAGCGACTCGCGGACGATGGCGCGATATGCCTCGACGCGTAGTGCTGCTGTTTGCCCCAAACCCTGGTAGCAGGGGTGGGGCGTCAGCAACGCATCCGTGTGTCCCATCGCGTTGCAGTTGTAGCTGGACCATGGAAAGCGTTCAGGGCCTTCCACCATCCGCGCCCGCACTGGGTTGAGTTCGATGTAGCGGTAGCAGGCGAGGACATAGCTCCCGGTATCGACGAGACAAGCCTTGTACCGTCCTTCCCACAGCGTCCCGGTGCGTCCATGGCGAGTGTTGAACAGCGCCACATAGTCGGTCCTGCAAAATTACGATCAACCCACGCACTGACCCGTAAGCCGGTTTGCGGATGGCATTGATCGCAGTATTGCCGACCACAGACGCGC
>NZ_OCND01000003.1:69736-403456 GCF_900215535.1 Pseudoxanthomonas wuyuanensis | reverse complement strand
TCGCGCCGCCGCGACCGTCTGCGCCAGCAGTTCTTCCATGCCCACCTCGCCCAACCGCTGACGCCAGCGCGTGAGCGAACTGGGGTTGCACGGCACGGGTGGCAAGGTCGGGGCCAGCGCATCTTCCAGATCACCCCAAGGCATCCGGCTGGCCAGCTTCGCCAGGGGATGCCGCAGGTCGATCTGGTTCTCAAGGCGAGAACGGAACAACTCGTCGGCGTGGGCCGCGGCACTGTCGGCGGCAGCGGAGCGCTTGCGCATGGGCTGGTTCCAAACTGCAAGAAATCAGCCCTCAGCGTATCGAAAACTGGTAGCTCCGGCACGCATGAAAAGCGTCAAAAACGCTATGCGTCATGCGTCGACTGAGTTCTTCAGGGACGACGAATTGGACTCCAAATCACCGCGCTACTCAAAACCGGGGGGACGTCGGCTGGACAGCAGCTCGTCGGGATTCCTCGTGGTTGCGCTTGCTCATCGTGTCTCCGGGCTATGCGGCAGCTTCCTGCCTGCGACCCGTTTACACAAAATCTAGGGAAGCTCTGAATAACGCAGCCCGAATGCGCAAAATGCGGGGAAAATGGCATGCAAGGCCCTTCGATTGTCGTTTCAAGCGCCGCTTGTGGCGCTTTGCGGCGGGATTTCCCGCCTCATAGGCGCAACTCCCCTGCGTTGGCCAGAATTCGTCGCCGCACCATCCACAAGTTCGACAGCGCAAACAACGTCTGCAACTGAGCGTTGTTCCTGGCCAGCCCCCGGTAACGTGTCTTCTGGAAGCCAAATTGCTGCTTGAGCACTCGGAACGGATGCTCCACGCGTGCGCGCACCTTGGCCTTCAGATGTTCGACCCACTCGGTCACGCGCTTCAACTCGCCTTCCGGTAGCGCGTTGACCTTATGTCGACGCTCAGCAATGTGCCAAGTCAATCGACGCTTGCGCTTTAGCTCCTCCCGCTTGTCTGCACCGGTGTAGCCGGCATCCCCGAAGACGAGCCGCTCCTTGCCATGCAGCAACGCGTGCGTCTGCGTGACATCGGCCACATTGGCCGACGTCGTCACCACCGTATGCACCAGGCCCGATTCGTAGTCCGCGCCAATATGCGCCTTCAGCCCGAAGAACCATTGGTTGCCCTTCTTGGCCTGATGCATCTCAGGGTCGCGCGTGCCGGTGCTGTTCTTGGTTGAACTCGGGGCATGAACAATCGTCGCATCCACCATGGTCCCCTGCCGCAGTAGCAAACCGCGCCGGGACAGGTCTGCATTCACCGCCGACAGCAGCTTCGCCGCCAGGCCGTGGCGTTCCAACAAATGACGGAAGTGCAGCATCGTCGTCTCATCCGGAATCGCCTCCAGCAGCGACAACTTCGCAAACTGGCGCAACGAGGCTATCTCGTACAACGCTTCTTCCATCGCCGGGTCGCTCAAGGCATACCACTGCTGCAGAAAGTGAATGCGCAACATCGTCTCCAGCGCGTAGGGCTGACGACCCGGACGGCCCGACTTCGGGTAATGCGGGGCAATCAGCTTCAGCAGCGCATTCCACGGCACCACTTGCTCCATCTCCGCCAGAAACACTTCCCGCCGCGTCTGCTTGCGTTTACCCGCGTACTCCGCATCGCCGAACGTTAGCTGCGTCATCGCTTCACACCACTTGCTTCAATGGTTGCTATTGTCCAACATCGTGCGGGAATTGTTCAGAGGTTCCCTAGGACACGCCCCCGTCTCGTGTGCTGGCGGCTCATAGTGCGGAGTCTCCAGGGTGGACTCCCGATAGGTCAAACGGCTGCTGCCTCCCCGGCAGAGCCGGGGGACTCCCACGAGTTGGTCTAGGGATTCAAGAGGTAGCGCCAGATGCCTGATCGATGAAGGCATCGTGCAAGCGTGCAAGAAATCCAGCAACCGGCGAACTGACTCAAAGTGTTCTTTGGCGCGGCTTCCGGCCTCCCGGCTGAAGCAAACTACTCACACGCCTTCACGAAGGCTCTCAATTTTCCTGGCATAGCTTCGTTCGCTGCAACCTTTGGGAAATCCCAAAGGTTGCGAATGAAGAAGCACCGATTATTTAGAAACAACGAACTCCCATGCGTAGTCAGTCCCAGTATTCCCTAGAGCAGTAGCCTTATGCAAAGAAAAGGACTGAAAAACGCTTGCTCCGCTTAAGATATGAACTTCTGTCTTCCCAGAGCTACCGACTCTTTTTATACCGTAAATATCCGGTTTCCCATCCAGATCATAATCAGCGACTTTGAAATCCCATAAACCGTCTGTTCCAGTGGCTCCCAAAGCAGTTGCCTTATTAAGAAGGAACGATTTAAATCCACCCGCTCCATTCAACACATGAGCCTCAGTGCGGCCAGACAAGCCATTTTTCTTGATTGCATAAATATCAAGGTTTCCATCCTTATTGTAATCACCTAACTCAAACTTCCACGCATCGTTGACACCAGTGGCGCCAAGTGCCGTTGCACTGTGCAGAAGATAGGTTTGAAACTTATCAGCACCACTCAGAACATGGACATCTGTTTTTCCACTCCCTCCAGTTCTGTCAATGCCATACAGATCCAACTTCCCGTCCTTATTGTAATCGCCTAACCGGAATTCCCATCGGCCATCGGTCCCGGTTCTCGCTTGAGCAGTAGCTACGTTCAATAGATAGGATTTGAACCCACTTTTTCCATCCATAATGTGAACCTCAGTTTTACCAGAGGCCCCCATTTTCTTCACTGCGTACAGGTCAAGAATACCGTCCCCATTGTAATCCCCCAACTGGAACTCCCAAGAACGATCATTCCCACTGCGGGCTAGAGTTGTAGCAAGATTTCTTGAATAACTCTGGAAGTCACTGTATCCGGTCAGAGAATGCATTTCCGTATAACCAGAGGAACCTTGCTTCTTTATTACATGAAGGTTGGGGGTGCTATCGAAAGGCACTACCGTGGCACGGAACTGTGCTACCAGAGGAATAGTCTGATTCAAGCTACGTGCATTGTCCGTCGCATTAGCCACGCCGCACGCACGGCCCCCACAGATGGTAATTGCGGGGTTTGAAAAAGTGCGATAAGGCGTCTGATTATTATCGCCATAAGACATGATCGTATAGAAGTTCCCATTCGACGAATCGGTCTTCATGCCAAAGGAATAGGCATAGGCGCCATACTGCAGACTGTTGTCGCTCTTCCTCGAATTATCGCGATCATGGGCAGAACCCATGACATGGCCCACCTCATGCACCAAGGTTTCGGGCGCACAGAAATAGCTGTTGCCGTCGGTGCCCGTGTCGCTGCCGTCGCTGACCACCGCGAAACCAAAATCGTCATCAGCGCTGGGAACGATAGCGGTCTGATCCGCACCGTTCAACCAGGCGATACCGCAGCCATCATTCTCCGGCGTCTGGAACTTCCGTACCAAGACGACCACGTCTGCGCCATATTCATTGCGGGCGGTGTGAAGAGGTTGAAGCGCCGAGGGGATGGAAACCGGCGAGGTGCCATTGTGTCCGGTGAGCGCGCTCAGCACATCGCTGTTCTTGGTATTGTCGGCATAGTTGACTTCGACCGCACGTACCATCCGAAGATAACCGTTGATGTTGCTATTGGTATACGCCTGGTTGGCCACCTGCATCAGGAAGGTGAGTCGTGTAACCGCGGCGGACTGGCTACCCTCCCGAGCCCTGAAACCCTGCGTATACCCGACCGCAACATCGATAGTATTGGCAGAGGTGGGTGGGGCGCTGGCCATCACCGTTGCCGACTGCTGTACCGGTGCCGACTGTTGCACCTGCTGCGCTAGCGATTCGCGCAACGCCAGTGCCGGCGGCACCATCATGTCGGTAGTGCCGCTGTTGGGCGACTTCTGCTTGGACAGATCGGTGGTCACTGCGAACAGCGATCCGCTACGGGTCTGCAGGCTCAGCGGCGCAGCGCCGTTGGGCTGCGGAATGGAACCGTAAACGGCCTTTTCGCCGAAGGTGATGATGGCTTCCTGCATCTGGTCGCCGTCGACAAGCCGCCCCACCCAGGTCCAGTTGCCGTCGGGATGTTCTTCATGGCGCTCGTAGCGCAGCTTGACCTGGCTGCCATCCGGCGAAGGGATGATCATTTCGCCGGTGAGCAACGACTTGATCGCGTGCTCTTCGCTGATTGCAACCGGATACCAGGTGTAGGCGCCTTCCTGCTTGCTGGCGGTGCGGTTGTTGCGATAACTCATCAATGCGCCACGGTCTGGCGAGTTCGCTATCGATTGCGACGCGTCACGAGCAACCGGCCGCGCTTTAGCCAGCAAATTGGCGTTCTTCTCCGCGGTAGATGATGCCGCCCCCCGCAACTGCCCCAGTTGGCTGCCCGGGTCCCCACCGCTGCAGCCGGCCAACAGAATAATCGACGCGCAAGCGCCGCCAAAGCGAAACTTCATGAGAACCCTCAAGCTATCCGGTGTTATACCCCTGAGTTTCAACTATAACCCAGGCCATGGAAAAGAGCGGTGAAGCCGGGGATTTCGTGCTTGGGGTCTTCCGGATATACAGCCTGGCTTAAGGATTCCGCCTGGCCTGGCGGCTTTTCTCAGCCATTTCGATACTCGCAGCGCATTTTCGCTGCGACCGGCCGCTATTTCTTGAACGGCACCCCGGTTTTGCCGCGCAGCTCATCATCCGTGACGCCGTCCGCAGTTTCCACCAGGACCAGGCCGTCCGCGGTCACGTCGAATACCGCCAGGTCGGTGATGATGCGGTCCACCACCCCCACCCCGGTCAGCGGCAGGTCGCACTGCGGCAGGATTTTGTGACTGCCGTCTTTCGCGACGTGCTCCATCAGCACAACGATGCGCTTGACCCCCGCGACCAGGTCCATGGCCCCCCCCATGCCCTTGACCATCTTGCCAGGGACCATCCAGTTGGCCAGATCGCCCTTGTCGGTGACCTGCATGGCGCCCAGCACTGCCAGGTCGATATGGCCGCCGCGGATCATCGCGAACGAGTCGTGGCTGCCGAAATAACTGGCGCCCGCCCGCGCGGTGACGGTCTGCTTGCCGGCGTTGATCAGGTCGGCATCGATTTCGGCCTCGGTCGGGAACGGGCCGATGCCGAGCAACCCGTTTTCGGACTGCAACCAGACATCCATTCCCTCGGGGATATGGTTGGCCACCAGGGTCGGCAGGCCGATGCCCAGGTTCACGTAGGCGCCGTCGATCAGCTCGCGCGCAGCGCGTTGGGCCATTTCATCGCGGGTCCAGGCCATCACTTGTCTCCTGCCATGCGCACGGTGCGCTGCTCGATGCGCTTTTCGGGGTTGGGGTTGTGGACGATGCGGTCCACGTAGATGCCGGGCAGATGGACATGGTCCGGATCGATATCGCCGATCTCCACCACCTGTTCAACCTCGGCCACGCAGACCATGCCGGCCATGGCACAGGCTGGATTGAAGTTGCGTGCGGTCTTGCGGAACACCAGGTTGCCGGCCTTGTCGGCTTTCCAGGCCTTGACCAGGGCCACATCGGCTTTCAGCGCGGTTTCCAGCACGTAGTGATGGCCATCGTCGAACTGCCGGGTCTCCTTGCCTTCGGCGACGATGGTGCCGTAGCCGGTGCGGGTGAAGAACGCCGGGATGCCGGCCCCGCCGGCGCGCAATCGCTCGGCCAGGGTGCCTTGCGGATTGAATTCCAGCTCCAGCTCGCCAGCCAGGTATTGGCGTTCGAACTCCTTGTTCTCGCCCACATAGGACGAAATCATCTTGCGGATCTGGCGGGTTTCCAGCAGCAGGCCCAGGCCGAAGCCATCGACGCCGGCGTTGTTGGAAATCGCCGTCAAGCCGGTCACGCCGCTGTCGCGCAGGGCGACGATCAGCGCTTCCGGGATGCCGCATAGGCCGAAGCCCCCGACCGCCAGCGTCTGGCCATCGGCAACGATGCCCTGCAACGCCGCTTCTGCGCTGGGGAAGAGTTTGCTCTTGGCTGCGCCAAGCGATGGCGCGGATATGACAGCTTCAGCCATGACCATGTCCGTTTCTGGATGAACGCCCATTCTACCCACGCCCCCGAGCGTGACACAGGTACTTTCGGGCAATTGGAAACTGCGGGGTTTCCTGCGTTTAGACTGGAGGGCATGAAAACGCTAGCCCTTGTCACCGCCGTCGCCGCCGCCAGCCACGACGAAGATCTGGCCCCCTTGCTGGATGCCTGTGCGCGCGCCGGTATCCAGGCCCGCGCAGTGGCCTGGGATGACGCCAGCGTCAGTTGGCAGCGCTTCGATGCGGTGCTGCTGCGCTCGCCCTGGGACTACACGGAACGGCTGCCCGAGTTCCTGGCCTGGTGCGAGCGGGTCAGCGCAACTGCCATGCTGATCAATCCGTTGCACGTGATTCGCTGGAATACCGACAAGCACTATCTTTCCGACCTGCTGACGCTCGGAGTGCCGGTGGTGCCGACCGTCTTCGTCGAACCCGATGCCGAACCGCTGGACGCGCTGCAAGGCTTCCTGGACGGACAATCGGCGGAGGAACTGGTGATCAAGCCCGCGGTCAGCGCAGGTGCCCGCGACACCCAACGCTACCGGCGCGATCAGCAGTTCGCGGCCGGCAATCACCTGGCGCGCCTGCTGGATCAGCAACGCAGCGCGATGCTGCAACCTTACCTGCCTGCCGTCGACAGTGCCGGCGAGACCGCCCTGCTCTATTTCGATGGCCGGTTCAGCCATGCCATCCGCAAGGGGCCGTTGTTGCTGCCTGGCGGCTCCGATCAAGCGGACCCTTTTGCCCTCGGAGACATCACCGCCTGTCCCGCTGGCGCCGACGAACTGGCCCTGGCCGAACGGACGCTTGCCGCTACCGGCCGCCTGCTCCAGTTGGAGCAGCCGCTGGCCTATGCCCGGATCGACCTGATTCGCGACGCAGATGGACGCCCCCGGCTACTGGAACTGGAACTCACCGAGCCCTCGCTGTTCTTCGATCAGGTTCCTGGCAGCGCCGACCGCTTTGCGGCTACCCTGGCGGCTCGCCTGGCCGATGACACCGTACGCACTCGCACGGGGAGCGGCTGACCGGTAAAATCGGGCTTCTGCCCTCGGCCAGCCAACGCGGCCGGGTCTTTTCGTAGCTCAAGGAATTCCCACAGGATGAAGATTCTCGTCGCCTACAAGCGCGTGGTGGACTACAACGTCCGCATCCAGGTCAAGCCGGACGGGTCCGGCGTGGTCACCGACGGCGTCAAACTGTCGGCCAACCCCTTCGATGAAATCGCACTGGAAGAAGCCCTGCGACTACGCGACAAGGGCATCGCCACCGAAGTCGTGGTCGCCACGATTGCCCCCGCCGACGCCCAGGCCCACTTGCGCAACGGACTGGCCATGGGTGCCAACCGGGCCATCCATGTGGTCACCGATCAGGCCATCCAACCGCTGACCGCCGCCCGTACGTTGCTCAAGCTGGTCGAAAAAGAGCAGCCGGACCTGGTAATCCTGGGCAAGCAGGCGATCGATGACGACGCCAACCAGACCGGGCAGATGCTGGCCACGATCTGGGGCCGGCCGCAGGCCACCTTCGCTTCCAAGCTCGAAATTGCCGATGGCAAAGCCACCGTCACCCGCGAGGTCGACGCCGGCCTGGAAACGCTGGAGGTAGACCTGCCGGCCGTCGTCACCACCGATCTGCGCCTGAACGAGCCGCGCTTCATCAAGCTGCCGGACATCATGAAGGCCAAGAGCAAACCGATGGAAACGCTGCAACTGGCCGAACTGGGCGTGGACGCCGCCGATACGCTGAAAACCACCCAGTACGCCCCGCCGCCGAAGCGCAGCAAGGGCGTGATGGTCAAGGATGCGGCTGAACTGGTTGCCGCCCTGAAGGCCAAAGGCCTGCTGTAACGCTTTTAGCCCCCTCTTCCGCTGGCGGGAGAGGGTTGGGGCGAGGGCGCGAAGCCAAGCTGCCGCGACCTGCCCACCTTTCCGGAGATTCCTTCATGTCCAAAGTTCTTGTCATCGCCGAACACCTGGACGGCAAGCTCAACGCCGCCACCGCTAAGACCGTCAGCGCCGCGCAGGCGTTGTCGCCGGAATCCATCGATGTCGCGGTGCTGGCCGCCGACCCCGCCGCCGTTGCTGCCGAAGCGTCCCAGATCGCAGGCGTGACCAAGGTGCTGACCGTGGCCAATGCCGCCAATGACCATGCGCTCGCGCAGGTGCTCGCCCCGCAGGTCGCCAAACTGGCCGCCGGCTACAGCCATGTATTCGGCCCGTCCACGACCTTCGGCAAGGACCTGATGCCCTGCGTTGCTGCCCTGCTCGGAGTAAATCAGGTCTCGGATCTGATGACGATGGAAGGCCCGTACACCTTCAAGCGCCCCATCTATGCTGGCAACGCCATCATCACTGTCGAGGCCCCGGCCGATCAGACCGTGGTTGCCACCGTGCGCACCGCCTCCTGGCCCGAAGCCGACAAGGGTGGCAATGCCCCGGTGGAAGCCGTTTCTGTCGAAGCCACGCTACCCGGCCACACCCGTTTTGTCGGTCTGGCCGCCGGGAAATCCGACCGTCCCGACCTGCAGAGCGCCAAGCGCGTGGTCTCCGGCGGCCGCGGCGTGGGTTCGCTGGAGAACTTCGCCATCATCTACGCCCTGGCTGACAAGCTGGGCGCCGCCGTCGGCGCCTCGCGCGCCGCGGTCGATGCCGGCTACTGCCCCAACGAAATGCAGGTTGGCCAGACCGGCAAGATCATCGCCCCGGAACTTTACGTAGCCGTGGGCATCTCCGGCGCCATCCAGCACCTGACCGGCATCAAGGACGCCGGCACCATCGTGGCCATCAACAAGGACGCCGAGGCTCCGATTTTCGAGGTGGCCGACATCGGGCTGGTGGGGGATTTGTTCAAGTTGCTGCCTGAGTTGGAAGCGGCGCTTTAGTCCTTCAAAAGGAGGGGCACTCTTACCTCTTACCCGCCGCCATCACGTCGCGCGTGCGGGAGGTACGACGTGGAATGCACTATGCCTGGGCGGATAGGAAAGAGCCGCGCTGCAATCATCAAGAGCGAGGTTCGGATTGTATGCTGGATCAGATTGTAGTAGGCCATCCCATCTTGCATGCATGAAGTCGACTTCGGCGACGAATCGCTGGCGTTTTTCCTTCGAGTCGTCGGAACCACGCGTTGCAGATTCGTGATGGATGAGTTGCGCATGCGGCGTCCATACATTGCGATATCCCGCTTCCAGAAGCCGCAGGCAGAAATCGATGTCATTGAACGCGACACTCAGGCGTTCCTCCAATCCTCCGACTTTAAAATAGACCGAACGCCGCACTACCATGCAGGCGCCTGTCACCGCTGACAGATTCTGTGTAACGAGCGCACGCGCGCCATGCCCCGGATATCCTGCGGGCCGGTCGAGATAGGCATGATTCGCCACACCGCCAACGCCAAGAATGACGCCCGCGTGCTGGATGGTTCCATCCGGATAGTAGAGCATCGCACCGACGGCGCCTGTATCAGGACGAACGGCGTGAGAGACCATTTCTTCCAACCAGTCTTCTGTGATGATCTCGATATCGTTGTTCATCAGGCAGAGAACCGAGCCTTGTGCGTGCTCCGCTGCCAAGTTGTTTATTTTCGAATAGTTAAAGGGCGCGTCGTAGTCAAGTACTCGGATGGCGGCACGGCCCGCTATATCGTGTAGGTACCGCAGGGCCAAGGGCTCACTGGACTGGTTGTTGACAACGATGCACTCAAAATCTGCATACTTGGTGCGTTCAAACAGGCTCTCGATGCACTTTCGCAGCAAATCTACTTTGTCCCGCGTGGGAATGATAATACTGACCTTCGGCACCGGTGAGGGCAAAGGCCATCTGACGCGATAATGTCCGTGCGGGAGTTCCTCCACGCGGACTCCTTCGATGCTCGAAACATGCTCGCGCACAGCGCGCGCGCCCGCCAGGGATGCGTAATCCTTTGCGTCGCGCTCGAGCGCAGTCGAACCTTCTATGGCACGCCAGTGGTATAGCACTTTGGGAATGTGCCTGATTCGTTCCTCCGACAGTCCTCCGCAGCAGCGCAGGAAGAGGTCGTGATCTTGACTTCCCTCGAAGCCGGCGCGAAACCCACCCACGCACCGCACACGCTCGGTCCTGATGACAGTAAGATGACAAAGATAGTTCTGAGACAGAAGCAACTGCGGGTTCCAGTCCGGCTTAAAGTAGGGTTGAAACCTGCGTCCCTTCTCGTCGATCTTATCTTCGTCAGAGTAGATCACCTCGAGCGTCGGTTGCTGATTGATGGCCTCTGCAATTTCCAGCAGGGCATGAGGCCTCAGTTCGTCATCATGGTCCAGCAAGGCGACGTACTCACCATTGGCTAGCGCGAGAGCAGAGTTCGAAGCTGCGGATATATGTCCATTCTCTTCGCGCCTAACTATCCGGATCCGCTCATCACGATCCGCGTACTCCCGCAGTACATGTTGGACATGAGGCGCGGGAGAAGCATCATCCGCGATACATAGCTCCCAATGTGGATACGCCTGCTTGAGGACGCTATCCAGACAGCGTCTTAGCCAACGTTCAGGGGTGTTATACACCGGGACCAGCACGCTGATGAGCGGGCGCTCGGATAGCACAGAGACGCGCGCGCACAAGTTGCGGCTCGACTCGTCCAGGGTGTCGAAGCGGCGCACCCAGTCCGTGTAGTCGAAGCCGGATGGCTGCTGCGCATAGGGCTGCTGCGACATGAGATGGTCGGCTGCGGCCGACAGGCCACCGAAAATCAGCGTGCGGAGGAAGTTCCGGGCAAGGCGCGTCGAGGCATTCCAGTCAATGCAACCTGACTCCTCGCGTCGCAGGAGCATGAAAAGCAGCGCTCGCCATCGAGGCTCTCTTATGAGCTTGAAGTCGGAAACCGAGTATTCGACGCTACGGCTGCTTGGGTCGATGCGCACACCCACCGTGTTTCGCGGTAGCACGAACAGCATATCAATGCGGCCCGTCGCGTCCGGCGCAGGAATTCGAACAAGCAAGTTGGGCTTGAAACCACTGCCCTGGTCGGCATACAGACAGGGCGACACCAGATGCCCCGCGAGGACTTGCAAGCGACAACGAAAGCGGTACCAGCCTGCTGGCAGCACGATGTCCACCGACGTCAGATCGAGCAGCATCTGCGGGTCATCGCCAGCGCTGACCCAACGTATACCGGCTGCGCCAGCGAGCACCTGCAACTGATGGAGTGGCTTGAGAAGGACACGGCGGACGCCCGCAGCCAGCGAGGTCCTCACATGCGCCACTGGATTCCGCTCATCCCGCATCTGCATGGCGATGAGCAGACGTCCCAGTAGCGCATCCATCGTACGTCTAGCTCCGCGGGCAGGTAGCGACATCAGAATGCCTGCCAAATTTCTTGCCGTGCTTAGTAAGTCCCAACCTTCCTCGCGAGCGAGCAAAATGAGAATCAACGCGACGGCCTTCGGCCGCCCGACTCGGAGCGGCAAAGGCGGCAGAGGGACCACAAGGGGTTCCCCTGCGCCTTCTTCCAGCCACACCTCATCAGCTGGAGCGAGAGGCAGGACAAATGAGGTTGCTTTCCCCGCCCTCCGCAACAATGGCAGCGAGGCAGGTTCGCTGGATCCGGCGCGGTGATAGACCACGGCCCCGTCTCCCACGTCGGCCAGCGAGGCAGGCCACCGGAACCAGTACCACCCGTCGGAAACCCGCCCCACCGGATCGATTCGCTGGCGATGCCCGAGGCTGCTGTCGTCATTCATTTCGAGATACTGCTGATGGGTTCACGAACAGAGCATGGGCGCATGGGAGTACCACACCTAGGCGTGCTAGCCTGTCTACTCCTTGAAATACAGGCCCAGCTTCGCCACGCGACCCGTATCTTTGCCGCCAGCGTCCACAACCGTGGACGCGTTCGCCGGAGCAGGATGCAGCCAGATGGCGAGTGAATTCGTGGCGTCCATACTGCGCTTCAGGGAATAGGTATAAGTACGACCGTTCTTAACCTCTAGAGGCGTAGGCAACGTAAAGATCGCATAGCCATTGTCTATCGTGCCCTTTAGGGGGATGCTCGCCTTCTGGCAGGCATCTGCCTCGCATATGCTTAGCTCTAGACTACCGTCCGAACTTCCACGGGAATTACCGATGCGCACGCCAAAACCTAGGAGGGTGGCATCCCGATCAGACACATAGTTTCCGCGCAGCGTCTGACCATTAGTCAAGCGAAATGCAGTTGCCGCCCCCTCACCAACGGGAGCTTGCACAAGTTTGCTGCCAACTGGCGCCTTTGGCGCTTGTTCGGTTCGCGTACCGACTGGGCTCGTCTCAGGCCCGGCCATGCCTGCTGCGGGTTGCTGCGCCGAAGTCGGCGAAGGGCTATCGACCTTGTTACAGGACACAAGGAAAGAAGCTGTGAGTACTGCGGAAATAGCAACAATGCGTTTCATAGTGGGATGGAATAGTCAGTGGGTTGAAAGGGACTGGTCAGAAAGCTTGCGCAGAGCGACGTGTATATGCATATTTTCCGCCTCGAAGTGCTCGATCTTGAAATTAAGGTGACGCATCAGCGTTTCGAGGAATTCTCGAAGGCTGTCCTTGGTGAAAGTGTGTACGTGTATGCTGCTTTGCCGTTTGAAAGCAGCTTCAATCGCCGCTTCCGCGTCCTTTCCTGTCTTTCCACCCTCACGATTTCGCACATAATCCTCATAGTGCGCGCGCGCGATCAGTTGAGTTTTTGCGTGGAACTCTTCCATGAGATGTTCAAGCGGAGTAATCTCTCGAGGCTTATCGAATGTATAGTTCTTGTCTGGGACCACCATGTAAAGTACTCCACCAGGACCGATGATCCTGAGCCACTCCTCGATTGCGCGGCCCGGGTTGCAGACATGCTCCAATACATGGCTATTGATGACGAAATCGAACGCATCATCGTCGAAGAACGGGTAGTTGTTCTCCTTCCAGACCACCTGCACCTGCCGGATGTCACCGACACGCGGGTCGGCCTTGTAGTCCTTCCTTAGACTTGCGGTCTTTTCATAGTCCAGATAGGTGACGTGTGCATCTAGGTCAAAGGGTCGATGCAACGCGCCGACTTCGAGCCCCTTACCTTTGCAGAGGTGATGCGCCGCGCGTCCGAAAGGCTCGTGCCTTGAGTGCACGGATGGATCCGAATACATGACACCAGTATTTCTGATCTCCAGTGCCTCGATGACGAACGCTGTCCCGCCGCCAAGATATTCATACTCACCGTGCGCCGACTCCAGCATCAGCCCGACATTCAGGTAAGCGATGTCAGTTGGCACGCCGATGGTCGCAGTGACCCATATAGCTCCGTCGCGTGCGCGCTGGACTTCAAACGCGGTGAACTCGCTCGACAGTACCTCCGCGGTCGCCATGTCTATCAGCCCATTCCGAGTCGTCCCCGCTAGATCCAGCCTGATCCTAATTCGTGCGGAGTCCATTTGTCGTAACGCGAAAAATATCTCCAGCCGCTCGTCCTTGCGGAAGGACATGGAAAGTTTTGTGTTCAGCCAATGACGTCCTGGCACCTTCTGCTCTTCTACCAGCAAGGGGGCTCCAGAGTATCCATCGATCAGGCTACGCACGCTTACGCCCACGCACGTCCAGGCGCCAGAGTTGAGGCTTGTCACTTCCGTGATCATCCGCTCCCGACCCTCCATCCCAATCTCCAAGGTTGTACCTGATTCTGTCACATGATGTCACGGATCAATTGTGTCCATGCCGCCAGATACCTGTCCTGGTTGAACACATTCATAGCAGTAAGCCTCGAGGCTTTCCCCATGCGTTCACGTACTTCCTGATGCGTGAATAAATAGCGTACCTGATCTGCCAGTTCCTCCGGGGTATCGGTAAAAAAACCGTTGACCCCGTTCTCTATGAACATATCAACATCGTGATTGCGCAGGCTGACCGTGGGAACGCCCGCCATCATGGCCTCACCACGAGTCCGCGGCATGGGAGACCGCACGGTTGTATTCAGATAAATGCCTTTAGCACCGATCGAGCGGACATAGTTCTCATACTTCACCTTGGCCCACTCATACGTCCGCGGTGTGTACTGAACGGAAGGATCGCCAACAGCCAGATTCGAGACCCGGATGTCTCTGCCAAGGGCTTCCATTACTCGTCGCATGACTTGATAACCATTGTAATGCGGGCGATTTGCTAAACCCCGAATAGCCATTGCATATACACCGGCGCCCTTCATGCCCGGTGGAAACTCGTGCGGAGAAAATCCATGCCAGATCGTCCTACTCTTGATGAACTTCCACTCTCGCATCGACTGATGCGAATTGCAGACAACCTCTACGTCCTTCAGTAGCTCCACGAGCTCCAGCCGATTCTCCTCGATGACCTCACCGAGGTCAGACTGATCGTACTCCGGATCATACTGACCGTGGAACTGCGGCGTGCCATGGCATATTGCAACCTTAGGCAGATCCCACTCTTTCATAGCCTTAAGGAAGGTGGCGCCCCAGTCCAACGGTACTTTCCCATGGCATATCTCGGGGTGAAGTAGATTCTCGTCGAAATGAAGGATAGCTAAGTCGTAGTCGTGAGGATTGATCCTCGCATACGGCACCATTCGGGCATTAGTTGGCATCGGGCGATGCGCCCATTCCCATCGTTCGCAGAGGCCTGTGCCCATGCCTGTCGCCAGCGTGAACTGATGCCCTAGGCGGTACAGCTCATACTGATGGGGACAATGCCAGCGGAAAGTAAGGATCCGCAGCGGCTTCGCCGGCCGGGTGAACACGACCAGATCACGCTTCGTGTCCGCCAAATGTTCCTCCATAAAGTGGAAATCGGCATTCGACTTCAGATCCCCACCCGCGGACTTGCACCATTTGACAATCGCTTCGTAGGTAGAGCGTGTCCATTGACGCGATTCCAACCGAAGCAGCGGATGCTTCTCGTGGAGCCTGCGGAAGTTCTTCAACGACCGGTACGGCTTGTCCCGGTTTTCGACGGTGGGAGGATGAGAAATGTGGATGGAGGCTGTGTCAGCCAGAAACTTGATTCTGGCATGCGCCTTGTAGAGGCGGCAGCCCATTTCGACGTCTTCCCACCCAAAGCCTGAGTCCGGGCTTGCGCTGTAGGTGAACTGTTCGTCGAACAATCCTTCCGGTAGAGAGGCTTCGGCAAAGCTCCGGCGCACGGAAAAATTCCGAGTCACGCTGTTGACGAAACTGTCCTGATTCGTGCCATCCTGAGGACGAGCTTCCTGCACAGCCAGCGACGAATCCGCTTCATGCAGGGCAAGTACGGACATTGGCGGTCTATGGTTCGTTTCTATGCCCTTTGGCCCGACAACCGCGTCGCATTTTCCACGCTGGTGCGCACGATAGTGGAGCGCGAGAAAATCCCGGTTGAACAGGCAGTCAGCGTCAACTACGACGATGATGTCACCCGTGGATTCGCTGACACCCCGGTTCCGGCTTGCGCAATTCCCCAGATTGGCGTCATTGGTAATGATGCGCACCTGCATGTTTGGATTAGCATCCGGCAAGCTACTCCTCTTGCGCACGAACTCCTCGACGACAGCCACCGATTCATCAGGGCTTCTGTCGTTGACTAACACAATTTCATAAGGCAGGTCGAAGGACTGCCGCCTCATGGTCTCAAGGAAATAGACCACTTCCTCGCTCTTGCGGTAGAGGATCGACACAACCGAGATGGCAGGGGTAGTACGGTCCATAGGCGGAATGGACCGTGGAGGGAGCGGGCGGGCTCGTTCGTTCTTGACAGAGCGCAGTATCGCATTGGCTTCATGGACAGTGGTACTGACCAGGAAGCGATTTGCGATATTTTTCTTGGCTCGCTGGCCAATCTCAACGCGGCGCTTGGGCTCGGAGATAAGTTGGCGGAGCAATTTCACCCATTGGACGCGCGTTTCGGCGAGCAATCCATCACGCTGATGAGTGATGACTGCCGAATAGCTGGCGGTGGGCGATGCGATCGTCGGGATTCCATACAGAGCCGCTTCGAAGATCTTGAGCTCGCTCTTGCAGTGGGTAAACGGATTGCGTAGTTCTAGCGGGGCCAGATTGATGTCGACTGTCGAAAGAGCCTTCATCATCTCGTGATGAGACAACAGAGGCATCTGGATGAATCTGTCGCCGAATGTTCGAAAACGCTCAGCTGCTTCTAACCATCCCACTACGAGCAGTTCCACATTCGGTTGTTCTTGCATGATAGAGACTAACGCTTCAGAGCACTCTGCAAAATCGTGTTCATGGCTCTTGGTGCCACTAAAGTAGCCAATCCGAATGCGGGCGCCTTCATCACGAGACCGCGCCATCAAGTCCTGCGCCTCCGCTTCATGGCGCAGACTGATGTTGTTGGGAAGCACCAGTGCCCGCATCCCCATCCGCTCGACTTCCAGCTTGAGCGCAAAGGTGCTGGTGGTGACCAGATCGGACCGCCACATGGTGTCGCGCAGACGTGACATGATTTTGCGGAAGATGTCCTTATCGGGCTCCGACTTTGCTGCGACATGGCGGATGAAATCAATGCGATCTGGGTCGAAGACCATGTCGTCGATGTCGAAGATAACCTTGCCACCACCACTGCGGAACTCATCCACGGTTCGCAACATTGCCGGGTTCGCGGCGATCCGACATAGAACAACAATGTCGATCCCCCCAAAATCACCCTCGGCCAAATCCCTCTCGGACAGGATCAACGGGTGCACGTTCAGTGCTGAAAGCGCCTCGGCGTAGTTCCTGACCCTATACTGATGAGTCATCTTGTCGTGTTGGTTGATCACCCAGGCAACGACCAACGCTCCCGGGGGCGGTGGCTCCCGCAGAATCTTGCGACGAGCGACCACGACCGCCGTACCCTCCAGCTTCGCGCCCTGTAGCAGAGGCTCTATGTCGAACAACCAACGCCCCGCGTCGTCGTACTCATCCGTCACCAATGGACTATCGGCAGTCACCGGACGCACCGAACGCCTCTCGACAGCGCCATGAAGTAAATAGTGGACTAGAGGATTCATCCCGGTCGCGGCGACGTCCGGGTTGCGCTCCATGTAATGCGCGGTATCGAAGTTCGGGCTTGGATTCCTCAATGTCGCTGCACCAAAGCGCACGTAGTGTTCCGCAGGGTCGATCCCGAGTACGCCCACATCTGCATAGCTCCGCAGATACCAGCGACCATCAAACAGCTTTGATTCGCGCAGAAGCCGAGCTTGTTCTTTCATGCACATCATACTTAAATGTTCCCCCAATCCTCTATCTACCTCAGGTCGGACTACGGTTCTCGAATCGACCGTGCTCCAGGTAATGCAGCAGCGGATTCATCCCCGAGCGCGCAACGTCCATGTTCTTTCGCAAGTAGGACCTAACGTTGAAACGCGGCCCCGGGTCACGTCCTTCCGCCGCGCCGAACTGCAGATAATGCAGCACCGGATCCATGCCGCTCTCATCGACGTCGGCATAAGTCTGCCGGTACCAATCCCTGTCGAACAGATCTGATGCGCTTATTGTTGCGACAAGCCGCTGCAGGTTTCCCGCGGCCTCGTTCCGGCCACCGAGCAAGCGGCTGACCTTCCGGACAGGAGCAGCTGTCCGCCACACCAGTCCACGCCGGATGGAAGTGAGCTCGTCCCGTAGCTGCCGAACTTCTTCGCTCTTCTGCTGAAATTGGCTGATGGCCAGAGCGTCTCGTTCCTGGAAGCGCAGATCAAACTCACGTTCCTGCCGGATAACAAGTTTGGTGAGCCTTGCTATCTCCTCGTACCGTTCCTTGATACTACGCTGCAGTTGTCCGTTCTGGAGGGACAAGTCCTTGTTCGCTTTCGAGAGCTCCTGAACTATGGTCTTGCCTTGGCTCAGTCGTATTTCGGCCTGTGCTTTGAACCGCTTCAACTCCGCCTCGGATTGCTGTGTTCGCTTCGCTTCCTGTAGTGCCTTAGTAAGCTGCTCAATGTCGTTGCTGGCACGCGTCAACTCCGCTTTGAGCTCTCCAATGCTCGCTTCCTTCTCACCGATGGCGCGTTCTAGCTCCATAGCACGCTCTTCCATGGCCGCTTGGAGCTCTGCGATGCGCGCATCCTTGCTATTGCTGGTCGCTCGATGCTGCTCGGCGCTTCGTTGGGCCGCTTCCAGGTCGGACATCAGTGCAGCGATTTTCTGATCGCGCGCACCAATGCCACCATCCAACCGCCTCTCGTTCTCGCGGGCAGCGACACCAAAGATATCTGCACCAGTATCGAACTCGAACCGAACTTGATCGAGCACTGCCCTGGCCTCATCGGATTCGGCATGGGAAAGCTTGTCGAGTGCACCAACTGTCAACGACACCCAACGGCCTAAAGGACTTTCCGAACTCAGTTCAAGATTGCCATGCTGGTGCCGCAAGTCGTTCGTCAAGTACGTTTCAAGTTCCGACAACGCCGTAAGAGACCAACGTGGCCAAACAATGGCCAGCCGCTCGGAGATGCGTTTCATTTCCTCCTTGCAGTCCTGAAGCAAGTGCGTGTAGTGAACGAATGCGCGAGGGATGTTGCGCGTACTCGCCTCCGCCTCAAGCACATGACGAAGCCAGAGGAGCAACGAATAGGTACGGCCAAAACCGTTCCGGGCGGCCAAGGAATCCGCCACCTCTAGAGGGGAACGTAGTGGGATCAGCACCTTGCTCCGGTAGCCTAAAGCATCCAGCGCACGCAGCCAAAATGGAGCAAAGCGGCAGATGCGCGGATCCTTGATGAACACTAGCGGTGCATCCCCGAACTCATGATGGAAGACGGGACGCAGGCGTTCTACGAATTCATCTGCGAGCAGGGACCGGTGCCAGTCTTCGTTGAGTTTGCCCCAGTCGTTCCAGCGGCTACCGGAAGCCGACAGAATCTGATCGTTGAACTTGAGAAGTTCCGCCGACTCCCAAAAACCTTTAGGATTGTCGCTGGCGGGCGGTAGCTTGGTCCGCGGCGACGTCACGCCGAGTCGAGCCAAGGCCCCTCCTAGCGCAGACGTGCCGCTACGATGCATTCCGAGCACCAGAATGGCATCGCGCTTGGGAGTTTTCTCTTCTAAATCTGACATTCTGCAGTCCTGTCTTGGGTCGGCCGTACGAAATCGCGCAATTGACCGAAAAGACTTAATGGCCATCCGAAGTTGTGATATTACTCGAGAACCTGAGCGGGACTCCCAGATCTTCCTCCGATGTGCCTGCCCGTACTTCTATCGGCCCCGGCGAGGCCGAGTTACTACCTTTTTCCAGCGGCACGCTAACTTGATAGCCGTATCTGGGATGTGGCAAATTCAAGTGACTTTGCACATCCGGTCGTGACTGTCTCTCATACGCGCGAACCAGAAACGACTTCCCATCCACCCGCACAGAAAGCACTCTGGGCGCCCGGCCACGCGCATCGACCGCCCATCCTCTGATGACCACGCGATTGGGAAGCCAACAAACTTCATCGACAAAACCTTGCGCACCCTTGTCGTAGCCTTGAGTAGGGTCGCTGCCTTCCACCCGTGCTTGTTGCAAGAACAAGTGGTAATTCTCCGCGGCCTGGAATGATACTTCCATGGGGAGCAGCGCTTCGCCCGGCCGTTCCCATTCAAAACACATCGGCACGAAACCCGCTGACTTGATCAATGACACCACTGAGTTCCGATGCTCGGCCGGCACATAGGTGTCCAATGCAAAGTCTTCCTGCAATGATCCGAGCAAGAGAGAAACGAACTCGGCACCATGCCCTTCGTCGAACAGCCGGCGCACAGTGCTGTCGATGCGGAACGGCGAATAATCGATTCGGATGGCATGCGTAAGTTCCTTGGATGCAGGCAACCGTCCTTGCGAGACAAGATGCAGAATTTCATCACCAGAGATGACCCGCACGCCCGCCGGCTGGAAAAGCTTTTCAGCCATCGAGGTCTTCCCATAGCCAGGAGGTTGCATCAGCAGGTACGCCATGGGCCGCTTTCTTGTGACGTGGATGACATGACGCGGGACCGGATCACCTTCCTGCGAAACGCTAGGGCCTATCCATTTCCATGCATAGTCGCTGAGCATCTCCTTGACCATCGGCATGCTTGGAAAAAGGCGCTCATCGATGCCGCGACTGACCTTCTTCCACTCGGCGGTTGGCGAGGACGCGATCCCAAGCTCCAGCACCAGAGTTCCATCCGGCGTCAGGTTGTTCATGATCTGGCGGATGAGGGCATTCTGATCATCCGCATAGTGAAGCGCAGAAGCGAGCAGAATGACTTCGTAAGGTCCTTCGGGAAGGTGACCCCAAGGCTGAGCTAAAAACTCACAAGTCGGAAATCGCTTGCGTGCACGCTCAATGTAGAATCGCGAATGATCGATGCCGACCACACGTTCCGCACCCCTAAATTTGGCAAATCCACAAAAATAGCCTTCATTGCACCCAACGTCGAGGAATCTCCTACCCGCGAGATCAGGAATGCTGAGTGCCTTCAACTTCTCGAGTGTTCGCGAATCACCTTCAACATCAGGAAAAGATTGGTACTGTGCCATGAATAGCTGCTCTATCTGAAAATGGTCTCATTCACCGCGAATCTGTGCCGCCAGCAATGGTGCCAGACGTAGCGGCGACCGAGCGACTTCAGCGGTCTCGCCAGTGAAAGCCTGCATGCCTTGCATCTGAGCAACATCCTCGACGAAAGGCATCTCGAATACCGCAAAGAATCCGCAAACCGATTCCCGCAGACCCAAGTGGCTGGCGACATCCTGTCGTTCGCGTCGCTCCAAACGTTTCGGTGAATAGCGTGTGCCACTCAGTTCGATGACTATGCCCTGCTGCGGTATGCCGTTGATCCCAACCGCCCATCCCGTCGCGCAAGCAACACCACCAGACACGGTGATGCTCTCTATTGCACCATAACCGGGAGCCGTCGCGGCACCGGCTGGCAGCTCAGTTTCGGGTATGGGTTGTTCGGTATCCGCCGGATGGGCCATGACGTCGTGGTAGGCTCGGAGAGCGGAAACGATGTCGCCCATGAAAATTATTCGTCCCGCATCGAGAACGATGCCTTTGTTGCATATGTCGCGAAGCAACCCGATGCTGTGGCTGGCAAGCATTACAATTTTGCTGCCGCCGACGCGGCTTTTCATCCTCTCCGTAGCCTTTTTCATGAACTCCGAATCACCTGCACCCACCCACTCATCCATGAGGATGATGTCGTGCTGGAATGTCGTAGAGATCGAAAAGCCAAGTCGCATCTTTTGCCCCGCAGAGAGCGTCCGCAGCCGATGGTTCGCTTTGGTTTGCAGCCCGGCGAACTCAAGTATCGGCTCGATGTGGTCACGCAGTTTTTTCGCCGTAAGTCCCATCGCCGTACCGCGAAGCAAGATATTCTCCCGAACGGTCGCCTCGCTATTGAAGCCAAGTGACATGTTCAACAGCGCTTGACAGCTTCCTTCGACCTTCAAATGGCCTGATGTGGGAGCGTACACCCCGTTGATTACCCGAAGCAGCGTAGACTTGCCCGCTCCATTACGGCCCAGCAATGCAACTCGATCACCTTCGACCACTTCGAAGGAGATATCGGTCAGAAGCCGGGCGAACTCCCTGCGTGGAGGATCGAATGCCGCGCCCAGGAAGAGTGCCGACCAGTTGCTCGCCTTGCGTTCCGGCTGCACGTAGATCGGAACCTCCAGATTCAATGCGTTGACGCTTATGCGTGCCATACTCAGATCCAGATGGGAACAAACCGCGCATATCGGCGGTAGGCGAACACGGCAGCCATCCAACCCGCTATGGTCAGTATTCCCATGTAGTAGAACGTCAGCATTTCGATTCGCTCACCGAGCATTGGAGCGCGCACAAGTTCAACCATGTGGAACAGCGGGTTGATGCGCATTAGCATTCCACGCAGGCTGTCGGCCGGCATGCCGTCGGCTCGCCAGATAATCGGCGTCAGCAGAAAGGCGAACATAAAGATATTGCCGATGAACTGACTCATGTCCGGAAAGCGCGCACCAACCAGACCGAACACCACACCTATCCAGAACACGTTGAAGATGATGAGCGTCATCGATGGCACGCTGAGGAAAACACCGGTCCAATGCAGATCCGGATAGATGGCCAGTGCAATCGCCACCACCGGCAACGATGCCACAAAGTAGAACAGCGCTTTGGCGATGACCCGCAGCATGAAATCCGTGAGGCGGACATGTCCGTCCATGATGAAAGCGCTGGAACTGGCGAACGCGGTCGTCGATTCGACGATGACCGTACTCAGTACCCTGAACACCGCGTAGCCGATGGCGACATGCGCCGCGAACTTGAAGAGCGGTGTTCCGGCAATATGGGCAAAGAACCCGCCCAGGCCCCAGATGTAGATCACTGCGGGCAGCACCAGCCAGAACAGGCCTAAGCTTGATCGCCTGTAGCGCACCACGATATCGAGCCAACTCGACAGTGCCCAAAATTCGGGATGCTTAAAACTCGCGGCAATATCTTTAGTCAGGTATCTCATCGTCAACCTTGGAGCGCCTTAGATAGCCCTTGAGCGCAGTCTTCGGTTAAATCGTCCAAGGCTTCCACCCCAATGCTCAGCCTGATCAAGCCTTCCGCAATCCCCAACTTCTCCCTCCGCTCCACCGGAATCGACGCATGGGTCATTACCGCCGGGTGATTGATCAGGCTTTCCACGCCACCTAAGGATTCGGCCAGGGTGAACAAGTGGGTGTTTTCGCACAGGCGCTTGGCGGCTTCGAAGCCGCCCTTCAGCACTAGCGAGATAATCCCGCCGAAGCCGTCCATCTGCCGTTTGGCCAGTTCATGTTGCGGGTGCGAGGCCAGGCCGGGGTAAATCACTTTCTCGACCGCCGGCTGGGTTTCCAGCCATTCGGCCAAGGCCTGGGCGTTTTCGCAATGCGCCTTCATGCGCAGGTGCAGGGTCTTCAGGCCGCGTAGGGCCAGGAAGCTGTCGAAGGGTCCCTGTACGGCGCCAACGGAGTTCTGCAGGAACGCCATCTGCTCGGCCAGTTCGGTGTCATCGCCGACCACGACCATGCCGCCGACCATGTCGGAGTGGCCGTTCAGGTACTTGGTGGCCGAATGCATGACCAGGTGCGCGCCGTGTTCCAGCGGACGCTGCAGGATCGGCGAGGCGAAGGTGTTGTCGACCGCGACAATCAAGCCGCGCTTGCGTGCGATGGCTGCCACCGCCTGGATGTCGACGATCTTCAGCATCGGGTTGGTCGGGGTTTCGATCCAGACCATCCGCGTTTCGGGGCGAATCGCCGCTTCGAACGCCGCCAGGTCGGTCAGGTCGACGAAGCTGAAATCGAGCCCGGCGCTGCGCCGGCGCACTCGTTCGAACAGGCGGTAGCTGCCGCCGTAGAGGTCGTCCATGGCGATGACGTGGCTGCCGCTGTCCAGCAGTTCCAGCACGGTCGAGGTGGCCGCCATGCCCGAGGCGAAGGCGAATCCGCGGCTGCCGCCCTCCAGCGCCGCCACGCAGCGCTCGTAGGCGAAGCGGGTCGGGTTGTGGGTGCGCGAATACTCGAAGCCCTGATGCACGCCCGGGCTGCTCTGGGCATAGGTGGAGGTCGCGTAGATCGGCGGCATGACCGCGCCGGTGCTGGGATCCGGCGATTGCCCGCCATGGATGGCCAGCGTGCCGAGCGCCAGCGGCGGGGCGCCGTTCCCGGCCTTGCTAGGGGTTTCCGACATAACTAATCCTTGATGCAGCCGGCGATTTTAGCAGCTGCGCCTTAACCTGCCGTCCACAATGTTGCACCGCGGCGAACGGCCGTCGCCAGCGGCCAGGTAAATGCATTTACTGTGCCCGGCGTCGCAAATAATTCAGCAGATCGATGCGGGTGATCAAGCCCAGGAACGCTTCGCCATCGGTAACGATGGCGACCTGGCCGCGGTCGAACACCGGCAGCAGCGCCTCGATCGGCGAGCGCAGGTCCAGCCGGTCCAGCTTGCTGACCATCGCGGTGGAGACCGGATCGAGAAAGCGCGCCTCTTCGCCGTACACATGCAGCAGCACATCGCTTTCGTCGACGATGCCGACCAGTTTCTCCCCCTCCATCACCGGCAGTTGCGAGACGTCGTACAGCTTCATCCGCTGGTAGGCGGTGGTCAGCAGGTCGGTCGGGCTCACCACCACGGTGTCGCGCTGGCTGTAGGGGCGCAGGATCAGGTCGCGCAGATCGCCGTACTGCGGGCGCTCGATGAAGCCGTTGTCCAGCATCCAGTAGTCGTTGTACATCTTGGACAGGTACTTGTTGCCGGTATCGCAGACGAATACCAGCACTTTCCTGGGCGCGGTCTGCTCCTGGCAGTACTTCAGCGCCGCGGCAAGCAGGGTACCGGTGGACGAGCCGCCCAGGATGCCCTCCTTGGCCAGCAGTTCGCGGGCGGTGAGGAAGCTTTCCTTGTCGCTGATCGAATACGCCTTTCTTACCCGGGAAAAATCGGAAATCTGCGGCAGGAAGTCCTCGCCGATGCCCTCGACCAGCCAGCTGCCGGATTTCTCGCTGATCGTGCCCTCGTTGATGTACTGGGTCAGGATGGAGCCGACCGGGTCGGCCAGCACCAGTTCGGTCTGCGGCGAATGCTCGGCAAAGCAGCGCGACAGGCCGGTCATCGTGCCGGAGCTGCCGCAGCCGAACACGATGGCATCCAGTTGCCCGTCCATCTGGCGCAGGATTTCCGGACCGGTGCCGAATTCGTGCGCGGCCGGATTGTCCGGATTGCCGAACTGGTTGATGAAATAGCCGCCCGGCGTCTCGGCGGCGATGCGCGCGGCCAGGTCCTGGTAGTACTCCGGGTGGCCCTTGGCCACGTCCGAGCGGGTCAGGATGACTTCCGCACCCATCGCCTTGAGGTTGAAGATCTTTTCCCGGCTCATCTTGTCCGGAACCACCAGCACCAGCTTGTAGCCCTTCTGCTGCGCCACCAGCGCCAGGCCGATGCCGGTATTGCCGGCGGTGCCCTCGACCAGGGTGGCACCGGGCTTGAGATCGCCGCGCCGCTCGGCCGCCTCGATCATCGACAGGCCGATGCGGTCCTTGATGGAACCGCCGGGATTGGCGCTCTCCAGCTTCAGGAACAGCTCGCAGACGCCGGTATCCAGGCGTTGGGCCTTGACGATTGGCGTATCGCCGATCAGTTCGAGTACGGAAGAATGGATCGCCATGCTGGCTGTGCGCTCACGGGCTGGAGTTGCCCGGATTATCGCACTTGGGCGCGCTACCGGCTTGCGGCAGGCGCGAATCCAATTATGGAAGCGGGCATGGCACGCTTCAGGTTGACGCGGACGGCGATGACCGACGAGGAGGCCATCGCCGCCCGCGACAATAAGTCGTCTCGGGGGGAGGCGTCAGTGCGGCTTGGCGTCGTACATCCGCAGCAGCCGCTGCTTGGCGACCAGCTTCTCGCGCTTCATCTGACCCAGCAGGTTGTCGTCGATGGGCAGTACGCCCAGTTCGGCGTCGGTGACTTTCTTGTCCAGCTCGCGATGGCGCTGGTACAGCTGTTTGAACTCCGGGTCAGTCTTGATCAGTGCGTCGATTTCGGTCTGCGGTTGGCCTTCGAACATGGGATTACCTCCAGCGGAAATACGAACGCCCCGGCCTTCACAGGCACGGGGCGTTGGCTTTGGAGCGGATTATCGAGCGGTCGGCGCGGGCGCATCCTCCGGAAGCGCCCGCACGGCCTTGGTTGCCTGCGGGTGTCTCCTGGGAAATGGGGGTCAGCGCCATCGGCTCGGTTCTCCGGTGAGCCAGGCGGCGCTCAACCGCCGCCTGGGTATATGACCCTACTCCTGCAAATCGGGGTCGGCAAGGCCTTCCTGGCGCCTTCGCTCAGAGTTGAGACAACCCGCTGAACGGCGCCGCCCAGGTGCTGTTCCAACACGCTGATTTTTCGCGCAAATATTTGATTTAATGAATCTTTTACTGAATGACCAGCACTTCCGCGGCACGTGCCCGGGAGCCATCTCCCTTCGCCACTGCCTGTATGCGCGCCTTGCCCACCCCGGCAGCGGCCAGCGCCTCGCGGATGGCGTCGGCACGGCGCTGGCCCGGCGTCTGCGCGTCCCCATAGCCCTCGACCCGGGCCTTGGCTTTGGGCACCGCCTGCAGGTAGGCGGCCAGGGCACTGACCCGGGACTGTCCGGCCGCCGAAAGCGTCGCCGAACCGGCCTCGAACGTATCCGCCGCCAGGGTGAAGACTTCTCCGCGGTTGTCGAAGCGGGAAGCCGGCAGTTTGGCGCCGGACATCAGTTCGGCTTCCTGGCGCGCCAGCTGCGCCTCTTTCTGCCGCGCCGCGCTCAGGCGCGCGGTCTGCTGGCCGGTGACCTTGCTCAGGGCCTGTTCGACGTCCTGGCGGGCCAGCAGCTCGGCCTCGGCCTCCATGCGCAGGCGTTCGGCATCCTCGGCCTGGATCTGCGCCTGCACCCGCAGCCGTTCGGCTTCCTGCCGCGCCCGTTCGGCTTCGCGCCGGCTGGCTTCCACCAGCAGCTCGCTGCGGGTGCGGTCCAGCCGGTTCACCTCGCGGCGGGCCAGCTGCGTACGTACCGCCGTTTCGGCAATTTCCACCCGGCGCTGGGCGATGTACAACGCCCCATCGCGGTCGCGGCTGCGCGCCTTGACCAGCACGCCGATGGCCTGCTGCGCCTGCAGCTTCTCGAAAGCTGCGGCTTCGGCCTGGTCCGGGTCCATTTGCAGCGCCGCCAGGCGCTGGTTGAGCTGGATCACTTCCGGGCGCTCTGCCGCCAGACTGGCGGCAGAGAACGCCAGCAGTGCCGCCAGCAGCAGGGCTTGCTGCGCATACCGGCTCATCGGCGCGCCTCCTGGCCGAGCCGGCGTTGCAATTCGGCCACCTCGTTCTGGCGGTGCTGAAGTTCGGCGCTGGCAACGGCCTCCTGGCTGCGCGCACGCGCCAGATCGGCGTCGGCGGCGGCGCGCAGCGCCAGGTCCAGCGCCAACCGGCGGTCGCGCTTGCTGTGCGCCGCTTGCGCCTGTATCAGCGTTTGCCGCGCCACTGCCAGCGCTTCCGGCGCGTACTGGTCGGCATCGGCCTGTTCGGCGCGCTGCACCGCCTGTTGGGCGGTTTCCAGCTCCGGTGTGGGCGCAGTCTGGGCAGAAACCGGCGAAGTCGCGGCGACAGCTGACGCTAGTGCGGCAACCATCACATACAGTGGCAAGCGGATTTGTGCGAAGCTAACAGTCATTGGGGTGCCGTGACGAAGTGGGGCGCGCGGCCATTGTCGGAAGCCTTTGGCGCCGTTGCAACGTCGCGCCGCGCATCGTGGGGAGCATTACATATGGACATCGGCTATTTCCTGAAGCTGATGACCGAGAAAAACGCCTCGGACATGTTCCTGACCACCGGGGCGCCGGTCTACATCAAGATTGAAGGCAAGTTGTATCCGCTGGGCAATACAGGCCTGCCGCCAGGCATGGTCAAGAAGATCGCCTATTCGCTGATGGACGAAGGCCAGGTGCCGCAGTTCGAGCGCGACCTGGAGCTCAACATGGCCATCGCCCTGCAGGACGCCGGGCGCTTCCGCGTCAACGTGTTCAAGCAGCGCGGCGAAGTGGGCATGGTCATCCGCGCCATCCGCAGCGTGATTCCCTCGATCGAGGAACTCAACCTGCCGCAGGTGCTGAAGGACATCATCATGACCCCGCGCGGGCTGGTGCTGATTGTCGGCTCCACCGGTTCGGGCAAGTCGACCTCGCTGGCGTCGATGATCGATCATCGCAACAGCACCAGCACCGGCCACATCCTCACCATCGAGGATCCGATCGAGTACCTGCACAAGCACAAGCAGTCCATCGTCAACCAGCGCGAAGTCGGCCTGGACACCCACGCCTTCCACAACGCGCTGAAGAACGCCATGCGCGAGGCGCCGGATGTCATCCTGATCGGCGAAATCCTCGACGCCACCACGATGGAGGCGGCCATCGCCTTTGCCGAGACCGGCCACCTGTGCCTGGCCACGCTGCACTCCAACAACGCCGATCAGACCATCGAGCGCATCCTCAACTTCTTCCCCGAATCGGCGCACAAGAACGTGCTGATGAACCTGGCGCTGAACCTGCGCGCGGTGGTGTCCCAGCGCCTGGTCAAGGGCGTGGACGGGCGCCGGCTCCCGGCCGCCGAGGTGCTGATCAACACGCCGATGATCCGCGACCTGCTGCGCCGCGGCCAGGTCCACGAGATCAAGGCGGCAATGGAGGAATCGCTGGAAGAAGGCATGGAATCGTTCGACCAGTGCCTGTTCCGGATGGTCAAGGAAGGCCAGATCGAGCAGGAAGAAGCGCTGCGCGCAGCCGACTCCCGCGATGGCCTGGCGCTGAAATTCCGCCTGTCCGAGGGCAGCAAGGGCGAGCACGACCCCTATGCCGATTACGACAACGGCGGCGCCTCGCCCAGCATCACCCACGGATTCGGCTGATCGGAGCCTGCTCCGCGGCGGCTCAGTGCTGCGCGTCCGGCTGGTTTTCCGGGCGCGCCTGATCGAAAGCCGGCAATGCCAGGCAGGCCTGCTCGATGCGCACGAGGGTGGGGAAGTCCGTCATGTCCACGCCGAAGCGGCGGGCATTGAACACCTGCGGCACCAGGCAGCAGTCGGCCAGGCCGGGGGTCTGGCCATGGCAGTACTGGCCGGTGGCCGAATCCTGGCTCAGCAGCGACTCCAGCGCGCCGAACCCTTCGACGATCCAGCGCTTGATCCAGTCGTCGCGCTCGCTCTGCGGAACATGCCAGGTGTTCTCGAAATACTGCAGCACCCGCAGGTTGTTGAGCGGGTGGATGTCGCTGGCGACGATCTGGGCCAGGCTGCGGACGCGTGCGCGGTCGCGCGCGGTCATCGGCAACAGCCGCGGCGACGGCCAGGCTTCGTCCAGGTATTCCAGGATCGCCAGCGACTGGCGGATGATCCGCACGCCGTGCTGCAGGGTCGGCACCATGTGCTGGGGATTCTTGACCACGTAGTCCGGCAGATGCTGCTGGCCGCCATCGCGGATCAGGTGCACCGGCACGGTCTCGTAGCGCAGGCCTTTCAGGTTCAGGCCGATGCGCACGCGATAGGCCGCGCTGGAGCGCCAGTACGAATACAACCGTAGTTGTTCACCCATGCACCCCGCCCCCGACGGTTTGCGACACCTGTTGCGGCACACCCATGATGCGGTCTATCCAGTGCCCGCAGACGCATGGCGCGGCCGCGGACGGTTTATGGCACCGGTTGCTGTTCGATGCGCTGCTCGATGGCACCAAAAATCGAACCCCCGTCACAATCTAGCATTTCAATCCGGACCACGTCGCCGAATTTCATGAATGGGGTGCTGGGCTTGCCGTCGCGCAGGGTCTCGACCGTACGCAACTCAGCGAAACAGGACGCTCCTTTCGAGGTGTCCTCGTTGGCGATGGTGCCCGAGCCGACCACGGTGCCGGCCGACAGCGGCCGGGTTCTGGCCGCATGCGCCACCAGCTGGGAAAAGTCGAACTGCATGTCCACGCCGGCCTCCGGCGCGCCGAACCACTGCCCGTTGATGTGGGTCAGCAACGGCAGATGCACCTTGTGGCCGCGCCAGGCCGGGCCCAGTTCGTCGGGGGTCACGAACACCGGCGACAGCGCCGAACGCGGCTTGGACTGCAGAAAGCCGAAGCCCTTGGCCAGTTCGGCTGGAATCAGATTGCGCAGCGAAACGTCGTTGACCAGGCCGATCAGCTGGATGTGGCCGGCTGCCTGCCCGGCGCTGACCGCCATCGGCACATCGTCGGTGACGACGACGATTTCCGCCTCCAGGTCGATGCCGTAGTCCTCGCTGACGACCTTGACCGCATCGCGCGGGCCGTAGAAGCCGGCGCTGGTGGCCTGGTACATCAGCGGGTCGGTGTAGAAGCTCTCCGGCACTTCGGCGCCGCGCGCGCGGCGCACGCGCTCGACATGCGGCAGGTAGGCGCTGCCGTCGACGAATTCGTAGGCGCGCGGCAGCGGCGCGGCCAGTGCGTTGAAATCGACCTCGAAGACGCCATCGGCGTCGCCGTCATTCAAGGATTCGGACAGCGCGTTGAGCCGGGGCGCGATATTGGACCAGTCCTCCAGCGCCTGCTGCAGCGTCGCGGCCACACCGGTGGCGCGCACGGCGCGCTTCAGATCCCGCGACACCACGATCAGCGTGCCGTCGCGGCCGCCTTCCTTCAACGAACCCAGTTTCATTCCGACTCCCGATACCGTCGCCCCGGCGACATGGTTTCAATTGTAACCAAACTCCTGCCCGCTCCGAATGGAGAATTGCCCGGGAGGGCTGGCTTTTCAATGCGTTCGCCGCAGGTGGGCACCCTGCCCGATTCCTGCCTTGCCGGAAAGCGGCCTGAGCCTATTCGTCTCCCTGGAAGCTGCCGGCGCGGTAGGTCAGCACCAACGTATCGCGATGGCCGGCTTCGGCCAAGGGCTGGATTGGGGTGGATTCGTGGATGACCCGCTCATCGTCCAGCAGCATCAGCGACCACGGGGCTTCCAGCGTGAACCGCTGGCCGTCCGGGCCGGATGCCGCGAACACCCGCGTTTCCCCGCCCTTGATGCCGACCCGGTCGACCAGCATTACCGCCACCATGTCGACCCCGTCGCGATGCGCGCCTTCCGGGGTCGGCCGGCCGATGCCGTCGCTGGTGTCGATGCGGAACTGATGCGCCTCGACATACCAGCGCTGGGCGCCCTTCAAACCGGAGCAGCAGCGGCCCAGCGTGGCCAGCAGGCCGGTCCATGCCGGTTGCGCCACCACCTCCGGCTGCATCGGTTCGAACCAGCGCTGCATGCCGCCATGCAGGGCGTTGTAGTCCAGCGACTGCCAGTGCGCGCGATGCGCGGCCTGGGTGACTTCATCGTCGTCGACGATGAAACAGGAATGGCGGCGGCGACGGTAGCGCCCGCCGTCCTTCAGGTAGCGATCCGGTTGCAGATGCTCCCAGCTGGGTTTGAGCGCATCCAGCGCGGCCAGGGGAAAACCGCACAGCGCCGCCACGCTGCCGGGCTCCAGTACCGCGTAACCGCGCTCGCGCAAACGCGGCAGCAGTTCGCCGACGGGCGAGAATGGCGGGAGGAATGTAGCGACCATGAACGCTTCCCGGGAAAGCAAAAACCCGCACAGGGCGGGCTCTTGCTGGTACACCGCGCCGTTGCCGGCGCTGTGCATCCCTTTTTGAATTGGCTGCCCCGGATGGATTCGAACCACCGAATGCCTGAGTCAGAGTCAGGTGCCTTACCGCTTGGCGACGGGGCAGTATTTCTATTAACGCTTCGAGAACTGCGTGGCGCGGCGCGCCTTGTGCAGGCCGACCTTCTTGCGCTCGACTTCGCGGGCATCGCGGGTCATGAAACCGGCCTTGCGCAGTTCGGTCTTCAGGCTCTCATCATACTCCACCAGCGCGCGGGCGATGCCCAGACGGATGGCGCCGGCCTGGCCGGTGGTGCCGCCGCCGGCGGCGGTGACGAAGATGTCGAAGCTTTCGGTGTTCTGGGTCAGTTCCAACGGCTGGCGCACGATCATGCGCGCGGTCTCGCGGCCGAAGAACTCGTCCAGCGGACGATCGTTGACCGTGATGTTGCCGGTGCCCTTGCGCAGGAACACGCGGGCGGTGGAGGACTTGCGACGGCCAGTGCCGTAATTCTGCGCCGAGCTGTTATTGAGTGTGTTGGCCATGATTCAGATATCCAGGACTTGCGGCTGCTGGGCGGCGTGCGGATGATTGGGGCCTGCGTAGACCTTGAGCTTGCGGTACATGTCGCGGCCCAGCGGGCCCTTGGGCAACATGCCTTTGACCGCGATCTCGATCACGCGCTCGGGGTGGCGCTCCAGCGCCTGAGCCAGCGTTTCGGTCTTCAGGTTACCGATGTAGCCGGTGAAGCGGTGATACTTCTTGTCGGCCAGCTTGTTGCCGGTCACATGGATCTTCTCGGCGTTGATGACCACCAGGTAATCGCCGGTATCGACGTGCGGGGTGTACACGGGCTTGTGCTTACCGCGCAGGCGGCGGGCCAGTTCGGTGGAAAGGCGGCCCAGGGTCTTGCCGGCGGCGTCGACGAGGTACCAGTCGCGTTGGACGGTCTCGGACTTGGCGGTGAAGGTAGTCATATAAAGCTCTTTGGTTTGGTCGGGCTGATTCCGGCAGAAATGTCTGGCGGAACTTTGCCTCGCGTTGTGAATTGCGGAACGACAGAAGCGGAATTGTACGGCCTCGCCAAGGCCGTTGCAAGCCGCCCACCCCGGCTTCGGCAGGTGCCGGCTTGGCAGCGGCGGCGTCCAGGGGGAAAATTCGCCCGTTAACCGCCCTGCCCCGTCCGCTACCCTGCCGCTGCCGCCATGACTGCTGCCCGTCTGTACACGCCGCTCGATCAGTTCCTGACCGAGACCCAGCGCGCGCTGGAAACCGTGCTGGGCAATCCGCCTGCGCGCCGCCCCAACCCGGCCGCGCAGACCCCGGAGGTCGAGTTGACCGAACCCGAGCGCCGCCACGCAGCCGGGCTGATGCGGATCAACCATGTCGGCGAGATTTGCGCCCAGGGCCTGTATTTCGGCCAGGCCGCGGTGGCGCGCGACGCCCAGACCCGCGGGCACCTGCTGGACGCGGCCCAGGAAGAGACCGACCACCTGGCCTGGTGCGCCGACCGCCTGCGCGAACTGGACAGCCGGCCCAGCCTGTTCAACCCGCTGTGGTACGCCGGCAGCTATGCGCTGGGCGCGCTGGCCGGCCTGCGCGGCGACGGCTGGAGCCTGGGCTTTGTGGTGGAAACCGAGCACCAGGTCGAGGCCCACCTGGACGAGCACCTGCAGACCCTGCCGGAGGCGGACCTGCGCAGCCGCGACATCCTGACCGTCATGAAGGCCGACGAGGCCCGCCATGCCGCCCACGCCGAACAGGCCGGGGCGCGGGTGCTGCCACCGCCGATTCCGGCGCTGATGGCCGGCGCGTCGAACCTGATGAAGGCGATCGCCTACCGGCTGTGAGTTCCGGCTCGGCTGAGCCCTGAATGCTGAAATCCGCCTGTAGCTGTATCTGTGGGAGCGACGTGAGTCGCGACGGGCTTTCACGGGAAAACCCATCGCGACTCACGTCGCTCCCACAGGTATGGAACGCGCGAGGTCTCCAGGTCCTCGCAATCAGGCCGGCGAGGCCAGCTTCAGCCCGACCACGCCGGCCACGATCATGGCGATGCACAGCAGCCGCGCGGGCGAGGCGCTTTCGGCAAACAGCGCGATGCCCAGCGCCGCCACCCCGACCGCGCCGATGCCGGTCCAGATGGCATAGGCGGTGCCGACCGGGATCGCCTTCAGCGCCTGGGTCAGCAGCCACAGGCTGATCGCCGCGGAAAGCGCGGTGCCCACGCTGGGCCAGAGCCGGGTGAAGCCATCAGTGTATTTGAGGCCGATGGCGAATCCGATTTCGAACAGACCGGCCAGCAGCAGGTAGATCCAGGCCATGAGGCTTTCTCCTTTCAATCAACGAACCAACGAAAAGCGGCCCGGAGCCTTCGCTCCGGACCGCCGTCGGTCTACGTCTGCGGATGTTCTCCGCATGCGGGCCGTCCCGCAGTTGTCAGCCGTGCCGGCAGTCTAGCCCGGCGCCGGTCAAGCAGAGGTAACCGCCCGTAACCGGCTTATTCGACCAGGTTGCGGCCGTGGAACAGTTCCTCGATCTCGCGCTTGAGCAGCGCTTCGATCTTCATCCGCTCCTTGAACGACAGGTTCTTGGCCTTTTCCTCGAACAGGTACTGATCCAGGTCGAAGTCCTTCAGGTGCATCTTGGTGTGGAAGATGTTTTCCTGGTAGACGTTGACGTCGAACATCTCGTAACGGGCCTTGATGTTCTTGGCCAGGAAGTTCTGGATCGAATTGATCTTGTGATCGATGTAGTGCTTCTTGCCCTTCACGTCGCGGGTGAAGCCGCGCACCCGGTAATCCATGATGACGATGTCCGACTCCAGGCTCTCGATCAGGTAATTGAGCGCCTTCAGCGGCGAAATCACCCCGCAGGTGGCCACGTCGATATCCGCGCGGAAAGTGGCGATACCGTGCTGCGGATGGGTTTCCGGATAGGTATGGACGGTGATGTGGCTCTTGTCCATGTGTGCCACCACGGCGTCGGAAATGATTTCCTTGCCCGCCTGCTTCTTGTCGATCACCGGCTCTTCCGAGATCAGGATCGTCACCGACGCGCCCTGCGGATCGTAGTCCTGGCGGGCGATGTTGAGGATGTTGGCGCCGATGATCTCCGCCACATCCGTCAGGATCTGGGTCAGGCGGTCGGCGTTGTATTCCTCGTCGATATACGCGATGTAGCGCTGGCGCTCCTCTTCGGAAACCGCATAGCAGACGTCGTATATATTGAAGCTCAGCGCCTTGGTGAGGTTGTTGAAGCCTTGCAGCCTCAGGCGAGGCAGTGGTTTGACCACGGCGGTAGTCCCTCTTGGGGAAAGCGGAAGAAGGGCGGAATTATGCGGCATGCGGCGTGACAACGAAATGTCCGCCCCAGGCCAGCCCGGGCGGGCGTCGGCGGCCCGACGCCGCTCTGGCGCGGCGCTTGCATGGCCGCGGTTTGCTGTCAGGCACGTATTCAGACTAAGCTTCTGGAATTCACCGTTCCGATGACCATGAACCTAGGCAACCATCACTCTATGCCTGTGCGTACCGCCGCCAGCCCGTTGACTCCGGATGCCGCCACTATCGAGCGCTTCCTGGCCCACAGCCACCGCCGCCGCTACCCGGCCCGCGCCGATGTGTTCAGGCCCGGAGATCCGGCCGGAACCCTGTATTACGTGGTCAGCGGCTCGGTCAGCATCATCACCGAGGAAGACGACGACCGCGAACTGGTCCTGGGCTACTTCGGCGCCGGCGAGTTCGTCGGCGAAATGGGCCTGTTCATCGAATCGGACCGGCGCGAGGTCATCCTGCGCACCCGCACCCAGTGCGAACTGGCCGAAGTCAGCTATGAACGCCTGCACCAGCTGTTTCTGGGCTCGCTGGCTGCCGATGCTCCCAAACTGCTTTATTCCATCGGCGCGCAACTCTCGCGGCGGCTACTGGACACCAGCCGCAAGGCCAGCCGGTTGGCCTTCCTGGACGTGACCGACCGCATCATCCGCACCCTGCACGACCTGGCCCGCGAGCCGGAGGCGATGAGCCATCCGCAGGGCACCCAGTTGCGGGTGTCCCGGCAGGAGCTGGCGCGGCTGGTCGGCTGCTCGCGCGAAATGGCCGGCCGTGTGCTCAAGAAGCTGCAGGCCGACGGTTCGCTGCACGCCCGCGGCAAGACCGTCGTGCTGTACGGCACCCGCTGACCCGTCCGGAGCAACGCCGCTATCGACCCGCGGCGCGCGGTTGCGCTACAAGCAACTTACCTCTCTTCGGAACTGACGGATGGAATTCGGCAGCGAGTTCTACTGGTTCATCCTGATTGGCCTGGGCGCGCAGCTGGTGGACGGCGCGCTGGGCATGGCGTTCGGGCTGGTGTCGTCCTCGATTCTGCTCAGCATGGGCCTGCCGCCAGCGGCGGTCAGCGCCAGCGTGCATACCGCTGAAGTGTTCACCACCGGCGTTTCCGGCGCCTCGCACGCCTACTTCCGCAATATAGACAAGCGGCTGTTCTGGCAGCTGACGGTTTCCGGAGCCATCGGCGGCGTTATCGGCGCCTACGTGCTGACCCGGTTGCCGGGCGAATCGATCCGTCCCTTCATCTACCTCTACCTGCTGGTGCTGGCGGTGCTGATCCTGCTGCGCGCGGCCGGCAAGCTGATACCCAAGCGGGAAATCCGCCGCGTGCCGATGCTGGGGTTCTTCGCCGGGCTGCTGGATGCCAGCGGCGGCGGCGGCTGGGGACCGCTGGCCACGTCCACGCTGCTGGCCAGCGGCGGCCAGGCCCGCACCACCATCGGCACCGTCAATCCCGCCGAATTCGTGGTGACGCTGGCGGTGTCGATAACCTTTTTCCTGTCGATCGGCCTGCAGCACCTGGAGATCGTGCTGGGGCTGCTGATCGGCGGCGTCCTTGCGGCACCGCTGGCCGCGTGGCTGGTCAGGCATGTGGCCGAACGCGTCGTACTGGTCGTGGTGGGGCTGCTGGTGCTGGGCATCAGCCTGTTCCAGATCGCCCGCGCCTGGCTGTTCTGACGACGGCCGGCAACGGTCCTGCGACATAGGGTGGGGCCTCGGTCTGAGGTATCCCCACAAATTCTTCTTCGCCCATTCCAGGGGAGCTTGGCTTCGGCGAGAGTCGCTGGCCGGCGACTTTGGGACAGAAGCATCGCTTCGCGCGCCGCCGAACGCCCGCCCTCTGCGATGGCGGGCCGGGCCCGCGCAGCGGGCATTTACGGCGTGTCCTGCACTGCCCTGGCCACCGGGTTCCACACGACGTTCCCCGTACCTGAAAGAAGAACCCTCTTCGGCGTCTTTCAACAGCTCAATGGCTGGTCAAGGGGGGACGACTGGCTTCGGAAAAAGTGGGGATACTTCAGGCCTCGGCCCACCATTGTCATGCTCGGGTTGACGATAGCGCATGACGAAACCAATTCGCTGGATGCGGCAAACTTCAAGCATGTGGCGGTTTGGGTCGCGGCCTTCCACCGCAATCTTCCGCTGATTGCTGCCTTGCCGGCAGAACGATTTCTCACCGGCCATCACAATTGCCGGCATGGCGATGGAGGGCCGGGGCTCGCCCTACGCGGTGGGCGTCCCGCCGCGGTCCCGGCAGCCCCAATTGAGGATCTGCGTCCCCGGCGGCAACGCGCGGCGGAACATGTCGATGCGGCCCGGCTTCGGATTGACCACCACCGGCACGCGCGCAGCTTTCAGCAGCGGCAGGTCGGCACTGCTGTCCGAGTAGGCCACCGCTATGTCGCCATAGCCGCGTTCGCGCAGCATCCGCATCTTTTCTTCGTTGTGGCAATGGCGGGTGGCGACGACCGCGCCGAAACGCGGGCCGACCGCGGTGCCGATGACCGGCACGTCCTGGTGGGCGACGAAGCTGAGAATCGCACGCGCCAGTTCCGGCGGCGCACCGGTGGCGACCACGACGCGGTCGCCGGCGGCGCGATGCTTGCGGAACGTTTCCAGCGCCACCGGCAGCAGCCGCTGCCGCACCTCTTCCTTGTGTGTGGCGACATAGCGATCGATCTGCGCATCGAAACCGCGCCGGCCATGCAGACCGAACGTGCCGATCCAGATGTAGCCGGAAATGCCGCGGCGGCGGGTCGGCAGGAACGCCACCATCGGCCCCAGCAGCACCGACGCCGCCAGTGCGGCGAGAATGCGCAACGGGTTGCGCCGGATCAGCCACTGCACCAGATGGCCGCCGGAATCGCCGTCGTACAGGGTGTGGTCGAAATCGAACACCACCAGCGGCGCATCAGGCCGCGGCTTGGGATAGACCGGGTCGCTCATGCGGCGAAGAATAGCTGACGCAGGGCCTCGCCCGGTTCTTCTGCACGCATGAAGGTTTCCCCGACCAGGAACGCGTTGACCCCGGCCGTGCGCATTCTTGCCACATCCTCCGGTACCAGGATGCCGCTCTCGGTGACCAGCAGCCGGTCCTTCGGCACCGCGTCCTTCATCGCCAGCGTGGTGTCCAGCGAGACCTCGAACGTGCGCAGGTTGCGGTTGTTGATGCCGATCAGCGGCACCGGCACCTGCAGCGCGCGCTCGAGTTCGTCGATGTCATGCACCTCCACCAACACGTCCATGTCCAGTTGCATGGCCAGGCTGGACAGCTCGACCAGTTGGCCGTCGTCCAGCGCCGCGACGATCAGCAGGATGCAGTCGGCGCCCAGCGCGCGAGCCTCGTAGACCTGATACGGATCGATGGTGAAATCCTTGCGCAGCACCGGCAGCGTGCAGGCCTCGCGCGCCTGTTGCAGGTAGGCATCGGCGCCCTGGAAGAAATCGACATCGGTCAGCACCGACAGGCAGGCCGCGCCGCCGAACTCGTAGCTGACCGCGATGTCGGCCGGATGGAATTCGGCGCGGATCACACCCTTGGACGGGCTGGCCTTCTTGACCTCGGCAATCACCGCCGGTTCGCCCTGGGCGATCGCGGCATTGAGCGAATCGGCGAACCCGCGGGTCGGCGGCGCGTCCACGGCCCTGGCGGCCAGTTCGGCCAGCGGCACCCTGGCGCTGCGCTCGGCGATCTCCACGGCCTTGCGGGCGAGGATGGTGTTGAGGATGTCGCTCATAGGATCCTTGTCGTCCGCCCGGGTCCGCGCGGCTCCCTATTCTCGCACGCTAGGGGCTGTTGCCGTTTCCCGAGCAGGTCGCGCCGGGCATCGCAGCAACGGAGCACGCTGTGCGCTACGGCGCCTGGCGGTCCCAGCCGTAGGCGCGTTCGACCTTGGCCACGCGCAGTTCGAAATGATCGTACCAGTCGCTCCGGCCCTGCTCGCGCGCGGCGGCGTGCTCGGCATGCCGGCGCCAGGCCGAAATCGCCTCCTCGCTTTCCCAGTACGCCACGGTGATGCCGAAACCGTCGGCACCTCGGGTGGATTCGACGCCAAGGTAGCCCGGCTGCCGCTGCGCCAGTTCGATCATGCGCGCAGCCGTGGCGTAATAGCCGGGCTCGTCGCGGCCGTTGCGCTGCGAGGAAAAGATCACGGCGTAATAAGGCGGCTTCGGCAGCGCCGCGAATCCGTCTGCGCTCATGCCGGAGCTCCTTTGCGTTCGCCAGCCAGCTCGCGGGTGACCGCGACGAACTGTTCCAGCCTGGCGGCGGCATAGCCGCTGGCGATGGCGTCGCGCGCGCGGTCGATGCCCTGTTCGAGGCTCTCCGCAACGCCGGCCACATACAGGGCGGCGCCAGCGTTCAATGCAACGATTTCGCGGGCCGGGCCAGGCCGGTTGTCCAGCACGCCCAGCAGCATGGCCCTGGATTCGGCGGCATCGCCAACGCGCAGATTGCGGCTGGCCGCCATGGCGATACCGAAATCCTCCGGGTGCACCTCGTACTCGCGCACCACGCCATCGCGCAGTTCGCCGACCAGCGTGCCCGCACCCAGCGACAGTTCGTCCATGCCATCGCGCCCCCACACCACCAGCGCGCGTTCGGCGCCCAGTTCCTGCAGCACGCGCGCCTGGATGCCGACCAGGTCCGGATGGAACACGCCCATCAAGATGTTCGGCGCGCCGGCCGGATTGGTCAGCGGGCCGAGGATGTTGAAGATCGTACGCACGCCCATTTCGCGGCGCACCGGAGCCACCGCCTTCATCGCCGGGTGATGCACCGGCGCGAACATGAAGCCGATGCCGCAGCGGGCGATGCTCTGCGCCACCTGCTCCGGCTGCAATTCGATGGACGCACCCAGCGCCTCCAGCACGTCGGCGCTGCCGGACTTGGACGACACGCTGCGGTTGCCGTGCTTGGCGACCCGGGCGCCGGCCGCGGCGGCGACGAACATCGAGCAGGTGGAGATGTTGAACGTATGCGAGCCATCGCCACCGGTACCGACGATGTCGACCAGATGGGTCTTGTCCGGTACCTCGACGGTGCGGGAGAACTCGCGCATCACCGTGGCCGCACCGGCGATTTCGCCGATGGTCTCCTTCTTGACCCGCAGGCCGGTCAGGATGGCGGCGGTCATCACCGGCGACACATCGCCGCGCATGATCTGGCGCATCAGCTCGACCATTTCGTCGTGGAAGATCTCGCGGTGCTCGATGGTGCGCTGCAGGGCTTCTTGCGGAGTAATGGGCATGGGAAAGGCCGGGAACGGGGAACGGGGAACGAGAAACGGGGAACGAGAAACGAGGAACGAGGAACGAGGAACGAGGAACGAGGAACGAGGAACGAGGAACGAGAGGCTGCCGGGGCTGGGAGGCCATGGTCAAGGGATCTGATCATTCCCTGTACCTGATTCTTCTCACCTCTCCAGGAAATTCTTCAGCAGCGCATGGCCGTGCTCGGTCAGGATGGATTCGGGGTGGAATTGCACGCCTTCCACCGGGAACTCGCGGTGACGCAGGCCCATGATTTCCTCGAAGGAACCATCCTCGTTCTCGGTCCATGCGGTGATCTCAAGCGCATCGGGCAGGCTGCCGCGCTCGACCACCAGCGAATGGTAGCGGGTGGCTTCGTACAGATCCGGAAGACCGGCGAAAACGCCCTGGCCCTCATGGCGGATGCGCGAGGTCTTGCCATGCATGATGCGGCCGGCGCGGACGACCTTGCCGCCATAGACCTGGCCGATGCTCTGGTGGCCCAGGCAGACGCCAAGGATGGGTGTGGTGCGGCCCAGCCGTTCGATCAGTGGCAGCGAAACCCCGGCCTCGTTCGGCGTGCAAGGCCCTGGCGAGATGACGATGCGCTGCGGGGCGAGTTTTTCGATCTCGTCCACGCTCAGCGCATCGTTGCGCACCACCTGCACCTCGGCCCCCAGCGACTGCAGGTACTGGACCAGGTTGTAGGTGAAGCTGTCGTAATTGTCGAGCATCAACAGCACGGGTTATTTCCCTTCCAACAGTGAGGAGTCAACCTTGAGCATTTTCCAGGGACGTGACCAGCGTCCGTAATCAGAATAGCCATAACTTTCTGAGGCGACGACGTTGCGCAGCCCGAACTTTCCCATATCAACGACACTGAACGTCCAATCACAACCGCACCCAACGTCTTGACCATAGATCGTTATGCGCTGATCGATGTCGAGAGCACGATAGAATTCCGCCTCGCGGCGCCTGATCTGCTTGAGCCAGGCACTTATCACTCGCTTGGACTGCCACCGCTCGAACCACTTCAGGGGTCTTCCGAGGGTGGTTTCCGCCGATGATATGTCGACATTGCTCAGAAGGTTCTTTTGCATCATTGAGCCGTGCCAGAGAACGAGCGCTCCAGGCTCGATTATCTTGCTTTTCCCCGCAACGAACACATAGTTGGCGCAAGAAGACAGACAAACATCTCCAGTGACACGAACGTCCAGTCCGTGCTTCAGGATCAGTCCACCTAGATCAAGACCTGCCTCCACATCTCCTCCGCCGGATTCGATCGCAAGTTCGCGGGCATCAATCGCTGCATCCAAAAGCCGCTTTACCTCCTCGACACCCGATTGGGTGATTTCGCCTCGATAGACAATCGTCCGCTGCTGGACGACGACCACTGGCTCATCAAGTTGCAGCAGAGAGGATATGGGATCGGCGCCGGCGTCCGTCATGATCGCCAACATGGCGATGCCGACAGCAGCAGGCCTTCGGTACATCACAACCCCCTCGCCGCTTCGGCCACCGCCCGGAACAGCGCCCTGCCCTTGTTCATCGTCTCGTCCCATTCCTTTTCCGGATCCGAGTCGTAGACGATGCCGGCGCCGGCCTGCACATGCAGGCGGCCATCCTTGATCACGGCGGTGCGGATGGCGATGGCGGTGTCGGCATCGCCGTGCCAGCCGATGTAGCCGATGCTGCCGGCGTAGACGTTGCGCTTGATCGGTTCCAGTTCGCGGATCACTTCCAGCGCGCGGATCTTCGGCGCGCCGCTGACGGTGCCGGCCGGGAAGGTGGCGCGCAGCACGTCGGCGTAGCTCAGCCCGGGCAACAGTTTGCCGGTGACTTCGCTGACGATATGCATGACGTGGCTGTAGCGTTCGATCACGAACTGCTCGCCCACCTCCACCGTGCCGGCCCTGGACACCCGGCCGGCATCGTTGCGGCCCAGGTCGATCAGCATCAGGTGCTCGGCGCGCTCCTTGGGGTCGGCCAGCAGTTCGGCTTCCAGCGCCAGATCCTCTTCGTGCGTCCTGCCGCGCGGGCGGGTGCCGGCGATCGGGCGCACGGTGACTTCGTCGCCGTCCAGCCGCACCAGGATCTCCGGCGACGAACCGACCACCTGGATGTCGCCGGCATCGAGGAAATACATGTACGGCGACGGATTGAGGGCGCGCAGCGCGCGGTAGACATCCACCGGGCGCGCGTTGAACGGCACGCTCAGACGCTGGCTCAGCACCACCTGGAAGATGTCGCCGGCGCGGATGTACTCCTTGGATCGCTCGACCGCGTCGATGAAGCCATCGCGGGTGAAGCCGGAGACGAAATGGCTTTCGTCCAGCACTTCCCGCGTTATCGGCGCCGGGTAACCCGCGCCCGGCTCGCGCAGCTTGCCGGTCAGCGCATCCAGCCGTGCCTGCGCCCGCGCCCAGGCGCCGTCTTCGCGCGGATCGGCATGCACGATCAGGTACAGCCGGCCCTTGAGGTTGTCGAACACCGCCAGTTCTTCCGACAGCATCAGCAGGATGTCCGGGGTATCCAGCTCGTCCGGTTTGCTGCCGCTGGCCAGGCGTGGCTCGATGTAGCCGATGCACTCGAAGCCGAACCAGCCGACCAGCCCGCCGGTGAACCCCGGCAGGCCTTCGAGCCTGGGCACCGAATACGCGGCACGCAGCGCCTCCACTTCGGCAAACGGATCGGCGACCTCACGGGTTTCGGTCAGCGCGCCGTCGTCGCGGACTTCCAGCCGGTGGCCGCGGAAGGTGATGACGCGCCGGGCCGGCAGGCCGATGATCGAATAGCGGCCGAAGCGTTCGCCGCCCTCCACCGACTCCAGCAGGTAGGTGTGCGGGGCGTCGGCAAGTTTCAGGTAGACCGACAGCGGGGTGTCCAGATCGGACAGCACCTCGCGGACGACCGGGACGCGGGTATAGCTGGGGGTATGGCCTTCAGCGGCGTACTGCTGGAATTGTTCGGGCGAAATCAAGACGGAGTTCCTTCCGGGACGCAGAGACATGGATACGGCGGGCGACGGCTACAGGCCACCATCGCCACCCACGGCGTGCGGAAGAAAGAGGGAGCTGGCGCGTCTGGATGAACACCCGGCTACTTTACCGCAAGATCCGCCGGATGGGCTTCCTGCATCGCCAGACCGGCGGCCCCTTGCCAAGTCAGGGCAGGTGGAAGGGCTCGGCGGGACAGCGGACGATCCGGCGGCAGCCGCATAGGTAACCGGCCGGGGATTCATGGAGCTGCCTGGCGGGAAGGCCGAATCTATCTGCCTCCCGGTGGGAGCGACGCGAGTCGCGACGCATGCGTTATTCGCCATGCCGAGCGCAATGGCATTCGCGTTTCCTGCTGGCGCCGGCGCGCTCCCGACGCATAGAGGCGCATCGCGACTCGCGTCGCTCCCGCAAGCCGTCCTTGTCATGACGCCGTCATGGTCCCGGCGTAGCGTGGAAGGCCATAGCAGGGACGACGGGCGGAGGCGGGATAAGCCTCCAATATTCTATGGGCTGTTGGCGGCTTGCCGGACTCGACGCAACCTGTTGGGGAAACATCAACAGCCCCTAGGGCGGTGGCGCAGGCTACCGCCCTTTTGCTATCTGGCCGCGGCCACCGCCTGGCGCATGCGGGCGATGACGTCGGCGTAGTCGGCGGCGTTGAAGATGGCCGAGCCCGCCACGAACGTGTCGGCGCCGGCGGCGGCGATTTCGCCGATGTTGTCGGCCTTCACGCCGCCGTCGATTTCCAGCCGAACGGCCTTTCCGGCGGCATCGATTTTCCTGCGCACCGCGCGCAGCTTGTCCAGCGCCGAGGGGATGAAGGCCTGGCCGCCGAAGCCGGGATTGACCGACATCAGAAGCACCAGGTCCAGGTCTTCCAGCACCCAGTCCAGCACGTCGACCGGGGTGGCCGGGTTGAGCACCAGGCCGGCTTGGCAGCCATGCGACTTGATCAGCTGGATGGTGCGGTGGACGTGGCTGCTGGCCTCGGGGTGGAAGCTGATGACGCTGGCGCCGGCCTCGGCGAAATCCGGGACGATGCGGTCCACCGGCTGCACCATCAGGTGCACGTCGATAGGCGCGGTGACGCCATGCCTGCGCAGCGCCTGGCAGACCATCGGCCCGATGGTCAGGTTGGGCACGTAATGGTTGTCCATCACGTCGAAATGCACCCAGTCGGCACCGGCCGCCAGCACGTTGTCCACTTCCTCGCCCAGCTTGGCGAAATTGGCCGACAGGATGGACGGGGCGATGATGCAATCGGACATGAAAGGATTCCTGGTGGGATTCAGCGCTTGCGCTGCGCCTTGATGCGGTCGTAGGCGGCGTTGATCTCGCCGGCCTTCTTTTCAGCCTGGCGGCGCAGATCGTCGGCCACGCCGGCCATCTTGTCGGGGTGGTACTGCGACATCAGCCGGCGATAGGCCTGATCGATTTCGGCGTCGCTGGCATCGCGGGTCAGGTTGAGCACCCGGTAGGGGTTGTCGCGGCTGAGTCTGAACCAGTCCTCATCGAAGGCGTGGCCGATGATCAGGCCGATCAGCCCGCCCAGCGGGTGCCGCATCAGCAGCCAGCCGGCGATGAATCCCAGCAGTTTTCCGTACCAGCGCTTCATCGGAGGGAGGGTTTCCGGGTCGAAACGGCCATTTTACGGCACATGCAAGGCTCCAGGGTCGTACACTACGCGGCCCGGCCGGTTCCGCGGGCCCGCGTGAGCAGGAGCGGAGCATACCGCCGGGGGGAACAACGAAGGGGCCATGGCCCCTGTATCGACCGACCTGGTTTCCGGACTCCCCAAGGAGTGTTTGTGCCCACGACGTTGCTTCAATCCGATCTGCCCGGCCTGCCGCTGCGCCACCGCGGCAAGGTCCGCGACGTGTTCGACCTGCCCCGCGACCGTCTGCCCGCCGATGTGCTGGCCGCCACCGCGTTCAACGGAGAATATCTGCTGATGGTCGCCACCGACCGCCTCAGCGCGTTCGACGTGGTGCTGCCGGATCCGATTCCCGGCAAGGGCGAAATGCTGTGCCAGATTTCCAACTTCTGGTTCGCCAAGACCGCGCACCTGATGCCCAACCACCTGACCGGCATCGATGTGGCCAGCGTGTTGCCGGCCGGCGTCGACGCGGCGCTGTACGCCAAGCGCGCCGTGGTGACCAAGAAGCTCAAGCCGGTGCCGGTGGAAGCCATCGCCCGCGGCTATCTGATCGGCAGCGGCTGGAAGGACTACCAGCGCACCGGCAAGGTCAGCGGCATCGAGCTGCCCGACGGCCTGCGCCAGGCCGAGCAACTGGCCGAACCGATCTTCACCCCGTCGACCAAGGCCGCCGTGGGCGATCATGACGAGAACATCGACTTCGACGCGATGGTCAAGACCGTCGGTGCCGAGCTGGCCGAACGCGTCCGCGACGCCACCCTGCGCATCTACCGCTACGCCGCCGAATACGCGGCCGAACGCGGCATCCTGCTGGCCGACACCAAGTTCGAGTTCGGTACCGACGAAGACGGCCGCCTGTACATCATGGACGAGATGCTGACCCCGGATTCGTCGCGCTACTGGCCGGCCGACGAGTACCAGGTGGGCACCAGCCCGCCCAGCTACGACAAGCAGTTCGTCCGCGACTACCTGGAAACGCTGGACTGGGGCAAGACCGCGCCGGGCCCCCGGCTGCCGGCCGAGGTGATAGAGCGCACCCGCGGCAAGTACGCCGAGGCGCTGCACAAGCTGGCCGGCATCGTGGTGGATTGAGTTCCCTGCGCGCGCGGCCTCGCAGGAGCGCTCCCGCGGTGCTGACGGCCGGCCCAACATGGCCGGCCGGGCTGGGGTATGCTCCGTACCCTGCCGCACTGAATCCTCGGGAGGGATGAATGAATGCGACCGCGCAACGCCCGCTGGACCGCTGGTTCGCCAGTTATTCCGGCGACCACCGCAACCAAACCAACCAGCGCATCCACGTCTTCGCAGTGCCGGCCATCCTGTGGACGGTGATCGCCTTCCTGTGGTGCGTCCCGGTGTTCGGCACCTGGATGAAGACCGGCATCTGGGCGGCGCTGGCGATGTTCGGCGCGTGGATGTTCTACTACAAGATGTCGCGCCCGTTGGGTTTTGGCATGCTGGCATTGTTCGTGGCCATGGCCTGGGTGACCCGCTGGCTGCAGATGCTGCTGGGCACCGAAAACCTGTTCTGGCTGGCGCTGGCGGTGTTCGTCATCGCCTGGATCGCGCAGTTCGTCGGCCACAAGATCGAGGGCCGCAAACCCAGCTTCCTGACCGACCTGACCTATCTGCTGATCGGACCGGCGTGGGTGTTGAGCAAGCTGTACCGCAAGCTGGGCTGGAAGTACTGACGGTCTCCCGGCTGGTTCCTGCAGCCGACGTGGCAGCGGGCCTGGGCCTGCGCTACGGCGCGTCGCCCTGTCCCAATGCCCGCGCATCCGGCTGGAACGGCCGCGGCGCGTAGCCGAAATCGCGCACCGCCGGCGCGGCGTCGAAAACCAGGTCCTCGCGCATCCGCGCCACCGCGGCATTGCTGAGTCCGCCCATGCGGCCGGTGCGCCGCGCCAGCCACAACGCGGCCCGGAACAGCGGCGCAGGCGCTTCCAGCAGCCGCGCCGGAGGCTGCAGCGCCTGCAGCGTGCGAGCAATCATGTCGCGATAGGTCAGCGTTTCGCCGCCCGGCAGCGCGTAGCTGTTGCCTGCGCACTGCATGCGGTCGATCACCGCCAGCGCCGCCGCCGCCAGATCGTCCACATGCACCGGCTGGCGCCGGCCGCAGGCGCCTGCGGGTAGCACGAAGAATCCGGTGCGGCGCGCCAGCGCGGCGATCCGGCTCAGGGTCTGGTCGCGCCCGGCGCCATAGACCAGCGTGGGCCGCAGCAAAGTGGCCTGCGCACCGCGTGCCCGCGCGGCCTGCAACACCCGGGTTTCGCCGGCCAGCAGCCGCGCGGCAAGATCCCGTTCGCCAGCATCGGCCGACGCGTGCTTGGTATCGATGCTGGTGGATCCGAACGCGATCACCCGCGCGGCCGTCAGCGAAGAGCGCTCATACCAGAGCGAAAACCTATCCAGCGGGCCCAGGCTGAACACCGCATCGACCTGCACCGGCAGCGGTTCCTCGAACCCGTCGAACTCCCCGCGCAACCAGCGCAGTCCGGCGCGTTGGCCACGCGGCTGCCGCGATACCGCCTGCACCTGCCAGCCATCGGCCAGCAGGCGCGCGATCACCGGCTCGCCAATCTGGCCGCTACCGCCGAAGACCAGGGCGCTGCGCATGCAGAGGCTTTACGCCCGGCCGTCCTGCCGGGGCGTTCCCGCGTGCGGCGCCTGCTCCGCTGCCGGTTCGGCCGCCGGCGGCTGCGGCAGTTGCGGCCGCGATTCCATCATCAGCGACAGCGCCGCCTTGGCCATCATGTGCGCGCTGATTGGCGCGGTGATGAAGACGAACACCGTCACCAGCAGCTCGCGCAGCTGCAAGCCATCGCCAAGCAGCGCGTGGTAGCCCACCGACGCCAGCAGCACGCAGCCCACGCCCAACGTGCTGGCCTTGGTCGGCCCATGCAGGCGCTTGAAGAAATCGCCCAGCTTCACCAGCCCGAACGAGCCGACCAGAATGAAGAAACTGGCCACCGCCAGCAGCGCCACCAGCGCGATTTCCAGCAGCGCGTTCATTCGACGATATCCCGGCGCAGCACGTACTTGCTCAACACCACCGTGCTGACGAACCCGAGCAGGGCGATGATCAGCGCCGCCTCGAAATACACCGGCGAATCCAGGTACATGCCGAACAGCATCAGCTCGGCGATGGCCGCGATGCTCAGCGTGTCCAGGCCAAGGATGCGGTCGGGTACGCTGGGCCCGCGCAGCACCCGCCACAGCGCCATCAGCATCGACAGGCCGACGACCATCATCGAACCCACTATGGCGGTTTGGATCATGGGAATATCTCCATCAGGGGCGCCTCGTAGCGCCGCTTGATCTGCGCGATCGCCGCATCGGCATCCTTCAGGTTGAAGCAGTGCACCAGCAGGTAGCGGCGATCCGGCGACAGTTCGGCCGACACCGTGCCCGGAGTCAGCGTGATGATGCTGGTCAGCGCGGCAATGCCATGGATGTTGCGGATGTCCAGCGGCACCCAGATGAAATCCGGGGTGATCGCCGACTCCGGGCCCAGGATGCGCCGCGCGACCTCGATGTTCGAGATCACGATGTCCCAGCCCACCACCAGCATCATCTTCGGCAGCAGCCGCAGGCTGCCGATGCGGGCGAACTCGCGATCCAGCCGTGCGGCAAACAGCGGCATCACGATCGCCAGCAGCAACGCCAGCAGCACCTGCCCGGCAGCGACGCTGCCGACCATCAGCAGCCAGAAAACGAACACCGTGGCGCTCAGCAGCGGCGATGGAAACAGCCGTTTGATCATGGCGAAGGACTCCTGTGCAGCGGCGCGGTCGCGCGCATCTGGCCGATAGCCGCTTCCGCATCCAACAACTGCTCGGCGGCAGCGCGGGTATAGCCGGCGATCGGGCCGGCGGCGACGGTCATCGCAATGCCGTAACCCAGCAACAGCGCCACCGCCAGCGTTTCCGGCCGGCGTATCGGCGCCGCCGGCGCATCGGCGGATTCGTCGATGCGCCAGAACACCCGGCTACCGGCGCGCGCCAGCCCGGCGATGACCATGAAGCTGCTGAGCAGGATGGCCGTCCATACCCAGGCCGTCTGCGCCTGCGGCACCGCCTGCATCAGCATCAGCTTGCCAAGAAACCCCGACAGCGGCGGCAATCCGGCCACCGACACCGCCGCGGTCAGGAACATCAGCGCCGGCAGCGTCTTGGCCGGCATCGGCGCGATGATCTGCAACCAGTCGCGGGCGTCGCCGCGACGGCGGCGGATCAGATCGGCAATCAGGAACAGCGCCGCGGCGATGAACGTGCTGTGCACCAGATAGTACAGTCCGGCGCCGATGGTTTCCGGCTGCGCCAGTGCGAAGGCGATGAACAGCGTGGCCGCCGACACCAGCACCAGGTAGGCCACCAGCACCCGCAAGCGCGCTGCCGCCAGCACCCCCAGCCCGGCCAGCAGCAAAGCCGCCACGCCCAGGTACAGCAACGCGCTGTTGGCGAATCCGGCCAATGCGCCTGCGCTGGCGCCGAACATCAGCGTGCCAACCCGCAACACCGCGTACAACCCGACCTTGGTCATCACCGCGAACAGCGCCGCAATGGCGGCCGGCGCGCGCGAATAGGCTTCCGGCAACCAGAAATAGAGCGGCAGCAACGCCGCCTTCGCGCAGAACACCACCAGCATCAGGCCGGCGGCGGCCTGGATCAGTTTCAGGTCCTGCGGTGGCGCGGCCGCCACGCGCAGCGCCATCTCGGCCATGTTCAACGTACCCAGCAAGCCGTACAGCAGGCCCAGCGCAATCAGGAACAGCGTGGAGGCGGCGATGTTGAACGCCACGTAGTGCAGGCCCACGCGCATCCGCACGCCGCGGCCGCCGCTGAGCATCAGCCCGTAGGAAGCGATCAGCAGCACCTCGAAGAACACGAACAGGTTGAACGCATCGCCGGTCAGGAACGCGCCGTTCAAGCCCACCAACTGGAACTGGAACAGCGCATGGAAATGCGGCGCGCGCCGGTCCCAGCCCGCGCACGCATACAGCAGGCAGGCGATCGCCAGCAGCGTGCTGGTCAGTACCATCAGCGCCGACAACCGGTCGGCCATCAGCGCTATGCCCAGCCGCGCCGGCCAGTCGCCGAGCAGATAGATCTGGATATCGCCGCCGGAAACCTGCGCCACCAGCGCCCACGACAGCGCCAGCAGCAGTCCCATGGCCAGCGCCGACAGCGCCCGCTGCGCCGCCAGGCCGAAGCGTTCGCACAACAGCAGCACCGCACCGGCAAACAGCGGCGCCAGCACCGGCAGGATGACCAGATGCTCCTTCATGCGCGCTCCCCGCTTGCGCCGCGCTCACCTGCGCCGCGCCCGCCGGTGCCCTCGACCGCCCTTCCGTCGACATGGTCGCTCTGGTTGTCGGCGCGGCTGCGGATGGCCAGCACGATGGTCACCGCCGTCATCGCGAACGCGATCACGATGGCGGTCAGCACCAGCGCCTGCGGCAGCGGATCGGTGTAGTTGGCCAGGCTGGCTTCCACGCCATCGCGCAATACCGGCGCCTTGCCCACCACCAGGCGCCCGGCGGAGAAAATCAGCAGGTTGGTGGCATACGACAGCAAGGTCAGCCCCAGGATCAGATCGAAACTGCGCGCGCGCAGCATCAGGTAGACGCCGGCGGCGGTCAGCAGGCCGATCGCGCTGGCCAGAGCGATTTCCATCAGTGCAACTCCCCGGTTCGGACGGAACGGCGCGCGGGATCGATGACGCCGTGGCGCGACGGCAGTTTCGGCGATGGCTTCACCGTCCCCATCATCGACAGGATCAGCATCGACCCGCCGAACACCACCAGGTACACGCCGATATCGAAGCCGATGGCGCTGGCCAGCCCGACTTCGCCGATCCACGGCAGCACCGGCTCGGCGTGGCCGCTGGTCAGGAACGGATAGCCGAACAGCATCGGCGCCACGCCGGTGAATGCCGCAATCGCCAGACCGATGCCGATGCAGGCCACGTAGTTGAAGCCGAAGCGCGACTCCACCGACGCCGCGCCCTGCACCACATACTGCATCAGCAGCGGCACTGCCAGCACCAGTCCGGCGATGAAGCCGCCGCCGGGCGCGTTATGGCCGCGCAGGAACAGATAGATGGACACCGTCATCGCCAGCGGAAACAGAATCTGGGTCAGATCCGCCGGTACCGGCAGTTGCGCCGGACCGCCGGGCATGTGCTTCTCGGGCAGCATCCGCGCACGCCGCAGCAACGCATGCACGACCAGCGCGGCGATGCCGAACACGGTGATCTCGCCCATCGTATCGAAGCCGCGGAAGTCGACCAGGATCACGTTGACCACGTTGCTGCCGTAGGCTTCCGGCAGCGAGCGCGCCAGCAGCTCGCCGGCGATGGTGTCGACCGGCCGCGTCATCACCGCAAACGCCAGTCCGCCCACGCCGGCGCCGGCGACGGCGGCGATCGCCGCATCGCGCAGCTTGCGCAGTCTCGAGCGCTCCAGCGGCGAAGCCGACGGCAGGTAGTTCAGCGCCAGCAGCATCAGCGCCAGCGTCACCATCTCCACCAGCAATTGGGTCAGCGCCAGATCCGGCGCCGACAGGAACGCGAACGCCAGGCTGACCATCAGCCCGACCACGCTCATCACGATGATCGCCAGCAGGCGCTGCCGGTACAGCGCCACGGTGCAGACGGTTGCGGCCACCAGGCCCAGCCAGACCAGCCAGCCCAGCGCAGGCATCGTGTGCAGGCGCGGCACCGGCAGCTGCGCATCACGCAGGAACGGCGCCGCCGCTGCCGCCAACGCCGCCAGCACCAGCCAAAGCAGGCTGCGCTGCAGGCTGCCGTTGGCCAGCGCGTCGGTGAATCGCCGCGCCAGCCGGAACATCGCCTCCAGGTTGATCTGGAACAGCCGGCGTCCCAGCGACTCGCGCATGATCGCGTGCAGATCGAGCAGCTTGCGCAGACCGAAATACAGCGCGATGCCGCCGACCAGGCCGCCCATGCTCATCAGCAGCGGCAGGTTCAGGCCATGCCAGACCGCCAGGCTGTAGCTGGGCATCGCATCGCCCAGCATCGAACGCGCGGCGGCATCCAGCACCGGCGCGACGGTCAGCGCGGGCAGGACGCCCACCGCCAGGCACACCACCACCAGGATCTCGACCGGGATCTTCATCCAGCGCGGCGGCTCGTGCGGCTCGTGTTCCAGCGCGCGCGGTCCCTTGCCGAAGAAGGTTTCCAGCACGAAGCGCAGGCTGTAGGCCACCCCGAACACGCCGGCCAGGAATGCCGCCGTGATGATCGCGATGCGCATGCCGCCGCCGCCGCCCACGTCCAGCGCTTCGGCGAAGAACATCTCCTTGGACAGGAAGCCGTTGAGCAATGGGATGCCGGCCATCGCCAGCGAGGCGATGATCGCCAGTGCGCTGGTGAATGGCATCGAACGCCGCAGATTGCCGAGCCGGCGCATGTCGCGGGTGCCGGTCTCGTGATCGATGATGCCCGCGGCCATGAACAGCGACGCCTTGAAGGTGGCGTGGTTGAGGATATGGAATACGCCGGCCACCACCGCCATCGGTTTGGACAGGCCGAACAGCAGCGTGATAAGGCCCAGGTGGGAGATGGTCGAATACGCCAGCAGGCCCTTCAGATCGTGCTGGAAAATGGCGTTCCAGGCGCCGATAAGCAGGGTCAGCGCACCGATGGTGCAGACCACGTAGAAGAACAGATCGGTGCCGGACAGCACCGGGTGCAGCCGCGCCAGCAGGAATACGCCGGCCTTGACCATGGTGGCCGAATGCAGATAGGCCGACACCGGCGTGGGCGCCGCCATCGCATGCGGCAGCCAGAAATGGAACGGGAACTGCGCGCTCTTGGTGAACACGCCTGCAAGCACCAGTCCCAGCACCACCGGGTACCAGTCGCTGGCGCGGATGACATCGCCGGCGGCGAATACCGCATCCAGTTCGTAGCTGCCGACGATGCGGCCGATCAGCAGCACGCCGGCCAGCAGCGCCAGGCCGCCGCCGCCGGTAATCACCAGCGCCATCCGCGCGCCTTCGCGGGCATCCTTGCGCTGCGACCAGAAGCCGATCAACAGGAACGAACTGATGCTGGTCAGTTCCCAGAAGATCACCAGCAACAGCAGGTTGCCGGCCAGCACCATGCCCAGCATCGCGCCCATGAACAGCAGCAGGTAGGCGAAGAAACGCGGCGCGCTGTCGTTGCGGCTGAGGTAGTAATGCGCGTACATCACCACCAGCGCGCCGATCGCCAGCACCAGTCCGGCGAACATCCACGCCAGCCCGTCCAGCCGCAGCGCGAACGAAAGTCCTATCTGCGGCATCCAGGCGTGATCGCCATGGACCACATGGCCGGCCATCACCGCCGGCGTCAGCCAGGCCAGCACCAACAGCCCCAGCAGCGGTGCCGCCGCCGCCAGCCATGCCGTGACGCCGCGCGGTACGCCGCGCAGCAGCGCCACCACCAGGGCCATTGCGAAAGGCAAGGCCAGCAGGATTTCCAGAAAGGGGATCATCAACAGCCTTCTTCTTGCAGGGAATGCGTGATTCGCGAGCAACCCCGGGAGTTTAACAGGCTGTGAAAACCGGTTCGGTCGCGCGGCCGCCCTCGCGGCCGCGGAACAATGCCGGATCAAGCACTTATCCCGGACCGGACCGTGCCGCTACGCCTAAGGGCCTATTCAAAGGCAACAGGGTGTGGCGCCGTGATGTGTCCGCCGCGCCGGGCCTCGCTTACGTCAGCAACAACAGTTCCAACGCCACCCAGCCCAGGAATGCCAGCAGCAGCACGCTGCCTTCATTGCGGCTGATGCGCAGGTCGCCGCGCAACAGCGGATACAGCACCAGCACGAACGCGATCGCGGCCGGCAGTTCCAGCCGCACGAACGACTGCGGCAGCGGCAGCGGCCGGAACGCGGCCATGCCGCCTACCACCACCAACAGGTTGAACAGGCTGGAGCCGATGACATGGCCGGCCACCATGTCGCCCTGGCCGCGCCGCGCCGCCGCGATGGCAGCGGCCACTTCCGGCAGCGCGGTCCCGATGGCCACCGGCAGCAGGCCCACCAGCAACGGCGACAGGCCCCACTGCGCGCCGATCATCGGTGCGCCCTGCACCACGAACTTGGCGCCGAAATACAGCAACCCCGCAGCCACCGCAAACCGCAGCAGATTCATCCACAGAACCACCCGCGTGCTGGCGTAGGCGATGACGCCCGCCTGCACGTCCGCCGGCTCATGGCGCGCGCGCGCCAGCACGAACGCCAGCATCGCCGCAAACCCCAGCAACAGCACGGCGCCTTCGATCCGGCCGATCACCCCGTCCAGACCGAATGCGATCAGCGCCAGCGTCGCCACCGCCAGCAACACCAGCAACGGCGACAACAACCGCAGCCGCACCAGCACCGGCGCGGCCAGCGCCGCAGCCCCCAGCGTCAGTCCCAGGTTGACGATATTGCTGCCAACGGCATTACCCAGCGCCAGATCCTGCGCACCCACCCAGACCGCACGCGCATTGACCGCCAGTTCCGGCAACGAGGTGCCGAAGGCGATCAACAGCAGGCCGGCGACGAAAGGCGACGCGCCGAACTTCTGCGCCAGGCCCGAAGCGCCTTTGACGATGGAATCGCCGCCCAGCGCCAGCAGCACCAGGCCCAGCAAGAAGTATCCCCACGCTTCCAGCATCACCGTCCCTCCGCTATCGGCCGTCCGCCGATTCTATGCCAGCGCGTCCCATACCAGCATGTCCTGCCGGCGCGCCGGGCCTGGCTCGGAACCTGCCCGACCATCTTGCTGCGCTCGCCATCCGGCGCGGCGCGCGTGCGGGTACCCATATCCTGCGGCAGCGCTTGCTGCAGCGCCCGGACAGGTGCTCAGGAACAACCTTCCACGTAATCGGCCTGCGGCAACAGGCCCACCCGCCAGGCGCTGACCTTGCCGTCGGCGTCGACCTCGAAGACCAGCTTGGTCGGCGCCACCCCGCTGGCGTCGATGGACAGGTACTGGCCGCCTTCGACATATTTGTGCGGCGCCGACTCCAACGCTCCGCCGTACATCTTCTGCAGTTCTTCCGCGCTCATGCCGACCCGGCCGCCGCCCGGGGCGATTTCCTTGTCGGTGCCCACGTCGTAGCGAACAAACCTGCCGTCTTCCATCATGAAGGCGAAATCCGACGGCTTGCTCACCCATTTGGGCGTCAGGTAGTGGCAACTGCTGCCTTCGGCCGGTGCGCCGTCGAGCTCTCCGCCCCAGGCGGCCCTGGCCTCGTCGATGGTGCTGCCCAGCTTCATGTCGCCATAGCCGAGGAAACTGGCCTGGCTGTAGACCACCGGCGGCTCCGCCGGGATCGTGGGCGGCGCGGTGTCATCCACCGGCGGCGGCTCGGCCATCGACGCGGTGGTGGCGGGCTTTGCCGGTGCGGCCGATTCGGGCTGGTTGCAGGCAGACAGCGCGGCAACGGCCAGCAGGGCGCAGAAGGGCAATTTCACCTTCATGAAGATCTCCGTAACAAAAAACGGAGACTACCCTGCGGCCGTTAAGACGCTGCGAATGCAGCGCCCGTCAGCCCGGGAAGTGCTTCCTCAATCCGGCCCAGCACGCCTGGTAGTCGCGCTGCCGGTGGCCGGCATCGAGCGCTTGCTGCGCCGGACGGATCACCGCACGGGTCTCGAACATGAAAGCCATCGTGTCCGCGATGACGTCCGGGCGGGACAGATCGGCCTGGCTGGCTTTTTCGAACGTGGCCGCATCCGGACCATGCCCGGTCATGCAGTTGTGCAGCGAGCAGCCGCCCGGGGCGAAACCCTCGGCCTTGGCGTCGTATTCCCCATGCACCAGCCCCATGAACTCGCTGGCGATGTTGCGATGGAACCACGGCGGGCGGAAGGTGTGCTGGGCCACCAGCCAGCGCGGCGGGAAGATCACAAAGTCCAGGTTGGCCGTGCCTGGCGTGTCGCTGGGCGAGGTCAACACAGTGAAGATGGACGGATCCGGGTGATCGAAACTGATCGAACCGATGGTGTTGAAGCGGCGCAAGTCGTAGCGGTACGGCGCATAGTTGCCGTGCCAGCCGACCACATCCAGCGGCGAATGGCCGATGGCCGCACGCCACAGATGGCCCTGGAACTTGGCGATCAGCTCGAACTCGCCTTCGATGTCCTCGTAGGCCGCCACCGGGGTATCGAAATCGCGCGGGTTGGCCAGGCCGTTGGCGCCGATCGGCCCCAGATCCGGCAGCCGCATCGCCGTGCCGAAGTTCTCGCAGACGTAGCCGCGCGAAGGACCGTCGGGCAGGTCCACGCGGAAACGCAGGCCACGCGGGATTACCGCAATCTGCTGCGGTTCGATCTCCAGCACGCCCAGTTCGGTGGCGATGCGCAGCCGGCCCTGCTGCGGCACGATCAGCAGTTCGCCATCGGCATCGTAGAAGTAGCGCCCCTGCATCGAACGGTTGGCCGCGTACAGATGGATGCCGATGCCATGCTGTCCTTCGGCCGAACCGTTGCCGGCCATCGTGAACAGGCCATCGACGAAATCGGTGGCCGTCCCGGGCAATGGCAGCGGCGACCAGCGCAGTTGGTCCGGCGACACCGGGCCGTCGCCGAACGCGTTATGGAATGCCGGCTGGTCGAACGCTTCGAATGGCGAATGCATCGCCGCCGGCCGGATCCGGTACAGCCAGCTGCGCCGGTTTTCGCTGCGCGGCGCGGTGAACGCCGTGCCCGACAACTGCTCGGCATACAGGCCGTGCGCCGCCCGCTGCGGCGAGTTCTGCCCCACCGGCAGCGTGCCGGCCATCGCCTCGCTGGCGAAGTGGTTGCCGAAACCGGATTGGTAGGCGTGGCTCTTCATGTTGCACCTGTGGGAGTCGTGCAGGCATGCCTGCACGGGTCAGTCGCGACCGGGCCAATGGAAACGATGGATTCTATCCAGTCAATCGGATTCTGCGTCGCGACTGGCGTCGCTCCCACCGTCCAGCCGATTACAGCACGCCACGCTTCATCTGATCGCGCTCGATGCTTTCGAACAGCGCCTGGAAATTGCCTTCGCCGAAACCCTCGTTGCCCTTGCGCTGGATGATCTCGAAGAAGATCGGGCCGATAGCGTTCTGGGTGAAGATCTGCAGCAGCTTGCGTTTGTGCGTTTCCGGGTCGGCATCGATCAGGATCTTGTTCTTCGCCAGCCGCGGCACGTCCTCGCCATGGTCGGGTACGCGCTGATCGATCACTTCGAAGTACGCATCCGGCGTGTCCAGGAATTCCACGCCCTGCGCGCGCATGGCCTCGACCGTGGAATAGATGTCGTCGGTGAAGCAGGCGATGTGCTGGATGCCCTCGCCCTTGTACGCGTCCAGGTATTCGTTGATCTGCGATTTCGGGTCGCTGGACTCGTTGAGCGGGATGCGCACCACGCCGTCCGGAGCGGTCATCGCCTTGGACAGCAGGCCGGTCTTGGCGCCCTTGATGTCGAAGTAGCGGATTTCGCGGAAGTTGAACAGCCGCTCGTAGTAGTCCGACCACTTGGCCATGTTGCCGAAATACAGGTTGTGGGTCAGGTGATCGATGAAGGTCAGGCCGAACCCCCTGGGGTCCTGCTCGGCGCCGGGAATCGGCAGGTAGTCGGCGTCGTAGATGCTGCCCTTGTCGCCGTAGCGATCGACCAGGTACAGCATGCAGTCGCCGATGCCCTTGACCACCGGCGCCGGCACGGCGCGACTGGCGGCCTTGCGCTCGATGGCCTGGCCGCCGTTGCCGATGACGGTGGCGAACACCTCGTCGGCAGGACGCTGGAAGCGGATCGCAAAGCCGCAGGCCGACGGGCCATGGGCGCGGGCGAACTCGGCAGCGAACGAGTCCGGATCCTCATTGACCAGGAAGTTGACCCCGCCCTGCCGGTACACGGTGATCGGGCGCGCCTTGTGGCGCAGCACCGCGGTGAAGCCGAGCTTGCGGAAGTAGTCGTGCAGCTGTTCGCCCTGGCCCTGCGGGGCGGCGAATTCGACGAACTCGAAGCCGTCGATGCCCATCGGGTTTTCGAAGGTGGTGACCTGCATGCCCAGGTTGGGTTGTGTGCTCATGGTGCGCCTCGTAGGCTTGCGTACGGACAGCTTGCTTTATAGTTTCAGCTGAAACTAATTGCAAGCCGCGCCGCGTCATTACCCCCTTCCACGACCGGCCAGCCATGAGCGATACCGACGAATCTTCCAACCACGTACATGCCATCCTGGAGCTGGAACACTTCCTGCCCTACCGTCTCAGCGTGCTGTCCAACCGGGTCAGCCAGACCATCGCCCACCTGTACGAGCAGCGTTTCGGCCTGGCCATCACCGAATGGCGGGTGATGGCGGTATTGGGCCGCTACAAGGACCTGTCGGCCGGCGAAGTGGCCGAGCGCACGGCGATGGACAAGGTCGCAGTCAGCCGCGCGGTCGCCCGCCTGCTCGACCGCGGCCTGATCGAACGCGATACCCACGGCAACGACCGCCGCCGTTCGGTGCTGACGCTGTCGGAGGTCGGCTACTCGGTCTACGACGAAATCGCGCCGATGGCGCTGGCCTGCGAGCGCCGGCTGCTGACCCATCTTTCCGCCGAGGAGAAGGCGCAACTGGATGCGCTGATGCGCAAGCTCAGCGATGGCATTGCGCATATGGCCGAGCCGCATTGAGGCGGGGGCCGGGACTCGGGACTCGGGACTCGGGACTCGGGACTCGGGACGGGGGACTGGGGACTGGGAGATCGGGGGTCGGGGCGGGGAAGCGGATACCAAAGCGGCGGCTATTGCCGCCGTTCTCTGGTTCTTGCTGCGGGTTCTTGGGGATAGCGGCTTCGGAAATAGTCGCCGCTTCGGACGGTTCGGCTACGACATTCGAGGGCAGGCCCTGTCGGGGTGACGTGCCGGCAAAGGCTGGACCCCGGCCTACGCCGGGGTGACGGTTCCGCAGCTCTCAGCAGCCGCATGGCTGGTCAAGCCGCTGGACCCCGGCTTGCGCCGGGGTGACGTGCCGGCAAAGGCGTGCCCGCGGCGGGCACGCGCCGGTACGTCACTTAACCCCGTGCATCAGCTTCTGGATCAACGGGGCAATCAGGAACAGCAGCACGCCTGCGCCCAACAGCGCCCAGAAGCCGAAGGTGTAGCCGGCCAACGCTGAATCGGTGGTCATGCCGCTTTCGCCGCTGACGCTGCCGGCAAAGATGCCCGACAGGTTGTTGCCGATGGCCACCGACAGGAACCAGCCGCCCATCGCCAGACCGGCCAGCTTCGACGGCGCCAGCTTGGTGGTCATCGACAGGCCGATCGGCGACAGGCACAGCTCGCCTACCGACTGGATCACGTAAACCATGAACAGCGTCCAGAACGGAATCTTCAGCGTTTCCGCATCCACCAGGCTGGACAGCGCGAACATCAGCAGCAGGAACGCCAGTCCGTTGAAGATCAGGCCCAGTCCGAACTTGCGCGGGATGGACGGGTTCTTGCTGCCCATCTTCACCCAGATCCATGCCAGCAACGGCGCCAGGGTGATGATGGCGATCGAATTGACCGACTGGAACCAGCCCACCGGGAATTCCCAACCCCACAGATCGCGGTTGACGATGCGGTCGGCCAGGAAGTTGAACGAACTCCCGGCCTGTTCGAAGAACATCCAGAACAGCACGTTGAAACCGAAGATCAGCAGCATCGCAATCACTTTGTCGCGGGCGATGCTGCCTTCGCGGATGCCTTCCACCAGCAACATGATGGCCGGTACGACAAACAACGCCAGCAACAGCCACTGCAGCGCGGCCGCATCGATGGTCAGCAGGAAATAGATGCACGGCACCGCGATCGCGGCGCCCACGAGCACCAGCAGCACCCGTCCGATGCCAGCCGCCTCCGGGGCCACCATGCCCACGCCTTTCAACTGCGCGCGGCCGAACCAGAACCACAGCAGGCTCAGCAGCATGCCGATGCCCGAGGCGATGAACACCACCTTGTAGGCCGGCATTCCGCTCTCGCCCAGAAGCTTCTCGGCCAGCCAGCCGGTCAACAGCGGCGCGACGAAGGCGCCCATGTTGATGCCCATGTAGAAGATCGTGAAACCCGAATCGCGGCGCACATCGCCGCTGGCGTAGATCTTGCCGACCAGGGTCGAGATGATCGGCTTGAACAGGCCATTGCCCACGATCACCGTCGCCAGGCCAACCTTGAGCATGGTCTGGCTGGGTATGCTGATCATGAACAATCCGGCACCCATGATCAGGGCGCCGATCAGGATCGAACGCTGGTAGCCGATCAGTTTGTCGGCGACATAGCCGCCGAAGATCGCCGCGGCGTAGACCAGGGCCAGGTAGGCGCCATACAGCTCACTGGCGGTGCGTTCGCCGGCCGCATCGCCCTGGAAGAATTCGGCCACGATGTACAGCGTCAGCGCCCAGCGCATGCCGTAGAACGCGAAGCGCTCCCAAAATTCGGTCATGAACAGCATCCACAGCGGACGCGGATGGCCCATTACCTGCTTGAATTCCGGAATCTGTCCCGGAGCTTGCGTATCGACGGCACCGCCCATGCGGTTTCCCCCTTGGTTGGTTCAGGAAATAAAAACCGGGCGAGAACGCACGGGACGGGAGAGAATTACCGACGGCGGTAGGGGACGTCAAACCATTTCCGGCTGCTGCAAAGCACCAATCCCCTGCCCGGGCCCGTGATTCCGGGCCTGCACGCGGTCAAGGCACCTGCCTGCAGCCGGCGCGCGCCAGTCCCGGCAACATGCGCCCGGCCCCGCGCCGGCCGGCTTCAGCGCTATGCGCCCATCGCCCTGGCCAGCAGGGCCGGAAACTGCGGGTGGGCCGCCGCCAGATGCGCCTGCGCCTGTTCCAGCGAACACCAGCCGATGGCGACGTGCTCGCGCGGCTGCAGATTGCGGGGCTCGCCGTCCCAGGCGGTGACCAGGTACAACCGCAATCGCCAGGGTTCGGGCTGGTCGCCGTCGAGCGTCGCCAGCAACGAAAACCCGCGCGGGGTGATGCCCAACTCTTCCTCCAGTTCGCGTCGCAATGCCGCTTCGGCGCTCTCGCCGGTTTCGACATGGCCGCCGAAGACATCCCAGGCGCCGGCCAGCCAGACGTCCTGGCTTCGCTTTCCCAGCAGGACCCGGCCGCCGCGCACCAGCAGCGCGCCGACGCAGTCGTGCCTAGGCGCATTCACGCCGGCGCGCCGTAATCCGTTGCCGGGCCGATCGACGTGCGCACCTGGAACAGTTCCGGAAAGAAGGTCAGCTCCAGCGCCTGCTTCAGGAAGCCCACGCCGCTGGAACCGCCGGTGCCGGGCTTGAAACCGATGATCCGCAGCACCGTGCGCATATGGCGGAAGCGCCACAACTGGAACTGGCTTTCCAGGTCCACCAGGTCCTCGCACAGCGAGTACTCGCGCCAGTAACGGTCGGTGTCCTGGTAGATCGCCTCGAACACCGGCAGCAGCGCCGGATCCGTGTCGTGTGGCTGGCTCCAGTCGTGGTCCGCGCCGGCGGCCGGGACCGCGTGGCCGAAGCGCGACAGATAGCGCAGGAATTCCTCGTACAGGCTGGGCGCTTCCAGCACCGCCTTCAGGTCCGCCTGCCCGGCCGGGTCGTAGGCGAACACCTTCAGCATGGCCGCGTTCTTGTTGCCCAGCAGGAACTCGATGGTGCGGTACTGCAGCGACTGGAAGCCCGAGGACGGACCCAGCAGATCGCGAAAGCCCATGTATTCGGAAGGGGTCAGCGTCTCCAGCACCGACCATTGTTCGGTCAGCTGGCGCAGCACCTGCTTGCTGCGCGCCAGCACCTTGCGGCACTGCCAGACCTCGTCGCGCTGCAGATGGCCGATGGCCGCGCGCAGCTCGTGGATCATCAGTTTCATCCACAGCTCGGACACCTGGTGCTGGACGATGAACAGCAGTTCGTCGTGGTGGGCCGGGTCCGATATGGGCTGCTGCGCCGACAGCAATTTGTCCAGCCGCAGATAGCCGCCGTAGGTCAGCCTCCCTTCCAGGTCGGTATGGATGGTAGCCTCCAGCGGGCGCTGGTTCTTTTCGACAGTCATGGACGGCAGCCGGAACGGGGCCTGCAAGGGTAACCCACCAGGCGGGTTCCGGACTTGTCACCCCAGCGTCACCGAACTATTCGAAAGTGAACGGGATAGATTGCGGCAAGCCTGCCCAGGCGCGCCCTCACAGGGAGATAGCGATGAAGTCGTTGCGGTTCAGAACTGCGGTATTGCTGTTGGCGTTGTTCGTTTCCGGCCCTGCCCTGGCGCAGGTGGTGATCAGCCAGGTCTACGGCGGCGGCGGCAACAGCGGCGCCACCTGGCGCAGCGACTTTGTCGAACTGCACAACAATGGCACCGGCACGGTCAGCCTGGACGGCTGGTCGCTGCAGTACGCCTCGGCCGCCGGCAGCAGCTGGCAGGTCACGCCGCTGTCCGGCAGCATCGGCCCGGGCGGCTACTATCTGGTCAAGCAGGCCGACGGTGCCGGCGGCACGGTGGATCTGCCCACGCCCGACGCCACCGGCACCATCGCGATGAGCGGCACCGCCGGCAAGGTCGCGTTGAGCAATACCGGCAGCGCACTGAGCGGCACCTGCCCCACCGGCAATGTCGACTTCGTCGGCTACGGCGGCAGCGCCAGCTGCGCCGAAGGCAGCAGCCCTACCGCCGCGCCCAGCAATACGCTGGCGGTGCTGCGCGCCGACAATGGCTGCCGGGATACCGACAACAACGGCGCCGATTTCGCCACCGCTACGCCGGCGCCGCGCAACAGCGCCAGCAGCGCGCTGGTCTGCGGCGGCGGCGGACAACCGGTGTTGACCGTCTCCGACGTGGCCCTGGCCGAAGGCGACAGCGGCAGCAAGGCATTCGTGTTCTTCCTGAGCCTGAACATGCCCGCCGGCGCCGGCGGCGTCAGTTTCGATATCGCCACCCGCGACGGCAGCGCGACGGCCGGCAGCGACTACCAGGCGCTGGCCAGCGCCCGCCACAGTATCGCCGAAGGCCAGACCAGCCTGAGCGTCAGCGTGCAGGTGCTGGGCGATACCGCCAACGAACCGGACGAAACCTTCTTCCTCGACGTGACCGATGTCAGCGGCGCGCTGCCCGGTACGCTGCAGGCCACCGGCACCATCCTCAACGACGACTTCAACCTGATCCCGATCCATGCCATCCAGGGCCCGGGCAATGTCTCGCCGCTGGCCGGGCAGGTGGTCGCCACCAGCGGCATCGTCACCGCGCGGCGCAGCGCCGGCTTCTTTCTGCAGACGCCCGATGCCGAGGCCGACAGCGATGCGCGCACGTCCGAAGGCATCTATGTCTACACCGGCAGCGAACCGCCGGCCGCCGCCGCGGTCGGCAACCATGTGCGGGTGCGCGGCAGCGTGGTCGAATACGTGCCCAGCGCGGACCCGACCCAGCCGCCGCTGACCGAAATCGGCGGCAGCGTGAACGTGTTGCTGCAGTCCAGCGGCCATGCGTTGCCGGCGCCGGTGGCGCTGAGCCCGAGCTTCCCGGACCCGGAGGGCGACTACGATCAGCTGGAACGGCTGGAAGGCATGCGGGTGACCGCTGCCGGCCTGGTGGTCAACACGCCCACCCTGGGCAACGTCAACGAAAGCAGCGCCACCGGCACCAGCAACGGCGTGTTCCATGCCGTGGTCGCCGGGGTGCCGCGCGCCTGGCGCAAACCCGGCGTGCAGCAGCCGGATCCGCTGCCGGCCGGCAGCCCGGCCGACGTGCCACGCTGGAACACCAACCCGCAGGTCATCGCGGTCGGCAGTGCCGGCCTGGGCGGCCCGCGCGTGGACGTGGCGGCCGGCTGCCGCATCGGCGCGGTGACCGGCCCGCTGGACTACAGCTTCCGCCGCTATACGCTGTACCCGGAAAGCGAACTGGCCGTGGATTGCGACGGCGCCGATCAGCCCAAACCGGCGCTGGCGCCGCAGGCCGACGACGTCAGCCTGGCCACCTACAACATGGAACGTTTCTTCGACGACCAGAACGACCCGGCCATCGGCGAGCCGGTGCTGACCCCGGCCGCCTACCAGATGCGCCTGGGCAAGGCCTCGCTGACGGTGCGCGACTACCTGCACCTGCCCGACATCCTGGGCGCGGTGGAAGTCGAAAGCCAGAGCGTGCTGCAGACCCTGGCCGACCGCATCAATGCCGATGCGGTCGCCGCCGGCCAGCCCAATCCGCAGTACGTGGCCTATCTGCAGGAAGGCAACGATGTCGGCGGGATCGACGTCGGCTTCCTGGTCAAGACCGCTGCCGTCGGCGCGGATCGCCCGCGCGTGGAGGTGCTGTCGGTCGTCCAGCACGGCAAGGCCACCACCTGGGTCGAACCGGGCGGCGCCACCAGCCTGCTCAACGACCGTCCGCCGCTGCTGCTGAAGGCAGTGGTGCATTTTGCCGATGGCCGCAGCCTGCCGCTGACCGCCATCGTCGTGCACCAGCGTTCGCTCAACGGCGCCGAGGCCGACACCGCCAGCGGCGAGCGCATCCGCGCCAAGCGCCAGGCGCAGGCGAAGTTCCTGGCCGAGCTGGTGCAGGCGCGGCAGTTGGCAGACCCGTCGGAGAAGCTGCTGCTGATGGGCGACTTCAACGCGTTCGAGTTCAACGACGGCTATGTCGATGCGCTGGGCACCGTCACCGGCCTGCCCTCGCCGGATGCGCAGACCGTGGTCGCCGGCGATGGCGCGGATCTGGTCGACCCGGATCTGTACAACCTGACCCTGATGGCGTCGCCGGACCAGAGCTACTCCTACGCCTACGACGGCAACGTGCAGTCGCTGGACCACATCCTGGCCAACCGCGCGCTGATGCAATCGCCGCAGATTGCGAATGTTGCGGTCAGCCATGCGCGGGTCAATGCGGATTTCCCGCAAATCGCCCGCAACCAGGCCGACAGCCCGCTACGCCTGTCCGACCACGACCCGACCGTGGTGCTGCTGAAGCTCAAGTCGCTGCGGGTCGCCGACCTGGGCCTGGCCGCGCATGCGGCGGCCAACGAGGTGATGCCCGGGCAGCCGATCGTCTTCACCGTCGACGTGGAAAACCGCGGCCCGGATGCGGCCGAGTCGGCGGCGGTGGCGTTGCTGCTGAACCGGCCGCTCACCGCGGCGGTCGCCGCGGCACCGGGCTGGAACTGCGCGCCGCCGCAGGTCACCACCAGCACGCGCATCGTCTGCACGGTGGCGCACTTTGCCGCCGGCGCTGCGCAAAGCTTCAGCGTCAGCGTGCCCAGCGACGCCATTGCTGCCGGCAGCGTCGTGCAGTTGGCAGCATCGGTGGCTTCGCAAACGCCGGACGGCAACCAGGACAACAACACCGATGTGGTCGCGGTGACCGTGGTGGCGCCGGCGCAGGCCAACCTGAGCGTGCGCATCGACGGCCCCGCCACGCTGCCGTTCTACGCGCTCAGCGCCGACTACCGCATCAGCGTGCGCAACCTGGGCACGGTTGCCGCGCAGCGGCCGGTGCTGGAAGTGGACAGCAATACCTGGAAGCTGCTGTCTTCGCTGCAGGGCGCCAGCGGCTGGCAATGCCAGAAGCTGGCGCAGGGCGGCCTGCACCAGGCGCGCTTCCGCTGCACCCTGGCGGGTGCGCTGACACCGGGAGCCAGCGCGCAGTTCACGTTGCGCGCCAATGCCATCCCGGCACCGGACGGCGGCCGGATCCAGGTGAATGCGGCGGTGCGTTCGGCCACGCCCGACAGCGATGCCACCGACAACCAGGCCGCATTCGCCACCCGCATCGCCTGCGGATTCTGGGGCTGCTGAAACGCGTTCCGGGATGGGCGGAATGACCCGCAAGCGCTTGTTGCGACAGGAAGAAACGCGGCTCCGGCCGCGTTTTTTCTTGCCTCGATCCAAGCGTTCATTGTTGCGGTGCAGGACGGCGTTGGGCTGCCGGCTCCTTAACATAGCGCGTCTATCCTGTTGCGATCCCCCTTTGAAGGTGCCGTTGCGATGACCATCGCCGCCAAGTTCGAAATCGAGTTCCTGCAATACCTGGGTCCGGACGGCACGCTCGTCCGCGACGATCTGCCCGAGGCCGGGCGCGATACCGCGCGGCTGCTGGAGCTGTTCAAGCAGATGCTGTTCGTGCGCACCTTCGACACCAAGGCCATCGCGCTGCAGCGCACCGGCAAGCTGGGCACCTATGCGTCCTGCCTGGGCCACGAGGCCACCCACGTCGGCATCGGTGCATCGATGCGCCCGGAAGACGTGTTCGCGCCCAGCTACCGCGAGTACGGCGCGCAGTTCATGCGCGGCGTGCAGCCGCGCGAAGTATTGCTGTACTGGGGCGGCGACGAGCGCGGCAACGCGTTCGAGCATGCCCCGCACGATTTCGCCTGGTGCGTGCCCATTTCCACCCAGTGCCTGCATGCGGCCGGGGCGGCGCTGTCGTTCAAGCTGCGCAAGCAGCCGCGCATCGCGGTCAGCACCTGCGGCGATGGCGGTTCTTCCAAGACCGACTTCTACGCCGCGCTGAACTCGGCCGGCGCCTACGAGCTGCCGCTGGTGCTGTGCGTGATCAACAACGGCTGGGCCATTTCGGTTCCGCGCAGCGCGCAGACCGGCGCGCAGACGCTGGCGCAGAAAGGCCTGGCCGGCGGCCTGCACTGCCTGCAGGTGGACGGCAACGACCTGATCGCGGTGCTGGAAGCGATGCGCCAGGCCAGCGAACGCGCACGCAAGGGCTACGGCGGCACCGTGCTGGAATTCGTCACCTACCGCCTGTCCGACCACACCACCGCCGACGACGCCCGCCGCTACCGCGACGATGCCGAGGTCAAGGCCGCCTGGGAACGCGATCCGATCACCCGCCTGCGCATCTGGCTGACCGCGCAAGGATTGTGGAGCGAGGCCGAAGAAGCCAAGTGGAAGGAAGAGTGCGGCGCGCGCGTGGACGTGGAGGTCAATGCCTACCTCAACACGCCGGTGCAACCGGTCGAGGCGATGTTCGACTACCTGTACGCGGATCCGCCGCCGGAACTGCTGGCCCAGCGCGCCGCCGCCATTGCCGCGGAGGGCCGCCATGGATAAGCATGACGCCGTCACCGCCGAACACAACCCGGCCACCCGTACTGCGCCCGCATCGCAGGACATTCCGGCACCCGCAAATGGAGGCGCAGCGATGACCGATACCCCGATTACCTTGATCGAAGCCATCACCCAGGCGCTGGCCTGGGAACTGAAGCACGACGATTCGGTGCTGGTGCTGGGCGAGGACGTCGGCGTCAACGGTGGCGTGTTCCGTGCCACCGCCGGCCTGCAGCAGCGCTTCGGCGCCGAGCGTGTGCTGGATACCCCGCTCGACGAAACCACCATCGCCGGCCTGACCGTCGGCCTGGCCGCGCAGGGCATGAAGCCGGTGGCCGAGGCGCAGTTCGACGGTTTCGTCTACCCGATGGTCGACCACATCATCTGCCACGCCGCGCGCATGCGCTCGCGCACCCGCGGCCGCCTGCACTGCCCGATGGTACTGCGGGTGCCGTGGGGCGGCGGCATCCGCGCGCCGGAACACCACAGCGAAGCCAACGAATCCATCTTCACCAACGTACCCGGCCTGCGCGTGGTGATGCCGTCCTCGCCGCAGCGCGCCTATGGCCTGCTGCTGGCGGCGATCCGCGATCCGGATCCGGTGATCTACTACGAGCCCAAGCGCATCTACCGCCAGTACAAGGAAGTGGTGGCCGACGATGGCGAGGCGCTGCCGCTGGATGTCTGCTTCGTGCTGCGCGACGGCACCGACGTGACCCTGGTGACCTGGGGCGCGCAGGTCAAGGAAACGCTGGAAGCGGCCGACAAGCTGGCCGCCGAGGGCATCAGCGCCGAAGTGATCGACGTGGCCACGCTGAAGCCGCTGGACTTCGACACCATTGCCGAATCGGTGAGCAAGACCGGCCGCTGCGTGATCGTGCACGAGGCCGCGCGCACCGCCGGCTTCGGCGCCGAGATCGCCGCGCGCCTGGCCGAGCATTCGATGTACGACCTGCTGGCGCCGGTCGAACGCGTCACCGGCTACGACACCCACATCCCGCTGTTCCGGCTGGAAATGAAGTACTTGCCCAGCGTGGACAAGATCGTCGCCGCCGCTTTACGCGCCGTTGGCGCGTAAAGCGGCCGGGAATAGGGAATGGAGAATCGGGAATCGTAGCAACCTCCCGCAGTACTTAATTCCTACTCCCGTTTCCCCATTCTCGATTCCCCATTCCCCATTCCCGGCTTTTCTTATGAGCGACAGCAAGACATTCCACCTGCCCGACCTGGGCGAAGGCCTCCCGGACGCGACCATCGTCGAATGGTTCGTCAAGGAAGGCGACGTGATCCGTCTCGACGAGCCGCTGGTATCGATGGAAACGGCCAAGGCGGTGGTCGAAGTGCCCTCGCCGGTGTCCGGCAAGGTGTTGAAGCTGGCCGGCGATGCCGGCGACGTGGTCGTGACCGGCAGCATGCTGGCGGTGTTCGAACCGGATCCCAATCTGCCGCAGCGCGCCGAAGGCCAGGACACCGGCCACCATCATGGTCCGCCGGCCGGCGCCGGCGCGACAGCTGCCGGGACGTCCGGCAAGGTTGTGGCCAGCGATGATGGCGGCCAGCTTCCAGCACGTCCGGCGCCGTCGGAAGCCGATGGCGGCCACGATGCCGAAAACCAGCGCGGAGACGCCGGCACGGTCGTCGGCGCGATGCAGAGCTCCAATGCCGTGCACGCCGAACAGGCGATCGCCGTCGGCGGCGTCAAGGCGATGCCGGCGGTGCGCGCGACCGCGAAGAAGCTCGGCGTGGACCTGAGCCGCGTGCGCGCCACCGGCGCCGACGGCGCGGTGACGATGGCCGACGTCAAGCAGGCGGCGGCCGATGGCAGCGCAAGAATGGGCTCGTTTCCGCCGCAAGCGCAAGGCGCCAGCCGCGCAGGCGGTGAGGCTTCACCCGCTTCGTCCGCAGGCGCTGCTCTCGCCAGCGCGGGAAGGCAACCGAACGAACGCACCGCCCTCTCCGCCAGCGGCAAACCGATGCGCACGCAACCGCCCGGCGTGTCGGTGGTCGGCCAACCGGAACAGCTCAAGGGCGTGCGCCGCAACATGGCGCGCGTGATGGCCGATGCGCACGCCAAGGTCGTGCCGACCACGCTCAGCGACGATGCCGATATCCAAGCCTGGCAGCCGGGCAACGACGTCACCGTGCGGCTGATCCGCGCCATCGTGCGCGCCTGCCAGGCGGTGCCGGCAATGAACGCCTGGTTCGACGGCGACAAGCTGACCCGCACGCTGCATCCGCAGGTCGACATCGGCATCGCGGTGGACACCGACGACGGCCTGTTCGTGCCTGCGCTGCGCAATGCCGACATCCTGGATGCGCGTGGCGTGCGCGAAGGCGTCAACCGGCTGCGCGCGCAGGTAGAGGACCGCAGCATCCCGGCCTCGGAGCTGAGCGGCTACACGATCTCGCTGTCCAACTTCGGCATGTTCGCCGGCCGCTACGCCACCCCGGTAGTGGTGCCGCCGTGCGTGGCCATCGTTGCCGCCGGCCGCGCCCGCCACCAGGTCACGCCGGTGATGGGCGGCTTCGAATCGCACAAGATCGTGCCGTTGTCGGTGACCTTCGATCACCGTGCCTGCACCGGCGGCGAAGCGGCGCGCTTTTTGAAGGCGTTGATCGACGACCTGGCGCTGGCCGGCTGACATACCGCGGCTGTTTCACACCTCCGTACCGCGCTTCGCTTTTTTCAACAAGCGAGGTTCGACATGGGAATGTCAGCGGCGCGTTGGCCGGCGGAGCGATCGGCTTGGCGCCATCCCTGCGATGGCGCCAAGCCGTTGCCTTCCGCCGCGCTACAATCCTGGCAGTCCCCGCTGACGGAGTTCGCCATGGCCCACCGCAGCCGCCTTGCCGGTTTCATCATCGACAGTCAGACCGACGATCTTTCCGCCGCTTCGGCATTCTGGAGCCAGGCGCTGGGCCTGAAAGTCACCAGCGCCGACGACGGCGGCCTGGGCATCTACGACATGCTCGAAGACGGCCCCGGCGGCATGCACATCGAAGTGCAGAAGGTCTCGCACCCCTCGCGCGTGCACCTGGATATCGAGGCCGACGATGTCGAAGCCGAAGTCGCCAGGCTGGAGAAGCTCGGCGCCCAGCGCATCGAGTGCGTACGCGGCCGCTGGTGGGTCATGCAGGCGCCGACCGGCCACCGCTTCTGCGTGGTGCCGATGAACGAGAACAGCGCCCGCGGCGAACCCAATCGTTGGGAATAACCGCTTCGTCTCCGCCATTGCGGCCGGCTCGGATCGTTCAACCACCTGTCCTGCGGGAGCGGTGTCGGTCGCGATTGCTCTTCGGGAATCGCGATCTATGCCCACCTCTCCGCCAGTCAGACGCAGCGCAGCGCTCTTCATTGCCGACGCCGAATGGCTACCGGCGCGCAGTCGCGACTGACGTCGCTCCCACAACCGGGAAAGAACGGCAACCTACTCCCGCGCGTCCGCGCTGGCATCGCGCGCCGCCTTGAACTCCGAGCCATCCTGCCACTGCGGCCACTGGCTGCTGTTGGCGATGCCATGGCCCAGGTCGTACAGCAAGGTGACATCCTGCGCCTGCCCGCTGGCATCCCAGTCCGGTTTCCACGCATCGCAGGGTTGGTGGTAGCAGTTGGCGAAATAGGTGTCGCGCAGCGCGCGTCCGCTTTCCACCCCGCCCTGCACACGGTCCAGGCCTGCGCCAACGGTCAGCGCCGGTACCCCCATGCGGGCAAAGGCGAAATGATCGGCGCGATAGAAGAAGCCGGCCTCCAGATTCGGATCCGGCGAGTAAGTGCGGCCGCGCGCGGCGGCGGCGTCTGCCAACGCCTGCTCCAGCGATACCCGGCCCTTGCCCCAGGAAGCGATATCGCGGGTCGGTCCGTCCGGGCTCAGCATCTCCACGTTGATCACCGCCGCGGTGGTTTCCAGCGGCGCCAGCGGATGCGCGGCGTAATGGGTGGCGCCCAGCAGCCCCTTCTCTTCGGCGGTCAAGGCGATGAACAGCAGCGAGCGCTGCGGCCGCGGCCCGGCGGCGTACACCCGCGCCAGTTCCAGCACCGCGGCCACGCCGGTGGCGTTGTCTACCGCGCCATGGCGGATGCGATCGCCCTCGGCATCCGGCTCGCCCTTTCCGAACGCGTCCCAGTGCGCCGAATAGATCACCGTTTCCTGTGGTCGCTGCGCACCTTCGAGGCGCCCGACCACATTGCGGCTGATCACCTGTTCGCGCTTGACCTGGAAAGAAGCCGACAGCGCGGCATCGCCCAAAGCCACCGGCTCGAAATCCCTGCCCTGCGCCTTCTTCTTTTCGGCCTCGAAGTCCAGCCCGGCACGTTCGAACAGCGACACCGCCAGCTCCCGCTGCATCCAGCCGCGCAGGTGGGTGTGGTAGCTCGCGGCATCGGCGCGTTCGATATCGAACACCGGCGACAGCCCCGACGCGCGCACCGTCGCCCAGCCATAGGCAGCCGGCGCCGTTTCGTGGACGATCAGCACGCCCAGTGCGCCCTTGCGCGCCAGTTCCTCGTATTTGTAGGTCCAGCGGCCGTAATAGGTCATGCCGCGGCCGTCGAAGTCGCCGGGCTCGGTTTCGAAATCCGGATCGTTGACCAGCACCACCGCGATCCTGCCGGCCAGGTCCACGCCCTTGTAATCGTCCCAGCCGCGCTCGGGCGCATCGATGCCGTAGCCGACGAATACCAGCGGCGCGTCCTGCACCGTCACCTTTTCCACCGGCTGCAGCGTCTGCAACACCACGTCATCGCCGTTGGCCAGCGGTTGCGTCTTTCCTGCGATCCGCAATTGCGCACTGACCGGACCTGCGACCTGCGCGCGCACCAGCGGCACCGCCTGGGTCCAGCCGCCATTGTCGCCGCCCGGCTGCACGCCAGCCTTGCGCAGTTCCTCGCTCAGATAGGCCACTGTCCTGTCTTCGCCGGCCGAAGCCGGTTCGCGCCCCTCGAACGCGTCGGAGGCCAGCATGCGCACATGCCGGGACAACTGCTCGGCGCTGATGCCGCCGCCGGGCAGTTCGGCCGCATCCACCGATGCGAACGCCAACGGCAGCAATGCAAGAAGCAGGGGACTCTTTTTCACAGCGAAGCTCCGGATCGACCAAACCCGAGTCTACGACACCCCCGACGCCGACAGGGTGGCGCAGATCGTTTGCGGCCACAACGGCAGGAGCATCCGACACAGGTAGAATCGGATGAGCCGGACACAACGCCAAACCGCGTCAGCCCGCGCTAGCGCCTTGCTCGGCGCCTGAAAAATCCACGCGACAGCTTGCGCGCTCAGCGCCGGTCGCGATCCAGCCAGCACGCCAGGCCTTGCGCGTTGAGCTCGATATCCATCTCCAGCACCCGCTGCACGCCGGCATCGTCCAGAGCGCAACCGTGCGCGCGCGCCCGTTCCAGGTACAGCGCGGCCAGCGCCGCAACCAGGCAGCGATGGCGGTCGGCCAGCCCGTCGCAGTTGCGCGCAATGGCGACCATGGCGTCTATCTGCTCGTACAGGTCCAGCGCCAGCTTGTCCGCATTCCCGACCGCGCCGTAGTGGGTCAGGTGCATCTTCTGTGGCGCATAGGCCAGCATCCGTCCGATCGAAGCCTTCAGCGCTTCGGGTTCGAACTGCACCGGCGAACTGGTTGGAATGACGAACGCGCCGCGTGCGCTGTCCAGTTCGCGGTAGGACAGTCCGAAGGTGTCGCCGGTGAACCAGCTACGGCTGCGCGCATCCCAGACGCAGTAGTGATGCCTGGCATGGCCGGGCGTATCGATGCACAGCAACTCGCGCCCGGCCAGCGACAGCCGGTGGCCGTCTTCGGCAATCACCACGCGCGATTCGGGCACCGGCAGGATCTCGCCATAGCTGCGGCCCATCTCCTCCTCGCCGTAGACCGCGGTAGCTCCGGCGATCAGCCGCGCCGGATCGATCATGTGCTGGGCGCCGCGCGGATGCACCACCAGCCTGGCATTCGGCAGTTGCGCCATCAGTGCGCCGGCGCCGCCGGCATGGTCCAGATGGACATGGGTGACCAGCAGCCAGTCGATCGCCGCCGGCGACAGACCCGCCGCCGCCAGCGCGGCGAGCAGCCGCGGCACCGAATGGGAAGTTCCGCAGTCGACGAATGCGCCACGGCCGTTCTCGACGATCAGATAGGCGGCATCGAAGCGGTCGCGGTGGAACGCGGTGTCGATGGTGTGGATGCCGTGATCGTCCATACGCTTGCAGGTTTGCGGCAATCGGCCATGGAGTGCCGATTCTACCGGCCTGCTGCCGCGTCCACGCTTGGGCTTTAGTCGCAAATCCGCCCATTTCGAATCGCTCGCTTCCTGTCGTCGGAGCGATGGCTCTCAACAGCCGAATGGCCGGTCAAGTCGCGACTGGAAATCCGGACAACAGGGAAGCCGGTAAGTTCGCCATCCGGACGCGCTTCGGCGCGCACTTCATCGTGCGTGCCTGGGCGGCTATCGGGGCGCCATCGCGATCGGCGTCGCTCCTACAGGACAGCTCTGCTGATCAACGCCGCCCCAGCCACCAGGTCCGCAAAGGCACCGCTACCGTCATTGCCATCAGGAAGGCGCCGTAGGCGACCAAGCTGGCCAGCACCTGCCGCCAGATGGCGCCGCTGCCGGCGTCCAGCGCGCCAAGCGCATAGCCCCAGGACATGCCCGCAACGCTCAGCGCAAACGCGACCAGCAGCGCCAGCGTGTCGAAGACGCGGCGCTGGCGGCCGCGCGGCTGACGGGGAAACGACCAGAACAGCGTGCCCAGCAACAGGAACCACGGCAGAAACAGCACGAGCGCCAGATACGGCACGACTCAGGCCTCGGCCTCGCGCAGCCGCGTCAGCGCCTCCAGCACCTGTACGGCCGGCGCGTGCAGGACGATCTCCGGCGTCTCCATCGCATCGGCGCTGTCGACCTGCTTCAGCACCGCGATCAGCTGGCCGGCATCCTTAGGCGAATCGAACCCTTCGCTCTGTATCAGCAGTTCGCCTTCGCCATCGAGCAGCTTGAAGTAGAAACGCCCATCGGCTTTTTCCCGGTACTGCTTGAACTGCGGCAGCGATGCCTTGGCCGATTCGGCGACCACCGATTCGCTGCGCTGCCCCAGGTCGCGCAGGCCCACCGCATTGCGCAGCTCGGCGATGAACGGGACCGCGTACTTCGCGCGCAGGCGCTGCGCGCCGTCGCGCAGGATGCCTTCGATTTCGGCCGGCCTGGCAATCAGCGCTTCGTACTTTTCGCGCAACGGCGCCACTTCGGCATCGATGCGCTCGAACAGCTGCTGCTTTGCGTCGCCCCAACCGATGCCCTCGGCAAAAGCCTGGCGCATCGCAGCGGTTTCCTCGGCCGAGGCGAATGCGCGGTACAGCTGGAAGACGTGCGAGGCATCGGCATCCTTGGCTTCGCCCGGCGCGCGCGAATCGGTGACGATGGCGGCGATCAGCTTCTTCAGCTCGTTGCGCGGGGCGAACAGCGGGATGGTGTTGTCGTAGCTCTTGCTCATCTTGCGCCCGTCCAGGCCGGGCAGCGTGGCGACATGCTCCTCGATCACCACTTCCGGCAAGCTGAAGTAGTCCTTGCCGAACAGGTGGTTGAAACGCTGGCCGAAGTCGCGCGCCATTTCGATGTGCTGGATCTGGTCGCGCCCCACCGGCACCTGGTTGGCGTTGAAGATCAGGATGTCGGCGGCCATCAGCACCGGGTACATGAAAAGCCCCGCGCTGATGCCGGCGTCATCGTCCTCGCCGTCGGCGCGGTTCTTGTCCACCGCCGCCTTGTAGGCATGGGCGCGGTTGAGGATGCCCTTGCCGGCCACGCAGGTCAGCAGCCAGGTCAGCTCCGGAATCTCCGGGATATCGCTCTGCCGGTAGAACCACACCTTGTCCGGCTCCAACCCGCAGGCCAGCCAGGTGGCGGCGATTTCCAGCGTCGAGCGCTGCACGCGGGCCGGATCCTGCACCTTGATCAGCGCATGGTAGTCGGCCAGGAAGTAGAAGCTCTCCACGCCGTCGCGGTGGCTGGCGGCCACCGCCGGGCGGATCGCGCCCACGTAGTTGCCCAGGTGCGGGGTGCCGGAAGTGGTGATGCCTGTAAGAACGCGGGTGGTCATTCAAGAAGCTCTGGACGGATTCGGTTTGGTTACGGCGGCGCTCGGGCCGCCGGATGCGGAGCAAGCCGGGACGACGGCTCATTCGGAACTTTTCCGCCTTGGGCAGGACCGGAAAGCCTGAACGCCGCAAGTTTAACCGCTGTCAGGTTCAACCCCGCTGCCGCCGCCGGCGCGTTTCCATCGCCAACTTCCCTGAGGAGACGCCACCATGTTCCGCACGATCCTGTCGATGGCCGCCATTCTGCTGGCGCTTGCCGCAGCCGGACCAGCCTCCGCCGGGCCGCTGGTCGATGTCGCGGTGGTCGACCGCGACAGCGGCCAATGGCTGCCGCAATACCCGCACCGGCGCGATACCTGGGTGGCCGGGCGCCCCGGCCACCGCTACGCCGTGCGTCTGACCAACACCAGCGGACAGCGCGTGCTGGTGGTGCTGTCGGTGGACGGCGTCAACGCGATCACCGGCCAGACCGCCGATCCCGGCCAGGCCGGCTACGTGCTGGGGCCGTGGGAAAGCGCGGAAATCACCGGCTGGCGCAAATCGCTGAGCGATGTGGCGCAGTTCGTCTTCACCGACCTGGGCGACAGCTATGCGGCGCGAACCGGCCGGCCGGACAACGTCGGCGTGATCGGTGTGGCGGTGTTCGAGGAAGCGCGCCCGCGCCATTACCATTACCCGCCTTCGCCGCCGCCAATAGCCCGCGGCGGCGAGGACGGTCGGCGCCAGCAGAACGAGCGCAGCGCTACCGCTCCCGCCGCCACCGACGCCATCGCCGAAAAGTCGCTCGGGCGGCAGAGCATCGGTACCGGACATGGCCAACGGGAATGGTCCCCGGTGGGCCAGACCGGATTCGTGCGCGCGACCCGCAGCCCGAGCCAGATCACCCAGTTGCGCTACGACGCCCATCATCGGCTGGTGGCGCTGGGCGTGATACCGCATCGCTATCGCCATTTCCGCTTCCACGACCGGCCGGATGCCTTTCCCGGCGGCTTCGTCGCCGACCCGCCGGGCGGCTATCGCTGAATCCGCGGGGGCGAGCGCAGGAACGGCAACGGGCCGCGGAGGCGGCCCGTTGAGTCCGGATGAACGATGCGGTCAGGGCAAGCCCGGCCCTAGTTCTTCTTCATTTCCGAGCGCAGGCTGCGCTCGAAGTCCTGCACCTCGGTATGGGCATGGTCGCGATCCCATCCATAGCGTTCCCGCAGGCGGCCTTCCAGGTATTCGGCGTTGCCTTGCGCCACCTTGAAGTCGTCGTCGGTCAGATCGCCCCACTTGGCCTGAATCTTGCCCTTGAGCTGCTTCCAGTTGCCGGCAATGATGTCCTGGTTCATGGCGTTACCTCGTGCTGTCGCGGCAACAGATGCCGCGTGCGCAAGTGTCCTCCCGTCCGCGTTCAGCGGCCGTCGCGCCACCGTCAACGCGGCATTAGGGCAGGCTGAATCGGCATGGCCCAACCGCACCCGGAAAAGCGCAAAGGCCGGTTTCCCGGCCTTTGCGCTGGCGATGCATCGCGGCTGCGAATCACTTGCCCGACGCGTCTTCGACCTTCTCGCCGACTTTCTGCACGTCCTTGCCGAAACCGCTGACGGTATTGCAACCGGAAAGCACGGCCATGGACAACGCAGCGATCAACAACAATGACATCAGGCGCTTCATCACGCGACTCCTTCATGCATGGGTTATCGGTACCAGGGAAGAGGCCGGCAACCGGCGCGTTTCCCCCTGAATACGAGTCTGATTAGACCATGCTGCACGCCGGCTGACCATTCGGCAGACGCGCGAAAGGGCCGTAGACCGGCCCTTTCGCTGCGTCCCCGGCGGGAACGTCCGGTTCAAAAGCAACCGGTGGTCAGCACTTGCCGTCCTTGCAGTCCTCCGCCTTGTCCTCGACCTTTTCGCCGACCTTCTGGACGTCCTTGCCGGCGCCGGCCATCGTGTTGCAGCCGGACAGCACGGCAGTGGAAAACAGCGCCACCAACAGCATCGCCATCAAACGTTTCATGTTCGCCTCCTCATGATGATTGGGCGGCAATCCGGGTGCGGCGCCAGGGGGCGCCCGATTGCGGCTTGAGTCGACCTTAGCTGGTCGGGCCGTTCAAGGCGGGTGAAGTCCGCGCGGCGCCGTTCAGTTTCCAATCAGTCGCGCATCAGGGTGGACTTGCCGAACAGGCTTTCCACCAGGTCCACGGTCAGCTTGGCGGTACGGTTGCGGCGATCCAGCACCGGGTTCAGTTCGACGATGTCCAGCGAGCCCATGCGGCCGCTGTCGGCAATCATCTCCATCACCAGTTGCGCCTCGCGGTAGTTCGGCCCGCCCGGTACGGTCGTGCCCACGCCCGGCGCAATGCTGGGGTCGAGGAAATCGACATCGAAACTGACATGCAGGTGGGTGTCCTCGCCGACGCCTTCCAGCGCCGCCTCCATCGTCCGTTTCATGCCGACCTCATCGATGTAGCGCATGTCGTAGACGTCGATGGCGTGATCCTTGATGAGCTTCTTCTCTTCCGGATCCACCGAACGGATGCCGATCTGGCGCACCATCGCCGGGGTGATGGCGGGCGCGTCGCCGCCCAGCCTGGTCAGTTCGTCCGGACCGATGCCGCACAGGCACGCCACCGGCATGCCGTGGATGTTGCCGGACGGCGTGACCTGGCTGGTGTTGAAATCCGAGTGCGCGTCCAGCCACAGCACCCGCAGCCGCTTGCCGGTTTCGCGGCAATGGCGGGCGATGGCGGTGATCGAGCCGATCGCCAGGCAATGGTCGCCGCCCAGCATGATCGGCAACCGGCCCTTGCCCAGCTCGGCGCCGGTGGCTTCCATCAATGCGCGGTTCCATGCGACCACTTCGTCCAGGTGGCGGTAGCCGGCGACCGGATCGGTCCATGGGTTGCGCGGCCCCTCGACATTGCCGACATCGACCACGTCCACCCCGCGCGCCGCCAGCGCTTCGCCCAGGCCGGCGATACGCAAGGCATCCGGCCCCATCCGTGCGCCACGGTGGCCGGCACCGACATCGGTCGGCACGCCAATCAGGGATACAGGCGGAAATATTCGGCTCATCGGCCACCACATGCTTTGTTTCGGGGCGATGAGTCTAGACGGGTTTGCGTTTCCGGCCTGTGGCAGCGCAACAGCGGCGGCGGCGCGACGGCGCAGAACCTCCGGCATTGAGCGCTGCCAGGGCGTTCCCCAGAGCCGCAGGCGGGATCAAAGCGGTGGTGCCGGCAGCAGGAATCGAACCCGCGACCTACTGATTACAAATCAGTTGCTCTACCAACTGAGCTATGCCGGCAAGATGGGCGAACGCTTCAGGCCGCCCGCTGCGGATTCTACCGCAGCCGCGCGCAATCCAGCGGCACCGATTGCGCGCTCGCAGCCAACCGGCGCAGTTGCGCGGCGTCTGCGGACCCGTCCAGCGCGACGTCCAGCCACCATTGGGGCGCCGCGTCGCGGCCAATCGGCAGCAACTGCGCCGCAAAACCGGCAGCGCGCAGCGACTCCTGCCGGCGCAGCGCGGCTTCGCGGCTGCGGTAGCGGCCCAGGGCGATGCTGTTGGCTTCCTCGCCATTGTTGATGACCAGGAAATCGTCGAAACCGGCCGCGCCAATCCGTTGCGCGACGGCCTGTGCGGCTTCACGGCTTTCCGCGGCCGGCATCAGTACGCGGTAGCCGCTGGCGCCGGCAGCCGGCAGCGTCCGCGGTTTGGCGACCTGGACGTGACCCTTCAGACGTTCTGCGGCGGCGACGGCCAGACCGGCCTCGGCGAACGGCCCCAGGCTGAAGCACTGCGCTGGCGGCGGCGCAGGCGGTAGCACCGCCGCTGCGGCCGGCGAACCGGCCGTGGATACCGGTTCGGCAGCCGCGGTTGGAGTGCTGTCGGCAACGGCGGGGACGGGGACAACGGGTCGCCCAGGCGCGGCCGGCTCCGGCTCCGGCTCCGGCGCCGGGTCCTGGACAAGCTGCAGTTGCGCCACGCCGGACGGCAGCGCAGGAGGTTGCGGCGGCAACGGTGCCGGCCGGGTCATCCACCACAGCGCGACGCCCAGGTTCAAAACGGCCAGCAGGACGATCAGGACGCGAATCAGCATGCGGCGATTCTAGAGCGTGTTATGAACTTTGGGTGGGGCGCGAGACCCACTACCGCCGCGGGCCGGGAATACCGGCCAGCGCCCATTGCGCCAGCCCCTCCAGCACCAGCGATGGCGCAGAATCGGCATCGGGCAGATGCGGCGACAACGCGTCGGCGCCGCCGCCATGCAGCAGCAACGCCGGCACCTGCCCCAGTAGCGATGCGGCCCGGTCGCGGCTGCGTTCGATCAATGCCACCGCCGCACCGTCGCAGCCCGAGGCCAGCGCGTCTTCGGTGTCGTCGGCGAATTCCCGGTACCGGCCACCCTGTGCAGGCAGCTGCGCCGCCGCGCGCTGCAGCGCTTCGCGCATCAAGCGCGGCGAAGGGGCGATGCGTCCCCCCAGGTGGCGGCCATCGGCGTCCAGCAGATCCACGGTCACCGCAGTGCCGACGCCGACGATCAGCTGCGGCCGGGCCGCCCGCGCATGCGCGGCCACCAGCGCAAGAAAGCGGTCCACGCCCAGCCGCGCCGGCTCCGCGTAGGCGATGCGGACGCCGGCGAACCGCGGTTGGGTGCGGGCGACGGAAATCCGCTGGAATCGTGCGGTCAGCACCTCCAGCACGCCGGCGCTCAGCGCCGGCGACGCCACGCTGGCCAGGCATGCCGAACCGGACGCCTGGTGGGCGTCCAGATGCCGGCGCAGCGCATCGACGAATGCCGCCTGGTCGTGGCCGAAGGCGGTGGCCTCTTCCAACCCGCCGCCGTGCCGCATCCGCGCGCACTTGAGCCGGGTGTTTCCCAAGTCGAACAACCAGTGGCTCATTGCGCCCTCACGCTGATTTCCCCGGCATGCACCGACTGCACGATGCCATCGATGCGCACCCGCAAGGCGCCATCTTCAGCAATGCCCTCGGCGATGCCGGAGCGGTGCTGCTGTTCCGAGATTACCCGGACCTGGCGGCCGGCCAACGCATCCAGCGCGGCAAAACGCGGCAGGAACGGCGCCAGCCCTTCGCGATCGAACAGCGCCAGCGCCGGCAGCAGGTGCTCCAGCACCGCCGCCGCGATGCGATTGCGCGAAGGCGGCAACGCAGTCAGCGCGGCAATGTCGACCCACGGCTGCGCGATCGCGGCAGCGGCGGTCGATGGCATGCGCACGTTCAAGCCCAGACCGATCACCGCCCGCACCGGGCCGCCGTGTTCGCCGCCGCCTTCGATCAGCAGTCCACCCAGCTTGCGGTCGGCCACGACCAGATCGTTGGGCCATTTGAGCCGCACCGCAGCGACGCCCTGCGCCTGCAACGCTTCGGCCGCCGCGACACCGGCGACCAGGCTCAATCCGCCCAGCCTCGCCAGTCCGCCGGAGAACTGCCGCGCCAGCGACAGGTAAAGGTTGCCGGCCAACGGCGAGGCCCAGGTACGCCCGCGGCGGCCGCGGCCACCGGTTTGCTGTTCGGCCATCAGAGCCGCCACGCCCTGTGCCGGTGTGGGCCGCCGCAACAGTTCGCTGTTGGTCGAATCCAGCGCCCAGGCGCATTCCAGCGTTGCGATCTGCGGGCGCAGCCGGGCCGGCAGTTCTTCCTCGATGCGCGCGGCATCCAGCAGTTCCACCGGTTCGCTCAGGGCATAGCCGCGGCCGGGCCGCGCGTCGATGGCGATGCCGGCGTCGCGCAGGGCCTGGATGCGCTTCCACACCGCGGCCCGGGTCTGGCCGCCCGCGCGCGCCAGCGCATCGCCGGATACCGGGCCGGCGATCAGCCGCTGCAGCAGCTCGCGGTCATTGCCCATCGCTGCCCTGCTCATCGGCGGCGGCACCGCCGGCGCAAGCTGGCCTGGTTGCGGCCGGCCCAGCGTGGGCCGCGGGAAGCCGCCATGGGCGGAGAATCACTTTCGGACAACGGGCGGGGAGCGGACATGCATCAATTATGCGCGAGATGCGGGCGCCGCCTGGCCGGATGCCCCGGGGCGCAGATGCTGCGATGCGGTAAACCCCGGTGCCGCGGCATCGGTTCGTCGCGATTCCAGGACGCTTCGGCCCGGCGGACGCAGCCATTAATGCCGCCGGTGCGGTTTCCGGCTATATTCGTCCGGCTTTCCGCCCGTGTGCCTTCACCGACAGGAGTCCCCGATGTTGCGCGCCCTGCCAATCCTGCTGCTGCTGTGGACCTGCGTGGCCGCCGCCCAGAACGGGCGCACTCCGGTGCCCGACAACTCGACCAGTTGCCAGGAACTGGTGGAAAAATCCACCGAGGCCGGCCTGCAGCAAAGCGACCGGCCGCGTACCGCGGCGGTACGCAACAAATACGCGCAGCCGGCACCGCCGGCGAACACGGCGGCACCGGTACGCGGCGGCGGCGACGATGACGATGCGCCGATGACCCGGCCGCGTGCGCCGAAATGGCACAGCTTCCTGCCGGGCATGTTCCGGTAGAGGGTGTCATGGACGTCGCATCCCATCCCAAAGCCGCCAACGTCCGCTAAGCAGTGCTGGGGCTGTTCCGACGTTTCCGCAACGCCGCCGACGCCATCGATCCGCAACGCTGGCAGCAGGTGCTGGCTTCCGCACCCTGGTTCTCCGCGCTGGACGACGTGCGCGCGGCGCGGCTGCGCGAGTTGAGCGCGCGCTTCCTGCAGCAGAAAACCATTACCCCGCTCGCCGGACTTGAGCTGGACGCCGGCCAGCGGCTGCAATTGGCGGCGCTGTGCTGCCTGCCGCTTCTTGAATTCGGCGCAGCCGGACTGCGCGGCTGGTCGCAGCTGATCGTCTATCCGGATGCGTTCCGCGTGCACCGCAGCCATACCGATGCCGCCGGCGTGTTGCACGAGTGGGAAGACGAACTGTCCGGCGAGTCCTGGGGCGCGGGGCCGCTGATTCTTTCCTGGGCCGATGTGCAGGCGGACCTGGCCGAACCCGACGCCGGTTTCTGCGTGGCCGTGCACGAGATGGCGCACAAGCTGGATGCGCTGGATGGCGAAATGGATGGCACGCCGCCGTTGCCGCATGCCTGGCAGCGGCAGTGGGCGCACGATTTCCAGCGCAGCTACGACGCGTTCTGCGCCACGGTAGATGCCGGCGATGACACCGCCATCGATCCGTATGCGGCCGAAGCCCCGGAAGAGTTTTTCGCGGTCGTCACCGAATACCACTTCTCGGCGCCGCGGCTGTTGAAGCAGGCCATGCCGGATGTGGCCGCGCATCTGCGCCGCTTCTACGGCCCGCCGCCGCTGCTGTAGCCTGCGCTTACAGCCCGGGCGGCAGGGTGACCTGGAAATGCGCGCCGCCCAGTTCCTGCGAGCGCCGGACCTGCAGCTCGCCGCGGTATTCGCGCACCAGATCCTGCACCGTGGCCAGGCCGATACCATGGCCCTGCACGCGTTCGTCGCCGCGTACGCCACGCTGCAGGATATGCACCACGTCTTCTTCGGCAATGCCCGGGCCATCGTCCTCGACCGACAGCAGCAGGCCGGCGCGGCGGTTGGCGATCACCCGGCCCGGCTTGACCGTCAGCAGCACCCGCGAACGCGCCCACTTGAAGGCGTTCTCCAGCAGGTTGCCCAGCAGTTCCAGCAGATCGCCCGGTTCGCCGTAGAAGCGCGCCGCCGGGTCGAGGTCGAACTCGCACAGCACGCCCTTGGCCGCGTAGACCTTTTCAAGCCCGCGCACGATCTCCTCGGCGTGCGGTTCGATCGCCACCGGCGCGGAGAACAGCTTGTGGCCGCTGGAAGCCGCGCGCGCCAGCTGATAGGACACCAGGCCGTTCATGCGCTTGAGCTGCGCGTCCAGTTCCTGCCGCAGCGCCGCGTCGTCCGCGCCGCTGTCCATCTGCGTGCGCAATACCGCCAGCGGCGTCTTCAGGCTGTGCGCCAGGTCGGCCAGCGTATTGCGCTGGCGATCCAGGTTTTCCCGCTCGCTGTCGATGAAGGCATTGATGCTGTCGGTCAGCGGCTGCAGTTCGACCGGATGGCGTTCGCTCATGCCGGGCGCTTCGCCGGCCTGCACGCGGGTCAGTTCGGCGATCACGCGCTTGAGCGGGCGCAGGCTCCAGCGCAGCACCAGCATCTGCAGCAACAACAGGAATACCCCGGCGCTGCCCAGATAGACCCACAGGGCGCCGCGGAAAACGCGAATCTGCGAGGTCAGCGACATCGCATCTTCCAGTACGTAGATGGTGTACGGAAATTCCTCGTCCGGACCGAGTTCGGCATAGACGAAACCCACGCCGTAGCGGTAGGCGCGGTTCTGGCTGCCGTCGGCGCGGCGGAAATCGACCGCGTCGAACGCTTCCTCAAGCGGCCCCAGCATGGGCGACTGCGGCAGTTCCGGCCCCAGCGTCGAATTCGAGCCCCAGGTGCTGTCGGGCATCACCACCTGCGCGTACAGGCCGCTGTCGGGCATGTCCAGGCGCGGATCAGGCGGATCGTAGGGCGGCACCAGCAAGCCGTTGCGGGTGAACTCGATGCCGTCGACGTACTTCAGCGCGTACGCCTTCAGCCGCTGCCGCAGGTTGTCTTCGGCGGTGGCGACGAAGGCGCTGTCCAGGGCGTAGCCGGCCAAGGCCAGAAACGCCAGCAGGCCGATGCTGGCCGCAAGCAGCTGGCGGGCGCGCAGCGAACGCGGACGCCAGCCGTCGAACCTGACCCGGCCGCCGGCGCTGGACGGCTCCGCGTCCCTGGCGCGGGCCATCAGTCCTCGTTGTTGCGCGGGATCGCGAACCGGTAGCCACGGCCGCGAACGGTCTCGATGGGCTTGAGTTCGCTTTCCGGATCCAGCTTCTTGCGCAGGCGGCCGATGAAGACTTCCAGCACGTTGGAATCGCGGTCGAAATCCTGCTGGTAGATGTGCTCGGTCAGGTCGGCCTTGGAGACCAGTTCGCCGGCATGCATCATCAGATATTCCAGCACCTTGTATTCGTAGCTGGTCAGGTCGACATTGCTGCCGTTGACGCTGACCGTCTGCGCGGCCAGGTCCAGCGCCACCGGGCCGCATTCCAGCGTGGGCTTGCTCCAGCCGGCGGCGCGGCGCAGCAGCGCGTTGACACGCGCCAGCAGCTCTTCGACATGGAACGGCTTGACCAGGTAGTCGTCGGCGCCCTGCTTCAGGCCCTCGACCTTGTCCTGCCAGCTGGACCGCGCGGTCAGGATCAGCACCGGGAACTTCTTGCCCTCATCGCGCAGCGCCTTGATCAGCTCCATGCCCGACATCTTGGGCAGGCCCAGGTCGATGATGCCGACATCGAACGGCACCTCCCGGCCCATGTACAAACCTTCTTCGCCGTCCTGGGCGGCGTCGACCGCGAAACCTTCGCGCTTGAGGCGTGCGGCCAGGGTTTCGCGCAGGGGGGCTTCGTCTTCGACCAGCAAGATACGCATGGACTCTCCTTGGAAATGCGGGCGGCCGTGGCCGCGAGTGCTTACGAACCGATTCTACGTAAGACTACGGGTTGGAAGGGTTATCGCCGCGTGCAGGCGGCTCACTGGGAATATCCCGGCGCGGACGCGACGGCGCCTGCCGGCGCGACTGGTCCGCCTCTTCCCGGTAACGCACGCGGCCGCGATCGTCGTAGTACTTGACCCGGTTGATGTCGCGACCGTCGAACTGCATGCGCTCGGCGCTCAGCACCTGTCCACCGGTCTCGTTTCTGACCCGGCGCACCGAATCGGACAACGAGTTATGCCGGCTGGCGCGCGACTCCGGAATCATCGGGCGGGCGCTCTGCGGCGGCGGTGGCGGCTGGTCAGCCTGCTGCGCAAAGGCAGCGCCTGCGGCAAGCGAGGCCAGCAGGGCAAACCCAATTGAGAAATGGATACAGCGCATAACGGAATCGTAACGGATATCGGTGTCCCAAACTGAACGGGAGCCGAAACGCCCTCTGAAGATGGACCCAAAGTCTTGGCTTGGGGCAGTGAATCCGGTCTGAACTTATCCACAACTCGATGCGGCTTGTTCAGATAGATGACTACTCAGAAAACCTCGGCCACACAACACCTTAGCGAGCCTCCGCCGGCCTCGATGGCATCCAGCCGGACCTCGCGGACGCAGAGTCCCGCCGCGGCCAGCTGCTGCCGGCTGGCTGCGGTCAGGGCGTGCGCCGCGTGGGCGCTCATCCATAGCGAATCTTCGCGCAACGCGATGGCATTGCCGGCGAAGGCGGCCTGTTCTCCATCGGAAAGCATCAGCGCATGCGGCGCGTACAGCCCGGCGATTGCCACGGGGACGGCCGGGTCGGCGAAACCCGCCGCGCAGATCAGCGCGGCGCGTCCGGCCAGCACCGCCAGCAGCACGTTGCTGTGGTATTCGCCGGCGGCCAGATCGAACATCAGCGTGGCGCGCAGGCCGAAGGCTTCGTGCATGCGCTGCGCGCCGGCCTGGTCGCAGCGCTCCGACAGCCCACAATAACCCAGCCCGCGCGCGCGGTCGATCACCAGCGCGCCGGTCAACTCGCACGGGTGCGGCTGCGTGGACAGATCGATTTCCCGATAGCCCAACAGATTGTGAAAGAAGCCGCGGATATCGCTGCGCTGCGCTTCGCGCTGGCGCACCTCATGGCGCATGCGGCCGACGATCAACCGCCCCGGCGCGGTGGCGAAGACATTGTTCGGAAACACCGCGTCGGGCGTTTCGGCGCGTCCCGGAAAACAGAACACCGGCAACTCCGTCGCCAGCGCCGCATGCAACTGGCGGTGCTGGCGCAGCGCGGCTTCGGCGTCGAAGTGCTGTTGCGCCTGCATGTAACGATTGTCCTGGGCCGATTGCTCGGCGCGGGCGAACCCTTCCGGCGTCACCAGGAACGCCGCACGCGCGGTCGCCGGCCCGAAATCCGCGCCGACCTCCCGCGCGAACCGCATGAAGGCCTCGATGTCGCGGGTCAACATGCCGGACTCAGGCCGCTGCCGGCCGCGACTGCGACCCGGTAGCCGCCAGCGCCTGCTCCACCAGCGCCCAGTCGGCGCCGGGTTTGTGCGCGCCTTCGCTGAGAATCTGCCGGAACATCCTGCCACCCGGCTGCCCATGGAACAGGCCCAGCACATGCTTGGTGATGTGCTTGAGCGCCACCCCGGCGGCAAGGCGGTTTTCGGCATAGGGCCGGAAGCTGCGCAGCAGCTCGCTGCGCGAGCGCAGCGCGGTGTCCCACAGCGCATGTTCCAGCTGATGCAGCAGGTACGGGTCGTGATAGGCCGCGCGGCCCAGCATCACGCCATCGGTGTGCTGCAGATGGACGTGTACATCGGCAAGGGTGGCGATGCCGCCGTTAATGGCCACGGTCAGCTGCGGGCACTCGCGCTTGAGCCGGTAGGCCCAGTCGTAGCGCAGCGGCGGCACCTCGCGGTTTTCCTTCGGCGACAGTCCCTGCAGCCAGGCGTTGCGCGCATGCACGAAGAACGTGCGGCAGCCCGCCGCCGCGACGGTATCGACAAAGGCGCGGAAGCGCTCGTAGTCGTTTTCCTCGTCCACGCCCAGGCGGCACTTGATCGTCACCGGGACAGGCCGCCCGGAACCGGCAACCGCAGCGATCATCGCCGCCACATTGTCGGCCACCAGCGCCGGCTCCTTCATCAGGCAGGCACCGAAACGCCCGGCCTGCACCCGGTCGGACGGACAGCCGACATTGAGATTGATCTCGTCATAACCCCACTCCTGGCCAATGCGCGCCGCCTGCGCCAGCAACGCCGGTTCGCTGCCGCCCAGTTGCAGGGCGACCGGATGCTCGCTGCCGTCGAAACCCAGCAACCGGTCGCGATCGCCGTGGATCACCGCCTGCGCATGCACCATCTCGGTGTACAGCCGTGCATGCCGCGACAACAGTCGATGGAAGACCCGGCAGTGCGAATCGGTCCAATCCATCATCGGCGCGACGGATAAGGTGTTTTCGTTGTATTTCAATTGTTTATCCATTAAAGCAATCGCATGATAGTGCATCAAGCAGAGTGGTGTGCGCACTGGGTTCGCCCGGCTTGGCCCCCCACGACGGAATCAGCGCACGCATGCAGCACGCCTGAATGGCGACGGTTCCGCAGCTTCGGGTAACCGCTGGTGGCCCGGGCCCGACGCAAACAATCGTTCCTGTGGCAGCGGGCCGTCGCTACCCGAGCGGATTGTGCGGAAGCTTCTACCCTAATCCAAGGCCTGGGTACCGAGCACTTGATTGCCGATAAAGGCAATGACAGCCACGCCAAGAACCTGCCTCTTTCCTCACCGCCGCGCAGATTCGCAGTTTGGTCCTTTGGCCCAGGATCTTGTGACGACAGAGCCGCGGCCGAAAAGAGAAGACCATGCCGTTCAAAAAAAGCCGCAAAGCCGGCTGTGAACGGTGGGCAGGAGGAAAAAGACGCTGCAACGCGGCATCGAAACCGAATTGTCATATGGAAGCTTTAGCGTCTTCCAGTTCGGGGATGGGGGCCGGAAGCGATACAGATGATTTTCGACAGGCAGGGACCATCCGGCGGAGAATCGGGGTCTGAAGGCAGCGCGATGGATGATCTTGCCCGCACCCGATGGTTCATGCAGCGCGTCCTGCCGCACGAGCCTGCGTTGCGCGCATGGCTGGGGCGCCGCCACGCTCCAGCCTTTGATGTAGATGATCTCATCCAAGAAAGCTACGCCATCCTTGCTGAGCGCGAAGATCTGGACGACATCCTCAATCCGCGCGCCTATCTGTTCCAGGTCGCGCAATCGCTGGTGGTGAGGAATATCCGCCGTGCACAGGTGGTTTCGATCCATTCGATCGAAGACCTGGGTCAAGTCGAGTTCGCTGACGAAGGCGCGACGCCGGAACGAGCTGCCTTGGATCGAGATGAGCTGCGGCGGTTGGCCTCGTTGATCTCCGCCATGCCTGGACAGGCTCGGGAAGCCTTCGTTCTCCGCCGCGTCCATGACCTGCCGCAGCGTGAGATCGCCGAGCGCATGGGCTTGGCCGAGAGTACTGTCGAGAAGCACATTGCCCGCGGCATACGCTGGCTGGGAGAATGGATGGCCAGTGGCGGAAGCCTGCCCGTCCAAACCTCTAGGGGAATGGAACGGGAAAAACAGCGGGCCGATGAGCGAACGAGAAACTAGCAAGGATATTGAGCAGGCGGCGGCAGAGTGGTTGGCGCGGGTGGATCGTGCGCCTCTGTCGGCGGAAGAATCCGCGGATCTGGAATGCTGGCTGGCTGGCGATGCACGCCGTCGCGGTGCATGGGTTCGGGCCAAAGCGCTGTGGATGCGGGCGGAAACGTTGCGCGGTCACGGCCAGTTGCACGAGTTGCCCGTATCGGTATGTCGCGTGGCAGTGCGGCCGCCCGCAAGGTCATCGCGCCGGAATGCGCGTAGGCATGAAGTATTGCGGTGGAGTGGCGCAGTTGCAGCCTCTGCGCTGCTGGTAGCATTCCTGTTCGTCAGCATTCCAGCGCCGACGGCCTATGCGACGGCCAAAGGCGAAATGCGCCGGGTGCCGTTGGCCGATGGCTCCACACTCACGCTGAACACCGAGAGCAAGGTTAAGGTCTATGACGAGCGCGGCCGCCTTCGGGTAAAAGTGGTGCGCGGCGAAGTGTTCATCGAGGCAGCGGCCGGCGACGAACCGTTGATGATCGAGATCGATGGGCGGCACCTTGACGCACACGCAGCAGCTTTCGTCGTCCGGAAACTCGATGATCAGCCAGCGCAAGTGGTGGTTCAGGATGGCAACGTTGAAATCCCCGGCGGCAACGCGGCTACTAACTTGACGCCCAACACACGCTTGTTGGTGCAGGGGAAACCCGGAGAAGTCGCGACCGTACCGCTGTCCGCGGACGACTTGCGACGTGAACTGGCTTGGCGCGAGGGCAAGATCGCATTTCAGGGCGAGACCTTGGCCGATGCCGCGCGCAGTTTCTCCCGGTACAGCGACACTCGCCTGATCATTGCCGACACGAAACTGGCCAATGAACCGGTGGCGGGCCTGTTCGCCACCAGCAACCCCGCCGGCTTCGCCCGCGCCGTTGCCGCCGCGTTTGATGCGCAAGTAAGGCAGCAGGACAACGAGGTGATCATCAGTCGGGAGTGACTAGGGCGTGTCATCCATTGGGGATCCGCCCTAGGCAGTTGACGCTGCCTCGTCGTCGGTCCGCTACGCCCATGAATTTTTCGTGACAAGTGGCGGAAACGGTACGCGCCGCTGCTCTATTGGGATGACGCCCCATTTTCGGGGAACTACCCAAGAGCAGCGAAATGATACGACCGAAGAAACTCCTCCTGGCCAGCGCCGTGATGCTCGCATTGGTTTCCGCGCCGCAGGCCATGGCGCAACAGCGCAGCTTCGACGTGCCGGCTCAGCCGGCGGTGAACGCGATCCCCGAATTTGCACGCCAGGCCGGCGTACAGATAGTCGCGCCCGCCGGTTCACTGCAGGGCGTCGACACGCCGGCGGTCAGCGGCGAAATGGATGTGCGTGAAGCCCTGAAGAAACTCCTGGAGGGCACCACGCTGGAAATCCAGTCCGATGACGGCAACATCATTACCTTGCGCGACAAATCCGCCACCCGGACCGCGACCGCGGCGGCGCCAGCCGCGCAGGCCATCGACCTGGAGACCATCGAAGTGACTGGCAGCTACGCCGGCAGCCTGAGCGAGCAATCGCGGTTCAAGCGCTACGCCGACAACGTGGTCGATGTGATCGCCGCCGAGGACATTGGCAAGCTGCCGGCGCAGAACGTCGCCGAAGCGCTGCAGCGCGTGACCGGCGTGGCCATCACCCGCGACCGCGGCGAAGGCGTGTACGTGCGCGTGCGCGGCCTCGGCCCCAACTTCCAGATCACCACGCTCAACGGCCAGACCATGGCGGTCAACGAGAATGTGCGCACCTCCGGCCAGACCGGTCGCCAGTTCCGTTACGACACGCTGCCTGCCGAGCTGGTGTCGGGCCTGGAAGTGATCAAGAGCCCGAGCGCGAACCTCGACGAAGGCGCGATCGGCGGCATCGTCAACGTACGCACGTTCAAGCCTCTGCAACTGGGCAAGACCATGTTCAGCGGCTCGTTGGAGAACAGCCACCCCGAACTGGCCGACGAGAACGATCCGCGCGTGTCAGGGCTGTTCAACTGGGTCAGCGCCGACAACACCTTCGGTTTCCTGGTCTCGGCGGCGCATTCGATCCGCCACACCCGCCAGGACCGCGTTAACGAGGTCGGCTGGAACGCGCCCACGGACAGCGTGCCTTACTACGTGATGACTTCCTTCCGCCCGACCCTGGAACTGGAGAAGCGCGAACGCACCGGCGTGAGCGCCGCGTTCCAGTGGCGCCCGACCGACCGCTTCGACCTCAACCTGGACCTGTTCTACGCCCGGCAGAAGGTCAACTACGACGAATACGCGCTGGGCATCAGCAACCTGGGCTACGCGACCATGAACGACGTCCAGACCAGCAACGGCGCGGTCACCTCGTTCAGCACCGACGTAGCGGAAATCCAGATCGGCCGCGAGACCTCCGGCATCACCGACGAGAACAAGGCCGCCAACCTCAACGGCAAGTGGATCGGCGACTTGTGGACGTTCTCCGGCACAGCCTTCCGCTCCACCGCCGATAGCTGGGACTCCGACCCGATCCGCCGCACCCGCTTCATCACCGGCAAGGACACCAGCATCAGCGTGGTCGTCCCCATCGCCTCCGGCGACAACGTGCCCAGCCTGAGCTTCGCCAGCTACGACCCGACCGATGCCGGCGGCACCCCCGGCCGCCGCCTGGAATTCCGCACGATCGACGTGGTCGACAAGGAGTCGGCGTTGCAGTTCGACGCCGACCGCGCGCTCGACAGCAGCTTCTTCCGCAACCTGAAGGCCGGCGTGAAGTATCGCGAGCGTTCGCGCGACTACCAGCGCCGCGATCCGAGCAACAAGACCTCCGGCATCGCCGGCGTCTACTTCGATGACAGCCACTTCACCTCGCTGCCGGTGAGCGATTTCCTGTCCGGCGCCAACGGCAGCCTGCCGAACTCGTGGCTGGCGCCGATCGAGGACCCGTTCTGGGCCGGTTGGCCGACCGATGCCGACTTCGACGCGATGCCCAAGGCCGGCGACCTGCAGAACTCGTACACGATCGACGAGGAAATCACCTCCGGCTACCTGATGACCGACTTCGACCATGACCTGGCAGGGCGCCCGCTGCGCGGCAACGTCGGCGTGCGCCTGTCGCGTACCAGGTCGGCCTCCGACGGCCACTCCGTCGTCGACGGTGCCACCACTCCGGTGCATTTCGAGAAGGACTACACCAACGTGCTGCCCTCGCTGAACGCGGCCTGGGACCTGCGCGACGACATGGTCCTGCGCGGCGCCGCGGCCAAGGTCATCACCCGCCCCGACCTGACCGACATGTCGCCAAAGCTGACCTTCAACTCCGGCACCACCCTGACCGCCAGCGGCGGCAACCCGAACCTGGACCCGTACGAAGCCTGGCAGTACGACCTGAGCTGGGAGTGGTACATCGACAAGACCTCGGCGCTGACCGCCGGACTGTTCTACAAGGACATCTCCAGCTTCATCCAGACCCAGAAGTCGTATTTCGACTACCAGGGCCAGACCTACCTGCTCTCGGCCAAGACCAACGGCAGCCAGGCCAGCGTCAAGGGTGCGGAATTGGCCTGGCAGCAAGTATTCGCCGGCCTTCCGGCGCCGCTGGACGGCCTGGGCATGCAGCTCAACTACACCTGGACCGACAGCGAGGCCGAGTACCACGACGGCGATGAGACCTTCACCGACGCGCTGGAAGGCGTGGCCAAGAACAGCTACAACGCCACCCTGTTCTACGAGAAGGGTCCGTTCGCCGCACGCGTCAGCTACAGCTGGCTCGACGACGTGGTCAACTCGGTCGGCAATGCCGGTCTGGCCACGCTCAACAGCGACGACTTCGGCAGCCTCGACGCCAGCGTGTCGTGGAAGGTCAGCGACCAATTGAGCGTGTTCGCCAACGCGATCAACCTGACCGGCGAAGTGCAGCGCCAGTACGTCGGCAACCACCTGTTCGGCGGTTACACCGACTACGGTCGCACCTGGTCGCTCGGCCTGCGCGCGCGGTTCTGAACCGTCGCGGCGTGTTCTGCGGGAGCGGCATCGGCCACTCCCGCAGCCCTTTCCAACTTCCCCGCTCGCCCCTATGCCATTCTTCCCACGCAACCTGCATGTCCACGTGTTGTTCGCCCTTGCCCTGGCCTTCCCGCTTGCCGACGCCCGTGCAGCGCAGGACATGCTGGAAAAAGTCGTCATCCTCAAGCGTCATGGTGTGCGCGCGGCCATGTCCTCGCCAGAAAAGCTGGGCGAGTTCTCACTGAGGCCGTGGCCGAGCTTCTCCGTGCCCGCCGGTCACCTGACCACGAATGGCGTCGAACTGGAAAGCCTGCTCGGCAACTACTATCACGCCTACTACCGTCAGGCCGGACTGCTGCGCGGCGATCGCCGCGACTGCAGCCGCGCCTACTACTGGGCCAATCGCACCCAGCGCACCATCGCCACCGCGCAGGCGCTGGCGAAAACCCTCACGCCCGGCTGCGATGCCGAAGTGCATCACGTCGCCGAGGGTCGATCCGACCCGATGTTCGATGGCCCGCCGGCGTTGCACGCCGAAATCGCCGGCGCCCGCATGCAAGCCGCACTTGCCGGCCGCATCGGCGCCGATGCGCAGGCTTGGAATGCGGCACAGCAGGATGCCATCGACAGCTTGCAGGCGCTGCTGTTGCAATGCGCGCAACGCCCCTGCCCGGCTGACGCCGTGCCCAGCCAACGCCGCCTCGATGCGGTGCCGGCGGCACTGCCCACCCCGCCGCGAGGCATCCCCGGCATCGAAGGCCCGGCAGCGACCGCTTCCGGGCTCACCGAAAGCCTGCTGATGGGCTGGGCCGACGGCCAAGACTTCGCTGCATTGGGCTGGCGAGGGCTGGACGAAGCTACGTTGCTGCGCGCGTTCGCCCCGCACCAGGCCGAGTTCGCGCTGCGCCTGCGCGCGCCGGACGTGGCGCGGATGGCCAGTTCGCAGCTGGCCTCGCGCCTGCTTGCCACGCTGTTGCAGGGCACCGATGCCTCCATGCACCAGGCGCCGATCGGCAACGGCGAACCGCTGGTGGTGGTCTCCGGCCACGACGGGACCCTGACCCTGCTGGCCGGCCTGCTCGACCTGCACTGGCAGCTGCCCGGCTACCAGCCCGACCAGACTCCGCCTGGCGGCGCACTGGTGTTCGAACGCTGGCTTCGCGCCGATGGCAATCGCGTGATCCGCACCCGCTACGTCGCGCAGAGCCTGTCGCAACTGCGCGAACGGCGTCCACTCAGCCTGGATACCCCGCCGCTGACCGCGCAGGTTTTCATTCCCGGCTGCAGCACGGCTACGCCGGCCTATGACTGCCCGCTGGACGTACTGGCGCAAGCGATGAACACCGCAATCGACCCCGGTTTCATCGTCACGGACGGCAACTGAATCGCCTTCTTCCGCTTCCGCACCTGCGGCAACGCGAGCGCGCAACCGACGTGCCGGGCGTTTCCCGGCTTTTCTATCCAGGAGTCCCGCTCATGACCAGGCAATTCCGCATCATCCGCGCCTGCAGCCTGTCGCTTGCCCTCGCCTTCGGTCTGGCAAGCCAGGCTGCAGCACAGACCCAGTCCGAAATCGGCGTGCTTGACGTGCTCAGCTACAACATTGCCGGCCTGCCGGAAGGCCTTTCCAGCGGTAATCCCGAAACCAACACGCCGTTGCTGGCGCCCAAGCTCGCCGCCTTCGATCTGGTCCACGTACAGGAAGACTTCAACTATCACGCCGCGCTGTACGCTGGCGACACCCATCCCTACCGCACGCCGACCAGCGGTGGCGCGGCCTTCGGCGATGGCCTGAACACATTGAGCAGCTACCCCTTCAGCGAGTTCACCCGGGTCAAATGGAACCAGTGCAACGGCACCGATTGCCTGACGCCGAAGGGCTTCACCTTCATGCGCTTGCGCCTGGCCGAAGGCCAGTGGCTGGACGTGTACAACGCCCATCCCAACGCGGGCGTCGGAAGCGCCGATCTGGCCGCACGCCGCAACAACATCAGCCAGATGTCGCAGTTCATCCAGAACTGGTCAGCCGGCAACCCGGTACTGGTGATGATGGATTCCAACACCCGCTACACCCGCAGCGAAGACAACATCCGCGAACTGATCCAGGCCAACAACCTGCGCGATCCGTGGATCGAACTGGTCAAGGGCACCGCTCCGGCCACCGGCACCGATGCGCTGCTATGCGGCACGCCGCCAAGCAATGACTGCGAAGTAGTGGACAAGATCCTGTACCGCGACGCCCCGAACCTGCTTCTGGTCGCCGACAGTTACAGCAACGACGACGCACGGTTCTACAACGAGCAGGGCCAGCCGCTGTCCGATCATTATCCGCTCTTCACCCGCTTCGGTTGGGCTGCGGGTGAGGACGTCCGCACCAGCGATACCTTTGGTGGCCCGCACGGCACGCCGTTCAATGATTTGGCCTCGCCCCATGCCGGGCGGCCGATCCATGTACTGACTCTTCGCGGCGGCTCCCGCCTCGATGCCGTGGCCCTCACTCTCGGCAACGGCGTCACCCTGGGCCATGGCGGCACCGGTGGCACCGAGAAAAGCCTGTCGTTGCGGGCGGGCGAAAAACTGGTCTCGATGACCTTTACCTTGGGCAAGCGCCACGATCGCACTCGTGTTTTCTCGCTGGAAGTTCACACCAACCAAGGCCGCCGGCTACAGGCAGGTTCGCCTACCGCTGACTCTTATACGCTGACGGCACCTGCGGGTTGGCACATCGCTGGATTCAACGGACGCGCCGGTGACGAAATCGACAAACTGGGCGCAATCTACATGAAGGAATGAGAGGCATCAGTCGCCAATTGCCGAACGGATCGCGACATGGAGCTTGGCGTGTCGCCATCCGGATTGGCCACTCCTTGCTGCGAGCCATCCCACCTTATGAGAACGCACTGGCTGTGGTGGGGCGAAGCAGGGCTCGTCTGTTGGTCACCTTGGGTCCCGCGCGCTCGAAAGTTGCGGTAACCGCTCCGCCTCGGTGCGGGATGAGGCCGAACCGAGCTGACATTCCCCGGCAGCTCACAGCAGCACCTGCCGGGTCGTGGCCAGGAACTGGTGGATCTCGCTCTCGGTGCGGGTATCGATCATGTACACCGGCCGTTTTCCGTTGGGGCAAAGCAGGCGGGGCGTGGTCCCGAACAGGCGGCAGATGAGCGGGCGTTCGGCATAGACCTCGCAGCCGTGCTGGCCCAGGTAGGGGCAACTGAGTTCGGCCAGTGCGGCTTCGTGCTCGGCCTCGGTCTTGACCGGCAACCGGGCAACTTCCTCGGATGAGGCGGTAACCGGGCCGCAGCAGTCGTGGCAGCCGACGATGCAGGTGAACGACGGGATGCGCCGGCGCAGATCCTCGAGTTTGCGGTGATTTGGGGTCATAAGGCGTCGCCGCTATTCGTTGATCTTTCGTCTTTTACGGGCTTTAGCTCCGGTCAAAGCATTGTCTCGACCACGCAGCCCGGTTCGCCCGCGGATGCGATGGGCCAGCCGCAGAGGGCGATCTTACTGGGCCGGCATCGCATCAGGCTGGCGACAGCCAGGACAGATCCATCGGCACGGCCTTGGATCTTCTTCCCGTCATCTCTGCCCATACTGAGTCCGGCTCTGGTTCGCGTCAAAGCCTTCGCACGGGAACGCGGCACGCAAGACGGCCGCTTCCTCTTTCCGGTCGACTTCAGTCGCGGCGGCAATCCGGCGTTCCGGACCAGGCAAGGCCGACTTGCAACCCGCCCAGGCTGGCTTCGCCCAGCGTCAGGCTGCCGCGGGTGGCGTCGGCCAATTCGCGGGCAATGGCCAAGCCCAGTCCGGTGCCCTCGCCTGCCTCGTCAAGGCGGCCACCACGCATCAGCGCACGGCGCGCATGGTCGCTGGCGATGCCGGGGCCGTCGTCCTCCACGCACAGGCGTGTCCATCCGGGCCCGGCCGCGCCAGCGACGCGGACCTGCCGGCGCGCGTACTTCACCGCGTTCTCCAACAGCGCGCCGAGTAGCTCCGACAAGGTTTCCGGCGGCACAGCCAGTTCGAGGTTGGCCGGGACATCCACCGTGAACGCGATGCCGCCGCCCTTCTCGGTGTGCTCAAGCACCAGCACTAGTTGTTCCACTACCGGGCGCACGCGGGCCGACGCGCCACCGGCATGGCCGGCCGCAGCGATGCGTGCGCGCGCCAATTCCGCATCGATGGTCGCGCCAATGGCGGCGATGGCGCGGTCGATGCCATCGGCGGCCGGCTCCGCGCCGGATTCGCGCGCACGACGGCTTTGCGCCGCCATCGCCGCCAACGGCGTCTTCAATCCGTGGGCGAGATCCGCGGCGCGCCGGCGGGCGATTTCCAGATCGCGTTCGCGCGCATCGGCCAAGGCATTGATGGCGTCGGACAATGGCTGGATCTCGCGCAGGCTGGCCGTGGGAAGGCGGGTGCTGGCGCTCTGCTGCAGCCTGGCCAGGTCGCCGCGAATCTTGCGCAGCGGTCGCAGCCCCAGCGATACCTGCAACCACGCCGCAAGCGACAGCACCACCCACAGCACCGCCAGGAACACCGCCAGTTCGCGGCCGAATTCGGCGCGCGCCGTGGCCAGCGGCCGGGTGTCCTGCGCCAATTGCACCATCACCGGCGCATGATCGGCTTCCACCAGTAGACTGCGCTCGAGTATCGAAACCGGTTGCCGGAACGGCCCTGTGGCATTGCGCATGCGCCAGCTGCCGGCCGGAACATCGGCCGGCACCGGCAGCGCCGCGTCCCACAACGAACGCGATTGCAGCGCCGCCACCGGTGCGGTCACTTGCCAATAGTAGCCGCCGGCCGGCTGCTGCAGGCGCGGATCGCCCGGCTCGGCGTCCAGCAGCGGCCGGCCGTCAGCGGCAAGCGAGAGCGCGGCCACCAAGCCGAGCGCATCGCGCGTCATTTCGGCCTGCAGCCGCCGCTCCAGATGGCGTTCGAACAGCAACGTCATGAAGAACCATGCCGCCGCCAACGCGGCCAGGATGGCCGCCATCGCCCCCAGCAGCAGGCGCCAACGCAGCGAACGGGCGATCATCCCCCCGATTCCAGCAGGTAGCCGAACCCCCGCCGGGTGGCGATGATGCCGGCGCCGAACTTGCGCCGCAGCCGCGCGACGATGGCCTCGATGGCGTTGGCGTCGCCGTTCTCGGCAGCACCGTACAGATGCTCGGCCAATTCGTTGGCGGACACCGCACGCCCGGGCTGGTGGGCCAGATAGTCCAGCAGGCGGAATTCCAGTGGCGACAGCCTGGCCGGCGCGCCGTCGAACGTGGCGCTCATCCGCGTGGTGTCCAGGCGCAACCCGCCGATCGCCACAATGCTGGACAACCGGCCCGCGCCGCGCCGCATCAGGCCGCGTACCCGCGCCACCAGTTCGCCCATCTGAAAAGGCTTGGAAAGATAATCGTCGGCACCGGCCTCGATGCCTTCCACCTTCTCGGTCCAGTCGCTGCGCGCGGACAGCACGATCACCGGGAACGAGCGGCCCGCCGAACGCCAGCGGCGCAGCACCGACAGCCCGTCCAGCCGGGGCAAGCCAAGGTCCAGGATCGCCGCGTCATAGTCCTCGACATCGCCCTGGTACCAGGCGCTGTCGCCATCGGCCACCGCGTCGACCGAGAATCCCGCTGCGCACAGCGCGCGCTGCAGATCGGCGCGGATATCCGGATCGTCCTCGACGACGAGACAACGCATCAGTCGTCCTTGATCTTGATGACCGCGCCGTTGCGTGCATTCAACGTGATCTTGCGCACCAGCCCGGTGGGGGTGAGCACCTTGACCTTGTATTCCCAGCCATCGTCATCGCGATCGAGCTCGACTTCGATCACATCGCCGGGGACCCGCGCCTGCACCACGTCCAGAATGTGGGCAAGCGGAAGGATCTCGCCGCGCTTCAGCAGCTCGCGCGCTTCCAGGTGATCGTCCTTGCCTGCCAGAACGCTGGCGGCAGGCAACAGGGCAGTCGCCGTGCCGAGGGCAATGGACGCAGCGATGGTGCTGAGACGGGAGATGGTTTTCATGGGGCGAGCATGCGGCAACGCTCCTGACATTCTGCTGACAACAACGGCGGCCATAGCGTCAGCCGACGCAGTCTAGCCTGTGCGCCTCTACCTGGGGAATCGGGCAACGCATGATGCAGAACGCGGTGGGAACGTTGCGAATCAGCCTGGTGGCGCTGGCCTGCGCTGCGCTGGCAATGCCGGTCCGGGCGCAGGCGCCCGGCTCCGTTGGCGAACCGGCCATCAGCGCATACGGCAAGGAGTTCTTTGCGGGTGTAGCGCCCGCGAACGCCTACGACATGGTCCTGCGCCTGCCGGGTTTTGCCATCATCGAAGCCGTTGCCGACGTTCGCGGCTACTCGGCCGCTCAGGGCAATGTGCTTATCGATGGCGCGCATCCGGCGAGCAAACGCGAAGACACCGGCCAGTTGCTCAAGCGCATACCGGCAGCTTCGGTCGAACGCATCGAACTGATACGCAGCGGCGCCAGCGGCATCGACATGGCGGGGCACCCGGTCCTGGCCAACGTGATCCGGCGCCGCGATGCCGTCACCGAAGCGGCGCTTGAAGCCGGCTTCGTCGCTTCCCCCGATGGCTGGATCGCCCCTTCCGCGCAGTTGGAGTACGGCCGGCGCTGGGAAGGCCGTGCGCTGGATCTCGCGCTGGCATTCGCGCCCGCGCTGGACGATGACAGCGGCCGCGGGCGCATATGCACGTTCTTGCCGGACGGCGCACTCATCGACAAGCGTCGGACCGACACGCGTGCGCTCAAGGACGAAGGCGAAATCAGCGCGAGCTGGCGGCAGCCCGTGGCCGGCGGGCGACTGACCCTGACCGGTGCGGTACGCAGCGAGCGCGCAAGGACCGATACCCGAATCGGTGCCGCCGATTCCGGGGATCCAGACGAAATCATCGACGAGGGCGAAGACCTGCTCGAGGCGGAGGTCGGTGCCCGTTACGTGCGTCAGATCGGCAAGCGCACTACGCTGGAAGCGGTGGCCAGCCAGCGCCTGGGGTGGCTGGATGCGGAAGAGCGATCGCGCGAAGGCGGCGATTCGGAGAACTTCGCCCAGCGCACCGACACCGGCGAAAGCATCGGCCGCATCGACCTGACCCACGAATGGTCGGAAACCTGGTCGCTCAGCGCCTCGCTGGAAGGCGCATTCAATTTCCTGGAAAGCGATACCCGGCTCGAGGAGGACGGCATGCCAGTGTTCCTTCCCGGTTCGGACGTACGCATCGAGGAAAGACGCTTCGAAGCGGCGGCCGGCGCGAGCTGGCGTTTTGCCGAGCGGTGGATGGCCGAGGCCGGCTTGCGGGTCGAGGATTCGGCCATCTCGCAAACCGGCGACAGTCCGCTGAAGCGCCGCTTCACCTACCCCAAGCCGCGCGTTGCGCTGCGCTGGGAAGCCGACGCCCGCAACCAGTTGCGGCTGTCGCTGTCGCGCGAAGTGGGGCAACTGGATTTCGAGGATTTCGTCGCCTCCGCCTCGCTGGACAGCGGCGTGGTGACCGCCGGCAACGCGGAACTTGCGCCGGACAAGAGCTGGCGCCTGGCGGCGGCGTGGGAGCATCGCTTCCCGACCGACGCGGCCATCACCCTGCGCTGGACCCACGACGCCATTTCCGACGCGGTCGATCGGGTGCTGGTGACCGCGGCCGACGGCGAGGTTTTCGATGCGCCCGGCAATATCGGCGACGGGCAGCGCGACACGCTGGCGTTCGATCTGTCCGCTCCGCTGGATCGGTTCGGATTCAACGGCGCGCATCTGCGCTCGTCGATGCTGTGGCGCAGGAGCCGCGTGACCGATCCGACGACCGGGCAGCGGCGTTCCATTTCGAAGGAGAAGCCGGTGGAGGCCAGCGTGTCGCTGACCCAGGATTTGCCGGCATTGCGTATGCACTGGGGCATCGGCTTCGATCACATTGCCGAGCGCGAAAGCAAGTACCGCTTCGACGAGATCTCGCGCGAGTCGGAAGACAGCGGCTGGACAGTCTTCATCGAGCGCCGCATCGGCCAGCGCTGGCGTGTGCGTGCGGAAGCGACCGATATCGGCGGGCGCGATTTCCGCGAGATCCGCCAGAAGTACGACGGCCCGCGTTCGAGTTCCCCGATAGAGGAAGTCGAGCGGCGCGATCGCAACAGTCCCGGCTATTTCAGTCTGAGCTTCCGTCGTAGTACGGGCGGCTAGGCCAGCCTTCGGGCACGTCTTGGCCGTAGTAGCCGCCGCCGCGCTTGAACCGTTCCAGCCGCTGCAGTTCCACCGGATCGCTCTTGCTCTCCCAGGTACTGACACCATTGCGTAGATCCTCCGGAGTCAGCACCAGCGGTTCCCACACCGACTCGCCCAGCACATCGTGCAGTGTATAGGTCAGCGTTGGCTTGTCGCCGGTCATGTCGAAGCGCATCAGGCCGACATTGACGCTGCGTGTCCAGGTGTCGCGCACGCGCACTTCCGGCGCCTGCCGGGTGTTCTTGTTGGCCGGCATCTGCGCCAGCGGCGAAGAGCAGAAATCGTAGATGTCGTAGCCGCCCTGTTGCGAGCGCGGGATGCAGTTGAGTTCGCCCATGTGCGAATCGCCGGAGATGCAGACCACGCCGCCGATGCCGTTGTCGCGAATGAAATCGAAGATCTCATCGCGTTCGGTCAGGTAGACGCCCCAGGAATCGCCGCCCTTCTCGTTCTCCGCCGTCGACCAGCCGCCACCGATGGCCAACACCTTGAACGGCGTGCGGCTGGCCTTCAGCTCGCGCTTCAGCCAGGCCTTCTGCACAGCGCCAAGCATGGTCTTGCCGGCGTCGTCGGTCTTGTCGGTGCGGTCGCGGTGGTAACGGCCATCGAGCACGAAAAAGTCCACGCCACCGTAGTGCTGCTTGAAATAGACGCCAGGATTGCCGGCTTCGCCATAGCCGGGATTGGCCCAGAAATTCTTGAACACCTGCAGCGATTCGGCCTTGTATGGGCTGTGGCCGTCGGAATCGTTGTAGCCGAAATCGTGGTCGTCCCAGGTCGCCAGTTGCGGCGTGGAACGCAACAGCGGCTCCAGCCGCTCGACCGTGCGGCCGCGGCCGTACAGGTCCACCAGCGCGGCACGCTGATCGCTGTCGGCGTAGATGTTGTCGCCCAGCCAGAAGAACATGTCCGGCTCCAGTCCGCGCACCGCGTTCCAGATGCGCTGATCCGGGTCGAACTGGATGCGGCAGCAGGAGCCGAAGGCAACGCGGAAATCGGCCGCGCCGGCCGGTGCGGTCCGTGTCCGCTGCGGCAGGAACTGGTGTCGGTCGGTTTCGCCCGCGTATTTCAGCCGGTACCAGTAGGTCGTATCCGGCTGCAGGCCCTCGGCACGCAGCACCACACAGCAGTCGCTTTCCGTCTTCGCGGTCGCGCGGGCTCCCTGCAGCACCGTCTTGAACTCGCGGTCTGTGGAATATTCCAGCGTCACCTCGAACGCGCCGCTGGCGCGGACCCATACGGTGAAATGATGCGGACCCGGTGCGCCGATCATCGGCCCTTGCAGCGCGCGCGGATAGCCCAGCACACCGGCCCAGCTACGCGGAACGAATGAGAACAGCGCGGCCAGGCCGGTGCTTTTCAGGAAGGTGCGGCGGGGCGTCTTCATGCGGCGGGATTCTCCAATGCGGCATTTAGTGTTTCGATCAGCGCGGCGTGCACCGCGCCGTTCGACACGCAGACGTTTTGGCCGTGCAGATCGAGCACGCTGCCGGTGGCCGAGGTCGCCACGCCGCCGGCCTCCTTCACCAGGATCACCCCCGGCGCCATGTCCCAGACGTTGAGCGCACGTTCCCAGTACGCATCCCAGCGTCCGGCCGCCACCCACGCCATGTCGACCGCGCAGGCGCCGGTGCGGCGGATGCCGGCCACCTGCGCGCTGAGCAGCGCCATCTCGCGCGCGAACAGCGGGTGATCCGGCTTGCCGGCGAAGGGAATGCCGCAGGCCAGTACTGCGTCGATCAACGCACCGCGCTGCGATACCCGGATGCGCTGCCCGTTGAGCCAGGCGCCCTTGCCTTGTTCGGCCACGTACATTTCGTCGACGGCCGGCAGGTAGGTGACGCCGGCGACGACCTCCCCTTCGCGCGCCAACGCGATGTTGACGCCCCACAGCGGGCAGGCGAACAGGAAGTTGGTGGTGCCGTCGAGCGGATCGACGATCCAGGTCTGCGCATCGTCGCTGCCGCCGAACGCGCCGCCTTCTTCGCCCAGGAAGCCATAGGCCGGCTGCGCCTTGGCCAACAGCGCGCGACAGGTTCGCTCGGCTTCTTCGTCGGCAATGGAAACTAGGTCGGCAGGACCGCTCTTGGAGCGGATGGCCAGTTCGGCCAGCTGGCCGAAGTGTCGCTGCAGGCCGGCGCCGGCCGCTTGCGCGGCCTCGATCATCGCCTGCAGATCGGATGAAGGTACGAGCATGTCTAGGGCCTGTTGACGCCACGTGGATGGGCCGCGCCGGGCCCGGTTGCCCGCACGGCAGAAAGGAGCGAGGACACGGATGTCGCCATCCCCACCGTCAATCCCGGCGACGCGTGCGCCACAGACTGGTGGCAAGCAGGATGGAAAGCACCGACGAACCGATCCAGAACCAGATCGCCGGCCCGAAATCATACGTGCGGACATCGCCGGCCACGATCATGCCCTTCTGGATCAACGCGCCGGAGATTTGCTCCTGGATGCCCGCGCCGATGTAGCTGAAGATGCCTATCACGCCCATCGCTGCGCCGGCCACCCGGTTGGGCGCGATGTCGACCGCGAACAGTCCGCCCAACGAGGTGACCAGGCCGGTCAGCCCCATGCCGAACAGCAGCATGCCCGCGATCAGCGCCGGCATGCTGGTGGGCCCGAAGAAGATCAGCAGCAGGCCGATCAGCTCGAGTATCCCGAACAGCAGGTTGGCCGGCGGGCGGCGCGCATCGAACAGCTTGTCGGAAATGAAACCGAACGCCACCGCTCCGACGATGCCGGCCAGCGTGCTGGTCATCAGCAGCGTGCCGGCCATCGGCAGGCTGAATCCGCGTTCTTCCTGCAGGTACAGGATGCCCCAGGAGTTGATGGCGTAGCGGGTGACATAGGTGCTGGCGCTGGCCAGGCACAGCACCCAGATCGCCGGAATCTTCAGGATGGAAAGCTGCAACGCCAGCACCGATTTCAGATGCGGCTTCTCCGCTTCCTGATAGCGGTCGTGTTTCCAGTCGTTGACATTGGGCAGACCCAGGGTCTGCGGACGATCCTGCAGCAACATCCACACGCCGGCTGCGGTAACCATGCCGATCAGCCCCGGCCCCCAGAACCCAATCCGCCAGCCCCATGCCGCCACCGCCGCCCCCACCACCAGGAACGTCAGGCCCTCGCCTATCGAATGCGCGGTGCTCCAGATGCCATAGGCACGGCCGCGCTCCTTGTTGGAGAACCACGCGGTCATCGCCACCACGCCCCCCGGCGCGCCGAAACTCTGGAACCAGCCGTTCAAGCCCCATAACAGCACCGCCGCCCACAACGCGGTGGTGAAGCCCATCGCCAGGTTGCACAACGCCGTGGCCAGAAACGCGAAGGCCAGAAAGCGCTTCATGTTGGCGTGATCGGCCAGGAAGCCGTTGGTCAGCTTGCCGATGGCGTAGGTGTAAAACAGCGCCGAACCGATCAGGCCAAGATCGCTGGGCGAATACACGCCCGAGTCGATCAACGGCTTCTTGACCACCCCCAGCGCCAGCCGGCAGGTGTAGATCAACCCGTAACCCAGGGTGATGGCCAGCATCACCCGCAAACGGTATTTCTTGAACAGGATGTCGATCTGCGCGCGATCGCCCAGCGGCGGAACATTGGTGCCCGTTGCGAAGAACTTCAGGATTCCACCCGTCACGATTCCCTCCCAGGAATGCTTGGATCCGGCCGACCCATTTGCCGCTGGCCTGCCTGCCCGGACAGCCTATTTCATTTCCATAGAAAATGGAAGAAATATTCTATTTACCGCATGGTCGGAATGACGAAGCTCTGATCGGTGACCGCCCCGCCTTTCGGCCAGCGCTGGGTGACGGTCTTGGTGCGAGTGAAGAAGCGGACGCCGTCCTGCCCATACTGGTTGAGGTCGCCGAAGCCCGAACGCTTCCAGCCGCCGAAGCTGTGGTAGGCCACCGGCACCGGGATCGGCACGTTGATGCCGACCATGCCGACCTCGACGCGGTCGGCGAATTCGCGCGCGGCGTCGCCGTTGCGGGTGAAGATGGCCACGCCGTTGCCGTACTGGTGCCTGGACGCAAGCGCCAGCGCTTCCTCGAAGGTGGCCGCACGCACGATCTGCAGCACCGGACCGAAGATCTCCTCGCGATAGGTCTTCATATCCGCAGTGACGCGGTCGAACAGGCTGGGACCGAGGAAGAAGCCGCCTTCGTGCCCGGGCAGCGAAAATCCACGCCCGTCGACGACCAGTTCGGCGCCCTCGTCGACGCCCATCTGCAGGTAGGACTCGATCTTCGAACGGTGCGCCGCGGTGACCACCGGTCCGTAGTGCGCCTGCGCATCGGTGGAAACGCCTATGCGCAGGCCTTTCACCGCCGCGACCAGCTTTTCCCGCAACGCATCGGCGATTTCCTCGCCGACCGGGACGACCACCGGCAACGCCATGCAGCGTTCGCCCGCCGAGCCGTAGGCGGCGCCGATCAGATCGGCGACGGTCTGGTCCAGATCCGCATCGGGCAGCACGATGCCGTGGTTCTTCGCCCCACCCATCGCCTGCACGCGCTTGCCGTGCTGCGCGCCCAGCGCATACACCGACTGCGCGATGTCCGAGGACCCGACGAAACTGACCGCCTTGATACCCGGATGCCTCAGGATGGCTTCGACGATGTCCTTGTCGCCATGCACGACGTTGAGCACGCCCGGCGGCAGGCCGGCTTCGATCATCAGTTCGGCCAGCCGCACCGGCACCGATGGATCGCGTTCGGAAGGCTTGAGGATGAACGCATTGCCGCAGGCGATCGCAGGGCCGAACATCCACATCGGAATCATCGCCGGGAAATTGAACGGAGTGACGCCGGCGACCACGCCCAGCGGCTGGCGCGCCGAATACACGTCGATGCCGGGACCGGCGCCCTGGGTGTATTCGCCCTTGAGCAGGTGCGGAATGCCGCAGGAAAATTCGATGACTTCCAGGCCGCGCTGGATGTCGCCCCTGGAATCGGCGATGACCTTGCCGTGCTCGCTGGACAGCAACCGGGCCAGTTCGTCCATATGCGCTTCCAGCAGGCGCTTGAACTCGAACATGACCCGCGCACGGCGCTGCGGATTGGTCTGCGCCCAGGCTTGCTGCGCTTCGGCCGCATTGGCGACGGCGCGTTCGAGTTCTTCGCAGCAGGCCAGCGCAACGCGCGCCTGCACCTGGCCGATGTTGGGGTCGAAAACCTCGCCGTGACGGCCGGAAGTCCCGGCCACCGCTTGGCCGCCGATGAAATGTTCGATAGTGCGCATGGATAGTTTCCTGAAGATGGGTCAGCGCTGCTGGCGCACGATCCAGTCGTGGGCCGGATCGTTGCGGAAGATCCAGCGCCGCTCGGGCCCGGCCATCACGTTGAGGTAGTACAGGTCGTAGCCGTGCGGCGCGCCGACCGGGTGGTAGCCGCACGGCACCATCACCACGTCGCCATCCTCCACCGCGATGGTTTCGTCCAGCGAGCGGTCGTCGGTATAGACGCGTTGGATGGCGAAGCCCTGCGGCGGCTGGATGCGGTGGTAGTAGGTTTCCTCCAGCAGCGTTTCCTGCCCGGCCGTGGCGGTGTCGTGCTTGTGCGGCGGATAGCTGGACCAGTGGCCGCCGGGCGTGATGACTTCCACCACCAACAGGCCTTCGGCCGGTTCGGTCTCCGGCAGGATGTTGCGCACGTAGCGGGTATTGGTATCGCTGCCGCGCACTTCGCGCGACATCCGCGCGGCGTCGATCGCGCGTGCGTGTCCCGCGCCCGTGCCAGGCGCGCTGCACACGGCCAGCTCAAGCGCGGTCCTGGCGGTGACTTCGAAAGCGACTCCGGCCGGCACATAGACCGCGCCCGGCGCCCGATCTTCGAACGGCGTGGCGCGCCCGCCCAGACCGGCGAACGTATCCTCGCCCACCTTGATGTCCGCGGTGCCGGCAACCAGCACCAGGCAGGCTTCGCGGCCTGCGAGCGTGTCCGCGTGGCTTTCGCCGGGTTGCAGGCGCAGCACCTTGAAACCGACGTGCCGCCAGCCCGCGCTGGCCGGCGTCACTTCCAGTACGGTACCGGTATGGTCCGGCGCATGCGGGCGAACGCGTAGCTGCGGCATTACTGCAATCCCGCCTTCGCCGCTTCGTCTTTCAGCGTCTTCAGCCCGAGCGCGGCATAGGTCCGTGGGTCGGCCAGCTTGGGATCCTGCTCGGCCTCGATCACGATCCAGCCCGAGTAATCGATCGCCTTCAATGCGCGCATGATCCGGGCATAGTCCAGGCCGCCGTCGCCGGGCACGGTGAACATGCCGGCCAGCACGCCGTCGAGGAAACTGGATCCGCCATCCCTGGCGCTGGCGAAGGTTTGCCAGCGCACGTCCTTGCAGTGCACGTGCGCCACCCGCGCAGGATGATGGCCGATGACGTCCAGCGGATCGATGCCGCCGAGCGCCGCATGTCCAGTGTCCAGCGTCAGTCCTACCGAAGCGCCGGTGTTGTCGATGAATGCCTGCAGATCATGGGCACGTTCCACCACCGTGCCCAGATGGTGGTGGTAGGCGAATTTCAGACCCTGCGACTGGATGTAGTCGGCCACGGCGGTCATGCGCGCGCCGAATAGCACCCAGTCGCTGGCGGACAGGCGCGGCGTGGCGGTCAGCGCAACGGCGCGGTCGCCATGCACGGCATTGCTGGTTTCGGCGAACACGAATACCTGGCTGCCCATCGCTTTCAGCAAGGCCAGGTGCGGCTGCAACGCGGCGATTTCGGCATCGGCGTCCTGCGACAGCAGCGATCCGCTGTACCAGCCGCCGATCAGGTCAAGGCCATAGCCTTCCAGCAGCGGCTTGAGCGTGGCCGCATCGCGCGGGAACTTGCCGCCCAGTTCGACGCCTTCGAATCCCAGCACCTGGATATCGCGCAGGATGCTGTCCAGCGGGGTGTCCCCGCCCAGTTCGGGCATGTCGTCGTTGGCCCAGGCGATCGGGCTGACGCCGAATCTGATAGTGGTCATGACAGGTCTCGTTTCATGCGCACGCCGGCCTCGTAGGCGCGGCGTGCGGCGTTGACTTCGGTGCGGTCGGAAACTTCGGGTACGGCAACGTCCCACCACCAGCCGCCGGCTTCGGTGGTTCTGGATGGATCGGTATCGATGACCACCACATAGCTGCGATCGGCAGCGCGCGCACGGCCCAGCGCGTCGGCCAGCTGGCCCAAGGTGGCGACATGCTCGGACAGCGCACCCAGGCTGCGCGCATGCGCAGCGAAATCGATATCGGGCAGCACTTCATGGCGCGCGTCGGCCAACAGGTTGTTGAAGCCCGCGCCGCCGGTGGCCCGCTGCAGGCGGTCGATGCAGCCGAAGCCGCGGTTGTCCAACAGCACCACGATCAGCTTGCGGTCCAGCATCACCGAGGTGGCCAGTTCGGAATTCATCATCAGGTAGCTGCCGTCGCCGACCATCACCACGACCTCGCGCTGCGGTTCGGCCATCTTCACGCCCAGGCCGCCGGCGATTTCGTAGCCCATGCACGAGTAGCCGTACTCGACGTGGTAACCGCCCGGCCGGGACGTGCGCCATAGCTTGTGCAACTCACCGGGCAGCCCGCCCGCCGCGCAGACCACCACGGCGTCTTCGGAAACACCCCGCTGTACCGCGCCGATGACTTGCGCATCGCTGGGCAAGGCCTGGCCCGCTTCGCCCGCGGTCGCCGCATCGACCACCCTGTTCCAATCGGCGATGACGGTGCGGTGGCGCAGCATGCCGTCGTCGGGCACGCGCCAGTCCTGCAGTTGCGCATGCAGCGTTTCGATTACCGCGCGCGCATCGCCCAGTACCGGCTGCGCGCCATGCTTGTGCGCGTCGAAGGCCTGCACGTTGACCTGGAACAGCTTGCGGTCGGGGAACAGGCTGCGCGAGCCGGTGGTGAAATCCTGCAGCCGCGTGCCGATGCCGATGATGAGGTCGGCTTCCTGCGCGGCCGCGTTGGCGGCGGCCGAGCCGGTGACGCCGATGGAACCCAGCGCACGCGGGTGCTGCCACGATAGCGAGCCCTTGCCGGCCTGGGTTTCAGCAACCGGGATGCCGGTGGCTTCGGCCAGCGCGCCGAGCGCCGCTTCAGCCAGGCTGTAGCGCACGCCGCCGCCGGCGACGATCAGCGGACGCCGCGATGCCTTGATCGCCTCCGCCAGCGCGGCCAGTTCCTGCGCATCGGCGGGCTGGCGACGTTGATGCCACACCCTGTGTGCGAAAAAAGTTTCCGGGTAGTCGAAGGCTTCCGCCTGCACGTCCTGGCAGAACGCCAGCGTCGCCGGTCCGCAGCTGGCGGGGTCCAGCATCGTCGCCAATGCCTTCGGCAACGCATCGATAAGCTGTTCCGGACGGGCAATGCGGTCGAAATAGCGCGACACCGGACGGAAGCAGTCGTTGGCCGAAACGGTGGCGTCGCCAAAATCCTCGATCTGCTGCAGCACCGGGTCCGGGCGGTGGCTGGCGTAGATGTCGCCGGGCACCAGCAGCACCGGCAAGCGGTTGACGTGCGCCAACGCCGCGGCGGTGACCATGTTGGTCGCGCCCGGGCCTATCGATGTGGTGCAGACCATGGCGCGCTGCCGGCGCATCTGCTTGGCGTAGGCGATGGCGGCATGCGCCATGCCCTGCTCGTTGTGCGCGCGCCAGGTCGGCAATACTTCGCGCGCGGCATGCAGCGCCTCGCCCAGCCCGGCCACGTTGCCATGGCCGAAGATCGCCCATACGCCGGCGAAATACGGCACTTCCCGCTCATCCACAAGCACGTGCTGCCGGCATAGCCAGCGCACCATGGCCTGGGCGGCGGTCAGTCGAATCGTTGCCATTCAGAGCGCCTCGCTGGTTGCGGCCGTGCCGGCCTTGGCGGCCCGCCACGCTTGCACCAGCACCGCGAAGCGGCTCGACAGGTCGGCAATGGCGGCCTCGTCATCGATGCGCCCGGCCAGCCATTGCTCGGCGGCATCGGCAAAGATGGTACGCCCCACTGCGAATCCCTTGACGATGGGATTCGCGGCCACGACCTGGAACGAAGCGATCAGCTCGTCCTCCGGTGCCGACAATCCCAGCAGCACCACGCCCCGGCAATGCGGATCGTTGTCGGTAATGCTGCGTTCGATGTTGGCCCATGCAGCCGCGCTGTCGCTGGGTTCCAGCTTCCACCAGTCCGGTTTCATGCCCAGGTCGTACAGGCGCTGGATGGCCCGGGCCACGGTGGTATCGGTCACGGCCCCGTTGCGCGATGCGATGATTTCAACCAGCAGTTCGTGGCGGGTCTTGCGGGCGGCATCCTGCAATCGAAGCAGTTGGCGTTCCTGGCGCTCGCGCAGGTCCTGCGCATCGTCCGGATGGTAGAAGACCAGACACTTGACCACATGATTGGCCGGCCAGGTCGCCAACTCGGTGGCCACGTCGGCGGCGCTCTCGAATGCCAGCGGACAGGAGCCCGGCAGTTCGATCGGCCGCCCGATCCAATAGGGATGATCCGCCGCCGCCTCCAACCCGCGCATGCCGAAGCGGCCGTCCAGCAGCACGCCAAAACGGGAATCGCCCTGCGCCAGCCGGTCCACCGCCTTCAGCGCCAGCGCCTTGAATGCCGGAATGCGCGCGGGGTCGGCGCCGACCTGTTGGCACAGCGCTTCGAACTGGCTGCGGTGGTCCATCGCCAGCACGGTCAGCTCGTCCCACTGGCCATCGCGCGTGCTAGCCCAGTGCAGGTGCTCCAGGCCGGCATCGTCGCGCAGGCGGAACGGCCGCGCGCTGCCGTCCAGAAACTCCTGCAGTTCCTCCCAGGTCGGCATGGCCGGCGAGCAACCGTGCCGCGATACCACAATGGCGCCGCAGGCGTTGGCGTATCCGCAGGCCGTTTCCAGCGGCTCGTCACGCAGCCAGCCACGCAGGAAACCGGCCATGAACGCATCGCCCGCTCCCAGTACATTGAAGACCTCGACGCTGAAACCCTGCCCGACCACGCCCTCATCGAGACTGTCGGGGATTGCCCCTGGAAACGCCGAACATCCCTGCGCACCGCGCTTGCAGACCAGCAGTGCCGTCGTCCTTTCGCGGATGACGCGCAGCGCGGCAATGGTGTCGGTGCTGCCGCCGAGGATATGCACTTCCTCTTCAGTGCCGACGATCAGATCGCACAGCGGCAGCACTTGCTGCAACCGCGCGGTCACGCCGTCGTGGGCGACAAAACGGTTCTCGCCCGCATCCTTGCCGGTCAATCCCCACAGCACCGGCCGGTAGTCGATGTCGAAGATCACCCGCGCCCCCGCCGCGCGCGCGATGCGGCAGGCGCCGACGGACGCATCGAACACATTGTCCTGCGAAAGATGGGTGCCGTTGATCAGCACGGCTGCGGCCGAACGGATGAAGGCCGGATCGACGTCGGTCGCCTCCAGCGCCATGTCCGCGCAGTTCTCGCGATAGAAGATCAGCGGAAAGGTGTCGGGATCGCGGATGCCCAGGAACACCAGCGCGGTCAGCCGCTCCGGGTCCTCCTTGACGCCGATCGTCGACACGCCTTCGCGGTTCAACTGCTCACGGATGAAGCGGCCGAAATGATCCGCCCCCACCCGGGTCAGCAGGCCGGTGCGCAGGCCCAGCCTGGCGCCGCCGACTGCGGTGTTGGTCGGACTGCCGCCGATGTACTTGGCGAAGGAGGCCATGTCCTCCAGCCGACCGCCGATCTGCTCGCCGTACAGGTCGATGCAGGAGCGGCCGATGGTGATCAGATCGAGTGGGTATGCCGTTGCCGCCATTCAGGCCGTCCTTCACCTTTCGCGGACGCCTATCGTCCTCTATTGATGTAACATATATTCTATATTCTTCATAAAAGCAACATTCATTTCATTTTTTTCTGCGCTTCGTGGCCGCCACCGGGGTCACCGCGAACGCGTAGGCGATCACCAGCACCTGGGCCAGGCACATCGACGCGGACAGCGACCGGAACTTGCGGATCTCGGCCTCGCGTACCTGCAGCACCTGCGTGGCCGGCTTGGCGACCGGACTGACCAGGCTGTCGCTGATCGACAGCACCTTGCAGCGCCGTTCCACCGCGGCGTCGACCAGTTGCACCGTTTCCGCGGCATAGGGGTGGTAGCTGACCGCGATCAGCAGGTCATCGGCAGTGATCGCGTGCGCCTGCTGCAACGACATCCCGCCGACGCTGTCTATGAACACGGTTTTCTTGTCGACCTGCTGCAGCGAGTACGCCAGGTATGCCGCCACCGGGAACGAACGGCGGACGCCGGCCACATAGACCGTATCGGCCCGTGCGATCAGCTTCACCGCGCGGGCCAGATCGTCCCTGGCCACGATCTTGCCCAGGTTCTGCAGCGCCAGCACATTGCCCTCGACGAACTCGGCCAGCACCTGGCCCGGATCGCCCACCGCCTTGCCGTCGACGGCTTCGCTGAATTCGCGCACCCGCTCGCCGTAGGCCAGCGAGGCATTGCCGGAGAGCAGACCGTCGCGGAACAGGCGCTGCATCTGGGTAGCACCGTCGAAACCGAACGACTTGGCGAACCGCACGATCGCCGAAGGCTGTACGCCGGTGCGTTCGGACAGCACGGCCAGCGTTTCCAGCGCCACCGCGTTGGGCTCGTCCAGCACGTAGCGCGCGATCTGCTGCAGGCGTTTGCTCAGCGATTCGTAGCGCTGGAGGATCGCCGCCCGCAGTTCCTCTGCGGAGGCGGGGGGAGTACTCGATTCGGCCATGCAGCCGCTCCTTGGTTGTGCCCGGCCGGCGGGGCCGGCGTTCGGGTCGATGGAATGGGAAGGTATTGCTTTAGAAATTCTATTGCAATATAAAAAAGAACATAAATTCCAATCTGGCAGCCTACCCTGCCATCGGAGCCTATTGTGGAACGAATCTGCGTGGCCCTGATCGGTGCCGGACGGATGGGCCAGATCCATGGCCCCAACGCCGCCGGGCACCCTGCGCTGCGGCTGAAATACGTGGTCGACCCGCGACCGGATGCGGCGCAGGCATTGGCCTGCCGCCTGGCTGCCGAAACCGCCCCACTGGAACAGGCGCTGGCCGATCCCGCGGTCGCCGGCGTGCTGATCTGCAGTTCCACCGACCAGCATCTGGGGCACACGCTGGCCGCGGCGGCGGCAGGCAAGGCGGTGTTCTGCGAGAAGCCCATCGACCTGGATCTGCGCAAGGCGCGGCAAGCGCGCCCGCGCCTGGCGGGTGCCCCCTTCCTGCTGGGCTTCAATCGCCGCTTCGACCCGCACTTCCTGACGTTGAAACGGCGCCTGGATGCGGGCGAGATCGGGCGGCTGGAAACGCTGCACCTGATCAACCACGATCCGGCCGCGCCACCTGCGGGTTTCGTGCCGACCAGCGGCGGCCTGTTCAAGGACTTCACCATCCATGACCTGGACCTGGCGCGCTGGCTGCTGGGCGAGGAACCGGTGCAGGTGTTCACTTCCGCCAGCTGTCTGGTGGATCCTGACATCGGCCGCCAAGGCGACGTCGACACCGCGCGTACCGTGCTCAAGACCGCGTCCGGCCGCCTGTGCGTCATTTCCAACACCCGGCGCAGCGGCTACGGCTACGACCAACGCATCGAAGCCTTCGGCTCGACCGGCATGCTCACCGCCGCCAACGCGCGGCCGGATACCGTGCAGACGCTGACCGAAGGCGGCACCTTCGCCGCTCCCATCCACCCCGGCTTCGCTGAGCGCTACGGCGAAGCCTATCGCGCTCAGATCGATCATTTCGCCGATGTCGTCGGCCGGCATGCCACTCCGCTGATCGGCTATGACGATGGCATCGCGGCACTGGTCCTGGCCGAGGCGTGCCAGGCTTCGCTGGATGCCGGCACCGCCATCGGGCTGCACTGATCGGAAACAACGGCAACATGAAGGTGCCCGAATCGTTCGAGCGCCATTCCACGAGAGAAGACATATGCATAAAGTCGCCCTTATCGGCGCGGGCCGCATCGGCCGCATCCACGCCAGGAACGCCGCACTGCACCCGCGCATCGAACTGGCCGGCGTCGTCGATGCGGTCGAAGCCTCGGCGCGCACGCTGGCGCAGGAATGGCAGGTCCCCGTGCTCAGCCTGGAGCAGGCGCTCGGCGATGACACCATCGCGGGGATCATCATCGCCAGTTCCACCGACACCCACCTGGACTACAGCCTGCGCGCAGCCGCCGCTGGCAAGGCCGTGTTCTGCGAGAAGCCCATCGACCAGGATCTGGCGCGCGCGCGCGCGGCCGCCGGCCAACTCGCCGGCGCCAGGCTGCTGCTCGCCTTCAACCGCCGCTTCGATCCCAATTTCCAGGCACTGAAGGCGCGGCTGGACAGCGGCGCCATCGGCGTACTGGAAAGCCTGCAGATCACCTCCAACGACCCCGGCCCGCCGCCGCCCGCCTACATCGCCATATCCGGCGGCCTGTTCAAGGACATGGCCATCCATGATTTCGACATGGCGCGCTGGCTGCTGGGCGAGGAACCGGAACAGGTCTATGCGGTCGGCAGTTGCCTGGTGGATGCGGAAATCGGCAAATTGGGCGACATCGATACCGCGCGCACCGTGCTGAAGACCGCATCGGGCCGAATCTGCGTGATCGCCAACAGCCGCCGCTCCGGCTTCGGCTACGACCAGCGCATCGAAGCCTATGCGTCGGCCGGCATGGTCCGTGCCGACAACGTCACCGAAAGCACCGTGCAGGTCTGGAGCGAAGCCGGCGCCACCGCCGACCGGTTCCAGAACTTCTTCCTGGACCGCTACGCGGAGGCCTACCGGCGCGAGATGGATCATTTCGCCGACATGCTGGAGGGCGCGGCGGCTTCGGTCGGCTATGCCGACGGCGTAGCCGCACTGGCATTGGCCGAAGCCGCGGCCGAATCGGTGCTCAGCGGACAACCGGTAAGGCTGTGAGGCCCTGCGGCATTGTCAAGTCAGGTTCTCACAGGCCACTGCTATCGACCGCTCCCGCGCAGGCGGGAGCGGCCGGTCGCCGCCTTTGGCGAGCGTCCGGGGGAGTAGACCTTTCCCGTGTAGGAGCGACGTAAGTCGCGATGAAGCTTTACCGGTAGAGCTTCATCGCGACTTACCGGTGCCGGCACGCCAGCGCTTCTCCTACAGAAACTCGCGACTTCGGATGTTTTCCCGAATGCCGCCAAAGCGAGCGTGCAAGTACGGCCTGTCCTGCAACACCATGGCCGCCGGCTTCCGCACAGACGTTCCCTCGCTTGGGAAAAGAACCGGAAAAGCGGCGATCTGCCAGGATCGCCGCTTCTCCAGTGATGACGCCTTCAGTCTCGGCTCAGCGCAATCAGAACCGCTTCGCTCTCAGAACGTGAGCTGCACGCCCATCCGTGCGGACCAGCCGTAGATCTCTTTCTCTCCCAGGCGATTGCGATGTCCGACATAGGTGCGCATCGCCGCATCGTTGAGGTTAGAGCCCTCCAGGAAAACGGTGAATCTTGGGCTGAAGGCGTAGCTGAACTTAAGATCCCATTGCTTGAAATCGTCTAGGTAGATATCGCCCTCCGGATCCTCTTCGTTGGCTTCGTCCAGTGCCGAGGAACGGTAGGTATAGGCAAGCCGCGCCGAGAAACCGTACTTCTCATAGCTCAGCTGCGCCGAAGCCACCCGATCGGCCTGGTTGATCAAGGGCACCGCGTCGGTACGGCTGGGCAGCCCGCTGGCCTCGGAATCGACGAAGGTGATGTTGCCGCTTATGTTGAAACCGTCGAACGGCGAAGGCAGGAAACTCAGCTCGTACTGCGCATTGAGCTCCAGGCCTTTGACCGTGGCCTCGTCGGCATTGGTCCAGGTCCCCACTTCCGCATTGATCAGGTCCACGCCGCCGAAGTTGCCGTCCTGGCCGCTGAGGGTCACTTCGTAGATCGGGTTCTTGATCTTCTTGTAGAAGACCGCCGCCGCCAGCACGCCGCGGTTGCCGACATAGTATTCGGCCGACATGTCCAGATTGGTCGAATATAGCGGCTCCAGCGCCGGGTTGCCCATCGTGACTTCCGGTTCGCTGCCCTGCGCGTCTTCGATCTCCACGAACGGCGCCAGCGACTCGTAGTTGGGTCGGCCGATGGCGCGCGTGGCGGCGGCGCGGAAGACCAGGTTTTCGCCGACGTCGTAGCGGAAATTCACTCCCGGGAACCAGTCGGTATAACTGCGCTTGCCGAAGGTATTGAAATCCTGGTCCAGCGAAGCCTCGCCAAGTTCGAAGCTGTTGGCCGCGTAGTCGCCCTCGGTCCGCTCCACGCGCACGCCTGGGATGATGGTCAGATCGCCGAAGCGGAGTCTTCCCATCACGTAAGCGGCGGTGATTTTCTCCTTGATCAAATAATCGGCGGCCAGAGAAGTGCTTAGCGTGCCGTCCTCATCTTCCTCGAACTCTCCGGTGTTGGCGTTGAAGTAGGCGTTCGCGGCACCGCCGTCGATGGTGGGTCCGAAGCGATAGCGTCCGCCGAATATGCTGCGCAGCGGCGAACCGCTTACATCGGCCAGCACCAGGTCGCCATCGTCGTATTCCCACACCTCTCCGTTGGCATCGTTGGTCTTCTTGCGGTGCGTATATTTCATGCCGAACTGCAGGTCCGAGCCATCGCCAATCTCCAGCGGCAGCAGATAGTCGGCACGCAGCTGGAACAGGTCCTCCACCGCCTTGCGCGATTCGGGCTCGTAGAAGTCCGGTTCGTACAGGGAGGCGTCGTACGCCGCCTCCCCGTCCGGCGTCACCGTGTATAGATCACCGCCCAGCAGGTAGCTGCCGGAAATGTCCTCCTGCACGAAACCCCACTCATCGCGGTGAGGATCGCGCTTGTCGGCTCGCGAGTAGGTCGCTTCCAGGGTCAGCTTGCTGTCGTCGAAACGGAACTCGGCTCCGGTGGAAGCGGTGAACGTGCTGGTGTTCTCGGCACGGGTGCGCAGGGCGCGGAACGCTTCACCGTCGGTGAAGGTGCCGGCGGTGGCCGACTCCGGCGAGATGCCGTCCTCGTCGAACTCGATGCCGAAGCGATCGCGGGTTTCCGAATCCTCGTATTTCGAGTACAGCAGCCGCAGGAACGCCTTGGTGTGGTCGTTCGGACGCCATTCGAAGTTGGCCACCGCACCGCTGCGCTGCCGATGGGTGTTGTACTGGCGCAGATCGATGCCTTCGGGAACCATCTGCCCGTCGACCTCGATCCAGTCGCCGGTATTCTGCACGTTCTGGGTGCCGAGCTTGCGGTCCGAGTGATTGATCGCCAGTACCATGCCGAACTGCTTGTCGGTGCCGAACAGGGTACCGAACGAACCGTCGTATTCGAACGGATGCTCGCTGTTGATGTCGTTGTAGCCGTAGGCGGCCCGTGCCGTGCCGAAAGTCCGTTTGCGATCGAAGGCGCTCAGTGTCTCGATGTTGACCTGGCCGGCGATGGCATTGGCGTCCATGTCGGGGGTCAGCGTCTTAGATACCGTCACCGCGCCGATCAGCGAGGAAGGAATATCGTCCAGCTTGACCTGACGGCCATCGGGCTCCGGCGCCGCGGCAGTCTGCCCGTTCAAGGTCACGTTCAACAGTTCCGGGGAAATGCCGCGCACGGTCAGGTAGCGGCCTTCGCCCTGGTCGTTGACGCTGGTGACGCCGGGCAGGCGGCGGACGGCTTCGGCCACGTTCTGGTCAGGTAGCCGGCCGACATCGTCGGATCGGATCGCGTCCACCTGACCGTCCGCGTAGCGCTTGTCGTCCACCGCCGCACGTTCGGCGGCGCGGCGTCCAGTCACTTCCACGGTTTCCAACTGGGTGATATCGCCGCTCTCGACCGGCGGAACGGTGGCGTCCTGGGCCAACGCATAGCCAGGAACGATCGCAAGGTTGCTCAAAATGACTGCCGTCAGCGCATTTCTGTGGATCTTCCGCATTGTCTAGTCCCTCCCGAGGACGTAGGCCGCCGGGCAGGCAGTCCTGCCTGCCGTGGGTGGCTCGATCGGGAGATTACGAACAAACATTCCAAATTGCAACACATTTGGAATTTCTCTTGCAAAGCGGGTTTCGCTGTGTGATCTTGGCGCCGCGGACCGAAGCGTCGCCATACGGCAGGTGCAACCGCCAATGCATTAGGGAGGAAAAATGAAATCCTGGCTCTTATTCAATCTGCTGGTATCGGCAGCGCTCGCAACTGCCGGTTGCGCATCGAATGCCGGCAATGGCGATCCAGACGACGCGCCGCTGATCGCAGCCGTAGCCCAGACCGACGCCACCGCCACCGGCGAGGCCAATGCGGCGGTCGTCGTGCGCCACCCTTCCGACGCCGCACGCAGCCGCATCGTCGCCACCGCGGCGCTGGGTGGATTGGAGTTGTACGACCTGGCCGGCAAGCGGATCGGTTCGGTCCCGGCCGGCGAAGTGGCGGCATTGGATATCAGCTATGGCATCGCGCTGGCCGGTGGCCAGGTCGACGTCGTCGCGGCCATCGACACCACTCATAATCACCTGCGCCTGTTCACGGTCGATGACGCTTCGCTGATGGAAGCCGGTGCGCGGCCGTTGCCGCTAGGATTCGCCGCCGAAGGCGTCTGCCTGTTCCGCAACCCGCTGGACAGCGCGCTGTATGCCTTCGTGGTGGGCGACGGCGGCGAGATCGATCAGCAGATCATCTATGCCACCGCGGACGGAAAGCTGGATGCCCGCCAGGTACGCCGCATCAACCTGCCCTCGCCGTTGAAGCAATGCGTCGCCGACGCGCTCGGCAACGTCTATGCGTCGGAGGAAACCGTGGGCATCTGGCGCTTCAGCGCCGATCCGGAAGCCGATGTCGCCGCCACGCTGGTCGATGCGCCGCGGCTTGGTCACATCGATGAGGAAGTCGGCGGCCTGGCGCTGTACGACGGCACCGATGGAGCGCGCTGGCTGCTCGCCTCGGACGTGTCGGCCGGCCGCGTGAACGTCTACGACCGCAACCGCGAAGACGCCTTCATCGGTGCTTTCCGGGTCGCCGCCCCCGCACAAAAGCAGGCCATCGGCGAACCGGGGCCCTTGTTCGCCGCCGGCGCGGCGCTAGGCGGAGCCTTCCCTTCCGGATTGCTGCTGGTGACGGATGAAGACGGCGCCAACTACAAGATGCTGTCGTTCGCCGACATCGCAAAGCAGTTGAAGCTGGCGGCCGGACCCGGCCCGGCCGCTTCCGGCGCGGCGGCCGACCGGCCCGCCGCGGTGACGGCGCTGGTGGAAACCACGCCGGTCGGAAGCTATGGCGATGCCGCGGACGATCCGGCGATTTGGGCCCATCCTTCCGATCCCGCCAAGAGCCTGGTGATCGCCACCGACAAGAAGGCCGGGCTTTACGTCTACGACATGCAGGGCAAGGTCGTGCAGTTCCTCGCCGATGGCAAGATGAACAACGTCGACCTGCGCGATGACTTCATGCTCGGCGGCGAAAAAGTCACCCTGGTGACCGCCAGTAACCGTACCGACCAAACCATCGCCATCTACCGCCTGGACATCGGCAAGCGTCTGCTGGTGAACGTGGCCGACGGCCCGCAGCCCACAGGCCTTGGCGACCCTTATGGCCTTTGCATGTACCGCCACAAGGACGGCGGGCGCACCTACGTCTTCATCAACGGCGACGACACCCGCAAGCGGCAATGGGAACTGGTCGATGCCGGCAACGGCCGCGTGCGCGCGGAACTGGTACGCGACATGACATTCGACTCGCAGACCGAAGGTTGCGTGGCCGACGACGAGACCGCGGCGCTGTATGTGGGCGAGGAAGATGTCGCGCTGTGGCGGCTGTCCGCCGAACCCGGCGGCGGCGATCTGAAGGAGACGGTCGACCGCGTCGACGCCAATACCGCCATCAAGGACGATCTGGAAGGCATGGGCCTCTACGACCTGGGCGATGGCCGCGGCTACCTTGTGGTCTCCAGCCAGGGCAACGACAGCTACGCGGTGTACCGGCGCGAAGGCAAGCAGGAATACCTGGGTTCCTTCTCGGTGGTCGCCGACCCGGTGCGCGGCATCGACGGCATCTCCGAGACCGACGGCCTTGACGTCACCAGCCGCAACCTCGGGCCTGGTTTCGAGCACGGCGCCATGATTGCGCAGGACGGGCGCAACGTGATGCCGGTGGAGAACCAGAACTACAAGTACGTGCCGTGGGAAGCCATTGCCCGTGCGCTGAATCTGGAGATGCGCGGCGATTGAGCCTCGCAGGCATCGTGTGTTGCATCGGATGCCCCTCACCGCAGGGGCATCCTTTTTTCAGCGGGAGGAACGAAGCGGAGACACAGAACCCCGCCGGATGCGCTGGCGCTGGCCATCGCCGTTGCGGATATCCAGATACAGGCTGTAGGCGGCGGTGAACGCCGGAAACAGGTTCTGCAGCACGCCGACCGCGTCCTGCTTGGACGAGAACAGGAAGTAGCTCAGCGCCATCGCGCTGCCGGCCAGGCTCATGTACCAGAACAATCGCGGAATCACCGGCCGCCTGGCCTTGCGCGAGGCCAGGAACTGGACCAGCCAGCGGCCGGCGAACATCGAGGCACCGGTCAGGCCGATCAGTTTCCACGGGGTCAGATGCAGGCCGGTCCAGCCCAGCCACAGGATTTCCTGATTCATCGGCGACATGGGCCTGCCTCCATTTCGATAGCGATATCGGACCGGTCTGCGCCGCTCACCGGCGCCGGCAACGCGGCATCGGCCCCGGCAATGGCCGCATGCCGCCTTATCTCGTCGACCCGGGTGACGCTACTGCGGCGTATCAGCCAAATCACGCCGAACAGGTCGCGGATGCCGACCAGCGCACGCTGCAGGTTGTTGTACTTGGACTGCCCGGCGCGCCGGGGCCGGTGATGGACCGGCACGCTGAGCGTCTTCCAGCCGGCACGCTGCATCAGCGCCGGCAGGTAGCGGTGCATGTGATCGAAATAGGGAAGGTCCAGGAAGGCCTCGCGCTGGAACAGCTTGATGCCGCAGCCGGTGTCGGGGGTGTCGTCGTGCAGCAATCGGCTGCGGATGCGGTTGGCCCAGCGCGAGGCCCAGCGCTTGCTGCCCGAGTCCTGCCGCTGCACGCGCCAGCCGGCCAGCAGCCGGACGCCTTCGCCCGCCGAATCGCGTGCGGCCAGCAGCCGCGGGATATCGGCCGGATCGTTCTGGCCGTCGCCGTCCAGCGTCGCTATCCACGGCGCGCAGGCCGCCTTGACGCCGTTGCGGATGGCCGCGCTCTGGCCGCTGCGGGTCCGGTGCCGCAGTATCCGCAGCTCCGGCATGGCCGCTTGCAGCGCGCACAAAGCGGCCACGGTGTCGTCCTGCGAGCAGTCATCGACGCAGATCGCCTCGAAGGCGATTTTCCCGCGCAACTGTGCGCTCACCTCTTCCAGCAGCGGGCCTATGTTGCCGCTCTCGTTGAACACTGGAATCACCACCGACAGCGTCTTCATGGCGCCGCTCCTGCCGTCATGGACAACTTCGCGCCAGGCCCGCGGCACGGTGCGAACAGATCCCGTTCGGGCCGGTACAGCGCCGTGGCTACGTCCATCGCGCCCAGCACCGAATGGAACAGGTAATCGTGGCTGACCTCGGCATCGGCGTGTTGCCGCAGGCAGCGGGTGTCCAGCCCGGTCTGGCGCTGGAAACCCGGCGAGAACCACATCGTCATCGGCACCCTGGTCTGCTCCCGCGGCGCGATGCTGTACGGCATACCGTGCAGATAAAGGCCTTTCTCGCCCAGCGATTCGCCATGGTCGGAAACGTAGATCAGCGCGGCATCAAAGGATTGCTGTTCTTTGAGCGCGGCGATGGTGCGGGCCAGGAAGTGATCGGTGTACAGCAGCGCGTTGTCGTAGGCGTTGACGATCTGCGGCGATTGGCACTTGCCGAGCTCGGCGGTTTCGCAGACCGGCGCAAAGCGCCGGAACGCCGGCGGATAGCGCTCGAAGTAGTTGGGGCCGTGATTACCCAGTTGGTGCAGCACCACCACGGTATCGCCGCTGGCCGCCACCAGCCGCGACGGCAACCCGCGCAACAGCACCTCGTCCAGGCAGCGGCCGCCTTTGCAGAGCTGCGGATCGCCGCTGTCGTCCATCGCCTCGTAGGCCAGGCCGTCGCAGACGCCCTTGCAGCCGGACTGGTTGTCGCGCCACAGCGTGGCCACGCCGGCATGATCGAGCACGTGCAGCAAGGATTGCTGGCTGCGGATGCGCTTCTCGTCGTAGTTCTCGCGGCCCAGCGAGGAGAACATGCATGGCAACGAAACTTCGGTGCTGCTGCCGCAGGCGGCAACCTGCGGAAAGTTGACCACCGGCAGCTGCGACAGCTCCGGCGTGGTCTGCCGCGCATAACCGTTCAAACCCCAGTTCTGCGCGCGCGCGGTTTCGCCGATCACCATGACCAGCAGCCGGGGCTTGGTGCCGGCCGGCAGCGTCCGGCCGGTTGCGTCCAACCCCACCGGCAGCAGCGCCGTCCTGGTTCCCGGCGGCTGCTCGGTCATCACCTTGGTCAGCGATACCAGCACATTGGCCGGGGTGACCAGATAGCGCACTTCGCGGTGGTTGCGCAGGAACGAAGACAGTTCCTGGGTCGACAGCAACACGCCTGCCAGACCGGTCAGGACCACGACAGCCAGAAATCCGGTACGGACCAGCAACGCGCGCGATAGCGTCCTTGCGCGCAGCCGCACGCGCCACAGCAGCGTCACCGGCACCAGCGCCCACAGCACGGGGGGCAGCAGGTCGAAGGACAGGATTTCGCGCGATTCCTTCAGGTCGGTATGCAGCACGTTGCGGACCATGTCCGCATCCAGGTACACGCCATAGGCATTCATGTAGTGGCCGGCCAGCGCCGACAGCAACAGCAGCACCGACAGCAGCGGCTTGGCCGACCAGCGCCAGACCATCAACCCGAGCAGCAGCGAATGCGCCGCAGTGACGATCAAACCCAGCGACAGCACCCATTTCCATTGCTGCAGCGGCTGCGACACCGCGCCATGCCAGAACGCGGCGTTGTAGAACAGGGTGAAGAACATGCTGCAGGAAAGAATCAGCGCCTCGCTGCTGATTTCCGGGCGCAGCCGCATCCAGGCGGGCCAGCGTTGCAGCCAGAACCATGGCGTACGGGCCGGCAGCACCTTCGCGTTCATGCCGCCGCTCCCTGCGCAACGGACCGGCCATCAGCGGCCACGAGCCGGTAGACGGCCAGCGCCACCAGCCAGCACACCATCAGGCTGGCCAGATCGTGCGAAAGGAAATGCGCCCCGCGCAGTTGCTGGGCCAGGCCGAACACCAGGCCGGCCGCCAGACCGGTCCACAGCCCGGCGCCGCGCCACTGCGGGCGCACCGCGCCGGCAAAAAAATACAGCGCCACCCACGCGTACCCGGCGCTGGCATGGCCAGCCGGAAAGCACGCGGCCGCCGGCAATTCCGCCGGACGCGCGGCGAACAGATCGATGAACGGCCGCTGCCCGCCATAGCCCAGCAGATCCCACGGACAATCCATATGGGTGATCGACTTGAGCATCGATACCGTCAACGTGGACAGCAGCACCGACAACAGCAGCGCCACCGCGGGGCGCCGCCAATGACGCAGGTCAGGGCGCTGCCACATCCACACGGTTATGCCCACCGCGGCCAACCACGTCAGTACGCTCAGGCGCTTGCCGCCGCGGTGGATTACCGTCTCCAGCAGCAGCGAGTGGCCGAGCTTCCACTGTCCTCCTTCCCATGCCAGCAAGCGGTCGGCCCACCACTGATCGCCGCGCATCGGTACCAGCACGACCCAGGCCAGCGCAAAGCCCAGCATCGGCAGCAGCAGAAGGCGCAGGGAGCCATGAGCCGGCCGAGAAACCATTGCCGGGCAGCCGGGCACCGATACGCGGCCGACGTGCGTTGCAAGCGCAGTCGGTGCAGGGTTGCATGGCAGGTTGGATGCAGCCGGGGAGAGATTGGGTTCGGCGGATTGCATGCAGCGGTTTGTGTGTCCGGGACCCGTGCATCGTCGTGCCGGCGCTGTCGTAGAGCGGTCGGAGCGCTGTCGGAAAGCCGTTAAGAACCCGCCATGGCATGCCCGCGCGGGCATGCCGGTTTGTCGGCATTCAGTCGTTTTCGGACTCGCCAGGCGAAAGCCCGACCGCGCAATCGCCGCTCACCGCAGTACCCGGTACCAGCCACCACTGGCGTCGGCTGGAAGTGCCCATCGCTATCGCCAGCCGCTGCTCCACGCACGGCGCCATGGCCTGCTCAAGCACCAGCAGCCAACGCCGCTGCGGCTCGGCCTGCAGCCATGGACCGGCCTGTTGCCATTGCTGCTGCCAGCCGCGCTTGAAACCGAAATCCAGCGCCGGCCGGTCCGCCTGCAACAGCAGTTGCTCGCGCCAGCCCAACAGGCCCAGTTGCGCATCCGGGCCGATCCGCTGCCCCACCCGCCGCATCAGCGCCTGGCCGGAACTGTCGGCATTGATGGCCGGCGCCAGGCCCAGTCCATAACTGGCCCACAGCGCAGCCGTGGCCAGCACGACGGCAATGCCAACGCGGCGCAAGCGGGCCCAGCCCAGCAACGCCAACGCCAGCGCACCGAAACCCAGCAGCCACACGGAAAAATGCCGCATCGAAGCCGCATCCATGCCCCGCTGCAACGCCTGCCGTTGCAGGGCGCCGGAACCATCCAGCAGCAACAGCGCAGCGACCAGCACGGCAACCGCCGCCAGCACGGCCAGGTACGTCGCCAGCGCCCACCGGACCGCCGACCGCCGCAGCAAACCCGGCAGCAGCGGCGCAGCGGCGACGCACAGGGCCGGCAGCATCGGGAAGATATAGACCTCGCGCTTGCCCGGGCTGGCGCTGAAGAACAGCAGCACCAGCGCACTCCAGCCCAGCAGCAGGATGATCCGGCTGTCGCCGCGGCGCAGGCGCCGCCACCACGCCGGCAGCAGCCAGGGCAACAACAGCGCGCCGGGCAGCCATAACGTCGCGATGACCTGCAGGTAGTACCAGGCCGGCTTTACGTGATGCCAGGCGTTGGCATAGCGGGTGCCTGTCTGTTTCCACAGCATTTCGCCGGCGTAGGCTTGCAGCGCCGGATCCTGGCTGGCCTGCACCGCCCACAGCATCGGTGCCAGCCATACGCCGGCCCCGGCCGCAAACCCGGCCAATGCCGCCAGCGCATGCCAGCCCGAGCGCACCGTGGGCGGCGGACCGGCACGATATGCGAACCGCAACGCCAGCGCCGGCACCAGCACCAGCAACGGCAAAAACCCCACCCCCTTGGTCACCGTACCCAGCCCGGCCATGAACGCCCCGGTGGCCAGCAGACGCCAATCCGGCTTCTCCAGCAGATAGCGCAACAGCGCCCACAGCGAGGCGGTGGTCATCGCCACCAGCACCACGTCGATCTGGCCGCGCTTGGCCTGCAGGCCGAACTGCAGACAGACGAACAACGCCAGCGCCGCATGGCGCGCGGCCCGCCGCCCCCACAGCCGCCGGGCCAGATCGTGGGTCAGCCACAGCGTCAGCAACGCAGCCAGCAGCGACGGCAGCAGGAACGCCGCCTTCCAATCGCCGACTGCCTGGTACGCAAGCGCCTGCAGCCACATGAACATCGGCGGCTTCTCGGCATAGAGTTCGCTGCCGCGGTGCGGGAACAGCCATTGTCCGGATTCGACCATCTGCCGCGCCGCCAGCACGAAGCGTGGCTCATCCGGCGGCACCGGTTCGCGCATGCCCAGCCCGGCCAGCAGCGCCAGCGCGGCCAGCAGCATCAGCAACAGGAATCCGGCCCTCTGCCGGCCCGGAGTACGGAATGGAAGCTGCGACAAGCCGGCGCACCGCAACGTGGAGAGGCAGACATATTGCTGTGGCTGGCGTTGGAGAATTGTCGGGGTGGGCTCGGGAGGCGGGGCTCGGGACGCCCGGCCTCCGACAGCTTTTTGACGAAAGGCCTGCCACACTTGCCGGCAAGCTGCGACATGCCACGGCGGCAGCACCTACCCGGACACACGCATGCGGCTGCTGGTCATCGAAGACAACCGAAGTCTGGTCGCCAACCTGTTCGACTATTTCGAATCCAGGGGGCACATCCTCGACGCCGCTCCCGATGGCGCGACCGGCCTGCACCTGGCCACCAGCCACCAGTACGATGCCATCGTGCTGGACTGGATGCTGCCGCGGATGGACGGCCCGGAAGTGTTGCGCAAACTGCGCGAAGAGCACGACTCCGGCATCCCGGTGATCATGCTGACCGCGCGCGACGAACTGCCCGACAAGATTGCCGGTTTCCGTGCCGGCGCCGACGACTACCTGACCAAGCCTTTCGCCCTGCCCGAGCTGGAAGTCCGGCTGGAAGCGCTGCTGGCGCGGGCGCATGGCCGCAGCCGCAAGAAAACGCTGGAGGTACTGGATCTGCGGCTGGATCTGAACACGCTGGAAGCCAGCCGCGGCGGGCAGCCGCTGCACCTGTATCCGGCCTGCCGCAAGCTGCTGGAAACGCTGATGCAGGCCAGCCCGGCGGCGGTGACCCGCGAACAGCTGGAACGCGCGCTGTGGGGCGACAACCCGCCAGACGGCGACATGCTGCGCTCGCATATCTACGAACTCAGGCGCAGCGTCGACGGTCCTTTCGACGTCAAGCTGATCCAGACCATACCGCGCGTGGGCTACCGCCTGGGCGTCAGCCACGCCGAGAAAACCGATGCCGTCGCGGCCCAGTGATGAAACGCCCTAGCCTGCGCACCCGAATCCTGTACTGGCTTGGCGGCTATGCCTTGCTGTTGTCGGGGGCGGTATTCCTGCATGGCCTACTGGTCAACGAATACGCCGAACGCCTGGTATGGAAATCGCTGCTGCGCAGCGAAATGGACCATGTGCTGGAGCGCAGCGCAGAGGATCCCTCCTATCGCTGGAACGATACCGACAACCTGAAGCTGTACGGTCCCGGCGAGGAGCCGGCCATCCCGGCCGAGCTGGCCGCGCTGCCGCCTGGGCTGGTCGATGAAATCGTGGTGCAGGGACGCGAGCAGGTGGTCCTGGTTCGCCAGGTCGGCGACAAACGATACGTCCTCAGCCTGGACATCACCGAAATGGAACAGGAGGAACGGCGACTGTCCGCGTTCATCCTTGCATCCACGCTGCTGCTGGTCATCGCGATGGGCGCGGTGGCTGCGTGGGGATTGGGCCGGGCGTTGAAGCCGCTCTCGGCCATGGCCACGGATATCGCAAGACTGAAGCCCGATCGCGGCCAGCAACGCATCGCCATCGAAGAAAAAGCCGGTTCCGAACTCACCGTGATCGCCGGCGCACTCAACGACTACCTGGCGCGCCACGACCGCTTTGTCGAACGCGAACGCATCTTCATCGACAGCGCCAGCCACGAGCTGCGGACCCCCATCGCGGTGATTGCAGGCGCCGCCGAACTGGCATTGGAGCAGCCGGATCTGACTGCCAGCACGCGCGGCCAGATCCAGCGTGTCCACCGCACCGCCCGCGACGTGGAACAGCTGATTTCGTTGCTGCTGGTGCTTGCCCGCGATCCCGCCCGGCTGTCGCGCAATGCCGATGACGTGGCGCTGGACGAACTGCTGCCCGAAATCATCGAAGACCACCGCTACCTGACCAAAGGCAAGCAGCTGACCCTGGTCGCCGATGCCCTGCCCCCTTGCGTGGTCGCGGCGCCACTGGCCATCGTCCAGGCCGCCATCGGCAACCTGCTGCGCAACGCCATCGAAAACAGCGACCAGGGCGAAATCCGCATCAGCCTGTCCGCCGACGCCACCGTGACCATCACCGATCCCGGCCACGGCATGACGCCGGACGAAATCAGCCGCATCTACGCGCAGATCGCCCGCGGCGGCGGACGCGGGCGCGAAGGCGGCGGCATCGGCATGGAGCTGCTTGGCCGGCTATGCGAACACCTGGGCTGGCAACTGCATATACGATCCGCTCCGGGCAGCGGCACCATCAGCACGCTGAAGTTTGCTACCTGATTGCGGTCAGGCGGCATCCGCATGCCGCGGCAGCGCCACCGATACCGCCGCGGCCAGCGCCACCAACAGCGCCGAAACCGCCAGGCATGCTTGCAGCCCCGCCACCTGGTAGATCCAGCCGGACAGCACCGTGCCCAGCAGCCGGCCCAGCGCGTTGGCCATGTAGTAGAAACCCACGTCCAGCGATACGCCGTCTTCAGCCGCGTAGCTGACGATCAGAAAGCTGTGCAGCGATGAGTTGATCGCAAACAGAACGCCGAAAATCGCCAGTCCGACGATGACGACCGCCTGTGCGGATTGGCCGTGGTACAACAACGCGGCCATCAGCGCCGGCACGCCGGCCAGCGGCAGCGCCCAGAACAAAGCGCTGCGCCCATCCGGCACATGGCCGCGACGCTTGCCGGTGAAGTACGGCGCCAGCGACTGCACGATGCCGTAACCGATCACCCATGCGGCCAGGAAACCGCCCACCTGCCAGAAGTCCCAGCCCAGCACCTCGGAAAGGAACACCGGCAACGCGACCACGAACCAGACATCGCGCGCGCCGAACAGGAACAACCGCGCCGCCGACAGCAGATTGATGGCGCGGCTCTTGGAAAATATGTCGCGGAACTTCGGCTTGGCCTTGGCCTTGCCCAGATCGCGCTTGAGCAGCAACAGGCTCAGCAACCACACCAGCGCCAGCGCCACCGCCATGCACAGCACCGCATTGGCGAACCCGAGCAACGTCAGCAGCAGACCGCCCAGGAAGAAACCCACGCCCTTCAACGCGTTCTTCGATCCGGTCAGCAGCGCCACCCAGCGGAACAGCGCGCCCTGCTGGCCGGCCGGCACCAGCAGCTTGATGCTGCTCTTGGCGCTCATCTTGTTCAGATCCTTGGCGATGCCCGACAGCGCCTGCGCCGCCATCACCCAGATCACGGTCAACCACGCCGCCGGCACCAGCAGCATCGCCAGCGCAACGACCTGCAGCCCCAGGCCGATGTTCATCGTGCGGTTCAGGCCGATGCGCGCGCCCAGCCAGCCGCCAACCAGATTGGTGACGACGCCGAAGATTTCGTAGAACAGGAACAGCAGTGCCACTTGCAGCGGGCTGTAGCCCAACTGGTGGAAATGCAGCACCACCAGCATGCGCAGCGCGCCGTCGGTCAATGTGAATGCCCAGTAGTTGCCGGTGATCAGCAGGTACTGACGCACCGGTGGCGAAAGCCGCTGCAGCATATCTCAGCGATCCGCCTGGCCGACCAGCCGCACCAGTCCGGCGGTACGGTTTACATAGCCCCATTCGTTGTCGTACCACGCGTAGATCTTGACCTGGGTGCCGTTGATGACGCGCGTGGAAAGCGCATCGACGATGCTCGAACGCGGATCGGTTTGGTAGTCGATAGACACCAGCGGACGTTCCTCATAACCCAGAACACCGGCCAGCTCGCCTTCGGCGGCGGTCTTGAGAAGCGCGTTGACCTCTTCCGCGGTGGTGGCGCGCTCGACCTCGAACACGCAGTCGGTCAGCGAGGCATTGGTCAGCGGCACCCGCACCGCGTGGCCGTCCAGCCGCCCGCGCAGTTCGGGGAAGATTTCGGCGATGGCGGTGGCCGATCCGGTCGAGGTCGGAATCAGGCTGCTGCCGCAGGCGCGCGCGCGGCGCAGGTCCTTGTGCGGCGCATCGACGATGACCTGGGTGTTGGTCAGGCTGTGGATGGTGGTCAGGCTGCCGTGGCGGATGCCGATGCCTTCGTGAATCACCTTGACCACCGGCGCGAAGCAGTTGGTCGTGCACGACGCCGCCGAAACGATGCGGTGCTGCGCCGGATCGAAGCGGTGATGGTTGACGCCCATGACGACATCCAGCGTGCCGGCCGCCTTGATCGGCGCGGTCACCACCACCCGCTTCACGCCCTGGTCCAGATACGGCTGCAGCACATCGGGCTTGCGGAACTTTCCCGAAGCCTCGATCGCCACATCGCAAGCGGACCAGTCGGTGGCGGTGATGTCCTGGTTGCGGGTGACCGGGATACGCACGCCGTCGATGATCAGTGCGTCGTCCTCGGCGCGCACGTCACGGTCCCAGCGCCCATGCACCGAATCGAACAGCATCAGATGCGCCAACGTCGCCGGGTCGCCGGCCGGGTCGTTGATGTGGACGAAGGAGAAGTCGGGACTGCCCCAGGCCGCGCGCAGGGTCAGCCGCCCCATCCGGCCGAAGCCGTTGATACCGATACGAATGCTCATGGATTCTCAGGTGGGTGGAAGAAGTTGATGATATGAAGACCGCTATCAGCCGCGGCCGATCTCGCGGACCTTGCTCTCCAGCACCAGCCGGTCCAGCGCTTCGATCTTCAGCGCCGCCAGCAGGTGGATGCGCTGTTGCAGCACCATCAGGGTCTGGGTGAAGGCCTTGTGGATTTCCTCGGCGCTGCCGGTTGCCGCGGCCGGATCCGGCACGCCCCAATGCGCAGTGACCGGGTGGCCGGGCCAGACCGGGCAGGATTCGCCGGCGGCGCGGTCGCAGACGGTAATGACCAGGTCCATCTCCGGCGCGCCGGGCTGGGCGAACTCGTCCCAGGGCTTGCTGCGCAGGCCTTCGGTGGAAAAACCGGCGTCCTGCAATACCTGCAACGCCATCGGATTGACCTGTCCGCGCGGACTGCTGCCGGCGCTGTAGGCGGTGAAGCGGCCATGGCCCAGTTGATTGGCCAGCACCTCGGCCATGATGCTGCGCGCCGAATTGCCGGTGCACAGGAACAACACGTTGTAGTGACCTTTCATGGCGATTCCCAAAAAAGAGAGAAGGAAAAAAACTAGCCGCGCGCCTCGTACCAGCCCTTGCTGCGATTGACGATGCGCACCACCGACAGCATCACCGGCACTTCCACCAGCACGCCGACCACCGTGGCCAGCGCCGCACCGGAGTGCACGCCAAACACGCCCACCGCCGTGGCCACGGCCAGTTCGAAGAAGTTGCTGGCGCCGATCAGCGCCGATGGCCCGGCCACGCAATGGGCCACGCCCAGCTTGCGGTTGATCAGGTAGGACAGGCCGGAGTTGAAATAGACCTGGATCAGGATAGGCACCGCCAGCATCGCGATAATCAGCGGCTGGGCGACGATCTGCCTTCCCTGGAAGCCGAACAGCAGCACCAGCGTCAGCAGCAGCGCCGCCATCGACAGCGGTCCCAGCTTCGCCAGTACCGCCTGCAACGCCGGCTGGCCGCCGCGCGCCAGCAGCCAGCGCCGCAGCGCGGCCGCCATCAGCACCGGTACCACGATGTACAACCCGACCGACAGCAGCAGCGTCGGCCACGGCACCGTTATCGAGGAAATGCCCAGCAGCAGCGCGACGATCGGCGCGAACGCGAACACCATGATCGCATCGTTCAACGCCACCTGGGTCAGGGTGAACTCCGGATCGCCGTCGCACAGATGGCTCCAGACGAACACCATTGCCGTGCACGGCGCTGCGGCCAGCAGGATCAGGCCGGCCACATAGGAATCGATCTGCGCGGCCGGCAGGTACGGCGCGAAGACATGGCGCAGGAACAGCCAGGCCAGCAGCGCCATCGAGAACGGCTTGACTGCCCAGTTGATGAACACGGTCACGCCGATGCCGCGCCAGTGCCGGCGCACCTGCGCCATCGCACCGAAGTCGATCTTCAGCAGCATCGGAATGATCATCAGCCAGATCAGCCCGGCCACCGGCAGGTTGACCTGGGCAATCTCGGCACCGCCCAAGGCGGCGAACACTCCCGGCAATCCATAGCCCAACGCAGTGCCGGCGATGATGCAGGCCAGCACCCACCAGCTCAGATGGCGCTCGAACCCGCCGATCCGCCGCGACAGCGGTGCAGCGGCCGGCGGTGCCGTGGCGTTCACGCGGCTCCCTTGCGGCGGCCGCGCGGCGTGCATTGCGTCTTGTCGCCGCCGCAGCAGTTGCGGGTCAGGAATTCGATCAGCCCGTTCATCGCCTCGAAATCGGCGCGGTAGCAGACATGCCGCCCGCGCGGTTCGCCCTGCACCAGACCGGCGGCCGACAGTTCCTTCAGATGGAACGACAAGGTAGCGCCAGGCAATGCCAGCGCCTCGGCGATCTCGCCGGCCATAAGCCCGTCAGGGCCGGCTTCCACCAGCAGGCGGAACACCGCCAGCCGGGTGGCCTGGCCGAGCGCGGCCAGGGCAACGGTTGCATTTGATATTTCCATGTTTCTAGAATAGTGGAACTATCCAAGGCTAACAATCCCTGATGACAGTTTCATTGCCAGATCACATCACGCTGGAAGCGTTGGACCGGCCCGATCACGCCAAGCTGCAGCAGCAGGGCTCGGCGCATCCGCCGCGCATCCTGCTGCTGTACGGCTCGCTGCGGCCGCAGTCCTACAGCCGCAAACTGGCCCTGGAGGCCGAACGCATCCTGCGCCACTTCGGCGCCGAGACCCGCGTGTTCGACCCGCACGATCTGCCGATGCTCGACAGCGTGCCGGCCGACCACCCCAAGGTGCTGCAGTTGCGCGAATGGTCGCAGTGGTCCGAAGGCCAGGTCTGGGTCAGCCCGGAGCGGCACGGCACCCTCACCGGCGTGTTCAAGAACCAGATCGACTGGTTGCCGCTGGAAAGCGGCGGCGTACGCCCGACCCAGGGCCGCACGCTGGCGGTGATGCAGGTCAGCGGCGGCTCGCAATCGTTCAACGTGGTCAACGCGCTGCGCGTGCTGGGGCGCTGGATGCGCATGATCACCATCCCCAACCAGTCCTCGGTGGCCAAGGCCTGGCAGGAATTCGACGACGCCGGCCGGATGAAACCATCGCCGTTCTACGACCGCGTGGTCGACGTGATGGAGGAACTGGTCAAGTTCACGCTGCTGGTGCGCGACCGCAGCGACTACCTGACCGACCGCTACAGCGAGCGCAAGGGCGATCTGACCGCGCGCCGGCTGGCGGCGGCATCGGGCGCGGTGCAGGGCGCAACACCGCCCGTTGCTTCCGGTTCGCCGTGACGGCGGATCAGGGCTGCGGGATAAACCTCAGGCCGACACCAGGCTCGGTGGCGATATAGCGCGGCGCGGTAGCGTCGTCGCCCAGCTTCTGCCGCAGCTTGCCGACCAGGATGCGCAGGTAATGGGTGTCGTGCTGATGGGTGGGCCCCCACAGCTCGCGCAACAGTTGCGGCTGGGTGACCACGCGCCCGGCATGGCGCAGCAGCAGCGACAGCAATGCGAATTCCTTGCGGCTCAACGCCAGCGGTTCGCCGTCGCGGATTACCGCGCGGCGGACCAGGTCGATGCGCAGATGGCCGTCGTCGAACGCCGGCAGCGCCTGCTCCGGCGCGCCGCCATGATTGCGCAACAGATTGCGGATGCGCGCCATCAGCTCCTGCACGCCGAACGGCTTGGTGACGTAGTCGTTGACGCCTGCATCCAGCGCGGCGACCTTTTCGCCCTCGCCGGCGCGCACGGTCAGCATGATCACCGGCACCTGCGACCACTGCCGGATTTCGTGCAGCACTTCATGCCCGTCCTTGTCCGGCAAGCCGATGTCCAGCACGACCAGATCCGCGCCCTGCGAAGCCAGCGCGACCAGCCCGCTTTCGCCATCGGCCGCCAGCGTCACCTGGTAGCCCTGCGCGCGCAGGCTGATGTCCAGGAACTTGCGGATCTGCGGTTCGTCGTCGATGACCAGCACCCGCGCGGGCGGGACGGACGACGGGGTGGAGGGATCGGTGGAGTTCAAGATTGCACTTGCGGTCCTACGGTTGGATCAGCGGCAGGGTAATCCTGATGGTGGTGCCGCGGCCATCCCCTCCCGGCAAGGCCTCGACGCTGCCGCCGTGCGCGCCGACCATGCCCTGGCAGATGGTCAGGCCCAGGCCGGTGCCCTGGCGGCCGCGGTCGCCGCGCTCGACGCTGTAGAACATGTCGAAGATGCGGCCGCGTTCGTCTTCCGGAATGCCCGGGCCGCGATCGCGCACGTCGATGCGCAACTGCCCATCCACCAGGCCGGCCTCCACCTCCACCGCTTCGCCGGCGGGGGAAAACTTCGCCGCGTTCTCCAGCACGTTGAAAATGGCTTGCTCCAGCAACGCCGGATGCACCCAGATCGGCTCCAGTCCCGGGGCGATGGCCAGCCGCAGCTTGGCCCCGGACTGGTATCGCTGCAAGCGCGCGACCGCAGACCCGATCAGTTCGTCCACGCCTATCCAGTCGCGGTTCAAGGTCAGGCCGGTGTGGCCAAGCCGGGTCATGTCCAGCAGATTCTGGATGTAGCGGTCCAGGCGCTCGCCTTCCAGCCGAATCGTTTCCAGCAGGCTGTGGCGGTCGTCCTCGCCCATGGCCGCGCCGTAGTTGTCCAGGCTGCTGGCCGCGCCGATGATGGCCGCCAGCGGCGAACGCAGATCGTGCGAGACCGATGACAGCAGCGCCGAGCGCAGGCGTTCGGTTTCGCCGCCGATACGCGCGGTTTCCAGATCCGACACCAGCCGCGTGCGCACGATGGCCTGGGCGATGTCATCGACCATGGCCTCGGCCAGCCGGCGCTGTTCCGCACCGGGACTGGCCACGCCGTCGGCAACGCGCAGGCCCAGCACGCCAAGCGCGCCTCGTTCGGCCCTGATGGGCAGGAACCACCAGCTCGACAGCGTCAGCGTGTCGGTATACCTGCCGGCAGGTTCGCCGTGCTTCTGCGCCCAGTCGGCGGCCGCAAGGTCCCGCTCGTCCAGCACGGGCGCCGCGTCATGCGCGTATTGCTTGTCGCCAATGCGCATCCACGCTTCGGCCGCCAGCATCGCCTTGGCCGCTTCTTGCCCGGCCCGCACCACCTGGCCCTCATCGGCCGCAACCGCGAGCCGCCGGCCCAGCCCCTGCATGGCGGTGGCGTGCGCATTGGCCGCCCGCAGCGCCACCACCTGCATGCGCAGCTTGGACGCCAGCCGCCCGGCGACCAGCGCCGCAACCAGGAACAGCATCACGGTGGCAACGCCCTGCCAGGCGCCGATGTAGAACGTGTAGCGCGGGTCGATGAAGAAGAAGTTGTAGGCCAGGAAGCTCAGCACCGCCGCCAGCACCGCCGCCGCCGTCCGCGCGCGCGCGGCGACCAGCACCACCGCGACGATGAAGATCAGCGAAAGATCCTGCAGCCCGGCCCAGCGCTCGGCCAGCGAACCAAGACCGGTGGCGATGGCTGCCGACGCCGCCGCCAGCCATGCGTCGCTGCGGCTGATGAGCGCGGGAATGGCGCGCAGGCCGCGGCGCGAGCGGGCCCTCGCCTCGGGCGTGCTGATGATGGTCAGTTCGTAGTGGGCGCCGCGTTGCAGCAGTTGCTGGGTCAGGGTGCGGTTGAACATGCGCGCCAATGGGCGTTCGCGGGTGCGACCGATGACGATGGCGGAAATGCCGCTGCGCTGCGCGTGATCCAGCAGCGCATCGACGATGCTGTCGCCGTGCAGCACCGCGGTATCGCCGCCAAGGCGGCGCGCCAGCGCGAACGCGCGGTCCAGTTCCTGCGGCTGGCCGCCGGAACTGCGGGTCGCCTGTACCGTCACCACGCTCCACGGCGCGCCGCGGCGTTCGGCCAGCCGCCGGCCCATGCGCACCAGGTACTCGGATTGGCCGTAGCCGTCGATGGCCACCAGCACCCCGCGGCGCAGCGATACCCCGGGCAGACCGCGCGCGGTCTGCACTTCGCGCAGGTCGCTGTCGACGCGGTCGGCGGCGGTCTGCATGGCCAGTTCGCGCAGGGCGGTCAGATTGGACGGCGAGAAGAACGCCTGCAGCGCCTGCGCGGCCTGCTCCGGCACATAGACCTTGCCCTGGTTGAGCCGTTCAATCAGTTCGCGCGGCGGCAAATCCACCAGCACGATGTCGCGCAGGCGGTCGAACACGGCATCGGGCACCGTCTCGCTGACGCGCACGCCGGTGATCCTGTGCACGACATCGTTGAGGCTCTCCAGATGCTGGATGTTGATGGTGGTGTAGACATCGATGCCGGCATTGAGCAGTTCGATCGCGTCCTGCCAGCGCCGCTCATGGCGGCTGCCGGGCGCGTTGCGGTGGGCCAGTTCGTCCACCAACGCGACCTTGGGCTTGCGCGCCAGCAGCGCATCCAGATCCATCTCCTCCAGCCAGCGGTCCTGGTAAGCCACGCGTTTGCGCGGAACACGCTCCAGGCCCTCGGCCAGCACGGCGGTCTCGCTGCGCCCATGCGTCTCGACAATGCCGACCACCACATCCACGCCCTGCTTGGCCAGCTCGCGGGCGCGCGACAGCATCGTATAGGTCTTGCCGACACCCGGCGCAGCGCCCAGAAAGATGGTCAGGCGCCCACCGGCTTCGCGCTGAAGGCCTTCCATCAGGGCATCGGCTTGGCGGCTACGCGCGTCGGTCATGGGAATATTGTGCCTGTATCCATCGGAAGAGAATGGAATCCATCCTGTGGGAGCGACGCCAGTCGCGACGGAACATCCAATCTGTTCGTCGCGACTGACGTCGCTCCCACAATCAGGCAGCCCTGTATGTCAGAGCGCATCCAGCGCCAGATTCAATTCCAGCACATTGACGCGCGGCTGGCCCAGCAGGCCAAGCTGGGGGCCTTCCGTGTGCTGCACGATCATTCGCTCGACCTGTGCAACGTCCACACCGCGTGCCTTGGCCACGCGCGCGGCCTGAACCTGCGCCCCGCGCGGGCTGATGTGCGGATCCAGGCCGCCGCCGGACTGCGTCACCAGGTCGGCGGGCACAGCAGAGGGCGCGATGCCTTCGCGCCGCGCCACTGCCGCCGTCGCTTCAGCGATGCGCGCGCGCAGTTCGGGATTGCTGCGCGCCTGGTTGCTGCCGGCCACTGCCATCGGATCGTAGCCGGCCGCCGAAGGGCGGGAGCGGAAATAGCGCGGGTCGGCGAAGTCCTGCGCAACCAGCGCCGAACCGACGATGCGGCCCTCGCGTTCGATCATGCTGCCGGTGGCCTGCTGCGCGAACAACAGCCGGCCCAGTCCGGTGCCGGCAAGCGAATACGACAGGCCCATGCCAAGCAGGATGACGACGGCAAAGACCAGCGAAGCGCGCAACGCGCCGCCGTCATGGATGGTGGTTTGAGCGTTCATGAAACGAATCTCCAGTGGATGCTGTCTACGAAGCAAGCGCACAAGCGGTTGATTCGCCGGGAACCTGCTAGGCGCCGAAAACCGCGGCCAGCGCCATGTCGATCAGCTTGATGGCGGCGAACGGCAACAGTACGCCGCCGACGCCGTAGACCAGCATGTTCCGACGCAGCAGCGCGGTGGCGGAGGCGGGCCTGAAGCGCACGCCGCGCAAGGCCAGCGGGATCAGTGCCGGGATGATCAGCGCATTGAAGATCAGCGCCGCCAGCACCGCGTTGTGAGGGCTGGACAGCCGCATCACGTTCAACGCCGCCATCTGCGGAATTGCGGCGGCAAACAGCGCCGGCAGGATGGCGAAGTACTTGGACACATCGTTGGCCAGCGAGAACGTGGTCAGCGCGCCGCGGGTGATCAGCTGCTGCTTGCCCACTTCCACCACCGCCAGCAGCTTGGCCGGATCCGAATCGAGATCGACCATGTTGCCGGCCTCCTTGGCGGCCTGGGTGCCGGAATTCATCGCCAGGCCCACGTCGGCCTGCGCCAGCGCCGGCGCATCGTTGGTGCCATCGCCGACCATCGCCACCAGGCGACCGGCCGCCTGCTCTTGGCGGATGCGGGCCAGCTTGTCCTCCGGACGCGCCTCGGCGATGTAGTCGTCAACGCCGGCCTCTGCGGCGATGGCGGCCGCGGTCAGCGGATTGTCGCCGGTAATCATCACCGTCTTGACGCCCATCGCGCGCAGCCGGGCGAATTTTTCCTTGACCCCGTGCTTGACCACGTCCGACAGCTCCACCACCCCCAGCACATGCCGGCCTTCCGACACCACCAGCGGCGTCGCGCCTTCGCGGGCCACCTGCGCGATGCGTGCGGCCAGTTCGTTGGGCGCCACTCCGTCCAGCGACTGCACATGCCGGCCGATGGCATCGCCTGCGCCCTTGCGGATCGCGCGCTCCCCGATGTCGACGCCGGACATGCGGGTCTGCGCGGTGAACTGCAGATAGTGCGCCTGCACCGGTTCGGCGGCGGTGCTGCCCTGTTCCCGTGCCAGCCGCACGATGGACTTGCCTTCCGGGGTGGGGTCGGCCAGCGACGCCAGCAGCGCCGCATCGCGCAACTGGGCCCTGTCGACGCCGGCCAGCGGATGAAAGGCGGTGGCCTGGCGGTCGCCATGGGTAATCGTGCCGGTCTTGTCCAGCAGCAGTACGTCGACATCGCCGGCCACTTCCACCGCCTTGCCGGACTTGGCCAGCACATTGGCCGACAGCGCGCGGTTCATGCCGGCGATGCCGATGGCCGGCAACAAGCCGCCGATGGTGGTCGGAATCAGGCAGACCAGCAGCGCGATCAGCAGCAGCGGGTCGATGGCCACACCAACGAACCCGGCAATGGCCGGCAAGGTGGCGACGACGATCAGGAAGGTCAGCGTCATCGCCGCCAGCAGCAGGGTCAGCGCGATCTCGTTGGGGGTCTTCTGCCGGTTGGCGCCTTCCACCAGCGCGATCATGCGGTCGAGAAAGCTGTGGCCTGGCTCGGCGGTGATCCTGATCACGATTTCGTCCGACAGCACCCGGGTACCGCCAATCACGCCGGAACGATCGGTGCCGGCTTCGCGCAGGACCGGTGCCGATTCGCCGGTGACCGCGGATTCGTTGATCGTCGCCAGGCCCTTGACGATTTCGCCGTCGGCCGGGATCTGCTGGCCTTCGGAAACGATGACCAGATCGCCAGGACGCAGATCCGCGGCGGCGATTTGCGTTTCCGCGCCACCCGACGCAGTGTCGATCCTGCGCGCGACCAGATCCTTGCGGGCGCGGCGCAGCGATGCCGCCTGCCCGCGCCCGCGCGCCTCGGCCACCGCTTCGGCGAAGTTGCCGAACAGCACGGTCAGCAACAGGATGATCGTCACCGCCCAGCCCAGACCGGCCGGCGCGAGGCCGGCAAGGGCGATCGCCGCCGCCAGCAGCGTGCCGACCATCACCACCGCCATCACCGGGCTTCTGAGCAGATGCTGCGGCGCCAGTTTCAGGAAGGCATCGCGAACGGCAGCGCGCAGCGCGGCCGCGTCGATCAGCGCCGGATGATCGCGGCGCGTTTTTTCTTGATAGGGAACAGAGCTCATTGGGGGGTTCTCAGTGCGCGGCCAGCGACAGGTGCTCGGCGACCGGCCCCAGCACCAGTGCGGGCAAGAACTGCAGCACGGTCAGGACGACGGTCACGGCCACCAGGGTCAGCGCGAAAGTGGGAGTTTCGATTTGCAGGCTGCCGGCCGATTCGGGCGACCGGCGCTTGCGGGCCAGGCTGGCCGCCACCATCAACGGCAGGATCAATGCCGGATAGCGGCCCAGTACCAGCAGCAGCACACAGGTCAGGTTCCACCAGTAGCTGTTGTCGCCCAGTCCCTCGAAACCCGAGCCGTTGTTGGCGAATGCCGAGGTGTACTCGTAGAACACCTGACTGATGCCATGGAAGCCGGGATTGGAATTGCCGGTGAACTGCGGCAGCGCCAGCGCCAAAGCGGTGAAGCCCAGCAATACCAGCGGCTGCAGCAGAACCAGCAAGGCCAGCAGGCGCACCTCCGGCGCTTCGATCTTGCGGCCGAACAGTTCAGGCGTACGCCCGGTCATCAGCCCGGCCAGGAACACGCCCAGCAGCAGATAGACGATGAACTGCTGCAGGCCGGAACCGATGCCGCCCCAGATCGCATTGATCAGCATGTCGGTGATGGCCACCGCGCCGGTCAGCGGCGCCAGCGAATCGTGCATGGCGTTGACCGAGCCATTGGAGGTCTGCGTGGTCAGGCTGGCCCACAGCGCCGAAGCATCCGCGCCCAAGCGCACTTCCTTGCCTTCCATCAACGCCGGGTCGGCGGCGGTGAGCGAATGGCCTTCGGACCAGATCGCCAGACCCGACGATGCCATCGACATCAGCAGCATGCTGCCGAACACCAGCGCAGAGAGTCTGCGGCGCCCGGTAAACGGTCCGATCATGAAGATCAGCGCCATCGGGACAAGGACCAGCGCCAAGGTCTCCAGCAGATTGGAGAACGGCGTCGGGTTCTCCAGCGGCACCGAGCTGTTGGGCCCGTACCAGCCGCCGCCATTGGTGCCGAGTTGCTTGATGGCCACCATCGGCGCCACCGGACCCAATGGGATCTTCTGCTCGGCGATGCCGGCGCTGGCGTCGACCAGTGCGGCCACCGGCCCGCCCTGCAGCGTGGCGGGTACGCCCTGGCTGGTCAGCAGCAGCGTCCAGACCAGCGCCAACGGCAGCATGAAGCGCACGCCGGCGCGAGTCACATCGGCCCAGTAGTTGCCGATGTCGGCTTCGCCGGAGGTCTTCGCGGCGCCATCCGGCTGCTTTCCCTGGCGCGACATCACCACTTGCGGATCGTCCAGCGCGGCCGCAGCCGATGCCAATGGCGCATCGGCCTGGCGCGCGACCGTTCGCCCACCGAACAACGCCCGCAAGGTCGCCACGACCATGGCCAGCCCCATCATCGGCGTGGCCACCTGCAGGCCGACGATGCCGACCATGTGCGACAGGTAGGACAGTTGCGCCTGACCGGAATAGTGCTGCTGGTTGGTGTTGGTGACAAACGACACCATGGTGTGCAGCGCCAGGTCCCAGCGCATGTTGGGCGCGGCGTTTGGATTCAACGGCAGCCACGCCTGGGTCATCAACAGCAGCCACACCAGCAGACCTACCACCAGGTTGCTGAGCAGGAAAGCGCCGGCGTAGCCGCGCCAGCTCATGCCACGGCGGGGATCGGTGCCGAGCAGGCGGTAGATCGGCCGCTCGATCCAGCCGAACAGGCTGTCCACGCGCATCGGCGCGCCGCGCATCACCGCCGCCAGGTAGCGGCCCAGTGGCCAGGCCAGGGCAATGGCAACGCCGAAAACGAGAAAGGATTCGATCATCAGTACGTCCTCAGAATTCTTCGGGACGCAGAATCACGTACAGCAGATACGCCGCGGCAAGGATCGCCGACAGCGCGCAGACCAGGGCCAGCCAGTCGGGCATGACGCAACACTCCAGACAATTTGCGAGTGCTCAGTCTCTACCCGGGCGGCGTAAAGCCGCCATCCGCCTGAACCGGCAACGGCGTAAATTCAGCGTAAAAACTCAGCGCCGAATGGCTCCGGTCTCTCCGGCCGCCGCCAATACCGCATCGGTGTCCTGATCGAATACCGGAGCGGCGAACGATGCCGGCCCCGGTGTGCGCCCGAACTTGATCGGTTGGGTGACGCCGCGGTAACGGCCGACCACCGGGTGTTCGATGCTGTCGATGATGCCTTCGGCCAGCACCTGTGGATGATCGAACATGTCCTCGACCCGGCGCGCGGCCGCGCACGGAACCTCATCGCCGAACAGCGCTTCCCATTCCATCGCGGTGTGCGCCAGCAGCGCCCGATGCAGTTGCGGCACGATTTCGGCGGCGTGTTCGGCGCGCTTGCGCACGCTGTCGTAGCGCGGGTCGGCGGCCAGCGCGGCCAGGCCGGTCTTTTCGCACAGCGCTTTCCAGAAGCGCGGCGTATTGGCCGAAATGTACAGATGGCCCTCGCGGGCCGGGTGGATGCCGGTAACGCCGCCCGAGCGCATGTCGCGGCCGATATCCAGCGCTTCGCCTTCGGCCCAGATCAGCCGCGCCGACTGCATGGTCAGCGCGCTGCGCAGCAGCGACACGCCGACGAACTGGCCCAGGCCGCTGCGCTCGCGCTCGTACAGTGCCGACGATACCCCGCCCGCCAGCAGCGCGGCGGCGTAGTAATCGACCACCGAACCGTAGATGATTTCCGGCGGTCCGCCGCGCTTGCCCTGCAATGCGCACATGCCGGTCATGGTCTGCAGCACCTGATCGTAGCCGGCCTTGTCCTTCATCGGCCCGCTCTCGCCGTAGCCGGTCACCGCGCAATAGATCAGGCGCGGATTGATCGCGCTGAGCTGTTCGTAGTCGATGCCCAGCCGCTTGGGCACCGACGGACGGAAGTTGTGCACCAGCACGTCGGCCTCGCGCACCAACCGCATCAGCGCCGCCAGCCCCTGCGGCTGCTTCAGGTCCAGGCAGATGCCGATCTTGCTGCGGTTGACGCCCATGAAGGCGCGGCTTTCGGCTTGCAAGGTGGACGGGTACTTGCGCAGGTTGTCGCCATCGGGCGGCTCCACCTTGATGACGTCGGCGCCCTGATCGGCCAGCAGCGAGCATCCGTACGGACCGGCGATATAGGCGCTGAGATCCAGCACCTTGACGCCGCTCAGCGGTCCTTGCGGTCCCTCGCGGCGCATCAGTTCGAAAGGGGACGGTTTAGCCATGCGGGTCGTGTCCAAGTGCCGGGTGCGCTGGAAGTCTGTTCCACGCCAGAATCGGGAAACAGCCGGGTCTGATACTTTCTGCGCCCACAATTTCTTGCTTGATGGGCCAATGTCCTGCCGTCATCGCAATGCCGGTCAAGGCTGCGCCGCCGGTTCCGGCGCCAGCGACAGCCAGGTCAGGCGCCAGGCGCCATGATGGCGGCCACCGGTCCGATAGTAGGGGCTGAACAGCAACGGCGCACGATAGCCGAGATCCATTCGAATGGCAGCGCCCTGCTCGTCCGCCGCCGCCGGCAACAACTGCAGCCAGTCCTGCAAGGGCCGCTCGGGAAGCTTCAACGTTTCGTCGAACTTGAAGCCGTCTATCAACCCGGTCGAATAGACCAGCGGACCGCAGGTCACGGCGGCGTATTCGTAACGCAACACCTGCTGCGCGACCGGCGAACCGTCCGGCGCCCGCGACTCCTGCACGTTGCGGTTGAGGCGGCGATGCAGCTGCGGTTGCATCGGCAACGCCAGCTCGACGGCATCGCCCGCCTGCCAGTCGCGGGTCAACTGGACCCATCCGTCTTCGCCGGCCGCCGGCTCCATCGCCACGCCGTTGATCGCGATAGTCGCCTGATGCGCCCATGACGGAATGCGCAGGCGCAGCGGAAAGCGCGCCGGACGCTCAGGCTCAACCTCGATATGGATCCTGCCGGCGAACGGGTAGCCCGTGCGCTGGCGCAAGCGCACCTGTCCCGCACTGGCCAGCGGCAACGTGGCCGAACTCTCGCCGTAGAGATTGACCTGCACGCCGCCGTCTGCGGTCAGCGCGTAGGCGATGGCCGGCAGTTCCTCCAGCGCCATCGCGCCGCTGGACTTGCAGCAGCGCCAATAGGTGGTGTGCACGCGCTGGCCATTGGGGAACGAGTAGTAGCACCAGTCCTGGCCATCGGGCGCCAGCGCGCCCAGTAGATCGTTGTAGGCGCTGCGTTCGATTTCGTCGGCGTAGCGCGCCTGGCCGGTGATGCGCAGCAGCTCGCGGTTGAGCTGGATCCAGGCCAGCACCGAGCAGGTTTCCACATAGGCCTGCGGATGGAACGTGCCGGCGGGATTGAACACCTCGCGCGAGCGATGCGCCACCCCGCCCCAGGGGCCGCCGCCCAGGCTCAGGTGATGCTGGCCGATGTTCTGCCATAGATGGTCCACCGCCTGCCGGTAGCGGGCATCGCCGGTGGCGCGGTACAGCTTGGCCAGGCCTACCAGGTTCCAGCAGAGCTGGTAGGCCTTGCCGGTGGCGATTTCCGAGGCATCGGCTCCGGCGAGTGCGCGGTCCAGCAGCGCCAGCATCGGTTCGCCATTGGCCTGCTCGGCAACCCGTTCGGCCAGTTGCAGATAGCGCCTTTCGCCGGTGACGAAATAAAGTTCCGTCGCCGGGTCCATCAGCACCGTGGCCGACATGCCGTGGTGGTTGCCCAGCGTGGTGATGTCGATACCGCCCTCGGTCAGCGTCTGCCAGCAGAGATCGCCGATACGGCAAGCGGCCTGCAGATAGCCCGGTTCGTCCAATAGCCGGTGGGCTTCCAGCAGGCCGAGGATCAGGTAGCTGTGGGTCCAGATGTCCCAGGTGCGCAGCGCCGGCGCGCCATCCCAGCTAACCGGCTTGGGCGGCTGTTTGCGCATGAAACGGCGCTCGGGCGCGTAGTTGCCCAGATAGCCGTCGGCGTCCTGGCGCGCGATCAGATAGTCGGCCACCCGGCGCACGCTGGCGCGCAGCGGCGGGTCATCGCTGCGCAGGGCCGCGCGTGCGGCCGCATACAACCACTTGCCGGCATGCTCGCCATACCAGTCGCCTTCGCTGTTCTGCTGCGTGTGCTCGGGATGGAACACCGCAATGGCCGGGCTGTGCTCGTCGACGATGAAATGGCTGAGCCGGCCACCGCGGCTGGCTTCCAGCGCTTGGCCCAGCAGCCCTTCCATTTTCACCTGTTGCGGCGAAGCCAACTGCAGGTATGGCTTCACGCTTTGTCGTCCCTCGGCCCTGTCTCGCATTGGCCTACTCCGCGTCGACGACGCAACGGAAACCGACCATCGCCGAGCGATCCTTGCACGGCGCCATCAACAGGTATTTGCCATGCTGGTCCAGCCGGTAGGCCTGCGGGAAATACCAGTGCGAGGTCTGCGGCTGGTAGGCGCTGCCGCCGCGCAGTACCGCCGCGCGGGTATGTTCGTCGGCGTATTCGTCGGTCCATTGCCAGATGCCGCCGACCAGGTCTTCGACCCCGAACGGACTGGCGCCCTGCGGATAGGCGCCGACCTCGGCCGGCGGCAACACGCGGCGGCCGCGGTTGACCGGCGGCACCGCGTCGTCGCGCCACTGATCGCCCCACGGATACAGGCGGCCGTCGTTGCCCTGCGCGGCGTACTGCCATTCCCATTCGTGCGGCAGCCGCTTGCCGGCCCATTGCGCATAGGCGCGCGCGTCTTCCAGCGACACCCAGGTCACCGGTCGGTTTTCCCAGCCCGGGCGCGGCGCGCCGTCCTGCCAGTCGCGCAGGAAGTTGTGCGCATCGCGCGGCGCATAGCCGCTGTCGTCGACAAACCGTTTGAACTGCGCGTGGGTGACCGGGTGGCGGTCGATATGGAACGCCTGCATCGCCATCCGCCGGCGATGATGGCGGCGCGGGCTGCTCTCCCACGGGTACTGCACGTCCAAGCCTTCCCAGGTCTGGCCTTCGATCTCCACCCCACCGACCGCGAACACGAACTCGCCGGCCGGCACCGTCACCATGCCTTCCGGAGCCCGGGCGTGCCGCTGCGTGGCCGCGATGGGAGTGAGCTGTTGCGGGATGGCGCGCCATTGCCGCGACAGCGACGACAGCGGCGTCTTTGCGAATCCGGCCATCAGCGCAAGGAAGCCCGGCAGATCGGCAAGGTCCTGCCGCGCGTCGGCGACCAGCAGCGCGCCGAAGCCGCGCGCCTCCATCGCGAATGCGACAACGGCATGGCCATCGATCACCTGCGGCCGCAGCTCCGCGCCCTGCCAGAGGTCGAAGTAGCGATTGCCCGGCTGGTGCGGTACCGCAATCTGCTCGCCTTCCAGGTCGTATTCGTTGCGGTTGACCAGCGTCCACAGCACCTGCCCGTCACCGGGAAAGCGGCTGGCGAAAACGCCGGCCTGCAGGGTCGGGAAATACGGCGTCCAGTCCATGCTGACCAGCAGCGGCGCGAATTTGCGCTCGATGGTGGCGATGCGGCGCAGCGCCTCGGCATCGCGCGGGGTGAACTGGTTCCAGATGCCCCAGATGTTCTCCCAGGCGTTGTAGCCGATGCCGTTGAAGAAGATGTATTGCAGATCGTGGTTGCGGTCGCGGCCCCAGCGGTTTTCGTAGTTGATCATGTGGCGCGGTTCCAGCCACTTGAACTTGGCCACCGGCGGGATGACCTCGTTGGGCGCCTTCTTGCCCCAGCTTTGCACGTTCCAGATCAGCTGTTCTTCGGCGCTGATGGTCGACTCCGGCTGCACCACCACCGGCCGGCCCAGCGCATCGCAGGCATCGAAGAACGCGCGCGGCACGCCATTGTAGGTATCGCCATTGATGCCGTCGGCGCCGACCTCCTTGACCAGCTTGGCAACCGCGTGCCAGTCGGCCTCGCCCTGCTCGCGGGTGCCGTTGTCCCACGGCATGGTCGGCAGGAACACCTTGACGCCGCGGCGGTGGAAATCGGCCACCGCGCCGCGCAGGCCTTCGAGGCCGCCGGGCAGATCGCGCGCCATGTCGAACTGGTTGCGGTCGTCGATGCCGATGTTGGGGTAGACATACCAGATCAGCACGCTGTCCAGGCCGCCGAAGCGCCGCTCCAGATCGTCCAGGTAGCGGTCAACGGTGTAGCGGCCTTCCTCCGGGTCGTAGAAGTAGCGGTCCTCCACCATCATCTGCGCATGCACGAAGTTGCGCTGCGCCCATTGCAGCTCCGGGCGCCGGTAGTTGGCGTCGTCGTAGCCGATCCGGGTCAGGTGCTCGCGGCGCCAGTCGCGCAGTTCGCTGATCCAGTCGGCGGAGGTGGCGTTGACGTCGATCTTCCAGTGACCGATCTCGGCGAACGGCCAGCCCGGCGCCTTGCCCGGCGTGGGCAGGTAACGCTGGGTAGTGACGTGCGAGAACTTGTACTCGGTCTTCGGCAAGCGCCGCGGCGTGCCGCCTGCAGGTTCGGGCAATGGATTGTCGGTGGCGGAAGTCATCGGATCGTCGCTGGGGGAGAGGTCGCTAGCGCAGGCCGCAATAGGCGGCCAGCGCTTCGTAGGTGGATGCGCAGGCCGCAGGCGATTTGCGCAGCAGCGCCTCGACCTCGGCACGCGCCGGGATGCTGGCCTGGGCGCCCAGGCGGGTGCAGGCCAGGGCGGAGGCCGCGCTGGCGTAGCGTAGTGCATCGCGGATGCCATCGCCCTGCCCCAACCGGGCCGCCAATGCGCCGCAGAATGTGTCGCCGGCGGCGGTGGTATCGATGGCCTTGACCGCAAACGCCGGTTGCAGGTGCACCTCGCCATTCGTGCGCGCCAGGCTGCCGCGCGCGCCCAGCGTCACCACGACGCAGGGAACCTCCAGGCCGGCCAGGGCCGCGACCAGGCTGCCCGGATGTCCGGCCAGCGTCGCCAGTTCGCCCTCGTTGACCACCAGCACGTCCACCGCATCCAGCAGCTGCCGCGGCAGTTCGCGTGCAGGCGCCGCGTTCAACAGCACCTGCACGCCGGCCGCGCGTGCGGCCAGCGCATACGTGCAGACGATCTCCACCGGCGTTTCCAGCTGCAGCAGCAGGTGGCTGACCTTGGCCAGCGGCGGAAGGTCGGCCGCGCGCAGGCTGGCGTTGGCCCCTGGCGCCACGGTGATGGCGTTGTCGGCATCATCGGACAGGCAGATGAAGGCGGTGCCGGTAGCCGCATCATTGCGCCTGACCACGGTCAATGCCACGCCCGCTTCGCGCAACGAACTTTCCACAGGGTCGGCGAAGGCATCCTCGCCCAGCGCCAGCAGCATCCGGGTCGGCATGCCGCCTGCGCGGGCGCAGGCCACCGCCTGGTTGGCGCCCTTGCCGCCGGGAAAAGTGGCCATATCGCGTCCCAGCACGGTTTCGCCCGGCGCCGGCACATGGCTGGCGCGGACGACGAAATCCAGATTGGCCGAACCGGCCACCAGGATGTGTTTTCCGCCGCCTGCAGTCATGGTTCCAGCGCCTGATAGACAAGGGTGTAGAAACGGGTGCCGACGCGCGGCAGATCGCGGTCGCTGTCGTCGGGAAGATGCTGCAGCAGCAGGATCGCCACCAGTTTCTCCTGGCGGTCGATGGTGAACGTGGTCGATGCCGCGCCGGACCAGCCGAACGCGCCGACCGAACCCGGCCGGCCTCGGCCGGCCACATCCAGCACGACGTAACCGCCCAGGCCGAACCCTTCGGCATCGCTGAACTCGGTGACCGGCGGGTCCAACTGGGTCAGATGATTCATCATCATCAGCTCCACCGTCTTGCGCGACAACAGCCGGGTGTCTTCCCGCCTGCCGCCGTCCAGCAGCATCTGGCAGAAACGCGCGTAGTCGCTGGCGGTCGAGTACAACCCGCCGGCGCCGCTTGGGTAGGGATTGAGCCTGGCGCCGGGTTCGCGTGCGCTGGGGCCGTCGTCCAGCCGCAGCCTGCCATCGGCTCCCATCACCGTGATATCGGCGATGCGGTGGCGCTCGCGCTGCGGCACCGAGAATCCGGTATCGCGCATGCCCAGCGGCTGCAGGATATGCCGTTGCAGGTAGGCCTCGAACGATTCGCCGCTGACCACTTCGACCAGCCGCGCCAGCACCTCGATGCCGGTGCCGTCGTATTTGAAACGGCTGCCCGGCTCGGCGGCCAACGGCACCTGGCCCAACCGTTGCGAAAATTCTTCCAGCGTTGCCGAGCCATGCAGATCGGCCCGCTGCAGCAATCGCGTCGGCTGCTCGTAGCCCTCGCCGCCGGTGGCGAAGCCGCCGGTATGGGTCAGCAGCTGGCGGATGGTGATCGGCGAGTTTGCTTCCCGCAGCTGCGGTGCATCGGCGGTTCCGCCAATAAACAACTGCATATCGGCGAATTCGGGCAGGTAGTGCGAAACCGGATCGTCCAGGCCCAGCAGGCCGCGTTCCATCAGTTGCAGCACCGCCACCGAGGTGATCGGCTTGGTCATCGAATAGAGACGGAAAATGGTATCCACCCGCATCGGCTGGCTACGCGCGAGATCGCGATGGCCGTAGGCGCGGAGCCCGGCCAACCGGCCATCGCGCATGACCAGGCTGACCCCGCCCAGGTAGCCATCCTGGTCCGTCGCTTTGCGCAGGAACTCGTCCAGCCGTTGCAGGCGCTGTGCGGAAACGCCTGCCTGCGCGGGAGAAGCCGCAGCCGCCCCTTCCGCGGCAACCGCATTGGCCCGCGGCACAGCCAGCGCCAACGCGACGGCGAGCAGCAGCGGCCGAAGCCGCTGCATGCCCGCCCTTCCACGCGGCAACCGAGTTGGGGGAGAGTCTGGAATCAAAAGGTGATGGTATGGCTGAGGGAAACCATGCGGCCGCGCCCGGCCCAGTAGTTCTGCCAGCCCGGTACCTGCGACCAGCTCAGGATGTACTGCTTGTCGAGCAGGTTCTCGATGCCAAGCGTGAACTTGCCAAAGCGCGCGGTCTGGTAATTGACGCCAAGATCCACCAGCGTGTAGCCCTCGGTATTCTCTTCAGAACTGAAGGTCCTGCCATCGTACTCGCGCACGTCCGAACCGGACAGGTGGCGGTCGAACAGCCGGGTCGCGCCCAGGGTGATGTCGCCGTTGGCGACGAACTTCCAGTTCACCGACAGCGACAGCTTGTCCGGATTGACGTCCAGCACGCCCAACGGTTTGTTCAACCCGCCAGCGCCATAGCTGCCATCCGGCGCCGACGACCAGTACGAGGTCTTGCCGCGGATGCGCGAGTAGATGCCCGACATCTTCCACCGCTCGTTGAAGCGGAATTCGCCATTGGCCTCGAAGCCCTTGATGCGGACCGGTGCGCGGGTCATCACAAAGTCGTTGGTGACCGGATCCACCGACAGCGAGGAACCGAACGGCGACTTGGAGTCGTAGTACGACGCGCCGAAGGCGGCGCTGTCGCCGCGCCAGTTGAAGCCGACCTCCTTGTTGGTGACGATGATCGGCTCGAGATCTGCGATGCAGTCCACCCGCTTGCACGGGCTGTTGTTGTTGATATTGCGCAGCGGGATGCCGATATTGGCCAGGCCGAAGCCTTCGCCGTAGGAAGCGAATACCGACCATTCGTCGCTGATCCGCCAGATCGCGCCGAAGTTGGTCATGTTCTCGCTGTATTCCATCTTGCCGCCCTGCACGAACACTTCGTCGCGGTAGGGCGTGGTGGTGTAGCTGTCCACCTTCAGTTCGCCATCCTCGTGGCGGATACCCCCGCTCAGGGTGACCGGGCCGACATCCCAGGTCAGCTGCGCGTACGGCGCCAGGCTGGTGTACTCCATCGGCGGCACCCACAGCCGGTTGGTCAGTGCCAGCCGCTGGGCGGCCTCGTCCTGGACCAGGTCGATACCGGTACGCAGCTGCAGCCCTTCCACGGCGAAGATGTCGCCCCGCGTCCACGAAGTGCGCAGGCCCTGCTTCTTCGAGGTGATCTCGGACTGGTCGAAGATGCGGTCGTCCTCGTTGAAGTTCTCGTCCACCTTGACCAGTTGGCGGTCATCGCCGTCCTCGGGCAGGTAGCGCATCGCCTGGTCGGCCCAGTACAGATCGGCGGTGAAGGTGCCGCCGAACAGATCGCCATGGCTGTAGTTGACCGCGACCTGCTGGAAGTCGTTGATCTCGGCCTTGGAGCCGTAGATCGATCCGCGCTCGGAAGTGTTGGTGGTCGGCACCGGGCACTCGACCGGGTCGTAGCGGCAGCCTTCGACCTGGATGTAGTTGCCCTTGCCTTCGATCTTGAAGTTGCTGACGCTGGCCTGCAGGCGCTGTTCGCCGCTCTCGCCGAAGTTGTAGCCGGCCTTCAGGTAGAGGTTGCGGGCTTCGGAGTCGGACACCGATCCGCTGGTGTTCATGCCGATGCGGCGGCCGTCGCCGTCGTAGGAAATGCCGCGGTCTATGTACGAGGTGCTGAACAGCAGGTCGAAATCGTCGCCCAGGTAGGCGTGATTGAGGCCGAGTTTCCAGCCGGCGCTGTCGGTGCCGAACTGGCTGGAATAGCGCGAGACTACCGTGGTTTCGTGACCCGGTTCGGTCGGCACCTTGGAGATGTAGTTGATGATGCCGCCGGCGGCGCCGATGCCTTCGGAGGCCGAAGGACCGTTGATGACCTCGATGCGGCCTACCAGGCCCATGTCGGTGAAAGTGCCGTTGCGGTTGCCTTCGCGCAGCGGCGACCCTTGCGGAATGCCGTCGAACAGGCGCAGCGCGATGCGCCCGCGCAGGGTTTCGCCGCTGTTGCTCATCGCCTGCGACGACTCGGCGTAACCGGGAACCGTGCGCGCCAGCACCGCCGTGGCGTCCTCGGTCAACGCCAGCGTGTGTTCCACCTGCTCGCGGGACACCAGGCTGATGGCGCCGGGAATCTTGTCGATGGACGTGGCCACACGGGTGCCGGTGACGATCATGCGATCCAGATCGACCGGCGCTTCACTCCGGTCTTCGTCGTTCTGCACGGCATCGGGTGCGCTCTGCGCGTGGACATGGGCGCTGGCGGCGGCCAGCAGGATGCAACTGATGGCTGCAGACAAAGGTTTGATCATGGCGTCTCATCGATAGTTGGCCGCCCACCCCTCCCAGGGAGAAAAGGCCTGACATACATGTGCGCTCTACAGGCGCGCGGCTGTCGCCGCGGGCCACCGCGAGGCACTCTCCTCCGGGGCTCGCTTGCATGCCCCCAGTGCCAGAGAGACTAGGCGCGGCCCGGCAATCGAAGAACCCCCGCTACCTATGTTCAGAGCTTAGTTTTTATTGTGTGAGGCGGTGCGTTCGCTGCTGCATTGCAACAGTCCGCTGTAATGCGGCTGCCTTCCCCTATGCCGGCTCGTATCCGACCGCGCTCTGCGCTTCGCGCAACAACACCGTCACCAGCCGGATCCGGACCGTGGAACGCGACCAGACGATGCCGATGCGGCGCGGCACGCATTCGTTCGGCAACGGGATGCGCACCAGCCGCAAGCCTTCGGGCCATGGCTGCGCCCAGTCCGGCACCAGCGAAACGCCCAGGCCGCGGTCGACCATCACCGCGATGGCATTGAGCGCGTTCAACTCGAACCGCTCATGCGGAACGATGCCGGCCGCGCGCAGGTACTCGTCGGCCTGGCGGCCGCCCCATTGATGGCGGTCGTAGCGGATCAGCGGCTGGCTGGCGAGCAGTTCGTGCGGATCCCGGCCGGCCATGCTTTCCGGCGCCAGCACCACCAGCGGCTCCTCGCGCAGCAGCTGCCAGTTGCAGGTCTTGGGCAGCGAGAACGGCGCCTGCAGCACGATGGCCGCATCCAGATCGCCGGCTTCCACCGCGCGATACAGATCGGCCGAGTAGCCGGGCTTGATGAAGACGTTGATCTGCGGAAACTTGTCCACCATCCGCGCCAGGATGTCCGGCAGCATGCCGGCCAGCGCGGTCGGGCACGCACCCAGCCGCAGTTCGCCGGACACCGCGCTGTCGTTGGCCACGCTGCGCATGTCGGCCACATCGCGCAGCAGATCGCGGGCACGCTGGAGAATGCGCGAGCCTTCCTCGGTCACGCTGACGGTGCGCCCGACCCGTGCGATCAGGCCGGCGCCCAGTTCCCGTTCCAGCGTGCGTATCTGCTGGGCCACCGCCGCCGGGGTGATATTGAGCTCGCGCGCCGCGGCCGCCATCGAGCCGCGGTCCACCACCGTCACGAACGTATTCAGGAACTGCGTGTCCACATCATTGCCCTCGAACTGCGGCGCAGGCTACACGAGGCGCCCGCCACGCGCGACAGGACCAACGGCCTATGGCCGCGAGCAAGCGCTCAAGCCCTACCCGGGCGCTGCCGGTAGATGGTCAGCCCCTCCAGCGACTGCCGCGGCGCCGGGAACAGCAGGCTGGCCGCGTAGCCGATGACGATGCACAGCAGGATCGAGATGGCCAGGTAGAAGTACGGATGCACCAGATCCATCGACCACGCCAGCAGCGTCAGCGCGATGCTGGAACCGATGCCGATGGCCACGCCCTTGGCATTGGCGCGGCGGGTGAACATGCCCAGCGTATAGGCGCCGGCGAACCCGCCGCCCAGCAGGCCGGCCAGTTCGATCGACACGTCGAACAGCGAGTGGATGTCGTGGCGCGACAGCAGCAACGCGATGCCGATACCGGTCAGGCCGACCAGCACGCCGGTGATTTCGGCGAACAGCACGCTCTTCTTCGGCGTGGGGTTCTTCACCAGCCGTTCGTAGAAGTCCACCGACACCAGCGTGGAGACGCTGTTGATGATGCTCGACAGCGTGGACATGGCCGCGGCCAGGATGCCGGCGACGATCAGCCCGGTCACGCCCATCGGCAGTTCGGCGGCGATGAACAGCGGGAAAGTCGCGTCTATCGGCAGCATCGGGTTCATCCGTTCCGGATGCGACTGGTAGTACACGTACAGCGCGGTGCCGATCAGGTAGAACAGGAAGCCGCCGGGAATCATGATGGCGGCGAATGTCCAGATGGAACGCCCGGCCTCCCTGTCCGAACGGGTCGACAGCACCCGCTGCATCAGCACCTGGTCCTTGGGGAAGGTCAGCACCACGTCGAACACCACCAGGAAGATGAAGCCCCACACCGTGGCCTTGGTCAGATCGAAACTGAAGTCGAACACCTTCATCTTGTCGGCCGCCATCGCGGTACCGACGAATTCCGGCACGCCGCCATTGAGCTGGTAGACGATGAAGCCGATGGCGAAGATGGCGCCGCCGAACATCACGAACACCTGCACGAAATCGGTCCAGATCACCGCCTTCATGCCGCCCAGGGTGGTGTAGAGGATGGTGAAGACTCCCATGATGAGAATGCTCCACACCACGTCGATGCCGGTGATGGTGGCGATGGCCAGCGCCGGCAGGAACAGGATCACGCTCATCCGGCTGCCGATCTGCATCAGGATGCACAGCGCGCTGGCCAGCATGCGGATGGCCGGATGGAAGCGCGTTTCCAGATAGGTGAACACCGACATCAGATCCAGCCGCCGCAGCAGCGGCACGATCCAGACGGCGACGAACATCAGTCCCAGCACGGCGATCAGGTTGTTGGCCAGGTATTGCCAGTTGGACTCGAAGGCCTTGGCAGGAATGGCGATGAAACTGATCGAACTGGTGTTGGTGGCATACAGGCTGACGCCGGCGGCCCAGAACGGAATCGAGCGCCCGCCGACGAAGAAGTCCGAGGTGGACGTGCGTTTTTCCGCCAGATAGAAGTATCCGCCGATGCCGACCATCACCGCCAGGTACAGCACGATGACGATCCAGTCCAGCCACTTCAGCAGATGCCGGCCGCCGTCGATCTGCACCGCGTCAAAACCGATGCGGCCCGGCGCCTGACCCGGTTTCGCCCACAGCAGGCCATCCTGCCATGCGGTGACGTGACCGGCGTTGCCGGCATGCGGATCCGGCAACGCTGCCCAGGCGCCGGTGATGGTGTGGAAACTCATCAAGCGGGCGGCCGCACCCGGCAACGCTTCCATCAGATAGAGGATATGCGCCTGGCCGATGGCACGGCCTGACCCGGCGATGATATTACCGGGCGTTGCAGCGGCCTGCTCCCAACCCGACTCGGCGGACCAGCGCCATAGCTGCTGCTGCGCCGCATCGGTGGCCGTGGCGGTCAGATACAACGCCGAGGTCTGCGCCACCAACGCCACCGGCACGCCGTCGCCAGGCCAGGCCAGCAGCGTTTGCCAGGCAGCATCCGGACGCGAGATGGAGGCGCGGTACAGCTGCGGCGCGCCGTCTTTGCCCAAACCGGCCAGGTAAAGCGTATCGCCCTGCGCGGCCAGCCGTGCATCGGACAGCATTTCCGGCAGCGGCGCCATCGCCGCCGCCTGCAATTGATCCGAACCCAGGCTCAGCCGCTCGATCCGCTGCAGACGTCCATCGCTGGCCTGTCGCAGCAGCCAGGCATCGCGGCCGGTTCCGACGAGACCGACCATCTTCGCGTCGGATGGTTGCGACGGCCACGCCGCGCGCCGCCAGGAGTGTTGATCCTCGGCCAGCAACCAGGCGCCGTCGGCGGTCACCGCAACCGGACGCGCGTCGATGGCCGCCAGGCCAATCAGGGGAGCGTCGGAGGCCAATGGCGGAAAGCCGGTGTGCTTGACCGATACCAGACTCTCCGCATACGCGGCCGGTATCGCCGCGCAAAGCAGCAGCAGTAGCACCCAAAGACACCGGCTCAGGTGCAGCGCAATCGATGCCGGTTTGCGCATGATCGCTTGGGGTGGAATCGTCATGCGTCGATGCGTGGCCGGCTGCGGAGGGCAATCATGCCCGAGTAGGAAGTCCGGGCAAGTGCCATATGGCCATTGGCACTGCGATGATGCGGGCTCTCCGTTTCGGTTGCGCAGCAGGTCATCTTGCCGCCGCCGCGATAATGGCTTCGGCACGTTTCAGGAACGGCGCGTCGATCATCCGGCCGTCCACCACGAACGCGCCGCGGCCATCGGCCGCCGCCGTTCGTGCCGCGGCCACGATGCGCCGGGCGGTTGCGACTTCCTCGTCGGTCGGCTGGAACACCTGGTTGGCCAACCCGAGCTGGCGCGGATGGATGCAGCTCTTGCCGGCGTAGCCCAGGCGGCGCGCCATCCGCGCTTCGGCAACGAAACCGTCTGCGTCCTCGAGATCGCCGAAAGCGCCATCGCAGGCGAAGATGCCGGCCTCGGCGGCCGCCATGCGCACGGCGTGCATGACCGCGTGGACGTTGGCGCGGTCCCGGCGGTCGATGCCGAACGGCTCGAACAGATCGCCCAGCCCCAACTGCAGGCCCGCCACCCGTGGGTGTGCCGCGGCAATGCCGGCGGCATTGCGCAATCCGCCCGGGGTTTCGATGGTCAGCAGCAGCCGCGTCGTGGCGGCGGTGCCCGATTGCGCTTCGCTTCGTTGCAGCAGCTCGACCGCCGCCAGCGCTTCGTCGCGGCTTTCCACCTTGGGCAGGTTGAACAGACCCACGCCGGCACTGGCCAGCGCTTCGATATCGGCGATGCAATGCGGCGTCGCCAATGCGTTGGTGCGCACCACAATCGTCTTGGCGGTTGCGCGCACCGCCGGCGTCGCCAGGAACGAGACGACGTTCGCACGCGCCTGCGCCTTGCGATCCTCCGGCACCGAGTCCTCCAGATCGAAGGAAAGCGCATCGGCTTCGCTGGCCAGGGCCTTGGCGAAGAGTTCCGGACGCACACCGGGCACGAACAACTTGCTACGCATGGGCCATGCTCATCATGGCGCGCAGTGTGAGCGAATCGAACCCAAAGAAAAGCGCGTGAAGACATCTTCAGACGATACTTTTCGTTATGACTGCCGGTGGTGCAAGCCAGCTTTTCGTGTCGTAGTGGCCAGCTTCCCCTACTCCCTTCTCCTCTCCCCCACTCGTGGGGGAGAGGATGCCGAAGGCAGGTGAGGGGGCGAACGGAGACAGCAGTGGTGCGAAGGATGTACGTGTGCAGCGTTCGCGGTGCGGCCACATGGGACGCAGGAGAACGGCCCCCTCACCCCAACCCTCTCCCCCGCGAGCGGAGGAGAGGGGGCGAGAGCATCGCGCGATGGCGATCACCTCGTTCCTCATACAAACGTGCCAAGTCTTGCCTGCCTCAGCGCTTCACATCGAAGCTATCCTGGTTGAGGAAGGCTTCCACTGCATCGACGCCGACGAGATTGAAATCGCCGGGCACCGAATGCTTCAGGCAGGCCGCGGCCAGGCCGAAGTGCAGGCCGTCGGCATCGCTCATGCCGCTGATGAGGCCATGCAGCACGCCGGCCGCGAACGCATCGCCGGTGCCGATGCGGTCGACGATGCCGGCCACTTCGTAGCTGGGCGTGGTGTGCAGCGTGCCGTCACGCAGCGCGGTGTTGGCCGAAAGCGCGTGATGATCGACATTGCGCTGCACGCGCACCGTTGCCGTCATCCGTTGCAGGTGCGGGAAGGCTGCGAACGCGGCCTGCGCAGCGGCGGCGAAACGCTCCTGTGCGGTGGCCTGTGCGAACGGTCGCTTCAGCACCACTTCCAGATCCCGGTGGCTGGCGAACATCGTGTCGGCCTCGGCCATGATGGCGTGCAGAATCGTGGGTGCATCGCCGTGCCAGGCCTCCCACAGCTTGGGCCGGAAATTGCCGTCGAAGGAAACCTTGACGCCGGCGGCCCGTGCCGCGCGCATGGCCTTCAACGTACCCTCGGCAGCCGCCGCGCCCAGCGCCGGGGTGACCCCGGAAACATGCAGCCAGTCGGCACCCTGCAACAGCGCCGGCCAGTCGTGCTGGCCACCGCCGGCGCGGACGAAGGCCGAATCGGCACGGTCGTACAGCACCTCGCTGGGGCGCTGGATGGCTCCCGGTGTCAGAAAGTACAGCCCCATCCGCCCGTCGGCGCGCTGGACCGCGGCGGTGTCGACGCCATGCCGGCGCAGCTCGCCGGTAACCGCTTCGCCCAGCGGGTTGTCGGCCACCACGCCCACCATCTGCGCGCGGTGGCCAAACCGCGCCAGCGACACCGCCACATTGGCTTCGGCGCCCCCTGCATGCACTTCCAGCTGCGGCGTCTGCAGCAGCAACTGGCGCCCAGGCGCGCCCAGGCGCACCAGCAATTCACCGAAACAGACGATCTTTGCCGACATCACTCATCCCCTCATCGCAATCAATAAGTTTGTGCATTGCGGCATAGATTCCTGTCCCGGGACAACAAAAAAGCCTGGAAAGAATAGTTGTTGCTGCACTGCACACTCTGTTAGCTTTTCATTTGACCAGCGGTGTCATTCTGCCGGCTGGCAACGATTATCCATCGAATCACGCATCACAAACAGCCAAATCAGTCGCCATAGAGCGACCATGGTCCCTTGAGGAGGGGAAGACATGCCAGTTCAAGACATCCGCCGAAAGACACCGGTTACCTTGCTTGCCGTTGCGATTGGCCTCGCGCTGCAAGCGGGTGCCATCGCGTCTGCTCAAGAGGCAACCGCCGCTTCTGGGCAGGAACCGGTAGAGACCCTGGACACTATCAGCGTGACAGGCTATCGAGCCAGTCTGGAAAAAGCCCTCGACATCAAACGTGGCGAAGCGGGTGTAGTGGATGCGATCGTCGCCGAGGATATCGCTGATTTTCCTGATCTGAACTTGGCCGAGTCGCTGCAGCGCATCCCGGGCGTGTCGATCACCCGTGACGGTGGCGAAGGCCGCAACATTTCCGTGCGCGGCCTGGGTCCGCAGTTCACCCGCGTTCGCATCAACGGCATTGAAGCGCTGGCCACCGGTGGCGGTACCGATACCGCTGGCGGCGTCAACCGCGGTCGTGGCTTCGACTTCAATACCTTCGCCTCCGAACTGTTCAGCCAGTTGGTGGTCCGGAAGACATCGTCGGCCGACGTTGAAGAAGGCTCTCTGGGTGCAACTGTCGATCTACGCACGGCACGTCCATTCGACTACGACGGCTTCACGCTCGCCGCTGGCGGCCAAGCCAGCTACAACGATCTGTTGGAGGAAGCCAATCCGCGCGCGACTTTCCTCGTCAGCAATACCTTCGCCGACAACAAGCTCGGTGCGCTGCTGTCCGTGGCCTACACCGACCGCAAGGTCGTCGAGGAAGGCTCGGACTCGGTGCGCTGGTGGACTGCGCAGAACGCCACCACCAATTTCTTCAACCCGGCATCGCCGTACACTGATGCGCTGAGCCCCGATGTGTTCCACCCACGTATCCCGCGCTACAACGTCTATCGGCACGAGCAGGAACGCCTGGGCGTGACCGCATCGGTGCAGTTCAAGCCGAATCCCAATACCGAGCTGTCATTCGACGCGCTGTATGCCCGTTTCGATGCCAACCGCTACCAGGACAACATCAACGCGGTCTCCTTCAGCCGAACCAATGCCTCCGGCAAGCAGAACACCTTGGTCATGGATGGCGAGATCGACGCCAACGGCAACCTGGTCTATGGCGTATTCGACAATGTCGACATCCGTTCGGAAGGGCGCTACGACGAACAGACCACTGACTTCAAGCAGTGGAGTTGGGAACTGAAGCACCGCTTCACCGACGCGTTCTCGATGAGTGCGGTGGTTGGCAACGTGCAATCAACCTACGATAACCCGATCCAGACCACCGTCATCATGGACAAGTTCGATGTCGACGGATATTCGTGGGATTACCGCCGCAACAGCCGCCTCCCGGTGTTCAACTACGGCAACATGGATCCGTTGGATCCCAATGGCTGGACTCTGGCCGAGATCCGCTTGCGCCCGCAGTGGACACGCAACGAGTACGACGCGTCGCAGGTCGACTTCAATTGGATCGCGTCCTCGTACTTCACCCTCAGAGGCGGTGCGCATTACAAGGATTACACGTTCCAGTCGAAGGAGTGGCGACGCCCGAGCGAAACCAATGTTCCGGCAATGGACAGCGCCACGCTGGCAGGACTGTTGCGCCAGTTCGGCACTTACGGGATCGGCGCCGGTGGCGTGAACCAGTGGCTGGTACCGGATGTGGCGGCGTTCCAGGAAGCCCTTGGCATCCACAACGGTGAAGGCATCTATCAGGTGTTCGACAATCTGTCCACGCTGGCGGCCAACAACCGCACCATCAACGAACGCAGCCTGGGCTATTACGTGCAAGGCGACTTCAACTTCGACATCGGCAATGTGCCGTTGCGCGGTAATGTCGGAGTGAGACGCGTGGACACCGATCTGACCAGCGATGGCTGGTCGTTCCTGGCGGGCGTGCCGGTCCCCACCCGCGTGACGCACAACTACAGCGATACGCTGCCTTCGATGAACCTGGCCGCGGAAATCACTCCCGACTTCGTGGTGCGCCTGGCTGCCGCTAAGGTGATGACCCGGCCCAACCTAGGCTTCCTGAATCCCGGAGCCACTGTCAGCGCTTCCGGTGGCGCGTTCACAGTGACCACCGGCAATCCGAAGCTCGAACCATTCCGCGCCAAAACATTGGACCTGAACCTGGAATGGTACTTCACCAACGAAGCATTGCTGTCATTGGGTCTGTTCTACAAGGACATCGACAGCTTCATCCAGAATTCGCGGGAAAGCCGTCCGTACAACACCTCGGGACTGCCGAACGAGTTGCTGATCGGTACCATCGCCACGCCGGAAGACATCTTCACCTTCAACCAGCCACTCAACACCCCGGGCGGCGAACTGCGCGGGTATGAGATCAGCTATCAGCAGCCGTTCACTTTCCTGCCTGGCTTCTGGCAGAACTTCGGCGTGCAGCTGAACTACACCTACGTCGACTCAGACATCCAGTACCTGAATTCGGCCGGCGTGCCAACAGTCAAGGGACCAATGGTGGGCCTGTCCGAGAACGCCTGGAACGCGACACTCTATTACGACGACAAGAAGTTCTCGGCACGCGTGTCTGCCGCCTACCGTGACGAATTCGTCAATACGATCCCGGGCCGCGAGGGCAGCGATGTTGAGGCAACGTCCGAGTTCACCACGGTCGACGCCTCGGTCTCGTACAAGCTCACCGACCGGTGGACGATTTCCCTTGAAGGTCTGAACCTGACCGACGAGTGGACCGACCTGTGGATGGATACCGCCGGGGACCGATCAATCGCCTATACCCATACCGGCCGCCAGTACATGTTGGGATTCCGCTACAAGTTCTAAGCGACAGGGGATCCGGCGGATGCGTCCGCCGGATCCGCTACCTGTCTGCGCTGCACCGTTTCGAACCGGTTGCAGCGCTCATCCACTGATGCGCGACCCGCATCGCCATGCCGCGGCACCTGACTTTTCCGCATCGCCGCCTGCACTTGGCTTCCATAAGCAGAGAGAGAGCTCCAACGTTCAATTGCCCTTGAGGAGGGGAGAGCATGCACACACGCGTCAACAGAAAAAAGACACCGGTTACCTTGCTGGCCTTGTCGATTTCATTCGCGCTGCAAATAGGCGTGCAGGCACACGCGCAGCAGGCTGCCGCCGACGAACAGGCGGCCACCAATCTGGACCGCGTGCAGGTCAAGGGCAGCTACCGCGAAAGCCTGCAGCAGTCGCTGGACGAGAAGCGCTACAGCGTGGAACAGGTTGACGCCATCTTTGCCGAGGACATCGGCAAGTTCCCGGACTTGAATCTGGCCGAGTCGATGCAACGCATCGCCGGCGTCTCGATCGACCGCGAGGGCGGCGAAGGCCAGCGCATCTCGATCCGCGGCCTGGGTTCGGACTTCACCCGCGTGCGCATCAACGGGCTGGAAGCGCTGTCCACTGCCGGTTCCGGCAGCGCAGGCGTCAACCGCAGCCGCGGTTTCGATTTCAACACCTTCGCCTCCGAGCTGTTCAGCCGGGTCAAGGTCAACAAGACCCAGTCGGCGCAGATGGACGAGGGTTCGCTGGGTTCGACCGTCGATCTGCGCGGCTCGCGGCCGTTCGACTTCGACGGTTTCCAGGCCTCGCTGAGCGGCCAGTACGGCTACAACGAACTTTCCGAAAAGAACGACCCGCGCGTCTCCGGCCTGATCAGCAACAGCTGGGCCGACGGCCGTTTCGGTGCGTTGATGTCGGTGTCCTACAGCAAACGCAACATCTTCGAGGAAGGCTACAACCCGGTACGCTGGGAACACGGCAACCACCGCAATTCCAACCAGAGCAACGCCAACAACAACGGCACCTACGGCTTCTGCAGCCCGGCCGGCTACAACCCGCAGACGCCGCGCAGTCCGCTGTCGAACGAGACGCCGGCTGGCACCGGAAGCCAGGCCAACCAAGACCGCAACAACGGCTGGGGCAGCTACGGCATCGACGCCAACAATTGCGGCACCGGGCTACCGCGCCCGGAAGCCACGCCGGAAAATATCGCCGCCTACGAGACCGCCACCAACGCCTGGATCCCGCGCTATCCGCGCTATATCCGCACCTACCATGAGATCGAACGGTTGGGCGTGACTACCGCACTGCAGTTCAAGGTGTCCGATGACACCCTGCTGAGCTTCGATGGCATGTACTCCAAGCTGGAGAAGAATCAGCGCGAGGATTCGCTGGGCGCCAACCTGCACCGCGCCGCCAATTTGGGCGGCAAGACGCAGATCGTCGTGCGCGAGGCCCAGGTCGACGATCAGAACCGGTTGGTCTATGGCGTGTTCGACAATGTCGACTTCCGTACCGAATCGACCTCGATCGAAGAGTCCACCGAATTCAAGCAGTTCAGCCTGAATCTGGAGCACAAGTTCAACGATGACGTGCGCCTGGATGCGGTCGTCGGCCACTCGTCGTCCGACTATGAGCGTCCGGTGTTCTCGCTGGTCAGCTTCGACAACTCCAACCTGGACGGGTTTGCGCTGGATCTGCGCAACAACTGGAACCTGCCCAGCATGACCTTCCCGTTCGACCTCAGCGATCCCAACGCCTGGTCGTGGCTGGGCTACGGCAGCGTGCCGGTCAACAGCAACGGCACCGCGCGCGGCAGCAACATCAGCGAAGTTCGGCTGAATCCGAGTTACGTCAAGAATGCGTTCGATACTGCCAAGATCGATCTGCAGTTCAATATCAACCCCACCTTCACCTTCCGCACCGGTCTGGCGTACAAGAACTACGACATGAGTTCGGAGGAATACCGCCATATCAGCTACGGTCGGCTGGCCCAGTCGCTGCCCGCTGGCGTGACGGTGGGCGACATGAGCACCACGCTGTCCGGCTTCGGCAGCGGTCTGGGCGGCAACGTACCCAGTAGTTGGCTGATACCCGACTTCAACAAGATTGCCGACCTGCTGGACATCTACTGCAACTGCGACACCGGCGCGCAAGGCGGCGACTACCGCCTGGCCGGGATCGGCCACTTCGGCTCATCCAACAACAACTTCGAGGTCAACGAGAAGACGCTGGGCACCTACCTGCAGTTGGACTTCAACACCGACCTGCTGGACCGTGCCTTCCGCGGCAACCTGGGTGTGCGCTTGGTCAATACCCAGATCACGGCCTCGGGCTGGGCGCCCTGCGCGGCCGCCAGTACGGCCAACAACTCGGCCAACTGCGAGACCTTCTTCGGCGTGGCCAGCGCCACCGCCGCCGCCGGCGACCGGTTGCTGGTGCGTAGCGTGGTCAGTCATGAGTACAACGACGTGCTGCCTTCGCTGAACCTGGCCTGGGACCTGGCCGACAACTTCGTGCTGCGCTTCGGCGCCGCCAAGACGATGGCGCGACCGACGTTGACCTACATGTCGCCAGGCGTCAGCGGCGGCCCGACCGGCTACTTCGACGACGGCAGGGTGTTCTCGATCAACCTGGGCAACCCCAAGCTGGATCCGTTCCGCTCCACCAATTACGACCTGAGCGCCGAATGGTATTTCCAGGAAGGCGGCCTGCTGTCGGCGGCGGTGTTCTACAAGGACATCGACAGCTACATCCAGCGCACCCGCCTGCTGTCCACCTGGGGCGACCTGGGTTATTCGCTGGACCTGCTGCCGGCCGGCTTCACCGCCGACACCGTGTTCAACGTGCAGAGCTACTACAACACGCCGGGCGGCCCGCTGAAGGGCTATGAGTTGACCTACCAGCAGCCGTTCTCGTTCCTGCCGGGTTTCTGGCGCCACTTCGGCGTGCAGCTGAACTACACCCACGTGGAGTCTGAAATCCAGTACATGTTCAGCACCGCGGCCAATAGCAACACCACCGTGGTCACCACGTTCACCGAAAACGACCTGGTCAACCTGTCGCCCAACTCGTACAACGCAACCGTGTACTTCGACAACGGCAAGTTCAGCGCGCGGGTTTCCAGCAGCTACCGCGATGGCTACATCAGCGACATCCTCAGCCGCGAAAACGTCTGGGACCTGGACGGCAACCAGCTGACCACCGCGGATGTGACCGGCAAGTACAGCGTCCGCAACGTCGACTTCAACATGTCCTACCGGGTCAACAAGAATCTGTCGCTGACCCTGGAAGCGACCAACCTGCTCGATACCGAAGACAAACGTTACGTCGACTCGGAACTGTCGCTGCCGGACCGCTACACACATACCGGCCGGCAGTACTACATCGGCGCGCGCTACAAGTTCTGACCCTGTCAACCGGCATGCCCCGTCGCAATGGCGATGGGACTTGCCTGCTGTCTCGGCCGCTCCGCATCAGCAGCCGCGTACGCAATGCGTTCCACCCGGAGGGTGCGAGCGGGAACCGCCTGGATGGCTTGCCATGATCGCTAACCACGTAGGGAGGGAATATGAAGACCTCGGCATCGCGTAGTCTGTTGGCAGCATTACTGTGTTTAGGCATAGGAACGGGGGCAGCGCCGATCGCGCACGCCCAGAGCGGCACCAACCTCAGCCTGGGAGCCGGCAGCGACGGCTCCAGCAAGGCCAGCGGCACCAGCTATGGCAGCGTCCTGGACGGCAATATGGGCACCTGGTGGTCGCCGGGCGGCGCCACCGGACGGGTATCGGTCAAATGGGCATCGGCGACTACGGTCGCCACGGCGGTCATCCGCGAACCGGCCGGCTATGAGGGCCGTATCGGCACCTGGAACCTGGTGAACAACGATACCGGCCAGGTGCTGGCCAGCGGCTCGGGCGCCAGGACGATCAGTTTTGCGCCGGTCTCGCTGACCAAGATCAACTTCGAGATCACCGGCTCGTCCGCAACTCCGGCCGTGGCCGAGTTCGAGACCTACGCCGCCAGCGCATCTCCATCCGGCAGCATCTCCCTGAGCGCGGCGGCGTCCGGAACCAGCGCCAATCTGAACTGGACGGTCGATGGCATCACCGTCAGCGGGCAGCAGATCTATCGCGACACCGATCCCGACCCTGCCGGCCGGGTGCGCATCGCCAACGGCATTACCGGCACCAGCTACACCGACAGCGGCCTGGCCAGCGGCACCTACTATTACTGGGTCAAGGCGACCGACAGCAGCGGCACCGTCTACAACTCCAATGCAGCCAGCGTCTCCATCCAGTCCAGCGGCGGCGGCAGCGCGCTGCAAGCCTGCCGTACCCTGGTCAACGACCCCAACGTCAACTGGCGCGAATCGCCGGTACTGACCACCGACCAGCAGATCGTCAGCTGTCTTGCCGATTCCCTGGGTGGGCCGATGGGTTTTGGCTACAAGGCCACCGGCGGCTACGACCCTGATGGCGGCAGCCAGCTGGTGGTGATCACGAAAAGCGGTTCCGTCTCCCCCGAGCAGCAGATCCTCACTGCGATCAGCTCGCCTGACTACAAGTGGATCGTGTTCGACAAGCGGGATTTTTCCGCTGCTACCGATATCGCCATGTACCGGCTCGGCTGCAGCAATGCGGCGGTGCTGGCGGCGCTGGACAACGCCACCCAGGCCGAATGCCTCAGTCCTCCGCTATGGTGCGCCAACCACGGCGTTTCCAGCTCGGCCTGCGACAACACCTTCTTCAACGTCAAGCTCAACGACAGCAGCCTGAGCGCGATCAAGATCCCGATGATCGACTCCAACACGACCATCGACGGCCGCGGCAGCAACGCGACCTTCCTGTTCAGCGGCTTCGCGCTCGGCGCCGACAGTTCGGGAACGCCCACCCACACCACCCGCAACGTGATCATCACCAACAACCGCTTTGTCGGGGTCGGCCATGTCGAGGACCACAACCTGGATCCGGACATGACCCGTTCCACCGGCGCCTCGCACGACATCTGGATCCACCAGAACACGTTCGAGAACACCGGCGACTCCGCCTACGACATCAAGGTGGGCGCGCACAGCATCACCGTGTCGTTCAACAAGCTGCTCAACGTCAAGCGTGCTTCCCTGCATGGCTCCAGCGACAGCCGCACCATCAACGAGCAGATCACCACCACCATCCACAACAATCTGTATGTGACCACCGACGCGCACTATGGCGAGGCGGCCTACAACGGCCTGCGCCGGGTGCCGCTGCTGCGCCGCGGCCAGTCGCATATGTTCAACAACGTCTTCTACGGCTATCGCAAGGATCTGCTGAGCATCCGGGTCGGCGGCCGGATCGCGTTCGAGGACAACATGTTCCTCAACAACGTCGACAACAGCAAAGGCGACGACATGGCCTACTGGCTTGCGAACATGATCCGCGACTACACCGGCGGCAGCATCCGCGTCACCGGCAGCTACGTCTGGGGTGCGAATGGCAACTGCCAGGCGCAAGGCAGCGCCGGGGATCTGAACTTCGCCTTCGGCACCACGCCGGACATGTTCGCCGGCTATGACCTGCTGTCGAGGGAGCTGATCGCCGCCAACCGGTTTCCGGCAGGCATGGACCTTGCCCGCTATGCATTCGCCACCGCCGGCAAAGGCGGCATGACGCCGTATGTCTCGCCAGAAACGGCCGGTCGCGCCGCGATCATTGCGGCGGCGCCAGCGAGTTGCCAATGAAGGAAACCCTCTGAAGAACGCGACGATAGCGTCGCCGCGCGCGAGTCCGGGAAGGCTCGCCCGCGTTCGGGAACCTAGGGGCTGTTGCCTGGGTTCCCTTCTTCGTTCCGGTCCGTTGATGAACCGCACCGCATTGAAATCCCTGATTCTGCCTACTGCCCGCTGCACTGTCCTGCGCGGCGACCGGGCTCGCCTATCCCTCCGTCAGGCTGGCACACCTTGGCAAAGCCGAAGAACGCACGCACCGCGTTCCATATCGGCCTTGCCAACACCGGATCTGCTGCGGCGCAGGAACAGCAGCTACCGCTGTCGTTTACGCTGGATGCCGTCAATGCCCACGGCTGCACCCAGAAAAATACCCGGCGACCGGCGGCCTTTCGCTGCCGAAACCTCCGCATGCGTGGCCGCGCCAGCTGCGCACGCTGCCTCCCCGCTGTAACGTCAATGCAACCGTAGAAGGAAATGCCGATGTCCGTATGCCCCGCCGCCCGTCCTGCCACCCTGTCCCGTCGCCTGCGCCGCTCGTTGATGGCGCTGGCACTGGGCGGCGCCATCGGCCAGGCCGCGGCGCAGGCGCCGCAGTTGCTGTTCCATGTCTCGGCCGACAAGGATTTCATTGCCGATACCGCCGCCGGCGACGCCGTGCCCAACTTCAAGGACAAGGTGAAGCGGGTCGACGATGGCGTTCGCGGAAGCGCCATCGAATGGGCCGACGACGGCGTACTGTCGTGGAACGCGCCGGGCAACATCTACGCCCAGCGCGGTACGCTGGCGTTCTTCTGGCGCCCGCGCTATGCCGTCGGCGAAGCGCCGTTCGTGATTTTCCGCGTCGGCTACGCCGATCACAGCAGCTGGGACATGGCCTGGCTGCGCATCGACTGGAACGGCCAGGGTTTCGATGCCTTCGTCACCGACGCCAACCTGGCGCGCACGCGGGTGTCGTTCAAGCTGGACACGCTGCCCAGCGCCGATACCTGGCAGCACATCGCCTTCGCCTGGGACGAGAACCATGGCGTGCGCCTGTATCTGGACGGCAGCGAAGTCGCGCGCCAGGACACCCGCGCCGACTACGATGCGGCGCTGGATCAGCTGGGCCTGGCCGGCCGGGTGATGGCGCCCTACCAGGTGCAGAGCCGCTACAACTTCCTGCGCGGCAGCGACTTCGATGAAATCCGCATCTACGACCGCATGCTCGATGGCGCCGGCGCAGCCGCGCTGGCCCGCCATGGCGGACCGAAGACGGCGGTTGCCGGCGGCAACGATCATCGCGCCTGGCTGCACCGGCACGGCTGGGAAGGCGCGCCGCCGCCGGCGCTGACGTTGCCGGTCACCCGCATCCGCAAGGTCGAGTTCGCCGATACCAAGGACCTGAAGCAGTGGATGTGGAAGGGCAGCGACGGTATCGCCGAAACCACCTGGCCCGGGGTCTACAACCGCTCGCGCCTGCCCGGCCGCGACGACTATTTCCAGCTGCCGGACTGGAACACCTATGTCGAAGGCGGACAGAACCTGGACCTGAGCATCCCGGACAACGAAACCGTCAACCGCATCGAGATTCGCGGCGCCGCGTACGGCCAGCTCAGCCGCACCGGCAATGACGGCCAGGCGCAGGCGTTGTTCCAGCGTCCGCAGGGAGTGGTGCGCAGCGTCGACAGCTTCTCCGATCTGCAGGGCGGCAGCCTGCGCTTCAGCAATGCCGAACCGGAAACGCCGATCCAGGAAATCTGGGCCTACCGCGTCAGCGACGCCGCCGAGCCGGAAGGCACGGTCAAGCAGCACTATTTCATCAACAGCCAGGCGCTGCCGGACTACCTCAACATCGCCAGCCTGCGCGACTACATCGATGGCCGTTACCCGGACAACGAACGCAGCACGGTGATGGCGCTGCCAAAGGGCGCCGGCTCGCGCAAGCGCAATGCGGCCTCATTGCCGGCGCAACCTGCACCCATCGTGCATGTGCTGATTCCGTCGGGCGTGGGCGATGCGCCCGCTGCGCAGCCGCTGATCCGCAGCTGGGCGCACAGCTGGGAGAACATGTACGACGGCCTGGATGGCGTGGCCATCGACATCCCGGCACTCGACCTGCCTGCCACACACGATGGTCCCGACGGCAAGGTGATTCCGCTCAATATCCGCATCAAGGATCCGATCTGGCCGGCGCGCGACATGATCGATGTCGCCGTCTCGGTCGAGCCCGGCAAGAAGCGCACATTGTGGCTGGATCTGCGCGACCGCATCCTGACCGCCGACAGCCTGTGGATCAGCATCGCCTCGGCCGCGCCGGGCTTCAACGCCTCGGCGCTGGACGGCGCCGAGATCCGCATGGTGTTCAAGCCGCGCGACCAAGCGCTCCGGGAGCACATCGCCGACCGCTTCAACCAGGTCCGCGACAACTGGGGCTTCCTGGTCGAGGAACACACCACCTCCAAGCGCCAGCGCCTGTATGCGCGCGTCTATGCCGATCTGAGCGATCTGCTGCGGGTGGATCCGGATCACGAACTGGGCCGGCTGTACTGGAACTACATCAGCTACAACAGCCAGGGCCGCCCGCCATTCCAGCAACCGGAACCGCCCAAGGGCGTGCCGCTGTGGGCATTCCGCCAGGTCGAGGATCTGAAGTACGTGCGCCGTTTCATCGAATGGTGGATCGACAACCGCCAGGTCGAATACGGCGATTTCGGCGGCGGTCTGTCCGACGATACCGACCTGGTCCAGCAATGGCCGGGGCTGGCGCTGATGGGCGTGCTGCCGGACAAGCTCAACGCCTCGCTGACGGCGGTGGCCGAGGCGGTCTACAAGAACGGCATGTTCAGCAACGGGCTGTCGACCATCGAGACCGACGAACTGCATTCCTACGAGGAAGGCATCAACAGCAACAGCGCCATGCTCTACCTCAACTGGGGCGAGCCGCGCACGCTGGAACGGCTGATGGAAACGGTCAGGGCCTTCGACGAACGCATCATTCTGCCCAACCCCCAGGGCCATCTGCTGTTCTCCAGCAACTGGTTCGGCGGCAACAAGGTCTATCGCGAACCCAACTGGCAGTGGCAGAAGCCCTACTCGTTCCCTGCGCTGCATCCGGCGTTCCTGCTGGGCAGCTACAACGCCGATCCGACCGGCCGCAAACTGGTGACCGGCCTGGCCGATGGCTATCTGGCCCATGCCTATATCGCCGACGATGGCCGGTGGGTGCTGCCGAACGAGATCAACTGGGCCACCGGCAAGACCCGTGGCGGCGAACTGCTGCAAGGCTCCGGCGGCGGCGACACCATGCATCTGTTCTGGGCGGCGTGGCGCTGGAGCGGTGACGACAGATACCTGAAGCCGCTGGACTACCGTGTCGCCCGCAGCGGACCGGGCGGATTGTCCAACCTGGGCGAGAACTTCGTCGATGCGCTGGGCCGGCAGCAGGACTGGGGCAAGCAGCTGACCGAAGCGGCCGACAAGGGCGGCAGCGGCTTCGCCAGTCTGATGGCCTGGCAGGCCACCGGCGACAAACGCTATCTGGAGCAACTGCACGCCGAAGGCATCCAGGCCAAGGCGCAGCGCGAATACATGAACACCGAAGGCCACTGGTGGTCCGACCGGGTCGAGGCGCCCAGCGAGTTACTGCAGCGCGCGCGCCTGGGCGGCATTGCGCTCAAGCGCAACCAGAGCTGGCCCGGGCATACCGTCAGTTGGCGCTTCGAACAGGATGACGGTGCCGAACAGGTCGCCATCCTGGTCCCCGGCGCGCAACCGGACCGCTTCAAGGTGATCGGCTACAACCTTGGCAGCAAACCGCAGCGCGCGCAGATGACCGGCTGGAACGTCACCGCCGGACAGTGGCGGATGCGCTCGGGCATCGACCGCAACGGCGACGACGCCATAGACGGCAAGGCCAATGTGCGCGAGGTTGCGCTGGAGAAAAGCGCGTCGGTGCAGGTGCAGTTCCCGCCGCGGCAAACCGTGGTGATGGAATTCGAACTGATCGCGGCCGGTACTCCGGTCGAGCAGCGTCCGGATCTGGGCATCGGCCGCGGCGATGTGCGGGTGGCCGGTGATGCCATCGAGGTGACCGTACACAGCCTGGGCCATGTCGCCGCGCCGGCCGGCTACGCGGTACTGGAAGACGCGCGTGGCCACGAACTGGCGCGCGTGCCGCTGCCGCCGATGCAGGCGCCTACCGACCTGCTGCCGCGGACGACCACTGTGCAACTGCCGCAGACCGCCAATGCCAGCCAGGTGCGCATTGCGCTGGACGGCGAAGCCGAGGAAGTGACCCGGCTCAACAACGCAGTCAAGCTGCCATGAGCTGCCGGAGGCGGCGGAAAGCGCGGTCCAGCGCAGCCGGCCGCAACCTGTCAGGGAATCAACTGCCTGCGTAGCTGCGGCACCGCCTGCGCCAGTTCGTCGGCGACGATGGCGGCGAAGAAGTCGGCGCCTTCCGATCCCAGGTGGGTGTAGTCGAACGCGCGCTTGGCCTGGCCCATCGGTTCAGTCGCGGCGTTGTCCTGTACCGCCGGACTGGCCGGCTTTGCCGCAGCGGGTGCCGTTGGCGTCGGCGCTGCGCCGATGGTGGTGCCGCTTTGGGCGGCGCTCACCTGCTCGGGCGCAGCGGGCAGTTGCGCAAAACGCATCGCCTGCACCGGTCCCATGCCCTGCACCGCGTCGCGGCTGCGCGCATGCAGATCCACCAGAGGCACCTTCATCTCGGCCGCGACTCTGCGCACCGCGTCGGCCCAGGGCGCCAGATCGTCGACCAACCGGCCGTCGGCGAACTGGCGTCGGGTCAGCGGCGTCAGCAGCACCGGCTGCGCGCCGGCCGCGCGAATCTCTTCGACATAGCGGCGCAGATTGGCGGGGAACTCAGTGGCCAGATCGGTCGATCGGCCAGGCTTGCCGGGCTGATCGTTGTGGCCGAACTGCACCAGTACCCAGGTCGCCTCGTAAGCGCCGCCGCGCATCTCGTGCAGCGCGATGTCCCAGGAACCCTCGGCCCGGTAGTTGTAGGTGCTGCGGCCGCCGCGCGCCAGATTGACGCAGGCCAGGAACGAGCTGACGTGATCGGCGCAAAAGCGCGGTCCCCAACCGCCCTGCACCGCGGTGGTCGAATCGCCGATCAGGATGATCTTGCTGGCGCGGATGGGTTTTATCTCCACGCCGTCTCGCATGACCGGCGCAGCGGCAGCGGCATCGCCCCAGAACAACAAGCCGTTCAACAGGCCGCTCAGCACAACGATGGCACGGACAAGACGCATGGTTCAGTTTCCCGAAGCAGTGATGGAAGGATTGCCGGCAGCCGACTGCATCCAGCGCAAGGCCAGCTGCGGCCACAGCGCGACCGGCAGGCCGGTGGTTTCGCGCACGCCAAAACCATGGCCGCCCCGCGGATACAGGTGCATTTCCACCGGCACACCGGCGGCGCGCAGCGCTGCATGCATGCGCAGGCTGTTTTCGGAGTCGACCACCGCGTCATCCTCGGCATGCAGCAGGAACGCCGGCGGCGTGTCTGCGAAGACGCGCTGCTCGGCCGAATACCGCCGCACCCGTTCCGGCTCAGGCTGCGCGCCGAGCAGGCGTTCGCGCGAACCGCCATGCGCAATCCCGCTGTCCATGCTGATCACCGGATAGATAAGCAGCATGAAATCCGGCCGTGCGCTGAGCGCATCGGCCCTGTCGACCCGCTTGTAAACCTTTTCTTCGAACCGCGTGCCCAGGCTGGCGGCGACATGGCCGCCGGCCGAAAACCCCATCACGCCGATCCGCGCCGGATCCAGTTGCCACTCGCGCGCGCGCGCACGAATCAGCCGCAGCGCGCGTTGCGCATCGGCCAACGGCGCGTCCGCCCCGCTGGCATGGCCATCGCCCGGCAGCCGATAGCGCAGCACGAACAGGGTGACGCCGCCGGCATCGACGAAATCGTGCGCCAGCGCGGTGCCTTCCTTGTCCAGCACGATGCGCTGGTAACCTCCGCCCGGGGTCACCAGCAAGCCGATGCCGTTGGGTTTGCCGGGCCGGTACACCACCAGGTAAGGCTGGCTGACGCCGGTAATCGCGCGGTCCGGCCGGGCCGGATCGTCGCTGCGCTCGCTGACCTGCTGCGTCAACGGCAATCCCTTCGAACCCGGCGCAGTCCGGCCGGGCCACAGGTAGATGCGCTCGCCGTCAGGGGGCTCGCCATCGGCAGGTGCGGCGTAGCCAGGCAAGGCGACTGCCAAGGCAATCCACAGAACCGCGGCGAGATCTGCCGTCAAGCGCAATCCGCGCATCCACGGGTTGGCCGACCTGCCCGCGGCCCGGTTGGGGCTGCGGGCGCCCATGCTGCGGCGCAAAATACCATCGCCGCAACCGGTCCGGCCGCCGGTCATCGTGGAAGCCTGCGTCATCGCGGCGGCAGTCAGGCGTGGCATGGGTTTTCTCTCCTGTGGACCGGTGGGAAACGCGTGCGGCCAGCACGCGAATGCGGCATTGCGTATTGCAGATGACACCGGTTTACCATATACAGGCCATCGACCAGCGTTGTCACTCGGCAACGCAACAAAGACAGAGACATTGCGGAGATTCCCTTGAGCAGCGATGAAAGCGTTCTGAAAGAAGCGCCGGCCGACGACACGCCCGGACTGGCCACCATCGCGGCGCAGTTCGTGCAGGCCAGGCGCCAGGGCCGTTCCCTGGCCGACTTTCCCGGCCAGATTCCGGCCAACCTGGCGACCGCCTACCGCGTCCAGGACCTGGCGATCGCGCAGTGGCCGGATCGCGTGGTCGGCTGGAAGGTGGGCTACATCGCCGCCGAACGCCGCGACGAGTCCGGCGACGAACGTCTGCTGGGTCCGATTTTCCAGCGCGCGCTGCAAAATGCCACCGGTAGCAATCCGCGGCTCCAGGCGCCTCACTTTGAGGTGTTCTCCGGCGGCTTTGGCGCGGTCGAAGCCGAATACGTGATGCGTCTGGATGCCGACGTGCCCGCGGACCAGGCCGAGTGGACGCCCGAGCAGGCCGCCGCCGTGCCCAGTACGCTGTTCATCGGCATGGAAGTGGCCAGCAGTCCGCTGGCCACCATCAACATGCTGGGGCCGCGCGTGGTGGTGTCGGATTTCGGCAACAACAACGGCCTGATCGTCGGCGCCGAGGTACCCCGCTGGCAGCAGCAGGACGAAACCCAACTGACCTGCCAGACCTACATCGACGACCAGTTGGTCGGCAGCGGTGGCGCGACGATGCTGCCCGGCGGCCTGCGCGCGGCGTTCGCATTCGCGCTGGCGCGTTCGGCCAAACGCGGCCGCCCGCTCAAGCACGGCGAACTGATCGCCACCGGCAATGCCACCGGCATCCACGACATCGTTGCCGGCCAGACCGCACGCATCCATTTCGATGGCTATGGCGATATCGTCTGCCGCGCCGCGGCGGCAACGGCTTTTGCGCCGTAACCAACGGAGAAGCGAAGGCATGATGAATCGGCGCAGATTCCTGTCCACCGGCATTGGCCTTGCCTGCGCGGCGCCGCTGGCATCGCTGGCGGCCAAGCCGGACGCGGTGGCCGGCACCGTGTTGACCGCCACCGACGTGCACGTAAAGAACTATCCCACCGTCGAAGCGGTGCGCTGGATCGGGCAGGTACTGGAACAGGAAACCGGCGGACGCATCGGCATCCGTCTCTATCACTCCGGCCAGCTCGGCCGCGAATCCGAGGCCATCGACATGGCCCGCTTCGGCGCCATCGACATGACCCGGGTCTACTCGGGCGCCTTGAACAATGCGTTTCCGCTGACTCAGGCGCTGTCGCTGCCGTACGTGTTCGAATCCGTCGCGCATATGCGCCGGGCCATGGACAGCGATGTCGGCACGCGGGTGCTGGAAGGCTTCTCCAAGCGCGATCTGGTCGGTCTGGCCATCTACGACTCCGGCGCACGCTGTTTCTACAACGCGCGCCGTCCGCTGCATACGCCGCAGGATCTGCACGGCCTGAAAATCCGCGTGCCGGCTTCGGACATCTTCATCCGCATGCTGCGCATGTTCGGCGCCAACCCCACCCCGCTGTCGCTGGGCGAGGTGTTCTCTGGCATGGAAACGAAGATGATCGACGGCGCCGAGAACAACATGCGCAGCTTCCACTCCAGCCGCCATTTCGAGGCGGCGGCGTACTGGTCGCAGAGCGAACATTCCTACGCGCCCGACGTGCTGCTGATTTCGCGGCGCAGCTTCGATGCGCTGGCGCCGGCCGACCGCGAACTGCTGCTGGACGCCGCGCGCCGTTCGGTTGCGGTCATGCGCCAGCACTGGGACGCATCCGAAAGCGCGGCGCGCCAGGCGGTGCTCGACTACGGCGTCAAGTTCAACGAGGTCGACATGGCGGCCTTCCGCAAGGCCGCCGAACCGCTGCTGGCCGACTACACCCGCCGCAGCGAAATCCAACCCCTCTACCGTCGCATCCGCGACCTCGCCTGAGACCCCGCGATGTCCGAAGACACGACTCCCGCTGCTTCCGCCGGCCCTGCGCAGCGCGCGCTGGATCGCCTCTCCGACCTGACCATCGGCGTGGCCGCCACCGCCTTGCTGGGGCTGGTCCTGGTGCAGGGCTGGCAGGTATTCGCCCGCTACGTCATCAACGATTCGCCCAGTTGGACCGAACCGGTCACGGTGCTGCTGCTGAGCACCGCGATGAGCCTGGGCGCGGCCTCCGGCGTGCACACCAATCGCCACTTCGGCTTCTTCCTGCTGGCCGATTCGCTGCCGCCGGCGCTCCGGCGCGTGGTCCATGCGGTGTCCCCGCTGGTCATGATGCTGATCGGTTCGGTGATTGCCTACTGGGCCAGCGTGCTGCTGCTGGACGGCCTGGACGTGCGCATTGCCGGTGCGCCGATGCCGCAGAGCATCGCCTATCTGCCGCTGGCGGCCGGCGGCGCGCTGATGGTGCTGTTCGCGTTCAACCGCCTGTTGCTGGTGCTGCGTGCGCCTTCCCTGTCCGCTGCGGGAGCCCGCTGACCCATGGCTATTGCGATCCTGTTTTCCGTCTTTGCGCTGCTGTTGATCATCGGCGTCCCGGTCGCCTACGCGCTGGCCGCCGCGGCGCTGCTGACGCTGTTCTATCTGGATCTGCCGTCCATCGTGATGGTCCAGCAGATCTCCGCCGGTTCCGGTTCGCCGTCGCTGATTGCGATTCCGCTGTTCATCTTCGCCGGCGAAATCATGATGCGCGGCGGCATCTCCGAGCGGCTGATCAGCCTGGCCTCTTCGCTGGTCGGGCGCATGCGCGGCGGTCTGGGCCAGGTCAGCGTGCTGTCGTCGCTGTTCTTCGGCGGCGTCTCCGGCTCGGCCATCGCCGACGTTTCGGCGGTCGGCGGCACCATGATTCCGCAGATGATCAAGCGCGGCTACGACCGCGATTTCGCCGTCAACGTCAGCATCACCGCGGCGCTGGTGGCGCTGCTGGTGCCGCCCTCGCACAACCTGATCCTGTTTTCGGCCGCGGCCGGCGGCGGGCTGTCGATTGCCGATCTGTTCGCCGCCGGCATCGTGCCGGCGCTGCTGATGACCGTGGTGCTGATGTTCACCGGCTGGCTGGTGGCGTGCCGGCGCGGCTATGGCGTGGAAGCCTTCCCGGGCATGCGCGCGGTGCTGCTGCGGCTGATCTCGGCGTTGCCGGGACTGGGCCTGGTGGCGCTGATCTTCGTCGGCATCCGCGCCGGCATCTTCACCGCGGTCGAAAGCGCGGCCGTTGCGGTGGTGTATGCGCTGCTGGTCACCAGCGTGCTGTACCGGCAACTGAAGCTGCGCGAGTTCCTGGCCACGGTGACGCATGCGGCGCGTTCGACCGGCGTCATCCTGTTCGTCATCGCCACCGCGGCGGTGTTCGGCTGGCTGCTGGCCTACCTGCAGGTTCCTGCGGCGGCGGTGGAAGCCTTGCAGTCGATCGCCGACAGCAAGGCCATGGTGCTGCTGCTGATCATCATCGTATTGCTGCTGCTGGGCACGTTCATGGATCTGGCGCCGATGATCCTGATCTGCACGCCGATCTTCCTGCCGGTGGCGCGCGCCTATGGCATCGACCCGATCCATTTCGGCCTGGTGCTGGTGCTGACCGGCGGGCTCGGCCTGGTCACGCCGCCGGTGGGCTCGGTGCTGTTCATCGGCACCGCCATCGGCAAGATCAGCATCGCCGAAACGATGCGCAGCATCTGGCCGTTCTGGCTGGCCGGACTGGCGGTGCTGCTGGTGGTGGCGTTCTTCCCGGAAATGTCGCTGTGGCTGCCGAAGCTGCTGCGGGCATGAATACCGGTCCGGGGCGCTGCGCGGCGTTCCTTGTCCGCACCACCGTTGCACCCATGAGGAGGAAGCTACCGTGCGTCTGAAAGGTTTGTTCGCCACCGCCGCCGCCCTGATGCTGCTGGCATCGTCCGCGTCGGCCGCGGAATCGCAGCCACTGCCGTGGAAACGCGGCATCGAGCATCAGCGCCAGGCCGACCTGGGCGACGGCACGTTCCTGAACCCGGTGCTGGCCGGCGACCGTCCCGATCCATCGGTGCTGCGCGACGGCGAGGACTACTACCTCACGCTGTCATCGTTCACCGCCTACCCCGGCCTGCCGTTGTGGCACTCGCGCGATCTGGTCAACTGGCAGCCCATCGGGCACGCCATCACCCGCAATGTGGGGTCGATCTGGGCGCCGGACCTGGTCAAGCACCAGGGCCGCTACTACATCTATTTTCCCGCGCGCCATGGCGGCACCGAAGGCAGCCTGCGCAGCAACTACGTGGTCTGGGCCGACGACATCCGCGGCCCCTGGAGCGAGCCCATCGACATCGGCCTGCCCGGCCACATCGACCCTGGCCATGCGGTCGGCGAGGACGGCAGGCGCTACCTGTTCCTCAGCGGCGGCGACTATGTCCAGCTGGCCGATGACGGCCTGAGCACAGTCGGCGACGTCAAGCACGTCTACGACGGCTGGCGCTATCCCGAAGAATGGGACGTGGAAGCCTACGCGCAGGAAGGCCCCAAGATCGCCTTCCGCGATGGCTGGTACTACATGATCACCGCGGTCGGCGGCACGGCCGGCCCGCCGACCGGGCACATGGTCATCGTGGCGCGCTCCCGCTCCATCCATGGCCCGTGGGAGAACGCGCCCGACAACCCGGTGGTGCGCACCACCTCGGCCGAGCAGTACTGGTGGTCGCGCGGCCACGCCACGCTGGTGGAAGACAGCGCGGGCCAGTGGTGGATGATCTACCACGGCTACGAGAAGGGCTTCTGGACGCTGGGCCGGCAGGCACTGCTGGATCCCATCGAATGGACCGACGATGGCTGGTTCGTCGCCAAGGGCGGCGACCTCAGCCAGCCGCTGCGCAAGCCCGCCGGCATGGCCATCGGCCAGCACGGCATGGCGCTGTCGGACGATTTCCGCAGCGGCAAGCTGGGCCCGCAATGGGCGTTCTACGACCCTGCCCCGGGGGAATACGACCGCCTGGGCTTCGGCGACGGCGTGCTGAGCCTGCGCGGCAAGGGCAGCTCACCGCGCGACAGCTCGCCGCTGGGCCTCATCGCCGGCGATCTGGCCTATCAGTTCGAAGTGGAGATGGAGGTCGAGCCCGGCGCCCAGGGCGGCGCCCTGCTGTTCTACAACGACCGCCTGTACGCCGGCGTGGGCAGCAACGGCGAGCAGTTCGTCATGCACCGCTACGGGCTTGAGCGCCCCGGCACGCTCAAGCCCAGCGCCAGGGGCGGCAAACTCTGGCTGCGGGTCACCCACAACCGCCATATCGTGACCATCCACAGCAGCCAGGACGGCAGGACGTGGACCAAGTACCCCGTGCAGATGGAAGTCTCCGGCTACCACCACAACGTGGCCGGCGGCTTCCTGGCGCTGAAGCCGTCGCTGTACGCGGCCGGGAAGGGACAGGTCCGCTTCCGCAACTTCCGCTACCGCGCGCTGGACTGAATTGGCAGCGCGCTCGCCGCCTGGCGGCGCGGCAGCGGATCCCGGCACTCCCCCCAAAGCCCATCGCACGCTCTAGAATCCCAACGAACCACGTCAAGACGACATCCATGCCAGCGCGCAAAAAGCCCGAAAGTCCCGCCCCTCTGCCCGCCCACGGCAAGGCCGCGACCATCAACGACATCGCCCGGCTTTCCGGCGTATCGAAGAAGACCGTTTCGCGCATCATCAACCACTCGCCGCTGGTGCGTAAGGACACCCGCGAGAAGGTCGAGGCGCTGATGCGCGAGATGGGCTATGTGCCGGATCCGATGGCGCGCGGACTGGCGTTCCGGCGCTCGTTCCTGATCGGCATGGTCTACGACAACCCGACCGCGCAGTACATCGTCAACATGCAGTATGGCGCGCTGGACGCGTTGCGCGATTCGGGTTTCGAACTGGTCGTGCATCCCTGCGACAGCCGCAGCCCGGGCTATATCGATGGCGTGCGCCGTTTCGTCCAGCAGCAGAAGTTGCACGGCGTGATGCTGGTGCCGCGCGCTTCCGAGGACCAGGCGCTGGCCGACATGCTGGCCGAAATCGGCGTGCGCTACACGCGCATCGCCTCGGTGTCGATGGACGAGCCATCGCGGATGGTGGTCACCCACGACCGCAATGGCGCCGCCGAAGCGGCCGAATACCTGCTGTCGCTGGGCCATACCGATATCGCCCTGATCACCGGCCCGGCCGCCTACCGCTCGGCCATCGAACGCACCGACGGCTTTGTCGAGGCGCTGGCCAAGCGCGGCATAGAACTGCCCAGATCGCGCATCATCGAAGCCGGCTATACCTTCGAATCCGGTGTCAGCGCCGCCGAGAAACTGCTGTCCGGCAAACAGCGTCCGACCGCCATCTTCACCGGCAACGACGAAATGGCCGCCGGCGTCTACAAGGTCGCCATGCGCGCCGGCATCAGCATTCCGCGCCAGCTGTCGGTGGTCGGTTTCGACGACAGCCCGCTGGCCTCGCGACTGTGGCCGGCGCTGACCTCGGTGCGCCGCAACACCCGCGACACCGGCCGCATCGCCGCCGCCATGCTGATCCATCCCGACGGCGGCAATCCGTTGACCGCCGCCAGCATCCGCCCGCACCTGGTCATCCGCGATTCCTGCCAGCCGCCGGAATAAGGCCGGGAATAGGGAATCGTTGAGCGAGCCGTATTCCTGAATCCAGCCAGGAACTGTTCGGCTCCACCCCCGCCCCCGAATTCCCAGTTCCCGATTCCCGGCTCCCTACCGCAGCGCAAAATGACACCGGTTACCTGAGACGCTAGAATCGCCCTACCCACGTCGCGGATGCCATCTCCCGCGCCCGCCCAAAGCCCTCCATGGAGCCTGCCATGTACTGCAAGACCTACCACGCCACCCACCCCGACATGATGGACGGCGCCAGCAACGACCAGCTGCGCGACCGCTACCTGATCAGCGGTTTGTTCGTCGCCGATACCGTGCAGCTGAACTATTCGCACAACGAGCGCTTCGTGATCGGCGGCGCCGCGCCGGTGGCTCAGAAGGTCGAACTGCCGCGCCAGACCGAGCCGGCCTCGGCCGCCGGAAAACCATTTCTGGAGCGCCGCGAACTGGGCGTGATCAACGTTGGCGGCGGCGCCGGCAAGGTCACCGTCGACGGCACCGTCTACCTGCTGGGACCGAAGGATGGCCTGTACGTGGCGATGGGCAGCCAAGACGTGGCGTTCGAATCGGACGATGCCGCCAACCCGGCGCGCTTCTACCTGACTTCCACCCCGGCGCATGCGCGCTTCGAGACCAAGGCGCTGGCGATCAAGGACGCGGTGGCGCTGGAACGCGGTTCGCTGGAGACCAGCAACGAACGCACCATCTACCAGTACATCGTGCCGGCCACCTGCCAATCCTCGCAGTTGCTGCTGGGCCTGACCGTGCTCAAGACCGGCAGTGTCTGGAACACGATGCCTCCGCATCTGCACGACCGCCGCAGCGAGGTCTATTTCTACTTCGACCTGGGCGAGAACGACCGCATCTACCACTTCATGGGCCAACCGGATGCGCAGCGCCATATCGTCGTCGCCGACAACGAGGCGGTGGTATCGCCGCCGTGGTCGATCCACATGGGCTCGGGTACCAGCAACTACTGCTTCATCTGGGCAATGGGCGGCGAGAACCTGGACTACACCGACATGAACGTGCTGGACATCTGCCAGCTCAAGTAGGCGGGCCCGCGGCGACGGGCAGGGCCCGGCAAATCCCGCAGCATCCCAGCGCCAGCATCCGTCCGGGGCAGCGAGGTCCGCGAAACGGGACCAACAGGCCCCGCCCCACCCAACACCACCGTCGTACCCATTCAACCGAGAGAACCTCATGGCAAGCAACCCATTCAGTCTGCAAGGCAAGGTCGCGCTGGTTACCGGCGCCAACACCGGTCTTGGCCAGGGCATCGCGCTGGCGCTGGCCGAAGCCGGCGCCGACATCGCCGGTGCCGGTATCGTCGAAGCAACGGAGACCGGCGAAAAGGTCCGCGCGCTCGGCCGCCGCTTCCTCAACATCGAAGCCAATCTGATCAGCATCGAGCCGGTCGAGCGCATCGTCGCCGAGACGGTCGCCGGCCTCGGCGGCCTGGACATCCTGGTCAACAACGCCGGCCTGATCCGCCGCGCCGACGCGGTCGAGTTCAGCGAAAAGGACTGGGACGACGTGATGAACGTCAACATCAAGGGCGCCTTCTTCATGTCGCAGGCCGCCGGCAAGCATTTCATCGCCCAGGGCAGCGGCAAGATCATCAACATCGCCTCGATGCTGTCGTTCCAGGGCGGCATCCGCGTGCCCTCCTACACCGCCAGCAAGTCCGGCATCGCCGGCATCACCCGCCTGCTGGCCAACGAATGGGCCAGCAAGGGCATCAACATCAACGCCATTGCGCCCGGCTACATGGCCACCGACAACACCGCGCAGCTGCGCGCCGATGCCGAGCGCAACAAGGCCATCCTGGACCGCATTCCCGCCGCGCGCTGGGGCGAACCGTCGGATCTCGGCGGCACCGCGGTGTTCCTGGCCAGCAAGGCGTCGGACTACGTCAACGGCGCGGTGATTCCGGTCGACGGCGGCTGGCTGGCGCGCTGAGCCGAAGTTTCCCTGTAGGAGCGACGTCAGTCGCGATGAGGCTTTACCGGTAGAGCCTCATCGCGACTGACGTCGCTCCTACAGGAACAAAAAAGCATTGCAGACGAGACACCTCCATGCCGAAATGGTCCGTCATCGGTTTTGTTTGCGCCTTCTTCGCGCTGACGGCGCACGCCGGCAATCCGCCGCGGCAGGTCTTCATTGCCGGCGATTCCACCGCCAGCGAATACGGCCCGGAGCGCGCGCCGCGTCAGGGTTGGGGACAGGCGCTGGATTCGTTCCTCGATGACAGCTTCGCCGTCCGCAATCGTGCCAAAAGCGGCCGCAGTTCGCGCAGCTTCATCGAGCAGGGTTGGCTGGATGGCATCGCCGGCGAGATCAAAACCGGCGATGTGCTGCTGATCCAGTTCGGCCACAACGACGCAAAAATCGAAGACCCGCAACGCTACAACGAGCCGCGGCAGGCGTTCGGGCAGTGGCTGATGCGCTATGTGGATCTGGCGCGCCAACACGGCGCCACCCCTATCCTGATTACCCCGGTCGCGGTTCGCCGGTTCGACGGCAGCGAACCGGTCGACACCCACGGCCCGTACGCGCAAGCCGTACGCGAACTGGCCGCGGCGCAGAACGTCGGCCTGATCGATCTGACCCGCAGCAGCATGGACTGGCTGCGCGCGCTGGGTCCAGCGCCATCGCGCGACTATTACCTGCATGTGCCGGAACAGCAGCAGGCCGATGACGTGCACTTCCAGCGCCGCGGCGCGGTGGCCATCGCCTGCCTGGTGGTGGACGGCTGGAAGCGGCTGGATCCGTCGTTGGCGCCGCATGCGGTGCGCGATACCGATTGCGGCGCGCCGGCCACCGCACTGGCCGACCAGGCGGCGCAACGCTATCCCTCATTGGTCGTCAGCGAGGATGAGCTGGCCGTCGACCAACCCGGTCCGCATGGCGGCGCAGGCCAAACCACCGCCTACCCGTTCTTCCGCGACGTGCCGGGGCTGGCATTCGAGTTCCGCAAGCGCGTGCTGCACAAAGGTGCCGGCATCGGCCTGCACCAGCACCGCAAGGACGAAATCTACTACGTGCTCAGCGGCAATGGCCGCTACGTTCTGGATGGCCGGCAGCATCAGGTCGGGCCGGGCGACGCCATGCTGACCCGTCCCGGCAGCAGCCATGCCATCCAGCAGTCGGGCGAAGAAGATCTGGTGCTGCTGATCATGTACGGCAAATCGCCCACGCAATAGGCCGCCTGAAGACGCGCCCTGGAAGCGACGCGCCGGCGCCAGTGGCATCTCAGTCGCGTGCGGAAGGCTGTGGCCGGCTCCAGCGGGCATAGGTCTCGGTCAAACCCTGGCGTAGCCGGCGATACGGCGCTGAACCCGGTCCGGCTTCCAGCCGCTCGGCCACCGATTGCCACCCTTCGGCATGATCGCGCGACCATTCGCGCACCACGGCGCGGCATGGCTGCCCCGCCACTTTGGCCAACGCGCAAGCCATGTAGATATCGCCGGCGGTCCAGTCGGGCTGCTTCATCATCGCCTCGACATAGCCGCGCGGAACCGCGTAGTAGCGCGCCATCTCGTCGGCGAAACTGGCCGGGTAACGCTCCGCGTAGGCATTGATGTCGGTGAGATGGCGGTCAATCCAGGCATCGCCGCTGCGCGGCGAATACTCTCCCGGGGATTGGGCCAGGCTGCCGCCCGCCGCAACCGCCAGCAGCAGGCCGATCAGCAGATTGCGGCAGATACGCTTGTTCGGCATGGCCGCATTGTGCCGCACTATCGCGCCGGAATGCATTGGCCGGACGGAAGAACCTGGCTGCCGCGCCTGGCACGGCTTCGGCAGCAAGGCCGGATGGCGCCCGAACGATTCGAGCGCCATGCCAACGGATCCGGATATGGCGATTCTTCAGAATCAATCACCGTAGCGATGGCGTTTCTTGCCGCGGTGACCGTCATCGCGCCAGTCGTGGCGGCGATCGTAGCGACGGTCGTAGTGCCGGTCATAGCGACGGTCGTCGTAACGTACGTAGCGATGGTCGTAGCGCGGCGCGTTCCGGTAGTAGCCGTGGGCCTTGCCATAGGGAGGACCGGCGTAATAGACCGTCCGCGGAACATAGCGGTAGTACGTCGGACGATGGTAGCGGTCGCGTACGATGATCACGCGGTTGTCCGGGTAATAGCCGCGGCCATGGCGGTAGTACGGATTGCCGCCGTGGTAGATCACATCCGCGACGTCGACAATGACGCGAACCAGATCGTCGCTGGCGCGGGCCGGAGCCGGTGCGAAGGCCGCAATGCCCAAGCCAGCGGCGAAAACGGCAGGCGCCAGGATGCGGGCAATGAGTGAGCTGAACATTTTTCCCTTCTCCGTATTCCCGCACAACGGCGGGTATGGCCAAACGATGGATCGGCAATGGTGAACGCCTATTTAACCCGCCCGACGGAACCGTTTTAGCCGGCCTTCGGCATACACCCGGCGTTAATCGGCGGCGCCCGCTGGCTGAGCGGTTACGCGCGCCGTCAATGCTTCGGGCAAAGCCGGTTCCAGCGGAATCGGGGCGGCGGCGGCACTGGCGTCGATTGCGGCGACCGCAGCCGGCAGTTCCGCCGCGGTGGCGACGCTCAGCCATCGTTGCGCGGCCGCGCCCAGGCCGTGTTCGGACTCATGCGCCCAGGTGATGTGGTATGGCACATGCAAGCCCCAGCCGCCGATTTGCAGGACCGGCTCGATATCCGAGCGCAAGGAGTTTCCGATCATCAGGAACTGCCGCGTATCCACGCCGAGTTCGCGCACCACGCGGGTATACGTATGCGCGTCCTTCTCGGAAACGATCTCGATGCGATGAAACAGATCGGCCAGTCCCGACCCGGCGATCTTGGCTTCCTGGTGGAACAGATCGCCCTTGGTGATCAGAACGATGTCGTGCGTGGCGGCAATCCTTTCCACCGCCTCGCGGACACCCGGCAGCAACTCGACCGGGTGCTGCAGCGTGGCCCTGCCGATTTCGACGACCCCGCGCAGGTCGCGGGCGCTGATTCTTTCCCCGGTCAGTTCTATCGCCGCTTCAATCATCGACAGCGTCATGCCTTTCACGCCGTAGCCGAAGATTTTCAGGTTGCGCCGTTCCACCGCCAACAGATGCCGCAAGGTCCCCGCATCGGTCAAATCGATGTACTGGCCGATGATGCGTTCGAATTCCTGCTCGGCAACCCGGTAGTAGTCCTCGCTTCTCCAAAGGGTGTCGTCGCCGTCAAAACCGACCCAGCGGATGCCGCGACTTTCGCTCATGCCGACCTGTTTCCGCATTCGTATGGAGGGCGATCAGGATAACGGATGGATAGCGGCGCTTGCAGCCGGCAACGACTCCCTGCCCTGCGCAATCGCAGACCGGCCCGGGATCTCCCGGGCCGGTCTGCGGTCATCGATCAGTTCGCCCGGCTCAGTTGCCTGCCGGCGGTGCGCCCTCTTCGGCTGGCGGCGGCATATCGGCATCGCCGGTGGTCGCCGGCGGCGGCGCATTCGGATCGGCCGGCGGCGGCATGGCCGGGTCCGTCGGCGGTGGCGTGGTCGCCGGATCGTCGTACGGAGGCGGCGTTTCCGCCGGTGGCGGGGTTTCTTCCATCGGCGCCGGCGGCATCGGCTCGACTTCTTCATCCTTCGGGCCGCACGCGGTCAACAGCATCGCGCCGGATAGCATCGCGCCCAGTGTCAGCGCCATGCGCAGGGGATTTCGGGTGTTCGGATTCATATCGCGTTTCTCCTCTGAGGGACGCAGTGGCCGGTCGCGGCCGCGTCAGCAGTGACTAGCCATCGCTACCGCCCTGATAGGCGCTGTACTCGCTTTCGCTGAGTCTGCCGTCGGCATCCTGATCGAGCGTGCCGAACGCCTGGGTCAATGCAGGGTCGACCGCGGCTTCGTCCTTGCTGATGGCGCCGTCGCCGTTGGCATCCAGTTCCTCGAAACTGCGGGGAACCGGCGTAGCCGTATCGCCCGCCGGCGGTAGCGAGGTAGCCGGGTTTGCGCTCTGTGCCCAGGCAGGAGCAACGGCGGCCGCCGTTGCCAGCAGGACGCATATCGAACCTGTCCATCGGGCGGTGCGGTGGAGTTTCATCGCCGTGGCCTCCTATCGCTGCACGGATGCGACGCCGCGTCGAAAGGAAAGGGCGGCCTGCGCCGCCCTTCCTGGCTGGACCTGATTTACTGCTGCGGCTGCGGTTCGCCGTAGCTCTTCTCGACGAAGGACTTGTATTCGTCCTGGGTCAGGCTGCCGTCGGCATCGGCATCGGCCTGATCGAAAATCTGCGAGAGGCCGGCGTTGGCGGCAGACTCTTCCTTGCTGATCATGCCGTCGCCATTGGTGTCCAGATCGGCCCAGCCCTGCTGGCCGGCGCTGCCGCTGGACTGGGTGGCCGACTGCTCTGCGGAACCGGTAGCGGCGTCCTGAGTGGCTTCATCAACCTGCGACTGCGCCTGCGTGGCGGCATCTTCTTCGGTGGCGCTCTGGGCAAATGCCAGCGGCATCGCCAGGGCGGCGGTCAGGGCGATCAGACCAATCAGCGGTTTACGGTTCTGGTTGTTCATTGTGGTTTGCTCCGTTGTTTTGGGAGTGCGCTGCATAGCGCACGGTGCCACCATGCCGGCACCGTCGTGAACAAAACATGCAGGCAAAAATCTGTGTGCACACAGGCTTAACCACAAGCGAGTTTTTTTCTATTACTGCGTTCGTTAGCTATGCGTGAGCGCTCCGTCAGCACGGCGTACATTGCGTGATGCATTCGTGATTTAGGCGTTTTGACGGCGTGTTTCAGCCATTTTCGCGGCCGTTTTTCTTTGCTGAGCGAACGCTGAACCAGTGCCAGCTGAGCACGACACCGGCCAACGCACCGACCACTTCGCACACAACGCGCGAACCGAGACTGCCGGCATCGTGAATGCCTTGCAGGGCGAGGCGCGCATACAGCGGCGACTCCAGTTTCATCATGCCCAGATAGAACAGGTTCCAGGCATCGATGCCTGCACTGATCGCCACTGCAGTTACGCAGGCCCAACCGATGGCGTGCCCTACCGACCAGCCCAGCTTGCGGCACAGCCAGTGCCAACCGGCGTAGGCCAGCATGCCGATCAGCAATGCGATGATTCCCGCTTCCAGCGCGCCAACAAAACCAAGGTGCAAGGGCAAATTCATGGATGGCGTGCTCCACGCACGGTCGTCGTCGGGTTGATTCGATGGAGCAGCAGAAATGCCAGGACCGGCGCCTTGCCGACAGGCAGCCTCCCCAGGCTGCGGAAGCCGCTGCTATGCGGAACGCAAGGATAACCGTTCCGGTAGCCGCTCGCCTCGGCCTGGCCGCCAACGGGTGCGGCAGCGCAACGCTCGCGGTTCGATGTCTGCCGGCGCATGCGCGACTAGCACTGGCGCAAGTCCATCGATGGGGTTGCGGATAGACCATCCGAATGCAGCCGCATGGCCGCGGCGCAAGCGCGGTGCGGCCTGCCAGCGGCATCCGATCGCCGCTGACGGCCGTGCCGGCGGCTCACGGCCGCAGACACGAAGTCACTGCATCAGTGCAGCAAACCGTGGCGGACAACCTGCAGCCGGCGGGTGCCGGCGGCGGCCACGGCATCGCTCGCGCGTTCAAGTACGGCCTCGTCTTCTTCATCTATCACGACCAGCAACTGTCCGGCGGCGATTTCCTGCTTGTAGTCGCGGCGCACTTCGCTGGGCACCGAGGATCCGGCCAGGGCCGCCGACCAGCCGCCGACGGTCGCACCGACCAGGGTGGTCAGCACGACGCCCGACCAGTGCATGCCCACGGCCGGCAGCACCATGCCGACAATGCCGCCGATCAGGCCAATCACACTGCCGCCGACGATGCCCCTGAGCGCCGCAGGCATGAAATCGGTCGGCGAGGCTTCCTTCTGCGCGTCGGGTACCTGCAGCATCTCGATTTCGGACTCTCCCACCAACGCGGCATGATCCGGTCGTATGCCCATGCGGATGGCGGCATCGAGCGCATTTTCCGCCGTGCCGATATCCGGGGCACTGAATACGCGTCTGGTCTTCATGACGTATCTCCTGTGGGCACCCATGTTCAGGCGCCTCAACCGTAGGACCCAATGGCAAAACAACGGGTGAAGAAACGCTTAAACGGCAGATGCATGCCGACGGCACGGTAGCCCACGCCTATCGCGCAGGCTCGGGCGGCTGCCGTGGTCGCAGGCAATTGTCGCGCGAGGCGACGATCTGGCCACCTGGCGTCGGGTTTCGGCAGAGTGCGGTACGCCGCCGTGGCGGCTGACCCACCCAACGCCCGCGTCGCGCAGGCTGCAGAGTGCACAAACAGCTGGCCCCGGCCGGTTGCCGTCGATTCCGCGAGCCTGGCAGCGGCAGGGCGTTGGGGGCAGGACGTCCCCTACGCCCGGATTGCAGGGCATATCGTCACGGCGGCATGGGTTCCGGCGCAGCCGTGCCAGCCAGGTGCTGCGCCGCAACACGCAACCGCGTAGAATTCGCCTCCCCGTCAGTCAATCGCACCTTGGAGCAGCCATGGGTCTGGACCATGTTTCCACCGGCAAGAACCCGCCGGAAGAAATCAACGTCATCATCGAGATTCCGAAGGATTCGGAACCGGTGAAGTACGAAGTAGACAAGGAAAGCGGCGCCATCTTCGTCGACCGCATCCTCTCCACCCCCATGCGCTACCCCTGCAACTATGGCTACGTGCCCCATACCCAGTGCGGCGACGGCGACCCGGCCGACGTGCTGGTGGTGCTGCCGCTGCCGCTGATTCCCGGCTCGGTGATCCGCTGCCGTCCGGTTGGCGTGCTGCGGATGAGCGATGAAGCCGGCAGCGACGAAAAGCTGCTGGCGGTGCCGGTGGACAAGGTCTTCTCCGGCTACAGCCACATCCACGACATCGAACAGGTCAGCCCGCACTGGCTGGAACGCATCGGCCACTTCTTCGAACACTACAAGGATCTGGAGAAGGGCAAGTGGGTCAAGCTGGACGGCTGGGGCAACGCCGCCGACGCCAAGAAGGTGCTGCTGGATTCGATCGAGCGCTACCGGCAGCAGGCTTGACGAACCAGCCAGGCATCAACGGAAAAGCCGCCCTCGGGCGGCTTTTTCGTGTCTGTAAATCCAGGCCAGGCTGCCACAAAAAAACTACGGCCCCTTGCGGGGCCGTAGAAACAGACAGCGTTCTGCTGGGAGGGATCAGAAGCGCTGCTGGTATTTCATGTAGACGAAGCGGCCGATGTCGAAGCCGCCGTAGTACGGGAACGAGCTGTCCGGGGCGGTGAACAGGATCGGACCGACCTTGTCGAACACGTTGTTGGCGCCGACGGCGATGGTGGCGTTCCATGGCGCCTGCCAGTTGAACTGCAGGTCGTGGAAGGTGTTGGAGCCGGTCTTCTGGCGGGCGGCACCTTCGCCGTTCTGGTAACGATCCGGCTCGCTGCAGGGACGGTTCGGCACGCAGGCTTCGGAAACGCCCGAGTAGTAACGCGCCATGTAGGACACGCCGAACTCGTTCAACTGCCAGGTCAGGCCCAGGTTGGAACGCACGCGGAACACGCCCTCTTCGCCGACCAGGCCGATGGTGATGTTCTCGCCCGCGCTGTTCTGGCCCAGTTCGTCGTACTTGGAAACGTACGAGGTCTGCCAGTCGACGTTGAACTGGCCGAACGAGGTTTCCGGCAGACGGTACTTGACGCCCAGATCGTAGCCTTCGGTTTCAAGTTGACCCAGATTGGTGAAGCTGTAGAACAGGTTGGTGATATGGCCGTCGGCTGCGCGTTCGATACCTGCGCAACGCTCGGCGTTGCCCAGTACGTAGCAATCACGCAGGATGCGGTCGACGCTGTCCTCGATGATCATGTTGGTCAACTTGTAGTTGTACCAGTCCAGCGAGATGTCCAGGCCCTGCACCCAGAGCGGGCTCCATACCAGGCCTGCGGTCTTGCTCTTGGAGGTTTCCGGCAGCAGGTTGGGGTTGGAACCGGAGAAGAACTGATCCGGCGTCTGGCAAGGATAGTTGGTGCACGGCTGCAGGCCCTGGCCCAACTGCACATAGCCCAGCGGCACGCCGGCGCCCGTGCAGGCTGCATTGCCGTTGACGCTGTTCAGCGCGCCGGTGCCGCAGGGGTCGGTATAGGACTCGAAGCTGCTGCCGGTGCCGCCGTACAGGTCCGAAATGGTCGGGGCACGGAAGCCTTCGGCCCAGGTGCCACGGACCAGCAGTTCTTCCATCGGACGCCAGGTGAAACCGAACTTGCCGTTGAACGTATCGCCAAAGTTGCTGTAATCCGAGTAGCGGCCAGCGACATTGAAGGTCAGTTCCTTGGCGAACGGCATGTCGGCCAGGACCGGAATGTTCAGCTCCAGATAGACTTCATCCAGCGAGTACGAACCCTCGGTGGTGGTTGCCGCCAGACCGGTGCTTTCGCCCGACTGCGCGAACGCGTCCGGCACGAAGCGGCCCTGCTCCTTGCGGTGCTCGTAGCCCACCGCGATACCCAGGTCGCCGGCCGGCATCTCGAACAGCGAACCGGCCAGATTGGCGGTGTAGCTGGTGGTGCGGGTGGTGCCGGTGTCGGTGAAATACGGGAACAGGAACTTCTGCAGTTCCGGATCCGACAGCGAGCCCTGGCCAGCGACGCCGTTGGGCAGCAGCGGGTTCCACGGGCGGCAGTTGGCCAACGGAATCGGGCTGGCGGCGCTACCGCATTGCGCCACGCCGTCAGCATTGATGAAGGACGGGCCCAGCGCCTGGCGCGATGCGATCAGGCTCATGTCGCCGTGGCCGGTCTTGGTCACGTTGTTGCGGTTGATCAACGCACCGACGTCCCAATCCCAGATCTTGCTGCCGATCTCGAAGATGCCGCTGAAGGTGCCGGCAAAGCGGTAGGTTTCCAGATCGCTCCGGGTCGTGCGCGGCACTTCCCACAGACGGCGGCGGAATTCGAGATCCGTGCCCGGAGTCGGGTTGAATGCGCTGTCGGCAGACATGTCGCCAAAGTTGGCCGACTGGAACGGATAGCCCGCGATCTGCTGATCGGTCGTGCGCTTGTTGTACAGCACGTCCGCGTTGAACGTGATGTTGTCGGTAATGTCGTAGTTGGCGTTGGCGAACACCGAACGGCGTTCGACGCCGGTCGACAACAGCATCTGCTGGTTGGCGTTGGCGTTGTCGGCCGCGGTGTGCAGACGATAGTCGGCACGGTTGGTCGGATCGCCGCCTTCTCGCAGCGTCCACCAGCGAACGTCTGCCGGAGCGACATAACCCGGCTCGCCCTCTCTGACACCACGCGCCGTGCAGGGATCGCAGAACGAACCATTCTGGCTGACCGGGCTCCAGCCCGAACCCGGATAGTTCGGGCCGGCGTTTCCGAACGCGCTGAAGGCGCGGTCCTTGGCGAACACGGGCTCCTGCTTGTAGTACTCGACCGACAGCGTCACGCCGCCACGGTCGTTGGTGGAACCTGCGGTGAAGGAATACTGCTGGGTCTCGCCGTCGCCCTCGCCGTACTGGCCGACATAGGCCTGGGCTTCGGCGCCGTCAAAACGCTTGCGGGTGATCACGTTGACCACGCCGGCAATGGCGTCGGAACCATAGATGGCCGACGCGCCGTCCTTCAGCACTTCGACGCGGTCGATTGCCGACATCGGAATCTGGCTCAGGTCCTGGTAGCCGGACGTCGTGGCGCCGAGGCGCTTGCCGTTGAGCAGGATCAGGGTGCGCTGGGCGCCCAGGTTGCGGATGTCGATGTAGTAACCGCCGACGTCTTCACCGGATGCAAGCGCTTCCGAACGGGAAATCGCCGGCGAACCGGCCGAGGTCAGGTTCTGCAGGATGTCGGCGACCGAGGTGAAGCCCTGCTTTTCGATGTCCTGCCGGCTCAACGAGATGATCGGCTGCTGCGTCTCCATGTTGGCGCCGCGGATACGCGAACCGGTGACTTCAAGCCGGTCCAGCGTCGTGGTGCCATCGGCCTGTTCCTGGGCGCTGGCGGCGAATGCCGGCGTCAATGCGATAGCGACGGCGGCCGGCAGCAGGCCGACCCGCACCGCTGAACGCGGGTTGCGATGATTCATTCAATCTCTCCTCGGAGTAAATCGTTATGGGTGTGTTAAAACACCCTGCAAACTTACGTTCCGGTGAAGATTGCTGCTTTGCGTACGGCGCCCGATGACTTTGCCGAGTCTGTCCGCGCGCTCTGCAGGCCGCTGCGGTAGCGGGTCGCGGATACGCCGAAACGGGCGCGGAAGGCGCGCGCAAAACTGCAGCAGTTGTCGAAGCCGGAAGCGGCGGCGACTTCGCCCACCATCATCGAGGTATCGCGCAGCAGCGTCGCGGCATGTTCCAGCCGCATGCGGGCCGCGGCTGCCTGCGGGCTTTCGTCGTACAGGCCGTAGAACGTGCGCGAGAAATACCAGCTGGAAAAACTGGTCAGCTCGGCCAGTTCGCTGATCCGCACCACGCGGTCGCAATTGCCTTCCAGGTACAGCCGGGCGCGCTGCAGGCGGCCGAATACCTGCCGCTTGCGGCTGCGCGAACGGCCGGGGCAGCGCGAGATGCGGTCGGACATCTCGCCCTGCAGACTGGCCAGGTGCAACAGCAACGGACGCAGCGCCGACAGATCGTCGCGCGCATCCGGTTCGGCCAGGCGGCGGCCGGCTTCGCGCCACAGCCGCAACGAGATCAACGTTTCATGGCGACTCATCCGGCCGCGGCCGGCGAACAACCCGCAATCGGCAAAGCGCGACAGCTTGCGCAGCGCTTCGGCGCTCAGGCTCAGGCCGATGCACAAGCCGTGCCGGTCGGCCTGCACCAGCGGACGCGAATCCTTCTCGAAGGCGATCCACTGACCGGGGCGCAAACGGAACTTGCCTTCCTTGGCTTCCACCCAGGCCGCGCCGCGCAACTGCACCCAGATGGTGAACAGATCCGCGGCGACCTGGGCGCTGCCCAGCCGCGATACGCCCACGCACCCGGTGGGATCGTGTTCTTCGCTCGTTTCCAGCTTCAGCAACTGGCCGCGGTCGGCCCAGGACTTTTGCTCCATCGTTCGCTTCACTTTGCCAAATCGAAGCGGACGTTTTGCGCCAACGAAGCCGGCGGCGCAGGAAGTTTGCGGGAAACTTGTACGAAATCTTGCCGAAGCCGGTTACGAAGAAATCCCGAAAGGAAGTTCTTCAATCACAACAGGTACTTGCTCCAATCGCGCTGCTTGGTTTTGGCCGCCTCGGGCAGCGGCATGAAACCGATATCGGCTCCGTCTTCGGCGGCCAGCGCCAGGTAGACCACCCGGTTGCGCCGGTTTGCGCTGAACCCGCTGACGGTGGCCAGTTGCTGGGGTTGCAGACAACGCGGACGCGGATGCGAACGTCCGCCTCCGATGTGCCGCAGACTGGCCGCGCAGGAGGCCAGGTATTCGAGATACTCGATCTGCCCGTCGCCGCTGACGGTCCAGGTGTGGTAGCGGTCGCTGACCGGGTACTGCCGGTCGACGATGCGCACGCTGGCCGGCGACAACGCCAGATCCGCCTGCCACAAGCCGTCTTCGCCCAGCCGTGTAAACAACAGGCGCTGCTGGCTCCAGTCCACCTTCACTGCAGACACGTCCTCCAACGCCGTCAGCGTTCGCCAGCGGTTGCCGTTCTTTTCCAGCAACAGCAGCCGCTGCCCATCGTTGCCGCTGCCGGCGATCACCAGCAGTTGGCGCGGATCCGGCAGGTAGGCCGCCGTCAGCAATTCCTCCGATTTCACCGGCAGCGACAGCGCGGCGATCTGGCCGTTTTCGGGCTGGACTTCGAACAGGCCGAAATGGCCCTGGTGGTCGGTTCCCACCACCAGGGCGCGCCGGCTGTCGCGCGACCACACCGGAAGATGGCGCGATTCCGGGTGCAGGCCCTCGATCAGGCGCAGCGAATCCGGACGGTCCGGGTCGCCCCACCACAAACCGAAATCCCCCGAACGGTCGGAAGCGAACAGCAACTGCGTGCCATCGGGAGACACTGCCGGCAGCACATCGCGGCCAGAAGATGCGAACAGACGCTCGGCCGCCATGCCGCCGCCGCTGTCGTCCGGATCCAGCGGCAGCCGGTAGATGCCGAACCGCGGCTTGCGTTGCACGAATGCCAGTGCGTCGGCCTTGACCGCGATGCTCGGCGTTTGCGCGTCTTCGACGCCGAAGTCCTGCAGCCCGCCGGTGGCGATATCCAGCCGGTACAGCCGGGTATGGCCATCGACGCGCCGCCCCAATACGATGGCCTTGCTGTCCGGCGTCCAGTCCCAGCCGCGGAATTCGGCACGCTGCCGGGTCAGCGGCTCGGCCTTGCCACCCCCGGCCGGTATCCGCCACAGGTCCCCCAGCGGCGCATTGCGGATGAAGGCGATCCACTTGCCGTCCGGCGAAAAGCGCGGCAGGTGATCGACATCGCGACGGGTGGCCCCATACGCCAGGTGCCGCCACCGTCCGGTGGCCAGATCGAGCAACCGCAGCCCGGGCGGGCCCGAGCCAGCGGCCAGGCTGCTGAAGACCAGCGAACCGCTGTCCGGCGACCAGTCGAAGCTTGGACGGCTTTGCGGCTCGCAGCGGGTCAGTTCGCGTTCGGCGCCGCCGCTCAGCGACATGATCATCACCCGGCAGCTTTCTCCAGGGACCACGCGCAGGAAGGCGATTTCGCGACCATTGGGCGCCCATGCCGGAGCACTGTCCCAGGTCCCCCGCGGCGGATCGGTCAACGGCCGGGGCTGGCTTTGATCGGTGGTCTGCACCACGATGCGCGACCCTCCCGTACTCCCGTCGGGCATGACGACGTAAGCGACCTGGGACGCATCGGGCGAGAGCGCAGGAAAAATCTCGAATCCAGGCGACGAGGTGATCAGCTGGTACGCCCGAGCCGGAGCGGTCGTAGCTGCCGCCGGTACCTGCGCGGCGGCGGCGCCCGGGCGCGTGCGCTGCGCCAGCCACAGCGCCGATGCGGCAAGCGCCATCAGCGTCAACGCCGCCAACGCCAGCGCCGCGCCCTTCATCCGGTTGCCCTTTCCGGCAACAGCGGTCGGCGGCAAGTCGATGGCCGGCGCTGTCCCGACCGTGGCCGGCGACGGCGCCGCCGCCGCAACCTGGACGGGCGGCACCGGCGGCTGGACTCCGGCGTCACCGTCCAGCCACTCGACTTCTGCCAGCAGGCGATAGCCGTTCTTTGCGATGGTCTCTATATAGCGCGGATTGTCGCGCTGTTCGCCGAATGCCTTGCGCAGCTGGGTGATGGCCTGGGTGATGACGTCATTGGTCGGCAACGTATCGGGCCAGACCCCGGCCAGCAGCGCGTCGCGGCTGACCACCCTGCCCGCCTGCTCCACCAACGCCAACAGCACGCCCATCGACTTTGGCGTTATCCGAAACGGACGGCGCGCGCCGGGCGCCGTGATCTCGCGCAGCGGAACGTCGACCAGACAATCGCCTATCCGCAGGCGGTCTGCGGATGCAGGGATGTCGGGGGAACGGTCGACTCGCGGATCTTCTAGGCTTGACATGCGTCCGTATGCTGCGCATCCGCTACATCGCCGTCATGTGCCTGAATGCCTACCGGAAATCGAACCGACAGGTTTGGCAAAACGCAATGACGGGTTTGGGAAAGCGTTTTCAGGACGGCGATCTTACAGTGCCCTTTGCGCTCCCCCTGAACGGGAGCCACACAGGCAACCTCTCTCTCTCGCCGACGTCCTATTACATACGTTTCACCATTCGCGCCCTCGGGCGCGAATTTTTTGTCTGCCGGTCACAGATTGGCATCGCCTGGCCGCGCAACGCCCGCATGAACCGGTCGGGCTATCGTTGGCGCGCTGTCACTTGTACCGGGCGTGCTTCAGGGCCTGGTCGCCGCGGCGCCACTGCCGGCGCGGTACGGATAGCGCGCGAAGATGTCCGCGATGGCCGCATCGATCCGCGCTGCCCGCTCCTCCGGCTTGGCCCGCGCCACCCGGCCCACCGCCACGCCTTCCCACACCAGCTTGTTGCCGGCGGCGTCGACCAGATCGACATTCAACGTGCCTTCGGTATAGCGATAGACCTCGGTGCGGTCGCGCCAGTACGGCACGGCGACATAACGCCGCGCGCGATAGCTGTAGTAATAGTCGTAGTCGACTTCCGGCGTGCTGACCACATCCGTCTTCTCCTGCATGTAGGCATTCAGGTTGACCCACAGGTCAGGAGATTTCTCGTCGTAGACGTAACCGCGCGATTCCATCTGCGCGCGGGCAGCGGCCTTGATCCTGGCGCTGGTCAAGGTGGTATAGCCCTGGCTTTCTATCGCCAGCGGCGAATAGAACGCAAAACTGCGATAGCGGGAGAAATCGGCGGAGGGATCGCTATCGCTGCTGATGCGCGGCCCGGTGGCGCAAGCCGCCAGAATCAGCAGCAGCGCCAGCGCCAGCGCTGCGCGTACGAAGGCGGTGACGGTAGGCATGAAGGCTCTCCCTGATGATTTGCCGACAGGGTGCTCCGTAACCCGCCCGCAGACAAGCCCGATACGCCGGCCGCGGCGGAGACGGGCTTGCCTGCCTTCGCTGCGGTTCAGCCAGGCCGGTAGACCTGCGCGCCCTGGGCCAGGAATTCGGCCGATTTCTCCGCCATGCCGGCATCCAGGGCGGCCGTTTCATCCACACCGTGCTCGGCCGCGTAGTCGCGCACGTCCTGGGTGATCTTCATGCTGCAAAAATGCGGGCCGCACATGCTGCAGAAATGCGCCAGCTTGTGCGCGTCCTTGGGCAGGGTCTCGTCGTGGAATTCCTTGGCCTTTTCCGGGTCCAGGCCCAGGTGGAACTGGTCCTCCCAGCGGAACTCGAAACGGGCCTTGCTCAGCGCGTTGTCGCGCACCTGCGCGCCGGGGTGGCCCTTGGCCAGATCCGCCGCATGGGCGGCGATCTTGTAGGCCATGATGCCGTCGCGCACATCCTGGCGGTTGGGCAAGCCCAGATGTTCCTTCGGCGTGACGTAGCAGAGCATCGCGGTACCGAACCAGCCGATCATCGCCGCGCCGATGGCGCTGGTGATGTGGTCGTAACCTGGCGCGATGTCGGTGGTCAGCGGCCCCAGCGTGTAGAACGGCGCTTCGCCGCATTCGCGCAGCTGCTTGTCCATGTTTTCCTTGATCAGCTGCATCGGCACATGGCCGGGGCCTTCGATCATGGTCTGCACGTCGTGCTTCCAGGCAATCTTGGTCAGCTCGCCCAGCGTTTCCAGTTCACCGAACTGCGCCGCGTCATTGGCGTCGGCGATGCAGCCCGGGCGCAGGCCATCGCCCAGGCTGAAGGCCACGTCATAGGCCTTCATGATTTCGCAGATGTCCTCGAAATGGGTGTAGAGGAAATTCTCCTTGTGATGCGCCAGGCACCACTTGGCCAGGATGGAGCCGCCGCGCGAGACGATGCCGGTCACCCGCTTGGCGGTCAGCGGCACGTAGCGCAGCAGCACGCCTGCGTGGATAGTGAAATAGTCCACGCCCTGTTCGGCCTGTTCGATCAGGGTGTCGCGGAAGATCTCCCAGGTCAGCTCCTCGGCGCGGCCGTCGACCTTCTCCAGCGCCTGGTAGATCGGCACCGTGCCGATCGGCACCGGCGAATTGCGGATGATCCACTCGCGGGTTTCATGGATGTGCTTGCCGGTGGACAGGTCCATCACCGTGTCGCCGCCCCAGCGGATCGACCACACCAGCTTCTCCACTTCCTCGGCGATGCCGGAACTCACTGCCGAGTTGCCGATATTGGCGTTGATCTTGGTCAGGAAGTTGCGGCCGATGATCATCGGCTCGCTTTCCGGGTGGTTGATGTTGTTGGGCAGGATGGCGCGGCCGCGGGCGATTTCGTCGCGGACGAATTCCGGCGTGATGATCTTCTGGATGCTGGCGCCGAAGTTTTCGCCGGGGTGCTGCGCCAGCAGCATCGCGTCGCGCACAGCCTCCAGCCGCTGGTTCTCGCGGATGGCGACGAATTCCATTTCCGGGGTGATGATGCCCTTCTTCGCGTAGTGCATCTGGCTGACGTTGGCGCCGGCCTTGGCGCGGCGCGGCAAGGTGCGGCCGGGGAAACGTACGCCGGCCAGCTTGGCGTTGGCCTCGCGTCCGCGGCCGAACTCGGAACTCAGCTGCGACAGCAGCTCGGTGTCGCCGCGTTCCTCGATCCACTTCGCGCGCAGCGCCGGCAGGCCGACCGACAGGTCGATGCGGGCGTCCGGGTCGGTATACGGGCCGGAAGTGTCGTAGACGGTGACCGGCGGATTCTCCTCGCCGCCAAAGATGGTCGGCGTCTGGCTCAGCGCGATCTCGCGCATCGGCACCTGCAGGTCCGGGCGCGAACCTTCGACGAAGATCTTGCGCGAACCGGGAATCGGCCGGGTCACGGATTCGGACAGCTGATCGGTCTGCTGCTGCAGCGGGGAAGGTACGGCGTTCATCGGCGGCATCGTCCTGTTTCTTGGATGGCCCGCACCGGGGTGCGGTCGGCTGCGAGGGGACTCGCATCACGGACGAAGCGGCGGCGCATGAACAGCAACGGATCGGCAAGGCATCTGGCGATCTGGCGCATCCTGCGAAGCTTCCCTACGCCGGTCTGAACCGGATCAGGTTCGAAGGGTCTGTCTCAATCGCCGTCCCACCGGGCTGGCGATACCCCCGCTTCGGGCGGTATTACACCACAAGCGCGGGCCGCCGGCGCCGTCCGGCGGGTCCGCCGCTATCGAGCCGGCCGCAAAATGCAGCTTGTGGGGGAACGGTTTCAGCCGCGACGCCCTTGCCACAGCAGTTCGCGGCTGAAGCCGCCGCCACTGGACGAGCCCCCGGGGCGCGCCTTACCCCAGCGTATAGCCCACCCGGAAACCGCCCCAATGGCGTCCGGCAACGAACACCGGCACCGACAGATCGAACATGATCTGGCCGGTATCGCGGCGGTAGACCTGCAGCCGGTACGGATCGGTGTGCGCGCCCACGCTGCGGCCGACGCGGTCGCTGAACCGCCGCTTGGTGCGGTTGCCGACCAGGTCCGTGGCGGCATCGCCGGTCAACGGCTGGCTGAAACGCAGGTTGTGGGTGGGCACGTAGCCGTCGGGATTGGCGCAGATGGCGAATACGATCCAGTCGTGCAGGGCCAGCAACGGTTCCTGCAGCGGCGGCAGCAGTTCGTCGCAGAGCGCGTCGAAGGGCGTGCTGAACTTGGCCGGCTCGATGCCCGGAATCGGCGTGTACTGGCGCGAGAACAAGGCCTGCTCGTCGATTCGCCCGTCGTCCAACGCCGCCTCCAGCGCTGCGCCGATACCTGCGACCGTCCGCTGCGCCAGTTGATAAACCCGCGCATGCCTGCGGACGCGCATCGGGTCTTCCGGCAACCGGAACAGGCCAACGCAGTCGTGCAGCGTGGTCGCCCCCTGCGCCAGCGCTTCGCCACGCTCGGCGACCTGCGCTGCGTGCTGCAGGTTGCTTCGGCTCAGTCCCACCACGTCCTCGACGGCGCGGTCGATGGCGGCGATTTCATCGCCCTGCGCCGAGACGCGTTCGGCCACCGATTCCATCGCGCCGCTGGCGCGCGCCAGCAGATCGCCGATGCCGCCCAGCACCTGCTCGGTGGTCTGCGCCGACACCGCGCTTTCGCCCAACGCCGCGCTGGTCTGGTCGATGATCAAGCGCACATCGCGCGCAGCCACCGCGGCGCGTTCGGCCAGCCGGCGGATCTCGGTGGCCACCACCGCGAAACCGCGGCCGGCCTCGCCAGCACGGGCCGCCTCGATGCTGGCATTGATGGACAGGATATTGGTCTGGAAGGCGACCGAGTCGATCACTTCGATCACCTCGCTGGCGCGCGCCGAGCGCCGCTCGACTTCGCGCATGGCGTCGCCCAACAGGCGCGCGGCTTCGGCGCCCTGGCGCGAACTGGCGTTGGCGTTGGCGGCCACCGCAATCACCGCCTGCAGTTCCTCGCCTGCGCCACGCAGTCCGGCCATCAACCGTCCGCTGGCTTCGCGCACGGTTTCCAGCGCCGCCACCTGGGCCTGCGACTGCTGCACCAGTTCGCTGTTCTCGCTGACCACATGCGGCACTTCGGCGGCAATCTGGACCGACAGCGCCACCGCCTGGCGGATGGCCTCGGCCAGGTTGCCGAAGCCGGCGGACAACCGGCGCAGCGTCGGCGAGGGCGGCTGCCCGTCCGGCAGCGCCAGTTCCAGCTCGCAGTTGCTCAGCCGCTCGCCGATGCTTTCCAGCAGTCGCCGCTCGGTGGCCGCATCGCGCAACCGCTGCGCCAGCGGCTGCAGCGCCGGCGCTGTGGGCAACGGCGCGCTGTCCTGGCCCAGCATTGCCATATCGCGCAGCAGCGCTGCGGTTTCCGGATGCGGCAATGACAGCATCCAGCCGCTGCCATCGCGTTCGCGCTGGTAGCGCACCCGCCTGGCCGCGTCCTCGCCCGGCGCCACCCATACGCCTTCTTCCCCGCACAGGGCTGCAGCGGGCAGACCCCAGATCCGTTCGCATGCCTCGCCGTGCAAGGCCTGCGCATCGACGCCCAGCATATCCAGCGCAGCCCGGTTGGCGGCATTCACCACGCCGGCCGCATCCAGCCGCAACAAAGCGACCGGTGCATCTGGCAACCTGAATGAGGCCGCGGCGGTTTCGCCCGCCGGGACCGTTGCTGCAGACGACGACATGGCTTCCCCTCCGGGAGCGTCCTACTGTCCTACCGATAGCGGCAGCGCAGCCGCTAATTTGAGCGGTTTCCGCCGAACGGCCCGACGGGCGGACAAAGCCGGCGCGTTGGCGCCATCCGGAGCCATCAACCCTCTTGGGGCCAGCACCGAGGTACCGAGCCCGGACCGGCCCGCTGAATCCGACGCCTGGCCGCCGTCGATATCTGTGCGGTAGCCGTCAGACGCTGTCCAGCAGCGCGCGGTCGCGCACCGCGCCCTTGTCGGCGCTGGTGGCCAGAAGCGCATAGGCCTTCAACGCCGTGCTGACCTTGCGCGCGCGCGGCTGGGCCGGCCGCCAACCCTTCGCGTCCTGTTCGCCGCGGCGAACGGCCAGTTCTTCTTCCCGCACCAGCAGATCGATCCCGCGTTGGGGAATGTCGATGCGGATGCGATCGCCATCGCGGACCAGGCCGATGGCGCCGCCCGCTGCGGCTTCCGGCGAAGCATGGCCGATGGACAGGCCCGACGTGCCGCCGGAAAAGCGGCCATCGGTCAGCAGCGCGCACTGTTTGCCCAGGCCTTTGGATTTCAGATAGCTGGTGGGGTACAGCATCTCCTGCATGCCCGGACCGCCCTTGGGGCCTTCGTAGCGGATCACCACCACATCGCCCGGCTTCACTTCATCGCCCAGGATGCCTTTCACCGCCGCGTCCTGGCTCTCGTAAACGCGCGCGGTGCCCTCGAAGACATGGATGGACTCGTCCACGCCGGCGGTCTTGACCACGCAACCGTCGCGCGCGATGTTGCCGTACAGCACCGCCAGCCCGCCTTCCTGCGAGTACGCGTGGGCCACATCGCGGATACAGCCCTCGGCGCGGTCGGTATCCAGCGACGGCCAACGCGTCGACTGGCTGAAGGCCACCTGGCTGGGAACGCCTGCCGGCCCGGCCCGGTAGAACTCGGCCACGCCATCGTCGGCGTTCTGCGTTACGTCCCACCTGGCAATCGCCTCGCCCAGCGTCTTCGCATGCACGGTGGACACTCCGGTGTGCAGCAGACCGCCGCGCGCCAGTTCGCCCAGGATGGCCATGATGCCGCCGGCGCGGTGCACATCCTCGATATGGTACTTCTGCGTGTTCGGCGCCACCTTGCACAGCTGCGGCACGCGCCGCGACAGGCGGTCGATGTCGCGCATGCCGAACGGTACTTCGCCTTCCTGCGCGGCGGCCAGCAGATGCAGGATGGTGTTGGTGGAACCGCCCATGGCGATGTCCAGCGTCATCGCGTTCTCGAACGCCTGGAAAGTGGCGATGCCGCGCGGCAGCGCGGTCGGATCCTCGGCGCCATACCAGCGGTGGCACAGCTCGACCGCCACGCGGCCGGCGCGCAGGAACAGCTGCTCGCGATCCGCATGCGTGGCCACCACGGTGCCGTTGCCCGGCAGCGACAGTCCCAGCGCTTCGGTCAGGCAGTTCATCGAGTTGGCGGTGAACATGCCCGAACACGAGCCGCAGGTCGGGCAGGCGCTGCGCTCGACGGCCGCGACCTGCTCGTCGGAGGCATTCGGGTCGGCCGCCATCACCATCGCATCGATCAGGTCCAGCTTGTGATCGGCCAACTTGGTTTTACCGGCTTCCATCGGTCCGCCGGATACGAACACGGTGGGAATGTTGAGCCGCAGCGCGGCCATCAGCATGCCCGGGGTGATCTTGTCGCAGTTGGAAATGCACACCAGCGCGTCGGCGCAGTGCGCGTTGACCATGTACTCCACCGCATCGGCGATGACCTCGCGGCTGGGCAGCGAGTACAGCATGCCGTCGTGGCCCATCGCGATGCCGTCGTCCACCGCGATGGTGTCGAATTCCTTGGCCACGCCGCCGACGCGTTCGATTTCGCGCGCAACCAGTTGCCCCAGGTCCTTCAGGTGCACATGCCCCGGGACGAACTGGGTGAACGAGTTGGCGATGGCGATGATCGGCTTGTGGAAATCGCCGTCGGTCATGCCGGTGGCGCGCCACAGCGCGCGGGCACCGGCCATGTTGCGCCCGTGGGTAGAGGTCTTGGATCGGTATTCAGGCATGGTCTGCGGAGAGCTGCGAGGCGGTGCGGGGGCGGCGATTCTGCGGGTTTTTCATAGTTGCATCTGCAACCATCCCCATACAAATATGCCGGCCGTCAGGACATTACAGAAAATCCTTGCCGCTTGCTTGACAAGACGCAAACCGGCGTGTTTCTCTTGCCGCATGTTGCAACGCCACACGCCCCTGCCGGACGCCATGAAGACCGCGATTCCCGCGGCCTCCATTCTCGTCCTCGTCCTTATTACCTTGCCCACAGGTGCGGGACGAACAGGCGCGTAAGCAGAAAACGATGCCAGATTCGCAAAACCCCGCACCGAAAGATGCGGGGTTTTTTGTTGCCGCAGGTTTCTATCCAACCACCTTCATCCATCAACCCGCTCTCCCAAGGAACTCCGCCACATGACCACCGCCGCCAACTCTCTCCCGCAACCCAAGATTGCCATTGTCGGCTACGGCAGCCAGGGCCGCGCGCATGCGCTCAACCTGCGCGAATCCGGCTTCGACGTCACCGTCGGCCTGCGGCCGGGCGGCCCGACCGAGGCCAAGGCGCAGGCCGACGGGTTCGTGGTCAAGACGCCGGCCGAGGCGGTCAAGGATGCCGACCTGGTGGCCGTGCTGACCCCGGACATGGTGCAGAAGAACCTGTACTACGACGTGCTGGCGCCGAACATGAAGCAGGGCGCCTGCCTGCTGTTCGCGCATGGCCTGAACGTGCACTACGGCCTGGTCGCCCCGCGCGAAGACCTGGACGTGGTGCTGGTCGCGCCGAAGGGCCCCGGCGCGCTGGTCCGCCGCGAATACGAAATCGGCCGCGGCGTGCCGTGCATCTACGCCGTCCATCAGGACCGGAGCGGCAACGCCGAGGCGCTGGCGCTGGCCTACGCGGCCGGCCTGGGCGGCGCCCGCGCCAACATCATCAAGACCACCTTCAAGGAAGAGACCGAGACCGATCTGTTCGGCGAACAGGCCGTGCTGTGCGGCGGCGCGTCGTCGCTGGTGCAGGCCGGTTTCGAAACCCTGGTGGAAGCCGGCTACCAGCCGGAAATCGCCTACTACGAAGTGCTGCACGAGCTGAAGCTCATCGTCGACCTGTTCTACGAAGGCGGCATCACCCGCATGCTGGAATTCGTCTCCGAGACCGCGCAGTACGGCGACTACGTCAGCGGCCCGCGCGTGATAGACGCCAGCGTCAAGGCACGCATGAAGGATGTGCTGACCGACATCCAGAACGGCACCTTCACCAAGAACTGGGTCGCCGAGTACGAAGCCGGTCTGCCCAACTACAACAAGTTCAAGCAGGCCGATCTGGATCACCCGATCGAAGCGGTCGGCAAGCAGCTGCGCGCCAAGATGGTGTGGCTGCAGGCCAACGCCTCGCAGCCGGACACCGACGACGCGAGTCCCGACGACCGGGCCGCCGCCGCATGAACGCCGCCGCCGCCACTGCCGCGACTCCGTGCAATGGCGCCCGCTGGCTGACCCGGGCGCTGGAAGCCGAAGGCGTGGAAACGCTGTTCGGCTACCCGGGCGGCACCATCATGCCGTTCTACGACGCGCTGGTGGATTCGAAGCTGCGCCACATCCTGGTGCGGCACGAGCAGGGCGCCGCGCTGGCGGCCAACGGTTACGCGCGCGCCAGCGGCAAGGTCGGCGTGTGCGTGGCCACCTCCGGTCCGGGTGCCTCCAACCTGGTCACCGGCATCGCCGATGCGATGCTGGACTCGGTGCCGATGGTCTGCCTGACCGGCCAGGTCGCGACGCCGCTGATGGGCACCGACGCGTTCCAGGAACTGGACGTGTTCGGCCTGACCCTGCCCATCGTCAAGCACAGTTTCATCGCCCGTCATGTCGACGATCTGCCGCGCATCGTCAACGAAGCCTTCCGCATCGCCCGCGAAGGCCGCCCCGGTCCGGTCCTGATCGATCTGCCCAAGGACGTGCAGATGGCCGATGCCTCGCATCTGCCGGCCCCGGTATCGGCCACCGTCGAGCGTCCTGCCGCGCCGGAAGAAGCGGCGCTGGCCGAAGCGCTGGCGGCGATCGCCGGCGCCGAGAAGCCGGTCATCTATGGCGGCGGCGGCATTGCCCTGGCCGATGCCGTGGACGCGTTCCGCCAGTTCGTCGATGCCACGCAAATCCCCACCGTGCTGACCCTGCGCGGCCTGGGCGCGCTGCCCGGCAACCACCCGCACTACCTGGGCATGCTGGGCATGCACGGCACCCGCGCGGCCAATATGGCGGTGCAGGAGTCGGATCTGCTGATCGTGGTCGGCGCGCGCTTCGACGACCGCGCCACCGGCAAGCTGGCCGAATTCGCGCCGTTCGCGCGGGTCATCCACCTGGATGCCGACGCCTACGAGATCTCCAAGCTGCGCACCGCCGATATCGCCATCCCCGGCGATGTCGCCACCGGCCTGCGTGCGCTGTCGGCAGCGCGCAGCACCTGCGAGGACTGGCGCAAACGCTGCTACCAGCACCGCGAGAAGTTCGGTTTCCGCTACGACGCGCCCGGCACCGACATCTATGCGCCCGGCCTGCTGAAGCGGCTGAGCGAGGTCGCGCCGGCCGACGCCATCATCGCCTGCGATGTCGGCCAGCACCAGATGTGGGTGGCGCAGCACTGCAAGTTCAACCATCCGCGCAACCATCTGACCAGCGGCGCGCTGGGCACGATGGGTTTCGGCCTGCCGGCGGCGATGGGCGCGCAGTTCGCCTGCCCCGACCGCACCGTGGTGCTGGTCAGCGGCGATGGCAGCTTCATGATGAACGTGCAGGAGCTGGCCACCATCGCCCGCTGCAAGCTGCCGGTGAAGATCGTGCTGCTGGACAACAGCGCGCTGGGCATGGTGCGGCAGTGGCAGGAGCTGTTCTTCGCCGAGCGCTACAGCGAAATCGATCTGTCCGACAACCCGGACTTCGCCGCGCTGGCGCAGGTGTTCGGCATTCCGGCGCGCCGCATCGATCAGCGCAACCAGGTCGAAGACGCGCTGGCCGAACTGCTGGCCCAGCCGGGTCCGGCGATGCTGCATGTGGCCATCGACATCAAGGCCAATGTCTGGCCGCTGGTGCCGCCCAACCACGCCAACAGCACGATGCTGGACGCCAATCCGGCCAAACAGACCCAGGAACCCACGACCCATGCGATACCGGCTTGACCTGGTGTTGAAACCGGCCGAAGGCGCGCTGACCCGCGTGATCGGCATGGCCGAACGCCGCGGCTTCACCCCGCAGGCGATCAGCGGCGAACCCGCCGCCGGCGACGGCCGCTGGCGCCTGCAGCTGGTGGTGGACGGCAACCGTCCGCCGGAATCCCTGCGTCTGCAGATGCAGAAGATCTACGACTGCGAGTCGGTGGTGGTGACGGCGCTGGAGACGGTGGAGGCTGCGACATGAAGCAGGCATTGCCGAGCGAAAGCGGGAATGAGGTGCGGCAAATGGCGAGCGGAAACTTCCGTTTTGCTGATGCGCCGCGTGCCCGTCCTATCGCAGCGTCCGCTTCCCGGAGGCGTCTTCTCCAACCGTCACCAGCGCACTTCCATTCCCCGTTCCCGATTCCCCGTTCCCGGCTTCAAAGTGCCTGACAGTCTCGCCACCGCCAGCAACGATCCGGACGTCGGCGACGTCGTCGTCACCGTGGCCGATGTGCTGGCGGCGCAGGCGCGGCTGCGGCGCTATCTGCCCGCCACGCCGCTGCATCACGCCGAGCGTTTCGGCGTGATGCTGAAGCTGGAGAACCTGCAGCGCACCGGTTCGTACAAGGTCCGCGGCGCGCTGAATGCGCTGCTGGCCGCGCGCGAACGCGGCGATCGCCGTCCGGTCATCTGCGCCTCGGCCGGCAACCATGCGCAAGGGCTGGCATGGTCGGCCTACCGGCTGGGCGTGCAGGCGATCACGGTGATGCCGCATGGCGCGCCGGAAACCAAGATTGCCGGCGTCGCCCACTGGGGCGCCACCGTGCGCCAGCACGGCAACAGCTACGACGAGGCCTTCCTGTTCGCCCGCGAACTGGCCGAACAGAACGGCTACCGCTTCCTGTCCGCGTTCGACGATCCCGATGTCATCGCCGGCCAGGGCACGGTCGGCATCGAGATCGCACCGTATGCGCCGGATGTGGTGATCGTTCCGATCGGCGGCGGCGGCCTGGCTTCCGGCGTGGCGCTGGCGCTGAAATCGCAGGGCGTGCGCGTGGTCGGCGCCCAGGTCGAAGGCGTCGATTCGATGGTTCGCGCGCTGAAAGGCGACACCGCGGCCAAGGACCCGGTTGCCTCGCTGGCCGACGGCGTGCGGGTCAAGGTGCCCGGCTTCATCACCCGCCGCCTGTGCGCCAACCTGCTGGACGACATCGTCATCGTCCGCGAAGCCGAACTGCGCGAAACCCTGGTCCGGCTGGCGCTGGAAGAACACGTCATCGCCGAGGGCGCCGGCGCGCTGGCGCTGGCGGCCGGCCGCCGCGTGGCCGGCAAGCGCAAGTGCGCGGTGGTGTCCGGCGGCAACATCGATGCCACCGTGTTGGCGCGCCTGCTGTCCGAAGTGCGCCCGCGGCCGCCGCGCAAGCCGCGCCGGCGCACTGCCGAAGCGGCGGCCGCCGTGCCGGCGGTGTCTCCCGTTTCCACCCTACCCCCCATCACCACCGTCATGCCGGTCAAGGCACGGCGTATCGCAGTCGAAGTAGAAGAGGAATCCACCTGGTGAACACGACTTCCCAATCCGCCCCCAAGCCTGCGTACGTACGCATCTTCGACACCACGCTGCGCGATGGCGAGCAGTCGCCCGGCTGCAGCATGACTCCGCAGCAGAAGCTGGTGATGGCGCGCGCCCTGGCCGAGCTGGGCGTGGACGCCATCGAGACCGGCTTTCCGGCCAGCTCGCAGTCCGACCGCGAGGCCGCCGGGCTGATCGGCCGCGAACTGCGCGACACTTCGCTGTGCGTGCTGTCGCGCTGCCGGCCCGCCGACATCGAGGCTTCGGTGCGTGCGCTGGACGGCACCGTCAGGCCGCGCATCCACCTGTTCCTGTCCACCAGCCCGCTGCACCGCGAGCACAAGCTGCGCATGAGCAAACAGCAGGTGCTGGATGCGGTGGCCGAGAACGTGGCGTTCGCGCGCGGCTTCGTCGGCGATGTCGAATTCTCGGCCGAGGATGCGCTGCGTACCGAGGAGGACTTCCTGGCCGAGGTGATCGCCGCGGCCATCGCCGCCGGCGCCGGCACCATCAACCTGCCCGACACGGTGGGCTATACCACCCCGAACGAAATCCGCGGATTGTTCCAGCGCATGATCGCCAACGTACCCGGTGCCAGGGATGTGGTGTTCAGCACCCACTGCCACAACGACCTGGGCCTGGCGGTGGCCAATTCGCTGGCCGCGATCGAGGGCGGTGCGCGTCAGGTCGAATGCGCCGTCAACGGCATCGGCGAACGCGCCGGCAATTGCGCGCTGGAGGAAGTGGTGATGGCGCTGAAGGTGCGCGGCGCCTACTTCGATGCCGATACCGGCATCGACACCCGCCGCATCGTCGCCACCTCGCAACTGCTGTCGCGGCTGGTCGGCATGCCGGTGCAGCGCAACAAGGCCATCGTCGGCGCCAACGCGTTCGCGCACGAGGCCGGCATCCACCAGCACGGCATGCTGCGCCATCGCGGCACCTACGAAATCATGCGCCCGGAAGACGTCGGCTGGCCGTCCTCGCAGATGGTGCTGGGCCGCCACAGTGGCCGCGCCGCGGTCGAACAGCGCCTGCGCGCGCTGGGCTATCTGCTGGAGGAAAGCGAACTGGACCTGGTGTTCGCCGAGTTCAAGGCCCTGTGCGAGAAGCAGCGCGTGGTCGAGGATGCGGATCTGCAGACGCTGATGCAGGAAGGCGCCGAGACGCTGGGCTACCGGCTGGCATCGATGACGGTCAGCGATGCCGGCCATCGCGCGCGCGCCACCGTGGAGCTGTCGGATCCGGACGGCCAGCGCGTGTTCGAGACCGCCGAAGGCGATGGCCCGGTCGATGCGCTGTTCGGCGCACTGGCGGCCGCCACCGGCGTCGACCTGACGCTGGAGAGCTACCAGGTGCACAGCGTCGGCCTGGGCGCCGATGCGCGCGGCGAAGCCAACCTGAGCGTGCGCTTTGAGGAAAAGGACTACGAAGGCAGCGGCACCAGTCCCGACATCATCGAAGCCAGCGCGCTGGCCTGGCTGGATGTGGCCAACCGCCTGTTGCGGCAGCGGCGTACGGCGCAACAGGAAATGGCGGCAGCATGAACGCACTGGGCACCGCCGCCGCCCCCGGAAACGCTGCGATGACGGCAGCGGACTACGGGTTCTTCCCGATACCTACCATGCCAGGCGCTTCCGGAATCCACGCATGACCACCGCACCACGCACTCTGTTCGACAAACTGTGGGACGCCCACGTCGTTGTCCCCGAAACCGACGCCGCACCCGCGGTGCTGTACATCGACCTGCACCTGATCCACGAGGTCACCTCGCCGCAGGCGTTCACCGAACTGGCCTCGCGCGGCCTGAAGCCGCGCCGCCCGGATCTGACCAAGGCAACGATGGATCACTCCACGCCGACCCTGCCGGCCGGTCCCGATGGCAAGCTGCCCTACTACACCAAGGCATCGGAATCCCAGGTCGACATGCTGGCGCGCAACTGCGCCGCCACCGGCATCGAGCTGTTCGATCTGGCTTCGGATCATCGCGGCATCGTCCATGTCATCGCGCCGGAGCTGGGCTTCACCCAGCCCGGCATGACGATTGTCTGCGGCGACAGCCACACCTCCACCCACGGCGCGTTCGGTGCGCTGGCGTTCGGCATCGGCACCAGCGAAGTCGGCCATGTACTGGCCACCCAATGCCTGCTGCAGCGCAAGGCCAGGACCATGGCGATCACCGTCGACGGCGAACTGGCGCCGGGTGTCGGCGCCAAGGACGTGATCCTGCACATCATCGGCGTGATCGGCGTCAACGGCGGCACCGGCCACGTCATCGAATACCGCGGCTCCACCATCCGCGCGATGGACATGGAACAGCGCATGACCCTGTGCAACATGTCCATCGAGGCCGGCGCCCGCGCCGGCATGGTGGCGCCGGACAACACCACCTACGCCTGGCTGGCGAAGGCGCCGCGTGCGCCGAAGGGCGAGGCGTTCGAAGCCGCCAGGGCGCGCTGGTCGCAGCTGCGCAGCGACGAAGGCGCGCGCTTCGATGTGGAGGTCGAAATCGACGCCCGCGACATCCGCCCCACCCTGACCTGGGGCACCCACCCCGGCACCGCCATCGCCGTGGACCGCCCGATTCCCGCCGCCAACGATGCCGCCGCGCAGAAGTCGCTGGACTACATGGCATTCGAATCCGGACATGCGCTGGAAGGCACTGCGGTGGACGTGGTGTTCGTCGGTTCCTGCACCAACGGCCGGCTCAGCGACATGCGCGCGGTCGCCTCGGTGCTGCGCGACCGCAAGGTCGACCCGCGCGTACGCATGCTGGTGGTGCCGGGTTCGGAACAGGTCAAGCGCGAGGCCGAAGCCGAAGGCATCGACCGCATCGTCCGCGATGCCGGCGCCGAATGGCGCGAGCCCGGCTGCTCGATGTGCATCGCGATGAACGGCGATCTGGTCGCGCCCGGGCAACTGGCGGTCAGTACCAGCAACCGCAATTTCGAAGGCCGCCAGGGTCCCGGTTCGCGCACGCTGCTGGCCTCGCCGCTGACCGCGGCCTGGGCTGCGGTGAACGGCCGCGTCAGCGACCCGCGCGAACTGTTCGCCGCGGCTTGAAAAGCGAGGAACGAGTGAAGAGGAGTGAGAAACGAGTAAAGGCACCTCCTCCTCACTCCTCAGAAGCTAGAAACGAGTGAAGAGGAGTGAGTGATGAGTAAAAGCAGCAACTCCCCACCCTCATTTCTCACTCCTCTCCACTCGTTCCTCGTTTCTCTTCACTCGTTCCTCTTCATCTGTTCCTCCTCTCTCGTTCCTGGCCTTTCCTCATGACCGGTTTCCACACATTGAAATCCCGCAGCGTGGTGCTGCGCGAGACCAACATCGACACCGACCAGATCATCCCCGCCCGCTTCCTGTCCACTACCGAGCGCGCCGGCCTGGGCAAGCACGCCTTCAACGACTGGCGCTGGCAGGCCGACGGCTCGCCCAATCCGGCGTTCGCGTTCAACCGGCCGGAGAACGCCGGCCGCAGCATCCTGCTGGCCGGCCGCAACTTCGGCTGCGGCTCCTCGCGCGAGCACGCGCCGTGGGCGCTGACCGATCTGGGCCTGCGCGCCATCGTCAGCAGCGAAATCGCCGACATCTTCCGCAGCAACAGCCTGAAGAACGGCCTGCTGCCGATCGTGCTGGACGAAGCCATCGTGCAGTCGCTGATGCAGCGCCCGGATGACGAGTTGGTGATCGATATCGCGGCGCGCGAACTGCGCACGCCCGATGGGTCCACCTTCAGCTTCCCGCTGGACGCCTTCGCCCAGACCTGCCTGATCGAAGGCGTCGACGAACTGGGCTACCTGCTGGCCCGTACGGACGAGATAGGCCGCTACGAAGAACACCGTCTCTAGCCATTCGCCCACGCCCGTATCCACGGGCAAGCGGACAACACCCCACACGTTCTGAACCAGGAAATCCCGCCATGCAAGCCAATATTGTCGTTCTGCCAGGTGACGGCATCGGCCCCGAAGTCACCGCCGCCGCGCTGTCGGTGTTGCGCACCGTTGCGCGCCGCTATGGCCACGAGTTCGCTTTCCACGAGCACGATATCGGCGGCATCGCCATCGACAAGCATGGCGACCCGCTGCCGGCGGCCACGCTGGCCGCCTGCCAGAAAGCCGATGCCGTGCTGCTGGGCGCGGTCGGCGGGCCCAAGTGGTCGGATCCGAACGCCAGGATCCGGCCCGAGCAGGGCCTGCTGGCGCTGCGCAAGGGGCTTGGCCTGTTCGCCAACCTGCGTCCGGTGCGCCCGCATCCGGCGGCGCTGAACGCTTCGCCGATCAAGCCGCACCTGCTGACCGGCGTCGACATCATGGTCGTGCGCGAGCTGACCGGTGGCATCTATTTCGGCGACAAGACCCGCAGCGCCGACAGCGCCAGCGACCTGTGCAGCTACAGCGTCGACGAAATCGAGCGCGTGGTGCGCAGCGCGTTCAGGCTGGCGCGCCAGCGCCGCGGTTACCTGGTTTCGGTGGACAAGGCCAACGTGCTGGAAACCTCGCGGCTGTGGCGCGATGTCACCGCCCGCATCGGCCGCGATGAGTTCGCCGACGTGCGGCTGGAGCACGTGCTGGTCGATGCGATGGCGATGCATCTGCTGTCCAAGCCGCGCGAATACGATGTCATCGTGACCGAGAACATGTTCGGCGACATCCTGACCGACGAGGCCTCGATGCTGGCCGGCTCGCTGGGCCTGCTGCCGTCGGCATCGCTGGGCGACGGCAAGATTGGCGTCTACGAACCGATCCACGGCTCGGCACCGGACATCGCCGGCAAGGGCATCGCCAATCCCTACGCCACCATCCTCAGCTGCGCGATGCTGCTGCGCCACTCGCTGGGCCTGTACGACGAGGCCGACTGCATCGAACGCGCCGTCGATGGCGCGCTCAACGCGCACGCCTTCACCGCCGATCTGAGCTCCAGCGGGCAACACCTGTCCACCGACGCCGCAGCACAGGCGGTGATCGAGCAGATGCAGGCGCATTGCTATGTCGCCGAGCTGCGCGACTGACCGTTGCCGCCCCCGCTTCGCGGGTGCTCGAGAAGATGCCTGAAGAACCGCCCCGGCAGCCGACCGGGGCGGAGGGAAATCCGCAGCAACCGTTAGGCGGGACCCGCAAAGCGGACGACCAGCTTCGCTGTTAGAAGCCCGCCGTGCGGGTCGTACCGGATCGCGCCATCTCCGCGAACCATCGGCGGCATCGCATGCGGCGGTTCCGCCCTACGTGATTCGTGCAATGATTCGCGCGAACTTCCCGATACAAGCGCCCCATGCCCGACCACCCCCCCAGCTACGATCTGCTGATCGTCGGCGGCGGCATCAACGGCGCTGCCATCGCCCGCGATGCCAGCGGCCGCGGGCTATCGGTGCTGCTTTGCGAACGCGACGACATCGCCGCGCACACCTCCAGCGCCAGTACCAAGCTCATCCACGGCGGATTGCGCTATCTGGAACAGTTCCAGTTCGCCCTGGTCGGCAAGTCGCTGGCCGAACGCAAGCTGCTGCTGCGCATGGCCCCGCACATCATCTGGCCACTGCGTTTCGTGCTGCCGCACCAGCCGCATCTGCGGCCGGCATGGATGATCCGTCTGGGCTTGTTCCTCTACGACCGCCTGGGCGGCCGGCGCGCGCGCGGCCTGCCCGGCTCGCGTTCGATCAATCTGCGCAAGCATGTCGCCGGACGGCCGCTGCGTGAAGCTTTCAGCCGCGGCTTCGTCTACTCCGACGCCTGGGTGCAGGACGCTCGGCTGTCGGTGCTCAACGCGATGGACGCCGCCGAGCGCGGCGCGACCGTGCTTACTCATACCGCCTGCGTGTCGGCCACGCGCGAAGACGGCCGCTGGCTTGCCGGACTGCGCAGCGAGGACGGCGTTGTGCGGCAGGTGCAGGCTCGCATCCTGGTCAATGCCACCGGGCCGTGGGCGACGCGGTTCCTGGAGCAGAACGGGCTGCCGCATGCCTACCGGCTACGCCTGATCAAGGGCAGCCATGTCGTCGTGCCGCGACTGTTCGAGCACGACCACGCCTATATCTTCCAGCAGCCCGACCGCCGCATCGTGTTCGCCATCCCGTTCGAGCACGACTTCACCCTGATCGGCACCACCGACGTCGAGTACCGCGGCGACCCGGCGGCCGCCCGCATCGACGGCGACGAGATCGCCTACCTGTGCCAAGCCGTATCGCACTATTTCCGCCAGCCTGTGCAGGCGCAGGACGTGGTCTGGAGCTACAGCGGCGTACGTCCCCTGTTCGACGATGGCAGCGAACGGGCTTCGGAGATCACCCGCGACTACCTGCTCGCCTTCGATCATGGCGGAGCACCGTTGCTCAATGTGCTTGGCGGCAAGCTCACCACCGCACGCCGGCTGGCCGAGGAAGCCGTCGATATCCTGGCGCCGCACCTCGGCACGGCGCGCCCGGCCTGGACCGGCACGGCGCCGTTGCCCGGCGGCGATTTTCCGGATGGCGACTTCGGCGCCTTTTACGAGGATTTCAGCCTGCGCCGGCCGTGGCTGGCGGACCCGCTGGCGCTGCGGCTCTGCCGCAACTACGGCAGCCGCGCGCTGCGGATCGTCGATGGCGCCTGGTCGATGGACGGACTCGGCAAGCGCTTCGGCTCCGATCTGTACGCGGCCGAGGCGGACTATCTGGTCGATGCCGAATGGGCGCGCAGCGCGGACGACATCCTGTGGCGGCGGACCAAGCTGGGTCTGCGCATCGATGCGGCCGGGCGCGAGCAGCTGCAGGAATACGTGACACAGCGCCTGTCGCGTTCACCCAGAAACGTCGTTCGAGAAACCTGATCTGCCGCTTCCCGGCCCCGTTCTCCCCTTCTCCCGCCGGCAAGCGCGTCGATCTCTCCCGCAAGGGCAGAGGTGGGCTGCTCCTCCCGCAGCCGTCTTGCCAATTGTCGTAGGATGCGCATAGCTCGCGAAACGCATCGAACGCGGTCGATGCGGCTCGCCACGTTCACCGCATCCCATGGAGTTGCCGAGGAACGCATCCGATGGACAAGCGCTACATCCTGGCCATCGACCAGGGCACCACCAGCTCGCGCGCGATGCTGTTCGACCGTGCCGGGACGGTGGTCGGCATGGCCCAGCGCGAATTCGAGCAGTTGTTCCCGCAGCCGGGCTGGGTGGAACACGACCCGCGCGAGATCCTGGCCAGCGTGCAGAGCACCGTCGTCGAGGCGATGACCAAGGCGCAGATAAGCGCCGCGCAGCTGGCCGGCGTCGGCATCACCAACCAGCGCGAAACCACGGTGGTGTGGGATCGCAATACCGGACAGGCGGTCCACAATGCCATCGTCTGGCAGTCGCGGCAGACCGCATCCATCTGCGAGCGGCTAAAGGCCGACGGCTATGCCGATTTGGTGCGCGAACGCAGCGGCCTGCTGATCGACGCCTATTTTTCCGGCACCAAGGTCAAGTGGATCCTCGACCGCGTGCCCGGCGCGCGCGCGCGCGCCGAACGCGGCGAGCTGCTGTTCGGCACCATCGACAGCTGGCTGCTGTGGAACCTGTCCGAAGGCCGTGCCCACGTCACCGACTACAGCAACGCCGCGCGTACGCTGATGTACGACATCCACCAGCGCCGGTGGTGCCCGGACCTGCTGCGCATGCTGGACGTACCGGCCGCCATGCTGCCGCAGGTGCGTTCCAGCAGCGAGATCTATGCGTACACCGGCGCGCAGAGCGTATTCGGCCGGCGCGTACCGATCTGCGGCGTCGCCGGCGATCAGCAGGCGGCGCTGTTCGGCCACGCCTGCTTCGAACCCGGCATGGCCAAGAACACCTACGGCACCGGCTGCTTCCTGCTGATGAACACCGGCAAGCAGGCGGTGCGCTCGGACAACGGCCTGCTGACCAGCATCGCCTGGGGCATCGATGGGGAAGTGGAATACGTGCTGGAAGGCAGCATCTTCGTCGCCGGTTCGGCCATCCAGTGGCTGCGCGACGGCCTGCGCATGTTCGGCAAGGCCGGCGATTCGCAGGCCTATGCCGAACGCGCGCAATCCTCGGACGGCGTGTACTTCGTGCCGGCGTTCGTCGGCCTGGGCGCACCGTACTGGCGCAGCGACGTGCGCGGGGCGATGTTCGGCCTGACCCGCGGCACCAGCAAGGAACACTTCATCCGCGCCGTGCTGGAGTCGCTGGCCTACCAGACCCGCGACGTACTGGCCGCCATGCAGGCCGACGCCGGCCTGGAGCTGACCGCGTTGCGGGTCGACGGCGGCGCCATCGCCAACGATTTCACCGCGCAGTTCCAGGCCGATCTGCTGGACATCGCGGTGGAACGGCCGATGGTCAAGGAAACCACCGCGCTGGGCGCGGCCTACCTGGCCGGCCTGGCGGTCGGCTTCTGGGAAAGCCGCGAACAGATCGCCCGGCAACGGCAGGTCGAGCGCACCTTCGCGCCGCAGATGCCGGCACGGCAGCGGGAGCAACTGTATGCCGGATGGAAGCGCGCGGTGGAAGCCACTCTGGCCTTCCGCGTCGAATAGGGGCCTCGAACCGCCATTGCCAGCTTTCGGACCATCCCTGCAATCATCGAAACCACGCCGCTGCAACCGGAATGACAAGGCAAGGCACGGGATGATTGGTCGGGAAACTGCCAGTCCACCGAAACAACACCGGCTACGATCCGATGGCCGAATCCGTCATCCTCCCCAGCCTGGCACGCAGCTTCGCCCCTTGAACCACGCCGGATGCGTCGGCGGGAACAACGGCGCTCCAATCATATGGCCGGCAGGATCGTCCGCACGCGCAATCCACCGAGTTCGGGCGATTCGTCCAGTTCGATGCTGCCGCCGTGCAATTGCAGTGTCTGGGCAACGATGGAAAGCCCCAGACCACCGCCTTCCACACCGGTACCCAGTTCGCGGTGGAAACGCTCGAACACCCGCTCGCGCGCTTCGACCGGAATGCCCGGGCCCGAATCCTCGACCAGCAACACCGCGCTGTCGCTTTCACATGCCAGCCGCACCATCACGCTGCCGTTGGGCGGTGCATAGTGGACGGCATTGTCCAGCAGGTTGCGCACCAGCGCTTCCAGCGCCAGTTCATCGCCCAGCACACTGACCGATTCGGCTTCCAGCGTCAGCCGCTTGCCCTGCGCAGCCGCCAGAGTTGCGTGGTCGCTGTACTGCCGCTGCGCGATGGCCGCCAGATCGACCGCCTGGCGCATGGTGGTCACTGCACCGCCTTCCACCCGGCTGAGCGCCAGCAACTGCCCTACCAGACGTTCCATCCGGTGGATGCTGGCATCCAGCTGCTGTTGCGACTGCCCGCGTTCGCTTTCGCACGGCGCCTGCCGCAGATTGTAGGAATGCACCTTGATCGCGGCCAGTGGCGTGCGCAGTTCGTGCGCGGCATCGGCAGTGAACCGGCGCTCGCGCGACAGTGCCTTGTCCAGGCGTTTCAGCAGGCCGTTCACCGCCTTGACGATGCCCTGGATTTCCCGCGGCACCCGCTCCAGCTGGATCGGTTCCAAGCGATCCGGCGAGCGCGATTCCACAGCGTCGGAGACACGACGCAGACTGCGGCTTCCCCATTCGACCGCAAGCCAGACGAACAGGGCCAGCAGTGGCAGCGCCAGCAGCAACGGCAGCAACGTACCGAAGGCGATGTCTTCGGCCAGTTCCTCGCGAATGCCTGAGAGTTCCCCGGACTGATACCAATAGCCTGCCGGCGAGCTCAGGGTGAATGTGCGCCATTGCTCACCGTCGATCCGCACGTCGGCGTAGCCTGGTTCCAGCGGCCCGAGCGATTGCGCGGGGCCGCTGTCCGAGCGCAGCAGCAACCGGCCCTGCGTATCGCGGACCTGGAACGCCAGCTTGGTTTCGTAGGCATGTCCGCTGGGAAACGCCAGCGCCTGGCCCACGCCTTCGGCCTTGCCATGCCACACGCTGACCATGATCGGATCGCCGGGGTGATCGGCCAGTTCGGCCAGCGGTTCGTCCACCAGGCTCATCAGCACGCGCGAGGAATGGGCCAGCTTGGCGTCGAACAACTCGCCTGCCTCCTGCAGGCCGGCGCGATAGCTGAAGCTCCCGGCCACAAGCAGCACCAGCGAAGTCACGCCGATCAGCGAAACCAACAGCACACGACGAATCGAATTCATGCGACATCTCCGCCGCCCGCTGGCCGCGCAATGCGCTCGTCCAGTGCGTAGCCGATCCCGCGCAGGGTACGGATCAACGCCGGGTCCAGCTTCTTGCGCAGGGCATGGATGTGCACATCTATCGCGTTGCTGGCGACGTCCTCATCCCAACCGTACAGGCGCTGCTGCGCAGAATCGCGGCTGATGGGGCGGCCGCGCTGCTCCATCAACAGTCGCAACAGGGCGAACTCGCGGCGCGGCAGATCCAGCTGCTTGCCGCGCCAGGTGACCGACAGACTGGCAGGATCCAGCGCCAGTTCGCCCAGCTCCAGTACAGGAACTGCGCGCCCGCCGCTGCGCCGAAGCAATGCGCGCACACGCGCCAGCAGTTCCTGGGTATCGAACGGCTTGCCAAGATAATCGTCGGCGCCGGCATCCAGTCCCAGCGCGCGATCGCTGGCGCGCTCGCGCGCGCTCAGCACCAGGATGGGCAGTTCGGCGCCGGAGCGCCGCGTCTGCCGGATCACCTCCAGACCGTCCATGTGCGGCAGGCCCAGATCCAGCACCGCCAGGTCGATGCCGCCATCCTTGATGGCGGCCAATGCGCTGGCACCGTCGCGCAGCCAATCGACCGTGTAAGCCGCGCGGCGCAACGCCGTGCGGATGCCTTCGCCCAGGGAAATATCGTCTTCAACCAGCAGGATACGCATGCCGGCAGTGTGGGATGCGGTTCAGTCGCTGGCAAGATGCGTACGCACCTTGGCCAGCAGCACGCTGGCTTCGCTGCGGCGGCCCTGATCGGCTAGTTCCCGGCCAGGACGCGGCGGCGCGGCCAGGGCCTTTTCCAGCGCGGCGGCGGCGCCTGTCCAGTCGCCCTGGTCGCGCAGGAAGTCGCCGTAGAAATAGTTGGCGTCGATGCCTTCGGGATTCGCCTGCAGGCCCTTGCGCAGCAGCTCGCGCGCCTTGTCGTCATTGCCGAAGCCCACCGGCCAGCCGGGTACCTGGTAGTACAGCGCGCCAAGACTGGTATAGGCGGAGCCATCCAACGCATCGGGATCGATGGCCAGTGCCTGCTCGAAGTTCTTGCGCGCCTGTTTGACCAGCCCCAACGCCCCCAGACCACCGCGCTCACCGGCGGTGCTGGACAGCACGATGCCTTCCCAGATCAGTGCCGAGGCATCCTTCGGCCGCATGGCACGCGCGGCGGCGGCCTGTTTGACCAATGCCTCGAATGCCGCTTCCCGCTGCGGCTTGGGAGTGTTGTAGTTGACCTCGGCCCAGCGATCGCGCACGGCGGCGACCTGTGGCGAAAGCGTTGTGGGTTCGGTCGCCAGCGTCAGCGCCGAGGCCGCGAGCAGCAGCAAGCCTGCGAGCAGGCGGAAAAGATGGGGTGACGTGAATGACATGAGGATTCTCCGGAGCGTGTGTGGAACGTTCATTGGCGCGCATGGCGCCGGATGAGGGGCAGTTGCGATTTGAGGTTGCGGTCCACCAGGCCCGGCAAGACGCCATTGAGGCGTGCGAACAGCTTTTCCGGCCAGCCCAGCTGCAGCCGTCGTCGTCCCTGCACGATCGCCGCGACCAGCTGCGCGGCGACGTTGCCGGGCTCATCCTGGGCCACGTTCATCTCGCGGTTGAGCGCATCGACCGCCGGCGTGTTGAATGACGTGCGGGTGGCGCGCGGCGACAGATACTGGAAACGCACGCCGGTATCGGCGTACTCGCGCGCCAGGCCCTCCATCAGGCCACGCAGACCAAACTTGGTGGCGCTGTAGGCGGCGAAACCGGGAAACGCCAGGCTGCCGAAGGTGGATCCCACCGCCACTACCGCCGCCTGTTCCTGGCGCCTGAGCAACGGCAGCAGGCCGTGGATCAGCGCGATGGGCGCCATCAGATTGATGCCGATCAGATCGCGGACCACAGATGGGGGCTGCTCCTCGAACAAACCGAACGCGCTCTGCGCATGCGCCAGGATCACCACCGAGGGCGGCTCGTGCAAACGACCGACGGTATCGACTACGCGTGCGCATCCTGCATCGTTGGACAGGTCGGCCACCAACGGGATCGCCTTTCCGGACGGATGCCGTTGCGCGATCTGCGACAACCGGGCCTCATTGCGGCCCACGGCCACTACGCGCGCGCCGGCCGCGACCAGGGCGTCGCACAGGGCCGCGCCTATGCCGCCGCTGGCGCCGGTCAACAGTACGGTGCGGCCGGATAGCTGCATCATGCGGCCACCGCCAATGTCTGGGCATCCTGGCGCAGAGTGCGGAAGACATCCCCGTACAGCTTGTAGAAGCGCTTGGCCGCGTGCACCACGGCACGCCGGTCGTCTTCATCATCCAGCCGGTTCATCAGCTGCTCGAAGAAGCCGACATGCTCGATGTCCAGGTCGCCGTGCGATCGCAGGTAGCTGAAGGCATTGCGCGGCAGGCCCAGCGACGACTCGATGGTTTCCGCCGCGCGCGTGGCCAGCGCCACGCTGGTCCCCTCCAGCACCAGCACCATGCCGAAGAATCCCACCGGATTGCCGCGGGCGATCGTGTCATAGGCGTACGACACCATCAGTTCGGTGGCCTCCGCAGGCGCCGAGTTGGCGATCTGATCGCGGTCCGCGCCGCAGGCTTCCAGATCGTCCAGCACCCATTCCTGGTGCCCCATTTCCTCTTCGATGTACTCGCCGATGGCGGTGCGCAGCCATTCCAGCCGTGCCGGCAGGCGCGCCCCGCAGGCCATCAGCAAGGGCACGGTATGGCGGACGTGATGGAAAGCCTGAGTGAGAAAGGCGACATAGTCCTGCCGGTCGATCTGGCCGGCCAGCGCGGACTGGATGATGGGAATGGCGATCAGCGACTCGCGCTCGCGCTGGGTTTCCATCAGCAGCAGGTCGTGGAACTTCATGCGGAGATTCCTTGGGGAGAGGGAAAGGTTGCGCTGCGATAGCACTGTTCGATGGCATCGCCGTAGCGCGCGAGGACGGCGGCGCGGCGCGGCCGGCCATTGCTGGTCAACAGACCATCGGCGAAGCTGAAAGGCACCTCGGCGCGGACGAAGCGGCGCACCTGTGCGTAGTCGGGCAAGCCCTGGTTGACCTCGGCCAGTGCCTGCTGCAGCTGTTCATCGGCGGCACCGGGTTGGCGCGGCCACAGCACGGCGATGTTGAACGGGCGCGCTTCGCCGTGCACCACGGCCTGCGCGAACGCCGGATGCTGCAGTAGCTCGCTTTCCACCCATTCGGGCGACACGTTGCGTCCGAATGCGGTGATGAACACGTTCTTGCGGCGGCCGGTGATATGGATGAATCCATCCTCGTCGATTTCGCCCAGATCGCCGGTGGCGATGGGACCGGGAGGAAGATCCTCTCCGCCCAGATAACCCAGGCAGCGCACACCCTCGACCCAGAGCTCGCCATCGATCACGCTCACCCGCGCATGCGGCAATGGCCGGCCGACACTGCCCGGGCGCGATGCGCCGGGCCGGTTCAGACAGACCACCGACGCGCACTCGCTGAGCCCGTAGCCTTCGTAGACCGGCAGTCCCAGCGCGCTTGCTCGCGTCATCAACGCCGGCCCCACCCGCCCACCGCCCACCGCGAGGAAACGCAGGGAAACAGGCAGGACAGCGCCCTGCTCCGCCGCCATCACCAGCGCCAGCAGCAACTGCGGCAACAGGATCGCGCTCTCGGGTCGATAGCGATGCAGGCAGGCCAGCAGGGTGGGGATATCCAGCCCGGAAGCGCCGCTGTAGCCGACCTCGGCCAGCGGCGGCACCGCGATCTCGGCACCGGCAATCAGCGCGGAATATACGCCCGCGACGTTTTCCAGCAAGGTCGACAGCGGCATCAGGCACAGGTGCCGGCGCGGCGCCAGCGGTCGCGCTGCCTCGCTCAGCGATTCGGCGACCGCGAACAGCGCCGCCGCATCCAGACAGACCCCCTTGGGCGATCCGGTCGTACCGGAGGTGAACGTGATGCATGCGGTACCCGCAGGCAGCGCAACCGGCGCCAAAGACAGCTGTGCCATCGCCAGAGAGCCCTCCAACGCGACCGGTTCCGCCGCCGGAATGCCTTCCGGCAACGCAGCTCCGACAGGTTGCACCAGCAATCCGGCGCCGCTGCTGGTCAGTGCATGCATGACCTGCGCGGGAGTGAAGAAGGTCGGCAGGGGCACGTGCACCGCGCCCAGTTGGCGGATTGCCAGATCCAGCACCAGCCAGTCCGGGCCATTGTCCAGGCGGCTGGCGACGCATTGCTCGCCGCTGTCGGCGATGCGTTGGGCAACGCGCCGCACGCGTTCGCCCAGCTCGCCGTCGCTGATCGCGCCGTCCGCGCACAGGACCCGCACCGCCGTTCCGGTCAATCCTTCGATCAAGGAAGCAAAGCCCATCACAGCGCTCCGGCGGCAACACAGGGACTGAATTCCTGTGCAGACGACGACGTGTCGCCAAGGCCCTGGCTGCGCAGCAGATAGGCATGGCCAGCGGCGATGTCGCCGAACATCAACTTGGGCTGCGCGTGGTAGTAACTACCCCAGTGCCGATGATCGCCGGCCAGGCGCTCCGGGCGGGCGTCGGCCAGTTCGATGGTCGCCAGGTGCAAACGATCGAAGGCATTGCGCAGCTGCCGAGTCGCTACGAACAGCACCCAGCGGAAACCCGCCGAATGCAGGCGATGGGTCATGTTGACGATCAACGCGCGCGCATAGCCGGCCGAAGCCGCGCCGAAGTTGCCGACCTCCACCAGCTCGGTGCGTCCGACCGGCCGCCCGATCGCGGTGGCGATGGCCTGTTCGGCGGGAACGTCGAGGTATTGCTCGACGAACAGGCCGCCTTCGGTGCCGCAACGCAGTCCCACCGCCGCGTGCAGTTCGTCCGCCTCACCGTGGTAGGCCAGCAGATGCGGCAGGAAACTGGAGAGTTCGGCGCCGTAACGGCTGCGGTAGGCCTGTGCGATGAACGCCTCGGTATCGGCGCGGCGCGGGTCGTGCGGTTCGATCAACAATCCGCCCGCGAAACCGCGGGCGGGACCAGGAGACGGAGCAAATGATATCGGGGGCATGGGGCCATGCTGGCGGCCCCCTATTAAGTGACGATTAGCCGTTTGTTAGGCGCATGTAAGACATTCATGAAGCTTTTATTGCCCGAGCAGCCAATCTGCGACCGCGTTCTCACGCATGGTTGGCTTCCTCCGGCTTCACCCTGAACCAGGCCGCGTACAGTGCCGGCAGGAACAGCAGCGTCAAGGCGGTCGCCACGATCAGTCCGCCCATGATGGCCACCGCCATCGGCCCGAAGAACACGCTGCGCGACAGCGGGATCATCGCCAGCACCGCCGCCAATGCGGTCAGCACGATGGGGCGGAAGCGGCGTACGGTGGCATCGATGATCGCGTGCCAGCGGTCGTGGCCGGCGTCGATGTCCTGCTGTATCTGATCCACCAGGATTACCGAGTTGCGCATGATCATGCCGGCCAGCGCGATGGTGCCCAGCATGGCGACGAAGCCGAACGGCACCCGGAACACCAGCAGGAACAGGGTGACGCCGATCAGGCCCAGCGGCGCGGTCAGCAGCACCAGAGCGGTACGGCTGAAACTGCGCAACTGCAGCATCAGCAGCGTCACCACCACCAGTACGAACAGGGGCATGCCGGCCTTGATCGAATTCTGCCCGCGCGCCGAATCCTCCACCGTGCCGCCGGTCTCCAGCAGGAATCCTTCCGGCAGGGTGGTGCGGATGCCATCCAGCGTCGGCGAGATCTGCGCCATCACCGTAGGCGGCGTCAGCCCGTCCTTGATATCGGCACGCACCGTCACCGTCGGCAGCCGGTTGCGGTGCCAGATGATGCCGTCCTCGAATACATACTCAAGGTTGGCGACCTGCGACAACGGCACGCTGGCGCCATTGCCGGTGGGCACGGCCAGACTACCCAGCATGTCCAGTTGCGTGCGCTCTTCCTGGGTGCCGCGCAGCAGGATTTCGATCAGCTCGTTGCCTTCGCGGTAGGTGCTGACCGACAGCCCGGACAACGAGCTGGACAGGAAGTGCGACACCTGCGCCGAACTGACGCCCAACGCGCGCGCGCGTTCCTGGTCGATGTCGAGGCGGACGACCTTGCTAGGCTCGTCCCAGTCCAGGTTGACGTTGGCCACGTGCGGATTGGCGCGCACCTTGTCGGCGACCTGATGCGCCAGCTCCCGCACCCGATCGATATGTTCGCCGGAAACGCGGAACTGCACCGGATAACCTACCGGCGGACCGTTCTCCAGACGGGTCACCCGCAACTGCAGTTCCGGAAACTGCGGCGCGACTTCCCGAATCAGCCAGCTGCGCAGTTCCTCGCGTGAACGCGCGTCCTTGGCCAGCACGACGAATTGCGAGAAGTTGGCCTGCGGCAGCTGCTGATCCAAGGGTAGATAGAAACGCGGCGAACCGGTTCCCACATAAGCCACGTAGTTCTGCACGCCCTCGCGTCCGGCCAGTAGTTTCTCCAGCTTGCGCGCCTGCGCTTCCGTGGATTTCAATGAGCTTCCTTCCGCCAGCTCCAGATCCACCATCAGTTCCGGCCGCACCGAATCCGGAAAGAACTGCTGCGGTACGAAACGGAACATTGCGATGGCCAGCACAAACGCCGCCACGGTCAGGCCGATGACCAGCCAACGGTGGCGCAGGCACGCGTCCAACAGCTTGCGGAAACGCCGGTAGAACGGCCGCTGGTAGGGGTCATGGTCGTGCCCGCCCTGGGCTGGCGGCGCGAGCCAGCGGCCGAACGCCGGATAGCGATCCGCCAGGCGTCGGCGCAGTTCCCGCCAGCGCGCAGCCGGCGAACCGGGCTTGGGCGGCTGCGGCTGCGCCAGGTCCGGCAGCATCTTGTCGCCAAGATAGGGGATGAACAACACCGCCGCGATCCACGACACCACCAGCGCGATGGTGACCACCTGGAACAGCGAACGGGTGTATTCGCCGGTACCTGATGCCGCGGTGGCGATAGGCAGGAAGCCCGCCGCCGTCACCAGCGTGCCGGTCAGCATCGGAAAGGCCGTGGATTCGTAGGCGAAGCTGGCCGCTTTCAGACGATCGAAACCCTGCTCCATCTTGATGGCCATCATTTCCACCGCAATGATGGCGTCGTCCACCAGCAGGCCCAGCGCCAGCACCAGCGCACCCAGCGAAATCTTGTGCAGACCGATGCCGAAATAGTGCATCACCGCAAAAGTCATGGCCAGCACCAGCGGGATCGATACCGCCACCACCAGGCCGGTGCGCAGGCCCAGCGAGAAGAAGCTGACCAGCAGCACGATCACCACCGCTTCGGTCAGCACCTTGACGAACTCGCCCACCGATTCCTGCACCGCATGCGGCTGGTCGGAAACCTTGCGCAGTTCCATGCCCACAGGCAGCGTCTTCTGCAGGCGCTGGAACTCCTGTTCCAGCGTCTGGCCCAGCTTCAGAATGTCGCCTCCGTCCTTCATCGCCACCGCGATACCGATGGCTTTCTGGCCCATGAAGCGCATCTTCGGCGCGGCGGGATCGGCAAAGCCGCGCTTCACCTCCGCGATATCGCCCAATCGAAGCGTATTGCCTCCGGCCCGGATCGGGAAATCGCGTATTTCCTCCACCGAGGCGAATTTGCCGTTGACGCGAAGACGAACGCGATCGCTGACGGTTTCGAAGAAACCCGCGTTCGCCATCGCATTCTGTTCGTCGATGGCCTGCTGCACCGCAGTCAGCGGAATGCCGAGCGTGGCCAGCTTGGTATTGGACAGCTCTATCCAGACCTTCTCGTCCTGCAAGCCGACCAGTTCCACCTTGCCCACGTCTGCAACGCGCTGGAGTTCAAGTTGCACCCGATCGGCGTAGTCCTTCATCACCGCGTAGTCGAAGCCTTCACCGGTCAGCGCATAGATATTGCCGAAGGTGTCGCCGAACTCGTCGTTGAAGAAGGGGCCGACCGTGCCTTCCGGCAGGGTATGGCGGATATCGCCCACCTTCTTGCGTACCTGGTACCACAGCGGCGGGATGTCGCGCGAATGCAGCGAGTCGCGCGCCGCAAAGATCACCTGCGATTCGCCGGGGCGCGAATAGGAACGGATGTACTCGTACTGGCCGGTGGTCATCAGCGCCTTCTCGATGCGCTCGGTGACCTGCCGGGACACTTCCTCGGCGGTGGCGCCCGGCCAAACCGTGCGCACCACCATCGCCTTGAACGTGAACGGCGGATCCTCGGACTGGCCCAGGTGCCGGTACGACCAGGCGCCGATCAGGCCAAGCACGATCATCGCGAACAGCACCAGGCTGCGGTTGGTCAGCGCCCACTCGGAAAGATTGAAGCGGCGCATGAATCAACCCGCCCCGTTGCTGGCGATTGCGGCGGCGGCACCGGCCGCCGGCGCCCATGGCCCGGCCAGTTGCGACGGAATGGTCATTTGCATCGGAAGTAGGTCCTTTCGCTGGTCTGTTGCGTCGGCACGCCGTCGCGCCAGAGGGTGTAGCGAGCGCTCAGATGCAGCACGCCGTCGCGGAGGCGGAATACCGATTCGCCCGGCTTGCCGTGGCCGACATCGCCTTCGATAAAGGTCAGTTCGCTCACCCGCCACTGGTCCGCTGCCTGTTGCTGCACAGCGGTCACCTGGCTGTGATTGCCTTCGCCGTACTCGCTGAACGTGTCGAAATCGCGCTCGCGGATCCTGAGTTGTCCGACGATTGCCAAGCCGTTTCCGGGATCGGCACGATAGCGCCCGCATTGCTGCTGGCCATGCCGGTCGTTCTGGTACCAGTCGCCTTGCAGGCTGGCAGGCATCGCCGCCGCCTGCTGCGCAGCCACCGGCCACGCCAGCAGGCAAAGTGCCGGCAGCACGCAACCGTGCAGCCCATTCCGAATGCTTCGCGCCGTCGATCGCACGTTTTCTCTCCCGGGAGGATACGTATCAGCGCTTGGCGACAGCGGCGCGCAATGGTACCGGCCTGTTGTCGCGGTCCACCGGCGTCACCGCCTGGCCTTCGCGCAGCAGATGGCCGCCGCCTGCCACGACCCAGTCATCGGCCTTGATGCCGGCCAGCACCGGCACGTCGGTTTCGCCATAGGGCCCCAGCCGCACTGGCCGCAGAGCGACCTTGCCGTCGGCCGGATCCACCACCCACACCGAGGTGTTGCCGTCGGGTCCGCGCTGCACGGCCGACAGCGGCAGTTTCAGCGCCGCCTTGATGCCGTTGTCCTGTACATAGACGCGCGCACTCTGGCCCAGTTCCACCGCCTGCGCGGCATCGCCCGGCAGGTCCACCCGCGCCGCATAGGTCCGGGTCTGCGGATCGGCGGCCGGGGAAATCTCGCGGATGCTGCCGGGCCAGCGCCGATCCGGCGCATTCCACAGTTCGACCATGACCGCCTGGCCCGGACTGAATTGGCGGATGCGGTTCTCCGGCAGGCCGATGGCCACTTCGCGGCCGCCGTCGGCAGCCAGCGTGAACACGGTCTGCCCGGCCGCGACCACCTGCCCGGCCTCCACCTGGCGGCTGGCGATCACGCCATCGCGCGGCGCCCGCAGTTGCGAATACGCCGCCTGGTTGCGCGCCACATCCATCTGCGCGCGGGCCGCGCGGGCCTGGCCCTCGGCCGCCTTGAACGCCGCGACCTGGGCATCGAAGGCCGAGCGGCTGACCACCTGCTGTTCGACCAGCTTGGCAAAACGATCGCGGTCATCGCGCGCGCGCGCCAGATCCGCTTCGGCGGCGGCCAGCTGCGCCTGCGCGGCCTGCGCCTGCAAGGTCAGATCGCCCGGGTCCAGCATCGCCAGCACCTGTCCCTGACGCACACGGTCGCCGACATCGACATCGCGCCGGGTCAGGTTGCCGCCAACGCGAAACGACAGCGCACTCTCCCGGCGCGCGCGGACTTCGCCGGCATAGGCCGACAGCGCCGCCTCCGCGCCACCGCCGGGGTGCACCACCAGCGCCGGCCGCGGGGTTTCCCCGGCTTGCTTGTTGCCGCCGCAGGCGGCCAGTGCCGTTGTTAGCAGCAACAGGGACACTGCGTTCCAGGGTGTGTTTCGCATCACCGCTCCAACCGACAGGAGTAATTAATAGACTTGACGGTATAGTATAAATATCGAACCGACTAGTCTAGTATTGAAAAATGGTCAGTCCAGTGTCCCCCGCCAGCCGAATGAAACCGTCCGAAAAGCCTGCATCAGGTCCCGGCCGGCCCAAGGATCTGGGCAAGCGCGCCGCGATTCTGGATGCCGCCAAGCGCCTGTTCGCACGCGATGGCTTTGTCCGGGTCAGCATGGATCAGATCGCCGCCGAAGCCGGCGTCTCCAAGCTGACCGTATACAGCCACTTCGGCGACAAGGAGGCGCTGTTCACCGCGGCGGTGAGCGCCAAATGCGAGGAAATGCTGCCGGATGACCTGTTCCAGCTGGAGCTGAAGGGCCCGCTGCGGGATCAGCTGAAAATGATTGCGCACGCCTTTTTCGCGCTGATCAGCAGCGACGAAGCGATCAGCACGCAGCGGATGATGCTGACCGACAATATCGACGACAACCTGAAGCGGGTGTTCTGGGAGGCGGGGCCGCAACGCACCCATGAAGCCTTCGCAACGCTGCTGCAGGCCCGCGTCGACCGCGGCGAACTGGACATCCCCGACGTGGCCCTCGCCTCGGAGCAGTTCTTCACCCTGCTCAAGGGCGAAGTGCACAGCCGGATGATGTGCGGGCTGTGCCAGCGCCCGGTGCGCGGGGACGCCAATACGCATATCGAAGCCACCGTGGACATGTTCCTGCGTGCCTATGGAACCCGCCGTTAGCGCCGTCGCCGGCGTTCGGGCCGGAGGTCGCGGTGACTTCCGGCACTGCGCCGGCCTGGCCCCAGCCGCGATCCTTGGCCGGCGCGGGCAGGGCCGCGCACCGGTAAACTGTGCAGCCCTGTACCCCGCGTCGGACCAGAAAACCCCATGACGATCGATTACTCCCAAGCCCGCGAAACGATGGTTGAACAGCAGGTGCGTCCCTGGGACGTGCTGGACGGCCGTGTCCTGGAAACGCTGTCCGCGCTGCCGCGCGAGGCGTTCGTCGCCGACGCCTATCGCTCGCTGGCGTATTCGGATCTGGAGATTCCGCTGGGCCACGGCGAGAAGATGATGAAACCGGTGGTCGAAGGGCGCACCCTGCAGGGCCTGAAAGTGCAGGCGCACGAGGATGTGCTGGAAGTCGGTACCGGCAGCGGCTACCTGAGCGCCTGCCTGGGCGCGCTGGCGCGCGAAGTGCTCAGCCTGGAAATCGATCCCGAACTGGCCGCTGCTGCGCGCGCACGCCTGGATGCCACCGGCCTGGGCAGCAATATCCGCATCGAAACCGCCGATGCGCTGCACTACCGGACCGAGCGCCGCTTCGACGTTGTCTGCGTGACCGGTGCGGTGACCGCCATCCCGCCGCAGTTCCTGGCCTGGTTGCGCCCGGGCGGGCGGCTGTTCGTCGTGCGCGGTCAGTCGCCGGCGATGGAAGCCCTCATTCAATACAACGATGTCAACGGTTCGCGCATCGAATCGTTGTTTGAAACCGATCTCCCCTACCTGGTCGGTGCCGCTCCGGCGCCGCAGTTCGTCTTCTGAATAAAGATAAGAGAAGGAAACCGCATGAGCCGTCGCCCCCTCGTACTTGCGCTCGCCCTGGCGCTGCCGTTCGCCGCCAACGCTACCGACCTGTTGCAGACCTATGAACTGGCGCGCGCCGGCGATCCGGAGTTGGCGGTTGCCGAGTCCAACAGGCTGTACAACAAGGAAGGCCAGGCCCAGGCATTGGGCGCGCTGTTGCCGCAGATCAGTGGGGATGCCCGCCTGACCCGCAGCAAATCCAAGCCGGACGGTGGCTCCTGGACCGACAGTGCCACCTCGCGCTCGTATGGCCTGGTGGCCAGCCAGACGCTGTTCGACTGGAGCCGCATCGCCGATCTGCGTGGACAGCGCGCTGTCAGCCAGGCCGCCGACTACACCCTGGCCGCCGCCAACCATGATCTGATTACTCGCACTTCGCAAGCCTATTTCGGTGTACTGGTCGGCATCGAGTCGCTGGCCGCCGCCGAAACCAACGAGGCCGCCTCGCTCAAGCAATTCGACTACGCGCAGAAGCGGCTGGATGTGGGCCTGGCGCCGATCACCGATGTGCACGAAGCGCGCGCCCAGTACGACAGCGCCCGTGCCAGTACCATCCTGGCCCGCAACGCGCTGGACGACGCCTACCGCGCCTTGACCGAACTCACCGGCCAGCCGATCAGCAATCTGATGGGCCTGCCGGACGACTTCCGTCCCGAATTGCCGGCCGAGCGCGATGGAGAAGGCTGGGTCAATAGCGCGCTGGAGCAGAATCCGTCGCTGAAGGCGCAGGAATATACGGTGCAATCGGCCGAGTTCGGCGTGTCCCGCGCGCGGGCTGGCCACTATCCCACCCTCTCGTTGAGCGGCAGCTACGGCCGTGATGCGGCCTGGGGCGGTTCCAGTCCCATCGGCGGCTCATCCTTCGACGGTGATTCAAGTTCGATTGGCGTAACCCTCAGCGTGCCGATCTTCTCCGGCGGTATCACCCAGTCGCAGGTCCGCCAGGCCCTGGCCTCGCGCGATATTGCCCAGGACCGGTATGAGCAGCAGAAACGCGCGCTGGTCCGCAATACCAGCAGCGCCTATCAGGCGTTGGTGGCCGGCGTCAGCGAGGTCGAAGCGCGCCGGTTGGCAGTGGTATCGGCGCAGAGCGCCTACGACGCTTCGCAGGTCGGGCTGGAAGTCGGTACCCGCACCGTGCTGGATGTATTGCAAAACCAGCGCACGCTGTTCCAGGCGCAGCTCGAGTACGCTAACGCCAAGTACACTTACCTGCAGAACCGGCTGTTGCTGGAACAAGCCGCGGGCACGCTGGACATCAACGACGTGCAGGACGTGAACCGGTTGCTGACGGTCAATGCCGAGGAGCGGCTGGCGCCGGCAGCGACCAGCAACTGACGCAGTGCGCTGCTGAAGCGGTTTCTTCAGCAACAGGAAGCGGCGGGCCAGTCCCGCCGCTTTTTTTTTGGTTCTTCTCCCAAGTAAGGGAAGCTCTACGAGGCAGCTGCTGACGGCACCGGCAGATCCGGCGCAATCATCGCCAGCGTTCTCGGCAGCGCGCCGCGGCCGTGCTCGACCAGCGCACGACCGATGCCTGCGACCTTGGCGCGCTCATCGGCGTCCTGCAGCAAGCGTTGCAGCGCCCCGGCGACCGCTGCCGCATCCGCGCAGATGACCACCGCGCCAGCCTCTTTCAGCCGTTTGGCGATCTCGACGAAGTTGTGCAGATGCGGCCCGGTCACCGCGGGGGTGCCGACCGCGGCGGGTTCCAGCAGATTGTGCCCGCCTATCGCCTGCAGGCTGCCGCCGACAAAGGCAACGTCCGCGCAGGCATAGAACGCGGTCAGCTCGCCCAATGTATCGATCACGAACACATCGGTGGCAGCCGAAGGCCAGCGCGCCTGCTTGCGGGTCGCCACCTGCCAGTGCGCGCCGCGCGCCAGCTCGGCCGCGCGCGCGAACCGCTCAGGATGCCGCGGCGCCCACAGCAGCAGCAGTTCCGGCCAGTGCGCGCGCAGGCGGCGATGGATCTCGATGACCGCGGCCTCCTCGTCTTCGTGGGTGCTGGCGGCGATCCAGATCGGACGCGCGCTGCCCAGGTGCCGGTGGAATTCGGCGGTGAACGCTTGCAGCTGCGCCGGGATGGCGATGTCGAACTTCAGGTTGCCGATGTCGCGCACCTGGCCTTCGCGTGCGCCCAGTTGCAGGAAGCGTTCGGCATCGTCCGCCGATTGCGCCGCCACCTGCTTTATCGTGCGCAGCGCGCGCGCGATCAGCGGCCGCAGCACGCTGTAGCCGCGCAGCGAGCGCGCCGACAGCCGTGCGTTGAGCAGATAGGCCGGAATGCCGCGGTCCTGGCAACCGAACAGCAGGTTGGGCCACAGTTCGGTTTCCATCACCAGCGCCAGTGCCGGCCGGTAATGATCCAGGAAACGCCCGACCGCGCCCGGCAGATCGTAGGGCGCATAGACGTGCAGGACCGCTTCGCCCCACAGCGCCCGGACACGCTCCGAGCCGGTTGGCGTGATGGTGGTGATGACGCAACGCAGTTGCGGATGCTGGCGCAGCAGCGCGTCGACGACCGGCGCGGCAGCATTCACTTCGCCGACCGACACCGCATGCAGCCAGACATCGCTGCGCACCGGCGGCGTGGCGAAGATGCCGTAGCGCTCGTCCCAGCGCTGGAAGTATTCGTGGAAGCGGAACCCCCGCCAGATCAGGTGATAGACGGTGATCGGGGTCAGCAGGTACAGCGCGGCCGAGTACAGGGCGCGCAGGACGAACTCGGTAAGGTCTTTCCGCATCGGGACTAGGATAGGTAAGCGGCCAGGGCGTGTCATCAACTGCCGCGAACTACTCGGGAATGGATGACACGCCCTACAATTGCGCCATGGCCGACCCGCAGAAGTTGCAACGTCCCCCGTTTACGCCGCGGCATTGGCCGATGTGGCTGGCGCTGGCGGTGATGGTGGTCGGTGCCCGCCTGCCGTGGCCGTTGCAGCGTGCGCTGGGGCGGTTGATCGGCAGACTGGCGCCGGCACTGGCGCCGTCGCGGCGGCGCGCCGCCGAAACCAATCTGGCCCTGTGCTTGCCGGAGATGCCGGCGGAACAACGCCGGCAACTGCTGGCCGACAGTTTCGATGCGCTGGGCGTGGGCCTGTTCGAGTTCGCCCGCGCCTGGTGGGGTTCGGTGGCGCCGATGCGGCGGCAGGTCCGTATCGAGGGGCTCGAACACCTGCAGGCCCTGCGCGATGCCGGGCGCGGCGTGCTGATGGTTTCCGGGCATTTCATGACCCTGGAGATGTGCGGACGGCTGATGTGCGACCACGTCCCGCTGGCCGGCATGTACCGCCGCCACCGCAGCCCGGTATTCGAATGGGCGGTCAAGCGCGGGCGGCTGCGCTACGCCGTCCACATGTACACCAACGAGGAAATCCGCGGCGCGGTGCGCCACCTCAAGCAGGGCGGATTCCTGTGGTATGCGCCGGACCAGGACATGCGCGGCAAGGACACGGTCTTCGCGCCGTTCTTCGGCGTGCCCGCCGCCACGATCACCGCGACCCACCAGTTGGCGCGGCTGACCGGCTGCGCGGTGGTGCCGTTCTTTCACCGCCGCGAAGGCGGACGTTATGTATTGCGGGTGGCGCCGCCACTGAACGATTTTCCGTCCCAGGACCCGGTCCAAGACAGCGCCCGGGTCAACGCCGCCATCGAGGCGATGGTGCGCGAGGCGCCGGCGCAGTACCTGTGGATCCACCGCCGCTTCAAGCGCCAGCCGGAAGGCCGCGGCAAGCTGTACGACTGACTTCCCTGTGAACGTGCATCCGCAGCGGGCAGCGGAGCAAGCTCCGCTCTGCGGATCTAGGGGTCATTGCGCGCCAGCAGGCTGCCGGCGTACAACGCCGCCAGCAACAGCGTCAGCCCGCCCCAGAAGGTGGAGTAGAACGCCAGATGGGTGTTGAACGGGAATACCGTCACCGCCAGCGCCAGCATTGCCGGCCGCGCACGGTCCTTGGCGGCGGGCGGCGCGAAACGCCAGGCCCGCCACGCCATCGCCACCCCGGACAGCCACAGCAGCAAACCGATGATGCCGGTTTCGCTCAGCACCTCCAGCACAATCTGGTGCGCATGCAGGGCGGGACCGGCGCCCCAGATCGGATTGGCGCCCTGCGCCGGATCGCAGCCGGCAAACGCTTCGCGGAAGCCGCGCGCGCCGACGCCGTTGATCGGGTGTTCGCGCACCATGCAGGCCGCCGCTTCCCAGATCTGCGCGCGCCCCGACAGTGCCGCATCTACGCCGGCCTCGTCGCCGGTCAGCGCCTGCCGCGTGCGCTCGATGCGCTGGCCCACCTGCGGCGAGAACAGCGCCAGCCCCACCAGCGTCGCTGCGCCGAACGCGAACACCGACAGCAACCGCTTCCAGCCCAGCAGGCGCCAACCGGAAAACACCAGCACCAGCGCATAGGTGATCCACGCCGCGCGCGCGCCCGCCAGCACCACCACGATGCCGACCGCCGCGGCCGCCAGCAGCCAGCCGGCCATGCCGAAACGCCTTGCCGCGGCGAACAGCAGGAACGGCGAAAGGCTGGCCAGCACCACGCCCAGCTTCAGATTGCACGGCCCCAGAAAACCGCTCAGCCGGTCCAGCGCGGCGATGTCTTCGGGCGAACACATGCCGCGGCCGCTGATCATCCACTTCAGCTGGTCCAATCCCCAGAACAACGGGCTGGTCCCGAACGCGGCCTGCAACAGCGCATCCAGCGTCCAGACCGCAACGATGATCGACAGACCGCCGAAAGTGATGCGGCGGCCGCGGCCGTTGGCGACCGCCGCTGCCACCAGCCACAGGAACGGCAGGTAGCGCAAATCCACCACCGCTTCGCGCAGCGCACGGCCGGTATCGACCGAATCGATCGCCGAAATCGCCTGCGGCAGCCAATAGGCGAAGAACAGCACCGAGGTCAGCGCCCACGCCGGACCGCTGAGCAGCCGCGAACCGCCGCGGAAGCGCACTTTCAGCAGCCGGATGATGGCCGCCAGCGCGCCCAGCACCATGACCCCTTCGGCATAGCCCGGTGCCGGCCACAACGCGACAAAGCCCAGCACCCAGGCCGGCGCCCAGCGCCACCCCTGGGTCGGGACGGCATCGGGCGGGTCAGCGTGGGGCGCTTGCGTGGGGGTCATCGAAGAATTCGCGGTAAACGGACAACGTGGCGTCCTGCATCGCACGCAGGGTATAGGCCGGCATCGTAACCAATGGCGGCGGTGGCTGCGCGAGCAGCGCGCGCGCGCCGGCCAGCAGCGCCTGCGCATCGAAAGCCGCCACCGCGCCCTGCGGCTGCAGTTCCGCCAGCAACTCGCCCACGCCGCCATGCGCCCAGCCCAGCACCGGCCGCCCGGCCGACAACGCCTCGATGACGGTGCGGCCGAACGCTTCCGGCTTGCGCGACAGTTGCAGCACCAGGTCCGATGCGGCGTAGGCATCGGCGATGCGCGAGGTCGGCGCGGTAAACGCCACCGCATCGGCGATGCCCAACCTGGCCGCTTCGGCGTCCAGTTCGGCGATATAGGCCTGGCGCCCGGATTCGCGTGCGCCCGGCAGCCACAGGCGCGCGTCGCTGCCGCCAGCGCGCAGGCCGGCCAGCAGTTGCAGCGCATCGGCATGGCCTTTCAGGCGGGTGCCGCGCCCTGGCAGCAACAACAGCGGGCCATCGCCGCCGAGCGCCGGATGCGACTGCGCCGCGCGCAACCGTGCTGCGCGGTCCGGTGCCGGTGTCCTGGGAAACTGCGCCGGGTCGATGCCGCGCGGTATCACTCGCAGCTTGCCGGCATCGGTGCCGGGATAGTGCTGCAGCACATATTGGCGCACGGTTTCGGATACGCAGATCACGCGTTCGCCATAGGTCATCACCGCGCTGTAGCGGCCGGGCGAATTGAGCCCGTGCACGGTGGTGACCAGGTGCGGGCGCCGCGCCTGCGGCATGCCGCGCAGCGCCAGCCAGCCCAGCCAGGCCGGCAGGCGCGAACGCGCATGCACGATGTCGACCTGCCGCTCGCCGAACAATCGCCGCAGCGTGCGCGCATGGCGCAAGCTCAGCGGCGACTTGCGGCCGATATCCAGGGCGATGTGTTCAGCGCCAGTGGCCTGCAACTCCGGCAGCAGCCGTCCGCCGGCCGAGACCACGATGGCGCGATGGCCGGCCTGGCCCAGCGCCTGGCAGATTTCCAGCGTGGACCGTTCGACACCGCCGGACTGCAGCGCCGGCAGCAACTGGATGACGGTCAGGCGAGGTTCCGGCGCGCGCTGCGGGCGCATCGCCGCCTCGGTCCGCTGATCAGTCGGCAAGGACGAAGTGCGAGCCGCAGTAGGGGCACTGCACATCGTGGCCAGGGGCATCCTCGATAGGCAGGTAGACGCGCGGGTGCGAGTTCCACAACGCCATCGACGGCAGCGGGCAGCTCAGCGGCAGATCGGCACGCTGCACGGTGTAGCGCTTTTCGGCGTTGGCGGGCGCGGTGGCGGTCTGGCTCATGGCGAGATGAAGAACTTGGGAACGAGGGCGCGAGTTTACCACCTGCTCCGCGCCTGCCCTGGCTCAACAGAGGCTCTTCTCCCAGGTGCGAGAAACGTCTATGTGGAAGCCGGTGACCAGGGCAGTGCGGGACACGCCGCAAGTACGTCCCTGTAAGCTCTTCCGCGGCATCCATGCCGCGGACGGTCCCGCACTGCCCTGGCCACCGGCTTCTGGACACCTGGTCGGCGCTCGAAGAAGGGCCTTCCGAAGTCGCGACCTGTCATCTCGCGAAAGCCGACGGCCGGCGGGCTGGGGGTGCGGAGAGCAGGCCAGGGGTGAGTCAAGGCGGTTTGCGCGGCACTGCCGCGCGCCTTGGCGAACGCCCGGTGCGCTGCGCCGGGCCGGTTCGGGCCGCGAAGCGGAACGAGACTGCGGCCCGACGTAAAGACACGACGTCGTCAGGAGGGCGGAGCACCCCCAAGCCTGACGGGCGGCGGCTCCTACCGAAGCCGATATCCCCTGAAGTGGGAGGAGAACCCAAAAAAAACCGCCCCGCAGCACGCGGGACGGCTTGAAAGCGCGGCCGTCCACGAGGGAAGCGGCCACGCCGGGGGAGTGCAGGCTTACTCGGCCTTGGGGACCAGCGCCTCAGTGGTGATGCGCAGCTTGACCTCATCGCTGACGGCCGGCGCGTACTTGCCGACGCCGAACTCGGTGCGGCTGACCGTGGCGACCGCGTCGAAGCCGATGGCGGCGCGCTTGGCCATTGGCTGCTCGCCGGCCTTGTTCAGCGTCACGTCCAGCACCACCGGCTTGGTGATGTCCTTGATGGTCAGATTGCCGGTGACCTTCAGCTTGCCTTCGCCGGCGGCTTCCACCTTGATGCTCTTGAAGCTGGCGGTGGGGAACTTCTCCGCGTCGAAGAAATCGGCGCTGCGAAGATGGTCGTCGAAATCGCCGATGAAGCTGTTGAGGCCTGACAGCGGCAGGGTGACCTGCACGCTGGAAGCGGACACATTCTCGGCGTCATAGACGATGGTGCCGTCGGCCTTGCCGAAATGCGCGCTGGGATTGGAGAAGCCGAAATGGCTCCACTGGGCGATGACATCGGTATGGTTGGGGTCGATGTTGTAGGTGACCGGGGCGGCGAATGCCGAGCCGGCAAAGGCGAGCAGTGCGGCGGTCAGCAGGGTCTTGCGCATGGGGATGTCTCCTGGCGGGTGGTGCTTCGGAACAACGGGAATACAACACGGGAATACGGCTGCCACGCCAATGCTTCATCAGCGCGGGCACGGTATTTCCAGAGGCGGCCACAAAGGCTTCGGTTCCGTGGCCTCCCGGAAAGGCTGGCAGTGTAGAGTGTCCTGCCGTTGCCAACATCCAGACATTCCAGAACGGATTGTTTTAACTGATAGAACGAAGAACCATGTCAGCTGCCGATTCCCCGCCGCTCTGGCTGCTCACCGATGGCAATGCCGGCAACCTGCGCCAGGCCAGTGCGCTGGCCGGCGCGCTGGCGCTCGGCGCAAGCCGCTCCTGGACGCTGTCGCCGCAAGCGCCCTGGTCCTGGCTGGCGCCGCGGCGATTGCCCGGCGCCACACACGCGTTCGGCGCCGGCTTTGCCGCCGCGCTGGCCACACCGCCCGCGCTGGCCATCGGTTGTGGCCGCCAGGGCGCGCTGGCGACCCGGTTACTGGGCCAGCACGGCGCGCGGACCGTGCAGATCCTGGACCCGCGCCTCGATCCGGCCCATTGGGACTGGGTGATTGCGCCGCAGCACGACGACGTGCGCGGCGGCAACGTGATTACGCTGCTGGGCAGCCTGAACCCGGTCGACGATGCCTGGCTGACGCAGGCGCGGGCGGACTTCGCGGAGCTGGGCACCCTGCCGCAGCCACGTACTGCGGTGCTGCTGGGCGGCTCCAGCGCGCATGCGCGCTTCGACCGCAATGCCTTCGAAGTGCTTGCGGCCAAACTTGAAGTGGCGCTGGCGCGCGACGGCGGCAGCGTGATGATCACGGTCTCGCGGCGTACGCCGGAAAACGTCGTCGCGGCACTGCGCCACCGCTATATCGAAACGCCGGGCGTGGTCTGGTGCGGCGAGAGCGACGGGCCGAATCCCTACGCCGGTCTGCTGGCCTGGGCCGACCGGATCGTCTGTTCGCCCGACTCGGTGAACATGATCTCCGAAGCCTGCGCGACGCGGGCGCCCGTGCATGTCTTCGATCCGGGCCGGGTCCGCGGCCGCCCGCGCCGCTTTCTCGATGCGCTGCTGCAAAGCGGACGCATCCGCGCAATGGATACCGCGCTGGCGGCGTTCGATGCCGAACCGCTGCGCGAGACCGCGCGCGTGGCTGCCATCGTGCGCGAGCGGCTGGCGCTGTAGGGCGACGGCTGGGCGCCCTTTGAATGCAGGACAACGGGGGCATCCTTGCGGGAGCGACGTCAGTCGCGACTGCACCCGGGAGCCCATCGCCATGCGCGACCAAGGACGCGCTGCTCGCTCGCTGCGAAGGGCAGGCATCGCTCGCTCCTGGATGCCTTGGCGACTGGCGTCGCTCCCACAAAGAAGCATCCAGCACCAACTAGCGCCGCGCGTCGAACGCCATCCTCACCGCCAGCCCGGCCAGCACGGTCCCCATCAGCCAGCGCTGCAGCATCAGCCAGGTCGGACGCGCGGCCAGGAAGGCGGCGATGGAACCGGCCATCAGCGCGATCAGTGCGTTGACCGCTACGCTGATCGCGATCTGGGTGAAGCCCAGCGCCAGCGACTGCGCCAGCACGCTGCCGTGATCCGGAACGATGAACTGCGGCAGCAACGACAGGTACAGCACCGCCGCCTTCGGATTCAGCAGGTTGGTCAGCAGGCCCATCGCGAACAGCCTCCGCGGACTGTCCTGCGGCAGTTCGCGCACCTGCAGCGGCGAGCGTCCGCCCGGCTTGACCGCCTGCCAGGCCAGATACAACAGGTACAGCGCACCGGCGATGCGCAGGGCGTCGTAGGCGTACGGAATGGCCATCACCAGCACGGTGATGCCGAAGGCGGCGCACAGCATGTAGAACACGAAGCCCAGCGCCACCCCGGCCAGCGAGATCAGGCCGGCGCGTGGCCCCTGGCTGATCGACCGCGAGATCAGATAGATCATGTTGGGGCCGGGCGTCAGCACCATGCCCAGTGAGATCAGCGAGAAGGCAAGCAGCGCATGGAGTTCGGGCACAGGCTGGTCTCCGCAGTAGTGGGTCGCGCCGGCGACTGGCGCAGCGACCGGAATGATATCGCCAACGGGCCGGCGGGGCGGCTCGCCAAGCCAATGGGGGTAGTCGTCGCAGACTCGCACCCAAACAGTTGCATAGCTAACTAAATCGCGCTAGCCTGCCGCGCATGTTCGATCGATGCCTGTACTTCAACACCGCCGCGCTGTCGCGGATGCTGGAGCGGGTCTGGACGCAGGCGTTCAGTCCGTTCGGCCTGAGCCCGCCGCAGGCATTCCTGCTGCGCGCCGTGCTCGCGCAACCGGGACAGCTGCAGCGCGAACTGGCCCATGCCCTGACGATCACCCGTCCCACTGCGACCCGGCTGCTGGATGGGCTGCAGCAGCGGGGGCTGATCGAGCGCCGCAATTCGGATCATGACGGCCGCGAGCTGGAGATCCATCCCACTGCCGCCGCGCTGGCGATCGCCAGTGACCTCAACCGCGCCAGCGCAACTGTCACCCGCCGTCTGCAGAAGACACTGGGCGAGCAGCGCTTCGGCGATGTCGTCGCGCAGATGCGGCAGGTCCGCGAAATGCTGGGCTGATCTTCGCCCATATAGTTGCATAGCTAACCATAGGAGAAACGTATGCCCATTCTGAACGTCAAGGTCGGCGCGGTGCGCTCGCAGGCGCTATCGAAGGCAATCGCATCGCTGCTGCAGGATCTGACCGCGCATATCCTGCGCAAGGACCCGGCGGTGACTGCGATCGCCATCGATTTCGTCGCTCCCGAAGACTGGTACGCCGGCGGACGCAGTCTTGCCGAGCAGCGCAAGAGCAGCGTCTATTTCGACATCAAGGTGACCGACGAAACCAACACCAAGGATGAGAAGGCGGAGTTCATCCGCCAGGCCTTCGCCGGCTTGGCCGACCTGCTCGGAAACCTGCACGAGGAAAGCTATATCCACGTGCACGATGTGCGCGCAGCGGCCTATGGCTACGGCGGCCTCACCCAGGAAGCGCGCTACCACCAGCGCGGCTGATCATCCGGACGTCTGGCTGTCCGCCGGGTCCGGTTCCAGATCGAAATGGCCGCACGCCAACCGGACCTGCGCACATGCCGCCGCGACGTCGGCAGTGCGGCCGACCAGCCGCGGACGCCGATCCAGCGTGCAGGCCAGACCTTCGGCCAGGAACACCGAATGCGCGGCCAGCAACGCTTCGGTGATTTCATCGGCCAGGATTCCGGCGGCACGCAGCGCCCGCACCAGCGCGGCGGTGTTGCGTGGCGCCAGCAGCGCCGGAACGGCGGCCGATTCGCGCAGCACCAGGTATTGCAGCAGGAATTCCAGATCGACCAGCCCGCCTTCGCCCTGCTTCAGGTCCAAGCGCGCCGCATCGCTGCGATCCAGTTCGCTGCGCATGCGTGCGCGCATCTTGACCACGTCTTCGCGCAGCTTGGCCGGATCGCGCGGCTGCGTCAGCGTGCGTTCGCGGGTGTCGTCGAACGCGGCCAACAGCGCGGCATCGCCGGCCACGCCGCGCGCGCGCACCAGCGCCTGGTGTTCCCAGGTCCAGGCGCGCTCGCGCTGGTATTCGGTATAGCTGGCCAGCGAAGACACCAGCAACCCCTTGGCGCCATCCGGGCGCAGCCGCACGTCGACATCGTAGAGCCTGCCGGCAGCGGTCTGCGCGCCCAGCAGCGCGACGATCTTCTGCGCCAGCCGCGCGTACCAGCGTCCGGCCTCCAGCGGCCGCGCGCCATCGGATGTCGCCTGCGGGTCGGCCTCGTACAGGAACACCAGATCCAGGTCCGATCCGAAACCCAGTTCCTCGCCACCGAGGCTGCCGTAGCCGAGTATCGCGAAGCGGCCGCCAGGCACCCGGCCATGCGCACCGGCCACATCCTGATGCGCCATCTGCAGCACCGCCGCGACCACTTCGTCCGCCAGCCAGGCCAGTTGCCGGGTGCTGTCGGAGGGTGGCTGGCGCTGGTCCAGCGCCGCCAGCGCGATGCGGAAACTCAGCGCCAACCGGCATTCGTTGAGCAAGCGCAGCGCGGCTTCCGGGTCCTCCTCCTGCAGCGCGGCGGTGCATTGCTGGCGCATCAGCCTCCGCTCCGGCATCGGCCCGGCCACGCGGCTGTCCAGCAGTTCGTCCAGCAGCAGCGGGTACAGCGCCAGCCGCTCGGCCAGCAAGGCGCTGCGCGCCAGCACATCGACCAGCCGCGCCAGCGCGCTGGGCTGTTCGTCCAGCAGCGCCAGGTAGCTGGCCCGGCGCAGGATGGCCTGCAGCAACGCCAGCGCGCGCTTCAACGCGGCATCGGGGTGCGGCGATTTGGCCGCCGCATCCAGCAATGCCGGCACGACCCGGTCCAGCCGCGCACGCGCCGCATCGGACAGGCCACGAACGCCGGAATAGCGGGCAAAATCGCGCAACGCGGCATCGGCGCCGGCGGCATCGGCGAAACCGGCCGCGGCCAGGGTTTCGGCCTGGCTTCCTTCGGGCAGGCCGCGCCAGTATTGCGACAGCGCATCGGCGGCGATCCGGCGCTTGCGCGGGGCCAGCAATTCGGCGAATTCGCGGCTGACCCGCGCGCGCTGCGCCTGCAGCGAGTCTTCCAATGCGGGCCAACCGGCATAACCGAGCGCCCGCGCGATGCGGGCGCGGTCGCCGGCGTCTTCCGGCAGCATGTGGGTCTGTGCGTCGCGCAGCATCTGCAGGCGGTTTTCGATCCGGCGCAGGAACCGGTACGCCGCCGCCAGCGCCTGCCCATCGGCCGGCGTTACCTGGCCGGCCTGTACCAGCGCCTGCAATGCCGGCAGCAGCCGGCGCTCGCGCAGCGACGCTTCGCGGCCGCCGCGGATCAACTGCAGCGCCTGCACCAGGAACTCGATTTCGCGGATGCCGCCGGGCCCGCGCTTGATGTCATCGGCCAGTTCGCGGCGCGCGACCTCGGCGGCGATGGCCGCCTTCATCTCGCGCAGTCCGTCCAGCGCGGTGTAGTCCAGGTAGCGGCGGTAGACGAACGGGCGCAGCGACGCCAGCCACTGCTCGCCGGCTTCGATGTCGCCGGCCACCGCACGCGCCTTCAACCAGGCATAGCGCTCCCAGTCGCGGCCTTCGCGCTGGAAATACTGATCCATGCCGGCAAACGACAGCGCCACCCGGCCGGCGTTTCCGAACGGGCGCAGACGCAGATCGACGCGATGGCAGAATCCATCGACGGTCGGCTCGTCCAGCAGCTTGGCCAGCCGTTGCCCCAATCGCGCGAAATAGTCCTCGGCCGCCAGCGCGCGCGCGCCGTCGGATTGCCCGCCTTCCGGGTAGGCGTAGACCAGATCGATGTCGGAAGAGAAATTCAGCTCGCCGCCGCCCAGCTTGCCCAGGCCGAACACCACCAGCCGCTGCGGCGCGCCTTCGGTATTGCGCACCACGCCGTGGCGTTGCGCGAATTCGCCCTCCAGCGCTTGCAGGGCGGTCTGCAGACAGACCTCGGCCAACCGGGTGGCGTCCGCCAGCGTGGCATCCACATCGTCCAGGCCGTGCACATCGCGCCAGACCAGCCGGGTCGATTCGGCGCTGCGGTAGCGGCGCAGTTGCGCTGGCCACAGCTCGGGCTGCTGCGGTTCCAGCACCGGCGCCGGCAACGGCGCAGGGGCGTTGTCGCGTGCCAGTTGGGCCAGCAGCGCCGGTTGCCGGCACAGCGTTTCCAGCGCGAAATCGCTGGCGACGATGAGCTTGGCCACCTGTGCGGCGAATGCGGCATCGGCCAGCCGTTCCGCGGCGTCGGTGGAGGCGGCGCGCAACCGCGCCAGGCCGCGTTCGATCAGCGGCCCGGTCGGGAAGTCGTCAAGCGGCGGGGTATCGTTCATGGCCGGCCGATTGTGGCATGCGCCGTGCCGGCGTCACCGTGGCGCGGTGCATCGTGCATTGGGCTGGCGCAGGAGCGACCGCTGCAGCCGATGGCGCTCGTTGACGGTGCGGACGGAAGGATGGCAATGGCGGGCCTGGGCCCGCTGTACGCCGCTCAGGCCGCCAGCGACAGATCCGGCAATCCGGATTCGGCGTGAAGCTGCAAACCGAATTGCTCGGCCAGGCTGGCCAGCAAAACCGGCTTGACCGTAGCCATGCCGGACGGCCCGCCCAGATCCGCCAGCGAAACCACCTGCAGGCCCTGGTAGCCGCAGGGATTGATGCGGTGGAACGGCTCCAGGTCCATCGCGATATTGAACGCCAGGCCATGGAAGGTGCAGCCGCGGCGCACGCGGATGCCCAGCGCGGCGACCTTGGCGCCGGCCACATAGACGCCGGGAGCGCCCTCCCTGCGTTGTGCCTGGATGTTCCATTCGGCCATCGTGTCGATGATGGCCTGTTCGATCCGGCAGACGTATTCGCGCACGCCGACTTTCATCCGCTTCAGATCGAACAGCGGATAGGCCACGATCTGGCCCGGGCCGTGGTAGGTCACCTGGCCGCCGCGGTCGACATGCACGACCGGAATATCGCCGGCCGCCAGTACATGTTCGGGCTTGCCGGCCTGGCCCAGCGTGAACACCGGCTCATGTTCGACCAGCCAGATTTCGTCGGCGGTGTCCTCGCCGCGCGCATCGGTGAAGCGCTGCATCGCGCGCCAGACCGGCTCGTACGGCTGGCGGCCGAGCTCGCGGACCCGGCACGGCAGGCTCACAGCGTCCACTTCACTTCCGGGTGTTCGCGCAGCGCCGTATGCGCGGCGTCGTACTGCTCGCGGCTGTCGGCGCGGAAGGCGATGCGCACCGACACGTACTTGCCGTTGGACGAATGCTTCCAGCTGATGTTCTCGTGCAGCACGTCGATGCCGGCGGCCGCCAGCAGCCGCGGCAGCTCGGTTTCCAGGCCGGTGTTGGCCGCGCCCATGGCGCTGAGCTCGAAGGTGCCGGGAAACTTGAAGCCGTGCTCGGGATTGTCCGATTTGATTTCCATCCGGCGATTATTGGGACGAATCGCGCCGATTCCAAGCCATCGACGCGAAAGGGCCGCCGTCGCCGGCAGCCCTTCCTCGGCAGTCCTTGCGACAAGGGTTACTTGGACAGTTCCAGCAGGGTGGACGATACCCAGCCCTTGTTGCCCAGTTCGTCCTCGACTTCCCACATCACCCCTTCCTTGGTGCCGGTGGGGTACAGCATCATGCCCGGGTCCAGCGTGCGCACCGCCTTGCCGGTTCCGGCGGCGTTGGCCAGCAGGCGGCCCGGCTTGGTCACGGTCACCGCCTGCTGCGCGTTGGCGGCCGAGGCGTTGTCCGGCAATCCGCCCAACTGGGCAATCAGATCGGTATAGGCCTGCAGGTAGGCCAGCGTGATGACCTGGCCGATCTCGGTATTGGCGTAGCCGCCAGCGCCGGCCGCGCCGAAGCCGCCACCGGAGAACAGGCCGCCGGCAGCGCCCCAGCCGATGTCGGTCTTCTTGGCGTTACCCTCGGCCATGGCGACCTGTTCGGACGAACGCACGTCGGTCACCGTCAGCACCACGTCGGCGGTCTTGCTCTTGAAGTTCAGGCCGCTGGCGATGGCGCCAGCCTTGCCGCCGATGAGGCCACCGAGCAATCCGCCGATGGCGTTGCCGCCGGCATTGCTGTTCTGCGAAATCAGATCCGGCACCAGCACGTAATCGGCGGCCTTGATCTGGCCCTTGCCGACATTGGAGCGCCCGCGCAGCTCGCCGCTGGAGGCCAGCTCGCGTTCGTACTGCATCGCCGCCATGCCGGTCCCGCGATCGACCAGGGTGAAGCAGCGCGACTTGTTGACGAATACCTTGATCAGCTTGGAAGGCGCCGGCAACTGCTGGCCGCTCCACCAGTTGACGGTGTCTTCCGGCTCGATGACCGAAATGGTGCCAAGCGATTTGGCGCAGACCGGTATTTCGGCGACCTGCTGCTTGCGGGTTTCCTGCGCGCTCTTGCGCTGCGCCGATGCCGGCGCCGCGGCGACGGCCAATGCAGCAGCCGCAACGAATGCCGCCATGACGGCGGGCTTGAAAGTCAGTTTGTGCATCGTGTTCATTCCTTTCCCAGAAAAGATCCATGGAGAGCCCATTGCGTGGCACTCATATCCCCTTGGTTGCATGCCTGATCCTTGCGGACCCGGTCCGGTCAACCAGCGGCGATGATAAACCACGCGGGGGCCATCCAGGCCGGTAGCCACTCCAGCTGTCGCAGCTGTAACGGCAACGGCACTCCGGCCCGGCCACTGCGGGCCCGGCCTGCACGCCGGGCACCGGTACCCGCCCTACGCGGACGCTGCGATAATCGCGCCTCTTCCAGGCGGGCCGGCGATGCATTTCCTGTTTTTCAGCGTTCTGTGCAGCGTACTGGTCTCCGTGCAGCTGAAGCTGGCGCAACGCAGGGGCATCGATACCGGCCAGGCGATCGCCTGGAACTACGCCATTGCCGCATTGCTGTGCGGCTGGTTGTTCGACCCGCCGCTGGCGGCTCTGCGCGAACCGCAGGCGCCGCTGCCGTCGCTGATTGCGCTGGCGCTGCTGCTGCCGACGATCTTCCTGGCGATGGCGGCGTCGGTGCGGGTCGCCGGCATCGTCCGCACCGATGTGGCGCAGCGGCTGTCGCTGGTGCTGTCGTTGATCGCGGCTTTCGTCCTGTTCGGCGAAACGGCCGATGGCTGGAAGATCGCCGGCCTGGCGCTGGGCCTGCTGGCGATCGTCGGCATCATCGCCCGCGCCGAACCGGCCGCTGCCGGCACCGCCGGCCCGGCACGCTGGCTGCTGCCGCTGGTCGTGCTGCTGGGCTACGCCAGCGTCGACATCCTGCTCAAGCGCATCGCCGCTGCCGGCACGCCGTTCGCCGCCTCGCTGTTGTTCGCCTTCATCGGCGCCTTCATCGTGATGGCGCTGTGGCAGGGCTGGCGGCAGCTGCGCCGGCGGCGTGCGTTGAGCGCGTCGGCATTGCCGGCCGGGCTGCTGCTGGGCGCCACCAACTTCGGCAATATCCTGTTCTACGTTCGCGCCCACCAGGCCTTGCCGGACAATCCCGCAGTGGTGTTTTCGATGATGAACATCGGCGTGGTGGTGCTGGGCACGCTGGTGGGCGTATGGGGTTTCGGCGAACGGCTGGGCCGGCTCAACAAGCTGGCCATCCCGCTGGCCATCGTGGCGATCGCGCTGATTGCGGTGAGTCTGGGCGGCCAACCCACTCCTGTAGGAGCGACGTGAGTCGCGACGGGTTGATCTGGAACGGAAAGACGAGAGCCCTCAGCATAGGTTGCCGCGGCCGAATCTTTGAAGTTCATTTCCGCGTTGATCCGCGTCTGAACAGGTTGTTGTGTTTCCGGTCGCGACTTACGTCGCTCCTACATGAGCCGGCGCAGATCGCCGTTACGCCATTAAAAGAAGGCCAGCTTACGCCGGCCTCCTTTGACGGAACCGATCACTCCGACTCCCACCACATCCAGAACGCGTCCCACAGGCGCTTGAAGAAGCCGGCCTCCTCGACTTCGGCCACCGCCACCAGCGGCGCCTGGGCGACCACTTTGCCGTCCAGCGTCACCTTGACCGTGCCGATGGCCTGATCCTTGGCGATTGGCGCCACCAGCGTTTTCGGCACGTCCATCGACGGCTTCAGATCGCCATAGCGGCCGCGCGGCACGCTGATCAGCAGTGGCTCGGCCACGCCCAGCTGGACCTGCTTGGCCTGGCCCTTCCAGACGCGCTGGTTGGCGATGGCCTTGCCGGCATCGTACAGGCGATGGGTTTCGTAGAAGCGGAAGCCCCAGTTCAGCAGCGCCAGGCTGTCGTCGGCGCGCTGCTTCTCCGAGGTGGAGCCCATCACCACCGCGATCAGGCGCTGGTCGCCGCGCTGGGCCGAACTCATCAGGCAGTAACCGGCGCCGGAATGATGCCCGGTCTTGATGCCGTCGACGCTGGGGTCGCGCCACAGCAGCAGGTTGCGGTTCGGCTGGACGATATCGCCGACCTTGAATTCCTTGATCTTGTTGTAGGCGTACGCCTCGGGATAGTCGCGGATCATCGCCCGGCCCAGCAATGCCAGGTCGTGCGCGGTGGAATAGTGATCCGGCGCCGACAGGCCGTGGGCATTGACGAAATGCGAACCCTTCATGCCGATGCGTGCGGCGTAATTGTTCATCAGCGAGGCGAACGCCTCCTGGCTGCCGGCGGTGTGCTCGGCCAGCGCGATGGCGGCGTCGTTGCCCGACTGCACCGCCATGCCTTTTTCCATGTCCAGCAGCTTGGCGGTCTGGTTGACCGCAAAACCGCTGTAGCTGCCGTCGGTACGCGCGCCGCCTTCGCGCCAGGCGCGCTCGCTCAGCATGACGTCGTCGGTTTCCTTGATCTTGCCGTTCTTGATTTCGGCGGCGACCACGTAGGACGTCAGCACCTTGGTGATGCTGGCCGGCTCGACGCGCTCATCGTAGTTCTCGCCCGCCAGCACCTGGCCGGTGGTGTAGTCCATCAGCAGCCAGGCGGTGCCGACCGGCTTGGGTGCCGGCGGAATCTCGACCGCCGCGGCGGCGCTGGGCGCCGCAGGCGCTGGCGAGGGCGCCGGTGTCTGGGCAATGGCGATGCCGACGGCGGCAGTGGCCATGGCGGCAAGGGCAAAACGGAACTTCATGTGCTGCGGACTCCTGGCTGGCCAATGGCCGACTGCAAAACGGCCATTGTATTGGGATCGGATGAGGCTGGCGCCGGCGGACGGCCGTTATTCGCGCACCCATTGCGGACTGCCGAAACCCAGACCGGCGATACGGCCGGCCAGTTCCGCGGCGGCGGAATGATCCGGCGCGCCGACCCGCAGCCGCCACAGTTTGCGGCCGTTGCTGATGATGTCGCTGAGGCTGCCGGCAATGCCGGCCGCGCTGAGCTGGGCCAGGGCGCGATCGGCATTCTCGCGGCTGGCGAAGCTGGCGACCTGCAGCTGGATGGCGGCAATGCCGGCAGCGACCGCGTGGCTGGCCGGAACCGGCTTGGCGGCATCGTTGCTGGCCGTGGCGGTGGCGGAAACTGCCGGCCCGGGAACCGTTGTTGCGGGCACGGCGGCTGCAGGCGCGCTGGCGGCAGCGGCCGGTTTGCCGGTGGCCACCCGCACGCCGTTGGCCTGCATCCAGGCGTCGAACTGATCGGCGCTGGGCGTGCGCTTGAGGTCCGGGGTGACGTGATAGCGGTGCCCGGTGGCTGCCGTCGCCGGCACGCTGGCGGCAACAGCCGCCGAGGCGGCGGGCAACCGGCCGACCAGTTCGTCCATCGGCGTGGTGGCCGGCTCCGGCGCAACGCGGCTGGCAGGGGGTGCGGCCGATGCCAGTTGCGTGCCCTTGCCATCGGGCGTCAGCGCGCGCACTTCGACCCGGCCGGTGCCGCGCTGGGTGATGCCCAGCTTGACCGCCGCGGCGTAGCTCAGATCGATGACCCGGCCTTCATGGAACGGCCCGCGGTCGTTGACCCGCACCACCACCGAGGCGCCATTGTCCAGGTTGGTGACCCGCGCGAAGCTGGGCAGCGGCAGCGACTTGTGCGCGGCGGTGAAGGCGTACATGTCGTAGACCTCCAGATTGGAGGTGCGGCGGCCATGGAACTTGGCGCCGTAGTACGAGGCAATGCCCTGCTCGCGGTAGCCATCGACACGGTCGAGCACGCGGTACTGCTTGCCCAGCACGGTGTAAGGCGAACGGTTGCCGACCGGCGAGCGCGGCTCGTTGACGACCACCGGTTCGGGGATGCAGTCCACGTCCGGCACATAGTCCGGCGTGGTATCGGCAACACCGGGCTTGTACAGGCCGCCGGCGGTGTAGTTGCCGCGCGTGGACGGATCTTCCTGCGCGGCGGCGTAGACCTTGCAGGGCTTGCCGGTGGCCGTGCGGGCCGGCGCCACCGTACCGGCCACGCCCGCGGGCGCGGACGATGGCGAAGCGGACTTCTTCGGTGCGGTACCGCAGGCCGCCAGCCCCAACACCAGCACGGGCAGCGCCAGCCACCTCATGCCGGCGGGATCTCTTTGCCGGCAATCGCTTGCGACAGCTGATGGACGGCCATCGCGTACATCTTGGAATTGTTGTAACGGGTGATGGCGTAGTAGTTCTGGAAACCCAGCCAGTATTGCTTGCCGGTGCTGCCTTCCAGCGATACCAGGGTAGCAGTGGCATCGGGCGCCACCGGCTCCAATGGGCGGTAGCCGCGCTGGGCCAGATCGGCCAGCGTGTAGTCCGGGGTCCAGGTCTGGGGATTGAATTCGTCGAAGCCCGGCTGCAGTTCGGCCCGCGCCACCACCGCCCCGCCCGGCACCCAGCCGCCGCGTTCGCCGCCCTTCTTGCGGAAATAGTTGGCGATGGAGGCGAACACATCGTCGAAATTCTTGAACAGATCGCGGCGGCCGTCGCCATCGCCGTCCACCGCGAATTCGCGATAGCTCGACGGCATGAACTGGCCCAGCCCCATCGCGCCAGCGTAGCTGCCGGTCAGCGCGGTGATGTCCAGGTTCTCCTCGCGGCCCAGCGCGAACAGCTGCGCCAGCTCATCGCGGAAGAACCGTTCGCGGCGGTGTTCGTAGGCGGCTCGCTCGGGATTGCCGCTGCGCGGGTAGCGGAAACCCAGCGTGTACAGCGCATCGATGACCCGATGCTTGCCGGTGAAGCCGCCGTAGCTGGTTTCCACGCCGATGATCGCCACGATCACCTCGGCCGGCACGCCGTACTGCCGTTCGACCCGCTGCAGCGCGGCCTGGTGCCTGGCCATGAATGCGCGGCCGCCGTCGATGCGCGCGGCGGTGATGAAGTTGGGGCGGTACTCGCTCCACGGCTTGACCCGCTCGGCCGGCCGCGACATCAGGCTGACGATGTCGTCGCGGAACTGCGCCTGCGCCAGCACCGATTCGATGTACCCGGGATCGATGCCGTACCTGGCGGCGGTGTCGCGGACGAAATCGGCGCGGGCGATCTCGAACGGCACGGGCGTCAGATCCACCGGTTCCGGCGCGGCGGGGATGGCTTCGACCGAGGTTTCGGCCGGCGTTTCCGCCACCGGCGTGGTTGCCGGTTCGCTGGCCGCCTGCGGCGAGGGAGAAGAAGACTGCGGCGGCGTCGCACAGGCGACGAGGCCGAACGTGAGCAGGCAGACAAGAGCGCGTCGGATCATCGGCGCGAGGGTAGCACGGAGGGTGCTGGGAAGGATGAACTGTTGGGGGAGGAGCGAGGAGTGAGTGATGAGGAGTGAGAAATGAGGGACGGGGACTGAAGGTTCTCGCGGCAGGGAAGCATCCCGCTTCGTTGGCGCCAGGAGTGCATCGGCGTTTACCTATGCATGCTGTCGTGCACAAAAGCCCAGCGCCTCATCACTCCCTCGTTTCTCGTTTCTCGTTCCTCGTTTCCCGCTCCTAACCACTCACTCCTCACTCCTCTTCACTCACTCCTCGCTCCCCACCCTCAATACCCATGCACCGGCCGGTGCGCGCGCACCGCCATCACCAGGCCCAGGCCGGCCAGCAGCGACACGGCGGAAGTGCCGCCATAGCTGAGCAGCGGCATCGGCACGCCCACCACCGGCAGCAGGCCGGAGATCATGCCGCCGTTGACGATCACGTAGACGAAGAACGACAGCCCCAGCGTGCCGGCCAACAGCCGCGAATAGGTGTCGCGCGCATCGATGGCGATCCACAGGCAGCGCCCTATCACGAACAGATACAGCGCCAGCACCGTCGCCACCCCCAGCCAGCCGAATTCCTCGGACAGCACTGCGAAGATGAAATCGGTGGTGTGCTCGGGCAGATAGTCCAGATGCGACTGCGAGCCCTGCCCCCAGCCCTTGCCGGTCAGGCCGCCGCCGCCGATGGCGATCTTGGACTGGATGATGTTCCAGCCGGTGCCCAGCGGATCGTTTTCCGGATTCAGGAAAGTCAGGATGCGATCCTTCTGGTACGGGCGCAGCAGCCAGAACCACGCCGCCGGCGCAGCAGCGGCAACCCCGCCCAATGCCACGCCCACCCACCACCAGGGCAATCCCGCCAGCAGCAGCGCGAATACGCCGCTGGCGGCGACCAGCATGGCGGTGCCGAAATCCGGTTGCAGCAGAATCAGCGCGGTCGGCAAGCCCAGCAGCGCGCCGGCGACCAGCACGGTGCCGATACGCGGCGGCAGCGGTTCGCGGTGCAGGTACCACGCCATCATCATCGGCAGCGAAATCTTCAGCAGTTCGGCCGGCTGCAGATAGAACAGCTTCAAATCGATCCAGTGCTGGCCGTGCTTGCCGGTACCGATGAACAACACCGCGATCAGCGGCAACAGCGAGACCGCGAACACGCCCGGCGTCCACGAGCGCAACCGCACCGGCGATACCCGCGACAGCGCCCACATCGCGCCCAGCCCGACCGCAAAGCGCGCGCCCTGGTTGATCGCCAGCCGCGCGCCCTGGCTGTCGCCGCCGGCGCTGTACAGCACCGCCAGGCCGATGCCCATCAAGCCGGCCAGCGCCAACAGCAGCGGCCAGTCCAACGTATGCAGCAGACGCCGCAGCAGATCGAAGACCCAGCGCAGGAGATCGTTCATTGTTGAACAGCCGGGACAGCCGGGACTGGGGGCTCGGGACTCGGGACTCGGGGAGAAGCGGCGCCGGCGGGCACGGCAGCATCACCGGGCTGCGGGATGTCCGTTGCCGCCGGTGGCGTCGGATTGGAGGATTCGTCTGGCATGGACGCTTCGGCGCCTGCTCGGCCTTCAGCGCCCGCACTACTGCCGTCGTTGCCGTTGCCGTGGCTATTGCTGTTACCGAGTCCCGAGTCCCCAGTCCCCAGTCCCGGCTCCCCAGTCCCCGGCTCCCCCAGCAGATACGCATCGAAAATCTTGCGCGCGATCGGGCCGGCGGTGACGCCGCCGTAACCGCCGCCTTCCACCGCGATGGCCAGCGCGATGGTGGGGTTTTCCGCCGGCGCAAAGCCGACAAACAGCGCGCGGTGGCGCAGATGCATGGGCAGGCTCTTGGGGTTGACCGCGGCGGTGCCGCGGCGGCTGACCACCTGCGCGGTGCCGGTCTTGCCGGCCATCGTGTACGGCGCGCCGCGCGCGGTGGCCACGCCGGTGCCGCCGGGCTGCATGGTGGCCACCATGCCGTCGCGGATCACCGCCACGTTGCCGGGGTTGGGGCTGATCGGCAATGGCTCCGGCTGCGGCATCGGCTCCCACTCGCCGTCGAAACTGATCCGTTTGGCGATGACCAGGTGCGGCCGCCGCAGCTTGCCGTCGGCCAGCCCGGCGGTGGCGCGGACCAGTTGCAGCGGCGTCACCTTCCAGTCGCCCTGGCCGATGCTGGCGTTGACGGTGTCGCCGGGGTACCAGCGCTCCTTCTTGGCCTGCAGCTTGGCCGCCGGCGATGGCAGGATGCCGCTGATTTCGCCCATCAGGTCGATGCCGGTGGGCGCGCCGAAGCCGTAGCGCTGCATGTAGTCGTCGAAGCGTTCGATGCCCAGATCCAGCGCCAGCCGGTAGTAGTAGGTGTTGACCGAGGCGGCGATCGACTTGCGCAGATCGGTCCAGCCATGGCCGCCGCGGGCGGCATCGCCCCAGCCGCGGCTGGTGCCGGGCAGGTAGAACATGCCGGTGGACAGCACCTTGTCTTCCGGCCGGCGCAGGCCGCTGTCCAGTCCGGCCAGGGCGATCAACGGCTTCAGCGTCGACCCCGGCGCCACCCCGCCCAGCACCACCCGGTTGAACTGCGGACGCGAGGGATTTTCGTTGAGCGCGCGGAAATCCTTGCTGGAGATGCCGTTGACGAACAGGTTGGGGTCGTAGCTGGGCAGGCTGACCATGGCCAGCAGTTCGCCGGTGCGCGGGTCCATCGCAATCGCCGAGCCCTCCAGCTCGCCGAACGCGTCGACCATGGCCTGCTGCAGGTCCGCGTCCACGCTCAAGCGCAGATCGGCGCCCGCCTGCGCCGGCACCCGATCCACCACCCGCAGCGCGCGCCCCTCGACATTGGTCTCGACCCGCTCATAGCCGATGCGGCCGCGCAGCGCCTCTTCGTAATAGCGCTCCAGGCCGGTCTTGCCGATGTGGGTCAGCGCGGCATTGCCCTCGCCCAGCGTCTCCAGATCCTTCTCGTCGATACGCCCCACGTAGCCGACGATATGCGCGAACAGATCCCCGTACGGGTAGCGGCGGGTCAGGTAGGGCACCAGCTCGACCCCCGGAAAGCGCCAGCGGTTGACCGCAAAGCGCGCCATTTCCTCCTCGTCCACGCGCAACTTGAGCGCGATGGGCCGGAAGCTGCGGGTAGCCTTGCGGGTAGCCTCGAAGCGCTCGATGTCCTCCGGCGTCAGCGCGACCACCTTGCCCAGTTCGGCGATCAGGCGCTTTGGATCGCCGGCCTTGTCGGGGGTGACTTCCAGCCGGAACGCCGGCACGTTCTCGGCCAACAGCTTGCCGTTGCGGTCGTAGATGGTGCCGCGCCCGGGCACCACCGGCCGCGGCCGGATCCGGTTGGCCTCCGAACGGGTGGCGTATTCGGCGTGATCGATGACCTGCAGCTTGAAGTACCAGCCGGCCAGCCCCAGCAACGCCAGGGTCACGCCGATGAACCCCAGCACCGCGCGGCGACGGAACTGCTCGGCTTCGGCGTGCGGGTTCTTGGAGGGGCGGCGCGCGATCATGGCCGCTCAGCCCCGCCGCCCCAGGCGCAGCGCGTCCAGCAGCATGAACAGCAACGGCCATAGCAGCATGCCCAGCAACGGCGCCCACCAGTAGTTCCAGGGTAGGCTGGGTTCGCCCAACGCCATGTGGATGGCCGTGGTGACGATGCGATCGTTCAGCAGCAGTCCGCCGATGGCCAGCGACTGCTGGGACACCGGGAAGAAACGCAGGCGCGCGCGGAACCGCTGCAGGATGAAGGTCATGATGACCATCCGCAGCGCCTGTTCGCCCAGCAGGCTGCCGAACATCAGGTCGGCAATCAGGCCGACGATGACCGCAAAACCCAGTCCGGCGTAGTCCGGCGCCTCAATCACCCAGTACGCCAGCACCAGCGCCAGCCAGTACGGGCGCAGCGGCTGCAGCGTTTCCGGCAGCGGCAACAGGCCCAGCAGCAGCGCCACGACGATGCTGAGCGGCAGAATCCAGCCCACGCGCATCCGGCTCATGGCGTCGGCTCCTCTGGGGCCGGCCGGGAATCGGCGGGGCGCTCCGGGGCGCCGCCATCGGTTTCGCTAACCTCCGGTTTGACGGCTGCCTCTTCCCATTCGCCGTTCCCGGTTCCCCGGTCCCGGCTTTTCAGCAGCAGCACGTCGCGGCCGCGATCCAGCTGCGCCGCCGGTTTGACATCGCCAATCAGGAAGGCATGGCTGTCGTCGGTGCGCAGCGCGGTGACCGTGCCGACCGGAAACCCGGCCGGGAAGCGCCCGCCCAGGCCCGAGGTGACCAGCACATCGCCAACCTCCACGCCGCTGTTCAACGGAATATCCGCCAGTTCCAGCAGGTCGCCGCGGCCGCGGCCGTAGGCAATCAGGCGGACGCCGTTGCGCGTGCTCATCACCGGTACCGCGTGGTCGGGGTCGGTCAGCAGCAGCACGGTGGAATGGGCGGGGGTGACGCGGATGATCTGGCCCATCAGCCCGCCGGCGTCGATGACCGCCTGGCCGACGCGGGCGCCATCGCTGCTGCCGGCATCCAGCACCAGCCGCTGCCGGGTCGGGTCCAGGTCGATGTTGAGGATCGGCGCCAGTTGCACATCCAGCCCGCGGCTCTCGGCCGCACCCAGCAACGCGCGCAACTGGGTATTGTCGGCTGCGGCGGTCCGCAACCGGGTCAGGCGGGCATTGGCGATCAGCAGGTCGTTGCGCAGCTGCCGGTTTTCCTCCATCAGCCGCGACCGGCTGACCGCGTCATCCTGCATCCGCGTGCCCAGCCTGCCGGGCAGACCGGCCAGCCACCACAGCGGCTGGGTGATCACGCTGGCCTGGTCGCGGAGCCGGTGCAGCCAGCCGCCGCGATGGTCCAGCACAATCAGCGCAACCGCCAGCGCCAGATAGGCCAGCAGCCGCAAGGTGCTGGCGACTTCACCGGGACGGGAGGCAACGGGTGGACCGGCGTAGGAAGGCACGGAAGGCTAGAAACGAGAGGAAAGGAACGAGAAGTGAGGAATGAGAAGCGAAGCAGGGGAGAGAGCCGAGAAACCGCGTCCACTCGTTTCTCGTTTCTCTCCGCTCGTTCCTGGCTTCATCATTCCGGCGCGAAGAACTCGTTGCCGTGCATGTCCACCAGTTCCAGCGCGCGGCCGCCGCCGCGGGCCACGCAGGTCAGCGGATCGTCGGCCACCTGCACCTGCAGGCCGGTTTCCTCGCTGATCAGGCGGTCCAGGTCGCGCAGCAGGGCGCCGCCGCCGGTCAGCACGATGCCGCGTTCGGCCACGTCGGCGCACAGTTCCGGCGGGGTCTGCTCCAGCGCCAGCTTGACCGCGCTGACGATGCCCGACAGCGGCTCGTGCAGGGCTTCGAGCACTTCGTTGGAGTTGATCTTGATCATCTTCGGCACGCCTTCGGCCAGATTGCGGCCGGAGATTTCCATCTCCTGCACTTCCGGCTGCGGGTAGGCGCAGCCGATCTCCAGCTTGATGCGCTCGGCGGTGGCCTCGCCGATCAGCATGCCGTGGTTGCGGCGCACGTAATTGGTGATGGATTCGTCGAAGCGGTCGCCGCCGATGCGCACCGACTGCGAATAGACGATGCCGTTCAGCGAGATCACCGCCACCTCGGTGGTGCCGCCGCCGATGTCGATGACCATCGAGCCGCGCGCCTCGGTCACCGGCATGCCGGCGCCGATGGCCGCGGCCATCGGCTCTTCGATGAGATACACGTCGCGGGCGCCGGCCTCTTCGGCCGATTCCTTGATGGCGCGGCGTTCGACCTGGGTGCTGCCTGCCGGCACGCACACCAGCACGCGCGGGCTGGGGCGCAGGAAGCGCGACTTGTGCACCTTCTTGATGAAGTGCTTGAGCATGGCCTCGGTGTAGGTGAAGTCGGCGATCACGCCGTCCTTCATCGGCCGGATGGTGGTGATGTGGCCGGGGGTGCGGCCCAGCATCTGCTTGGCCTCGGCGCCGACCGCCGCCACCGAGCGCGAGCCGCCGATGGCGCGATCCTGCCGAACCGCCACCACCGAAGGTTCGTTCAGCACGATGCCTTGTCCGCGCACATAAATAAGGGTATTGGCCGTGCCCAAATCGATGGACAGGTCATTGGAGAACATGCCGCGGAGCTTTTTGAACATCGGGGGAAGAGTCCTGCTGGTGGCGAACCGCCAGGAATGGCGATTTTTTGGGCAAAGAAGGGGTCGGCTAGCCTAACAACCTGCCTGGGTAGCGGCAAGGAGAAACGCCTTGGAATCGAGGGAAATCCGCGCCTGCGGCACCGGGAAGGGAAAAGTCGGCCGCTGCGCGGCCGATGGCGATGCGGCCATTCGGGATGAATAGGCCCGCGGAAGGGAAGCGCCGGCATGGACTCCGCCGCAGTTTGCTCCTCCGCTGGCGTAAAAGGGGGGAAATTCGCGCGTGCGGCGTCGGAAGGGAAAAGCCGATCCGTCGGCCATTTGCCGCCCTTGTCGCGGCAAAGCCGCCGACTTCCCCCCACCCGCACCGAGGGCGGTCCGGCCTGCCCCTTTGCCGCAACGCGCTCGGCCCGCTAACCTATTACGCTGCGGCAACGGGCCGCCTCCCGTGAGCGTCGCGATGTCCGCACTGATCTGTGGTTCCCTTGCCTACGACACCATCATGGTGTTCCCGGACCAGTTCAAGAACCACATCCTGCCGGACAAGGTCCACATCCTGAATGTGTCGTTCCTGGTCCCGCGGATGCGCCGCGAGTTCGGCGGCTGCGCCGGCAATATCGCCTACAACCTGAAGCTGCTGGGCGGCGAACCGATCCCGATGGCCACCGTCGGCCAGGATTTCGGCCCGTACCGCGAATGGTTCGCCGAGCAGGGCATCGACATGAGCCAGGTCAAGGTGATCGATGAGCTGTTCACCCCGCAGGCCTTCATCACCACCGACCACGACAACAACCAGATCACCGCCTTCCACCCCGGCGCGATGATGCGCAGCTACGAGAATCATGTGAAGGACGTGGCCGGCGTCACCTTCGGCATCGTCAGCCCGGACGGGCGCGAAGGCATGCTGCAGAACGCCGCCGAGTTCGCCGAGGCCGGCATTCCGTTCATTTTCGACCCCGGCCAGGCGATGCCGCTGTTCAACGGCGAGGAACTGCGCAACTTCATCGAGCTGGCCCAGTACGTCACCGTCAACGACTACGAGTCCAACCTGCTGCAGGAACGCACTGGCTGGAGCGAGGCCGACATCGTCAAGCGCGTGAAGGCCTACATCACCACCCGCGGCCCGCATGGCTCGCAGATCCACACCCCCGACAAGAGCTACGACATCCCGCCGGCGCACGAGCGCCGCGTCACCGACCCGACCGGCTGCGGCGACGCCTTCCGCGCCGGGCTGATCTTCGGCATCGAGAAAGGCTACGACTGGCTGACGATCGGACGGATGGGCAATCTGATGGGAGCGCTGAAGGTCGAGCACCCCGGGACGCAGAATCAGCGCTTCGACTTCGACGAATTCAACGAGCAGTTCAAGCAGCAGTTCGGCTACGCGCTATAGGCCAACAGCTTGGTAGGCGGGTGGAACCCCTGCCGTGGCGACGGCGCCGGAATGGCGGGCGCCCTTGCCTCCACTCGGCGCGCGCTTCGACTTCGACGAATTCAACGAGCAGTTCAAGCAGCAGTTCGGCTACGCGCTATAGGCCAACAGCTTGGTAGGCGGGTGGAACCCCTGCCGTGGCGACGGCGCCGGAATGGCGGGCGCCCTTGCCTCCACTCGGCGCGCGCTTCGACTTCGACGAGTTCAACGAGCAGTTCAAGCAGCAGTTCGGCTACGCGTTGTAGGCGGCGGGCCAGGCTCGCCCACAGGCCAGGCATTCAATCGCCTGGTTCGGCCATTGCCCGCAGCAGCGCCGCGGTTTGCGCATCGGCCGGGAAGAACGATTCGATCGCCAGTTCGGCCAGGGTGATGTCGCGCGGGGTGCCGAACACGGTGGTGGTGCTGAGAAAGGACAGTACCTGCGTCCGATCCAGGCGCAGCCGCAGCGGCACCACGATGCCGCCGGCGGCGCGGGCGTCGGCCGCCATCGGCGCTTCGCCGCCCGGATAGGCTTGCAGTTCCGCCAACAGCTGGGCCAGTTGCGGGTCGGTGGTCGTGGCGTACTGATGGCGCAACCGCTCGAAAACATGCGCGCGCCATTCGGGCAGGTTGTCGATGCGCGATGCCAGTCCCTGCGGGTGCAGGCTCACCCGCAGCACGTTCAACGGCGGCTGCAACAGGCTTTCGGGCAGACCGGCCAGCAGCGCCTGCGCGGCACGGTTGGCGGTGACCAGTTGCCAATGCCGGTCCACCGCCAGCGCCGGGTAAGGCTCATGCGCCGACAGCAGCCGCTCGATGGCCTCGCGCGCGGCCGACATCTCCGCTTCGTCCAGGCGGTGTTCGCGGTACATCGGCGCGTAACCGGCGGAGATCATCAGCGTATTCCTCTCGCGCAGCGGCACATCCAGCAGTGCGCCGAGCTTGAGCAGCATGCTGCGGCTGGGCAGCGAACGCCCGGTTTCGATAAAGCTGACGTGGCGGGTGGAGACGCCGGCGCTGTCGGCCAGGTCCAACTGGGTCATGCGGCGACGCTGGCGCCAGTCGCGCAGCAGCTCGCCGGTGGTGGCTTGTCGTTGCATGCCGGGACGGTAGCACCAATCCGCCGTTGCCGGCCTTACCTGCCAGGTAATCGACGCTGCGCAAACCGTCCCCCAGCATTGGCGTCGAACCCAACCAGGAGAATCGCCATGCACACCGCCCCTGCCATTGCCCGCCCTGCCCTGCTGCGCGGCGTACTGCTCGTCGATGCCGGCGTCACCGGCGTCACCGCGCTTGCCATGGCCGTCGCCGCCGCGCCACTGGCCGCATTGACCGCGCTGCCGGCCGATCTGTTGCGTGTCGTCGGCCTGGCCCTGCTGCCCTATGTGGTGTGGATCGCATGGTTGGCACGCAAGCCCGGTTATCGCTCCGGCTGGCTGGTCGCCGCGCTCAATGCGCTGTACGCGTTCGACTGCGTGCTGCTGCTGGCCGGCGGCTGGGTGTCGCCGACCGTTTTGGGGATCGTGTTCGTGCTGGTGCAGGCCGTGGCCGTGGCTGCGTTCGCCATCGCTGGCGCGATTGCGCTGGCGCACCGACCTGGCAGCGCCGAAAGGCTGGTGTAGGCGCAACGGCATTCAACAGCCGAACGGCTGGCAAGTCGTGACGGGTTGCCGGTAGTGCCCCGTCGCGACTGGCGTCGCTCCCACAAGGAAGCCTCACATGCCCCTATTTTCGTCGCTAGCTGGCAGCAGGGTGCCCCGTCCTAGTCCCAGCCCGGCATCTGCGATCCGTCCAGGCCGCCGGTCTCGAACGCCGCGGTGCGGGTGCCGCCGGCCTTGACCGGGAATTCGATCGACACCACCCGGGCTTTGCGCAGCAGGCGCCACAGCGCCTTGTCGTCGTCGATGAACATGGCGGTGGCTTCGTCGGTGTCCGGCCGGTTGGCGCTCATCCGCCTGGGCGCAGCGTCATCGACGGTCACGGTGACAGTGCAGCTGCGGTAGCAGGCCTTGGCGAAATCGCCAGCCTGCAGCACCAGGTAGCTGCTGCGCTTCCACTTGGGATGGTCGCGGAACACCAGCTGCACCGGCTTGGCGCCGCTGCCGTCCACATCCACCGTCTCCTTGCTGTAGATCGCCGCCGAGCGCTGGGTGCCGCCATCGGTGACGACCTGCGCGTAGTCCCACAATGCTTCCATCCGCCGCTGTTCGCGCGCGGCCTGGCCCTTGGCCTTGACCTCCTCGAAGCCTGGCTCGATGCGCGCGGCCGCTGCGCTGTCGGGATACTGTTCCAGCAACGCGGTGCCGTGCACGCGCGCCAGTTCCCAGTTGGTGGACACCACGGCGCGGTCGTATTCGGCCGCCAGCGCCTCGGCAGCCTGTTCCTTGGCTTGCGCCGCGGCTTCGGCCGCGGCGCGCTGCTGCGCTTCGCGATCGCCGCAACCGGCCAGCGCCAGCAGGCAACCGAGCATCAGGGCTTGGGATTTCATCGGGTTTCTCCTTCTGCAACCAGGTACCGGACCGCCTCCGCCACGTCCTGCGGGCGCTCCATGATGGACATGTGTCCGCACCCGTCCAGCATCACCTGGAACGCCTGCGGTATCCGCTCAGCGTAAAGCGCCATTGCGCTGGGGTCGATGACCGCGTCCTGCCGGCACCACAGCAGCAGCGTCGGTTGGCCGATGGATGCCGCCCGGTCGCCGGGCAGGAAGCGCTCTTCGCTGCGGCCGATGCGGTCCAACACCTCTTGCTCGAAGACCGCCTGCCGCTTGCGCCAGCCGATCACCGCCGTCGACGCCGGCCACGGAATCGACGGCTTGGCCGCATCGTCGTGAAATACGGTGTCGAGATAGCGCTGCAGCGACGCTTGGTCGCGGACGGCAAACGGGTTCTTCCCGGCCAGCACCTCGGTCCCGAAACGGTTGTCGGCAAAGCGCACCCCGGCCGCGTCGAACAGGCCCAGCCGGTCCACCTGCTGCGGATGATCGGCCGCGGTCAGCGCGGCGATGCCGCCGCCCATCGAATGCCCCAGCAATACCAGCGGGCTGCCCGGTTCCCGCGCCAGCGCGGCAAGGAATGCCGACAGCCGTGCGCTCTGCGCAACAAAGCCGTAGTCGGCATCGGCCTGGCGTTCGCTGGCGCCCCAGCCGGGCAAATCCGGAATCACCAGCCGGTAGTCGCCACTCAACCGCTGCGCCAGCGGGTACCAGTTTTCCTTGCTGCCGGTAAAGCCGTGGATCATCACCAGCGTGGGCGCGCCGGCCTTTGCAGCCTTGCGTTCGGCATAGACCCAGCGGTGATCGCCGGCCTGGAGCCGTTCGAGCGACAGGCCGGCGGCAATGCGCTGGCGGGCAAAATCCGCGCGCACCAGCAGCATCGGATCCCGCCACAACCACAACGCCGACAGCACCACGAAAACGGCCGCCAGCGCGGCGACCGTCTTCACGATGCGGCGCACGCCCGGCATGGTTACCGGGCTTCCGCCTTGGCCAGTACGGCTTCCACCGACGCGGTGGTGATCGGGTGGTAGCCCGGCCGCGCCCGCGCAAAGACTTCCCGGGCGAAAGCCAGGCCTTCGGGCGTTTTCGCCAGTTCCTCATAGATCGGCAGGATCAGCTTGCGGCGGCCGACCCGCTGGATGAATTCGCCGAGCGCTGGCATCGCTTCGAGGTAGCCGCTGCGCACCGCCAGCGGATACCAGCGCATCGCGATTTCGCCGTTCTGGGTGCCGGTGAACTTGTAGGCCGCATCCAGCTGCGCCAGTTGTTCGACGCTCAGCTTCTCGCCCAGGCCCTTGATGAAGTTGCTCCATTGCTGGGTGCTCCACTCGGCGGTGACCTGGTTGCTGGGCAGCTTGCCGCTGCCCAGCCAGGCGATGCGTGCGGTATCGGTATTGGCCAGGCTACGCGAACGCGCGGGCGTGGCGAAGGACGGAATGCCCGGCTGGATCAGCCAGGCATCGAGTTCGGCCTCGGTCACCGCGTTGGGGTTCTTCGGCAGCAGGTTCTTGCGCAGGTAGGCGACGAACTGATCGGTGTTGGCGCTCTGGAAAGCGTGGTCGTCGAACCAGCCGCGCAGGAACGGATCGAACACCGCACGGCCAAAACGCTCCTCCAGGAACTGCAGGAACCATGCGCCCTTGACGTAGGCCACCTGGCTCAGCGACTCGTCCGGATCGCGATCGGTCAACGCCGGCAGCGCCAGCGCCTGATCGGCCGGGCTCATGCCCTTGATGTCGTTCAGCAGATCGGTCTGATCGATCTGCCGCTCCGCCTCCGCCATCTCGGCGCCGTACAGCGACTCGGTGATGCGGTCCTGCACATAGGTGGTGAAACCTTCATTCAGCCAGATGTCCTTCCAGCTGGCGTTGGTCACCAGATTGCCCGACCAGCTGTGCGCCAGCTCGTGGGCGATCAGCGATACCAGCGACTTGTCGCCGACGATCACGGTCGGGGTGATGAAGCTCAGCCGCGGGTTCTCCATGCCGCCGAACGGGAACGACGGCGGCAGCACCAGCATGTCGTAGCGCTCCCAGCGGTAGGGCCCGTACAGCTTTTCGGTGGTGGCGATCATCTTCTCGGTGTCTTCGAATTCCTTGACCGCCTTGTCGACCATGGCCGGCTCGGCCCAGACGCCGCTGCGCGCGGAAATCGGCTTGAACACCAGATCGCCGGCGGCGATGGCCAGCAGGTAGGACGGAATCGGTTGCGGCATCTTGAAGCGGTAGTCGCCGTCGCGCGGCGCCGCCGGGTCGTTGTCGGCGCTCATCAGCACCATCACGTCCGGGCGCGAGGTCACATGCGCACTGTAGGTGAAACGCACGCTGGGAGTGTCCTGCAGCGGCACCCAGCTGCGCGCATGGATGGCCTGCGACTGGCTGAACATGAAGGGCAACTGCTTGCCTTCGGTCATCGCCGGTTCCAGCCACTGCAGGCCCGAGGCCTGCGGCGAGGTCTTGTAGCTCACCCGCACCTGCGGATTCTGCAGCGGGACCTGGATGCTCAGCTTGCTGCCGTGAATCGGGTCGGCCTCGGCCAGCGCGTACTCCAGCGGTTCCCAGACTCCGCCCATGTCCAGCGACTCGACTTTTTCGATGGCCAGATCGCGGGTGTCCAGCAGCAGCTGTTTGTTGTCCTTGTCCTTCCAGTCCAGCGTATAGGTGGCGGTGCCGGCCAGCTGGCGGTTGTCGAAATCCACGGCCAGATCCAGGGCCAGATCCTGGATGACGACCTTCTCCGGCTCGGCGTACGAGCTCTCGTCGTGGCTGCGGGTCATTTTTTTCTCGCTCGCAACAGGGGCTGCAGCGGGTTTTGCCTCGGGTGCGGGTGCGGACTCACGGGAACATCCGGCCGCCATCACAGCGACGCAGGAAAGCATCATCAGAAGGGAACGCATCAGGGGATCCAGCAACTACAGGGGAATTGCAAGTTTACCTTGTGCGGCTGGGTGGGGGACCCGGGAATCGGGAATCGGGAATCGGGAATCGGGAATCGGAGGAACGAGGAACGAGGAACGAGAGATGCTCCGCTCTTACCTCCCCCTTTTGGGAAAGGGGGGATGACCCGCCGTTCGGCGGTTGAAAGGCATTTGAGGGCGATTTTCTGTTGCTCTTCAAACAGCCAAAGCAACAGCAAATCCCCGGCGCTGCCGAAGCGATGAATGCCACCGCCGGCGGGTCGAGACCCGCCCTACACCTTGTAGCCGGTATGCACCGCAACGATGCCGGCGGACAGGTTCTTGTAGCTGGTGCGGGCAAAGCCGGCCTCGTCCATCATGGCCTTCAGCGCTTCCTGCGGCGGGTGCTTGCGGATGCTTTCGGCCAGGTACTGGTAGCTGCCGGCGTCCTTGGCGAACAACTGGCCCAGCCGAGGCAATATCTTGAACGAATGGAAGTCGTACACCGGCTTGAACCAGTCCACGGTCACTTCCGAGAATTCCAGCACCCGCGCCTGCCCGCCCACCTTGAGCACGCGGTACATCTCGCGCAGGCCGGCTTGCTTGTCGGTGACGTTGCGCAGGCCGAAGGCAATGGTGACCAGATCGAAGCTGTTGTCCGGGAACGGCAGCGCTTCGGCATTGCACTGCACGTAATCCAGACCCGAGACCAGGCCGCGGTTGGTCAGCCGGTCGCGGCCGACCGACAGCATGCCGGCGTTGATGTCGCCCAGCACGATTTCGCCCGACTCGCCGACCCGGTCCTTCAGCAGCGCGGCGATGTCGCCGGTGCCGCCGGCCAGATCCAGTACGCGGTCGCCGCGCTTGACCTGGCAGGTGCCGACGAAATAGCGCTTCCAGACCCGATGGATGCCCAGGCTCATCAGGTCGTTCATCAGGTCGTAGTTGCCGGCCACCGAGGTGAATACCTCGCCGACCAGCTTCTGCTTGTCCTTGGCCGCGACGTCGCGGAAACCGAAATGGGTGGTACCGGTCTTGTAGGGGGATTCGCTCATGCCGGGATTATCGCATCCCGGCGCCGGGCGTGACGTTCAGCGCAGCTGGCAGGCACTCATCCGCTCCCGGCGCGGCTTGCCGGCGGCGCAGTCGCCGCTGTCGGCCGCGCGCGACGTACGCCCGGACGAAAGCGGCGCCGAGGGCGACGCCGGCGGTGCGGCGCCGACCGGCGCCGGCGTACGCAGCGCCGGCAACGGACTGCTCATCACCCGCGGCTTGGGCCCAACCGTCAACAGGAAGCCGGTCGCGGTGGTGCCGTCGACGCGCAACCAGTGCGCCTGGTCGGGCGTATGCCAGATCTCGCCGACCTTGAACATCGAACCTTCGTTGTTGGACACGTCGGCCGGCGGCGCATCGGCATCGACGCTGAAGGCGGTGCCGTTGTCGTCGACCCGGTGGATGATGACCGCATCGCCAGCCAGGGCCGATTCGTAGTCGCCGCTGCGGCGGCGCGCCTCCACCGTATAGACCACGGTCCGGTACGGGTCCGGCTGCGCCGGCATCGCCAGAATCAGCATCTGGGTATTGGTTGAACCCGCCAGGCTGGCATAGTCCAGCCGCACCTGGCGGGTGGTGGCGTTGCCGGCGGCAATGGTCAGCTTGCGCGCCGCGGCCATCCAGCCCAGCCGGTCGCGCTGCTGCACGTTGATGTGCTTGGGCCGCGAACCGTAGGTCGGATCGCGGACGGCATTGCTCCAGCCGTCGCTCATCACGTCCCAGGGATTGTCGTAGGTATCGTCGTCGCCGTCGGAATTGTCCGAATGCGGCAGTCCGTAGCCATGGCCCATCTCGTGCGCCAGCGGCGCCAGATTGTTGAACGACCATGGCGGGTTCCAGGTCACCCGCAGGCAGCGGCGCGAACCGTCCAGCGTGGCGCAGCTGCCGCCGCCCCAGGCATAGCCGTCCAGATCGCCGTTGAACATCATGTTGATGCCCTGCACGCCGGCAAAATCGACAAACGGGTCGGCAGCGGCCGAACAATCCTCGAACAGTTTGCTCAGGTTGGCCTTGTCCTTGTCCCCCTCCTTGGTGACATAGAACGAGCGCGGCTGCGGCAGCGCGTACCAGCCGTGCGCAGTGCTGCCGGTCAGGTCGATCTGGCCATAGGACACCTCGCTCCAGTAGTGGCCCAACTGCCCGGCCGCATTGCCGTACTGCGACTGGAAAAAGCTCAGCGTCTTCTGCTCGGTGGCGATATCGGCAAACCTGCACATCAGCGTCACCCAGCGGGTATTGCCGGACACGGTGGCCGCGGCCATCACCCGCCCGCTGGCATCGATGGCCGGCGCCGCCTGCCACAGGCGATCGGCAGGCACGATCGCCGCGATCGCCCGTTGCTGCGACATGACGCGGCCCGGCGCCGCGAATTCGACCGCCACCCGGCGGTTGGACAGTGCGTACAGATCGCCGGCGGCCCGGCGCGCCTGCGCCGCATCCAGCGCGATGCGGCGGCCGCTGTCGGTGACCAGCGTCGCCAGCAGCAGCGCCGGCTTGCGCTGACTGGCCGTCGCCGGTGCCGGATCGCCCCAATGCAGTTGCAACTGTCCCTGGACGATTTCGGCATTGGCCGCTGCGGCACCCGCCAGCCAGGCGGCAAGCGCCAGCACGGCGCGCAGGCCCGGGGCCACGGTGCGGCCGCGGCGATCGCGATGGTGGTTCATGTCATTCCCCGTTTGCATCCAGCTCGCCAGCATTCGGCCAGCCCCCAATGGCGCAAGCATGCAACAGATCGGCCCGGTTGTCCGTGACCCGTTGTGCAGCGTCGGCGGCGCGCCGGCCCCCGTCATGGCACCATTCCCCCACTCCACCGCCCCGGCCTGCACATGCCCACCGCCATCGATTACCGCGCCCTGCTGGAAACCGCCATCGCCGAGGCCCGCCAGGGCCTGGCTGAGGGCGGCATCCCGATCGGCGCGGCGCTGTACCGCAACGACGGCCGCCTGCTGGGCTGCGGCCACAACCGCCGCATCCAGGAAAACGACCCCTCCGTTCATGGCGAAACCGATGCCTTCCGCAAGGCCGGCCGCCAGCGCCGCTACCAGGACACCATCATGGTCACCACGCTGGCGCCATGCTGGTACTGCAGCGGCCTGGTGCGCCAGTTCAACATCGGCACCGTGGTGGTGGGCGAATCGGTCAACTTCCCCGGCGGCATCGACTGGCTGCGCGAGAACGGCGTCAACGTCATCGACCTGCACAACCAGGAATGCATCGACATGCTGGGCGACTACATCAAGGCCAATCCCGACGTGTGGAATGAGGATATCGGGGAGGAGTGAAGGGACGGCGCGCGCTGCGGGAGAGGCTGACTTCCGCCACTGGCCGGGCCGCTTCGGCCCGCCTCAGGATTGCGTCATGCGTACCCCTCCCAGCTACGAAACCCGACACGGCGCCTGCGATTTGCTCCACACGCATCGCCACGACGGCGCCTATGCCGCCCTGGTGGTGGATGGCAGCCACATCGAGGTCAGCCCCGACGGCCCGATCGAGTGCGTGCCCGGCACGCTGCTGTTGCACCCGCGCTGGCACACCCATGGCAACCGCTTCGGCCGGCATGGCGCCAGGGTGGTGAATATCGCCCTGGCGACCGGCCTGGCGGGTGATGGCCTGCACGTGCTGCGCGTAGCCAATGTGAAGGAGGCCCAGGCCATGTTCGTACGGGCTCCGCACCGGCTGGGCGAACTGATCGCGGCCGGCATGCCGGCCGAGCGACTCGCGCTGCCTGCATGGCAGACCACGTTCCTGCACGAACTCGAACACGGCGACCTCGACATCTCAGTGCTTGCACGCTACGCGGGCGTCTCGCTGGCGCACGTCTCGCGTAGCTTCCGGAAATCGCATGGCATGCCGCCGCAGTTGCTGCGCCGCGAACTGCGTTGCCGCCGGGCGCTGCGGCTACTGGACAGCGGGCGGGGACTGGCGGACATCGCCGCGCTCAGCGGCTTCGCCGATCAGGCCCACCTGAGCCGTACCCTGCGTGCGGCCACCGGCGCCACGCCTTCGCAGCTTCGCCGGCAGGTCAAATCCGTTCAAGACGCCGGCCGCTGATCGCAGTGCAATAGACGGCAAAGGCGACCTCCCGCCGCTTGCCGGATCGACACCATGAAGCTCCTCCGCATTGTTGCACTGACCGCATGCACCACCACCGCGACGCTGGCATGGGCCGGAAAACCCGCTGAATCCACGCCGGCCGCCGCTGCTGCGATCGCCGAATCCACCAACGCCGTCCTGCAGGGCGACAGCCGGCGCGCCGTGCGGGCTCTGGCCGCCGTGCCGAAGCAAGACTTCCAGGACAAGGACGCGGTGTACCGTGCCTGCATGCTGGCACGGCACGCCGACGTCCCGGTGTTCGCCACCGATGCCATCGCCGACGAATTCGTCCGCCGGATACTGCGCGACTACCAGGACTACTGGTGGCATGCCATGAAGACGCCGGCACGACGCGCAGAGTTCGAAGCCACGCTGCTGGCGAGGCTGCGCGATCACCTGGGCACCGATGCGGAGGATGTCCGGGACATGGACGCGCTCGAACCGATCCTGCAGGGCCAACTACTCGCGCGCGGTTACCACGCGCAACCGGGCCGCACGTTGCCGCTGCGCGAACTGATACTGTGGCGCAGGCAGGAGACCAGGCCTTACACCGTCGAGCTTCCCGAGGGCCCGTATACCGTGCGCGTGGAACTGCTGGACGATTTCGCCAGCCGCGGCTGGACGGCCTACGGTCGCTGCGAGCGCGGTTCCGCCGGCGGATGGGCCACAGCCGAAGCGCTGTACGCGGTGATGCCGAGCTACACCGAAGGACTCGACAGCGAGGCGTTCCGGGTGGTGTTCCTGGGCCATGAAACGCAACACTTCGCCGACCAGAACGCATTTCCCAACCTGGCCGCATGGGAGCTGGAATACCGCGCCAAGCTGGTCGAACTCGCGCTTGCACAGGAGGTCAGCGCCAAACGGCTGGCGACGATGACCACTGCACAGAGCGACGACATCGACTCCCCGCACACCTACGCCAACAAGCGCGTAGTCGCCGACCTGACCGCTCGACTGGGCGTGGCGCCGGACCAGGTAAGCATCACGCGCCTGCAACGGGCCGCGCGCGATCAGCTAGTTGAGGACACGCGTCGGCGCAACGCCGCCAAGGCGCGCTAGGCCTGTACGGAGTGCGTGCGCGCACCCGCGGCCACAGCACCAAGCTCCCACAACATGTGGAGCAACAGTGCGGTCTTCACCCACCCTCCCCGATCGGCATGCTGCACCCCCTTGCATCGGACCGCGTGAGCGCCGACGAGCGCCGCAGATGGCCTTCGCCCCATATGCGCACGGACTCGATGATCGGCAGCAGCGTCTGCCCATAGGTCGTCAGCTGGTAGATGACCGGCGCAGGTACGGCACCCGTCGGTGTCCGGTCGACGATGCCCGCGGCTTCGAGTTCGCGCAGTTGCTCGGCCAGCACCTTATGGGAGATGGGTGCGGCGCGGCGTTGCAATCCTGCAAAGTGCAGTTCGCCGTGCGCAAGCCAGTAGAGGATCGTCAGTTTCCACTTGCCGCCGATGGCCGCAAATGCCGCCGCAAGCGGGCAACCTTCCAATCGCCCATGGTTACCTGCAGGTGCCTTCTTGTTCATGGTCGCCTCGCACCTGCATTCTTCGCACATCATGCGAAACGGAGCGGGACAATGCAAAGTGGCGTGGAAATCCGATTCGACCGTGCGCTCAAGCATGCGTTTCTGCTGGCGGCTTTGCTGTTGGTGCATGCGCCTTCTGTGGCGCTGCAACCGGTTTCCGATGCTGACCCGAGCGGCGGCCAGCACGACTTCGATTGGGAAATCGGCACCTGGAAGACCGAACTGCGCCGGCTGAAAAGCCCGCTGTCCGGATCGGACGAATGGGTCGAGTACGCCGGAACCAGCGTCGTGCGGCAGGTACTCGACGGCCGTGCGAACCTGGTCGAGTTGCGCGTGGAAGGCCCTGCCGGACGCATCGAGGGTGCCAGCCTGCGTCTCTACAACCCGCACACGGAGCAGTGGAACCTGAACTACGCCAGTGCGCGCAACGGCACCCTGAGCCACCCGGTCTACGGCGGTTTCCGAAACGGCCGCGGCGAATTCTACGGCCAGGAAGACTTCGACGGCCGTGCAGTGCTGGTGCGCTTCGTGATTTCGCAGATCACCCGCGACTCGGCGCGGTTCGAGCAGGCGTTCTCCGACGACGGCGGACGCACCTGGGAAGCCAACTGGATTGCAATCGATACTCGCGTCATGGAATCCGACTAGACCCTGCATTGGGCCGCCCAATGCAGTTGACCGTCAGCAGCCGGCGACAGCGCCATGACCGGTGCAGTCCTGGGCCGCAGCAAGGCCAGACAGAAAGAACAGAGCGGCGGTGATGACCGATCTCATGGCATCCAACGCTTGAATGAACGGTCAGTGCTCACCCGACAATCTCCGCGGCCATCTCGCCAACGTCCAGTAAAGCACAGCGACCATTGGAACTGGACACGCAAGCATTAGAAGCGCTTGATCCAGTTCCAAGCTCTGACGGATACCTACAAAGCCAAATGGACCTGGGCCGAAAATGATCGAAAGATCCCCGTAGATCATGCGGTGATCGCCAGCCACCAAATTAGTCCAGCCGGTGAAGCGGGTTCGGCTTGAATGTTGGCCGCTGCTTTGCGCACTTGTACGCTACTGAATATGGCGGCCCGCACAGAGCGGGCCGCCAGGCGTTGGGCTGCCGGTGATTCAGCGGCTATACCGGTTCATTGCTCCGGAACCCACACAAAGCTGCCGTCCCGGGCATTGACCTGGCCCAGGCCGGGGAATGGGAAATGCACGGCGTAGACGCGCAGATTGCCGTCGGCGGCACGCTGCAGCAGCGCGCGCCGGCTGGCCTGCGACAGCGGCGCGTTGCCGTCGAATTGCACGGTCCATTCCGGGTGCTGCACCGAGATCACGTAATGGTGCGCCGAGTCGCCGATATACAGCAGGCGCTCATCACCCGATGCGATTTCGTAGGCGGTATGCCCCGGCGTGTGACCTTCCACCGCCACCGCCGTGACCACGCCGGGAACGATCTCGGCGCCGGGCTGGAAGCTGACCACCTTCGGTGCGATGGCGGCGACAAGATCGGCGGCGCCGGCCTGGCTCTTCATGGCTTCCCATTCGGGTGCCGACAGGTGGATGGCGGCATTGGGGAAGGCGAGCGCGCCTTCGCCGGTCAGCAGGCCGCCGACGTGATCGGGGTGCGCGTGCGAAATGAAAATATCGGTGACCTGGGCCGGTTCGACGCCAGCGGCCTGCAGCGAGGCTGGCAGGCGGCCGGCGCGCGCGAAGGAAGCGTCCGCCGCGCCGGTGTCGAACAGCAGGATCCGCGCATCGCTACGCACCAGCAGCGGCTGGATGCTCAGGTGAAGGACATCGGCCGGTTGCCCCGCGGCGGCCAGCAACGCGGCCACCTGGTCGGTCGGCTCGCCGACGCCGAAGGTCTTGCCATCGTTGGCGATATCGATGTCTCCATCTTTCAACGCGACCGCATCGAGCGTGCCGATGCGGAAGCCAAACGCGTCGGGATGGCTGGCCGGCTGCGTCGCGACCGGCGCGTCCGCAACCGCGGCCGTCCCGGCGACGGGTTGCGGTTCGGAACAGCCGGACAGCATTGCGCCAGCCAGCAGCGCGGTCATCAGGACGGAAAGCGAAGTGTGGCTCATGGGGATATCTCGCATGGAAGGGGATGCAGCGGCTGTCGTTGCTTGCCGCCTGGCGTGCCGGCAAGCTTATGCGTGCAGGCAACTGTCCACAACGCAACCACCGGGATGCTTAATCCTGCGCATCGACCGAATGCGCCTTTCGTATGTCGCATCCGCACCGGAACCGCGCCAACTGCCGATACCGCTTCCGTCAATGGTGTCCGATCGGGACGCGAAAACAGCGCGGCCCGCACAAGGCGGGCCGCAAGACACTGACGCCGTTGCCAGCTCAGAGGATGTAGCGGCTCAGATCCGGGTCCTGCACCAGTTCGCCCAGGTGCTGGTCGACGTAGGCGCGGTCGATGCTGATCGTCTGGCCGTCGCGGTCCGGGGCCTCGTAGCTCAGCGTGTCCAGCAGCCGCTCCAGCACGGTGTGCAGGCGGCGGGCACCGATGTTTTCCTGGCGCTCGTTGACCTGGGCGGCGATTTCGGCCAGCCGGTCGACGGCATCGTCGGTGAACGTCAAGGTCACGCCCTCGGTTTTCAGCAGCGCTTCGTACTGCTTGGTCAGTGCCGCCTTGGGTTCGGTCAGGATGCGGATGAAGTCCTCCTTGGACAGCGCCGACAGCTCCACCCGGATCGGGAAGCGGCCCTGCAGCTCGGGAATCAGATCGCTGGGCTTGGCCAGGTGGAAGGCACCGGAGGCGATGAACAGGATGTGGTCGGTCTTGACCGTGCCGTACTTGGTGCTGACGTTGCTGCCTTCGACCAGCGGCAGCAGATCGCGCTGCACGCCTTCGCGCGATACATCGCCGCCGCCGATGTTGTCCCCGCGTTTGGCGACCTTGTCGATCTCGTCGATGAAGACGATGCCGTGCTGTTCGCAGGCCTCGATGGCGGCGGCGCGGATGTCGTCTTCGTTGACCAGCTTGGCCGCTTCTTCCTCGATCAGCATGGGGCGCGCCGCCTTGATGGTCACCGTGCGCTTGTGGGACTTGCCGCCGCCCAGGTTGGAGAACATCTGCCGCAGCTGCTGGCCCATCTCCTCCATGCCCGGCGGGGTCATGATGTCGACGCCGACATTGGCCGCCAGCTCCAGTTCGATTTCGCGTTCGTCCAGTTCGCCGGCGCGCAGCATCTTGCGGAACTTGGTGCGGGTTTCGCTGTCCTGCGCGGACGGTTCATTGGCCGCGGCCGCCGGATCGAAGCCGATGCCGCCGCTGCGGCGCGGCAACAGGGCGTCCAGCAGGCGATCCTCGGCGCGCTCCTCGGCCTGCATGCGCACGCGCGCCTTGGCCTGTTCGCGGTACAGCTTGACCGAGGTATCGGCCAGGTCGCGGACGATCTGTTCGACATCCTTGCCGACATAGCCGACCTCGGTGAAGCGGGTCGCTTCGACCTTGACGAACGGCGCATTGGCCAGCGTGGCCAGGCGGCGGGCGATTTCGGTCTTGCCCACGCCGGTGGGACCGATCAGAAGGATGTTCTTGGGCATCACCTCGTTGCGCAGTTCGTCGCCCAGCTGCATGCGCCGCCAGCGGTTGCGCAGCGCGATGGCGACCGCGCGCTTGGCCGCGTGCTGGCCGACGATGTGGCGGTCGAGTTCCTGCACGATCTCGCGCGGGGTCATGGTGGCGGAGGTATCGAAGGTCTGGGGCATGGGCAGGAGCTGGGAACGAGTGGGGAGGAGTGAGGAGCTAGGAACGAGTGGAGAGGAGCGAGAAACGAGTGGGGAGCAACGAGGGGCTAGGAACGAGTGAAGAGGAACGAGAAACGAGTGAAGAGGAGTGAGAAGTGAGTGGGGGGCAACGAGGGGCTAGGAACGAGTGGAGAGGAGTGAGAAACGAGTGAGAAGCAACGGCAACAGCTGGAGCGGAGAGAAGAAACGATGTCTCTGAGCAGGCTTTTACTCGTTTCTCGTTCCTCTTCACTCGTTTCTAGCTTCATCGTTCCTCTTCACTCGTTTCTAGCTTCATCGTTCCTCTTCACTCGTTTCTAGCTTCATCGTTCCTCTCCACTCGTTCCTCGCCCCTACAGCTCCTCCACCACCACGTTGCGATTCGTATAGATGCAGATGTCGCCGGCGATGTTGAGCGATTCGACTGCGATGGATTTGGCGTCCAGCTCGGTATGGGTCATCAGCGCGCGGGCCGCCGACAGTGCGTAGGAGCCGCCGGAACCGATGGCGATGATGCCGTCTTCCGGCTCGATCACGTCGCCGGTGCCGCTGATGATCAGCGAGGTTTCCTTGTCGGCCACCGCCAGCAACGCTTCCAGCTTGCCCAGGCGGCGCTCGGTGCGCCAGTCCTTGGCCAGTTCGACCGCGGCGCGCTGCAGCTGGCCGTGTTTCTCCAGCTTGGCTTCGAACAGTTCGAACAGCGTGAACGCATCGGCGGCGGCACCGGCGAAACCGGCCAGTACCTGGCCGTCGCGGCCCAGCCGGCGCACCTTGCGCGCGTTGCCCTTCATCACCGTGTGGCCCAGGGTGACCTGGCCGTCGCCGGCGACGGCGACATGGCCGTTGCGGCGGACCGAGATGATGGTGGTGGCGTGGAAAACGTTGGGATTCTGGCTGGGGTCCATGCGGCCTCCGGGGTGTTCCTACAGAGGTGGGGATGAGCGGAACGAGTTCAAGAGCGAGAGAAATGGGTGAAGAGTAAAGAGGAGTGAGAAATGAAAGAAAAGCAGAGCCATCACTCGCTTCTCACTCCTCTTTACTCTTTACTCGCCTTTTGGCGCGCGGATGCGCGGCATCGTAGACCTTGGCCAGATGCTGGAAATCCAGGTGGGTGTAGATCTGGGTGGTGGCGATGTCGGCATGGCCCAGCAATTCCTGCACGCCGCGCAGATCGCCGGACGATTCCAGGATGTGGCTGGCGAAGCTGTGCCGCAGCATATGCGGATGCACATGCTTGAACAGCCCCTGCCGCTGCGCCAGCTGCTTGATCCGGATCTGCACGGCGCGCTGCGAAATCGGACCGCCGCCGCGGCCGGGGAACACCGGCATTTCGCGGGTGGCGCCCTGTTCGCTCTGCCACGCCGCCAGCGCATTGCGCGCATGCGAGCCGACCGGCACCTTGCGCTGCTTGTTGCCCTTGCCGATCACGGTGACCAGGCCGTCGGCCAGATCCAGATCGCCCCAGTGCAGCGCGCACAGCTCGCTCAGGCGCAGACCGGAGGAATAGAACAGCTCCAGCAGCGCGCGGTCGCGCAGGCCCAGCGGCGCATCGGTGGGCACTTCGACCAGGCGCGTGGCCTCGTCGGCATCCAGCACCTGTGGCAGCTTGCGCGGCGCTTTCGGCGCACGCAGGCCGGCGGCCGGACTGGCGGCGATGCGGCCATGCCTGAGCAGCCACTGGTAGAAACTGCGGCAGGCCGACAGGCGCCGCTGCAGGCTCTTGGGCGACAGCCCGCGCCGGTGCTCGGCGGCGATGAAGGCGCGCAACTGTTCGGTCTGCACCGCTATCGGCTCGCCGATGCCGTTCTTTTGCGCCCACTCGGAAAACGCGCCCAGATCCCGCCGGTAAGCATCCAGCGTATGCGCCGACATGCGGCGTTCGACCTGCAGATGCGCAAGGAAATCGTCAACGGGCTGGAGCCATCCGCCGCCTTCATCCGGATTGCATTTTCCAGCGGCAACGCCGGCCGCCGTTGGTTTCGATTTGGCCGTTCTGTTCACAGCCGCCAGCGAAGCGGCCGCCCGCCCGGCCCGTCATCCGGCTGCCGCAAGCCGCGGCGCGGGGCAACGACAGCGAAAGCCGCCGGCTCAGCCATCGAAACGCTTCAGCGCCGCAGCCAGCGCCTCGCCCATCATGCGCAGGAACAGCGTGCCCATGCCGGGATAGAAGCGGTTGCCGTCGCGGCTGCCGACCGCCACCAGGCCCACGCCGGGCAGCGGCAGCAGAGCCGAGGACTGGATTTCGTCGGCACGCGCGGCGTACAGCAACGAGTTCTTCTCCGGTTGCAGGCGGCCGCAGATCGGCTCGCCGTCTTTCAGGCAGTCGCGGAACGGCGCCAGATGCGGGCTGTCCTGGGCAATGACCTGCAGCCAGTCGGCGTCTTCAAGCCCGGCCACCGGCCGCAGCAGCACAATGCTGACGCGGTCGCCATTGAAATCCTCGGCCAGCGCCGCGGCCATCGCGCGCAGCGTATCGGCGGCGGTGTTCTGTTTCAGCAGCGCCAGCGTCAGCTGATGGGTGCGCACGGCCAGCCGCTCGTTCTCCTGCGCATTGGCGAACAGATCGCCCAGCCGCTTGGACAGGCCGCGGTTCTTGTCGCGCAGCACTTCCAGCTGGTAGCTGGCCAGCGATGCAGTGGGACCGTCGTCGCGCGGCACGATCAGGCTCAGCGCAAGATCCGGAAACTGTTTCAGGAACGTGGGGTGCCGGCGCAACCAGGCCGCCACTTCATGCGCGCCCAGCTTTTCTGCTGCGCCCTTGTCGGGATGATCGCTCATCGGTTCCATTCCCCTTCGAATACGAATGCGCTTGGCCCGGACATGATGACCTCTTCGCCCGGTCCCGGCCAGCGGATGCGCAGCTCGCCGCCCGGCAACGCAACAACCACGTCATGATCGATGCGACCGCGCTGCATCAGCACCACCGCTGCCGCGCAGGCGCCGCTGCCGCAAGCCAGCGTCTCGCCGACGCCGCGTTCGAAAACGCGCAGACCGATGCGCGCGCGCGATTGGACCTGGGCAAAACCGACATTGACCGATTGCGGAAAACATGCCGATTGCTGCAGCGCAGGCCCGTGGCTGGCCACCGGCGCCTGCGTCACCGATGCGACCTCGATGACCGCATGCGGATTGCCCATCGACACCGCGCCAAAACGCAGCCGCAGACCTTCGCCCACGTCGGCCTCGTATTCGGGCTGCGCGTGCGGATAGCCGTGCAGCGGAATGCGCGCGGGCTCGAATTCGGGCACGCCCATCGCGATCGCGTACTGGCCTTCGCCCAGGTTTTCCACCTCGTGCGTGGCCAGCGGGCTGTCCAGGCGGAAGCGTTGGCCCTGCGCGGCGCCGTCGCGCACCAGCCAGGCGGCGACGCAGCGCGCGCCGTTGCCGCACTGTTGCGAGGGCGAACCGTCCGAGTTCCAGATCCGGTACGCGGCCACCGAACCCGGCGCACGCGGCGCCTCGATGGTCAGGATCTGGTCGCAGCCGACGCCGCGGTGGCGGTCGGCCAATCGCGAGGCCAGCGCCGCATCCGGCGGCGCGGCGCCAGCGCGCAGATCCAGCACGACAAAGTCGTTGCCCGCGCCGTGCATCTTGCTGAAACGCAGCGATCCCGGCGCGCTGGCGACCGGGTTATTCATCCCCGTCGGCCGCCGCAGCGGGTTCTTCTTCGGCCGGAGTTTCGTCGTCTTCAGGCTGTGCCGGCGCATCGGGCGCATCCTCACCCGGCGGCGTCGCGGCGTCTTCGGCGGGCGCCGCTTCCTGCAGCGGCTTTTCCGGCAGGAACAACGGGCCCTTGGCGCCGCAGGCGGCCAGCAGGCCAATGACGGCCGCGATGATGGCAAAACGGGAGAGTGTTTTCATGACGGCGAGTATAGCCAGCGCGTGCCATCAATTCCCGGGCAAATCGCATCGGGCCGGGCAGGCCGTCAGCCGGCGTTGCGCGGTGCGGCAACCGGTGGCGCATTCCGGCGCATGAACGGCCGGCTCAGCGCGGTGGAAAATCCGGCGGTTCCGGACGCCGCCACAGCCAGGCCGCCACCGCAGCCATGCAGGCGATCGGCAGCGCCGTCATCCACCAGCGATGCGAGCCGACAGCCAGCATGATGCCCAGCAGCACCAGCGCGCAGAACAACATGGTCCAGGTCGCGGCCCACTTGGCCCGGCGGCTCACCGCGCCATGCGCCTGCCAGTCATGGATCATCGGGCCGAAGCGCGGATGCCACATCAGATAACGGTGCAGGCGTTCGGACCCGCGCGAAGCCGCATAGGCGGCCAGCAGGACGAACACCGTGGTCGGCAGCCCCGGCACGAATACGCCCACGATGCCCAGGCCCAGGCTGAGGTAGGCCAGCAGCCACCAGGCCCAGCGGAAGCGGGTACGGGGCTGGCCCTTGGCAGGCGGGGTGTCGTTCACCGTTTCCTTTTACCTCATCCGCGGCAGCGCCACGGCATTCCCGCCGCAAGCGGCGGGAAGATCCTGCCGCGACCTACCTGGTCTGGCCCACGCCCAGTTGATCCAGCACGAACGCGTAGTACTCCGACATTTCCCGGTAACGGCGGAAACGCCCGGACTTGCCGCCGTGGCCGGCTTCCATGTTGGTGCGGAACAGCACCGGCAGCGAGCCGGTGTTGACATCGCGCAGGCGCGCCACGTACTTGGCCGGTTCCCAGTACTGCACCTGCGAGTCCCACAGCCCGGTGCCGACGAACATCGCCGGATAGTCGTGCGGCTTGAGGTTGTCGTAGGGCGAATAGCCCAGCATGTACTCGTAGTACTCGCGCTTTTCGGGATTGCCCCATTCGTCGTATTCGTTGGTGGTCAGCGGAATGGTCGGGTCCAGCATGGTGGTGACCACATCGACGAACGGCACCTGCGAGACGATGACCCGGTACTGCTGCGGCGCCATATTGACGACCGCCCCCATCAGCAGGCCGCCGGCGCTGCCGCCCATCGCGGCCACGCGGTCCGGCGCCGCATAGCCCTGCTTGACCAGCGCGGCGGTGACGTCGACAAAATCGTTGAAGGTGTTCTGCTTCTTCAGCAGCTTGCCATCGTCGTACCAGGCGCGGCCCATTTCCTGGCCGCCGCGGATATGGGCGATGGCGTAGACCATGCCGCGATCCAGCAGGCTGACCACCGGCCCGCTGAAGCCCGGGTCCATCGAGGCGCCATAGCTGCCGTAGCCGTATTGCAGCAGCGCGGCGGTGCCGTCCTTCCTGAAACCGTTCCGGTAGACCAGCGACACCGGCACCTTGACGCCGTCGCGCGCCTCCACCCAGACCCGTTCGGTGGTGTACTGCGAGGCGTCGTAGCCAATCACCGGCTGCTGCTTCATCAGCCGGCGCTCGCCGGTCTGCGTGTTCAGCTCATAGGTGGTCGCCGGGGTGGTCAGCGAGGTGTAGCTGTAGCGCAGCCACGGCGTGTCGTGTTCGGAATTGACGTCCAGGCCCATCGAATAGGCCGGTTCGTCGGCCTTGACGTATTCCTGGGCGCCGTCCGCCTTGATCAGGCGGATGCGTTCCAGGCCTTGCGAGCGCTCGCTGACGGCGGTGAAGCCGTCGAACAGCTCGAAGCCTTCGATGTAGACGTCCTCGTCATGCGGCAACCAGTCGGTCCACTGCGCGCGCGAGGTGGCATCGCTGGGCGCGGTGACGATCTTGAAGTTCCTGGCGCCGGCATTGGTGCGGATGACCCAGCGCCCGTCCAGGTGGTCGGCGTCGTATTCGACATCACGCTCACGCGGCGCCAGCACGGTGAACTCGCCCGGCGCAGCGGCCGGCGTGCAGCGCATTTCCGAGGACACGGTGCTTTCCACGCCGATGCAGATGAAGCGATCGTCGCGGCTGCGGCGGATGCCCATGTAGAAGCTGTCGTCGCGTTCCTCGTAGACCAGTTCGTCCTGTTCGGCCGGCGTGCCCAGCACATGCTTCTTGACCCGCACCGTCAGCAGCGTTTCCGGATCGTTTTCGACGTAGAACAGGGTCTTGTTGTCGTCGGCCCAGACCAGGTTGGGCGACACCCCGGCAATGGTGTCCGGGTAGATTTCGCCGGTCTCCAGGTTCTTGAAGCGGATCACATACTGGCGGCGGCCGACTTCGTCCTCGGCGTAGGCCAGGATGCGGTTGTCCTGGCTGATTTCCAGGTCGCCGACGTTGTAGTAGCCCTTGCCCTCGGCCAGTTCGTTGACGTTGAGCAGGACCTGCTCGGGCGCCTCCATGCTGCCCTGGCGGCGCGCATGGATCGGGTAGTCCTTGCCGGTCTCGAAGCGGGTGTAGTACCACCAGCCGCGCAGGCGGTACGGCACGCTGGCGTCATCCTGCTTGATGCGGCCGACGATTTCGGCGTACAGCTTTTCCTGCAGCGGTTGCAACGGCGCCATCGCCGCATCGGCATAGGCATTCTCGGCCTGCAGGTAAGCCAGCATCTCGGGCTTTTCGCGCTTGTCGTCGCGCAGCCAGTAGTAGTCGTCGCTGCGTTCGGCGCCGAAGGGCGCCTTGACCACATGCGGGTGTCTGGCGGCATCGGGCGCCGTGGCGGGTGCGGCAAGGGCGGAAACGGAGGAAGCGCTCATCAGGACGGTGGCTGCCAGCAGAAAGAGGGTCGGCTTCATGGATGGGGTCCGGGGTGGCGGGATGCAATGGTGTGGCGGAGCGAGGGCGGACCGAATGCGCGATCCTGCATGACTGCGTGCCCCCTCCCCACTCCTCCCTGCCTTCGCAGGGTAGGGGGTTCTATTTGGCCAGCTGCTGCCAGAGGAAGGTGTAGGCCAGCGCGCTCATGTGCGCGGCCTGCGCGTTGTTGGCCGCGCCGCCGTGGCCGCCTTCGATGTTCTCGTAGTAGCGCACGTCCTTGCCCGCTTCCAGCATCTTGGCCGCCATCTTGCGCGCATGGCCCGGATGCACGCGGTCGTCGCGGGTGGAGGTCATGAACAGCGTCGGCGGGTAGTCCTTGCCGGCATCGAACAGGTGGTACGGCGAGAAGGTCCGGATGAATTCCCAGTCGGCGGTGTCCGGATTGCCGTACTCGGCCATCCACGAGGCGCCGGCCAGCAGGTGGCTGTAGCGCTTCATGTCCAGCAGCGGCACCTGCACGACCACCGCACCGAACAGATCCGGGTACTGGGTCAGCATGTTGCCGGTCAGCAGCCCGCCGTTGCTGCCGCCCTGGATGCCCAGGTGCGGGGTGGAGGTGATCTTGCGCGCGATCAGATCCTGCGCGACCGCGGCGAAGTCCTCGTAGGCCTTGTGCCGGTTGGCCTTCAGCGCGGCCTGGTGCCAGCGCGGGCCGTATTCGCCGCCGCCGCGGATGTTGGCCACGGCGTAGACACCGCCCTTCTCCAGCCAGCCCTTGCCGACGCCGCCGGAATAGCCGGGCGTCAGCGAGATCTCGAAGCCGCCGTAGCCGTACAGCAGGGTCGGCGTGCTACCGTCGTATTTCAGGTCCTTCGGCCGGACCAGGAAGTACGGCACGCGGGTACCGTCCTGGCTGGTGGCGAAGTGCTGCTCGATGACGTGGGTAGAGGCATCGAAGAACGCCGGCATCGATTTCAGCTGTTCCGGCTGCTTGCCCTGGCTGTTGCCGGATACCTCGGCCAGCGACAGGGTGGTCGGGGTCAGGTAGTCGGTGACGGTCAGCCAGACCGCATCGCTGTCGTCGGCATCGACGGCGCTGACGCCGATGGTGCCGAACGCAGGCGCACCGGCGAATTCGCTGGTCTTCCAGCCATCGGCCGACGCTTCTGCGCATCCTGCGCCCGCGTCACTCGTACATCCATGCGCATCGGATGGCGTCAGCACGCTCAGGCGGTTCTTGACGTCCTCCAGCACATTCAACACCAGGTGGTTCCTGGTCCAGGCAAAACCGGCCAGCGAGGTCTTTTCGGTCGGCGCGAACAGCACGTCGAAGTCACGCTTGCCGGCCATGAAGTCATCGAACTTCGCCGCCAGCAGGCTGCCCGCCGCGTAGGTCTTGTCGCCGACGGTCCATGGCTCGCGCAGTTCCAGCGTCAGCCACTGCCGGTGCACGCCCTTGTTGGCCGAGTTGGGCGCGTCGATCTTGACCAGCTCGCCGGACGCTCCTGCGCATCCTGCGCCCGCGTCACTCGCACATCCATGTGCATCGGACGCTTCTGCGCATCCTGCGCCCGCGTCACTCGCACATCCATGTGCATCGCTTCGCAGATACAGCTCGTCGTTGTAGAACGCCAGCGTGCGGCTGACGAAATCGCGCTGGAAACCCGGCGTATCGTCGTGGTAGGCGGCGATGTACATATCGTCCGGCCTGCCTTCGTAGACCACGGTGGCGGCGCTGAGCGGCGTGCCGCGCTTCCATTCCTTGACGATGCGCGGGTAGCCGGAACTGGTCATGCTGCCGTCGCCGAAGTCGGTGAAGACATAGACGGTATCGGCGTCCTTCCAGCCCAGCGCGCCCTTGGCCTCGGGCCGGTAGAAGCCGTCCTTCAGGAAGGTCTTGCTGGTCAGATCGAACTCGCGGGTTTCGTCGGCATCGGCGCCGCCGCGCGACAGCGCGATCAGGCAGCGGGTGTACTCAGGCTTGCGGCAATCGGCGCCGTGCCAGACCCAGTTCTTGCCTTCGGCCTTGTTCAGCGCATCCAGATCCAGCACGGTTTCCCACTGCGGCTGCGCCTTGCGGTACTCCTCCAGCGTGGTGCGGCGCCACAGGCCGCGCTCGTGGTGCTTGTCCTTCCAGAAGTTGTAGTAGTAATCGCCGATCTTCTGCACGCCGGGAATCTTGGCGTCCGAATCCAGGATGGCGCGGATGTCGGCCTCGAGCCGCTTGAACTCCGGGGTGGCGGCGATTTCCGCTTCCGCCTTGGCGTTGAGCGCCTTGACCCATTCCAGCTGTTTGGCGCCTTCCACTTCCTCCAGCCATGCATACGGGTCATCGGCCATCGTGTTCTCCTTGGCTTGGGCGGAAGCGGCGCCGGCCATGGCGAGACCAGCGGCCAGGCAGGCATGGGCGAGTTTGGGCATTGCGGACGGCTCCGTGAAGGGCAGGCATGAAGCCTTCACGCTAGCACAAGGCCCGTCAGCCATCCCCCTGCCGAAGGTCAGGCGGCGCGCAACCTGCGCCGGGCCTGCGCGCGCTGGCGCCGGCGCGGGCGGGACGGCGCCAGCGCCGCCGGCAACGGCGGCAAGCGGAAGCGGTACAGCGACCACCACGCCGCCAGCGGCATGCCGACCAGCCACAACGGCGCCCAGCCCAGCCATTGGCTGTGTCCACGCGCAACCGGCAGCAACAGGACCAGCGCCAGTCCTGCCAGCACGGCGGTTCGCAGCCAACGTTCCAGGCGAGGATCGGGCCGGGGTGGGGAAACAGCGACGCGGTAGACGAACCGGGGCATACGGACACTCCGTTGGGAACTGCCGGCAGATTGCCGCGGCGCCATCTCAACGCTTGCGACTTCTTCACAGGCAGTGCAACGTTTGCACTGCCAGAATGCTTGCACCGTTGTGTGTGGGCTCACTGGTAATCCTTCCGTCCCGAAACGCTGCTACACCTGTTCGCTCGACTATCTGGAATCCAACGCATGGCTCGACCCCGCATCCTGCGCCTCCCGCTGATTGGCCTGCTTCTGGCCTTGCTGGCCGCCTGCGCCAGCCAACCGGTCGGCGATGCGCGCAGCCAATCGGACGTCGATCTGGAGCGCTTCATGGGGACCTGGTACGTCATCGCGCACATTCCCTACTTCGCCGAGCGCGGCCATGTCGCCAGCCGCCAGGAATACACGCTGCGTGGGGATGGCCGGATTGCCGCCCGCTACATCCACCAGGAAGGCTTCTCCCAGCCGGTCGAAGCGCTGGAATCGCGCGCCAAGGTCAAGGGCGGTACCGGCAATCGCGAATGGGCGCAGCGCTTCTATGGCGTGATACCGGCCAAGCTGCGCATCCTGGAAGTGGCGCCGGACTATTCATGGGCGCTGATCGACTACCCGGGCCGCGACATGGGCTGGATCTACGGCCGCGCGCCAACCATGGACGATGCCCTGTACCGGCAGCTGGTGATGAAGATGCGCGACCACGGCGTCAATGCACGCCAGCTGGTACGCGTCCCGCAGTTGCCCGAGCAGGTCGGCCAACCGGGATTCGCCGAACCGGAAATGCCGTAACTTCAGCGGACCTGCGCCCCGCATCGCGCGACGGCGAACCCCGCCATTCTCTTTTGCCAACCCGCCCGGCGGCAGGCATTCGCGTCAGCGGGCGATGAAAGCGGGCCCGGTCCCCAACCCAGTCCCGAGTCCCCAGCCCCCGCTGCACTACTTCCGCCCGTAGTTGCTCAGCGCCAGTTCCAGCAGCGACTTGGCCTGCTCGCGCAGTACCGCCGGTTCGATGATCTCGGCGTCGGCGCCGTAGTGCAGAATGTCCATCAGCAGCTCGCGCGAGACGCTGTAGGGTACTTTCAGTTCGTAGCGGCCATCGGGCAGGTGGCGGCCTTCCTGCTTGGAATGCCATTGCTCGTCGGCCACCCAGCGCGCGGCCTTGGGGCTGAACATGATCGTGGCCCAGCCTTTCGGTTCGCCGGAAAAGATGCCGTAGCTGGAAGCCAGGTGCTGGTTCAACTCGGCGTTGTCCAGATCCTGCGCCGGTTCTTCCAGCACCCGCGCGCCGACAACGCGGTCGACGGCAAAGCTGCGCAGCGCCCGGCGCTCATGATCCCAGGCATCCAGGTACCAGTTGTCGCGATAGTGGGTGATGCGTTGCGGCGACACCGTGCGGCGGGTGCGTTCGTCGGTGGACCGCGCGCGGTACTCGAACGCCAGCTGCTTGCGCTCCAGCACCGCCGAGGCGACCGCGCGGAAACTGGCTTCGTCGAGCCGGCGGCCGCGATGCGGGATCACCCGTACCCGCTCCACCGGCCACTGCGCCACGCCGGCGTGGTCGGCCAGCAGGCCTTCGATGCGCTTCTGCAGCGGCGCCAGCGCGCCCGACAGCACGCCGCCTCCGGTGCGCACCAGCAATTGCTGGGCCGCCAGCAGCGCGTACAGTTCTTCCGAACTCAGCCACAGGCCGGGCAGTTCGAAGCGTTCGCTCTCGCCGGCCTGGTAGCGGAAGCCGGCCTCGCCATCGCCCTCCACCGGGGCCATCAGCGCATCGCGCAGATAGGCCAGGTCGCGGTAGACGGTGGCGCGCGAGCAGCCCAGTTCCTCCTGCAGCCGCTTGACCGTGACCGGGTAACGGGCGGCCTTGAGGATACGGTGCAGCGCAGTGATGCGTTCTATCTTGTCCATACGCGGATTATGGCCGACCGGTGGCCGTTGTCACCGTCCGGTTTGCGTTGATAGGCAAGAACAGGGCGCGCTGCCGGCGGCAGCTTGGGCCCGTGCGGTGCCCGGCGTCCGCAGGTGGTTCTACCCTGTGGATGCCCTCAACGCACGGACCCAAACTGCCGCCCCGCTCCGGGTATCGCCAGAGGCCGGCGGTCCGGTGCAGACTGACCGCCGGAACCCCCGCCTGCTGCCTGGAGTCCTATGACCCGTCCCGGATTGCTGCTGACCGCCCTGATCGCCATGCTGCTGAGCGCCTGCAAGGCCGATGCACCGCCTGCCGAGGAGGTGGCCGTCCCCGCCGGCAGCGCAGGCGCTGCAGCCATCGACCCGGCATTGTCCAGCCAGGACGCGCTGGCGGAAGTCACCGCTTCGATGGATCGCTTCCTGGCCGCACGCAGTTTCCACGCCAGCATGCGTATCGAAGGCGAGCGCCCGATGGCCAGCGAAATGGAATTCGCCGCCCCGGACCGCTACCGGATAGACCTGCCGGTCGGCACCCAGATCATCATCGGCGACACCATGTACATGGACATGCACGGCCAGCGCACCCGGGTGCCGATTCCCGAAGGCACGATCAGCCAGTGGCGGGATCCGCTGAAGATCGCGCAGAACCTGGACGGACTGTCGGCCGAATTCCTCGGCAGCGAACCGTTGCAGGGCATACCGGCACGCAAATACCAGGTCCGCCACAGTTTTCCGGAACCGGGCGAGTTCACCTACTGGGTCGGCGCCGATGGCCTGCCGCTGCAACTGCGCCACAGCGGCCAGGGCGAAGGCGGTCCCTACGTCATGACGCTGCGCTATTCGCGCTACAACGACCCGGGCATCCGGGTGATGGTGCCGGAATGAAAGCAGCCAGGCGCAGCGTTTCCGGATAACTTCCGGTTAACCCATCCGTATTCAAACTCGCCGCATTCAACGGAGATTGGAATGCGGCAAGCACCCCAGGGAAGAACCGCGCAGGCGTTCGCCTGCCTCACTGTGGCGGTGGTCCATATCGGCCTGTTCTGGCTGCTGGCCATCAAACCGCGCTACGAAACGACCGGCCGCGACATCTCGCGGCTACGCGTGGTGTTCCTGCCGCGGCCGCCACCGGCCGTACCGCCGTCACCGCCACTACCGGCCCGGTTGCCGACACCGCCGGCTCGCGACCGGATGCCCGCCCGCGCCAGCGTGGACGGCGCTCCTTCCGAATCCGCACCGACGCCGGCCGCTGCCGTTGAAACCGCCCACGCATCGGCGGCCGAACTAGCCGGCCAGGCTGCCGCATGGGCCGCGCAATCGGTCCCCAACGGCTTCGACGCCGACCCGCTGCGCAGCCGGCGCGCGCAGTTGCCGGGCGGCGAGCGCGGCGACCGCTTCGCGATGCGGCCGCCGCCCTGGGCGTGCCATCGCTTCCCGAGCAGGCCGCGCCGTTCTTGCGCGTGTTCGGGGCAAGGAAGAACGAGGAAGTGGACGTTGGTCCTCGCCTGAGTGATGACGCGGCACCGGACACGCGCAAGAACGGCCCTGCGGGTTGGGCCTGGCGGGCCGCCATCCGTCGCCGCGCGGCTTGACCTGACGGCCAGTCAGACGCTGCGCCGCGCAACACCGGCTGACGGCCCGCCAGAACCAACGCGACCTACTCGGGAAGCGATGACACGCCCTAGCAACGCACGCTGCGCATGATCGGACAGATGCTGGGTGGACCGAACTACACCACCGATCCGTGCCCGGAGATCCGCGAGAACCTTGCCGGCCTGATGACCGATGGTTCCGAAGCCGGCCGTCGGGCGCTGCAACAACAGCTCGATCTGGACCGACGCTATTGCCGCCGTTGAATGCGAAACTGAATCTGCCATGACATGGCATACCGGAATCGGGCCGGAAAGGCGAATTCAAACAACTACTTGGGTTGAAGTGAAGATCGGCCCACCGGTATCATGAAAGCGTTTCCAAGATTACGGAAGATCCCTCCTCCCCCGCGTCCGCTCCGCCTGCCGAGGTTATCCATGCCCCGCTCGCTCCATTCCATTGCCCTGCTCACGGCGATGTCCGCGCTGTCCACCCCGGCGTGGGCCGCGCAGAACATCAAGCAGGGCGCGCTACCGCAACTGGCCAAACCCATCGCCAAGCAAGCCGTCCCGTACCGCCCCCTTGCGCAGCGGCCGTTGCGGCCGCAGCCGCCGCACCCGCAGCCTGAAACGCTGGCCCCGGCCGAGCCGCGGCCCAAGTGGACCGGCAACGGCGAACTCGGCTATGCCTCCGCCAACGGCAACAGCACCACCGAGAGCCTCAACGGCCGCCTGAACCTGAAATACGCCGACGGTTTCTGGGCGCACAGCTTCGATCTGTCCGGTCTGCGCGCCACCGGCGAATTCACCAGCACCGCCGCCGACGGCAGTACCCGGCTCGAGCGCCGCACCACCGCCAACCGCTACACCGTCAACGGCAACTCCGCCTATCTGATGGATGCGCGCGGCACCATCAACACTTCGCTGCGCCACGAACAGGACGACTTCGGCACCTACAGCCGGCAACAGTCGCTGAGCCTGAGCTACGGCAACCGGGTCGTCGACGGCGAGAAAGCGCAACTGGATCTGCAGATCGGTCCCGGCTACCGCCGTACCCATCACCGCCTGGACGATGAGGAGCAGGCCGGCCCCATCGCACGCGGCCGGCTCGGCCTGAAGTACGCGATGAGCGAGAACACCGAACTGGTCAACACGCTGCTGGTCGAATCCGGCGACTACAACACCTTCGCCCAGAACGATCTTGGCGTGTCGGTGGCGATGAATTCGCACCTGGCGCTGAAGGCCGGCTGGCAGGCGCGCCACAACAGCAATGTCGACGACGACCGCAAGAAGACCGACACGCTGACCACGATGAACGTGGTCTACAAGTTCAAGTAGCGGGCCGGGAATCGGGAAATGCTCGGCCTTTGCCTTCCTTGTTGCAGGGCCTGATCAAGGCAACCCTGAACAAGCGTTGCCTTGAAGCGTTTTCGCTTCAATCCCCACCCAGCAGATCGCCGGCGCCCTGGGCCAGCAATTGCTCGGCCACCTGCCGGCCCAGCGATTCGGGCGACTGATCCGCATCTGCGCTGGCAGCGGCGCGCAGCAGCAGGCCGTGCTCGGCCGAGCCGACCAGTCCCGCCAATTGCATCGCCTGACCCTGCAATTCCGCGAAAGCGGCCACCGGCACATGGCAACTGCCGTGCAAGGCGCGGTTCATCGCGCGCTCGGCCTCCACGCAGCGGCGGGTGGGCGCATGATCCAACGCCGCCAGCAACTGGCCGGTGGCGGCATCGTCGGCGCGGCATTCGATCGCTATCGCGCCCTGCGCCGGTGCCGGCAACCAGTCCGGCGGTTGCAGCCGCGCGCGGATGCGCGCCTGAAAGCCCAGCCGTTGCAAGCCGGCACAGGCCAGCACGATGGCGTCGTAGTCGCCGGCGTCCAGCCTGGCCAGGCGCGTGTTGACGTTGCCGCGCAGATCCAGCAGTTGCAGATCCGGCCGGCGCGCGCGCAGCTGCGCCTGCCGCCGCAACGACGAGGTGCCCACCCGCGCGCCCTGCGGCAGCGCATCGATGCCCGCGTATCGATCGGAAACGAAGGCATCGGCGGGATCGGCGCGGGCCAGGATGGCCGGCAAGGCGAACGGGCCTTCCAGTTCCATCGGCACGTCCTTCAGCGAGTGCACCGCGCAGTCGGCCTCGCCGCGCAGCATCGCCAGTTCCAGTTCCTTCAGGAACAGGCCCTTGCCGCCGATCGCCGCCAGCGAGCGATCCAGCACTTCATCGCCGCGCGTGCTCATCGGAATCAGCGTGACCGTCAACCCCGGGTGCGCGGCGCGCAGGCGCTCGGCGACGTGTTCGCTCTGCCACAGGGCAAGCGGGCTTTTGCGGGTGGCGATGCGCAGCGGTTTCATGCCGCCATTATCCCGCAGCCCGGCGGAAAAAGCCCGGTGCGGCTCAGCAGTCCCGTTCTCGATGCGGCAGTGGCGCCGGCATGCCGGCACCGGTCAGTCGCCACGGAGTATCGGTAAGGCCATCTCGGGACCGACGCGGTTGCCACAAGCCACAGCCCATGGCACGCGCTAGAGCGTGTTATGGCCTTTGGGGTAAGTGCGAAGGCTGCTGTCGCGGTGTCAGGCAAGGCGCACGCCGCCGGTCGGGCTGGCCGCCTGGCGAAGGCGTGCAACGGCGCTGGCACGCAACGCATCTCATCCCAAAGGCCATAACACGCTCTAGAGATTCTTGACCGTTTCCCGCAGCCCGGCCACGCAGCGGCGGCTGACTTCCAGTGGCGCCTTGCCGTGGCGCAGGATGGCCTGCACATGGCCATCGCCGACGCGCTTGAGTTCGATCAGCTCGTGGCGCGCAACCAGGCAGTTGCGGTGGATGCGGACGAAACGGCCATTGAATTCCTCTTCCAGCGACTTCAGCGACTCCTCGATCAAGTCCTCGCCGCGCGCATGGTGCACGACCACGTACTTTTCCTCGGCCTGCAGATAATGCACTTCCTCGAGCGGGATCAGCCGCAGGCTGCCGCGCAGGCGCGCGCACAGATGCGTGCGCGCCTGCCGGTTGGGCGCGGCCGGTCCCTGGGTTTCGCGGCCGGCGATGAAGGTGCGCGCGCGCTCCAGCGCGGCGGCCAGCCGCTCAGGACGGATCGGCTTCATCAGATAATCGATGGCGGCCGCCTCGAATGCCGACAGCGCATGCGCATCGTAGGCGGTGCAGAACACCACCGCCGGGCGCGGGTCGAACGCGGCCAGGTGGCGTGCGGCCTCCAGGCCATCGACGCCCGGCATGGCGATATCCAGCAGCACCAGGTCGGGCCGATGCTCGGCACAGGCCTGCAGCGCGGCCAGGCCGTTGTCCGCTTCGGCCATCAGTTCGACGCCGGCATGTTCGGCCAGCAACAGGCGCAGGCGCTCGCGGGCCAGGGGTTCGTCGTCGGCGATGACTACCTTCACGCCAGTGGCATCCTCTGCAGGGACAGCGATGGAGGGACGGGCGCATGGTAACGCCGGCTCGCCGCCGGCGTCACGGCGGACCGCCGCTACTGTGTCTTACAACGCAAAGCGATGCGACATCCAGTCACCCAGATCGCGGATTTCCTCCGCGCAGACCTGATGCGCCATCGGATAGCGGTGCCATTGCAGGGTAAACCCCAACGTGGTGAGGATCTGTGCACTGCGTTCGGCATAGGCGAGCGGAATCACCTGATCGCCCTGGCCATGGGCCATGAAGATCGGTTGCTGCAGGGCGGCATCGGCCAGCGCCGCGGCGGCCTGGTCCGCACCGGGCAGATAGGTCGACAACGCAATCAGGCCGGCCAGGGGCTGTTGCCTGCGCAGTCCGGCCGCCAGCGCAATCGCCCCGCCCTGCGAGAAGCCGGCCAGCAACAGCCGCTCCGGGGCAATGCCGCGCGCCCGCTCGCGCGCGATCAACGCTTCGACCTGGACGATGGACTGGCTGACGCCGTCGCTGTCGGCGCGATTGGGAAAATCCATGCCGACGATGTCGTACCAGGCGCGCATCGGCACGCCGTTGTTGATCGTCACCGGCCGCACCGGCGCATGCGGAAAGACGAAGCGCAGCGCGGGCCAGTCGCTGCGAACCAGTTCCGGCACGATCGGCGCGAAGTCATGGCCATCGGCACCCAGGCCATGCAGCCACAGCACCGACCATTGCGGCGACGGCCCGGTTTCCTGTTCGACGGTTTGCAGCAGTTCGGTGGCGGAATCGTTCATGCCGCCATTATGGGGCGGGGAATGGGGAGTGAGAAGTGAGAAGTGAGGAACGAGGAGCGAGAAACGAGAAGCGAGAAACGAGGAACGAGGAGTGAGGAGTGAGTAGAGCGGGCGGCATCGCGTGAGGTATCGGAACGGCGTTCCCTCACTCCTCACTCCTCTACCCCTCACTCCTCGCCTAGTCCGGTAACCGGAAACGCACCGTACGCTGGGAGCGATGCGACTGTCCGCTGGGCTCGAACCGCCAGCGCGATGCCACCGCCAGCGCTGCGGCATCGAAGACGCCTTCGGGCGTGGCCGACAACATGCGCGCGTTGCGTACGCTGCCGTCGGGCTGGATGTCGAACGCCACTTCGACCGCGCCTTCGATGCGGCCACGCAGCGCCGGCAGTGGATAGCGCGGCTGCGCGTCCTGCAGCAGGCGTGGCAGCGCTGCGGCCGTGCCGACAGGAGCCGGTGCCGGGCGCGGCACTTCCGCTGCCGGCGCTGGCGGCACCAATGCCGTTGCCGGGGCGGGCGGCGGCAGGGGCGGCACGGTTTCGGCTTCGGGGATGGGAGTCGGCAAAGCGGGCAGGCTCGCGGCGGCGGCAGCCGCTGCGGTTTTCACGGCCACCACAGATGCATCGCCGGCGCGAATATCGGCAGCCACGTCCGTCTGCGGTGCCGCCGGACTCCGCTGCAGCTGTTCCAGCGCCGCCTGCAGTCGCGGCAACGCCGGCGCCTGCGCATCCACCCGCATCAGTAGTTGCAGCAACCGCTGCGCCTGTTCCCGTTCCCCCCGCTCCAGCATCTGTTCGGTGGCAATCAGCAGGTAGGGCTGCAGTTCGATCAGCGCCGCATGAGTGCGGGTATCGTCCGGCTGGCGCTCCCGCGCCGCCAGAAAGTACTCGATGGCGTTGTCGCCGTCCGGCGCATACAGGCGATTGTCGCGCATCGCCTGTTGCGCGCGCTGGCGCAGCTGATCCAGATGATCGACGGCTGCCGGCGCCGCCGCAGCGGCTGGCGGCAGCGGCCCGGTTGCCGGCGTATCGTGGCGGCCGCACGCACCCAGCGCCAGCAGGCAGAACGAAAGCGCCGGCGCGCGCCGGATACGGTAGGTCTTCATTGGCAGGTCCCCTGTTGGGGGCGGCAGCCTAAACGGGCTTGATGACGCGAATGCTTCAATGGCGGCACGGTCGAGCCTGCGCGGATTCGCGATGGGATGGTGAATCCCGCAAATCCGACCAGCCTGCGCACAACCTTCGGCGCGCGACTGGATTAGGCTATTGGACCCGTTCACAGGATGCCTTCCATGCAACAGGCAATGGCCTCTCCGGTACCGCAGCAGGCGGCGGCTGCCGTCAACGCTCCCATCGTCAGCGTCGCCGGCGTCAGCAAGACCTACAAGAGCGGTTTCCAGGCGCTCAAGCGCGTGGACCTGGACATCCGCCGCGGCGAGATCTTCGCCCTGCTCGGCCCCAACGGCGCCGGCAAGACCACGCTGATCAGCATCATCTGCGGCATCGTCAACCCCAGCGAAGGCACGGTGCTGGCCGACGGCCACGACGTGGTCCGCGACTACCGCGCCGCGCGCGGCAAGATCGGCCTGGTGCCGCAGGAGCTGTCCACCGATGCGTTCGAGACGGTCTGGGCCACGGTCCGGTTCAGCCGCGGTCTGTTCGGCAGGCCGCCCAATCCGGCGCACCTGGAAAAGGTGCTGCGCGACCTGTCGCTGTGGGACAAGAAGGACAGCAAGATCATGGCGCTGTCCGGCGGCATGAAGCGGCGGGTGCTGATCGCCAAGGCGCTGGCGCATGAGCCGCAGATCCTGTTCCTGGACGAACCCACCGCCGGCGTCGATGTGGAGCTGCGCCGCGACATGTGGCAGATGGTGCGCCAGCTGCGCGAGAGCGGCGTGACCATCATCCTGACCACGCACTACATCGAAGAGGCCGAGGAAATGGCCGACCGCATCGGCGTGATCAACAAGGGCGAGCTGATCCTGGTCGAGGACAAGCATGTGCTGATGCGCAAGCTGGGCAAGAAGCAGCTGACCCTGCAACTGCACCACCCGCTGCCGGAGGTGCCGGCCGAACTGTCCGCGCTGCCGCTGGAGCTGGCCGACGACGGCCATGCGCTGGTCTACACCTTCGATGCGCAGGGCGAGGAGACCGGCATCGCCGCGCTGCTGAAGCGGCTGGGCGAGCTGGGCATCGACTTCAAGGACCTGCATTCCAGCGAAAGCTCGCTGGAGGAGATCTTCGTCAACCTGGTCCATAACGGCAATGCCCCCAACGGCAAGGAGGCCCGCGCATGAACTGGCATGCCATCAAGGCCATCTACCGTTTCGAGATGGCGCGCACCTTCCGCACCATCACCCAGTCGATCGCCTCGCCTGTGCTGTCGACCTCGCTGTATTTCGTGGTGTTCGGCGCGGCCATCGGTTCGAAGATGGGCGACATCGACGGGGTCAGCTACGGCGCCTTCATCATTCCCGGCCTGATCATGCTGTCGCTGCTCAACGAGAGCATTTCCAACGCCTCGTTCGGCATCTACATGCCCAAGTGGGCCGGCACCATCTACGAGCTGCTGTCGGCGCCGGTGTCGTACGTGGAAGTGGTGATCGGCTACGTTGGCGCGGCGGCGACCAAATCGCTGATGCTGGGCGTGCTGATCCTGATCACCGCGCGGGTGTTCGTGCCCTACGAAATCGCCCACCCGCTGTGGATGCTGTGTTTCCTGCTGCTGACCGCGGTGACCTTCAGCCTGTTCGGCTTCATCATCGGCCTGTGGGCCGACGACTTCCAGAAGCTGCAGGTCATCCCGCTGATGATCGTCACCCCGCTGACTTTCCTGGGCGGCGCGTTCTATTCGATCAACATGCTGCCGCCGGTGTGGCAGAAGATCACCCTGTTCAACCCGGTGGTGTACCTGATCAGCGGCTTCCGCTGGAGCTTCTACGGGGTGTCCGACGTCAACGTCGCCATCAGCGTGGCGGCGATCGTCGGCTTCCTGATCCTGTGCCTGGCCGCGGTATGGTGGATCTTCAGGACCGGCTACAAGCTCAGGAATTGAGCCACGAGGCGGCGGCAACCGGCGCCCTAGCCGGTAAACAGGTACCCGGTCCCACGCACCGCACGCACCGGCAGCACCAGGCCGGTGGCCGCCTTGACCCGCGTGCGCAGGCGATGCAGCAGCACTTCCAGCCGGTGCGGATCGAAATGCCACGGATCGTCGCTGAGCGTGCGGATCAGCGTTTCGCGACTCACCGGCGTGCCCGGCGCGGCGAACAGCGGCTGCAGGAACGCGCGTTCGGCCTCGCTCAACGCCACCGCGCTGCCGTGCGGCGGGCACAGGCTCCAGCCGCCGGCGCCCAACGACCATTGCGGCGCGGAAATTTTCGCAGCCGCTGCCGGGATTGCCGCCATCGCGGCGTTGGCTGCCAGCCGCCGCACCAGGCTGCTCACATGGGCAGCCAGCACATCCAGATCCACCGGCTTGACCAGATAGAGATCGGCGCCGTTGTCCAGCCCGTGCACCATGTCCCCCCGGCTTCCGCGGCCGGTCAGCATGACGATGCCGACTGAAGAAATCTGCCGCAGATGGCGGGCCACCGAGTAGCCGTTCTCGCCTGGCAGCCCGACGTCCAGCACCACGATGTCGCAGTCCTGCACCGACAGGTGGCGGTACAGCGCTTCGGCGCTGGCCAGCCCCTGTACCGCCAGCCCGCGCTCGGCCAGGTCGGAAACCATCAGTTCGCGCAGTTCGTCGTCGTCCTCGACGATCGCCACGCGCGTGCGGTCCGGTGGAATGGCTGATATGGCGCTCAATGTGACCCCCGTCTGGTGCTTGCCGGTGCCTGGCAGGATGACCAGGCCCGCTCCGACCTGCCAAAGCATAAGCGGCGCGTGCCGAAAGTCACTATTTTTACCGCCTTGTCGATGGAATCGCTTCCGTGACGGCGCTCCCCTGACCGGCACGGCAGGCATCGGCTCCGCTGCCGCCCTAGAGCGTGTTATGGCCTTTGGGGTGAGTGCGAAGGCCATCACACGCTCTAGCCCGGCGGCGGCGCATCAAGAACAGGCGGCCGGGGCCGATATGACCCATAACAGCGAACGAACGCGTTGGCTGTTATAGACCGATGTATGCGCTAGCGGCCTGTCGGGCTTGGGGAGCGGGGCGAGAATTCGATTGCGCGAGGGCAGTTTTTTGACGATTCGCAGCCCAGGAGTGGCCCTTCTGGTCGAGAATCGGCGGAAAACAGGGCCGCGCAAGCGGATTAAGCGGCCCGGCCAGCCAAAGTCCGACCGGCTAGAGCCAGGCCAGGGGGCCGGTCCGGCATCTGCGCCCTGTGCTGGCGGTATACCCTGCCCTGCAAGCCGGTGTTGCCAGGCACCGCCCACCCCGAGGACTCCAGGTAGCGCAGGTGGAAACCATCACATCACCGCCACAATCGCCGCCAGGGCCCAGCGCCCGCCGGCTGCTGGGCCTGTCGCCGGCGGTTTGGGCATCTGCGGTGCTGGTCGCCGGCCTGCTGGCTACCGGCTGGCTGGCGGATCGCGAATGGCGCGATGTGCAGCGGCGTACGCAGGCATCGCAGCAGCAACTGGCGGACAAGAGCGCGCAGGACCTGCAGGTCCCGCTGCAGGACGCCGCCATCATGCTGCGCGCAATGCAGACGGTCTTCCTTTCAAGCGGCCATCTGGATCAGCGGCATTTCGCCCAGTACAACGACAATCTGCGGATACCGGAACTGGTGCCGGGCCATGTCGCCACCGTGTTCGCCCGCCGCCAGCCCGACCCGGCCAACCCGCGGCGCGTGGCCTACCCCTACGAAGTGGCCGCTCCGCTGCGCGGCAATGAATTCCTGATCGGCTTCAACATTGCCGAGCAGAAGGTCAACCTGCTGGCCCTGCAGCGGGCGCGCGATACCGACACGCCGGTCATCTCGGCGCCGTTCAAGTTCGTCCAGTTCGAACGGGCCGGGATTGAGGCGCTGGGGGTCACGGTGCGGCTGCCGGTGTATTCGCACGGTCCCATCCCGGCCACCGTGGCCGAGCGGCGCCAGCGCGAAATCGGCGCGCTGGCCATCAGCCTGCGGCTGCAACCGCTGGTGCAGCAGGCCCTGCAGGGCCCGGTACTGGACCAGTTCCGGGTGCGCGTCCGCGACGCCGGCGATCCGCTGGCGCAGACGTTTTTCGATTCCGGCACCGCCGTCGCGGCGGATGCGGCGCCGCTTGTGCGCACGCTGGAGTTCGGCGGCCGGCGCTGGGAACTGCAGTTGCAGCCCCGCCACGTCGCCATCTATACCGGGCGCCTGCGCACCGTCATCGTCGCGGGCGTGGCCATCAGCCTGCTGCTGTCGCTGCTGGCATGGTCGCTGGCCACCACCCGCCGCCGCGCGCTGGCGATGGCGCAGCAGATGAGCGCGCGCTTTCGCGAAAGCGAAGCCCGTTTCCGTGCGCTCAACGAACTGCTGCCGGCGCTGGTACTGCTGGCCGACGGCCGCGATGGCCGCATCGTCTACGCCAACCAGGCCGCGCGCCTGCGCCTGGGCGAGACCGGCGGCGTGCCGTTGACCATGCTGTTTGCGGAACCGCGGCTGCGCCAGCGCATCGACGATCCGGCCGCCGCCGGCCACGACCACGGCAGCCTGGAGGCGATGCTGGTCAGCGCCGATGGCGGCACGTTCTGGGCCAATGTCTCGATTGCGCATATGGAAATGGAAGGCGAAGTCCATCTGCTGATGGTGGCAACCGACATTTCCGAGCAGCGCGAACTGACCGAGCGCCTGAGCTACCAGGCCAGCCATGATGCGCTGACCGAGCTGTGCAACCGGCGCGAGTTCGAGCGCCGGGTGGAACAGGCGCTGGTCGAACGCCGGAACACGCCAGGCGGCGAACCGTGCGCGCTGCTGTACATCGATCTGGATCAGTTCAAGCTGATCAACGACGTCTCCGGCCATATGGCCGGCGATCAGCTGCTGGTGCAACTGGCGTTGACCATGCGCCAGCAGTTGCGCAGCGGCGACGTGCTGGCGCGGCTGGGCGGCGACGAGTTCGGCCTGATGGCGTTCGGGCTGGATGCCGACGGCGCCCGCGCGTTCGCCGAACGCCTGCGCCAATGCATCGAAGCGCAGATGTTCGTCTGGCAGGAGAACACCTATACGGTCAGCGCCAGCATTGGCGTGGTGGTGGTGGACCAGGGCGAGCCGACCCTGAAGGATCTGCTGGCCTGGGCCGACACCGCCTGCTACCTGGCCAAGGAAAACGGCCGCAACCGCGTGCATGTCTATCGCGAAGACAACGAAACCACGCGCCGGCACAGCGAAATGGAATGGGCCAATCGGTTGCGCTGGGCGCTGGATCAGGATCGCCTGCTGCTGGACTACCAGGAAATCGTGCCGTTGGAGGCGTCGCTGGCCGGCGCACCGGCGGTGGAGCTGTTGCTGCGCCTGCGCGACGAAGACGGCGGCATCGTACTGCCGGGGACCTTCCTGCCCGCGGCCGAGCGCTACGGGCTGATGCCGGCCATCGATCGCTGGGTAATCCGCAATGCATTGGCGCACTTCTCCGATCTGCATCCTGCCGGCGCACGGCTGGGCGCGTGCGCCATCAACCTGTCCGGGGCCAGCATCGAAGACGACGGCCTGGCCGATTTCATCCTTGCGCTGATCGCCCAGTACGCCGTGCCGGCGCACAAGCTGTGTTTCGAGATCACCGAAACGGTGGCGGTGCGCAACCTGCTGAAAGTGGTGCGCGTGATCGAGCGCCTGCGCCAGGCCGGCTGTATGATCGCGCTGGACGACTTCGGCGCCGGTATGTCCTCGTTCGGCTACCTGAAGAATCTGCCGGCGGATCTGATCAAGATCGACGGCAGCTTCATCCGCGATCTGGACACCGAGCCGATGAGCCGCACCATCGTCAGCGCCATCGCCCAGATCGGCCACCAGCGCGGGTTGAAAGTGGTGGCCGAATGGGTCAGCGGCGGCCACATGTCGGCCACGCTGCGCTCGCTGGGTGTGGACTACGGCCAGGGCTTTGCGCTGCATCGCCCCGAACGGGTGATGTTCCAGCGTCCCGACCCGGAATGGCGGCACGCGGTGGGCGGTTGACCGGCGCGCATTCTGCAAAAGCACGAATAGGGGCAGCGCTGCATCAGCCGCCATTCCGGCGGCGTTCAACAGCCGGGATGACGGGCTTTGGTCTTTTCGGCGTTGCTAGGGCCCTTGTGGGAGCGATGTGAGTCGCGACGTTGATGCTCCCGTCGCGACCTACCCGTGCCGGCATGCCGGCACGGCTCCTCTCAAGTCGGCCTCTGCAACCTCAACTTGCGGAGACCATCAATAGCTCCCCACGAAGTTGACGAACCAGCCCTTGTGGTCGTAGTCGAAGTCGGTCAGGTCGTCGCTGAACTCGGTGAAGTTGTAGCCCACGCCGAGGCGGAAGTTGCGGCCGATGTCGCGGTCCACCCCCAGGAGCCATCCCTGGCGCGTACCTCCGTCCTTGACGTCAAGCCAGCGGTACTCGGCCAGGGCATGCCACTTCTGCAGCAGTTCGTAACGCAGCTGGCCGGCAGCGAAGGTGGTGGCCGAGTCGAACCATTGCCCGGTGCCGCGGCCATAGCGCACTTCGCCTTCGCGACGCGCCAGCTTGGCCGCCACTTCCCAGTTCTGGTTGAGCCGGTATACGCCCTCGAACGACAGCACCTGGCTCTTCTGGTCGTATTGCGCGCCGCCCACCTGCCCCAGCGTGGCCAGGTCGTACAGGTAGGTGTAGCGGCCGAACAGCCCCCAGCGACTGCTGTTCCACGGCCGGTAGGCAAAGCCCAGGTTGCCCTCGATGAACTTGGCGCCGGCGGCCGGGTTCAGTTCGTCATCGGTATCGGCATAGTTGAAGCGCCCGGCGATGCGCCAGCTCTCGTTGAGCTTGTGGCTCAGGCGGTGGGTGCTGACCCACTGCGTGCGCCGCTCCACGCCGCTGTCGCGGCGCCACTCCAGCTTGCTCTGCCAGTCGGTGTCCGGCGAGGTGCGTCCGCCGCTGACGCTGATGGCGCGGCGGTCGACCTGGCCACCGCTGCTGTTGGTCAGTTCGCCGTCGCTGAGGGTGAAGCCCAGGTTCCAGCCCACCGCCGGGTAGAAGTCCATGCCGAAGGTGTGCGCCAGGCCCGACTCGCTGCGGCTCTTCAAAAACTGGCTCTCGTTGAACAGGTTGACCTGGTTGGACAGCCGCCAGCGCTGGCCGAAAGTCCAGCCGTTCTGGCGGTTGGGGTTGAACAGCGAGTCGTACTCGGTGCTGTCGGTGGAAGCGCTGTAGCTGCCATAGAAGCTGTGCTGCGGGCTGAGCCGGTACTCGCCGCTGACGGTGGCCGCATCGCCGCGGTCGCCGGTGGTGACTTCGGCGCCGATGTTGGACAGGTTGGCGAAGTTGTAGCGGGCGCCCAGCGCGTAGGCGTCGTTGTCGGCATAACGTCCATCGTCATCGTCCAGGGTGAACTGGGCGGTGCCGTACACGTCCAGCGCGGTGCCGAAGCGGTGGGTGTAGCGCAGCGCGCCCAGCATGCCGGCGACGTCGCCGCTGCTGCGCTGTTCTTCGACGCGGCGCAGCTCCGCCTCCAGCGTGCCGTCCTCGTCGATGCGCCACTGGCCATTGAGCTGGGCCTGGGTCAGCGACTCGCTGCCGCGCTCGGCCTTGCTGTAGCGGGCGTAGATGCCCAGGTTGGCGCTGAACTGGCCCAGCAGTTCGGCGCCGTGCTCCTCCACGGCCTGGCCGTTGTCGTAGCGCGAGATGGAGTAGCCGGCGTCAACTTGACGCCACCACGCGGCCGCACTCCAGTCCTGTTCGCTCCAGCCCAGTTCGCGGAAGTTGACCCGCGCCTCGACCGCGCTGGCCTCGCCCTCGCGCGGGCCGGTCGGGTTGAGGCGGGTGAAGGACAGGCCGCCGTTGTCGGAGAAGAACACCGGGGCGCTGGTCGCTTCGGTGCGGCTGTGCTCCAGCTTCAGGTAGGTGCCCTTGCCCGCTTGCAGCGTGACATCGGCCGCCATCAGCGTGTAGTCCTCGCCGGCGCGGTTCTCGTCGACATAGGTGACGCCCACGCCGACATGGTCGCCGAACCAGTGCTTGCCACGCACGCCGGCGGTCACCTCGTCGGCATTGAAGTCCGACGGCACCCACTCGTAGTCCACCAGCAACCGTTGCTCGTAGCCGTCCAGCGGGGTGTCGCGGGTGATGCCCGGGACGTTCTGGCGGGTAATCTGCGCCAGCGGCCGGGTCAGCAGCAGCCGCCCCTGCAACTCGTCAATCTCGTAGTCGGCCCCGCGCTGCAGGTCGATGCGCTGCTCGACCCGGCCAGTCGTCAGGTCGCGCACTTCCAGCACCACCTGGTCCGAACCCGGCAGCACGTCGGTATGGCGCAGGTAGTACAGGCTGCCGCCGGTGCCGAGGAACTCGCTATGGCCCGGTGCGGTCTGCGCCTCGGAACCGAACGCGCGCAGCTCGCTCACCGGGTCGCCCCAGGCATTGGCCGAGCGCGAACGCCAGTTCAGCGCCGCCCCGTACAGCGAGCGCACGTACTGCGCGTACTCGGTGCCGGTGATGCCGGTGGCGAAGTTGCCCCACAGCGCTTCGTTCTTGTCCCAGTCCACCCGCAGGTAGAACCGCCCCATCGTGTCGACATCGCGGTAGGTGGTGGAGTCATCGCCATAGGTCGGGTAGTACAGGTCCGGGTCCAGGCGCCGGAAGATGTCCTGCGGGTCGGCCTGGGTGAAGCCGTCGAACAGGTCCTCCAGCGGCCGGTCCTGGGTGTCGGCCTGGGCGGTGATGAGGTATTTGCCGCGTGCCTTGGCCTTCAGGTAGAAGGCCAGCCGGCCATCGCTGAGGAGGTCGTCCTCGCGCCCGGCCAGGGCCAGCTCGCGGCCCGGACCGCTGGCCTTGTTCTGGTACACGGTGATGTCGGCCAGGCCGACGCCGAAGAAGTAGCGCCCGCTCACGTCCACGTCCAGCCGGTACTGCGCCGGCGTGGCGCCTTGGCCGCCCTGCAGGGCGATGTCGAACGCGTGCTGGCCCACCGGCATCAGGTACTCGGCCACGAACTTGCGTTCCAGGTCCACCGGGTAGCTGTCGCCGTTGATGAGCAGGCCGTAGCCGGCCGGCAGGTTGCGCCCCTGCACGCGCACGCGCGAGCCGTAAATGGGAATGTTCTGGTAGCGCAGCGTGCTCTCGGAGAACGCGTCATCGACCAGCTGCTGGGTCTGCGCCTGCTCCTGGCTCAACGCGGTGCCCAGCGCACGCTCGGTGCTCTCGCGCAGCACCTGCCGGCCGCGTTCGGCCTCTTCCGGCCGCACCAGCTGCAGCCGCCGCGGGTGGGTCTGGTCGACGTTGCCGGCGGCATCGATGGCACGCAGCACGTAGACCAGCTCGTCGCCGGCGCGGAAGCGGATGTTCGATGGCAGGGCGCCGTCCCACTCGGTCTGCGACACCGCCGCGACGTCAATCGGCACCTGCGCCAACGGCTCCACCAGGTCGCCGTCGTTGCCGCGGAACACCGCCAGCTCCATCCGCTCGATGAAGGCCGAGTAATTGCCGCGCACGAAAAAGCGCACCGGGCCGGTGATGGCGGTGCCGTCGAACGGCACCATCGTCGGCGCCGATACCGACAGCTCGGGCCGGCCCAGGGTCGGGTCTTCAGTCGCCCAGATGACCCCGCCGCCGGGCAGGTTCACCGAGAAGCGTCCCTGCGCCACCGCGCGGCCGGGCGCTTCCAGCCCGATGCTCACGCGCCGGTCCGGCTGCAGCGCCGCCGAGGACGAACCCGCACTGGTGCCCTCCGTCACCGGATGGTCGTAGCTGCGCGTGCGCAGCTTGAACAGCAATCCTTCGTCGGACATGCAACCGGTGGCGCCGCAGTCCATCGTCGGCTGTGCCGCACCGCCGTCCTGGCCAGCAGCGGCGGACGCGGCGTCCGTGCCCTGCGCCTGCGCCAGGGCCATCTGCGACATCCCTGCCAGGATGCCAATCAAGGTGTAGTCAAGCAGCTTCATCTTCATGATCCGGTCCCCTCTCACTTGCGTTCCGGACCGACAGGGGCTGTCGGATCGTTGCTGGACTCCACGCGCACCTGGGCGCGCACCTCGGGACTCAATCGTTCGGCCAGAGCCTCGTACACCGCTCGCGCCCGGCGCATTCCCAGCGCCGTGTTGTAGGCATGCGAGCCACGCACATCGGTGTGCCCGACCAGCGCCACGGTGCCGCCGCCCATGCTTGACAGCCGGGCCGCCACACGGTCGAGCAGCGGTGCGAACTCCGGCCTTATCTGCGCACGGTCGGTGTCGAACAGCACCGTCCCCAGCAGTGCGCCGCTCTCGTTGGCGCCGGCCATCAGCTCGTGCACATCGGTGCGCACGGTGACCGTCAGCGCTGGGCGATGCTCCGGCGCCACCTGCGCCAGCAGTGCCTCGCGCACCGCGCTGGCGCGGTCGAAGGCCAGCGCCTGGCGGTCGCCGTCGGCACTGATCACCACCTCGCCGCCGCCGTAGGCGTTGACCTGTTCGGCCATCTTTGCGATTGCCGGCAGGTACTCGTCCCGCACTTCCGCGCTGTCCGGCGCAAAGATCACCTCGCCCAGCATCAGTTCGACCTGTTCGGTGCTGCCGGGGATTTCGACCACTGGCAGCTTCACGCCGAAGTCGAAGCGCACCGGGATGCCGGGAGTGATCCGCCTTACCAGCGGGTTGTCGGTGGTGAACGGCGTGCCCGGCGGCAGCGTCGACGGGTCGACCTTGAGGATGAAGTTGCGGTAGCCACGCTCGCCGCCTGGCACATCGGCCAGGTGGTAACGGCCGTACTGGTCGGTCTCGATCAACAGCCCGTCCACCGAGGCCACGCGCACGCCGGGAACGCCGCGCTCGTCGATGCCGGCATTGCCGATGACATAGTCGACCACCACACCGCCTTCGCCCTGGGCAATGCGCCGCTCCACGGTCGGTGCGGCCGCGTTGCGGCCCTTGGCGGCGTCACCGCTGTGCTCCAGCCTGGTGGTGCCAGACGCATCCATACGCACGATCGCTCCTTGTTCGGTGGTCAACACAAAGTCGTTGGTGAATGCCGCCTCACGCAGGCGCTGGCGGATCACCACCCGCGGGCCTGGATCGGCCGGCGACTGGCGGCCAGCGAGCTGGTCCAGGTCGATGCCATGCAGCAGCGGAGCGCTGGCGTCGGCCACCGGTTGGGGCCCGGCACCGTGGTCGATGACCGTGGAGCCGGCGATGTAGGCGTCCGCGGCAAAGCCGCCCTGCACCCTCACCCCGCTCAGGGCCGCGCTGTCCTGCCAGCCGTCGCCGTCGCGGTCGTCGAAGACGGTGCCGAAGATCAGGCTGTCATCGAGCAGCGGGTCCGACTCCACCGTGACCTGCGCGGTGGCGACATTGGAAATCGGGTTGCCGGCCGGGTTCTGCGCCACCGCCTCGTTGACCTGAGTGCCCTGGCGCACGCCGGCGCCGACCCGCAACAGGTAGACGATGCTCGCCTGCTCGCCGGCGGCAATGTCCAGTCCGCCGATGCGCAGCGGGTAACGGCCCGCCGCCAGCACGAAGGCGCCATCGCCGTCGGCCACGCTCATCGAACCTTCCACGTAGCTGAAGCCCGCTGGCGGCGTGTCGATGACGGTGCCGTTGCTGAGGTTGGCGGTGCCGACGTTCTCCACCGTCAGCGTGTAGCGCACCAGGTCGCCGATGCGCGCCGTGCGCACGCCCGCGGCCTTGACGATGCGCAGTTCCGCGCTCTCCAGCACCCGGTGCGAGGTGTCGCAGCTCTCGCAAATCGGGACGATGCTGCTGCCGACATGCTCGCCGGTGACCGCGTTGCGCACCTCACCGGTGGCATTGGCGTTGACCGTCGCTGGGTAGACGAAGGTGTAGGTACCCGGCACCGTACCGGCGGCCATGATGCAGACAATCTGCGCTGCACCGTTGCTGCAGCCGGCCGGCATCGCGCCGACGCTCAGGCCCGCACCCGGGGTGTCGGTCAGGCGCAATTCGGACGGAATGGCCGCGTTCTCAATCGTCACCGTCAACGTGTAGTCGATGGTGTCGCCGATGCTGACCTCGCCACCCGCGCCCGGGTTGGCGCTCTTGACGATGGTGATGACCGGCTCGGCCAGCGGATGCTCGGTGCTGCAGCTCGTGCACTCCGGTTCCGGATCGCCGCCGCCCTCGGTGACGACCACGCTGTTGCCGACCGAATCGACGGCATCGGCATCGACCGTGGCCGTGTAGGTCACCGCATAGGTGCCCGGCAGCGTGCCGGTCGGCAGCGTGCATTCCAGCTGGCCGCTGCAGGTGAACTCGCCGGCGCTGGTCACCGCACCGAAGCTCAGGCCCGTGCCCAGCGTGTCGGTCAGCACGAACGGTGCGGTCGTGGCCGCCGTCGCGATGGTCGTGGTCAGCGTATAGGTCAGCGTGTCGCCCGCCCGTACTTCGCTGCCATCGGCCGGATCCGCGGTCTTGACCGTCGCGATCGTTGGCAGCGCAATCGGGTGCTCGGTGGCGCAGGTCGCGCACTCCGGATCCGGATCGCCGCCGTCGCCGGTGACCACCACGCTGTTGCCGACCGAACCGGTGGCACCGGCGTTGACGGTGGCGGTGTAGGTCACCGCATAACTGCCCGGCAGCGTGCCGGCCGGCAGCGTGCACTCCAACTCACCGCTGCAGGCGAACGCGCCGGCATCGGTCACTTCGCCAAAGCTCAGGCCCGCGCCCAGCGTATCGGTCAGCACGAACGGTGCCGTCGTCGCCGAGGTCGCGATGGTCGTGGTCAGCGTATAGGTCAGCGTATCGCCCGGCCTCACTTCGCTGCCATCGGCCGGATCGGCGGTCTTGACCGTCGCGATCGTCGGCAGCGTAATCGGGTGTTCGGTGCTGCAGTTCGTGCATTCCGGATCCGGATCGCCACCGTCGCTGGTGACGACCACGCTGTTGCCGACCGAACCGGTGGCATCGGCATCGACGGTGGCGGTATAGGTCACCGCATAGCTGCCCGGCAGCGTGCCGGCCGGCAGCGTGCACTCCAGTTGCCCGCTGCAGGCAAACCCGCCGGCGTTGGTCACTTCGCCAAAGCTCAGGCCCGCACCCAGCGTGTCGGTCAGCACGAACGGTGCGGTCGTCGCCGAGGTGGCGATGGTGGTGGTCAGCGTGTAGGTGAGGGTGTCGCCCGGCTGCACCTGGCTGCCGCTGGCCGGGTTGGCCGACTTCACCGTGCTGATGGCCGGCAGCGCGATCGGGTGCTCGGTCTGGCAGACCGTGCATGCCGAATCCGGATCTCCGCCGTCTTCGGCGATGACCACACTGTTGCCGACCGTGCCGGTGGCATCGGCATCGACGGTGACGGTGTAGGTCACCGCATAGGTACCCGGCAGTGTGCCGGCCGGCAGCGTGCACTCCAATTGGCCGCTGCAGGTGTAGCCGCCGGCATCGGTTACCGCGCCGAAGGTCAGGCCCGCGCCCAGCGTGTCGACCAGCCGGAACGGCGCGGCCGTGGCCGAGCTGGCGATGGTGGTGGTCAGCGTGTAGGTGATGGTGTCGCCCGGCTGCACCTGGCTGCCAGCGGCCGGATTGGCGGACTTGGTGGTACCGATCGTCGGCAGCACGATCGGGTGCTCGGTGTTGCAGCTCGTGCACTCGGGATCCGGATCGCCGCCGTTGCCGGTGATGGCCACGCTGTTGCCGACCGTACCGGTGGCATCGGCATTGACCGTCGCGTTGTAGGTCACCGTGTAGACACCGGCGACCGTGCCAGCCGGCAGCGTGCACACCAGCTGGCCGCTGCAGCTGAAGTCGCCGCTATCGACAACGGCACCGAAGCTCAGGCCAGCGCCCAGCGTGTCGGTCAGCACGAACGGTGCGGTCGTCGCCGAAGTCGCCACCGTCGTGGTCAGCGTGTAGGTGATGGTGTCGCCGGGCTGCACCTGGCTGCCGCTGGCGGGGTTGGCCGACTTCACCGTGCCGATTACCGGCAGCGCGATCGGGTGTTCGGTGCTGCAGGTCGTGCATTCCGGATCCGGATCGCCGCCGTCGCTGGTGATGGCCACGCTGTTGCCGACCGTACCGGAGGCATCGGCATCGACCGTGGCGGTGTAGGTCACCGCATAGGTGCCGGGAGCGGTGTTTGCCGGCAGCGTGCATTCCAGTTGCCCGCTGCAGGTGAAGCCGCCGGCATTGGTCACCGCGCCGAAGCTCAGGCCCGCACCCAGCGTGTCGGTCAGGGTGAAGACATCGGTGGTGGCGCCGCCGCTCAATGTGGCGGTCAGGGTGTAGGTGATGGTGTCGCCGGCCTGTACTTCATTGCCGTCGCCAGGAGCGGCGGCCTTCGTCACCACGACCGCCGGCGCAATCGGCGTGGTTTCGTCGCAGTCGTTGCCGGGTGCCGCGCAATCCACATCGCGAACGGTCACGGCGTTGTCGATGCTGCCGATGCCTGGCGGCAACGGATCGTCGATCTGCACCACAAAATTCAGGGTCACCGCGGCATTGGCGGCGATGTTGAACGTCGCGGTATTCCGGCAATCGCTGCCGGTGCAGGCGAAATCGTTGCCCGCGGCCACGGATGCGGTGCCGGCCGGCAGCGTCTCCACCACATCGCCCGGGAACAGGGTGCCGACGGCGCCGCCGGCATTGGCAATGGCGATGGCGTAGGTCAGCACGTCGCCGGCCCGGACAGCGGCACCCGGCGTGTAGGCCACGCCGTTGACTTCGGCCAGCGTCTTGGCGACCGACAGTTCGGGTTCGGCCAGCACCGGGAACGCACAGGACGCGAGGTCGCGCGAAGCGCCGGCGGCGGTGGCCACCTGCGGCGTCAGCACGCCGGTGGCCGGGTTGTAGGCGTAGTAGGTGGCGGGCTGGCCGCTGCCGCCGTTGTTGGCCACGTACAAGGTGCCGTCCGAGCCGAAAGCCACGCCGGCCCAGTTGATCGTGCTCGGGGTGCCGTTCAGCAGCGGCCGCGCCTGTCGCGTCGCCTGCAGGGTGGCCGGATCGAAGCGGTACAGATCCTGGCCGGCCGACAGCCAGCCATTGCCGGCGGCATCGAAGGCGATGTCGCCGGAACCCAGATCGGTCGGCGCGATGTCGAACGCCAGCGTACCGGCGAGCGCAGCCGTGTAGCCGAACGCGCCATCGGCGGTCACCCGCCAGACCTGCGGCGTCGCAGTGCCGCCGGCAATCATGTAGCCGATACCGTTGGGCGCCATTCCGGCGCGCGGGAAATCCGGCGAAGCGAACGACGCCTGCGCCTCGTACCACCCGCCGTTGGCGGCGTCATACGCCCACAGCACTGTGTTGCTGCTGGTCACGCGCTGGACGAACAGCAGGCGATTGCGGACAGGGTCCACCATCATCCCGTTGACGTTGCCGGCCAGCGGCAGTGCCAGTTCAGGCACCACGGCATCGGCGCCAGCGCCCGGCTCGTAGCGATAGACGTCCACGCCGTTGACGATGCTGAAAATCGGATTCGCGCCGACCGGGCAAAAATCGTAGGCCACTGCCGTTGCGACCGGATGCCCGGTGGTACAGCTCGTGCACTCGGGGTCCGGATCGCCGCCGTTCTCGGTAATGGCCACGCTGTTGCCGACGGTGCCGCTGGCATTGGCATCGACCGTGGCGGTATAGGTCAACGCGTAGGTGCCCGGAGCGGTGCCTGCCGGCAGCACGCAATCGAGCACACCGCTGCAGGTGAAGTCGCCGGGATCGGTGACGGTGCCGAAAGTCAGGCCCGCGCCGAGGGTGTCGACCAACCGCAAGGGGGCGGTCGTGGCCGAAGTGGCGACGGTGGCGGTCAGCGTGTAGGTAATGGTCTGGCCGGGCTGCACCTGGGTGCCGTCGGCCGGGTCGGCGGTCTTCTGCGCCGAGACTTCCGGCGACAGCGGCGTGTTGATCAGATCGCAATCGACCACGTCGCCCATTTCCAGGACGTTGAGCGTCGGCGGCGCGTTCGGGTTGTAGGTGTCGTCGAGCACCGTCTGGCCGGTGCGGGTGTTCACGCAGACGATGCGACGCGCGTAGGCTTCCAGCGTCGAAGCACTACCGGGCGCCATCTCCTCGACCAGGGTGAGCGCATTGCCGGACATAGCCATGGTGCTGATGTACGGGTAGGCGCCAGTGGCCGAACCGGTCGTGGTGCCGGTACTCACCGTCTGGTCGTTGACGTTGACGATGCTGTAGGTGAACTGGTCGGCCGGATCGGCCCGCCCCTCGGGCAGCACCTTGCGCAGGCGCATCGCGCAGCAGCGCACACCGATCGCAAAGCCCTGGCCGGCGGCGGAGTGGATCTGCCCCATCACGGTGAACGGCTGCGCGCTGCCCACCACCTTTTGCGACGTCAGCACCACTGCATTGGCGTCGCTGCCGCTGGTCATGCCCTTGAAACGGAGGCAGTCGACGTAGCTGCCAAGACAGGCCGAGGCGATACCCGGATCCAGCGTGGCCGGCGTGCCCTGCTGCACCGCCGCGGCCGGGGCATTGCCCAGCCACTCCAGTACGTTCCACGGCGTGCCGCCGGACACCACGCCGAAATCAAGATGCTCCGGATTGGAGTTCAGCCGCTCGGCGTCGGCCACCACTATCTCGAATGGCAGATCGGTGACCTCGGTGCCATCGGGCGCATACAGGCGGATGTCGGACAGCGTCAATACGGCCCCGTTGCCGCGCCCGTCGGGCGAATGCAGCGCCGCCGCATTCGGCGTGAAGATGGTGTAGAAGCCGGAATTGCCGCTGAAGTTGGAACCTGTCCAGGTCGGTGCCTGGCGCACGGTCAACCGCGGATTCGCCGCGCTGCCGCCGCTGACGCTTACGTTGAGCTCCACCCTGGAGCCGTCCGGCAGGTCGAATTCGAAAGGCACGTTGCTGGTGCCGCTCAACAGATCCTCGTCGACCGCGCCGAACTGGAACCAGCAGATCGTGCCGACGTGTTCGCCGTTGGAATTCGGATCGGCCAGGCGGCATTCGTTGGCCGCCGCGGGCAGCGCCACGCCGAACATCAGCGCCGCCAGCAGGACAAGCAGCGTCCATCCTCCGGACAGTCGCCGGCTCATCCATGGATGCAGCACGTGCAGGGCACGGGCACGGCAACCTGCCGCGCCCGGGATCTTGTCTTGTTTGCTCATAGTCGCCACGTCCCAGCTGACCGGCAAAAACTGATGCGGGTCAAAAATTCGATGTGTTTGTGGGCCGGCATCTTCTGTGATAAGCGTCTCGGTTTGAATTACAGAACTTCACCGAAACTCTCCATTCCTCCCCGGCCGCTATCCCGTCGGCCCCACAGAAACGACGGCCGCCGTTGCCCCTGGCGAGCGCGCGCCATCCGTGTGATTCCCACGCTTTCCAGCACTCTCCGCGCCGCGCATCCGGCAATCGCTTGCGCTACGGCCGCCATCGGTGGCACCGCAATCCGGCCGTCCAGCGACACCGGTGGGTCAAGCTGTTTTGGATATCGCGGATATGGCGCGCATCGACGAACGCGCCATTTCCTGCGCCAGGCGGTTGCGCCAGTGCATCGATCGGGTGCATGCAGCTACGTTGGTGCCGGACCGCGAACCGTGCCGACCGCAAGCAGATGTCTTCTCCAACGGCGCTTGCATGGATGTCCGAATGCCTTGTCCGGTTCGCTTTCGCCGCAGCAAGCGCAACAACGGCAAGACGCAGGCGTGACGGTGCCGCAGGTTGCGGCAACTGCGCAGGTATACCGTCTGTGTGAGCAACAGAGAGGCAGCCGAAGAAGATGCTGAAAAACCCCGGCGGCGCTCAACAGCCTAACGGGGGTCAAGCCGGAATCGCTCTACGACAGCCGCTGGCCCGCCGTGCACTTTCCCGCGAGCCACTGAGCAAAATGGATCCCGGCGTTCGCCGGGCTGACAAGCTTTGGCTTGACCGGCGTTGCTCCAAAGCACGCAATCTAGACGACAGCAAGAGTTGAAGTTGCGTGTTTTTGTCTGCTGCGGTGGTTCAGGAACAAGCGCTCGCGGCGGGGACGCCGCTCCCACTTCCATGCCGTGCGGTGGTACCTGCCGGTACCACCGCACGCTGTTTCACTGCCCCGTTGCCGTTACCGTGCAGCTCATCTCGAATTGCAACGAACCGCCCGCAGGGAACGTGGGAATCGTCAATCCAGCGTCCTGCAGCGTCGCCACGTCCACCGCCACCGGGCACGCCGCACCGCCGCTGGCGCTACAGCTCAGCGTGGCGGCGGTGCAATCCACGCCAGGCACTTCGGGATCGGCCATTACCGCGCCATCGCCCGGACCCGGGCCATCATTGTTGACGGTAATGGCATAGGTCACGGTGTCGCCGGCGCGCGCGGTGGTCGGACTGACCGTCTTGTCGATGCGCAGGCTGGTGGTCGGCGTGTTGGTGAACGTACATTCGAAGCTCTCGGCACTGGCATCGATCAAGCCGCCGGGTATCGTATAGGCACTGCCGGAGCGGCTGCCCACCGGTGTGCCGCCGGAGGTACATGTCGCATCGGTCAGCAGCCATCCGGCCGGCAGCGTGTTCTCGGTAATCACCACATCGGTGCCGAATGTGGTCACCGCGAACGGTTCAGCGGTACCAGCCGAACTGCTGTCGCCATCCACCTGCGTAGGCGTATCCACCACCGTGGTGCTGACCGAACCGCTCGCCTGCTCGGTATTGGTCAGGCCGAAGCCGAACGGGCCGCCGGCAATCAGCCGCGTCGTTTTGTTCAACGTGACCGTGGCCGGCTGGCAGACCGATTGCGGCAGTACCACCTGGGCCAGGAATGCCTGCGCGCCCGGTCCGGATTTGACATGCACGACGATCTCGTTGAAGCCGCTCAGCCACGGCCCGACCAACGTGCCGGCAGCCGGATTGGCTGCGGTGAACCCGGCATAGAAATACGGGTCGGCGGCGCCATAGTTGGACTGGATGTTCTGCGCCACCCCATTGATCCAGATTTCGATGACCGAGTTGTCGCTATAGAAGTCCAGCCGCGGCGCCAACACGGCCGGGTCCGTGCCCGGCCCCAGATTGAGCTGGTAGCGGTAGAAGATGTCGTAGTTGACGTTGGTGGGGTGAACGGCGTCCGCCGCATGCGAGATCCAGCTGGCGTTGTTGTAGGGCGAGACCATGTAGTTGGCCGGCGGATTGGTCACTACCGTGGCGGCGTTGTAGCTTAAGCCTCCCGGCGGAGCGCCGGTGATGGGCGTGGTGGTCAGCGCCACCTGCCAATGCGCATCCACGCCGGACGTGAGCCGGCCGCCATTACCGTCGTAAGCCGTATTGAGCAGGCTGGCATCGCTGCTGCAGCTGAGGTTGGCCACGTTGGGCTCTGGCAGCGGGAACTGGCTGTCGGTGTCCGAGGCGCTGTTGTTGGAGGTGTCCGGGTCGATAGTGCCGGCCGGCGCGGTCACCGTAGCGGTGTTGACCAGATTGCCCGAGAACGTCGACGGCACGAACAACGTCAATGTGTAGGTCACCGACGCCCCAGCCGGCAGGTTGGCGGTGGTATTGATGGCGCCGCTGCCGCTGGCCGCGCCGCACACGCCGCCGCTGGAGGTCGTGGCGCAAGTCCAACTGGCCGTGGTGATGCCGGTGGGCAGCGCATCCACCACCTGCACATTCTGCGCGCCAAAGGGGCCGTTGTTGCTGACCTCGATGGTGTACACGACGTTGTTGCCCGGTGTGTAGGTACTGCTGTTGTCGGTCTTGGTGATGGCCAGATCCGCCGGCAGGTCCAACGGGCTGGTCGCGCACTTGGCGCCATCGTTGTTGCCGCTAGGCGGCGAGTCGGAGATCAACGTTGCCACACCGGTCGTCAGGTTGAACTGGTAGAAACCGCCTTCGTTACGGCTACCGAAAACGCCGTTGCTCGCGCCGAACATCGAACCGAAGCTGCCGGTCACGACGCCCGCCGCGCCAACCGTGGTCACCGCGCCGGTAGTCGGATTGATGGAGTGCAACAGGCCGGTGTCCTGCGCGTGCGCATAGAGCAGACCGTTGTGCCAGGCCAGATCCGCCGACGCGATCGCCTGGCTGAGCGTGATCAGCGTGGCCGCGCGGGTCGAGAGATTGACCCGCCACATCTGGGTGGTGGCGGGATTGCGCTTGACATAGTAATAGCCATCCGTGCCAATCTCGCCCGAGGCGATACCGGCGCCATCCACGTTGATCCCGCCACCGGAGATGGCCCCGAGGTCCTGCACCGCACCGTTGCTGGCGATCCTCAGCAACCGGTAGTTGCCTGCCGCAGTGTCCCAGTATGTGCCGTAGAGATAATTGCTCGCAGGATCGTAGCCGACCGCATTGTAGGTGAGCGACGAAGCCGGACCGATCGCCGGATAGGTGAACGGATTGCTGGACGTATCGGCCCTGAACACCTGCGTCGGTGAGTTCTGCGCCAGAAACATGTCCGAAGTGCAACTTCCGAAACTGGGCGGCGTGCTGTTGACGTAGGAGCAGGTAAAACGCTCGCCCATCGCCACGGCTCCGGCCGGAATGGTGATCTGCCGGCCGCTGAGCGTACCGACCGCCGCACCCGAGGAATTGGTACAACTGGCGCTGGCGAAGTTCCACAGCGCCGGCAGCGTCGATTCGTTGATGGTGACGGCGGTGCCGAGCGCCGACACGGTGAAGTCGGTGACAGCGGCATTGGCATCGCCGTCCACCACGGTGGGTGTGCCTGCCGCGGTGGTCGTCACCGTTCCGCTGGCCTGCCGGGTATTGGTCAGGGCGAACGTAAACGGACCGCCGGTGCCGTTCTGTGTGGTCTTGGTCAGGGTGATGGTCGGCATTGTCGCCAGCACTACGTCGTCGATGCCGAAGTCGTTACCGGCGGAGGCCGTGTTGGCGTTGTTGATGCGCAGGTTGACTGCGGTGGTGGTGGCGCTGGTGGTGAATACCACCATGCGGCGGATCCAGCTGTTGTTGGTCGCCGGGTAGGCGGGGTTGGTCGTGCTGACCACCGTGACAGTGCCGGCGTTGGGCGTGACGACCTGACTCAGGGTCGGGTTGCTGACCTGGTTGGCCACCATCGTCCAGTACGAAAACACATAGCTCGTGTTCGGCTGCACATCGATCGCCGAAACCGTGCGCCACACCGCCTGACCGGCGGTATAGGCGCAAGTGGCGGTGTTGTGGAACAGATAGTGCGTGGAGCCGGCGCCGTCGGAAGCCGAGTCTCCACCGGTGGCGACGATCTGGCCATTGAGGCAGGCAGCGCTGGTCCAGTTGCCGTCGGCGGTGCTCAACGCTGTCGGCAAGGTGGCGTTGGCCGAACCAAAGGTTTCGCGCAGCACGATCTGGGCCTGCGCATTGCCGGTCCACAGCGCAGAAGCGGAAAACGCCAGAAAAATGGCGATGGAAACTAGGCGATGGAGGGCTTTGGCCCGGTGGTGCGGGCCACCGTCCTCTGGCGCCATCTTTGCGAGCCATTTTGGGTGCGAGCTGTTGTTCTTCATTCGACTAGCCTCTGATTTTCCGCCTTGTCTATTTGCAGGGGCGACGTGAGTCGCGATGGCACGTTGCCGGTAAAGCCTCATCGCGACTCACGTCGCTCCTACAACGGAGTTCCCTATACGCCATCTTGTCCCAATCGCTACGCAACATATCGCTTAGGAGCGGTGTTCCGCGGCGAGCTCTTGCGCGATTCCCTGCGGTGCGCCTGACCAACAGGAACTCGCGCCGGGATGCCGCTACTACGTAGTACCGCTTACCTGATGTTTGCTCAGGCGCCTATCTTCTTATCCATTCCATCCTGTCGATCACAGCCCTTCCGCGGTTACCGTGCAACTCATCATCAACTGCAGCGCACCGCCAGCCGGAAAGACAGGGATGACCAATCCAGTGCCCTGCAAGCTCGCCACGTCCAGCGTTGCCGGGCAGGTCGCGCCACCCGACGCGCTGCACATCAGCGTCGCCGCACTGCAATCAACGCCGGCCACTGCCGGATCGCGGAACACTACGCCGTCGCCCGGACCTGGGCCGTCGTTATCCAGTTGGAAGGTGTAGGTCACCGGTTGCCTGCTGCGCACCGCGGTGGGATTGGCGCCCTTGGCGATGCTCAGATTTACCGTCGGCATATTGGTGCAGGTACTCTCGGCGCTGGCATCGATCTGCGGACCGGGGCGAGTGTATGCGCGGTCCGAGCGACTACCCGCCGGGGTGCCGTCAGGAATACACACTACGTCTTCCAGCAACCCGCCATCAGGGAGCGTACTTTCGGCGTTCATCACATCGGTGCCGAATGTGCTGACGATTCCGGAGATCGAAGTGGGCCGCGCTTGCGATGCCGCTTCGGCGGCCCATCCGATAGCGGGTGCGGCAGCGATCAAACCCAGGCTTGCGATGACCGTGCGTCGTCCACAGCCTGCCAGGACATTCACCGCTGTCGTCACCTCAATAGCTCCCCACGAAGTTGATGAACCAGCCCTTGTGGTCGTAATCGAAATCGGTCAGGTCGTCGCTGAATTCGGTGAAGTTGTAGCCCACGCCAACGCGGAAGTTGCGGCCGAGGTCGCGGTCGACGCCGAGGAGCCATCCTTGGCGTTTACCTCCATCCTTGACGTCAAGCCAGCGGTATTCGGCCAATGCGTGCCACTGCTGGCGCAAGTCGTAGCGGATCTGTCCGGACGCGAATGTGGTAGCCGAGTCGAACCACGCGCCGGTACCGCGGCCGAAGCGCACTTCGCCTTCGCGCCGGGCGGCCTTGGCCGCGAATTCCCAGCGCTGGTCGTACTTGTAGACGCCTTCCAGCGAGACCACCTGGGTGCGCTGGTCGTACTCGGCGCCGCCGATCTGTCCCAGCGTGGCCAGGTCGTACAGGTAGGTGTAGCGGCCGAACATGCCCCAGCGCGTGCTGTTCCACGGCCGCCAGGCGAAACCGACGTTGCCTTCGATGAACTTGGCGCCGGCGGCGGGATTGAGTTCGTCGTCGGTGTCGGCATAGTTCAGCCGCGCGGCGATGCGCCAGCTTTCGTTGATTTTGTGCAGCAAGCGGTTGGTGACGACCCATTGCGTGCGCTGCTCCGCGCCGTTGTCGCGCCGCCATTCCAGCTTGCTCTGCCAGTCGGTGTCCGGCGAAGTGCGGCCGCCGCTGACGCTGACCGCGCGCCGATCGACCACGCCGCCGCCGCTGCTGATCAGTTCGCCATCGGACAGCGTGAGGCCAAGATTCCAGCCCACCGAGGGAAAGAAATCCATGCCGAAGGTGTGCGCCAGGCCGGACTCGCCATTGCTTTTCAGCTGCTGGCTCTCGTTGAAGACGTTGAGCTGGTTGGACAACCGCCAACGCTGGCCCAGCGTCCAGCCGCTCTGCCGGCGCGGGTTGAACAGCGGGTCGTAGTCGGTGCTGTCGGTGGAAACGGTGTAGCTGCCGTAGACGGTCTGCTGCTGCGTCAAGCGGTATTCGGCATTGACCTGCGCCGCATCGCCGCGGTCGCCATGGGTGGCCTCCGCGCCGACGCTGGACATATCGCCGTACAGGTACTTGCCGCCCAGCGTGTAGGCGTCGTTGTTGGCGTAGGCGCCGCTGTCGTCGTCCAGCGTGAACTGCGCCGTGCCGTACAGGTCCACCGCCGTGCCGATGCGCTGGCTGTAGCGCACCGCACCCAATGTGCCGTTCGCCTCGCCCGCGGTCCGCCGTTCTTCGACACGGCGCAACTCGGTGGTGAGGGTGCTGTTATCGCCGATACGCCACTCGGCGGTAAGCTGCGCCTGGTCGAGCGCTTCGTTGCCGCGTTGGGCTTCGGTATAGCGCGCGTAGATGCCGAAGGCCGGGGTGAAGTGGCCCAGCAGTTCCATGCCCTGCTCTTCCACCGCCTGGCCGTTGTCGTAACGGCTGATCGAATAGCCGGCGCTGACGTGCCGCCACCAGGCGCCCATCGACCAGTCCTGTTCAGTCCAGCCCAGTTCGCGGAAGTTGACCCGCGCTTCCACCGATTTGGCCTCGCCTTCGCGCGGGCCGACCGGATTGATCTGGGTGAACGCCAGGCCGCCGTTGTCGGAAAAGAACACCGGCGCGCTGAACGATTCGGTCTGGCTGTACTCGGCTTTGATGTAGGTGCCGCGGCCAGCCTGCAAGGTGATGTCGCCGGCCGCCAGCGTGTAATCCTCGCCGGCGCGGTTTTCGTCCACGTAGGTCGCGCCGACGCCGACGTGGTCGCCGAACCAGTGCTTGCCGCGGACGCCGGCACTGACCTCGTCGGCGTCGAAGCCGGAAGGCACCCATTCGTAATCGACGATCAGGCGTTGCTCGTAGCCGTCCAGCGGCGTATCGCGGGTGATGGTCTTCAGGTTTTCGCGGGTGATCATTGTCAGCGGACGCGTCAGTATGATGCGTCCCTGCAATTCGTCGATCTCGTAATCCGCGCCGCGCTGCAGGGTTACCCGGTTTTCGGTGCGGCCGGTGGTCAGATCGCGGATCTCCAGCGCCACCTGGTCAGAACCCGGCAACAGATCGGTGTGGCGCAGGTAATACAGGCTGCCGGCGGTGCCGATGAATTCGTTGTGGCCCGGCGCGGTCTGCGCTTCGGAGCCGAATGCGCGCACCTCGGTGACCGGATCGCCCCAGCGGTTGGCCCCGCGCGAACGCCAGTCCAGTGCCGCGCCGTACAGCGAGCGCACGTACTGGCCGTACTCGGTGCCGGTGAAGCCGGTCTGGTAGTTGCCCCACAGCGCCTGGTTCTTGTCCCAATCCATGCGCAGGTAGAACCGGCCCATCGTGTCCACGTCGCGCCAGGTGGTGGAGTCATCGCCGTACACCGGGTAGTACAGATCCGGATCGAGGCGGCGGAAGATGTCCTGCGGGTCGGCCTGGCCGAAGCCGTCGAACAGATGCTCCAGATCGCGCTCGGTGGTATCGGCCTGGGCGGTAACCAGATACTTTCCGCGCAGCTTGGCCTTGCCGTAGAACGCCAGCCGGCCATCGCTGATGATGTCGTCCTCGTAGCGCGAATCAACCTGGAACGGCTCGACCGAGCCGCTGATCTTGTTCTGCGACACGGTGATATCGGCAAGCGCCACACCGAAGAAGTAGCGGCCGCTGACGTCCACATCCAGGGTATGGCGCAGTCCGGCCATGTTCGGCGTTCCAGAGGCTGGCGTGCCGCCGAAATCGTCGCCGCCGCCGCGCAGTTCCACCTCGAACGCGTGCCGGCCGACCGGCACCAGGTATTCGGCAGCGAACTTGCGCTCCAGATCCACCGGATAGCTGTCGCCATTGATCAGCAGCGTGTGCCCGGTCGGAAGATTGCGGCCCTGGATGCGGATGCGCGAGCCGTAGATCGGAATATTCTGCTGGCGCAAGCCGTTGCCGGCGAACGCGTTTTCGATCAGGCTCTGGTTCTGCGCCTGTTCCGTCGTCAACGCAGTGCCCAGCGCTTTTTCGGTGCTGGCCCGCAGTTGCTGGCCGCCGCGGTCGGCTTCCTCCGGCGTCACCAGTTGCAGCGTCGACGGCAGGGTTTCGTCGAAGTTGCCCTCGTTGTCGTAGGCGCGCAGTACGTAGAGCAATTCGTCGCCAGCGCGGAACGGGTACTTGGCCGACAGCCTGCCATCCCATTCGGCACGCGACACCGCAGCGACATCCATCGGCACGGTGGCCACCGGCTCGACCAGATCAATGTCGGTGGCACGGTACAGGGTCAGCTCGTAGCGCTCGATGAAGCTGGAATAGTTGCTGCGCACATAGAACTGCAGCGGCTTGGAGACCGCTTTGCCATCGAACGCGGCGAAACTGGGCGCCGATACCGTCAGTTCGGGTTGCCCCAGCGCCGGGTCTTCGGTGGCCCAGATCACGCCGCCGTTGGGCAGTTGCAGGCTGAACTTGCCCGCCACGCGCGCCCGGCCCGGCGGCTCCATCGCCACGGTGACGCGGCGGTCCGGTTGCAGCGTCTGCGAATCGGGCTGTTTCACCTCGCCAGTGACCGGTTCGCGCTCGCCGCGGGTGCGCAGCCGAAACAACAGGTCTTCGCCAGCACGGCATTCGTCGCCGGCACAGTCCGGCAAAGTAGGCGGGTCCTGTCCGGTGCCGGTGGCCAGCGAACTCGGCGGAACCTCCTGCGTCATCGCCAGCGACGGCAGACCCGCCAGCAGGCCGATCAAGGTGTAGTCGAGCAGCTTCATCTTCAGCGTCATGGCGTGCTCCTTCACTGGCTGTCGGCTGCGGTCGATGCCGGATTGCGGGCGGGCTCTACACGCACCCGGCTTCGCACTTCGGGGCTCAACCGCGCGGCCAAGGCTTCGTAGACCGCGCGGGCGCGGCGCATGCCCAGTGCAAGGTTGTAGGCATCCGAGGCCCGCAGATCGGCATGTCCGACGATCGATACGGTGCCGCCGCCGGCCTGCTCCAGATAGGCCGCGATGCGATCCAGCAGCGGCGCGAACTCCGGACGGATGTCGGAACGGTCGGTATCGAACAGCACCGTACCCAGCAACGCGCCCTGGCCATCCAGCCCGGCGACGCGGGTGGCCGGGTCGCTGGCATCGGTGCGCACGCTGACGCTGACGGCCGGGACCAGTTCGGTCGGCAGCCGTTGCATCAGCGCCGCCTTCACCGCTGCGGCGCGGTCGAACGCCAGCGCATCGCCATCGCCGTCGACGCTGATCACCACGTCTCCGCCACGGTATTCGTCCAGCTTGGCGGTGATGCTTGCGATCACCGGCAGATAGGCCTCGTGGACTTCGGCGCTGCCGGGCGCGAAGATCACTTCGCCCAGTTCCAGATCGATCTGCCGCGTGCCGCCGGGGATTTCTTCGACCGGAATCTTCGCGCCAAAGTCGAAGCGCACCGGCAGCCCGGGGGTGATGCGGCGGATCAGCGGATTGTCGGTGGTCATCTGGGTACCGCCTGGCAGCGTGGCCGGATCCACCTTCAGGATGAAATTGCGGCCGCGGCTGGCGGCGCCGCCCGGAATGCCGACCAGGTGATAGCGGCCGAACTGATCGGTCTCGATCAACAGGCCTTCGACCGAGGCGATGCGCACGCCCGGCAGGCCGCGCTCGTCGATGCCGTCATTGCTGATGACGTAGTCGACTACAAAGCCGCCCTCGCCCTGCGCAATGCGGCGCTCCACCGTCGGTGCGGCCGCATTCAAGCCCTTCGCCGCTTCGCCGCTCTTCTGCACGGTGGTGCGGCCGTCCGCGTCCATGCGGACGGTCACACCTTGATCGCTGGTCAGCACGAAGTCGTCGGTGAAGCTCGGCTCGGCCAGGCGCTGGCTAATGACCACTTGGTGCGCCTCCACCGGATCGGCTTCCGACTGCCGCGCTGCGATGGCGCCCACATCGACGCCGTGCAGCAGCGGTGCGCTGGCATCCGACAGCGGTTGCGCACCGTGGCCGCGGTCGATCGAAGTCGAATTCGGCACGTAGGCGCCAGCCGCGAAGCCACCCTGCACGCGCACGCCGGTCAGCGCTGCGTTGTCCTGCCAGCCATCGCCGTCGCGGTCGTTGAACACGGTGCCGAAGATCAGGCTGTCGTCGATCAGCGGATCGGATGCCAGCGTCAACTCGGCCGTGGCGATGTTCGAGATCGGGGTGCCGGTGGACGACACCGCCTGCGCCTGGTTGACGTGCACGCCCGGACGCACACCGGCGCCGACCCGCATCAGGTAGACCAGCGTGGCCGATTGTCCGGCGGCGATATCCAGGCCGTCGAAGCGGATCGGGTTCTGGCCGCTTGTGGTGGCGGCGTTGTCGCCATCCACCACCGACAGCGAGCCTTCGACGTAGGTGAAACCGGCCGGCGGCGTGTCCAGCAGCGAGACGTTGTTGGCATTGGTGGCGCCGACGTTTTCCACCGTGACGGTGTAGCGCACCAGGTCGCCAATACGCGCCTCGCGTACGCTGGAGGTCTTGGCTACGCGCAGCGACGGCCGCTCCACCACGACGTGCTGTGTGTTGCAGCTGGCGCAGGTGACCTCGATGGAACTGCTGTTGTGCGTCGCCACCACCACATTGGCGACGCTGCCGTTGGCGGATGCGTCGATGGTGGCGTCGTAGACGAAGGTGTAGGTACCCGGGACCGTACCCGCCGGCAGCGTGCAGACGATCTGTCCGGTCCCCGCCGCGCAGCCAGCCGGCAGCGCGCCGATGGTCAGGCCTGCGCCGGGGGTGTCGGTCAGGCGCACTTCGTTGTCGGTGGTGCCGTGTTCGACTGTGGCGGTCAGCGTGTACTGGAGGGTGTCGCCCACGCTCACCTCAGTGCCGACATCGGGCAGTGACGTCTTGATCACCGCCACGCTGGCGCGCAGGTCGTGCGAGGTGGTGCAACCGTCGGTGGTGGCGCAAGCGATGCCGCTGACCGTGTTGGTGACGGTACCGACAGCCGCCATGTCCACGGTGGCGGTGTATTCGGCCGTATAGGTGCCGGCGGGCGCACCCGCGGCCAATGTGCACGTCATCGGCGATGCGCCGGCGCAGCTGAGCTGGCTGGCATCGCTGACGGCCCCGATGGCTCCGAAGGTCAGGCCGGCGCCCAACTGATCGCTGGCGACCTTGGCTTCAGTGGAAGCGCCGCCATCTACGACGAAGGTCAAGGTGTAGGTGATGGTCTCGCCCGCGGTCACCGGGGTGCCGCTGGCGGGATTGGCGCTCTTCTGCACCGTTATCGTCGACACGTCATGCGATGTCGTGCAGCCGTCTGCGCTGGCGCAGTCGACGCCGCTCACCGTGTTGGTGACGGTACCGGCGGCATCGGGGTTGACGATAGCGGTGTATTCGACCGTATAGGTGCCCGCCGGCGCACCCTGCGCCAGGGTGCAGACCATCGGCACGCTACCGGTGCAGCTCAGCTGGCCTGCGTCGCTGATGGTTCCCACCGCACCGAAGGTCAGACCAGCGCCCAACTGGTCGGTGGCGGGTTTCGGCTCGGACGATGCACCGCCGGTGACAGTGTAGGTCAGCGTATAGGTGATGGTGTCGCCGGCTTCCACCGATGCGCCGCTGGCCGGGTTGGCGGACTTGGCCACCGTCACCGCCGAGATGTCGTGCGATGTGGTGCAGCCATCGGCCGCGGCGCAAGGTACGCCGGTCACCGTGTTGGTTACCGCGCCGGTGGCATCGGCGTTGACGGTAGCGGTGTATTCCACCGTATAGGTGCCCGCCGGAGTGCCGGCCGCGAGCGTGCATACCAGCGGCGAAGCCCCGGTGCAGCTGAGGCGGCTGGCATCGCTGATGGTCCCGATGGCGCCAAAGGTCAGGCCCGCACCCAGCTGATCGCTGGCGGTCTTGGCTTCCGTCGTAGCGCCACCGACCACGGTGTAGGTCAGCGTGTAGGTGATGGTGTCGCCGGCTTCCACCGACGAGCCGTTGGCGGGGGCCGCGGTCTTCTGCACTGTTACCGTCGATACGTCGTGCGACGTGGTGCAACTGCCGGTCGCCGCGCAGGTCACGCCGCTTACCGTATTGGTCAAAGCGCCCGTTGCATCGGCATTGACCGTGGCGGTGTATTCCACCGTGTAGGTGCCTGCCGGTGCGCCGGCAGCCAAGGTACAGGCCATCGGCGAACCGTCGGTGCAGCTCAGCTGACTGGGGTCGCTGATCGCGCCCACCGCACCGAAGGTCAAGCCGGCGCCCAGTTGATCGTTGGCGGTCTTGGCTTCGGTGGACGCGCCACCGATGACGGTATAGGTCAGCGTATAGGTGATGGTGTCGCCGGCTTCCACCGACGTACCGCTGGCCGGATTGGCCGTCTTGGCCACCGTCACCGCCGAGATGTCGTGCGAGGTGGTGCAGCCGCCCGCAGTGGCGCAGTCGATGCCGCCCACAGTGTTGGTCACGGCGCCGGAGGCGTCCGCGCCGACGGTGGCGGTGTACTGCACGGTGTAGGTGCCTGCCGGTGCGCCGGTCGCCAGCGTGCACGTCATCGGTGAGCTGCCGGTGCAGTTCAACCGGCTGGCATCGCTGATCGCGCCCACCGCACCGAAGACCAGGCCTGCGCCGAGTTGATCGTTGGCGGTCTTGGCTTCGGTGGACGCACCACCGGTCACGGTATAGGTCAACGTGTAGGTGATGGTGTCGCCGGCTTCCACCGACGTGCCGGTGGCTGGGCTGGCCGACTTGGCCACGGTGACCGAAGACAGGTCGTGGGTGGTGGTACAGCCGCTTGCGGTGGTGCACGGCACACCCGTCACCGTGTTGGTGACGGCGCCGCTTGCTCCAGCATCCACCGTCGCGGTGTATTGCACGGTGTAGCTGCCTGCCGGTGCGCCGGCCGCCAGCGTGCACACCAGCGGCGAAGCCCCGGTGCAGCTGAGGCGGCTGGCGTCGCTGATGCTGCCGATCGCGCCGAAGGTCAGTCCGGTACCCAGTTGATCGTTCGCGGTCTTGGCTTCCGTGGATGCGCCACCGGTCACGGTGTAGGTCAGCGTGTAGGTGATGGTGTCGCCGGCTTCCACCGACGCGCCACTGGCCGGACTCGCCGACTTGGCCACCGTCACGGTCGAGACATCGTGCGAGGTGGTGCAAGCGCCGGCACTGGCGCAGGTCACGCCGCTCACCGTATTGGTCAGTGCGCCCGTCGCACCGGCATTGACCGTGGCGGTGTATTCCACCGTATAGGTGCCTGCCGGTGCGCCGGCCGCCAGCGTGCAGGCCATCGGCGAACCGCCAGCGCAGCTCAGCTGGCCGGGATCGCTGATCGCGCCCACGGCACCAAAGGTCAGACCTGCGCCCAACTGGTCGTTGGCGGTTTTGGCTTCCGGCGACGAACCGCCGGTCACGGTGTAGGTCAGCATATAGGTGATGGTGTCGCCGGCTTCCACCGAGGTGCCATTGGCGGGATTGGCCGACTTGGCCACCGTCACGGCCGACACATCGTGCGAGGTCGTGCAGCCGCCCGCGGTGGCGCAATCGACGCCGCTCACCGTGTTGGTGACGCTACCCGTGGCACCCGCATCGACCGTGGCGGTGTACTGCACGGTGTAACTGCCCGCCGGTGCGCCTTGCGCCAGCGTGCATACCATCGGCGAAGCGCCGGTGCAGCTCAGCTGGCCGGGATCGCTGATCGTGCCCACGGCACCGAAGGTCAGGCCTGCGCCCAGTTGGTCGTTGGCGATTTTCGCTTCCGAAGACGGACCACCGGTCACCGTATAGGTCAGCGTATAGGTGATGGTGTCGCCGGCTTCCACCGATGCGCCGCTGGCCGGGCTCGCCGACTTGGCGACAGTGACCGAAGACAGATCGTGCGCGGTGGTGCAGCCACCGGCCGTGGTGCAGTCGACGCCGCTGACGGTGTTGGTGACGCTACCCGTGGCGCCAGCGTCGACCGTCGCGGTGTATTGCACGGTGTAGGTGCCTACCGGAGCGCCGGCGGCCAGCGTGCACGCCATCGGCGAAGCGCCGGTGCAGCTCAGTTGGCCCGGATCGCTGATTGCACCGACCGCACCGAAGGTCAGACCGGTGCCCAATTGATCGTTGGCGGTCTTCGCTTCCGCAGAAGCGCCTCCGGTGACGTTGTAGGTCAGCGTATAGGTGATGGTGTCGCCGGCTTCGACCGATGCGCCGCTGGCCGGGCTGGCCGACTTGGCCACGGTCACCGCCGACACATCGTGCGAGGTGGTGCAGCCATCCGTCGTGGCACAGGTTACGCCGCTCACGGTGTTGGTGAGGCTGCCTGCGGCACTCGCATCGACGGTGGCGGTGTACTGAACGGTATAGGTGCCCGCCGGTGCGCCGGCCGCCAGCGTGCAGGCCATCGGCGAACCGCCGGTGCAGCTCAGCTGGCCCGGGTCGCTGATGGCGCCGACGCTGCCGAAGGTCAGGCCCGCGCCCAGTTGATCGGTGGCGGTCTTGGCTTCTGACGATGCCGCATCCAGCACGGTGAAGGTCAGCGTGTAGCCGATGGTTTCGCCGGCTTCCACCGAGGTGCCGTTGGCGGGATTGGCCGACTTGGCGACGGTCACCGCCGACAGCACGTGGGTGGTAGTGCAACCGCCGGCCGTGGCGCAGTCGACGCCGCTCACCGTGTTGGTGACGATGCCGGTGGCATTGGCATCGACGGTGGCGGTGTACTGAACGGTATAGGTGCCGGCGGGTGCGCCGGCGGCCAGCGTGCACGCCATCGGCGAACCGCCGGTGCAGCTCAGCTGGCCCGGGTCGCTGATCGCGCCCAAGGCTCCGAAGCTCAGGCCTGCTCCAAGTTGATCGGTGGCGGTCTTGGCCACCGGCGACGGACCACCGGTCACGTTGTAGGTCAATGTGTAGGTGATGGTATCGCCGGCTTCCACCGAGGCGCCGTTGGCGGGATTGGCCGACTTGGCCACGGTGACGGACGACAGGTTGTGACTGGTCTCGCAACCACCGGCGGTCGCGCAATCGACACCAGTCACCGTATTGGTGACGCTGCCGGTAGCACCGGCATCGACGGTGGCGGTGTATTGGACGGTGTAGGTGCCCGCCGGTGCGCCGGCAGCCAGCGTGCACGCCATCGGCGAGCCGCCGGTGCAGCTCAGCCGGCCCGGGTCGCTGATCGCACCCACCGCGCCGAAGCTCAGGCCCGCGCCCAGTTGGTCGTTGGCGGTCTTGGCTTCGGTGGACGCGCCGCCGCTCACGGTGTAGGTCAGCGTATAGGTGATGGTGTCGCCCGCTTCCACCGACGCGCCCGTGGCCGGGCTGGCCGACTTGGCGACCGTGACCGAAGATAATTCGTGCGTGGTGGTGCAAGCGCCCACGGTGGCGCAGTCGACGCCGCTCACGGTGTTGGTGACGGTGCCGGTGGCGCCCGCATCGACCGTGGCGGTGTACTGCACGGTGTAGGTGCCCGCCGGCGCGCCTTGCGCCAGCGTGCACGTCATCGGCGAACCCCCGGTGCAGCTCAGCTGGGCCGGGTCGCTGATCGCGCCGACCGCACCGAATGTCAGGCCCGTACCCAATTGGTCGTTGGCGGTCTTGGCTTCGGTGGACACGCCGCCGGTTACGTCGAACGTCAACGTGTAGGTGATGGTGTCGCCGGCTTCCACCGACGTGCCCGTGGCCGGGCTGGCCGACTTGGCTACGGTGACCGAAGACAGCTCATGCGAAGTGGTGCAACCGCCCGTCGTGGCGCAATCGACGCCGCTCACGCTGTTGGTGACGGTGCCGGTGGCGCCCGCATCGACCGTGGCGGTGTATTGCACGGTGTAGCTGCCGGCCGGTGCGCCGGCCGACAGCGTGCAGGCCATCGGCGAGCCGCCGGTGCAGCTCAGCTGGGTCGGATCGCTGATTGCGCCCACGGCGCTGAAGGTCAGGCCCGCGCCCAACTGGTCGTTCGCGGTCTTGGCTTCGGTGGATGCACCGCCGGTGACGTCGAACGTCAACGTGTAGGTGATGGTGTCGCCGGCTTCCACCGATGCACCGGTAGCCGGGCTGGCCGACTTGGCGACCGTCACCGCCGACACTTCGTGGCTGGTCTCGCAACCGCCCGCGGTGGCGCAATCGACGCCGGTCACCGTGTTGCTTACGTTGCCGGCGGCGCCCGCATCGACCGTGGCGGTGTATTGCACCGTGTAGCTGCCGGCCGGTGCGCCGGCCGCCAGCGTGCAGGCCATCGGCGAGCTGCCGGTGCAGCTCAGCTGGGTCGGATCGCTGATCGTGCCAATGGCGCCGAAAGTCAGGCCCGCGCCCAGCTGATCGTTGGCGGTCTTGGCTTCGGTGGAAGCGCCGCCGGTCACGGTATAGGTCAACGTATAGGTGATGGTGTCGCCGGCTTCCACCGACGCACCGCTGGCCGGGTTGGCCGACTTGGCGACGGTGACGGACGACACATCGTGGGTGGTCTCGCAGCCGCCCGCGGTGGCACAGTCGACACCGGTCACCGTGTTGCTCACGCTACCGCTGGCATTCGCATCGACAGTGGCGGTGTACTCGACCGTGTAGGTGCCGGCGGGTGCGCCAGTGGCCAAGGTGCAGGCCATCGGCGAACCGCCGGTGCAGCTCAGCTGGGCCGGATCGCTGATCGCACCGACAGCACCGAACGTCAGACCTGCACCCAATTGGTCGTTGGCGGTCTTGGCTTCGGTGGAAGCGCCGCCGGTCACGGTATAGGTCAGCGTATAGGTGACGGTGTCGCCGGCTTCCACCGACGCGCCATCGGCGGGACTGGCCGACTTGGCGACCGTCACGGCGGACACTTCATGGCTGGTGCCACAGGTGTCGCCGATCGCCGCGCAGTCGTTCACCGTATTGCTCAGCGAACCGGTCGCGCCAGCGGCAACGGTAGCCGTGTATACGACCTCGTAGACGCCCGGCAGCGTGCCCGACGGCAGCGAACAGGTCAGCGCCTGACCGGAACCGGCGCAACTGCCGGCGAATTCTGCCGACTGGCTGACGATGGAACCAAAGCTCAGGCCGGTTCCCAAGGTGTCCTGCAACGCTTCCAACTGCGTGGTGGCGGAGCCGGCGACGGTCAGCGTCAGGGTATAAGTGATGGTATCGCCCACTTCCACCGAAGAACCGGAGGCCGGGTTGCTGGTCTTGGCGCGGGTGACCGCGGCCGGGATGATGGTGTGCTGCGTGGAGCACGGATCGCAGAGCGGATCCGGATCCCCGCCGCCGGAGATCGCGACCTGATTGTCGACCGTACCGGTCGCGTTCGCGTTGACGGTGGCGGTATAGCTGACGTCATAGGTGCCCACCGCCGTGCCCGACGGCAACGCACACGTCAACGTTTGCCCCGAGACAGCGCAGCTGCCGCCGAACTCCGGTGCTTGCGTGGTGATCGTCCCCAGCGTCAGTCCGGCACTGGCCGTGTCGATCAGTTGGAAATCCGCCGTGGTGGACCCATCCGCCACCGTGGTGCTGACCGTATAGGTGATGGTATCGCCCGGGTTTACCGTCGCATCGCTGGCGGGAGCTGCGGCTTTAGACGAACTGATGATTGGCAACGGCGTGATGTCGACCACCGCGTTGTCGGTACGCTCGCAGTTCGGATTGGTATCGGCGTCCACGCAGGGCACGCCGGACGGATTGGCGATGCGTGCCACGTTGGTGACGGAGGACTGGGCCAGGGCCGGCACGCCGACAAGCGTGCCTACCGCCGCGAGTGCGGCCAGAACGAAAGGAAATATGCCAGGGCGATTGGACTGCGCCACCTGATGCTGAGACGTGGAATTCACGCGTTCCCTCCCCTGGATTACGTCATTCGACCGGTGCGCCATGCAGAGCCGCACGCGTCATTGGCTGGCGATGCTTCCGATTGCGATGAGCCCGCCGATGGATTCGGGAATCGTTGCATCTGCAACGAAGGCACTCACCGACAATCGCGGCCGAATCTAGGCAGGCGATCGGATGGCCGCAAGGAAATGATCTTTTCGAAAAATTGCATTGCATTGCATGACATTGATGTCATGCCGCTGCTCCAAGCGGTCCTGATTGCGACCCGCTCTGCAAAAACAGAGCGCAGGCGTGGCGAAAGTCACATGCCGAAGCAACTACATGGATGTAGTGCTTGCCTTGGCAAGAGGGAGTCGGATATAGAATGTAATCTTGATGACGGGAAGAATTTTTCTGTTGCGTGACGGTTATCCCAGTAGTCCATTCACTCTTCGTCCTGCTGTTTGGCCACTCGCGCCATTGGATGGCACCGCACACGAGAGACGTCCATGACCCATTCGACACTTCCCGCCATCTCCAGCGCCGTCGATGAGGACTGCCGCTCCGCTGCCGTCCCGGCACCGCCCAGGCAGCAGCCCCGCCGCGCTTCCTTGCAGATGCAGCGGTACCGCCTGCTGGTGGTGGAGGACGACGACGATCTGCGGAACGCCGTGCTGCTTCCCGCCTTTGCCGATGCGGGCTATGCCTGCACCGGCGTCGGCACGGCGCTGGAAATGTATCGCTGCCTGGCCGGCCAGAGCTTCGACCTTATCCTGCTCGATATCGGCCTGCCGGACGAAGACGGATTCCGCTCGATAAAGCACCTGCGTTCGCTGACCAAGGCCGCGATCATCATCCTCACCGGCATGGACTCCGATGCCGACCGTATCCGCGGCCTTTCCAGCGGCGCCGACGCCTATCTCTCCAAGCCTATAGACAGCGACGTGCTGCTCGCCTGGGTACGCACCATCATCCGCAGGGTCGGCGATGGCCCCGGCAATGCGGCCGACGCCCAGATCAAGGCGGCAACCAACTGGCGGCTCTCCGGCAACGGCTGGCACCTGCTGGCGCCGGACGACCGCGCGGTCATTCTTTCCCCTCCCGAGCGGATCATCGTCAATGTCCTCATTGCCGCCGGCGGCAAGACGGTGCACCGGGACGAACTGGCTTCGCGCCTGATGGGCGAGATTCGTACGTTCACTCCCAACAAGCTGGAAATGCTGATCCACCGCTTCCGCGCCAAGGTGCTGCGGGTGACCGGGCAGCAGCTTCCGCTGATGGCCATCCGCGGTGTCGGCTATATCTTCAATGCCTGACCCGGCGCGGAACAAGCCAGAACGTCATCCCGGCGGCTGGCCCGGCGCCGCCCCGGAGCGCGGCTCCGGTGCGGCCGCAGGCAAGTACCGGTACCATTTCGCCAATGTCCTCCCATGAAGCCTCGCTGGATATTGGCCGCCGCCTCCTCGGCTGGATGGGGCGTGTTCCCGTTGCAGCACCGCAGGACAGACGCAATGCGCTGATGCTTCAGACCATACTTGCCATCATCGGCGCGACGGCGTTGACGATGGCGGTCGTTTCCTGCACGGCCGCGGACGTGGCCGAACGCCGCGAAAGCTTCATCGCGCTGACCATCAGCCTGTACGCATGGGGCTGCTTCTGGCTGTTGCGCAAAGGGCTGTTCCGGCTTTCGGCCAGCCTGACCGTCATCGGCAGCCTGTCCCTGATCGGGTTCACCTACCTGACCTACGGACTGCAGGCGCAGTCCGGCCTGCAGATGACGCATCTGATGCCGTTGTTGTTTGCCGGCCTGTTGCTGGGAAGGACTGCGGTCTGGTGGACTGCCGCGGCCAATGCGGTTGCGCTGGCGATCGGCGCGTGGGTGGATCTGGCGCATGCGACCAACGCGGCCGCCGCAGCCGAGGTGTTGCCGAACCTGTTCCTTTCCGGGATGAACTTCCTGGTCCTGGCGGTGATCCTGGACCGGCTGATCCTGTCCTCGCAACGGGCGATTCAGCGCAGCGAGGAGCTCAATGCAACCTGCATGGAGCTGGAGCGCGAGATCGACGAAAAGGAGCGCGCCTACGCCCGCCTGCTGCACGCACAGAGAATGGAAACCATCGGCCGGCTTTCCACCGGCGCCGCCCACGATTTCAACAACATCCTCAGCATCATCCTGGGGCTGGCCACGCCGCTGGGCAAGCGCGGCATCCCCGTCGACGCCATCCTGCCCGGGATTCGCCAGGCGGCGCGGCGCGGCGCCGTGGTCACCCGCCGCCTGCTGAGCTTCAGCCGCACGCAGGCCAAGCAGGTGTCCAGGTTCGATCTGGCCGAAGCCGTCGAAGAAATGCGCTCGCTGATTCTGCCGATGTTCCATGATGGCATCCAGGTGCAGCTGGACATACCTCCGCGCGGCCTGGCGGTGGAGATGGATCGCGATGAACTGGAACTTGCGCTGCTCAACATGGCCAGCAATGCCTGCGATGCCATGCCGCAGGGGGGCCAGTTCACGCTGAGCATCGAGTCAAGCGGCACGCATGCGCTTGTGCATATGATTGACACCGGTATCGGCATGACCCAGGACGTCGTCGCCCGTCTGTTCGAGCCTTTCTTCACCACCAAGCCCAAGGACAAGGGGACCGGTATCGGCATGGCGATCGTGCACCGTTTCATCGCCGACGTCGGCGGCGATATTGAAGTGGACAGTGCGCCCGGCCAGGGCACGCGCATCTGTCTGCACCTGCCGCTGGCGCCGCACGACCCCGCGGCTGAAGCGGCTGCGGCCGAGCAGCGGTGCATCCTGCTGGTGGTCAATGACCAGGAGATCCTGCAGCTTCTGGAAACGACGTTGACCGCGCACAGCTGCCGTCTCATCGCCACCCGCCATGGCGACGAGGCGATTTCCCGCCTGTTGCAGTCCACCGCGGCCATCGACGCCGTGATCGCCGACTACGACATCCCCGATACCGATGGGCTGATGCTGCTGCGGCAGATTGGCAACATGCTGCCGAAGGCGCAGCGGACGCTGATCTCCGACCGTTTTTCCACGCTTCCCGACGAACACGGCATCACCCGATTGCCCAAGCCGTTTACCGAGCAGCAGTTGCTGGACATATTGCGGATGGCCCGGACATCCGGTTAGGGCTTGCAGGCCGCTCGGCGACCTGCAAGGGGGAACTTCTTTCAACCATTTCGAGCGATGGCGTACGGCGCCCGAAAGCCAGCGTCGATTCGCTTAACCGTCACGGCTGTACGGCGTAGCCGGCGAAGCGCCAGGTACCGTCCTCGTCCAGCCGGAACGACACCAGTTCGCGTACCGGCGGCTTGCCGGCGAATTCGGCCAGGAACTCGGCCGATGCGTACAGGCCCTGCGGCAACGCGGCGCCGTCGCCGGACTGGCGGCGTACCGAAAGCCAGTTGCGGTTGGCGGTTTTTCCCAGCGGCTGGCGGGAGCGGTTGATGCCGGCGACGAACGCATCGCGCGTCACCGTCTTCTTGGTAACGGCCGAGGATTCATCCCATAACGCGGCCACCTGCCCGGCGTCCACCGCCGTGGCCACGCGCAGCCCCGCATCGCGTATCGCATTGGGATCTATGGCGCCGGCGGCCGGGCGCGCCGCCGATGGCGGTTGTTGCGCGGCCACAACGCCGGTGGTCAGCAGCAGCAGAATTCCGATTGCAGAAACCAGCTTTTTCATTCGAATGCCTCGATACAAGGTTCAGGCCGCACTGCGTTGAAAGCAACGCCGCGGTGCTATTGGAATCCCATGACAGCCACTTCGACGCGGCGGTTGGGCTGCAGGCAGGCCACCAGTTCGTCATGCGGCAGCGAATCGGCGCATTGCTTCACCGGTTGCGACTCCCCTACCCCATGCGCGCTGAGACCATCCGCCGCCACGCCATTCTGGATCAGGAACTCGCGCACGGTCTGTGCCCGGCGTTGCGATAACGCCTGGTTGGCCGCTTCGCTTCCAATGCGATCGGTATGTCCGATCACCTGGATGATGGCCGCCTTGGAGTCCTTCAGCTGGCTGGCGATGGCGGCCAACTCTTCGCGTTCCCGCGGCTGGATATCCTTCAGATCGGAACGGCCGAAGGCGAACAGCGCGTCGGCGGAAAGCTCGAAGCGCTGCGGCGCGCGGGCAACCGGCGCATCCGCCCCGGGCGCATCGGTCTTCAGCAGATCGGCGCATCCGGCAGGCGACCAGTGGAAAGCCTGGCCCAGGTAATCCTTGTCGAAAATCACCTTGTACTGGCAGGTGACGATCTTGCCGCCTTGGCGGAAGTGGAACAGGTAGTCCCACTCGCGGGCAGCGTAGCCTTCGCGAAAATGCGGCCGGCCAATCAAGTCGTACAACTGATCCTTGCTGAGGCCCGGGCCGATCTGGCGCAGATTGTCCAGGTTGGGGAAGGTGCCTTCCTTGAGCACGACATTGTCGGCGGACGGGAAGATCACTTCGTCCGCCTGGGCGTCCGGCGCGATGCCGCGGCTTACATGCCTGGTGCAGGCCGGCAGCACAGCGGCTGCGATGAGGGCGCATAGCGCAAATCGGGTGATTCGCGCGGAGTTATTCCTGATGTCCATGTCTCTGTCGCCTCTTGAATGTCGTCTCTGGATATCGGTGGCTGGTCGGATGCCCTGGTCGGTTCTTCATGTCCTGAAACTTCCGCCGCCCGCAATCTGTACCGGCGGTAGATGGAGCGGCAGGCCGTGCCTGGGGTGGGTGCTGCGTTGGCCTGCCGCTCCGGGGAGCTACCACTGGATCCCGGCGCCTACCGAGAAGCCCCAATCGCGCGAGGTGTTGCCGCTGGCCGAAGCCTTGTAGACCCAGCGGCCGTTGTCGGTGATGCCCGACAGGCCGACCGCCATCCCGTACTCGCCCTGGTATCCGCCAAAACCCACCGCCAGCATGCTCTTGCCCGGCAGGTAGGCCTGCGGCAGGCCGGCCATGGCCATCGCCGACGAAGTCGCGCCGCGGTAGCCGCGCTCCATCGTCCACACGTCGTTGTCCAGTTCGGCCAGGCGCATGTCGGTGTACTGGTTGGCCTGGTTGACGGCGTGGTTCACGCCTGCGTTCAACTGGTTGACGTTGACCGCGTCGGTGCCGGCGATGCCGGGCGCCACGCCGGTAATCGTGCGTCCGCCCATGTTCACTTCGCCGGTCGAGTTGCTGCTGCCCACGTAGGCGGCGTTGTAGCCGGTCTGCGCGCCAACGGTGGTGGCCGAGCCGTTGCCGATGGCCACGCTGTTGACGTGCGTGGCCTGCGAGCCGGAACCCAACGCCGCCGAATTGGCCGCCGAAGCGTTGCTGTTGGCGCCCAGTGCCACACTGTTGCTGCCGCTGGCGGTGGAGTTGACGCCGCCGGCCATGGAGTTCACGCCGGTGGCGCCATCGTTGTTGTAGTTGCCGCCCTGCACGCCGCCGTCGTTGACGCTGTAGTAGTGGGTTGCGGTGGCGTTGAGCTGGTTCTGCACCGCCTGCAACTGCGCGACATTGACCGCATCGCTGGCCGCGGTACCGGCAGCCACGCCGGTGATCTGGCGGTACAGGCCGCTGCTGGCATCGCCCACGCTGACCGCGCCGGAAGTGCTGGTGGTGGCGGCAATGGCGGCTGCCTGTCCGGCGGTCGCACCCGCAGGCACATAACCGGCAACGCCGGCGGCCGTACTGGAGACCGAATCGGCGCCGATGGCGACACCGCCGGCCACCGTGGACTGCGACCCCGAGCCCACCGCCACCGAGCCCGCACCGGCGGCATTGCTGTTGGCGCCCACCGCAACGCTGCCCTGGCCGCTGGCCGCGGCATTGACGCCGGAGGCCACCGCGTTGACGCCGCTGGCGCCATCGTTGTTGTAGTTGCCGCCCTGCACGCCACCGTCGTTGACGCTGTAGTAGTGCGCCGTGGAAGCATTGACCGTGTTGCTCAGATTGGCGATGGCCTGGTTGGTCGCGTGCAGCTGCGAACCGTTGACCGCATCCGTGCTGTCGGCGCCGATGCGGCCGGCCGCCACGTTGGTGATGGTGCGCTCGGCGCCCACGTCACCCACGCTGACGGTTCCGACCGGCGCGGTACCGGCGAAGTTGTAGGTGGTTCCGCCGATGACGATGCTCGCCGTTCCCACCGCTGCCGCCGTCGTCGCATTCGAACCCAGCGCCACGCTGTTGGCATCGGCAGCGGTGGCGCCAAAACCGATGGCCACGGAGGCATCCCCGGACGCCGCCGAATCCACGCCGGTGGCCAGCGAATTGATGCCGGTGGCGCCGTCGTTGTTGTAGTTGCCGCCTACCACGCCGTTGTCGTTGACGCTGTAGTAGTGGGTTGCACTGGCATCGATCCGGGTGCTGAGGTTCTCGATCGACTGGTGGGCCGCGAACAGCTGCGAGCCGTTGACCGCATCCGTGCTGTCGGCCGAGATGCGACCGGCCGCCAGATGGGTGATGGTGCGCTCGGTACCCGCCGCGCCCACGCTGACCGTGCTGGTCGGCGCGGTGCCGGCATAGTTGTAGGTCACCCCGTCGATCGTCGTGCTGGGCGTCGCCACCGCCACCGCTGTCACCGAACCGGCACCCAGCGCGACGCTGCCCGGCTCGTTGGCGGTGGCGCCTGCGCCCAGCGCCATGGCCTGGATGCCGTTGGTAACCGCGTTGGTGCCCAGCGCGACGCCATCGGCAAAATTGACGATGGTGTCCTGGCCAATCGCAATACCGCCCGGCGCCGTCTGCTGCACCAGCGCGCCATTGCCCATACCGATGCCGTTGTCGCCATTGACCGTGGTGTTCGGGCCGATGGCCACCGACTCGGCGCCGATCGCCAGCGAATCGGGCGCCGTCGAGTTGGCGTGGAAGTACATGGTGGGCGTTACCGCGAACGAACTCAGTCCATTCCTCAACTGGCGCAGCGTCACCGCGTCCTGATCTTCGGTGCCGTCGGCGACGTTGGTGATCTGGCGATAAGAGGTGTCGGTACCCACCGACACGGCGCCCAGCAACGTCTTGTCGGTGGTGTTGTACGGAATCAGGCCGGTACCGGCAATGATGCCGCCGGACTGCGGCGCGACCACACGGTCGGAAAGGGAACCCGAGCCCAGCGCCACCCCGCCATCCGTGATCACGCTGGCGTTGTTGCCCAATGCCACGCCCTGCGCACCGGCGGAACTTGCGCCCACGCCGGCCGCCATCGCGTTGATGCCGGTGGCGCCATCATTGTTGTAGTTGCCGCCCTGCACGCCGTTGTCGTTGACGCTGTAGTAGCGCGTGGTCGCCCCCTCCACCAGGTTGGTCACCTGCTCCAGGTTGACCGCATCGGTGTTGTTGACGGCGGCTGCCACGTTGGTGATGGTGGTATTGCCGGCATCGATGCCGATATTGGTGATGCTGGGACCGCCGCTGGTGAAGCTGATGCTGCCGTCATTGATGACCGTATCGCCAACCGTGATGCTGTTGAAGCTGGGATCGGCCACCACGCCGACGGTCATCGTGCCGGTGCTGTCGTCATAGACCACCGTGGCGTTGCTGCCCGCCGCCACCGTCAGCGTCTCGTTCGGCGCGATATTGCCGCTGTTGGTACCGTCGGTGATGTTCCAGCCGGCATTGGCGATGTTGCCTACCGCGGTCAACTGATCCACGTTGACCGCGTCGGTCCCCGCCACGCCGGGCGCGACGTTGCTGATGACCAGACCGCCAGCGTTGATGCCGGTGGTGGTCACGCTGGGGCCACCGGCAATGGTCAGGCCATTGCTGTTCAGCACCGTGCCGCCGGCGGTCACGCTGTCGACGGTGATGTCGTCGGCCAGGTCGAAGGTGACGTCGTCGTCGGTCGCGTTCTTGCTGACCACGATGTTGCCGTCGCTGTTGTTCAGGTCGACCGTTTCATCCGGCGCCACATTGGTGGCATTGGCGCCTTGCGCGCTGAGGTTCCAGCCGGCAGTGGCGATGTCGCCAATGGCGTTCAACTGGCTGACGTTGACGGCATCGGTATCGGCCACACCGGCGGTCACGCCGCTGATGATGCCAGTACCGCCGGCGTTGACGGTGGTGCCGCCGAACACCGGCGAGTCGGCCATCTGCAACTGGATGGCGCCGGTGGCCGGGTCGGTGACCGTGCGCAGGTTGCCGCCGCTGTAGGTGCCGGCGGTGCTGGCGCCGCCCCGGATGGCCAAGGTCTGGCCCAGGTCGCGGTGCACGTCGCCGGCGGTGTTGTCATTGCCGGTGAAGTTCAGGCCGGCGGTGCTGACGGAAGTCAGCTGATCCACGTTGACCGCATCGGTGCCGGCCACGCCGGGGGCGACGTTGCTGATGACCAGACTGCCGGCATCGATGCCGGTGGTGGTCACGCTGGGGCCACCGGTGATGACCAGGCCGGTCGAGCCGACGCTGGTGCTGTTGACGCCGTCATCGACGGTCAGGCCGCTGGTGTTCAGCACGCTGTTGCCAGCGGTGACGCTGTCCACGGTGATGTCAGCGGCCAGGTCGAAGGTGACATCGTCGTCGGTCGCGGTCTTCGACACGACAATGTTGCCGTCGCTGTTGTTGAGGTCAACGGTTTCGTCCGGGGCGACGTTGGTCGCGTTGGCACCCTGCGCGCTGATATTCCAGCCCGCATTGGCGATGTCGCCAATGGCGTTCAACTGGCTGACGTTGACGGCATCGGTATCGGCCACACCGGCGGTCACGCCGCTGATGATGCCAGTACCGCCGGCGTTGACGGTGGTGGCGCCGAACACCGGCGAGTCGGCCATCTGCAGCTGGATGGCGCCGGTGACCGGGTCGGTGACCGTGCGCAGGTTGCCGCCGCTGTAGGTGCCGGCCGTGCTGGCGCCGCCCTGAATGGCCAAGGTCTGGCCCAGGTCGCGGTGCACGTCGCCGGCGGTGTTGTCATTGCCGGTGAAGTTCAGGCCGGCGGTGCTTACGGAGGTCAGCTGGTCGACGTTGACCGCATCGGTGCCGGCCACGCCCGGGGCGACGTTGCTGATGACCAGACCGCCAGCGTTGATGCCGGTGGTGGTCACGCTGGGGCCACCGGCAATGGTCAGGCCATTGGTGTTCAGCACCGTGCCGCCCGCGGTCACGCTGTCGACCGTGATATCAGCAGCCAGGTCGAAGGTGACGTCGTCGTCGGTCGCGGTCTTCGACACGACAATGTTGCCGTCGCTGTTGTTCAGGTCGACCGTTTCATCCGGCGCCACATTGGTCGCGTTGGCGCCCTGCGCGCTAAGGTTCCAGCCGGCGCTGGCGGTCGTGGCGACTGCTTCGATCGCCTGGTTGGTCGCATACAGCTGTGAACCGTTGATCGCATCGGTCGAGGTATCGGAGATCCGGCCCGCTGCCACGTTGGTGATCGTGCGTTCGCTACCCACCGCACCCACGCTGACCGTACTGGTCGGCGTAGTGCCGGCGAAGTTGTAGGTCACCCCGTCGATGACCGTGCTGGCCGTGGCCACCGCGGTATCGGTCACCGAGCCCGAGCCCAGCGCCACATCGCCGGCATTGTTGGCCACCGCGGTATCGCCGAAAGCGACCGCGCCGGCGGCCAGCGCGCTGCTGGTGCTGCCGAGGGCCACGCTGCCCTGGCCGATCACCGTGTTCTGGTAGCCGATACCCACCGCGCCCTGTGCGGCGGTGCCCGGCGTGCTGACCGCCTGGCCGCCGCCGCCGACCATATTGGTGTTGCCCATCGCCACCGAGCCGTTGCCGGTGGCGGTGTTGTCCAGGCCCGAGGCAATCGCACCATTACCAGTCGCGGTATTGGGATCGCCAATGGCCACCGCGCCATCGCCGTTGGCGACATTGCCCGAGCCGATGGCCACGGCGCGACCGCCGGTGGCGACGGAGCCCCGGCCGATGGCGACTGCCTCGTCGGAATCGGCGACGGCATCCGTGCCTATGGCGATGCTGCTCTCACCCGTTGCATTGGCGTGCAGACCCACAGCCGTGGACGCTATCCCGCCTGCGGTGGCCTGGTAACCCGCGCCGAATGCGAACGTGGCGGTGGCGCTGGTGCCCCCGCCGATGGCGGTGGCCGTGGTGGTGCTTGCATTGGCGCCGTTGCCGTACGCCGTCGCCCAATCGCCGATGGCTGTTGCGCCCTCACCGACGGCCGTCCCGTGAGATCCCGTTGCGCTGGCGTTGCGCCCGATCGCTATGGCGTAGGTCCCCGTGGACGCAGCGTCGGTGCCTACCGCGATACCGCTCTCACCCGATGCGTTGGCGTGCAGGCCCACTGCCGTGGACGACACCCCGCTGGCAGTGGCCTGGAAACCCGCGCCGAACGCGAATGTGGCTGTGGCGCTGGTGCCTGCACCGATGGCCGTGGCCGTGGTGGTACCCGCATTGGCGTCATTACCATAAGCCGTCGCCCAATCGCCGATAGCTGTGGCGCCCTCACCAACCGCAGTCCCATAAGACCCTGTCGCGGTGGCATTGCTCCCAATCGCAATGGCAAAAGGCGCCGTCGCGCCGTCGTTGAGATAGTTAGCCTGTTGCGTGCCACCATCGTTCACGCTGAAGTAGTGAACGGGCGTGCTGGCCGCGATGGCCGCGATGGCCTGGTTGGTGGCGAACAACTGCGAGCCGTTGATGGCATCGGTCGAGCTGCCGGAAATCCGGCCAGCCGCCACGTTGGTGATGGTGCGTTCGGCGCCTACGCTGCCGACGCTG
>NZ_OCND01000003.1:0-69234 GCF_900215535.1 Pseudoxanthomonas wuyuanensis | reverse complement strand
TTACCGCCAATGGCGATGGCATTGGTGCCCGACGCAAGGGCACCTGCAGTTGCATTGCCACCGAGTGCCACCGAACCGATGCCGGTGGCGCGTACGGCGGTTGCCACGCCGTTACCGCCTGTGCCGAGCGCTGTCGCGTAGTTGGCAGACGCCGTAGTCCAGGTTCCGACCGCCACCGCGTCCACGCCGGTTGCCCGGCTTGCGACGCCCATTGCGACAGCGCGATCCTGCGATGCCGTCACGTCCGTGCCGACAGCGATAGCGCCCGCTGCCGTAGCGCCCGATCCCGCAAGCGTGCGCGCGCCCAGATTGATGGAGTTGATCTCCGACGCGATCGCCTGGAAGCCGATGGCGATGGCATTCCGGCCGCCCGCGTTCGCGCTGCTACCCTGCGCGATGGCGTCCAGCGCGGACGCGCTTGCCCCGGTACCGATGGCGACCGCGTTGCCCACGCTCGCCATCGCGTTCAGGCCGATCGACGTGGTTGCGTCGGCTGTGACGCCGATGCCCGCGTTGGTGCCGATGGCGATATTGTCGTCGCCGCTGACCAGGCTGCCCGCCGCTGCCTGCAGGGTGCCATCGTAGGTGACCGTGCCATCGCCCACGCCGAAGGCGACGTTGCGCGTGCCGGTGACGCCCGAACCCGCGCCGCGCTGCACGCTGGCAATGCCTCCGCCGATGGCGGTGTTCTGCGCGCCGGTGACCAGCGCGCCGGCGGCTACACCCATTGCGATCGAACCGGTATTGGTGGCCGTCGAGCCCGCGCCCGCACCCTGGCCGACCGCAACGGTACTGGCCCCCCAAGCGGCTGCTTGCGCTCCGAGCGCAAGCGAACTATTTCCCAGCGCCCGGGCGCTGTTGCCGACAGCGGTGGCTGCGGCATCGCTTGCCTCTGCCAAACGGCCGCCGGCGAACGCATTGGCCCCGCTGGCGTTGGCGCCAGAACCTATCGCAGCGGAAGCCCCGCCACTGGCATTGGCGAAAGAACCCAGGGCGCTGGCAGCGACTCCGGTGGCCTCTGCAGACACGCCAACTGCGGTCGCATTGGTGGCGCTCGCGGTTGTCCCGGACCCCAATGCGGAGGCATTAATTCCAGTGGCATCGGCTGAGTTGCCCATTGCTGCGCCACCTTGCTGGGTCGCAGTTGCGGCTGTGCCCAGCGCGACGCTGAAACCACCGGTAGCGCGCGTATTGACGCCGATCGCGATGTCGTTGGGCAAGGCCGTGTTGGTCTCGACACCCGCAATCGCGCCCAGGCCGAATGCGATTGACTGGTTGCCCCAAGCCCTGGATGAGGTCCCCATGGCCAAGGCGCCCGTGCCCGTCGATCTGGCTTGGATGCCTATGGCGACAGTACCGCCAGCCGTAGCGAACACGTCGGTGCCGATACCGATGGCACCGTCGCCCGACGCACCGGTTCCTCCGGTGCGCGCACCCAAATAAATGGAATTAACTCCAGAGGCAATGGCTTGGTAGCCGACAGCTACGCCATTCAGCCCCGTAGCTCTGGTGTTATAGCCTATAGCAGTGGCTCCGCCTGCAGTCGCTTGAGCCAGTTGACCCGCGCAGGTCGCGCTGCCGTTGTATTGGTAGTACGGCGCCGCAGTGCAATTCGACTGCGCCTGCGCCGACGCGACCCACCCCATCCCGCCCATCGCCAGCAGCGCAGTCATGATGGCGGCGGACAACGTTCCCGCCGGGTGCGAAGCCTTCCTGCCGCCGGATGCCTTGCCCCCCAGCGCGGCCAGCTCGGAAGCGACGACCAGCTGATTGAGCGACCGGTTCCATACAACGCTATAAATCTTGTTCATCACTTGTATCTCCGTTACGAGCGAACGCGGTGATCTGCAGGGGCAAATCCGATGGGGTGCTGTTGGTGCAAGGTCGAACGGGAATCCCGCCAGGCATCACGGCCGAAGCGCCATGCCAGCAGGACCCCCGCTGCGATACGCGGGGGATCGATCTTTTTGGGTTTTTCCGATCCGGCCGGTGCGGCAGTGCGGTCGGAACGGAAGAAGAAGGCTGGGACGACAGAGCCGTCACCTTTGCGCTGAGACTTGGACTTGGAAATCACGTGTCCCCTCCCAGGATTACGTATTTCGACCGGCGTGTTTTGCGGGGCTGCGCGCTGACGATTGCTGCCGGCCTCAGTGACTGCTGTCCACAGGATTCGCAATGGCAACAGCCGGATGGCCGTTCAAACCGCGGAAACCACGGGAAAACGGCAGAGATTCGATACTGGTCAGAGCAGTCATCCGGTCGTGCAATGGAGGCATCCATCGGCAGTCACCGCCGAATCTAGGAGGCCATTGCAGCGATCACAAGGAGATGATCATTTCTGAAAATTGCGTTTTATTGCATAACAATGCAGGCATGACGCCGAGAAGGGATTCGCCTTGGCGCAAGCAAACGCGACAACAAAGCCTGCAGGCAGGCGATACGCGCAGGTTCTGATTTCTGCCGCGGGTGCGCCACTTGCTAGCGAGCGCGCGAGTATCGATGGGATATGCAATCTTGATGAATGACGGACCTTCACGATTTGAGACGCGTATCACTCATGGTCCATGAAACCGGAGCATCCGGAGCGTGCCTGGCGATGAATCGTGCTGCCATGACCAACGAACGCAGCATCGCCGACCGTTTGCGATCCCGGCGGCCCGATCTGGCCATGCGGGCTGTCGAAGGCAGGCAGAAAAAAGATGGAACGGGAACGACGACGCGTACAACGCTCAAGCGGTCATCGGTCTGCGGGCCAGCGGCCGCAAACAGGCCTCTTCGCCGCTGCCAGGACCTGGCTAGCGCCGCGCGCCCGGGCGGGTGGCTCTTTTGCCCTCGGTCCGCGCCTGGCTTCTTTCCATCTGGGTGCTGCCCACCAGCACCAGCAGACCCAGCAATGTCGCCAGGGTCCAGACCCAGGGGCGCTGGTACCACGGTTGCGGATGGACGATCCGCAACTGCGCCGGAACCGGCGACCACGAGCCTCCCATCGCGCGCGCCTGCACTTCGAACAGGTGCTCGCCCCACGGTATCGAGGGGTAGAGAATGCTGCGGTTCTGCCCGGCCTCGACCCAGTCGCGGTCGAATCCGGAAAGGCGGAAACGGAAATAGGTTTCCCGCGGCATGCTCAGGTTGATTGCGGTGTAGCGGATTTCCAGGTTCCGCGCGAACGCACCCAGCCGCAGGATCGCATCGGCCGTATCCTGGAGTTGCCCCGCGATTGCGGCATGCTCGATGTGCGGCTTGAGAACGGCGGCACGCGCATCCGGTACGTCCGCCGGATCGACAACGCCAAATCCTTCCACAAGGGGAAACCACAATCTGCCGCGCAGGTCGCGATGGCAGGGCGATGATGTGCCGCCATTGATTTCGGCCGGCGACAGGCCATCGCTGGCCGTGTATCCGACCGATTCGATGTCCTCGGCCGCGTCCTGCGGCGCAGGCAGCAGGGTGACGCCGCGGTTGCCTCCCAGCCACAGACGCCCCCGGTCATCGGGGAGGATGCACGAGACCGTATCGTCGAACAGCCCATTGCCGGTGTTGTAGCGGCGCACCTGGCCGTTCGCTATCCGGTTGAGTCCGCCGCCGTAGGTGCCCACCCACAACGCGCCGGTCCCGTCTTCGTAAAGAGTGCGGGCAAAGCGCGAGGACAGCCCTTCCAGCAGCGTCCATTGTTCGACGACCTGGTCGCCAACCAGCCGGCGTATGCCGTAGTCGCCCACGAACCAGTTGCCGCCGCGCGCGGCCGGAACCATCTGGACGACGCTGATGCCCTCCAGCGCTTCGATGGGGTGGCGCGCGGCGACGCGGCCTTCGCGGTCGATCTCCAGTTCGAACGTCGACCGGCCGGCGCTGACGATGTAGCGGCCCTTCTGGTCCTGCCACAGGTTGACCGTCCCTGCGGTCGGCCACTGGGCGATCAGTTCCAGCTCATCGCCCACCAGCCGCGCCAGGCCGCCGGCGGCCGTTCCTATCCACAGCACCCCTTGCCTGTCCAGCAGCAGGCTGGCGACGCAGTCGTTGCCCAGGACATGGCGGATGGCCAGCGCGCGCATGCTGCCGTCGCGCCGCCAATGGCGCAGTCCCCCGCAGGCCGACCCCAACCACAGACCGCCCTGTCCATCGGCAATCACCGCGCGGCCAGCCATATGCGTCCCCAGTTGCTGCTCGGCAAGCACACCGAACAGGGGAGTGCGCAACTGCAGCAGGCCCTTGCTGCCGCTGCCGGCCCACAGGTTGCCCTCGTTGTCCGAAGACAGGCTGGTGATGCCCATGTCGGACAGCTCCGGCACCGGCGTCCACCCGCCCTGGCCGTCCCCGCGCACCACTTGCCCGGAAACCTGCGAGACCCACCACTGCCCATCCCTGTGGCGGGTGGCATAGGCAGGCGACTGGACGCCCAGCGCGCGCCATCCGGCGGTTGCCGGATCGTGGCGGTACAGCGCGCGTTCGGTACCCACCAGAAGATGGCCGCCGTCCGCTTCCAGCACCTGCACCCTGCTGTCGCCGCCGGGCAACGGAATGGATTGCAGCTGATGGCCGGACACCACAAAGAGTCCGTTGTTGCCGCCGGCATAGATGCGTCCTTCCCGGTCCCGGGCCAGGCGCATGAAGCCGGCCAGCCCGGACTGTTCGATGCGGGTTTCGCGGCGGCTGGCCGGGTCCAGTTTCAGAACCCCCATGCTGCTGGCGAGCCATATCACCCTGTCCGCACCCTGGAGAATGCCGTTGACCTGGCAGGTGCCGCCGCAGACCGACAGGTGCCGGAACCCGCCGTTTTCGTACACGCTCAGGCCCGCGTCCTCGGTTCCGATCCACAGCCGCCCTTGGTCGTCCTCCTGCAAGGCCAGGATGCGGTCGCTGGCCGGCCCGCTGCGGGAGCCGTCCGCGCCCTCGCCATCCGGGGCCGGTTGCGTTCTGAACACCTTGAATGTCAGCCCGTCAAAACGGGCCAGGCCGCCGAAGGTGCCAAACCATAGATAACCATCGCGGGTCTGGACCATCGCATTCACGCCCGCCTGCGGGAGCCCGTCATCGCCGGTGAAGATTTTCGGCGCGCTCCTGTAGCTGGGCTGTACTCCGGTCGATGCCAATGCGGAACCTTGCATCACCAGCAGGCCGACGACCAACACAATCAGCCTCAATGGCATCCCATTCCCCCTGCGCGTATTCCCACGCTGGATATTCTGCCGCAGTGCGGGTAACGGCAAGAAGCCCGGCGTCACTGTTCCCGGCCCTGCGCGGGCGCATCCTGCGTGGGGCGCCGGTCAGCCCGCGCGGGGCGGGCCCGGATCCGCCCTGCAGAGAGATATCGCCGGGGCATCGAAAGGCCTTTGGATGCGGATGAACGCGGACCGGGCGCAAGGCAAGCCGCGTGTTCCATCCTTCCATCCCCCTTTATCCGTGTCCAATAACCTTTGGGCCTAACGGTTGCGGCCACCGCCCGCCGGTTTTTCACACCTGCCGCGCGCAAGAGTGCAATGATGGGCGCAACGACGGCCATCCGCCCTCATAGGATCCGAGATGCCGCACGCCTGGAGGATATTCAGTCGTTGGTTGCGCCTGCGCCGGCGTTTGTGGCGTTGGCAGCGTTCGGCTATCCAGAAGATCCCGCGGATGGAAGAGCCGCTGCGTTCGCAGTTGCTCAGCGCCGAACAGATGGAGGTCTATGGCCGGGCGCTGGCGCATGCGCACCGCCTGCATCCGCAATCCGGGCAGGAACAGCTGCTTGCGCGCCTGAAGGAAAACGAGGGCGTGCTGGATGATGCCGTCACCATGCTGACGCGGATGGTGCAGGACGAGGTGCGGATCAGCCCGGCCGGCGAATGGTTGCTGGACAACTATTACCTGGTCGAAGAGCAGATACGTACCGCGCGGCGGCATCTTCCCAAGGGCTACAGCCGCCAGCTGCCGTCGCTGAGCGAAGGCCCATCGGCCGATCTGCCGCGGGTCTACGACATGTCGACCCAGGCCATCGCCCATGGCGACGGCCGTATCGACGCCGAGACCATCAGCCGCTTCGTGGCCGCCTATCAGTCGGTCAGTCCGCTCAAGCTGGGCGAGCTGTGGGCGATCCCGATCATGCTGCGGCTGGCCTTGATCGAGAACCTGAGACGGGTCGCCGTGCGGGTGATGCGCGATGGCAGCGCCCACCGGCTGGCCGCCGGATGGGCGGAACTGCTCAACCAGACCGCCGCCGATCGTCCCAAGGACGTGGTGCTGGTGATCGCCGACATGGCGCGTTCGAAGCCGCCGCTGACCGGCGCCTTCGTCGCCGAGCTGACGCGGGGGCTGCACGGGCGGGGGGCGTTGCTGTCGATGGCGGCGCTCTGGGTCGAGCAATGGGTGGTCGACGGCGGCCACAGCATCGAGGAGCTGGTGCACGCCGAGGGCCAGCAGCAGGCCGCCGACCAGGTGTCGATCAGCAACAGCATCGGCAGCCTGCGCTTCCTGTCCAACATGGACTGGCGCGTGTTCGTGGAGTCGATGAGCGTCGTCGACCAGACCCTGCGCGAGGACCCGGCCGGCACCTACGCGGGGATGGATTTCAACACCCGCGATGCGTACCGGCATGTGGTGGAGAAGCTGGCCGGACTCAGCGGCAGCGCCGAGCTGGAAGTGGCGTGCGTGGCCCTGCGCATGGCGCAGGCCCATCCGACGCCGGGCGAACCCCAGGCCCATGTGGGCTACTACCTGGTCGATGACGGCCTGGCGCAGACCCGGGCAACGCTGGAAGCGTCCACCGACCGGCGCTTATGGTTGCTTCCGCGCAAGATTCCGTTGCCGCTCTACCAGGCGCCCATCGTGCTGATTGCCGCACTGTTCGCCGGCGTCCTGCTGTCCGGCGCAGCGGCGGCGCAGATTCACCCGGCGCTGCTGGGGCTGCTGGCGGCGCTGGCCCTGCTGGCGTTCAGCGAACTGGGCATCGGCCTGATCAACTGGCTGGTGACCGTGCTGGTGCCGCCGCGGCCCTTGCCGCGCATGGATTTTTCCGACGGCATACCGGCGTCCTCGCGCACGCTGGTGGCGGTACCCTGCATGGTCGGCAGCATCAAGGCGGTCGACGCGCTGGTCGACGGGCTGGAGATCCGGTTCCTGGCCAACCGCGACAGCCACCTGCATTTTGCGCTGCTGACCGACTTCCTGGATGCCGACCAGCAACATCTTGCCGGCGACGAGGCGCTGCTGGCGCATGCCGCCGAACAGATTCAGCGCCTCAATGCGCGCTACGCGCCGGAAAGCGGCGACCGCTTCTTCCTGTTCCACCGTCCCCGCCGCTGGAACCGCTGCGAAGGCAAGTGGATGGGCTACGAGCGCAAGCGCGGCAAGCTGGCCGCGCTGAACCGGCTGTTGCGCGGGAAAAGCGCCGCCGACGATTTCATCCGCGTCATCGGCAATACCCAGGCGCTGACCGGCGTGCGCTATGTGATCACGCTGGACTCCGATACCCGCCTGCCGCGCGATGCGGCGCGCGAGTTTGTCGGTACGCTGGCGCATCCGTTGAACCAGGCGCGGTTCGATCCGCGTTTCCGCCGCGTCACCCGCGGCTACGGCATCCTGCAGCCCAGCATCGGCAGCAGCATGGGCGGAAGCCCGATTACCCGCTATGCGCGCATGTTCGGCACCGAACCGGGCATCGATCCGTACACGCGCACGGTGTCGGACGTTTACCAGGACCTGTTCGGCGAAGGCTCGTTCGTCGGCAAGGGCATCTACGACGTGGATGCGTTCGAATCGGCGCTGGAGGACCGCTTTCCGGAAAACCGCATCCTCAGCCACGATTTGCTGGAAGGCTGCTATGCGCGGGCCGGACTGGTCAGCGACGTGCGCCTGTTCGAGGACTATCCTGCACGCTATGCCGCCGACGTGAAGCGGCGCTATCGCTGGATACGCGGCGATTGGCAGTTGCTGCCGTGGGTGTTGCCGTGGGTACCGCGCATGCATGGCGGCTTCGAGCGCAATCCGCTGTCGTGGCTCTCGCGCGGCAAACTGCTCGACAATCTGCGCCGCAGCCTGGTGCCGGCCGCGGCGACGGCGCTGCTGGTGCTGGGCTGGGCGCTGCTGCCGCGGCCGCTGGCGTGGACGCTGTGGATGCTGTGCCTGTGGCTGCTGCCGGTACTGGTCCCGGCGCTGCGCGATGCGCTGGTGAAACCCGTCGACATGGCGCTGGAAGCCCATTGGCTGCAGGTGGGCAAGGACGTGGTGCGCCAGCTCTGGCGCGCGACGGTCAACCTGGCCTGCCTGCCGCATGAGGCGTTCTACAGCCTGGGCGCAATCGTGCGCACGCTGTGGCGGATGGCGATCAGCCGCCGCCGGCTGCTGCAATGGAATCCGTCCAGCGAAGTGGAACGCAGCCTGGGCAGCGGCTTCGGCGCGGAATTGCAGGGCATGGCGTTTGCGCCCTTGTTTGCTGTCGCGGTAGCCGTATTGCTGGGGTGGACTAACCCGCCGGCGCTGTGGGTGGCCGCCCCGATCCTGGCGCTATGGATCGCTTCGCCGGCGCTGCTGGCCTGGCTGGGCCGTCCGGTCAGGCCGCGGCGCCCGCACCTGTCGGCAGCGCAACTGGCGTTCCTGGGCCGACTGGCGCGCCGCACCTGGGCATTCTTCGAAACCCATGTCCACGCCGAGGATCACTGGCTGCCGCCGGACAATATCCAGCAGCACCCCAGCCTGCTGGTGGCGCATCGCACTTCGCCGACCAACATCGGGCTGTCGCTGCTGGCCAACCTTGCCGCGCACGACCTGGGCTACCTGCAGACCGGCGGGGTGATCGAACGCAGCCGTCTGACCTTGGCGACGATGGAATCGCTGCCGCGCTATCGCGGGCACTTCTACAACTGGTACGACACCCAGACCCTGCAACCGCTGCCCCCGCATTACGTTTCCACCGTCGACAGCGGCAATCTGGCCGGGCACCTGCTGACCCTGCGCCAGGGACTGCTGGCGCTGGTGGACGCGCCGGTGCTGGCGCCGTGCACGTTCTGCGGAATGTCCGACACCCTGGGCGTGCTGGAGGAGGCGCGCTGGACCGCGGCAGGCGACAACGACGGTCTGGAACAGGCGCTGGTGATGTTCCGCAACCGGCTCGACGCCATCCTGGCGCAGCCGCCGGCCACCGTGGCAGATGCCGACACCGTGCTTGCCTGGCTGTCGGCGCAGGCGCAGACGATCGCCGCGGCGTGGCCGGCAGCCGCCGATGCGGCCGAACCGGAGCCGGCGCCGCATTGGCCGGCGATGCTGGTCGATGCCTGCCTGGCGGCGCAGGCCGAGCTGCAGCATTTCGCGCCCTGGCCGCCGCCGCCGCAGGACGCGCCGACCGGTCCTGCCGGCGCGCAGGCCATCCCCAGCCTGCGCGAGCTGGCAAGAGGATCGCACGGCGAGCTGGCGCAGCAGCGCGCGCGCGACCGCATCCACCAGTTGGAACGGCTGGCGCACCTGGCCGGGCAGCACTCGCTGATGGAGTACGAATTTCTCTACGATCGCGCCCGCCATCTGCTGGCGATCGGCTACAACGCCGAAGATCGCCGCGTCGACGCCAGCTATTACGACCTGCTGGCATCCGAAGCCAGGCTGGGCAGTTTTGTCGCCATCGCGCAGGGCCAGCTGCCGCAGGAAGGCTGGTTCGCGCTGGGCCGCCTGCTGACCGAGGTCAACGGCGCGGCCACGCTGCTGTCGTGGAGCGGCTCGATGTTCGAATACCTGATGCCGCAGCTGGTGATGCCCAGCTATCCGGACACCCTGCTGGATCAGACGATGCGGCATGCGGTCGATGCGCAGATCGCCTACGGCGCGCAGCGCAACGTGCCATGGGGAATTTCCGAATCCGGCTACAACACGGTCGATGCGCGGATGAACTACCAGTACCGCGCGTTCGGCGTGCCCGGACTGGGGCTCAAGCGCGGCCTGGGCCAGGAACTGGTGGTGGCGCCGTACGCCAGCATGATGGCGCTGATGGTCGCGCCGGAGGCCGCCTGCAGGAATCTGCAGCGCATGACGGAGATGGGTTTCGGCGGGCAGTACGGCCTGCACGAGGCCATCGATTTCACCCCGTCGCGGGTACCGCCCGGGCAGGAGCACGCGGTCGTACGCTCGTTCATGGCCCATCACCAGGGCATGGGCCTGCTGGCGCTGGACTACCTGCTGCGCGATCAGCCGATGCAGAAGCGCTTTGTTGCCGATGCCGAATTCCAGGCCACGCTGCTGTTGCTGCAGGAACGCGTTCCGCGCGCAGGCGTGTTCCATCCGCACGAAGCCGAGGCCGACATCGCGCGCGCCGCGCTGGCCGAGTCGGAAACCGAGATGCAGCTGCGCGTCTTCCGCAGCCCCGAAACTCCGCGACCGGCCGTGCAGATGCTGTCCAACGGCCGCTACCACGCCCTGCTGACCCATACCGGCGGTGGCTACAGCCGCCTGCGCGACATGGCCGTCACCCGCTGGCGCGAGGACGGCACCCGCGATCACTGGGGAAGCTTCTGCTATCTGCGCGATGTGGAAAGCGGCGAGTTCTGGTCCGCCGCCTATCAGCCGGCCTGCGTGGCGGTGGACCAGTACGAGGCCATCTTCTCCGACGCCAAGGCCGAATTCCGCGGCCGCAAGCGCGGCTTCGAAACCCACCTGGAAATCGCCATCTCGGCCGAGGACGATATCGAGCTGCGCCGGCTGCGCCTGAGCAACCGTTCGCGGCAGCCGCGCATGATCGAGATCACCACCTACGCCGAAGTGGTGCTGGCGCCGGCCATCGCCGACGAAATGCACCCGGCCTTCAGCAACCTGTTCGTGCAGAGCGAAATCGTTGCCGAAAAACAGGCGCTGCTGTGCACGCGGCGGGCGCGTTCGCACGACGAAGTCCCGCCGTGGATGTTCCATCTGGTGGCGGTGCACGATGCCGACATCAGCGAGATCTCCTATGAGACCGACCGCGCGCGTTTCCTGGGCCGCGGCAACACGCCGCGCCGGCCGCAGGCGCTGACCCGGCACGAGCCATTGTCCGGTTCGGCCGGCTCGGTGCTGGACCCCATCGTGGCGATCCGCTGCCGGATCCTGCTGGCGCCGGAGCAGACCGCGCTGATCGACATGGTCAGCGGCGTCGGCGGCGACCGCGACGCCTGCGCGGCGCTGATCGACAAGTACCGCGACCGCCACCTGGCCGACCGCGTGTTCGATCTGGCATGGACCCATAGCCAGGTGGTCAGGCGCCAGATCAACGCATCGCAGGCCGATGCGCAGCTTTACGAACGGCTGGCCGGGCTGATGATCTATACCCACCCGTTCCTGCGCGCGGACAGCGAAATCCTGCTGCAGAACCGCCGCGGCCAGTCCGGCCTGTGGGGGCATGCGATCTCCGGCGATCTGCCGATCGTGCTGCTGCAGATCGCCGATGCCGACAACATCGAACTGGTGCGGCAGATGGTGCAGGCGCATGCGTACTGGCGGCTCAAGGGCCTGCATGCGGATCTGGTGATCTGGAACGAGAGCCAGGCCAGCTACCGGCAGCAGCTGCAGGAACAGATCCTGGGCATGGTTTCGGCCGATCCCGAATTCAACGTGCTCGAACGCCCGGGCGGGATCTTCGTACGGCCGGCGCAGCAGATCTCGCAGGAGGACCGGATTCTGCTGCAGACCATCGCGCGGGTGATCGTCTGCGACCGCAACGGCACGCTGGCCGCGCAGGTCGGCCATCACGTCCCGCCCGAGCGCAGCATGGCCCTGCTGTTTCCGGAAGGCCCTCCCGCCGTGCCGTACCAGCCGGAGTTGCTGCCGGCGGACGAGGATTCGTTGTCGGGACTGCCGCCGCACCGGTCGCCGGACGAGGACGAGGAGGCATGGCCGTTCGAACCTTCCGCCGGTCCGGTCCTGTTCGACAACGGCACCGGCGCGTTCTCCGCCGATGGCCGCGAGTACGTCAGCGTGCTGCGCGAAGGCGCGCCGACGCCGGCGCCGTGGTCCAACGTGATGGCCAACCCGCATCTGGGCACGGTGGTCAGCGAAAGTTCGCCCGGCTATACCTGGTTCGACAATGCCCATGAGTTCCGGCTGACGCCGTGGCACAACGACCCGGTGTCCGACACCGGCGGCGAAGCGTTCTACCTGCGCGACGAGGAAACCGGCCGGGTCTGGTCGCCAATGCCATTGCCCTGCCCCGGCAGCGGCGCCTACCGCACCCGCCACGGCTTCGGCTACAGCGTCTACGAGCACGTCGAGGACGGCATCGCCAGCGAACTCTGGGTGTATGTGGCGCTGGAAGAAGCGGTCAAGTTCTCGGTGCTGAGGTTGCGCAACCTGTCCGCGCGCGCGCGCCGCCTTTCCGCCACCGGCTACGTGGAATGGGTGCTGGGCGACATCCGCGCCAGGTCGCAGATGCATGTGGTCAGCGAACTCGATGGAGCCTCCGGCGCGCTGACCGCGCGCAACCCCTACAACACCGCCTTCAACGGGCGCGTGGCGTTCTTCGATACCGACGCGAAGGACCGCGCCTTCACAGCCGACCGCGCCGAGTTTATCGGCCGCAACGGCAGCCTGGCCGCACCGGCGGCGCTGCAGCGCGAGCGGCTGTCCGGAAGGCTGGGGGTCGGGCTGGACCCGTGTGCGGCGATCCAGGTCGTGATGGATCTGGAGCCGGGGGAAAGCCGCGAGACCATCTTCCGCCTGGGCGCCGCCATCGACTATCCGGCCGCCACCGCATTGGCCATGCGCGTGCAGGGCCAGGCCGTCGCGCACGACAGCCTGGACGCGGTCCGCATGCATTGGCTGGATACGCTGGGAACGATCCGGGTGGCCACGCCGGAACCGGCCGTGGATGCGCTGGCCAATGGCTGGCTGCTGTACCAGACCCTGGCCTGCCGGTACGTGGCCCGCAGCGGCTACTACCAGTCCGGCGGCGCTTTCGGCTTCCGCGACCAGTTGCAGGACACGATGGCCACGGTGCACGCCATGCCGGCGCTGACCCGCGCCCACCTGCTGCTCAGCGCGGCTCACCAGTTCCCGCAGGGCGACGTGCTGCACTGGTGGCATCCGCCGCAAGGGCGCGGCGTGCGTACGCGCTGCTCGGATGACTATCTGTGGTTGCCGCTGGCGGTCTGCCGCTACCTGGACGTCACCGACGATACCGGCGTGCTGGACGAACGCATCCGCTTCATCGAAGGACGGTTGGTCGGTCCCGATGAGGAATCCTATTACGACCTGCCAACGGCATCCGGGCTGCGCTCGTCGCTTTACGATCATTGCGTGCGTGCGCTGAAGCGGGCGTATGGCCTGCTCGGCGAGCACGGGCTGCCGCTGATCGGTACCGGCGACTGGAACGACGGCATGAACCGCGTCGGCGAAGGCGGCAAGGGCGAGAGCGTCTGGCTGGGCTTCTTCCTGTTCGCCGCGCTGCAGCGGTTCCGCCGGGTCGCGCAGGCGCGCGGCGACGGCGATTTCGTCCGCTATTGCCGCGATGCCTCGGAGTTGCTGCAGGAGAGCCTGGAAGCGCATGCCTGGGACGGCGAATGGTATCGGCGCGCCTGGTTCGACGACGGCACGCCGCTGGGTTCGAAACTGAGCGATGAGTGCAGGATCGATTCGATTTCGCAAAGCTGGTCGGTCCTGTCGGGCGCGGCGGATCCGCAACGTGCGCGGCAGGCGATGGCGTCGCTGGACCGGCACCTGGTGCGTCGCCAGGCCAGGTTGATCCAGCTGCTCGATCCGCCGTTCGACAAGACCGGCAAGGACCCGGGCTACATCCGCGGCTACGTGCCGGGCGTGCGCGAGAACGGCGGCCAGTACACGCATGCGGCCGTGTGGGCGGCGATGGCATTCGCCCAGCTTGGCGATGCCGAACGCGCCTGGGAACTGGCGCGCATGATCAATCCCATCAGCCATACGCAGGACGCCGATGGCGTCGCCCGCTACAAGGTCGAACCCTATGTGCTGGCGGCCGATGTCTACGCTGTCGAACCGCATGTCGGGCGCGGCGGCTGGACCTGGTATACCGGCTCGGCGGGATGGATGTACCGGCTGCTGACCGAATCGCTGCTGGGTCTGCAGCGGCATGGCAGCCAGCTGCGGCTGAAACCCTGCATCCCGGCGCACTGGCCGGGCTATCGCCTGCAATACCGCCACGGCGAAAGCATGTACCAGATCGAAGTGGTGCAGAGCGCGGACGGGCCGGCCACGTTGACGCTGGACGGTATCGAACAGTCCGGCCTGCATTTCCCGCTGGTCGATGACCAGTCCGTCCACCATGTCCTGGCGCACTGGCCGCGCCCGCAGCCATGATGGCCCGCCGGCAGCTGGATGCCGAGCTGGATCGCCTGGCCGGCATGCTGCCGCTGTGGTGCGAGCATCTGCGCCACCCGGCGCAGTTCTGGCCGCAGTTCGACGCGCTGGCGAAGGAAATCCTGGACCATGCCGGACCGGACGAGCGGCCCTACGCGCAACGGCGGCTGGATGCCATGCTCGAGAAGAATGGCATTCGCAGACCGGCCGGATTGGCGGACTAGCGCGCTTCTCCCCTCTCCCCGCGCGGGGCAAAGAGGTCTGCTTGCGGGCCACTGGCCTGCGGACCGATGAGCGACCGAACGCCACGCGTGAGGGCCGGACCGGTGCCCGCGAAGCGGGTGGGAGAAGGCGCGGGCGCAGCCTGGACACGGCCGGCATCCCTGGGAAAAACGCATTGGCCGAGCCGGTCTCCGGACCGGGCGAACCGTTGCCGCCCGTTACGGCAACGCCGGTCGTCGACAGCCTGGCCAGCGGAACGAAACCGCGGCCGCGGCAGCGCTTGCCGCCGGCCTCACGGCAAGCGACGCGCGCCGGGAATGCGGCCGCACTGATAGCGCTATCATCCGAGTGACGGCGAACCATGCCACTGCAATGCCGGTTGCGCCGTGTCCTGCTTCGCCGGAAAAGCTTCTGCCCACGCAATCGGCTGCACCCTCAGGGGAGGACGCTACCTTGGAGAAACCAATCAAGTCGGTGCGCCGGAAAGGACGCGCGGTGACGATAGACGAAGTGGCCTCGAAGGCCGGCGTGTCGCCGATGACGGTCTCGCGTGTGATCAACGGTTACGGCATGGTGCGCGACGCGACCCGGGAACGGGTCATGCGCACGGTGCGCGAGCTCGGCTACCGGCCCAACCTGGCGGCCAGCTCGCTGGCCGCCGCCCAGCACACCTGCATCGCGCTGATCTACACCAATCCCAGCTCGACCTATCTTCGCGAACTGCTGGTCGGTGCGCTGAGCGGCTCGGCGCGCGCGGCGGCGCAACTGACCATCGCCACCTGGGACAACCTGGACACCGATGCCCAGCGCAATGCCGCACGCCTGCTGGCCAACAGCGTGGCCGGCGTCATCCTGCCGCCGCCGCTGTGCGAATCCAGGCCGGTGGTCATGGAGTTCGTCAACGCCGGCATTCCGGTGGTGTCCATTGCCTCGGGAAATTTCAGCGATGAGGTTGCCTGCGTGCGCATCGACGATTTCCGCGCCAGCAAGGAAATCACCGCCCACCTGATTGCCAATGGCCACACCCGCATCGGCTACATCAAGGGCAATCCCAACCAGACCGCCAGCGCGCACCGCTTCGAGGGCTTCCGGCAGGCATTGGACGAGGCCGGCATTGCGCTGGACGATGCGCTGGTCCAGCAGGGTTACTACACCTATCGTTCGGGCCTGGAAGCGGCCGAAAAGCTGCTGGCGCTGCAGCGCCTGCCCACGGCCATCTTCGCCAGCAACGACGACATGGCCTCGGCGGTGGTATCGGTGGCGCACCGGCAGGGCATGAATGTGCCTGGCGACCTGTCGGTGGTGGGCTTCGACGACACGTCCGCGGCGACCATGGTCTGGCCCGAGCTCACCACGATTCACCAGCCGATCGCGTCGATGGCCGATACCGCCATCGATATGCTGCTGCGCGCCGTCCGCCGCCCGGACCGGGGCGCGCGCGCCGTCGTCCACCATATCGTGCCGCATCAACTGGTCACGCGCGGCTCGGTGGCGCCGCCACGGCCACCCGGGCATGCGGCGGCCGCAAAGGAGTGACCCGGCGCCCGTTGCCTTTACGCAAGCCGGCCTGGGAGCGCCTATGGCGGAAACGTCTGCCTGACCGCGAACGTGGAATCGACCCTGGCCTGCAATGAAAGATCCATGAGCTTCAGGGCCATTTCCTTGCGCTCCTTGCTGATGGCGGCGACCGCATCGCTGGGTACCCAGATCGGGTACTCGCGCATCTTGGCGTCCTGCGCCGTGGCCAGAATGCACGAGTCGGCCGAGATGCCGGCCAGGACAACGCGGTCCACCTCCAGCTTGCCGAGCAGCACCGGCAACGCCGTGGCCTGGAACGCCGAGTGCTTGGGTTTGAGCACGTAGTAGTCGCTGCCGCGTGGCGCCAGCGCGGCGGCAATCCGCGCCGAATCGCCGCCGCTGTCGATGCATCGGGCGATCAGGTCGGCAAACTCGCCCTGCCAGCGGGTGAAGTTGTCGTTGACGTAGATGACCGGACAGGACGCGGCATCGAAGCGATCGCGCAACGACAGCAGGCGCGGAACGCAGGCCAGTGCGGCGGACGACAGCGCCGATCCGCCTTCGAAGTCGAACAGGTTGATCATGTCCAGGATCATCAGTGCAGGTCGTTGGGCCATGCGTGCCTCGTCGCAGTTCGATCCGGTGGCGTGCACCGGCGGGTATAGCGCCGGTCGGCGTAAGGCAACGTGCACAAGGCAGGACATGCGCCGCGCGCATGCAACGGCGGCATCGCCCACGCAGGCGCTTTGCCGATTTCACAAGGCGCGGTTGCGGCCGTGCATATGCTCTCGGTGCGCCCGCTCCGGCAGTTGCCGGCGCAGGCAGTCGGGAAGGAGGATGCGATGCCAAAGACCAGGCGATGCGCTGCCGACATCCAGGCAGGCCAGGCGACGCCGTGGCAGCGCTGATCTACACGTCCGACGCCATGCCGGGGCTGCGGCGCCGGCGCGCCGGACGCGGCTTCGTCTATCTGGATGCGCGCGGCCGGCAGGTACGCGACCCGGCGACGATTGCGCGCATCCGACAGCTGGCGATTCCGCCGGCCTACACCGATGTCTGGATCTGCGCCGATCCGCGCGGCCATCTGCAGGCCACCGGCCGCGACGCGCGCGGCCGCAAGCAGTATCGCTACCATCGCCACTGGCAGGCCGAGCGCGGCGCGCACAAGTACGACCGCATCATCGCCTTTGCCGAAGCCCTGCCGCGACTGCGGCGCCAGGTCCGCGCCGATCTGGCGCTGCCCGGCTTTCCGCGCGAGCGGGTGGTGGCGCTGGTGGTGGCGCTGCTGGGGCAGACCCTGCTGCGCGTGGGCAACGCCGGCTACCAGCGGCAGAACGGCTCCTACGGCATCACCACCTTGCGCAATGCGCATGCCCGATTCGTGGCATCGGGACAGGTGCGCTTCGCTTTCCGCGGCAAGGGCGGACGCATGCTGGAAAGCACGGTCAACGACGCGCGGCTGGTGGCGCTGGTGCGGCGCTGCCAGCAACTGCCGGGGCAGGCGCTGTTCCAGTACCGCCAAGGCGGCGCAGTCCAGCGCATCGGTTCCGGCGACATCAACGCCTATCTGCAGGCGCAACTGGGCGGCCCTTACAGCGCCAAGGATTTCCGCACCTGGGGCGCCACGCTGTACGCGTTCCGTCGATTGGCCGCGCTGGATCCCCCGGCAGAGGGCGACCCGGCGCTGTCCGCGCAGGTCAGGCAGCAGGTGCTGCGCGAGACCGCCGCCATTCTGGGCAACACGCCGCGCATCTGCGAGAAATGCTACGTGGACCCGCGCGTGTTCGACGGCTGGCAGGACGGTCGCGTGCGCCGCGCCGCCCGCAATGCGAAAGGGCTGCGCCAGTGGGAACTGGCTGCCATCCGCTTCCTCAAGCGCGCGCACCGCACCGGCTGACTTCCGCAGGCGCGGCGATGGCAGGCAAGCGCCTGGCCGCCTTCCCGCCCGATGCCCGCTAGCGCTTGCGCGGCGCGCGCCCGGCTTTCTGCTTGCCCTGGCCGGCCAGCGCGCGGCCGACGCCTTCCAGATCCTGCCGGCGACGGGCGTAATCGCCCCAGGGGTGCGATTTCATCCGCGCCATGCGCCGCTGCGCGGACACCAGATCGTAGGCGTTGCCGCCCTTGATGCGGCCCAGTTCTGCCCAGCGCAGCGGCATCGCCACCGGCGCGCCATCGCGTGCGCGCAGCGAAAACGATGCCACGCTGGTGGCGCCGCGGCCGTTGCGCAGGTAGTCGATGAAGATGCGGCCCTTGCGGAATTTCTTCGCCGCCGTGGCCACGAACGCCAGCGGCTCGGAGGCCGCCATCGATTCGGCGAATGCATGCGCGAACGCCTTTGCCTGCGCCCATGGCGACGTCGGCTTCAGCGGCGCAACCACATGCAGGCCCTTGCCGCCGGAAGTCCGCACGTATGACGCCAGACCCAGCGCGGCAAGCCGGGCGCGGACCAGTCGCGCCGCTTGCACCACCTGCGGCCAGGCCACGTCGGGGCCGGGGTCGAGATCGAAGACGATGCGGTCGGCCCGATCGGGCGTGTCGGCCCGCGCGCCCCACGGATGAAACTCCAACGCATTGAACTGCACCAGCTCCAGCAGGCCGGCTTCGTCGTTGACGAGCAGGTAGTCGGCGCGCGTACCGCCCTCTTCTTCCAGCGCAACCGCCTGGACGCGGTCCATGCCGGCGGTGTGGTGTTTCTGGAAGAAGCATGGCCGCGCCGCGCCCTGCGGGCAGCGTACGACCGACAGCGGGCGGCCCTGGATTTCCGGCAGCAGCCAGCGCGCCATGGTGCGGTAGTAGTCGAACACCTGCGCCTTGCTGATGCCGCTGTCGGGGTACACCACGCGGCCGGGGCTGGTCAGCTCTACCGGTGCCGAATCGCTCTTGCTGCCACGCGTGGCGGGCATGTTGCTCTCCTTCGGGGCAGGGGCGTCGCCATCGCCCAGATCCGTGGCGCGCTTGTCCGCGCGGATGGTCTTCAGCGACGGCTGCCGCAGCAGGCCCTGATTGCCGAAGCCGTGATAGAAGACTTCCGCCACCAGCCGGGGTACCACCCAGCGGGCCTGGCGCAGTTCGGGATCGTCGACGCCGACGAAGACCGTGGGCTTTGCGCGCGAGGACTTCGACAGCTTTGCGGCCAACGACCCCAGCAATTCATTGCTGAAGCCGGTCCCCACGCGGCCGACGTAGCGCCAGCCATGCGCCGTGTCGGGTGCGGCCAGCAGCAGCGCGCCCAGTCCGGTGCGGCTGCCCCTGGGTGCGGTATAGCCGACGACAGCGAACTCGTCGGAGGCGCGCTGCTTGATCTTGCGCCAGGCGTCGCTGCGGCCGGCGTGATAGGGCGCGTCGGCGCGCTTGCAGATGATGCCCTCCAGTCCGCGCTCGATCGCTTTGGCCAGCGCTTCCTGGCCGCGGCCGACGATATGCGAGCTGTAGACCAGGTGCGCCGGCGGATTCTTCAGGATTTCGGCCAGCAAGGCCTTGCGCTGGTACTGCGGGCTGCGCGCCAGGTCGACGTCGTCGATCTGCAGGACATCGAACAGCACGTACGACAGCGTGGCGTTCTTTTCGCCGGACAGCGTGGCCTGCAGCAGGCCGAAGTCCTCCTGCCGGCCCGCACCGGCCACCAGCTCGCCGTCCAGCACCGCATCGTACAGGCCCAACGATTCCAGTGCGGCGACGATCTCCGGCGCCCTGGCGGTCCACTCCAGTTCGTTGCGCGACCACAGCCGCACCTTGCCGCGGGCGATCTGCGCGATGAGGCGGTAGCCGTCCCACTTGGCCTCATGCAGCCAGTCATCGCCATCGGGGACATGCTGGTACAGCTTTGCCAGCTGCGGTGCGCGAAAGGCGGGCCGGTGATGGGCGGCACGCGCGTGCTCCAGCCTGGCGGCGCGGCGCGCCCAGCGATCGCCTGCGGCGGCGTGCGCGCTTGCGCGCTTGCGGGCCGCCTTGCGCGCCGGGCGCGGCGGCGCCTGGCCCGGTGGCGGGGTGACATCCTGCAACAGGTCGTCGGCTTGCTGCTTGCCGGCGTAGCCGTCGCGTTCCTTGAACAGCAGCCACTGCGGCTGGCGTGCGGCCTTGTGCGTGCGCACCAGGTGCCAGCCGCCCCTGAGCTTCTGGCCGAACATCTCAAAGCGCAGGTGCCCCTTGGCCAGCTGCGCTTCGGGATCGCCATCGGTGGTCCAGAGTCCGCGGTCGAAGGTCGCCACATGGCCGCCGCCATACTGGCCTTTCGGGATTTCTCCTTCGAAATCGGCGTAGTCCAGCGGGTGGTCTTCCACCTCCGCCGCCAGCCGCTTCACCGCGGGATCGAAGCTTGGGCCCTTGGGCACGGCCCAGCTCTTCAGGGTGTCGCCGACCTGCAGGCGGAAGTCGTAGTGGCGATGGCTGGCGTGATGCAGCTGCACGACGAAGATGGGACGGCGGCTGCGCGCCCCGCGTGCCGCCGGCGCCGGCTCCGGCGTGCGATCGAAGCGGCGCTTGCGCTGGTATTCCTGCAGGCTCATCGCCGTCTCCTCGGGAGCTCCGTTATGCGATCGGCCGCGTCAACGCGGCGTGCAAACGGACTGCATGAGCCGGACCGACAGGCCGCTGCGCAGGTGCCAGTCCCGCAACGCGGGCGAAATGGCGCCCTCCAGCGCAATGTCCAGTTCGGCATACGCATCCAGCGCGTCGCGCAGCGCCGCCAGCGGCGTACCGGGCGCGGGCCATCCCCACGCATCGATGGGCCCGAACCGCGCCACAGCCGCCTGTTCGCCCGCGTCCAGCCGCTCGCGCCGTTCGGCCAGGCGCTGGCGCACCCAGGCAGAGAGCGGCGCATGGACCACGAATCCCTGCGCCGCAAACTGCGCACGGGCCGCCTCCAGCGCCGGCTGCGCGCCGCGCAGCCATTCGGTATGCCCTGCCGCCCGCGCCGGCACCAGCAACGGGGCGGGCGCGGCATGATCGCGCAGCTGCCGCTTCCATCGGGTCTCCCATTGCCGCGCCTCGCCAACGGATTCGGCCTCCACCAGCCAGCCGCGTTGCAGATCGAAAAACTCGTAGTAGCGCGACGAGAACGCATGCAACCGGGCCAACGGGTCGGTGGACATGCCCAGCTTGGCGAAATCCTCGTACGCGCAGGGAAACACATACAGGAACGCGCGTCCGCCCGCGCCGGTGCCGACCCCGTCCAGCGGCACGATGCGGCGCCCGCTCACCGGCCGGCTTCCGCGATCAGCGCGAAGCGCTCTTGCGGGCGCGCTTGCCCAGGACCTTCTTCGCGGCCTTGCGCGCGGCCTTCTTGGCCGGCGCCTTGCGCGTAGCGCTCTTCTTCGCCGGCGTGCGCTTCTTGCTGTCCAGGCTCTTCTGCAGCAGCGCCATGAAATCGACCACGTTGGTGGCGGCGTCCTCGTGCTCGGGGGGTTCCTCGCTGGCGATCCTGGTGGTGGCGCCCTTGGCCTTGACGCGCTTTTTGATGATCGCCTCCAGCCGCTTGCGGAACTCGTCCTGGTAGTCGTCCGGGTTCCACCGCGCCGACATCGAATCGATCAGGCTCTTGGCCATCTCGGTTTCCTTGGCGGCGATGCGGTAGTCGCCCGTCTTGCCGGTCGGCAGTTTGTACTCGTCCGGCGCCACCAGTTCCTGCGGATAGCGCAGCAGCATCAGCACCAGCGCGTCGCCCTCGGGAATCACCGCGCACAGGTATTCGCGCGTGCGAATCACCACCCGCGCCACGCCCACCTTGCCGGTGCTCTTGAGCGTCTCGCGCAGCAGGACATAGCCTTTTTCCGCCTTCTTGCCCGGCACCAGGATGTAGGGCTTCTCGTAGAAGCGCACACCGATCTCGTCGCGGTCGACAAAGGCCTCCACGTCCACCGATTCATGCGTCTGCGGCGCGGCGGAGGCGATGTCCTCCTTCTCCACCACCACATAGCTGCCCTTGTCGTACTCGAAGGCCTTGACGATTTCCTTCCACGGGACCTCCTCTCCGGTTTCGGCATTGACCCGTTCGAAACGTATCGGCTTCCTGTCGCGCGAATCCAGCATGCGGAAGCTGATGTCCACCTTGCGTTCGCCGGACATCAGCGAAACGGGGATGTTCAGCAGTCCGAAGGAAAGTGTTCCCGTCCAGATGGGGCGAGCCATGAGAGGATCCCGGTGCGTTCGTACGGGCCATTCTCACCGCCGCAAGGAAAGTCGACGTGAAGAATCGCAGCGCCCGTTGCCCCGTCGAATGCGCACCGGCGGCACCGGCCGTCCGCCCGCTTCCGGCGGCGGTTGGCGGTCATTGCATCGGCTGGCGAATGATCGTTTTCCATTTCGCCGGATCCGCGCGCCGAATGTCGCTCAGATAGATCTCATGGTGCTTTCCGGCCAGGCCGGAGCGCGCATTGATGAACGCATGCAGGCGCTCGATTGTCGGCCCCTCTTCGGTGAACGGGCCAACATGCAGCACCTGGGCGCAGCGGCCTTCGGAGAACTCCTCAAGGCGCAGCCTGTCGAGGCCGGGCAGCGGCTTCCTGCTTCTGACCGCCGCAATCGCCGCATCGATGACTTCCGTTGCCACGAAGTGCGGCTGCATGATCATCATCGTCCATTTCCAGTTGGCCCTGTCGTCGGCGACGAAGGCCGACAAGTCGTCCGCCCACCAGAGCCCTTCGAGCGGCATGACCGCATAGTCGATCTGCGCAGGCCCTTTCTTGAGCATGAACTTGGCCGTGTAGGACACCGAGAACAGGGCCTCCACCGCCTGCGCATACGCCAGCGAAGCGTTCGGGTCGCCTTTTCCGTCGACCATCAGGAACCGGAAGGCCGGAACATCAACCTGCACCACTTCCTTGGCGGAAGGGCGGTAGAGCTGCTTGAGCTCCTTCTTCAGATCGATCTTCTTCACGATGGCCATTTCCCTGATGAAAAATGTGGTCCTGCAGCCGGATCGCCATTGGCAGCGCGATAGCTGCGATAGAAAAGATCGGCACCTTCGGCATTGACGAAGGATCCGGTTCGCGCTGCCCATGGACCATCGCCCTTCTTCATTGGCAGTCCATCATGCAGGAATCCGGCTACCAGCATTTCTGGTCCCGCATGATGATAGCGGGATCTTGCGGCAGATGAAGAAACGCCTGGCCAGGGGTACACCGCTGTGCATTTAGGCCGATTGGGCGCGAGCTATCCGCGGACGTCAGGGGTCGCTGACACGTTTCAAGGTGATGCCCATCGGGCCGGACAGGGTATCGTCGTCGATCCTGGTCAGGATCAGTACGGCGCCCTCGGCCTGGGGATTGATCAGGCGGATGCGGTCGCCATCCATCTCGTAGCGCATCTGCAGTTCGATTCCGCCTATATCCGAGGACTGCACGACCTTACCCCTGCCGTCAAAGCGCAGGCGGGTCAGTTCCATCTCGTCTTCGTAGGTGCCACGCAGGCCGTTCCCGCAGGCCGAGAGCAGCATGACCAGCAGGCACAACGCGCCCACTCCGGTTGTACTCGCCATTTCAGTTCTCTCCTTGTGCTGAACCGTCGAATTGGCGTACGCCCAAGGTAACGGGACGCCCATAGCGTTCGCTGCCGATCGTGTAGCCCAGCAACCGCGCGCTGAGCACTGCGCCGCCGCTACGACGGCTGATGCCGGTGATGCGGAAGCGGCTGTCCAGGGTGACGTTGCGCATGCCACCAGTGCGTTGCAGCGCGTCCTGCGCCGCGGCGACATCCAGCGGCCAGAAGTTGATCTCTTCGGAATTGTCGACCTGCAGGTCGACCCGTTCCTGCACAACAGGATGCGGGGCGGGACGGGCATTGAAGTTGAATACGCTGCCTGGCATGAAGGCGTCCAGGTAGTACCCGCCGCGGGTTGCGTCGTATTCGCCGAATCGCGCCCTGACGTTCAGGCGCAGGCGGCCCACGTCGGCCGTGCTGTCGTAGATTCCCTGCAGGCGCTGCCGTTCCGCTTCAAGCAGCGCGGATCGTTCGAACTCGTTGGCGTGGACGACACGCGACTGTGCAGCTGCCCATTCCGCAATCGGCGGCTGTCGTCCTTCCAGCCGGTACGCCAGCATCAGCATCTGCAGGTCGTCGGGGTGGTCGAGCTGGCGTTGGCCGAACCGGTCCGTGCCGGCAGCGGGCGCCAGTTTGGCGTTGGACGCGGATACGGATTTGGATACGGGCGCGACGCCGGCCGGAGTTGCTGTCCCTGTAGCGGTCGGCGGCGTTTCGCCGCCGCCACCCTCCGCGCCGCAGGCGGCGATCATCGCGGTCAGCGCTGTCAACAGGCAGGTCCGCAGGCATGCGTCAAAGGCGTACATCGCTGGCATCGCCGGCCTCCTTGATTTCCTCTTCGCGGCGCGCCTGCCCGACCCGCTGCAGGTCCGAACGCATGGCCTCCACCTGCGCGTACAGGTCGCTCTGCTGCACCATCACAGTGGTGAGCTCCATCGCCAGGCCCGGATTCTTGCCGCTCATCGACACCCGGGCGGCGATGTTCAGACCGCATCCTTCGCGCCAGCGCGCGCGCTTGTCGCCGCTGTGCGCATGTACCGCTCCCCGGCACTGATCGAACAGCGGATTGGCCTTGCTAAGTGGATTGCCGGCGCGGTCGTAGACCCATTGCAGATCGCGATAGCCGGCCGAATAGCCACGCTGCGCATCGGAATTTTCGCGGATCTGCGGTTGGCCGTACTTGCCGATAAGGGCCTCCAATGCTGCGTCCACCGGCGGCATCTGTCCGTCGCGGAAATTCTGCGTGCGCCAGATCACCGCTGCCGTCTCCTTGCCGGGCCCCCCCGGCGTGGCCACGCTGACGACCTCGTCCACATGCTCCCACTTGAACTTGCCGCGGCACTCCTGCCATTCGCGCGCGTAATTGCATGGCCGGTAGCTGCCCTTCTCCACCGTGAAGAACTGGGTACCCAGCTCGATGCCATGGGTGTCGATGCGGTCCAGCCAGCGCTTCTCCTCGGTGACCACGGCGTCCTCGCCCAGCCCGCAGCGTGCGGTGGCAAGCGCTTCTTCCAGCGTCATGCCTAGCCGCAGGGCCATGATGTCGGGCCCGTTCAGGCCCTTGCGCACCTTGGGCGGGCATCGCAACGGGGCCGCTGCCGCGGTTGCGGCGACCGCCGCTTCTTCCAGTTCGTCGACCGGCACGCCTATCTTCTTCTCGCCGTCGGCCAGTTCCGGGCCTTTTCCGCACGCCGATAGCAGCAGGACGGACAAGGCCAGCATCGTATTGGTCGTTTTGGTTCGCATCGTTCTCTCCGCAAGTGGGGCCGGACCGCGTGTCGCGCGGACGCGGCGGTCCGGCGATTCAATCCAGCACCACGATCTCCACGCGCCGATTGGCTTCGGCCTCTGGAGCGCGCGGCTGCTTGAGCCGGCTTTCGCCGTGTCCCTGTACCTCCAGACGCTGAGGCGATATGCCGAACGTGCGCGCCAGATAGTCGGCGACCGCCGCGGCGCGCTGCCGCGACAAGCGCAGGTTGGCATCGACACTGCCGACCGCGTCGGTGTGCCCGTGGATGCCGATGCGGCGCGCGGCCAACGGCGGCGCCAGCAGGGTGCGGCCCAGTTCGTCCAGCTGCGGCAGGCTGTCGGCTCGGATCGTCGCCTGGGCGAAATCGAACAGGATGTTGAGATCGACGCGCCCCTGCCCGGCCAGCGCATCGCCAATGCGGCCAGCGTCCTGCAGGTCGGCCTGCACCACCGGCATGGCGACCGCGCAGGCCGCTGGCGGCGGGGATGGCGGGGCTGTACGGGCCAGGTCGAACTGCTTGCAGGCCGACGCGCCGCCAACCTTGCCGGTGAAGCGGCGGCCCGCGGCATCGACATGGCCGTCGAAGGACACCACGTGATATCCGGCGGGCCTCAGCAGCCAGTCCCCACCCTTCAGTTGCAGGCGCCCAGTGGACGGTTCGTAGGTGCCGCTCATGGTGAAGCAGCCGGTCGGCACGCGCGGATTGCGTGGGTCGGCGTAGAAGTGGAACAGCGCACGCGCCTGGGTTGGCGTGGCCTCGGTGATGCTCAGGGTCAGACCGGTCAGGCCCTGCGCGCAGACGTAGGTGCCCACCCACGGTCCCAGTACGCTGCGGCTCGGCGGCGACTGCGCCGCGGCAGGCATCGCCGGCTCCGCAAGCAGGGCCAGTACCATCAGCGCGGCCGGCAGCCGCCACGTGCCGTTTGGCCGCCGTATCACGTCCATTGCCATCGTCTTTCTCCGCGTGATGAACCCTGAAAGCCACCGCGTGCGTATCCGGTGGCACACGGCGGATGCTGCAGGCGACGGGCGCAGGTGTCCTCACCCGCTTTTCAAGAAACCTTCAAGCGCGTCCAGCCGGGCCCGGCATCGCAGCCGGAGCCTGCGCAACAGGCGCTATCATCGGCCGCATGCCGTCCTCCCAGCCTTCGCCCGATGCCAGGCTCTACCGGTGGCGCTTCGGCGCTGTCGAGTTCGACGAGAGCCGCCATGAACTGCGCGTGGCCGGCCTGGCGGTGGATATGGAGCACAAGCCGCTGCAGGTGCTGTCGGTCCTGCTGCGCCATGTCGGCGAGGTGGTGACCAAGGAAGAACTGTTCGAGCAGGTCTGGGCCGGCCGCATCACCGTCGACCATGTTCTGGCCACCGCGATCGGCAAGCTGCGCAAGATGCTGGACGCCGCCGGCGAGGACCGCATCGTCACCGTGCCGCGCATCGGCTACCGGATGGACGGGCCGGTCGAGCGCGTGGCGCAGGGTCAGCGCCTGGGCACTGCGCTGAGTTTCGTGGCCGGCCAGCCGGTACCCGGCCGCGAGCATTTCCTGCTGGAACGGCCGTTGGGCCGCACCCTGGGCAGCGAAGTCTGGCTGGCGCGGCAACCGCGCAGCCGCGACGCGCGCGTGTTCAAGTTCAGCCTCGGCGGCGAACGGCTGGCGGCGATCAAGCGCGAAGCCACGCTGATGCGGGTGCTGCGCGACACCCTGGGCGAGCGCGACGATTTCGTCCGGGTGCTGGACTGGAACTTCGAGACCGAACCGTTCTTCCTGGAATGCGAGTACGGCGGCGAGTCCCTGCCCGAATGGGCGGCATCGCAAGGCGCGCTCGCGGAATGGGACCGCGAGCGCAGACTGGCGTTCTTCCTGCAGATCGCTGCCGCCGTGGATGCCGCGCACAGCGTCGGCGTGCTGCACAAGGACATCAAGCCCGCCAACGTGCTGGTGCGCGCGCGCCGGGAGGCTCGCTGGCAGCCTTGCCTGACCGATTTCGGCAACAGCCGCCTGCTGCAACCCGAGCGGCTGGCCGAGTTGGGCATCACCGGCATGGGTTTGACGGTCACCACTGCCAGCAACGGCTCCGGGACGCCGCTTTACCTGGCACCGGAACTGATCGCCGGCCAGGCCGCCACCGTGCGCAGCGACCTGTATGCGCTGGGCGTGCTGCTCTACCAGTGGCTGGTTGGCGACCTTCGGCGCCCGATGGCTCCGGGCTGGGAACGCGACATCGACGATGCGCTGCTGGTCGAGGACATTCGCCGCGCCACCGACGGCGATCCGGCGCAACGCCTGGGCAGCGTGGCGGAGCTGATGGAGCGGCTGTCGGCGTTGCCGCAGCGCCGCGCCCTGGCCGAACGGCAACAGGCCACCGCGCTGGCCGCGCATGCGGCGCAACGCACGCTGGAACAGACCCGTGCGCGCAGGCCGTGGGTGATCGCCACTATCGCCATGCTGAGCGCCGGTCTGATCGCCAGTTCGCTGTTCTGGTACCGCAGCGAGCAACAACGCAGGAGCGCGGCGATGCAGGCGGCCCGCGCGGAAGCGGTGGTGCGCTTCCTAAGCGACGATCTGATCGGCGCGCTCAGTCCCGGCGGTGCAGGATTCGAACGCGACCCCACGGTACGGCAGATGCTGGAGCACGCCGGAACTCCGTTGACCACACGCTTCGACGGCGATCCCGCCGTGCGCGGCGGCATCCACGCTGCGTTGGGCGATGCCTGGCGCACGTTGGGCGATCGCGAACGCGCCGCCGGGCATCTGCGCAACGCGGTGCAGGATTACGGCCGGGCCTTCGGCGTCGACGACGAACTCACCCTGATCACGCGCTACGGTCTGGTGCGGACGTTGGCCTATGCCGGTACGTCCGAGGCCTTCGCTGAAGCCGAACGCCAATTGCGGGAGGCCGACCGTCTGGCGGGCAGCACGCGCCTGCGGAGCGAAAATCCGCTGGCGTTGTATGCGGCGATCGCACGCGGTCAGCTGCATTTCCAGCAGTTGCAGATCGAACCCTCGCTGGCCGCGCACCGACGCGCGGACGCATTGCAACGCAAGCTGAGACCGGACGACGCATCAATGGCCGCGCTGATCCGCTCCAACATTGCCGATGCCTTGCTGCGCTCGGGCAAGGCCGAGGAAGCCGTGCCGCTGCTGCGCGCGCTCCTGGCCGATCCGCTGTTGGACGCCAGCCGCATAGGCGAGTCGACCACGGCCGGCTACCGGGTAATGCTGGCGCGAGCGCTGCGCAGCCTGGGCCGCTACGCCGAAGCGCTGCCGATAGCGCAAACCGCGGCCGCCACGACCGAACGCATCCTCGGTCCGGACGATTACACCACCCTGGTACAGCTGTCGCTGGTGGCCAGCATCCATGACTATGCCGGCGCCTGCGCCAAGGCGCTTCCGATTGCACGCACCGTGCGCGAGCGCGTGGCGCACCGGTATGGCGAGGAGCGTCAGGCCACACTGATCGAAACCGGCAACCTGGGCTTCAAGGAATACGATTGCGGCGACCGCGAGGCCGGACTGGCCTACCTGCGCCAGGCCGAGAGCGGCCTGCGCCGCCACTTCGGCGAAGACAACGTGGCGGCGCACAGTTTCCGTTACGCGTTGGCCAATCAGCTGGCCGACCAGGGCCGCCACGCCGAGGCGTTGGAGATGGTCGACGGCCTCAGCGTGCCTGCGTTGACGGCTGGCGATTCCACGCCCGGTTGGGAACACCGTCTACAGGCGCTGCGCGGCCGGATATTGATGCAATCCGGGCGGCAGCAGGAAGGCCGTCCGCTATTGGCGGCGGCGATTTCGGCACTCACCGATCTGGGCGCAGAGGATGATGAGCAGATGCGTGAGTGGCGGGGACTACTGGACAAGCAATAGGCTGCATCGACGGGATTACCGCGGCAGCTGTGCAGCAGCTACTTGAACCAGTATCTCACCCCGTCCCAGTATTCCGCGGCGGACGATACATCAGCGCCTGCGATATCTGGTCGGCCGCTTCGCGCAGTGCTGCCAGGGCTTCCTGTGCATCGATCTGCTGCGGACGGCGTTCGATGAAGGGCACCGTCAGCGTATAGGTGGCGTGCTCCTGCTGCAGGATGGGCGCGGTCAGATCGATCACGCCCACCACGGCCTCGCTGGGATGCATCGCATAGCCCTGTTTGCGCACTTGCTGCGCCGCTTTCAGGAACTCGGCGCGCTGGTACGGCACCTCGCTTTCATCCAGCAGTTTCAGCCACCGCGCCTGCACATCTTCCTGCTGGAATGCGAACAGCACCAGGCCGGAAGTCGAATGCGCCAGCGGCCGCCGATGGCCGGGCCGCACCACCATGCCCAGGTCGGCGGGCGCATCGATCTGCGCGATCACCACGATCTGATCGTCCGAGGGCGCAACCAGATGGCAGGGCTGGCGGATCCGGTCGGCCAGATGCCGCATCACCGGCAGCGCCACTTCGGTGACGTTCTGCACCTGCGGCTGTTGCATGCCCAGCATGAACAGGCGGTTGGTCAGCACGTAGCCGCCATCGCCGGCGGCTCTGGCCAGGTAGCCGCGCTCCTCCAGCACCTGCAGCATGCGGAAGATCTCGCTGCGCGAACGCCCCACGCCTTCCGAGATTTCGCCCATCGACCGCGGCCCGGCGTTCTGCGCCAGCAGTTCCAGGATGTCCAGGCCCTTGTCCAGGGCCGGTGCGCGGTATTTGGGAGTCTTGGCAGTCATGCTGAACAGGATAAGGGAACGGGCCAGCGCACAGCGGCAACGGTCCGAGATCCTGCCGCACCGCAGCCAACACATCATTCATATATGAATACTATTTTTATATTTGCATAATCGCGGCAGCCGCAGTAGGCTCCGGAAACGCTAGCGCGCAGCAAACCTTGGGAGGGGTAAGCGGCATGCACTTCGAAGACACCACTACGGTTGCGCCCAATTCCCTGGCCCGCGCCGCCATCCTGCCCCTGGTGCTGATTGTCAGCCTGTTCTTCCTGTGGGGAATGGCCAACAATCTCAACGACATTCTGATCAAGCAGTTCAAGAAAGCCTTCGAGCTTTCCGATTTCCAGGCCGGCCTGGTGCAGAGCGCGTTCTACCTGGGCTACTTCGTGTTCGCCATTCCCGCCGGCATGTTCATGAAGCGCTACAGCTACAAGGCGGCCATCATCCTCGGGCTGCTGCTGTACGCCGCCGGCGCGTTCCTGTTCTATCCGGCGGCGCAGGCGCATACCTACAACCTGTTCCTGCTGGCGCTGTTCGTGATCGCCAGCGGTCTGGCGTTTCTGGAAACCACGGCCAATCCGCTGGTCACCGTGCTGGGTCCGGCCGAAGGCGCCGCGCGGCGCTTGAACCTGGCGCAGGCGTTCAATCCCTTGGGATCGATCACCGGCATCCTGATAGGACAGCATTTCATCTTCTCCGGCGTCGAGCATACGGCCGAGGATCTGGCGGCAATGACGCCCGCGGCGCGGCAGGCCTTCTATGTGGCCGAATCTTCGGCGGTGCAGACCCCTTACCTGGTCATCGGTGCGGTCGTGGTGCTGTGGGCGCTGCTGATCGCACTGGTGCGCTTTCCTGCGACCTCGAGCGCGGCCGAACCGGCAGGCCAGCGCCACGGCATCTTCGGCCGCCTTCTGCGCAAGTGGCGCTTTCTCCTTGCCGTCGTGGCGCAGTTCTTCTACGTGGGCGCGCAGGTCGGCATCTGGAGTTTCCTGATCCGCTACGTGCAGGACGGCTTGCCGGGCACGCCGGAAAAATCGGCGGCGACATACCTGACCGTTTCGCTGGTGCTGTTCATGCTGGGGCGGTTCGTCGGTACGGCGCTGCTGCGCTATCTGCCGCCTGCCCGCCTGCTGGGAATATTCGCGCTGATCAATCTGGCGCTTTGTTCGGTCGCGGTGGCGTCGCCGCACTTGATCGGCACGTATGCGCTGGTGGCCAGCAGTTTCTTCATGTCGGTGATGTTCCCGACCATCTTCGCGCTGGGGCTGGAAGGACTGGGCGATGACGAACGCAAGCTGGGTTCCTCGCTGATCGTCATGGCGATCATCGGCGGCGCCATCCTGACCGCCTTGATGGGCGCGGTTTCGGATCTGGCGGGCATCCATTGGTCAATGGCGGTTCCGGCGCTGTGCTTTGCGGTGATCCTGTGGTTCGCTTTCGCGTCCGCCCGAGGCGCGCGCGCGGCCGGGAGCGCTTGAGCGATGCCGCGACTCTATTACGCGCTGGACCTGCGCGACGATCCGGCGCTGATCGCCGAGTACGAGCGCTGGCACAGCCCCGAGGCGATCTGGCCTGAAATCGTCGAATCCATCGTCGCCGCGGGAATCCATGACATGGAAATACACCGCGTCGGCGACCGGCTGGTGTTGACCATGGAGGTGGACGAGGACTACTCGCCCGAGGCCAAGGCCGCTGCCGATGACGGGAACCCGCGCGTGCAGGCCTGGGAAGCGCTGATGTCCACCTTCCAGAAGCCGCTGCCCGGTTCGGCGCCCGGTGAGAAATGGCGGCCGATGACACGTATCTTCTCGCTATCCCAATCGCGCAGAGACAACGACGACGGCACCGAGGCCTGACTGGTTCCAGCCCGTATGCGGCGTTGCCTTGGGCACCATGTTTCAAGTCATGACGATGGATTGGTTCCGCCCAGGCACTTGAAACGAAACGCTCCAGGCAAGCCTCGCCCGGACCTCCGTGCAAGAAAAGCGCATCCGACGTTCAAAGCACCAGCAATTCGCGGCCGGCCTTGCCCAGATCCGTGCAGCCGGTCAACGACATGGCCACTTCCAGTTCGGCCTTGAAGGTCGCCAGCATTTCGCTCACGCCCTGCCCGCCCGCCGCACCCAGCGCATAGGCCCAGGCCTTGCCCACCAGGCAGCCCTGCGCGCCGGTGGCCAGCACCCGCAGGATGTCCAGGCCCGAGCGGATGCCGCCGTCCATCAGCACCGGCACGCGTCCTCCCACCTCGTCCAGCATCGCCGGCAAGGCGGCTATGCCTGACGGCACGCCGTCCAGCTGACGCCCGCCGTGGTTGGACACCACGATGCCGTCGGCGCCCGCCGCCAGTGCCGCGCGCGCATCGGCGGGATCCAGCAGACCCTTGACCACGATGGGGCCGTCCCAATGGCTGCGCACCCAATCCAGATCCTTCCATGTCACGGTCGGATCGAAGTTGTTCTTGATCCAGCCTGCGAATGCGCCCAGTCCGCCCTCGCCTATCACCTGTGGCGGAATATTGCCGAAGCGGTGCGGCCCGCCGCGCAGGCGCACATCCCACAGCCAGCGCGGATGGGTCATGCCCTGCCAGGCGCGCATGCAGGCACCCTTGGCGCCGCCAGGTCCGGACATGCCCGAGCGCAGATCGCGGTAGCGCGCGCCGGCGATCGGCAGATCCACGGTCAGCAACAGCACCGGGCTGCCGGCGGCCTTGGCCCGTTCGATCAGCTGCTTGCAGAAACCGCGGTCGCGGACCATGTAGAGCTGGAACCAGACCGGGCCGCCGCTGCTCTCAACCACTTCTTCCAGCCCGCAGATGCTCAGCGTGGAGAGGCAGAACGGCACGCCGGCCGCGTGCGCCGCGCGCGCCGCCTGCACTTCGCCGCGCCGTGCGTACATGCCGGCAAAGCCGACCGGCGCCAGCGCCAGCGGCATGCTCATCGGCTGACCGAACAGCGTGGTCGCCATCGACAACACGGAGATGTCGGTCATCACCCGCTGACGCAGCGCGATCGCCCTCAAATCGTCGATATTGCGGCGCAGGGTGATCTCGTCGTACGAACCGCCGTCGATGTAGTCGAACAGCAGCCGCGGCAGGCGGCGTCGCGCGGCGTCGCGCAGATCCGAAACAGGCTTGGCCATGCTCAACTCCGGTCGTTATGCAGGGCAGCGATGCGCAATGCTATCCCGCCGCTTGCGCGCTGAGGCCATCCGAGGCAACCGCGGGCACTTCGCCGCTCCAGACCGGGCCGGCGGGATAGAGATGCTGCCGCACGGAATCGACATGCATCTCCGCCGAAAATCCCGGCTGCTCCGGCGCAAGATAACGTCCATGACGGATACGTACCGGATCGACGAAGTGTTCGTGCAGATGGTCGACGAACTCGATGGCGCGGTCTTCCTTGCTGCCGCTGATGGCGACGAAATCGGCCATGGCCAGATGCTGGACCAGTTCGCACAGGCCCACGCCGCCGGCATGCGGAAACACGCGCACGCCGAACTTGGCGGCCAGCAGCAGGATGGCCAGGTTCTCGTTGACCCCGCCCACGCGCGCGGCGTCGATCTGGATCAGGTCCACCGCCTGCGCCTGCAGCAACTGCTTGAAGACCACGCGGTTCTGCGTGTGCTCGCCGGTGGACACCGGCACCGGCGCGATGCCGCGGCGGATGGCGGCATGGCCGAGAACGTCGTCCGGACTGGTCGGCTCTTCGATCCAGGCGATGTCGAACTGCGCCAGCTGTTTCATCCAGGCGATGGCCGGGCCAACGTCCCAACGCTGGTTCGCGTCCACCGCCATCGCCACATCCGGGCCGATCGCTTCGCGCGCCAGGCCGCAGCGGCGGATATCGTCCTCGACGCTGAGTCCGACCTTGAGCTTGATGGTGCGGAAGCCTTCCGCCACCGCTTCCCTGGCCAGGCGGGTCAGCTTCTCGTCCGAATAGCCCAGCCAGCCGGGCGAAGTGGTATACGCCGGGTAGCCCTCCTGCAGCAACGCCGCCACCCGCTGCGCCTTGCCCGGTTCGGCGGCGCGCAGCAGCTCCAGCGCCTGCTCCGGCGTCAGCGCATCGGAGAGGTAGCGGAAATCGATGGTGCGCACCAGCTGTTCCGGCGTCATGTCGGCGATGAAGCGCCACAACGGCTTGCCCGCACGGCGCGCGGCCATGTCCCAGGCGGCATTGATGACGCCGCCGATGGCCATGTGCATCACGCCTTTCTCCGGGCCCAGCCAGCGCAGCTGCGAATCGTCGGTCAGGCTGCGCGCGAAGGCGCCCAGATCGTCCAGCACCGCATCGACGTCGCGCCCCAGCACCAGATGCGACAGCGCGGAGATCGCGGCAGTCTGCACATCGTTGCCGCGGCCGATGGTGAAGACCAGCCCATGGCCGGCCAGTCCATCCGGGTCGTCGGTGCGCAGGATCAGGTAGGCCGCCGAATAGTCGGGGTCCGGGTTCATCGCGTCGGAACCGTCCAGTTCGCGCGAGGTGGGAAAGCGGACATCGTAGGTGTCTATTGCGGTGAATCTGCTCATGTCCGTTCCTTAGCGGGTGCTTTCGTACGCAACGACCTGCTGCCGCTGCCGGCCCAGTCCTTCGATGCCCAGTTCCATCACGTCCCCCGGCTTGAGGTAGACCGGCGGCTTCTGGCCCAGGCCCACGCCCGGCGGCGTGCCGGTGCTGATCACATCGCCCGGCATCAGGGTCATGTAGCGGCTGATGTAGCTCACCAGCGTCGCCACACCGAACACCATGGTGCGGGTGCTGCCATCCTGGTAGCGGTGGCCATTCACTTCCAACCACATCGCCAGGTTCTGCGGGTCGGCAACTTCGTCGCGGGTGACCAGCCACGGCCCGATGGGGCCGAAGGTGTCGCAGCTCTTGCCCTTGACCCACTGCCCGCCATGCTCGAGCTGAAATTCGCGCTCGGACAGATCATTGATGACCGCATAGCCGGCCACATGCTCCAATGCGGTTTCGACCGGCACATCGTGCGCCCTGTCGCCGATCACCACGCCCAGTTCGACTTCCCAGTCGGTCTTGCGCGAGGCGCGCGGGATCACCACCGTATCGTCGGGCCCGATTACCGCGCTGGTCGCCTTCATGAAAAGTACCGGCTGCTCCGGCACGGCCATGCCGGATTCGGCGGCATGGTCGGCGTAGTTCAGGCCTACGCAGATGAACTTGCCGATCCGGCCCACCGCTGCGCCCAAGCGCACATCGCCGTCAACCAGCGGCAACGAGGCGGTATCGAGCGCGCGGATCTTCTCCAGGCCGGCGGCAGTGAGGTGATCGCCGGCGATATCGTCGACGATGTGGCCAAGGTCGCGGATGCGTCCTTCGTCATCCAGCAATCCCGGCCGTTCGTTCCCGCTCGGCCCGTAGCGCAGCAGTTTCATTGCAACATCTCCTTCTCGTTCATTCGTCAGTTCGACCAGCCGCCGTCGATGATGTGGGTTTGTCCGGTGGTGAAAGAGGACTCGTCCGACGCCAGATAGACCACCAGCGCCGCGATCTCCTTCGGCTCGCCCAGCCGGCCCATCGGCTGGCGCTCGATGAAACCCTTCCACACCGCGTCCTGGTCGCCGCCCAGCGCGGCCACGCGCTCGGACAGCGACGGGGTCTTGATGGTCCCGGGGCAGATCGCATTGCAGCGCACGCCGCGGGTGACGAAATCGGCCGCAATCGCCTTGCTCAGGCCGATCACCGCCGCCTTGGTGGTGGAGTAGGCAAACCGGTTGGGCACGCCCTTGATGCTGGATGCAACCGAGGACATGTTGATGATGCTGCCCCGGCCCTGCGCCAGCATGCCCGGCAACACCGCGCGGCACAGTGCGTACATGCCATCGACATTGATGGCGAAAGAGCGCCGCCACGCCTCCGCATCGCAATCGAGAATGCTGCCCTGATGCACGTATCCGGCGCAGTTGAACAGCACGTCGAACGCGCCCTGCGCGGATACGAACGCGTCGATGTCCGCCGGACGGGTGACGTCCAGCAGATGCGTCTCAATCGCTTCGCATTCGGCGGCAAGCGCAGCCAGGGCCTGCGCATCGATATCGGTGGCCAGCACCCGCGCGCCCTCGCTCGCGCATGCCAGCGCACTTTCGCGGCCGATGCCGGCGCCGGCGGCGGTGATCAGGCAGCGCTTGCCTTGCAGACGGCCGCTCATGGCGCTGCCTGCAGATAGGTGGATGATGGGGACATCGTTTTGCTCCCGCGATTCATGGATAGGATTTCTGCGCCAGGCGATAGAAGCGCTGGGCGTTGTTGGCGAAGACGTCTTCCTCGTACCCGGCGGCCAGGCGCGCCACCAGCGCCCTGGCCATGTCGAACCAGTCCAGGTAGTCGGCGCTGGCGGTCAGTACCGGCCAGTCGCTGCCCCACATGATCCGTCCTGGCCCGAAGCTGGCGAACAGATGGGCCACGTAGGGCTCGATGTCCGCCGCCGATGCGCTGCGCCCGGCTTCGGTCAGCAAACCGGACAGTTTGCACAGCACATTGGTCTGCCCGGCCAGGTGGGCAATCTGCTGGGCCCAGCCAGCGAATCCGCCGCCGGCGATGTCCGGCTTGCCGGCATGGTCAAGCACGGCCCGCAGTTGCGGGTGACGGGCAAGCCGCTGCGCAAGCACGGGCAGGTGCACCGGCGCCACCAGGGCGTCGAACGACAGATCGTTGGCCACCAGCGCATTGAACGCCGGATCCAGTTCGGACCTCAGCAGCCATTGCGGGTCGGCGATGTCCTGGACCATCGGCCGCAGTCCTTTCAGGCGGCCCTGCGCATCGCGGCACAGCGCGGCTATCCGCTGCGGCGCGTCTGCGGCCTCGAAGTCGGTCCATCCGACAACGCCGGCAATCAAAGGATGCTGGCGTGCGAGATCGAGCAGGTAGTGGGTTTCGGCTTCGGTGGCCGCGGCCTGGACCACCACCACCGAATCGACCCCGCATGCGCGCAAGGTCACGTCGATGTCATTCGGCACGAAATCGCGATACAGCGCGGAAAATTCCGGCGTCAGCCACAGATAGTCGCCGCGTGCGAGCTGCCAGAAGTGCAGGTGCGAATCGACCGCTCTCATGCGGCGGCCCCTCCCAGCGTTCTTGCCCAGTCCTGCAGCAGCCCTTCGGCGCGAAGCTGCTGCCAGAGTTCGGCAGGCACTTCCGCACGGTACCGCAGCGATGCGCTTATGGCCTCTTCGGCGCTGCGCATGCCGGCCACCACGCTGACCACCGCCGGATGGGCCAGCGGGAACTGCAACGCGGCAGCACCCACGTCCACGCCGTGCTCCGCGCAGATGGCATAGATGCGCTGGGCGCGCTGCAGCACTTCCGGCTCTGCCGGCGCGTAGTTGTAGGTGCTACCCGGCGCACGCGCATCGCTCATCAGGCCCGAGTTGTACGGCCCGGCCACCAGGACGCCGATGTTGCGCGCCTGCGCGCCCTGCATGATCCGTCGCGACGCGTGCTGTTCCAGCAAGGTGTAGCGACCGGCCAACATCACGCAGTCCAGCGGAAACAACGGCATCAGTTCGACCGCGATGTCTTCCTCGTTGACGCCGATGCCGATGGCGCCGCAGGCGCCGGAGGACTTCAGCTCCGCCATCGCCGGCAACGCCTCGTCCAGCGCCTGCCGCAGCATGGCCGGATGGTTGTCGCCATGGGTGAGCCGGCCGATGTCGTGCAACAGCAGGATGTCGACATGATCGGTTCCCAGCCGCTGCAGGCTGGACTCGAACGAGCGCATCACGCCATCGCGGCTGTAGTCGAACTCGGCTTTGCGGCCGGCCACCGCAAAGCCTTCCCGGCCCGGCTCGCGGCTGGTGTCTTCATAGATTCGCCGCCCGACCTTGGTGGAGATGCGGACGCTGTCGCGGCGCACGCCCTTCAGGCCCAGGCCCAGGCGGGCTTCGCTCAGGCCATAGCCGTAGTAGGGCGCGGTATCGAAATAGCGGATGCCCTCCCCGAGCGCGCTGCCTATCGCCCGCATCGCCTCGTCGTCGCTCACCGCGGTGTACAGATTGCCGATGGGCGCGGCGCCGAAACCCAGCATCGGCAGGCGCACGCGGGTCGTGCCCAAGCGCCGTTGCGCAATCTCGGTTGCGGCGGCCAGGGTCTGGGTCACTTCACCTGCACCTGGTCAATACCGCTGCACCGGCATCTCCGTTCGCCGGCTGCGCAGCTGGCGCGATGCGCGTTGCCGGCGCCGGCACCGTGCCACGGGCGGGCGCACCCGGCGCGCGCAGGCTCTGGACTGAAGCCACCAAATTGGATCCACGCATGCTGTCCCCTCCCAGGGAGTCAGAACCGATGGCAGCGGCGCATTGGACGGATTGCGCCGACTATCCCATGGGCCCTGTATGTTTCATATACGAATTTACATCTCATATTTGAATCAAACAAGCTGCGGCGCACCAATGCAGGTGCCATCTTGTAATTCATTGATATAACTGAAAATCTTATTGAGGACGCCGGAAAAGATTCCGCGGGACGGCGTCGTTGGCCCCTTCCCCCGATTAAGCAGAAGGGTCTGCCGGTCAGGAGCTCGCTGAGGTCGAGCGGCACCACCGGACAGGTCGGTCGCCACCGAACGCGCACGGTCAAGGCGTGGCCGCTGCCACCCCCAGGTCGTTGAAGAGCGCCAATCCCGTGCGCGTTGCAAGTCGCCAGTCCTGCCCATACCCGGACTCGCGCACGGCAAATGACAGTTTTTCCAGCGCCGGCCGCTAGCTCTTTATCAGGCCCAGACGCTCGGCTTCGCGGATCAATGCAACGCTGCTGGTGACCCCAAGCGTGCGCATGATCGAATAGCGGTGCGAATCGACGGTCCGGACAGACACGCTCAGCTTTGTGGCGATCTCCCGCGATCGCATGCCGGAAGAGAGCAAACCGAGCACCTTCTTCTGCATATTCGTCAGCGACGGCACCTTCCTCTGACCGGAGATATAGGGCCACAGTTCGGGACTGACATAGATGTGGCCATTGCTCACTTCGTGCATGGCTTTCAGGAGTTCGTCACCCGCCGCAGCCTTCAGAACATATCCCCTGGCGCCGCTCTGGATGGCCTCTCGCACCATCGCTGGCTCGTTGTGCACCGTCATGAATATCACCGGCGTTTGCTGGCCCGCAGCGAACAGCCGCCTGACCGCCTCGATGCCGTCGCAACCGGGCATGGAGACATCGGTGAGGATGATGTCGGGTTGGTGCTGGACCGCGCTTTCGAAAAGCGCGTCGCCGTCCGAAACCACTTCCAGCAGGTCATAGTCCTTCGAAATAAGATTGGCGATACCCTCCGCGACCATGCGATGGTCGTCGGCAAGCAGCACCAGCGGTCTCCGTCGGTCTGTCATGCGCTTAGCTCCATGGTCACACTGGTACCCCTGCCTGGGCGGGAACGGATGTGCAGCTTGCCGCGTACCAGTTGCACCCGTTCCTTCATGCTGACCAGGCCAAGACCGCTATGCATCGCAACCTCCTTCAGCACAAAACCCCGTCCGTTGTCCGAAACACGCAAACGCCAGCGCCCATCCGCGGCGGACAATACGATCTTCATCGCGCTTGCGCCGGAGTGCTCGATGGCGTTGCGGATGGATTCCTGCGCCACCCGGTACATACACAGCGCGCGCTCGCCCTCCAGTTCATCCAAAGCTGGATCGATCTCAATCCTCAGCGCAATCTCGCCCCCCCAACGCCCCTCGATGACCCGCACAAGATCGTCGATAGCCCCTCCTATGCCTGCATGCTCCAACACCGACGGGTGCAGGCTATGGGAGATGTTCCTCACTTCGTCGATCAGTTCCCTGATGCCAGCGGTGACCTCGTCAACCGGCGCATGCAGGTCTTCCGGACTTCGCTGCCTGATTGAGCTCAAGGCGATCGAGAAGAACGTCAGTTTTTGATTCACGCCGTCATGCAGTTCACGGGATATCCGGATGCTCTGCTCCTCCTGGCTCTGCATCAGCCGCGCCGCTAGGCTCCTGTTTTCCTCGCTGGTGACCGACAGCCGGTGGAGAATGTCGGTTCTCTGCCGGGCCTGAATCGCCAGCGCATGTACCAGAACTCCCGCCGCCAGCGTCCATAGCTGCATGATGTAGCTGTTGACGTGCCCCAGTTCGAAGGTATCGACCCGGTCCAGCCTGATCGCAACGATCATGGCGGGAAGAAACGCAACCACAAGACCCACGCTGGGACCGAACGTACCGAACTGGAATGCCGCCAGCATGAGCAGAGGAATCGGTACAAACAGCGCCAGCGGAATGTTGCTGAGGTTGGAAGGCGCCGCATGCCAGGCCAGGGCCGATATCATCCAGAGTCCGACGCTGAAAAGGAAAAACCCGACCACCTGCTTCCTGACGTCGCGCCAAGGCGGAAACTTCGCCCTCTGCAGTTCGACCATCAGTGGCGTGACCAACATGAAGCCAACGGCAAAAGCCGTTGTTCCCAGCATCCAAAGCCTTGGAAGCGATATGTCGTCGCGCATCATCGCCACTACGCCGACAAAGCCGGATGAGCACGCGACGGAAACGCCCGCCACGACAATCAGGAAGAACCGCGCAAGGTGGCCGATGGTAGGGAACATGACCCGCTGTCTCGGACCGAGCTTGATGGCCGCAGCACCGGCCGCGATGCAAGCGGATATCCAGAGATAGCCGACCGCCGGCAGGACCACCATGCCGACGCCGGACCGCAGCGCGAATGCGAGAACTCCGCCCGCAGTGAAGCCAGACAGCAGCAACAACCAGGACTGCACGGGACGACATACAAGGTACGCCAGGATGAGTCCGCCCGGAATCCAGATGGAAGTGATTTCGGCCGGTTTGACGAGAAGCGCGTGCGAGGCCACCTGCCCGGCAAGTCCGCACGCAAAACCTATGCCGATCGCAGCCAGCCGGGACCGCCATCGCTCCAAGGCGGCTGGCGGGCCGAGTATCCTTCGCCCCACTATCTCCCGCGCAGACATAATCCCACCCCGGAAACGGCTCCATACTCGCGGCGCGTTGGTCTGGCCCCCCGACAGGGATTCTGCTACGCAAGCCCAGCGTAATCAACTACGCCGGCACAGGTGATTTTACCTACTGCATCTCAGTATGAGCACGCGGAACGCAATGGCTAAGTAGTTCTACTTAGCTGCACGACGCAAATTGCCTTCGCAAGTTCCGATCTATTGCGGATTGAAGGATGCCGGAGAGGCATCGAGAATCTTCATCTGTTCCAAGGCAACGTTGGACATCACTGCCATCCCGGCCGCTGCGCCGGAACAGCTACGTGTTGCCGCCGTGCGTCGGCGCTCCCCGCCTCCCTTGCAGAGTGAATGGATAATGGATGTATTCATCGAGATGCTACGGACCTTCACCTCCGAGATTGCGGCAAGGCCCGAGGGACCCATGGCATTCCGCTTCATCTTGCAACCGCTCATGTCGCTGCTGATGGCGATGCGCGATGGCATCAAGGACGCGCATTCGGGAAAGACCCCGTATCTGTGGCATATCGCCTCCGCGGACAGTTCGTCGCGCAAAGAGGCGCTGTACGAGGGGCTGCGTTCGACAGGTCGCATCATGTTCATAGGCATCGTCATTGATGCGATCTACCAGTACAAAGTGATGGAGGGTCTGGTGCGGCCGCTTGAAGCCGTGACGGTCGCACTGGTGCTCGGGTTTGTGCCGTATCTGCTCTTCCGCGGACCCATCGCCCGCTTCGCGCGCCTCATCATCCGGCGGCGCAAGCCCGCCAGCAAATAGTCCCATCCAGTTCATGCGTAACGGAGAAAATGATGTCGTTGAATGATGCAAACCAGGCCGCCGGCGAAAGCGTCAACGAAGCTGCAGGAAATCCATCCCTGCAGATGGGCGCAAGACGGACCGGCATGGCGTACCAGCGAACGCGGCTGAGCGCGGAGCGGACCCTGATGTCCGTCATCCGTACTTCTCTCTCGCTCATTGGCTTCGGTTTCACCATCTACCAGGTTTTCAGCAGCGCACAGAGCCTGAGCCAGGTCAGCATCGGCGCTAACGCTCCTCGCAACTTCGGCACCGCACTGGTAGCGCTTGGCATCGGCATGCTGGTTGTCGGCATCGCCTATCACATCAGCTTCATGCTGGCGCTCCGCGCAGACAGGGAAGAGGGAATTGCATCCAGCCAGATTCGCGGCCTCAGTCCCTACCCGGTCTCGATGACCCTGGTGGTCGCCTGCGCGCTACTGCTCCTGGGAATCCTGGCGATCTCCAGCATGGTGTTCGGCGTGCATCCTTTCGGCTGACACCGTATGACCAGGGCCATCCTCAGGCAACGAGCGGTGGAGGGAAACGCATGGAGACACTTGAGAAACTTCTGATTGAGGCCACAGAATTCGCGGTCCTGTTCATCGATGCACTGGTTCTGCTGGCCATCGTCGCCGCCACAGCCAGGGCCGCGTGGGAGATGCTTCGACTCGCCGCGCGCTCGCGCTCCGGGCAGCGGGGAGACTTTCGCCCGATCTGGCTCGACTATGCCCGCTGGCTGGTCGCGGCGCTCACATTGCAGATTGGTGCGGACATACTGGAATCGTCGATCGCACCCTCCTGGCAGGCCATCGCGCAGCTCGGCGCAATCGCGGCCATACGCACCTTCCTGAACTACTTCCTTGAGCGGGACATCCGGGAAGTTGCAGGAGATATGCCACGGGAGAACGCCGGCTAGCCAAGCCCGGCGCGCCAAACCGCGTATCGGAACGTCACCGCGAACCCGATGCGTCCCAGAGTATGAGTCCGGTCACGAGGGCGCAAATGAAACATCGCTACTCCTTGATGCACGGCGGTTTGATCTATCAGGTCCTGGACCGCCTGCTGCGGCGCAAGCCCGAATACCTGCACCTATGGCTGGCCGTGCTGCTGGCCCTGTTCTGCCTGCTGCCGATCGCCATCGCAGCGGCCATCAACGGCACTCTGTACGGCTCGTCAGCGGACGTTCCTTTGCTGCTTGATTTCTCGATGCTCGGGCGATTCCTCCTGACCGTACCGCTTCTGGTGATCGCCGCACCCCAGTGCGATCGCCTCATGCGTTGGACGATCGCCCATATTCCGAAATGCGGACTTGTACCCGTCGGCAAGCAGCCCGCTTATGACCGCCTACTGTCGCATATCCGGTCTCTCCGCGACCCGGTTTGGCCGGAAAGCCTGCTGCTGATCCTGGCGTTCACTCCTTTGCTCTATCTGGAGACGACCTTTGATGCCATGCCTGGAATCGATAGCTGGCGTAGCGGCGGCGACGCAATGAGCCGGTTTGCGGCAGCGTGGCTGGACTGGGTGGCTTTGCCCCTCTTCCGCTTCGTGTCGCTCCTGTGGCTGTGGCGATTCGCATTGTGGACCTACCTGCTGTGGCGCCTGTCGCAGCTTCACCTGCGACTCGATGCAGGCCATCCCGATGGCTCCGGCGGAATCCTGTTCCTAGGCGAATCGCAATTCCGGTTCGTTGTACTTGCGCTTGCCGGCGGCATACTGGTGTCGGGCAACTGCATGAATCACGTCATGCATCTGGGCGAATCCATCGACCAGCAGAAGCATCTGGTGATCGCCTACGTTCTGTTGTCCGTCGGCTGCCTGCTGGCGCCGTTGCTGCTGCTGGGGCGACGACTGTTCGGCGTGAAGCAGAAGGCGCTGCTCGCGTTCTCCGAACTGGGGCATTCGGCCGCGTCGGATTTCCGCAGCCGCTGGCTTGCCCGGCATCGGCAGAAGTCCTTGCTCGACTCCGGGGACCCCTCTTCGCTGGCCGACTATGGCTCGGTGTACGCGACGGTCCGCAGCATGTCCATCTTTCCGATGACACGTGCGACCATCTTGTGGTTCTTTCTGCTTGCGGCGCTGCCGTTCCTGCCGCTTTTCGTCATCGCCATGCCGCTGGAGGAGTTGCTGGACCGTCTCGTTTCCGTGATCGCCTGATCAGAAGGGCGTGCCGATCTCCAGGAAGGCGACGCCGTCACCGCCTTCCCGCATGCCGTAGCCGAACATGAGCGGGCCCAGCCATGAATCAAACCCGATATAGACGCTGCCGTTCAGAATGCCGTCGTCGAAAGCCATGCGGGAACGCAGCTCCCAGGCGTTGCCGTACTCCAAGGTCATGCCAACGCTTGCGGAACGCCCGAACAGCTCGGCCAGTTGGAAACTGTACCCGGCCATCAGAAGCGCATAGTTCTGGCCGGTAAGCTCGTTGTAGTGGAATCCCGCAAGCCGCCCGCGTCCGCCAAGACGATAGCGTTCCTGCAGCGGCAGGATCCCGGAAATGGTGGAGTGGTACGCGCCACCGAACTGGACGGCGTGCCTGCCAAAGTCCTTGGCGAGCAACATATCGGCCTCCACCTGATTGTATTCGGTGTCGCTGCCTAGCCATTTCTCGGATGACGTGTATCCGAGCGCAGCGTAGTAGCCGGAGCGGGGGAAAAACAGACTGTCCAGCCGGTCCACGATGGCGCGGACCGACCAGGCGCCATTTTCGGAATCGAAGGATCGCAGCGCAGGCAGGCCTACCTCGACCGATGCCTTGCCTGTGGACCGCTCGATGCCCACGGATACCGCGGCGTGGTTGCCAAATTCGCGACCGAAGCGGACTTCTCCCCCAAGCGTACGCACGCTGTAGGTTGCGACCTTGTCGCCATCATCGGTGTACAGGTGAACGTTCGGATTCCTGTACTCGAGCTGGGTGTACAGCTGGTACCTGTTCCTGACGTCAAAGGGCAGGAAGTACTCCGCCTTCAGTCCCGGTTCGCTACCGATGTCGACGGCCAGGCGGGCTTCCGCGCCGTAGCTGGAGAGCGGCGAGACCAGAACGGCGGCGCGAAGATTGCTTTCATGATTGCCCGAGAAGTCGGACCCGGACCGCAGGCCCACCTGGATGTAGTTGGGGCCATGCGGCTTGGGACGCGCCCGCACGAGCACACCGGTCCTGCCGTCTTCCTCGACGACCTCATAGGTCATGCTGGAAATCGTACCGAAGCTGTACGCCCGCAGCAGCCCATCCTCCATCTTTCGGGTATCCAGCGGTTTTCCTGTCTCCGCCTGCAGACCGCCAAGCAGCAACTTGTCGGCATACTGGGTCTGGTTGTCTATCCGAACAAAATTGACGATGACATCGCCCTTTGGCGCATGGCGCCGATGGTCGACGTACGTCGCATATGCTTGCGGCGGGATCGCAAGGCGAGCAAGGCCCTCCTGCGCGGATTCGGCGGCCTCCTTGCCGATGCGCAGCGCCTCCGCGGCCTTGGTGAAATCGCCGGTGGCGACTTCGGCGCCCAGCTCGGGAACTATCAACAGGTCCTGCGAACCGAGATTGGCCCGCTGCTCCGCTGCATTCCGCGTGGTCATCATCGTGCTTATCTGCGACACCACATCCAGTACGCTGGCGTCTGTCCCATAGGTCGTCAACGGGGTGCCAACATCGACCGCAATCACGATGTCGGCGCCCATGCTGCGAACCACGTCCACCGGCACCTGGTTCGCAAGACCGCCGTCGAGCAGGACGCGGCCATCGATCTCGACCGGCTGGAAGATGCCGGGCAGCGACATCGACGCGCGCATCGCCATCGCAAGACTGCCATGATCCAGGACCACGGCCTGACCGGTATTGAGATCGGTCGCGGTAGCCCGGTAAGGAATCGGGAGCGCATCGAAATCGCTTATCGCGCTGACCTGCAACGTTTCCTTCTCGAAGAGCGCCAGGATGCGCTGCCCTTGCAGAACCCCGGGCGATAGACGCAACCTTCCGCCGCGGATGCCGACGCCGATGGTGGCAAGCCTGTCGCGGTCATCCTGTTTGCGCCGGAATGAACGCTCCGGACGCGCGAGCGAATCGTCGAACAGGTTCATCCAGTCCATCGACGTGACCAGCGCTTCCAGCTCGTCGACCGAGTGGCCGGCGGCGTACAACCCGCCTACGAGCGATCCGATGCTGGTGCCGGCGATGCAGTCGACCGGGACATGCATCTCCTCAAGCTTCCTGAGCAGGCTGACATGCGAGATGCCGCGGGCGCCGCCGCCGCCCAGCGCAAGGCCGATGGATGGCCGGTCGCTGCCATCTCCTGGTGCGCAAACCCTGGATGCCGGGCCGTCCACCGCCAGGGAAGAGAAAGACACCAGCAGAAGCCCGGCAAGTGGCAGCCGCCGGCGTGGCAGCAACCGGAATGATCTGCGCGGTGAACGTGTTCCGTAGTTCATGGTGGCAACGCTTGTCCGGATGGGAGTTGGGTGGATACGCGGCCCGGGATGCGCATACTGGTCATGGCACGGCGGACTGCCTTGGTAGCCTCAGAACCCGAGCACCTTGAAGCCGACTTCAATGCTCCAATCGCCCGGCCGCTCGCTACCGAACATGACGGTGGGCTTCACATAGACCTGTGCCTGGCCGCCAAACGCCTTTCCGACCGCCATACCGGCGGTGACCGCAAGGCTTGAGAACTGCGCGTCCTTTTCCCAATCGAAGTTCAGCGCAGGGTCGATCGTCATGAAAGTACGCGGACTGGATATCTTTGGCACGTAGTAGAAATCGAACGTGGTTACGCTTACATCGGCACGGCGGTCATCGCCGCCGATGTCGACGCTATGCACCAACGCCGGAGCGAAGATTCCCTGCGGAAGGAACCTGGCATAGATGAAGGTGCCCTTGAGTACGTTTCTTCCTGTCCCCAGTTCGTCGCGCGAAGCGCTGTCTAAGATCAGTTCACCCTGCACTACAAGGCCGCGCTTGCGCGTCAACCCAAATACATGAGTGCCCGTCAGCGACACATCGCCAATGCCGAAATCGCCGTCTCCCGTTACGTCGTTGCTGACGACAGGGACGCGCAGACGAATGCTGTAGTCCTGCTTCTCCCCGAACGGCATGGTCAAGTCAAGACGTGGCGCATGACGCGAGCTGTTCGGCTTGATGTCGTTGTACTCGTATGCCACAGCGGCCGTCGTGGTGAGCCGGGTTGGATCCGTTCCGTTATTGGGATCGCGCTCGGCTTCCTGGGCGATTGCCGCACCCGTGTCAGCAGCGGCAACGGCGACTGTCAGCAGCAGCGCCGCCGGGTGCCTCAACCGCAGGACATGTCCTGCTTCCTTGTAGTGATCGCTCATGCATCTCCAGTAGCCAGGCTGGGGGCGTCACACCCGCACGACCTTGCGTGGTCGTGCGAATAGGCGGGGAAAAAACACTCGCACATCGGCTCCGCGATGCAGGGTGCTCAGCGCCATCGATCCCTGCCGCCGATACGGTGGCGGATATCCTGCGGGCATCCCCCCGGTGTCTGTTCGTGCACCTTGGTTTACAGGGCAGGCTCGGCCACGGGGAACGACCAGGTGCCGTCAAGGATCTCGGCGCGCGGACGATACAGGCGCACCATGTAGTTCCAACCGCGGGTCAACGGCAGGCAGTTCACGCTGTCCGCAGTGCAGCCGCCGAAGTTGACGGTGATCGAGCCGTCTTCGTTCCTCTTGCCGGTGATGCTGTTGACCGAGTAGGCATTGAGACTGTTGGGTTGGAAGAATCCGTCCGCGGTGTACACCGTGATGGACCAGAACGCATCCACGGGCACCTGCCCTACGGTCAGCCTGTAAGGAGTCTTGCCGTCATTCTGATCGGGAAACACATTGAGATAGATGGCGTCCCTGTCCGGATTCAGCCCCCAGCCCGAGGCTGCGGCGGCCAGCCGCCTGACCGGGTCGACCGATGCCGCGTCGGGACCGGCGGCGTAGCGAAGATCCGGCAGCGTGTTCGACAAGGCAATCAGCGCTTCACGTACCCGCTTCTGACTGACCGGGTCCCAATCCGGGATTTCGAACTTGCCTGGTCCGCCTGGCTGTTCGACCGTGATCGCATCCTGGATCGCATTGGCCTTCTTCATGTCTTCCGGGTCGTTCGGATTGGCCAAGATGCGGATACCCACCATGGCATACCGCGTGCCGACATTTTCTTTCGTAAGCGTGTAGGTGCCGGCCCCGTAGTAGACATTTGGATTGAAGTGATCTTCGTTGATGACAAGCGCCGAAACGAAACGGCCCTCCGATTCCGGAAGCGTGAACGTGACCGGACCGGCGTTCAGATCGAAGATGCCTGACGAGTAGATCGTGTCGCGATTGAGCCGCACGATCAGTTGCTTGTCCACCGGTGCGGCCTCTCGCGTGTGCTTGAAGGTTCCGAATGCACCGTCATTCACCTGGCCCGCCATGTACACGTCCGATTCCGCACGAATGAAGTTGTCCGGTGTGACGAGCACCTTTCCATCCGGGCTTTCCGTCCAGAAGCGCGAATCGCCCAAGGGTGGAACCCGAGTTGGTGCCGGGGGCGGCGCCGACATCCCTGCCCCGGCAGGAGCCGCACTGCGAGTGCCTTCGGGCTCGGTAGAAGACCCGGTGGGGTTGCTGCATGCGCTGACCGATGCCAGCGTAGCCATTGCCAACGGAGCGAGAGAAAGCTTGAAGATATTCATGAGAAGAAGGCCTTACTCGTGGGTGATTGTGAACATCGCTCCGGATCCCGCACGGACACGACGCATCCTGTCTCTTCGGCGCATCACGCGGCGGCGCGAACTGCCGGCGGCGCCTTCCAGGTGCCATCCAGCGCGGCCGGCTTTGGCCAGTATTCGCGCAGCACCATGAAGAACGGGCCCTTGGGGGCCGGCAGCCAGTTCGCCTGTTTTTCCTGTCCTGGGGGTTCATGCTGGATAAGGAGCGTGACGCTGCCGTCCGGGTCGTGGACCAGCGCCTTTTCCATGGCGGAGTTGATCAGATAGCGGTCAATCGGGTTTTCGGTCAGCAGGCTGGCCGGGAGCTCGTACATGGTCAGTGACCAGAATGCGTTTACCGGCGGCAACTGGCCCGGCGGAAAGCGAACCGTATAACGGTTGGATGCGCCGTCCAGTGGCTTGCCGTCGGCATCGACGAAGTAGACCGGATAGTTCGCCTCTTCCTTCGAGTTGCCATAGATGCCAAGCACTGCTGATGCCATGCGGGCGAGATAGTCGTTGTTGAGGAACGCGCGCGTTCCGAACCCGTCCGCGCTGCTCTTCTTGCCGGTATCCACCTGTTCGGCCTTGTATTGGGCGAAGGTCTTCCAGGCGTCGGCCATGCCTTGCCCGATAGCGGCGCGCTGCTCTGCAGGCATTTCGTCGGCATTGAACAGCAAGCCTGCGCCGATCCCATGCCTGGCGAAACGTTCCATCAGAGCTGTTTCGCTGGCATGCCTTGGAGCGAACTGCAGCAGGAAGTTGAGGATGGCGAAGAATTGCGGTGAGTCCTTCTGCGCCTGGGCGCTCAGCGGCGGCATGAAATCAACCGCAGGCAAGGCCGGCGGCGCCTTGGTCCCGGCAAACCGAGACAACGTCTGCACCGTGTAACCGGCCTGGACCTTCTTAACTTCCTCCAGATCGTTGTCGTCGAACAGCTGGGTCCGGTAGAGGACGAAGGCGAACCGCGTCTCCGATCGGATCACCGCCTTGATTCCGGCCGGCACGTCACCATCCCAATCCGGCCCCGCCAGCACGAAGTTACCCGCATCGTTGCCTGTGGCGCGGCTTCCCACATAGGCAAAGTTGTGGGTGTACATGTCGATGAACTGCAGCGAGTAGTAACGCTCCTTGGACACCGTTGGGACCGTCAGCACGAGCGGCTCCGTACGCAGGTCGGCGCCCAGGAACGTATAGGGCGTGTCCGAGTTTGGCGTCTGGATGGCCTTGTCCTTCGGCGTGTACACACGGGCCACACTGTGCGGCACATTCCAGATCCCCTTGTACTCCGGATTCGAACCATCTATGAAGTACGAATGCTGGATCCTGTAACTGTCCACCATCGGGAATCCATAGATGTAGGCGTCTTTGTAGACGTCGGCGGCGGCATCATTCTTTGATCTCATGTCGTCCTCTGAGCGGGTTGGAAGTTCAAAAGACAAAGCCGTAGCCGAACGACGGACCGGTCATGGTCAGATCGGTACGCGCCCCGGCGCTTTCCAGCTCAATCTCCAGATGTCGATACCCGAACAGCAGCGTCCCGTGGGAAGTGCGGTACTGGGCGGTCACGCTGGCATTCCAGGAGCTCTCGGTTTGCCCGAACGACGTATCGGCCCGTGCCGTCAAACGCCAGCGTTCCGCTGGCGCCCATGTGTATCGGCCGCCAACCATGGCATCCAGGTAGCTGTCGCCGACATCCAGAACGCGGCCGGTGAACGCCGGATTGTTCGGCGCGATCACCAGTTTCAGATCCACATCCAGATAGCGTATTCCACCGAATAGATCGAAGCCGAGGTCTCGGTGCCCCGCCGGATTCCATACCCAAGCTGCTTCGAATAGACGCGTGTCCAAGTCTGCCTCCGTCCTGGCAAAACTCCCCTGGCGGGTGTCAGCTATCCCGAGATAGGTGATGTCGGCGAATACGCCCTGACCATCACCGCGCCCCTCGATGTGCAGCTGCAGGGATCCATCCAGTTTGTCCAGGATGTCCTTGAACTCCATCTCCGACGATCCCTGTACTGCCGGCGTGTCCGTACGCACATCCGTGCGGATGCTGGAAGCCCATGCATAAGGCGCCACCATCCAGTCCCAATCGGCCGCCGTGGCATTCGACGCCAGTGCCATCGCGAGCGCCGTAGCAGGGAATTTCCACGTACTTCTCCAGGCTCGCATACTTCCTTAGCTCCCATTCCTGTCGGAGACAGCCAGATGCCTCGTGCATCTGGCGATACCTGATCCCTGCCTGGCCGGAAGCAAGCGATGGGACACCCAAGCTGTCGCTTCGACTGTGCGGCTGCCGTCGGCTGAATCGGTTCATTCCAGTCTGCCAGCTGCCCTTCCGGTTTTATATTCGGAGAAGCGACAGATGTGATTACGCAGAAATACTTAGACCGCAATTCCGGTGCGGCATCAGACCTATTGCATCGCCCGCGATTGCCTGCGCGGTACAAGTAACAGGGTTTCCTTGAAATGACCGGCGCGGGCCCGGCCCGGATGGACACGAATCACACGCGAAGCCTCTGGCGGAATAGCGCCGACTGCGGCCAACGACCGGCGACGGTATGCCCGGTGCTGGCGGCTTCGCGCGGCCGCCGTACCGTCATCGTAACGTCATCAGACGCATCTACCCTGCCCCGCACTCAGGGGAAAGGCGGCGCAGTGGCCGAGCAGGCAAAACGGGGTTTGGCGCGCATGTTCGCGGAACACCGGCAGGTGTTGCGCGGCTTCTTCGTGCGCCGCGGCGCCAGCCACGACGCCGACGACATGGTGCAGGAAACCTATCTGCGTCTGCTGCGCGCGCATCAAGGCCAGGGCGAGGGGATCGCCAATCCGGAAGCCTACCTGTTCACCGTTGCGCTCAATCTTGCGCGCGAACAGGCGGTACGCCGCCGGTGGTCGCTGCTGCCGCTGGAGGAACTGGAGAACATCACCACGCTGCTGGCCGCCGAGGAATCGGTCGAGGATGCGGCCGAACGCGCCCAGCGGCGGCAGCGCCTGCAGGATCTGCTGGCCAGCCTGCCCGAGCGCACCCGCGCGGTGCTGGTGATGCAATACCGCGACGGCCTGACCTACCGGCAGATCGGCCAACGCCTGGGCGTGTCCTCGCACATGGTCAAGAAGCATGTGGTCCGTGGCCTGTCGGTGTGCCGGCGCGCGCTGGCCGATACCGCGGAGGCGTGGTGAACCAGGTCGGCTCCCATCATGCCGGCCCCCGGCAGGCGCACATCACGCAGGAAGCGGCGCACTGGCATGCGCTGCAACGCCAGGGCGGATTGGGCCCGGCGCAGCAGGCACGGTTCATGGACTGGCTGGTGGCCTCGCCCGAACACCTGCGCGAGTACCTGGCCATCGGCCGGGTCGCCGGTGAACTGGGCGAGGCGATGCGCGCGATGCCGATCGACCTGGAGGCGTTGATTGCCGGCGCCTCCGCTCCATCGCGATCCGACAACGTGGTTGCGCTGCCGGCCAGGCGTGCTCCGCCGTCTCCCGCCGCGGTGCGTACACATGCGAAGCGGTTGCCGCGCATCGCCGCGGCAGCGGCCTTGCTGCTGGGCGTGGGCATGGCGGTGCACGGCGTCTGGCCGCAGTCCGGCCACTACGTGGCTGCGCACGGTGCGCCGCGCAGCTTCGAACTGCCGGATCGCACGGTGGTGCATCTGAACGCCGAAAGCGAATTGTCCACGCGCTTCAGCCTGTTCCAGCGCCGCGTCGAACTGCTGCGCGGGCAGGCCAGCTTCGTCGTCGCCTCCGGGCGTCGTCCGTTTGCGGTGCATGCGGCCGGACTGCAGGTGCAGGACATCGGCACGACGTTCGACGTGTCGCTGTGGCGCGAACAGGCGCGCATCGGCGTAGCCGAAGGCCGCGTGCGCGTGGTCAGCGACGCCGGCGCCGGCCGGCTGCTGGCCGACCTGCGCGCCGGACAGAGCGCCCGTGTCGACCATCGCGATCATGCCGTCAGTGTCAGCGACGAGGATGTCGCCACGATGACGGCGTGGTGGCAGCGCCGTGTCGTGTTCCGCGACCAGCCGTTGCGCGAGGTGGCCGACCAGTTCAACCGCCTCAACGCTGTCCACTTGCAAATAGAAGACGCGGCTGCGGGCGCGTTGCGCCTGACCGGCAACCTGAGCGGCGACCACGTGGCGTCGCTGCGCGCCTTCCTGGACGAACAGCCGATGCTCACAACGACGGTGACCGGCAACCGGATCGCCGTAAGCAGCCGCGCAGCGGAAACCGGCGACGTGACGCGCGACTGATTCAGACCGCAGCGTGCGGAAGCGAGCGCTGCGGGCCGGATTGGTCAGCAACCCGCGTCGGGTCAATGCGGCGACTGCCCGATCTCTGCAGCCGATCTGCGCTGTCAAAAAAAATTCATCGAAAAAACGGTGCCCGACCTCCGCTCGTCGCCATCGTAGTCAGGCATGCGCGAACGCCCATGCGCCGCGATGCCCACACCACCCCACTGGACTTTACGATGCGCCGAATCCTGTTCCTCTCCATCGCCCTAGCCCTGCAAGCGACTACCACTACCGCCGCCACCGCGCAGGAAGCCCGCATCGCGGCCGAGGCCATTCCCTCGCAACCGCTGGACCGCGCGCTCAACGCGTTGTCGCGCCAGACCGGCCTGCAGTTCGTCTACAGCGCGCAGGCGGCGGGCAATCCGCAGACCCGCGCCATTCCCGCGGGCCTGCCGCCCGAGCAGGCGCTGAAGCAGCTGCTTGACGGCACCGGCCTGCGCTACCGCTATCTCAACACCAGCACGGTGACCATCGAAGCCGACATCGCCGCCGGGACCGCGCCGGCGCCAGCCCCGGCAACGGCAACGCCGGCAACCGGCGCCGTTCCGGATGCCGCGGCGTCGCCGCAAGCGGAAGCTGCCGTGCAGCTCGAAAGCGTCGAGGTGGTCGGCAGCTACAGCCGCAGCCTGGAACAGGCGGTGGACATCAAGCGCTACAACACCGGGTTTTCCGATTCCATCGTTGCCACCGACGTGGCCGATTTCCCGGAACAGAACCTGGCCGAGGCGCTGCAGCGCATGCCCGGCGTGACCATCGAACGCAACAAGGGCCTGGGCAGCAAGGTCAACGTGCGCGGCCTGCCGTCCGAGTACACCCACGTCTCCATCAACAACCTGGCCACGGCCTCGGGCAGCGGCGGCCGCGATGTGGAGTTCGACATCTTCGCCTCGGAAATCATCCAGCAGGTGACAGTGCAGAAGTCGCCCACCGCCGCCGACGAGGAAGGCGGCATCGCCGGCTCCGTGCAGATTTCCACTGCGCGGCCGTTCGACTACAGCGGCCGCAAGCTGGTGGTTTCCGCCGAAGGCGCGCACAACTCCATCTCCGAGGAAACCGATCCCAAGTTCTCGTTCCTGGCCAGCGACACCTGGGGCGACTGGGGCGCGCTGGTGTCGTTCTCCACGGCGCAGCGCACCAACCGCACCGATTCGACGTCCGGCATCAACTTCCGCCCGCTGTCGCGTTTCCTGGGCGCGTCGGGAACGCGCGGCTCGCAGGCCGAGGCCGTGCTTGAGCGCGATACCAACGTGGTCATCGACAACCGCACCGATACCGGCGAGACCAACCTGATCGTGTTCCAGGACAAGGTGGGCGACCGCGTCTATCTGAACGATCAGGACAAATGGGGCGCCACCGCATCGCTGCAGTACAAGCCCAGCAACAATTTCAGCCTGACCTTCGACGCGATGGTCGGCGGCTACGACACCACCGAGGACGAGTACGACGCCGCCGCCTACTCGGCCTCCAGCCGCAGCACGCTGGAAACCATCCACGAATACGATGCCAGCACCCTTTCCAGGTACGGCATGGTGGTGCTGCGCGATGTGTCCTACACCGCCACCCAGCATGAGTTCCTCAGCAAGGAGCGCATCAACAAGACCGACTTCAGTCAGTACAGCCTGACCCTGGACTGGAAAGGCGACAGTTGGGACATCGATGCGATGGTCGGCTATTCCGGCGCCGAAAAGACCCTGGACTACTCCAACCTCAAGCATGTCGCCTACGCACCCTCGCGCACGCGCTGGACCGGCGACAGCGGCGAGACCATCCCCAGCGCCAATCCCGGCACCATCGACATGTACGACTCTCCGCAGAGCTACCTGTTCGAAGCGTACGAAACCACGCTGGAGAAGATCACCGACGACAAGTACGCCGCGCAGCTGGATTTCAGCAAGGCGCTGGATCTGGCCTTCCTGCCGGCGCTGCGCAGCGTGCAGTTCGGTGCGCGCTATACCGACAAGTCGAAGGAGCGCAACTACGGCGAACTCAAGATCACCGGACCGGGTGCCGGCGACAGCTCGTGGGTCAACACGCGCACGCTGGCCGACAGCCCATTGCAGTGGATCAGCGACATCGTCCCCGGCGGCGCCTACAGCATGAAGGGCCTGGACTGGCAGCAGGTTTCCAACGACTGGGCCCGCGGCTTCTTCCGCTATCCCGGCTTCGCCACTCCGTTCGAGGACGGCCAGTACTACCGCGTGGACGAGGAAGTGGCCAGCCTGTACGCGATGGCCGACCTGGCCTTCAACGTGGGCAGCGTGCCGGTGTCGGTGAACGCCGGTGCGCGTTATGTCGACACTTCGGTGCTGTCCTTCGGCTACCACCCGGTGCAGAACCCGGACGGCAGCACCGGCTATACTGACACGCCGGTTTCAAAGAAAGGCAGCTACAAGGACGTCCTGCCCAGCATCAACCTGACCGCCGAGCTGTCCGATGGCTTGCTGCTGCGTGCCGCAGCCTCGGAAACCCTGATCCGCCCGGCGCTGACCGACGTGGCCTACAAGCGCACGGCCAGTTGGAGTTCGTTCCGCTTCACCGACGGCAATCCGGATCTGCAGCCGACCTACGCCAAACAGTGGGAAATCGGCCTGGAGAAGTACCTGCACAACGGCGGCCTGCTGGCAGCGTCGTACTTCCGCAAGAAGATCGACGGCGTGGTCGTCAACTCGCTGACCGGCGTGGTCGAGGACGTGGCGGTGTACAACGCCAACGGCACGCTCAACGGCTATTACGATTTCGATGTCTACCAGCCGGTCAATGCCGACGGCTCCTACGACGTCGACGGCATCGAACTGATCGCCCAACTGCCGCTGGGCATGCTGCACAGCGCGCTGGAAGGCTTCGGCATCAACGCCAACTACACGATGCTGGACAGTTCGCTGGCCGGCGAATCCGACCTGGGCATCAGCACGCCGATGCCCGGCCTGGCCGAGAAGACCTACAACTTCACCGTGTACTACGAGAACGACCGCTTCGACGCCCGCCTGTCCTACAACCACAAGGACGAGTACGTGGAGTCCATCGGCTACAACATGTACCCGATCTGGCGCGACGCCTATGGCCAGTTGGACATGTCCATCGGCTACCGGCTCACCGACACCATCAAGCTGAGCCTGAAGGGCATCAACCTGACCGACGAAGAGACCACCGGCTACACGATGGATCCGTCGTTCCCGACCATGTACGAACGTTCGGGCCGGCGCATCAGCCTGGGCATACGCGCGGATTTCTGAGAGACCTCCGGACACGTCCATGGATGGACTTGTTCAGGCCTGCTCCAGCGCATCTACGCCTTGAATCCCCGCACTTCTCACGAACAGCATCCTTGTGGGAGCGACGTCAGTCGCGACGGACGCATCACGTCGCGACTGACCGGTGCCGGCATGCCGGCACCACTCCCACGAGATAGCCACTGACGCGCTGCCGGGACCAGTGGCGGACCACGCAACCGCTGCCATCCTCGTCAAGAACCAAGGAGTTACCGATGCGCACCCTGCCCCTGCTCACGCTGCTGGCGCTGGCCGCCTGCGCCGATCAAGCGCGCGCCGCTGCAGACGACGGCCGCCGCTGGCTTGCCGGCGATCACCACGTACACAGCGAATGGAGCGTGGACTGGGACCGCTCGACCACCCCGCCTACGCCAATCCGCGGCGGCGACTCGCCCTACACGCGCACCCGCAATGCGCAGCAGGCGCTGGCGCATGGCCTGAGCTGGATGGTGCATACCGACCACGGCGGCCCGGGCCACTCGGCGGTCACCCGCGACCATGCCTGGCCGGCGCTGCTGCAGGCCAGGCGAGAGGTTCCGTCGCTGATCCAGTTCAACGGCATGGAGTTCGATGTCCCGGCGGCCGAGCATGCCTCGCTGATCATCGCGCCGGGACCGGAGGAACGCGACCAGTTGATCGCAATCGAACGCGACTACAGCCGCAATGAGCCGCTGCAACCCGGCGGCCGCGACGACGGGCAGCTGATGCTGGACGCGCTGGCGCACATGCGCACGCTGCCAGCGCCACCGCTGGTCTTCGTCAACCATCCTTCCCGCACCGCCAGCGGCGTCGGCCAATGGGGCGATGTGGACCCGGCCGAACTGCGCGCCTGGCACGATGCCGCGCCGCAGATCTTGGTGGGCATGGAAGGCGCGCCGGGACATCAGGCCGCCCCCGCTCATCGCGGCCTGTACCGCAACCAGGCTGCGCCCACGTTCGGCGGCTTCGACCAGATGACAGCACAGGTCGGCGGCGTCTGGGACACCCTGCTGGCCGAGGGCCGCCGTTTCTGGATTACCGCGACTTCCGATTCGCATGTGAACCTGCGCGATGGCGGGCGCGACTTCGACCCCGGCCAATACAGCAAAACCTACGTCTGGGCGCGGCATGAAGCCGAAGACATTCTGGAGGGCATGCGTGCAGGAAGAATGTTCGCGGTAACCGGCGATCTGATCGATGCGCTGGATCTGACGGTGCACGCCAGCGGCACCGCCGACCGCAGCGCCGGCATGGGCGAAACCCTGGCCGTTCCGCCGGGCGCCACGTTGCGGGTGGACGTGAAGGTCCGCCAGCCAACGCAGCCGAACTTCAATGGCCAACGGCCGGCGTTGCACCATATCGACGTGATTGTCGGCACTGGCGACGGCGAAGCGGGACCGCAGATGCAGGTCGAGCGCTTCGGCCCCGAGCAATGGAAAAGCGAGGGTCAATGGCGAACGGTGTCCTGGGAACTGCCGGTGCCGCAGCACGGTGCCTTCGTGCGTGCCCGCGGCAGCAGCACCGCAGAGACAACGCCGCTGGCGGATGTACCGGGAGAAGACCCCTGGCAGGATCTGTGGTTCTACTCCAATCCGGTGTTCGTCGAGATCGCGCGCTGACGAATCCGAGCAAGAATTCGCCGCCATCGAGCCGCTCTGGTCGGTATCGCTGATGTATCAGGAAAAAGATGCCACATTCATGATTTGCCGAACACGGATGCGCCTGGATTGGCCGGCCCACCAGTCTTCGAAAGGCTGATGCAGCCCATTGAGTCATGGAAATTCCGTGGTCACGACGCCGAAATCACGACTCGCGGCCGGCCCCACTTTCGCGGGCTTTGTCTGATTCGGTTCCGGAATCCAGACGAGCGGCCAATGCATCGACTTGCTCGGCGAACTTGCGCGGATTCGCTTTCCGCAACTGCTCCAGATTATGCATCTTCCAGCGGATGCCTGGCAGCTGATCGAGGTGGGCTATGTCCAGTCGCGTCCATTCCGGGTTGCCTGCCGCAAGCGAGAGCAGAAATTGGCGTTCGCTTTCATCGAGCCCTTGCTGCAACTCTCTCATCATGCGCTCGCGTGCCGCGAGCAGTGCTTCCAGCCGCACGGGCTCGATGGTCATGCCCTGGAATCCGTGCGCGTAGTCGCCCTGCACGTCGCGCGGGGATGGGAACAGCACTTCGTGGATCGGCCGGTTGTGGCTGGCCAGATAGACCACGAACGCGCGCCGGATGTCGGAGGTGATGCCCTCGTGCGAAAAGAGCTGCATCACGTCGAACAGGTCACGGGGATGCTGCCGGTCCAGTGCGGCCACCAGCTTGCCGCCGTACATATCCTCCAGCGACACCACCGGAATCTCCAGGTCCGCCAGCAGCGTCGCGCGCGCTTTGGGTGTGAGCGGGACGCGTTGCACCGGTCGTACGGTACCGCGCATTACGAAGTTGACTTCGATCTTCACCTCGATGTCGCCGCGGCGCACCAGAAGCTTGGTTTCGCCGGCGCCGGCGCCGAGGACATGCGTATTGAACCCCCGCGCGTTCAATCGTGCTTCGGCTTGCCGGAGCGCTTCGCCGATACGCGCGAGCGCCGGATCGCGCGGCACCGTGTAGTCGGGGAAAACCAGATCGAGATCAACCGACAGGCGCGGCATGTCCCGTGCGAAGAGATTGATGGCCGTGCCGCCTTTCAACGCGAACGTCTCGTCCGCGAACACCAGCGGCGCGATCTGCGTCAGCAGGCGCGCGGTCTCGAGGTAGATGCGGTTCATGGCTTGAGCACCAGCAGGCCATCGCCCGACTGGGACACCCAGGGCCGGTCGCTGCCGGTCGGCAGCATGGTCGGGTCGAGCTTGGTGGCCCACGGCAGGGAGAGTTCACGACCGAGCTGCAGACACAACCGCACGGTCTTGATGCTGGTGCAACGCTGCAGCAGTTCGCGCAGCACATCGGCGCGGAGACCATAGGTGCTTTCGGTCAGTTCGCGGGCCTCCTGCAACGGCTGCCGCACGCCGACCTCGCTCAGCAGTTCCAGCAACGCCCGTTCGGGCGCCGAGACCTCCGGCGCGCCGCTACGTTGCTCGAACGGCCCGACATGCAGCATGGCGGTCGGGAGTTCGTCGAAGAGCCGTTTGCGGTGGTACTCCGCCGGGAAACGCGAGACGAACCAATCCGGCAACTTGCCGGCCGCCCAGCCGTACAGGGTCAGGACCGGCCGCTCGGACAGGTAGTGGCGCACCCCGTACCAATCGAGCGCCGATTTGCCGCCGACGTGCAGCCCCGTGAGCCTGCGCTGCAATAGCAGCAGGCTGGGATGCAGTGCCAAGGTGTCGTTGGGGCGGCAGAACACACCACGCGCCAGCCGCGTCAGCCAGCCGGCCCGCACGTAGTGGACAGCCAAGTCGGCAGACACCCCCCGCGCTGCCAGATCCTCCGAAGTCATGGGAGCGCCGGGTGCCCAGCTGGACAGGAGAGTGTTTAATTTGCTTTTCTGGATCGTAGTCATACTACGATTATTACCACTTTTCCAAAGTGTTGCCAACTTGAGATTTATACGTGAATAGTAGCTTGGCTACGATTTATTGATATTTCCAAAACTGACGCCTTCATGTCGATCCGTGCTGACGAAATGATCGCTGGGTCGCAAGCCAACGGCGGCTGGCAGTTCCTGGGCAGGACGCGGACATCTGTGTGCTGGTGTTGAATTTGGTCACGAGTACCTTCTCAAGGCTGTCCATCCGACATTTCAGCGTTTCCATATCCGGAGGCCAGAACCTTCGCGTTGATGAAGTCCCTCATCATGTCGAAGTAACCATCCGGTTGCCGCGTCGAGAGACGTTCCCCATCGGGACCTTTCTCGAACTCGTACAAGCCATGCTCAGCGTCGGGGAAAACCGCCGTCGTGACCGGGTGGCCAGCGTTTCTCAGCAAGACCAGGCGACGCAAGGTTTCACCAACTGGCGCATCGCGGTCCTGTCCCCCCCAGAATCCACAGCTGTGGAACCTCAAGGTTGGCCGACACCGGTCTACGCCGAAACTATTTCCGCACGGTGGTCGGCGCTTCGCTACTTCAATCGGGCAGGAAGGTCCACGACGGGGAAATACTCATGGGCCTTTCCTACTCGTATTCTTTGCAAGAGACCCGCGGCTAGCAGATTGTTCAGATCGTTCAATGCTGTCGGGTAGGTGATCGAATGCGCCGCCTGATGGCTGGCCACCGTATACGCGCGATCCGGGTCGCGTAGCGAGTTGGCCAGCAGGGAACGTTGTCTGTGATTGAGCGAGATTCCACCCACTGTCGCATTTCGCAGAAGCGCCCTGGCCCTTCGATCATCTTCCGATTTCTTCGCGACGTACTTGTGGAAGGCCGCAATTGATCCTTCGATGGCCTCAAGTTGCTGGGCGATGAAATAGGACAGATCCTGCCCATCGCTTTCCGTATGGAGATACGCCTTGAGGTACTTGCCGGGATGCTTCTTGAGAACGCTGGAAATCGATAGGTACTCTGTCAGCCAGTAGCCGGAGTTCATCATGGACCAATAGAACAGGGCGCGTGCAGTGCGTCCGTTTCCATCAACGAAGGGGTGGTCGTATCCGATCTGGAAATGAACGGCGATCGCCCGGACTACGGGATGCAAGAACTCTTCCTCCCCTTTGTCATTGGCGAATGCGCACAGTGCCTCCAATCTCTCTCTCACCTGGCTGGCAGGAGGAGGTACATGAAGCAGGGTTGGAGGTGAACCTCGGTCATAGATAACGACATTGTCTTCAGCGGTCCGCAATCTTCCGCAGTCGGCTTGGGAATCCAAGGTGCCGTCAGTGAGCACGCTGTGTAGCTCGAGGATCTCGTTTACCGTGAAAGGTCGTTTTCCTCTTGAACGAATCATCTGCATCGCCAGATGATTGTTGTAGATCATGCGCTCGCTGGTATCTCTAGGCTGGCGCCCTGTGGATAGCATCTCCTTTGCTACCGCGCGTGTTGTTGAAGCACCTTCCAGTTGGGAAGATGTCATAGCCTCTTCGATGAGAGATCGGATCAGGAATCTTCCATGATCGGCACCATCGTCGCCTTGAATGGTTCCTGCTGCCTCACGATCGATGTAGTGAAGCCGTCTAAGCATCGAGTCGGTCAGGGATACCCGGAATCGACTTCCATGCTTGTCGAGCAAGCGCAAAGGCCTTGCCAACGTGGAGCGCGCCATCCTGATCCCCAGCCACCAGGCTTCGCTTGAGAGTCCCTCCGGAGGGACCCTGTGGCGCACTTTGTCCCAGTGCTCATACGCCCCGTCAACTTCGGGGCCTATTCCTCGAAATAGCAACTGAGCAGCCTTTTCCCCAAGTTGTTCAATCAATTCAGTGACTTGCGGTGCGGGAACTGGGAGTTTCATAATAAATTACTATAAAATATATGTTGTGTTTTATAGCAAACTTATTTCAGCCCAAGCAAGACCGCTCTTCAACTACCTGAACAGGTCGACTCTCAAGGTCTATCAGGCAAGCTCCCAATGGCGACGACCGATGCCGAGATTTTCCTGAACCATCGCATACCGCACTATCCGCGACGATAACGCTGCGGGGTACATCTGGCGACATCCGGGAAAGCTCCCCTGTAGCGCCTCGATGCTCGGGCCGTAGCTACAAACTATCTGAAAGTACATCGTGTCACGCATAGTCCAGATCAATGGACCGCCAGTGATCACCAGGCTTTGCCACCCAACCGGAAAACAGAGCAACCGGAAAAGGTGAGGGCTGACGTTCTCCCCTTATCGGGTCCGGCGTGAACTGGAAAATTCGGCCGTTGGGTTGAGGGTGAAGCCGGCCGCGAACGTGGTCGGCGTGACCGGAGCGTCGGCCCGGGCAAACCGGGCCGACGGTGAAACACGGCAGGTGTGTTATTGCAGCGTCCGGTTCTGGCCGTGGCGGAAGCCGGACTGCGACCCCGGCCTTGCGGGCGGGTGCACAAACCCCGCGTCATACACAGCCCGCGTTTCACCCACGCGGTTCAGCGGACGCCGCGACGGCCCGAGCGGCTGGTCTTCCACCTCGTCCAGGATGGCGCGCACGGCTTCCACGCCGTCATAGATGGCCTGCCCTATCCGCGGCAGCGTGTGGTCGCTGGTTCGAATCGACATGTGCCCTTGTGCAAGCGAGAGAAGGTGAGACGTATAGTCTGACGCCTGCTTGAAATGTCAACGCGGATGACAACGGTTGCGTGGCTGCTCTGATCGCATCGTCGGCAATGGCGATCATTGGCGATGCAGCGAACTCCGTGTGCAAATGCGCGCACATTTCTCGGCATCGGCGCCGCTCGGAGGACCGGCCGCGATCCATTCCGGCGCCGGCACCCGCAGCAGGTCGGCTTGCGCCCGCATCCCAGCCGGGCGGATGCTCCATGCGTGCCCGGTCGTGACCTCGATCCGGCCGGCCTCGGACAACGCCGGCACGCGCTGCTCCGCGCGCCACGGCGACGCAGCGGGGGCTGAGGGCGGACATGGGACACATCTGTACCCCTTTTTTGTTCACCGGCTACGCCCCGCGCGGCCCAGCGACTTGACTTGACTCCCATGCAGGAGGATAAGGGCTAATAATTTAGCCCTTAAGTCGCTTAAGGGTCATTTTATGAGACCTTATCCATGCGATCCTCCGTCATCGACATCCTACCTCCTCGGGTCCGACGCTCCCTTGCCAAACTCGGTAAGGATCTCAAGGACGCCCGGCGCAAGCGCAGCCTGACCGTGGAAATGATGGTCGAACGCGTCGGCGTCTCCAAGGCGACCTACCTGAAGGTCGAGAAAGGCGACCCCAGCGTGTCCATGGGTGTCTATGCGATGACCCTGTTCACGCTCGGATTCTCCAACGCCTTGGCCGAGATCGCCGATAGTCGCAGCGACGATACCGGACTGCTGATGGACAGCAGCCGCCTGCCGCAGCGGGTACGGCCCAAGAAAGCCAAATCGCTATGAAACGGGTCCTCGACGTTTTCCTGGGCGAAACCACCCACCAGATCGGCACGCTCCGATTCGAAGCCCAGGGCGCGCGCCAGAGCGCGGGCTTCGAATATCACGCGGACTGGTTGGTGGACGAGGACCGCTTCGCACTCGAGCCAGGGCTGCCCCTCGTATCGGGCATGCAGTTCCACCAGCAGGCGCGCGACGGCTCGCTATTCCACGGCGCCATCGCAGACACCGAACCCGATGGCTGGGGGCGCAAGGTCATCCTGCGCGACCATGCCAAACAACGCCAACAAGCGCGGGAGAGCGGTGCGGCGGTTGAAACACGTGCATTGAACCATCTGGATTTCCTGTTGGCGGTCGATGACAGCAGTCGTGTCGGGGCACTGCGCTTTCGCGATGAAGACGGAATCTTCCAGCGGACACCGGAACCTGAGAAACGTACGACGCCACCGTTGATCGAGTTGGGCCTGCTGCTTTCCGCATCGCGGGCGGTGGAGCAGCACACTGAAACGGCTGCAGACCTGGCCTACCTGCGCGGCCGGGGCACCTCCTTGGCCGGCTTGCGCCCCAAATGCACGGTGATCGACGAAGACGGTCGATTGTCCATCGGCAAATTCCCGAGCGTGCAAGACGACCGGGCCGTGACCAAGGGCGAGGTGCTGGCGCTCCGGCTGGCGCGGGAAGCGGGCATCAATGCCGCCGAGGCCAAGTTGGTGGACAGCGATGGCAGCCCGGTCGCCCTGATCCGCCGATTCGATCGACCGGACGACGGTGGCCGCCTGATGTACATCTCGGCAGCGACCATGCTCGGAGTAGACACCAGCGATGGCAGCGAACATACCTACACCGAGATCGTCGACGCCCTGCGGCAACAGGGTGCACGGCCCAAGACGGACATTGAAGAGCTGTGGCGACGCATCGCCTTCTCTATCCTCATCACCAACGTGGATGACCATCTGCACAACCACGGTTTCCTGCATAGCCAACAGGGCCAATGGACCCTGGCGCCAGCCTTCGACATCAATCCCTTCCCCGAGCGCGCTCGCGAACTGAAAACCTGGATATCGGAAGACACCGGCCCCGAAGCATCAATCAAGGCCTTGATGTCGGTCGCCCCGTATTTCCGGATCGACCAAGACGCTGCCATCCGGATCCTGGGCGACGTAGAACGAGCGACCAGCCGGTGGCGCCAGGTCGGCCATTCCATCGGGATGAGCAATACCGAGCTTGACCAGTTCGTCGATGCCTTTGAGCACCGTGAACGCGACGCTATTCGGAATATCATCGGCTAATGCCCATGCTTCCGATCCACCAAGCGGCAGGCCGTCATTACTAAAGAGCATCGAGGCTGATCGGACGCTAGATCAGCGGCTTCCGCGGCCCACTGCCCAGCATCCGCGCCGGCGGGGATATGCATCGGTGGCCGCGCGCCACACGGCCTCGGCCACCTCCTTCGAGCGCGTCCCCGGCCCGACGGACTTGAGCATGCGGACAATGGTCTGTCTCATGAACTCGTCATAGACCTCGTCATCAATGCCGCGCAGGTTGGTCAGCGCAGTGTCACGAAAGCTCGTCTCGCCCGAGGAACCCGGAAGCACAGTATGCACGCGCACACCAAACGCTTCGACTTCACTGGCCAACGACTCGCTGAGCGCGTTTGCCGCTGCTCTTGCGGCTTGGCCGGGTTGTTCGTCATGCCGAACAACCGGTGCAGGTTCGGGATCCTCTTAGTCGCCAACTTCATCCAGCAAGATGGTTTCGTAGTCTTGGCCGCCGCAGAAAATGCCGAGAATCGACACTGTCTCAGTGTCGGTGTCTGCCACGAAGGCAATAACCGCACTGCGCCGATAGTTGGTTACGCGCAGTCCCGGTGCGAGATCATCGCGCCGTATGCCACGCAGGGGAAATGTGGCCAAGCTTTCGCAGTAGGCCACGATGGCATCGATGTAACGGGCGGCAATGACAGGCGAGCCAGCCTTCGCAATAAAATCTTCCAACGCATCGAGCTGGTCTAGCGCCTCGGGCGCGAAGACGACGGTATAGGTCACGCCTTGCCTGCGCCTCGGCGTTGGCGCTTGCCGGTCAAGTGATCGCGCACTTGGTCAACGGACAGTGCACGGCCGGGGTCCGCCTTGAGCGCGGCGGCGGCCGGAGCCACCTCTTCGCGCAACCAGCTTTCCACAGCACGGTCGCGGGCCAGCAGGGTGCGCAGCCCGTCGCGGATCACTTCGCTTTCAGTGGCGTATTCGCCGGCGGCGACCTTCGACTTCACCAGGTCCGCCATTTCGTTCGGCAAGGTGATGCTGAATTGTTGGGTTGAGCGCATGGCCAACTCCAGTAGGGAACAGTAGGATTTAATCCTACTACTTTGAGGTGGGGCTGCAAGCCGGAGGCCGCACCCGGGCGGGACCGCGGTACAGATCACCCGGTCTCGGGCGCAATCCGTTTAAGCATCACCGCCCTAACCGGCGATTCAGCCGGTAGCCCGGGTAAGGCCAACGGCCGCACCCGGGGCGCTCTGCACGTAACCTTTCCGTTCCCCGGGTGCGGCCGTTGGCCTTACCCGGGCTACATCGGCTCACCGCGGATCAGCTGCCTGCGGCCCCTTGAATCGAGCGTCGGCCCGGGCAAGCCGGGCCGACGGTGAAACACGGCAGGTGTGTTACTGCAGCGTCCGGTTCTGGCCGTGGCGGAAGCCGGACTGCGCCCCCGGCCTTGCGGGCGGGTGCGCAAACCCCGCGTCGTACACCGCCCGCGTTTCACCCACGCGGTTCGGCGGACGCCGCGACGGCCCGAGCGGTTGGTCTTCCACCTCGTCCAGGATTGCGCGCACGGCTTCCACCCCGTCATAGATGGCCTGCCCTATCCGCGGCAGCGTATGGTCGGCGAATTCGGCCTCGTGGCTGCCCGCCACCACATCACCATGCGCCGAGATGGTCTGAGTCAGCAGGTCCAGCGAATCAATCTGAGCCAGGGTGACACCGAAGGAATAACGTTTGGCGACTGCGGCGGAAATTTCCTGCATCTTCTCGGGCGCATCGTCTTCGTCTTCGTCTTCCTCTTCGTCTTTCTCTTCCTCTTCCTCTTCCTCTTCCTCCGCATCGGCATCCGCCTTAACCGCCCTCGCCTTCCGCTCCGCGGGCCACGACAGCTCTTCCAACACCAGTTCGACCTGCTCTGACAGCAACTCCAGGCAGATCGCAATCTCTCCTACCCGCACGTCGGGCGTGCTTTCGTTCGCCTCGTCCGACGTGCGCGGCCGCGCCAATCGAGACAGGAAATCCGTGTAATCGCGCAGCTTCTTCAGCCGGAACTGGCTGTCTTCCGGCAGGAAATAGCCTGGCGTGCCCAAATCGTTTGATTCATGCTTCGACATCGTTGCCTCCTTATTCCATTAAGTGACCCGCCCACGGCGGACGGGAAGTCGGGAGGTTCGAAACCGCACGTAGCCGGCGGGCATATTCCCCTTGCGGGTGTTGTATTAGCCGCCCTCCCGACGCAGGCATCGCGTCGGCTTGCGCCTGTGAAACAGTAGTTCGCTTGCGCTCATCTTTCCGATACTCACCTGACGTTCTCTTTGAACGCCTTTTCTACAGTCGCTCACCACCACGCCTCTTTAGCGCAGCAGCACCGCAGCGGTTTGAAGCCAACGCCTGTACGCCGACTTCGGGAGACCGACTCCCATCATTGGCACAGCTTCACAAAACTTCCTGTCTTGTGCTCGTGGCACACCTTCCTCCGTCCCCTTTGGTCTTCATAGTGTGGAAGCGAGCAACTCCGACACATCCACACCAAGCGCGCCCGCCAGCCGCTCGACCCCGTCGATGGAAATGTTGGCGACGCAGCGCTCCAGCTGCGACACGTAGGTGCGATGGAACTGCGCCAGTTCGGCGAGCCGTTCCTGGCTCAAACCTCGTTCCTTGCGTATCCGGCGGAGGTTGGCCGCTACGCGCGTACGCGCGCTCAGTTGGGAGATGGACAAGAACGGGTCCGGTTCACTTGCTTGAGAATGAAACTGCCAAGCGCCTCTCGGGCTACAGTTCGACGAGGGCGCACTTGAGCAACTGGAATATCGGAAGCCGATGGGACTGCGCCGTCGGCATGGGCGCCTCAGTGAGAGGCATTGGCGTCAGCAATTCCACCCGTCCTCGTCCCTCAAGCGCCCTCCTCTCAATAGGCCCGACGCAGCACATCGGGCTAGTTGATGGACTTGGCTGTCATGGCTCATCGTCTGGCTTTGCGGACGTTTCGAAATTTTCCATGACGTACTTGCTCACCCTCCACACCAGTTTGCTTACGATTCGGCAGGAATCAAAAAGCTCGCCAATTCCATCGGATTGGCCTGCCGTGATCTTCATCTCCAGCATGATCGTATGAGCCCTCAGGAGACTGTGCAGCATGTCGCTGGCGAACGCCGGGAGATCTGTCGTCTCGGCAAGAACGGCGTTCCGGCCAGCGTTTTCGATTCTCTGCACGTTGACCTGACGCACCAAGCCCCGCGCCGTGCGGGCGGCGTTGTAGATCATCTCCCCGAGCACGGGAAGACTGTTGTCATCGCCAAGCCGATCGTCGCTGACCATGATGATGTCGCTAAGCGCGCTGATCTTCCCGACCGCGATGTTGAGCTCGTCGAGCTGACGAATGGTGACGCCATAGATCAAGCCGTCGTGTGTCATATCAGCGGGCTCCTTGTGCCGTCAGGGACGCGGTCGCGTTCGACACGGCCGTGGCCATCAGCGGCAAGCAACAGGCAACGAACGGCGCCGGGCATAGACGGCAGCTGTTCACGTCTCCGCTGGCGATCAGCCAGCGGCGAGCGGAAAGGGTGCAGGATGCGGCAATGCCGCCTGGGTGTCATTGAACATGGTTGGCTCCGTTGGTCGTTGGCGTCCGTGATCCCGACGCCGATCGGGAAATGGCGGACCGCGTGAATTGGCGTGCCGATAGCGCGGCGAACATGGTCGGATCTAGCCGCCCGGCTCCCTCACGGCGGCCCGGAAGGCCAGCAAGGCATGGCTGATGTGCTTCTCCACCCGCTTCACGGAGATCCCCATCCTGGCGGCCACCTGTGGATGGGCCAGTCCGTCGAAGCGGCTGAGCATGAAGGCAAGGCGGCACTCGGGCGGCAGTTCGACGAGAGCACGCTTGAGCAGCAGGTCGAGCGCCAGGATCGATGGACTGGAGCCGTCGCCGGGAGTGGGGCCTGGAGGAAATGCGTCGGCGCTGTGGATGGCTGCACGGGTCATGTGGCATGTTTCCGTTTTGGCTTCATCCGAAGTATCCATTATGGATATATAATTTGTCAACTAAAAGGAAACGACAAGCGTTTCCAGGGCACCGAGAATGGCGCCCATGAGCAATTTCGGTACCCGGCTGAAGGAATTCCGCGACGCGCGCGGCTGGTCCCAGGAGCGCCTCGGCTTCGAACTGGAGGTAACCAAGGCCACCATCTCGAAGTGGGAGACCGGACGCGCCGAGCCAGGCCTGGGGAACCTGGCGAAGATCCGCCGCCTCTACGCGCTCGATGGCCTGACCTTGGACTACCTGATCGACGACGCGGTTGCGGCGAAGTCCCATGTGGATGCGAGCCGCTATGTCAGGGATGCGGCCGATGAATCTCCGCGGCTGGCGCAAAGCCAGGACGAGATGGCCTTGCTCACCCGCTTCCGCGCGCTGTCATCGTCGCGACGCCGGGGTTTGCTGGACTTCCTCGCTGAAGGGACATAAGAACCATCCCTTTCAAGTTGTTGCTCCAATCCAGTCGCGAGCGCCTGCAGGAAGCGCAGATCTCCCTTGTGGGAGCGCCGACAGGCGCGATGAAGCGCTCCCATGAAAAAGCCCCATCGCGCCTGTCGGCGCTCCCACAGGAGCAATCCGGACGCAGAGGACATCGGATCAAGAACTCATGCTTTTCAACGTGGAGCCTGTGCTTGCAGCTCTTTTCGGGACTCCGCTTGCCTGCGCGGAGCAGCGGAGCAAGCTCCACTCTACCTGGTCAGGTTCAAACTTCCTTTTGACAGATATGCAAAAGGCGGCCAATGGCCGCCTTTTCTTCCCTGGCCCGCCTTCGGCACCCTCTCCCAAGAAGGGGACTGATGTCCCGCATGCGGGAGAACTGGGTCAGGTTCACTTTCCTACGGTATGGTGCGGGGAACTCCTACACCTCTATCGGCCTGGCGCCAATTCACCCGCCCGCTGAGACATGGATGCTGGAGGTATGGCGAGACTTCCACGACTCGACCTCCCGGGTATTCCTCAGCATATCGTGCAGCGCGGCAACAACCGATTGCCGTGTTTTCGGGCGAAACTATGTGGCGCTGTTCAACACTCGCCATGGACGCACTGGGACGCTGTGGGAAGGACGGTACAAGGCTTGTCTCGTCGATACCGGGAG
>NZ_OCND01000020.1 GCF_900215535.1 Pseudoxanthomonas wuyuanensis | reverse complement strand
GTGGCCGTCGGGGTCACCGTGTCGCCGCGCTCAATCGGCAGGTAGGTCAGCACCGTGCCGGCCGAGATGCGCTGCAGGCCGTCTATGCGGATGTCCTGCACCGCAAAGGTATCCGCTGCGGATGCCGGCGCGATGCAGGCGCCTGGCGAAGCCAGCACGAGCGGCAACAGCGCCCGGTACAGGCGAAGTCGGTGACGCACCATCCTGGCCTTCATGCAGACGCATCTCCGGCATCGGCCTGCAGGAACGGTCCGCTTTCCCAACCGGCGCCGAGCGCCTCGAACAACCCGATCAGCGCCAGGTAGCTGTCGCCGCGAACTTCGATCTCGCGATCCCGGCGCGCGCACAGCAGGAAGTTGGCGCCGGACAGCGCCGCATTGGGCAGCTTGCCGGCGTTGACCGACTCGCGGGTTTTCCACGCCATCGTTTCGGCGGCCGCCGTGGATGCCCGCAGCGGCACCAGCTCGGAAATCCGCGCGCGCAATGCGCGCAATGCGCATTCCACTTCGTTTTCCGCGCTGGCGACGGCATGCTCATGTGCCAGCCTGGCCCGCGGAGTTTGCATGGACGCTGTTTCGGGGGGTGCCAGCTCGGCGGCGCATACGCCGTGCAGCGCGCCGATCAGATCAGGCCTGCGCCTGGCCAGGCATTCTGGCGTTCCGGTGCCCGGAATCTGCGCGGGCTCCTCGGGCAAGGCATGGCCGTGGACGCGGCGATAGGTCGCCTCCACCGGTTCGCCCAGTTCGTTGCAAAGGACCAGCAGGGCCTGGTCGCGCGAACCGCGCATTCTTTCCTGCGCCGCGTGCATCTCGGCGATGGACGCGGAAACGGCGAAGGAGAGTTCCTCCCGATCGGCATCGGCGTCCTCCCTGCACTTTCGGACGATAATCCGCTGGAGGGCGATGCTGCCTTCAAGATTTCGCAGCCTGTCGGCAACGATCAGGTAGTCGACATAGGCGCGGGCGCAGCGTGCAATCGTGCGCACTCGCTCCATCTGGAAAGCCGCCATGGCGGCGATGCCCAGATGCATCGCGCGGGCGCGTGCCCGCACGCCGTCGTCCGGCGGTTCCAGCGCGTCGATCGCCTCCTTCAACTGCAGATGCGCCTGCGACAATCCTATCGACTGGACGAGCAGCGTCCGGATCAGCGCTCCCAGATGATCCAGCCCCGCCCTGTCCCACCAATGCGCCAGCTGGGCCTCGTCGCAGGGCTGCGGCGATCCGCCATGGAAGAACCTCGCTGGTCCGGGCGGCGCGTCCTTGCCGGAAGGCGACGGTGCGGCATGGCCGGCACGTCCGGTATGCGGCGATTCGTTGCTGGGTTGGATTGAAATCATCTTGCCTTTGGAGATAGGTGGAAACTTGGCACAGGCTTCATGCCCGGATGGCGCGCGGTCCCTGACCCATGGCATGCAACCGAGGGCCGCTGATGGAGCCGCACCCCGGTTACGGCGATTGCGTTGAGTAGCGGATGCCGTTGCAGGCGCCCGTTGACCACCGGCGGGTTCCGCCACGGAGCAGCGCGTGCCTGCGGATGCGGCGGCCCGGCCCGCCGCCGGCCGCGCACGGGTAGGCAAGGGTGGCGCGTGCGGCGGCGTATCTCATCGCGGAAGTCCGTGCGCGGCCGTTGCGGGAAGCGAACGTACCGGGTGCAGAAGAAAGGCGAAGGCGGGAAGAAACGAAGCGGAGAGAGAGAGAGAACCTCGGCCTGCCATACCTTCGCCTTTCTGCTGCACCCGGTTGAACGTGCGTGATATCGGGGAGCATCGCCGCAGTGCGGCGGTGCCTGTCGGTTTCGACCGCTGCAGATTGCGCCGTCAATGTCGCTGGCGAATGTCGCCATATGGCGGTCGCGACATATCGCTGACAGAAACCCGCCGGGCAGGACCCGGGGTTGGGTTGCGATGCCGCCGGCGCTCTTTTCCGTATTCCCTGGTTCTTCGCCCAAGTACGGGGAACCTTTATGTGCAAGTCGGTGGCCAGGGGTGAGCCAAGGCGGTTTGCGCGGCATTGCCATGCGGATTCGCGCCGCCTCATCACGGAGTCGACGGCGGTGCGGGCAACCGGTAGCTGCCGGTTTGCGGTTTGCTTTTGTCAACGCTGCCACACGGCGACACGGACTGAAAAACCACGACGAAAGTCGCTCGTTAGATTCGCGCTAAGCCTTCGTTCCAATCGCGTTAACGGGCGTAGGCCAAAGAACGCCTTGCGGCATGCCGCAGGACCGCACGTCCACCGAAATTCAGGAATCCCATACTCGATGAAATCGCATATCCATCACGGCCGCCCGCGGCTGACCCATCTGGCCGGTGCGCTCGGCCTGTGCCTGTCCGGCATCGCCACCGCGCAGGCACAGGACACCAGTTCCGAAAGCAACGTTTCCACCCTGGACCGCATCGAAGTCACCGGCTCGCGCATCAAGCGCGCCGACATCGAAGGCGCGCTGCCGATCACGGTCATCACCCGCGAGGACATCGACCTCAGCGGCAAGACCACGATCGCCGATCTGCTGCAGAACTCCACCTTCAATTCGTTCGGCTCCTTCACACCCAGCTCCGGCAGTTCGGCACAGGCGTTCTCCGGCATCAGCCTGCGCGGCCTGGGTTCCAGCCGCACGCTGGTGCTGATCGACGGGCGCCGCGCGCCGACCTCGCCGCTGACCGGCGAAGGCCAGGATCTGAATTCGCTGCCGCTGGCAGCGGTGGAGCGGGTGGAGATCCTCAGCGACGGCGCTTCGGCCATTTACGGCGCCGACGCCATCGGCGGTGTGGTCAACATCATCACCCGCAGGAATTTCAACGGCATCCAGGTCAGCGGCGGCTATGGCCAGAGCCAGCGCGGCGGCGATACCGAGGAAGGCTCGGTGATCTTCGGCATCTCCGGCGATCGCGGCCGGTTGATGGCCGGCGTCTCCTATACCACCCGCGGCATCAGCTACCTGCGCGACTATCCGTGGTCCGAAGCGGGAGCATCGACCTACTCCAACAACTACTACAGGGTCGCCACCAATCCCGAGACCGGCGAACGCGTCCCGGGCGCCACTCTTTACACCGACGGCAGCGCGGTCGTGCCCGGCGGCTGCGACGGGGAGAACTTCTACACCAATGCCAGCGGCTCGCTGTGCTACTACGACTTCAGCACGGCGATGGCCGACACCGCCAGCCTGGATACCAAGAACGCGTTCATTCGCGGCGACTACCAGATCACCGACAACTGGAGCGCGTTCGCCAACGCCTACGTGACCCGCAAGAACAGCGTGAGCGTGTACGCGCCGGTGCCGGAATACATCTTCGTCTCGGCCGACAGCCCCAACAACACCACCGGCCAGGATGCGTACATCAAGCACCGTTTCGCCGCGCTGGGCAACCGCTACACCTACCAGGACGAGGACAGCTACGACCTGGTGCTGGGCCTGCAGGGCCAGATCGACGAGCGCACCAGCGTCGAGTTCGGCGTACGCAGCAACGAGGCGCGCGCCGTCGAAACTGGCTACAACTACGTCAACATCCCGGTGGCCGAGCAGTACTTCGAAAGCGGCCTGTACGACGCGTTCGATCCGTACTCCAATTCGGAAGACGTGCTCAACGCCATGCGCACCACCACCAGCCGCAAGATGTTCTCCAAACAGAAGGAGATCTTCGCCCTGGTCAACCGCGATCTGTTCGAACTCGGCGGCGGCGTCTCGGCGCTGGCGCTGGGCGCCGAGTACCGCAAGGAGGACTACCAGGACATCTACGACCAGCAGTCGGCGGCCGGCAATGTCGGCGGTTCGGCCGGCAACTCGGCGTGGGGCAGCCGCGACCAGACCTCGGTCTACGGCGAATGGGCGTTGCCGTTCACCCACCAGTTCAGCGCCGATGTGGCCGTGCGCCACGACAAGTACTCCGACTTCGGCGACAGCACCTCGCCCAAGGTGTCGCTGCGCTACCAGCCGTTCGAAAGCCTGACCTTGCGCGGTTCCTATGGCGAAGGCTTCCGCGCGCCGTCGCTGCCCGCGTTGAACCAGCAGACCGCGTTCTCGGCCGACAGCGTGGTCGATGAGGCTACCGCCCTCGCCTATGGCCTGGCTGCGACCACCACCCTGCAGATCAACGGCTACCACGTCGCCAACCCGGACCTGAAGGCCGAGACGTCCAAGCAATGGATGGTGGGCCTGGCCTGGGATGCGACCAGTTGGCTGAACCTGACCGCGGATTACTACAGCACCGAGATCGACAACCAGATCAAGTGGTTCTCGGCGCAGACGGTGATCAACCGCACTGCCCTGGGCCAGTACCTGCCCGACAACCTGTCGGTGGTGCGCAACGACGACGGCTCCATCCAGGCGGTGTATGCCGGCTACGGCAACGAGGGCAAGGTCAAGACCGACGGCGTCGATCTGAACTTGCGTGCGGCCTTCGATTTCGGCCGCTGGGGCCGGCTCAACAGCAGTCTGCAGGGCAACTGGGTGCGAAGCTATGAAGTGTCCAGCCCCTATGGCAGTACCGAATACATCGGCACCGACGGCTACCCGGAATGGCGCGCGGCGCTCAGCAACCGCTGGGAACTGGGCAACTTCAGCGTCAACTGGACCGTCAACGCCATCGGCTACGAGCCGGCCTACTATGTCACCTACTACGACGGCACCTACAGTTGCCAGGAACTGGTCGACTGGGGCTACGCCAAGCGCTGCAGCGGCGCCTACGTCACCCACGACCTGCAACTGTCGTACAAGGCGCCGTGGGACGGCCGCATCACCCTTGGCGCGATCAACCTGACCGGCAAGGACCCAGTGTACGACGCGGCCTATACCGAGAAGTTCAACGACTACCTGTACAACGGCTACGGTCGCCAGGTGTACCTGCGCTACACGCAGAACTTCTGAGCAAGGGGCGAACCCGTGGCGGGCTTGATGCCCGCCACGGGTTCATCGGCACGGTGTGGCAACGACCGACACAATCGGACAAACACCGGCAACAGCGCGCCACCATACTGGCGGCGAAGACAACGGCCCAGACCTTTGCTTCTGCTATCCCAACCCTGAACTGTCCCTACCGCCGGTTCCTGCCGGCGGATCTTTTTCCCCAAGAGCGCGTCGCCGGATTCGCGCCAAACGCACAGGCGGACCCCATGCCAACGGCCGCAACACACTCCAGAGATTGGACCGACGCAAGCATGGCACCGTACCGGCGGCGATAGCGCCAGCCACGCTACGGATATGGACCTGCAATCGCTCATCCTGGTCGTCGACGACGACCCCGAATTGCGCACGCTGATAGGCGAGTTCCTGACCGAACACGGCTACCAGGTGCAAACGGTCGGCGGGGCGGCCGAAATGCGCCAGCTGATCCACCAGCGCCGCCCTGACCTGGTCATCCTGGATGTGATGATGCCGGGCGAGGATGGCCTGAGCGCGGCACGCAGGCTGGCCAGCGAAAACGGGCCGCCGTTGATCATGCTCAGCGCACTGGGCACCGACACCGACCGCATCATTGGCCTGGAGGTCGGCGCCGACGACTACCTGGCCAAGCCCTGCAACCCGCGCGAACTGCTGGCACGCGTGCGCGCGGTGCTGCGCCGCCGGCACGGCCCCGCCGCCACGGACAGCGGCGGCATCGTCTACCAGTTCGCCGGCTGGCGCCTGGACGTGATACGCCGCGTCCTGCATGACCCCGAAGGCGCCTACATCAACCTTTCCGATGGCGAATTCGCGCTGCTGCGTACTTTCGTCGAGCATCCGCAACGCGTGCTCAGTCGCGACCAGTTGCTCGATTACGCACGCGGCCGCGACAGCGAGGTCTACGACCGCGCCATCGACAGCCAGATCAGCCGCCTGCGCCGCAAGATCAACGAACGCGGCCACGACGAACTGATCCGCACCATCCGCAACGAAGGCTATATGTTGCTGGCGGCGGTGACACGCGCGTGATTGGTTGCAGATGGCTGGTGGTGCCCGCGAATCCAACGCGAGCGGTCACTTCCGGACCAGATCAAACAATCCCGGTTGGTTGACGACTTCTTCCCTGTCGCGAAAACCTGAAAGTCCCACACCCACCAGACGGTAGCGGGTCGTGGACGGCAATTCGACACGGTCGCGCAGCGCCAATGCAATCGCAGTCAGTTCTTCCTGCGAGGCCGGCGGCGTTTCCGGAGTGAAGCTGCGGGTCAGGGTGCGGAACTGCGCCGTCTTCAGTTTCAGCACCACGGTGCGGCCGATACGTTCGGTCTTGCGCGTGGCCTGCCAGGTCTTGGCCGCCAGCTGACGGATGGCGTCGTCGAGTTTTTCCAGCGGCAGATCGGTGGCGAAGGTGTCTTCGGCGGAAATCGACTGCACCGGCTGATCCGGTTGCACCGGCCGCTCGTCGATGCCACGCGCGCGCCGGTACAGGCTGGCGCCGAAACTGCCGAAGCGTTGTTCCAGCTCCGCCTGCGGGCGCTGGCGCAGATCGCCGACGGTGCGGATGCCCAGCGCATTGAGTTTGCCCAGCATCACTTTGCCTACGCCGGGAACCCGCTCAACCGGCAATGGCGTCAGAAAGCTCTCCACCTGCTGCGGGCGGATCACGAAGATGCCATCCGGCTTGCGCACATCCGAGGCGATCTTGGCCAGGAACTTGTTGGGCGCCACGCCGGCCGAAGCGGTCAGCGCGGTTTCTTCGCGGATCTGCGCGCGGATGGTTTCGGCGATGGCGGTCGCGCTGGGCGCGTCGTTCCTGGGTACGGTGACGTCCAGATAGGCTTCGTCCAGCGACAGCGGCTCGACCAGGTCGGTGTGGCGCAGGAAGATTTCGCGGACCTGCCGCGATACCGCCTTGTAGCGCACGAAATCCGGCGGCACGAAGACCGCCTGCGGGCAAAGCCGCTCGGCGCGCACCGCCGGCATCGCCGAGCGCACACCGAACCTGCGCGCTTCGTACGACGCCGCGCAGACCACCGACCGCTCGCCGCGCCAGGCCACCACTACCGGGCGGCCGCGCAACGACGGATCGTCGCGCTGTTCCACCGAAGCGTAGAACGCGTCCATGTCGATGTGGATGATCTTGCGCATTCACGCAGTCTGCGAGTGTCTTGTCGCAGCGCATGCTACCGCGTCGGCGCCGCCTCCGCGCCGTCCGCGGCGATCACTGCTGACATTGCCATACCTTCCGCATGCAGCGGCGTCCGCTGGCGCGTCCTTATGCACGGCGCAGCGGATCCGCGCGGGCGGAGAAAAGGTTCTTCTCCCAAGGATGGGCTTTCTTTTGGTTCTTCTCCCAAGTGAGAGATGGTGGCGCCCCACGCAGACGTCCTGTGTGCGTGCTTCGGAGGCAGGCGGCGTCCCGATCGGAGCATGCTCCCCGGCTCGGTCAGCCATCCTTGGCTGACTCGCCGCCGCAGGCCCGCTTTGCGGTCCGGCCCGGCGCAGCGCGCCGGGCGTTCGCACAGGCGCGCGGCAGTGCCGCGCAAGCCGCCTGTGCTCACCCCTGGCCTGCTGTCCGCATACTCCGATCAGGACGTCGCACTGGCGATTCGTTGTTGCCGCTTCTGCCCATCACCGAAGCACCGATGGCAAGGTCAGGTCGTGAGCCGTGTCCTGACGGCCGGGGGCCGCGCAGAGCGCGCCATGGATGGCGCGCGCCCGAGTCAGGGCAGGAGGCCCTGACCGAGGGAAAAGCGGCTCCCGGCCGTCAGGATACGGCGCCCTTCCGAAGCCTCGCGGATGGGCTTTCTATCCAGCTTGCTACGGGATTTCCTGGAGCAATCAGCCCTCCATCTGCTCCAGTTCCTTGCCCTTGGTCTCGTGCACGAACTTGAGCACGAAGAAGACCGAGATGAACGCTGCCAGCGCGTACAGCCCGTATGCGCCCGCCAGGCCGATGCCGGCCAGCAGCATCGGGAAGGTCCAGGTGATCAGGAAGTTGCTGCCCCACTGGAACAGCCCCGCCACCGCCAGCCCGGAACCGCGGATCTGGTTGGGGAACATCTCGCCCAGCATCACCCACATCACCGGGCCCCACGACATGTTGAAGAAGATCACGTACAGATTGGCCGCGACCAGCGCCAGCACGCCCATGTTGTCGCTCAGCACCAGCTTGCCGTTCTCCAGGTTTCCGCTGGCGAATGCCAGCGTCACCAGGCCCAGCGTCACCGCCATGCCCGCCGATCCCACCCACAGCAACGGCTTGCGTCCGATCCTGTCGATCAGCGCCACCGTCACCAGGCAGGCACCGATGCTCAGCGCGCCGGACAGCACGTTGATCAGCAGCGCGTCGTTTTCCGAAAAGCCCACCGCCTGCCACAGCACGGCGCCGTAGTAGAACACCACGTTGATGCCTACCAGTTGCTGGAACGTGGCCAGCCCGATACCGACCCATACGATCGGGCGGATCCGCCCGCGCACCTTGTCGAACAGATCCGACAGCCGCGGCCGGTGGTGATCGGCCGCCAGCGAGGCGTCGATCTCGGCCAGCTTGCGCGTACCGGACTCGTTTCCGTACAGCCGCACCAGCACCGATTGCGCGCGCTCGCGACGGCCGCGCGCCACCAGGTAGCGCGGACTCTCCGGAATGAACAACAGCGCCACGAGGAACAGCGCCGCCGGGAACAGTTCGATCCAGAACATCCAGCGCCAGGCCGAGAACCCCAGCCACAGTTCGGCCAGCGACGAGCTGGCGACCTTGGCCAACAGGTAGTTGCTGAGGAACGCGGCGAACAGGCCGCCGATGATGGCAATCTGCTGCACCGTGGCCAGCCGGCCGCGGTACTTGGCCGCCGATACTTCGCTGATGTACGCCGGCGCCATCACGCTGGCGGCGCCAACCGCCAGCCCACCCAACAGGCGATAGAGCACAAACTCCAACGACGAGGCGGCAATACCCGAACCCCAGGCCGATACGATGAAGAACACCGCCGCCAGGATCAGCATCGCGCGGCGGCCGTACAGGTCGGCCATCCGCCCGGCGAAGAACGCACCGATCGCGCAGCCTATCAACATCGAGGCCACGTTGAAGCCAGTCACCGCCGCGTCCGAGCCGAAGGCCTGCTTCAGGCCGTCCACGGTACCGTTGATGACGCCGCTGTCGAAACCGAACAGGAAGCCGCCGATGGTGGCGACGCAACTGATCAGGATGATGAACTTGGTGTTTTCCCGGTCCGCTGCGGAAACCTGGGGAATCGATACGCTGGTCATGTGGACACCTTGAAGGGTAGAAGGAGCGGCACCGCGCGGGTCAGGCGCGGCGTCAGCGCAACAGGTACTGGTTGAGCAGGTTTTCGTAGCGCTCCTGCTTGCCGCTGGTCTGCGCCGGTTCGCCCTGCGCGAGCGCCAGGCCAC
>NZ_OCND01000007.1 GCF_900215535.1 Pseudoxanthomonas wuyuanensis | reverse complement strand
GCATGTCCGCCGCCTGCCAGGCCAGATCGCCCACGCGCTGGAAGCCGAACATGGAGTAGTAGATGTAGAACGGCAGCATGGGCACGTCGCTGACCGAATAGCTGGTGCCGGCGGCCATCCAGCTGGCGATGGCGCCCGGCTCGCTGATGCCCTGCTGCAGCACCTGGCCGCTCTGGTCTTCGCGGTAGTACATCAGCTGGTCGGCATCGACCGGCTTGTACTTCTGCCCGAACGGCGCATAGATGCCGATCTGGCGGAACATGCCTTCCATGCCGAAGGTGCGCGCTTCGTCGGCCACGATGGGCACGATGCGCGGGCCCAGTTCCTTGTCGCGCAGGGCGATGTTGAGGCTCTGCACGAAGGCCATGGTGGTGCTGTAGGTGCGCTCGCCGCTGTCCTTGAGCAGGCGCTCGTACTTGTCCAGCCCCGGCACCACGAACGACTTGGACGCCTTCTGCCGGCGCTGCGGCAGGTAGCCGCCCAGGGCGGCGCGGCGCTCCTTCAGGTACTGCACTTCCGGCGAGTCCTCGCCGGGGTGGTAGAACGGAATCTGCGCGCCGTCTTCCAGCTGCTTGTCGCTGACCGGGATGTTGAAGCGGTCGCGGAAGGTCTTGATGGCCTCGTCGTCCAGCTTCTTGGTCTGGTGGGTGGGGTTGAGCGATTCGCCCGCCGAACCCATGCCATAGCCCTTCACCGTCTTGGCCAGGATCACCGTGGGCATGCCCTGGGTGTTGACCGCTTCGTGGTAGGCCGCGTAGACCTTGTGCGGGTCGTGGCCGCCGCGGTTCAGGCGCCAGATGTCGTCATCGGACAGGTTGGCCACCATGGCCGCGGTTTCCGGGTACTTGCCGAAGAAGTTGGCGCGCGTGTAGGCGCCGCCGAAGGCCTTGCAGTTCTGGTATTCGCCGTCGACGGTTTCCATCATCAGCTTGCGCAGCACGCCGTTGGTGTCGCGCGCCAGAAGCGGATCCCAGTAGCTGCCCCACAGCAGCTTGATGACGTTCCAGCCGCCGCCGCGGAACACGCCTTCCAATTCCTGGATGATCTTGCCGTTGCCGCGCACCGGGCCGTCCAGGCGCTGCAGGTTGCAGTTGACCACGAACACCAGGTTGTCCAGCCCTTCGCGGCCGGCCAGGGCGATGGCGCCCAGGGTTTCCGGTTCGTCCGATTCGCCGTCGCCGATGAAGCACCACACCTTGCGGTCGGACTTCTCGATCAGGCCGCGGTTCTCCAGGTACTTCATGAACTGCGCCTGGTAGATCGCCGCCAGCGGGCCCAGGCCCATCGACACGGTGGGCGTCTGCCAGTAGTCGGGCATCAGCCACGGGTGCGGGTAGGAGGAAATGCCCTGGCCGTCGACTTCCATGCGGAAGTTGTCCAGCTGCGCTTCGCTGATGCGGCCTTCCAGGAACGAACGCGCGTAGATGCCCGGCGAGCTGTGGCCCTGGATGAACAGCAGGTCGCCCGGGTGGTTTTCGCTGGGCGCGCGCCAGAAGTGGTTGAAGCCCACGTCGTACAGCGTGGCGCTGGAGGCGAAGCTGGCGATGTGGCCGCCCAGGTCGCCGGGCTTGCGGTTGGCGCGCACCACGGTGGCCATCGCATTCCAGCGGATGATCGAACGCAGGCGCCACTCGATGGCCGCATCGCCGGGGCTCTTGGCCTCGTTGGCCGGGCTGATGGTGTTGACGTACTCGGTGGTGGGCGAGAACGGCAGGTAGGCGCCGTTGCGGCGGGTCAGTTCCACCATGCCTTCCAGCAACTGATGTGCACGCAGCGCGCCATCGGTGTTGATGACCGCCTGCATCGAATCGATCCACTCGCGGGTTTCCGCCGGATCCGGATCGCTCTGCAACATCTCGTTCAACCAGTTCATTACCGCTCCCGTTGCACCACGCTCACCGCGCGGTTGTTGTCGTTTTCAAGAACCCTGAAGTGTAACGCACGCGCCCGCTTGCCGACGTGGCTACGCGGGCGTATGGAATGCTGTTTTCTGTTGTCCCGGGACAGCCGGGATCACCAAAACAAGACCTTTGACGGGCGGCGCTGTTTGCTGCGCCGCGACAGGCATATCATCGGCCGCTAGGGGGAATGGGCGGGGGTTCGGCATGGCCGCAGTACCGCAGGCAGGGACCGGAGCCGTGCACTGGCGTCACAGCCTGCGCACGCGCATTGCGCTGTGGGCGGGCCTGATCAACGTGCTGCTGCTGGTGCTGCTGGTGCTGGGCACGGGTTGGTTTGCGCGCAGGCTGATCATCCAGGACGCGCGCCTGGACACCCGCGCCAGCGCGCAGGAGGCGGCCGAACGGCTGGACGGCGCCATGCACGGGGTCACCATCACCACCCAGGGCCTGTCCGAACTGATCGGCCAGGCGCGGCTGGACCCGGACGAGCTGGTCATCACGCTGCGGGCCATGGTGCGCGCCACCCCCGGCGCGGCCGGCGGGCTGCTGATCCTGGAACCGCGGCAGGCCGGCGATGCGCCGTTTGCGCGCTATATCGCCGCCGACGGCAGCGACCGCGATTTTGTCGCCACCGGCTACGACTACCGCGCCCAGGGCTGGTACCAGCGCACGGTGGCCTCGCCGGTGGGCTGGTGGTCCGAGCCGTACTTCAACGAAACCGCCGGCCACCGCTGGATGGTCACCTACAACATGCCGTTGCGCGACGCCGGCCGCGGCGTGGTCACCCGCGGCATGGTCAGCCTGGACCTGCCGCTGGAAACGCTGACCGGCATGGTCGAGTCGCTGGCCAGCCTGCCTGGCTGGCGGGTGAGCCTGGTGGCACCGGCCGGCACGCTGGCACTGAACCCGGAAGTGGCGCTGGAGCAGCGTCAATACCTGACCGACTACATCCAGCGCAGCGGCCGCCACGATCTGGCGCCAGCGGCCGAAGCGGTGCGGCTGCGCAAGGCGCTGCAGATGGTGCACACCGACGCCATCAGCGGCGAAACCCGCTACACCGTGGTCGAGCCGGTCGGCCAGTCCGGCTGGAGCCTGCTGGTGGCGCAGTCCTATGCGTTGATCATGCAGCGCCTGCACCGGGCGTTGTTGCTGCTGGCGGCGGTGGGCGCGCTGCTGGCGCTGGTCTGCATGCTGCTGGTGCGCAAGCTGGCCAAGCGCATCAGCCTGCCGGTGGAGCGGCTGTCGGCATCGGCCGCGCATCTGGCGCAGGGGCAGTACGAAAGCCCGGTGCCGCACACCTACCGCAACGACGAAGTCGGGCAGATGGCGCGCACGCTGGAACACGCGCGCGGCTCCATCCAGCGCCAGCTGCGCGAGATCGAGGAAATGGGCGCGGCGCGGCAGAAGCTCGAAAGCGAACTGTCGATCGCCCGCGACATCCAACTGGCGATGCTGCCGCGCGGCCGCGTCATCGATCGCGACCGCAGCCATCTGGAAGCGCATGCGCAGCTGGAGCCGGCCAAGGCGGTAGGCGGCGATTTCTACAGCTTCATCGAGGCCGGCGCGGACCGGCTGTGGTTTGCGGTGGGCGACGTGTCGGACAAGGGCGTGCCGGCGGCGCTGTTCATGGCGCGCACGGTGACGGTGCTGGAGGTGGCCGCGCGCGCGGCAGACTGCCCGGACCAGGTGCTGGCCGAGGCCTCCAGGCGGCTGGTCGAAGGCAACGACACCTGCATGTTCGCCACCGTGCTGTGCGGCTGCATCGATGTGCGCAACGGCGACTGCGTGCTGGCCAGCGCCGGCCATGATGCGCCGCTGCTGCTGCACGCCGATGGCCGCACGGAGACGCTGCCGGTACGGTCGGGGCCGCCGCTGGGCTTCGAGGTGAGCGGCGAGTTTCCGCTATGGCGCGGGCGGCTGGCGCCGGGCGCGACGCTGCTGGGTTACACCGACGGCATCACCGAGGCCTTCAACGCGCAGGACCAGGCTTTTGGCGAAGCGCGCCTGATCGCCGCGCTGAGCCCGCACCTTGATGCCAAGGCGCAATGCGAGCAGTTGGTTGCGCAAGTGCACGCCTTCGCCGATCCTGCCCCGCAGTCCGACGACATCACGGTGCTGGCCATCCGCCTGCGCCAGGATGCAGGCAGCCCTCAATGACGCAGGAGCAGACGCCATGTTGATACGACTGATCGTGCCGGGCGAATACGCCCGCGTCGAAGACCTCAACGCCTCGTTGGAAGCGGTATTGAAACGCCACGGCATCAGCCGTAATGTCCGTGACGATGTGCGGCTGATTGTCGAGGAGCTGGCCAGCAACGCCATCGACTACGGCAAGGAGGGCGCGCGCCTGGGCCAGCACGAGCTGTCGGTGGACATCGGTATCGTCGAGGATCTGCTGAACCTGGAGTTCCGCGACACCGGCGCGCCGTTCGACCCGCTGAGCGCGCCGGAACCGGACCTGGAAGCCGATATCGTGGACCGCGCGGTCGGCGGGCTGGGCGTCTACCTGATCCGCCACCTGGCCCACCGTATCGCCTATCAGCGCATCGGCGATTACAACGTACTGCGTGTCAGTCTGCGCATCCCCACTACGGAGAGTGAAGCATGAGCCTGGACATACGGATTCAACCTGCCGCCAACGGCAGTCAGCGCGTCAGCCTGGGCGGCCGCCTGGACACGCACACCTACGAGGACCTGGACGTGGCGATCGCGCCGCTGCTGAACCCGCAGTTGCGGTCGCTGGTGCTTGATCTGTCGGCGCTGGAATACATCAGCAGCGCCGGCATCCGTTCCATCTTCAAGGCGCGCAAAGGCCTGATAGGCCACGGCGGCAAGGTGCTGGTGGTCAATCCGCAGCCGCAGATCCAGAAGGTGTTCGACGTGGTCAAGGCGGTGCCGTTGAACGACATCTTCAGCTCCACCGCCGAAGCCGACGCCTACCTGGACGCGATGCAGCGCAAGGTGCTGCAGGGCGAGGACGAGGACTGATGGCGGTGCCGGTCATGTTGAAGTGCGCGTGCCGGTTTGAGCGGCGTTGCCCCGCGCCCTGCCCTGCGAGCCGGGCTGCGGCGTCATCCCGGGCGGCATTGCCCCCGGCAAGCCGCTTGCGGAACGCCGCACCGGGACCACGATGAACCTGGACATCCAGATCTACCCGCCGGTCAATGGCAACCAGTACGTGGTATTGGCCGGGCGGCTGGATTCGCACAGCCACGAAGCGCTGGACGAGGCGCTGGCGCCGCTGCTGGCCGGACGCCCGCAGGCGCTGGTGCTGGAACTGGGCCATGTGGACTACATCAGCAGCGCCGGCGTGCGCTCGATCCTGCAGGCGCGCAAGGCGCTGGCCCCGCACGAAGGCAAGCTGCTGCTGGTGCACCCGCAGGAACAGGTGCGCAAGGTCATCGAGATTGTGCAGGCGGTGCCGATGGACGCCGTTTTCGCCACGACTGCCGAGGCCGATGCCTATCTGGACGGGGTACAGCGGCGGATATTGGGCAGCGAACCCAAGCCGCCGCCTGCGCATTCGTAGGCGCCAGAATTCTTTCCTGTAAATTCTTTCCTGTAGGAGCGACGTCAGTCGCGATGAGGCGCTACCGGTAGATCCTTCCCTGTGGGAGTCGTGCCGGCATGCCGGCACGGGTCAGTCGCGATGAGGCCTTCCTGGTAAAGCTTCATCGCGACTAACGTCGCCCCCACAATTCTGCATCGCGGGCGTTCGCGACTGACGTCGCTCCCACACGTTGGAATTGCGATTGGTAATCCGGAGAGTCAAAGCCTTCCGTTCACCCTTCGGACGCGCTGCGGCGCGTTCGTCATCGCGCACACCGGATGGCTATCGGGGCGCGGCGGGCTCCTGCCATAGCAGCGCGGCGCCGCCCATGGCCGGGTCGCTGATCGAATCGCGGCCGGTTTCCACGCGGCCGGCCAGGCGTTGCTGCCAGTCCGGCCGTTGCGGATCGGTCAGGCGCAGGTCGTACCAGCCGCCGGCGGGGTCCGATGCCCATTCGATCACGCGCTGCTCGCCGGCCGCCAGCATGAACTGCCCTTCCGGCACGCCGGCATAGGCGTTGGCGCCCAGTTGCAGCCGGCATTCGGCGGCGCCGGGATTGCGCAGCTGCAAACGGATGCGATCGCCGGGGCCGGGTTCGACCTGGGCATCGATCCAGCCCTGGTCGATGCGGCCGCAGTAGTGCCGGTGAAAGCCGTTGGGTCCCAGCAGCCACAGATCGTAGGCGCCCGTTTCGGTGGGCAGCCAGCGGTCCTGCAGGCGCCCGCTCGCAGCCACCGTGTAGCGGCGCGGTATCCGGTCCAGCCGGTGGCGGTCGTAGACCTGCAGCACCGCGGCCGCCGTGCCGGCGTTGATCAGCTCCAGCGCTACCTTGCCGGCGGACGTGTCGATGGCACCGTGCACGCGCCACCGGTACGGCAGCGCGCGCGAGCGCCGCACGCCGGTTTCCTGCACGGAGACTTCGATGTCCGCAGGGCCGGCCGGCGTGGCGCGCCCGGGCAAGGCGGCGGCGCGGGCGGCGGCCGCGGCGGTGGCCGGAAGCCGGTGCAGAAACTCGCTTTGGTCGACGCGGGCAAAGTCGAAGGCGGAGGTCAGGTCGCCACAGACCGCGCGCCGCCAGGGACTGATGTTGGGTTCGGGCACGCCAAAACGTTTCTCCAGCAACCGTATCACCGAGGTGTGATCGAACACTTCCGAATCCACCCAGCCGCCAGCGCTCCACGGCGAAATTACATACAGCGGCACGCGCGGGCCCAGGCCGTAGGGACGTCCGCGCAGCGCCGGCAGGTCGTACTTTTCGTTGCCGGGGCTGGGATGCAGGTGGTATTCGCCTTCGGTAGACACCATGGATGCGCCCGCCCAGCCATCGGGTGCGCTGTCGTCGCGCGAGGGCGGCGCCGGCGGCGGCATGTGATCGAAGAAGCCGTCGTTCTCGTCGAACATCAGCAGCAGTACGGTGCGGCTCCAGACCTTGGGGTTGGCGGTCAACGCATCCAGCACCTGCGCGGTATAGGCCGCGCCCTGCGCCGGGCTGGACGGACCAGGATGCTCGCTGGCGGCCGCCGGGGCGATCAGATAGGACACCTGCGGCAGCCTGCCCTCGCGCACGTCGTGGCGCAGGCGGTCCAGGCCGCAGGTGCTGACGCCGCGCTGGCGCAACGCCGAGTCGTGGCCAGGCGCGGCCTGGTACGCCTGGCGGAACGTTTCAAAACCCGCCAGCGGATTGTCGGTAAAGTTGTCGGCCATGTCCTGGTAGATCTGCCACGACACGCCGGCGCGCTGCAGCCGCTCGGTATACGTGGTCCAGCTGTACGAAGCCGGGTGGCCGCCCAGTTCGGCAAAGTTGTCGTGCGAGTTGGCCACCGCCGGCCCGCCGCCGCGCGCGTGCGGATCGTTGCCGCCGGTCCACAGGAACAGGCGGTTGGGATTGGTGCCCGCCTGCATCGAGGCGTGGTAGGCGTCGCAGACGGTGAAGGCCTCGGCCAGGGCGAACTGGAACGGGATGTCGGCGCGCCGGTAATAGCCCAGCGAATGGTCGTGCTTGCTGGCCGGCCAGTCGGCCATGCGGCCGTGGTCCCAGGCGTGTTGCGCATCCGGCCAGCTGTGCGGGGTGCCTTCCACGCGCATGTAGCCGAAATGCGCGGCGGTATCCAGCGCGAACGGTGCCATCATCCGGCTGCGATCCTGGCGCGGTTGCAGCCACACGTTGCGGCGCGCGGCGCCGGCGGCATCCGCGGCCGGGATGGGGAAGCGATCGCCGAAGCCGCGCACGCCGGCCAGCGTGCCGAAGTAGTGATCGAAGGAGCGGTTTTCCTGCATCAGGATCACCACATGGGCCACGTCCTGCAGCGTGCCGCTGCAGACATCCGGCGCGATGGACAGCGCGCGGGCGATGCTGGGCGGCAGCAAGGCGCCCGCGCCTGCGGCGGCAGCGGCGGCCAGCAGGCGGCGGCGTACGGGATCGGTCATTGCAGCTCCTGCGCCCGGCGGTGCGCCGGGCGTCCTTGCATCGCATCGTAACTAGAGCGTTTTCGGATCAACTGCCTGCTCATGAAGAATAGCCATCGTCATGACCAGCCATTCGGCTGTCGAAAAGCGCTTCCGGCGCAAACCGGGACCCAATGACTTGCACACCGGATGGCAAAAAGTCGCTGGATCCCGGCCAAGAATGCTCCAGAACCTGTTGGCGCTGTTGCAACAAGGCCCTAGAAATCCACGGTCAAGGCCATGCTGACCGCGCGCGGCGCGCCGATGAAGGCCGAGCCTCCGCCGTCCACGCCGGACAGGTAGCGCTTGTCGGTCAGGTTGTTGACCGTCAGGTCCACCGCCATGCCCTTGAACCGTGGCGAAATATCCACCAGGTCCACGCCGACGTGCGCGTTGAACAGCGTCACCGCACCGATCTTTTCGCTGTTGGACGCATCCAGGTAGCGTTCGCCCAGGTAGCGCCCGGACAGGCCGAAGTTCCAGGCATCGCCCTGCCAGTCGGCCGACAGCACCAGCGTGTGCTTGGGTATGCCGAACACCTGCGCGCCTTCGACGATCTCCAGCGCCTCGTCGCGTTCGGCGTCGCCGCTGCCCAGATAGGTGGACTTGTTGTAGGTGTAGGCGCCGGACAGCCGCCAGCCGTTGTCCCAACCGTAACCCAGCGCCGCTTCCAGGCCGCGGCTGTGCACGCCGCCGTAGTTCTCGTAGACGCCGTCGGTTTCGCCCAGGTAGTCGATGCCGTCGACGAAGTTGGCCGGCACGTAAACGATGCGGTTGTCGAAGCGGATGTCGTACAGCGTGGCGCTGGCGGTCAGCGGCCAGCGGCTCACCCGCAGGCCCAGCTCGATGTTGTCGGCCGTTTCCGGCTGCACCCGGCTGAGAACGATGGGATCGGTTTCGCCCAGCACGCCGGAGGGAATGGCGGCGAAGTTCTGCGAGAAACCGGCGAACGCTTCCATTCCTTCGACCGGCGTGGTCCAGGTCAGGCCGGCGGAGAACAGCGGATCGGACTCGGAATCCGAGCGCACGTGCTCCTGGCCGTTGATGCGCTCGTCGCGGCGCTGGTCGATGAAGAACTGCTTGACGCCCAGGCGCGCGGCGAAGGCGCCGAAGCGGGCCACGTCTTCGACGTAGTACATGGTTTCGTCCAGTTCGTAATCATTCTTGAACTGCACCCAGTACGGCCGGTGGTCGTAGTTCATGCCGATGCGCGTATCGAGCAGGCGGTGCCAGTCGCGGGTCACGCTGCGGCGGCCGCGTTCCAGCCACAGGCCGCCGCGCAAGGTGTTGTCGACCGCGCCGAAGTCCTGCCGCAATTCCAGATCGGCGGTCGCGCCGACGCGACGGTTGTCGTAGTGGCTGTGGCGGTAGGACTGCACGGCCAGCGAACCGGCCGGATAGCAGCTGGGGTCGTATTCGGCCGGTATGCCGCCGGTTCCGCTGCAGCCAGGGATCATCGTAGCCGCTGCGCCAGCGGGAGTGACGAAATAGAACCGGCCCAGGTTGGCGCCGCCGTAGTTGGTGGCGCCGCCGGTGTATTCGGTTTCGGGATTGCCGGCGCCGTCGGCGTTGACGTCGGCCAGGTAGGGCGGAATCCAGTCGCCGCGGCCTTCCATGCGATGGCCGTAGGCGGCCACCGTGGCCTTGAAGCGCTCGCCGTCGAAGCGGCCGCGCAGGTAGCCGAAGGTGTTTTCGCGCAGCGCGCGCGAGCCGGAGCGGAATTGCTGGTCCAGGTACGGAATGCCGGTCCAGGTGCCGGTCAGGCCGTCGTGCTCCGGGTCGATGGCGTACTGGGCCAGCGAGACGCTGGCGTATTCGGATTCGTTGGCCTCGTCCCAGGACAGGTAGCCGCTCACGGTCCAGCGGCCCAGCTCGCTTATGAACTTGCCGGCCAGGTGGTCGCGCGTGGTCTTGCCGGAGCCATCGATCCAGTCGCGGTTCTCGGCGCTGGACGCGCTGACCCAGGCGCGCGTATTGCCCAGCAGCTCGCCGCTGTCGTAACGCACGTAGTACTTGCGCGCCTGGTGTTCGCCGGCACCGAAGACGAATCGCAGGCGCTGCTCGTCCAGCGGATCGTCGGTGAGGTAGTTGAGCGTGCCGCCCAGCGCTTCGTTGGAGCGCGAGGCGATGTCGGCCGTGCCCTGGCTGACTTCCACCGTCTGCAGGTTGAGGATGTCCAGGTAGCGGTTGGCGCGCGAACCGCCGCCGTAGCCGGAGCCGCCGTTGGGCAGGCCGTCGATGGTGGTGCCGATCTGCTGGGTGTCGCGGTTGCTGACGAAGCCGCGCATGCTGATCTGCGTGCCCCAGTCGGAAGAACCGTAGGTGTCGGCTTCGGTGACCAGCACGCCCGGCAGCTCGTTGAGCACGTCGTTGACGCTGGTCATCACCGACTGGCGGTCCAGCATTTCCTTGCTGACCACGGCGTTGGCGTAGGTGGTGGCCTGGCCGACCACTTCCACCTGCGACAGGGTGGATACGCCGCTGTCGCCGGCGGCGGCCGGCAACGCGGCCGGATCATCGCCGCCAGGCGCATCCTGGGCCTGGACCGTCATGGCGTGCAACAACATGAGCGCCAGCAAGCTGCGCTTGGGCGCGGGAAACCGTGAAGGGGAAGACATGTGGAGGGAAAGCCTTTCGGATGGTGTGGGGATACGGCGCGCGATATGCTTCCAGCACTTCATGGCAATCGCGTGACTCTCCACTGCACAGGTAGCCGTCCAGGGCTGGTACCGGGCGCGCTGCCGAGCCAGCATCCTTTCCTGTGGGAGCGACGTGAGTCGCGATGGGGCTTTACCAGGAAAGGCCTCATCGCGACTTGACCAGCCATTCGGCTGTTGAAAGCCGTCGCTCCTGCAGGGAAGGATCTACCGGTAGAGCGCCATCGCGACTCGCCCGTGCCGGCATGCAGGCACGACTCCTACACGTCGAAATCGCGAGATTCGTCCGCGGATGTCACACTTGCCGCCTGCACCAACACGGGAACCAGACTGATGGGCACGCAGGGCAACGACCGCCGCATCGACAACATCGAGTTCAACGTCAGCGATATCGCCCGTTCGCGCGATTTCTACGGCAAAGCGTTCGGCTGGACCTTCACCGACTACGGTCCCAGCTATTGCGAGTTCAACGATGGCCGCCTGACCGGCGGGCTGACCACGCAGGGACCGGTGCGTCCGGGCGGGCCGCTGGTCATTCTCTATGCCGACGACCTGGCCGCCACCCAGCAACGGCTGGAAGCCCTGGGCGCGGAAATCGTCAAGCCGGTGTTCTCATTCCCCGGCGGCCGCCGTTTCCATTTCCTGGATCCGGACGGTTACGAACTGGCGGTGTGGTCGGCGGATTGACGCGGCAGCGCGCCCCTTCTTTGTAGGAGCGACGTCAGTCGCGATGGCGCCCCGATAGCTATTCAGTGCGCACGATGACGAACGCGCCGCAGCGCGCCCGGACGGTGAACAGCCGGCTTCAGCCGCGGTCCGGGATGGCCGTCACGATATCGACTGTAGGAGCGACGGCTTTCAACAGCCGAATGGCTGGTCAAGTCGCGATGGGGCTTTACCGGGAAAGCTTCATCGCGACTGACGTCGCTCCCACAACTTGGGAAGCGCTCGGGCTTGGGGCTTTTCGAACGAGCCGCGATGCAATGCGAATAGCTCGCGCCGGGGACGGCGCTCCTACCGCGCCCGAACTCTTTCCTGTAGGAGTCGTGCCGGCATGCCGGCACGGGTGAGTCGCGATGGAGCTTTCCTAGTAGAGCCTCATCGCGACTGACGTCGCTCCTACAATTCAAAATCGCGCCCGTTCGCGACTGACGTCGCTCCTACAGAAGAGTTGCCGAAGCCGGGGTCAGCCGGCGGCGGCCTTCTCCGCTTCCAGTTGCTGGCGGATCTGCGCGTCGACCGCGGCAATGGCGGTCATGTTGATGACCCGGCGCGGGGTGGCGCTGGTGGTCAGGATGTGCACCGGCTTGGAGATGCCCATCAGGATCGGACCGATGGCCACGCCGTCGGTGACCACGCGCACCATGTTGTAGGTGATGTTGGCCGCGTCCAGGTTGGGCAGCACGAACAGGTTGGCGCGGCCGCTGAGCGTGCTGCCGGGCATGATGCGGTTGCGCAGCACTTCGTCCCAGGCGGTGTCGCCCTGCATCTCGCCGTCGACGTTCAGATCCGGCTTGCGCTTGAGCAGCAGCTCGCGCACCTGGCGCATCTTCAGCGAACTGGGCGTCTCGTGGCTGCCGAAATTGGAATGCGACAGCAATGCGATGCGCGGTTCGATGCCGAACAGCTTGAGCCGGTAGGCCGCCTGCAAGGTGGCTTCGGCGATCTGCTCGGCGGTGGGATTGTCCTGCACATGGGTGTCCAGGAAGAACCAGGCGCCCTGGTTGTTGATGACGCCGGTCATCGCCGAGGTCGACTGCACGCCCGGGTCCAGCGGAATCACGCTGCGCACGTAGCCCAGTTTCTTGTGGAAGCGGCCGACGATGCCGCTGACCAGCGCATCGGCTTCGCCGCGCGCCACCATCACCGCGGCGATCAGCGTCGGCCGCGAGCGCATCAGGTTCTTGGCCGCGGCCACGGTGACGCCGCGGCGCGAGGTCAGCGCGTGGTAGTACTGCCAGTATTCGTTGAAGCGCGGGTCGTCGCCGACGTTGGTGATTTCGTAGTCGACGCCGGCGCGCATGCGCAGGCACAGGCGCTGGACGCGCGCTTCGATCACGTCCGGGCGGCCGATCAGGATCGGGAAGGCCAGGCCTTCGTCGATCACGGTCTGCACCGCGCGCAGTACGGTCTCTTCCTCGCCTTCGGCATAGACCACGCGCTTCTTTTCGGCGCGGGCGCGGTCGTAGACCGGTTTCATCATCAGGCTGGTGCGGTAGACGAACTGGCCCAGCTTTTCGCGATAGGCCTCCACGTTTTCCAGCGGGCGCTCGGCCACACCGGAGTCCATGGCCGCCTGCGCCACGGCCGGCGCCAGTTCCACCAGCAGGCGCGGATCGAACGGGCGCGGAATCAGGTATTCGGGACCGAAGCTGGGCACTTCATCGCCGTAGGCAGTGCCCAGGTCCGAGGCCTCGCGGCGGGCCAGGCCGGCGATGGCATGCACGCAGGCCAGCTTCATGGCCTCGTTGATGCCGGTGGCGCCGACATCCAGCGCGCCGCGGAAGATGTACGGGAAGCACAGCGCGTTGTTGACCTGGTTGGGGTAGTCGCTGCGGCCGGTGGCGATGATGCAGTCCGGGCGCACCGCCTTGGCGTCTTCCGGCGAGATCTCCGGATTGGGGTTGGCCAGCGCCAGGATGATCGGCTTGTCGGCCATGGTGGCGACCATCTCCGGCTTCAGCACGCCGGCCGCGGACAGGCCCAGGAACAGATCCGCGCCTTCGACGATCTCGGCCAGCGTGCGCTTGCCGGTATCGCGGGCATAGCGCGCCTTGTCCGGGTCCAGGTGCGGGCGGCCGGTGTACAGCACGCCATCGCGATCCACGGCGAGGATGTTCTCCGGCTTCAGCCCCAGCGCCACCAGCATGTCCAGGCAGGCGATGCCGGCCGCGCCGGCGCCGCTGGTAGCCAGCTTGACGTCCTCGATCTTCTTGCCCACCACTTCCAGCGCGTTGACCACGGCCGCGCCGACGATGATCGCGGTGCCGTGCTGGTCGTCGTGGAAAACCGGGATCTTCATCCGTTCGCGCAGCTTGCGCTCGACGATGAAGCATTCCGGCGCCTTGATGTCTTCCAGGTTGATGCCGCCGAAGGTCGGCTCCAGGCTGGCGATGATGTCGACCAGCTTGTCCGGATCGGTTTCGTCGATCTCGATGTCGAACACGTCGATGCCGGCGAACTTCTGGAACAGCACGCCCTTGCCTTCCATCACCGGCTTGCCGGCCAGCGCGCCGATGTTGCCCAGGCCCAGCACCGCGGTGCCGTTGGTGACCACCGCCACCAGGTTGCCGCGCGCGGTCATTTCGCTGGCGGCCTTGGCGTCCTCGACGATCGCTTCGCAGGCATAGGCCACGCCGGGCGAATACGCCAGCGCCAGGTCGCGCTGGGTCAGCATGGGCTTGGTCGGGGAGACCTTGATCTTGCCGGGGGGATTCTGGCGGTGGTAGTCGAGGGCGGCCTGTTTGAAATCGTCGGTGGACATCGAGGGCGTCTTTGGGAGATGGGCAGCAAAGGGATTTGGATTCTACCCCCTGGCAACGGCAAGGGGCCGTCAAACGACGGCCCCTTGCCGCATGCGCGCGGGTATGGATGCGGCGAAACGCAGGCAATACGGCTCAATCGGTGGAGAACGAGGGCTCCGCTTCCAGTTCCGGAAGCGGATCCGGCTGGCGGTCGCCATCCAGCGCGCGCTGCAGCTTGTCGCGGTCCAGCGCGTTCTCCCAGCGCGACACCACCACGGTGGCCACCGCATTGCCGATGAAGTTGGTCAGCGAGCGGCATTCGCTCATGAACCGGTCCACGCCCAGGATCAGCGCCATGCCGGCCACCGGCACGGTCGGCACCACCGACAGCGTCGCGGCCAGGGTGATGAAGCCGGCGCCGGTGACGCCGGCGGCGCCCTTGGAGCTCAGCATGGCCACCAGCAGCAGCGTGATCTGCTGCCACAGGGTCAGTTCGGTATTGGTGGCCTGGGCGATGAACAGCGCGGCCAGGGTCATGTAGATGTTGGTGCCGTCCAGGTTGAACGAGTAGCCGGTGGGCACCACCAGTCCGACCACCGATTTTTCGCAGCCGGCCTTTTCCATCTTCTCCATCAGCGACGGCAGCGCCGACTCGGACGAGGACGTGCCCAGCACCAGCAGCAGTTCGGCCTTCAGGTAGCGCGCCAGCTTGATCACCGAAAAACCGCACAGGCGCGCCACCGCGCCCAGCACAATCAGCACGAACAGCAGCGAGCTGACATAGAAGGTGCCGACCAGCCAGGCCAGGTTGACCAGCGATTCCAGGCCGTATTTGCCGATGGTGAAGGCGATGGCGCCGAATGCGCCGACCGGGGCGGCCTTCATCAGGATGTGCACCAGCTTGAACACCGGCAGGGTCAGCGCTTCCAGGAAGCCCAGCACCGGCTTGCCGCGGTCGCCGACCATGGCCAGCGCAATGCCGAACAGCACCGCGATGAACAGCACCTGCAGGATGTTGCCCGAGGCGAAGGCGCCGACCATGGTGCTGGGAATGATGTCCAGCAGGAAGCCGGTCAGGGTCAGATCGTGCGCCTTCTGCGCGTAGTCGTTGACCGCGGCCACGTCCAGTTCGGCCGGGTTGATGTTCATGCCCGCGCCCGGCTGCACCACATGCGCCACCACCATGCCGATCACCAGCGCCAGCGTGGAGAAGAACAGGAAGTAGGCCATCGCCTTGCCGAACACGCGCCCGACCGTGCTGAGCTGGGTCATGCCGGCCACGCCGGTGACGATGGTCAGGAAGATGACCGGGGCGATGATCATCTTGACCAGCTTGATGAAGCCATCGCCCAGCGGCTTGAGCTGCTCGGCGAAGGCCGGCTCGAAATGCCCCAGCAGCGCGCCCAGCGTGATGGCAATCAGTACCTGTACGTACAGTTGCCGGTAGAGGGGCAGGCGCACGGGCGCCGGGGCAGGATGGGTGTCGATGTGCATGGCGTGCCTCCACGGCAGATGCTGCGTGCGGCTTTTGTACGCCGCCGGCGCCGGCTTGCCGATAACGCATTGGTACTAGGGCGGGTCACCTCATGCGGGGAACAGGTGGATTTTTCTCCCATGGGAGGGAAGGTCTACGAGGAAGCCATCGGCCATGGCGGTGCGGGACACGCCGTAAATACCCGCGAGGCGGGCCCGGCCCACCATCGCAGATGGCGGGCGTTCGGCTGCGCGCGAAGCCGTGCTTCGCAAGCGCTTGCCTCACCCATGTAGGCTCTTCCGCGGCATCCATGCCGCGTACGGTCCCGCACCGTCATGGCCAACGGCTTGTGCAAAGACGGTCGGCATCCGGGAAAACACCCTCCGAAGTCGCGAATGTTGACGCTCGCGAAAGGTGGCGACCGTTGGGGTGGGGGTGGCGGAGAGTGGGCCATGGATGGCCCACGGCCCGACTTAAAGACACGACGTCGTCAGGAGGGCGGAGCCATCCCCCACCCCGACGGGCGGCGGCCCCTGCCGAAGCCATTAAGTTCGGAGGAGAACGAATTGATGACACGCCCAAGGGCTGGCGCAACCGCCGGCCATGCACCAGCATTGCCGCAATGTCGTTCTTTGCCTCCCGGATTCCCCGCCTGCGCTTTGGCCTGGCCCTGCTGCTGGCCGCGGCCGCCATTGCCCTGCTGAGCTGGGCGGCGATGCGCGAGGCCGAGCGGCGCGCGCAGCGTACCGATGCCGTGCAGGCCGGCGAGCAGCTGCGCCTGCATGGCGATGCGCTGCAGGCGCTGATCGAGCGTTACCGCGCGCTGCCGGCGGTGCTGGCGCTGGACCCGGACATCCGCGCGGCGCTGACCGCCGAGGGCATCGACGCGGCGCTGACCGGACGGCTCAACCGCAAGCTCGAGCACGTCAACGGCGCCGCCGCAACCTCCACGCTGACCCTGCTGGACCGCAACGGGCTGGCGCTGGCGGCCAGCAACTGGGACCAGCCGGAAAGCAACGTCGGCAACAACTACCGCTTCCGCCCGTATTTCCAGCAAGCCATGGCCAATGGCTCGGGCGATTTCTACGCGCTGGGCGTGACCACGGCGGTGCCCGGCTATTTCCTGTCCCAGGCAGTGCGCGCCGACGATGGCACGGCGATCGGCGTGGTCGTGGTCAAGGTGGTGCTGCGGCCGCTGGAACAAGCCTGGAACGAACTGCCCGAACAGGTGTTCGTCAGCGATGCGCACGGGGTGATCTTCCTGTCCGGCCATGCCGGGTGGCGCTACCGCGATCTGCGCCCGTTGGCGCCGACGGTGCGCAGCGAGCTGGCGCGCACCCGCCAGTACGGCGAGGTGCCGCTGCAACTGCTGGACTACCGCATCGTCGAAGATCTGGGCGGTGGCGTGCGCAAGGCGCGCCTGCCCGGCGTCGGCGAAGTCATCTGGGTTTCGCAGGCGCTGCCGCGCCAGGGCTGGACGCTGCACCTGCTGCGCTCGACCCGCGCCAGCGTGGCGTTCGGCCGTACCGTGGCCGGTGCGGTCGCTGCCGGCCTGCTGGCCGCCGCGCTGCTGGGGCTGGCGATGCTGCAACGGCGCAGGATGGCGCAGTTGCGCGAACGCAGCCGCATCGAGCTGGAACGGCTGGTCGAACATCACGCGGTCGAATTGCGCTCGGCGCAGGATGGTCTGGTCCAGGCCGCGCACGCCGCCGACTACGGCGAAAGCCCCAGCCTGCAGCATCTGCCGCAGGGCGTCTGCGTGGTCGACGCCGATCTCAACCTGGTGGCGTGGAACCGGCGCTACATCGAACTGTTCAAGTTTCCGCCCGGCTTCATCCATGTGGGCCGGCCGATTGCCGACGTGTTCCGCTACAACGCCAGGCGCGGCCTGCTGGGCCCGGGGCCCATCGAAGATGCCATCGCGCGCCGGCTCAATCATCTGCGTTCGGGCAAGCCGCATATGCACGAACGCGAACGCAGCGACGGCAGCGTCATCGAAATCCGCGGCAATCCGCTGCCCGATGGCGGTTTTGTCACCAGCTACGCCGACATCACCGCCTACAAGGACGCCGCCCGCGATCTGCGTTCGCTGGCCGACACGCTGGAGCGGCGCATCGAAGAGCGCACCCATGACCTGGCCGAAGCCAAGCAGGAAGCCGAACGCGCCAACCGCTCCAAGACCCGCTTCGTCGCCGCCGCGGTGCACGATCTGCTGCAACCGCTGAATGCGGCGCGCATGTTCGCCTCGGCGCTGCGCGGCCGGCTGCACGATGCCGCCACCCAGGAGGTCGCCGACAACGTGGAAAGCGCGCTGGCCGCGCAGGACGCCATTCTCAACAGCCTGCTGGATATTTCGCGGCTGGAATCGGGCGCGCTGGAAACGCGGGTGCGCGATTTTGCGCTCGGCCCGTTGCTGGAGGCGCTGGCGCGCGAGTTCGGCATCATCGCCAGCGCCTACGGCCTGCGCCTGGACTGGGTGGCAACGCGTGCGCTGGTGCGCAGCGACGAGGCCTTGCTGCGGCGCATCCTGCAGAACTTCCTGTCCAACGCCATCCGCTACACGCCGCGCGGGCGCATCCTGCTGGGCTGCCGGCGCGACGGCGACCGCCTGCGCATCGAAGTGCACGACACCGGCCGCGGCATTCCCCAGGCACGCCAGCAGGAGATCTTCGAAGAGTTCCGCCGCCTGGACGGCGACGTGGCGCGCGAGCGCGGCGCCGGGCTTGGGCTGGCGATCGTCGACCGCATCGCGCGCCTGCTAGACCACCGCATCGGCCTGCGTTCGGCGGTCGGGCGCGGCAGCGTGTTTTCGGTGACCGTGCCGTTGCTGGGAACCGCACCGGCGGCGGCCGCGCCAGCGCAGCCTGTGACGGCCGAAGCCACGGACGATTCGCTGCTGGCCGGTTGCCGGGTCTGGTGCATCGATGACGATGTGCGCGTCTGCGAGGCTACCCGCACCCTGCTGGAACGCTGGGGTTGCCGGGTCGAACTGGCCGCTGGCGCCGATGCGGCGCTGGCAGCGGCGCGGAGCGGAGCCGCGCCGGAAATCCTGCTGCTGGACGTACTGCTGGGCGATATCACCGGGCCGGAGCTGTACCCGCAGTTGGCCGCGCTGTGGGGCAGCCAGCCGCCGGCGATCCTGGTCACCGCCGAACGCGACCAGGCCCTGCGCGACCGCGCGCGGGCATCGGGCTGGGGCTTTCTGCCCAAACCCGTGCGCCCCCCGGCGCTGCGCGCGCTGATGATGCAACTGCGCCTGCGCAACGGGCCCTGATTCGCCTGTGGGACTTACCTCGGCGTGCCGATCCGGGTCGGTCGCGACGAAGCTTTCCTCTCAACCCATCTTGTGGGAGCGACGTCAGTCGCGATGGGCTTTCCTAGCGACCTGTCGCGACTCACCCGTAGCGGTATGCCGCTACGACTCCCACAACCACTCAGCGCTTTCGCAACTCACCCGTATCTGCATGCCGGCATACCCCATGTCCAAGGCGATGCAGTCATGGACACGACGCACTGCCGGGGCAAGCAATGCCTTCCTGTAGGAGCGACGTCAGTCGCGATGGGGCTTTCCCGGTACCCCGTCGCGACTCACGTCGCTCCCACATGACCCGCCAAGGAAGGTGATTTCATCCGGTGATGGAATAATCCCGACCGCTTGGAGCCACGTCCGTGGGAGCGCCGTCCCCGGCGCGAGCTCTTGCTTCTGCGTCAGGACCAAGGAAAGAGCTCGCGGCCGGGAGGCCGCTCCTACAAGGATGCGGATGCTCAGGCGGCGGGATCGAAATCGCCTTCCGGTTCCAGCGCCTTGACCAGCACCGCGGCCTGGGTGCGGCTGTGGCATTCGAGCTTCTTGAGGATGGCGGTGACGTGCACTTTGACGGTGTTTTCCGCCAATCCGAACTCGTAGGCGATCTGCTTGTTGAGCAGCCCGTCGGCCACCGCCAGCAGCACGCGGAACTGCTGCGGGGTCAGCTGCGCCAGGCGCGCGGCCAGCTGCGCATCGCGCTCGGAGCGTTCGGCGGTAATCGGCGGAAAACTGGTGCCGCCTTCCATCACCGCCTGCACCGCGGTGCGGATGGCGTCCACCGGCGCCGACTTGGGGATGAAACCGGCCGCGCCGAACTGCTGGGCGCGGCGGATCACGCGCGGGTGATCGTTGGAGGAAATCACCAGCACCGGCAGATCCGGGCGTTCGCCGCGCAGCCATACCAGCGAGGAAAAGCCGCGCGCGCCTGGCATGGCCAGGTCCAGCAGCACCAGTTCCACATCCGGATGTTCGTCCACCGCCGCGGTCAGCGCGGAAACGCTGGCGGCCTCCAGGGTGGCCTGAACATCGACCACATCGCGCAAGGCATGCAGCACCGCCGCTCGGAACAGCGGATGATCGTCGGCGACCAGGATCTTCGGCAGGCTCATCGCGGCAGTGTGGCACGCGCGCCGGCCGGCGTTAATAGCCGCGGCCGTGGTTCCTGGTGCGTTGCAGAGGCCGGGTTTGCGTGCGTGAAGATGCAGACAGCGCATACCCTAATACCATTGCGCTATTGGTGCTCTGCGCGCAGCCCTGCCATTGTCGCTGCCACTTCAGTACGAGGGCAGCGGGATGTCCGCCTTTCATCGCATCGCGGCCCCGGTGGCCATCGTTCTTTCGTTGGCCGCGCTGCCGGCCTGGGCCGGAGACGAAAGCGTCACCGTCAAACCCAGCGGACGGCTGCATTACGATTTTGCCCGTTTCGACAACGACGGCCGCGGCAGCGCCAATCGCGACGATCAGGATCTGCGCGCGGCCTGGCTGGCGATTTCCGGCCGTTTCTTCGCGGTGGACTACAAGCTGGAAGCCGACTTTGCCGGCGACGAGGTCATTGCCCGCGATGTCTATCTCACCAGGAAGTTCGCCGCAGGCACGCTGACCGTCGGCCAGTTCAAGCAGTTCTACACGCTGGACGACCGCGGCAGCTCCAACCACATCTCGCTGGTCGAGCGCAGCTACCTGGCGCAGGCGCTGGCGCCGACCTACCGGCTGGGCGTGGGCTTCAACGGCGACCGCAACGGCGTTTTCTGGTCGGCCAGCGCCTACAGCCTGGAAAGCATCGATGTCTGGCAGACCAAGGGCCGCGCATTCGGCGTCCGCGCCGGCTATGCGCCGCTGCGCGAGGAAGGTCGGGTGCTGCATCTGGGCGGCGCGTTGGCGCACGAGCGCTACGACCATCCCGGCGCCGACGGCGCTTCCGCGCTGCGGGTGCGGCCGCGCATCGCCGGCTATTTCGGCGACAACAGCCGGCTGACCCTGGTCGACTTCAGCAGCGGCCGCGACGTGGACGTGGACAAGTACGGGCTGGAGCTGGCCACCGTGCATGGACCGCTGTCGCTGCAGGCCGAATACGGCGGCGCCCGTTTCGACGACGGCAGCCAGCGCGGCGATATCCGCAGCGGCTACCTGCAGGCGACCTGGCTGCTGACCGGCGAATCGCGCCCCTACGACGCCCGCGCCGGCCGCTTCGTCCAGCTCAAGCCGCAGCGCGCCAGCGGCGCCTGGGAACTGGCGCTGCGCTACGACCGCATCGACGGCGAGCAGCGCCTGAATGGCCTGCCGGACTTCCGCGATGTCCAGGGCGAGGCCTACAGCGTCGGCGTCAACTGGTACGCCCGCAAGCACTTCCGGGTGATGCTGGACTGGACCGACAGCTGCAACTACGACCAGCTGGCCGCGCGTACGCTGGACCACACCCGCACGCTGGCCGGACGCCTGCAGTTCGATTTCTGAGCCCCTTCCGCCGCAAGACCGCATCGTCAGCGGCGAACCGCTGACGTGACCGCCATCAAGTCCGCCCGGAAAATGCCGCTATCCTTGGCTGAGATATCAACCAAGATGCCCAGGAGGGGCGTCTCCATGCAGGCCGGCACCGGGGGCGGCCGCCATGTTGCGGAATTGCGTGCGTTCTCTGTGCAACGGCCTGTCGTCGGCGGCTGTGGCCTTGTCGCTGTGGCTGCCGTTGCCGGCACTGGCCGCAGGTGCGCCGGTGCCCGCCGTACGCAGCGAACTTTCCGCACCGATGCGGCTGGAGGCCTACGGTCCGGATAACGGGCTGTCGCAGTCCACCATCAGCGCGTTGCAGAGCGATGACCAGGGGTTTCTGTGGGTCGGCACCCAGGAAGGCCTGAACCGGTTCGACGGCCACCGCTTCCGCATCCACCGGCGCGATCCGGCCGATCCACGTTCGCTGGCCAGCAGCAGTTTCGATGCGCTGGCGTTCGAAGCCGGACGCCAGCGGTTGTGGCTGGGCACCAACGACGCGGGGGTGGAAGTGGTGCACCTGCCGGACTGGCGCCGCCGCCATCTGGGTACCGCGCAGGGCCTGTCGCACCATTCGGCCAACCGCATCCTGCTGGATCCGGCCGGCGGGGCCTGGGTCGGCACCGGTGCCGGCGTGGATCACATCGATGCGGAACTGCAGCAGGTCCGCCGGTTGGGACGCAGCGCCGACGTGGTGGGACTTGCGCTGACCGGCGGCGGCAACAACGCGCTGGCGCTGGACCGGCAGTGCCGGTTGTGGCGGGTCGGACGCCAGGCGATGGCGCCGCTGCTGGATGCGCCGGTGGCCAGCGGCGCCTGCGTGGACCTGCAACTGGGACCGGAAGGCGTCTGGGTCGCCAGCGACAACCAGGGCCTGTACCTGCTGGACCCAACCAGCGGCCGGCGGCTACGCCACTACCCGCCGCAGCGGTTGCGCGGGCCTGCGGTCCACATCAGCGCGCTGGCGCGGCTGGCCGATGGCCGCGTGCTGATTGGCTTCAACGACGGCAATGTCATGGTCATTGCCACGGCGGGCGCGGACCCGCGCCCGCTGCCACTGGACCGGACCCTGCCCAGCCCGGTGCTGGCGTTTCACCAGGACCCGTCGGGCACCCTGTGGATCGGCACCTACACCTCGGGTCTGTACCGGGTGCGGCCGCTGTCGGCGGCCATCCGTCACGACCGCGCCGACACCGGCGACCTTGCCGGCTGGCCCAGCCGCAGCCTGCGCGCGCTGTGGCGCCAGGGCGATCACCTGCTGGTGGGCACCGATGCCGGGCTGATGCAGCGGCGCGGCAACGGCGCGTGGCAAAGCGTCGGCGCTTTCGCCGGCCAGTCGGTACGGGTAATCCGCCCCGCCGCCTCCGGCGACGGCTGGTGGGTGGGCACGCACGGCGGGCTGTGGCGCTGGCACGGCGGCGACCGCGCCACACCGCTGCCGGGCTTGCCCGACAGCCGCATCGACGATCTGCTGGTCGAGGGCGATACGCTGTGGGTCGCCACCCGCAACGGCCTGGCGCGGGTAGAGGCAGGCGCGGTGGTGGACGATGCGCGGCTGGCCCCGCTGGCTGGCCGCCTGATCACCAGCCTGCTGCGCGATGCCGACGGCAGCCTATGGATCGCCACCAATGCCAACGGCCTGTGGCGGCTGGCATCGCACGGCGCCGCGACGCGATTCGAACCCGGCGGCGCCGGACTGCACGATTCGCTGTGGTCGCTGCATGCCCAGGCCGGTGCCCTGTGGGCAGGCAGCTTTTCCGGCGGCCTGTACCGCATCGACCGCGCCACCGGCCAATCGCGCGCCTTCACCAGTCACCTGGGACTCAACAACAACGTCATCTACCGCATCCTGGCCGACGCCGATGGCCGTCTGTGGCTGAGCACCAACAGCGGGCTGAGCGTGCTGGACCCGGCCACCTCCATCATCCAGAACCTCAGCCGCCGCGATGGCCTGAACAACCAGGAATTCAACAGCGGCTCGGCCTTTCGCGATGCCCAGGGCCTGCTCTACTTCGGCGGCACCGAAGGCCTGGACACCCTGGATCCGCGCGGGCTGTCCGCGCGCAGCCAGCCGGCCCGGCCCCTGCTGACCGGCCTGGTCCGGATCCGCGACGGCAACGACCTTGCGGTGAACAGCGACATCGACATCGTCTACGCGCAGCGCCTGCAGCTGGATCATCGCGACAGCGTGTTCTCGATTGCGATGACCGCGCTGGATTTCACCGCGCCGGACGCTGCCCGGCTGCGCTACCGCGTCGAAGGGCTGCACCACGACTGGGTCTACCTGCCGGCCGCGCACGGCGAGTTCTCGGTCAGCCGCCTGCCCGCGGGCGACTACACGCTGCAGGTGGAAGCCGCTGGCCGCGACGGCCAGTTCGGCCAGCCCCGCCGCCTGGACATCCGGATGGCGCCGCCGCCGTGGCGGCACCCGCTGGCCTGGGCCGGCTACGCCCTGCTGGGCCTGCTGCTGGCCGGCTGGTGGCTGCGGCGGATAGGCGCCACCGTGCGCCGCGAGCGCCAGCGCATCGATCTGCTCAACCGCACCGTGGCCGAGCGCACCGCGCAGCTGGAGCAGGCCAACCGGCTGCTGCGCCAGAGCAACGCGCAACTGGATGTGGCCACCCGCCGCGACCCGTTGACGCGGGTGTCCAACCGCCGCGATCTGAAGCACTGGCTGGACCACGAGGCCGCCCAGTTGCAACTCAGGCGCGAGCAGGGCAACCGCGCCGACCAGCAGCTGATGTTCTTCATGATCGACATCGACGACTTCAAGCGCGTCAACGACAGCCACGGCCATCCCGCCGGCGATCAGGTGCTGGTGACCTTCGCCGACCGGCTGCGCCTGCTGTGCCGCGAGCACGACCTGCTGGTGCGCTGGGGCGGCGAGGAATTCCTGCTGATCAGCCGGTTCGCCCAGGCCCAGGATGCCGCCCAGCTGGCCGAGCGCATCCGCGATGCGATGGCCGGGCAACCGATCGAAATCCGCCCCGGCGTGCCGCTGTACCTGACCTGCTCGATCGGGTTTGCGCCCTGGCCATTCACCAGCGCGTGGCCGTCGGTGGGCGACTGGGAACAGAGCGTGGAGCTGGCCGACCGTTGCCTGTACGCGGCCAAGGGCGCCGGCAAGCATGCCTGGGTCGGGCTGGTGCCCGGCGACGCCGCCGACCGGCGCACGGTGGAACGGCTGCTGGCCGGCATTGCCCCGGATCAGTTCGGCCGCGCCTACGTGCGGGTGCTGCACTCCACCGAAAGGCCGCCGCGCTTCGAACGCTGAGCCGGCCGGCGGTGTCGCTCCGACACAAGCAACCGCTTGCAGGCGGTTGAACCGGGCTGCGGCCGCCGCCTATGCGGGAATGCTGTCCAGGCGGATGCGGTTGGCGAACAGCGAGAACGCCAGCATGCCGGCCAGGCCGTTGGCGCGGCTGACCCAGCGCGGCAGCCAGCGCGGCGGCGCCAGCACCGCGTCGTCGAACAATGGCTCGAAGGCCTGCACGTCGGCCAGCGTCATCTTGCCGGCAAACAGGCGCCGGCACAGCCGCAACCGGTCCTGTTGCAGCGAGCGGCGGAAGAAGGTGTGCACGCCGATCAGGCCACGCAGGTACACGGTGTCCTTGCTGAAGGCCGCGCCGCCGCCGACCGGCACGCCGCGGAACACCCGCTGGGCCGAGGAAAAACTCTCCTCGGCGCTCTGCCCGGCCTGGCCGAAATAGCGGAACACATCGATGAAATCCGCACCCTCCAGCGCCATCGCCACCGCCTCGATGCGCAGGCTGATCCGCTTCATCCGCTCGATGTCGATGCTGCCGGTGATCTGTTCGGCGAAGGTCGCCAGGCCTTCCTGGGTTTCGGTCACCCGCGGCGAAGCCAGCGACAGGCTGGGCAGCCGGATCTGTTCGCGCCCGTTCAACGCCGTCAGCGAATGCACCAGCGCTTCGTGCTGCAGCAGCTGGCGGCGGTCGTAGTCGCTGAAAGCCGCGCCGTGGCGCAGGCGGATGCGGGTGGCGCCGGCGGCGGCCTTGGCGATCAGATCCGGGTCCAGTTCCACCGCGATCACACGACCACCGAAGAAGGCATCCAGATCCGTCTGCAGTTGCAGCTGCAATGCGGTCGCCGAGACCGGGATCTGTTCCTCCGGCGCCAGCAATTCGCGATCCAGCTCGTTGGCGATGGCGATGAAATGCCGCGCCGCCTCGCGCGTGGTCGGCCCGTTGCCGGGCAGCGCCTCGTCCGGCTGGCCGAACAGCGCGATCGAATGGGTGGTGACGGCGGCAGTGCCCAATGCCTCCAGCAACTGCGCGGCAATGTCCCAGCTGTGCGCGGATTCGCGCAGGTACACGCCCAGCGGATGCGCCGGATCGGCAGCGCGGGCGATGCCGGCCAGTTCGCGGCGGGCATCGCCGAAATCCAGTCGCGGGTAGTCGATCTGCGGCAGCTTCGGCTGCCCGCGCGCGACGCTGTTCAGAAACGGCGCCTGCAACGAGGCCGGCCAACTGGCCAGGCTGAGCAGCTTGATGCCGCGCACCGCCTTGACCATGCGCTGGTCCAGCGCGGTGTGGTGGGCGATGTCGCCGTCTGCGGGGTTCATCGCCGATCTATGCAGCACCTGGACGCTGCTGGCAAGCGCGGATCACCGCCCGGCCGCGCAGGCGCGCAGTTGGTGATCGATCCAGCGCCGGTACAGCGTGGTGTGCAGGTTGTGCAGGGTCAGCTCGACCGTATACGGCGTGCGCGGATTGCGGTCGAGCAGGCGCACCAGGTGATAAGCGATCGGCTGCACGCCCTGGCGGTGCACATAGATGCGAAACCCGCGGTAGAACGGATCCGCCAGCAGCGCATCGATACGGACGACGATGGCGCGATCGCGCAGGTCCAGCCGCGCGCGCTGTGCCGCATCGCGGTGGTAGAGCAGTTGCTGGAAATCGCGCGGCCCGCGCTGGCGCAGTTGCCGCGCCAGCTGCCATACCTGCAGGTTGACGCGATCGTAGTGGGCCAGCCCGCCGGCGCGGCGCAGCGCCTCGGCGGCATCGGCGCTGACCTCGGCGACGACGAAGTTCTCGGCCTGGTTGTGCACATCGTCGAGCAGGATGCGGTCATAGGCATGCACGATCGCGCCCGGTAGTCCGACCAGGCCGTGCCGGCCCAGCCGCGCCGCGCGCACCGCGTTGCCGTCAGCCAGCAATTGACCGGCGCCGCGCCCGAGCAGGATGCTGTCGGTGCCGTGCAGGCTCAGGAAGGTGCCAATCGACAGCTCGCCGGCGGAGAACTCGGCGTCGAATCCGGCGTCGCCGTACAGCTCGCGCTGGGTCGCCAACTGCGCCACCTGGCGGCCGACCCCGCATTCGCTGCGCACGCGTCCGCGGTAGAACGCATCCAGCGCGCGCGTATTGCCGGCCGCCGGCGCGTAGCCGCGGCCAAAGCTGCGGAACGGACGCCAGCCCTGGGCCATCGCGCCACGGGGACCGAAACCGATCCAGCCCAACTGCAGCGCATTGAAGCGGTAACCCTCGTTGGCGGCCAGCGCCGCGGTTGCGCGCCGGGTAGCATCGCCAAGCACGAACAGATAGGCGCACAACGTGGCCGGATGCTGCAGCGCCGCCTGCAGCGCCGCTTCGCGATCGCCGGCTTCGATCGTCGCCGGCAATCGCAGCCACAGATCGTCTGCGCTCTGCGCCTGCGCCAGATCCGCGCGTGCGCACGGCGTGCCGGCGTCGATGCGGACGGCCGGCAGCGCAGCGGTCTCGATCCGCCAGCCGAGCCGGCGCAGCACCGATTCAACGCAGGCCGGCGATGCCGCGGCCTGCGCCGCCGACGCGATCGCCAGCGACGCGCACAGGCCCCAAGCGTAGCGGCGCAGCTTCATGCCGACAGCATGCCGGCAACTGCCTGCGCGGACGGTGAAGAAATCGCACTGCCGGCACCGACCGCCGCAGGGCGTCAACGCTTGCCGTACTTGTCCTCCAGCCGTTTGTGCAGGGCCTTGCCCTGCACCTTGGCCTCGGACTTCTGCGCCAGCCGGTTGGCCAGCTTGTCGGCGGCCACCGCCACTTCATCGCGCAGTTTCAGGTAGTTGAGGAAGCGCTCTTCATCCAGTTCGCCGCGCTCGATCGCCGCGCGCACCGCGCAGCCGGGCTCGCGCTGGTGCGAGCAGTCGCGGAACCGGCACTGCCCGGCCAGGGCTTCGATGTCGGCAAAACCGCCTTCGCCCAGGTCCTCTTCGCCGGTGGGTTTGAGCTCGCGCATGCCGGGGGTGTCGATCAGGCAGGCGCCGGACGGCAGCGGAATCAGCGCGCGGTGGGTGGTGGTATGGCGGCCGCGCGAATCGTTTTCGCGCACCGCCGCGGTCTTCATCTTTTCGATGCCCAGCAGCGTATTGGTCAGGGTCGATTTGCCGGCGCCGGACGACCCCACCAGCACCGCGGTGCGGCCCGGGCCCAGGTACTGCTCCAGCACGGCCACGCTGGCCGGATCCTTGGCGTTGACGGCATGCACCGGCACGCCCTGCACCGCCAGTTCTTCCAGCGTGGCCACCGCATCGGGGCCGTATTCGGTCTTGTCGGCCTTGGTCAGCACGATGACCGGTTGCGGGGCCGCGGTCTGCGCGCCGCCGCCGCCGACCAGCAGCAGGTAGCGCTCGATCCGGCGCGGATTGAAGTCCGCATCCAGACCGCAGACGATGAACACGGTATCGATATTGGCGGCGATGACCTGCTGGTGGTAGTGCTCGCCGGCGGCGCCGCGCTTGATCGCGGTGTGCCGCGGCAGCAGGGCGACGATGCGCTTGCCTTCCAGCAGCACCCAGTCTCCGACCGCCGGCCGCTCATGCGCGGGGAACCTTGGCCGCTGCCATTCCGGCAGCGATTCGGCCTTGACCGCCGCACCCGGGGCATCGGCAACCACATAGCCGGAGCGGTGCTGCTCCACCACCCGGGCCGGGCGCGCCTGGGGATGGGTGGCGAAGGCCTCGCGCCAGGCCGCGTCCTCGGGAATGCCGGCATAGGGCCAGCCGATGGCGCGGAGCGGGGCGAAATCCGGAAAATCTGTGGTCATGGGCGGGATTCTAGACGGGCACTGAACCCGACAACCGTTGCGGCCGCCAATTTCCGCTAAGCTGGACCCTCAATCCGTGCCCTCCCGCCCCGTCATGCCTACCCTCAAGACCCGCGAACGCCTGTCCGAAGTCCGTTACGAAATCCGTGGCGAGCTGGCGCGGCGAGCCCGCGAGCTGGAGGCGCAGGGCCACAAGCTGATCAAGCTGAACATCGGCAACCCAGGCGCATTCGGTTTCCGCGCGCCTGCGCATCTGCAGAACGCCATCGTCGGCGACATCGATCACACCGATCCCTACACCCACCAGCAGGGTCTGCCGGCCGCACGCGAAGCGGTCGCCGCCGCATACGCCAGGCGCGGCATGCCCGATGCGGTGGCCGACCGCGTATTCATCGGCAACGGCGTCAGCGAGCTGATCGACCTGTCGCTGCGCGCGCTGCTCAATCCCGGCGACGAAGTGCTGGTGCCCTCGCCCGACTACCCGCTGTGGTCGGCGGCGACCATCCTCAACGACGGCCGCCCGGTCTATTACCGCTGCGATCCGGACAACGACTTCCTGCCCGACCCCAGCGAGATCGAGACGCTGGTGTCCTCGCGCACCCGCGCGATCGTGCTGATCAACCCCAACAACCCCACCGGCGCGACCTACCCGCGCGAACTGCTGCAGCGCATCGTCGCCATCGCCGCCAAGCACAAGCTGCTGCTGATGGTCGACGAGATCTACGACCAGGTGCTGTACGACGATGCGAAGTTCCAGCCGGTGGCGCCGCTGGCCGGCGACGTGCCATGCCTGACCTTCAGCGGGCTGAGCAAGGTGCACCGCGCCTGCGGCTGGCGGGTGGGCTGGTCGCTGCTGTCCGGCGACGGCGAAGTCGTGCGCGATTTCCTGCACGCGATGGATCTGCTGAGCGCGTTGCGGCTGTGCGCCAACGTGCCCGGCCAGTACGCGGTGGAGGCGGCAGTCAGCGGCCCGGACACCATTTCCGCGTTGTGCGCGCCCGGCGGCCGCCTGTACGAAACCCGTCGTGCGGTGATCGAAGCCTGCGAGGCCAGCGAACACCTGGATCTGGTGGCGCCGGCCGGCGCGCTGTACGCCTTCCCCGCCGTCATCGGCGCGGCCGCGCGCGGTTTCGACGATCACGATTTCGCATTGGAGCTGATGGAAACCGAAGGCGTGCTGGTGGTGCCCGGCTCCAGCTTCAACGTGCCCTACCGCCACCACTTCCGCGTGACCCTGCTGCCGGAACCGGCGACGATGCGCGAGGTGTTCGCCCGCATCGAGCGCGCGCTTGCCCGCCGCGCCGAAGCGGTCACCAAGGTGGTGCCGATTACCGCCAGGTCGCGGCCGGCCGCGGCCTGAGCCGGCCGGCGGCGTTGCCTGCCCGATGCGGTGGGAGTCGTAGCGGCATGCCGCTGCGACTCCCACATCACAGCGATGCCGGCGGCTTTTACCGCGTGGGAATACGGCGCAGAATGACGCCATGACCACCAACGCCGCCCACACCACCGCCCTGCTGCCGGAACTGCGCTACCTGGCGCTGGGCGACTCCTACACCATCGGCGAAGGCGTGGCCGAAGAAGGCCGCTGGCCGCTGCAACTGGCGCGCGCGCTGCGCAGCGAAGGCGTCGCGCTGGCCGACCCGCGCATCATCGCGCAGACCGGCTGGACCACCGACGAACTGGAAGCGGCAATCCGCGCGGCCGAGCCGTTGGGCGAATACGATTTCGTCAGCCTGCTGATCGGCGTCAACAACCAGTACCGCGGGCGTCCGCTGGACGAATACCAGGTGCAGTTCACCGCGTTGCTGTGGCAGGCGATAGGCCTTGCCGGCAACCGGCCCGGACGGGTGCTGGTGTTGTCGATTCCCGATTGGGGAGTGACTCCCTTCGCCGCCAGCGAAGGCCGCGACCCCGCGCAGATCGCGCGCGAACTGGATGCCTGCAACGCCGCCGCGCGCGAAGCCTGCGCGCAGCGCGGCGTGGCCTTCATCGATATCACTGCGCTCAGCCGCGGGCGCGGCGCGGAGCCGGCCATGCTGGCAAGCGACGGCCTGCACCCGTCGGCGGCGATGTACGCCGAATGGGTGCGGCTGGCGTTTCCGGTGGCGCACCGGCTGTTGATCGCCGGTTGACTGCCCGCGAGCCCTAGAGCGTGTTATGGCCTTTGGGGTGAGTGCGAAGGCTGCTGTCGCGGTGTCAGGCAAGGCGCACGCCGCCGGTCAGGCTGGCCGCCTGGCCAAGGCGCGCAACACGGCATGGCGCCGCGACAGCGGCCTTCCCGACGGGTTGCGCGCCAGCGCCGCCGCAGCCGCGTTGCCCGGCTTGCGTTGGGCACCACCCAAGGACGGCGCCGGCCGCCTTGCTGCAACGGCGCTGGCGTGCAACGCATCTCATCCCAAAGGCCATAACACGCTCTAGGGGCTGTTGAAGCGCTTCAGCTGGCAGCGGGGTCGGCCACCGACAGGTGCGCGACCGCGTTGGCGTCCTCGATGTCTTCCGGCAGTACGCTGCGGTAGCCCTGGCTGTGAAGCCAGTCCAGCAACTGCGCCAGAATGGCGATGTTGTGGCCGTGCGCCGCGCCTTCGTGCAGCAGCACGATGGCGCCAGGTGCGATAGCGCGGCGGATGCGCGCCAGCACCTGCCCGGGCAGGCAGTGCACGCCGTCGAAGCCGCGCGCGCTCCAGGCCACCCGCGCCAGTCCGTGCCGGTGCAGCGACAAGCCGACGAAGGGATTGGTCATGCCCACCACCGACCGGAACCAGCGCGGCGGCTGGCCGGCGATTTCGGCCAGGATGGCCTGGTTGCGGGCGATTTCGCGCTCCAGCCGCTTTGGTCCCAGCGCCCAGAACCAGCGGTCCGGATGGCTGGCGCTGTGGTTGCCGATGCCATGGCCGCGGCGCCGGATCTCGCGCACCAGCGCCGGCTGCGCCAGCGCGCGTTCGCCGACCAGGAAGAAGGTCGCTTTGGCGCCGTGCCGGTCCAGCAGATCCAGCATCGGCAGGGTATCGGCAGACGGACCGTCGTCGATGGTCAGCCAGACTTGCCGGGCCGCGACCGGCAGCCGCGACAGCGCCGGACAGAACAGCGCCGCGCGCGGGTACAGCGTGGCCCAGACCACGGTCAGGTGGCTGACGACCATTGCCGGCAGCCCCCAGCGCCAGCCCAGCCGCCACCACAGCAGCGCCACGGCGACTTGCGACAGCGCCAACAGGCCCAATATCGCGTAGGGATGGCGTGGCGGCCGGTGCAATGAGATAGCCGTAGTCATGTCCCATGATGCCATGCGGCGTAAAATCGCCTTGCTGGAATCATCCTCCCCATTTCCCTGGTACCCCTTCATGTCCCTCGACCCCGCTCTGCGTTCCCGTATCGAATCCCTGCTGCAGTCCAATCGCGTGGTGCTGTTCATGAAGGGCCAGCCGTCCATGCCGCAATGCGGCTTTTCCGCCAAGGCGGTCGGTGCGCTCGGCGCGCTGGGCGTGGACTTCGCCCACGTCAATGTGCTGGCCGACCAGGACATCCGCGAAGGCATCAAGGTCTATGGCGACTGGCCGACCATCCCGCAGCTGTATATCGACGGCGAACTGGTCGGCGGCAGCGACATCATCGAGCAGATGACCAACTCCGGCGAACTGGCCACCCTGCTGGGCCTGCAGGCGCCCGACCGCACGCCGCCGGCCATCACCGTGACGCCCGCCGCGGTCGAGATGTTGCAGAACGCGGTCGAGGATGCTGGCGAAGGCGCCGCGCTGGCGCTGTCGATCAATGCCCAGTTCCAGCCCAATTTCCAGCTGGCGCAGTACGACGCCAATGCCATCGCCGCCGAATCCAACGGCATCCGCATCCAGTTCGATCTGGCCAGCGCGCGCCGCGCCGACGGCATCACCATCGACTGGGTCGACGACATCCGCGGCAAGGGCCTGGCCATCGACAACCCCAACGCGCCCAAGCCGGTACAGACGCTGACGCCGGCCGAAGCCGACGCCAGGGCGCGCGCCGGCGAAGTGCTGCTGGTCGACGTGCGCCCGGCCGACGAACGCGCCATCGCCTCGGTCGCATTGCCGTTCAAGACCCTCGACGGCGCCGGCCGCGCCGAACTGGAAGCCCTGCCCAAGGACACCGCGCTGGCGTTCCTGTGCCGCAGCGGCGCCCGCAGCCAGCAGGTCGCGGAAGAATTCCGCGCAATGGGTTTCGGCAACGTCTACAACATCGCCGGCGGCACCAATGCCTGGTCCGATGACGTGGATGCGGGCCTGGCGAAGTATTGATACAAAACACCGAGCGCGCCCGATGGCGTGCTCTGCCATACAGAGCCGGCAGGGGCGCAGAAGTGTCGCCCCTCTCTTGGCGGCATGGGTAAGACAGAAACACCGCCTATAATCGCAGGCTGTCGTTCACCATGGATGCCATCGGTCCCTTATGGACAATGCCGATATCCGGAATTCCGGCTTCCCGCTTTGCGTGGATCTGGATGGAACCCTGCTAAAGAGCGACCTGCTGTACGAGTCCCTGCTGGCGCTGCTTCGGGCCAATCCGTTGTACCTGCTGCTTCTACCCTGGTGGCTGCTGCGCGGAAAGGCGGCGCTTAAACGGGCGATCGCCAGCCGTGTGCGCCTGGATACGGCGTCCCTTCCTTATGACCGGCGCGTACTCGCGCTGGCTGACCAGCACGTTGGCCCGCGCGTGCTATGCACAGCCTCCGACAGCGAGCTCGCGGAATCGGTCGCCAGCCACCTGGGACTGTTCGACACCGTCATCGCCAGCGACGGCAGATCCAATCTCAACGGATCGCGCAAGGCGCAGGCGCTGATCGAACGTTATGGCACACAGGGTTTCGTCTATGCCGGCAACTCGCGCATCGATCTGCAGGTCTGGCGGCATGCCCGCTCGGCCTGGGTCGTCAATGCGACCGCCTCGCTGGCCGCTGCCGCCGCCCGCGTGTGCGAAGTCGCCGGTACGCTGCCCGCCCAGGGCGGCGGTGTCCGCACCTGGCTCAAGGCCATCCGCCTGCACCAATGGCTGAAGAATTTGCTGGTGCTTATCCCATTGCTGGCCTCGCACCAATTCGTGGAACCGGGCTCGGTAATCGCCGCACTGACCGCGTTCCTGGCGTTCGGCCTTTGCGCTTCCGGCGTCTACGTGCTGAACGATCTGCTGGATCTTCCCGCAGATCGGCAACACCCGTCCAAGCGCCTGCGCCCTTTTGCGGCGGGCAACCTGCCGCTGTTGCACGGCTTGATCGCAGCACCTGCGCTAACCTTGGCCGGATTCACGCTGGCGCTGAGCTGCAATCTGCAGTTCGTGCTGACACTGGGCGTCTATTACCTGGTCACGCTCGGATACTCGCTACACCTCAAGCGCATCGTTATGCTGGACGTGGTGATTCTGGCGGCGCTTTACACGCTGCGCATAATCGGCGGCGCGATGGCCATCGCCACCGAACTGTCATTCTGGCTGCTGGCGTTCTCGATGTTCATCTTCCTCAGTCTGGCCATGCTCAAACGCTACGTGGAACTGGGAATCACACTATCCAACGGCAAGGTCCATGCCAGTGGCCGCGGCTATGCAGTCGACGATCTGCCGCTACTGCAATCGCTTGGCGCAGCCAGCGGCTATATCGCGGTGCTTGTGCTGGCGCTGTACATCAACAGTCCCGAGAGCCTGGAGCTTTACTCGCGCCCGCAACTGCTGTGGCTGCTTTGTCCGATCCTGCTCTACTGGATCAGCCGGGTCTGGGTGGTCGCCCATCGCGGCGGCATGCACGACGATCCGGTCGTGTTCGCGGCTACCGATCGGATGAGCCAATGCCTACTGGCGCTGGGCGCGCTGATCGTGGTCGGCGCGATCTGATGGCCGCGGCCGGTGGTTCATGGGGCCGATACCCTCGCGCCAAGCAGCGGCTGATTGCGCTGTCCGATCGGCAGGCGCCGCTGCCCCGTTTCAACGGTACGGCGCTACCGCACGGCAACGGCCGCAGCTACGGCGACAGTTGCCTGAATCCAGGCGGCTCCCTGCTGCTCGGCCGCGGCCTGGACCGCCATATCGACTTCGATCCAGAAAGCGGTATCGTCGAATGCGAAGCGGGCATGCTGCTATCCGATCTGCTGGACTTGGTGGTGCCGCAAGGCTGGTTCGTGCCGGTCACCCCGGGCACCCGCCTGGTTACTCTGGGCGGTGCCGTCGCCAACGATGTGCATGGCAAGAACCACCACGTCGCCGGCAGTTTCGGCCGCCACGTGCTTGGCCTGGAACTGCTCCGGAGCGATGGCCAGCGCCTGTCCTGCGGCCCGGACAGCGCTGCGGACTGGTTCGCCGCGACCGTCGGCGGACTCGGGCTGACTGGACTCATCACCCGCGTCCGGCTGCAGCTGCGCCGGATTCGCGGCCCTTGGCTGCATACGCAGACCCAGCGGTTCGAGCGGCTGCAGGATTTCTTTGCGCTCTCGGCACAATCCGCATCCAGCGAGTACACCGTGGCCTGGATCGATTGTCTGGCGCGGGGAAGCAGCCTGGGACGCGGCGTGTTCATGCAGGCTGACCATGCGACCGCGCTGCCGGACCGTCGCCAGCATCCCGGGCACCGGCGTCTGGCGATGCCGTTCTCGCTGCCATTCTCGCTGGTGAACCGATTGAGTCTGCGGGCGTTCAATACGCTGTATTTCCATCGCGCACCGCGCCGGCCCCGGCAATGCACCGTCCACTACGAGCCGTTCTTCTATCCGCTGGACGCGGTTGCGGATTGGAACCGCATGTATGGTCCGCGTGGCTTTCTGCAATACCAGTGCGTGATGCCGCCGGCCAACGCGCCGGCAACCATCGCGGAATTGCTGGAACGGATTGCCGCCAGCCGCCAGGGTTCCTTTCTGGTCGTCCTCAAACAATTCGGTTCGCTGCCATCGCCGGGTATGCTGTCGTTCCCGCGCCAGGGGACCACGCTGGCGCTGGATTTTCCTTTCCTGGGCAAGCAGACACTGGACCTGCTGTCGAGGTTGGACGGTATTGTCGCAACAGCAGGAGGCGCGGTATACCCGGCCAAGGACGCGCGCATGTCCGCACGGATGTTCGCGGCATCGTTTCCGCGCTGGCGCGAGTTTCTGCCGTTCGTGGATCCCCGCTTTTCCTCCGGCCTGTGGCGCCGGGTTATGGGTGATGAATGAGACGAGTTCTGATTATCGGCGCAGGCTCCGCCATTGCCGAACACTACGCCAGGCTGATGGCGGCACGCGGCTGCGATCTGTTTATGGTGGCCAGATCGCAGGAACGTCTGGATACTATCGCAGCGGATTTGGCGCAGCGCACCGGCGGCCGCATCGTCACCCACGTCATGGACGTCAACGACCTGGCCGCGCACGAAGCGATGCTGGATTGCGCCTGGTCGACAGCCGGTGGCATCGATATAGCGCTGATTGCCCACGGCACGCTGCCGAACCAGGTCGCCTGCGAGGGCGATGTGGCGCTGGCGCTTTCTGAATTCGCCACCAATGGCACCTCGACTATCGCGCTGATGGCGCGTCTGGCACAGCGGCTGCAGGCGCAGGGTAGTGGCACGCTGGCGGTCATTTCGTCGGTGGCAGGTGACCGTGGCCGCGCCAGCAATTATTTGTACGGGAGCGCCAAGGCTGCCGTCAGCGCTTATGCCAGCGGGCTGCGGCAACGACTGCAAGGCAGTGGGGTCAACGTGCTGACCATCAAGCCGGGCTTCGTCGACACGCCGATGACGCGGGATTTCCGCAAAGGCCTGCTTTGGGCCTCGCCCCAAAAGATAGCCGCCGGCATCGTCAAGGCCATCGACGGCGGCCGGGCGGTCGTCTATCTCCCCGGATTCTGGTGGCTGATCATGGCCATCATCAAATACATTCCGGAATTCGTGTTCCGCCGCATCAAGCTCTGACGCATGACCGACAAGAACATCAAGATCGTCATCACAGGAGCGGCGGGACTGGTTGGCCAGAACCTGATCGTCGAACTCGAGGCCCAGGGCTATCGCAATCTTGTCGCCATCGACAAGCACCGGCACAACCTGGCCATCCTGCGGCAGTTGCATCCAGCCGTCCAAACTTTAGAGGCCGACCTAGCCGAGCCGGGCGAATGGGAAAACGCATTCGACGGTGCCGGATGCATCGTGCAACTGCACGCGCAGATTACCGGCAAGTACCCAGAGCTGTTCGTACGCAACAACATCGACGCAACTCGCCGCGTGCTTTCGGCATGCGCACGGGCACCCTTGGCTTTTCTGGTCCACATCAGCTCGTCGGTGGTTAATTCGGTTGCCGATGACGACTACACACGCACCAAGCGTGCACAGGAACAACTGGTCGCCGAAAACGGGGTCCGGTATTGCGTGCTGCGTCCGACGCTGATGTTCGGCTGGTTCGACCCCAAGCACCTGGGCTGGCTGTCGCGCTTCATGGCCAGGACGCCGGTGTTTCCGATTCCTGGAGACGGCAGATTCATGCGCCAACCATTGTACGAGCGAGACTTCTGCCGCTGCATCGTGCGCTGCATCGAAACCCAGCCGGACAAGCGTGTCTACGACATCGTCGGCGATACCCGCATCGACTACGTCGACATCATTCGCACCATCAAACGGGTCAAACGGCTGCGGACGGCGATCGTGCACATCCCCATTGGCTTCTTCTCTTTTCTGCTGCGCGCCTATGCGCTGTTCAGCCACAAGCCTCCGTTCACAGCCGATCAGTTGAAAGCACTTTCTGCAGGCGACGATTTCAGCGGAGTGGATACCTGGGAAACCTTTGGCGTACGGCAGACGCCGTTCGAAGAGGCGGTGTACGAAAGCTACTGCGCAAAACCGTACAGCGATATCGTCCTGCAGCGCTGACCCATGTCTGATGCTACCTCCCCCACAATACTAGCCTGGTATGGCACGAGCACGACGGCGTCAAAAGCCTCTTTTCGTCGCTGGACCATTGTCGCACTCGCGTTCGCGATCCTGTATTTTGGCAACGGGTTCTACCGCAACAAGACTGCGGATCTATGGGCCCACCCGGATCAGGCGATTCCCGTCAAAGTGCTGCAGTCGATGCATGCCCGTAGCGATCTGGATACGGACTGGGCCAAGGCCGATCTACCGGAGTATTTCCGCGTCTGCCGCTATAACTTCTCCGGTTACCTGATAGCTGCCTACGCGATCATACGTTTCAACCAGCCGGATGCGTTTACCGACGATCTACGTCTCAATGTGGAATTGCGGCGAATCTCGAGGGTGTTCTCCACTTTGACCTTGTTGCTGGTGTTCCTTCTGCTGGCAACCAAGCGAGGGATCCCCGCTGGCGTTGCCTGTGCGCTGGCAGTCGCCAGCGTCCCGCAATTGCTGCAGGACGCCAACTATGCCAGACCGGAAGCCTTATCGACCTTCTGCTTCACCCTGTGTTTCGCGATCTGCCTGCTACGCCCGATGACGACGGTGAGAAGGTCCATCGCGCTGACAGCAGTCGCACTGCTGTCTGGGTTTCTGGCTTCGATCAAGATCACCTACGCGGTCACTGCATTGTTCCTGATACCCATTGTTGTCGACCAGTGGTCTCACTCGCGAGACCATGGTGTCCGCATCACAACGCTCGGGTTGATCATCGCATTGGCAACTGTTGGATTGATGGTTGGATTCGTCATCGGAGCACCCGCGACGCTGCTCGATCCCGCTGGCTACCTGGATGGCCTTCAGGCGTTACAGCGCCAATATGCAGTCGGACATCCCCCGCACGGTCGCATCGAGGCCGGCATGTTTTCCCAAGGAGCAGCCATAGCCGGCTATTACCTGGCCGCGCTGGGTGCGTTGCCGCTATTGCTGCACTTGGCAGGATACGTGGGCAAAGGCCTGAACTCCGCCAAATACGCCTACCTAGCCATCCTGATAATCACACTGGGAGGCTTCCTGCTGCAGAAGGTGTTCTTTGAGCGCAACTTCAGCCTACTGCTCCCGTCATTCGTGATCATCGCCATCGTCGGTCTGGACAACCTCGTCCAATGGCTAGGACGATGGCTGCCGAAACCCATCTGGAGCAGTTGGCCGCAAGCAGTATTGTCAGCATTTTTGTTGCTGTTCTGCTGGTCATCCGCCTTCCTGGTGACGCGCGACTTGGCTGCCTTCTTCGACAGGCGCCCCTACTTGGCGATGCGCGAGTCCCGGGAAGCGTTCAGCGGCGAGGTCATGATTCGTATTGGCGCAACCTCTCTTTCGCGTCTGTCCTTCGCTGATGTGCATGCCAAGCGTTATCCGAAAGGAGAGACATGCGCGCTGTACAGCGTCAGCACCTTCAATGACGACTGGTCTAGCCGGTTCCTGCGCGATCTGCCCGCACGCTTCCGGATCGTCGACACCATCGCGTCCACATTCAGCGGCATTCCGGTAAGCACGTTGCATACCTATCACAGCCCGACTGACTATCTGTTCATCGACGCATCACAGTGCGAGGAAGACGAATAGTGATGCAGCAACAATCAGCATATAGACGATGGTTGGCAGTCTTCCTGCTATGCATGGGGGCATTCTTCCTTAAAAGCCCGGATGCATACCTCAACCCGCAGTTCTGGGCGGAAGACGCGGTCATCTTCTTTAAACAGCAGTGGAATCACGAATGGCCACGGATTCTGGTTCCCTACGCCGGCTACTACCATCTGCTTCCGCGAGTGGCCGCGTGGCTGGCTTCGTTCTTCCCGATAGGGCTTGCACCGGCGCTCTACAATCTAACCGCGCTGGTTGTCGCCTCTGCGAGTATCGCCTATTTTCTGCAGCGTTTGAGTTCTGTATCGCTTGCGCTGGTTGCCTTCCTTGGACTGTTCCTTACGCCGACCAACGGAGAAGTATTCGGCACGCTGACCAATAGCCAGTGGTTCGTCCAGTTCTTCCTGCTGGCGGCTTGCTTCCTGCCCGCGTCGGCCTCGCACCTGCGTTGGATAATGCCCGTACTGGTTCTTGGTGGCGCACTGACTGGGCCTTTCTCGGCAATGATGCTGGCGATGCATGCTGTGTTGCTGGCAGCGAGCAGGCTTCCACAGCGCTGGCAATTGACGTCCTGGGTCTCTTCGTTCGTTTCGGCGTTGGATCCGTGGCGACTGATCGCGCTATGGGCCGGCGGGCTGACCCAGATCGGCGTAGCGTTGTCAGCTTCCGGACAGAAGCCAGTCGAGTTTTCTCTGCATACCATCCTGTCAGCAATAGCAGGAATGTCGCAGACCCATACCTTCGGCATGAGGCTGATGCCCGCAATCCTTTTTCTTGGCTTGCTTGTGCTGATTCTGCTGCTGATACTGCATGGGAACCTGTCTGCACGCCTGAAGGGACTGATCGTAATTTCCTGCGGAGTGGCACTGCTACAAATCGCGTTTGGCTCCATCAAGCCAAAACTGATGGCCGACGTGCTGGGGGTGGGGGATCGGTATTTCGTCCTGTTCAAGGTGATGTTCTGGTTATCGGCACACATCGCACTCAGCCGCTTCGCGTGGTTAGGTGGCAGCCGTGCGCTGATGGCGATCGTGCTGTGTGTCGTACTGGTCGCGGCGAATAACCGCAGTCACCTCGTACGCGCTCCGTTACCAGATATTCACTGGACAGAAGCTACGCGCTCGCTTCCCGCCGACCGCGAAGCGGTCATTGACATACACCCGCGTCCATGGACGTTGACGCTTCCACCGAAGGAATGATCCGCTCATGAGTTCCCATTACGCCGTCATCGGTTCTGGTCCGATGGGCCTTATGGCCGCCATCGCACTGCTCGATAGTGGCCATCAGGTCGATATCTACGAACGCGACGACCGCATCGGCGGCATGTCCGCCAGCTTCGATTTCGATGGTCTGCAGATAGAACGCTATTACCATTTCATCTGCAAAACCGATCAACCGCTGTTCGATCTGCTGGCGCGGCTGAAGCTGTCGGACAGATTGCACTGGACCGACACCAGGATGGGCTATTTCTACAACGGAACCTTGTATCCTTGGGGGAATCCGGCGGCGCTACTGCGCTTTCCGCATCTTAGCGTGGTGGACAAGATCCGTTATGCGGCGCATGTCATGTACACCAAAGGCATCAGCGACTGGCGCCAGCTGGATCGGGCCAACGCCACCCAATGGATCCGCCGCTGGGTAGGCGCGCGCGCCTACGAGGTACTGTGGCGAAACGCATTCCATCTCAAGTTCTTCGAGTATGCGGACAACCTGTCCGCCAGTTGGATAGGCACCCGCATCAAGCGAATCGCGTTGTCTCGCCGTAACCTGATGCACGAAAGCCTCGGCTACCTGGAAGGCGGTTCGGCCACACTGTTACAGGCGATGACCGCCAACATCACCGAACGCGGTGGCCGCATTCTGTTGTCCAGCGGCATCGACGAGGTCGTCAGTGTCGATGGCAAAGTCGCCGGCGTACGAAGTGGCGGGACCTTCAAACCCTATGATGGCGTATTGTCGACCGCTCCGCTTCCGTACGTGCCTACCATGGTGCCGGGGCTACCCGCGGAGTTCGCCGATGCGATTCGCGCAATCCACAATATCCCGGTAGCCTGCGTGATCCTGAAACTGACGCAGCCCATCAGCCCCAACTTCTGGATGAACATCAGCGACCCGGATATCGCCATTCCCGGGGTCATCGAGTACAGCAATCTCAATCCCGGCCAGCACTCTGGCGACAGCATCCTGTACGCGCCCTTCTACATGCCCAAGACGCATCCGAAGTGGTCGCTCTCCAACGACGCCTTGATCGCCGAGGTGATCGGCTACTTGTCGCGGCTGAATCCCGGATTCCAGCCGGAGTGGGTGGTCGCCAGCCACTGCCATCGCTACGAGTTCGCACAGACCATCTGCCCTCCCGGATTCCAGGACACGCTGCCGCCGATGCGTACGCCGGTGGAGGGCTTCTTCATGGCCGACACCGCGTATTACTACCCCGAGGATCGCTCGATTTCGGAAAGCCTCGCGGTGGGTACCCGGTTGGCGGAAACCGCACTTTCCGCGTAGCCGGCATCTCCATCATGGTCAAGCCTGAGAACCCCAAGCAATGAACTCACTCCATTCGCCGGTCCGTACGCCGTCGAACCTGCCGTGGTTAATCGCCCTGTTTCTATTGATCGTCTGCGGCCGGACGGTCTTCGTCAGCCTGTTTGCTGAGAGCGTGCCGTACTGGGATCAGTGGGACTCCGAAGGTGCGCTCCTGCTCAAACCCTGGGTCGAAGGCAATCTGCGCCTGGCGGATCTGTTTTCGGCGCACAACGAGCACCGCATCCTGTTCACCCGTCTGATCTCGCTGGCGCTGTTCGAAGCCAACCAAGGGCAATGGGACAACCTTGTCGCGGTCTACGCCAACATCTTCGTCTATGCCGCAGTGGCGGCTCTTCTGTATCTGGCGCTGTCCCGCTCTACTGCGGCATGGATTGAGCGCACCGTGCTCTTGGTGGCGTTGGTGATACTGGCATGGCTGCCCTACGGTCATACCAATTCGCTGATCTCGTTTCAGAACCAGTTCTATCTGATGGCTGGATTTGCGATGGCAACCATCGCGGTAGCTGCCTATACCGCCGATCGTTTCATGTCCATGGTGTGGGTAGTTGCGCTCGCAATGGCCGGGCTGTTCACGATGGCCTCCGGATTGCTGGCGGCGGTGGCCGCAGGCGGCGTACTAATGGCGAGGGCATGGCGGGGGGGACTACGCTGGCGAACCGCACTGGCCGGAACGGCCGCACTGGCTATGGTGGCGGTCGCCGGCTATCTGCTGGTTCCCCATATCGACGGGCACGATCCGTTGAAGGCTGCGGATCCGGCGCAATGGTTCAGGACGTTCGTCCTGCATCTGGGTTGGCCATTCGGCCGGCGCCGGTTGGGCGCTATCATCGTCTGGGCTCCGTTTGCGGTGACTGCCTGGCGTTTTCTTTTCCATCGCGGTACGCGTGCGGACGAGCTGATGGCACTGGGCCTGGGTGCCTGGGTGATCCTGCAGTGCGCCGCCATCGGCTATTCCCGCGGCAGCGAATCCAGTGTGGTCGGCGCACGATACGTCGACATCCTGGCGGTCGGTGTGGTTGTCAATCTCTGGCTTGCCGTCAGGCTGGGCCAAGGATGGCTGCAATCCCGCCCGTCTTCCGTCCGCTGGCTCGGTCCGGGCGCCGTGACGGTCTACGGCCTGCTGATCCTCACCGTGATGTTGCGTCACACCCCCATCGACCTCAATCATGCGCGCGCGAAGAATGCCGTTTCGCTGATCCAGACCGAGAACGTACGCCGGTTCGTGTTCAGCGCAGACGCTTCCACACTCGATCAGCCTTTCATGGATATTCCCTATCCGGATCGCAAACGATTGGCCGGATTGCTGTCGGATCCGACCTTGCGCGAGCTTCTTCCGGCTTCGGTAAGGGCGCCTATTGCTGTCGGCAACGGTACGCCATCCGGCGACTTCAGGGTCGGACCAGCCGATTCAGGCTATGCGTTCAGTTCCTGTACCCGTCCCCGCTGCGAAAGCGGTACCGGCCAATGGCAAGGCCCGGAGATGCGGAGCCGCTATAGCCAAGTGCTTGTTCCGCTATCGGCCGGAGGCAATCCGGAAGGCCTGTCGTTGCGCCTGGGCTCGGAAGCTGGGAAAGGCGCTGACATCATGGTGGAACCGAAAACCCCGAATGCCTTGCTCCCGGTCCCACCAGGCCGGCCGTTTCAGCTTCAGGTGACGGACTCCACCACTGAAGGTTGGCTGGCCTTCGATTCACCCACAGAAATCGCGCCGTTGAGCGCAGTGGCACTCGATCTGCAAGCTGCTCTCCGCCGCTTGTTCGATCTGGCCGACCGAGGAACTCTGCGCCACTTTGTCGCCCTGCCAGTGGCCGCGAACGTAGAGGGCATGGCCCGACAGGTGGACGACACCCGCCCCCTTGGCGGTACGTTCGACGCACCGCGCAGCGGCTTTGTCCGCAGCTTTTCCGTGTTCATCGGCAACTACCACGGCGCATCGGACGGAATCCTGAACGTGGAGGTCTGTTCTGCCCGCGCCTGCACCCACGGGGCAAGGCCGCTGGCCACCTCCAGCGACAACAGCTCGTTTGCGATGGAGCTTTCCGACCCGATATGGCTGCAGGCCGGTACGGCCGTCGAATTCCGCATCGTCACCGAAGGCGCCAGTCATCCGTTGGCCATATGGACCTACCCGCCGAAACCCGGTTCTCCCAGACTGCAGGCGGCCGATGCGTCCACGCACACCCTGCGGGCGGGCTTGATCTATCTGGACTGATCCAGGCAATCCTTTATAGGCCAACATCAGACGTGCTCAGCCGCCAGTTCTTCTTGTTCCTTCTCGCCGGCGGGATCGCCGCCCTGGCCAACTTCGGCTCCCGGATCGCGCTGGGTTTGGTCATGGCTTATGTGCCAGCCATCGTTCTGGCGTACTGCATCGGCATGTTGACCGCGTTCCTGTTGAATCGCGCCTTCGTCTTCGCCAATCCGGGAACCCGGCTGCATCACCAGGCTCTCTGGTTTATCGCAATCAACCTGGCGGCTCTCTTGCAGACGCTCGCGGTCAGCCTGCTGTTCGCCCGCTGGGCCTTCCCGGCAATAGGCATGGCTTTTCACCCGGAGACCGTCGCTCACGCCATTGGCGTTGCAGTGCCGGTGGTCACCAGCTACGTAGGACACAAACGGCTGACCTTCAGGACCACGCGGCACCGCGAATGAGGCATGACTATCCACGTTCCGTGCCGCAGCCAGCAGATCGCGGAAGAATTCCGCGCACTGGGTTTCGGCAACGTCTACAACATCGCCGGCGGCACCAATGCCTGGTCCGATGACGTGGATGCGGGCCTGGCGAAGTATTGATCTGCACTGACAAAGGTGAATTCGGACCCATCCGGTGGTCCATCGCTTCCCTTCTCCCATTGGGAGAAGGTGGCGCGTAGCGCCGGATGAGGGCGGGAGAATGCCGCTCACTGGAGCTTCCGTCATTCTGAAAACACACGCCCTCATCCGCCCCTTCGGGGCCCCTTCTCCCGAGGGGAGAAGGGAAAAAGCGTCAGCCGCTGAATCCGCCGTTGGCCAGATAGTCGACTTCTTCCTGGGTCGACTCGCGGCCCAGCGCGCGATTGCGGTGCGGGAAGCGGCCGAAGCGCTCGATGATGTCGTAGTGCAGTTGCGCGTACTTCAGATAGTTGTCGTCGCCTACCGCGCCGAACAGATCCAGCGAGCGTTGCTGGTCTTGCAGCGATTCGGAGTGCTCGAACGGCATATAGAAGAAGATGCGCAGCGCCGGGACCACCTGGCGGTCATAGCCTGAAGCGACCGCGCGGTCAGCGTAGTGCCGTGCCAATCCGTCGGTGGCATAGGAATGCGCACTGCCGCGGAAGCAATTGCGCGGGAACTGATCCAGCAGCAATACCAAGGCCAGCGCGCCCTCCGCACCGCTCATCCAATCTTCCAACTCCCGCCGCGCCGCGCGGAAATGCAGTTCGCGAAAGCCCTGGTCGAAGGCCGCATCGAAGGCATCATCGTTGGCGAACCATTTTTCGTAGCCGGCTTCGCGCCAAAAATCGACCACCGGACCGGGAGCGACGCTTCCGCTCATAGGAACGCCTTCTCCGCATCCGAAGGCTCGTGCCACCAGTCGTTGTCGCGGCCGTTGGCGTAGCGCACCGGTGCTTCGGCCAGGGCTTGGCTGTCGACATCGTCGAGGCACGCGAGCTGCACCGACACGAACGGCCCGCCGGCTTCCGGGATATCGCCATAGCCGTAAGGGCGCACGCCGCAGGTCTTGCAGAAAGGCCAGTGGACGACGCCGTTGCGGAAATAGTCGGTGGTCGCTGCCGTATCGCTGAGCAGGCGGAAGGCGTCGGGCTTCACGCTTGCCGACCAGTTGCGGGTCTTGCGGCAGATGCTGCAGTTGCACTTGCCGCCGCCTTCGGCGAGGTCGAGATCGACCTCGAACTTCACGTCCCCGCAGTGGCAGCTTCCGGTATACGTCTGCGTCGTCATTGCCGTTTCCTCCGGACCTTGTGGTGTTTGAATAATACAGAGGCCTGCCGCCGTTGCGTATGCGCGCGCCTATTCATCGAAACGCAGGTGCCGCACCGACTTGCCGTTGCGGCGGATCAGCTTCAGCGCCTCGATGCCGATGGTGATGTGGTTTTCGACGAACTGCGAGCTGACCCTGGCATCGGAGGCTTCGGTCTTGATGCCTTCGGGAATCATCGGCTGGTCCGAAACCAGCAGCAGCGCGCCGCAGGGAATGCGGTTGGCGAAACCGGCGGCGAACACGGTCGCCGTTTCCATGTCGATGGCCATGCAGCGCAGCTTGCGCAGGTATTCCTTGAAATCCACGTCGTGCTCCCAGACGCGGCGGTTGGTGGTGTAGACGGTGCCGGTCCAGTAGTCGTGGCCCAGGTCGCGGATCATCGTCGATACCGCGCGCTGCAGCGCGAACGCAGGCAGCGCCGGCACCTCCGGCAGCAGGTAGTCGTTGCTGGTGCCCTCGCCGCGTATCGCGGCGATCGGTAGCACCAGATCGCCCAGTTGATTCTTCCGCTTCAGACCGCCGCATTTGCCCAGGAACAGCACCGCCTTGGGCATGATGGCCGACAGCAGGTCCATCATCGTTGCGGCGTTGGGGCTGCCCATGCCGAAATTGATCATGCTGATGCCGTCGAAGGTGGCACTGGCCATCGGCCGGTCCAGGCCGACGATCGGCGCGCCGGTCAGCTGCGAAAACACATTGAGGTAGCCGCCGAAGTTGGTCAGCAGGATGTGTTCGCCGAACTGGTCCAGCGGCACGCCGGTGTAGCGCGGCAGCCAGTTGTCGACGATTTCGGTCTTGTCTTTCATGGCGGGTCTGGTTCTTGTTGTTTGCCGCGATTATGGCACTTGGCAAGCGGGCGCCCGGGCGGTTAGGTTTGGGCGACCTCCGCGGGGATCCACCATGCGATTGAAACTGACGGCCGCCCTTGGCCTGGCCTTGCTATGCAGCGGCGCGCACGCCGCCACGCCCACCTCACGCTTCACCCACGACCCCTATCCCAGCACCTACCGGCCGTTGGCATCGGCGCCGCTGCTGATCCGCGGCGCCACCGTACTGACCGGCACCGGACAGCGGCTGGACAATGCCGACGTGCTGATCGAAGGCGGCAAAATCGCCGCTGTCGGCCAGGACCTGCAGGCGCCCGCCGGCGCCGCCACCGTCGACGCGCAAGGCAAATGGGTCACGCCCGGCATCATCGACGTGCACTCGCACCTGGGCGTCTATCCCAGCCCCGGGGTCAAGGCGCATAGCGACGGCAACGAAATGATCGCGCCGGTCACCGCCAATGTCTGGGCCGAGCATTCGATCTGGACCCAGGACCCGGGTTTCCATACCGCGCTGGCCGGCGGGGTGACCTCGCTGCAGATCCTGCCCGGCTCGGCCAACCTGGTCGGCGGCCGCGGCGTGACGCTGAAGAACGTGCCGGCCACCAGCTACCAGGCGATGAAATTCCCCGGCGCGCCGTGGGGCGTCAAGATGGCCTGCGGCGAAAACCCCAAGCGCGTGTACGGGCAGAAAGGCGGTCCGGCCACCCGCATGGGCAATGTGGCCGGCTACCGCGCCGCCTTCATCGATGCGGCCGAGTACCTGAAGAAGAACGAGACCAAGCCGCAGCAGTCGAAGAAGAAGCGCTGGTGGGAACGCGCTTCCGGCGACGACAAGGCCGACAGCGGCGGCGACTCCGGCGGCAAGCGCGATCTGAAGCTGGACACGCTGGCCGGCGCCATCAACGGCGAGATCCTGGTCCACATCCACTGCTACCGCGCCGACGAAATGGCCACGATGCTGGATCTGGCCAACGAATTCGGCTTCAAGGTCGCCGCCTTCCATCATGGCGTGGAGGCCTACAAGCTGGCCGACCGGCTGGCCGCCGAAGGCGTCTGCGGCGCGCTGTGGGCCGACTGGTGGGGCTTCAAGATGGAGGCCTTCGACGGCATCCAGGAAAATATCGCGCTGGTCGACCGCCCGGCCAACGGCTGCGCGATCGTGCATTCGGATTCGGACGAAGGCATCCAGCGGCTCAACCAGGAAGCGGCCAAGGTGATCGCCAACGCGCGCCGCGCCGGCATCGAAATCGCGCCCGAGCGCGCCATCCGCTGGCTGACCAGCAACGCGGCCAAGTCGCTGGGCGTGGCCGATGTCACCGGCTCGCTGGAGCCGGGCAAGATGGCCGACGTGGTGGTATGGAACCAGAACCCCTTCAGCGTCTACGCCAAGGCCGAACAGGTCTATATCGACGGCGCGCGCATCTACGACCGCAACGATCCGGCGCGGCAACCGAAATCGGACTTCCTGCTGGGCCAGGAGGTGGCGCCATGAAGTTCATTCGAGTTCTCTCCATTCGTCATCCCGCCCGTCATCCCGTTTCTGCTCGTCATCCCGGCGCAAGCCGGGACCCAGTGCCTTTTGCTGCACCTGGCGGATGTCCGACCGGACGTCGCTGGGTCCCGGCTTGCACCGGGATGACGGCCAAAACGACGGCAAAAGCGGTGGCGCTGGCAGCATGCATGGCGGCCGTGTCCGTCAACGCGTTCGCGCAGGACATGCTGATCCGCAATGCCACCGTGCATACCGCCGGGCCGCAGGGGTCGTTGAACGCCAGCGATGTGCTGGTGCAAGGCGGGGTCATCCGCGCCGTCGGCAGCGGCCTGGCTGCACCGGCCGGCGCCACGGTGGTCGAGGCCAATGGCCGCCCGCTGACCCCGGCCCTGTTCGGCGGCATCACCGAGATCGGTATCGAGGAGGTGTCCGGCGAATCGGCCACCGACGATGGCGCGCTGACCCTGACCCAGCAGCCGATGTGGCCGGAATTCGATGTCACCCTGGCCTACAACCCGGCTTCGGTGCTGATTCCGGTGGCGCGCGTGGAAGGGCTGGGCTTCACCCTGCTGGGCGCGACCACCGGCGGTTCGTTCATCGCCGGCCAGGGCGCGGTGATGCGGCTGGACGGCAGCGCCGACCCGGCCGGCCCGCGCGCATTGTTCATCCGTCTGGGCAGCCCGGCCGCCAGCCTCAGCGGCAATTCGCGTGCCGCGCAGTGGATGCTGCTGGACCAACTGGTCGCCGAAGCGCGCGGGCGCATGCCCAGCGATTCGCCGCACGCGTTGCTGACTCCCGCCGGGCGTGCCACGCTGGCCCGCTACCTGGCCGGCAATGGCCGCATCGTGGTTGCGGTCAACCGCGCCGCCGACATCCGCCAGCTGCTGCGCTGGGCCCAGCGCGAGAACGTGCGCATCGCCATCGCCGGCGGCGCCGAAGCCTGGAAACTGGCGCCGCAGCTGGCCCAGGCGAAGGTGCCGGTGTTCGTCGATGCGCTGGCGGACCTGCCGGCCGATTTCGATCAGATCGGCGCAACGCTGGAAAACGCCGCGCGGCTGCAGGCCGCAGGTGTGGCGGTCGGCTTCAGCCAGTCCGGCGATGCCTCGCACAATGCGCGCAAGATCCGCCAGCTGGCCGGCAACGCGGTCGCCAACGGCCTGCCGTGGCAGGACGGCCTGGCCGGGCTGACCCGGGTGCCGGCGCAGGCCTTTGGCGTGGACGAGCGCTTGGGCACGATTGCGGTCGGCAAGCGCGCCGACCTGGTGCTGTGGACCGGCGACCCGCTGGACGTGGCGCACACCGCCGAGCAGATCTGGCTGGACGGCCGTGCGCTGCCGATGCGCTCGCGCCAGACCGAATTGCGCGACCGTTACCTGCGCGATGCCGGTGGGCTGCCGCGGGCATATTCGTACTGAGCGCACAGCCGGGACGCGGCCATACGCTGCGTCCCGGCTGGATGGAGGTAGAACAGGAAAAGTGATGCGCCGCACAAATCAGTAGCCACCGTCACGGCCAATCGTGTCTAATCGGACTACGTTTCGTAAGTCGAATGCGAGCAAAGCCGGGAGGGGCCGAGATGCGCATCGGGATTGTGGTGGATTCGGCCTGCGATTTGCCGCAGGACTTCCTGCAGCAGAACCATATCGTGGTGCTGCCGATTACCGTGCGCATTGGCGACGCGGTGCTGGCCGATCATCGCGACGAGGAAGCCACGCTCGGCTTCCTGCATGCGCACGTGGCCGAACGCGGGCATGAGGCCGAGACCACGCCGTTCACCGTCAACCAGATTCGCGACCTGTTCCTGGGCCAGCTGGTGATCGACTACGACCACGTCTTCTGCATGACCATCACCAAGACGCGCAGCCCGATCTACGACAACGCGATGCAGGCCAGCTTCGCCATCCTCAACGACTACAAGCCGGTGCGGCAGGCGGCCGGGCACAACTCGCCGTTCGCGCTGCGGGTCATCGACACCCAGAATCTGTTCGCCGCCCAGGGCGTGACCGCGGTCGAAGCGGTGCGCATGCGCGCGGCCGGCACCGGCGTGCAGCAGATCCGCGAACGGCTGGAGCTGCTGGCGGCCAACACCCACGGCTACATGATTCCGCGCGATCTGTACTACCTGCGCGCCCGCGCCCGCACCAAGGGCGACCGCAGCGTGGGCCTGCTCAGCGCCGCGCTGGGCAGCGCGCTGGACATCAAACCGGTGCTGCGCGGCTACCGCGGCAATACCGAGCCGGTGGCCAAGATCAAGGGCTTCGAGAACGCGGTCGAACAGTTGTTCAAGTTCGCCGGCAACCGGGTCGCCGCCGGGCTGATGACGCCGACCGTCTGCCTGAGCTACGGCGGCGAACTGGCCGAGCTGCGCGCCCTGCCCGGTTACCAGCGCCTGCGCGACATCTGCGCCAACCACAATGTGGAAGTATTCGAAAGCGTGATGAGCCTGACCGGCATGGTCAACGTGGGCAAGGGTGCGGTGGTGGTCGGTTTCGCCTCCGAGCCGCATACCTTCAAGGTCGCATAACGGCCGCCTAACGCGGCTTTATTAAGCTAGCCGCCTCCAAGGAGGCGAGCCAGCAATGTCCGTCCGCTACTACATCAACCTGCCGGTTCCCGCACGCGCGCGCGGCGACAATGCGGCCTTCAGTTTCAGCGCCCAGGGCGCCGACGAATTTGCCGCGCAGCTGCAGGATGCGCTGCGCAGCGCCAGCCTGTTCGAACGCTGGCGCCGGGCCCAGGACGACCCCGATGAGGTGGATGCCTCGCTGGGCGTGGTCGATCCGCAGGCCCAGGTCAGCGGCCAGCAGAAGAACCTGCAGATCGCGCTGGTCGCCACCACCTCGATTCCCGGCCTGGTGCTGAAGCACCGCCTGCGCCTGCTGGCCGGCAGCAGTTGGGAGTTGCGCGACGTGTCCGCGGCCTAGGGCTTATTAATGCTATTGGGATAGGTCACGCCGCCACTGAGTGCGTGCGGGACAAGGAAGAATGAGGAAGTGTATGTCGATACACGCCCGAGTGATGACGCAGTACCGCGCGCACTCAGTGACGGCCCTCCGGGTTGCTATCCCAGCGGTCGCCAGGCAGCCGCGCGCGGCTTGGACAGGCCACCAGCCTGCCGCTGCGCCACGCACAACCACCTGACAACCGCTGGAAAGCAACGTGACCTATCCCAATAGCGTTAACAAGCCCTGATGTCCCGCCCGTTGCCGGTGCTGCTGGCCTGGAGCGGCGGCAAGGATGCGGCATGGACGCTGCATGCCCTGCGCCAGCGCAGCGACGTGGAGGTGATTGCGCTGCTGACCACGGTGACCGCCGAATACGATCGCGTCTCGATGCAGGGCATCCGCCGCACGGTGCTGCATGCGCAGGCCCGGGCGGCCGGGTTGCCGTTGCTGGAAGCGATGATTCCGGCCGGCTGCGGCAACCAGGAGTACGAATCGGCGATGGCCGATGCGTTGGCGCAGGCGGCCGCGCGCTGGCCGGGACTGGCGACCGCCGCTTTCGGCGATCTGTTTCTGGAAGACATCCGCCGTTATCGCGAGGGCAGCTGCGCGCGGCTGGGCTGGCAAATCCTGACCCCGCTGTTCGGAAGCGACACCGCGCAATTGGCGCGCGAGATGATGGCAGGCGGCCTGCGCGCGAACCTGTGCTGCGTGGATACGACGCAGCTCGACGCAGGCTTCGCCGGCCGCGATTTCGATGCCGCATTGCTGGACAGTCTTCCCGCACAGGTGGATGCCTGCGGCGAGAACGGCGAGTTCCATACCTGCGTTTGGGACGGGCCGATGTTTTCCGCGCCGATAAGGTTGGAGCGCGGCGACACCGTGCTGCGCGATGGCCGCTTCGCCTATACCGATTTTGAGCTGGCGTCTTCTTTATAGGCGCGTGCAGGGGACCGCAATGCCGCGGCATGGTGGGCGATATGTTCGCCGATGAAGCTGCTGATGAAGTAGTAGCTGTGGTCGTAGCCTGGTCGCAGGCGCAGCTGCAACGGATGGCCGGCGGCGGCGCTGGCGTCGCGCAGCCGTTCCGGCTTCAGCTGGCTGGCCAGGAATTCGTCGGCATCGCCCTGGTCGATCAGTAGCGGCAGTTTTTCCGGCGCAGCGGCCACCAGCTCGGTCGCGTCCCACGCCTTCCATGCCTGGCGGTCATCGCCCAGGTAGGCGGCAAACGCCTTCTCGCCCCACGGCACCTGCGACGGCGCGACGATCGGCGAGAACGCCGACACGCTGCGGTAGCGGCCCGGGTTCTTCAGCGCGGCGATCAATGCGCCATGTCCGCCCATCGAATGGCCGCTGATGGCGCGCGCGGCGCTCGCCGGGAAATGCGCTTCGATCAACGCCGGCAGTTCGGATACCACGTAGTCGTACATGCGGTAGTGGGTCGACCACGGCGCCCGGGTGGCGTTGACATAGAAGCCGGCGCCCTTGCCCAGGTCGTAGCCTTCGGCATCGGCCACGTCGTCGCCGCGCGGACTGGTGTCCGGCGCCACCAGGATGATGCCGTGCTCGGCCGCATAGCGCTGCGCGCCTGCCTTGGTGATGAAGTTCTGCTCCGTGCAGGTCAGCCCGGACAACCAGTACAGCACCGGCAGCTTCTGCGTAGCCGCCTGCGGTGGCAGGTAGACGGCGATGTTCATGCCGCAACCCAGCGTTTCCGATGCGTGCCGGTAGACGTCCTGCCAGCCACCGAAACAGGCGCGGTGTTCGATGCGTTCCAAAGCGCTACTCCAGTGGTCCGTGGGTATTTTCCTGTAGGAGCGACGTGCGTCGCGATGGGGCTACACGCAAAGCATCGCGACTTACCGGTGCCGGCATGCCGGCACCACTCCTACAGGAGGATTGTTCAGTAGTGGACGACCGAGCGGATCGACTTGCCTTCGTGCATCAGATCGAAGGCATGGTTGATCTCGTCCAGCCCCATCGTATGGGTGACGAACGGCGCCAACTGGATGTCGCCCTTCATCGCGTCTTCCACCATGCCCGGCAACTGGGTACGGCCCTTGACGCCGCCGAACGCGGTGCCCATCCAACGACGGCCGGTGACCAGTTGGAACGGACGCGTGGAGATTTCCTGGCCGGCGCCGGCCACGCCGATGATCACCGACTGGCCCCAGCCGCGGTGCGCGCATTCCAGCGCCGCGCGCATCACATTGACGTTGCCGATGCATTCGAAGGAATGATCCACGCCCCAGCCGGTCATCTCGACGATCACCTGCTGGATGGGCTTGTCGTGATCCTTCGGATTGACGCAGTCGGTGGCGCCCATTTCCCGGGCCATCGCAAACTTGTCCGGATTGGTGTCGATGGCGATGATGCGGCCGGCCTTGGCCTGGCGCGCACCCTGGACCACCGCCAGGCCGATGCCGCCGAGCCCGAACACCGCGACGCTGTCGCCGGCCTGCACCTTGGCGGTGTTGCGCACGGCGCCGATGCCGGTGGTTACGCCGCAGCCCAGCAGGCAGACCTGCTCGTGGTTGGCTTCGGGATTGATCCTGGCCAGCGATACTTCGGCGACCACGGTGTATTCGCTGAAGGTCGAGCAGCCCATGTAGTGGTAGAGCGGCTGGCCGTTGTAGGAAAAGCGCGTGGTGCCATCCGGCATCACGCCCTTGCCCTGGGTCGCGCGCACGGCCACGCACAGGTTGGTCTTGCCGGAAGTGCAGAACAGGCACTGGCCGCATTCGGCGGTATACAACGGAATCACGTGATCGCCCGGCTTGACGCTGGTGACGCCCTCGCCGACTTCGACCACGATGCCTGCGCCCTCGTGGCCCAGCACCGCCGGGAACAGGCCTTCCGGGTCGTCGCCCGACAGCGTGAAGGCATCGGTATGGCAGACGCCGGTGTGGGTGATCCTTACCAGCACTTCGCCCTTGCGCGGCGGGGCGACGTCGATCTCGACGATCTGCAGCGGTTCGCCAGCGGCGAAGGCAACGGCGGCGCGACTTTTCATGACTTACTCCTGCGTGTTCGATACCGATAGGACAACGGGGGCCGAAACGATGCGGCCGCCGGTTACTTGAGATAGGAGCGGACCAGCCCGGTCATTTCGCGCACGCGCGCCGCGCGCTGGGCTTGCGAACCGGCCGCCTGGCCGAACTCCTCGCGGATATGCGCTTCCATCACTTCCGACATCAGCCCGTTCACCGCGCCGCGGATGGCCGCGATCTGCTGCAGCACCGCAGCGCAGTCGACGCCGGCTTCCAGCGCGCGTTCCAGCGCCTCCGCCTGCCCCTTGATGCGACGCACCCGGGTCAGTACGCGTTTCTTTTCCTGCGGGGTGTGCGGCATGCGGCGGCCCGGCGACTATCCAATACTGGGGTATAGTATCTGCAAGCCGCCAGGATTTCCATTCGCGTCGCAGCGATTGAACGGACTTGGCTTGTCCGGTCGGTACGCACCGCGGTCACGGTGGGCTACACCGGCCATGGTGCATGCTCAACGCTGCGCGGCCAGCGCCAGCGCGTCGGCACCTGCAGGAAAGTGCAAGCGGTCCGAGGTGTCGTTGGCCGCCTGCCACACGACCTGGGCCACGTCGTCTTCCTTCGTCACCGCGGTGGTGTGCCCCAGGCCGGCAAAAACGCGGTGGGCAAAGACTTCGTACGCTTGCGGAATCAGCCCCTGCATGCGCTGCTGGCCGTTGGCGGTGAAGCTGGTGGAGGGGCCGTAGCCGGGTTCTACCAGCTTGACCCGCACATCGAATGACTTGAGTTCATGCGCCAGCGATGCGGTAAAGCCTTCGACCGCGGTCTTGCTGGCGGTGTACGCGGCCACCAGCGGGAACGGTGCCAGGGTGGCGCTGGACGTTACGTTGACGATGAGGCCGGCGCGGCGCTGGCGAAACCGGGGAATCACGGCCTGGCACATGGCCATGACGCCGAAGGTGTTGGTTTCGAAGACGTCCCGTACGGTGGACATGGGCGTGGCTTCGAACGCCCCGAACAGGCCGATGCCGGCGTTGTTGACCAGAACGTCGATGTCGCCCGCCGCATCCAGTGCCTGCGCAATGCTCTCTGGCCGGGTCACGTCCAGCGCCAGCACGCGCAGGTTGGGAGAGGCCGGCAATAGGTCCTGGCGCGGAGTGCGCATGGTGGCGATGACGTTCCAGCCCTGGGACAGGAAGTAGCGGGCAGTCTCCAGGCCGTAGCCGGAGGAACAGCCGGTGATAAGGACAGTCTTCATTTCGTTCTCCGAGAGTGGGTTGACTCGCGAGAAACGATAGGCCAGCATCTCCGGATTATCGATGATGCAAAGTCCGTTGTTTTTTAGCCAAAGTCCGGAATGAGCGATCCGCTTTCCGATGTCGTCCGGCTCCTTCGCCCGCGGGCGGTCTTTGCCAACGTCATCAGCGGCAAGGGCAACTGGGCCGTGCGCTACGCCGAGTATGGGCAGCCTGGCTTCTGCATCGTCCTGCAAGGCGGCGCCCTGCTGGCGGTGGACGGGCATGAGCCAATCAAAATCCGCGCGGGGGACTTCGTGCTGCTGCCCACGACTCCGCCTTTCACGCTGTCCAGTTTCGTGCCGGCGCCGCCGGTGTTCATCGATCCCAAGGCCGCCCCCCGGGAACAGGGAGAACGGCGCCACGGTGAGCAGGAAGGACCGCCGGACATGCGCTCACTCGGCGGCGCTTTCCTGTTCGACACTTTCGATGCCGGGCTACTGATATCGCTGTTGCCCGCGGTGGTCCACGTCCAGGGCTCCAGCCGCCTGATGCAGCTTGTACAGATGGTGGGCGAAGAATATGAGGACAAGAAGCCGGGCAGCGAGTACATGCTCTCGCGGCTGGTGGAGATGTTGCTTGTCGAGGCCATGCGCTGGTCCACTGCAGGAAGCGCGCCTCCTGGCCTGCTGCGCGGCCTGGGCGATGAACGGCTGGCGGTGGCGTTGAAGCAGATGCACGCGCACGTCGATCGCCCCTGGACGGTAGCCGAACTCGCCAGAACTGCGGCGCTGTCGCGCTCGGCCTTCTTCGACCGGTTCGTCCGTATCGTCGGCGCGCCTCCCATGGAGTACCTGTTGGCCTGGCGCATGGAGATAGCCAAGGACCTGCTCAGGCGCGATGAACTGACCGTCGCGGAAGTGGCAGAACGCGTCGGCTATGGCTCAACCAGTACCTTCAGCGTTGCCTTCCGTCGCCGCGTAGGCCAACCGCCAAGCCGGTACGGCAAAGGTTGACACGCAACCGGCGGCAGTCAGGTCGCTAGCAGCCGAAGGCGACCTTCCTGGGCCTGGCGCAGACGCGAGCGGATGCCATCGCCGATGCTGGCGTGGACCAAGCCCATGGATGGCTTGAGGATGCGCCTTGAACAGCGTTGCTCCGGACCCGTCCGGCCGAGGTGCGTGCGCGGGCGGTGCCGCAAACGCGATGCCCCCGACGTGCGGGGGCATCGCGCACAACATCACCGTTGCGACTGTGTCAGGGCCGGGCCTAGAACTTCCAGCCCACCCGCGCGTAGTAGAAGCCGCCGTTGAAGCCGTACGGCGAATGCACCGGGTACTGCGCGCCAGCCACCGACGCTCCCCACGGGTTGTCGCCCGGGGTCTTGTCGAACAGGTTCTGCGCGCCGACATTGACGTACAGGCCTGAGGCGAACTTCCAGCCGATCTCCGCGTCCACGATGACCGCGCTGCCTTCGTAGATGGGCAGACCGCCGTCGTCGGCGGAAACCACGCCGCTGTCCAGGTGGTCTTCGTACCACGAGCCGTAGTAGCTCACGCGCAGGTTGGCGTGGAAGACCTCGCGCTGGTGGTTGACGCTGAAGTAGCCCTTGGTCTTGGGCAGGGATTCCTCCAGCTTGTACACGCGCGCCTCGTTGATGAAGTTGGCGTCGTAGCGGTCCACCTCGGTCTTGTTCCAGTTGGCCGCCAGCGAGTAGGTGGTGGTGCCGCCAAAATGATCGGTCTCCACGCTGGTCACCACGTCCAGGCCGGTGGTGGTGGTGTCGAAGGCATTGCCGAAATAGGTCACTTCGGAGATTGAGGCGGCCTCCGGATTGCCCGATGCCACCAGCGCCGCGCGCTCTTCGTCGGTCAGTTCGAAGCTGGTGCTCAGCGCGATGCGGTCGTCCACCTCGATGCGGTAGCCGTCCACGGTGACCAGCCAGTCGCCGCTGCTCCAGACCATGCCCAGCGAGAAGTTCACCGACTCTTCCGGGGTCAGCGGCTGGGCGCCCTTCAATGCGGCAATCGGGTTGGTCGGCGGCAGCGTGGCGATGTCGACCAGGGCGGTGCCGCCGAACACCGTGCTGATCTGGCTGATGTTGGCCTGGCCCGGAGTGGGGGCGCGGAAACCGGTGTTGACGGCGCCGCGCACGGCGAAGGTATCGGTGAAGTCGAAACGGCCGGTCAGCTTGCCGTTGGTGGTGCTGCCGAAGTCGTCGAAGTCCTCATGCCGCACGGCTGCGGCCAGCAGCAGCTGCTCGGTGAACTGCGCTTCCGTGTCCAGGTACACCGCCCAGTTCCTGCGGTCGAAGGTGCCGGCGGTACGCGGGCTGAAACCGTTGAAGCCGTTGGAGCCCAGCGCGAAGCCCTGTTCGGTCAGCGGGCCGATACCGGTGGAGGCGGCGTCGCCGGCGGCAATCTCGAAGCTCTCCTCGCGCCATTCGGCGCCCATCGCCAGCCGCAGCGGTTCGGCGGTGAAGCTGGTCTCGAAATCGCGGCCGACGTCGAAGTTGACGCCTTTTTCGGTCTGGGTGTTGCCGCCGGGCCTGAAGTACAGGCCGTCGGGCTGATCCGGCCCGAGCGAGGCATTGACCGTGTTGTAGATGATGAACTCGATGTCGTTGCGGCCGTACGAAGCGCTCACGTCCCAGTGCCAGTTGCTGCCCCAGGTGCCCTTGGCGCCGGCCACGATCGAACTGTCTTCCAGCTTGCCGCCGAAGCGCGGGGTGAACCCGCCCGGCAGCATCGACAGGAAGCTGAAGCAGTTGGACGGCAGCGCACTCACCGCGGCGCTGACCGTGCTGTAGGGAATCAGGTTGCCGGCGCCGTCGCGCAGTGCGATGGTCGGGCAACCGCCGGCGCCGGTCATGTCGCCTACCAGCAGGGTCTGGCCGCCATCGTTGGAGTACACGCCAGAACGCGCGGTCGGGTCGCGGAAGTAGAAGCCGCCGTCCACATCGCGCTTGGCGTAGTTGCCGAACAGGTAGAAGTCCACGCTGTCGGTGGAAACACCCAGGTTGGCGACAAACTTGAAGTCCTCCTTCACTTCCGGCGAACCCCAGATCTGCGCCGGAGTGGGCACGCCCGGGTAACCGGCCGCTATCGCCGCCGCGGCATCGTCGCGTTGCACGCTGCGCGAGGTGGCGTCGGCCTCGCGCCATTCGGCGGTCAGCGTGGCGAAACCGTTTTCGGTCAATGGCAGGCCGATCTGCGCCGAGTACTGCGTGGTGAAGCCGTCGCCTTCGTAGTACTGGCCGGCAAAGACCTCGGCCGTGCCGCCTTCGCGCAGCTTCTTCAGGCCGAAGTTGATGACGCCGGCAATGGCGTCCGAGCCGTACTGCGCCGCGGCGCCGTCGCGCAGCACTTCAACCTGATCCAGCGCCAGCGACGGGAACACCGACAGGTCCGGACCCTGCGAGCCGTCGGACAGGCCGTGGCCGAGGAAGGTGATGACCGCCGCGCGGTGGAAGCGCTTGCCGTTGACCAACAGCAGCGTATTGTCCGGCGGCAGGCCGCGCAGGTTGGCCGGGCGGATCAGGCTGGCGGCATCGTCGATCGGGATCGTGCTGACGTTGAACGAAGGCACCAGCACGCGCAGCTGGTCGAGCGCGTCGGTTGCGCCCTGGTTGCGGAATTCCTCCGCGCTGATGATGTCGATCGGCACCGCCGAAGAGGACACCGAGCGCGGCTGGCTGCGGCTGCCCAGCACCGACACCGTTTCCAGGGTGGCCGGTTCATCGGCCGGTGCGTTCGCTGGTTCGGCCGTCTGCGCCAATGCCGCCCCGCTGGCCGACAGTACCGCTGCGGCCAGCGCCCATTTCACTGCTGACGCCAATCGCGTTTTTGAAACGCGGGCGTAATTTCTCTCTCTCTTGTTCATGCATGCTCCCCAAAAAGCCAAAAAGTTGCGTTGCTGTTTAGTGACATCTCTCCGATAGGCAGCAAGTCCTGAACACTTGCTGCGTCGCAGCAATCATTAACAGGAATTAAATTTTCTGGCAATAAACCTGTGGTAGTAGGCGCCGGACGGTTGATGCGCGTCGCGGTTCTTCCGTTCAGTTGCCACAGAGCAGGTATGGAAACACCGTTGGCCGCCGCCGCTGCGGAAGAGGAATGCGCGTTACGTCCGCATGCAGCGATGCAGTGGCCGCGCCATCATCTGCGCTACGCGATCAGGCGCCTGGCCGGCTCGCGGCGCTGCTTGGGCTTCGACTCGTGCGGGTGGGCCGACCAGAGACCGGCGATGCGTGCAACCGCCAGCCTCAACGCCTCCTCCGGCTTGGCATACGGGAGGCGCAGCCAATGATCGGCTCCGCCTTCAACGCTGAAAACCGGGCCTGGCGCCAGATGGACACCGGCGCGTTCGGCGTCGGCGGCCAAGCGGGTTGCACTGCCATGGGGCATCTGCACCCATAAGGTGAGGCCGCCGCCAGGAAGGCGGAAGCGCCAACCGGGCAGTCGCTCCGCCAGGGCCTGCGCAAGCGCATCGCGACGTTGCCGCAGCTGTTCGCGGCGGGCCGCACGGATGTCGGCGGCGCCGAACAATTCGGCCACCACCAACTGATCGAACAGCGAACTGCCCAGGTCGATCTGCACGCGTGCGGCGACGATCCGGCTGACCAGTTCGCGCGGAGCCCGGATCCATCCCACCCGCAAGCCACCCCAGAACATCTTCGATGCGCTGCCGATGGTGATGGCGTCGGCCGCATGCCTGGCGAACGGCGCGGGCATCGGCTCATCGGACAGGCTGGTCGGTTGCAGCGTTTCGTCGACGATGGCGATGGTGCGCGCCCTGCGCAGCGCAGCGGCGTACCGCGCGCGCGCCGCGTCGCCCATCAGGAAGCCGGTGGGGTTCTGGAAATCCGGAATCAGGTAGGCCAGGTGCGGCGAGGTCTGCCGCAACGTGGCTTCGATACCGTGCATGTCCCAACCTTCATCGCCCAGCGGATCGGACAACGGCGCGCTGATCAGGCGGCCGCCGCCCAGCCGCAGCGCCTCGATGGCGTTCGAGTACACCGGCGATTCGATCATGATGCGGTCGCCCGGGCGCGACAGCGCGCGGGCGGCGATGGCAATGCCCGAAAGCGCGCCGGAGGTGATGACGATCTGCGCGGCGGCCGTGGGCAGGCCGCGCCGCACGTACGACTCGGCAATGATGGCCTGCAACCCCGGCAGTCCCGACGGCAGATAGCCATCGCTGGCCAGATAGGACGGCAGCGCGTCCAGCGCACGCTGGTACGCGGCAGCGACACCGGGCGTTGCCGCGCCGGCCGCGCAATTGAGGTCTATCGCGCCTTCGGCCGACTGCGTCGCGGCAAACGAATGCAGCGCATGGTCGTGTGCGCGGCGCAGGTCGATAGGCGCGGCCGCATAGGTTCCCGCCCCTTGCCGGGCGACGGCGAAGCCGGCCGCAACCAGATCCGCATAGGCCCGGGTGACGGTGTTGCGGGAAACGCCCAGCGCCGCGGTGACGGCACGCTCGCTGGGCAGGCGGGTGCCGATGGCAATCCGGCCATCGCCAATCAGTTCCTGCAATGCCAGCCGCAGGCCGCGGTAGGCCGGCGCGCGGTCGAAGGCACCGACCAGCACGGCAAGGCGATCCGGGGCAAGCGCGCGGTTCATGAGGCCACTATCGCACGATTGGCTCTATGGAAAAGAGCCAATTGACGCGATGGTGGCCCCATGAAGACCACGACTCCTCCTTCCGGGCTGGCCAATCTGGGGCCCATCGCGCAACTCCGCGCCGGGCGGCTGCCGGAACGCTTGCTGCGGCTGCTGCTGGGCCTGTGGCTGTACGGCCTGGCTATCGCTTTGATGATCGAAGGTGCGGTGGGCGCCTCGCCGTGGGATGTCTTCCACCTGGGCGCTTCGCTGCACCTGCCGTGGTCCTTCGGCATGGTCATGATCGTCACCGCGGCCGCCGTGCTGCTGGCGTGGATTCCGCTGCGCCAGATGCCGGGCCTGGGCACGCTGGCCAACACTCTGCTGCTGGGACCGTTCGCGGACGTCAACCTGGCGTTGCTGGACGCGCCGGAGGGCTTGCCGCTGCGCTGCGCCTACCTGCTCGGCGGCGTGCTGGTGTGCGCGCTGGCCACGGCCCTGTATGTGGGCGCGCAACTGGGGCCGGGGCCGCGCGACGGCCTGATGACCGGCCTGGCGCGGCGGACCGGCTGGTCCATCCGCCGGGTCCGTACCGTCATCGAAGTCGCCGTGCTCATCGTTGGCGTATCGCTGGGCGGCACGGTCGGCGTCGGCACCGTGGTGTTCGCGCTCGGTGTCGGGCCGGCAACGCAGTTCTTCCTTCGCTACCTGGTAGTGCGGCTGGATGCGTCCACCGGCCGCATCGAACAACCTGCCGGAGAAACACGATGAGCCCTCCTGTCCTGCGCTACAGCGCCTTCACCACCGACCCGGACGGCGGCAATCCCGCCGGCGTGGTGCTCGATGCGCGGGCGATGTCCGATGCCGACATGCAACGCATCGCCGCCCAGATCGGCTATTCCGAAACCGCCTTTCTGCTGCCGCGGGCCGACGGTGCCTTCGACGCGCGCTACTACAGTCCGCTCGCCGAGGTGAGTTTCTGCGGGCACGCCACCATCGCCGCAACCGTGGCCCATGCCGAGCGTTACGGCCCTGGCGAGCGGTTGCTGCATACGCGGGCCGGGCTGGTGCGCGTGTCCGTCGATGAAGCGCTGATGGCCACGCTGGTCAGCGTCGAACCGCAGGTCGTGCCGCTGGGTGCGGAAGACCTCGATCTGATACTGGCCTCGCTGGATTGGCGCAGCGACGAACTCGACCCGGCGCTGCCGCCCGCCTTGGCCTACGCCGGCGCCTGGCATCCGGTGATCTTCGCGGCCACGCGGTCGCGTCTGGCGCAGCTGGACTACGACTTCGACGCGCTCGCCGCCCTGATGGCGCAACGCGGGTGGACCACGGTGAACCTGGTCTGGCGCGAAGACGCGCAGACGTTCCATGCCCGCAATCCGTTCCCGCCCGGCGGCGTGGTCGAGGATCCCGCCACCGGCGCCGCAGCGGCTGCATTGGGCGCCTATCTTGCCGCCCACGACGCACTGCCGGCGCAGCGGAGCTTCGCCATCCGTCAAGGCGATGACCTGGGCCGTCCCAGCCGGCTGGCCGTTTCCGTCCCGCAGGATCGGCGCGCGGGCATCCGGGTCAGCGGCACCGCGGTGAAGATCGAAGCGGCCGCTGGCCAAGGCCGGTAAACGCCAGCGGATGCGTTGGCAGGGTTGAGTGATGCGCAGCGGCGTCGCTTTCGGAGTACTGTGCCCCGTGAAGACCGCGTTAATACGGGTATGGGACCATATGCGATGGAAGCCAAGTCAGACACCATTGCGTCTGCTTTATCCCGGCTAGCGGCCGAAGGGGCCGGCGCCGACCGCATCGCGGCGGTCGCCGCTGAGAAAATGCATGCGTTCCATTCGGCCCTTGCGCCGGTCATCGGCGACCGCGGCGTTTCGGCGCTGTACCGCCGCAGCCTGTTCCTGATAGGCCAAGACGCCTCATGGGCGGATTCGCCGCATGGCGAAGATGGCGCAGGCAACGACTATGCAACGTTGCAATCGGCCATAGCCCGGCAACCGGCTGCGGACGCGCTCGAAATCGCCGAGGCGCTGTTTACGACCCTCCATGCCGTCCTGGCGAGCCTGATCGGCGCAGCGCTCACGGAGCGTCTGCTTCACCCGATGTTCGACCCTTCACCCAGCGGCCATGCCGTGCAGGAAACTCCTCATGAGTAAAAAAGCGAACATCAACCGCCTGGGGACGGGTGTTGCGGGCCTGAACGAAATCCTTGGGGGCGGGCTGCCGGAATTTTCCTTCAACATCATCGCTGGCCCGCCCGGCAGCGGAAAGACGACTCTGGCGCATCAGATAATGTTTTCCCTGGCCACGATCGAGAAGCCTGCGGTCTTCTTTACCGTGCTCGGCGAGCCGCCGCTGAAGATGCTGCGATACCAGCAGCAGTTCCATTTTTTCGACGAAGCTGCCATCGGCCGCTCGGTTCACTTCATAAACCTGTCGGAGGAAATGCAGTCCGGCGACCTGCGCGCGGTGCTCGCCCGCATCGTCCAGGCGGTGGAAGCCCATTCCCCTGGCCTGGTTTTCGTCGATTCCTTCCGCGCTGTCGTCATCGCCAGCCGCACCCACGAGCCTGCCTCCATGGGCCTGCAACAGTTCGTGCAGGAACTGGGGATGTTGATGACCAACTGGCAGGCGACGACCTTCCTGATTGGCGAGTACTTCAGCGAGAACGAACCGAACCCCGTGTTCACGGTCAGCGACGGGCTGATCTGGCTGCGGCAAAGCCTGGACCGAAACTCGGTGGTTCGGAAAATCGAGGTCATCAAGATGCGCGGCCAGGCCTCGATTCCCGGCCAGCACACGTTTCGCATCGGCAGCGCCGGAATCCAGGTGTTTCCCCCGGCCCAGGTCTCGATTCAGGGCACCGAGCTTGCCGCGCCGCCCGCAGGCCCTCCGCTCAGCATGGGAGTGCCCGGCCTGGACGAGATGATGGGGGGTGGATTGCCACGCGGCTATTCGCTGCTTGTGGCGGGGCCGTCAGGCTCCGGTAAAAGCATCCTGGCCGGCCAGTTCCTGGCCGAGGGCGCCCGCTGCGGCGAAAAATCGGTGATTGCCTCGTTCGAACAGCGTCCCAAGCTATCGCGCAGCCGGATCGTTTCGGACCTTGTCGATAGCGGAGATGTCGGCCTGATTCGCGCGCAGCAAGCGGACCTGTCGGTGGAGGAAGTGACCGCGCTGCTCCTGGCCGAAATCAAACGGCTCAATGCCACCCGCGTGGTTCTGGACTCGTTGTCCGGCTTCGAGCTGATGCTGGCGCCTACGTTTACCGACAATTACCGGCAATCCCTTTGCCAGATGGTGAACGCCGTGGTCAGCACCGGCGTCAGCATGCTGATGACCTCCGAACTGGAGGACCGCTACACGGATCTGAGGTTCAGTCCATACGGTGCGGCGTTTCTCACCGATGCGATCATCGTGCAACGATACATAGAAGTGGAGAGCCGCCTGCTGCGCGTAATGGCGGTGGTCAAGGTGCGCGCAGCTGCGCACTCCAATGAGCTTCGGCAGTTCGTAATCGACGACGGGGGAATCCGGATTGGCGAGATGATGCCCGACTACCGTGGCCTGCTCGGCGGCCGTCCGGAGCGTTCCGGCGCAACCGAGGCCGGCGGCCAAGCTGGCGGCTGACGCCGTGCGGCTGTCCGGATCGACATGAAAAAACCGCCCAAAAGCGAGCAAGACGCCGCTTCCGGCAGTTTGGCGGCGCTCACCTCGCAGGCCGATGCGATCCGCGCCGAGTTAACGAGATTGCGACGCAATCTGGCCGCGCTTCACCAACAGGACCATGCAGACCACACCCAGGAGCTGCGGGAGGCCAATGAGAAGCTCCTGATTGCGGCCCTTGATGCCAGCGCGGTAGCTGAAAGCGCGAAAGCGAGCCTGGCAGGCTTGATCGTTTCCAGTCAACGGGATGCGCTGACGAATACGCCCAACCGGGCTCTTACGCTGGAGCGGCTGGAGAATGCGATAGGGATGGCCAAGCGCCACGGCGCGTTGATGGCCGTGCTGTTCGTGGATATCGATCACCTCAAGCTGATAAACGACTCCCTGGGCCATGCCGCCGGCGATGCCGCGCTGCAGTTGGCGGCGCGCCGGCTCGAATCCGTGGTCCGCAGCACCGATACGGTCAGCCGGCATGGCGGCGACGAGTTTGTCGTGCTGCTCAGCGAACTTTCCCACCTGGGCGACGCGGCCGACATTGCGGCGAAGATGTTGGAAGCCCTGGCCGTGCCCACCCAGGTTGGCGGGCATGTTCTGAGCCTGACCGCCAGCATTGGCATCGCCATCTATCCCCTGGATGCGTCTACGGGCCCGCAGCTGATCGAGATGGCAGACAGCGCCATGTATGTGGTCAAACGGCTGGGAGGCAGCCGTTTCGGTTTTCAGGAGTCGACGCGGATCGCCTGCAATGCGCCGGCTGCCGAGCCGGCCGCGCCGCGTCTACGCAAGCCATCGGCGCTCAAGCCGTCGCAGCGACCGGGCGTGGCCCAGCTGAGGCAGGTCAACGAGCAACTGGTCATGACCGCCCTTGCCGCTCACGAACTCAAGGATCTCGCGGATCAGGCGCGCGACAACGAGATCAAGTTTCTGGCGATGGTTGCCCACGAACTGCGCAATCCGCTGACCGCCATCCAACTGGCTGCCGACATGTTGAGCCTAGGGGGCGCTGACGAAGCGCAGCCCAAGCGGCTGAAGACGGTCATAGAAGACGAAGTCAGGCACCTGGTTTACCTGATAGAAGACCTGCTCGATGTATCCCGGGTCAACACGGGCAAGCTACGCATGGAGCTCAGCGAGGTGGATGTCAACGCCATCCTGGCCAATGCGGTGGAAACCAATGCCTCCCACATTGCCGACCGCTTTCAGACCATTGAAACGAAATTGTCTTCGAAGCCCATACTTGTGCGCGGCAGCAAGGTGCGCCTGCGGCAGATCTTCAGCAATCTGCTGGACAACGCCTCCAAGTACACCCCTGCGGGCGGCCATATCGAAGTGGGCATCGAGGCCGCCGGGGATGAGGTCAGGATAACGGTTTCCGACAACGGCATCGGCATCCCTCCCCATGCGCTGCCGCATATTTTCGATCTGTTCGTGCAGGAGGCCGGCGCCCTGACGTTGCACAGCGGCGGCCTTGGCATAGGCCTGGCCCTGGTGCACGAACTCGTCGCAGCGCATCAGGGCACGGTAACCGCTCAGAGCAGCGGGAGGAATCGGGGCAGCAAATTCACCATCACCCTTCCTTGCGTCTCAGCGGGTCGACGATAGCCTGGGCTTGCCTGCAGCCTGGCCCGATGGCTGCAGGGCGACGCCGATAGCAACGCCGCGGCTGGCATCTTCCGCATGCCCGGCTCGCGAAGGCTCAGGGATCGAGCGGATCGAGCGGATCGACCCGGGCCGAGTCCGGGGACGGACGGAAAACGATATCGAAGGACGAAGTGCGTTCCCCCACGCTGCCGGGTTGGTAACCCAGTTCGCGCCGGTTGCGCGCAACGAACTCGGCGCTTTCCACCGCGTCGATGTGCGGCGGGTCGCTCAGGACCAGCGCGTCGCGATCCATCGGCGCCTTCATCGCCATCAGCAGCCGCGCGGCGTTGCGCAGGTTGGTGGTCGTATGCCGCGCGTAGGGTTCGATCGCGATCGCATGCGCCGGCACCCGGTAACGTTCGATCAATGCGCGGCGCATTTCGACGGCCTCGACGGAGCGCGTCCCGCGCGGATGCACGGCCGCGCCGCTCACGATGATGAAGGGCGCCAGACCGCTGAAGTAGCGCTGGGCGGCAACCTTGACGTGCAGCTTGCCGCGTGCGCTCAGCGGCGTCAGCAGGTCTTCCGGTCCGGCGCCAAGGACGATGATCGCGGTGTAGCGGTAGCGCGACCAGTCCAGTCCCCGGGCATGCTGGAAGGCGTCCGAGTTGAGACCGCCGTCGAGCGGCTCGAAGGCGATGGCGTCCAGGCGTTCATTCGCGTCGAGCAAGGCCAGCGCCAGGCCGATACTGGGATCGAACGCGGCGACCGCTTCTTCGCGGCCCAGCTCGCTGATGGAGGCGGCCACGGCGACGTCGGCGGCGAGCCGCCGGCTGCCCTGCTTCCCTATCGGACCGTCGATCTGCGGATAGCGCGGGGTGCCGCCTTTGCCATAGACCTCGAGGACGGCGTTGAGCCCCACCAGCTCGCGAATGACGGCGTCGCGGCGCTCGCGGGCCTCGGCAGAGGTTCCATCGGCAGCGGCCATCTGCGCTACCAGGCCCATCTCGTGTTCCTTCCAGACCGACGCATCGACCTTGCAAGCCGCATCCTCCGCGCAGGCGGCAAGACGGCGATCTCGCTCGGCCAGCATCGAGCGGACCTTTACGTTCGCCTGCGACCGGTCCATCGCAGCGACCACCGGAAACAGACGCTGGCCGAGCGCGGCGGTTACGCTGTCTTCCGCGGTGGCCGCGAATGCCGGTTGCAACGCGGCCACGGCCATGCACAGCAGCAGCGCGAAACGCATCACCAGCTCCGGCTCAGTACCAGGCGGAAATTGCGGCCGAACAACGGACGGCCGTAAATCGCCTCGCTCGAGCCCTGGCCTGCCAACGCGTCGGTGCGGGTATTGCCTTCGGTCAGGCCTTTCTCATCGGTCAGGTTGTCGCCGACCAGTTGCACGCCCCAGGGGCCGCGCTTCCAGGACAGCCCGAGGCCCAGCGTCTGGTAGGAAGGCAACGCCGTGCGGTTGAACAGATCCACGTAGGCCTTGCCGACGAAATCGTAGCGAAGATAGGCCTCGATCTCGTCGTTGCCGGCCAGGAACCTGAAGGTCGGGCGGATATTGCCGTAGAGCTTGGGCTCGCGGACGATCTGGTTGCCGTTGACCGCGCTGGGATCCGCGCCGGCGCTGTTCTGCAGGTTCCTGTACTGCGGGTCGCTGACCGTCACCGCGCCGGCCAGCGAGAACCAGTCCGAAGCCCTGAACATGCCGTCTATCTCGACGCCCTTCGACACCGCGGTACCGATGAAAGGCACCGACTGGTCGTTGCGGCCGGTGACCGGGTTGTAGGCCACGAACGAGGCATTGAGCGGGTCGAACTTGGTGTAGAACGCTGTCAGGTACAGATAGGCGCGATCGAAGGTCGCCTTCAGGCCCAGTTCGTACTGATCGGTCTTGGTCTCGACAATGGTCGGATCGATGCTGCGTGCGACGCTGGACTGCGGCGCGATTTCCACATGCGAAGCGCGGCCGTAGGCGCCGAAGGTGGCGGTGAAGTCGTAGTTCAGGCCGACCGTCCAGTTGGTGACCGACGGATCGATGTTGTGCGTCTGGGTAGCGCCGCTGAAGCGCCGGGTGGTATCGTCGGCCAGCGTGTCGGCGTCGCCCAGGTCGGCGCTGACGGTCTGCTGGGCATAGCCGTCATAGCTGTAGCGCTCGTGGCGGAGGCCGGCGTCCAGCTTGAGCCTGTCGGTGATTTCCCAGGTGTCGTTGACGTAAACCGCAAACATCTTGGCATCGACCTCGCCGGCGTTGAGCGTGGTCGTGTAGCGCAGCACACCGTTGTCGGTGACGTAACCCAGCGGCGCGCCCTGGGCCGAGTAGGCCACCAGGTCCAGCGTCCTTGGCTTGCCCGCGACTTCCAGCAGCATGTCCTGGTAGGCGGTGAACGCCGTGGTGCCGTAGAACGCGGTATAGACGCCGATATTGAGATCGTGCGCGCCGGACGCGGTTTCGAAGCGGCGGGCCGCGCTCAGGTCCGCCTGCGCCGAATAGAACTCCGATTCGATGGCGCGGTACTGCGCCGACATCACCAGGCCGGAAGCCGAATACGGGTCGTAGGCCGTCGCGCCGTTGCTGCCGGCCAGGGCATAGCCCATCGACGCGACATCCGCGCCGAAAGCGCCCTGCGCCCGGCTCAGGTAGCTGTTGGCGAACGTGTTGCCGTCGACCGGATTGGTGGTGGAGTAGAGCGCATCGAAGCTCAACTTGCCCTTGGTGTAGCCGGACTTGAGCGAGACGACCCAGTCGCCGGCGCTGTTCTCGTACTGGAAGCCGATGTTGCCGAAGCGCATATGGCGGCCATCGGCCAGATCCCGGTGCAGGCTCTGCATGACACCGGCCGAATCCAGGTACTTCAGGTTCACGTTGCGCAGCGAAGGCGAGTTCATCGTACCGGTGAAGTAGTCCAGGTACGGATCCAGCGACACCGACGGATCGCGCGGATCGGCAATCGGGATCGGCAGGTAGAAGACGTTGTGGTCGTCGACGAAGGTGGCGCTGACCTTCATCCAGCTGTCTTCCATGTAGTGCTTGAGGTTGGCGCGCAACTGGCCGCCCTGATCGTTGGGGAAGCCGTTGTCCCGATAGCCGTCGTGGTGGCGAAGGAAGCCGCCTACGGCATAGTAGGTGTCCTCGGAAAGGGCGCCCGATTGATAGACCTCGCCGCGGTAGAGCCCGGTATCGCCCAGCGTGAGCTGGGCCTTGCCCTTGGTCTGGTCGCCGCCCTCGGCCAGGATGTTGTTGACGATGGCCGCGCCGCCGCTGGCGTAGATCGGCGCCGGACCGCCGCGCACGACTTCCACGCGCTGGTTCATGACATCGAAGCGGTGCATGCCTTCGCCGGAGTTGAAGAAGTGCCCGTCGATTTCGTGGTACAGCGGCAAGCCGTCCTGCTGGAAAATGATGTAGCCGCGGTCGGTCGGAATGCCGCGCAGGCGGGTGATGTTCTGCACTTCGCCGCCGGTCGATTCGACATGGATCCCCGGCACGTTGCCCAGCAGGTCGGCATAGCTCTTGGGCGCCAGCTTCTGCACTTCCTCCGCGGTCAGCGAATTGACCGCATAGGAAGCGTCGAAACGGCGCTGGGTCCGGGCCGAACCGGTAACGACGACCGCGTCCAGATCGCTGACCTTGTCGCGTTCCCCGGAAGCGGAAGTCGCCGTCGCCTCAGGGCCCGCAACCGCCGCCTCCTGCGCGTTCGACAGCACGGGAGCAGCAAACGCGATCGCTATTGCCATCGCAATGCGACCGTAGGGGTAACCACGCAGACCGTACATGAGCCATGAACCCTTCGATGAGTGGAGAAGTCCGTCGCCGCCAGGCGACAATCGGGCATTGTCCGAAGCGTTCGTTACAGGCGTGCGTAACATCGGGGGTTTTTCCAGGCGCGGGGAACCTCCACTGCCGCCGATGACACGGCCTGGCTACGTTCGGCGCTGCCGGCGGGCACCGGCAGCGATGCGATCCCTCAACGCCTCCCGCCAGCGCGGCACAACGCTGCGCATCTTCAATGGCAAGCGGGATTCGATCCCGCCATCAGGCTTCAACCGCACTGGCGTTGCGCTTGCGGCCTGGCTACTGCGCTGGCGCGTAAGCGACCCAGCCTTTGAACGTGAATCCTGCGTAGAACAGTTCAATCGTCTCGAAGCCCGCCTGCTGCATCAGCGCGACATCCTGCTCCGGCGACAACGCGGGAAGCCGGGCGCCGATGGCATCGATGGCCGTCTTCGCATTCGCCCAGGGAATCCCGGACGACACCGCGAACGCTGCGTACCGTTCCAGCCAGCGCGCCTTCTCGCGCTCGCCTTGCGGAAAGCTGTGATGGGCGACGATGAGCGGCGCTCCCGGCTTCAAGCGTCGTTTCAGTTCCCGCAGCGTATGCAAGCGTTCTTCGACCGAGAGGAAATGCAGGGTCAGCAGACAGGTCGCGCCATCGAATGGAATCTCCGGCGCGGCGTCGATATAGCCCTCGAGCAACTGCACGCGCGAGGCAAGCGGACCCAACGTGGCATTGGCCAGCTTCAGCATCTCGGCTGACGGATCGATACCCAGCAAGCGCCAGTGCGCCTGCGCCTCGGCGAAGGCCTTCAGTTCCAGGCCGCCACCGGCACCGAGAACCAGGACATGGCCATCTTCGGGAACGGACTCGGCCAGAAGCAGGGCCGCCATCTGTTGCAGGGCATGAAAACCCGGTACCTGCCTGACAGGGCCTTCGGCATACCGGGCGACAGCTTGCGGATCGGAAAACGAGGACACGAGGACTCCAGAGATCGGTACAGGTCCTGAATGCTACCGCGCAACGTCCGCATCCGGCCCGCGTCCAGAAACGGACAGCAGGCCAAGCCGGTCCCCTCGTCGCCATGCGCGAATGGAACCGCGATCGGCGGTGTACCCGCGATGATGGCTGCGCCCTGCGCATGCCCGGGTCACCGGCAAAGGCGAGTGTCGAGCCAGCTGAACGGGAGGCCTATCAGCGGCCACGCGTAAGTCGCGCGTAAGTCGCCGGCGGCAAGACTCGTCCGCCCTCCCCCATGAAGCCGCGCCCCATGCTCAAGTACATCGCTACCGTGCCTTTCCTGATTCCCGCACTTGCCTTTGCTCAAACCTCCAGCAGCGATCTGCTGGCAAAGGCGGACGACGACCGATGGACGCTCGGCCTGGCCGCGTCCATGAGCGACAGTCCCTACGCGGGCGAGGACACGCGGGTGCGTCCATTTCCGCTGCTGACTTTCGATGGAGACCGCGTGTTCTGGCGCGGCCTGTCCGGTGGCGTGCATGCCATCAAGGGCGACACCTTCAGCCTGGACGTAATCGTCGCCGGCCGCTTCGATGGCTTCGACATCGAGGATCTCGGCCGCCAGGAACTGGCCCGCAACGGCATCGATGCCAGCCTGCTGGACGATCGCGACGATGGGCTGGACGCGGGCCTGGCAACCAGTTGGAGCGGGCGCGCGGGCGAGTTCAAGCTGCGTGCGCTGGTCGACGTCACCGACGCCAGCGGCGGGTACGAAGTGGCCGCCGACTACGCCTACGCCCTGCACTGGGGCCGGACCACGGTGGTGCCAGGGATCGGCGTGCGCTGGATGTCCGACGACCTGGTCAACTATTACTATGGCACCCTGGACGAAGAGATCGCCCGTGGCGTGCCCTTCTACCAGCCTGGCTCGGCGGTGGTGCCCCAGGTGAGCATCGGATTCTCCCGGCCGCTGGGGGAGAAGTGGAAACTGCAAGGATCGCTCGACTACAAGTTCCTCCCCAACGAGATCACCGAAAGCCCGCTCATCGAGCCCGACACCGACGGCTCGGCAAGACTGATGATCGGTATCAGCCGCAGCTTCTGACCGGTCCGACCCGCTTCCTTCCCTGGCCGCTCATGTCCCAACCCTTTCTCCTTCCCAACAGAATCGCGCTGGTCGAAGATCACGAACGCCTGGCCGTTCTGGTGGAACGGGGCCTGGGCGCTGCGGGAATCGCGGTCGATGCCTTCCATAACCTGGATACGGCCTGGCACGGTGTCGTCCAGCATGCCTACGCTGCGGCGATCATCGACCGCGGCCTGCCCGATGGCGACGGCCTCGAACTGGTCCGGCGCATGCGCGCGGCCGGCAATCGCACGCCCTGCCTGATGCTGACCTCGCGCGACGCGCTGCGCGACCGCGTGGATGGACTGGATGCCGGTGCCGACGACTATCTGCCCAAGCCCTTCGCAATGGAGGAGCTGGCCGCGCGGGTGCGCGCGCTCATGCGTCGCCCGCCCGAACTGCGCGACCTGCAACTGGTGCACCGCGGTCTGCAGGTGCTGCCGGAAGCCGGTTGCATGAGCTGTGCCGGCGAACAGATCAGCCTGGCTTCGGCCGAGCTGCAGATCATGATTTGCCTGGTACGCGCGGCAGGCCAGGTCGTCCGCCGCAGCGCGCTGGAGGCGGCGGCATGGGGCGTAACCGAGGCGGTCACGCCCAATGCGCTGGATGTGGCCCTGCACCGGCTGCGCAGGAAGCTGGGCGCCATCGACGCCGGCCTGTCCATCGTCAACATCCGCAACCTGGGGTTCGCCCTGCGCCATGAAGATGCTCCCGCGTAGCCTGACCGGGCGGTTGATGGCCGCAACGATGCTTGCCGTGATCGCCGCGACCATCGCCGCCGTCCTGGTCATGTCGGCCTTCATCTGGCCCAGCTCGCCCGATGCGGTTCTGCGCGCCGAGCTTGCCGACGAGGTGGAACATATCGAAAAAGGGCTGCGCATCGATCCGGACGGCAATGTCAGGGTGTTCCTGAAGCCCGAAACCGCAAATACCTATGACGCCATGCCCAAGGATGCCGCCTACCTGCTCATCGACGCCGGCAAACGAACCGTGGCCCATAGCCCTGACGGCCCCGCATTGCAGGCGCTCATGGCAATGCCGCCGTCGGCGCGGATCATGCCGGTCAAGAGCGGCGGCGCCGACATCCGGCTGCAGGTCACCCAGGAGACGATCGCCCATGAGGGAAGCCGCTACACCGTCCGGGTCGCGCGCAGCGACCGGCTGGTGACGACATTGAACGACTACGCCGGCGAACTCTATTTGCGCGCAGGCGCCATCACGGTATTGCTGGCGTTGGCCACGTTTGCGCTGGTGGTCTATCTGACCGTCAATCGCATGGTGCGGCCGTTGCGGCAGGCCTCGCAGGCCGCCGCAAGCGTCGGCCCCCGGAATCTGGGCACCCGGCTACGGAGCGAAGGCCTTCCCTCCGAAGTGGTGCCGATGATCGAAGCCTTCAATGCGGCGCTGGCGCGGTTGGAAAACGGCTTCCGCGTCCAGCAGGAATTCCTGGCCTCGGCCGCCCACGAGCTGAAGACGCCGCTGGCCCTGCTGCAGGCCGAGATCGAACTGGGTGGCGCGGCCAACAAGGCGCTGCTGTTGCGCGACACCGCGCTGATGGCGCGCCAGGTCCATCAGCTGCTGCATCTGGCCGAGGTCAGCGAGGGCCACAACTATTCGTTCGCCCCGCTCGGCATCCGCGCGGTCGTCGACGACGCGGTGGACTATCTCGCCCGCCTGGCCGAGCAGCGGCAGGTCGCCGTGGCGGTGGACGTAGAGGGCGCACCCGACGGAACGGTCGATGGCGATGCGGCGGCGGTCTTTGTCCTGGTCAAGAACCTGCTTGAAAACGCCATACACCATTCTCCTCCGGGCAGCGCCGTGCGCGTGATCATCGATGCCGCCGGCTTCAGCGTCCAGGATCAGGGCGCGGGCATCGCCGAGAACCACCGCGCGCAGCTGTTCAAGCGATTCTGGCGCGGCAATCCCAAGGACGGCGAGGGTGCCGGTCTTGGCCTTTCCATCTGCATGGAGATCTGCCTTGCCCATGGCTGGAGCATTCGGCTTGACCCTGCTCCCAACCGCACCGGCGCGCGTTTCCTGGTGCGCACCGGCAAGGATGGCGACCGGGCTTGAGAGCGCGGCGCGAAGACGGGCGGGTGCGGCCATCTTCACCCTGCAAGCGCCTGCAGAATGCCAAAAAAAGCTGTCCCAGCCTTTCATTCAAGGCGGCTGCGACAGCAGCCGGCTCGGGCCTGGCCCGTCCATCGCCAGGCGCAGCGTCCAGGCCAATGCAGGCATCCGCCGCGTGGGCAACCTTCCGGGCGCCGGCTGCGCCTTCACCATCGACCTGCCACGCCGTTGGTTGCCGGCAGATTCGCCGGTCTCAGGAACCGCATAGCCCCGGCTGTCCTGTCGTCGCTCGAATCGGGAGCTTGCCTCTTCCGCGAATGAAGGAGGGGAGTCGCCACACCGTTTTGCCTGGGGCGCGGGAAAGTCGCCGGATCCCGCCTACGCGGCGGCGAGGGGACGGCAACCATGGCGACAACAACCGCTTCAGGGGCGCTTGCCGCGCCTGCGCCGGCAAGCCGGGCTACCTGTCCGCGCCGATGGAATGCGGTCCGCGAACCGCAGCGGCAACCGCAGGTTTCAGCGTTCCGGCGGCGGTGGCGGCCGGTCGCCGCCCGGCCCGCCTCTTGGCCTGGCAAAACCCTTGGCGGCCATGCAGGCTTCGAGCTTCTTCATGTCCGGCCGCTTGCCTTTGCCTTCATCGGCCTCTCCGCGCTCGCCTGGTGCGGGCCGATGCCCGGGAGCGGGGAGCGGCGCGACGCCCTGTTCTGCCGCACAGGCCTGCATCGCCGCGTCGAACTCGGGATTGCGGCCATGGGCGGGGGGCGGCGGATGCGACGACTCGCCGCCATCGGCAGCCGGCGGCGCTGCCTGCGCAGCGGCGGTTGCGGCCAGAATCGCAAACGACAGCGCGCCGGCCGCCATCGCCATTACGGCAGGTCTGAGAAAAGGTGACGTCATGTTTTGATCTCCATGCTACGGGTCTGTTGACGCTATCGGGAGGAGCTTCTGATGGTTGGGACAGGAGGTTGTCGTTGCCGCTTCAAGGGCGCGCCACCACCTGCGGCAGCTGCGACAGCGACCACCAGTCCGGCCGCTGCAGCATCGAGCGGATGCGCAGGCGCTGAGTGGGGGTGAAGGTATCGAGAAACTTGCGGCGGTCGGTCAGGGCGCCAAAATTGGCTCGTTTCCAGGGCTCGTCCGCGCGTATAAGATCGCGGGCCACGCGCGCGTGGCGCTCCCAGATGCCGGACTCGTCGGCGCATTCGAGGAAACGCAGCACGTGCGACAGCGTCCGGACCGGATCGGCCAACAGGGTTTCGTAGCGCACCAGCAGGTGATGCCGGTGGCCGCACCAGGACAGGCTCTCGGCCAGGGCGCGATTCCAGCGGTCGGCCGCCCGCTCGATATCCAGAAACGGCTGCCACGCCGGATAGTCCTGCGCGGCGCGGTACAGCGAGGCGACCACTTCCTCACCATCGCGGACGATGTGGAGGATGCGCGCATCGGCGACGTGGCGCTGGATCTGCGCGGCATAGAACAGATGGTCCGGCGTCTTCTCCAGCCAGATGCGTTTACCTGTCTGCAGGCTTTGCTGGTCCAACGCATCGACGAAGCGCCCGACGTGCGCGCTCAGGCGATAGGCCTGCAGGCCAGCGAGGGGGCGGGTTGCCAGCATGCCGGCCAGTTCCGGAATGGCGGCCCAACTCCTGCGGCTGCGGCCGGCACTCACCCAACCGCATGCCGCCATGGCACTGCGTCGGCATGCCTGCAGGTGGCGCCGCCAACGCCGGTGCGGGGGCTGGTGCGCATGCGCCAGCCGGCGATGCTCCTGGCTGTGGAGCAGATTCTGGAAGAAATGCGTTTCCGGCAGCGAGTGGATCGCCGAGTGCGCCGACAGCAGACTCTGCAGCAACGTGGTGCCCGAGCGCGGACAGCCGACCAGGAATGCGCGCGCCAGGATGCCGGCGTGCCGGTCGCATCCAGCCGTCCCATCGCCGCGGCTGGCGGTCGGGTATGTGCCGTGCTCAACCATCATTGGCAATGGCCGATGCCGGGTCGTCGGCAAGGTGATGCGATGCGCTCGCCGTCAACCGGTTGCAGCCATCGCTCAGCACCGCGCTGCGCAGGCGCTGGCGGAATGCGCGGTCGTTGGCAAGGAAGAATTCGCGCGCCTCGCAGGCCAGGCTCCACCGCTGCGCGGGCGACAACGCCAACGCGCGGGAAACCGCGGTCTCGATGCCCTGCGCATCGACCCGGTAGGATCTGACCAGCCCGTTGCGGTGGGCTCCGGCCGGCACAATCAGGATGCCGCGCCGATGCGTGACCAGTTCGTTCATCGGTTCGGCATCGGTGGTGATGGCGACCGCTCCGGTGCTCATCGCCTCCATCAGATAATGGCCGAAGCCTTCGGTCTCGGACGGGCAGATATGGAAGGCGTGCGCGTTCTGCAAATGACGCAGGCCGGCATCGTCCAGATAGCCGACGCGATGATCGATATTGGCTGCCGTCGCGACCTCCCTGGCCGCTTTCGGATGCTGCACCACCGTCAGCGTGGGCCACTCCGGGTGCCGCTTCCAGGTCTCCAGCAGCACCTGCGTGCCCTTTGCGGCGCTGCGCCCGGCCAGATGGAAAAACGCATGGCGGCGCGCCACTTGCGGGTCGTACCGGTCGCGGCTGGTGAAGCCGATGTAACGGGTGCGGCAACCCAGGCGGCGGAACACCGCTTCGGCATGCCGGGTCTTGCACAGCACCTGCTCGAAGCAGCCAAGATAGCGGTGCCATTTCGGCAGGAACCACTCGGGATTCGGCACCAGCAGGTTGCGCTGGCCCAACGGCAGGCAGCGCGGATAGACCCGTTCGGAGAAGATCTGCGTACGCGCCCTGCCACGCAGGCCGCGCGCCACCCACAGGCTGGCCTCGCGGCCCCAGTTGAAGGCCCGGGTGGAGCCGAAACCGACCACCTCGATCAGCGAACCGGGCGAATCCAGCGCTTCGGCCATCACCTCCAGGTCGCGGCTCAAACCGACGCCATTGTTGCGGCTGATCAGGCGTATCGAAGGCATGGGTCGCGCATCTGCGGTGGGTGGCCTAGCTTCGCCACCGGTTTTGCCGCGGTTGTGTCAGTGTTTGTCAGCGCCGACACACGGCCAGAAGCGTTCAGGCAGCGGCAGGGTTCGGCTCCGCGCGCATGGGCGAACAACGGAACTTGAACGTTTTTGTCAGCTTCTTTACGGCCCGGACAAACGCTCAATACACTGGACTGCTATTCCTATGCCATGAGCGCCGAGACTGCCGATATGGACATGCAATCACTCATCCTGGTCGTCGACGACGATCCGGATCTGCGGCGGTTGATCACCGACTTCCTGGCCGGTCATGGCTACCAGGTCGAATCGGCCAACAACGTGGCGGAAATGCGCCGCGCCATCGAGGCGCGCCGTCCGGATCTGGTGGTCCTGGATGTGATGATGCCGGGCGAGGACGGCCTGAGCGCCGCCCGCCAGTTGGCCAGCGAACATGGGCCGGCGGTGATCATGCTCAGCGCCCTGGGCAGCGATACCGACCGCATCATCGGCCTGGAAGTGGGCGCGGACGATTATCTGGCCAAACCGTGCAACCCGCGCGAGTTGCTGGCGCGGGTGCGCGCGCTGCTGCGCCGCAGCCAGTCGCCGGCGATACCGACGGATGTGCGCGGCAATCTTTACGAGTTCGCCGGCTGGCGGCTGGATGTGATGCGTCGCGATCTGCGCGACCCCACCGGCATCTTCATCAATCTTTCCGACGGCGAATTCTCGCTGCTGCGCACCTTTGTCGAACATCCGCAGCGCGTGCTGAGCCGCGACCAGTTGCTGGACTACGCGCGCGGACGCGGCAGCGAAGTCTACGACCGTGCCATCGACAGCCAGATCAGCCGCCTGCGCCGCAAGATCAACGAGCGCGTGCAGACCGAGCTGATCCGCACCGTGCGCAACGAAGGCTACATGCTGCTGCCGACGGTCGTGCGGCTGTGATCAGGCGCGCCGGCCGGGGCCGCCTTTCCATCTTCGTCCGCACTTTCCTGCTGGTGGCCGCGGCGCTGCTGGTGGCGCAGGGCATCGGCATCGCGCTGCTGGTGATGCGCACTCCGGTGTTTTCGCCGCCGGTACATCTGCCGGAAGTGGTGGCGCTGCTGTCCAGCCAGATGCCCAGCGACAACACGCGCCTGAAGGTATACGCCACGGCTCTGGCGCCGACCATGCCCGATGCCAGGGGCTACCGCGAAGACCCGCGCATGCAGGCGGTGCTGGCCCAGTGGCTGGAAGTGGAACCTACCCAGATCCGGTTCTACCGGCGGCTGGAAGACGGGCCGCCTGTCCAGGTCAGGTTCCAACGGCGCCTGGAAGACGGGCCACTGCCCGCCGAGGACCCGCTGCCAGGCGTCGGCGCTGGCTTCCCGCCAGAACCGCGCGATGGGACGCTCCCGTATGGCCGACCGCTCCCGAGCCTGCCGCCGAACCTGGAAGGGGGCTCGCCGCCGGGCGTACCGCCGGAGATGATGCCGTTCCAGGACGGTCGGGCGATGCGCTTCGGCATGCACGAGGACTTCATCGCCGCCGTTCGCCAGGCGGATGGCCAATGGCGCGTGATCGAATACGCCGGGCGCGGACTTTCCGGCCGGTTCAAGCGCCAGGTGGCGCTGCTGTTCGTGCTGGGCCTGCTGGCCACGCTGCCGATGGCCTGGTGGTTTTCGCGCGCGCTGGCCGCGCCGATACGGCGCTTTGCCGACGCCGCCGACCGCCTGGGCCAGAATCCGGATGCGCCGGCGCTACCGCGCAGCGGTCCGCCCGAGCTGGTGCAGGCCGCCGATTCGTTCAATGCCATGCAGGCGCGCCTGGCCCGGTTGCTCAACGAGCGCACGCATATGGTCGCCGCCATCGCCCACGACTTGCGCACGCCGCTGGCACGGCTGGCGTTCCGTCTGGATGGCGTCCCGCCTGCACTGCGCGAAAAGGCCGCCGCCGACATCGACGAAATGAAGGCGATGATTGCCGCGGCGCTGGATTTCATCCGCGATCACAGCCGCGCCGGCTTGCGCGAACCGCTCGATTTCCGCCTGCTGGTGGAAAGCGTGGTCGATGACCTCATCGACACCGGCCACGAGGTGACGTTCGAGCCCGGTGCCTCGGTGGTGCTGAGCGGCGACCCGCTGGCGTTGCGCCGGATGGTCACGAATCTGATCGATAACGCGCTGAAGTACGGCCAGCGCGCGCGGCTTTCGCTGACCGCCGGGAACGGCAACTGCCGCCTGCGCATCGACGACGACGGCCCCGGCATCGATCCGGCGCAGCGCGAACAGTTGTTCATGCCGTTCTTCCGCGGCGAGGCCTCGCGCAACCGCGATACAGGCGGTATCGGCTTGGGGCTATCGGCCGCGCACAGCATCGCGTTGGCGCACGGTGGCGAAATCAGCCTGGAAAACCGCCCCGAAGGCGGCCTGCGCGTCACCGTGCTGCTGCCATGCATGCCGCAACGCGACGCCAGGCGCAAAGACGGTTCGCGACGGTAGCGGGAAACTCCGCAGCATCTTGTTCCAGGCGTTTGCGCCCGGTCATTCCCGCGCCGAGCCTGCCCCGCCCGGAGCGGGCTATGCACTGGATAGCCGCGCGCGCTGGGCCTGAGCGACGGAATCAAGCGTGCGCGGTAAACGGGCGCACCGGAAACGCCCCGCACAACGCCTGCATCGACTGCCTGATCAGTAAGCGAACTCGCGGAACACGCGATCGATGTCGCCCTGCCACGGGCCATTGAACAAGGCCAGCTTGTGTTCGGCCGGCGTCTGGTTGGCCTCGACGATCTCGACCAGCGTGTCCAGGAAGCCGCTTTCGTCGACGCCCTTGCTGTTGAGCACGGCGCGGCGGCGCAGGCCGGCGATGGCGATCTTGATCGCTTCGACCGCCAGATCGCGCACGCTTCCGTTGCGGAACGGCAGTCGCAGGGCGTGCCTCGGCACGCCGTCCCTGAGCGCGTGCCGTTCGACCAGACTGAAATCCTTGACCAGGTCCCAGGCCGCATCCAGCGCGGCATCGTCGTACAACAGGCCCACCCAGAACGCCGGCAAGGCGCACAGGCGATTCCACGGGCCGCCGTCGGCGCCGCGCATCTCCAGGAATTTCTTCATCCGCACTTCCGGGAACGCGGTGGTCATGTGATCGGACCAGTCGGCCATCGTCGGCAATGCGCCCGGCAGCGCCGGCAACCGGCCCTGCATGAAATCGCGGAAGCTCTGCCCGCTGGCATCGTGATAGATGCCGTCGCGGTAGGAAAAATACATCGGCACGTCGAGCAGGTAGTCGACATAACGCTCGTAGCCGAAGCCGTCCTCGAACACGAAGTCGAGCATGCCGGTACGGTCGGGGTCGGTGTCGGTCCAGATGTGCGAACGGTAGCTCAGGTAACCGTTGGGCTTGCCTTCGGTGAACGGCGAATCGGCGAACAGCGCGGTGGCGATGGGCTGCAGCGCCAGCGACACGCGGAACTTCCTGATCATGTCCGCTTCGCTGGAAAAATCCAGGTTGACCTGCACGGTGCAGGTGCGGGTCATCATGTCCAGGCCCAGCTGGCCGACCTTGGGCATGTAGTTCTTCATGATCCGGTAGCGGCCCTTGGGCATCCATGGCATTTCGTCGCGCCGCCATTTGGGCTGGAAGCCCATGCCGAGAAAGCCCAGTTGCAGCTCGTCGGCCACCTGTTTGACTTCCTTCAGGTGGCTGCCGACTTCCACGCAGGTCTGGTGGATGTTTTCCAGCGCCGCGCCGGAAAGTTCCAGCTGCCCGGCCGGTTCCAGCGTGACCGAGGCGCCGTCCTTGGACAGAGCGATCACCCGGTTCTTCTCTTCGATGGCTTCCCAGCCGAACCGGGTCAGGCCTTTCAGCAAGGCCTCGATGCCGCGGTCGCCGTCGAAGGTGGGGGGACGCAGGTCGTCCAGGCGGAAACCGAACTTTTCGTGCTCGGTGCCGATGCGCCAGTCGGCCTTGGCCTTTTCGCCGGAGGCGATGTACTGCACCAACTGCGCGCGGTCGGTGACGATCGTTTCGGCGGCATGGCTGGGGCTGGACAAGGGCTGGCTCGCGCGGAAGGAAGGACGGCGATGTGGGGCCGCAGGGCCCGCACCGCAAGGTCGGCACTATAGCCCGCCGCCCGGCCGCGCAGCGCTCTGCCGGCCTGCCTACAGTGTTCCACCGGCAGCGAGCATTCCACCCCAAGCCATGTCTGCCGTAGGAGCGACGTGAGTCGCGATGAGGCTGCGCCGGTAAAGCCCTATCGCGACTCACGTCGCTCCTACAGGGAATGATCTATTCCATCAGGCGCTTGGCGGACGCCGCAGAAGGCAGCAGGCCCAACCAGTCGGCAACCACCTTGCGCGCTTCTTCCACGCCCTGCTTGGACTCGCCGGAGAAGGTCTGCACGCTGACGGTGTCGCCGAAGGCCGAGAACAGCTCCTTCCTCACCGCCTGCAGCGTGTTGGCCTGCTGGCCGCGGCCCAGTTTGTCGGCCTTGGTCAGCAACGCATGCGCGGGCAGCCCGCGCTGCACGGCGTAGCCGAGCATCTGCCGGTCGTAGTCCTTCAGCGGATGGCGGATATCCATCACCACCACCAATCCGCGCAACGCCTCGCGACTGCGGAAGTACTGATCCAGGAACGCCTGCCAGTGCGCCTGCAGTTCGTGCGGCACCTTGGCGTAGCCGTAGCCGGGCAGGTCCACCATGTACCGCTCCGGTTGCACCTGGAAGAACACCAGTTGCTGGGTGCGGCCGGGAGTCTTGGACACCCGCGCCAGCGCGTTGTGGCCGGCCAGCGCGTTCAACGCACTGGATTTGCCGGCGTTGGAGCGGCCGGCGAACGCGACCTCCACGCCGGTATCGGGCGGAAGCTGGCGGGCGTTGTGGGCCGAAAGCAGGTAATGGGCGGAATTGAGCGGATTGGACATCGCCTAGGGCCTGTTAATGCTATTGGGGTAGGTCACGCCGCCATTGCGTGCGTACGGGACAAGGAAGAATGAGGAAATGTATGTCGATACATGCCCGAGTGATGACGCGGTAACGTGCGCACGCAGTGGCGGCCCTCCGGGTTGTTCTCCAGCGCTTGCCAGGCGGCCGCGCGCGGCTTGAACAGGCCACCAGCCTGTCGCTGCGCCGCGCACAACCACCTGGCAAGCGCTGGAGAACAACGTGACTTACCCCAATAGCGCTAACAGGCCCTAGCATGGCACGCCCGGTGCGGCGATGGGTCGCCTGGGCAACGCGGCGACCCGTCCGGCCTGCGCCGAATTGACCGCCGAGGCCCGTCGCGACGATAATTGGCCGGTTTCGCGGCTGCCATTCGGCGCCGCTTCGTCAAGGTTTACGGAGCTTTAGCATGCGCCACGCTCGCGTCATGGGATTTGCCGGACTGGCCATTGTGGCCGTCGGGGCGGTCGCATTTGCACAGACCACGGTCAATCCGCTGCCGGAAAACGCCCCGGTGGAAACGGCGTCGCTGGATGCCGTGGACCTGACCAAGACCGCCTGGGGCGACGCCGAAGCCGGCCAGGGCAAGGCCGCCGCCTGCGCCGCCTGCCATGGCGCCGACGGCAATCCCAGCGATCCGCAGTACCCGCGCATTGCCGGCCAGAGCGAACGTTATATCGCCCGCCAGCTGGCGCTGTTCGCCTCCGGCGAGCGCAGCACCGGGCTGGCCGCGGTGATGGTGCCGTTCGCGCAGACCCTGAGCGCACAGGACATGCGCGACGTTGGCGCCTATTTCGCCACCCAGAAGGCCGGCGCCGGCCTGGCCGACGACGGCGAGATTGCCGATGGCCCGTACAAGGGCATGAAGTTCTACGAAGTCGGCCAGCAGCTGTACCGCAGCGGCGACGCCGCGCGCGGCGTCCCGGCCTGCCTGGCCTGCCACGGCCCCGCCGGCGCCGGCAACCCCGGCCCGGCCTATCCGCACATCGGCGGCCAGATGCAGGACTACACCGTGCGCCGGCTGCAGGAGTACCAGGCCGGCACCACGTCGGAGAAGGATCCGGCGCTGTTCAAGATCATGGCCACGGTCGCCAAGCCGCTGACCGAGCAGGAAATTCAGGCGCTGGCCAGCTACATCCAGGGCCTGCACGACCGTGCCGACGACGAGGCCGTGGCGCAGGCCGCACCGAAGTCGTGAACTTTGGCGGCCGCGCGCGGTCGATGGTTCACAGTTCATTGCGCCGGCCCGATGATGGCCGGCGTTTCTTTTTGCATCCGGAGATTCGGCGATGAAATCCCGCCTGTTGCTGCTGCTGTTGGCCTTGCTGCCGGTGCTGGCCGTGGCCGCGCCCGCCACCCCGGTGGCAGGCGTGGACTATGTCGAGATCCCCGGCGGGCAACCGCTCGCCCCGCTCAACGGCAAGGTCGAGGTGGTCGAAGTCTTCGGCTATACCTGCATCCATTGCGCCAACTTCGAACCGGCGGTCAGCGCCTGGAAGCGCAAGCAGCCGTCCTACGTGCGCTTCACCCCGCTGCCGGCGGCCTTCGGCGGCTACTGGATGCCGTACGCCCGCGCCTACTACGCGGCCGAGTCGCTGGGCCTGCTGGACAAGACCCACGCGGCGATGTTCAAGGCCCTGCACCAGCAGCACGCGCTGCCTATCCAGAACGCCTCGGTCGAAGAAATCGCCAGCTTCTATGCCGGCTACGGCGCCGATCGCCAGCGTTTCGCCGATGCCATGCGCAGTCCTGAAACCGACGCCAGGCTGGAACGTTCGCGCGAGTTCGCCGCCGCCGCCGGTGTCGAAGGCACCCCGACCCTGATCGTCAACGGCAAGTACCGCGTGATCGGGCATGGTTTTGCGGATGCGCTGCGGATTGCCGACTACCTGATTGCCCGCGAGCGCGCCGCACGAAAGTGACGGCCGGTCACGGTATGCCGGTGGGCGGGCACCGAGAATGCCCCGTTGCCGGCCCGATGCCGTATATCTACCCCCTTTGACCCCGTTGGAGTTTGAGCGATGAATCTACGTCTGGTCCTGACCCTGTCGCTGCTGCTGCCGCTGATGGCCGCCTGCAGCAAACCCAACGAAGCGCCCGAAGCCGCGGCGCCGGCCGCCGAAACGGCGGCACCGGCAACGACGGCGCCTGCCGAACCGGCTGCCGACAGCGAAACGCCGGCAGCGACCGCCGATGAAGCCGCCGCCGAGCCGGCCGCGCCCGCGGCCGCCATCGCTCCGCCCAGCGGCCCGGCGCCGGTGCCGGGCGTGGACTACACCGTGATCCAGAACGGCCAGCCGTTCGCGCCGCTCAACGGCAAGATCGAAGTGGTCGAGGTGTTCGGTTACACCTGCGGCGGCTGTGCGCAGTTCGAACCGGTGGTCAAGTCGTGGAAGCGCAGGCTGCCGGCCGATGTGCGCTTCACCCCGGTGCCGGCCGCCTTCGGCGGCTACTGGGTGCCGTACGCGCGCGCCTACTGGGCGGCCGAGTCGATGGGCGTGGTCGACAAGACCCACGACGCCATGTTCAACGCCGTGCATGTGCAGCGCAGCCTGCCGGTGCAGGGCGTGACCCCGGAGCAGTTCGGCCAGTTCTACGCCAAGTACGGCGTCGACGCCAAGACCTTCATCAGCACCTACAACAGCTTCGGACTGGAAGCCAAGCTCGGCCGCGGCAAGAGCTTCGCGGTGGCCAGCCGGATCGAGAGCACACCGACGCTGGTGGTCAACGGCAAGTACACCGTGTCGGTCGGCGAGACCGGCGGCTATGAGAAGATGCTCAACACGGTTGAGCATCTGATCGCGCAGGAGCGCTCGGCGCAGTAAGCCGCTTCCGCCAATGAGCACGACGTCCGGCATCCGCCGGCTGCGGCTGCTGAGCGCCAACATCCAGGCCGGCTCCAGCACCCGCCGCTACAGCGACTATGTGACCCGCAGCTGGTCGCATGCGCTGCCGGCCGGCAACAAGCGCGGCAGCCTGGACACGATTGCGGCCATGGCCGGCGAGCACGACATCGTCGGCCTGCAGGAAGCCGACCCCGGCAGCCTGCGCTCGGGCTTCACCAACCAGACCCATTACCTGGCCGAGCGCGCCGGTTTCGATTACTGGAGCCACCAGCCCAACCGCAATGTGGCGCGGGTGGCCGGCAGCGCCAACGGCCTGCTCAGCCGGCTGGAACCGGTGGAAGTCAGCGACCACGCGCTGCCCGGCCGCATCAGCGGCCGCGGCGTGCTGATGGCGCGTTTCGGCGACGGCCGCGAAGGCCTGACCGTTGCGGTGGCGCACCTGTCGCTGGGCGCCAACTCGCGGCGCGCGCAGCTGGCCTTCATCGCCGAACTGCTGTCCGATCACCCCAATGCGGTGCTGATGGGCGACTTCAACTGCCTGCCCGACCGGCCGGAAATGGAAACGCTGTACAAGCACACCCGCCTGCTGCCGCCGCAGTTCTGCGTCCCCACGTTCCCCAGCTGGCGCCCGCAACGCGCCATCGACCACATCCTGGTCAGCGCCGACCTGGCCACCCACGACGCCCGCGCCCTGCCCGCGGCCAACTCCGATCACCTGGCCCTGGCGATGAACATCGATGTGCCCGAGCGCGCGCTGCGCTGAGCGCGCGGACGCCGTGGCGCAACTCTGGCAGCTTGCAGAAAACCCCGCGTCCTGCGCCTCTTTCAGGTCGCCGCCGGTCTTGGCGATGCCCGCAAAGCATTTTTTCGGCGGCCCGCCAAGCTAGTGTGGTGTCCCGCAAATAACTTACTCATCTGACTTGGTCCTGGCCCCCGATCCTGCGTTGCTCGTCGTCACCATAGTCCCGCTATGCCTCCTCCTCGCGCCTTGTCTCGGGGGCCAATCCACTGCGCCATACAAGCAAGCTATTTGCGGGACACCACACTAGAACGGTTGGACGCGGCCTGCTACGGTATCGCGCATGCATGCCCCAGCACCCCCGTCGCCTTCCGCCGGATCCGGGCTACCTCATGTTCTGGTGGTGGAGGACGACGCCGAGATCGTCAACCTGCTGTCGCGCTATCTGAGCGGACAGGGCATGTCGGTGAGCGTGGCCGAAAGCGCGCACCAGTTGCACCACGTACTGGGCGGCCGCGAGGTCGATCTGATCCTGCTGGATCTGGGCCTGCCCGATGCCGATGGCCTGACGCTGATGCGCGAGCTTCGCCAGCGCTGGCATGGGCCGCTGATCATCGTCAGCGGGCGCGGCGAGCCGGTCGAACGCATTGTCGGCCTGGAACTGGGCGCCGACGACTACGTGACCAAGCCTTTCGACCTGCGCGAGCTGCTGGCGCGCATCCGCTCGGTGCTGCGGCGCGCCCAGCCGGTCGCGCCGCCGCCGGAGCGCCGCGACAGCCAGGGCTTCGAGTTCGATGGGTTGAAGCTGGACGTGGCGGCCAGACAGTTGCACGACCGCTCTGGACAACCGGTCGCGCTGACGACCGGAGAATTCGAGCTGCTGCTGGCCCTGCTGCAACGCCCGCACCAGGTGTTCAGCCGCGACCAGCTGATGAATGCGCTGCATGGCCGCGAGTCCGGTCCCTACGATCGCGCCATCGACGTGCAGATCGGACGGCTCCGCAGAAAGCTGGAAGCCAATCCGGCCGAACCGGCCATCATCAAATCGGTGCGCGGCGCGGGTTATCTGTTCGCAGCGCCGGTACGGCGGTTCTAGAGCGCGTTATGGACGCCGCGATGAAATGCGTTGCGCCGCTTGCCCATGGCAGGCGCTGAGATGGTGCTCTTCCCGCAACTGTTCGAAACCGTGCCCGACGCGCTGCTGGTGGTCGACCGGGACGGCCGCATCGTGCTGGCCAACCAGCAGGCCGAGCGCCTGTTCGGCTACCCGCGGCAAGGACTGGATGGCGTCGCCGTCGAACAGCTGATGCCCGAAGCGGTGCGCCGGCGCCATCACGCGCACCGTTCCGGCTACATGGCTGCCCCGCGCATCCGCCCCATGGGCGACGGCGGCATGGCGCTGGTGGGGCAGCGGAAGGATGGCGAGCAGTTCCCGGTCGAGATCGCGCTCAGCCCCCTGCAGACCGACGACGGCATGCAGTACCTGGCCTCGATCCGGGACATTTCCGAAACCCAGCGCGCCCGGCAGGCGCTTGCGCGCGCGCGCTACGACGCGCTGGTGGCCAGGATCGGGCAGCAGGCGCTGGAATCGGCCAATGAAGGCAAGTTGATCGTCGGCCTTCCCGCGCAGTTGGCCGAAGCCATCGGCGTGGAGACCGTTGCGGTGCTGTTCAAGCGCCAGGACGGGAAACTGGAAGTGCACGCGGGGGTGGGATTGGAGCAGTGCCCACTGGGTACCGCCAACGTCCCGGAGAAATGGCGGGTCGCCACTGCGCAGACGTTGGTGCTGGAAGACCTGGCGCAGGATGCCGGCAATCTTCCCTGCGTACGAACCGCGCACGGCAGCGCGGCGGTCGTGCCGCTGCTCGATCACGACCGTCCGATGGGCGCGCTGCTGGCCTGGTCGGGTCAGACGCGCCGCTTCGATCACGACGCGCTGCACCTGCTGCAATCCGTCGCCAATCTGCTTGCCGCGCTGATGCTCCGCCGCCGCACCGAAGAGCAGCTGGCCCATGCCCAACGCCTGGACGCGATAGGACAGCTGACCGGCGGCGTCGCGCACGACTTCAACAACCTGCTGACGGTGATGTCCGGCAGCCTGCAGCTGTTGGAAGCCGAATGCGGGCAGCAACCGGGGGCGCTGGAGCTGATCGCCAGCGCGCTGCGCTCGGTGGAACGCGGCGCAGAACTCACCTCCAAGCTTCTGGCGTTCGCCCGCAAGCAACGGTTGAGCCCGAGCGCAATCGCGCCTGCGCAACTGTTGCGGGATCTGGAACTGATGCTGCAAAGGACGCTGGGCGAGTCGATCCGGCTCAAGGTCGAGTGTCCGGCAACACTGCCCGCCGCCTATGCCGATGCAGCGCAGCTGGATGCCGCTCTGCTCAACCTTGCCCTGAATGCCCGCGATGCGATGCCGCGCGGGGGCGAGATCAGCATCGCCGTCGAAGAACGCTGGATCGGTACCGACACCGCGCGTCCGCATCTGCGCGCGGGGCACTACGTGATGTTCTCGGTGACCGACACCGGCCTGGGCATGACCCAGGAAACGCTGGCGCGCGCGATCGAGCCTTTCTACACCACCAAGGGCCTGGGCCGCGGCAGCGGGCTGGGGCTCAGCATGGTCTACGGCTTTATCGAGCAGAGCGGCGGCCAGATGGAGATCGCCAGCCGCCTGGGATACGGTACGCGCATCGATCTCTACCTGCCCGTGGCCCGGCTCCCCTACGAGCCGCCGCAGGCGCGGCCCGCGTCAACCGGCGGTGGCGAGACCGTGCTGGTGGTGGAAGACGAACCGGAAGTCCGCGGCGTGGCCGAAGCGTTCCTGGGCTCAGTCGGCTACCGGGTGCTGACCGCGGCCGATGCCGACGGGGCGATGGCCCGGCTGGCATCGGAAGCGGATATCGCGCTGCTTTTCAGCGATGTCATGCTCGGCGCAGGCTTGAACGGCAAGGAGTTGGCCCATGCGGCGCGCCAGCTGAATCCTGCGCTGGCCGTGCTGCTGACCTCCGGTTACGAAGACGCGCCCGGCGACGACGGCAGGGATGGCTTCGAACTGCTGCGCAAACCCTACCGGCGCGAGCAGTTGCTGGCGGCAGTGCGGCGCAGCCTGGACCAGGCCGCCGCCCGCCCATGAGCTCTTGCGCCGCAATCAGTTGACGCCGGCCAGCAGCGCGTGCAGGCCGGCGCGGTCGGCGATGCGGATTTCCCGCCGGACCACATCGATCAGCCCGTTGGCCTGCAGCCTGGACAGCACGCGCGTCACCGTCTCCAGCTGCAGCGACAGAAAGTTGCCCAGGTCCGCCCGCGACATGCGCAGCAACAGGCGGCTGGCGCTGAAGCCAAGCCGTTCCAGCTGGGCGGAAAGATCCAGCAGGAACGTGACCACCCGCTGTTCGGCCGTCAGGGTGCCCAGCGCCAGCATCCAGCTCCAATCGCGCCGGATCTCGTTGGCCAGCACGGCGGTCAAACGCTCCTGGAACCCCGGCAGGCCGTCCTGCACTTCGGCCACCGGAATCTCCCATACCTCGCCCACGTCCAGCGCGATGGCGTCGCAGGCGTGGCGGGGCAGATCGATCGCATCCACACCCAGCAGATCGCCGCGCATCCGGAAGCCGGTGATCTTCTCGCGTCCGTCCTCGCTGATCAGGCTGGTCTTGAAGAATCCGGCGTGTATCAGATACAGGAATTGCCGGGGCTGCCCGGCGCGGAACACATGCTGGCGCGCGCGCAGGTGCCGGCGCTGAAGCGGCAGATCCCGAAGCAGCGCCTCAAGGCTGGGGCAGCCGGCGTGGTGCGCATTGCCTGACCACGCCAGCGGCGACAGTGCCGGTTTTGCGCGAACGAGTGTCGAATCCAACATGCTGCCTGCTCCAGTGTCCAAACCTGCGCTGAAGCCTAGCCCGAAGGTTCATCGGCACAATGTTGTCCGCGTAACCATGCGTAACGCTGTGTAACAGCGCATCGGTTGTTGACCGCGGTCAAGTCGCCAAGGAAGCGGCGCGCCACCATGGCGGCCTGCTGAAGTGTTGTTGGGGAAAACCTCGTGCTGCCATCGACCCTGTTCACCGACCCCGTTGCGGTGCACGCCTGGGACGCCTGGTTCCGCTGGCGCGACGGCGGCACCCTGCACGATCTGACCGTCGATGCCACCTGGTGGCGCGTGGCCAATGCCCTGGCCGCGGTCGAGGGCACGCTGGCGCCGCTGCTGGCGCACCATCTTGCGCACGCTTTCAGCCGCTGGGAGCTGCTGCCCGACGAGCGCCTGCTGCGCTACGCAGGCACCGGTGCGGCAATCGACGCTCCGGGAGCGCCATCGGCAGTGCTGAATGTCGGCGCCTTCGTAATCGCCCCGTACACGCCGCAGGCCTACTTCGACAGAAGCCGCTTCATGGATACGGCGGGCCTGGCCGTGCGGCTGTTGGACAATGCGACGACCCTTTTCGCGCCATGGCGCCAGTCCGATTCCTTGTCTGTTGGCGTGATTGGACTGGCCAACGCGCTGCACGGCCTGGACATCCCCTACCGCAGCGCCGAGGCCCGCGCACATGCCCGCGAAGTGGCCATCGCTCTGGCCGAAGGAAGTCTGCGCGCGTCCATCGCGCTGGCCGACGAGCGCGGCTCGCGGCTCGCGCCTTGCGAGCGCGCGCAACTGGCCGAACGCTGGCAACGTCGCCGGATGCCGCCACTCTTGGTGGAGGAGGGCATCCGCCACGGCGTACGCCACCGCGAACTGACCGCTATCGGCTCGCACCCGCGCCTGGCCATGCTGGCCAACAACGCCGCCGACGGCATCGATGCCATGCGCGAGCCGGCGGCATCGGCGCCATCGCTCCGGTTCGGTCCGACCGACCGGCAGCAAACGCTCCAGGCCGCCCAGGCCGGACTGTGCGCGGCGATGCAACCCTGGATCGACACCACCGTCAGCCACCCCATGACCTACCGCCCCATCCCGCCCGGTAGCCGATGGGAAGACGGCGAAGGCGGCGCGCCCAGCCCCGGGCTCGCATGCCTGTCCGAATACGGCAAAACCGCGGAGCCGGAGTATTGACCAGGATCAACCCGGCGCGCCGCCCGCCATGAGAAAACCGCGTGCACACATGGAGTCCGCGCCCGGGTGAAGCCATCGCCGCGGTGCGTTCCATTGGCATTCCGGCACCATGAACGAACGGCCACGACCATGAACAGGGTAAAGGACAAAGTCTGCGTCATCACCGGAGCGGCGGTCGGCATCGGGCACGCCTGCGCGCGCAGGCTGGCCGACGAAGGCGCGCGACTGGCGCTGTTCGACATTCTTGACGAACCCGGGCGCGCGCTGGCCGATGAACTGTGCGCGCAAGGCGCGCAGACCCGCTACTGGCATGTGGACGTTGCCGACGAACACGCCGTGCGCAACGCCCTGGACGGCGTCGCCAACCACTACGGCGGCCTGCATGTGCTGGTCAACAACGCCGGCATCGCCGGCATCAACAAGCCGACCCATGAGATCACCGAACAGGAATGGGATCTCGTTCAGGCCATCAACGTCAAAGGCGTGTTCTTCTGCGTCAAGCACGCCATCCCGCACCTGCGCCGCAACCGCGGCGCCAGCATCATCAATCTTTCCTCGATCTACGGCCTGGTGGGCGCGCCGGATGTGCCTCCCTACCACGCCTCCAAGGGCGCCCTCACGCTGATGACCAAGACCGATGCCCTGCTGTACGCCGCCGACGGCATCCGCGTCAATTCCATCCATCCCGGCTATATCTGGACTCCCATGGTGAAGCAGCACCTGCTGGACAGTGGCGCCACCGATCTGGACGCCGCCCGCACCCAGGTGGGAGAACTGCATCCGCTGGGCCGCATGGGCGAACCGGACGACATCGCATGGGGCGTGGTCTACCTGGCGTCGGACGAATCCAAGTTCGTCACCGGCTCGGCCCTGGTCATCGACGGCGGTTATACAGCGCGCTGAATCGGCAGGCCTCTGGCAAACGCGCCGCTGGCCTGCGCACGCGGCCGGAAGCCGCCAATGCATGGCCACCGGGATGGCGAGCTTCGACCTTTTCAGCGTTTGCCCTGATTTTCAGCAGTACCCAAGCCGAGCTCCGGAGCGAGTTCGGTTGGACCGGCTGTCAGGCGTCGCGATGCCGATCCGAGCCACCGGCTCCTGCGGCCCCAAAAAGTTTGCCTGCAAGCTCACGTCCGCGCTTCATGCCGTCCTCGGTGAGCTGCACGGACTTCTGTTTACCGACGGGATTGAAGATATAGCCGGCATCGTGAAGGCGGTTCATGACAGCGAAGTCGTAACCCTTCCATGCGCTGTTCGTGTTGAAGAGATGGGCAGCAAGAAGCGCCAGGACTGCCTCGTCAATGCGGGATTGATCGTAAGTCATTGACGAACACTAGACCTGCCCCCCGGGACGCGCAACCCCATCATCTCCGCCCCACCGCACAGATCGTTGCGTTGGGAATCCGAATGCCGCCATCGACCGACAGGTACTGGCGAAGCCGGTCGGCAAGTGTCTGCCGATACCGTTGCTGCTGCCCCGGCGACTTGCCGGAAAGCAAAGCGGCAAATGCCGGCGAAACTTCCATCAGGTACCGGATGCAGTCTTCGGCGGACGGAAACTCCAGCGTCAGCGTCATCTCCTCAACGCGCACATCCGAAAACCCGGCACGGGTCAGCCCGTCTTGCAGCGCTTTTTCCACTGAGCCAGGCAGAGGAGGATGCGCCGCTCGCGGCGACGGCGAATCAAACATCTCCCGGGCGACCGCCGCGGCAAGGCTGGCCAGCGGGCGGGCCCGTGGCCCGGCTTCCCAAACGGCAGTGACGAACGAACCATCGGGGGTCAGCATGCGCCGTATCGCGACCAGCGTATCCAGCGGATTCGGCAAATCGGTCAAACCCCAGCGCCACAGGACGGCGTCGAAGCTGCGGTCGGGAAAATCCAGTCGCTCGGCATCGGCCTCCATGAAGTCCACATTCCTCAGTCCCAGTCCGCTCGCTCTTTCCCGGGCGATATCGAGCATCTGCGACGACCGATCCGTCGCCACGACCCTCCCCACGGGGCCGACCCGGCTTGCGGCCAACAAGGCCGGTTCGCCAATACCGGTTGCAATGTCCAGCACCCGCTGGCCGGGAGCGACTTCCGCCAGTTCAAGCATGCGCTCGCTTACGTACTGCGCGCCGGCCTCAATGACCGGCCACCACTTCTTCCAACCGGCGGCAACGCTGTCCCACTGCCGTCGCTGTTCCTCCATGTGACGCGCCTGACCGCTGGATTGAGAACCCATACGTTCGCTCCCCTTCTTTATGGATCCGCGTTGCGCTCCATCGCCATAGAGTAAGGCCTGTGCCGCGGGCGACACAGACCTGGGCGGCAGACCGACATCGCAAAGCCGGACCGGCCTGCCGCGAGGCCGCACCAGCGTGGACGGGTCCGGCGCTACTGCGCGCGGTTCTCGCACAATGCCTTCAGCTTGGCCAACGCCTTCGGCCAGGCTTCCGGCATGCTCTCGAAATCGTCCGTCATGTCCTGGTCCACCGTGAGCCTCGTTCCCTGCGGCGTTGGCGTGAACGTGTAGTTCTCGTACGCCGGCGCCCAGGCGCGGATCGCTTCGCTACTGGTGTCCTCAACGCCATCGTCATCGATGTAGCCCAGATGCCGGATCGAGATGAACTCGTTAGGCCGGCTCTCGGCAATCTCCGAAATCACCCCGTGCCCGTCCGGAGTCAGGAAGCGTATCCGTTGCCCCTTCTGCCACGAGCCTTCGAAGTACAGGCCCTCACCGAAGGCGGACGTCCATTCCCGATAGCTCTGCGGCCCGACCAACGTCTGGTAGACCCTGGAGGCCGGTGCGGCAATGTCTACCGACCACTGCAACCGCTTGAGTGCTGGCATGGCTTGCTCCGCTGCGTTCCGAGGAAGTCCCTCCCAGCCATGACGATCAGGCCCGCAGGAATTCGACAATGGCAGGGCAGAGGAAAACCTGAATGGGCACAAGGTTCATCGGCACGGCAAGCACGGCCTGGTCGGATCGCCCGGCGAACATCCCGTCTGGAGAATTGCGCTGTGCAGGGTGAGCATTGGGAATGCTCTCCCTCGATGCCAATGGCTGGCTGGACAGAGGCGGAGACGGAGACGGAGACGGAATGAACTGTAGCTGGGATGGAAGAACGTTGGGTGGCATGGTGCAACAAAGCATCGCTGCGTTCTATCGCCAGCGGAAAGTAACTTGTTCGGTCGAAAATCAACGGTACCCAAGAAAGAAGCCGGCTTGCGCCGGCTCCTTCCGTGCTGCGGTTTGCCGCATCCCCGGACTAGAACTTCAGGTCCGCGCGCAGGTACCAAAAGCGTCCTTGCGGGATGTCGTAGGTGGAGGCGTCGTAGCCGTTGAGCGAACATGACAGGCAGATCGGCGGATCCTCGTCGAACAGGTTGTTGACGCCGGCGGTCAGTTGCAGGCCTTTCAGCCAGTTGAACTTATAGCCCACCTGCGCATCGTGGTAGGTGGTGGCGTCGAGCGTATTGGTGCCGTTGGCCTGGTCGCTGCATACCGGGAAGGCGGCCGCGTCGCCGCAGTCTTCGGTCAGCTCGTCGATGTGGCGGATCGACCACGAGGCATTCCAGTTGCCCAGCTTCCAGTCCAGCGTGGCGGTCGAGGTCCACTCCGGGATCGCGCTGTCATTGACTTCCACACCCGGTTCGCGCGGCTGCCGCGAACCGCCGGCACCGACGGCTTCGTAACGGGTCACGAAGGTGTTCTGCCAGGCCAGCTTGAAGCGGCCGGCGGCCGTTTCCGGCAGCGTCCAGAACAGATCCACGTCCCAGCCGTCGGTCTTGATGTAGCCCAGGTTGACCAGCCGGTTGTTGAAGCCGTTGATGCCGCCGGTGGCCGCGCGGGTGATGCCGTCGCAGTACTGCGGATCCAGCGTTTCCACGCACAGGTCCAGTTGGGTCTGCGCGTCGATGGCCTGGATGGCGCCTTCCAGGTTGTGCCGGTAGAAGGTCACTTCCAGATCCAGCCGATCCGACCATGACGCATCGCTGGCAAAGCCGGGGCTCCACACCATGCCGGCGCTGAAGCTGCGCGAGCGCTCCGGGTCCAGCAGTTCGTTGCCGCCGGTGGTCACCGAAATCTGCGAATTGGGCTGCTGGAAACCACTCGGCACGCCCAACGCGGCGCAGTTGGCCGGGTTGCCGCGCGGCGGCGTGCCGCCCAGGCCGATCGAGCAGGGGTCGGAGATCTGCAGATCCGCGCGCGCCGCCGAGCCGAACAGCTCGCCGATGGACGGCGCGCGGAAGCCTTCGGCGTAGGTGGTGCGCAACAGGAATTCATCGGTCACCTGCCAGCGCAGGCCGTACTTGGGGGTGAACTCGCCGCCGAAGGTGGAGTAGTCCGAATAGCGCCCGGCCAGGCTCAGATCGAGCTTTTCGCCCAGCGCGGACTTGGCGAAGATGGGCACGCTCAGTTCGACGAACACTTCGTTGACGTCGTATTCGCCAGCGGTCGGCAGCGACGGCACGCCGTTGTAGTGGCCGGCCACGGTCAGCGGATCCGGCTGGTACCAGCCTTCGTACTTGCGGTATTCGTAGCCGGCGGCGAATGCCAGCGGCCCTGCCGGCATGTCGAACAGATCGCCGCTGAGGTTGGCCGAGGCCAGGGTCAGTTTGTTCTCGCTGCGGTCGCGCACCACCGGCTGGATCCACGCCAGCATCTCCGGGGTGATGGTGCCGGGCCCGCCGAAGATGTTCAGCGGCACGCAGCCGGCCACCGCGGCGCAGGCCGCCGGGTCGCCCAGGGCCAGCGCGATGTTGTTGATGTTGTAGCTGCCGTAGTTGGTCTGCTCGGCCTCGTTCTTGCTGTAGGCGGCGTTGACGTCCCAGAACCAGGTGCGGTTGCCGGCGCCGAAACTGCCGACCAGGCCGGTGTTGAAGTACTGCGTGTCGACCTTCTGCTCGAACACGCGCGCGCCGCCTTCCACCGGGCGGCGCCCGATCAGGATCAGATTGTCTTCCGAATCCAGATCGAAGCCGAACGGGTTGTACGGGTTCAGCGCGGAAATGAAGATGTTGTCGGCCAACGGATTGCCGGTGCCGGCTTCCGGGCCGAGGAACAACGGTTCCGGCGCGGCCTGGTTGGTCGACTCGCGGCGGTTGCCCAGCGCCTTGACGTACCAGTGCAGGTTGTCGTTGATGAAGAAGCGGAACTGGCCGAACACACCCTTGCGCTCGGACGGGGTGACCAGCAGGTTGTATTCGGCGAAATTGAAGCGGTCGGCGGTGCTGAAGCAGTGGTAATCGTCGGTGCGGTCGCAGCCGGTCTGGGATGAGTCATAGACCGGGCTGGTTGCGCCGGTATTCGGCGTCAGATCCACGACCTCGCCGCTGTTGGGATCGGCAAAGATGAAACGCCCGTACGGCGTGGCCGAACTGCCGAACGCCACCCCGGTGCCGGGGGTCGGGAAGCGAGACTGTTCGCGGGTGCGCGAGTAGACCGGGTCCTGGTCGGTATAGCTGGCGCCCAGGAACAGGCTGGTGCGCTCTGTGCTGTGGCCCCAGGCCAGGTCGATGCCCTGCTGGGTGCCGTCGCCCTTGCTGAACTGCCCGTAGTTCAGCGTGACCTGACCGCCGTCGAACTCGCGGCGGGTGATGATATTGACCACGCCGGCAATCGCGTCGGAACCGTACAGCGACGAGGCGCCGTCTTCGAGCACTTCGATGCGCTCGACGATGGCCAGCGGGATGGTGTTGAGGTCGGTCGCCGCGCCGACGCCGGAAGCCGAGGCCTCATTGATCCAGCGGATGCCGTCGACCAGCACCAGCACGCGCTTGGAACCCAGGTGGCGCAGATCCACCTGCGCCGAGCCGGCGCCGACGCCGCCGCCATCGGGCGGGAAGCCGAAGTTGCCGGACGAGTTGAACTTGGTGTTGAGCGCCGAACCGGAACCGGTCAGCTCCTGCAGCACCTCGCCTATCGAGTTAAGGCCCGAACGCTCGATGTCCTCGCGGGTGAGCGTCTGCACCGGGACCTGGCCTTCCAGTTCGGCGCGCTTGATGCGGGTACCGGTGACCTGTACGGCATCCAGCGTGGTGGGCGCATCCTGCGCCAGGACGATCGAAGGAACGGCAAGCAGCAGACTACAGTGAACAGCTATGGCCAAGCGTTGGCGTCGCAGTTTCATGGCTCTCTCTCCATGGATGGGTAGTGTTGGCCACCGCCCCTTCCCCCTGCCTACTGCAACAGTGGCCTGTCGGCTTTTGTAAACAACCCGTAAAGAACCGGCAAGCAAAAGACGGTTGCGTGTAGCGAATGGCAACTGCCATCACGCTTTCACCCGGCTATCACAATGCTGAGCCCCATCAGCCCCAGGAACACCGCAAACACCCGCTTCAGCGCGGCGCCGCTGATGCGGTGAGCCAGCCGGGTGCCGTACGGCGCCGCCAGCACCGAAGTAATCGCCACGCCTATCGCCGCAGGTAAATAGATGTAGCCCAAGGCATGCTGCGGCAACGCGCCGGCCGGCGCATGCAGCGCATAACCCGTTGCGCTGGCGATGCCGATGGCCACGCCGCAGGCGCTGGACGTGCCCACCGCGCGCACCGGCGCCGCTCCCAGCCATACCAGCAACGGCACGGTCATGCTGCCGCCGCCGATGCCGACCACCGCCGACACTGCGCCGATACCGGAACCGGCAACGCTCATCGGCCATCCGCGCGGCGGCGGCACCGCGTCGCCATTGCCGCCGTTGCGCGGTTTGCCGAACGCCATCTGGGCGCCGGCGATAAAGCAGTAGCCGGCCACGATCCAGCGCAACACCGCATCATCCAGATACACCGCCAGCCCGCTGCCCAGCCAGCCGCCGATCAGCAGGCCCGGCACCATCCATGCCACCGTCGGCCACATCACGCTGCCGCGGCGATGATGCGAATACGCCGACGACGCCGCGGTCAGCACAATGCTGGCCAGCGAGCTGGCCAGCGCCGCATGCATCGCCGCTTCGGTGGGAATGCCGTACAGCGGCAGCAGCCACACCAGCGCCGCAACCAGCACCAGGCCCCCGCCTATCCCCAGCAACCCGGCCAACACGCCGGCCGCTACACCCAACAACGGAAACACCAGCAAACCTTCCCAGCCCATAGCGTCCTTCATCCTCATCACGAGCGTTCATCCGGCTTCGGTATATTTCCGCCATGAATCGCCCCACTCCCTTCATCGTACTCGTTGCCTGCTTGACGCTGTTGGCCGGCACTGCCGTCCGCGCGCAGAACCTGGACGCGCAGCGCCCGCAGATCCGCGCCGCGCTGGATGCCGCCGGCCGCGGTCAGTTCAATGCCGCGCAATCGGCCGGCATCGCCAATCACCCGCTGTACGGCTGGGTCGAGTTTGCCCAGCTCAGCCGCAACATGGATGGCGTATCGAATGCGCAGGCGCAGGCATTCCTGCAGCGCTACCAGGGCCAGGCCGTGGCCGAGCAGTTCCGCAACCTGTGGCTGGCGGCGTTGTCGCGCCGGCAGGACTGGCGGACCTTCCTGCAGCACTGGCAGCCGGCCGACAACGCCGCCCTGCGGTGCGCCGAGCTCAATGCCCGTCAGGCCACCGGCCGCATCGACGCGCAATGGACCGCCGATGCGCAGGCGGTCTGGCGCAGCGGCGCCAAGTCGCTGCCCGATGGCTGCGATACCGTGTTCGCGCTGCTGGCCAGCCGCGGCGGCCTGAGCCCGGAACTGCGCTGGCAGCGCATCGACGCGGCCGCTGCGGAACAGCAGACCGCGGTGATGCGCGCCGCCGCACGCGGCCTGCCGGCCAGCGAAGCCGCGCTGGCCAACGACTACGCTGCCTTCATCGATGGCGTGCACGCGCGCGCGCTGACCTGGCCCAGGACCGAGCGCAGCCGGCGCATGGCCGCGATAGGCCTGGCCAGGCTGGGCAGCAAGAATCCCGGCGCGGCCGAAGCGCAACTGCCGCAATATGCGCAGGCGCTGGGCATGAACGAAGCCGAGCGCGGCCAGGTGCTGTACCAGATCGCGCTGTGGACGGTGGCCTCGTACGAACCGGATTCGGCCCGGCGTCTGAACGCCGTTCCCGAGTCGGCCTATGACGAACGCCTGTACGAGTGGCGCGTGCGCGAGGCGATGGCGCGCGGCGACTGGCGTGCGGCGCTGGCGGGGTTGCGCAAGATGCCCAAGACCCAGCGCGAGGATTCGCGCTGGCGCTATTTCGAGGCGCGGCTGACGGAAAAGACCGGCGACGCTGCCGAAGCGCAGCGCCTGTTCGGCGAAGCCGCCCGGTCGGCGACCTTCCATGGCTTTCTGGCCGCCGATCGCTTGAACCGGCCGTATGCGCTGTGCCCGTTGAAGCCCAACGACAGCGCGGCGGCCAGGAACGCCGTCGCCCGCGATGCCGCCATCGTGCGGGCGATGGAATTGTGGAAGCTGGAGCGGCCGGGCTGGGCGACGGCCGAATGGAACAGCGCGCTGGCGCGCTTCGACGATACCCAGCGCCGCCTCGCGGTGGAAGTGGCGCGCGACAACGGCTGGTTCGACCGCGCGGTGTTCTCGCTGGGTCGCAATCCCGACGAACAGCGGCTGTACGAGCTGCGCTTTCCGCTGCACCACGATGCCGCGATTCGCCGCGAGGCGGCCAAGAACGCCATCGACCCGGCCTGGGTGGCGGCGGAAATCCGCGCCGAGAGCGTATTCAATCCGCGCGCGCGCTCCGGCGCCAACGCGATGGGATTGATGCAGGTGTTGCCGACCACTGGCGCGGCCACCGCCAAGCGCCTGGGCATGCCCTGGGCCGGCGCCGCCAGCCTGTACGACCCGGACACCAACATCATGCTCGGCACCGCCTACCTGCGGCAGATGGAAGACAAGTACGGCGTGCCGTACGTGGCCATCGCCGCCTACAACGCCGGCCCGGCGCCGACCGCGCGCTGGCAGTCGCAGCGGCCCAACTACGATGCCGATTTCTGGATCGAGACCATCAGCTACAAGGAAACCCGCGAGTACGTCGCCCGCGTGCTGGCCTTCAGCGTGATCTACGACTGGCGCTTGAACGGCGATGCGCTGCCGGTGACCGACCGCATGCACGGCCGCATCCAGGGCAAACGCAAATCCTTCGTCTGCCCGGCGGCGGCGCCCAGCGCGGCGAGCTGATTTTTCACACGTTCGGTGCTTTCCCCCCATGCCTCGCGGGGCGAAGAAGCCTGCTTGCGGGAGGACGCAGCGGCTTCCCCTCCCTCCCCACGCAAGGGGGAGGGGCTTTGAATGCCGTTGGTGTTTTCGACGACCCAGCGGTTAGGTCTCTCAAACCGGAGTCGTTCCGAATCAGTCGGAGCTGGATTCTTCCTTCTCCGAACCAACAGAAGAATCAGGCATCATTCTGTCCATGAAGATCTATCTCGTCGGCGGCGCCGTGCGCGACCGGTTGCTGGGTATCGAGCCGGGCGACCGCGACTGGGTCGTCGTTGGCGCCACCCCGCAACAGATGCTGCAGGACGGCTACAAGGCGGTGGGACGCGATTTCCCGGTGTTCCTGCACCCGCAAACCGGCGAGGAATACGCGCTGGCGCGCACCGAACGCAAGAGCGGCCGCGGCTATCGCGGTTTTGTCGTCGACACCGATCCGTCGGTGACGCTGGAAGAGGATCTGCAGCGCCGCGATTTCACCATCAACGCGATTGCCCAGGACGAGTCCGGCAATCTGGTCGACCCGTACGGCGGCGCGCGCGACATCCACGCGCGGGTGCTGCGCCATGTCGGCCCGGCCTTCGTCGAGGATCCCCTGCGGGTGCTGCGCGCGGCGCGTTTCATGGCCCGCTTCGCGCCGCTTGGGTTTACGGTGGCGCCGGAGACGCTGGCGCTGATGCGGCAAATCGCCGCCAGCGGCGAACTCGATGCGCTGGTGCCGGAACGGGTCTGGCAGGAATTGCGGCGCGCGCTGGCCTGCCAACAGCCATCCGCATTCCTGTCCACGCTGCGCGATGCGCAGGCGTTGGCGGCCGTGCTGCCGGAAGTCGATGCGCTGTACGGCGTGCCGCAACGCGCCGAATACCATCCGGAAGTCGATACCGGCGTGCACCAGCAACTGGTCAGCGACATGGCCGCACGGCTGGCGCCCGGCGATGCGCTGATCGGCTTTGCCGCGCTGACCCACGACCTGGGCAAGGCGCTGACGCCGGAAGACATGCTGCCCAAGCATATCGGCCATGAGCATGCCGGGATCAAACCGGTGCTGGCGCTGTGCGAACGGCTCAAGGTGCCGGCCGAGTACCGCGAACTGGCGGTGATGGCCTGCCGCGAACACCTCAACGTGCATCGGCTGGCCGAACTGCGCGATGCCACCGTGCACGAACTGCTGGCGCGCTGCGATGCGTTCCGCAAGCCGGCGCGCATCGCCCAGCTGGCGCTGGTCTGCGAAGCCGACAAGCGCGGCCGGCTGGGCAGCGAGAACGCCGGCTACCCGCAGGGCGCCGAGTTGCAGCGGCTGCACCAGGCGGCGATGGCAGTCAGCGCACGCGACGTCGCCAGCGACGGCATGGCCGGCCCGGAGATCGGCCAGGCGCTGCGCAAGGCCCGGGTTGCGGCCATCGGCATAGCCAGAGCGCAGGGCTGAAGGCATCGCAGCACGCCCCGGCGGCCAATGACACCCGCTTAACCACGCCGCGTCGACACTGCCGGCAATGCCCGCCGCGGTAAAGGCACACGATTCCATTCGACCGGCCCATGGACGACGATCTCCAATCGCTGACGCGCGAACAGTTGCTGGCCGAGGTCAGAAGGCTGCGGCATGGCATCCGCGAACATCGCGACAGCAGCGGCCATGAACTGTGCTGGCACCACCCGGCGCTGTGGTCGCTGCTGCCGGAAAAGACCGACCCGGTACCGGTCGTGCCGGAATGGCCGCAGTTCCTGCGCGGCTGCATCCGCTACCGGCAATCATTGGACGAGCAGGCGCCCGGCGCGCCGCGGTCCGCGGAACCGTTTGTCGAACCGACATCGTAGAACCCGCTGCCGGAAGCTGCGCGTGTTGCGGCCTCCGGCGACCGCGACCCCAGAGGAGGAGATGAGCAATGGCTTACGTGGATGGTTTCCTGCTACCGGTACCGAAGGCCAAATTGGCCGCCTACCGCAGTCTGGCCCGCAAGGCCGGCAAGATCTGGCGCCAATATGGCGCGCTCGACTACGTCGAATGCGTCGCCGACGATGTGCAGCCCGGCAAGCTCACATCGTTCCCGAAGAGCGTGAAGCTGAAACCGGACGAAGTGGTGGTGTTCTCGTGGATCACCTACCGCTCGCGTGCGCACCGCGACAAGGTCAATAAGCAGGTGATGGCCGACCCGCTTATCGCCAACATGGATGTCAAGACGATGCCGTTCGACGTCAAACGGATGATCTGGGGCGGCTTCAAGCCTATCGTCGAAATGCGAGACTGATCCGTTTCAGGGCAGCGGTCCTGTCCATCCTGTAGGAGTGGCACCGGCATGCCGGTGCCGGTAGGTCGCGATGAGCCTTCCTAGCGAAGCCAATCGCGACTTGACCAGCCATTCGGCTGTTGGCTTTCAACCGCCGAACGGCGGGTCAAGCCGTCGCTCCAACAAGGGACCAAAGCAACTGACACGCCCTAGTTCGGGTTCGGCGTCAATTTCAGCAGGCGTGCGTTGCTGCCGTCTTCCAGCAGCCACAGCGCGCCGTCCGGGCCCTGCTCCACTTCACGGATGCGCTGCCCCATCGGGTAGCGCGCGGCCTCGCGCGCCTGGGTGCCGGTAAACTCGATGCGGATCAGCGCCTGCGACGCCAGGCCGCCGATGAATCCGTGGCCGTGGAAGTACGGAAACATCTGGCCGGTATAGATGACGAAGCCCGACGGCGCGATCACCGGCGTCCACCAGGCCTCCGGCGCGTTGAACTCCGGCCGGGTGTCATGGTTGGGAATCGGCGTGCCGTCGTAGTGGTTGCCGTTGGAGACGATGGGCCAGCCGTAGTTGCTGCCGCGCTCGATCAGGTTCAGTTCGTCGCCGCCGGCCGGCCCCATCTCATGCGTCCACAAGCGGCCCTGCGGATCGAAATCGATGCCCAGCAGATTGCGATGGCCCAGCGTCCATACCTGCGCCGCCACGCCGCCCTGGCTGGCGAACGGATTGTCGGCCGGCACCGAGCCATCGGCATTCAGGCGGATCAGTTTGCCCAGCGCCGATTGCAGGTCCTGCGCCGGGTCCATCTTCTGCCGGTCGCCGGAGGTGATCCACAGCTTGCCGTCGCTGCCGAAGGCGATGCGGTGGCTGTAATGGCCTTCGCCGGTCACCTTTGGCGCCTGCCGCCAGATCACCTGCAGGTTGGACAGGCTGCCGCCGTTGCCGCTGGCGTCCAGCGCCAGCGTGGCCCGCGCCACCGCCGCGCCGCGGGTATTGTTGCTGCCGGCTTCGGCATAGCTGATGTACACCAGCCGGTTGCTGGCGAATTGCGGATGCAGCACCACATCGCCGAATCCGCCCTGGCCGCCGTAAGCCACCGCCGGCACGCCGGTGATTTCGCCGACCTGGCCGGTAGCCACATTGGCCAGTCGCAGGCGGCCGCGTTTCTCGGTGACCAGCAGGCGGCCATCGGGCAGGAAGGTCATCGCCCACGGTTCGTCAAAGCGCGCCACCTCGTTGCTGACGAAGGGCGGGTTGGGAATCCGGCGTGGCGGCAATGGCCCGCCGGTGACGCGTTGGGTGGCCATCGGCGTGGCTCCGGCCTGGATTGCGGCAGCGGCCGGCGCTGACGCTTCGGCCGGCGCCGGCCGGGTGCCGACAAGCAAAAGCGGAGCCGATTCGGCCGATTCGCGCTGTTCGTCGGCAGTCGGCGAGGTCGCTTCGATGGCGCCGCCGCAGCCGCTCAACAACAGCAGGCCGGAAAGCAGGACAGGAACACGATTCATGGCGCACCCGCTTCTGGAGGGTAAAGCGTTTTTACACCCCTGCTGCGAAAAAAAGCGTGACTGGCTTGGCGCGCCGGCCCGGAACGCCCCGGCCGTGACCAGCCAGCCCCGCCGCAGGCGCCCGCCACGGCGCAGCCCCGCATCTTGCATGCGGCGGCAAGCCGCACCACCGCTTGCCAATCACACCTTCAGATGCCAGCGACGCCTGTCCATCCAGCGCACCACCCCCCACCACACCAGCACGAAGGCCAGCGCGAAGGCCAGCGATGGCGCATACGGACCAAAGCGTGGCGTCATCCAGCTGGAAAACCCCGACTGGTAGATGGGTTCCCACCAGCCCAGCCCGGCGAAGGCGTACACCATCACCGCCGCGCCCGCGTAGGCGGCAATCGCATTGACGCCGAAGCTGCGTCCCAGCGCCGGCCAGCCGCGGCGATCGATCAGCGCGTGGCACAGCCACAGCGCCAGCATCGCCCAGCCTGCCGTCCACAGCACGTACGAGGACGTCCACAGGTTCTTGTTCAATGGCAGCCACACCGACCACAACCCGCCCGATGCCAGCAGCGCGATGCCGACCGGCAACAGCCGGGCGCTACGCCCTTGCCGCAACCAGTCGCCGGCGCGCAGGCCCAGCAGCGTGGTGGCGATGGCCGGCAATGTGCTCAACAGCCCTTCGGGGTCGTGACCGTGGCCGCTGGCGGGATCGAACCGGTACAGCAGCGGCGCAAACAGCGCGGTATCGACGCGGCTGGCCAGGTTGAGCCACGGTGCGTAGCTTCCGCTCGCGGCCAGCGCGCCCCAGTAGCCGATCAGCAGCGCGCCGATCAGCCACCATTGCGTGCGCTGCCGCGTGCTCAACGCCAGCAAACCGGTCGCAATAAAACACAGGCCGATACGCTGCAGCACGCCCCACGGGCGGAACCAGGCCTGGTCCAGCCACCACCACGCCAGCGCATGCAATAGCAGGCCGATGGCGACGATTTTTGCGCCGCGTATCCACACCGCCCGGGCCAGCGCGGGCTTGGTCACGCCCGCTTCGCTCCGCGGCAGGATCGCCAATGCGATCGACACGCCGACGATAAACAGAAAGAACGGGAAAATCAGATCGGTCGGCGTGCAACCATGCCAATGGGCATGCAACAGCGGCGCATAGACATGACCCCAGTCGCCGGGATTGTTGACCAGCAGCATCGCCGCCACGGTAGTCCCGCGCAATGCATCGACCGAGGCAAGCCGCGGCGCCGCCGGCATCAGGCCGCTCCTATGGCGCCTGCCCGGCGATCCAGGTGCCGGTTACCTGCATGTCCCCGTCCAGCGCCACCAGGTCGGCGCGATAGCCCGCGGCGATGCGGCCATGGCTGGCCTGCAGGCCCAGGAATTCGGCCGGATAGGTCGATGCCATCCGCGCCGCCTCTTCCAGCGGCAGTCCCAGCAGCTCCACCGCATTGCGCACCGCGGTGGCCATGTCCAGCGCCGAGCCGGCCAGCGCACCGGCGGCATTGCGCACCACGCCATCCCTGGCGGTGATGGTTTCGCCATACAGTTCGTAGCTGGGATCGGCCGCACCCACCGGCGGCATCGCATCGGTGACCAGGAACAGCTTGCCGCGCGGCTTGGCCGCCAGCGCCACGCGCAGGCTGGCCGGATGCACATGCACGCCGTCGACGATGATGCCGCACCAGCTGTCGGGGTCTTCCAGCGCCGCACCGACCACGCCCGGTTCGCGCCCCTGCAGCGGCGACATCGCGTTGTACAGATGGGTGAACCCGCGGACACCGGCCGCCAGTCCAGCGCGGGTCTGCTCATAGCTGGCCGCGGTATGGCCGGCCACCACGATCGCGCCGCGCCGCACCAGCGCGCGGATGCTCTCGGCCGGCACCCGCTCCGGCGCCAGCGTCAGCAAGGTGACGCCGTTTTCCAGCGATGTGGCCAGCTCGATTTCGGCTTCGTCCGGCACACGGAATTTCTCGGCGTTGTGCGTGCCCTTGCGCGCCGGCGCCAGGTACGGGCCTTCCAGATGGATGCCCAGGATGCCCGGCACGCCTTCGGCAATGGCCTGGCGCGTGGCCGCAATGGCCTGCGCCATCACCGCGGCATCGTCGCTGATCAGCGTCGGCAGCAGTCCGGTGGTGCCGAACCTGCGGTGCGCCTGCGCAATCGTGCGCAGCGCATCGACCGTGGGCGCATTGTTGAACAACACCCCGCCGCCGCCATTGACCTGCGCATCGATGAAGCCGGGCAGCAGCGCATCGCCGTGCAGATCGCGGCGCTCGATGTCCTCGCCCAGTTCCGCCCACGGCACCAGGGCCGCGATGTCGCGCCCTTTGACCAGCACCGCCAGATCGGAGCGGAAGCCGTCCGCGGTCAGCACGTTTGCGTTGACGAAGGCGAAGGTGTTCATACGGTTTCGGTGACTTTGTTCAGATGCGGCGGCACATCGGGGTTGTGGCCGCGGCGCAGCGCCAGCGCATTGATGGCGCGGTAGAAGCTCTGGATGGTCAGCAACGGTGCGCAGGCCGGATGCGGCGCAGGCGCCAGCGGCAAGGCCTGCTCCGGATTTGACCCGGGGTCGCCGTGTTCCGACGACACCCACACCTGGGCGCCGCGGCCGCGGAACTCGCGCGCCAGCGCCAGCGTGCCGGCTTCGGTTTCGTCCGGCTGGGCGAAGCACAGCACCGGAAAACCCGGGCCGACCAGCGCCATCGGACCATGCTTCACTTCCGCCGAACTGTAGGCCTCGGCATGCAGGCCGCAGGTTTCCTTGAACTTCAACGCCGCTTCCTGCGCCGCCGCCAGTCCCAACCCGCGGCCCAGCACGAACAGGTTGTGCGCATCGGCCAGGCCATCGGTCAGCGACGACCAGTCCGACTGCCATGCCGCGCGCAATGCGTCCGGCAACTTCGGCAGCGCCTGCAGCAATGGCGCTTCATTCTTCCAGTGCGCGGCCAGCTGCAGGATCGCGGCCAGCGATCCCAGGTAGCTCTTGGTCGCGGCCACGCTGCGTTCGGGCCCGGCATGCAGCGGGATGACCGTATCGGCCAGTGCCGCCAGCGGCGAATCCTCGGCGTTGACGATGGCGACCACACGCGCGCCGGCCTCGGCGGCGGCGGCGGCGTTGCGCAGCAGATCCGGGCTTTTGCCGGATTGCGATATGACCAGGTACAGCGCGTCTTTCAGCTGCTGCCTGGCCTCGTAGACCGAACCGACCGACGGCGAGGCCGAGGCGGTGACGATGCCCAGCTGGGTTTCGAACAGATATTTGGCGTAGGTGGCCGCGTGATCGGAACTGCCGCGCGCGCAGGTGGCCACGAACGGCGGCGGATTCTCGCGCAGCTGTTGCGCCAGCGCGCGGATGACCGCGTCGTTGCGGGAGAACTGCGTGGCGACGACCTCGGCGGTCTGTCGCGCTTCCTGGAACATCAAGGTGTCGGTTTCGGCCGGCAAAGCTGGGCGGTCAGTCATGGATTGGGGTCGGTTCGTTCGAGGCGTTCGGGGCGTTCGCTGCGCGGCCGCACCGGTGCGGAGGACCCGCGCACCACCAGCTGCGGCACGAAGCCCTGGTTGTGCACGGGGGTGGGGTTGTCGTCGTAGGCGTCCTGGCGCAGCCCGGCGATCAGCAGCCGTGCCGCCTGCTTGGCGATGTCTTCGGTGGCCTGCTTGGCAGTGGTCAGCGGCGGCCAGGACTGTTTGGAGAACGGACTGTCCTCGAAGCCGGCAATGGACAGGTCGTAGGGCACGTTCATGCCGGCCGACTTGGCCGCGGCCAGCACGCCGGCGGCGATTTCGTCGTTGGAGCCGAAGATGGCGGTCGGCGGTTCGCGCAGCGCCAGCAGCCGGCGCGCCCCGCGGAAGCCATCATCGAAGGTGTAGTCGCCGGGCACGATGAGGTGCTTGTCGACGGAGATGCCGTAATCCTTCAGCGCCTGCTCGTAGCCGGCGTAGCGCTCGGTGCTGGAACGGTGCGCCAGCCCGCCCCAGAGGAAACCGATGCGCTGGTGGCCCAGCTGGATCAGATGCTCGGTGATCTCGTAGGCGGCATCGCGGTCGTCCACGTAGACGCAGGCGTGGCCGTCCTGCGGATCCTCGGTGGCGGCGATGATGCGCACCAGCTTGACTCCGCGCGCGGCCAGGGCGTTGACCAGATCCATGCGTTCGGACATCGGCGCGGTCAGCACCAGTCCGGCCAGGCGCGAGCGCTGGACGAACTCGACCAGTTCCTCGGCCAGCAGCGGCGAGGTGGAATCGACCGGATGGATCTGCAGGCCGAAGCCGGTTTCGCGGCAGGCCGCCAGCACGCCGTTCTGCACGCCGATGATGTGATACGGATTGGGATTGTCGTAGACCAGTCCGATCACGAACGGCGTGCCGCTGCGCAGGTTGCGCGCGGACTGATCCGGTTCGTAGTCCAGCTCGGCGATGGCATGCAGCACGCGCGCGCGCGTGCCCTGCATCACCGAGGGCTCGTTGTTGATGACCCGCGACACGGTCTTCAACGAAACCTTGGCCCGTTCGGCAACATCCTTGATGGTCGGTCTGCGCATGGCGGAATCTTTCGTTCGAGGGTTGGGCAATGATGCCCGGTTCAGCGCCGTTGCGGCTTGCCTATGCGGTGGCCGCGCAGCGCGAAGAACAGGATGTACAGGTAGCACGGCACCGCCAGTGCGGCGAACACAGCCTGGAAATCGTAGTGCTGCTTCAGCACCGCAAACAGCTGCGGGATGATGGCGCCGCCGGCGATACCCATGATCAGCAGCGCCGAGCCGGTTTCGGTGAAGCGGCCCAGGCCCTTGATCGCCAGCGGAAAGATCGCCGGCCACATCATCGCGTTGGCGAAGCCCAGCGCGGCGATGAAGCCCACCGACACGTAGTCCTTGGTCAACAGCGCGGCCACGGCGAACACCAGGCCCAGCACTGCCGAAACGCTGAGGTAGCGTTCCTGCGATATGAAGCGCGGAATCGCAAGCAATCCAATCACGTAACCGCACAGCATTGCGGTCAGCGTGAACGAGGTGAAGAACTTGGTCTCGTCCAGCGGCAGGCCGAAGCCGTTGCCGTAGGTGCCGATGGCATCGCCCGCCAGCACTTCCACGCCCACGTAGACGAACAGGCAAAGCACGCCCAGCCACAGATGCGGGAACTGGAACACGCTGCGCTTGCCGTCGCCGCCGGTGCCGGCCGGTTCGGCGTTGGCTTCGGACGGTTTCAGCTCCGGCAGCGGCGAGAACAGGATGGCGATGGCCACGGCCACCAGCACGCCGGCCATGACCAGATAAGGCATGTGGATCTTGGCGGCGAACTCGTTCAACAGCGTTGCCTTTCCGGCCGCATCGGCGGCTTCGGCCTGCGTAGCCAGATCGCCGATGCCGTGCAGCACCAGCGCGCCCAGCACCAACGGCGCCAGGATGCCGGCCACCTTGTTGCAGATGCCCATCACCGCGATGCGTTGCGCCGCGCTTTCGATAGGCCCCAGGATGCTGATGTAGGGATTGACCGCGGTCTGCAGCAGCGCAAGACCGCCGCCGATCACGAACAGTCCCGACAGCGCGCCGGGATACCAGCGCTGGGTCGAGAACTCGCCAAACAGCACCGCGCCGATGGCCATGACAAACAGGCTGGCCGCAAGGCCCTTCTTCATGCCGGTGACTTTAAGCAGCGCAGCCGCCGGCAGGGCAAGGAAGAAATACGACAGGTAGAACACCATCAGCACCAGGAACGCGTTCACCTCGTCCAGATCGAAAGCCAGCCTGACGAAGGTGATCAACGGTCCGTTGATCCAGGTGAAGAACCCGATGATGAAGAACAACACGCCGATAATGGCGATGGAAGTGGTGTGGCGCGTGCCTTGAACGGCTGTCATGACGGGCGGACTCCGCTGCGGATGTGGGCTGGCTCGTTCGCGAGAAGCAGGGCGTCGGGCGCCGGGCTGCTTCGAGCGGGAATAACGTTGTCACAAAAATGCCCCGCAAGCCACTTTTCGACGCCCCCTGGAGCAGAAAAGGCCTGTCTCTCCCAGGCCTTCGATGCTGCATCGCAGCATAAAGTCCGCTCAGATGTGCCATCAAACCTGCTAAAAATGAATAGAAATGTACCCATATGAACCCAATCGAATCCCGTGCGATCGTTATAGGACGAAAATGATCACTTTTTGCACCGCCCCGCCCTTGATTCATGACAGAGTGTTGACAACGTTGTCAAATCGCTCCCACACTCCGACGGCATTGGGGAGGGCCACTGGCGCTTTCCCGCCAGCGGATCTGTGGGGAAACGTGTGGTCGCAATCGCCAATCCAACGCCGGAGCCGTACATGACGCCGGACAACGCTTCCTTCGACAGCGCGTTCATCGCCGCCGATGTCGGCGGCACCCACGTCCGCATCGGCCTGGTCCAGGCCAGCGGCGATGCCGCCCATCCGATCCGCGTGCTCGAGTACCGCAAGTACGTTTGCGCCGATTACGGCAGCCTGGCCGACATCATCGAGGACTTCCTGCACAGCCTGCCCGGTGTTGCGGTCAGTCGCGGCGTCATCGCCAGTGCCGGCTACCCGCTCGAAGACGGCACCGTCATCACCACCAATCTGCCGTGGCGGCTGTCGCCGCAGGATATCCGCCAGCGGCTGGGCTTTGCCGACCTGCGCCTGGTCAACGACTTCGAAGCCGTCGCCCATGCCGCGGCGCAGGTCGATGCCAGCGAGGTGCTGCAGCTCGCCGGTCCGGCCAGTGCCGCCGTGCGTGGCCCGACGTTGATTCTCGGCCCCGGTACCGGCCTGGGCGCGGCAGTGTGGATTCCTGCCGGCAAGCGCGCCGTGGTGCTGCCCACCGAAGCCGGCCAGGCCGCGCTGACCGCCGGCAACGCCACCGAGATGGCGCTGTTGGCCCAGATGCTGAAGACCCGCAGCCATGTACCGATCGAGTACGCGCTGTCCGGCCCCGGCCTGATGAACCTTTACACCGCGTTGTGCGCGCTGCGCGGCGCCCGGCCGGTTTATGCCCAGCCTGGCGAAATCACCGCCGCCGCCATCGCCGGCAACGACCCGCTGGCGCGCGAAAGCCTGGAAGTCTTCTGCGGCCTGCTGGGCAGCGCGGTCGGCGACATGGCGCTGCTGTACGGCGTGCAGGGCGGCGTGTATCTGGCCGGCGGCATCCTGCCGCAGATACGCGATTTCCTTTTGCACAGCAGCTTCGTCGAACGGTTTCTCAACAAGGGACCGATGCGCGAGGCGCTGGAGCGGATTCCCGTGAAGTTGGTCGAGCACGGGCAACTGGGCGTGATTGGCGCGGCCAGCTGGTATCTCGGCCAACGCAACGGAGATTGAGAGAAGGCGCCGGGACAGGCGCGAGCGTCATCGACCGGGCACGCGGCACCGTCCGGTCGCAGCAATCAGGGTACAGGCACGGTCGCGGGCTCGCTCCCGAACCGAAACTCAATAAGTGATGGGAGAGACATCATGAATTACCGCAAATCCGTTCTATCCGCCGCCATCGTGACGTGTCTTGGCGTGGCCGCGCAGGTACAGGCTCAGGAAGCCGCAACCGAGCAGCCCGCCGCAACCGATCTGGACACGATCGTGGTGACCGGTATCCGTGGCAGCGTGGAAAGATCACTGGACGTGAAGCGCGAGGCTCGCTCCCATGTCGAAGTCATCACCGCCGAGGACATTGGCAAGATGCCCGACAAGAACGTCGCCGACTCGCTGCAGCGCATCCCCGGTGTGACGGTCAGCTCGGCAGGTGCCAATGAAGGTGGCTTCGACGAGAACGACCGCGTCTCCATGCGCGGTACCAATCCCAGCCTCACCCAGACCCTGTTCAACGGTCACAACATCGCCTCCGGCGACTGGTTTGTGCTCAATCAAACCGGCACTGTCGGCCGCAGCGTCAGCTATACACTGCTGCCGTCCGAACTAGTCAGCCAGATCGTGGTGCACAAGTCCTCGCAAGCCAGCCTGGTGGAAGGCGGCGTGGCGGGATCGGTGGATATCATCACGCGCAAGCCGCTGGAGTTCGCCGAGAACTTCACCGCAGAAGCGTCAATCGGCGCGGTGTACTCCGACCTACCGAGCGAAACCGAACCGCAGTTCAGCGGCCTGCTGAACTGGAAGAACGACGCCAACACCTTCGGTGTGCTGCTGCAGGCATTCTCCGAAGAGCGCAGCCTGCGCCGCGACGGCCAAGAGCTGCTGGGCTACGAGCAGATCGCACCGGACAGCGCAGTTGCACTGAGCAATCCTGACCTCGCCAACGTGTGGTACCCGACCATGATCGGTTCGGCGCTGTTTGAGCAGAAGCGCAAGCGCAAGGGTGGCCTGCTTGAAGTCCAGCTCAAGCCCACCGAGGACCTGACCCTGGGCCTCAACGCGTTCGTGTCCAACCAGGACGCCGGCAACTACAACCGCAACTACCTGCTGTGGGTGACCCATTTTTTGGCGCAGGGCAACGGCCAGGCGCCGCTGCCGGGCTACGTAGTCCGCAACGGCACGCTGGTGCAAGCCGACTTCGCCGGCGTGCCGGGCACCACCTATGGCGTATACGACCAGATCTCTCGCCCGGACGCGAGCGCGGATTCCTCGTTTGTCGCCTTTGATGCCGAGTGGAAAGCCAGCGACAAGCTGGTGTTCAAGGCCCAGTTGGGCACCTCCGATGGCACCGGCGAAACGCCGACCCAGGACGTGGCCGAATGGAACGTAGGCATCGGCGGCGGTGGAAGTTGGGGCCTCAATGGCGTGGGTGCCGCCGACTGGAACATCGGCGGCAACCCGGCCAATCCGTCGGCCGACACGCTGGGCTGGATCTTCGGCTACCAGGACGTGAAGGTGGAAGACGAAGAGAAGTGGGGTCAAATCGATGGCGAATACTTCATCGACAGCGGCGCGATGACCTCGCTGCAATTCGGCCTGCGCTACGCCGAGCACAGCCGCGAATCTCTGGGCGCGACCGGCCAGGGCCCGGCGTGCAAGGACGCCAGTGGCAACACGGTGGCCTTCGATTGGAGCCAACAATACTTCTGCCCGGTGGGCACGCAGTCGCCGTTCGACCCAGCGAACTACCCGACCGGCGGCTACGCCAACTATCCGGGTGATTTTGCCAGCGGCCTGGGCGGCAGTTTCCCGCGCGATATCTGGTACTTTTCGCCCAGCCAGCTGGCCGCTTTCAACGACCGCTTCACCAATCGCAACCCCGCCACGCGCACCGACTGGGCCGGCCTGTACGGAATCCATGAAGAGAACTCGGCCGGTTACGTTCAGCTGAATCTGGAAGGCGACCGCTGGAGCGGCAACATGGGTCTGCGCTACGTGCGGACCAAAGAGCGCATCCACAACAACGTCTCCGGCACTGGTTCGCCGGATGCCATCACCGGTTCGGACTTCGGCCCGTACCTGCCGGTGGTCACCGAGCACACCTACACCGACCTGCTGCCCAGCGCCAACATCAAATTCGACATCACCGACGACCTGGTGGCCCGCTTCGCCGCGTCGCGCACGATGACCCGTCCGGACTATTCGGCACTGGCCGGTGCGGTTTCGCTTAGCCCACCTGCCACCGATGGTGGCGTCGGTTCCGGCAGCGGCGGGAATCCCGACCTGAAACCAATCCTGTCCACCAACTTCGATGCGTCGGTGGAGTGGTACTTCGCCCCGCGTGCCCTGCTGGCAGCCAGCGTGTTCTACATGGATCTGAAGGACTACGTGTCCTACGGCCAGGAGACCCGCCAATACATGACCTACAGCACCACCAGTCCGCAGGGTTACCTGGCGGACTACGTGCTGACCGTGCCGGTCAACAGCGATGGCAAGGTCAAAGGCATCGAGCTGACGTATGAGCAGCCGATCGGCGAGAACTTCGGCATCAACGCCAACTACACCTACGCCGACGGTGAACAGGACGACGGCCGCGACTTGGTAGGCACCTCGAAAAACACCTACAACATTGGTGCCTACTTCGAGAACGAACGCTTCAACGCCCGCATCAACTATACCTACCGCTCGGAGTTCTACAGCGGCCTGGATCGTGCGACTGCGTTCTACCAAGACGAGACCGATGTGTTGTCTGCGTCGCTGGGCTTCAAGGCGACGGACTGGCTGTCGATCACCCTGGACGGCCTGAACCTCAACGAGCCGAAGCTGAAGTACTACGCACTGAACCGCGACCAGCCGCGTTCGATCTATCAGAACGGCCGCCAGTACTACCTTAACTTCCGCTTCAAGTTCTGACGCTGTCGATGCAAGGGACATCTCTCCCGCTGCGGGCCTGGACTTGTCCGGGCCCGCTTTGTTTGAATCGCAAGCAAGCTGGCCATAACACGAGGATGATTCGATGGGCTTTTCAGGTACGAGGGTTTTCGCGTTGCTGCTGGCCGCCGGCCTGCTGCCGGTGGCGTTGTCCGGATGCGGCAAGGACGAGCCCGTCGATACGGATACGCCCACAGCCGAGCGCCTGTCGCTGATCCCTGCGCCGGCCAGTGTGCAGCGCAACGACGGCGAGTTCATCGTGGACGCGGCCACGCCGCTACTGGCCCGGGGCGAAGCGGCAAGAACGGTGGCCGCTCAGTTCGCCGGCTTTGTCTCCAAGGCGCGCGGCATCGATCTGAAAATCTCCGACGCAGCGGACGACGATGCCAGCGGCATCGTGTTCGCCATCGACTCGGGCATGGCCGCCGCTTCACCGGAGGCCTACATGTTGGAGGTCTCCCCCGAACGGATCCAGATGACCGCTGCCGACGCGCGCGGCCTGTTCTACGGTGCGGTGACGCTGTGGCAGTTGCTGACCGGCAACGACGACGACCGCATCAGCGTACCGGCGCTGCGCATCGACGACGCCCCGCGCTTCGCCTGGCGCGGCTTCATGCTCGACTCCGCCCGTCACTTCCAGTCGGTCGATGAAATCAAGCAGATGCTCGATGCGATGGCGCTGCACAAGCTCAATACCTTCCATTGGCACCTGACCGATGACCAGGGCTGGCGCATCGAAATCAAGCGCTACCCCAGGCTCACCGAGGTCGGCGGCTGCCGCATCCCCGCCGGCGATGCCGGCAGGGATCCCGCGACCGGCAAGCCAGTACCGTACTGCGGCTACTACACCCAGGATCAGATCCGCGAGGTGGTGGAATACGCCGCCCAGCGGCACATCACCATCGTCCCGGAAATCGACGTGCCCGGCCATGCGCAGGCCGCGGTGGCCGCTTACCCCGAATTGGGCGTGACCGGCAAGCCGATCCATGTGCTGAACGAATGGGGCGTCAACACCACCTTGTTCAATGTGGAAGAAAGCACGTTCGTGTTTCTCGAGAACGTCCTGGCCGAAGTCGTCGAACTGTTCCCCGGCCCCTATGTGCATGTCGGCGGCGACGAAGCGGTCAAGGACCAGTGGCAGGCTTCGGCCCGTGTGCAGCAGCGCATGCGCGAGCTTGGCGCCAAGGACGAGATGGCGATGCAGAGCCATCTGATCAAGCGACTGGAGAAGTTCCTGGCCGCGCACGATCGCCGCCTGATCGGCTGGGACGAAATCCTCGAAGGCGGCCTGCCGCCGGAAGCCACGGTGATGTCCTGGCGCGGCATCGAAGGCGGCCTGGAAGCGGCCAGGCAGGGCCATGACGTGGTGATGTCGCCGTCGTCGGAAACCTATCTGGACTACCTGCAGACCGACTCGCCGAACGAGCCGCCGGGTCGGCCCGCCACTATCCCGCTGGAGCAGATCTACGCCTTCGAACCGGTACCGACTGAACTGGAAGACAGCCAGAGGCACCATATTCTCGGCCTGCAGGCCAATATGTGGACCGAACACACGCGCAACTTCCAGCGCCTGCAGCACAATGTGTTCCCGCGCCTGGCCGCGGTCGCCGAAACCGGCTGGACGCCGCAGGCCGGCAAGGACTATCCGGATTTCCTGGCCCGGCTGCCGGCGCAGCTGCATCGCTACAGCGCGATGGGCATTGGCTACGCGAAGACGCCGTTCGAAGTGGGCATCGCCATCGACGATGATCGCAAGGCCGGTACCGCACAGGTCATGCTTTCCAACCCGCTCGGCTACGAAGTGCGCTACAGCACCGACGGCAGCCAACCCGTTGCCGCCTCTCCGGTATACCGGTCGCCGTTCGATGTGAAGCTGCCGGTGCAGGTGCGCGCCGCCACATTCTTCGAAGGCAAGCCGCTTGGCGACACCAGCGAGTTCCGGATTGATGCCGCTTCGCTGCTGCGGCGCAGCGACGAACAGCTGGCGGTCTGTCCGGACACCGGCCGCTTGCTGCTGCGATTGGAAGACGACGGCCCGGCGCAAGGCGAACGCGCCATCTTCAACGTCACCATCTTCTACCCGTGCTGGCAGTGGAACGGCGCGGATCTGGACGGCATCAGCGCCGTCAACGTGCGTGCCGGCCGGATTCCGTACTACTTCCAGCTGGCGCACGACGAGCCGAGCCGCACCTTCGAGCCCGCCAAAACCGCGCACGGCGAACTGGAAATCCGCGCCAACGGCTGCCACGGCAAGGTGCTCAACAGCGTAACGCTGCCGGCGGCACCGGATGCCGATGGATTCATCAATCTGACCGCCTCGCTACCTGAAGGCATCACCGGCAAACAGGATCTTTGCGTGCTGTTTACCGGCGACACCCGGCCGGACATGTGGGTGCTGGATGAAGTGGCGCTGCAGCCATAGCGCCACCGCCATCGCAACCTTGCAGTAGCGACGTGAGTCGCGACAGGGTGTCGGTGGATCCTCATCGCCGGGAAAGAGTGGAGGCAGGCAAGAGCGGACGAATGCAGATAAGAACAGGATGTTTTATCCGCCCTATCCGCTTTTATCTGTGTCGAAGGTTTGTCGCAGCACGGTCGCGACTCGCGTCGCTCCTACAGGATCAGCCGGCGCGTCAGCCTGGTGTCCGGGCAACGAGCCGTCGTTCGAAGCGCAGCAACAGGTCCCGCAGCGGGGTCAGCGCAACCGCCAGTCCGGCCAGCACGCCCAGCGTGTTGGCCAACGCGTCGAACGGGTCCTGCATGCGCTGGGTGGTGTAGGCGCCCTGGGCGAATTCCAGCCCGATGCCCATCGCGATCAGCCCGACCGCCGCCAGGCCATGCGCGCGCTGCGTGGAAAACAGCTGCACCGCGGCGGCCGACAGCAAAAAATAGGCAAGGAAGTGTTCGAGCTTGTCGCTGCCCTTGGGCAGTTCCGGCAGGCCGGACAAGGTCAGCAGCGAAAGAACGACGACGGCGGCAATGGCGGCCAGCCACACTGACAACCACAACTTCGGGTACTTGAAGGGTTTCATCCGTGCGCGTCCTACAGGCGCCAGCTCAGATCGTTCATCAGGAACGCCGCGCCGAATTCGACATCGCGCGCGAAACCCATGGCCTGAAAGCGTTCGCCCATTTCGCTGGGCAGGGTCAGCTGCTTGGCTTCATTGCGGAAGCGCTGTTTGGCCGTTTCCTGCGCGCGTTCTTCGACTTCCTCCAACCGCTGCTGCAGGCCGTTGCCCAGCAGGAAACTGGCTTGCGTGCAGTAGCCGGCCAGATCGAAACCGGCATTGGTGCCGGCTTCGGCCAGTGCAGTGAAGTCGACCGAAGCGGTCAGATCCTGCAAGCCCGGCCACAGGAAGACATCGTTGTGCACGCGCTGGCGGTAGAACGCGCGCAAGGTGCCGTCGCTGCGCTGCGGCAGGTAGTACTCGCGGCGCGGATAACCGTAGTCGACGAACAGCATGGCGCCGGACCGCAGCCCGCCCATCACCGCCTGGATCCAGTACGGCAACTGCGGCAGCAGTTCGGAACGGTAGCCATCGGGGAACGGCGCATCCAGGTAGCGCTCGACATGCCGCACCGCGGCAGCCAGCAGCGCATCGGCCGGACGCTCGGTACGCACGAACCGGCCTTCGCCATCCAGCGCTACGCCTTCTTCGAACACTTCGCCATCGCGCAGGGTGAAACGCGGCGTCGGCAAGGCATCGATCACCTCATTGGCGAACAACACGCCATTCCAGTCCTGCGCCGGCGGCTGGTCCAGCCATTCCACCAGGTCGAACACCGGCGGAATCAGGCTGCGGCCGAGCCGTTCGCGCTGGCGCTCGCGCAGATCCGCGCTCGGCTCCAGAATCGCGTAGCGGGCCGGCAGCGCATCCAGCGCCAGCAGGCGCTTGAGCATCACCTCGGCGAACGCGCCGCTGCCGCCGCCGATTTCCACGAACTCCGCTTCCGGCCCCAGTTGCTGCAGCACCGGCGCCACCGCCTCGGCCACGCAACTGGCGAACAGCGGCCCCAGTTCTGGCGCGGTGACGAAGTCCCCGGCTTCGCCGAATTTGCTGCTGCCGGCGCTGTAATAACCCAGTCCGGGCGCATACAGCGCCAGCTCCATGAAGCGGGAGAACGGTATCGCGCCGCCGGCGCCGGCAATCTCGGTGCGGATGAAGTCGCTCAATCGCCGGCTATGGGCCTGCGCATCGGCGTCGGGCAAAGGCAGTTCGGCCTGCATTGCGTAACCAGTGTGGGGAATGCCCGCCATTGTACGTGGGCCGCGGCTAGCCAAGGCTGCGGGGCACGCATAGAATCGTGGTGCATAGCAACAACGGACACGCCATGACCTACTGCGTCGGCATCGAAGTGAACGAAGGCCTGGTCTTCGCCGCGGATACGCGCACCAGCGCTTCGTTCGACGACGTGCGCGTCTATCGCAAGATGCACCTGTTCGAATGGCCGGGCGAACGGGTGTTCGTGATCATGTCCGCCGGCAACCTGGCCACCACCCAGCTGACGCTGTCGCGATTGCAGCGCGATGCCGACGATCCCAACGCCGCCCGCAGCCTGCGCACGTTCTCGCATCTGTACGAGGTAGCCGAGTACGTCGGCGAAACCCTGGTCGCCAGCCAGGCAAGGGTCAGCGACGATGCCCAGCAGAGCGGGGTCAGCGTGCAGTCCACCCTGATCCTCGGCGGCCAGATCGCCGGCGAGCGGCCCGGCCTGTACATGGTCTATCCGCTCGGCAATTGCATCGCCACCTCGCCGGAGACGCCATACCTGCAGATCGGCGAATCCAAGTACGGCAAGCCCATCCTGGACCGCATCCTGCGCCCGGAAACCACGCTGGAAGACGCCGCCCGCTGCGCGCTGGTGTCGCTGGATTCGACCATCCGCTCCAACCTGTCGGTCGGGCTGCCGGTGGACATGGCCATCGTCCGCGCCGGGGATCTGAAAGTCACCCAGAAGATGCGGCTGGAAAGCGACACCCCGCTGTACGCGGAAATCCACGACAGCTGGTCGCGCAAGCTGGAAGCGGCCGTGCGCAGCCTGCCGCGTTTCCCATGGGAGCCGCCGCACGAACCGGAAGCGCCGACCGGCGCATTGCCGCCGATGCCGCCGCGGCGGCTGCCGTCGCGGCAGGATCCGGGCGATGCGCAAGGGCAGCAGTAGGGTGTTCCTTCCGTGCTTGTCCCCCGTGGGAGCGACGTGAGTCGCGACCGCTAGCCAGAAGACGCGACAAACCCAGCTTTGTTTACTCTCCGAGCGCGCTGCGGCGCGTTTTTCATTGCGCCCCCGGAATGGCTGTCGGGGCGCCATCGCGACTCACGTCGCTCCTACAAAACGCTTGGAGTGGCGATACCGCTTCAACCGTGGAAATAGCCTTCGGCAATCGCGCTATGCAGCGCGCCCAGGTGCACCTGGATTTCGTCCATGAAGGCGGCCGGGTTCTTGGCCGCCAGCCAGGCCGGATCGGCGTTGCGGGTCAGGCCGACGACGCGGTTCATGTGCCGGTCCACGCTGGGACGGAACGGCATTGCCGGCAGCACGCGCTGGGCGCGGATCAGGCAGAACTGCACGCTGCGCGGGAACTCGTTGTTCTGCAGCAGGAAGCGCAGCGCATGCTCGGCGGTGACCCGCTGGCGCACATGGCGCCGGTACATCTGGTAGGCGGCCAGCGAACGTAGCACCGCCATCCACTGCATGTTCTGGTAGACCTCCAGATCGTCCTCGTTGCGCGGGGTGATCAGGCCCGAGGCGCCGGCATCGATGATACGCGTGGTCATGTCGGCCTGCTCCAGCGCCGTGCCCAGGCGCAGGAACTGGAAGCCGATGTCGCGGCTGACGTTGGCGCTGAGCAGACCGGACACCTTCAGGCAGCCGTCGATGATGCGGCTGAGGAAGTCGATGCGGTAGCGCCGGCTGATGCTGCGCTCGCCGTTGGCGGCGATGTACAGGTGCAGGTCGTTGACCGCTTCCCATACGTCCTGCGGCAGGCTGTCGCGGATGCTGCGCAGGATCTCGCGCGCGGCATCGACCGAACTGCGCAGAGACGAGGTATTGCGCTCGTCCAGCAGCAGGAAATGCACCACTTCGACGTCGCTGACGTCCTCACCGGCATCGGGGAACAGCTCGGCGAACACCTCGCCGGCGCCGGCGGTGTCGATCATCGGCCGCCAGGCGAAGCGCACCGAACGCGGCATGTCCAGCTGCAGCTGGCTGCCGACGCCGACCAGCCGCGCGGTGTTCTCGGCGCGGCGCACGTAGCGGCTGAACCAGTACAGGTTGTCGGCCACGCGCGACAACATCAGGGCTTGCTACCGCTGTTGGGACAGGCCACGTTGCCGTGTCCGGTCGTCAGGTGGTCGTGCACGACGCCGCGGCAGGCTGGCCGCCTGTCCAAGTCGTGCGCGGCCGCATGGCGGCCGGACACGACAACCCGAGGGGCCGCGCTTGAGTGCGCGCGGTGCTGCGTCATTACTCGGTCATTTATCGACATAGATTCCCTCGTTCTTCCTTGCCCCGCACGCACTCAAGCGCGGCGTGGCCTGTCCCAACAGCGGTAGCAAGCCCTAGTCCTCCTCCTCTTCCAGGTCGACCACCCAGGTGTCCTTGGCGCCGCCGCCCTGCGAGGAATTGACCACCAGCGATCCTTTCTCCATCGCCACCCGGGTCAGGCCGCCGGTGGTCACATAGGTGTCCTGCCGCGACAGGATGAACGGCCGCAGGTCCAGGTGCCGCGGCGACGGCCCCTGCTTGGTGACGATGGGCGCGGTGGACAGCGACAGCGTCGGCTGGGCCATGTAGTTGCGCGGGTCGGCTTCGATCAGCTGCCGGAACTTCTCGCGCTGGCGCTTGCCCGCGCGCGGCCCGATCAGCATGCCGTAGCCGCCGGATTCGTTGGCCGGCTTGACCACCAGCTTGTCCAGGTTGGCCAGCACGTACTTGCGCTCTTTGGCGTTGTGGCACAGGTAGCTGGGCACGTTGGGCAGGATAGGTTCCTCGTCCAGGTAGTACCTGATCATCTTCGGCACATAGGCGAAGACGACCTTGTCGTCGGCCACCCCGGCGCCGGGCGCATTGGCCAGCGCCACCTTGCCGGCGCGCCAGCTGCGGATCAGCCCGGGCACCCCCAGCACCGACTCGGGGTGGAACACTTCCGGATCGATGAACATGTCGTCCACGCGCCGGTAGATCACGTCGACCCGTTGCGGACCGTAGATGGTGCGCATATAGGTGCAGTCGTCGTCGGCGACGAACAGGTCGCTGCCTTCCACCAGTTCGATGCCCATCGCCTGCGCCAGATAGGCATGTTCGAAATAGGCGCTGTTGAACACGCCCGGCGTCAGCAGCGCGATCACCGGGGTGTTGCCCGGACGCGGCGACAGCGCGGCCAGGGTGTCGTAGAGCTGGCTGGGATAGTCGTCCACCGGCAGGATCGAGCTGGTTTCGAACAGTTCCGGAAACACCCGCTTGGCGACCATGCGGTTTTCCAGCATGTACGACACGCCGCTGGGAATGCGCAGGTTGTCTTCCAGCGCGTACAGCGTGCCGTCGCCGTCGCGCACCAGGTCCGAACCGCAGACATGCGCCCATACGCCCAGCGGCGGCTCGACGCCGACGCACTGCGGGCGGAAGTTGACCGAATCCTTCAGCAGCATCGCCGGAAACACCTTGTCCTTGACGATGCGCTGCCGGCCATAGATGTCGCCGATGAACAGGTTCAGCGCGCGCATGCGCTGTTTCAGGCCGGCCTCGGTGCGCTGCCACTCGCGGCGGTCGATGACGCGCGGAATCAGATCGAACGGCAGCGTGCGATCGACGTTGCGGCCGTCGGAATAGACGGTGAAGGTGATGCCCTGGACGCGGGCGATGACATCGGCGGCGAGTTGGCGTTCGGCGATTTCGCGGCTGGACAGCCCGGCCAGGTATTCGACCACTCGGCGCGCGGCCGGATGCGGCTGCCCATTGGCCTGGATCAGCTCGTCGAAAGTGGTGGTGCGGTATTTCGCCCAGTCCATTCGCCCCTTTCCGCTGCGTCTGCAGGCCCGATGCCGGCAGGGGTGGTGCAATGCAACATGCCTGCACCGGGCAAATCCGTCAAGCGCCGCGCGCAAGGCGACGCTTGCAGCGACAATAGCGCCAGATACGTCAACGGATCGTCCGCATGAACGCTACCCGCCCCGTCGCCCTGATCACCGGCAGCGCCAAACGCGTGGGCGCGGCGATCGCGCGCAGCCTGCATGCCGACGGCTACGACGTGGCGCTGCACTACCGCCGCTCCGGCGCGGAGATGCAGGCGCTGGTGGCGGAACTGGAAGCCGCGCGCGCTGGCAGCACGCTGGCGGTGCAGGCGGATCTGGGCGAGTTCGACCGGCTGGCGGAAATCGTCGCCGCCACGGTTGGCCGCTTCGGCCGGCTGGATGCGCTGATCAACAATGCCTCGGCCTACTACGCCACGCCGTTGGGCACGGTGACTCCGCAACAGTGGGATGAGTTGTTCGCATCCAACGCGCGCGCACCGTTCTTCCTGGCACAGGCGGCGGCGCCGCATCTGAAGGCGGCCGGCGGCGCCATCGTCAACCTGGCCGACATCTACGCCCAGCGCCCGCTGGCCGGCCACAGCGTCTACTGCATGGCCAAGGCGGCGCTGGCGATGATGACCCAGTCGCTGGCGCGCGAACTGGGGCCGGAGATACGCGTCAATGCCGTCGCCCCCGGCAACGTGCTGTGGTCGGAAAACCCGGTCAAGGCCGAAACCCTGGACATCGTGCGCCAGCGCACCGCGCTGCAGCGGCAGGGTTCGCCGGAAGACATCGTCTCGGCGGTGCGCTGGCTGCTGACCGGCAATGGCTATATCACCGGCCAGATCGTCGCCATCGATGGCGGCCGCTCGATCTTTATCTGACGGATCGCGTTTGTAGGCGCGGTGTCGGCATGTCGGCATCGGTAAGTCGCGACGCGCGTAGAGCGATTGAAGCCTGCCTCTTGGCCATCCGGATGCGCTGCGGCGCGTTCTTCATTGTTGGCACCGAATGGCTATCGGGGCGCGGTCGCGACTCACGTCGCTCCTACCAAGGAAGGCTATTCCATGCCGTGCAGAACAGCAGCTTCAGGCAATACTTGTCCCGCCAGCTCACGGAACAACGCATGCGCCAGCTTGTCCGGGTTGTGCCAGATCACGCGATCCTGCGCATCGCATTCGGCGGCCAGGTCGATATCGATGAGGTAGTTGGCGCCATCGCGGCGCCTGCCCAGATCGCGCTCGGCCCGTTTCAGCCATGCCGCCCACTCGTCCCGAGGTTGCGTTGTTTCGATCAGCAAGGCCTGGTTGATGTAGCGGTGGCCATCGCCCGGCACCACGCTGGGGCCATGCACCAGCTTCGACTCGCGCAGCAACCTGCCGGATTGGCCGAGCCGGATCCGGGCTTGCCGCAACCACGATTCGTCGTCGGTATCGGTGCCCAGCAACAGCAGGTAACGGTGCATATGCAGATCAGGGCGTCCCGGCCAGCGTGGCCGAGGCGGTCGATGCGGCCAGCGCCGCCGCGCCGGCCTGGCGCAGATCCGCGCCGCCGGGCTGCTGGAATACGTGCAGGCCGAACTCGGGCAGGATCGCCAGCAGATGATCGAAGATATCCGACTGGATGTTCTCGTAGCGTCCCCATTCCACCGTACTGGTGAAGCAGTAGATTTCCAGCGGCAAGCCGGCCGGCGTCGGCTGCAACTGGCGCACCAGCAACGTCATCTGCTGATGGATGTCCGGGTGAGCGCGCAGGTACTGCTGGACATACGCGCGGAACGTACCCAGGTTGGTGACGCGGCGGGTGTTGACCGGCTCCTTGCCGCGTTCGGCCAGCTGCGCGTTCCAGCGCGCCAATTCGTCTTCCTTGCCGGCCAGGTAACCGTCGAGCAGCGAGAAGCGGCGCAGGCGCCTGCGTTCGTCCGGTTCCAGAAACCTCACGCTGTTCTGGTCCAGGTACAGCGCGCGCTTGATCCGGCGCCCGCCGGATTCGCTCATGCCGCGCCAGTTCTTGAACGAGTCGCTGATCAGCTTCTTGGTCGGGATGGTGCTGATGGTCTTGTCCCAGTTCTGCACCTTCACCGTATGCAGGGCGATGTCGATCACGTCGCCATCGGCATTCTGGCTGGGCATCTCGATCCAGTCGCCGACCCGCACCATGTCGTTGGAGCTGATGGTCATGCTGGCCACCAGCGACAGCAGCGTGTCCTGGAACACCAGGATCAGCACCGCCATCATCGCGCCCAGGCCCGACAGCAGGATCACCGGCGAGCGGTCGATCAGCGCCGCGACTATCAGCACCGCGGCAATGACGAAGACCACGATCTTCAGCAACTGCAGGTAGCCCTTGATCGGCTTGTTGTGCGCATCGGGCCGCCGCTGGTAGCCCTCGTTGACCATGTCCAGCGCCGCCGAGATGGCCAGCGCGACGGTCAGGATGATGAAGGCGACGCAGACGTTGCGCACCACCGCGACCAGCAGCTCCGGCAGGCCCGGCACCACCGCCACGCCTGCGGCCAGTACGATGGCCGGCACCACGTTGGCCAGCCGCGGAATCACCCGCAGCTTGACCTGGTGATCGCCGCCGGCCAGCGGCGAGGCATTCAACGCCTTGCGCAGCCCGCGCAGCAGCACCCGCTTGGTCACCCAGTTGGCCAGCCATGCGGCCGTCAGCAGCGCCGCGGCGACAACGGCGGTGTAGGCCCAGGGATACGGTTCCAGCGTTGCGCGCAACGCCTGCAGCCGTTCCATCATCCGGCGGACTCCTGTGCACGTTCGATGACAACGCCCACCGCCCGCGCATTGCGCACCGCGCCGGGCTTGCTCAGCTTCAAGCGCAACCAGCGCACGTTGAACTCGGCCAGTACCAGCGCCGCGCAGCGCTCGGCCAGCGTTTCCACCAGGCCGAATTGCGATTGCTGCACGAACGCGGTGATGCGCTGGCTGATGGCGTCGTAGTCCAGCGTATCGGCAACCTGATCGCTGGCGGCCGGCACGCGGTTGTCGAAGCCCAGTTCGATATCCAGACTCAGGGTCTGGCGGATGCTGCGCTCCCAGTCGTGGATGCCGATGACGGCGTCGACTTCCAGCGCTTCGATGAAGACCTTGTCCATGAGACCGGGAATGGGGAATGGGGAATGGGGAATGGTAACGGCATACGCGGGATCGCTTTTACGATTCCCGATTCCCCATTTACGATTCCCGCGCTGCCGCCACCGGCGGCAGCGCCGCCATGTCCCAGCGCGGGGCGACTTTGACTTCCGCCGTTTCGTGCTGGCCGGCCTGCAGCCGCAGCGCACCGGCGAAGGCGATCATCGCGCCGTTGTCGGTGCACAGCTCCGGGCGCGGAAAGCAGACCCGGCCACCGCGCTTTTCCGCCATCTGCTGCAGGCGCGCGCGCAGCCGGCGGTTGGCGCCGACCCCGCCGGCGACCACCAGCACGTCGCAGCCGGCCGCATCCAGCGCGCGTTCGCATTTGATCGCCAGCGTCTCGACCACCGCGTCCTCGAAGCCGCGGGCGATGTCGGCACGCGTATCGGCGCCCTGATCGCTGTCGCGCCAGGCCAGCAGCACCTGGGTCTTGAGTCCGGAAAAGCTGAAATCCAGCCCCGGCCGATCGGTCATCGGCCGCGAGAACCGGTAGGCGCCCGGGCGGCCCTGTTCGGCCAGCTTGGCCAGTTGCGGCCCGCCCGGGTAGGGCAGGCCCATCAGCTTGGCGGTCTTGTCGAAGGCTTCGCCGGCGGCATCGTCCAGCGTCTCGCCGAGCAGCCGGTACTGGCCAATGGCCTCCACCGCCACCAGTTGGGTGTGTCCGCCGGAGACCAAGAGCGCCACGAACGGCGGTTCGGGCGGGTCGTCCTCCATCAGCGGCGCCAGCAGATGGCCTTCCATGTGATGGACCGCCACCGCCGGCAGGTCCAGCGCCCAAGCCAGCGAACGCGCCACGCCAGCGCCGACCAGCAGCGCACCGACCAGCCCGGGGCCGGCGGTATAGGCCACCCCGTCCAGTTCGTCGACCGCCAGGCCGGCCTCGGCCAGGGTCTGCCGGATCAGCGGCAGCAGCTTGCGGACGTGGTCGCGGCTGGCCAGTTCCGGCACCACTCCGCCGTACTCGGCGTGCAGGGCGATCTGGCTGTACAGCGCATGCGCACGCAGGGCGCCCGCCCCGGCGCGGCCGGTGTCGTAGACGGCCACGCCGGTCTCGTCGCAGCTGGTTTCGATGCCCAGAACCTTCATGGGGGCTATGTTGCACGTTTCCCGGCCCCGCCGCTATAATGCGCGGCTCACCCCGGCGTGACCGGGCCGAACATAGAGTCGAGATTACGTATGCCCAGCGTCAAAGTCCGCGAAAACGAGCCTTTTGAGTTTGCTCTGCGTCGCTTCAAGCGCACCTGCGAGAAGGCCGGTGTCCTGGCCGAAACCCGCAAGCGCGAGTTCTACGAGAAGCCGACCCAGGAACGCAAGCGCAAGGCCGCCGCCGCGGTGAAGCGCCAGCTGCGCCGCAGCTCGCGCGACGTCACCAAGCGCCAGCGCCTGTACTGAGCGCAGGTGCGGGTTCTTCCGCGGCGCGCCTCCAGGCGCAGCCGCGGAAGCGCCGCCAGAAGCCGGCACGCGCGAGCGTGGCCGGCTTTTTGTGTTTTTCGGTTTGGCCGATTCGGCCATCAACCCGTCCCTGAGGGGGCGGATCTTGCGAGGAAGAGCAGCATGAGCCTGAAAGAACAACTGACTGCCGACATGAAGGCCGCGATGAAGGCCGGCGACAAGCACACGCTGGGCGTCGTGCGCCTGATCAACGCCGCCATCAAGCAGCGCGAAGTCGATGAGCGCATCGAGCTGGACGATGCCGCGGTGCTGGCGGCGATGGAAAAGATGGTCAAGCAGCGCAAGGATTCGGTCAGCCAGTACGAGGCCGCCGGCCGCGAGGACTTGGCCGAGGTCGAACGCGCCGAAATCGTCGTGATCGAACGCTACCTGCCGGCCAAGCTGGGCGAGGCCGAGATCCTGGCCGCCATCGACGCGGCCATCGCCGGCATGTCCGCTGAAAGCGGCGCAGCCATCGGTCCGGCCGACATCGGCAAGCTGATGGGCGTACTGAAGCCCAAGCTGGCCGGACAGGCCGACATGGGTCTGGTCTCGCAGCTGCTGAAGAAGAAGCTGGCCGGCTGATTTGCGCTCCCCCTGCGAAAGCAGGGGGTGTGGTTTCGCGCGCTACCGCAGCATCCCAGCCCTCCCCGCCTCCGCAGGCAGGGAACCGACCACGAGGTTCGATGCATCATGAATGCACCTGCCATCGCTCTGCGCCCCGCCACCCGCACGGATGTTCCGCAGATCCTGGGCTTTATCCGCGAACTGGCCGAATACGAAAAACTGGCCCACGAAGCCGTTGCCACCGAAGCCGGGATGAGCGAACAGCTGTTCGGCGCCCATCCCGCCGCCGAAGTCGTCATCGCCGAAGTCGATGGGCAGCCGGCCGGATTCGCGCTGTTCTTCCAGAACTTCTCCACCTTCCTGGGCCTGCCCGGGCTGTACCTGGAAGATCTGTTCGTGCGCCCGCAGTATCGCGGGCTGGGCCTGGGCAGGCGGTTGATGGCGCACCTGGCGCGGCTGGCGGTGGAGCGCGGCTATGGCCGTTTCGAATGGTCGGTGCTGGACTGGAATGCGCCGGCCATCGGCTTCTACCGCAGTCTGGGCGCGGTGGGTCAGGACGAATGGACCGTGCAGCGGTTGAGCGGTGCTGCCCTGCTGGCGCTGGCCGAAAGCCAGTAGCCGCACGCGATCCCGGCGCGGCGGCGGCCGCGCTCACGGACCGCAAACGCCGCTCTGGCATGCTGGTGGCATCGCCATACCGGAGATCCTTTCGGCACGATGCTCCGCCGCCTGTCGCCCGCCAGACTCAGACGCCAGCTGCAACGCCTGCAGCAAAGCCTGCCGGTCGCGCTGGCGCAACGCTTCGCCGAAACCGATCTGATGACCCAGGCCGCGGCGCTGGCGTTCTACGCCCTGCTGTCGCTGGCGCCGTTGCTGCTGCTGTTGCTGTGGTTGACCGCCTCGCTGTACCCCCCCGCGCAGGAAGCCCTGATCCTGCAGATCGGCGATCTTGCCGGCGAAGGCGCGCGCACGGTGGCCGCGACCATCATCGCCAACGCGCGCGACCGCCCCGGCGTGGGCTCGATCGCGGGGCTGTGGAGCACCTTGCTGCTGTTCGTCGGCGCCACCGTGGTGTTCGCACGGCTGCAGGCGGCGCTGAACCTGATCTTCCGCACCGATGCCCAGCGCCTGGCCGGCGCGGCGGCCTGGCTGCGCAAGCGCATTTTCTCGTTCGGGGTGGTGTTCGCGCTGGGCTTCCTGCTGCTGGTATCGATGACGCTGAGCACCGCGCTGCAGGTGATGTTTGCGCGGGTGCCGTCGCTGTTGCCGGTGCTGGGCAATGCCGTATCGCTGGCCATCTACGTATTCGCCTTCGCGCTGCTTTACCACTATCTGCCCGACCGGCGCGTGCAGTGGCGGCAGGCCTTCCTGGGCGGCGCGATTACCGCTGCGCTGTTCGTCGCAGGACGCTGGCTGATTGGGCTGTATCTGAGCGAGGCGGCGCCCGGCAGCGCCTACGGCTCGATGGGAACGCTGGTCATCCTGTTGCTGTGGATCTATTACGCCACGCTGGTGTTCTTTGCCGGCGCGCTGCTGACCGCGGTCATCGACGAGCGCGTCCAGGCCCGGCTGCGGCTGCGGCAGGCCGGCATCCATCAGGTCCTCGCGCCGGCGGACGCTCCGGACCGTTGAGCTCCCGGCCAGGCCTGAATCGGCGACAGGCACCGTCATTGGGCTGCGTATCGGCATACACTTCCTCATTGTTTCCCCGCTCCGCACGCACCTGGCGTGGCCGACCCCGGCCGCGCCGCACGCCCTGATCAATGGCCCGCATCCCCGACGCCTTCATCGACGAACTGCTCGCCCGGACGGACATCGTCGAGGTGATCGCCGCGCGCGTGCCGCTGAAACGCCAGGGCAAGGAGTATTCCGCCTGCTGTCCGTTCCACGACGAGCGCTCGCCGTCGTTCACGGTGTCGCCGACCAAGCAGTTCTACCACTGCTTCGGCTGCGGCGCGCACGGCACCGCGCTGTCGTTCCTGATGAACTACGACCGGCTGGAATTCCTGGATGCGGTCGAGGAACTGGCCCGGCGCAACGGCATGGAAGTGCCGCGCGAAACCCAGCAGCACAACCAGAACAACGACACCCGCGATCTGTACAACGCGCTGGAGGCGGCGGCGCGGTTCTTCCAGCGCCAGCTGGAAAGCAGCGACAAGGCGCGCGCCTACCTGGACGGCCGCGGCGTGGAAGCTTCCGTCCGCAGCCAGTTCATGATCGGCTACGCGCCGGACGGCTTTTCCGCGCTCAAGGACGCGTTGGGCACCGACGAGCGCCGGCTCAAGCTGCTGGAACGCGCCGGCATGCTGTCGAAGAACGAGCGCGGCCATACCTACGACAAGTTCCGCGACCGGGTGATGTTCCCGATCCACGACCGCCGCGGCCGCGTGATCGCCTTCGGCGGACGCGTGCTGGACAAAGACGACGGCCCGAAATACCTCAACTCGCCGGAAACCGCGCTGTTCCACAAGGGCCGCGAACTGTACGGGTTGTGGCAGGTGCGCCAAGCCAACCAGAAGATCGCCCGGCTGATCGTGGTCGAAGGCTATATGGATGTGGTCTCGCTGTTCCAGTACGGCGTCGCCCAGGCGGTGGCCACGCTGGGCACCGCGACCACGCCCGAGCATGCCGAACTGCTGTTCCGCAATGCGCCGGACGTGTATTTCTGCTTCGACGGCGACGCCGCCGGCCAACGTGCCGGCTGGCGCGCGCTGGAATCGGTGCTGCCGCGGATGAAGGACGGCCGGCAGGCGTTCTTCCTGTTCCTGCCCGACGGCGAGGACCCGGACACCATCGTGCGGCAGGAAGGCGCGGCCGGCTTCGACGCGCGGCTGCAGGCCGCCACGCCGCTGTCGCAGTTCTTCTTCGACGAGTTGGGCAAGGACATCAACCTGTCCACGCTGGATGGCCGCGCGCGGCTGGCCGAACGCGCCAAGCCGCTGCTGGCGCAGATTCCCGACGGCGCCTTCGGCGATCTGATGCGCCAGCGGCTGGGCGAAATCACCGGCATCGGCGCGCAGTCGCAGGCACCGGCGCGGCCGGCCCCGCCGCCGCGGCGGATTGCGCCCAGCGGCGCCAACAAGCCCAGCCTGGTCCGCAGCATTGTCGTGCGGCTGCTGCACAAGCCGGCGCTGGCGCTGGCGCTGGAGCCGCCCTACGGGTTCGCCGGACTGCGCCAGCCGGGCGTGGAGCTGTTGCTGGAGCTGCTTGAAATCGTGCGCACGCGCCCGGATATCAGCACTGGCGCGTTGCTGGAGCATTTCGCCGAACGCAGCGAACTGGACGCGCTGCAGAAGCTGGCCATGCAGGTCATTCCTGGCGACGAGGAAAGCTGGCGGGTGGAGCTGCTGGATGCCGTCCATCAGCTGGACAAGCAGACGCTGCAGCAGCGCATCGAGGAACTGCAGGTCAAGTCGCGCGAGCTGGGGCTGGACGAGGCCGACAAATACGAGCTGCGCGCGCTGCTGCAGGCGCGCATCGGCCGCAGTTGAACCATCGGAGAACGCCATGAACCGCACAATCGTCCGCACCCTGGTGAACGTCGCGTTGCTGCTGTCGGTGGCCGCGTTCTGCGCATTGCTTGGCGCCACCGAGCTGCGCCAGCCGCGTCCGGGCCTGACTACCGGCGGTCCCCCAACACCGGAACAACTGGATCGGCTGGCGGCCGACGGCGTGCATACCGTCATCGATCTGCGCCCCGCCGGCGAAGGCGATGCCGCGCAACAGGAAGCCCAGGTCAGGGCGCGCGGCTTGCGTTTCCATCGCCTGCCCATCGCCGGCGCCGACGATCTGACCGCGGCCAACGCCGCGGCGCTGAAACAGCTGCTGGACGAAAGCGGCGACGGCGTGCTGCTGCATTGCGCATCGGGCAATCGCGTCGGCGCGCTGCTGGCGCTGATGGCCGCGCAGCAGGAACAGGCCAGTCCCGGAGATGCGATGCAGTTGGGCAAGGCCGCCGGCATAAAATCGCTGGAGCCGGCCGTTGCCCAGCGGCTGCTGCCGCAGTCGGCGGACAAGCAGGACTGCACTGGCGCGACCTGCTGAGCGCGGCGGTCATTCCGGTCGCGACTGACATCGCTCCTACAGGGAAACGATTGCCCGCACCGTCTATTGCGGAACGAATTCCATCAGCGCAGGCGCGGCCGGCTGCAGCCACGGCATCAGCCAGTGGTCGACCAGCAGGAATGCGAACAGCGCCATCAGGTAGACGATGGAATAGTTGAACACGCGCATCGCGAAGAATTCGTCGGGCGGATTCAGCAGCCGCCATGCGTACCACAGGAACACCGAACCCAGCACCAGCGCGCCGCCCAGATAGAACAGCCCGCTCATGCCGAACACCACCGGCAATACCGTCACTTCCACCAGCAGCACGGTGTAGAACAGGATCTGCCAGCGCGTGTAGGTGACACCATGGGTCACCGGCAGCATCGGCACCAGCGCGCGCGCGTAGTCGTCGCGGCGGAAGATCGCCAGCGCCCAGAAATGCGGCGGCGTCCACACGAAGATGATCAGCACCAGCAGCAGCGCGTGCGGCCAGTCCCACTCGCCCTGCATGCCGGTCATCGTCGCCCAGCCCAGCAGCGGCGGCGCCGCGCCGGCAATGCCGCCGATGACGATGTTCTGCGGCGTGGCCCGCTTCAGGAATACGGTGTAGATCACCGCGTAGCCGATCAACGACGCAAACGTCAGCCAGGCCGTGATCACGTTGACCCACACCGCCAGGATGGTCATCGACAGGGCCGCCAGCGCCAGCGCGAACGCCAGCGCCTGCCATGGCTTGACCTGGCCCTGCACCAACGGGCGCCACGAGGTGCGCGCCATCTTGGCGTCGATGCGCGAGTCCAGCAGCTGATTGATCGCCGCCGCACTGGACGCCGCCAGCCAGATGCCGAGGAAGCCCAACGCGCCGCGCAGCGCCTGTTTCGCAGTCGGCAATCCGTCGATGGCCAGGAACATGCCCACCAATGCGGTGAACACGATCAGCGCCACCACCCGCGGCTTGGTCAGATCCCAGTATTGGCGCAACGACGGGCTCATGGCTTATCCGGGCCTGCGCAGACGCGCGATCAGCGAAACCAGGGTGAACAGCAGCAGCGCGGCGCCGCCGTTGTGCGCCACCGCCACCGGCAGCGGCAGGTTGAGCTTGACGTTGAGGATGCCAAGCGCGACCTGGCCTACCGTCAGCACCACCAGCGCGATCGCCCAGCCGCGCATGCCCGGCGTGCGCAGCAGGCGCATCGCAAGCGACAGCAGGTACAGCGCCAGCAGCACCGCGACGACGCGGTGCGCCAGCTGGATGGCGATGCGCGAGGCGCCATCGAGCACACCGCCTTCGTAGTCGACGCCAATGCCGCGCCACAGCACGAAGCCCTCGCGGAAATCCGCCTGCGGCCACCACTGCCCGGCGCATTTGGGGAAATCCAGGCCGCACGACAGCGCCGCGTAGTTGGCGCTGACCCAGCCACCCAGCGCGATCTGCAGCGCCAGCAGGATCAGCCCGCCCATCACCCAGCGCCGCAGCGTCGCGGCATCGGCCAGCCGGATCGGCCGGTCGGTGGCGCGCCAGGCCATCCACAGCAGCAACGAGAATGTGGTCAGACCGCCCAGCAGGTGGCCCATCACCACGATGGGTTTCAGCAGCCAGGTCACCGTCCACATGCCCAGCAACGCCTGGAAGACGATCACCGCCAGCGTCAGCGCCGCCACCCGCGCCAGATCGAGATTGCTCCAGCGCAACGCGGCCAACAGCAGTATCGCTTCGCCGGCGATGGCCAGCGCCGATGCCGCGACGTGTTCGCCGTGCATGTACAGCGGTATCGCCGCCGCCACCAGGGCCGAAGCGGCAAGCACCTGGGCGATGCCGTAACGGCGCCGGCGCGCCGCCAGCAGCGCCAGCACCAGCACCAGTATGCCCAGCGAGGCGGCCAGGTGGCGGTGCACCTGTTCGCGCCAGGCCTTGTGGGTTTCGAACGGGCGGATCTCGCTGGCGGCATGTCCCACCGCTTCCTGCGCCGCGCCTGGCCAGGCCGCGCGGCCGTAGCAGGTCGGCCAGTCCGGGCAGCTCAGGCCGGCATCGGACAGCCGCACGAAGGCGCCGAACACGACCACGCACAGGGTCAGCGCCACCGCCAGCCAGGCGATGCGGTGGAAATGCCGGTAGCGCGCAGGCCGCGCCGGGGAAGAGGTCGGGGATTGGCTCACAGGCAACGGCTCACATCAGCTTCAACAGCTTGGACACATCCGTCCGCAACCCGGCCGGGTCGAAACCGGGCGGGTAGCGCAGCACGACGAAGCCATTGGGATCGATGACATACACCGGCACGCCGGCCGGGTCGTTCAGCCGCGGCAACGCCGCCAGCAACGCGGCATCGGCCTGCAGCACCCGCAACGAGGCCGGATGCGGCGCATCCGCTGGCGGCGTGCCGATCCACAGGATTTCGACCTCGTCGGCGTTGTGGCCGAACAGCCGCCACACCTTGTCCAGGTCCTGCGCCAGCCGCACGCATTCGGCGGCGCAATCGGCCGGTGGCGCCAGCGCGATGCGCCAGATGCGTTCACCCGGGTTCCAGCGGTATTCGCCGCCGTCGGCCAGCCGCGGCACGATGGCGCGCGCATCGCCCGGCGGTTGCAGCAACTCGCCGTGGTTGCGCAACCCTGCCGGCTGCCAGCCGGCGAAGCGCAGCACGCCGGCACCGAAGACGCTGCCGAAGAACAACGCAAACAGGGCAATCAGCATCCAGCGCCCACGACGGGTCTGGGCGGGATCGGGGGAAGCGGAATTCATGGCCGGTATTTTCTCATGGCCGGCCGCCGATTGCGCCCTTGCCCCTGCGCGTGCGTGCCGTCAGCACCAGTGCGGTGACCAGCACCGCCAACGCCAATCCGAACCATTGCACGGCGTAGCCCAGGTGGCGTTCGGGCGGCAAGGTATTGGGCAGGATCTCCAGATCGCGCGCATAGCCCAGCGGCAGATCCGGGTCCAGCTTGAGCACGCGCGGCGCCAACGCATCCAGTTGCAGCGCCGGCGCCAGTTGCCGCAGATCCAGCGCCGCCACCAGCAACGTGCCATCGGCCTGGCGGGCGGGCCGGGCATTGACCAGTCCCGGCGAAGGCGGCGGCGTCAGCAGCCCGCGGAACGCCTGCACGCCGGCGGGCAGCGGCACGGTCGGCAATTGCCGGTCCGGCGGCAGCGGCAGCCAGCCCAGTTCGACCAGCAGCGGCGTTGCGCTGGCAACCGGCTGGAATGCCCGGTACGCGCGCACGCCAACACGGCCGTCGCGGGTCTGGTTGTCCAGCAGCACCGCCGGCGCGGAAATGAACCGGCCCTGCCCCGCCACCCAGCCATAACGGGTCGCTTGCGAGTCGTCCGCCGCCGCAGACATCGACATCGGGGAGTCGCGCTGCGCCAGTACCTGTTGCACGGCCGCCAGCATCGCTTGCTTCTGCTTGGCCCGGCCCAGCTGCCAGCTGCCCAGGGCGCTGAACGCGGCCATCGCCAGCAACGCCAGTCCCCAGCCCAGCGCCAGCGGCATGCGGCGGCTCACCAGAATTTTCCCGGCGGCTGCAATAATGCGCTTCTGCAGCAACGCCGACTCCACCCCGGGAAAAGCATGAACGATTCGTTGAAAACCCTGCTAATCATCGCGTTCCTGATACTGATCGTGTGGAACCTCGGCGCAGGCCTGTACTACCTGCTGGTCGACAAGGGTCAGAGCAAGCGCACCGTCAACGCCCTGACCAAGCGTATCGGCCTGTCGGTGCTGCTGATCCTCATCATCATCGTATCGATCAAGATGGGCTGGATACAGCCGCATGGGATCGGTTCCAATCCCTAGGGCTTGGGCTTGGACTCGGGACTCGGGACTCGGGACTCGGGACTCGGGAAAAGCCTGCTGGAACAGAAAAGCGACGGCAAGCCGTCGCTTTTCTTTCTTGGTTCGGCGCTCGCGGACGACGGCTCTTTGCCGTTCCAGTCGCGAGTCCCGAATCCCGGCTTACAGCACGTAGACGAACAGGAACAGGCCCAGCCAGACCACGTCGACGAAATGCCAGTACCAGGCGGCGGCTTCGAACGCGAAGTGGTTGTCCTTGCTGAAATGGCCACGGGCCACGCGCAGCCACATGATGGTCAGCATCAGCGTGCCCAGGAACACATGCGCGCCGTGGAAACCGGTCAGCATGAAGAAGGTGGAACCGTAGATGCCCGAACCCAGGGTCAGGTTCAGTTCCTTGTAGGCGTGGATGTACTCCTCGGCCTGGAAGAACAGGAACAGGCAGCCCAGCAGCACGGTGATGCCCAGCCACACCAGCACCTGCTTGCGGTGTTCGGCCTTCAACGCATGGTGGGCGATGGTCAGCGTCACGCCCGAGGACAGCAGGATCAGCGTATTGAGCAGCGGCAGTCCCCAGGCCGGGATGGTCTGGAACGCACCGCCGACCTGGCCCGGACCGGCGGTCGGCCAGGCGGCACTGAAGCCTTCCCACAACAGGCTGTTGGTCATCACGCCGTCGCCTTCGCCGCCCAGCCACGGCAACGCGTACTGGCGCGCGTAGAACAGCGCGCCGAAGAACGCGCCGAAGAACATCACTTCGGAAAAGATGAACCACACCATGCCCATGCGGAACGACACATCGACCTGGCGGTTGTAGTTGCCGGCCACCGACTCGCGGATGACATCGCCAAACCACATGAACAGCGTGGCGCACAGCATCGCGATGCCGGCGAAGAACGCCCACTTGCCCCAGCCGACGTCGTTGAGCCAGCTGGCCACACCGACCATGGTCACGAACATGGCGATGGAGCCCACGAACGGCCATTTGCTCTGGTGCGGTACGAAGTAGACGTTGGCGTCCGGCGAATGCGATTGGGCCATGGCGGAGTCTTCCGATCCTATTGCTGTGTTCAGGGTGCCGCGAACGGCGAAGTCGACGCATTGCCCGTGCCGATCTGCGCGGTCAGTGCATCGTTCTTGAAGAAGGTATACGACAGGGTGATGGTGTTCACGTCGGCCGGCAGATCCGGATCGACGATGAAACGCACCGGCATGTCGCGGCTTTCGCCGGGCTGCAGCGTCTGCGCGGTGAAGCAGAAGCATTCGGTCTTGGTGAAATAGCCCGACGCCCGCGCCGGCGCCACCGACGGCACCGCGCTGCCGACAATGGCGCGCTGGCTGTCGTTGCGGGCGAAGTACTGCGCTTCGTACAGCTCGCCGGGGACCACCTGCATGGTCAGCTGCTCGGGATGGAACGCCCACGGCAGCTTGGAATTGACGCCGCCGTCGAACTGCACGGTCACCGTGCGCGCCTTCCTGGCTTCGGCTGCGGCACGCGCCTGGCCGGGGCCCTGCTCAAGCCGGATGCCGAACACTTTTTCGCAAGCGATGCGGTACAGCGGCACCAGCGAGAACGTCAGCACGAATACGGCCAGCGCCACGCCGACCAGCTTCAGCAGACCCGCGCTGTTGGAGGCCGGCGCGCTCATGCGTTCAGCACCCCGGACAGGATGAAGGCGATGTAGATCGCCACCGCGATGCCGCCCACGACCAGCGCCGTGCGCACCACCGCCTTGCGGCGGCGGGCGGCGTCATGGTTCGGCGGCAGCGGCGCGTTCATGCAGGCGGCTTCCGGCGGCTCAGTGGGTCACGTCGCCGTGGGCCAGATCGCCATCCTTGATGACCGGCGGGGTGCTGAAGGTGTGGTGCGGCGCCGGCGACGGCACCGTCCACTCCAGGCCCTTGGCGGTGCCCCAGGCGCGCGCTTCGGCCTTGGCGCCGCTGCGCAGCGAAGACCACAGGATGGCGGCCATGATGAACGGGGTGGCGAACATGCCGAACGCGCCGATCGAGCTGATCAGGTTCCAGTCGGCGAACACCGGGTTGTAGTCCGGGATGCGGCGCGGCATGCCGGCCAGGCCCAGGAAGTGCTGCGGGAAGAACAGCAGGTTGACGAACACCACCGTCCACCAGAAATGGAACTTGCCCCAGAACTCGCTGTACATGCGGCCGGTCCACTTCGGCCACCAGTAGTACACCGCGGCGATGATCGAGAACAGCGCGCCGGTCACCAGCACGTAGTGGAAGTGGGCCACCACGAAATAGGTGTCGTGGTACTGGAAGTCGGCCGGCACGATGGCCAGCATCAGGCCGGAGAAGCCGCCGATGGTGAACAGGATGACGAACGCCACCGCCCACAGCATCGGGGTCTCGAAACTGATCGAACCGCGCCACATGGTGCTGACCCAGTTGAACACCTTCACCCCGGTCGGGATGGCGATCAGCATGGTGGCGAACATGAAGTAGATCTCGCCGCCCAGCGGCATGCCCACCGTGAACATGTGGTGCGCCCACACGATGAACGACAGGAACGCGATCGAGGCGGTGGCGTACACCATGGCCTGGTAGCCGAACAGCGGCTTGCGGCTGAAGGTCGGGATGATTTCCGACACCACGCCGAACGCCGGCAGGATCATGATGTAGACCTCGGGGTGGCCGAAGAACCAGAAGATGTGCTGGTACATCACCGGGTCGCCGCCGCCGGCCGCATTGAAGAAGCTGGTGCCGAAAAACTTGTCGGTCAGCAGCATGGTCACCGCGCCGGCCAGCACCGGCATCACCGCAATCAGCAGGAACGCGGTGATAAGCCAGGTCCAGCAGAAGATCGGCATCTTCAGCAGGTCGATGCCCGGGGCGCGCATGTTGAGCACGGTGGCGATGATGTTGATCGCGCCCATGATCGAGCTGATGCCCATCATGTGGATGGCGAAGATCACGAAGGCCACGTTGTAGCCTCCCTGCAGCGACAGCGGCGGATACAGCGTCCAGCCGCCGGCCGGCGCGCCGCCCGGCAGGAACAGCGTCATCAGCAGCAGGGTGAAGGCGAACGGCATGATCCAGAAGGACCAGTTGTTCATGCGCGGCAGCGCCATGTCCGGCGCGCCGATCTGCAGCGGGATCATCCAGTTGGCCAGGCCGACGAAGGCCGGCATCACCCCGCCGAAGATCATCACCAGCGCATGCACGGTGGTCATCTGGTTGAAGAATTCGGGGCTGACGAACTGCAGGCCCGGGGTCATCAGTTCGGCGCGGATCACCACCGACATCGCCGCGCCGATGATGAACATGACGAAGCTGAAGATCAGGTACAGGGTACCGATGTCTTTGTGGTTGGTCGAAAAGAACCAGCGCTCGATGAAGCTCTGCTGGTGGCCGTGGTGATCGTCGTGATGATCCACTGCGGTATGGGCCATGTGCGTACTCTCTTGCAGCTAATGCGGACGATCAGCCCTGCGCCGACGGCGCAGGCGTTTCGCTGGTGGGGGCGGCGTCGGATGCCGGCTGTTCGCCTTCCAGCGGAACGGCTTCGGCTTCGGCGGCGGGCGCGGCTTGTTCGGCCGCCGGCGCCGGTTTCATCGAGGCCAGCCACTGCTGGTATTCGGCCTTCGGCACCGCCTTGACCACGATCGGCATGAAGCCGTGGTCCTTGCCGCACAGCTCGGCGCATTGGCCGCGGTAGATGCCCGGTTCCTTGATGTCGGTCCAGGCCTCGTTGATGATTCCCGGAATGGCGTCCTGCTTCCAGCCCAGCGCCGGCACCCACCAGGCGTGGATGACGTCGTCGGCGGTGATCACGAAGCGGATCTTGGTGTCGGTAGGCAGCACCAGCGCGTTGTCCACGTCCAGCAGATAGTGCGGGTTCTTTTCCAGATCCGGCACTTCGCCGCTCTGGCGGATGCGGTCCGATTCGCGGTCCAGGCGGCTGGTGAAGGCGACGTTCTCGCCCAGGTATTCGTACTTCCACATCCACTGGTAGCCGGTGACCTTGACCGTCATCTCGGAATCGCGGGTGTCGTACATGGCGATCAGCTTGGCCGTGGCCGGCCAGGCCATCAGCACCAGGATCAGCACCGGGATCACCGTCCAGATGATTTCAGCGGTGGTGTTGTGGCTGAACTGCGCCGGCACCGCGCCCTTGGAATGGCGGAACTTGAACATCGCGTAGGCCATCGCGCCGAACACGATGATGCCGATGACCACGCATACCCACAACGCCACCATGTGCGCATCGTAGGCATGGTTGGACGAGGTGGTGACCCCGCGGCCCATGTTCAGCTGCCACGGCTTCGGGTCCGCCGACTGCGCCCACGCCAGCGCCGGCATCGCCAGCAGCATGCTCGCCGTCATCAAACGCTTCCAAAATCTGTTCACTTGCGTCATTGCCTAGACCCCAATGCGTCATCGGTTGCGGCCGCTTGCGGCCGCCAGTAAATCCTGCAACTTGTCCGCCAGCTCCCGGCGTTCGGCCGGGCCGAGGAAGTTGCCCACCTCGACCTGCCTGCCGCTGGAAGCCAGCGAAATCCTTTCTCCGCTTGCCTCGATACGCAGCCGCACCCAATAAGGATGCGCGCGGAACACCGCTCCGGCCTGGGTGGTGCGGCTGACTTCCACCGCGTCCGGACCGATGGTGATGTCCTCACCACGTTCGCCGCTGCGCCAGAGCCAGCGCAGCGCCGCAGCCACCATCGCACTGTGCAGCAACGCGAACGCGGGGGCATAGGCATTGCCGGCCAGCCAGCCCATCAGGGCCACCAGCCACATTGCCCCCGCCAGCGCGGCGAACAGGGCCACGAACTGACGGGCCGTCATCGCCCGGGGCGGTCGCAGCCGCAGCCGCGCGCCAACTCCACCCGACAATGACGGAACCACTTCGATCATGTCGCCGACCGCGCCAGAGGCCGCGGAAAACCGTTAAATGGTAGCCTCCACCACAGTTAGCGGCAAGCTGCATTGATCCGCCGCAATCCCGCGCCGCCCCTGCAAAGGCCCGCCGCCAGGCGCATCCGGCCAGCCGCGCGGCAGCGGCTACGGCCACCGCCAGGGGGCGGCAACGGCGGTCCGGAGGACCGGATGCGCAAGATCCGGCGGTATCCCGCCCGCCCGGCTGGTCCTAAAATGGTCGACTTTCCCGACCATCCCGCGGTCACTCATGTCCAATCCCGATCCCCTCCCGCCGCGGGCTGCCGCTTCCGGCGGCAGCCTCATCGCTCCCGAACTTCCGCCGCCGCCGTCGCCGCTGCGCGCCGCCATCACCGCCGCCTGGTTGCGCGACGAAACCGAACACCTGCACGAACTGCTGCAACAGGCGCGCCTGCCCGACGCCGAACAGGCCAACGCGCAGGCGCTGGCCATCGACCTGGTGCAACGGGTCCGCGCCCGCGCGCACGACCAGGGCGCCATCGAGGCGTTCATGCGCCAGTACGACCTGGGCAGCGAGGAAGGCGTGCTGCTGATGTGCGTGGCCGAAGCGCTGCTGCGCATTCCCGACCAGGAAACGGCCGACAAGCTGATCCGCGACAAGCTGGGCGACGCGGACTGGAAGAAGCACATGGGCGAAAGCGACTCGGTGCTGGTCAACGCCTCCACCTGGGGACTGATGCTGACCGGACGCCTGGTCCAGCTCAACGATCTGACCCGCGCCGACGTCCGCGGCGCCTTCAAGCGCCTGGTCGGCCGGGTCGGCGAGCCGGTGATCCGGCTGGCCGTGCGCCAGGCCATGCGCATCATGGGCCACCAGTTCGTGATGGGACGGACCATCGGCGAGGCGCTGGCGCGTTCGCGCAAGGGCGCCAACGCGGCCTACCGCTATTCGTTCGACATGCTCGGCGAAGGCGCGCTGACCGGCAAGGACGCCGCGCGCTACCTGGACGCCTACCGCGCGGCGATCCGTGCCATCGGCGCGACCGGGCCCTTCGCCGACGTGTTCGCCGCGCCCAGCATCTCGATCAAGCTGTCGGCGCTGCACCCGCGCTACGAGCACGCCAAGCGCGCACGGGTGATGGCCGAACTGGCGCCGGCGATCCTGGAACTGGCGCAGCTGGCCAAATCCTGCGGCATCGGCTTCACCATCGACGCCGAGGAAGCCGACCGGCTGGAACTGTCGCTGGACCTGATCGAAGCGACCTTCTCCGACCCGTCGCTCGATGGCTGGGAAGGCTACGGGCTGGCCGTGCAGGCCTACCAGAAACGCACCCCGTATGCGATCGACTTCCTGGCCGATCTGGCCCGCCGGGTCGGCCGGCGGATGCCGGTGCGGCTGGTCAAGGGCGCCTACTGGGACGCGGAAATCAAGCGCGCGCAGGTCGAAGGCCACCCGGGCTACCCGGTGTTCACCCGCAAGCCCAATACCGACGTGTCCTACCTGGCCAATGCGCGGCGGTTGTTCGCCAATATCGACGCGCTGTACCCGATGTTCGCCACTCACAACGCGCAGACGATCGCCGCGATTTGCCGGATGGCATCGGTGTCGCTTGCGTCTGGGAAGGGGCAAGGTGCGGAGGAGAAACGAACAGCAGCGGAAACCGCGGCGTCGGATGGCTCTGGTTCCTCGCCTTTCGAATTCCAGAAGCTGCACGGCATGGGCGATGACCTGTATGCCGAGGTCGTTCCCAAGCACCGCCTCGACGTGCCATGCCGGGTCTACGCGCCGGTCGGCTCGCACGAGGATCTGCTGCCGTACCTGGTCCGCCGGCTGCTGGAAAACGGCGCCAATTCCAGCTTCGTCAACCGCATCACCGACGAGGACGTGGCCATCGAAGATCTGGTCCGCGACCCGGTCGAAACCGTGTCGGCGTTCGCGTCGATTCCGCATCCGCGTATTCCGTTGCCGGAAGATCTGTTCCGCAACCAGGGCATTGAAAGGAAGAATTCCATGGGCGCCAACCTCGCCAACGACAACGAACTGCGCGTACTCGCCGAGCAGCTCAACGCGGCCTTCGAGAACGCCGGCAAGCACGGCTGGCGCGCCGCACCGCTGGTGCCCGGCGCCATGGTGACCACGCCGGCGGCCAACGTCGCCAATCCGGCCGACCGCCGCCAGATCGTCGGCCAGTGGCAGCCGGCCGATGCCGGTGCGGTGGAAAAGGCGTTGCAGAACGCGGTTGCCGCGCAACCGGCCTGGGACCGTACCCCGGCCGCCAGCCGCGCCACCATCCTCGAATACGCGGCCGACCTGCTGCAGGCGCGGATGCCCGGGTTCATGGCGCTTTGCGTCAAGGAGGCCGGCAAGACCATCCCCGACAGCGTGGCCGAAGTGCGCGAGGCGGTGGACTTTTTGCGCTACTACGCCGCACAGGCGCGCGCCAGCTTCGGCGCGCCGGAAAAGCTGCCCGGTCCGACCGGCGAATCCAACGAGTTGCAGTTGCACGGGCGCGGCGTGTTCGTCTGCATCAGCCCGTGGAATTTCCCGCTGGCGATCTTCCTGGGCCAGGTGGGCGCGGCGCTGGCCGCCGGCAACAGCGTGATCGCCAAGCCGGCCGAGCAGACCAACCTGATCGGCCATGCCGCGGTCAAACTGCTGCATGAAGCCGGCGTGCCGGAAAACGTGCTGCAGTTCGTTCCCGGCGACGGCGCCATCGTCGGCGCGGCGCTGACCCGCGACCCGCGCGTGGCCGGCGTGGCCTTCACCGGTTCCACCGACACCGCCCGCGCGATCAACCGCGCGCTGGCCGGCCGCGAATCCGGTCCCATCGCCACGCTGATCGCCGAGACCGGCGGCCAGAACGCCTTCATCGCCGACTCCTCGGCGCTGCCCGAGCAGCTGGTCAAGGATGCCATCGGTTCGGCGTTCACCTCCGCCGGCCAGCGCTGTTCGGCCGCGCGCGTGCTGTTCGTGCAGGACGACATTGCCGACAAGGTGATGACGATGCTGGCCGGCGCGATGGACGAACTGAGAATCGGCGACCCGGCGCTGCTGTCGACCGACGTCGGCCCGGTGATCGACGATGACGCGCTGAAGATTCTGGAGGATCACGCCGCGCGGATGGCCGCCGAAGCGCGCCTGATCAGGCAGGCGCCAACGAGCGAGGCCGCCAGCCACGGCAGCTTCTTCGCCCCGCGCGCGTGGGAGCTGCAGTCGCTGGATCAGCTGCACAGGGAAGTGTTCGGTCCGGCGCTGCATGTGATCCGCTGGAAGGCCGAGCAACTGGACCAGGTCATCGATGCCATCAACGCCACCGGCTACGGCCTGACCCTGGGCGTGCACTCGCGCATCGACGAGACCATCGAGCGCATCGCTGCGCGGGTGAAGGTGGGCAATGTCTACGTCAACCGCAACCAGATCGGCGCGGTGGTCGGCGTGCAGCCGTTCGGCGGCCAGGGCCTGTCCGGCACCGGCCCCAAGGCCGGCGGCCCGCACTACCTGCCGCGCTTTGCCACCGAAAAGACGGTGACGGTCAACACCACCGCCGCCGGCGGCAACGCCTCGCTGCTGACGTTGGGCGATTGACGGCGGTTCCCGCCTGCCGCAGAAGACCCCGCCACGGCGGGGTTTTCCTGGTATTGACCGGTCATGCCGTCGGGGCCTTCCCGGCGCGGGCATGATGTCGCCGCCTGCGCTTTGCGACACCGGGCGCAGGGAGCACGGGCGAATTGAAGTACGCTTGCTGCCGGTCCGAATCGGGGGTAGGGAATGAAAACATGGCGTTCGACGCTGTTCACGGCGGTGATGGCCGTGCTGGCCGGTTGCCAGCCAGCCGAGCAGCAAGCGGTTGCGGCCACCCCCGCGGCGGCGGGCGAGACGGCCTGGCGCTGTCCTGCCGAACCCGGCACCGCGCCCAGCGGCACCTTGAGCGCCCGGCGCATCGCCGTCACCGAGGCCAAGGACGATCTGCCGCGGCTGTACGAAGGCCCGGTCTGGCACGAGGGTTCGCTGTACTACAGCGATTTCCTGCTCAGCGAGGGCTTCCGCTCGCGCATCCAGCGCTTCACCCCGCCGGACCGGCTGGAGACGGCCATCATCAGCAGCGGCAGCAACGGCCTGGCGCTGGATGCGCAGGGACGCATCGTCGCCGCCACCCATGACCGCAAGGAACTGGCGCGCTTCGACGTCGGCGAGCGCAACCGCGCGCGCATCGTCGGCCAGTACCAGGGCAACCCGTTCAATTCGCCCAACGATCTGGTCATCGCGCAGGACGGCACGATCTATTTCACCGATCCGGACTTCCAGCGGTCGGCGGCGGTCGGCGGCCAGGACAAGACCCGCGTCTACCGTTATGCCGGCGGCGAAGTGAGCGTGGTCGACGACAGCATCGCCAATCCGAACGGCATCGCGTTGTCGCCGGCCGGCGATGTGTTGTACGTGGCTGGCGGCGGCAGCGACGGCGTGCTGCGCGCCTATCCGCTGGTGGACGGCAAACCGCAACCCGGTACCGACCTGGCGAAAGTGGCGGTGCCCGACGGCATGGCGGTGGACTGCCTGGGCAATCTGTACGTCACCGAGCACAGCCTGCGCCGGGTGCGGGTGCTGTCGCCGGCCGGAGCCGAGCTGGCGCGCATCGATGTGGACGCCAACATCACCAATGCCGCATTCGGCGGGCCGGAGATGAAGACGCTGTACCTGACCGGCGCCGGCACGGTGTGGTCGCTGGATCTGGACGTGGCCGGGCTGCCTTACTGAGGCTGCGTTGGGTAGATGTTGAGGTATCGGGTTTACTCGCCCCAAAACCCGCTGTAAACGCTTGGGGTAAAAACGCTTTAGCCGTCAGGCGAGAAAGAAGAACCAAAAAAACCCCGCCGAAGCGGGGTTTTTTTGTTGGAACCTGCGGACTGGCTTGGCCAGACCGGCGTGGACCAGACTGGTTTAGAACCGGTACTGCATCGAGATGCCGTACAGATCCGCACCGCCGTCGTAGGTACCGACCAGACGCGAGCCGCTGCTGGAGACCAGATCCACCTGCGGGTCGTCGGCCAGCTGGATGCGGGTGTAGCTGCCGCTGATTTCCAGATTGTCGGTAGCCGCCCAGGTCAGGCCGACCGCGTACCAGTTGCGGTCCTGGTCGGGCATGCGCGGGGTGCGGTACGGCAGCGAGACCGGCGACTCGTCGCGGCCGACGCCGCCGCGCACGGTGAAGCGGTCGCTGATCTTGTACTCGGCGCCGACCGAATAGAACCAGCTGTCGCCCCAGTTGTAGTCCTCGGCCGAATCCGGCTGCGCCGGGTTGCCGAACTCGATGCGCACCTCTTCCAGCGACTCCCAGCCGGTCAGCGAGGCCTCGGCCATCACGGCCAGGCGATCGGTGGCCTGGAAGGTGGCGCTGAAGGTGTCCGTGCTGGGCAGGGTCAGCTTGGCGCCGCCCGGGCCGGTCACGTACTGGCCGGTGGAGGTCAGGAATGCGGCGTTGGCCGGAACTTCGAAGGTAGCCGTGCCGCTGACTTCGTGCTTGATTTCCGAGCGGTGGGTATAGCCCAGCGACAGCCGATCGGTCGGGCGCCAGCTCACGCCGAACAGCCAGCCGAAGCTGGTGTCGTCGCCTTCGACCGAGACGAAGCCGTCATTCTTCTGCGGGCCGTAGGGACCGGTGATCGGGTTGGGCATGAAGCACAGCGACTGGGTCGCCGGGTTGGCGCAGATGCCGGTGCCGAAGTCGATGGCATTGGACAGGGTCACGTCCGAACGCTCGATGATGGCGCCAACGCCGACCGAGAAGCGCTCGCTCAGCTCGAGCGAAGCCGACAGGGTCAGGTCGATGATGCGCACATCGGACTCGACGGCGTGGTAGCGGCCGACCCAGTTGCGGTCGTAGTCGGTCTTCAGGCCGAACGGCGCGCTGACCATCATGCCCAGGGTCACGTACTCGAAGCTGCCGCTCAGCGGCAGGATGAACGCGCTGGCCGGCACCGGGGTCAGATCGCCGGCGTCGCCGCCGTCGCCGCCGGTCAACGGCTGCTGCAGCGCGCTACCGGCCGCGGCATTGCCGCCACCGGTGAACTCGAACGACAGATCCACCGCGGTGACGTCGGCCTGCAGGGTCTTTTCCTTGAAGGTGGACATCATGGCCGGGTTGTTGGCCACCACCGAAGCGTCGCCATAGGCCGAGGCCGAACCGGCCATCGCGCGGCCCTGGGCCTTGACGCTGTTTTCTCTCAGCTGGAACGCCGAGGCCTGGGCCTGACCGCAGGCCAGCGCGCTGGCGATGCCGAACGCCAGGGCGGTGACCCGGGTGAGGTTGTTTGCAAATTCCATGGATGTTTTCTCCGGAGGACGTGGGATAAGGTTCACCGGCATCGTCAACGACCGGGTGAATGCCTCACCCTCTGGTCCGCCGGAAGCCCCTCCCGACATACGACGCCGTATGCAAGTATAACGTCTAACTAAACGCTAACAATCCGGGCGGTTTGGGGTTAGTCCGGGGTTCAGGGTTGTGAGCCCGGTTGGAGCTTGCCGCGCCAGAACCGTTACAGTCGCCTCTGCATGTTCGTATCCATTCCCTCGCGCAAAAAGGCGCCGTTGCGTTGGGCCACTCCCAGCCTGTTCGCGCTGCTGTGGCTGGCCTTCCTGTGGGCCGAAACCCGGCCCGACGCGGCGCAGGACAGCCTGCTGCTGGACTGGGGCGCATTGTCCGGCGGCGCGCTCAGCCTGCAGGCCGGCTGGGAGTCGCTGCGCGACGGCACCGCGCTGCGGTTGTTCAGTGCGCTGTTCCTGCACGCGGACTGGGCGCACCTGCTGGGCAATCTGGTGTTCCTGCTGATCTTCGGCCTGCCGGCCGAACGCACGATGGGGCCGTGGCGGTTCCTGCTGCTGTTTCTGCTGGGCGGGGCGGTGTCGAATCTGGCCGCGGTGGTGGCCATCGGCTCGCCGGACAGCGTCATCATCGGTGCCAGCGGCGCGGTGTCGGCAGTGATCGGCGCCTATCTGGCGCTGTTTCCGACCGCCAAGCTGGGCGTGGTGTTGCCGTTGGGGCTGTTCCTGGAGTTCGTCAAGGCGCCGGCGTCGCTGCTGATCGGCATCTGGGCGTTGCTGCAGGTGGTGTTCGCCTACATCGGTCCGGCGTTCGGTGCGGTGGCCTGGTCGGCGCATATCGCCGGCTTCCTGTTCGGCGTGGTGTTCGCACTGTTCGTCCGTGCGGCCATCGCCCGCCGGCTGCGCCAGCGGCAGGGGTATTGAGGAGCTGGGGACTGGGGACTGGGGACTGGGGACTGGGGACTCGGGGGTCGGGGGCTGGGAAGGCTGAGGCCTGGCCTGGCCATGCCGCCGGGCCCGGACACCGCTACCGCTTTATAATCGGCGCCATGAAGAACAAGCTCTACAAGGTCACCTTTCTCAATCACAGCAAGGTCTACGAGCTGTACGCGCGGCAGGTGGCGGCCAGCGGGCTGTGGGGATTCACCGAGATCGGCGAACTGGTGTTCGATGTGCACGACGGGCTGGTGGTAGACCCCACCGAGGAGCGGCTGCGCGACGAGTTCGGCAACACCCGTGTGCTGCACCTGCCGATGCAGAGCATCATCCGCATCGAGGAAGTCGAGCGCAAAGGCCAGTCGGCCATCCGCGACGCGGCCACCGGCGAGAAGGTGGTGACGCCGTTTCCGTTGCCGGCCAAGCCGCGTTAGATCGACCCGGCATGGACCGGCGCGAATTCATCGCCCTCCCAGGTCTGGCTGCGGTCGCTATGGCGGCGCCGGCCAGGGGCGTGCCCTCAACAACAGGAGCAGACCCGATGTACGGTTTGATCGGCAAGATGACCGCAGTACCCGGCCAACGCGATACCTTGATCGATATCCTGCTGGAGGGCACAGGAGAAATGCCCGGCTGCCTGAGCTACATCATTGCCCGCGACCCGGCCGACGCCGACGCCCTGTGGATCACCGAGGTCTGGGACAACAGCGACAGCCATCGCGCTTCGCTGGCGCTGCCCGCCGTGCAACAGGCCATCGCGCGCGGCAAACCGCTGATTGCCGGTTTCAGCCATCGGACCGAGACCCAACCTGTCGGCGGACACGGGCTGGCGCCGCGCGGCTGAGCGCGCCCGCAGGCGCGCCGCGGCGCTCTGCATACCCTCATCGCGGACACTCCTTGACCGCAATGGCCGCTAGCCTGGGCGCCCCATAACCAAGGAATCTCCCGGCATGAGCGAACCCAATCCCAGCCTGCTCTCGCATATCTCGGTAGGCAGCAACGATTTCGAACGCGCGACCGCGTTCTACGATGCGGTGATGCCGACCCTGGGCGCGCGCCGCATCGAGGCGTTTCCAGGCGCGGTGGCCTACGGCAAGGCGTTTCCCGAATTCTGGGTGCAGACGCCGCTGGACGGCGCGCGTGCCAGCATCGGCAACGGCACCCATTTCGGCTTTATCGCCGAGTCGCCGCAGGCGGTGGATGCCTTCCATGCCGCCGCGCTGGCCGCAGGCGGCAGCGACGAGGGCGCGCCGGGCCCACGTCCGCAGTACGGCGCCGCCTACTATGGCGGCTATGTGCGCGACCCCGATGGCCACAAGATCGAAGCCGCGTTCTGGGATGAGGCCTTGGCCGGCGCAACCTGAGCCGGCCGCTGCCGTCGGCGCGACTGCATTCTTACCTGCCCCGTAGGAGCGACATAAGTCGCGACCGGAAAAGCCAATGGCTCTTTTCCGACACGGATAAAGGCGAAAACAACGGATAGTGCCCCGTCGATACCGGAGCCTTATCTACGGTTATTTCGCTCTTGTCCGCGTCAAAAAGCGTTTCGCTTCGTTGCGTCGCCACTCGCGCCGCTCCACGGGCCAGCGCCGACCAAGTCGGTGACGCGCTCAGCGTGTCTGCCTGCCGGGCGTTGGCGCACTAACGGCCACTTTCTTCTTGAGCTCGGCCAGCGCAGCGTCGATCGGCTTGTCGCCATCGAGCACGTCGCCGGCCACGTAGCCTTCCTGATCCTCTTCGTCGCCGCGCAGGTGGCCGGGCAATTTCGCCTCGCTGTAGTCGGCCAGGCTGGCCGGCTGATCTTCGCCATCCGGATGCAGCACCACGTCCGGCACGATGCCGCTGGCCTGGATCGATCGGCCGCTGGGCGTGTAGTAACGCGCGGTGGTCAGCTTGACCGAATCGCCGTTGTCCAGCGGCAGTACGGTCTGCACCGAACCCTTGCCGAAAGTGCGGCTGCCGATCACGCGCGCGCGCTGGTTGTCGCGCAGCGCGCCGGCCAGCACTTCGGCGGCGCTGGCCGAACCGGCGTCGACCAGCACCATCACCGGCGCGCCGGCCAGGCGGTCGCCGGGCGTGGCCTCGAACTTGGAATCGCTGATCGAAATGCGCCCGCGCGTGCTGACGATGGTGCCCTTGTCCAGCAATTCGTCGGCCACCTGCACCGCCGCCAGCAGCAGGCCGCCGGGATTGCTGCGCAGGTCCAGCACCAGCCCGCGCAGCTTGCCGCCGGCCTGCAGCCTGTCGATGTGCTTCTGGAAATCGGCCGCGGTATCGGTCTGGAATGCGCTGATGCGCAGGTAGCCGTAGCCGGGCTCGAGCAGGCGGCTGCGCACGCTGGCGATGCGGATGGTCTGCCGGGTCAGGCTGACGTCGAACGGTTTGGGCGTGCCTTCGCGTACCAGGGTCAGGGTGATGCTGGAACCCGGTTCGCCGCGCAGCGGTTCCATGCCGTCCTTGCCGCTGATCGGCTTGCCGTCGATGGCGGTGATCACATCGCCGGCCTTGATGCCGGCCTTGGCGGCGGGCGTGTCGTCGATGGGCGAAATCACCCGCAGCGTGTTGTCCGGTTGCTGCAGCAGTTCCACACCGATGCCGTCATAGGCGCCGGTGGACTGCTCGTCGAAGGCGGCCGCGTCATCCTTGTCGAAATAGGTGCTGTGCGGATCCAGATCCAGCAGCAGGCCGCGGATGGCCGATTGCATCAGATCCTTGTCCTGCACCGGTTCGACATAGGCGTCCTTGACCGCGTTGAATACGGCCACATAACGGCGGATTTCCTCCAGCGGCACTTTCGCCGGCGCGGTCTCGGCGGCATCGGGATCGTCGCTGGAGCCGACCTCCCGCGCCTGTTCCTGCTCAGGCGTCTGTTGCGCCCAGGCGGAGGTGCCGCCCAGGGCGAGAAGGATGGCCAGCGAAAGACGGAAAGACATTACACGTACTCCGAGGGATAGCACTTAGAACCTGTTTAAAGTCTTGCTGCGCTTGCCATCTGGCGCGCGTGCGGTGCTCGAAATGCTCATGTACCTGTACGTACACTGCCGGCTCCACAACGACGCGCTCTGCTCTCCGCCACGCGCCACCCCGTATCAAGTACGGGGCGCAGGCTCTGGCTGCGCTCGCGACAGACCTTAAACATGTTCCTACGACCCCGCGGACAGCGCGAAGTTTCTGCCGATTATGCGCGAGCCGGCCGTAAAAACATCGTTCAATGGCCAGCGGACCGAACGCCGCCGTTCAGCGGCGTTGCAGCCACGAGGACGGATCCACCGGCTGCCCGTTGCGGCGCAGTTCGAAATACAGCGCCGGGGTGCCGTGCCCGCCGGAACTGCCGACCCGGGCCACCGCATCGCCGCGCTTGACCCGATCGCCGGCGTCGCGCAGCAGGCTGTCGTTGTGGGCGTACAGGCTCATGTAGCCGTTGCCGTGATCGACGATCAGGATCAGGCCGTAGCCGGTCATCCATTCGGAGAACACCACGGTGCCATCGGCCACCGCGGTGACCGCGGTGCCGACCGGCGCGCCGATCAGCACGCCGGCGCTGGCGCGGCCATCGGGCAGCTTGCCGCCGTAGCGGGCCAGCAGGTTGCCCGACACCGGCCAACCCAGCCCCCCCACTTTCAGCGCTGGTGCACTGGCCACCGCCGGCCGCGCCGGCGCGCGCGCCGATGCCGGTGCCTTGCCCTTGTCGGCCGCCGCCTGCGCGGCACGGCGGGCGGCGGCCTTGCGTTCGGCTTCGGCGCGCGCGGCAGCGGCCCGCAGATTGGCCAGCAGCCGCTCCAGCGAACGCGCGTCCTGGCCCAGCGCCTTGGCGCGTTCGTTGCGGTCCTGGTAGCGCTGATCCAGCTCCGCCACCACGCCGGCGCGGGCCTTGCGATCCTTTTCCAGCGCTGCGATCTGCTCGCGCTGGCGGCGGCGGGCGGCATCCAGCTCGGCGTGGCGTGCAGCGATCTCCTGCTCGACCTGCTCCAGCGCGCTCAGCTCGGCGGTCAGGGCGGCGATACGCTGGCTGCGATCGCGCTGCAGGTAGCGGTGGTAGGCCAGCGCGCGGTTGGCATCGGCGATCCGGTCCTGCGCCAGCAGCACCTTCAACGGGGCGTCGCCGCCCAGCGTATAGGCCGCGCGCACCAGTGCGGTCAGCTGCCCGCGCTGGCTGGCCATCTGCTGCTGCATGCGCTGGCGGCGTTGCTGCAGCTCGGCCAGCGCTTGCTGTTCGCGCTGCAGTGCGGCCTCGGTTTCGCTGAGCGCGCGGCTGGATTTGCCGACCTTCTCGTCGGCTTCGCGCAACTGGCGCGATGCCGCGCCGCGCTCGCCTTCCAGCTTGCGGCGCTCCTGCGCAATCGTCTTCAGCTCCTCGCGGACGTGCTGGAGTTTCTTTTCCGCCTCGCGTTGGTTCTGCGCGACGGTACCCGCGGCCAGCGTGCAACCCAGCGCGAACGCCAGGATTGCCGCGCAGGTCGCCGGCCGGCTCACTCTCATTGCGCCGGCGCGAACAGGCTGCGGCCGGTCATTTCCGCCGGCTGCGGCAGGCCAAGCAGATCCAGCAGGGTCGGCGCGATGTCGCGCAGCGCACCGCCGGCGCGCAGCTGCACCGCGCGTTCGCCGACATAGACGCACGGCACCGGGCCGACCGTATGCGCGGTATGCGGCTGGCCGGTGTCCGGGTCGCGCATCATTTCCAGGTTGCCGTGATCGGCGGTGATCAGCAGCGCGCCATGGGCCTGGCGCACCGCCGCATCGATGGCGCCGATCGCCACGTCCACCGCCTGCGCGGCCAGTATCGCCGCCTGCAGATCGCCGCTGTGGCCGACCATGTCGGGGTTGGCGATATTGCAGACGATGGCGTCGAAACGGCCCGAGCCGATGGCTTCGACCAGCTTGGCGGTCAGTTCCGGACAGCTCATTTCCGGCTGCAGATCGTAGGTGGCGACCTTGGGGCTGGGAATCAGGATGCGTTCCTCGCCGGCGAATACGTCCTCGCGGCCGCCGCTGAAGAAGAACGTCACATGCGCGTACTTTTCGGTCTCGGCGATGCGCAGCTGGGTCATGCCGTGCTCGGCCAGCAGTTCGCCCAGGGTGTGGCGCAGATCGTCCGGGCCGAATGCCACCGGCGCCGGCAGCCTGGCGTCGTATTCGGTCAGGCATACGAAGCGCGACAGCTGCGGGCGGCGGACGTCTTCGCCGGCATCGCTGAAGCCCTCGAACTCCGGCGATACGAACGCGGCGGTGATCTGGCGCGCGCGGTCGGCGCGGAAGTTCATGAACACCACCGCATCGCCGTCGCGCATCGGCTGCGCGCCGTCGATGACGGTGGGCAACACGAATTCATCGTTCTCGCCGCGGGCATAGGCCGCCTGCAGCGCGGAAACGCCATCGGCGGCGCGTTGCTCCGACTGCGCCTGGACGATGGCATCCCAGGCCTTGCGTAGCCGGTCCCAGCGCTTGTCGCGGTCCATCGCGTAGTAGCGGCCGCTGACCGAGGCGATGTGGGCGTTGCCCAGCGTTGCGCACAGCTGCTGCAGCTTGCGCAGGCTGGCTTCGGCCGACTTGGGCGGGGTGTCGCGGCCATCCAGGAACGCGTGCACCGCCACCCGCGGCACGCCGCGGCGTTGGGCCAGCTGCAGCATTGCGAAGATGTGGTTCTCATGGCTGTGCACGCCGCCGGGCGACAGCAGGCCGAAAATGTGCAACGTACCGCCGTCGGCCTTGACGGCCTGGCAGGCGGCGACCAGTTCGGCGTTGTCGAAGAAGCTGCCGTCCTCGATGGCCGCGTCGACCCGGGTCAGGTCCTGGTAGACGATGCGGCCGGCGCCCAGATTCATGTGCCCGACCTCGGAATTGCCCATCTGCCCGTCCGGCAGGCCGACATGGCGGCCTTCGGTGTGGATCAACGTGTGCGGACAGGTGGCCAGCAGCCGCCGCCAATTGGGCAGCGTGGCCTGCGCCAAGGCATTGTCGGCGGGTTCCTCGCGATGGCCCCAGCCATCGAGAATAAGCAATACAACGGGCTTGGGACGCACGGCAGACGCGGATGAACGGGGCACTATTGGAACTCCCAGTGACTTCAGGCAGGTGTCGATTGTAGCGAAGCGTGCTCCCATGGCGGCCATGAAGAAAGCGTTGCCGGGATGCGTCTTCCTCACGCGGCATCGACCCATCTAAACCATGGCCGCCGCAGAGGCATCCAATCCCGTACCAATTATCCGAGGAGGAGTCCTGATGATGCGTTCCCGTACCGTTCTGCTGCTGACGCTGGCGCTGGCCGCCGTACCGGCCTTCGGCCAGACCGAGATTTCCAAGGTCAACGGCGGCATCGAGGCCGAGGCCGGCCAGACCTATGGCGATCTGGACACCGTCAACGGCAGCATCCGCATCCGCGACGGCGCCATCGTCGAGGACGCCTCCACCGTCAATGGTTCGATCACCGTGGACAACAAGGCCCAGACCGCCTCGCTGGCGACGGTCAACGGCAGCATCCGGCTGGGCAGCGATGTCACCGTCGACGGCGATATCGAAACCGTCAACGGCAGCATCTTCGTCGACCGCGGCGGCAGCGTGCGCGGCGATGTGGAAACGGTGAACGGCTCCATCGGCCTGGTCGCCACCCGTCTGGGCGGCGGCATCGAGACGGTCCGCGGCGACATCACCGTCGGTGTCGATTCGCAGGTCAAGGGCGGCATTGCGGTCAAGAAGTCCACGGGCATCAGTTTCGAGAAGAAGCGCGACCCGCGCATCGTCATCGGTCCCAATGCGGTGGTCGAAGGCCCGCTGGTGTTCGAGCGCCCGGTCAAGCTGTACGTACACCGCAGCGCCAGCATCGGCCCGGTCACCGGCGCCACCGCCCAGATCTTCGACAGCGCTACCGCGCCGAAGGATTAAAGTGTGTCATGCACTTTGAGATGAGTGCGTCGGTCGCCAGCCGGCGCGGTGCCGCTGACGGCCAGCCCTACGGGAAATCGCCCGGGAACGCGCCGATACCGCGTTACGCGTCTTGTCTCGACGCATCCCGGGCGGCTTCGCACCCACCTCAGACTACGTAACACGCTCCAAGGCCGTTGGCCGCGGGCGGCCCGGCCCGGCGGTTCGCCTGCGGCCGGCCACCGCCGTTCGCCGTTGCCGGCACAGGCTCGGGCCGGCAAAGCCGGCTAGAATCGGGATTCCGTTGTGTGAGGAATCCCGATGTCCCGCAAGCTCCCGATGGCCGTTGCCGTCCTTGCCGCCGCCGCCGCGCTGACGGCCTGCAAACAGCAACCCGCCGAAACTCCGGCCGGCGCCGAAGCCACCGCGCCGGCCGCCGATGCGCACGCCTTCAGCGCCGACATCAGCGAAGGCGATTTTGCCGAGCTGGTCAAGACGCTGGCCTCGGACGAATTCGAGGGCCGCGCGCCAGGCTCGCCCGGCGAAGAGAAGACCGTTGCCTACCTGGAAGCGCAGATGAAGCGCATCGGCCTGCAGCCGGGCAACAACGGCAGCTACTTCCAGGACGTGCCGATGGTGGAAACCACTGCCGCGCCCGACACCGTGCTGAAGCTGGAAGTTGGCGGCAAGACGCGCGAGCTGGCCTTCGGCAGCGACTACGTGATCGGCACCCGCACCGGCCAGACCGAGGTGAAGATCGACGCCAGCGACATGATCTTCGTCGGCTACGGCGTGGATGCGCCCGAACGCGGCTGGAACGACTACGGCAACCAGGACTGGACCGGCAAGACGGTGGTGATGTTCGTCAACGACCCCGGCTTCCACGTCGGCGACGAGGACCTGTTCGACGGCAAGCGGATGACCTATTACGGCCGCTGGACCTACAAGTACGAGGAAGCCGCGCGCAAGGGCGCCGCCGCCGCGCTGATCATCCATGACACCCCCGGCGCCAGCTATGGCTGGGAGGTGGTCAAGAACTCCTGGTCCGGCCCGCAGTACGACCTGCCGGCCAAGGACGATCCCGAACCGCGCCTGCCGGTGCAGGGCTGGATCACCGCCGAGGTCGCCAAGCAGTTGTTCGCCGATGCCGGGCTGGACCTGGAAGCGGCCTACAAGAGCGCCAACCGCCGCGGCTTCAAGCCGGTGCCGCTGAAATCCAGGCTGTCGGTGGATCTGAAAAGCAGCATCAGCGAAAAGACCTCGCGCAACGTGATCGGCGTGCTGCCCGGCAGCGCCCGTGCGGACGAGGCGGTGGTGTACATGGCGCATTGGGATCACCTGGGCAAGCATGAAGGCGAGCACTCCGCTGATGGCTCAGGCGACACCATCTTCAACGGTGCCATCGACAACGCCACCGGCGTGGCCGGCATTCTGGAGATCGCCGAGGCCTTCGCCCACCAGCAACCCAAGCCGGAGCGCTCGGTGGCGTTCATCGCGGTGACGCTGGAGGAATCGGGCCTGCTGGGCTCCAAGTACTACGTGGCGCACCCGACCTTTCCGCTGGACAAGATTGCCGGCGTGATCAACATCGACGCGATGTCGGTGGCCGGCAAGGCCCGCGACTTCATCGTCACCGGTTACGGCAGTTCGGAGCTGGAAGACATCCTGAAGCCGATCGCCGCCGAACAGGGCCGCACGCTGCGCGGCGAGGCCTCGGTGCAGAGCGGTTTCTACTTCCGCTCGGATCACTTCAATTTCGCCAAGGCCGGCGTGCCGGCGCTGTACGCCGATGGCGGCGAGGACCTGCTGGAAGGCGGCACCGAAGCCGGCAAGCAGGCCGCCAACGACTACGCCAAGCACTACCACGGCCCCAGCGACCAGTACTACCCGGAAACCTGGAAACTGGACGGCACCGTGCAGGACCTGCAGGCGCTGTACGGCGTCGGCAAGCAGCTGGCCGGCGGCAACCAGTGGCCCAACTGGTACGAAGGCAGCGAGTTCAAGGCGGCGCGCGACCGGATGATGAAGAAGTAGGAGCGGGCCGCGCCTGCGGCTTTCCGCTGAACGCAGAACGGCGCCTTCGGGCGCCGTTTTCTGTTTGGTTCTTCTCCGTCGTGAAGGGAGGTCTGCGAGGAAGCCGGAGGCCTTGGCGTTGCGTGACACGCTGTACATATCCGCTACGCGGGCCCGGCCCGCCATCAAGCGCTTGCCTCAGCCATGTCAGCTCGTACGCGGTGTCCGTGCCGCGTACGGTTCCGCAACGCCATGGCCCCGGCTTCTGGACAGCTTGCCAGCGCTTGGGAGAACAGCCTCCGAAGTTGCGGACATTCATGCGCGCGGAAGGCGACGACTTCCGAAGCTGCTGTCCCGGGAATCGGAGAAGAATCTTTTCCGTCGTGGAGCCAAGCTCCCGCCATTGCGCTAGGCTGGGCGCCCTTCCTGGAGACAATCCGCATGGCCATCGCCTACTGGTGCATCTTGATCGCCGCACTGCTGCCCTATCTGTGGGTTTCCATCGCCAAGCAGTCCGGCGAGCGCTACAACAACCGCGACCCGCGCGGCTGGCAGGCCAGGCAGAACAATCCGCGGTCCCATCGCGCCAACGCCGCGCACCTCAACGGTTTCGAATCGTTTCCGGCCTTCGTCGCCGGCGTGCTGATGGCGCAACTGGCCGGGGTTGCGCCTGCCACGGTCAACGCCATCGCCATCGTGTTCGTTGCCGCGCGCATCCTGCATGGCATCTTCTATCTGGCCGACAGGCAGGCGCTGCGCAGCCTGATCTGGCTGGTCGGCTTTGCCGCAGCATTGTCGTTGATCGTGATGGCGGCGTTGAAGATCGCCTGAAGCGTCGTCCCTGCAGGAGCGACGTGAGTCGCGATAAGCCATCGGGAAAGCCGCATCGCGACTCGCGTCGCTCCTGCAGCGCAAGGATCACCGCAGCGACTCGTCCCAGCCGAATAAATCGAACGCTTTGCGAAATTCCGCATCCAGCGGTGCGGTCGCTTCCATCCGGCCGCCGCCGGCCGGGTGCGGAAACGACAGCCGCACCGCATGCAGCAGCATCCGGTGCACGCCGAGCATGCGGAACTGGCGGTTGTGGCGGCCGTCGCCATGGCTGGTGTCGCCGATCATGTGGTGCGAAACGTGTTTGAGGTGGCGGCGGATCTGGCGGAAGCGGCCGGTGTCGGGCCGGCAGCGCAGTAGCGCGTAGCGTGAGGTTTCGAAACCGGCCGACGGCAATGCCAGTTCACCGGTCGCCAAGCGCTGGAACCGGGTCAGTGCCGGCTTCTTTTCCGGCTTGCCCGGGCCGCCATCGAGCGGGTGGTCGACGGTGAAACTCTGCTCCGGCCAGCCGCGGCACACCGCCAGGTAGTCCTTCTCCACTTCGCCGGCCATCAGCGCACGGCCCAGCGCACTGGCCGCTTCGCGATCGAACGCCAGCAGCAGGCAACCGCTGGTGGCGCGATCCAGGCGATGGACCAGGAACACCGGCTTGCCGAACTGCCCGCGCAGGCGGTCGGCGGCGAAATCGGTCTCACCCCGCGCCAGCTTGCTGTCGTGCACCATCAGCCCCGCCGGCTTGTCGATCACCGCAAGGCGATCGTCGGCATAGCGCACGCTTAGCGCATCGGTTTGTTGTTCCACCGGCCAACCTCTTTCGGAAAATTTGAGACACTGCCTGCCGTGCAGGGCGACGATGGACGTCGCCTGCATGTTCCCGCATGGAGACCGTTGATGAGATCACCCCGCTTCATTTTCGCACTGGGCCTGGCATTGGCGCTAAGCCTGTCCGCGCCGCCGCCCTCGCTGGCGCAACCGCCGCTGCCCAAGGGCGTCGCCGCCGGCCCCAGTATCGAAGGCATCAGCGAATATACGCTGGGCAACGGGCTGCGGGTGCTGCTGTTTCCCGATGCCAGCAAGCCCACCGTCACCGTCAACCTGGTATACGGTGTTGGCTCGGTGCACGAGAACTACGGCGAAACCGGCATGGCGCACCTGCTGGAGCACCTGGTATTCAAGGGTACGCCAACGCATCCTGACATCAGCGGCGAACTGAAAAAGCGCGGCATCGGCTTCAATGCGACCACCTCGCTGGATCGCACCAACTATTTTTCGTCGTTCCCGGCCAACGATGCCACCCTGGACTGGGTGCTGGGCATGGAAGCGGACCGGATGGTCAATTCGCGCATCGCCAAAAGCGATCTGGACAGCGAGATGACCGTGGTGCGCAACGAACTGGAGGCCGGCGAAAACAATCCCGGCGGCGTGCTGTTCCAGCGCATCCGCTCGGCCGCCTTCCTGTGGCACAACTACGGCAACAGCACCATCGGCGCGCGCTCGGACGTGGAAGGCGTGCCGATCGACAGGCTGCAGGCGTTCTACCGGCAGTGGTACCAGCCGGACAACGCCACGCTGATCGTCGCCGGGCGCATCGATACCGGCAACACGCTTGCCGCCATTGCCAGGCACTTCGGCAAGCTGAAGCGGCCCGCGCGCACCTTGCCGCGTTTGCATACCGTCGAGCCGGCGCAGGACGGCGAACGCGAGGTCACCGTGCGCCGCGTCGGCGATCTGCGGCTGATCGCCGCCGCCTACCACATCCCGGCCGCGGCGCACCCGGACAACGCCGCGCTGAGCGTGCTGGCCAACATCCTTGGCCACAGCCCGGGCGGGCGACTGCACAAGGCGCTGGTGGAAACCAAGATCGCCGCCGGCGCCGGCGCCAGCGGCCAGTCGATGCGCGACCCCGGCCTGCTCAGCGTGATTGCGGTGATCCCCAAGGACGGCGATGCCGGCAAGGCCGAGGCCGAACTGCTGAAGCAGGTCGAAGCGATCGGCGAGCGGCCGTTCACCCAGGCAGAAGTCGATGAGGCCAGGCAGCGCATCGGCAATGCCTACGACCTGTATTTCACCGACGTCAACGCGGTGGGCATGGGACTGTCGGAGTTCCTTGCCGCCGGCGACTGGCGCCTGCTGTTCCTCAGTCGCGATGCGATCGAGAAGGTCGGCCCCGAAGATGTCAATCGCGTTGCCGCTGCCTACCTGAAATCCAGCAACCGCACGCTGGGGCGTTTCATTCCCACCGACGCGCCGGACCGTGTCGAAATTCCGGCCGCACCCGATGTCGCCCGCCTGGTCGAAGGCTACACCGGCCGCGTCGCCGTCAGCGCCGGCGAGGATTTCGACCCCTCGCCGCAGAACATCCAGGCGCGTACGCAGACCTTCACGCTGGGCGACAAGCTGAAGGTATCGCTGCTGCCCAAGCGCACCCGCGGCGAGACGGTGGTGGTCACGGCCAATTTCCGCCACGGCGACGTTCAGTCGCTGAGCGGCCGCGACCAGGCCGCCGGCTTGACCGGCGCCATGCTGATGCGCGGCAGCCAGCGCCTGAGCCGCGAACAGATCGATCAGCGCTTCGAGGCGCTGAAGACCCAGGCAACCATCAACGGCAACCTGCAGGCCAGCGGCATCTCGCTGCAGACCCGGCGCGAGCATCTGGCCGATGCGCTGGCGCTGGCCGGCGACATCCTGCGCCATCCCGCATTCCCGGACAACGAATTCGAGCAATTGCGGCTGCAGGCCCTCACCGGCCTGGAAGCGTCGCGGCGCGAACCCGGCAGCGTGGCCGGCCAGGCCATCTCGCAGTACTTCGATCCGTGGCCGGAGGGCCATCCGCTGCATGTGCGCACGCTGGACGAATCGCTGGCGTCGGTCAGGGCGCTGAAGCTGGAGCAACTGCGCGCGTTCCATCGCGATTTCTACGGCACTGCCGATGGCGAGATCGCCATCGTCGGCGACTTCGACCCGGCCGCCGTGCGGCAGCAGCTGGAAAGCCTGTTCGCCGGCTGGCAGTCGCCGCAGCCGTACCGGCCCATCGATACGCGCTATACCGAAGTGGCCTCACGGCGGGAAAGCTTCCAGACCCCGGACAAGCCCAACGCCGTATTGCTGGCGCGGCACAACCTGTCGCTGAAGGTGACCGATGCCGACTATCCGGCGCTGCTGGCGGCCAACCGCATCTTCGGCGGCGGCGCGCTGAAATCGCGGCTGGGCGACCGCATCCGGCAGAAGGAAGGCCTGAGCTATGGCGTTTCCAGCGGCGTGCGCGCCGACGACAGCCGCGACGGCAACGACGACAACGGCAGCTTCAACATCCAGGCCATCGCCGCGCCGGAGAACATGGCCAGGGTCGAAGCGGCGGTGCGCGAGGAACTGGCGCGGCTGGTCGCCGACGGCGTCAGCGCCGACGAACTGCGCGATGCCGTCTCCGGCATCCTGACCGAACGCCAGCAGGCGCGCGCGGACGACGACAGCGTTGCCGGCATGCTGGCCGACCAGTTGTACTACGGACGCACGATGGCCTTCACCGCCGAACTGGACGCCCGATTCGCCGTGCTGACGCGGGAGCAGGTCAACGCCGCCATCGCCAGGCATTTCAAGCCGGACTCGCTGAGCGTGTTCGTGGCCGGCGACTTCGCCAAGGCCGCGGCCGCTGCGGCCGCCAGCGCAGGCGAGTAGCCGCTCGCGCAGGAACGGCCCGCGGTTGGCCGTTCCTGCTGCCGCAATTCGACGCCGGCCGCGCCAGCTCCGGCAGGACCCAAGCCCTCCGGACGGCTGGCTACGGCTGCTGCCTTTCCTGTGTCAGCGCATGCAGGATGCGCAGATCTTCCTCGTCCAGCGTGTCGGTTTCGGTGCCGCGGAAGCGGCGGTGGAAGGCGCGTACGGTGGCGGCGCGATCGTCCAGCGGGTAGCCGATCAGCTGCAGCGCCTGCCATGGGTCGAAACCGGCCGGAGCCGGCGGCGCATCGGCTGCCGGCCAGATGCCGAAGCCGGCTTCGGCCAATCGCGACCAGGGGAACCGAACGTTGGGGTCGCGCTTGCGGGTGGGGGCGAAATCGGAGTGGGCGACAATCTGCGTGCGCGGGATGCGCAGGCGATCGCACAGGTCGGTCAGCAGCGCCAGCAGGCTGTCGATCTGCGCGGACGGGAATTCCGCGGCGCCGTCGTTGTCCAGTTCGATACCGATGGACACCGAATTGACATCGGTAATCGTGCCCCAGCGGCCGGCGCCGGCATGCCAGGCGCGCTGGTCGTCGGCCACCAGCTGGTAGCGGCTGCCGTCGCGGCCGATCAGGTAGTGCGCGCTGACCGGGCCGCCGCGGTTGTGGCTGCGCAAGGTATCCAGGCTGCGCTGCACCGAAGTCTGCTCGGTGGCATGGATGACGATCAGGATCGGCCGGCGCGGTTCGTAGTTCGGCGATGGCACCCATTCGGCCAGCGGATTGCGGTCAGCGGCTGGGGTATGAACGCAGCCGGCGGGCAGCGTCAGCAACAATGCACCGCCCAGCATCAAGAGTTTCAGGAAACCTGCTTGCACGGTATCTACCTGCGCCATAAGAAGCCGGGTAAGAATGCCTGATTGTAGGAGCGACGTAGCTCGCAAAGGCTTCCAACGGCCGTGTCGCGACTCGCGTCGCTCCCACAACGGGGGTCCTTGTTATCTCCGCGGCCATGCCGCCAGCAATGCCCACAGGCCGCCGACGCCGGCGATCAGGGCCGAAGCCGGGATGGACAGGATGCGCGGTCCGCCGGCTTCGAAACCGTACAGCACCGCCGCCACGATCAACAGGCCCACGCCGAGGATGGCGGCCACCACGCGGCGCTGCATGCCCTTCATGATCTGCGTCAGCTCGGCCAGATCCTGCGAACGCATCGCCAGCTCGTGCCTGCCTTCGACCTGCTGGGTCAACCAGGCATGCACCAGCCGCGGCATGTCCGGCGCGTGGGTCATGATTTCCGGCAGCCGCTTGCGGAACTCCTGCGCGGCGCGCTGCGGGCTGTAGCGCTCGACCAGGATGCGTTCCAGCACCGGCTTGGCCACCGCCCAGATATCCAGCTGCGGGTCCATCAGCCGGCCCACGCCTTCGATGTTGAGCAGGGTCTTCTGCAGCAGGATCAACTGCGGCTGCAGGGTCAGCTCGTACTTCTGTGCGGTACGGAACAGTTTCAGCAGCACTTCGGCCAGCGATATTTCCGACAGCGGCCGGGTGAAATACGGTTCGCACACCGAGCGTGCCGCCGCTTCCAGTTCGTCGATGCGCACGGAGGCCGGCATCCAGCCGGCCTCGACATGCAGCTCGGCGATGCGGCGGTAGTCCTTGTTGAAGATGGCCATGAAGTTCTCGGCCAGGTAGTACTGGTCTTCCGACGACAGCTGGCCGGTGATGCCGAAATCCAGCGCGATGAAACGCGGATTGGCGCGCCGCGCCGGATCGCTGTCCACCCAGATGTTGCCGGCGTGGGCATCGGCATGGAAGAAGTTGTCGCGGAACACCTGCGTGTAGAACACGCGCACGCCCTTGGCCGCCAGCGCGCGGCGGTCGATGCCGGCGGCGTCCAGCGCGGCGATGTCGTCGGACGGAATGCCGCGTACGCGCTCGATGGTCAATGCGCGCTCGGCGGTGTGCGACCAGATGATCTCCGGCACGTACAGATCGTCCGCATCCTTCCAGAAACGCCGCATCACGCTGGCGTTGGCGCCTTCGCGCTGCAGATCCAGCTCGGCCGCCAGGGTGGATTCGATTTCGGCGACGATGGCGCGCGGACGGATCTTGTCGGCGCTGGGATGGGTGCGGTCGACCAAGGCCGCCGCGGACTTGAGCAGCGAGATGTCGGCGGCGATCTGCTTTTCGATCTCCGGCCGCAGCACCTTGACCACCACTTCGCGCCCACCCGGCAGCGTGGCCGCGTGCACCTGGGCGATCGAAGCCGAGGCCAGCGGCACCGTGTCGAAACTTTCGAAGGCCTCGCCGATTCGCCGCCCCAGCGCCAGTTCGACGATGCAACGTGCGGCATCGCCGTCGAAGGGTCTGACCCGGTCCTGCAGCAACGCCAGCTCTTCGGCGATGTCCGGCGGAATCAGATCGCGGCGGGTCGACAGGATCTGGCCGAACTTGACGAAGATGGGCCCCAGTTCCTGCAGCGCCAAGCGCAGCCGAGCACCGCGCGGCTGCGCGGCGATTTCGGCCGATGCGCGCGGCACGAACGGCCGCGCCAACTTGAGCCAGCGCTCGGCCGGAGTGTCGTCGAGCAGATCGTCCAGCCGGTAGCGCAACAGCACCCGGCCAATCTTGCTGGCCCGCAGCGCCGCCTTCATGCGCCACCGCCGCTGCGCGCCGCCAGCCGTTCCACGCGCGCCGCCAGCCGCTCGACATCGTCGCGCAGGCCATCGACATCATCGTGGAACGCATCGAGTTCGGCACGGCCAACGACATCGCGCGACTCCTCGGTGACGTACTCGGCGGCGCTTTCGGCCAGATTCTCCGTCGCCTGCCGCACCTGCCGCAGCGCCGTACGCGCCGCATTGGCGACCTGTACGCCGATGACCTCGCCAAAGACGGTGGTGAAAGGTTGTTGCCAGTCGGGATCGAAACGATCCGCCAGCGTCTGCAGGCGGCGCGCAAGTTCGGCATCGCCGGATACCCGCACCCGTCCGACCGGCGCCGCGTTGTCGCGGCGAAAGAACGGCAACTGCGCCAGCAGGCCGCCCAACGTGCTGCGCACGGCCAGGTCCGGCTCGTGGATTTCGCTGACCGGGCCGACCTGCAGATCGCCGCCGCCGACACGGATTTCCAGCGCCAGCGCCGGGGTTTCCAGCGCCAGTGCGATGCGCCGGCCCTCCAGCGGCGCCAGCGCGGCGCGGGTGTCGGGATCCAGCGCCAATGCGCGATTCAGTGCGGCTTCCAGCGCGCGGCCGGCGAATGGTTTCAGGGCATCAAGCGGGGAGGTCGGCATGCCGCCATTCTAGCGGCAAAGGCGTTCCGGCCCGCGGTAGAAGCTAAGGCGTCAACCAAACCGGCCAGTGCCGGGTTGGCCAAGGCCGCAACGCCGGCGCTACCGGCGTTGCGGCGCGACCGCTTGCGTCAGACCCTTCGGCCGCGCAGCAGCGACACGATGGCCAGGATCACGAATACGACAAACAGGATCCAGGCGATGTTGCTGGCGGCGCCGGCGATACCACTGAAGCCCAGCACCGCGGCGATCAATGCGATGACGAAAAAAATGACGGCATAACGCAACATGGGATCTCCTTGAAATCTTCGCGCCTGATTGGCGCCTCCCATGGTGGACGGCTGCGAATCAGGATCAGGTGACGGCTGCGTTGGGGCGGAGTGATTCCTTCAGCTTGGTGATGCCCTCGTCAAAAGACACCCGCGGGACGTAACCGAAATCGCGCCGCGCCGGGCCCATGTCATACCAGTGCGCGGTGCTGAGCTGTTCGGCCAGGAACCGGGTCATGGGCGGTTCGCCTTTCAACGGCAGCACTTTCCACAGCGCTTCGCAGACTGCGCCGATGCGGAAGGCGGCCTTGAACGACAGCGACTTCTCCACCAGCGGCGCACCGGCGGCGTCCAGCAACGCGTTCAACAGTTCGCGCATCGGCTTGGGCTCGCCGTTGGAGATGAAGTAGGCCCGGCCGGCGCAGGCCGCACCGGGCGCAAGGTGTTCGAAAGCGTCGAAATGCGCCTGTGCGGCATTGTCGATATAGGTGGTATCGACGTAATTCTCGCCGCTGCCGACAATGCGCAGCCGCCCGGCTTTGGCCCGTTCCACCAGTCGCGGCAGGATCTGCTGATCGCCCGGCCCCCAGATCAGGCGCGGCCGCAGCGCGATGGTGGCCAGGTGGGCGTCGTTGGCGGCCAGCACCGCTTTTTCGGCGATGGTCTTGGTGGCGGCGTAGGGCGCCTTGAAGTCTTCGCCGTACGGCACGCTGTCGGCGGTGCCGCCCTCGACCGGGTGGGTGGCGCGGTGGGTCACGCTGGGCGTGGAGGTGTAGACCAGCCGGCCGATGCCATGCGCACGGCAGGCCGCCAGCACGTTGTCGGTGCCGACCACATTGGCCAGGTGGTAGCTCTTGTAGCTGCCCCAGGCGCCGGCCTTGGCAGCGTTGTGGAAGACCGCATCGACCCCTTGCGCCGCATGCATCAGCGCATGCGCATCGGCCAGGTCGCCCTGCACCTGCCCGACTCCCAGCGCCTGCAGTACCGGGTAGTTGCCGCGATTGAAACTGATGACGTGATGGCCGCGCTCGACCAGACCGCGGCACAGCGCCTGGCCCAGGAACCCGCCACCGCCGGTGACCAGGATTTTCATTGATTGTTCTCTTCGCGTTTGCGCTTGTCGGAAGCTCCCTCCCTTGCGCACAGCGCAGGGGAGGGTTGGGGAGGGGTGCTGTTGTTGTTGCTTTTTCCTCGTACCAACATCAAAGACCGGAGGATATCGGCGAGTACATTTTCCGTCCGTGTCAGCACGTCATCGTTCCAGTATCGAAGGACGCAATAACCATGAGCCTCAAGCATATGGGTTCGTCGCTCATCGTAGGCCATCTGTTGGCAATGCTGTCCACCGTCGAGTTCGATGATCACTTTTGTTTCAGGGCACAGGAAATCGGCAATATAGCCGGCGACGGGAACCTGCCGGCGGAATCGAAATCCGCCCAGTTGTTTCATTCTCAGACGTTGCCACAGATGGCGTTCTGCATCGGTAGCTCCGTTGCGTAGTTCGCGGGCTCTGTGGCGGAGGTTGTCCATGCCCTGTCGCTCCTTGTTGAATACTTTGCCTATTGCCTACGGTTTCCGCCGCTTTACCGGATATAGCAAAACAGAGCAAGAGCACCCCTCCCCAACCCTCCCCTGCGCTTCGCGCAAGGGAGGGAGCCAAGCGAGACGCCTCAATCACAATCGGCTCGCCGCCCACAGCGCCAACTTCTCGCGACCGATCTTGGCGTTGTGGCGGATGTCCACCGGAAAGCCGGTATGGCGCAGGAAGGTGTCGATACCGGCGGTATGCGGGTGACGGGCGGCGAGCGTGCGCAGTTCCGTTTCCACCTGCGCTTGCGCAGCCGCGGGAATGCCGGTTTGCAGTTCGTAGCACAGCACCGGCCGCTGGTTGCCGGGTTCGCCCACGCCGACCAGTGCGGTGCGGCGGATGCCTGCCAGCGTGTTGAAGATCGGCTCGACCTGCTCGGTGTACAGCGGTCCGTTGGCGGTTTCCACCCGTTGTGTCTTGCGTCCGCAGAACCACAGCCGCCCTTGGCCATCGAAGTAGCCGACATCGCCCATACGGTGGACGATGCGTTCGCTGCCGTCGGCCAGGCGTTCGCGGATCTTGGCGATACGGGTGGCGCTGTCGCGGTTGAAGTAGCTGTCGGTGGCGGTGGGACCGGCGACGGTGATCTCGCCGACCTGCCCGTCCGGCAGCACCGACAACTCCGACCAGTCGGCGATGGCGGCATCGACGATGCCGATGATGCGCACCTGGTTGGGCGGCACCGGCCGGCCGACGCAGGTGCCGGCGCCGGTTTCGGTGGCCTGGCGCGTGCTGTGCAGTTCGCGGCCCTCGATCACCGCTACCGGCAGGCATTCGGTGGCGCCGTACGGGGTCCAGAACTGGGCATCTTCAGGCAACAGGTCGCGCATTTTCGCCACCACCTGCGGCGGCACCGGCGCACCGGCCGAGGTGACCCGCTGCAGCGTCGGCAGCGCCTGGCCGTAGTCGGCCAGCACCTTCATCAGCGCCGGCGAGCCGAACAACTGGGTCACACCGAAGCGGGCGATGGCCGCATGCAGCTTGCGCGGATCGGCGCTGGCCGGGCGGGTCGGATCCATGTCGGGAATGACCGACGTCAGCCCCAGCGCCGGATCGAACAACGCGAACGGCGGGAATGTCGGCAGATCCACCCCGCCGGGCTGCATGCCGAAGGCATTGCGCAGCAGTTCGATCTGGGCGACGAAATGGCGGTGCCGGTAGACCACGCCCTTGGGCACGCCGGTGGAGCCGCTGGTGAACAGGATGCCGGCCACATCGTCCGGTTGCGTTGCCGCCAGTTGCGGTCCGCTGCCGGCGCCGGCCCGTTCGACCTGCGCCAGCGTGGTGCCGCCCCAGCCATAGCGGCGGCCGACGGTGACGATGCGGCTGGCGCTGCGCGCCCAGCCCAGCAGCAGGCGCGCGATCTGGGCCAGCGGTATGCCGATGAAGGCCTGCGGCTGCGCCTCGTCCAGGCATTGCTTCAACGCCCGCTTGTCGATGCCCGGGTCCACCAGTACCGGCACCGCGCCGGCCTTGAACAGCGCAAACATCAGCAGGAAGAATTCCGGCGTCGGCCGCACCATCACCACGGTGCGGGTGCCGCGGACGATGCCGCAGCTGGCCAGCCCGGCGGCGATGGCGTCGCTGCGCCGGTCCAGATCGGCATAGCTGAGTTCCACATCATAAGTGCCGGCCGCGCCGGGGCAGCGGATGGCAATCTGCCCTGGGCGCTCGCGCGCCAGCCGCGGCAGGCTGGCGGCGATGTTGCAGGGGTCGCGCCCGGCCGGTGCGGCGCCGGCATGGGGGGCGGAGCCGGACGCCAGGCCATGGAAGTCCGGGCCGGGCGATCCGTCAGCGCTGCGTTGTGGCGCCATGGCGGGCAGGAGCCTTGTTCGGAAGTCGGACCGCTATTGTCGCCGCTGCTGTCGCTTGCGTCAGCCAACAGAGCCGGCAAAATGCCGCACCCGCCCGCTCATTCGCGCACAGCCCGAAGCCCCGCCATGCATCCCTGTCTGTCGTGCGGCGCCTGCTGCGCCCACTACCGCGTCAGCTTTCACTGGTCCGAGGCCGATCCGGCATTCGGCGGCACGGTCCCGGCAGCATTGACCGAAACGATGGACCCGCACCGGCTGGCGATGCGCGGCACCTGGGCCCGGCGGCCGCGCTGCATTGCGCTGGAGGCGGAAATCGGCGTGCGTTCGCGCTGCACGATCCATCCGCAGCGGCCCAGCGTCTGTCGCGAGGTGGCAGCGTCCTGGGAAGCCGGCCAGCCCAGCCCGCAATGCGACAAGGCGCGAACCGCCCATGGCCTGCCGGCGCTGACGCCGGAGGATTGGCTGGGTCGCGTGACATCGTAGGAGCGGCCTCCTGGCCGCAAGCTCTTAGGATGCGGTGAGCAAAGCGAACCGCATCGATCGCCAAATCGGCGAGAACCTGGGAACCTCCTGCTCACCAAGACGCGAGTGATGCGGTGCGCCTACGGCTTACCGCATCCTACGGCTAATGGAAGCAAAAGCCCGCGCCGGGGACGGTGCTCCCACAAGAAGGATGTTCTATAACGGATTGCGATCGAGGAAGCCGCGGATCAGCGGCACCAGAGCTCTTAGGATGCGGTGAGCAAAGCGAACCGCATCGATCGCCAAATCGGCGAGAACCTGGGAACCTCCTGCTCACCAAGACGCGAGTGATGCGGTGCGCCTACGGCTTACCGCATCCTACGGCTAATGGAAGCAAAAGCCCGCGCCGGGGACGGCTCTCCCGCAAGGAGGATGTTCTATAACGGATTGCGATCGAGGAAGCCGCGGATCAGCGGCACCAGTTCGGCCGCCTTGTCCTCCAACACGTAATGGCCGGCATCCTCATAGGCATGCACTTCGGCCTGCGGCAGCGCGGCGCGGAAGCCGGCCAGGAAGTGCTGGTCGAACACGAAATCCTTCAGGCCCCAGCCGATGAAGGCCGGGCGGTCGGCAAACGCCGGCAAACGCCGGCCCGCCGCTTCCACCAGCGCCCAGGCCTTGTCGCCCGGCGCCAGCGGAATGTCCTGCATGAAGCGCAGCGTGCTGATGCGGTTGGCCCAGCTGTCGTATGGCGATACGTAGGCGCGGCGGATATCGGCGGGCATCCTGGTTTCCACGCCCAGGTACGAAGCCCCGGACGAGAACGCATTGAACGCGCGGATGATGAAGGCGCCGAACCTGGAATCGCGGCCCAGCGACAGCTGCCACGGCATCGGCTTGGCCGCCGGCAGCGGGAACGCGGCGGTATTGGTGATCACCAGCCGCCTGACCTGCGCGGCGTGCGACAAGGCCCAGCCGAAACCGATCATGCCGCCCCAGTCGTGCACCGCCAGCGTCACCGGGCCGGTAATGCCCAGGTGATCCAGCAGCGCGGCCAGGTCATCGACCCGCGACTGCAGCGTGTAGTCGTAGCCCGGCCGCGAACCCGGCGCGTCGTCGGGCTTGTCGGACAAGCCCATGCCGATATGGTCGGGCACGATGCAACGATAGCCTTTGCCGGCGGCCGAATCGCTGAGCCCGGTCACCAGATTGCGCCAGTAATAGCTCCACGACGGATTGCCGTGCAGCATCACGACAATCTCGCCGTCGCGCGGGCCTTCGTCCAGGTACGACATCGAAAGGCCCGGGCGGACCTGGAATTTCTGCGGGGTAAACGGGTAGCCGGGAAGGTTCATGCGGACAGCAATCGGTAGGAAGGGGATATCGCTTTTCAAAGCTGCCTAGTCGCCGCGTGCCAGCAGATTGAAGAGCGGGCGATTTACGTAGTAGTTGTTTCGACCCACACGCAACTTCTCCAGAACACCGTCCTCCGCCAGCTTGTCGAGGTAGCGCGTCGCCGTAAGGCGGGATACGCGCAACTCTCGCTGCGCAAATTCCACGCGAGTGTAGGGGTGGTTGAACAGATTGTTGATCAGGTCCTGACTGTAGAACTTGTAACCGTCACGGACGCGTTGCTTGGTTGTTTGCAACAAGCCCTTGATGGCCTGGATGGTGCCGATGGTTTCAGCGGCGGTATTGGCCACGGCATCGAGCATGTAGGCCACCCAGTCTTCCCATGCATCCTGGTCGCGTACGGCCTGCAACAAGCGGTAGTACTCCGGTTTTGTGCGCACGATATGGCGGCTCAGATAGAGCACCGGAATAGCCAGCAGCCCCTCCTTGACCAGATAAAGCACATTGATGATGCGCCCGGTACGGCCATTGCCGTCGTAGAACGGATGGATGCTCTCGAATTGGTGGTGGATCAAGGCCATCTTCACCAAGGGGTCGGCGGGAAATCCGGGAGTGTCGTGAATGAACCGTTCCAGTTCCCCCATCGACCGCAACACCTCGTTCGCGTCCTGCGGCGGCTCGTATACAAGTTGGCCAGCGCCGTCACGCAGGGCCGTGCCAGGCAGTTTGCGAAAACCGGCGCGGTTGCATTCCAGCTGTTCCTGGATTTGCAGGATGGTATTGAGCGTCAGCAAACCGGAGGACTGAACCTGCTCGAAGCCGGCGCGCAGGGCCTGCCGGTAACGCAGCACTTCCTTGACCGCTGTGCCTGCGGCATCGATCGCGTCCTCTTCCCGGTACAGATCGTCCTGGGTGGTGACGATGTTTTCGATTGCCGAGCTGTCCCGCGCTTCCTGCAAGGTCAATGTGTTGATCAGGATGCTTTGGTTGGGAATGCTGGCTGCAACGCCTTTCAGCTCGGCCAGGGCACGACTGGCGACATTCAGGCGCCTGAATATCGACGCAGTCTCAAAGCGCCCCGGATCAAGGTCTTGAAGAGAAAGCAGGGGCATTCGGGCCGTCCATGTATAGAAAATCTAATTTTTTATACATGTTAAAGGCGATACGTTCAATTCCCAACTGAATTGATGCATGCCACCTGGCCCATCCATTGATGACCGGGCTGCCTTACCAGACCACCTCGGCCATCGTGCAGTTCAGGCCCGAGCCGATGCCCAGCAGGGCGATGCGGTCGCCCTTCTTCAGCTTGCCCAGTTCCTTGAGCTTGCTCAGCACGATTGGCACGCTGGCCGGGCCGATGTTGCCGTGCTCGGTGAAGATGGTCATGACCTTCTGCGGGTCGATGCCGAAGGACTTGATGAAGGCCAGGGTGTGCGGGCGGCTGACCTGGTGGATGACGAACTGGTCCAGTTCGTCCACCGCCCAGCCCAGCGCGATCTTGGCGGCGGCGAAGGTCTTGTTGGCCAGCTTCATGCCCTCGATCAGCAGCATGCGGGTGTCGGTGACCATGCGGTCCAGGTTGCCGCGGCACAGCTTGTTCCACTCGGTGGCCGAGCGGGTCACGCCGCCCTTGTAGCGCGGGGCATCCGGCGCCAGCTCGCGGCGCGCCATCACCATTGCCACGGAGCCGCAACCCAGGGTCAGGGCGGCCAGTTCGTCGCGGAACTGCTGCTCGGTGACGTCGGGAGCGTTGAGGCGCTCGATGGTCTTCTCATAGACCAGGTTGGCGGTTTCGCCATCCACCACCAGCGCATAGTCGATTTCGCCGCGCTCCAGCATGCGGGCGGCAATGTCCATGCCGTTGATGAAGGCAAGGCACGCGTTGGTCACATCGAAGGTCTGGCAGTGGTCGCTCACGCCCAGGTTGCCGCAGACGATGCTGGCGGTGGACGGCTCCAGGTAGTCGCGGCTGACGGACGTGTTGACCACCAGGCCAATCCTGTCGGCGCCGATACCGGCATCGATCAGCGCCTTCCTCGCCGCCAGCGTGGCGGCGTCGGACGCCTGAACGTCGGCATCCCAGAGGCGGCGGGCACGCACGCCGGCGATGTCGTTCAACACGTCGGTCTTGATGCCCAGCCGGTCCAGCGTGGGTTTCAAGCGGGTGTTGATTTCATCGGAAGTCAGCGTGTGCGGCGCATCGATATGCGCCAGTCCCGCGATGGAGACGTTCTTGAAGAGCATCGAAGTTAGCGCCAGGGCTCAGGCGGAAAGGGGCGACAAGGTTACCGGCTTCGGGCTTTCACCGCATCTTTATCTTTGCCGCGAGTCGGACCGGCCCAAAAATAAAGTGATGTCAGTCACACTTTTGCTATCGCCCACCGCACCGGTACGCCGCAAAGCGCTGCTCGCCATTGGCCGGTTCGGCCAGCGGTTGCAGGGTATCGGCGTTGATGCCGGGGGCCTCGTTGCGGGCCAGCGTCTCCAGCTCGTCGCGGACCTTGAGCGCGTTGCGCTCATAGAAGGCCACCCCGTGCTTGACCGAAACCGAGACCTCGCCGCGCTTTTCGCAGCCGGCCGGCGCCGCACCGGCGGGAATCACCCGTACTGCCTTGGCGGCGGGCGCCAGCGACACCCAGGTGCAGCCGGTGACGGCAAGCAGCGTGGCGGACAGGATAAGCAGACGCATGCGCGGTTTTCCTCTGGGGTGGGCCACATTCTGCCTCAGCGGCGCTGCAATCGGCCATGAATACGGTCGATGCAGCCCGCCGGCATCGCTGATGGCCCCGGCAGCGGCGGCGGCGGGACCGCTCCGGCCGGCGGGTCCCCGGTGCCGGCCGCCAGGGATTGGCCCGCAACCCGCGGCTGCGGTCGGCGGCAACCGGCCTGCAGCCTTGCACCGGCGAGTCATCGCCCCGGCGCGTTGCCGCGCGCCTAGGCGCCACATCGGATCAATCCTTGCGGAGCGGCCTGCCGTCGCTGTCGAGCACGCTGACGTCGCCCAGTTGCAGCGCCCGCACCGGCTGTTCGATCTTGGCCAGGTCGCCGACCACCACATAGGTGAGCGCCTCGGGCTGCAGGCGCCTGGCCGCGGCGCTCACATCGGCCGGCCCGATGGCCTCGTTGCGTGCCTTGTACCGGACGATGTAGTCGTCCGGCCGGCCATAGCGCAGGTTGCTGGCGATCTGGCCCAGTACCGAGGCGGCCGTCTCAAAGGCGCCGGGAAGTTCCAGCGTGTTGCTGGCGCGGATCTTGGCGATTTCCTCGGCCGTGGCCGGGGCCTGGCCGCTGGCGAAGCGGGTGATTTCGGACTTCAGCTCCTTGATGGAATCGGCGGTGCGGTCGCTTTGCACCGCTGCCGACGCAAACCATGGCCGCTGGCCCAGCGTGTTGGTGGCGTTGCTGTAGGAACCGTAGGCCCAGTGCTTGTCCTCGCGCAGGTTCATGTTCAGGCGCGAGCTGAACTGCCCGCCCAGCACACCGTTGGCGAAATCGAAATCGATGGTGCCCTCGTCGCGGGTGGACGGCACCAGCTGGCCCACGTAGATGTTCGACTGGATGGCGCCGGGCTGATCGATCAGGAATACCCGCGGCCGGGCCGGCAAGGGCACTTCGGCCACCGTCGGCACCGCCGGCGCATCGCCCGGAGTGCGCCAGTCGCCAAAGCGCGCCTCAAGCAGCGGCACGATCTGGTCCAAACTGGTGTCGCCCACCACCACCACGCGGGCCTTTTCCGGCTGCAACCGGCTACGGTGGAAGTTCACCAGATCCTCGCGCGTCAGCGAAGCGATCGAGGCCTCGGTGCCGCTGCCGGTGAACGGAATGGCGTAGGCATGGCCCTGGCCGTACAGCAGCGGCGGCATGATGCGCATGGCGGCGGTCTGCGGGCGCGCCTTCTCCTGCTTGATACCGGCGATCCAGGTCGCCCGCACGCGCTCCATTTCCGCGGAATCGAAAGTCGGCCGGCGCAGCACGTCGGCGTACAGATCCAGCGAGGCGTCCAGATTGTCCGACAGCGCCGACAGGCTGACGGCCGAATGATCCAGGCCGGCGCCGACGCCGATCTCGGCGCCCAGCGCCTCCTTGCGCGCCGCCAGCTCCAGCGCGCTGTAGTCGCCGGCACCGTCGTCCAGCATCTGCATGGCGAAATTGGCCAGGCCCAGCTTGCCGCCGACATCGGTGGTGTAGCCGCCGGGGAACTCCATGCTCACTTGCACGACCGGCGTCTCGCGGCGCTCGGCCAACACCACCTGCATGCCGTTGGACAGCGTGGCGCGCTGTACGGCGGGGAACTTCAGGTCCGGGAAGCTGGCCGTCTTCGGCACGCCCTGGCTGCGGTCGACATCGGACTTGACGGTCTTGAATTTCGGGTCGGGCGCCGGAATCACGGCCGGTGCGCTGGCCGGCGCCGCATGCACGGTTTCCGGCAGCGCCGAGGCCGGCGTTTCGCTGGGCTCGACAATCAACGTATGCGAACCGGTGCCGAGCCACTTCTTCGCCGCGGCCTGGACGCTGGCCGGGGTGGCGCGGGCCATATCCTCCAGTTCGTCCTTGTAGCAGTCCGGCTTGTCCAGATAGACCGCGCACGACGCCAGCACATCGGATTTGCCGCCGAAACCGCCGATGCGCTCGATGCCACGGACGAAGCTGGCGCGGTAGAGCGTACGCGCCTGCTCGACTTCCTGGGCCGTGGGGCCCTCGCGGGTCAGGCGCTGGATTTCCTCATCGAGGATCTTTTCCACTCGCGCCGGGTCCACGCCTTCCTTCACCGTGGCGGTGACAAAGAAGGTGCCGCTGATTTCGCTGCTCCAGGCGTAGGCACTGACCTGGTCGGCCAGCTTGTCGCCATGCACCAGCCGGCTGTCCAGTCGCGAAGAGGCACTGCCGCCGAGGATCTGCGCATACAGATCCAGCAGGGTGGCATCCTGGCTGCCCAGCTCTGCCACCGGCCAGGCGCGGTAGATGCGCACCTGCGGCACCCGATCGGGAAGGGTCTCGCGGGTGTCCTGCGTGCGCTTGGGGATATTGGTCTTCATGTCCGCCAGCGTGGCGCTGGCGGGGATGTCGCCGAAATAGCGGGTGACCTTTTCCCTGGCGGTGGCCACATCGATATCGCCAGCCAGCACCAGCACCGCGTTGTTGGGCCCGTACCAGCTGCGGAACCAGGTCTTCACGTCGTCCAGCGTGGCCGCATCCAGATCCGCCATCGAACCGATGGTCTGCCAGCTGTAGGGATGCCCGGCCGGGTACAGCGCCTCGAAGATGCGTGCGCTGATGCGGCGCCCGTACGGCTGGTTCTCGCCCTGGCGCTTCTCGTTCTGCACCACGCCGCGCTGCTCGTCCAGCGCCTTCTGATCGATGGCGCCCAGCAGATGGCCCATGCGGTCCGATTCCATCCACAGCGCCATGTCCAGCGCAGTGGTCGGCACATTCTGGAAGTAGTTGGTGCGGTCCTGGTTGGTGGTGCCGTTCTGGTCGGTGGCGCCGACCAGTTCGAACGGTTCGAAGAACTCGCCCTGATGGTTTTCGCTGCCCTGGAACATCAGGTGCTCGAACAGGTGCGCAAAGCCGGTGCGGCCGGGCTGCTCGTTCTTGCTGCCGACGTGGTACCAGACATTGACCGCCACGATCGGCGCCTTGCGGTCGGTGTGCACCAGCACGCGCAGACCGTTGGGCAGGGTGAACTGCTGGTAGGGAATCTCGATGTCCGTTCCGGCCGCTGTCCTGGCCTGCGAGGGCTCAGGCAGATAGGCCAGTCCTCCCAACGCGGCGGACAAGGCAACGGTCAGCAACGCGATGCGCGGGCGGTGCAGTAGGGACATCGGATACTCCTTGTATGTATGGGCCGAACCGGGACAGCCTCCGATGCTAACCGCGGCCTGCGGTCATTACACTAGGCCACAAGGCAGGGTCCGGCCGCTGGCAGCCGCGGCAACCGGAACCGCTTCGCAGGGAGAACGCTATGGATCGTCGGCATTGCCTGGTGACCGGAGCCAACCGCGGCCTGGGGCTGGAATTCGTCCGCCAGTTGCTGGTGCGCGGGCACCATGTGGTGGCGGCCTGCCGCCAGCCCGGCAAGGCCCTGGCATTGAACCAGCTGGCCGGCGACCACCCAGGCCGCCTGCATGTGCTGCCCCTGGACGTCGGCGATCCCCGCAGCCACGCCGAACTCGCGCGCGAACTGCAGCTGGTGACCGATGGCGAGCCGCTGGATCTGCTGATCAACAACGCCGGCGTGCTGCGCGGCGGCGAACGCTTCGGCAGTGTGCGACCGGCGGATCTGGAAGCCAGCCTGCGCACCAATGCCATGGGCCCGTTCCTGCTGACCCAGGCGCTGGCGCCGCAACTGGCCGATGGCGCCACCATCGCCAACATCTCCTCGGAAGTTGGCTCGATCGCGCTGAAGCAGGAATTCCGCACCCCCAGCTACGCCATCGGCAAGGCCGCGCAGAACATGGCGACCTCGCTGCTGGCGCAAGCGCTGGCCGAACGCGGCATAAAAGTGGTGGCCTTGCATCCCGGCTGGGTGCAGACCGACATGGGCGGCGCGCAAGCCACGCTGACCCCGGCCGAATCGGTGACCGCGCTGCTGCAGTTGCTGGGCCGGCTGGAGCCCGCGGATTCGGGCAGTTTCCTGGACTGGCAGGGGCAGCCGCTGCCCTGGTGAACCGACCGCAGCGCTTGGGTTTCTAAAGCGCTCGCGCGGAATCGCAGGCCACCGCCCATTGCCTGACGCGGCGCGATCCGGCGCGTACGCCGCTGCAACCGTTGGCGCTTGAACCGCATCCAAATGCAAGACACCTGCCATGGCCGCCGGGGCCCGCCCACGGCGTACCGGTGGTCACAAACCTGGCCGCGCCCCGTCTTGAAATCCCGAAGGAACGGCCACCCCCGCGGACACAACGTCCGGACACGGACATCTGAGACCTGGCTTTTATCCAATCCAATCAAGGACTTGAAGTTGGCACGGCTTCTGCTTAACCCATAGCAAGAGCAAGAACACCCAGGCCGTTTCTGACTGTACGCTGAACAATAACACCGGAACGAAAGGTTCTGCTTGATCTGTCTGATTAGGTGTACTACCTTACTACCACACCACACAACAACATCACTACAGAGGCATGACAATGAACACCAAGACCCTGCTCCCGCTGACCGCCGCCGCCGTGTTTGCCCTGTGCGCTGGCTCGATGGTGATTTCCGCCACCCATGCCGACAACCAGCATGTCGCCAACCAGTCTGTTGCCGCCGCGCCGTCGGCCGACCGCATCGTCACCCTGCCCACCGTGTCGGTGCAGCCGGCTGCCGAAGACCTGGCCCACTACCAGGCCTACAGGAACGCCAAGATCGTCGACCTGGCCACCGTGACCGTGCGTCCGGCCGCCGAGGACCTGGCCGCCTACCTGGCCAACCAGGCGGTGCGCATCGTCGATATGCCGGTGGTGACGGTGCGTCCGTCGGCTGAAGACATGCGCGCCTTCGCCATCCAGGCCGGCGCACTGGCCGGTCAGCTGGCTTCGCGTTGATAGCAAGCGCAATACCGCTCCAACGCAGCAAGCCGACTGGCGCCGGAGTTCCACCGCAACGCCGCAGCATCGCCCTCTGATGGGCATGGTTTGAGGTCGCCACGCGCCGCGTAGAATGCGCGCGATGACGACCTCCCTGGATATCGACGTCCTGCTGTACCAGCCGGAAATTCCCCCGAATACCGGCAACATCATCCGCCTTTGCGCCAATACCGGCGCGCGGCTGCATCTGATCCAACCGCTCGGTTTCGATCTGGATGACAGGCAGCTACGCCGCGCCGGTCTGGACTACCACGAATACGCCACATTGCAGGTGCACGCCAACCTGGATAGCGCGATCGCCGCCATCCGGCCCCGGCGCCTGTTCGCGCTGAGCACCCGTGGCCAGCGGCGCTACGACCAGCCCGCCTATGCCGCCGGCGACGCCTTCCTGTTCGGTCCGGAAACCCGCGGCCTGCCGCAGGACGTGCTGGATGGCCTGCCTGCCGAGCAACGCCTGCGCCTGCCGATGCGGCCGGATAACCGCAGCCTCAATCTGTCCAACACCGTCGCCATAGTGGTGTTCGAAGCCTGGCGCCAGCACGGTTTCAACGGCGGGCAATAAGTCGCCGGGCGGGGCTGGAACGCTGTGTCGCGAAATATCGCTTGCAAATACATAGCGCACTATGTAAATTACGCAACATGAACTCCAAGCCCGCCCCGACCCCGTTGCCTGCCGAGCTGCCGCTGCAGTTGGACAGCCAGCTGTGTTTCGCCCTGTACTCGGCCAACCTGGCCCTGAACAAGGTCTACCGCAAGCTGCTGGCACCGCTGGATCTGACCTACCCGCAATACCTGGTGATGCTGGTGCTGTGGCAGCAGGATCAGCTGACCGTATCGGACATCGGCGAACGGCTGTTTCTGGATTCGGCCACGCTGACCCCGTTGCTGAAACGGCTGGAGTCCGCTGGTCTGCTGACCCGCACCCGCGCAGCCAGCGACGAGCGCCAGGTCATCATTGCGCTGACCGACGCCGGGCGCGCGCTGAAAGCCCGCGCCAAGGCGGTTCCCGAAGGCTTGTTCTGCGCGGCTGGCTGCAGCGTGGAAGAGCTGGCCAGCATGAAGCGCCAGCTCGAGGCGCTGCGACAGAACCTGATAAGCGGTGCCTGAGCCCTAACGTTGATTTCCCATATAAATAGCACGCTATTTAATAGCTATCTATGTTCCGGCGTGGCAGCCGGTTCCCTTCCTGCCACACAACCCACCCTCTGGAGATTCCCATGTCGATCGAAAAAGTCCTCTACACCGCCACTGCCACCGCCACCGGCGGCCGCGACGGCCGCGCCGTCTCCTCCGACAACGCCCTGGACATCAAGCTGTCCACACCGCGCGAACTGGGCGGCGCCGGCGGCGAAGGCAGCAATCCGGAACAGCTGTTCGCCGCCGGCTACTCGGCCTGCTTCATCGGCGCGCTGAAATACGTCGCCGGCCAGGCCAAGGTGGCGCTGCCGGCCGACACCCGCATCGAAGGCAAGGTCGGCATCGGCCAGATTCCCACCGGCTTCGGCATCGAGGTGGAACTGCGCATCAGCGTGCCTGGCCTGCCGCGCGAGCAGGTGCAGGCGCTGGTCGATCAGGCCCACATCGTCTGCCCGTACTCCAACGCCACCCGCGGCAACATCGACGTGACCCTGGTCGTTGCCGATTGACCCTTTCCAACGGGCCGGCGCCCCCGCGCCGGCACACCCACTGAACTGTCAACCCGAGACCCCTTCCATGAACTCAATCACCCGTTCTTTCGCCACCGCCCTGCTGGCCGTGGCCGCCTCCACCGCCTTTGCGGCCGCCGCCGCGCCGCCGCCGGCCAATGCCGCCGTGCCGCCCACCTCCAGCTATATCGCCACCGGCGACGGCGTACAGCTCTACTACAAGGACTGGGGTCCGAAGGACGGCCCGGTCGTCGCCTTCAGCCATGGCTGGCCGCTGAGTTCGGACAGCTGGGAATCGCAGATGCTGTTCCTGGCCGAGAACGGCTACCGCGTCATCGCTCATGACCGCCGCGGCCATGGCCGCTCCAGCCAGCCATGGGACGGCAACGACATGGACCACTACGCCGACGACCTGGCCACGGTGATCGAAACGCTGGATCTGAAGGATGTCGTGCTGGTGGGCTTCTCCACCGGCGGCGGCGAAGTCGCCCGCTACATCGGCCGCCACGGTACCGGCCGGGTCAAGAAGGCGGTGCTGGTCAGCGCGGTGCCGCCGCAGATGCTGAAGACGCCGAGCAATCCCGGCGGGCTGCCGATTGAGGTGTTCGACGGCATCCGTGCCGGCGCCCAGGCCAATCGCTCGCAGTTGTACCTGGACATCGCCTCGGGCCCGTTCTTCGGCTTCAACCGCCCCGGTGCCAAGCCCTCGCAAGGCCTGATCAATTCGTTCTGGGCACAGGGCATGATGGCCGGGCACAAGAACACCTACGATTCGATCGCCGCGTTCTCGGCCACCGACTTCACCGAGGATCTGAAGCGCTTCGACGTACCGACGCTGGTCATCCATGGCGATGACGATCAACTCGTGCCGATCGATGCCTCGGGCAAGGCCTCGGCCAAGCTGGTCAAGGGCGCCAAGCTGATCGTCTACGCCGGCGCACCGCACGGCATCACCGATACCCACAAGGATAGGCTGAACCAGGATTTGCTGGATTTCATCAAGGAATGATCGAAAACGAACCGAACGGCCGCGCATCATGCATGCGCGGCCGATTCTGCGTTTCGGGGACATCGATAAAAAGCGCCACCTTTCGCAAGCCTGAGGGGGAGTAGACCTTCATTCCTTGTGGGAGCGACGTAAGTCGCGATGAAGCGCTACCGGTAAAGCTCATCGCGACTTACCGGTGCCGGCATGCCGGCACCACTCCCACAGGAAACGCGACTTCGGGCGGCTTCTTTCGAGCGCCGGCAATCTGTCCAGAAGCCGGTGCCATGGCCTCCGGCTTCCACGTAGCGTAGACGTTTCCTCACTTGGAAGAAGCAGCTCTTTCAAGCCCCTTTCTCCACACTGTGCAATCTGGCGACTGGCTCAATCCCGCCCACTGAATCTTCCCAGCCGGTAGGGACGCAATGGAATATCGGTTGCCTCCCCCGCCATCAGCTGATCGATCAGCTTGCCGCTGATCGGGCCCTGGGTCAGTCCCAGGTGACCGTGACCGGTGGCCAGGTAGATCTGTTCATCGGCCACGCGGTCGAGGATCGGCAGCGAATCGGGCGTGCACGGGCGGTTGCCTGCCCACTCGGCCACCGGCTGACCGGACAGCATCGGAAACAACTTGTGCACTTCCGGATCCAGCCGCCGGATCAGCGCGTACTGCGGGTCCCGGCCCAACGCGGTCAGTTCCTTGATGCTGGTCATGCGCACGCCCTGCTGCATCGGCGACACCACCATATAGCGTTCGGCCCACAACGTCGGCCGCCGCACCACCTCGTCCTGCTGCGGATACATCAGGTGGTAGCCGCGCGCCGGAATCACCGGCAGCTTGACGCCGAACGGTTGCAGCAGCCGGTTGCTCCACGCGCCCGCGGCCAGCACGATCCGCCCGGCATGGGCACTGCCGCGGTCGCTGGTGATCCGGTAGCCGTTGCCTTCGCGCCGGATCGAAGACACGGTGGCAATCAGCGGTTGCGCGCCGCCGGCCACCAGATCGTCGAACAGCCGGCGACAGAACCCGCCCGGATTGCGCATGGCCAGCGAGTCGCGCTGGAACACCGCCTGCTGGAAGCGATCGCCGATGTCCGGTTCCAGATCCCGCAGCTGATGGCGGTCGAGCACATCGAAGGCGACGCCGCGCTCGCGCATCAGCTGGCGTTCCCATTCGCCCCTGGCGAAGGTTTCCGGCTCGCTGTAGACATGCAGGTAACCGGTATGCGCGATCAGATCCTCCGCGCCGATGCGCTCGCCAATATCCAGCCAGGCCGCGCGCGCGGCGGTGTTGATGGCGTTCAATGCATCGACCACCGGCACCACCTTGTCGCGCTTGCCCTGCCACAGGAACTGCAGCAGCCAGCGCGCGTACGCCGGGCTGACGCCCCAGTCCAGCTTCAGCGGCGCCAGCGGGTTGGCCAGCATCCGCAACGCCTTCCAGGCGATGCCGGGTGTCGATTGCGGCATCACGTTGCCGACCGAAATGGAGCCGGCATTGCCGAACGAGGTTTCCGCGGCCGGTCCCCGGGCGTCGATCAGCAGGCACGACAATCCGCGCCGGCGCAGATGGAATGCGGCCGACAGCCCGACGATGCCGCAACCGATGACCGCAACATCGGCGACCTGCGATGAGGCATTGGCAACCGTGGCGTTCATTGCACCGGGATGTCGTAGGCGATGCCCGGCGCCGGTTCGGGTTGCAAGGTGTAGTGCCACCATTCCATCGGGTAGTTGCGGAAACCATGCCGCGCCATGGCCTTGAGCAGACGCTGGCGGTTGTACTTCTGTTCGGCGGTGATGCGCGGGTCGGCGGTGTTGGCCAGCGTGTCAAAAAAATCGAAGCGGGTGCCCATGTCCAACGGTTGGCAGGTCCCATCCGCGCAGCGCGTCAGCGACAGGTCTATCGTTGCGCCGCGACTGTGGCCGGATGTCTCGGCGATGTAGCCGTCCAGCAACTGCGACTTGTCCAGGTTGGGGTAGTAGTCGGGCTTGGTGCGCTGATCGTCCAGATCCTTCGACCAGGCAACGAAACGCCGCACCGCCCGCGCCGGGCGATAGCAGTCGAAGACCTGCAACGACAATCCCTCAGCGCGCAAATCATCCGCGACCCGCACCAGCGCCTCGGCGACCGGCCTCAGCAGGTAGCACTTCGGCGCCAGATAGCCGTCCACGACATCGCCGGTGAAGTTGCCGGTGCCGGCATAGCGGATATCCAGTTGCGCGTCGGGGACAAGCGTCGCCACGTCCACCAGATCGGTTTCCTGCACGCTCTGCGCGGGCGACAGCTGGACCGGCGGCGCGGCGCAGGCCGTCGCTGCCAGCCAGCACAACGCGGCGAAAACCGGCCCGCTGACCCTCCGGCTTGACCGGAGTCGGTCATTCACAAGGGCCTGTCCGCTGGAAATCGAGGTCGGCATAGTCGTAACTGAAATCGGCATCGGGATCGACATGCGACAACGCCAATCCGATCGGCGGACCTTCGCTGAAGGCCAACCACGGTTCGGCGTCAACGCTGTCATTGTGCCAGTCGACCAGCCAGCGGTCACCGACCCGCATCACCCGCCCGGCCAGCAGCGGCGAGCGCGCCGACACGAACGAAACGCCATCGCCGGCGGCGCAGAGCGCCACCTCGCCGAACCACGGGTCGCGGTAGCGTCCCAGCCGACCCGCCAACGCCGCGGCGGTGGCAGGACTGCGACTACTGGTGTCGGCGATCCGCGGCCTGTCCGGATCGGCGGCATCCTCCGCCTCCAGCGCTGCCGCGTAATGCGCCACCGTCAGCGTGGCGTCGGATGGACGGGTGAAGCGCTTGGTCAGCGCCTGCCCCAGCGTGGTTCGCGCCGCTTCGCCGGATCCGTTGATCAGGATCACAATGCCGACGCGCTGGTCCGGCAGCAGGATCACCGACGAATACATGCCGGCCAGCGTACCGGTGTGCGCGACCTTCCAGACGCCGTCGACATCGGACAGCCGCCAGCCGTAGCCATAGGCGGAGAAGTGGCTGTTGTCCCATTCGCGCATGCGCTTGCTGACCGGCATCGGCATATGCGCCGTCCACACCGCCCTGCGCTGCTGCTCGGAAAGCCAGGCCGGCTGCCGCTGCGGATCCAGCCATATGCCGATCCAGGTCAGCATGTCGTCGAGGCTGCAGCGGATGCCGCCGGCCGCCATCGAGGTGATGTTCGGCACCACCTCACCATCCTCGCGGATGACCCGGTTTCCTTGCGCGGTGCGGCTATGCGGCTGGGCGACGTTGCCGACCTGGGTGCGGTTCCATTCGCCGACCTGGCAACGATCCATGCCCAACGGCTCGAACAGTTCGCGTTTGACCAGCGTTTCGTAAGGCGCGCCACCCGCAGCGGCCGCGACCTCGCCGGCCACCACATACAGCAGATTGTCGTAGGCGTAGTGGGAACGGAAGCTATGGGTCGGTTTCAGGTGCGCCAGTCCGGCGATGATGTCGGCGCGGGTGAAATCGTTCGGCTCCGGCCACAGCATCAGATCGCCGGCCCCCAGGCCCAGGCCGCTGTTGTGGATCAGCAGATCCCGCACCTGCATGTTGGCGGTGACCCACGGATCCTGCATGCGGAACTGCGGCAGGTACTTGGTCACCGGATCGTCCCACTTCAGCTTGCCCGCATCGACCAGCCGCGCCAGTACTCCGGCGGTCATCGCCTTGCTGTTGGAGGCGATCTTGAACAAGGTGTCGGCGTCGATGGGCTGCCCACCGCCGGCTGCCGTTTCGCCAGCAGTGCGGCGGTAGACAACTTCACCGTCTTGAATGATGCCGACGGCCAATCCAGGCAGTCGGTAGCGGTTGAACGCGTCGTCGAACGCAGCGTCGATCCGGTCGCGTTCGATGGCGGAAGCGGAAAAAGAAATCCCTGCCAACAGCAGGCAGGGAAAGAGGGAAAGCAAGCGCAGTCTTGTCTTTGGCATCCGGTAGTTCCGTACCTCGGTACCTGGCACTCCGGCACGATGCCGGAGTGCCCGTCGTTGCTCAGAAGTTCCAGGTCACCACCAACTGGGCATAGCGTGGGGATTGCCAGCGGGTGCCTGTGGCAAACGTCGGCCTATAGACGCCGGGGTTGGCTTCGTAACGTCCACGGACGTTGATCACTTCCTGCTCGTTGAGCAGGTTGTAGACGGAGAAGCGCGCTTTCAGATCAATGCCATCCACCGGCAACGTCCAGGTGACATTGGCACCCAGGTTATAGGTCCAGGGCATGCGGCCGAACGCGCCACGCGGCGAGTACTCGTAGACGCGCTGCTCGTAGGATCCAGCGCAGTTCTGCACACAGATCCAGCCGGAGCCGCCACCGGAGCCTTCTGTGACAAAGCTGGCAGCCCCCAGAGTGTCGTTCGGCCACGTCACGCCGAAGGCAGTGATGGGGCCACCCGACTGCACCGTCAATGTGCTGCCGAACGACCATTGCTCATTCAGCGTATAGCTGCCACGCAGTTTGATCTGATGCCGGCGGTCATTGAACAAATACCCGTAACGCTCATTGTTGGCTGGATGATCCCAGTGCTGGACCATGCCGGTATCGCCGTAGTTGGTATCCGAGTTGACGGGACCTTCGTGATTGCCTTCGGACTTGGACCACAGGTAAGAAGCATTGAACGCCCATTTACCATCCCAGGCGCGGTCTATCTGGAACTCAACCGCCTTATAGGTCCGCCTGGGCTCGAAGTACCCGACCACCTCGCCGCTACCGCCCTTGCGGTAGCCGTCCCTGGACGTATCGATAGTGATCCATCCGTCGGTCGCGCAACCCATCTCGGTGGTGCCCCAGATGGTAAGTGACTTGCCCGGATTGCCGATCGGCCATAACGTACTGGTTGGGCCACACGGTGTATGGTTGATGCGAATATCGTCCAGCGCATTCTTCATGCGCCGGTAGGTGGCATTGACACCCCACGACCAGGCTTGGCTGATGGCGCTCTGGAAACCCAGAATCGCTTCGTCCTGGTACACAGCATCGATGTCACGATCCACGCTCTGGCGCAGATCTCCCACCGACACGTTGTACTGGTCGTCCACCGGACCAATCTGCGCGCCAAGGTTCGGGGCGGTATAGCTCCCGCCGGTCACCGGATTGACCTCCTGGCGCCAACCATCCAGCACGTAGAAGGTCCGCTCGTCGATGAGACCGCCGGCGAACGTGAAGTTGATGTTGTTGGTGACAGGCAGGTAGTAGCGGCCAAGGTTGCCGAACAGCTTGGTGCTGCCGTCACCCTTCATGTCCCATGAAAAGCCAAGCCGCGGAGATACCAAGTCGTCAATCTTGATGAAGCTGGTTCCGGCTGCGGTCTTGTTGTTGAAGTTATCGACGCGCAAACCGAGGTTCAGCAGAAGATTAGGCGTGATACTCCAATTGTCTTCCACGTACCAGGCGTTGGCCGTGGTGTCGAAAACGCCACCGTCGATACGACGGCGCCCCATCACATAGGCGCTCACCCCCGCCGGAACAGTTGCCCCGTTGTCCAGCACGGTGTCGGGATTGGTGACACCGTACACGGTATAGCTCATGGCAGCCGGACCCGGATAGCGCGTCGACCGGTCAGTAGTCATCAGCTCGTGGTCCCAGCCAAACCGCAGCAAGTGGTCGCCCAGCGCCCACTCAAAGTCCAGGCGTCCTACCTCCCGCTTGTCATGATGATCGACGACCGAACCGCCTGGATGACAGCTTACAGTAGGCCTTCCCATCGCTTCGTAGATGCTGCTGTAGCTGGAATTTATCGTCACCAGCGAGCACAGTTCGTCGGCAGACGAACGCGTCAGACTTTTGCTCTTGTTCTCGCCATACATCGCCTTGACAGTGAAGTTCTGCCCGAAGTGGCCAGTGTAGGTGATCGATCCATTCCGCCCACCACTTTCCGACATGCTGCGGCCGGTCAAGGCACCACGCGTTGCGGTATCGAAGTCGTATCCGTATACGCTGGTCTGCGAGTCGCCTTCATCAGAGAACGCCAGAAGCTCCAGCAAATGGTTGTCGGTGATGTTCCAATCCAGCTTTGTTCCCCAGAATCCGTTGTCGGATTCGCCGCTGGACCAAGTCGTGCCAAGGTTGTTGGTGTTTCCAGTCTTGTTATCGCGCTGCTCGAACATCGCAAACAGAAACAGCTTATCCTCGACCACCGGCCCCGAGGCCCAGACATTGGTCTTGGTGAAGGTTTGCCGATCCCGGCTGGCCCTGTAGTAGGCAGTACCATTGTTTAGGTCCGGGAACTGATGATCGTCTGCTGTCGAGCGCCAGGCTTCCGGCTCGAAGGTCAGCTGCACCCCACCCTGGAACTCGTTGCTGCCAGAGCGCGTCACTGCATTGATCACGCCACCAGTGCTGCGCCCGAACTCCACAGAGTATCCGCCCGTCTTGACCTGGAATTCCTGGAAGAAAGCAAACGGAGCTGACGAGAAGCTCTGTCGGCGATAGAAATCGGTGACGTTGAGACCGTTGATGAATACCGAGTTCTCTGCGACCGATGAGCCGCCAAACGATATTCCTCCGAAGGAAGAGTTGCCGCCAATTACGCCGGGTGCGAGGGTAGCTACCGAAGCCAAACTCTGATCCACTGGAAGACGTGCAATTTCTTCTCGGCTCACGTTGGTTGCAGATTCCGTCGACCGCACATCCACGCGGTTGACCACGCGCGAACCGACCACCTGTATCGCATTGAGGTTGACCACGCTGCCGTCGCCGCCCAAGTTAACCGTGGTCGTGCCGCCCAGCGACACGTTGACCATAACCGGCTCACCTACGCTTTGGCCATCGCGGGTGACCTGCAGGCGGTAATCGCCGATCGGCAACTGGCTCAGACGGTAGCTGCCGTCGGCGCCGACCGAGACCGTGCGGATCAAACCGGTGGCAGTGTTGGTGACCGTGATCTGCTGCCCGGCTTCTGCGCGTCCGGCCACCGCGCCGGTGACGCTCTGCGCCATCGCCAGCGGCGCCATTGACGCCATGCACGCCCCCAGCGCGATATACAGCGCCGCCTTCTTGAATGTCTTGCCTTTCATCCCCGCTCTCTCCTGCTAGATGTCTGGTGTGATTACCGCCGATTGATCGTCAACCGCCGCTGCTTTTTGTCGGCCGTATCTTCCATTCGAAGTCGTAGTCCCATTGATCGAAGTAGAGGTTGCCGCCCCTCCACTCCGCTTCCCCTCTTTGCGAGTCCACCGTTTCCGAACGGAAATGCCGTTTTGCCGGCTGCAGATCGGTGGAATAGTCGTCGTTGAAGGCGATGCGGTACGCGTCCAGCCCGCCCAGGTAGAACCAGCGCAACGCCGGATCGTCCGACTCCAACTGGCCGGTGGTGACATCCATCGGCACCCAGCCGTACGGCGCCAGGTACAGCCAGCCCCAGTCGTGCATGTTGTCGTAGCCGACGTCCTGGTCCGAATAGGTCCAGCCGGATTGCCAGCGCGCGGGAATGCCGTTGAGCCGCAGCAACGCGATCAGCAGCAGCGTCTGCTGGCCGCAATCGGCATGGCCGGCATGCAGCGCGTAGTCGCTGATGTTGGAGATGGTGGAATATTCGCGCGCGCCGGCCCACGGAATTCTGTCCACCGCGGCGAACAGCTTCTGCGCGATGCGGTAGGGATGGGTTTCGTCGCCAACCACTTCGGCCGAGAACCGGCGCAATGCTGGCGTGAACACGATATGCGGCGGCCGCTCTTCGATGTAGGGAGCCAGCTCCGGCGCGATGCCGGCGGCGATCACCTTGTCCGGATCGATTTCGAAGCGGCGGGCGAAGACGGTCAGTTCGTAGGTGATCGAAAACCGGGTCGGTTCGCCGGCCCGTGCGGTGCGTTCCAGATAGGCGGTGCGCTGCAGGGTGTCCTCCGGCGCGACCTGGGCCGCGGCCGGCACGCTGCCCAGCAGCCTGATGTCTTCCTGCTGTCCCGGTATCGCCCGCGGAAACGGAATCCAGGCGCGCACGGTTTCGCCGGCCGGCACCGCATCGGCGTAGACGGTCAGCGACTGGGTAATCTGCAGCCGCCGTGGCGCCACGCTGGTCGAGCCGCTGGCACGAGCCGCGGCCACGATTTCACCGTGATGCGGATGCAGGCGCTCGTACGGCCCCTGGCTGAAAGGCCGCACCGGCGGCGCGCGGCGTGCGGCGGTTTGCGGGCTCAGCAGAAACAGATTGGAAACAGCACGCTTGAAGTAACGTGGCTCGCCATCGATATCCAGCCGTTCGATCAGGCCGGCATCGTCCCAGGCGTCGAACTCGGCGTCGCTGGCGTCCGGTACCTGCGCGCGCAAGCGCTGCAGCGCCTGCTCGCGGTCCAGCGCGAAATCCAGATGGATGCGGCGCATGCGTTCGCGTTCGAATTCCAGATCCCGCCGGGCCGAAGCCGGCAACGCAGGCGAAGACAGGGCCTGATCGATGCGTTGCCCGGCCTGTTGGAACCGGCCGGCATCGATATCGGCCACCACCCCGGCCAGGATCGGCGACGACGCCGGTTCTGCGCCGGCCAGCATGGGCAGGGCCAGGAGTAGGATGGCTGCCAGCCGCACGCGCGGTCTTCGCGGCAATACCCAATGGCGGTGCCGTCCTGTAACGAAACGATTGCGCTGGCCCCTGCTTGCTTCCACGTCGATCATCACCCACGCCGACTGGTCACGGTTGTGTAAGAACCTGTTCAAAGTCTTGCTGCGCTAGCCATCTGGCGCGCGTGCGGTGCTCGAAATGCTCATGTACCTGTACGTACACTGCGCTTTCTGCGCTCCGCCACGCATCACCTGGCTGCGCTCTCGACAGGCTTTGAACAGGTTCTAACACGGCCCGGGGCCTTGGTCAATAATTTATTCTTGATTCTTGTGCTATAAGAAATAAATATTCCAAGCGGCCCGGCACCCTCCGCGGCCGCCGACTTGCAGTAGAGGGGAGGAAGATGCGCCATACCTCACGGCCCGACGGGGTCCGCACAATGACGACCGGCCAAGTCCAGCCGTGGCGCATGCCGCCGCGTGGAGCTACCGCTGCGTCCGTCCACCATGTTCCGGCAGCGCCTGCGATGCGCTGGCTGCTGATGGCCATTGCGCTGCTGATCGTCGCACCCGCGGTCCAGGCCTTCGAGCGCAGCTCGGCGCCTGTACCGGCCGTGGTCGGTGTGGCCGACCGCCATCTGGATGCGCAGTACTGGGTGCAGCGGCAACCGCACGCCGACCGGGTCATCCTGGATGCCGATGCCATCGCCGCGCAGAACGCGCGATTGCAGCAGCAGGACCGCTCGGTGCACGACATCGAGCAGTTGCCCGCCCGCTTCAGCGCCGCACAGGTCCGCGAATGGATCGCGCCGCTTTCGGCCGCACCGACGCGCACGCTGTTCGACGCGCAGCGCCGGACCGTTGCGGCCGAGACGCTGGCTTCGCTGCAGGACGCGCTGGCGCTGGATCGAGTGCCCGATTACACCGCGGCGCGTTACGGCCTGGTGGCGCATCGCGCCGATCTGCGTACCTTTCCCACCCGGTTGCGGGTATTCAGTTCGCCGGGCGACACCGACATCGACCGCTTCCAGGAAAGCGCGCTGTTTCCCGGTACGCCTGTCGTCGTCATCCACGAAAGCCGCGACGGCCAGTGGCTGTTCGCGATCAGCCGCCTGTATGCGGCCTGGATCGAGAAACGCCATGTCGCGCTGGGCGGGCGCGAAACGGTATTCGGCTACGGCCGCAAGCAGCCGTCGCTGATCGTCACCGGCGCCACCGTACGCACGGTCTACAACCCCGAGCAACCCGGAGTTTCCGAATTGCAGCTGGACATGGGCGTGCGGGTGCCGCTGCTGGCCGATTGGCCGGCCGACAAGCCGGTCAACGGCCAGCACCCCTATACCTCGCACGTCATCCAGTTACCGGTGCGCGGCGACGATGGCGCGCTGACGCTGCTGCCGGCGCTGCTGCCGCGCACCGCGGATGTGGCAACCCAGTACCTGCCTCTGACGCCGGCCAACCTGCTGACGCAGAGCTTCAAGTTCCTCGGCGAACGCTACGGCTGGGGGCACGCCTACAACACCCGCGACTGCAGTGGCTTCGTCTCCGAGGTCTACCGCAGCTTCGGCGTGGAACTGCCACGCAATACCCGCGACCAGGGCGTCAGCCCGGCGCTGAACCGCATCGCGTTCGATGAGAACGACAGCCACGAGAAGCGCCTGCAGGCGCTGCGCACGCTGCAGGTCGGCGATCTCATCTATATCCCCGGCCATGTGATGATGGTGATCGGCCAGGAAGACGGCAACACCTACCTGATCCATGACACCACCGGCATCACCTACCGCAGCGATGGCGGCGACATCGTGCGGGCGCCGCTGAACTCGGTTGCGGTGACTCCATTGGAGCCGCTGCTGTTCAACGGCGACAAGAGCTTCGTCGACCGCATCTACAGCATCCAGAGAATCCGTCCCTAAAGGCTTTCATGAAAATCACCGACATCCGGTTCGGCATGCTGCGCGTGCCGCTGAAAACGCCGTTCAAGACCGCGCTGCGCACGGTCGACACGGTGGAAGACATCATCGTCGTGGTGCATACCGACAGCGGCCATACCGGCTATGGCGAGGCGCCGGCCACCGCGGTCATCACCGGCGATACCCATGGCTCCATCATCGAGGCCATCGCCAAGTTCATCCGTCCGCGCCTGATCGGGCAGGAAATCGCCAACCTCAACCACATCACCCAGCTGATCCAGACCGCGCTGGAGCGCAACACCAGCGCCAAGGCCGCAGTGGAAATCGCCGTCTACGACCTGTGGGCGCAGCTGTACAACGCGCCGCTGTACAAGATGCTCGGCGGCGGCGACCCGGTCATCACCACCGACATCACCATCAGCGTGGACTATATCGACAAGATGGTCGCCGATTCGATCGATGCGGTCGAACGAGGCTTCGAATCGCTGAAAATCAAGGTCGGCAAGGACATCGGCCTGGATATCGAACGTGTCAAGGCCATCTACTCGGCGGTCGAAGGCCGGGCGCTGCTGCGGCTGGACGCCAACCAGGGCTGGACCGCCAAGCAGGCGGTGTTCGCCATGCAGCATCTGGAAGACGCCGGCGTGGTGCTGGAGCTGCTGGAGCAACCGGTCAAGGCGCGCGACATCGACGGCCTGAAGTACGTGACCGACCGCGTGCACACGCCGGTGATGGCCGACGAAAGCGTGTTCGGACCCACCGAGGTCATCGACCTGATCAAGATGCGCGCGGCCGACATCATCAACATCAAGCTGATGAAGACCGGCGGCATTTCCAATGCCATCCGCATCGCCGACATCGCCGCGCTGTACGGCGTGGAGTGCATGATCGGCTGCATGATAGAAACCAGCATCAGCGTGGCGGCCGCCGTGCACGTCGCGGTGGCCAAGGCCGGCGCCATCACCAAGGTCGATCTGGACGGTCCGTCGCTGTGCCGGTTCAATCCGGCCGAGGGCGGGGTCATCTTCAACGAATCGGAGATCTCGATCACCGATGCGCCCGGCCTGGGCATCCGCGAGGTCCGCGGCCTGGAAATGATCTCCGGTTGAGGCCGGACCGTCAGCAATGGTGAGATCACCACAGGTAGGATAAGGTCTTCGCATGCCGCCCCTGGTAAAAATCCGATCCGAGCGCGACCAGATGTCGGCCATCGAGCGCCGCATCGCCGATTTCATTCTCGACAACGCCCACCTGCTGCGCGACTACTCCTCGCAGCAGCTGGCCAGCGCGCTGGGCGTCAGCCAGTCCAGCGTGGTCAAGTTCAGCCAGAAGCTTGGCTTCAAGGGCTATCCGGACCTGAAGTACTCGGTCGGCACCGCGGTGGCCCGCAACGGCGACGGTGCGCCGGTGCCGCAACAGGAGCCCGCCGCCGACGCGGACGTTTTTACGCGCCTGCAGGACGGTCTGCGCCGCAGCAAGGCCGCGGCCGAGGAAGAGACCCGTTCGCTCAATCCGCGCGCCAATATCGAGGCTATCGTCGGGCTGATCGACCAGGCCGGCAAGGTATTCGTCTGCGGGCTGGGCGATGACGGCCTGTTCGCGCGCGAGTTCGCGATGCGGCTGTCGCTGCTGGGCCTGCTGACCGTCCACCACGCCGATCCGATCCTGATGATGGCCAACCTGTCGGCGGTACGGCCCGGCGACACGCTGGTGATGTTTTCCGAGTTCGGCAAGCTGCCGCAGCTCTCGCAGGTCAGCCGCCAGTTCCAGGCCTGCGAAGGCAAGGTCATTTCCATTACCCGCCATACCGCCAACCCGCTGCGCGCGCACGCCGATGCGGCGCTGGTGATTTCGGCGCACGATCCGGCACCGCACGTCGAGCAACTGCTGTACCGCTCATCGCTGCAATCGTTGCTCGATTTCGTCTTCGTGCTGCTGTGCCAGAGCAATCCCGACCGGTATCGTCAGCTCAACATCAACCTGGAACGGATCCAGCAGATGCTGGATTCGTAAACCGCCCTGCCCGGAGTTGCGCATGCGAGGTTCCTTACGTTTCCTTCCGTTGCTCCGGCGCCTGCATGGTTGGAGCATGTCGGGTCTGCTGGCGCTGTTTCCGTTGGTTGCAGCGGCCGCAACCGGGAACGCGTTGCCCTGGGATGATGCAGGCCAGCTGGTGCTGGTCATAACCCCCGACTGGGATGCCAGCGACGGCAGCCTGCAGCGTTTCGAACGGATCGATGGCCGCTGGCAGGCGGTCGCCGCGGCAGTGCCGATCACGGTGGGACGCGCCGGTTCGGCCTGGGGCATCGGCCTGCATCCGCTGCAAAGCCACGGCCCGCAGAAACGCGAAGGCGATGGCCGCGCGCCGGCTGGCGCGTTCGCGTTGGGCGATGCCTTCGGCTACGCCGGCAGCGCCGATACCGCGATGCCGTACCGGGCCATGCGCGCTTCGGACTACTGCATCGATGTCGACGGCTCGCCGCTGTACAACCGCATCGTCGACCGCGATGAGGTCGGCGAGGCGGCGGTAGCCGGTTCCACCGAGCCGATGCGGCGCGATCTGCATGCCGATGGCGATCAGCGTTATCGCCAGGGCCTGGTGATCCGGCACAACCCGGACAACCTGGCCGGCGCCGGCAGCTGCATCTTCGCTCACCTGTGGAAGGCGCCGGGCGAGGCCACTGCCGGCTGCACCGCCATGGACGCCGAAGCGATGCAGGCGCTGCTGGCGTGGCTGCAACCGCAGGCGCAACCGGTGTTCGTGCTGCTGCCGCAGGCCGAGTACGCGCGACTCAAACGGTCTTGGCAACTGCCGCAGTCCGCCGGAGCGCAGCCATGAGCGCGCCTGCGCCGCCACCGGAGCGCCCGGGCTTCGTCCGCGCGGTCAGCCGCTGGCAGATCGTCGGCCTGTCGATCAATGACGTGATCGGCAGCGGCATCTACCTGCTGCCCGCCGCCACCGCGCTGTTGTTGGGCCCGGCCAGCCTGTGGGCGGTGCTGCTGGCCGGGCTGGCAGTGGCGATGCTGGTGCTGTGCTACGCGCAGGCCGCCAGCTACTTCGACGAACCCGGCGGCAGCTACCTGTACGCGCGCGAAGCGTTCGGCCCGTTCGTCGGGTTCGAGATCGGCTGGATGGTGTGGCTGACCCGTATCGCCTCGGCGGCAGCGCTGAGCAATGCGCTGGCCGACGCAGTCGCGCGGTTCTGGCCGGCCGCCGGCAGCGGCGGCGGACGCCTAGCGATCGTGGTCGGCTCGCTGGGTTTGCTGACCCTGATCAATGTCATCGGCATCAAGTCGGCCGCGCGCACCGGCGTTGCGCTGGTGATCGGAAAGCTGCTGCCGCTGCTGCTGTTTGTCGGCATCGGCATGTTCTATGTCGACTGGTCGTTCGCCATTTCCGGACAGCCGCCGGATCTGCGCAACCTGGGCGAAGCGGCGTTGCTGTTGCTGTTCGCCTACGCGGGTTTCGAAAACATCCCCGCCGCCGCCGGCGAGTTCAAGAATCCGCGCCGCGACGTGCCATTCGCGCTGATGACGATGATCGCCACTGTCACCTTGATCTACGCGGCCGTGCAACTGGTCGCGCAGGGCACGCTGCCGGGACTGGCGCAGTCGCAGACGCCGCTGGCCGACGCCTCGGCCGTCTTCAGCGGCGAAACCCTGGCGCTGATCCTGACGGTGGGCGCGACCATCTCCATCCTTGGCACCAACAGCAACACCATGCTGCTGGGCCCGCGCGTGCTGTATGCGCTGGCCCACGACGGCTTTGGTCCGCGCCTGCTGGCCGGCATCCATCCGCGTTTCCACACTCCGGCTGCGGCCATCATCACCCAGGGCGCGCTGGCGCTGGCGTTGGCGCTGTCCGGTTCGTTCGTGCAACTGGCGATGCTGTCGGTGGTGGCGCGGCTGTTCGCCTATATCGGCACCGCGCTGTCGGTGCTGGTATTGCGCCGGCAGCATGGTCATCGCAGCGATGTGCTGCAACTTCCCGGCGGTGCGGCGATTCCCGTCATCGCGCTGCTGCTGTCGCTGGGCCTGCTGGCCAGCGCCACCTGGCGCAACCTGGTCGCGGCCGCGGTCGCGCTGCTGATCGGCGCGCTGCTCTACCGTTTCCGGCGCGCGCCGGAGTAAGGCGACGTTGCCGGCCAAGGCGATGGCGCAGGGCTCGCGCCTACATGGCTGAGCTTCTTCGCTGGCTCCGGTATTCGTAGAGTTTCTTGTCCGCCTCGCCGATGGCCTGCTCCAGCGAATGGCCGGGGCGGCGTGCCGCGCCGCCCATCGAAAAGCCGATAGGAGCGCTGTCGGCATCGGCCCGGTAGCCGGCAATCAGCGACTCGGTCCGTTCGATGTCTGCGTCCGCCAGCAGAATCAGGAACTCGTCCCCGCCCAGCCGTATCAGCGCATCTTTTTTTTCCAGCTTTTCGTTCAGGAACCACGCCATCGAGACCAGCACTTCGTCGCCGCGCTGGTGTCCGTAGGTGTCGTTGACCTGCTTGAAATGGTCCAGATCCACGGCAATGCAGCCCCAGCGATCGCCGGGCTGCAGCTTGGTTTCGATGTCGCTCAGGACCCGGCGATTGAAGCAACTGGTCAGCGGGTCGCGGACCGACCATTCGCGCAGTTGCTGCTCCTGGCGGAACTGGGTGGTGACGTCCTGCGCATGGCCCAGCACATAGGGCTCGTCGGCTTCATCGTCCAGCACATTGTGGTACTTCCAGTAACGCACTCCGCCATCGGCGGCTATCAACTCGATGATGCCCGAGTCCGTGCCGTTACGGGATACCTCGGAAAGGTACTGCTGGAACCGCTCGCGCCGCGCCGGAAGCATGAAATCGTACAGCGGCCGGCCTACCAGAATGGACACCGGCATCCCCAGCGACCGCGCTGCCGCCGGATTGACGCTCAGCAGGACGCCGTCCAGATCGTGCGTGCAGATCAGGCCCATGCTGTACTGGAACAGCTTGCGGAAACGGCGTTCGCTGGCTTCCATGGCGGCTATCGCCTGGCGCTTGAGCGTCACGTCCTCGATGGCCCCCACCAGCTTGTCCTTGCCCTGGACCACCTCGGCCTTGCCGACGTTCCTGATGCATCGCTGACGGCCGGCGCGGCTGCGCATCTGCAGCTCGAGATCCCAACCGGTACCATCGCGTGCGCCCGCCTCGAAGGCGGCGGCGATGACGGGCCGGGACTGCGGTTCGTAGAACTCCAGCGCCTCCTCCAGCGACGGCTGGTAGTTCGCCGGGACGTCGTGAATGCGGCAGGTTTCCTCCGACCACACCATCTGCCCGCTTTCCAGATCCAGCTCCCAGCCGCCAATGCCGGCAGCGCGCAAGGTCCGTTCAAGGAAATCCCGGCTTGCCCGCAGACCGTGTGGTGATTCCTTGCGGGGTTTTTCATCCGCCATATCGGACATGATCGTTCCTCCATCGGAAATCTCACCAAGGCTAAGACGTCGCGCACCACCGCGGTCGCCAATGGGCTGGAACACGCGATGAGGCCGCATCCGCAGCGGCACTGCGCTGTCCATCCGGCCATCAGCCCGCGTGAAGACCCGCCGCGCCGGTTCACCACCAAACGCACATCGATGGTGCCAGTTCGCGCTGCCAGAGCCTGTTAAATCACGGCGCGGAATCCGGCTTTTGATCACAGAACGACCGACACCCTCGCCGTTGACGCTCACGATGCGGCAGCTGTCGGTGCTTACCCGCATGAGCACCGCTCGGATCGATTGCGGCAGATATGAACGTCGTTGGGAATCCGCGGTATCGGCGTTCAGTCGTCCGGCATCTGCAAGCCCCGGTCCACACGCATCAGCCAGCTAGTCGCAGCGGCTCGGTTTGCCTATCGGGTTTTCTTCCGGCGTCCGCCAAAAGTTCCGCAACTTGCGACCCAATTTATGTACTGCTCAGTTTGATATTCAGGGCGGGTTGCAGTGGCCAACCGATACTTCACGGCACCGGCTGCGAACGGCGTTCATCCGCTTCAGCGCCGGCATAACAATAAATAACTTGAGGCTCCGTTGAATATGAAGAAGTCCTTGCTTGCCCTGACCCTGATGGCTGCCGCGCCGTTCGCCGCTTCAGCGGCCGAAGGCGTTTCCTACAACTACGTCGAAGGCGGTTACACCGCCACCAATATCGATGGCCCTGACTTTGACGGCTGGGCGCTGAAAGGCTCCGTCGCAATCCATCCCAATTTCCATCTGTTTTCTGACTATCAGGATCAGGAACTCGACGATTTCGATGTCGGCATCGAGCAGTGGCGCGTTGGCGTCGGCTACAACCATGAACTCTCGCAACGCGTCGACCTGCTGACCCGCGTCGCATATGAGAACGCCAAGGTGGAAGGCTTTCGCAGCGACGACGGCTACAGCGTCGAGGTCGGCGTCAACAGCGCGTTGACCAATCGTCTCAACGGCTACGCACTGGCCGGCTACGAAGACGGCGACAACTACGACGGCGAGTTCTACGGCCGCCTGGGCGCGCAGGTGAAGTTCACCCCGAACTGGAGCGCTTCGGCCGATGTGAAGCTGATCGACGGCGATACCCAGTGGTTCGTGGGTCCGCGTTTCAGCTGGTAAAGCAACAAAGCTCCCCCCGCGGCGTGTCCCTCTCTCCCCACGCCGCTCCCCCAAAGCCCGGCACTTGTGCCGGGCTTTTCTATGCGTCAACGGACGGGCGCCGCCAGGCTCTGAACAGCCGAATGGCTGGTCAAGCGAGGAGCCGTTCTATTGATACTGGCTGCAGAGCGAAGCCACCGCAGATGGACGACCAACCTTTCAGGCTGTCTTGAAGCGCTTCCAGCGTACGTCGGGATGACGAGCAACAGCCAGGACGAGCAGGGTGGAAGAAACAAGGGGCCTTTCGTTCCTCACTCCTCACTCCTCGTTTCTCGCTCTACTTGAACAACGTCTCCGGGTATTCCGGTTTCTGTTCGCGCGCCAGCAATTGCTGCAGGCCGTCGGTCGGCGTCAGATCGCCATGCAATACCGAGCGCACGGCGCTGGAAATCGGCAGGTCGACGCCATGGCGCTCGGCCTGGCGCATCACCTCGTCGGCGGTCTGCACCGATTCGACCACCTGGCCGATTTCGCGCACGGCATCCTGCAGCGACTGGCCGCGTCCCAGCGCCAGGCCCAGGCGACGGTTGCGCGACAGATCGCCGGTGCAGGTCAGCACCAGATCGCCCAGCCCGGCCAGGCCCATCAGCGTTTCCGGCTTGGCGCCGATGGCCGCCGACAGCCGCAGCATTTCGTTGAGGCCGCGGGTGATCAGGCCGGCACGGGCGTTGAGGCCCAGTTGCATGCCGTCGGCCACGCCGGTGGCCACCGCCAGCACATTCTTCATCGCGCCGCCCAGCTCGGCACCGACCATGTCCTCACCGGTGTAGGCGCGGAAAGTCGGCCCGTGCATGACCTCGGCAACGGTTTGCGCGAAAGCGGCATCGTTGCCGTGCACGGTTACCGCGGTCGGCAGGTTCAGCGCGACTTCCTTGGCGAACGATGGTCCGGTCACCACCGCCAACGGCACCTCGGGCCCCAAGATGTCTTCGGCCACTTCATGCAGAAAACGTCCGGAGCCGGTTTCGAAGCCCTTGGTCGCCCACGCCACGCCGGCACGTGCCGGCCGCAGCGGCGCCAGCGTGCGCAAGGTTTCGGTGAACGCGTGCGAAGGCACCACCACCAGCACCAGATCGGCATCGGCCAGCGCCGCCGCCAGATCGGTGGTGGCGCGCAGGTTGCCGGGAAGCGCGATGCCGGGCAGGTAGCGGGTGTTTTCGTGGCGCTGATCGATGGCCGCGCTGATGGCCGCATCGCGGCCCCAAAGCGTGACCGCGTGGTCGTGCCGCGCCATCAACGCCGCCAGCGCGGTGCCCCACGAACCCGCCCCGAGTACCGCAATCTTCATCGGGTCAGCCATCGGTCACCCCTGTTCGCGCCGCAGCGCCAAGACCGGAGTCCCCAACACGGATCAGGCGTTGCCGGCCGGTTCCGAATTGGCCAGCTCGCCGCCATTGTCGGCCTGGGCCTGGCGCTGGCGCACGGTTTCGGCGTACAGCGCGTCGAAGTTGATCGGCTGCAGGAAGAACGGCGGGAAGCCGCCGGCCTGGACCAGATCGCTGACCAGCTGGCGCACGTACGGGAACAGGATGTTCGGGCACTGGGTGCCGAGCAGCACGTCCACCGCCTGCGGCTCCAGCCCGACCAGGCCGAAGATGCCGGCCTGCTGCACTTCGGCCACATAGGCGGTCTTGTCGCCGGCCTTGCAGGTCAGGGTCACGCCCAGCACCACTTCGAATACGTTCTCGTTCAGCCGCTGCACGCGCTGGTTCAGGTTGAGCTGCAGCTCCGGCTGTACGTTCTCGCTGAAGATCGCCGGTGCCCCAGGAACCTCGAACGAAACGTCCTTGACGTAGATCTTTTCGACGGAGAAAGCGGGACCCGCGGCTTCGGCGGCAGGCGCGACCGCGCCGTTGGTGGTTTCGTCGGACATTTCGTACTCCGGGATCGGTTGAATGAAGCGGTGAATGGACAATTATGTCATGGGATGGCGACGCGCCTGCCCGGGTTCAAGGGCAGGCGCGCGACTTTGCGGCTCAGCGGCCCTTGACCAGCGGCAGATCGGCCTGCTGCCAGGCGGCGACGCCGCCATCGAGCCAGTAGACCTGCTCGAAACCGGCCTTTTTCAGCCGCTTGGCGGCTCCGGCCGAAACCTGGCCGTTGCGGCAGACCAGCACCACCGGCAGCGACTTGGCGGCGGCAATCAGCTTGCTTTCGGGGTCGAACTGGCTCGGCGCAACGTTGCGGCTGCCGGCGATGTGGCCTTTTTCGAAGTCGCCGCTGGCCGACATATCCACCACCAGGGCGTTTTCGCGGTTGATAAGCGCAGTCAGCTCGGCCGGCCGCAGCGGCTTGTAGCCGCGGAAAAGACGGGCGATTTCGGTCGCGATGATGGCCACGGTCAGGCCAACGAAGGCCAGCGACATAATCTGGTTGCGACCGGCGAAGGCCAGCAGTTCTTCAAGGTTCACAGGGGTAGGCGGCTGTCAAACGGGCCGCGATTGTCGCATAGCCGGGCCGCAAAGGCGGCGTCATTGGCCCTGCCACAGGTCCGGCAGCCCCACCACCAGCCACCAGCGCTTGGCTTCGGCGTCCCACTTCCAGCGTTCGCGGTAACGCAGCGTGCGCTCGGCCATGGTGTGCTTGTTGATGACCCGCAGCTCGATGTTGCGGACCATGGTGCCGTCGGGATCGGCGCTGACGTTGATGTCGCGATAGCCGGAAACCTGCACCTGCTCATAGCGGCCGAATTCCAGATCGGTCATCGGCTGTTCGGCGCGGTACTCCGGATCCACCAGTTGCCAGGCGCTTTCGAAATCGCCCCAGCGGATCGCCGCCGCATAGGCGTTCTGGATCTCCTCCAGCTTGGAACGCTGGCGCGAATTGAGCGCATCGGCGCTCATGGGCACCAGCCACGCCAATGCCAGCAGCATCACAGCCCGAATATGAATACGCATCGCCTGCCCCCGGATAATGGCGGACATCCTAGAACGTATTGCCGGCCTTGGGATGAAATAGCGGTTCATGGCCCGTCGCCGCCTTTGGCGATGGCGACGAAACGCCCGCTGAGCGTGGTGGCCATGGCGCCATCGGGCAGGGCGACCCGGGCCAGGACCTGGATGCGCGCGCGCCCGCGCTGGCGCAGCGTCTGCACAAAACCTTCCCATGACTGGTCCGGGGCCAGCACCGCCTGCGCCTGCAGGTCCGACCGCAGCGGCGCCAGATAGCGGACCGCGCTGTCGGCCACGAACACGTCGGCCTTCAGCCCTGCCAGTTGCAGCCGCAGCGTCAGCAATCCCCAGCCGGCCACCGTCATCAGCGAGGTCAGGCTGCCGCCGAAAGCGGTGCCCTTGTCGTTGACGTTGGCCGCCAGCGGCGCCGACAGGCGCAGCCCGTCTTCGTCATAGCCATCGACCTGTACCTGCATCGCCGCCACCGGCGGCATGCTGCGGCAGTAATCGCGCAAATCCTGCAGCGCAGTTTCCACACCCATCGAACATAATCCCAGCATGGCTTTCACCGAACCGGCAGGATGGTACGTCATCTCGTTGCGCCCCCAGGGCGGGCATGCGGCGTTGCGGCGTGCCGCGGCGCGGCGTGGCGCTGGCCTGCTGGCGCTTTCGCCCTGGCGTATCGAAGTGCAGCCGGAGGCCGCGACCGGGCTGGCGCTGGCGCTGGCGGCCGACAATGTGTTGTTCACCAGTCCGGCCGCGGTCGCATGCGCGGCGCGGCTGGCGCCGCTGCGGGCGCGGCCGCGACAGAACTGGTTGGCGGTCGGCAGCGGCACCGCCGCCGCGCTGCGCCGCGCCGGCGTGGGCGCGGTGATCTCGCCGCAGCGGATGGATAGCGAAGGGCTGCTGCAGTTGCCGCAGTTGCAGCACCTGCAGGGGCGGTCGGTCGGGCTGGTGACCGCCCCGGACGGGCGCGGGGTGCTGGCGCCGGCGCTGCAGGCGCGCGGCGCCCGCCTGCACCGTGCCGATGTCTACCGGCGCGTGGCCGTGGCGATCCCCGAACGCGCCATCGAGCGCTTGCGGCAGTTGCCGGCGCCCGCTTGTCTGCTGCTGAGCAGCGGTGCGGCACTGACCCAGGCAATGGCCAGCCTGCCCGACGATGCCAGGCGCCGGTTGCTGGAGTGCGCGGTGGCTGCCGCCAGCGACCGTCTGGCCGAACAGGCCGCCGCCGCCGGGTTCCAGCGGATTGTCCGCGCAGCCGGCCCGCGGCCGGCGCAGTTGCTGGATGCCGCGGTTGCCGCCATCGCCGGGCGTATCCGTTAGCATCTGCACGCAACCGCATGTTCTGCCGGAGACAGGGACGCTGACGTGACCGACGACGAATCCAATCCGCTTCCCCGCGGCCGCAACCAGCGCGGTCTCTGGATCGCATTGCTGGCGATCGCCGTGGTCGCCTTCGCCGGCTGGCGCAGTTGGGAAAGCTGGCAGTCCCGAAGGGCGCAGGCACAGGCGCAAGCCAGCGAGGCCGAGCAACAGCTGGCTGCGCTGCAGGAGCGGGTCGAGACGCTGCGCCGGGACCTGCGCGCGCAGACCCAGCGCTTGCAGGACGCGTCCGCCAGCAACCGGATTCTTCGCGACGAGGTGCTCGGCCTGGGCCAGCGCGGCGCGTTGCTCGAGGAAAGCGTCGCCCGCCTGTCCGACCCTAGCCGTCACGGCGCGCAGGCGCTGCGGCTGGATGAAGCGGAAATGCTGCTGGCGCAGGCCGCGCAACGGCTGGAGATCGCCGGCGATGTCGACGGTGCGCGCCGCGCCTACGCACTGGCGGCCGGCACGCTGGACGGCATCGACGATCACCGGCTGCTCAACCTGAAGCAGGTGCTGGCGCAGGAACGCGCTGCGATCGACGCACTGGGCCCGGCGCCGCAGGCCGCCCTGGCGGCGCAACTGGAAGCGTTTGCTGCGCAGATCCCGCGCCTGCCCCGCCGGCCCGCCGACCAGGACGCGCAACCGCGTCCGGCCTGGCAGCGGTTGCTGGCGCCGCTGGTCGATGTGCGCCCCTCGCGCGATGAAACGATCATCGCGCCGCCGCAGCGCGCCGCCGGCGAGGCCGCGCTGCAGATCGAACTCAGCCTGGCCCGTGCCGCGCTGGAACGCGGCGATCGGGCCGGCTTCCAGGCCGCGCTGGACAGGATCGACGCCTGGTTGCCGCGGTTGTGGCCCGATTCACCGCCGTTGCGGCAAGGTCGGGAGCAACTGAAAACCCTGCGCGCCGAGCCGTTGCGGCCGGATCTGCCGGTACTGGGCAGTACGCTGCAGCAGTTGCGCCAGTTGCGTTCGGCCGGCCTGCAACTGCGGGTGCCGCCGGCCGTCGTATCGCCGGACGCGCCGGACCCGGAGGTGGAACCATGAAGCTGTTCCGGACCGTCGTATCGATGTTGCTGCTGGTGGTGGCGGGCGTGTTCGCCGCGCAATGGCTGGCGCAGGAATCCAGCCGCGATTTCGGCGAGGTCTTCGTCCGTTTCGGCGGCTACGACTACAGCACCACGGTGCCGCGCGCCGCGGCGGCGGCATTGCTTGCGGCCATGCTGCTGTGGCTGTTGTGGCGCCTGCTCAGCCTGCCGTTCCGGATATGGAGCCAGCACCGCCGCAGGCAGGCGCGGGCGCGGCTGATCGAAGGCCTGGAAGCGCTGCAGGGCGGCTACTGGCAGCGCGCGGAGAAACTGCTCGAACGCGCCGCCGAAGACCCCGAGGTCGACGCGGTCGCACTGGCGGCGGCCGTCCGCGCCGCCGATGCGCGTGGCGATGCGGTGGCCGCGCAACGTCATCTGGACGCCCTGGCCCAGCGCAACCCGACCGCTGCGGCGCTGCTGGGCGCCGAACGCGCGCTGGCCCGGCAGCAATACGCCGCGGCGCTGGCGCTGCTGGATACGCCTGCCGTGCAGCCGCTGCCTCCGCGCGGCGTATTGCTGCGGGTGCAGGCGCTGGCCGCCGGCGGGCGCGCCGGGGAGGCGTGGGGACTGCTGGGTTCGCTGCGCCAGCAGCAGGTGCTGACCAGCGACGCGCTGGCCTCACTGGAAGCGGATCTGGCCGCGCAGTCGTTGCAGCAGGCCGATGACGCCAACGTACTGGCCGAGCGCTGGGAAACCCTGCCCAAACCGCTGCGCAGCGATGTCGCCGTGGTGACCGCCTACGCCGGACGGGCGGCGGCGTTGCGCTGGGACGATGCCGCCACCCACAGCCTGGAACATGCGCTGGACACGCAATGGGACGAGTCGCTGGTGCGCCTGTACGGACAACTGGCGGTCGGCAAGCTGGATTCGCGCCGCGCCAGCGCGCAACGCTGGCTGCAGGCCCACCCCGCCAGCCCGGCGCTGCTGGTAACGCTGGCGCGGCTGGCGCGGCGCCAGAATCAGTGGGGGCAGGCGCAGGAGTTCCTGCACCGGGCGCTGGCGCAGGGCGCCGGCGCGGAGGCCTGGGAAGAAATGGGCGAAGGATTCGCCGCCGCCGGCGACGAGGCGATGGCGCAGCGGTGCTTCGCCAACGCGCTGAAGACCCGCCGCGGTGAAGCGGCCATCGAGCTGCCCGGGCGCGACATCCGGCAGAAGATCTACGACCAGGCCGTGGTGGAAGAGCGCGATGAACACGGCGTGCCGCGGCTGCGCCCGTAGCGGCGGTCCCGGCGCCAGCTTGCGATCTTCGTCAAGACCTCACGTTGCGGTGCGCCGAGGCGCACGCTAGGGTCGGTTGTGGGAGCGACGTGAGTCGCGACCGGAAACATCGATGACGCGACTCCCCCGTGCCGGCATGCCGGCACGACTCCCACAACTTTCTCGCTGCCGACGGGCCTCAGCGCTCGACGATCGCCACCACGCCCATGCCGCCGGCGGTGCAGATGGAAATCAATGCGCGGCCGCCGCCGCGTTGCTTGAGTTCCTTGGCGGCGGTGGCGACGATGCGTGCGCCGGTGGCGGCGAACGGGTGGCCGGTGGCCAGCGAGGAACCGTTGGGGTTCATCTTTTCCGGATCGATTCTGCCCAGCGGCGCGTCCAGGCCCAGCCGGTTGCGGCAGTATTCCTCGCTCTCCCACGCGCGCAGCGTGCACAGCACCTGCGCGGCGAAGGCCTCGTGGATTTCGTAGAAGTCGAAGTCCTGCAGACTCAGGCCATGGCGCTTGAGCATCTCCGGTACGGCGATGGTCGGGGCCATCAGCAGGCCTTCGCCGTGGACGAAGTCCACCGCCGCCACCTGCGCATCGCGCAGGTAGGCCAGCGGCTCGTGGCCATGCGCCCGCGCCCATTCCTCCGATGCCAGCAGCACCGCGGCGGCGCCATCGGTGAGCGGGGTGGAATTGGCGGCGGTCAGCGTGCCGCGGCCGGAGATCTTGTCGAACGCCGGTTTCAGCGTGGCCAGTTTTTCCAGCGAGGTGTCCGGACGCAGGATGTTGTCGCGCTCCAGCCCGCGGAACGGGGCGATCAGATCGGTGAAGAAACCGCGCTCGTAGGCGGCGGCCAGCTTCTTGTGCGAGGCCACCGCCAGTTCGTCCTGCGAGTCGCGCGAGATGTTCCACTGCTTGGCCATGTCCTCGCAGTGATCGCCCATGCTCTTGCCGGTGCGCGGCTCGGCCACGCCGGGGAATTCCGGCTTGAGCTCGCCGAACTTGAAGCCTTTGACCAGCGCCTTGATCTTGTCCTGCGTGGTCTTGGCGCGGTTGGCCGCCAGCAGCCGCGCGCGCAGCTTCTTGCCGTAGACGATCGGCACCTCGGAGGTGGTGTCCGAACCGCCGCCGATGCCCGAGTCGATCTGCCCCAGCGCAATCTTGTTGGCGATGGTGATGATCGAATCCAGGCTGGTGCCGCAGGCGCGCTGCAGCGTGATGCCCGGCGTCAGCGCCGACAGGCCCGACGACAGCGCCGCTTCGCGGCCCAGGTTCCAGTCCGAGGAATGCTTGATCACCGCGCCCATCGCCACTTCGCCCAGCTGCTGGCCGTGCAGGCCGAAACGTTCGACCAGCGCTCCCAGCGTGCGCACCGACATGCCCAGGTTGCCGACATCCGCATAGGCCGTGTTCTGACGGCAGAACGGAATGCGGACGCCGCCGAGGATGGCGACGGGGCGGGCTGATGGCATGGAAGACCTCGCGCGGAAGGGATGAATTCGACGCCTGCGCAACGGCAGGCATAATGCAAGTGTAATGCCCCCCTCCACGGTCGCCAAATGACTCGATCCGCAACAGACAGCTACGTGATGGGCGTGATAGCGCTGGAGCTTTCCGCCGGCCAGCAACCGCTGCAGGCCGCGCTGCGGCCGCAGCAGGCCGGCGCGCTGGCCGAACGGCTGGGGCGCGATCTGGCCGCGCTGGTACCGCAGATCGGCGATCTCGACCTGTGCCTGGCGGCGGCGCATTTCGATCCGGCCGAGGCTCTGCGGCCCGGCTGGCCGCTGCATCGGCGCCTGCTGGAACTGCTGCAACGGGCGCCGGGCGGCAAGCAGGGGGCGCGGCTGATCGCATTCGGCGCCGACGAGCTTGGCGATGTGCCGCTGCCGTTCCAGGCCGACGATGAGCTGCGCGGCGGTGCGCTGCGGGTATTGCCGTTCCTGCTCAGCGGCGAGCCGGCAGCCGTTGCGGCGGTCGGCGAGCGGCTGGAGGAGATTCTGCTGGAAACCGGCATGGCTCAGGCCGATACCGCGCTGCTGGCGCAGCAGGCCTTCGGTGCGCAGGTCGAACACGCGCGCTACATGACCGTCCACGATCTGGCCGCGATGATGGCCATGCAGTACCAGAACACCGGCCTGGAGGCGTTGTGGCCGGTGATCGAGACCGCATTGCTGGCGCCGGAGGAGGAAAGCTGGCTCGATGCGCCGCCGGAGCCGCTGCTGCGCTATGCCGGCGGGCAGGCGCATATCGCGCTGTTCGAACCGGCCGCATGGCGGCTGCGCTATGCGCCGACGGTTGTCGGCGACGACAAGCTGGACCGCGCCTACCAGTATTTCCAGGCGCGCCAGCAGCAGCTGGCGGCGGTGCTGGAGGCGCACGGCATCCCGGTGACCTTTGCCCATTGCCCGGGCAAGGCCGACCCGCGGCAATCGCTGCAGTCCTGACCCACATGGCTGCAGGAGTCGTGCCGGCATGCCGGCACGGGTCAGTCGCGATGAAGCATTACCGGTAGAGCTTCATCGCGACTGACGTCGTTCCTGCAACCGCAGTCCGCTAGCGGGTGACGGTAATCAGGCCGCAGGCGACGCGGGCGCCGGCGTTGCCGGCCGGCTGGCTGCGGTAGTCGTCCGCTGCCGCATGCACGATCAGCGCGCGGCTGGCGATGTCGTTGACCGCGCCGCCGCCCAGGGTGACGCCGGCGACGTGCACATCGATCCTGGCCACGCCTTCGGCGTCGGCAACGATGTTGTCCATGTCGCCGGCATGGTGAACGCCGGATTCGGCCTTGCCATGCGCGGTATTGAACGGATTGAAGTGCGCACCGGCGCTACTGGCATCGGCGGCGCTGCAATCGCCCTTCTCGTGCACATGGAATCCGTGCGAGCTGCCCGCCGGCAGCCCGCCGACCACGCCGGTGATATGCACGCCCTTGCCCATCGGCACCAACTTGACCCTGCCGCTGACCAGGCTGCCGGAGGCCGAGGCCAGATTGGCGACCGCCTCGCTGGCGGTGCTGGTGGTCGGAATCTCGGGAACGGCGGCGACCGGGGGCTTTTCCGGCGCGGTGCTGCAGGCGGCGACGGACAATGCGGCGGCGGCAGCCATCAGTGCGATGCGCATGCGGGGACTCCAGTGATTCGGGTTGTCCCAAACCTAACCGCCATGCCATTTACACGCAATGAAAAGGCTCACCCGCCCCGCTTGCGGCCCGGGCCCAGCTTGCGGGTGACGGTATTGCGGCCCACGCCCAGGCGCGCAGCGGCCTCGGCGCGATGGCCGTGGGTGAACTCCAGCGCCACTTCCAGCAGCGCGCGGTCGAAGCGTTCGCGCGCCTGCGCGTGCAGCCCCTCGGCGCCTTGGGCCAGCTGCAGGCGCGCCCACTCGGCCAGCGCCGCATCCCACTCGCCGGTCGCGGTTGCGGCAACCGCTGCGCCGCGGCCCAGCGCATCGTCCAGATCGGCCATGGTGATGATGTCGCCGGGCGCCAGCGCGGCCAGCCGCCAGCAGACGTTTTCCAGTTCGCGCACGTTGCCCGGCCACGGATAGGCCTGCAGCGCGTCCAGTGCCGCCGGCGAAAAGCGTTTGGGCAGGGTGTCGAGCTTGCGGGTGGCGACGGCAAGGAAGTTTTCCGCCAGTTGCGGCACGTCCGCCAACCGTTCGCGCAGCGGCGGCAACTGCAACCGCACCACATCCAGCCGGTGCAACAGGTCGGCACGGAAGCGGCCTTCGGCGACCAGCGCTTCCAGGTGCTGATGGGTGGCCGCAATCACGCGCACATCGACCTGGATGAGCTCGCGCCCGCCAACCCGGAAGAATTCGCCTTCCGCCAGCACCCGCAGCAACCGCGTCTGCAACGGCAGCGGCATGTCGCCGATTTCGTCGAGGAACAGCGTGCCGCCGTCGGCCTGCTCGAAACGGCCGATATGGCGCCGCTGCGCGCCGGTGAAGGCGCCGGCTTCATGGCCGAACAGCTCGCTCTCCAGCAACTCGGCCGGGATGGCGGCGGTGTTCAGCGCGACGAATGGCTTTCGCGAACGCGGCGATTCGTTGTGCAGCGCGTGCGCGACCAGCTCCTTGCCGGTACCGGTCTCGCCGGTGATCAGCACCGACAGCGGCGCCTGCGCCAGGCGGCCGATGGCGCGGAACAGTGCGCGCATCGCCGGGGTGTCGCCGATCAGTTCGGTGCTGCCGGCAGCCTGCGGAATTTCGGCTTCTACCGCGTCGGTGGCGGCGGTTTCGGCGTTGGGCAGCGTGCGCACCGCCAGCGCCACCGCGTCGTCCAGATCGAACGGCTTGGACAGAAACTCGTGGGCGCCGCCGCGGAACGCACCGGCGGTGCTGGCCACGTCGGTATAGGCCGACATCACGATGACCGGCAGCTGCGGGTGGCTGGCTTTCAGCTTGTCCAGCAGTACCAGTCCGTCGTCGCCGGGCATGCGCACGTCGGTGAACAGCAGGTCCGGTACCTCGCGCGAGGCCAGCGCCTGCAGCGCCGCCGCCGCGCTGTCGAACCCGTCGACCGCGTAGCCGGCATCGCGCAACGCGGTGGCCAGCACGAAGCGTACCGAGCGGTCGTCGTCGACCACCCAGATGCGCTGGGCATCGGCCGACGATGCAGCTGCGGGCACTCGTTCAATGGACATGGGGTTCCTCTTCGCCGTCGCCGGAAAGCTGCGGCAACAGCAGGGTGAAAACGGTATGGCCCGGCCGCGAGCGGTAGCTCAGCGCGCCGCGGTGCTCGCGCGCCACCTGCTGCGCCAGCGCCAGGCCCAGGCCGCTGCCTTCGGCCCTGCCGCTGACCAGCGGCAAAAACAGGTGCTCGGCCAGCTCTTCCGGCACGCCGCGGCCGTCGTCGATGATTTCCACCCGCAGCGCCATCGCATGCAGGCGGTCGTGGATGCGCGCACCGTGCTCGACCCGGGTGCGCAGGATGATGCTGGTGGCGCCGGCCTGGTTGGCGTTGCGGACCAGGTTCCACACCGCCTGGGTCAGGCGGTCGGCATCGCCGGAAAGCTCGGGCAGGCTGGGGTCGTAGTCGCGCTGCAGGCGCACCGACCAGCCGCCTTCGGTTTCGGCCAGCCGCAACACGCGTTCCAGCACCGAATGGATGTTCAGCGCGGCGTGCGGACGTTGCGGCGACGGCGACAGCAGCTGTTCCAGCAGGCCGTTGAGGCGTTCGATCTCCGATTCGATCAGGCCGATCAGTTCGCGTTCGTCGTCGTAGTCGCTGCGGTGGGCCGCGCGACGGGCCAGCAGCTGCGCCGCGCCCTTCAGGCCGGCCAGGGGATTGCGCAGTTCATGGGCCAGCCCCTTCAATGCAGCGCTGAGCGCGCTGGGCAGGGCCTGGGCCGGATCGACCGACGGGAACTCGTCCAGCGGGTGGGCTTCCAGCAACCAGCCGCCAGCCTCCAGCCGCGACAGCCAGCCTTCGGCAAACCGCGGCGACTCGCCAGGCATGGCCAGCGCCATGCGGTGCAGGCGCAGCACGTCGCGATCGGTGTTTTCCAGGAACCGGGCCATGGCGTCGCCCTCTATTTCCAGCGCGGCCAGCGGCTGCCCGTGCAGACGCCGGCTGCTGACGCCCAGCCAGCGGGCGAAAGCGGAGTTGGCGCCGAGCAGATAGCCGTCGGCGTCGGCCCACGCCACCGGCGTGCTGAGCGCTTCGGTGGCGGGTTCGGATGACATCGTGAAGGGGGTCCGGGGCGCCATTGCACCAGTTTAGTGCAATGGCGCCCCGGCATTGCGATCAGGCCTCGTAGGCCGATTCGCCGTGGGAGGTGATGTCCAGGCCCTCGCGTTCAGCCTCCTCGGCCACCCGCAGACCGAACACGACCTTGGCGATCAGGAACGCGACCACCGACACCACGCCGATCCAGACGATGGTCACGCCCACGCCCAAGGCCTGGATTCCGACCTGACTGGCAATGCTGAAGTCTTCGGCGCCGGTACCGCCCAGCGATGGCGCGGTGAACACGCCCGTCAGGATGGCGCCGACGATGCCGCCGATGCCGTGCACGCCGAACACGTCCAGGCTGTCGTCGGCATTGAGCAGCTTCTTCAAGCCGGTCACGCCCCAGACGCAGATGATGCCGGCGGCCGCGCCGATGGCGATGGCGCCGAACGGCCCCACGCTGCCGCAGGCCGGGGTGATGCCGACCAGGCCGGCGACCGCGCCGGAGGCCACGCCCAGCGCGGAGGACTTGCCCTTGATCACCTTCTCGGTCAACGCCCAGGCCAGGATTGCCGCCGCGGTGGCCAGCAACGTGTTGATGAAGGCCAGCGCCGCGCCGGCGGTGGCTTCCAGGTTGGAGCCGGCATTGAAGCCGAACCAGCCCACCCACAGCAGCGAAGCGCCGACGAAGGTCAGGGTGACGTTGTGCGGCTTGATGGCCTCCTTGCCGAAGCCGACCCGCTTGCCGACGAACCAGGCGCCGACCAGACCGGCGACGCCGGCATTGATATGCACGACCGTGCCGCCGGCGAAATCCAGCGCGCCCTTGTCCAGCAGGTAGCCGCCCGCGCCCCAGACCATATGCGCGATCGGCACGTAGCCGAAGGTGAACCAGATCACCGAGAACAGCAGCACCGCGGCGAACTTCACCCGCTCGGCGAAGGCGCCGACGATCAGCGCGCCGGTGATGCCGGCGAAGGTCAGCTGGAAAGCGATGAACACGTATTCCGGCAGCTTCACTTCATCGGTGAAGGTGTCGGCCAGGCTGTCGATGGTGACGCCCTTGAGGAACAGCTTGTCCAGCGTGCCGATCCAGGCGTTGCCGCCCTCGAACGCCAGGCTGTAGCCATAGACCACCCACAGGATCGCCAGCAGCGAGAACACGGTAACGACCTGGATCAGCACCGACAGCACGTTCTTCGAACGCACCATGCCGCCATAGAACAGCGCCAGGCCGGGCACCACCATCAGCAGCACCAGCAAGGTGGAGGTCATCATCCAGGCCACGTCGCCTTTGTCCACGATGGGCTCGGCAGTGGCTTCTTCGGCAGCGGCCTCCTCGGTTGCCGCTTCTTCGGCGGCCGCTTCGGCCGGCGGCGCTTCGGCAGCTGCAGCTGCCGCTTCGGCCACCGGTTCGGCGACTTCCTGGGCCAGCGCGCCGAACGCCATCCCGCCCAGCATCAGGCCGCACAACGCAGCCAGGCACAACATCTGCACACGGGTTTTCCACCCGGAAAACAATGGGGTCTTCATGTGGGAACTCCGAGTGTTAGAGCGCGTCCGCGCCGACTTCGCCGGTACGGATGCGGATGACCTGGTCGATGGAGGTGACGAAGATCTTGCCGTCGCCGATCTTGCCGGTGCCGGCGGCCTGCTGGATGGCCTCGATGACGGCATCCAGGCGCTCGTCGGTGACCACGGTTTCGATCTTGATCTTGGGCAGGAAATCGACGACGTACTCGGCGCCGCGGTAGAGCTCGGTGTGGCCCTTCTGCCGGCCGAAGCCCTTGACTTCGGTGACGGTGATGCCGGACACGCCCGCTTGCGACAAGGATTCTCGTACCTCGTCTAGCTTGAATGGCCGGATGATGGCGGTGATCAGTTTCATGCGCATACCCCGATGGTGGATGGAACCGGCCGGCCTTCGAGCCGGCCGGCGGTTTCAGTACACCCGTGCGCGCAGCCCCCTGACGGCGCATACGTTGTCGGTGCGAAGCGATGCATGAACCGCTGCTGCGCCCGCTGCGATGGCCTGCGGCGGAAACAGATGACGTGGGAGGGAATTGCGGTTCATGAATCTCTCCTGTGGTGTCCCCCGATGTTGCAGTGCTGCGATCTCCGTGATCGTGTTGGCTCCTGTTGCAGCGATGCCGCACAGGCGGTTGCCTGCGTTTCCGGCTCCCCAGCCGGGCGGTAGGTGCGGCGATGGCGACGGGTGGGAGGGGTAGGCCGTCGCCATCGCCGCGAGAACACGGCAAAGAAGGTCAGTTGGCGTAGTACAGCTGGTATTCCAGCGGGTAAGGAAGGGATGCTTGCGCGGCACTGCCGCGCATCCCTTCCGAACGCCCGCCGCGCTGCGGCGGGCCGGACATCCGCCCCTCCGCAGCCATGACAGCGTCCGCGCCATGACCCATCAGTTGGCGTAGTACAGCTGGTATTCCAGCGGGTGGGTCGCCGCGCGGAACTTGGTCACTTCCTGCATCTTCAGCGCGATGTAGCCATCGATGAAGTCGTCGCTGAACACGCCACCGGCCTTGAGGAAGTCGCGGTCGGCATCCAGCGCTTCCAGGGCCTGATCCAGGCTGGAGCAGACCTGCGGGATGTTCTTCTCTTCCTCCGGCGGCAGGTCGTACAGATCCTTGTCGCTGGGCGCGCCCGGGTCGATCTGGTTCTTGATGCCGTCCAGGCCGGCCATCATCAGCGCGGTGAAGGTCAGGTAGCCGGTCTGCAGCGGATCCGGGAAGCGGATTTCGATGCGGCGCGCCTTCGGATTGGACACCCACGGAATGCGGCAGCTGGCCGAACGGTTGCGCGCCGAGTAGGCCAGCATCACCGGGGCCTCGAAGCCCGGCACCAGGCGCTTGTAGCTGTTGGTGCCGGAGTTGGCGAACGCATTGATGGCCTTGGCGTGCTTGAAGATGCCGCCGATGTACCACAGCGCCATCTGCGACAGGCCGCCGTAGCCGTCGCCGGAGAACAGGTTGTCGCCGCCCTTGGCCAGCGACTGGTGCACATGCATGCCGCTGCCGTTGTCGCCGACGATCGGCTTGGGCATGAAGGTGGCGGTCTTGCCGTTGCGGAAGGCCACGTTCTTGATGACGTATTTCATCGCCAGCAGTTCGTCGGCCTTCTTGACCAGCGAATTGAACTTGGTGCCGATCTCGCACTGGCCGGCGGTGGCCACTTCGTGGTGGTGCACTTCGACTTCGATGCCGATCTGTTCCAGCGTCTTGCACATCTCAGCGCGCAGATCGTGCAGCGAGTCGACCGGCGGCACCGGGAAGTAGCCGCCCTTCACGCCCGGACGATAGCCGCTGTTGCCGCCTTCGTACTTGGTGCCGCTGTTCCAGGACGCTTCTTCGGAGTCGATCTTGAAGAAGGTGTTGCCCATTTCGTTGGCGTAGCGGACAGCGTCGAAGATGAAGAATTCCGGCTCCGGACCGAAGAACGCCTGGTCGGCGATGCCGCTGGCCTTCAGGTAGGCCTCGGCGCGCTTGGCCACGCCGCGCGGGCAGCGCGAATAGCCCTGCATGGTGGCCGGATCCAGGATGTCGCAGGTCAGCACCACGGTGGGGTCGGCGGTGAACGGATCCAGGTAGGCGGTGCTGGCGTCGGGCAGCAGCACCATGTCGGACTCGTTGATGCCCTTCCAGCCGCTGATGGAGCTGCCGTCGAACATCTTGCCGTCTTCGAACAACGCCGGCTCCACGATGCTGGCCGGGAACGTGACGTGGTGCTGCACACCGCGAATATCGGCAAAACGCAGGTCGACGAACTCGACCTTGTTGTCCTTGATCAGCTTTTCAACATTGTCCGCAGACATCTTTGCAACCTCGGATAGGGTTTGAACGTGGCTGAATATAAGCAAGCCACATGCCAACTTCCGATAAGCGGCAACCTGTTGATTTTTATAGGCATTAGGTCAAGGCGGCGCGGCTATTTGCACCAAGGTGGTTTCTCATCGCAAGGAACTGCACCTTTTTGGTGCTTTCCATAATCCTCTATCCTGATCATTCCCCCATCTCATTTCCCCGCCATGACGGATCTGCTTACCGCCCTGCTGCTCGGCATCATCGAAGGCCTGACCGAATTCCTGCCGGTGTCCAGCACCGGCCACCTGCTGATCGTGCAGCACTGGCTGGGCCAGCGCTCGGACTTCTTCAACATCGTCATCCAGGCCGGCGCGATCCTGGCGATCACGCTGGTATTCCGGCAGCGGCTGTGGCAGCTGGCCAGCGGCTGGCGCGACGCGGCAAACCGCGACTACGTGGCCAAGATCGCCGTCGCCTTCCTGGTCACCGCGCTGGTCGGCCTGCCGGTGCGGCTGGCCGGCTGGGAACTGCCGGAAACGGTCACCCCGATCGCCTGGGCGCTGATCCTGGGCGGTGTCTGGATGATGGCGGCCGAACATTTCGCCGAACGCCGCGGCGATCAGCCGCTGGTGACCTGGAAAGTGGCGGTGCTGGTAGGCCTGGCGCAGGTGGTGGCCGGCGTGTTCCCGGGCACTTCGCGTTCGGCGGCAGCGATCTTCATGGCCATGCTGGCCGGCACCAGCCGACGCTCGTCGGCCACGGAATTCGTGTTTCTGGTGGGTATTCCCACCATGTTCGCGGCCAGCGGCTACGCCTTCCTGGAACTGGCGCTGGAAGGTGACCTGGGCAGCGAGAACTGGGGCGCGGTGGCGGTGGCGTTCGCCGCGGCGACGGCAACCGGCTTTGTGGTGGTGAGGTGGCTGCTGGGCTATATCAAGTCGCACCGCTTCACCGGTTTTGCCATCTACCGCATCGTGCTGGGCGCGGCGCTGCTGTTGCTGATGCCCGCCGGCAGCTGACACCGCGCATGCCGCCGGCGCCTGCGTCGTGCGGTGCGCCGGCGCGGGCAAGTTGCGGCCTTCACCCCGTTCTAAGCATTCGTACGTTTGCATAGGCCATCCTAGGAGCGCGCCATGAAACGACTTCTGCTGCTGACCCTGCCGCTGCTGCTGGCCGGCTGCCCCAAACCGGCCGATGACACGGCGGCGACCGAAGCGCCGACGGCATCGGCCGCCACAACCGCACCGGCCGACGCCAGCCTGCTGCCGAAATACCACTGGCGCCTGAGCGGCGCCGCCGACGCCGAAGGCCGGCGCATCGATACCCTGTTCGTCCGCGCCGAGCAGCCGGTGCAGCTGGACTTCGCGCAGGGCCGGCTCGGCATCGCCAACACCTGCAACCGCATCGGCGGCGGCTATGCGATCGACGGCACGCAGCTGAAGATCGAGCAACTGTCCTCGACGCTGATGGCCTGCGCCGACAACGCGTTGACGACGCTGGACCAGGAAGTCAGCAAGCGCCTGGAAGGTACGTTGTCGTTCGCCATTCAGCCGGCCAACGGCATGCCGCAGCTGACCCTGACCAACAGCCAGGGCGATGTGCTGGCCTTCACCGGCTATGCCACCGCCGAAACCCGCTACGGCGGCGCCGGCGAGCAGGCCTTCCTGGAAGTGGCGGCGCAGACCAAGCCCTGCAGCCACCCGCTGATTGCCGACAAGCAATGCCTGCAGGTGCGCGAAATCCGCTACGACGACAACGGCGTCAAGATCGCCGGCACGGACGGGTTCAGCCACTTCTACGAAGGGATCGAGGGGTATACCCACGAGCCGGGCGTGCGCAACGTGCTGCGGGTCAAGCGCTTCAGGCGCGACCCGGTTCCGGCCGACGCGTCCGATACGGCCTATGTGCTGGACATGGTGGTCGAATCGGAAGTGGTGAAGCCGTAACCGCCGGTCAAAACGGTGGATGGTGAGGGAGCGGCTTCAGCCGCTCCCGCAGAAAAAAGACGCTGCAGGCCGGTTCAATCAGCCGGCGCGCGGATTCAGCGAATAGGTGCCGTAGAACTCGGCCTGGGCCAGCGTATGTCCCTGCACCGCATGCTGCACGTCGGCGGCGCTGAAGCGTTGCGGCAAATCCAGTTTTTCGACATCCAGCGCATACAGGCGGAAGAAGTAGCGGTGCACGCGCAGATCGTTGAACGGCGGGTAGGGTCCGTCGTAGCCGAAGTAGTCGCCGCCCATGTCGGCATCGCCGGCGAACCAGCCGGTGTAGTCGTTCAGGCCCTGGCGCGCGCCGCGCGGTCCGGGCGGGTTCTGCTTGCCCTTGGCGGTGATGCCGTCGCTGCAGCTGCCGGCCGGGATCCCGCGCTCCTCGGCGGCGATGTCGATCATCGCCCAGTGCACGAAATCGGCGCGCGGCTGATCGGCGGGGATTTCCATGTCGTCGCGGCCGACGGTTTCGGCCACCGTCGGCGCATCCGGATCGATGCACAGCAGCGCGAACGAGCGCACGCCGGCGGGCACGTCCTCCCATGCCAGCTGCGGATTGCGGTTGCCGGCAAAGCCGTCTGCCTGGCCCATTGCGAACTGCGCGGGGATGCGCGCGCCGTTTTCGAAACTCTCGCTCCAGATACGCATGGATGCCTCCTTCGGTGTGGCGGAATCAGATTTCCGGATAGCCCAGGCGCTGCGCAACCGGCGTCAGCGCCGCGAACGGCTGCTTCAGCGCCTGCGCGTAGTCGCGCCAGTGGCCTTCGGCGAAACGCCGGGCGCCGGAGGCCGCTGGCGGCGGCGGCATGCTGGTGTCCAGCGCCTGGCCAAGCGCCGCGGAAATGGCGGCGGCATCGTGGACGATGCCGTCCAGGCGGATCAGCCGGTGCGGGTACAGATCCTGCTCGTGCAGAGCGGCAACCTGGTCCAGCAGCTGCGCCAGCCAGTCCGCGCCCTGCTGCGCATCGGTAATCGCCAACGGCGCCGGCGCACCGAACGCCAGCCAGTCCAGCAGCATGTCGCGCGGATCCCGCAGCGCGATCAGCAGCATGCCTTCGGGCAGCTGCGGACGCAGCGCATGCAGCAGCGCGTTGTCCCACCACAGCAGCCAGTCGACGATGTTGCCGCCGCTGACCTGGCGCGCCGGCAACGCCGCGCGCCAGCCGGCGATCAGCTCCTGGCCGGTCAACGCACCGGAAACCAGCGCTGCCGGCGTGCGATAGCTCTGCAGGCCATCCTGCGGCGGGGTGGGCCCGAAACGGTCGGTGCGCAGATAGCTGCCTTCCCTGTTCACCGCACCGGCGATGGCTTCGACGCCGCTGCCCGGCGCTCCCCACAGCAACAGCGGGCGCGCGCCGAGCGGTTGCGGCAGCGGCGCCAACGGTGGCCATGCCTGTTGCGCCTCGGTGAGCGGCCACAGCGGCAGGCGCATCGGCGCGGCTTCCTGCGCCAGCCCGGTCCAGGTAGCCACGGCATCGGCCTGGCGGCCGGCGCGGTCCTGCACCAGTCCCAGCCAGCCGCGCAGGCCCTGCTTGGCCTGCGGATCGGTAGCGCGCTCGATCAGCGATTGCACCCGCTCGATCGCCGCCTTGGGCTCATCGCGCGCCAGCAGCGCCTCCACCAGCCGCTGCTCGCCGCTGCTGCGGCCGGACTCGCGTTCGACGATGCGCCGGGCAATGGCCTCGGCGCCGGCCGCATCCCCGGCCAGATCCAAGACCGTCATCTGCGCTTCCAGTGCCGGCAGGTGCTCGGGCATGGCCTTGAGCCAACGTTCGACCACTGCGGCGGCCTGCTCGCTGCCGACCAGCTCGAACAGCAGCCGCGCCAGCCACAGCTCATGCGAATCGGACGTGGTGGCCAGCGCCGCGTCCAGCGTCGCGCGCGCGTCATCGGGCGCGTTCAGGCGTCGCCAGGCCTCGATGAGGCCCAGCAGCGCATCGCGGTCGCGCGGGTTGCCGGCCAGCGCAGCGCGCAGCGATGCCAGCGCCTGCTCGTTGTGGCCGGCGGCCAGGCGCAACTGCCCGGCATAGCGATGCAGGCCCGGGTGGCCGGTGGCGGGATTGGCCAGCAGCGGTTCCAGTTCGTCGGCGGCCTCGCCGGGGCGGCCCTGGCGGCGCACCAGGTCGGCGATCAGGCTGCGCAGGTTGGTGGCGGCCGGATTGCTGTCGACGATGCCGCGGAACGCCTGCTCGGCGAACGCCCAGTGCTGCTTGGCCATGTAGACAAAGCCCAGGGCAAAGCGCAGCTGCGGCTCTTCCGGCGCTACCTGGCTGGCGGCGGAGACGATCTGCAGGGCGCGATCGGCATCGCCGCGGCGCAGCGCCACCATGCCGTCAACGGCGGCCAGCAGCGGATGCTCCGGGCTGACTCGCGCCGCCAGCCGGCTCAGGCGCTCGGCTTCATCCAGATCGCCGCGGCCCAGCGCCAGCTGCGCCTGCATCAGGTAGGCCAGGAACTGGTTGGGGTCCAGCCCGCTGGAGGCCGCCAGCGCGCTCTGCGCTTCATCGATGCGGCGGCTGCCGATCAGCACGCCGGCCCGGGCCAGGTGCAGATCGGCATTTTCCGGCGCCAGCGCGATCGCATGATCGATGCTCGCCAGTGCGGCTTCGCTCTGGCCGGCCTGCTGCAGCGATGTCGCCAGCCAGCGGTGCGCCTGCGCGTCGTCGGGACGGCTGGCGACCAGTTCGCGCGCGGCAGTCAGGGCCTCGTCCGCGGCATTGCGGCGCAGGGCATCGATGATGGTGTCGTACATGGGCGGGTCTGGCGTTCGGTCAAACGCCTATTGTAGAGCGTGTCATCCATCGGCAGCCGCCCACGCGCCGCCGCCGGACGCCTCAGCGCCTGCCGCGGCCGGCGTCCAGATGCTCGGCGACCCAGCGCTCGGCAAAGCCGTCGCAGGCGGCGTTCTCGATGAAGCCGCAGTGCCCGCCCCAGGGGGCGATTTCCAGCCGCGCGCAGTCCGGCAGCTGCCAGTCGCGGAAGCTGTCGAACGGAATGACCGGATCGTCCTCGGCCATCAGGATGTCGGCCGGCACCTGCAGCCCGATCAGGCGGTCGCCGGCGATCGAATAGCCGTTGAAGTAGTCGTCCAGCGATGCGAATGAGGTATGCCGCCGCACCAGCCAGTCGGTCAGCGCGCGGATGTCCAGCGACAGCGTGGCGTTGTCGAAATTGTGCAGGGCCGGGAACAGCTCGCGCTTGCGGATCAGCGAGCTGCGCCACTTGCGGGTGAAGTACCAGTCGTAGAACGCCGGGCCGCGCTGGATGCTGTCCATGGTGGTGGCCGGGTCCAGCACCGGGCATACCGCCACCACGCGCTGCAGCGGCAAACCGGCCTGCGGCGCGCGCAGCCCCAGCCGCAGCGCGAAATTGCCGCCCAGCGAAAACCCGGCAATCACCATCGGCCGGCTGCCAAAGCGCCGCGACACATCCACCGCCGCATGCACCACTTCATCCAGGCGGTTGGAGTGGAACAGTTCCTCGTTCAGGTGGTGGGTATCGCCGTGGTCGCGGAAATTCAGCCGCACCACCTCGAACCCGCGCGCCAGCATCGTGGCCGCGGTCATGCGCATGTAGCTGGACTCGGCGCTGCCTTCCCAGCCATGCAGCAGCAGCGCCAGGCCGCGCACCGGCTGGCCGGGAACGGCGCTATGCCAGGCCTGCAGACGCACGCCGTCGCCGCCGTCGAGGATGTGTTCGGTGGTGACCGCGCCGCTGCTTTCCAGCAGGCGCTGGCCGCGGCTGCGCCGCAGTGCGCTGGAACTCAGCACCGATTGCACATGCGGGTTGCGCAACCAGCGCGGCGGGCAATAGTCGGCAGCAGTCACCATGGGCGGAGGCGCGACCTCGGGTGGAAGGGTGAGAGTGTCACCGTACATTCGAGTATTGCCTCCAAAACATTCAGCCTTCCTGGTTCATCGCCGCAATGATGCGCTCGCGCGAGATCTCGGCGATGCGGCGGCGACCATCCACGTCCGATACCCGGATCGGCTCGAGAAAGCAGATGTCGGCCGCACGCGCCGGTTCGCCGAGCAGACGCAGAAAATTGGCGAAGAAGCTCTCCTTGGATTGAAACGCCACCACCGGCTGGGCGCGGCCACGCGGACCGTAGCGCAGCGCCACCGGCTGCACCGGCACATCGGCTTCCACCGCGGCCAGGAAGATGCGCGCGTGGAACGGCCCGACCGCATGGCCGTCGCGGGTGCGCCCCTCGGGGAACACGCCGACCGAATGGCCTTCGCGCAGCCGGCGCAGCATCTCGTGCAGCACCCCGCCCAGCGATTCCTGGCTGCCGCGCTGGTGGAAGATGGTCTGGCCGCGCATCGCCAGCCAGCCGACCACCGGCCAGCCGCGGATTTCCTGCTTGGCCACAAAGCCCATCATGCGCTGGCTGTGCAGCATGGAAATGTCGACCCAGCTGACGTGGTTGGCCACGAAGACGGTGGCGCCGGGCAGCGGAATGCCATGGCGACGCAGGCGGAAGCCGAAGATGCGCATCAACCCGGCCGACCACCAGCGCACCACGCAGTGTTCCAGCGGTTCGCCGCCCAGCCGCATCCGTCCCAGCGGCGGCAGCATGCCCAGCAAGGTCAGCGGCAGGAACACCAGCAGATGGATCAGCAGCAGCGGTACGCGGTACAGGTAACGGCAGGCGCGCGCCACACTGCCGCCTGCGACGGCAGGAGTGAGGGGGGTACTCATATCCGCCCAAGATACCGGATGACCTGTTCCAGCGGAATGGCGAAGCTCAATCGATGGCTTGCCCGGTTCTCAGGCGACCGGCACCACCGCCAGGGTCAGCCGGGAAATGCAGACCGGCTGGCCGGCGTCGTTCTCGATGCGGATCTCCCACACCTGGGTGCTGCGGCCGACGTGCAGCGCGCGCGCAGTGCCGGTGACGGTGCCCTGGCGCATCGCGCGCAGGTGGTTGGCGTTGATCTCCAACCCCACCACCATCTGTTTGCTGGTGTCCACGCACAGGTTGCCGGCCACGCTGCCCAGCGTTTCGGCCAGCGCCACCGATGCGCCGCCGTGCAGGATGCCGTAGGGCTGCACCGTGCGCGCGTCCACCGGCATCGTGCCGCGCAGCCAGTCAGTACCGGCTTCGGTGATGACGATGCCGAGGTTCTCGACCAGGCTGCCACGGGCATGGGCATTGATGGCGTCGATATCGACAGGCTGACGGAAACTCATCGCGGGGACCCCTGCAAAAGGAAAATCCGGGCAAGTCTACGCCGGCGGGCAGGCGGTGGTTCCGCGCGATCCCCTTTATTCCCCTTTTTATAAGGTTCTTCTCCCGTTTCCTGGAGATGTCGGCTTCGGCGGGAGTCGCCGGCCGTCAGGCTGGGGGGTGCTCCGCCCTCCTGACGACGTCGTGTCTTTACGTCGGGTCGCAGGCTCGTTCCGCTTCGCGGCCCGAACCGGCCCGGCGCAGCGCGCCGGGCGTTCGCCAAGGCGCGCGGCAGTGCCGCGCAAGCCGCCTTGGCTCACCCATGGCCTGCTCTCCGCACCCCCCAGCCCGCCGGCCGTCGCCTTTGGGCAGATGACAGGTCGCGACTTCGGAAGGCCTTTTTTCGAGCGCCGACCAGGTGTCCAGAAGTCGGTGGCCAGGGTATTGCGGGACCGTCCGCGGCATGGATGCCGCGGAAGAGCCTACATGGGTGAGGCAAGCGCTTGCGAAGCACGGCTTCGCGCGCAGCCGAACGCCCGCCATCTGCGATGGCGGGCCGGGCCCGCGCAGCGGGTATTTACGGCGTGTCCCGCACTACCCTGGCTACCGGCTTCCACATAGACGTTTCCCGCACTTGGGAGAAGAACCCGGGAGGTAAAACCGAAGCCCCTGACCCTGGTCCCGATTCCCGCCATCACAATATCGGCACCAGGCCCGCGCCGAAGGCGGTCAATACGCGCGTATACAGCCATTTGGGCCCCACGCTGACTTCCGGGAAATCGCCGACGGCGACGTAGCAGCGATGGAAATCCGGATCCCGCGGCCCCAGCGGCAGCGGGCAGTCCGGCCCGGGCTGGAACTGGTAGCTGGTCGCGTAGCGCCACGGCCACAGGTCGAACAGCGGCAGCGATTCGGACACCTTGCCCAGGCTGTAGTCCAACCCCGAGAACACCGGCGGCTTGGCGCGCGGGGCGATCACCCAGGAGTTTTCCGGCGCGATATCGCGGCGGATGCTGGCCGCCAGCGCCTGCGCGAACGCGGCGTCGTCGACGATCACCGCCGCCTCGGTGTTGTAGGTTTCCGAGCGCGGGTCGAAGTTGTGCGTGCCGATCACCGCGATGCGGTTGTCGATCACCATCGACTTGGCATGCAGGCCCATGCGCACGCCGGCGCGCTTGAGCGGCAGCGGTTCGCTGGCAGCGCCGCTGCTGAGGAAGGACGGGCGCGACTCGGTGCGCTGCAACCGGCGGGTGGTTTCGCCGGCGGCGCCCAGCGAACCGGACGGGCCGGTGGAGCCGGACGGACCCAGCGACCCGGACGGGCCGAACCGGCGGCTGCGCGTCGAATCCGGGACCGGAATCGGCGGGCCCTCCGGCATCAGCGCGGCATAGTCGACCGGGGCATCTTCGGGAAACGGCTTGTATTCGTAGATCTGGAAACCGAATTCGCGCAGATGGCGGCGCTTGTACTTGAACGACATCGAATAGACCACCGGGTTGTCGGTCGCCGCCAGACTGTTGGTGGACACGATCACCGCCGGCGGCGGTTGCCGCTTGCGCATCTGCCGGAACAGCTCCTGCGCCTGCCGCGACAGCACCAGGTACGGCGTCTGCAGCAGCAACTCCTGGCTGGCGCTGCCGATCAGCATTTCCAGTTCCGGCGCCGCCGGCGCGTCGTCGCCATTGGATTCGCGGCGGTGCTTCTGCGGCAGATCCGCCACGTACTTGACCGCCCCCACCGGCAGCGCCGGTTCGACCAGCCTGGCTTGGACCACCTCCGGATCGCTGGCCTCGCGCGACATCTCGGCGACCCGCGCCGGACGCAGGTAGTCCAGCGGCGGCATCGCCGGCACGCCTTCGCTCAGCAGCTTGCGCCCGACATCGTTCAGGCGCTCGACCGGCGTGCTGCGGCGGGCATCCCAGAACGCCTGGAAATTGCCGGCCATCGCGCCGGCTTCCGGCCCGGCGATCAGCACGTCGCGGTCGCGGAAGTTGTATTCGGCATCCCAGTCGTAATAGTCGTCCTGGTAGTTGCGCCCGCCGGTGATGCCGATGCGTTCGTCCACCAGCAGCAGCTTGGTGTGCATGCGCTGGTTGAAGCGGCGGAAACAGCACAGCACGCTGCCGGCGTAGTCGAAGTAGTTGAGCTTGGCCTTGCCGAAAGTGGGGTTGTAGATGCGGATCGAGAAGTTCTGGTGGGAGCCGGCCAGCGCCGCAAGAATCTGCAGATCGGCAATCGCCGAGAGCTGATCGATCAGCACCCGCACCCGCACCCCGCGCCGCGCCGCGGCCAGCAGTTCCTCCAGCACCAGCCGCGCGCTGTCGTCCTTGTCGAAGATATAGGTCTGCAGATCGATGCTGTGGCGCGCGCTGCGCAGCAGGTTGAGCCGCGCCAGCAACGCATCCTGGCCTTGATCCAGGATCAGCGCGTAATGGCGCGGCGACTGCGGCGCCGATTCGGCCAGCGCGCGCGCGCCCAACTCATGCAGCGGCGAGTCCAGCGCGCAGGCATTGGCCTGCTGGCAGTCGATGACCTGCGAACGGGCGGCGGCGGCGATCCCGGCCGCCTGGTCCCGCTGCGCCTGCGACAGCCCGGCGCAGGCGCTGCACAACAGCGCCAACCCCACCGCCACGCAGCGCGCAGCCCACCTCAACGATAACGCCGTCACTGCCCGGACCCATCCCGCACTCGCGCACGCAACACAAACACCACCCTTTCGTTCACTGCCAATTTCCAATCGTCCATGTCGTAGTCGCTTCTGCGCACCGCGCCGGTCGCCACCACATCGCAATCCACCGCCGGCCGCGCGCAGGTGGAGGGCTCCACGGTCAGCGTCTCCGGACGGCTGATGCCGCGGATCATCAGATTGCCATGCAACGGACCGCCCTGACGCAACAGTTCGCCGTCATAGGGCTTGGAGACGAACATCACCAGCGGGTAGCGGTCGGATTCGAAGAACTTCTCGCTGCGCGCCCATTCGGTATAGCGCGGGTGGCCGACAATCTCCACGTCGCTGGTGAACATCCGCAGCAGCACCTGCTGGCTGCCGTCGGGCAGCGCCCTGACCTCGCCCTCGTAGCGCGGGAACACGCCCTCCAGCTTCTGTCCCCAACGCGTGCGCAACTCGAAGCCCAGCCGCGTATGCGCCGGGTCGAACTGCGCTTCGCTGGCCGATACCTGCGGGAACGCGCACAACAGGCCCAGTCCGCACAGGCCCAGCAAGCGGCTGCCGAACCGCAGGTTCATGGCCACCAGAAGGCGGAGAGCGTGGCGATGCCAGGTTCGATGGCGGCCTCGGCCGGGAGCGACAGCACCGCCACCGAGGCGGTCGGCATGCCGCGATAGTCGCCGGACTGGCCGCTGTGCATCAGCGCCACCAGCCGCTCGAAGCCGGGGTTGTGCCCGACCATCATCAACCGGTCGACCTCGCGGTAGTTGTCGGCCAGACCGGCCAGGGTACCGGCGGTGGCTTCGTAGATGGCCGATTCCAGCCGCTGCTCGACGTAGCCGATGGCGGTCAGGATGGCTTCCAGCGTCTCGCGGGCGCGGCGGGCCGGCGAACACAGCACCTGGTCCGGAACCCACCCGTGTTCGGCCAGCCAGCGGCCGGCGGCCTCGGCTTCGGCCAGGCCCTGCGCCGACAGCGGCCGATCCAGATCGGCCTGGCCTGGGACAACGGGTTCAGCGTGCGCATGGCGCAGCAGGATCAGTTCGCGCACGGCAGGTCTCCAGGGTTCAGGCTTTCTTGATCCACTTCAGCAACGGATCCCAATCCCCTTGATGATCGCGGACCTGGGCTGACTTGTAATCGAACAGGCTGCGCCCCAACCCGGCCAGCACCACATAGGCCTGGGTGTCGCGCAACTGCGCCACCACCGGGTAGGGCCAGGTCTTGAGCATTTCGGCCGCCTGCTGCGAGGCGTTGGTCCAGGGCTTGCTGCGGTTGATCACCAGCCCGACCGGCAGCTTGCGCTTGTGCACGCGCGGCACCTTGGCCAGGGTGTTCAGGAAACCCACGGTGGCCTCGATATCCATCGCTGACGGCAATACCGGCACCACGATGGCGTCGGCATGTTCGATGAAACTGTCCAGATCCTCGGCCATGGCGCCGGCGGCGGCGTCGATGATCACCCGCTCGGCATCCTCCGGCAACCGCGTCAGCCAGGCCCGCTTGCCGCTGGCATCGATCGGCAGCACGGCGCTTTCCAGTTCGGCCCGGCGCTCGGCCCAGCGGGTCGAGGAGCCCTGCGGGTCGGCGTCCACCAGCACCGTGCGTTTGCCTTCCAGCGCGAAATTCGCGGCCAGGTTCGTGGCTATCGTGCTCTTGCCGGCGCCGCCCTTGGAGCTGGCGACCAGAATCGTCTTCATGCGCGCACCTCATTGCCCGGGGAAGCCGCAGGGTACACCGTGACCAGTTAAGCAGAAAGGTGGGGGGCGAAGGAGGAGTGAGGGGAGAGGAGTGAGGAGTGAGCGAAGGCCAGGTCCCGGCTCTTCTCACTCCTCACTCCTCTCCCCTTGCTGCTATCGTTCCGTTCCCCACGGACCGGTACCCCCATGAGCGAACTGCAGGACCTGACCGCGCTGATCCGCGCCAATACGCCGTTGATCGTCATCGAAACCCAGGACGAGGCACGGGTGGTGGACCTGTTCCGGCAGGCGCTGTCGCAGGTCTGGCGGGCGCTGTACCGCTGGTCGATCACCGAGGGCCTGCGCCGCCTGGACATGGATCGCGAGGACGAGGCCGAAGGCCCGCCCGACGCCAGCGCCGCGCTGCAGATGATGAAACAGGCCGAGCAGCGCGGCATCTACCTGCTGCTGGATTTCCACCCCTACCTGGGCTACGCCAGCAGCCAGCGCCAGCTGCGCGACATCGTGCAGCGCCGCCACAGCCTGCCGCATGTGGTGGTGCTGGTGGGTTCGAAGATCGAACTGCCGGCCGAACTGGATGCGCTGGCGGTGCGTTTCAGTCCGCGCCTGCCCGATGCCAATGCGCTGCTGAAGCTGGTCCGCGAGGAAGCCGCGCACTACGCCGACGAGCACGGCGGCCGGCGGGTGGAAGTGGACGGCGAAGCGGTCCAGCAGATCGTGCGCAACCTGCAGGGCCTCAGCCTGACCGACGCGCGCCGCATCGCCCGCCAGCTGATCTTCGCCGACGGCGCGCTGAACGCCAACGACCTGCCGCAACTGGCCAGGCTGAAGTTCGAGCTGCTCAACCGCAGCGGCCACCTGCACTACGAATACGACACAGCGCAGTTCGCCGAGGTGGCCGGTGCGCGCCGGCTCAAACGCTGGATCGAGCAGCGCCGCAACGTGTTCGTCGCCGGCGATGCGTCGCCGGACCCGTACCGGTACCAGCTCGACCCGCCCAAGGGCATGCTGCTGCTGGGCGTGCAGGGCTGCGGCAAGTCGATGCTGGCCAAGGCCACCGCCGGCGGTTTCGGCGTACCGCTGCTGCGGCTGGACTTCGGCACGCTGTACGACAAGTACCACGGCGAAACCGAAAAGAACCTGCGCGCGGCGCTGGCCTCGGCCGAACAGCTGGCCCCGTGCGTGCTGTGGATCGACGAAATCGAGAAGGGCCTGGCCAGCGGCGGCGAGGACGGCGGCGTGTCGCGGCGGGTGCTGGGCTACCTGCTGACCTGGATGGCCGAGCGCAGGAGCGCGGCCGCGTCCGGCCACGTCTTCATCGTCGCCACCGCCAACCAGGTGCACGAACTGCCGGCCGAGCTGCTGCGCAAGGGCCGTTTCGACGAGATCTTCTTCGTCGACCTGCCCGACCCGGATACCCGCGTGGAAGTGCTGCGCCTGCATCTGGCCCGGCGCCAGCTGCCGGCCGACGACTTCAACCTGCCGGCGCTGGCCGCCGCCGCCAATGGCTTTTCCGGCGCCGAGATCGAGCAGGCCATCGTCTCGGCGCTGTACACCGCTCATGCCGAACGCACGCCGCTGGATACCGACCTGCTGATGCAGGAAATCCGCAACACCCGCCCGCTGTCGGTGCTGATGGCCGAACAGGTCGGCGCATTGCGGCAGTGGGCGCGCGAGCGGACGGTGCCGGCCGACTGACGCACCGGCTGCGGTAAGGCGGTTCGGCACGTTTCCCTGTGGGAGTCGTGGCGGCATGCCGCCACGGGTCAGTGGCGATGAAGCTCAACGGGTAAAGCTTCATCGCAACCGACGTCGCTCCCACCCTGAAGGCAATCCGCCGCTGGCCGATGCGTTCCTGCGTGCCTATCGGTCGCAGCCGGCCGGAGAGACCGCCCCGGCTTGAACGTCCATCAGGCGAACAGCCGCACTACCCACACCCACGCCGGCAACGTCAGCAGCGACAACAGGATGCTGTAGCCGACCAGCGCGGCGGCCAGGCGCGGGGCCAGGTTGTGCGAAATCGCCAGCGCGGCGGCGGTGATCATGGTCGGCATGGCCGACTCCAGCACATTGGCCTGCAGCATGTCGCCGCGCATGCCCATCAGCAGCGACAGCGGCAGCGCGATCGCCGGCATCACCACCAACCGCAACAGCAGGCCCACCGCCAGCGGTTTGAGTTCATCGCGCGGCAGGCGCAACTGGATCGACAGCCCCACCGCCAGCATCACCAGCGGCAGCATCGCGTCGGCCAACTTCTGCAACGCGTCGGCAATCCATTGCGGCGGCCGTTCCGGCATTGCGATCAGGCTGAAGACCAGCGCCCACAGCGGCGGAAACCTGGCGATCCGTAGCAGGATCTGGCGGCCGCTCGGCGGCGCATCGCCGCCGTACCTGGCCAGCACGTACACACCGAACGTGGACAACAGCACAAATGTGCCGAACTGGTCGTAGACCACCGCATACGGCAGCGCCTGTTCGCCCAGCAAGGCCCGCACCATCGGATAGCCGATGAAACTGCTGTTGCACAGCGCCACGCACAGCAGCACCGCAGCGAACTCGTCGCGACGGAACTTCAGCCAACGGCTGGCCAGCGTCACCAGCGCCAGCGTGGCGCCGGTCAGCAGCCAGGGCGTGGCGATGATGCCGATCAGCGAGACATCCACATGCAGGCGCGGCACGTAGATCAGCACCGCCGCCGGCAGGCAGACGTACAGCACCACCCGGTTCAGAACTTCGGCCGCGTTGGCCGGCAACAGTTTCAGGCGTGCAAACGCCATGCCCAGGGCGAGCATGGCCAGGATCAGGGCGAACGCGTCGAATGCCATCGGCTCAGGTTAACGGCTGCACCGGATTGCCGCGTCATCCATGGCTACAGGCAATCGCTGGCGACACCTGCAGACGGCGGCTGCGCCGCTGCAGATATGCGCTGGCCAAAGTCAGGCCCAGCCCGGCCGCGGTGACCGCGGCGGCGGCCAGACTCAGCGCCGGGTAGCCGGCACCATGGCTTAGCAGGCTGGCGCCTATCCAGGCGCCGCCGGCGTTGCCCAGGTTGAACGCACTCTGGTTCAGCGTGGACGCCAGCAACGGCGCGGCGCTGGCCTGTTGCACGCAACGCGTCTGCAGACCCGGGCTGCTGGCAAAGCCGAGCAGGCCGATCAGGAACACGCCAATCACCGCCGCCGCCGGATGCTGCATCATCGCCGCGAACACCACGAAGAACAGGCTCAGCACCGCCAGAGCGATGATCAGCGCCGGCATCAGGCGCCAGTCGGCCAGCCGTCCCCCCAACAACGTGCCGCAGGTGGCGCCCAGGCCGAAAAGCGCCAGTACCCAGCTGATGGCCTGTTCGCCCAGATGCGCCTGTTCGGTGAGAATGGGCACGATGTAGGTGAACACCGCAAACACGCCGCCAAAGCCGAACACCGTCATGCCCAGCGCCAGCAGCACCTGCGGTTGGCGCAACACCCGCAATTCCTGGCCCAGCCGGGGCGCCTGCATCTCGCGCAGATCCGGTACCTGCCGCGCGATGATCAGCAGCGCCGCGACGCCCAGCAGCACCACTGCCCAGAACGTCGCACGCCAGCCCAGGGTCTGGCCCAGCAACGTGCCCAGCGGCACGCCCATGATGGTGGCCACGGTCAGTCCGGTGAACATCAGCGCGATCGCCTGCGCCGCCCGGCCTGGTCCGGCCACATGCCCCGCAACCACCGCACCGGCGCCAAAGAACGAGCCATGCGCCAGCGCGGCGATCACGCGCGCAAACATCAGCGTGTCGTAGTCCGGCGCCAGCGCGCACAACAGATTGCCGGCAATGAACAACCCCATCAGCACCATCAGGACGGTCTTGCGCGGCAGCCGCGCGGTGGCCATGGCCAGCAGCGGACCGCCGAACACCACACCCAGGGCGTAGCCGGTGACCAGCATGCCGGCGGCGGGAATCGACACCCCGAGATCGTCGGCCATCTGCGGCAGCAGCCCCATGACGACGAACTCGGTGGTGCCAATGGCAAACGCGCTGACGGCCAGCGCAATGATGGGCAGACGCATCGGGATTCCTGGTTTCCGGCCACGCCAACCTGCCGGCGCCTTATTGTGCGTTGCAACAAATGCCGTCGCAACACGGTTGCCGGCAATGCAGCGTTGCGTGTCCGCAATGGTCTTCCAAAGGACTGGCGGCGGCAGCGCTTATCATGTCGGCATGACTACCCCCTCCTTTCCCCAGGCGTCCGGACCGCTGGTCCTGCCAGGACCGGCCGGCGCGCTGGAACTGTTCGTCGAGTGGCCCGACGGTATGCCGGCGCTGCCGCTGACGGCGATCGTCTGCCACCCGCTGCCCACCGAGGGCGGCAGCATGCACAACAAGGTCGTGGTGATGGCCGCCCGCAGCCTGCGCGAACTGGGCGCGGTCACGGTGCGCTTCAACTTCCGCGGCACCGGCGAATCGGCCGGCAGCTTCGACCACGGCAACGGCGAAACCGACGACCTGCGCGCGGTGGCGGCCTGGGTGCGCGAGCAGCGGCCCGGGCACGCGCTGTGGCTGGCCGGTTTCAGCTTCGGCGCCTACGTGTCGCTGCGTGCGGCCGACGAACTGAAACCCGACGCGCTGATCTCGATCGCGCCGCCGGCCGGCCGCTGGGATTTCAGCGCCATCGTCCCGCCCGGCGGCCCCTGGCTGGTGATCCAGGGCGAGCAGGACGAAATCGTCGACCCGCAGGCCGTCTACGACTGGATCGACGGGCTCAAGAACCCGCCGGAACTGATCCGCATGCCCGAGACCAGCCATTTCTTCCACCGCAAACTGATGGACCTGCGCGGCGCCATCAAGCACGCGATGAAAGCCTTCCTGCCGGCGGCAACCGACTGACAGGAGCGAGCGAGTGCGAACAGCGATCATGATGGGACTGGCGTGCGCGCTGGCCGGATTGCCGGCGCTGGCGCTGGCCGCCGGTTTCGATTGCGGCAAGGCGCGCACCGCCACCGAGCGCGCCATCTGCGCCGATGCGGCGACCGGCGCGCTGGATGCGGCGCTGGCGGCGCGCTGGCGCGAGGCCCTGGCGCGCAGCCGCTACCCGGCCGAACTGAAGACCGATCAGCTGCAATGGCTGGCCGAACGCAACCAGTGCCGGGACGATGCTGCCTGCCTGCGCCGAAGCTATACGCGGCGCCTGGCCGAACTGGCTCCTGCGGCCGTCGAGGGCGTGTTCGACTGGAGCGGCGAATGGACGCGCATCGGCGGCCATTCCTCGCCATCGGCGTTGAGCATCGAGCGGCTGGACGCCGACCGCTACCGGATTGGCCTGGATGCCAGCGCCGGCGCCAATATGGGCGGTTACTCTGGGGATGCGCAGCTCGATGGCGACACGCTGCGATTGCAAGGCGGCGACGACAGCGATCCCGACTGCCGGATGCTGTTGCGCCGCGTGCACCGCCAGATCGAACTGGAACAGTCGCAAGGCCATTGCGGCGCCGGCGCCGGCGTCCATTACGCCGGCCGCTATATCGCCGATGCCGGCGGCGGCGCGGCACCGGTATGGAATCTGCTCAACCTCGGCATCGTCGCAACGCCCGCGCACGACAAGGCGTTGCGCGATCTGCTGGGCCAGGACGACTACGCCGCCCTGGTGGCGCGCATCGATCTGGGCAGCGCGCTGGCCGATGAGGACGGCTTCGGCGCCACCGTCGGCGACTACGCGGTGCGCGGCATCGCCAACAACACCCGCGGCCTGTTGATGCAGACCGGCGATGGCCGCTTGTGGGTGGCGCTGCTGGATTTCGACAGTCAGGGAAAAAGCGAGGTGCGCTATTACAGCAACGTGCCGGGCTGGACCGGCAAGCTGCCGCGTACCGCCGTCGCCTGGCTGGAAAGCATCCGCGGATCGGTCCCGCTGCGGATGATGTCGGAGCCGGACTACCGATGAGCGAACCGGCAAGCGCGATGACGCCATCGCAGCGCTACGCGGCCGGCGTACGGCAGGGCCAATGGCAGGACGATCCCGCGCAGCATCCGGCACTGGCCGAACTGGACCGCATTCACGCCGGGCTGCTTTCCGCATCGCCGGAGGGCGGCTTGCTCGGCAGGCTGTTCGGCAGGCGGCCGGAACCGGTGAAAGGCCTGTACTACTGGGGCGAGGTCGGCCGCGGCAAGACCTTCCTGGTTGACCTGTTCTACGACAACCTGCCGCTGCCGACCTGGTCGGCCTCCGGCCGCACCGGCGTGCCGCATGCGCAGGCCGGGCAGTCGGGCGAAGGCGGCAAGTACCGCACCCATTTCCACCGCTTCATGCGCGGCGTGCATGATCGGCTGCGCCAGCATGCCGGCGAAAGCGATCCGCTGGCCAGGATCGTGCGCGAGGTACGCGGCAAGCTGCGCGTGCTGGTGCTGGACGAGTTCTTCGTCACCGACATCGGCGATGCGATGCTGCTGGCGCGGTTGCTGGACCGCATGTTCGCCGAAGGCGTCAGCCTGGTGACCACGTCCAACACCGCACCGGAGAACCTGTACAAGGACGGCCTGCAGCGCGCCGGCTTCCTGCCCGCCATTGCCCTGTTGCAGCAGCATTGCGTGGTGCTGCGTTCGGACGGGCAGGAAGATTATCGCCTGCGCGCGCTGACCCGTTCGCCGGTCTACCGCGCCCCGTTGGATGGCCAGGCCGATGGATGGATGGCCTCGCGCTGGCGCGAGTTGAGCGGCGGCAGCGATGCGCACCCCGGCAACATCGAGATCGACAGCCGCAAGATCCCGGTGCGCGCGCGCGGCAAGAGCATCGTCTGGTTCGATTTCGCCGCGTTGTGCGAAGGCCCGCGCGGCACCACCGATTACATCGAGATAGCGCGCGAGTTCAACACGCTGTTGCTGGGCGGCATTCCCCGCTTCGACAGCCTCAACGAAGATGCCGCGCGCCGCTTCGTCAACCTGATCGACGAACTGTACGACCGCCATGTCAACCTGGTCTGCACCGCTGCCACACCGCCCACCGCACTGTATTCCGGCAGCCGCCTGCAGGGCGCCTTCGAACGCACCGCCTCGCGGCTGATCGAAATGCAGAGCGCCGAGTATCTGGCGGCCGAGCACAAGGCATGAATTGCCAAAGCTGGGAGAGTTATGCGAGAAGATCTACTGATAGCTTGTCGCCATTACTTCGGGGTCTGTAAATTGAACTGTGTAACAGCCCTTTGAGACGATGCGGCGATAGCCGCGAGGAGCTGTTGCATGAAGTTGAGCCTAGAGCAGTTGGACGCCTTGACGGCAGGATACAAGACGCCCGAGGAGATGGAGACGCTGTATTCGCAGATGTTGCAACACATGATCAACCGGTCGCTGGAGGCGGAGATGCAGGCGCATCTGGGCCATGAGCGGCACGGTCGATCCGGCGGCAATGTCCGCAACGGCAAGAGCCGCAAGGCGGTGCAAAGCGCGGTGGGCGAGCTGGCGGTCGAGACACCGCGCGACCGCGAGGGCACGTTCGAGCCGCAGCTGGTGAAGAAGCGGCAGGTGCGGCTGGCTGGGATGGAGGAGAAGATTCTGGCTCTGTACGCCACGGGCATGACCACGCGCGACATTGAGTCGGCGCTGGTTGATCTGTACGGGGTGACGATCTCGCATGCGCTGATCGCCCAGGTGACCGATGCGGTGCTGGACGAGGCACGGGCCTGGCAGACGCGGCCGCTGGAGGCGATCTACCCGATCGTCTGGTTGGACGGAATCGTGGTGAAGGTTCAGCAGCACATGCAGGTGATCAACAAATCGGCGCACGTGGTGCTGGGCGTGAACCTGCGTGGCGAGAAGGAGGTGCTGGGGCTGGGGCTGGCCGAGAACGAAGGGGCCAAGTGTTGGCTGGCGGTACTCACGGAGTTGCGCCAGCGCGGCGTGCAGGACATCTACATCGCCAGCATGGACGGCCTCAAAGGGCTGCCCGAGGAAGTGAACGCGGTGTTCCCGAAGACACTGACGCAGCTGTGCATCGTGCACTTGGTGCGGGCCAGCCTGCGCTACGTCAACGCCAAGGACAGCAAGGTGGTCGTGGCCGCGCTCAAGCGCATCTACCAATCGGCGACGGCCGAGGAAGCGCTGAGGGAACTGGACACCTTCGAGGCCGAGTGGGGAGACAAGTACCGGGCGGTGGTGCGGCTGTGGCGCGGCAACTGGGACAACATCATCCCGTTCTTCCAATTCCTGCCGGAGATCCGCAAGGTGGTCTACACGACCAACGCGATCAGGTCGCTGAACATGGTCATGCGCAAATACACGCGCAACCGGCGCATCTTCCCGAGCGACGAGTCGGCGCTGAAGGCGCTGTTCCTGGCGATCCGGGAAGCGTCGAAGAACTGGAAGAGCATCCACCACTGGAAGCCGGCGCTGCAGAGCTTTCAGCTGATGTTCGGCGAAGAGCGGGGGCCGTTGACGGCACTGTGACGAAACTCAGTTACACAGTTGGTTTGGCAGACTCCAATAGCGCTAAATTACCCCTTCCATATATCGTGGCTTCGGAAAGCATATAGAAATACAGCAATAATCAGCGGAAGCATCAACAAAATGCCACCTATCCCCCCGAAAATAACAAGGGCCTTAGGTTCAGACAAGGATGATAAAATCACCTTTGATGGATAGAAAACAGTACCAATCAGCAATGCATAGAAGCAGCCGACCCAAAGTTTTCGACTTCCATATTTACGCTTCGTAAGATAACCATATAGACCTAGCATGGCTAAAGCGCCAATAGCAATGCCTATTCCGGTTTCTATACTAATAGGTTCGCCAAAGGCATTGGCAAGTAAGCAGCCTAGTAAAAATACAAGATATATCCACCACCCAATATTTCCGAACGTTACCATTGATATTTTCCTTGGCACTTGAGTTGATCTGTGCCACGAAGCGGCTTCGACTTTAACGGACCGGTAAGTATTCCCTGACACCGAAGCTGGCCAATGATCCGCTTCTTGCGTCGCTTCGAAATGTACATTACGTGGCGTTTGCAGTCCCAACGAGTATTGCTAAGCTCAGGTACTCTTTCATCGTGAATCCTCATCTCTTGGTCGAGGTTTCAGATTCATGACGACCATTGTTAGGTGAAACCTTAGGAGTCCCCGGGCGCAATCGGGGATTTCCTTAGTATTATGAAAGTAACAATCGCTAGGGCAGGTATTCAGCTACGGCAAAGACAAAATAGTGGCAACCAAAAAAATCTACGAATTATCCAGCTGAATGAAACAAACCGTAGCGCAGCGCCTTTGCCAACAAAAAATAAATGAGCCACAGAAATAGCCTTTCTAAGCAACTCCCTATTCTTGCTCTTTGTCTTCGGGCTCTGGCTCTCCGACAGTGACAACACCAACGCGTATCGAACCTCCCCCCCCGATCCAGCCCCCACCCATTCCGCCCGATCCACCTCCACCGCCGCCACGAACAATCTCTATTTCACCCACATTGACCGTTCCAGCAGGCGGTTCAAGAGATGAATGAACGTCTACGGGTACTACGACCGGAGGTTTCACAGGAGGAAGCTTTTTTCCATTGCAGTAATCTTTAGTCATAGAATCACATGCCTGCATCGCAGGAAAAGTGCAAAGAAAGTATCCAGCACCACGACGCATTATCGGCCAAATAGTTTTTTTGCATTCACTGACTGTAGGAGCCAATGCATCCATGCAATCGATCATGAACGAACAGTTGTCTGACGGCGGCCGCCAAAGATGATCTGTTGGATCTGGGACTCGCTGCAAGCCTAAAGGATCGATGTAACTAATCGGATTCCCCTCTACATAGGCATATGTATTGAGCCCTCCCGCCAATCCGATCGGGTCGCTCTGCGTATACCTACCCAACCGCGCATCGTAGTATCGGTTGACGTTGTACCAGAGGTTGGTCTCCTGGTCGTAGTACTGGCCCGGAAGGCCGATATTCAGTCCACCGATGCTGTCCAACGTCACTCGCCGGTCGAAGGCGTAGTTGTTGGCCCGCCACACCACCGCCTTGGCGGTGTTGGTGGCAATTTCCGGGCGCCCAAGATGGTCGGTGTGGATATAACTCAGTTGAGTACCGCGCACCATGCCCACCAGTTCGCCACCGAACCATAGGTAGTTGGTCCACACTCCACCGTTGTCCTTGTACTCGCTCAGCAGCAGGCTGTCCGGGCCGTAGACGTAGCGGTAATTGCCGTGGCTGGGCGCAGCCTTCCATACCCGCTCGTTGTAAGCATTGTAGGCGTAGCTGTTGGTACCGGCCGGCAGGTTGACCGTGGAGTAGTTGGGTTCGGCCATACTGATGGCCGTATTGCGGCTAACGCTGGTTTGACGATTGAAACCATCATAGCCGTAGGTAGCCGTGGAGGTGCTCCAGGCTTGCGTCTTGCGGTTGCCCAGACTGTCATGGGTATAGCTGTGCGATGTCATTGCGTTGATACGATTGCTGTTGGCATCTACGGTCAGTCCTTCGTCCCAGGTCCAGGTATGCCGGGTCTTGTTGCCGTTAGCATCATAGGAGAGCGTCTGATTGCCCGAGGCAGACGTGATGCCGGTTAGACGGCTCAGAACATCATAGCCGTAGGTCTGGGTCAGATTCGTATTCGCGTAGTTCGTTATTTTTGTAATGCCGTCGTTGGCGTCATACGCCATCAGCAGACTTTGCAGGGTCGTTCCGCCGTTCATGGTGGTGATGCCGGTCAGGCGCTGGTCTCCTGCCGTGTAGTTCTGGTCGTAATACAGATTGCGCGTCAGTCCGTTGCCGTAGTTCCAGCGCGTGGCCGGGCCGAAGGGCCGGTACGTCGCTCCGGTCACCACATTGCTGACCGTACCGCCAATATTGACCGTCATGGTCGTCAGCTTCCCGGCGGCATAGCCATAGCCCACGGCCTGACCATTGGGGTACGTAATGGCATTCAGACGGCCGATGCTGTCGTAGTAGTAGCGGGTCCAGTGATCGGACTGGACGCTGTTGGCGGTGGTGAGGTCGCGCCGCACCCGGGTACGGCCGTCCGGTTCGTACTGGTAGTGGACGATGGTGCCCGGACCATCGGCATTGCACAGGCGGCTCTTGCCATTGACGCACCAGTCGTAGCCGTAGGTCAGTGTCTGCCCACCCGCGGTGACGCCGGTAAGCCTTCCCAGTCCGTCGTAGCCGTAGGTGGTGACACTGCCATCGGCCCGTGTCATGGACGTACGCTGGCCGCCAGCGTTGTAGGTAAACGTGGTGGTGCCGGTGTCCGGACTGACCTGCTTCCACAACTGGCCGAAGCCATCATAGGTGTAGGTCGTTGCCTTGCCACGCGGATCGGTGACCTTGGTCAGCTTGTCGGCCGCGTTGTATTCGTACTGGGTGACTCCGTTCAGCGGGTCCTTGGACTGGGTAAGCCGGTCCAGCGCGTCATAGGTCAGTGTGGTCACCCGGTTCAACGAGTCGGTGACGGTCTTGACGTTACCGTTCAAATCATAGGTGTAGTGCACGTTCTGGCCGTTGTTGCCGCGCTGCGCGCGGACCCGTCCCAGTTCATCGTAATCGGTGTAGCTTTCGTACATCGCTCCTGGCGTCGCTTGAATGCTCACCATGCCGGCCGACAATGGCTGCTGGCAGGGCAGACCATCCGGGCGCGGGCAAGGGTTGGGGTCTGGGAACGGTGGTTCGGGATCGGTCCCGCCCCCCAGCGCAGGAATGCTGAAACTGCCGGAGTTGGTCAGCAGCAGGTTCAAACTGCCCGAACCGGTCGGCGAGATGCCATGGACATGGATGGTCTTGTTGCCATGCTGCTGACGGATGGCGTCCGTCAGCGGGATTTCATACCGGTATGCCGTCCCTTGCGCTTGGCATTGCGTTGCTACTGCGCTTTCGCTGGCCTTGTTGGCGGTATAGCTTCCAACGAACGTACCTACTCCTGCTTGGCCACCGGCATAGAAATGCACATTGATGGAGCTGTTCATGTAGGTCGAACAAGCCCAGCCGCGTATCCGGTAGTTGCTGCCGGAATCGTTGAGAACACCGTCCACATACCCTTTGATGGTCGTACCGGGCACATAGCCGTTGCGGCTGACCACGAGCGAGGTTGGCAATGAGGCGGCGTTGTAGATATAGCCGCGATAGGCGTAGTTCTGGCCGGCTTCCTGTTCATACTCGCCCACCAGCCGATGGGCCACGTCGTACTGGAAGCCGCGAACCTGTCCATCCGGCCGTTTGACGTGGCTCAGCAGGCCGTTGGCGAGGTAGGTGTACGTGGTGTCGGCAGCCGTTGTTCCATTGGGATAGGTCCGCTCCCGGGTCACTCTTCCCCGCGCGTCGTAGGCATAGTCGGTGATGTCGCCGTTCGGACCAGTCACCCGGCCGGGTTGGCCCAGGCCGTTGAAGTTGCTGTAGGTGGTTTGATGGCCCAGGCTGTTCCGCGTCGCAGTCAAGTTCCCTTGATTGTCATAAGTCATGGTCACGTCATCGGCATTGCCCGCCAACGGCCCGTCCATAGTCACTGAAGCCAGCATGCCGGCCATCATCACGCCACCAGAGTTGCTGCCGTAGTAGTTGTAAGTGAACCAGGTTTGCCGAGTCTGATTAGCCACGCCAGTGGACGACAGATTTTTCTCCTCAATCATCGAGATACGGCTGCCAGTACCATCATGCTGATAGGTGATCTGCAAAACTCCCACCAACGTCTTTCTCATCAATCGATGCTGCCCACCAGCGCCCCACCATTCGTACAGCGTGGTGCGCGCCTGCGGCGTCCCATAGGCTTCAATCTTCTTGGTCAGCTGTCCCTTGGCGTTATAGGTGAAAGCCGTGTCATTGCCATTGAAGTCGGACTTCAACTTTGGATAGCCATTCGCATCATAGACTGTTTCGGCATAGCTACCGGCACTATAAGTACTTTGCGCGCCGGTCACCGTAGTTACCTTGCCATTCTTGAACTGGTAAGTCGTCCTCTTTCCCAACGGGTTTGTTTCGGTCACGGTAAGCAAGCCGTCCGTACCCGGCGTGTAGGCAAACGTATATTTCTCCTGCCCGCTATGCTCGCTGCTGGTGGCGTAGCCATTGGCGTCGTAAGTGAATTTTGAGTAGCGAGCACCGTTGAATGACTTGCCGGTCAAGGCGGCCGGACGCGTCGCAAGCTCGTAGTGGTAGGTCACTGTCGTCGCAGGACTTCCCGGCTTGGATGACGAAGCCAGGCGGTGCAGCCCGGTCCCAAACTGGTTGGCATGGTAGGCAAACCCGTACTGATTGCCGGCAGGATCGCGGACAGCTGTCAGCTGCCCGTTGGTCCATGTGAACTCTACGTAGCGGCCTGAGGTATGCGTAATCCGATATGGGTATGTCCCGTTGGTGTAGGAATACGTCCAGTTGACATTAGTCGAGTTGCGCACTCGTTCGACATAGCCAGCCGACGAGTAGATTTCCAGCCCAAAGTCTTCATTGAACAGCCAGAACTTGCCATCGGACTGCCGTTCGATATAGGCGATGGCCTCGGGCTTGTCCTCATAGAACTTGCCGTCCGCCTGCCTTATGAACTTGATGGTGCGACCATCTGGTCGCCAGGCATAAACAACCGTGTTGCTCCCGATTCCGCAGGCCCCGCCACCGGGACGAGGAAAGCAGCTATTCAGCGCCGTTGTGCCGAAGGTCAGCTTATAGTCGAAGTTGCTGATCCAATGCTTGCCGAATAAGCCGACGCCTTGCCAATAGTGGTTGTAGGTGCGAACAAGCTCAAGCGACATCTCACCTGAACTACTAAAGTCTCTCTCCTGTTCGATTTTGTTTCCGGTAGAAGCCAAAATCTGATCGGCACGAAACAAGCTTGTCACGCCACCAGCATCAACCCCGCCTACTATTACGGATGACGTTGGAATAAAGAGGTCCTGCTTTCTCTCAACCAATGCCGACGAACTAAAATTCTCAGCATTTCCGGCGAATGCCGTTATCGCACACTGGAAACTGAAAACAAGAAAGGCTACCCAAGAGAAAGATGTGCGGAAACGCAAAATTTCATTGTGCGCTCCACGATTAAAATGGCCGAAATTAATTTTTGGCACGTTAACTTTCCTTGATTTGACGTCACATTGCATGACGACTGGCAATCCATGGCTGCCCGGATGCCCCCTTTTTTAAAAGCTAACATCCGTCCCTTTACCGCGTCAATGCCACACTCTTGAAATTCAAAGATAGGCTGCTACCGGCTCAGTTCAAAAGCGACGAGAAGGTGGCGGTCTTTTGATTCCATCGGCAGTCAGCTTTGATCATGCTTGGCCGTCGGTGTTAGCGTCAAAGGGCCGCTTGAGGCATCTGCGACATTTACTTCAGTCCCCATGTCTCTTGCAAGAGCGACGTTGGTCGCGACCGAGAAGCCCGCAGCCAATGTCCACCTCCGCCAACCACACCGCCAAAGCCATCGCCGCGCTGATCGCCGACGCCACGTCCGTCGCCGTTCTCACCGGTGCCGGTATGTCGGCCGAAAGCGGCATCCCTACTTTTCGCGGCCAGCACGATAGCCTGTGGTCGCGATTCGATCCGCAGCAGCTGGCCAGCGCCGATGGCTGGCGTGCCGACAAGGCGCTGGTCTGGGGCTGGTATCGCTGGCGGATGGCGCTGGTGCAGCAAGCACAGCCGCATGCCGGACACTACGCGTTGGCCGAGCTGGACCCGCCGCGCTGGCGCAACAAATGGCGCCAATGGCATAGAGGTCAACCCCGGAAGTTACTGTGCTGACACCACCTGTGAACCTGCATTATCGTGCGGCCGCGCCAATTCTATTCCGCGCCAGCTATATAAAGTTTCAGAACGAACTGCATGTGCTTCGCCTGCATGTCCCAATTTTCGACACCCGAACTACCAGCACCAAACCAAGACCTCTGAAAATGGATGTTCGCACTAGGAATCGCCGCTGGCGATTCCTAGTGCGCTCCATTATCAAAAAACTTGATTGAGGAAATAGAACTTATAAGTGTCTGCGTTTCGGACAACCAGCGCTCGGTTGTTTACCGCCAAATCCAAGCTCTGATTGTATGTTGGCGCCGGATGAAGATCCGAGGACCCGCCCCATATCCCGTCAAGAAAATGGGAGATCTCGTGGAAAATCGTTCCCACTCTTGAGTTCTCATTAGGGACCGTGGGGAAATCTTCCGCAACCCAGAAAGAAGGGCACGCATTAATCTCATAATGAACATCCTCCCTAACCCAAGCCATCGTAGTTTCTGAATTAACCTCTTCCGGCAAGCACCGGCAAGTCAAAGTAATCGGTGGGATAGTTCGATCGGTGTCGCGAAGTCGATAAGCTACAGCAAATATTGAATCATCTATCTCCTGATCTAACGGAGGAACATTGAGAGGATCGAAGGTGCCAGCACGAAATCCAAACCAATTGGTATAGCGCGGCGATGGCGAAAAAGAACCGACCACCGTCATAGTTACGGGATCAATGGAGTATTCGAACTGGCTCGAGTGTTCATTAAAAGCGGCCCATGAAATGGATGCCGCTTGGCTGAGCGAGTTCTGAAAAATAGCAACCTGGCTTTCATCGCAGGATTGCGTGAGAAACTCGCTCTGGAGTCTTACTGATTCCGGCGAATAGCTCTTGTCAGCCACAAAATGAAATGGCTGGACCACCGCCTCTCTCATTAGAGAAATGAGATTGTCGTCACTTTGATTTCTGAAATCGCTACGTGGCCTATCCAGGTACCTGATGCCGCCCTTGTAGAAACTTGCAACGTAGCGTACTCCGGCGATAACGGCGTAGTTCTTTGGGACATCGACCAAACGGACGACCTTTTCCCCCGGTTCAATTGTGGTAGTCCGAAGCCTGTGATCGACGCGATCCAGCATTATTCCTTTGTACCTCGCCTCCTTTCCGTTAACGTCTTTGATAACGATAGAGGAGTTGGTGATTACTCCGTATTTGTTGACCCACGGGATATCATCAGAAACCACCTCAATGATTCGATCCCCATCATTGGTCAGCGTCAACTCGATGATCGAGGATGATGGAAGCGAAGGTTGCGTTGCTGTGTAGGATTTCAGCGTGGCCGTTAGATGGCCCAAGGCATAGCAGTGAAAAGCACTGAGATAACCTATTCCGAAGATTATTGCCGTCAGAATGTATTTCATCGTGTTTCGCTCCTTGATTACGATTGATCAAGCATGGCGTGTGCACCATGCTTGATAGAGTCTAGCCAGAAGCTTTCGCGTTTTTTAGGCTCTCGTCTCAGTTTCATTACGCTTCCTGAACAGGCGCGGGACGCGCAACGGCTCTGCCCAGAAAGAGCCAGGTGCTCCACCAAGCAATGCTAGAGATACAAGCAGAACCTTTGGATACGTATGCTAGTTGCGGGGAATAGATGCTCTGTTTGTGGCCGCAGTGCCGAGTTCAATGTCGGCATCATGCACGACGCAGAACGGAACCACTCTATCGAACCAATGAACGGATGAACCCATCCACGGCCTTGGTATAGGACGAAATCTCTCCCAGTTCGCGATTGATCTCGCGGTGCGAGAGATCCTGCGGCAGCACTTCCATCCGCACTCCGAGCTTTGCTGCTTTCCCGGCCAACGCGCGTCCCTGCGGGCAGGCATCGGGGCGGCGGGTGGAGCAGACGATCAGCATCGGCACGGCCTCGCCGGTGAGCTGGTGGTGCGGCGAAGCGGCGATCCAATCGTCCGGATTGCCGCCGAAGGCGCGGTGGTACAGCTTGGGAATGCGCGGACGGCGCATCAGGTCGGGAACATCCAGCGCACCGCTGTCCAGCGATACCACGCCACGCGGCTTGCCCGCACCCGCCTCGCGCCACAACGCGGACGACGCGCCCACCAATGCGGCCAGGTGCGCGCCGGCCGAGTGGCCGATCAGCACAACGCGTGACGGATCCGCGTCCCACTGCGGCGCCAACTGCTGCACCTTGGCCAGCGCGCGCGCAACGTCGCGGGCCTGGTCCAGCGGCGCGGTGTCCGGGCGCATGCGGTAGTTGGTGGAGACCAGGATGTAGCCCTTCGGCAGCCAATAGGCGGCCTTGTCCTCGACCACGCCTGGATTGTCCTTGTTGCCGTTTTCCCAACCGCCGCCATGCACGAACAGGAGCACCGGTGCGCCAGGTGCCGGCGCGTTGCGCGTCCGCGCAGGCAGATAGACGTCGAAGCGCTGGCGCGGATCGCTGCCGTAGGCCACATCGCGCAGCGCGCGTGCGCCGGCAGGCAGGGCAGGCGGTGTTGCGGCCGGTTGCCTGGATGCTTGGCGCGCCTCTTCCAGCCACTCGCGAAAGCCCTGCGCTTGCGCCATTGGCACAGCATTGCATGACAGCAGAAACAGCAGTCCAAACCGCAACAGGGACGTGTGCATCGGATTCGACTCCGTTGGCATGAGGCGATGGCTTCAAGCGCCGCGCAAGCGCAGCACGGCAAGCAGCCCGTGCGGGCCGTTGGGCAACAACTGCAGGCTGCCGCCGTGCTGGCGCGCCACCCGCTCGACGATCGGCAGCCCCAGTCCGCTGCCGCCCTGGCCGCTGTCGTGCACGAACGGCTGCAGCGCGCGTTCGGCCGCTTCCGCACCCAGGCCGGGTCCATGGTCGGAAACTTCCACCACCCAGGCGTCGCCTTCGGACCACAGCCGCAGCGCGAACGGCGGCGCGGCGTGCCGCTGCGCATTGACGATCAGGTTCTCGACCGCGCGCAGCAACGCCATCGGCTTGCCATGCAGCGGCGCCGACGCCGGCAGTTCGGCGTCCCAGGATGCAGGCGAAGCGGCCAGCGCGTTGCGGCAGATTTCCGCCAGGTCCAGCGCCTCGCTGCTCTCGTCGCGGCCATCGCGGGCATAGGTGATGAACTGGCTGAGGATGGCGTCGATTTCATCGATGTCGCGCTGGATGCCCAGGCGCAGCTCCGGGTCGGTACCGGGCAGCAGCTCCATCGCGTACTGGACCCGGGTCAGCGGCGTGCGCAGATCGTGCGAAATGCCGGCCAGCAGGAACGCGCGCTCTTCCGCCGCCGCGCGCACATCGCAGCTGGCGCGGTCCAGCGCCTGCGCCAGTTCGGCCACCTCGCGCGGATCGCGCGCATGCGACGGCGGCGGCGGATCGCCGCGTGCGATTGCCGGCGCGGCCTGCGCCAGCCGCCGCAGCGGCAGCACCAGCCGGCGCGCGAAGTACGCCGCTGCCAGCCACACCAGCGCCACGCAGCCCAGCAGCAGCAATGCCGAGAACCGGCGTACACCCGCGCCTCGGCGCTCGTGGGTGAAGGACACCCACAACGGCTCGCGCGTGTGCAGTTTCAACCAGACCTCGTTGGTGCGACCGCTGCGGGCCACCCGCAGCTCACGGCCCGGCCCAAGCCTGCCCTGGGCCTGTTCGCGCAGTTCGCGTATCAACGGCGCCAGGCGGGGGCGTTGCTCTGGCGGCGCGCTTTCGCGCACTTCCAGGCCGGCTTCGCGCAGCTGCCTGACAGTCTGCGCATGCGGCTGGTGCCGGTCCAGGGCTTCTACCACGTCGGCAAAGCCCTGCATGGCGCGCAGCATCTGCTCGGCCGCCGGGCGTGTGGCCAGCTCGCGGCCCAGCAGCAGCGCCAGCACGCCTGCACCGGTCAGCACCAGCCCGATCACCAGCGCCAACTGGCCGAACAGGCTGCGCGGCAACGGCAGTCTCATGGCGTACATTCCTGCGCCGCGCGCTCCGGCGGCACATACACGTAGCCCACGCCCCACACCGTCTGGATCAGCCGCGGCTGGCGCGGATCGTCTTCCAGCAGCCGGCGCAGCCGCGCGATGGTCACATCCATGCTGCGTTCGAAGGCCTCGTGTTCGCGGCCGCGCGCCAGGCTCATCAGGCGGTCGCGGCTGAGCGGTTGGCGCGGATGGCGCAGCAATACCGCCAGCACCGCGAACTCGCCGGAAGTCAGCCGTACCGGTTGGCCATCGCGGCTCAGTTCGCGCCGGCCCAGATCCAGCCGGAAGGCGCCGAACGCGATTTCGCCGCCTTCCGGCTGCGGTGCGCCGGGCACCGGATGCATGCGCCGCAGCACCGAACGGATGCGCGCCAGCAGTTCGCGCGGGTTGACCGGCTTGGGCAGGTAGTCGTCGGCGCCGATCTCCAGGCCGACGATGCGATCGATCTCATCGCCCTTGGCGGTCAGCATGACGATGGGCGTGGCATCGCCCTGGCCGCGCAGGCGCCGGCAGATGTCCAGGCCGTCTTCGCCGGGCATCATCAGATCCAGCACGATCAGATCGTAGTGGCCGCGGTCCATCGCCTGGCGCATCTGCACGCCGTCGGCGGCGCCCTTCACTTGGAAACCCTGCGACTGCAGGTAGCGCACCAGCAGCTCGCGCAGGCGGGCATCGTCATCGACCAGCAGGATCCGGGCAGCGGCATCGCTCATGGCGCCACTATCGCCGCCGCCGCGACGGCCCGCAAACGGTGCCGGATGCTCATTTGTAAGCAGACGTTTCCAGCGCGGGCGGCAGACACATCCGCTGGCAATGGCGACACGCCTGCCGTCGCGGCCCGGCCTAATGTGGTCCTGCCGCCGCTTCCCCGTGCGGCACGCACCGTTTCCCCCAGGAGGATTCCCGCCATGAACAAGACTCCGCTACTGCTGGCCGTGCTGCTGGGCAGCACCCTGCTCGCCAGTCACGCCGATGCCCGCGAGCGCAGCCGTACCGTCCAGCGTACCGCCCACGGCGGCAGCGTCGCGGTGGACCGCAGCAATCCCCGCTTCGACAGCCAGCGCCAGCGCAACTGGCAGGCCGACGGCCAGGGCAACGCTTCCGGCGCACGCAGCGGCAGCGCCGCCGGTGCCTACGGTGGCCATGCCGGTTACCAGCAAAGCGCCTACCGCAATGCCGACGGCAGTGCCGGCCGCCAGGGCAGCGCCCATGCCAACGGTCGCTACGGCGGCAGCGTCAGCACCAGCGGCGCGCTGGCGCGCGACGCCGATGGCAACGTCAACGGCGCGCGCAGCACCAACGCCACCGGCGCCAACGGCAACCACTACAGCGGCAGCACCACGATGTCCGATGGCACGTTGGTCCACACGCGCAGCTGCACCAACGCCAGCGGCGAAGCCGTCGCCTGTCGCGGCAACTGATGTTTCCGGCAGGTGCGGTGCCCTGGCTCCCCCGCCGCACATGGATGCGCAACCTGCTCCACCGCACCTGCCACCTTTTTCTCCCACCGACGAGAACCCAGCGATGAAGAATTCCGTTGCTTCCACCCTGCTGCTCTCCGCCGTGCTGCTGGCCTGCGCCGCACCGGCCTGCGCGCAGCGCACCCTGTCCGATGAACAGAAGCAGGCCTTGCAGGATCGTTTGAAGGCCGCCGATGCCAATGGCGATGGCCTGATCGACAGAGCCGAAGCCGAAGCCAGACTGCCGCGCGTGGCCAAGTATTTCGACAAGCTCGACGCCAACGGCGACGGCAAACTGTCGCCTGAAGAGATGCGCGCGATGGCTGCGCAGATGGCCGAACGCCGCAGGAACCGCTGAGCCGATGGAATCGGCGCGGCGGCGGCCATCCGCCGCGCGCGCCGTGGGCCCATGTTCCACGACCTGCCGCTCGCCAGGGCCTGCGTGAAACCTGGCCGACGGCGCTCGGACCGACCGCGCCCAAACCGGTCGGTGCGCGGTAGAAATCCATATATCGCGTTGACGAACCATGATGACCACACTATCTTGTGGCCGTCGGTTCCGTCGGCTGCAAGGCCGGACGGATGAAAAGGGAAGCCGGTGCGGCGCGCGATGCGCCAATTCCGGCACTGCCCCGCAGCGGTAAGTGGAAACGAACTCGCCATTGGCACTGAGGCACGGACCTCGGGAAGCGGCGAGCTAGGCAAAGGCAGAAACGAGTAGCGAGGAACGAGGAACGAGTAAAAGCCGGGCATTGCCGCTTTCCACTCGTTTCTCACTCCTCTTCACTCGTTCCTCGCTTCACGTCCACAAGTCCGAAGACCTGCCGACAGCCGCGCGAAGCACACCGCGCGGTGCCGGCCGCGGAATCTCCGGGGGGAGATGGCTGGTGAAGCAGGCCCGGCCGCGGAGGATCCGCTGTCGCCGGTTTTGCGACGCCGCTTTCCCATCCTGTCGATCACCGGCCCGCAGCCTGCGAGGGACGGGCTGCCGCGTGCATGACGCATGGAGGAACACAGCCGTGACCCAGAACGAAACCACCGCCGTTGCCGACGCCAGCGGCCAGACCCTGTCCGCCAACAGCGAGTTCCTGCTGACCCCGCCGCCCACCGCCACCGCGATGAGCGTGACCAAGCGCAACGGCAGCCGCGAGCCGGTGGATCTGAACAAGATCGTGCGCGCCGTGCAGCGCAACTGCGAAGGCCTGCACGCCATCGACCCGATGCGCGTGGCCACCCGCACCATTTCCGGCCTGTACGACGGCGCCAGCACCCGCGAACTGGACGAGCTGTCGATCCGCACCGCCGCGCTGCTGACCGCCGAGGAACCCGAGTACAGCCGCCTGGCCGCACGCCTGCTGGCCGGCTGCATCGGCAAGGAAGTCACCGGCCAGGAAATCCACGCGTTCTCGCAATCGATCGCGCGCGGCCACGAAGTCGGCCTGATCAACGACCGCCTGCTCGGTTTCGTGCAGACCAATGCGCGCAAGCTCAATGACGCGCTGGATCATTCGCTGGACATGCATTTCGACTACTTCGGCCTGCGCACGCTGTACGACCGCTACCTGCTGCGCCATCCGCACACGCGCAAGGTCATCGAAACGCCGCAACAGTTCTTCCTGCGCATCGCCTGCGCACTGAGCGAGGACGTGCCCGAGGCGCTGGCGCTGTACCGGCGCATGGGCAACCTGGACTACCTGCCCAGTTCGCCGACGCTGTTCAACTCCGGCACCACCCATGAGCAGCTGTCCTCGTGCTTCCTGCTGGACTCGCCGCAGGATTCGCTGGAATCGATCTACCAGAAGTACGGCGACATCGCCCAGCTCAGCAAGTTCAGCGGCGGCATCGGCGTCAGCTACACGCGGGTGCGTTCGCGCGGTTCGCTGATCAAATCGACCAACGGCCACTCCAACGGCATCGTGCCGTGGCTGAAGACGCTGGATTCCTCGGTGGCCGCGGTCAACCAGGGCGGCAAGCGCAAGGGCGCGGCCTGCGTCTACCTGGAGCCGTGGCACGCGGACGTGGAAGAGTTTCTGGAGCTGCGCGAGAACACCGGCGACGAGGCGCGCCGCACGCACAACCTCAACCTGGCCAACTGGGTGCCGGATCTGTTCATGCAGCGGGTCGAAAGCGACGGCGACTGGTCGCTGTTCGACCCGCGCGTGGTACCGGAATTCACCGACCTGTTCGGCGAGGCCTTCGAGCGCGCCTACACCCAGGCCGAAGCGCAGGGCAAGGCGGTCAAGACGGTCAAGGCGCGCGAACTGTACGCGCGGATGATGCGCACGCTGGCGCAGACCGGCAACGGCTGGATGACCTTCAAGGACAAATGCAACAGGGCCAGCAACCAGACCGCCAGGGCCGGCAACGTCATCCACCTGTCCAACCTGTGCACCGAGATCCTGGAAGTGACCTCGGCCGAGGAGACCGCGGTCTGCAACCTGGGCTCGATCAACCTCAGCCATCACCTGGACGAGGATCAGTTCTTCGACTTCGACAAGCTGGCCGAAACGGTGCGGCTGGCGGTGCGCCAGCTGGACCGGGTGATCGATCTGAATTTCTATCCGATCGAATCGGCGCGCCGCGGCAACCTGCGCTGGCGCCCGGTCGGGCTGGGCGTGATGGGCCTGCAGGATGTGTTCTTCAAGCTGCGCCTGGCCTTCGACAGCGAGGCCGCGCGCGCGCTGTCGGCCAAGATCGCCGAGAACATCTATTACCACGCGCTGGAAACCTCGGTGGAACTGGCCGAAGAACGCGGCCGGCACCCGTCCTTCGCCGAAACCCGCGCAGCGCAGGGCGAACTGCAGTTCGACGCCTGGGGCATCGTGCCCAGCGACCAGAACCGCTGGAACACGCTGCGCGGACGCATCCAGGAAAGCGGCCTGCGCAATTCGCTGCTGATCGCCATCGCCCCGACCGCCACCATCGCCTCGATTGCCGGCTGCTACGAATGCGTGGAGCCGCAGGTGTCCAATCTGTTCAAGCGCGAGACGCTGTCCGGCGACTTCCTGCAGGTCAACCGCTATCTGGTGAACGAACTGAAGAAGCTGGGCCTGTGGACGCCGGAAATCCGCGATGTCATCAAGCAGGCCGAAGGCTCGGTGCAGGGCATCGCGCAGATCCCCGATACGCTGCGGCAGATCTACCGCACCGCCTGGGAAATCCCGATGCGCTCGCTGATCGACATGGCCGCCGACCGCGGCGCCTTCATCGACCAATCGGCATCGCTGAACCTGTTCATGGAAAGCCCCAACATCGGCGCGATGTCGTCGATGTACATGTACGCGTGGAAGAAGGGCATCAAGACCACCTACTACCTGCGCTCGCGCCCGGCCACCAAGATCGCCAAGACCACGGTGGGCGAAGCGAAGGCCTACGCGCCCGCGGAAGCGGTTTCCTGTTCGCTGGAGAATCCGGAGAGCTGCGAAGCGTGCCAGTGAGGCAGGAGTGAGTGATGAGGAGTGAGAAACGAGGGGAAAGCGGCGTGCTTCTGCGCGCTCCTCATCGCTCGTTTCTCTTTCTTCGGCGCAATGCGGTAAGCATCCGGCTGGTTTCATCTATCGCCGCCCGGACACCGGCCGTTCGCGCAGACGGAAACCAACCAAAGTCCTCACACAGCGTCATCATGGTTTCCACTTCCGACAGCGAACCATGCGCAATCGTCAAGAAATGGAGCTTGTCGCGGGGCGATTCGCGGGTCCACCCCTCCGCGATGTTCGTCGCAACCGAAACTGCGGCACGCGTGAGCTGGCTGCGCATGCCATATACCTCTTCCCTCGGCAAAAGGGGAACCAACCCATACACCCCGCGGGCGACCTCCATCGCCTTCCGCCACACCAACGCATTCTGGTAGTGCATATGACCTCCAATGTCACCATGGATACATCTTCCCTCATTTCTCACTCCTCTCCACTCGTTTCTCGCCTCCTCTCCCCCGGCTTCGAGCTGACCCTGCGCCCAATGCGGTATCCGCAGTTCTACGAGATGTACCGCAACGCCATCCGCAATACCTGGACGGTGGAAGAGGTCGACTTTTCGCTGGATACCAACGACCTGAAGAACAAGTTCGGGCCGGCCGAGCGGCATCTGATCGAGCGGTTGATCGCGTTCTTCGCCACCGGCGATTCCATCGTCTCCAACAACCTGGTACTCAACCTGTACCAGCACATCAACGCGCCGGAAGCGCGCATGTACCTGTCGCGGCAGCTGTACGAGGAAGCGCTGCATGTGCAGTTCTACCTGACCCTGCTGGACACCTACCTGCCGGACCCTAACGAGCGCGCCAGGGCGTTCGCAGCGGTAGAGAACATCCCGTCCATCCGCAAGAAGGCCGAGTTCTGCTTCAAGTGGATCGACTCCATCCAGGACCTGCGCCGCATCGAGACGCGCGAGCAGCGCCGGCAGTTCCTGCTCAACATGGTCTGCTTCGCCGGCTGCATCGAAGGATTGTTCTTCTTCGGCGCCTTCGCCTATGTCTACTACCTGCGCTCGCGCGGTCTGCTGCACGGGCTGGCCAGCGGCACCAACTGGGTGTTCCGCGACGAGAGCTGCCATATGGCTTTCGCGTTCGAGGTCATCCGTACCGCGCGCGAGGAAGAACCAGACCTCATCGATGACGAGTTCAAGGCCCAGGTCGTGCAGATGATGCGCGAGGCGGTGGAATGCGAGGTCGCCTTCGCCGAGGACGCGCTGTCCAGCGGCGTGGCCGGGCTGTCGCTGAAGGACATGCGCCAGTACCTGCAATACTGCGCCGACCAGCGCATGGCGCAGCTGGGCATGCCCAAGCATTTCGGTTCGACCAACCCGTTCCCGTTCATGGATCTGCAGGATGTGCAGGAACTGACCAACTTCTTCGAGCGCCGCGTCTCGGCCTACCAGGTCGGCGTGCAGGGCGAGGTCGGTTTCGATCACGCGTTCTGATGGAACAATGGGTTGTGGGAGCGACGTCAGTCGCGACAGCGCGAAAGAGCCATTGAAGCACGCCTCTTCGCCGTCCGGACGCGCTGCGGCGCGTTCTTCGTTGTTGGCGCCGAATGGCTATCGGGGCGCCGTCGCGACTGACGTCGCTCCCACAACCGCCTGCGCTATGCTGCGGCCGGGAGCAGGCGAACCGGAGCACCGTCATGAGTGAACATCCTTCCGCCGAGCCGCGCCCCACCGAAGCGCGGTTGCTGCATATGGTCTTTCCCGACCATACCAACCATCTGGGCACGCTGTTCGGCGGCCAGGCGCTGGCCTGGATGGACATGTCGGCCTTCATCGTCGCCTCGCGCTATGCGCGCTCCACCGTCGTCACCGCGCGGTCGGAACAGGTCGATTTCAACCTGCCCATCCACAAGGGCGATTTGGTCGAAGTGGTCGCGCGCATCGTCAAGGTCGGACGCAGTTCGATGCATGTGGATGTGGACGTGATCACCGAGGACCTGCTGAGCGGCGACCGCAAGCTGTGCACGCGGGGGCATTTCGTGATGATCGCGCTGGACCCGCTGGGCCGGCCGACCCAGGCGCCGCCGTTGCCGACCTGAAATTTTGTCCTTGTAGGAGCGACGTTTTTTTAGCAGCCGAATGGCTGGTCAAGTCGCGATGAAGCTTTCATGGGAATGCCTCATCGCGACTCACGTCGCTCCTACAAATAAGGTTTGTCCTACGCCGCCCGCATCGCCTTGGCCGCCGACACCATCGCCGTCAGCGCGGTGCGCACTTCCGGCCAGCCGCGGGTTTTCAGCCCGCAATCGGGGTTGACCCAGATCTGCTCCGGCGCCAGCACCGCTTTGGCTTTCTGCAGCAACGCCAGCATCTCGTTCTGGTCCGGCACGCGCGGCGAATGGATGTCGTAGACGCCGGGGCCGATCTCGTTGGGATAGCGGAACCTGACGAAGGCGTCCAGCAGTTCCATCCGCGAGCGCGAGGTCTCGATGGAAATGACGTCGGCATCCATCGCCGCCACCGCGTCGATGATGTCGTTGAATTCCGAGTAGCACATGTGGGTATGGATCTGGGTGCGGTCCTGCACGCCGGAGGCGGCAATGCGGAAGCATTCCACCGCCCACTCCAGATAGGCCTTCCAGTCGCCGCGGCGCAGCGGCAGGCCTTCGCGGATGGCTGGTTCGTCGATCTGGATCACGCCGATGCCGGCCGCTTCCAGATCCCGCACTTCATCGCGCAACGCCAGCGCGATCTGCCGGCAGGTGCGCGCGCGATCCTGATCGTCGCGCACGAACGACCACTGCAGCACCGTCACCGGCCCGGTCAGCATCCCTTTCATCGGCCGGTCGGTCAGCGACTGCGCATACTGCGACCAGCGCACCGTCATCGGTTGCGGGCGGGCGACATCGCCATAGATGATCGGCGGCTTGACGCAACGCGATCCGTAGCTCTGCACCCAGCCCTGCTTGGTGAACGCAAAGCCGTCCAGCTGTTCGCCGAAATACTCGACCATGTCGTTGCGTTCGAATTCGCCATGCACCAGCACGTCCAGGCCAATGGTTTCCTGGAAGCGCACGCAGCGCTCGGTCTCGGCGGCCAGGAAGGCGTCGTAGTCGGCAGCGGACAGCTTGCCGGACTTGTGCCTGGCGCGCGCTTCGCGCACTTCATGGGTCTGCGGGAACGAGCCGATGGTGGTGGTGGGATAGGCCGGCAACCGCAACGCCTGGCTTTGCAGCGGCCGCCGCGCGGCATAGCCGGCCGCGCGGCTCGCATCGTCCGGGGTCAGCGCCGCCAGGCGTTCGGCGACTTGCGGGTTATGCACGCGCGCAGACAATCGCCGCGACTCCAGGCGCTCGCGCGCCAGCGCCAGCCCGGCGTCGGCGGATCGCTGCCCGGCCAGCGCGTCGGCCAGCAGCTTCAGTTCGGCGATCTTCTGCCGCGCGAACGCCAGCCAGCCATGCACGTCGGCCGGCAGCGACTTCTCGCTGTCCAGATCCACCGGCACATGCAGCAGCGAACACGACGGCGCCAGCCACAGGCGCTCGGCGCCGACATGGCCGGCGGCATAGCGCGCCAGCGTCAGCGCATTGTCCAGGTTGGCCCGCCATACGTTGCGGCCGTCGACCAGCCCCAGCGACAGCACACGCGGACGCGGCAGCGCCTTCAGCACCGCATCCAGTTCCTCCTTGCCGCGCACCAGGTCCACATGCAGGCCCTCGACCGGCAACTCCATGGCCAGTGCCAGGTTGCCGCCCAGCGCGCCGAAGTACGGCGTCAGCAGCAGCTTCGGCCGCTCGGTCTGCGCCAGCGCGGCATAGGCGGTGCGGTAGGCCGCATGGTCGTCGGCGTCCAGATCCAGCGCCAGGCAGGGCTCGTCCATCTGCACCCAGTCGGCACCGGCGGCTTTCAGCCGGCCCAGCAGTTCGGCATAGACCGGCAGCAGGCGTTCCAGCAGGTCCAGGCGGTCGCTGCCGTCCACGGTCTTGGACAGCAGCAGGAAGCTGACCGGCCCCAGCAGCACCGGCCGCGAGGCGAATCCGGCCGCGCGCGCCTCCAGGTATTCGGCCACCGGCTTGTCGCCGCGCAGGCGGAACTGCTGGTCGCGGTGCAGCTCGGGCACCAGGTAGTGATAGTTGGTGTCGAACCACTTGGTCATTTCCAGCGCGCGCAGATCCACGCCGCCCTGCTGCACGCCACGCGCCAGCGCGAAATAGCCGGCCAGCGGATCGGCATCGGCCAGCGCGCGGTACGGATCAGGTATGGCGTCGAACAGGAAGGCCGTGTCCAGCACATGGTCGTACAGCGAGAAGTCGTTGCTGGGCACGATGCCGGCGCCGGCATCGGCCTGCAGCCGCCAGTGGCGCCGGCGCAGTTCGCGGCCGCTGTCCTGGAGCTGGGCAGCGGAAGATTCGCCGCGCCAGTAGGCTTCCAGCGCGTGCTTGAGTTCGCGGCGGGCGCCGATGCGCGGAAAGCCGAGATTGGTTACCAGTGTCATGTTGCGTTTCCTCATGCGGTGTCGGATGAGGAACGAAGGAACCGCGCGGCGCGCACGGCGCCTTTGCGCGGTGCCCGTCACGCCAGCGACCTTCGCCCCCGCGGGCGAGCCGGAACCGCACGGGGCGAGGGCACAGGGCAGCGCGCACGGCAACGCGCGCCATGCGGATGCTCCGGCCACCTCCCCGCGGAGGTTCCAGGTCAGACGGAGGACGGATAGGTCCTCCGGCCGGGGCAGGTCTTCGGGCTTATGGACGTGGAGCGAGGAACGAGTGGGGAGTAGTGAGAAACGAGTGGAAAGCGGCAATGGCCGGCTTTTACTCGTTCCTCGCTACTCGTTCCTCGTTTCTGCTCCTTCCTAGCTCACCGCTTCCCAAGGTCGGTGCCTCAGTGCCAATGGCGAGTTCGTTTCCAAATACCGCTGCGGGGCAGCGCCGGAATTGGGCCGCGATCAGCGGTCCGCACCGGCTTCCCATTTAATTTCATCGCTTCATCTGCATGAAGCGATGAAAACCTTCGACGAGCGCACGTTACCGGCAGGCCCGGGCGCCGTCAAGCGGGGCATTCGGCATCCGGCCCGGCACCGCGGATTGACTTGTCGGCAACGCTGCCTATCCTCGCCCGATGCGCCACGACCACATCCTTACCCTGTCCTGCCCGGATCGCACCGGCATCGTCTACCGCGTCACCGGGCTGCTGTTCGAGTCCGGCTGCAACATCCTGGACGCCCAGCAGTTCGGCGACGAAGAATCCGGGCGCTTCTTCCTGCGCGTGCATTTCGACGTGCCCGGCCCGGCGGAAATCGACATCCTGCAGGAAGGCTTCGCCTCGCTGGCCGAGGTGTTCGGCATGGACTGGCAGATCCACGACGCGCGCCGGCGCGCGCGGCTGCTGGTGCTGGTCAGCAAGCAGGGGCACTGCCTCAACGACCTGCTGTTCCGCGCGCACAGCCGGCAGCTGCCGGTGGACATTGCCGCGGTGGCGTCCAACCACGAAGACTTCGCGCCGTTGGCCGCGTCCTACGGCATCCCGTTCCACCACCTGCCGGTCAGCGCCGACACGCGCGCCGAGCAGGAGCGGCGCCTGCTGGATCTGATCGATCTGGAACGCATCGACCTGGTGGTGCTGGCGCGCTACATGCAGATCCTGTCGCCGCAACTATGCGATGCGCTGGCGGGCCGCGCGATCAACATCCATCACAGCTTCCTGCCCAGCTTCAAGGGCGCCAAGCCCTACCACCAGGCGCACCAGCGCGGGGTCAAGATCATCGGCGCCACCGCTCACTACGTGACCCGGGATCTGGACGAAGGCCCGATCATCGAACAGGACGTGGCCCGCGTCGATCACGCCATGACCCCGCGCGACCTGGTCCGCCTGGGCAGCGATACCGAATCGCTGGTGCTGGCACGCGCGGTGCGCCGGCATGTGGAGCACCGCATCCTGCTCAACGGCCACCGCACGGTGGTGTTTCGGTAGGGCGGGCCTGATTCCCTTCTCCCTCTGGGAGAAGGGAAATGCAGATCCATGGGTCTTGCGGAACTACCGCGGTTTCAACCCCCGCACCACCGCATAGACGATGACCAGCACGCCCAGCGCCACGCCAATCGCCAGCCATTCGCGCGAGGTCAACGTGGCCACGATGGCGGTCATCGCCGTCACCGCCAGCAGCGGAATCAACGGGCCGCCCTTCAATACGAACGGCTCGCCGCGTTCGCGCAGATCCACCGCCTGCGCGCGCCAGGCCGCGGCGCCGACCAGCACGTAGACCAGGCAGATCGCGCCGCCGGAAATCAGCACCAGCGCCTCGAAACTGCCCAGCACCGCAAACAGGCAGCCCAGCCCGGCATGGGTGAACAACGCCAGCAGCGGTACCCGGTGCGATGCGCTGACCCGGCTGTAGGCGTGCGGCAGAAAACCATCGCGGCCCAGCGCGAACAGCAGCCGCGAAGAACCCAGCAGATTGCCCAGCAGGAACCCAGCCATCGACACGCAGGCGGTGACCAGCAACAGCGCGCGCGCCGGTGCCCATAGCGCGCCGGCGGTATCGGCAATCGGCACGCCGCTGCTGGCCAGCGCGCCACCCAGCAGGCCCTGGCCGACAATCTGCAGGCCCAGGTACAGCAGCACCACCAGCAGGATGGCCACCATCGTGGCGCGCGGCACGTTGCGCGCCGGATTGCGCAATTCGCCCGATGGCACCAGCGCGGTTTCCATGCCCGAATAGGCAAACATCACCAGCACCATCGACGAGCCCAGCGCCGCCCACGACGGCGCCGCGCCAATGCTGAAACTGACCTGCGTCCAATCGACGAAGAACAGGCCCACCGCCACCAGCGCAAACAGCGGCGTCAGCTTCAGCGCCGCCAGCGTTGTGATGGCGCGCGCGCCCAGCTTCACCCCGAACGCATTGAGCGCGAATATGCCCACATAGACCGCCAGCAGCAGCAATGCGCGCGGCAACGGCGGTGCCAGCGCCGGCACCAGGCTGGCGACCTGGATCGACAGCGCCGCGGCCACGCCGGCGCTGGAGGCGACATTGCAGATCCACATCAGCGCGCCGGCGATGAATCCGGCGAACGGCCCGAACGCCGCGCTGACATAGGTGTACGGCCCGCCGGTGGCCGCGGCGCGGCTGCCGATGGCGGCAAAGCACAGCGCGATGGGAATGATGGCCAGCGCGCCAGCCACCAGCGACAACGGCGCGGCGATGCCCATCTGCCCCGACAATGCCGCCGGCATCTTGAAGATGCCGCCGCCGACGATGACATTGATGACCGCCGCAGTCAGCGCAAAGCTGCCCACCGCGCGGATCAGCGCGGCCTCGCCTTCCAGCGCGGCGGGGGCGGGGGCAGCTGGTTCTGGATTGGTTTGGCTCATCATCGTCCTCTTCGGCAGCGCCGCAGCGTCGCATGCCGCGGCGGCGATTGCGAGTTTGATTGGCGTCTAATCTCAGCTTCCTTCTCCCTCCGGGAGAAGGTGCCCGAAGGGCGGATGAGGGAATGGCAACGACTCGCCGCTGGCCTTTGCTACAAGCGGTTGCTTCCTTCCCTCATCCGTCGCTGCGCGCCACCTTCTCCCGGAGGGAGAAGGAAAGACCCACGCGTGCCTTTTCCCCACCCAGTTGGGCGACGCTAATCAGGTTTTTGGAAGGAGGAAGGCCCACCTCCCACCCCAGCCCGGGCGCAGACCGGTTAGCATCGGGGCCAGTCCACGATTGGAGTTGCCGATGCGTATTGCCCGCCGCCCTGGTTCCGTCATGTTGATGCTTGCGCTGGCCGCCGCCTTTGCCGCCGATGCGCAGGAAGTCCCCGGCCAGCGTCCCGAAGTGACCGCCGCCGCCAAGCAGTTGCAGTCCAAGGTGGTGGACTGGCGCCGCGACTTCCATCAGCACCCGGAGCTGTCCAACCGCGAGCAGCGCACCGCCGCCAAGGTCGCCGAGCACCTGCGCGCGCTGGGCCTGCAACCGCGCACCGGCATTGCCCATCACGGCGTCGTCGCCATCATCAAGGGCGGCAAGCCGGGCCCGAAGATTGGGCTGCGCGCGGACATGGACGCGCTGCCGGTGACCGAACAGACCGGCCTGCCGTTCGCCTCCAAGGCCACCGCCAGCTACCGCGGCGAAACCGTCGGCGTCATGCATGCCTGCGGCCACGATGCCCATACCGGCATCCTGATGGGCGTGGCCGAGGCGCTGGTGGCGATGAAGGACGAGCTGCCCGGCGAAATCATGCTGATCTTCCAGCCTGCCGAGGAAGGCCCGCCAGCCGGCGAGGACGGCGGTGCCTCGATGATGCTGGCCGAAGGCCTGTTCAAGGACTTCAAGCCGGAGGCGGTATTCGGCCTGCATGTGTTCTCGTCGGTGCCGGTGGGCCAGATCGCGGTGCGGCAGGGGCCGCTGATGGCCGCCTCGGACAGTTTCAGCATCAAGGTCATCGGCCGCCAGACCCACGGCTCGCGGCCGTGGGGCGGCGTGGATCCCATCGTCGCCACCGCGGACCTGATTGGCACCGCGCAGACCATCGTCAGCCGCCGCAGCGATCTGGCCAAGCAGCCGGCAGTGGTGACCTTCGGCGCCATCAAGGGCGGCATCCGCTACAACATCATTCCCGACGACGTGGAAATGGTCGGCACCATCCGCACCTTCGACGAGGAAATGCGGCAGAAGATCTTCGCCGATCTGAAGAACGTCTCCGAGCATGTGGCCGCCGCGCATGGCGCGCGGGTCGAAGCCAAGGTGCCGGACACCGACGGCAACCCCGCCACCGTCAACGACCCGGCGCTGACCGCGCGCATGCTGCCCAGCCTGCAGGCGGCGGTGGGCAAGGACAACGTGTTCGAGCCGCCGTTGCAGATGGGCGCCGAGGACTTCTCGTTCTACGCCAAGGAAGTGCCGTCGATGTTCTTCTTCGTCGGCGCCACCGCCGCCGGCACCGACCCGGCCACCGCGCCCAGCAACCACTCGCCGCAGTTCCTGCTGGACGAGAAGTCGCTGGACGTCGGCTTCCGCGCGCTGATGCAGGTGGCGCTGGACTACCTGCACGCCGGCAGCTGATCGCAGCCCGCAAGGCTGTATCGCCGCCAACCGCCGGCCGGCTTGACCCGGCCGGCGCCATGGCCTGCCTATAAAATGCGGCGATGAATACGCCGCAAGATTCGATGCTGGGCCGGGACGTCGCCTACCCCAGCCAGTTCGACCCCAGCCTGCTGTTTCCCATCCCGCGCGCCGCCGCGCGCGAGTCGATCGGCATCATCCCCGATGCCTTGCCGTTCATCGGCCACGACCGCTGGCATGCCTATGAACTGAGCTGGCTGGACGCGCGCGGCAAGCCGCGCGTGGCCACCGCCACCTTCACCGTGCCCTGCGATTCGCCGCACCTGATCGAATCCAAATCGCTGAAGCTGTACCTGAACTCGCTCAACGCCACCCGCTTCAACAGCGATACCGCGGTGCTGGACCGCATCACCCTGGACCTGTCGGTGCGCACCGGCGCCGATGTGGCGGTGGCGTTCGGGCTGCCGCCGCTGGCCGAGCTGGAGGAAGGCGAATCGCTGGACACGCTGGATATCGAAATCGATCACTACGGCCCGCCACAGGCCGACTACCTGGTCGCCGACCGGCAGGCCATCGTCACCGAAGTGCTGAGCTCGCAACTGCTGAAATCCAACTGCCCGGTCACCGGCCAGCCGGACTGGGCCAGCGTGATCATCCGCTACCACGGCCCGCGCATCGACCGCGGCGAGCTGCTGCGCTACCTGATCAGCTTCCGCGACCACGCCGAGTTCCACGAGCAATGCGTGGAGCGCCTGTTCCATGACCTGATGGCGCACTGCCGGCCGCAGGCGCTGTCGGTGGAGGCGCGCTACACCCGCCGCGGCGGACTGGACATCAATCCCTGGCGCGCTACTGCCGGTTTCCAGGCGCCCACCGCCCGGCGCGACCTGCGCCAGTAACCCCGGTTGTCCGCTGGCTGGATTCCTTCACGGTTGCGACATCATTTCTTAACAGTCTTCATGCAAGGCTAATCGCTGTCCCAACATCAGCACGGAAGGGTTGTTGATTATGAGCAGCGACAAGAAGGCCGACTTCTCCGGCGTCAGCGCCAACGTCGAAACGACCGAACAGAAAGTCGAGAAAGCCGATTTCTCCGGTGTTACCGCGCGCGTGGACAGCACCGAAGAGCTGGTCGGCGAGCAGACCTACACCATCGCCAAGGGCGATACCCTGTCCAAGATCGCCAAGGACCATTACGGCAGCGCCAATGCCTGGACGCGCATCTTCGAGGCCAACCGCGACGTCATCGACGATCCGGACAAGATCTTCCCAGGCCAGGTCATCAAGCTTCCCTCCCGGGACAGCAGCGCCTGAGCCAGCCCCTTTTTCTTCACATATTCAAGGACCGACAGCAATGAAGCCCAATCTCAAGACCTCCGCCCTGATGATCGCGCTGGCCGGCACAGTGGCGCTGGCCGCCTGCAAGAAGCAGGAAGAAGCGGTCACGCCTCCGCCGGCAGCCAGCGAGCCCGCACCGGCACCGATGGAGCCGGCCCCCGCCGCGGTTTCGGTCACCAGCGTCAACGTCGGCAACGCCGCCGGCACCGACATGAGCGTCGCGCCCATGACGAGCTTCGGCGTCAACGACAAGATCATCGTCTCGGTCAACACCCAGGGCGATGCCAGCAACCAGACCGTCGAAGCCAAGCTGACCTTCCAGGATGGTCAGGTCGCCGGCCAGCAATCGCAGGCGCTCAACACCACCGGCGCCGGCACCACCAACATCGAGTTCACCAACGCCAACCCCTGGCCGAAGGGCAAGTACAAGGTCGACGTGATGGTCAACGGCCAACCCGCCGGCATGACCCAGGAAATCGAAGTCAAGTAAGCACCCCTCTCTCCCACCTCCGTGGGCAAGCTTGGGCGCGGAGCCATCCGCGCCCATTTTTTTGCGCGTTTCCCACACGGCACCCAACCCCAAAACGCGCGATCCCGTAGTCCGGGTAAGGCCGAAGGCCGCACCCGGGGAACGGAAGGGTTACGTGTAGAGCACCCCGGGTGCCCCCGGATCAAGTCCGGGGTTACCCGGGGTTACGCCCCCTACCTTGTGGGAGCGACGTCAGTCGCGACGCGATGCTTCCATCGCGACTTACCCGTACCAACATGCCGGCACGATTCCCCCAGGATTCTGTTCGTGTTCTGTAGCCCAAGCCTGGGCAAGGCCAACTGGCTGACCCGGCCCACGGCTATCGGGCAATATTACACTTGCACCGCCCCGGCAATCCGCAAGGGCGCGGGCGTAATGTTTCGGTGCACAAGCCGCGGCCTGGATTTAAGGCGCTTATCGCTACCCCAACAATACAAGGGACCGACGTGCAAACCTCAATTCTGACCACCTTGGACTGGTTCGTCATCGGGTTGTATTTCACTGTGATAGGGGCGTTGGCGTGGTGGTACGGCCGACACCAGAAGGATAGCGTCGATTACTTTCTGGCCGGCCGCAACGCCGGCTTCATTACCATCGGCGCCTCGATTTTCACGTCCAACATCGGCTCGGAGCACATCGTCGGCCTCGCGGGCCAGGGCGCCGCGACCGGCATGGCGATGGCGCACTGGGAGCTGCACGCGTGGGTGCTGATCCTGCTCTCCGGCTTCTTCGTGCCGTTCTACTACAAGTCCGGCGTGCAAACGATTCCGGAGTTTCTGGAGCGCCGCTTCAACGCACGGGCGCGCACCATCCTCTCGGTAGTCTCACTGGTTGCGTATGTGTTCACCAAAGTCAGCGTGACCGTGTTCGCCGGCGCCATCGTGTTTCAGGCGCTGCTGCCGGATACCTTCGGCTCGCGCGACAACGCGTTCTGGGTGGGCGCATTCACCACCGTGATTCTCACCGGCATTTACACGGTGTTCGGTGGCATGCGCGCGATCATGGCGACCGCCGCTCCGCAGGCCGTGATCATCTTGTTCGGTTCGTTGGTGATCACGTTGACGGGCTTGAGCCAGCTCGGCGGCGGTGCCGGCGTGGGCGCGGGCTGGGGCGAGTTGGTCAGCACCGCCAGCGCCAATGCCGCGCAGTTCGCCCTGTGGCGGCCGCTGAGCGATCCCGATTTCCCCTGGCTCGGCGTCATGATCGCCTCGCCCATCATCGGCATCTGGTACTGGTGTACCGATCAGTACATCGTGCAGCGTGCGCTGTCGGCCAAGGATCTGCAGTCGGCGCGGCGTGGCGCGCTGTTCGGCGGCCTGCTCAAGGTGTGGCCGGTGCTGATCTTCCTGGTGCCGGGCATGATCGGATGGGCCTTGCACCAGAAGGGCTTGCTGGCGCTGCCCATGAAGATGGTCGATGGCGTCTCGGTGATCGACGGCGACACGGTGTTCCCGACGCTGGTGACCACGTTGCTGCCCTCGGGCATCCGCGGTTTGATCGTCGCGTGCCTGCTGGCGGCCCTGATGAGCTCGCTCGCGTCGCTGTTCAACTCGAGCGCCTCGCTGTTCACCGTCGATATTTACGAAAAGCTTCGGCCGGGTCAGTCGGAGCGGCACTTGTTGGCCGTGGGCCGCATCGCGACGACGGTGGTCGTAGTCGCGGGCCTGCTGTGGATTCCGGTAATGAAGGTGATCTCCGGCGGCGGCTTGTATCAATATCTGCAAAGCGTGCAGGGTTATCTCGCGCCGCCGATCACCGCGGTGTTCCTGCTCGGATTGTTCTGGAAACGTTTGAATGGCCGGGGCGCGGTGTGGGCGCTCGCCGGCGGCTTCGTGCTCGGCATGTTCAAGCTGACCTGCCAGGCCTTTTTCGGCGCAGGCAAGATCGAGGCGCCCGCATTCCTGGCCGCCATCGGCGATTTCAACTTTCTGTACGCGACCGGCATTCTGTTCGTCGCGAGCGCCATTCTGATGATCGTGGGCTCGCTGACCAGCGAGCCGCCGGCGGACGAGCAGATCAAAGGCCTGACTTACGCCTCGATCCGCGAGCTGCACGGCGAAGAGATCAGCCGCAGCTGGGACACCGGCAACAAAGTGTTGTCCGGGCTCATCGTCGCGCTGGTCCTCGGCTTGTATCTGTATTTCAGCTTCTGGCTGAACTGATCGCGTAGGAGCGCCGTCCCAGCGCGGGCTTTGCTTTTAGAAAAACCGGGTCAGAGTACCTTTCCTACTTAGAAATCGTACTCTGACCCCGTTTTCGGCTACACCACCTACCTTGTGGGAGCGACGTGAGTCGCGACGCGATGCGTCCGTCGCGACTTACCCGTACCGACAGCCGGCACGGTCCCTTTGCCCAAACGTCGACCCGGGACAACCCGGGCCGACGACAAAACACAACAAACCCGCTATTGCAACGTCCGGCTCAGGCCATCACCAAAGCCGTGTTGCGACCCCGGCCTCACGGCCGAGCCCACAACCCCAACGTCATACACAGCCCGCGTTTCGCCCACTCGGTTCAGCGGACCCCGCGGCCGCAGCCGCTGATCTTTCACTTTGCCCAGGATGGCACGCACGGCTTCCACCCCGTCATAGATGGCCTGTCCAATCAGCGGCAGTGTGTGGTCGGCGAATTCAGCCTCGTGGCTGCCCGCCACTACGTCCCCATGCGCCGAGACGGTCTGGATAAGCAGTTCCAGCGAATCAATCTGGTTCAGGGTGACGCCGAAGGTATAGGGTGCTGCGGCCGCGACAGAAATCTCCTGTATCTTCTCAGGCGCATCATCTTCGTCTTCGTCCTCATCTTCCTCGGTATCCGCAGCCGCTTCCGCCTCTACCGCCTTCGCCTTCCGCTCCGCCGGCCACGACAGCTCCTCCAACACCAATTCGACCTGCTCCGCCAGCAACTCCAGGCAGATCGAAATCTCGCCCACGCGCACCTCGGGCGCCCACTCCTGCGCCTCATCCGACGTGCGCGGCTGCGCCAGTCGCGACAGGAACTCCGTGTAATCGCGCAGCTTCTTCAGTCGGAACTGGCTGTCCTCCGGCAGGAAATAGCCGGGCATGTCCATCTCATCCGAATCGAATTTCGACATCGTTGCGTCCTCTTTCCATGAAGTGACCCGCAGCCGAACGGCGACGGGAAGTCGGGAGGTTAGAAACCGCTAGTAGTCGGCGGGCGTATTCCCCTTGCGGGTGTTGTATTAGCCGCCCTCCCGACGCAGGCATCGCGTCGGTTGTGCCCGAGAACTGGACACAAAAAACCCACCGGTTTAACGGAGGTGGGTACCGCTACTAGAGGAGTTTCTACGCTCCTTAGCCCAAAGATTGCACCTGCAGAATGGCGGTTGTCAACCGTCTTCGGGGTAAATTTTTAAAGTGTGCTTTGACCCAGAATTTCATTAGCTCTCGCCTCCTTTGGGTTGTCTTTAGGTAGGACCGCTCGGCGGAGGGGCGAGTGCTCAAGTGCTTGATGATCGCGGACGACGCCACGCATGAAGCCGTGGCGCCGAGGTACGCTCTTCGGGCACGGTGTGGTCCGCGTATTGGAACGGTCGGCGCTGGGTCGCGGCCTGCCGAAGTTGATCCGCACAGACAACAGCAAAGGAATTCTGTAGCAAGGCGATAGTGGCCTGGGGACGATCGCCTCTGATGCGCGCCGGCACCGTCGTGGCAGTACAGTACATGAGCACCCAACAGATTGAACGGTTCGTGCGCTCCAACATGTCGGGATCTCTGCAGTTTGTATCCGTAAGTGGTTGTGGTTAAGAGCCACGGACATTCCGCCAGTTTCTATAGAATTACTCAATTGCCAGCTTGCTCGAAGTAGCGCTGGCAGGGATTAGAGGCCAATTTAGATAATGACTAAGAACGAACTTTCAGAGAAGATGGGACTGGGAGGGAAAGCCGTGTTGTTAGTGGCGGCTGCCGCAGTGTTGTTAGCGGGCATTCTTTATTGGAGTAAGAATGCCGAGCCTGTTCAATCCCAGTCTGTTGTGGCAGCAAGGTCATTCGATGCCACAACAGCCGCGGCTAGCGCAGACGGTTCGCAAGCCCGACTCCCTGCAGAAGTGTCCGGCAAAGCAATGTCTGCTCAAACCTTCAGTGAGTTCGAGACTCGATTGAGTCGTGAGGCCATTCCGGAAGGCGAACGAGTTTTTCTGACGTCGCAGGTAGCTTTGTTCTGCGAGAGCTACAAGCCCCGGGGACAGCTTGCTGCTGAGAGAGAAAATGCGTCCTCTCAGATGGTCGCAGAGAGTTTTGGCGATAGGTTTTGTAAGGACTATACGGAGGGAGGATTGGCTGCCCAGCAGGAGAAGCTGCTAAAACTGCCGGGGAATGATCGAGTCCTCGACGCGTACTCGTTTGTCACTGCTCTGTACGAAGGCGCTGGTTCGGGGACTGCAGATGGCCGGCGCGAGGCAATGACTGCGGCTCAGCATCTGGAGAAAGTCATGCTATCCGACCACGCCGGCAGCGAAGGCGTCGTAGCGGCCGAAGCCCTGCAGCAGGTCGCATACGTAGCTCCGAGAGTGGCGAAGTTAGCGCAATCGCACTCGTGGAGTTTGAGCGACGCCGAGTTGGCGGAGGCCCAGTTGATAGCAGCGCAGATGCATAGTTGCAAACGTTACGGCGGCTGTGGCGCAAATGAAGTCATTACAATGCATCTCTGTGGTACTCAGAAGACTTGCAAACCTGGCGCCACCGCCGAAACGGTTTGGCGAGAGACGAACTCTCCTCAACTGATTGCCGCAGCACTGGCTATTTATCAGGCCCAACGCACGGGTTGGTGATAACTAGGGAGGTACGCTGGTGCAAAACAGAGGGCAGATCAGATTTCTGGAGATCTCGTGGAGCGGAATCGCATAAGGCGAGTCCCTTCCGGAGCAACGCGGAGTAGTTCCCCTCCGTCCCTTTTCGGTTCAAAAGTCCGGCGTTGGATCGACAGGATTCGCGAGCACGGCATCCTCCAGAACTACAGTGTCATGAACATCGATCAACCTTGAACGACACGAAGGTGCCCCCTACGCGGGGCAGTTTTCGCAGGCGCCGGATTGCTTACGCCAAGAGATACCGACGTAAGGCAAAAAACAAAGCTATGAAGCTCCTCAACGGGTACCGACAAATCATCAGCTATAACGCGCAATCCTTGCCCTTGACCGTTCAATGCATCAAAAACCTTCCTTAGAACAAGCGACGTCTCCCGCTCAGAACTATTGATCTCCTTGGTCCTCATTCGAGAACAGGGGTCAGAGTAGAGTTTCATCAACCCAGCATTGCCTGACCTCCGATCAGCATTAGGAAGAACCGGGTCAGGGAAGAACCGGGTCAGAGTACCTTTTCTACTTAGAAATCGTACTCTGACCCCGTTTTTCAAGGGGAAACCTCAGACTCTGACCCCTGTTTTCGAAGGGCTGCGTAAGGATAAGTCGCCCCGCTAAGCGGCTTCGGCTTGAATGAGTAGGCATGCGTACGGGAGACTAGGCACGGATGTCATAGCCCAAAGAACATTCTTCTGTCCGCAGTCTCATGTAAGTCGTGCCGAATGATGTGGTAGTTCCGCGGCTCAACTGTTTCAGATCTGAGCCTGAAGGGAAGTTCATCGATACAGATCTCTGCAACAAGAGCGCTAAAGTCCTTGCTGTAGCAATCCTTTAGAACTTTCAGGTTCGTCGAGGGAAAGCTGTCCTTGAACTCTTTGTTGTACTCAGGATAGAAGTACCTAATTAGTGAAGCCTCATAGAGTGTTGTGCGCTCCGCTTCGCTTGTGTTGTACAACTTGTCCAGACCTGACTTCACCCTCTCTCCGTCCTCATCTTTGTTCTTTGCGAAAGGATTGAAGACGGTATACAACTGATTGCTAGGTTGGATTGAAAGAAGCAGGACGGCCAGGCGATATCCGTCCGGGATGCCTAGTAGTGATATACGCTGGAGAGTTTCGTGCTTTAGAAGACGGTCTAGCGCATTACGTGAGCCGTCATGCCCGTAGGCTTGTCCGATGTACTTGACGTTGAAGTCAATGCCACCCGTTTCTCTGCTCAGACGCTGCTGTACCTCATCTGGATTCAGCCAGTATGCCTCACCAGCTGAGTCTTCCAGGCAGTAACGATCTTCCTCTTCCTTCAGCACATATCCTTCTGGAACAGGGTAGGCCAGTGTGTGCTCGTTTCCAAGAACCGAATAAGTCAAATGAATTCCATCTCCATCCTGTCGTGCGATTTCGAGGGTTATTCTGGGCACGTATCCAATGAGATAAATGTGACAGGACTCAATGACAGGCATAAGAGGAGCTAGCGCACTCTTGTCGTATATGCTCTCAGCAAGAAGAGTGCAGTACCCCAGAGCGTACATACCCAGCGCATGCTCGACGTCAAACATGCCCTCCTCAAGAATCTTTTGCAGCCGCGCACGCTTCTCTTCTTGATCTTTCATTGTCTTCACTGTGAGTCGCGGAAGAATTTGCGTAGCATATCAACGCCTGAATTAAGCCGCGCCGCGAAGCGGCGTCGGCTTGAATGGATTGTTAGAAGCCGCGAGCCTTGAACTGGGCTTTCTGGAACGTGTACTCCACCGCAAGTACATCAAAAAGGTCCTGAACGGCTAAAGCCAGCTTGGCGTTAAAATTGCTGAACTCTTGCTTTTTTGCAACTACGAATTCTCGCAGATAGGTTGCACGAAAGGCCTTGAGATTCGCTCTTTTCTCCGCGGGCATTGCGTCAAGAATTGCATCTTGGTAGAAGAGTTCAATGCGGCGCATCTTCGCGTCAAGAAGCGAATGCTTGTGAATGATTGTGTGCCGGTCTTGGGAGTATGCATCCAGGATTTTCCGTAGGGCCTTCAGCTTTGCGACGACAGTAGGGCGATGCTGAACCTTTGTATTTGTGACGATTACACCATGCGTTACGTGCTCCTCATGAACGCAGAGGTGAAATACTGAGTTCACTAGCTGCAGGGCTCTGTCGTACGCAGCATTGACGCGAACCAGGTAGTTCTCAATGTTGTAGATCAGATGATCTGCGCGAGAGGCCGATATCTTCTTTGAGTAGTCATAGTTGGTGAGAAGCTCAACGGCAAAACTCAGCTGATCAAGCCATGTCAACGCGTGTGCCAGATGAAAGCCGACCCCTTGACGATAGAACTGATACTCATCAATCGCCGCGTCGGATGGTGCCAGCACCCCTGGGTCTTCATTCATTGAAGCCCGCGCATCTTCGAAAACAAGTTGAACGAACTTGCTTTCTTTCAACGTGCCGAAATGATCTATCGCGGGTTCTAGCACTTGAGTTAATCCGCGCCGCTGAACGACGGCGGCTTGAATGAGCTGTTAGAGGGAGCGCGCATTGAGGTCAAAGCTCCAACCGCACGAAGAACATGAGACGGTGTTCTCATTGTAGAGTGTGATTAGCGATTCATCTGAGCTGAAAACCTGTGCATTGCAGGAGGGACAAGGCAACTCGTCGCTGAGCAAGGCAGACTTCATGTTCCTGAGTGCATCAGCGCCGAGGTGCTTGTGGGGACCGGAATCGATCCAGTAGGCAAACCCGATGGCGCTCCGGATCTGGGTTAGATCGATACCTTCTTGCCGCTTTGAAAACGTCGCCAGTAGTGCCTCAACCACCTCAACTGCATGTAGCAGAAGAGGCGGAAGATAAGAATAGAGTCCATTCCATTGTGATTGACGAGCATGGTCATCGGAGAACACGAAATTGAAGTTTGCAGGCTCCGTCTCCAAGGCCTTGAAGCTGGTGACAAGATGGTTGGCCTTTTGGAACAAGTCCTCAAACCCCGAAGAAAATCTCTTGTTGTAACGTAGGTCATAGATCAGTTCTGAGTCCAGCCAATGACCCATTGATGTCTTCTCAACAGCCAGCCGAATGATCTCCTTCTTTCGAACGTCGGTGAGCAGCCTCACAGACTTTGCGGATGGCCTGTCGTCTTTGAACGCGGCAAGCATGTCGCTTGGATCTGCAAGTAGCCATTCGAGGTAGAACAGGTTCTCCTTCAGTGGTTTGCGTAGAAGTGCGAATGAAACAGTAATCTTTCCTTTCTCTGAGCAGCGCAATGCCTCATACAGAAAGTGAAGCATGTCTGCGAGAAGCGCTGCAGTAATCTGCCGATAGTACATATCCAGGATCACTGATTGATGGCCGTTATCATCGAGCCACTCAAACAACGATTCGCCTGTAAGGCCCTCTGAGATTTTCTGATCGCTGATCAGTTCAACGTCAAATATCTTGGCCTCTTCGCCTAACTGGAGCGCAGCGACTAGCTGATCATGTAGAAAGAAACAGAAGTTGTGGCTGAAGTGGAGCTCTTGCGGCAGGTGTCCGTAATCCACGTTCAGCGCTCCTCTATCGCCTGAGTTCAACCGAGCCGCTAAGCGGCTTCGGATTGAACGGAATTGTTAGGCGCCAGCTGCATTAGAACCGAAGAGAACCGTGAAATAAGCCGCTATTGCAGCAGACGCCACGGCAAGAAGAATGGCAAACAGTCTATCGTTGCGTCTGACTCTAGACTCCTCCAGTCGCAGATAGCCGGAACCTGTCAGAGCAAGCATTTGACCTTTAAGGGTCTCGCTACCGCCGTGGACTGACCAAGTATGGCCCTTGTAGCTAGCCGATTGCTCAGCAGAGCTCATTGCGTAAAGTCTCCAAGAGATCATTTGATTCTTTGATGCGAGAGTCCGCACTGCACTTGAGCTGTCAGACAATAATGCATGCGAATCTTCGATGTAACCTTGAGATAGAAGCGAAGCAAGTGGATAGAAATCGCGGTGGTCGTTGAACTTGCGTGGCAATGACTTTGCAAGATCCTCTAGCGTCATCTCACCGCGTTTGCTCAAAGTACTCAAGATTTTTGTTGCAGTATCGATCATGTTTGCCTGGCGCCTAACGCCTGAATTAAGCCACCCGCGAAGCGGGTTCGGCTTGATTGAATTGTTAGGCCTCGCAGGTTAACAAAGTAAGTGCAACACCCGCGGCGCCCGAAGAAGGGGTGAGCTGGCAGACTGTAGGGGATCCCTCCGGCAAGAGAAGATCCCGCATGTACCACCAGCTCACCGAAGGTGAACGATACACCCTGTCCCTGCTCAAGCGGGAGGGGCGCTCGCTGCGAAGTATTGCTGCTGCGTTGGACCGCAGCCCCAGTACCATCAGTCGCGAGCTCCGGCGCAACGCTACGATGGTTCAATGCAAGCCGCGGCCGCTGTATGTGCCGAGCAAAGCCCAAGAGCAGGCCAATGGGCGGCGCCGGCGCAGCCGCCGCGTCAGGCAGCACGCCCCGGGCGTGTACGCACACGTGGAGTCACTGTTGGCCCAGCAGCAGTGGAGTCCGGAACAAATCGCAAACCAGTTGCCCGAGCAGTTGGGCGTGCAAAACAGGGGTCAGTGCAAAACAGGGGTCAGAGTAGAGTTTCATCAACCCAGCATCGCGTGACCTCCGGTCAGCATTGCGTGCTCTCAGTTCAACGGCGCTGGGTTGGTGAAGCCAACCCAGCCTACGGTTCTTGGTAGCTGAGCTTGCCCCGGCTACGAGGTCGGCTGGATCGAAGCGTACCGGGTAATCGAATCCCCGGTAGGAGCAGCCCACGGCCGCTGTAGGGGCGCCGTCCTCGGTGCGGGTGCTTTCCCGGTTGGCCTGGGAAAAGCAAACGCTCGCGCCGGGGACGGCGCTCCTACCTCTACCTCGCTCCTACCTCTATCTACGGCGACTATTCGCCCGTGACCGGCTCACGCCGATAGACCCCCAGGAAGCTGGTCTGCCATGTCTCGCCTCCGTCGTCGGAAATCTGCCAGTGCTGCTTCACGCGGCCGTCGGTATGGGGAGTCCAGCTGATCTTCTGTTTTTGGATGGTGCCGCCGGTGCCCGGCAATTCACCGGCCATGACCATCGCGCCGTCCTGCAAGCCGCCCTCCAGCCGCAACACCACGCCATCGGCGCCGACCCAGAATTGCCGCCAGACCCCGTGCTGCGCGTCCCAGGCGTTCAAGCTGACGCCATCGCTGCCCTTGGCGCTGCGCCAGTGTTCGGTCAGCCAGCAGCCGTTGGCGCTGCGTTCGATGGTGTTGTATCCCTGCAACTGGTCGCCGGAAGGCCCGCCATGGACCGACCATTCGCCCAGCCAGAAATCGAATTGCCGGTGCGGTTCGGAGCCGCAGGCGGATGCCGGCGTGACGGCGGGGGCCTGCGCGCTTGCGGCGCTTGCGCATGCCGCCATGGCCAGGCCGGAGAGGATGGATAGCCGTTTCATCGCCTTCTCCGGTGGGGATTGCTGGCAGGCTAAACCCGGCCGGGCGGCACACCAAGTGCCATGCAGCGTTCTGCCACCGGGTTTTGCCCCAACCGGCATAAACCGCGACAATGGGGGTCCACGTTCAATCCACTCGCGTCAGCCCTCACGTTGCGCGTCCTTTACCGGGAGCAGTTCCATGGCAGAACCTGTCCTCACTCCGCCAGCCGGCGGTGAGAAGATCACCATTTCGGGCGGCAAGCTCAATGTGCCCAACCACCCGATCATTCCCTTCATTGAAGGCGATGGCACCGGCCCGGACATCTGGCGCGCCAGCGTGCGCGTGCTGGATGCGGCGGTCGAGAAGGCCTACGGCGGGGCGAAGAAGATCCACTGGCTGGAAGTGTTTGCCGGCGAGAAGTCCAACAACCAGTTCGGCACCTGGCTGCCGGACTCCACCGTGCAGGCCTGCCGCGACTACCTGGTCAGCATCAAGGGCCCGCTGACCACGCCGGTGGGCGGCGGCATCCGCTCGCTCAACGTGGCGCTGCGGCAGATGCTGGACCTGTACGTGTGCCTGCGCCCGGTGCGCTGGTTTGAAGGCGTGCCTTCGCCGGTGAAGAAGCCGGGCGATGTGGACATGGTGATCTTCCGCGAGAACACCGAGGACATCTACGCCGGCATTGAATGGGCCGGCGGCAGCGCCGAGTCGCAGAAGGTGCTGGACTTCATTGCCAAAGAATTCCCGCAGCCGTTTGGCAAGATCCGCTTTGGCACCCAGGAAAAGGTCGACGAATGGCAGCAGGCGCTGGCAGGCATCGGCGCGCCCAAGCGCGAGCTGGGCGTGGAAGTGGGCATCGGCATCAAGCCGGTCAGCCGCCTGGGCACCGAGCGCCTGGTCCATAGCGCGATCAGCTACGCCATCGAGAACAAGCGCAAGTCGGTGACCCTGGTGCACAAGGGCAACATCATGAAGTTCACCGAAGGTGGCTTCCGTGACTGGGGCTACCAGGTGGCGCGCGATTTCTTTGGCGCGGTGGAACTGGACGGCGGCCCGTGGCACGTGATTCCGGAAGGCAAGCCGGGTGCGGGCCTGATCATCAAGGACGCCATTGCCGACGCCTTCCTGCAGCAGATCCTGCTGCGCCCGAAGGAATACGACGTCTCGGCCACGTTGAACCTCAACGGCGACTACCTGAGCGATGCATTGGCTGCGCAGGTTGGCGGTATCGGCATTGCGCCGGGCGCCAACATCAACTACGTCACCGGCCATGCGGTGTTCGAGGCCACCCACGGCACCGCGCCCAAGTACGCCGACCTGGACAAGGTCAACCCGGGTTCGGTGATCCTGTCCGGCGAAATGATGCTGCGCTATATGGGCTGGACCGAAGCGGCCGACGCGATCATCGACGGCGTCAACAAGGCCATCGCCAGCAAGCGCGTCACCTACGACTTCGCCCGCCTGATGGACGGCGCCACCGAAGTGAAGTGCAGCGAGTTTGCCGACGAGATCATCAAGCACCTGTAACCGTCGCTGTTTGCTGTAGACCAGAACGCCCGGCTTGATGCCGGGCGTTCTTGTTTTGGGTGTCCGAATTTTGGCTTGAGATTGGGCCTGTTGCCTGGACAAGCGGCTTGCGGGGCTACTGCCGGCTACATCGATGACCCGCTACGCCTCGATTGACGCCTTCATCCTTACGCGCCACCATCGTTCTGTGTGTTGATGGGAATCGACAAGGAGCACGACGATGCATGACGCGAAGGCATAGAGCTGGATCCCGCGGGCCCTGGTTGGATTGGCGCTTGGCGGTAGCCGGATGGCGTCCTTCACACCGGCACAACAACCGAAGTACGGATTGGATTGGTACTTCAACGCCTGTGGTACGGCCAGTCCGGGCAGCCGCATTCCAAGCGGTGGCGACCATGTCATCAACCACATCAAGGCCGGCGATTTCGTCAGTGCCACCAGTCCGCATTTCGGGCAGGTGCGTATGTATGCCAGCGCCGACGAGATCGCGACCCTGCATACCGCCGGTTACGCCAACGACCGCAATCCGCTGGACCCGCGCGCCGGGCGTGGCCGCGGGCATGCTTGCCGGCTCGCACAACCAGTCCGAGCGTCTCGGTCTGCCCATCAGAAGCGAGGCGATCGTCTACGACGCCTGTGAAACTGCTGAATTTGATGTAAAGGAGATATGCCCATGAACCAAGTCATCGATCCCATTAAGCTCAAGGCTGCCGCCGAGCATCTGGAGTGTGTGCTGAGGCAATATCCGGATAGCGAAGATATACAAGGCTTACTGAATAGCCTATTGCCGCTGATTGAGGACGCGAAGGCAAACCGGATTCTTGAGCCGATAGGCAGGACAGAGATTCCTGGCACCTATAACTTTTCAGATGGGCTGTATGCAGCCTACAAGAATCCTGATGTTGGCGATGCCTATGCTTCTTTCGGAATAGAGATGGGAGGTGGCCTAACCGAGCAGGACAAACAACGGCATGCCCGTATGGAGGCAATGCGGAAGGCGATAGCCGAGGGCTCTGGCCATGAGTGAGCATGGTCTAACCTCCGAAGAGCTCAAGAAACAGCACGTCGCTGAAATTACCGAAGTTAATACCCTTATCTGCCTGCTCGCTCACCCCATACGTTCTAAAGGGTGCTCTCGCCTACGACGCCTGCGAAACTACTGAATTTGATGCAAAGGAGATATGCCCATGAACCAAGTCATCGATCCCATCAAGCTCAAGGCTGCTGCCGAGCATCTGGAGTGGGTACTGAGGCAATACCTAGATAGCGAGGACGTGCAGGATCTGTTACGCAGCTTGTTACCGCTACTTGAGGATGCCAAAACTGGCCGAGTATTGGAGCCAGTAGAAAGTATCCCATTCGCATACAGCTTTGCGGACGGAACCTATACTTCTTACAAAGATCCGGATGTTGATGGCGCTTATTACCAGTTCGCCGCCGAAATGAGAGGCGGGCGGAGTGAGCAGGAAGAAAGGATTATGGCTCGAATTAGAGCCATGACGCCGAGGACTGAGCCATGAGCGGGAATGGACTAACTCCCGAAGAACTTAAGGTGCGGCACGCCTCCGCGGTTGATAAAATCGACACCTTTGAGACTCATGGTGTTAGTAGACAAGCGGCACTCAACTATTTGGAAACGCCAGAAGGAAATAGATTTTTGCGGATCCTCAAGGAGGCTGCGCCAAATGATCATGAATATAAAATTGTAGACCGCGCCATCGGTCAAATCACCTCCGGTCGCGACCTCCCGCGCATGGAGGTCATCAACGAACCATTGGTCAAGATTGTCCCCGCCGGCGATAGCGTCTCGCCGTACTCGCCGTTCTTTGCCAGGCGATCCGAATTCGAAGATGCGCTGGCCAAGGGGCACAACCTGTCCGAGCGTTTCGGTCTGCCCATAAAGAGCGAAGCAACCGTTTACGACGTCCACGAAATCCGCCCGAAAGGCGCCACGGAGGTTTTTGTCAGCCGAGTTGCGCCCACTTCCGAGTTGGGCGGCCAGGTCGCTAAAGCCGGCGGCGCCGAACAGTACCTGGTGCCGAACCGCGGTTTGTTCACCGAAGCCACCCACGTCACCAGCATCGGTAACGATCTGACTTTGCACCGGGACCTCGTCGTCAGCAAGGGATTGGGCGCGCCCATCGTCGCCGCCGAAGCTGTCGCCGCGCGCGGCCTACGCGGCGGCACGGTTGCCAAAGGCCTGGGCGCAGCCGGCGTGGTGGTCACAGCCTACGATGCGGCCGATACGCTTCACGATGTGTCGCGCCTGCGCGCGCAAGGCAACGCCACTGCCGCCCAGGCCCAAATCGAACGTTTTGCCATCCAGAATGCAGCCGGCTGGAGCGGTGCGGCGGCTGGCGTCGGCCTGGGCGCGGCGGCCGGCGTGGAAACCGGTCCCGGCCTGCTGATCACCGGCGCCCTTGGCGGTGTCGTCGGCGCGGTGGCCGGCGACAAGGTGTCCGACTGGATCAACGAACGCAAGATCAACCGCCAGCAGGACCCGCAGGGCAATACCTGGACCTTCGATCCCGACCATTCGGAAAGGGGCTGGACCCGCACGCAACGCGATCTGGACGTGCAAGCCATGTCGGCGACAACGGTCGACATGCCTATCTACAAGACCCGCACCCTGGCCGCCGACGCGGAGCTGTCGGACCGGCTGACCTGGCAGGCCTCGCGCACCTCGATCGAACTGGCGCTGGGTTCGCCGCCACGCGGGCGCGATCCGTACACGCTTGCGGCCAATGAGCACGATGCGCGCAGTGCGCGCGAAGCGCCCTGGACACGCGACCCGGACACGCGGCAATGGAGCCGCGAAGTGAGCCTCATCGTCGACTACCGCCACAATAGTGCGGTCTACGAAAAACACCTTGCTGAGGCCAGTCCGCAGCGAGCGGCGGAGTTGGAAGCCGCATCGCAATCGCTCATCGCGCAGAATGCCGCGCAGACTCCGGTGGCATTGGCGGCCCGCTTCCAAGCCGCCTATGAACGCAACGACTGGTCACGGTACGGCGCCCTGCCCGAAGGGGTGGCCGATGCGTTGCAGCACCCGGGTCGTATTGTGGGCTCCGACGGAAGACTGTACGAACGCAACCCACAAGGGCAATGGACGCATGATGGCTTGTTGTGGGACAGCCAGGCGCAAGCGAATCTCAAGACCGAATTGGAGGCCACCTACCGGCAACAGCAGGCGAACGCGGGCATTCCGACACTGGAAACGGTGCGCGTGACTCCGATGCGGGAACACGAAGCTGCGCAACCGATGCCGGCTTCCCCCGCACCAACGCCGCAACCGGTCCGCAGCGAGGCTTCCGTCATCCCCACCACGCAACCCCAGGCCCAGACCGCGCCTCCCCCGGTGCCCGAGCACCTGCGCGACTTCCGCCATTCGGACCATCCCTTGCACTACCGCTACACCCAGACGCTGGCGGCGGTGCATGCGCTGGAAGACCAGCGCGGAATGCCGCACGGCCGCAACAGCGAGCAACTGGCCGCGGCCCTGCTGGCCAAGCTGGACACCACCCCGTTGGCGGGGGAGAAAGACGGCCGCGCGCATTTCGGCCCGGTGGGCTCGGTCGAGCTGCGCGGCCAGGGCGCGGCGACCGAGGCGGTCGTGGTGGAGCGGCGCGACTACTACCATCTTCCGGCCCGCCAGCTCGGCGTACCGGTCGACCAGGCCCTGCGCCCGGTGGAGCACACCGCCGCCGCCTGGGCCCGGCAGAAGATGCCGCACCTGTATGCGCCGGCCGAAGCATCCCAGGCGCAGACGGCCCGGCCCGTGCCCGAACAACTGCCGGCCTACGACCCGCGCCATCCCGAACATGCCGGGCACCGCGGCTACCAGCAGCTGCGCGGTCAGGTCGCCGACACCTACGCCAAGGCCGGCATGGCCCTGAGCGAGGACCAGCTTGAGCGGGCCACGGCGGCGGTGGCGCTGTCGAACCGGCAGAAGGCGTTGCCGCAGGTCGACCTGCTTGTGCTGTTGCCTGACCGCGCCAGCGGCACCCTCGGCCCGGACAGCCCGCTGGTGGCGCAGTACGGCGACGGCAATGCGGCGGTGCCGCTGCGCAGCGAAACGACCGCGCAGCAAATGCAGCGGCCGGCCGAGGAAACCTACCAGCAGCTGCAGCAAGTGGACCAGCAACTGGCACTGGAGCAGCGGCAACGCGAACAGCAGCGTGAGCAAGCCCAAGCGTATGGTTCCGGCATCACCATGGCGTAACCTGATTACCCATCAGTCGCATCCTCACAAGCTCACCATGCTGGATGCGCGATGCGGGTGATGAGGTGGGGTAAAGGCCATGCACGGCGATCGAACGGACATAGCGGCGCCACCGAAGTGAAGTGCAGCGAGTTTGCCGACGAGATCATCAAGCACCTGTAACCGTCGCTGTTTGCCGCACACCAGAACGCCCGGCTTGATGCCGGGCGTTCTTTTGGGGGGGTTCCCTCACCCCGGCTTCATCCCGCAGAAAGGCTTCAGGGAGCGAATACGGTCACGGTACGTTGCCCAGACGGCGCGTAGGCTTCTGGAGACATGCCTCCCCGCCGCCCCTCATGAAAGCCAGCATTACCCTTTCTGCTGCCTTCACCCGTGACCGTATCGACGGCGGCGCCAGCTGGCGCCTGGCAGGGACGCGGTGAGCACCTCGCGCCTCGGGGTTCCGAATGCCACCGCCCCGGCGCAGGCCGAAGCCATAGCCAACCGCCTGCTGCATGCCGCCACGCCGGCCGAGGTCATCGATGTGCTGCTGCAGGCCGACCGCCACACGCCGGACATCACCGTGCTGTGGTCGACGCACTGGCCGCACAATATCGTTTGCCATCCTGCCGCGCCTCATGACGCCAACCTGGCGGCGGTGGCGGTCGATGCGGTCTCGGTCGCACGGATGGGCGGCATCCTGCCCGCAAACCTACGCGTCCTCCACGACGACGGCGACCAGACGGCAGCGGTGCTCCATTGCGCCAGCGGCTGCCCGGAACTGCTGGAAGCAGCGACGCACCGCCTGGGCGAAGTGCTGGCGATACAGGGCATGCAGGAGAGCGTGGCGCGGCTTGAGCAGGCGGAAATGCTGCAGCGCTCGCTGTATGCGATAGCCGACATGGCCGGCTCCGACCTGGACATGCCGGACATGTTGCGCGGCCTGCACCGCATCGTTTCGGATCTGATGTACGCGGAGAACTTTTACATTGCGCTGTACGACAGCGATCGCGACAGCCTGCGCTTTTTGTACTTCGCCGACGTGGTCGACACCCAGAAGCTCAGTCCCGACGAGGAAATTCCGCTGTCGCGGTTCGAGCACGGCCTGACCTGGTACCTGATCCGCGACCGCAAGCCATTGATGGGATCGACCGAGCAACTGCGGCAGCAGGTGTCCGGCCCGTTGCGCGTACACGGTGCCGACAGCAGCGACTGGCTCGGTGTCCCGATGCTGCGCGATGGCCACGCCCGCGGGGCGCTGGTCGTGCAAAGCTACCTTGCAGGCAGCCGGTACACCACCGCCGAAATGAGCCTGCTCGCCTTCGTCGCCGAGCATACCCTCACCGCGCTGGAACGTAAGGCCTCGCAGGAAGTGCTGGAGCAGCGGGTCAGGGAGCGCACCCGGCAACTGGCCGAAACCAACGTCCAGCTACGCCATGAGGTAGAGGAACGCGAGCGGGGCGAACGGCTGCAGGCCGCGCTCTACCGGCTCGCCGCGCTCGCCAACGCCGATGGCGCCGGCGAGCGCTTCTATCACCACGTACACGCCATCGTCGGCGAGCTTGTCAACGCGCGGAATTTCTACATAGCGCTGGTTTCCGAGGATGGCTCGACCGTATCGTTCCCCTACGCGCAGGACCAGCACGAGCGCGACTGGAAACCACGGACGGGGCGGCTTGGCCTGACCGAGTACGTGCTGCGCACCGGCAAGCCGCAGCTGGTCGATGTCGCCCGCATGCAGGCGCTGATTGAGGCCGGCGAAGTCGAATCCGAGATGATGGTCAAACCCACGCTCATGTGGTTGGGCGTTCCTTTGCTCGGCGCAGACAGTGCGATAGGCGTGGTGGCGGTGCAGAGCTACGATGCCGGCATCGATTTCGACGAACGCGATGCGGAGCTGCTTACCTTCGTTTCCTACCAGCTGGCCAACAGCATCCAGCGGCGCAAAGCCGACGACGCCCTGAAGCAGGCCAACGCTTCGCTGGAGCAGCGGGTGGAAGAACGGACCATCGAGCTGCGCAAGCAGATTGCCGAGCGCGAACGGATCGATGCGCAGTTGCAGCACCAGATCATGCATGACGCGCTGACCGGGCTGCCCAACCGCATTTATCTGCTCGACCGTCTGGACCGCGGCATTGCCCGCCTGCAGCGCTACCCGGAACAACGGCTGGGCCTGCTGTACATCGATGTGGATCGCTTCAAGGTGGTCAACGACAGCCTTGGCCATCTTGCCGGCGATGAGGTGCTCAAGGAAGTTGCCCGGCGTTTGGAGTCCTGCGTGCGCGAACCCGACGTAACGGCGCGCCTGGCCGGCGACGAGTTCGCCATTCTGATCGAACAGGCGCAGCTGCCGGAGACCGCTGCCAAGGTCGCGCGACGCGTGCTGCAGTCGATGCAGCCGGCGATGGCCATTGGCGACCGCGAGCTTCGGGCTTCCATCAGCATCGGCATTGCGGTCGTCGGCCAGAGCTACCGATCGGCCGACCACATCCTGCACGACGCCGACATTGCCCTGTACCGCGCAAAAGCCGCCGGACGCAACCGTTTTGTGCTGTTCGACGATGCCATGCAACACACCGCGATGGGCGTGCTGGACCTGGAACAGGCGCTGCGCGATGCGCTGCTCAACGATGAGTTCATGCCGTACTTCCAACCGCTGGTGCGGCTGACCGATGGTGCCATCGTCGGTTACGAGGCGCTGCTGCGCTGGAATCATCCGCAGCATGGCGTGCTGTTGCCCGGCGATTTCCTGAAGGTGGCCGAGGAGAGCGGATTGATCGAGGCGATCGACTGGCGCATGTTCCGGCTGGCCATGGAATGCAGCCGCGACCTGATCCGCGACAACGTGTACGTCACCCTCAATGTTTCGCCGCGCCTGTTCCAGATGGAAGGTTTTGATAGACGGCTGCTCGAGCTGGCCGCGGACAGCGGCTTCGACCCGGCGCACCTGCGGCTGGAAGTCACCGAAGGCACCTTGCTGGTCGACCCCGAAGCGATGGTGGCAGTGCTGCAGCGGCTGCGCGAGGCCAGCATCGAGGCCGTGCTCGACGACTTCGGCACCGGTTACTCATCGCTTGGCCATGTGCATCGCTTCCCGCTGAAGATGATCAAGATCGACCGCAGCTTTGTCAGCCCCTTCACCGCCGGAGTGTCGCCGCGCAGCTCGGCGGTGATCGAAGCGATCCTGGCGCTGGGCCGTTCGCTCGCTATCGAGATAGTGGCCGAGGGCATCGAAACCGAATACCAGCGCGAGGTCCTGATGGCGATGGGCTGCGAGTACGGCCAAGGCTATCTGTTTGCGCAACCGCAACCGGCGGCCCATTGGCTGGCCGGCGGCTGAGGCCGAGGGATGGACCGGGGTCTGGGCCAGACATTGGCCCAGCATCCGAAGTTACCTACGGAGCACGGCTACGCTGATAACCCGCTGCACCTCGATTGACGCCTTCATCCTTCCGCGCCACCATCGTTCTGTGTGTTGATTGGAATCGACAAGGAGCACGACGATGCACGACGCGAAAGCATGGAGCTGGATCCCGCGGGCCTTGGTTGCGTTGGCGCTTGGCCGCAGCCGGATGGCGTCCTTCACGCCGGCACAACCACCGAAGTACGGATTGGATGGGTACTTCAAGGCCTGTGATGCGGCCAGTCCGGGCAGCCGCATGGCCAAGCATGTTCCCACGCCAGCGACCACAAGGATGTTGGTATGAACCGACATGACGATGACGATGACGGCATTGATCCGCGCAGGAGACTGCGGGCCAACGCAGGCGACAAATTGCATGACCTGCAGTTGCGGCGCGACCTGGACATCATCAACGGTCGGACTGCCAGCGAACTGGGGCCACTGCCGCCCGGCGGCCTGCCAGTTACGCCACGACGCAGGCCCAATCTTCCGGCTTCCGCTTCAACCTTGCCGCTGCCCATGACGGCCGGCCACCAGGAGAACGAGACGATGGATTTCAAATCGATGGCCGTTGCGGCCAGCATGGCGTTGGCGGCGTGCGCGCCGGTGCAGGATTCCCCCGGTTCTGGCGAGCAGTCCGAAGAAGAGCCCTTGCGCAAGATCAATCCGAATCCGAAGCGGGCCTATGTCATCACGATGAAGATCGAGGGCGCGCCGGGGCCGTTTGCGGTAGTTGAGGGTGTGGCGCACTACGAAGTAGAGAACCGAGAATGTGGCCGCTACCTGAAATTCGCCGGCACATTCCCGCGCATGACCAGTTCGGAGACGTTCGAGATGACTCGGATATCGGAGAACGAGTACCGAGGCATGGTGTACGCCGACCTGATTCTGGATGAGGATTATTTCGGAAGAGGTGTGTGTCGATGGAAATTCATAGGCACGGATGGGTTCCTACGCGCCACGGCCGATGAGCGTGACACAAGGTTCCGTCCAGGAATGAATGACGATGAAGTCTATGCGCAGAAGTCGGTCACAACCTACTTCTGGAAAGAACGCTATCCGCGCAGCCAAACGGAGGACTTTCCGTCCTTCGGATACACGGACAGAACCAGATTCGCACCGCATATTTTGGATAATGATCTGTTCACCATCACGCTGGTCTCCCAGGAGGTGCAGCCGTGAGCGTGACCTCCCAGCAATATGCCGGACTGGCAGATGCTGGCTACAGCAATGAGTACAAGCCGGGCACGTATCCGCCAGGAAAAGAACCGACATTCGAATACGAAGGAATCGAGTACAAAGTCCTCGAACACGCCAGCAACCCTTTCAACGGCTACCAAGGCACCATATACCAGCGCAAGGACACCGGCGAGATCATCGTCGCCCATCGCGGCACCGAGCCGGACCAGGGCCTGGGCCAGATTCTGCGGGACGGCGCACTGACCGACGGCGCCATGGCAACGGCCCGCATCAATCCGCAGTCAGCTGACGCCATTGCGTTGACTCAGCGCGCAATCGACCGAGCCAAGGACATCGGCCGCGAGACCGGCATCACCCCCGAGGTCACCGTCACCGGCCATTCCCTGGGCGGCACCCATGCACAAATCACCGCGCACCAGTTCGGCCTGCGCGGGGAGACCTTCAACGCCTACGGCGCGGCCAGTCTGGGCAGTCGTATAGTCCAGGATGCTTTCACGCATGCAACGACAAGGATGTTGATATGAACTGCCATGACGAAAACGATGACGGCATTGACCCGCGCGTGAAGCTGCGGGCCAATGCAGGCGACAAGCTGCATGACCTACAGCTGCGGCGTGAGCTGGACATCATCAACATACGGACTGCGAACGAACTGGGGCCACCGCCGCCCGGCGGCCTGCCGGTTGCGCCACGACGCAAACCCAATCTTCCGGCTTCCGCTTCAACCATGCCGCTGCCAATGAAGGCCGGCCACCAGGAGAACGAGACGATGGATTTCAAATCGATGGCCGTTGCGGCCAGCATGGCGTTGGCGGCGTGCGCGCCGGTGCAGGAAGAGAAACCCTCACGCAAGCTCAATCCAGATCCGAAACGAGCCTACACCATAACCATGACCATAGCCGGTGCGTCAGGGCCATATGAAATATCTAAGGGCAGCCTGCAATACAACATCGCAGACCAGCAATGCCTACCCCCAGTACGTAATTTTGCTGGCGTTCAAACTGAGCCCACGCATACCTCAATCTCATTTCCTTTGACTAAGGTCGCGGATGGCAGCTACGTTGGTACGATCTACCTAGACGCAATGTTGGAGGAGAATTTTTATGGGCGAGGAATTTGCCGTTGGGAACTTGCTGGCATCTTTGTTACAGCCGACATGCAATTTAATTCCAAACATTTTTATCCGTCACTAGCACTTTGGTACACGCCAGAAATGCTGCTTTCCGAGCAAGCGAAAACTTTCTATTTTTGGAAAGATGGGCTTGGTAGGCCAGATCCGTCTGATCCAGCTATCTTGGAGGCCCAAGGCCCAAAAGTTTTTCGCGCAGAGATCGAAGCAGAAGTATTTTCTGTTACTTTTTCTTCTAGGGCAGTAGTCCAATGAGCTTAACTAGCCAGCAGTATGCTTATCTAGCAGATGACGCGTACAAGCCCTATCCGCCAGGACCTCAACCCGAAGGTAAAGAGCAGAATGTTGTTCTCGGGGGAATAACCTACAAGGTCCTCGAACACGCCAGCAACCCTTTCAACGGCTACCAAGGCACCATATACCAGCGCGTGGATACCGGCGAAATCATCGTCGCCCATCGCGGCACTGAGCCCGACCAGGGCCTGGGCCAGATTCTGCGGGACGGCGCACTGACCGATGGCGCCATGGTGGCAGCCCGCTTCAATCCGCAGACAGCGGATGCCATCGCATTGACCAAGCGGGCACTCGACTATGCGGAACAACAAGGAAGAAAGCCCGGCGGCCAGGTCCCCGAAGTCACCGTCACCGGCCATTCCCTGGGCGGCACCCATGCACAAATCACCGCGCACCAGTTCGGCCTGCGCGGGGAGACCTTCAACGCCTACGGTGCCGCCAGCCTGGGCTACCGCATCCCAAGCGGTGGCGACCACGTCATCAACCACGTCAAGGCCGGCGATTTCGTCAGTGCCGCCAGTCCGCATTTCGGGCAGGTGCGGGTGTACGCCAGCGCCGACGAGATTGCGACCCTGCATGCCGCCGGCTACGCCAACGACCGCAACCCGCTGGACCCGCGCGCGCCGGCCGCAACCCGCTGGACCCGCGCGCGCCGGCCGTGGCCGCGGGCATGCTTGCCGGCTCCCACAGCATGCACCACTTCCTCAACACCGACGGCGAGGGCAAGCCCGACCGTTCCCTCCTGGCCGACCCGGCCGCGCGCCAACTGAGCCAAGTATTCGAACCCATGGTCGACAAGTACCGTGGCGATATTGCGCACGGACGTGCCGCCGCCACGATTGCCTTCCGCGGTCCGGCAGGCACTACACGCGACCTCATCGATGAATTGCGCGGTCCACTGCCCGCAGGCGAACCGGCAGCGCGTGCCGAGCAGGCCGCGGCGGTGCAGGCCGAGCTTGCGCAACGGCGCGCCGAATACCAGGAGCAGCGCCAACAGTTTTTTCGCCAACCGCTTCCCCCCATCGACCCGACCGCACCGC
>NZ_OCND01000030.1 GCF_900215535.1 Pseudoxanthomonas wuyuanensis | reverse complement strand
CTCATTTCTCATTCCCCACTCCCCAGTAGACCAGCCATGACCAGCACTCCCTACATCGGTACCCGCGAATACTTCCCCGGCATCGGCCGCATTCCCTTCGAGGGCGCCGGTTCGGACAACCCGCTGGCGTTCAAGGTGTATGACGCCGGCAAGCGCATCGGCGGCAAGACCATGGCCGAGCACCTGCGCTTTGCGGTGTGCTACTGGCATACCTTCTGCAATGCCGGGCATGACCCGTTCGGGCCAGGCACGCGCCACTTCCCGTGGGAAGCCGGCTCGCCCATGGCCACGGCCGAGGCCAAGGTGGATGCGGCGTTCGAGTTCTTCAGCAAGCTGGGGGTGCCGTACTGGTGCTTCCACGACATCGACCTGGCGCCGGACGCGGAGGACATTGGCCAGTACGAGCAGAACCTGCGGCACATGGTGGCGCTGGCGAAAGAACGCCAGGACGCGACCGGGGTGAAGCTGCTGTGGGGCACGGCCAACCTGTTCAGCCACCCGCGCTACATGAACGGGGCGGCGACCAACCCGGACTTTGCGGTGGTGGCGCGGGCGGCGGTGCAGGTCAAGGCGGCGCTGGAGGCGACGGTGGAACTGGGCGGGGAGCACTACGTGTTCTGGGGCGGGCGCGAAGGCTACGCCTGCCTGCACAACACCGACATGAAGCGCGAGCTGGCGCACTTTGCCCGCTTCCTGACGATGGCGCGCGACTACGGCCGCAGCCTCGGGCTGAAGGGCAACTTCCTCATCGAGCCCAAGCCGATGGAGCCGATGAAGCACCAGTACGACTTCGACAGCGCCACGGTGGCCGGTTTCCTGAAAGAGCACGGGCTGGCGCAGGACTTCAAGCTGAATATTGAAGCCAACCACGCCACGCTGAGCGGGCACACCTTCGAGCACGACCTGCAGGTGGCCAGCGACCACGGGCTGCTGGGCAGCATCGACGCCAACCGCGGCAATGCGCAGAACGGCTGGGACACTGACCAGTTCCCGACCGACCTGTACGACACGGTGGGGGCGATGCTGGTGGTGCTGCGCCAGGGCGGGCTGGAAGGCGGCTTGAACTTCGACGCCAAGGCACGGCGCGAGTCGACCGACCTGGAGGACCTGTTCATTGCCCACATCGGCGGCATGGATGCGTTCGCGCGCGGGCTGGAGGTGGCGCATGCGCTGCTGACGCAGTCGCCGTGGGAGCAGTGGCGCCAGGCGCGCTATGCCAGCTTCGACAGCGGCGCCGGCCGCGACTTCGAAGCCGGCAAGCTGTCGCTGGCGGACCTGCGTGGCCTGGCGCTCGCGCAGGGCGAACCGGCGCAGACCAGCGGCAAGCAGGAGCGCTACGAAAACCTGCTCAACCAGTACCTGTTGCGCTGACGC
>NZ_OCND01000017.1 GCF_900215535.1 Pseudoxanthomonas wuyuanensis | reverse complement strand
GCGCGTCTGTGGTCGGCAATACTGCGATCAATGCCATCCGCAAACCGGCTTACGGGTCAGTGCGTGGGTTGATCGTAATTTTGCAGGACCGACTAAATCATCTCGCTCGTGCTTCCACGCACAGTCACGGTAATGTTCTGAAATTCCGCATATAGATGTGGCGTAACGGACTTCCCTGCAAGCAGCTTATCTGCGTCGTGCTGAGATTGATCAAACACTGGGTTGGTGCCCAAGTGAGGAGAGTCGGCCCAGTTCCCATTGAGTGAGCACCATATCTTCCCTGTATCAAGGTGCACCGTTGCGGCTACTTGTTCATCAATTGCCCAAAGGTCGCTTTGCTGGATATTTATTCGGCTAACGGGCTACCCACGCGGGCTTCCATCCAACTCATGCTCAATCATCCACAACCCCGCCCATAGCTTGGCGTCCAGCTCGTAGCCTTCGGCCATCTTCTGCACCAGCCAGGCGGCGGCCTGGGTGCGGGGGATTTCGTGGACGGTGATGTCTTCGTCTCCGTCGCCGCCGCCTTCGCCGACCTTGGTCAGGCCGGTGGCGCGGACGAAGGCGATTTTCTCGCTGCTGCTGCCGGACGAGGTGGGGCCGATCATCAGCACTTCGGCGCGTTCGGCGGTCCAGCCGGTTTCCTCTTCCAGTTCGCGGATGGCGGAAATCTCGATGGACTCCCCAGCATGAATGTCGCCGACCAGGCCGGCCGGCATTTCGATGGTGTTGGCCTGCAGCGGCACGCGGAACTGTTCGACGAACAGCACGGTGTCCTGCGGGGTGACGGCGATGATGATGGCCGCCAGTCCGCCGGCGTGGGTGCGTTCGGAATACTCCCAGGTGCCGCGCTCGACCATGCGCAGGTAGTTGCCTTCGTAGACGGTGATGGGTGCGGCGGTCTTGTTTTTCATGCGTTCATGCTAGCCGGAAATGATGACGGTCCGGTAGAAGCGCGGGCTTTCCATCCACAGTAACGGGTTTGCCCGGCTGTTGTGGCTTGGTTGACGCTCCGACTGGAGGCAGCGCAGCAAGCTTCGCCCTGCCAGCGGTTTGTGGCGACAGCGGAGCCCCTGGGAAAACCAGCGCCGCGTCGCCGTACTCAGGCGACTCCGGCCGCTTCCAGCAGCCGCCGTCGTGTCATCGGGCCAAAACGCAGCGCATCGGCCAATGCGGTCAGCACCTGCGCGTCGGCGCTGGCGCGTAGGAAGTCCTGCTCGACCTCGCCCAGCGGCGCGTCAAGCGCAATCGTGGTCAGCTGCCGCCACAGCAGGGCGTGCTCGCGCTGTTCGCGCAGCCGCAGCGCCATGCCGGCGGCGCCGCGCAGGCGCAGGAACGGGACTTCATCGATGCGCGCCAGCAGCTGATCCAGGCTATCGAAGTGCGACAGCAGCACTGCCGCCGATTTGCTGCCGATACCGGTGATGCCGGGAATGTTGTCGATGGCATCGCCGCACAGGGCCAGGTAGTCGGCGATCTGTCGCGCCTCCACGCCATGGCGCGCCTTGACGCCGGCCATGCCCCAGCGCAGGCCGCGGGCGAAATCCCATTGCTCGTCGGCGGCCATTAACAGCTGCGAAAGATCCTTGTCGGCCGAAACGATGACGCCGCGAAAACCGCGCGGCCGCGCCGCGTGCAATGCGCTGCCGATCAGGTCGTCGGCTTCGTATTCGCTATGCGCCAGCACATTCAGCCCCAGCGCAGCGCACAGCGCCTTGCAATGGGCGAACTGGCGGCGCAATTCTTCCGGCGCCGGATCGCGGTTGGCCTTGTAGGCCGGGTACAACTTGTTGCGGAAACAGCTGTCCAGCGCCTCGTCGAAGGCCACGGCAATATAGCGTGGACGTTCCTTCTCCAGTAACTCCAGCAGGAAGCGCGCAAAGCCGTGCACCGCATTGGTCGGCCAGCCGTCGGCATCCTGGAATTCGTCCGGCATCGAATGCCAGGCGCGAAACACGTACAGGCTGGCGTCGATCAGGTAGAGCGACGGTTGCGCGGCCGCTTCAGACATCGGGCTGCCAGTCGCTCAGCAACGCCCAGGCATCGGGGCGGTCGCGCTCGGGCGCTTCCAGCTTGGCGGTGCCGATATGGATGAAGCCGGCAATCTTCTCGTTGTCCTGCAGACCCAGCATTGCGGCGATGGTGCGGTCGTAGGCCATCCAGCCGGTCAGCCATTGCGCGCCGAACCCCAGCGCCTGCGCAGCCTGCAGCAGGGCGAAACAGACGCTGCCGGCGCTGAGCAGCTGTTCCTGCTCAGGGACCTTGTGCCCGGGGGTCAGGCGGGCAATGACGGCGATAATCAACGGTGCATGCGAAAAGCGGCTGCGTTCTTTCTCCAGCGCGGCTGCCGGCGCATCCGGCTCCCGTTCCAGGGTCAGCCTGACCAGTTGCTCGCCCAGGCTGAACCGGGCATCGCCGTGAATGCGGAGAAAACGGAATGGCACCAGCTTGCCGTGGTCGGGGACCCGGACCGCGGCCTGCAGCATCCGGGCCAGGGTGGGGTCGTCCGGGCCGGGCTCGCCGAGTTGCTTGGAGGGGACGGAGCGGCGGGAATCGAGGAAATTCAGGGGGGAAAAAATGCTCATGAGGCAAGTTTAGCTTGTCATTTATGCCGCACGGCATCAAAGTGCCGACAAGGTCACGGATGTCCCGGTGCCGGATTCCCTACGATGTCCGGGCGGCCAGCACCGCAGCCCCTGGGTCACTCTTTTCGCCTGCCAAGGCGGGGAACCTTGCGCATGCCGAACAGCTTCACCGCCACCGAACGCACCGGTCGTGACCAGCGCCTGCTGGATCAGGCCCGGGATACGGCCGTCCCGCCGTTGGTGGATACGTTTGCGGTGGCGTTGGGCCGTTTCGATGACGCGTTGTTCGACCGCGCCGAGCGCGCCGGCCACTCGCAGATGGCGTTCCTCGATGCGATGCGCGAGCTGCGCCGCCGCCGCGACGAAATCGTCGCCCGTTTCCGTGCCCACCTGGTCAAGGCCTGGCATTCCCTGGAAGCCGGCGATCCGCTGTCGGTCGAGCATGCGCTGGCGCAGAACAACGAGTCCTCGCTGAGCCTGGTCTCGGATCAGGAACTGGAATCGCGGCTGGCCGCGCGCAACCTGGCCAGCGTGATCATGCGCGAATGGAAGCCGGTGCTGGTGCGATTGGACCGGCGCCTGGGCTGGATTGCCGGCAATGTGACGCTGGACAACGACCATAACCCCATCGGCCCCGAACACATCGGGGTCGCTGTCCATGAAGCCTTCTCCACCTGCGATCTGACCCCGGAAGTGCGGCTGGTGGTGATCAAGCTGTGCGAACGCGATCTGGTGCCGGGCATCGGCAGGATCTATGAAGCCCTGGATCAGCGGCTGGTGCAGGCCGGCGTGATGCCGGAGATGCCGGCCGCGCGCAAGCAGGCCCGCCCGGCTCCCAGACCGGCCGACATCGACGAAGAGGACGCCGATGTGCTGGAAGCCGAGGACAGCGCGCCAAACTGGGCGGCGCGTTTCGTCAACCGCATGGCCGGCAGTCGCCAGCAGATGCGCGGCGGCGGCGGCCACATGCAGGGCATGGCCGACGGCCCCCCCGGTTATTCGGGCGGTCCGGGCGCGCAGGGCGTGCTGCTGGAGGCGCTGCACCATCTGTTGCAGGAATCCCGCCACGGCCGCGAATCCTCCCAACAGCAGGGACAGGCGCCGTCCGGCGGCGGCCAGCGCGATCTGTCCCAACGCGAGATGCTGTCGGTGTTGTCGCTGCTGCAGGCTTCGCCCAGCGCGACGCTGCGCGCGGCCATCGGCGACACCGGCGAATCGCTGGCGCAGCGGCTGAAGAGCGAAGTGCTGAGCAGCGCCACCCAACTGGGAGTGGACCCGGCCATGGCGCGGCTGGCGCCGGTGGACGAGGACGCCATCGATCTGGTCGGCATGCTGTTCGACGTGATGCTGGACGAGCGCGATCTGGAAGGCCGTCCGCGCGAGCTGATCGGGCGGCTGGTGGTGCCTTTCGTCAAGGTCGCGCTGCTGGACCGGCGCATGTTCGTGCAGAAGACCCATCCGGCGCGGCGCCTGCTCAACGTGCTGGCCGAGGCCTGCGAAGGCAACAACGGCGAAAGCGCGGCCGAACGTACCTTGCTGACCAAGGTCGAGGAAGTGGTGGACCGCCTGGTCGCCGAGTTCAACGAAAATCTGGCGATCTTCCTGACCCTGGAAGAGGAATTCCGGGCTTTCCTGGATCAGCACCGCCGCCGCATCGAAATCGCCGAGCGTCGCGCCGCCGAGATCCAGCGCGGACAGGAGCGTCTGGAAGCCGCGCGCATCCGCACCAACGCCGAACTGGAAGCGCGCCTGACCGGACGGCCAGTGCCGCAGGCGATCGACGATTTCATGCGCCAGCCCTGGGCGCACCACGTCACCATGACGGTGCTGCGCGAAGGCGAAGAGAGCGATGGCCTGGGCGAGGCGCTGGCGCTGGCCGATGGCTTGCTGGAAGAACTTTCCGAGGCCCAGCGCCACGTTATCGGCAAGCCATGGCTGCAAGCGTGGCGGCCTGCATTGCAGCAGGTGTTTTCCAGCGTCGGCATGAACGCCGACGCCGCCAGCGCTGCGGTCGATGCGCTGCACGATACGTTGCAGGCGGTGGCCGCCTCGCGTCCGGATCTGGAACGCTCGCTGCCGGAACTGCCTCAGGTCGTGTTGCCGAAGTCCGCCAGCGAAGACGAAAACGCCCCCATCCAGCTGATAGGCGGCACCGATACGCTGGAGTTCGATCACACCGACGCCGACCATTTCCGCAAGCTGGCCATCGGCACCTGGCTGGACTTCATCGACAAGGACAACAAGGTGCAGCCGGGCAAGCTGTCGTGGGTCAGCCCGATTTCGTCGCGGCTGTTGTTCGTCAACCGCCGCGGTGTGCGCTTCTGCGTCGCATCGCCGGAGGAACTGGCCGCGATGGTGCGGATGGGCCGGTTGCGCACGCACCATGACGAGGATGCCTTCGACAGCGCGATGCAGGGCGTCATCGACCGCCTGGATCCGGGCGCCAGCGTGCCCGCCGCGGTTTGAGCGGGTAGGGTAGTTTTGCGGGAGCGACGCGAGTCGCGATGAAGCTTTGCTGGGAAGGCCCATCGCGACTGACGTCGCTCCTACAAGAAGTCGAACCCGCACGCGGGCGGCAGCTTTGCTAGCATCGGACCCTCACTACCCAGCGATGAGGGAACCATGGCGGTCGAAGTTCTGATTCTGAAGGAGTCGGCACCGGGTGAGCGCCGTGTCGCCGCCACCCCCGAAACGGTCAAGAAGCTGGTTGGCGCCGGGGCCACGGTCAAGGTCGAGCGCGGCGCCGGCAGCCAGGCCGGCTTTGTCGATCAGGCCTACGCCGATGCGGGCGCGCAGCTGGCCGATGGCCAGGCGCGTGCGCAGGCGGATCTGCTGCTGTGCGTGCAGCCGCCAGCCGCTGCGGACATCGAACAGTTGAAGCAGGGTGCCGCCCTGGTCGGCATGCTGCAGCCGCAGGCCGATCCGGCGCGGGCCGCGGCGCTGCAGTCGCGCGGCATTCTGGCCTTTCCGCTGGAACGGCTGCCGCGCACCACCCGCGCGCAGGCGATGGATGTGCTGAGTTCGCAGGCCGGCATGGCCGGCTACAAGGCGGTATTGATTGCCGCGCAACTGGCGCCGCGCTTCTTTCCGATGCTGACCACCGCGGCCGGCACCATCCGCCCGTCGAAGGTCCTGGTGGTCGGCGCCGGCGTGGCCGGCCTGCAGGCCATTGCCACCGCCAAGCGCCTGGGTGCGCAGGTGGAGGGATTCGATGTGCGCCCGGAGACGCGCGAGCAGATCGAATCGCTGGGCGGCAAGTTCCTGGATCTGGGCGTCAGCGCCGCCGGCGAGGGCGGTTACGCGCGGCAGCTGACCGACGAGGAGCGGGCCGAGCAGCAGCGCCGGCTGGCCGCGCACCTCAAGGGCATCGACGTGGTGGTCTGCACGGCGGCGGTACCCGGCCGGCCGGCGCCGAAGATTGTCAGCGGCGCGATGGTGGAAGGCATGAAGCCGGGCAGCGTGATCGTCGATCTGGCCGCGGAAACCGGCGGCAACTGCGAAGCCACCCGCCCGGGCGAAACCATCGAACACAACGGCGTCACCGTGGCCGGTCCGCTGAACCTGGCCAGCATGGGCGCCGTCCATGCCAGCGAGATGTACGCGCGCAACGTCTACAACTTCGTGGCGTTGTTCCTGAAGGATGGCGCACTGGGCTTCGATTGGGAAGACGAACTGCTGGCGAAGACGCGCTGGCCGGAACCGGCTGCAGCGGGTTGATCGGCCATACGGCGATTCTGATTCGTTGGGCAGGGATTGTGGCGTTCCCTGTCGGGATCTGAGGCATCCTGACGTGTCTTGCGGGAGCGACGCGAGTCGCGATGAGCTATGGGTAAAGCCTCATCGCGACTCGCGTCGCTCCCGCAAGGAATCGATTCCGATACGGCCCGGTTCGCATTGGCTGAAGTACTCCAGTGTGGCGCGCCACTACGGCTTAGCTTCCGGTGGCGGTTGATCCGGCGCGTTCTTCAGGATCCAGGCCCGGCGCTGCTCGGGCGTCATCTGCCGCCATTGTTCCTGCAACTGCTTGCGTTGCTCGGCGGGCAACTCGGCCATGTGCCGGTAAAGCACCCGCGCCTGCTCGCGCTGTTCGGGATTCATGCGTTCGAAACGCTTGACCCCGCGCCGGGCCTGCTTGCGCTGTTCCGGAGTCATCCGCTGCCAGCGCTGCGCATGCTCGAGCATGTGCTCGCGCGCCTCGGGTTCGCTGTTCCAGCGGTCCCGGATTGGCGCCAGCAGCGTCTCGCGTTGCGCCGGGGTCAGTTTGTCCCATTCGGGCAAGGCGGTGGCGGTCGGGGATTGCGCGAAAGCCTGGCTGGCGGCCAGCAGGCCCAGCAGCATCAGTGGAAAGCGGATTTTCATCGGTTTACTCCATCGCAAGCGGCTGCGCCTCGCTGGAGGCCAGCCACAGGTACAGGTCGGGGTTCTCGTCCAGCACGATCAGCGCCGGGTCGTAGTCGGAAATGTTGTCGGCGACGGTCGCATCCGGCGCCTCCGGCGTCTGCGTCAACGGGCCGAGCTGGGTCACGATTGCCACCGCGAAGACCGCCGAGAATGCCGTGGCCGCCAGCCAGCGCCAGTGGCCGCGCCGGGCTGGCGCCGCATCGGTCTGGGCGGCGTGGCGCGCGGCGCGAAGGCGCGCCAGGGTCTGTGCGGACAGATGAGTGACCGCGGCCGCATGCAGTTGTCTGGCCTGGCGATCGAAATGCTCGTGATTGTGGTCCGACGCGGTCATCGGAAGTCCTCCAGTCGCTTTTGCAGGGCATCGCGCGCGCGCGACAGATGGGTTTTTACCGAACCTTCCGAACAGCCCATCGCGCGGGCGGTGTCGGCCACGTCCAGCTCTTCCAGTACGCGCAGCGTGAACGCTTCGCGCTGGCGCGCCGGCAGGGTTCGCAGCGCCTGCACCAGCCGGGTATAGGACTGTTGCTGCTGGTGCGATTGCGAGGGGCCGGCCGCGGCGTCGGCCCAGTCGATCCGGCTGTCCTCGCCGCGTTCGCTGGCCGGCGCCAGCCAGCGCTGGCGGAAATTCTGCCGGCGCTGCAGATCCACAATGCGGCGGCGCAGGATGCTCCAGAACAGTGGCGTCCATTCGCCGGCCGGGCGGTCGCGGTAGGCCAGCATCTTCATCATCGCATCCTGTACCGCATCCAGGCCGTCGTCGCGGTTGCGCAATCCGGCCTCGGCGAAACGGAACGCGCGCGGGCCGATGTCGGCCAGGAACAGCTCCAGCGTCGCCGCCGTCGGCGGTGGCGGCGCAATCTCCAGGCCGGGCGTGATGTCGGTATTCACCAGCACAGCTTAGGCCCTGTCGATGCCCGGAGCAGCCCATGGCGCCGCTGGGCGGCTACGCAGCGGCGGCGTCTCATCCGGTTTGGCCGATGTACTGGCATAGGTTTCCTCATTCTGTTGCCCCGTTCTGCGTTCAACGGCACTGATGCCAGCGGGGCAACAGGTCCTGGCGCCGGCCAATCGGTCCCGTCCAGGCGTCACGGAAGGGGTAACGCACCGGAGCCCAGCCGGTTGACCCGGGTTCCAATGGATTCAGGGGCGGTTATGATGCGGAAGGACGTGTGCGGCGGCTCGCACGCGTGCTTACCTCATCACGGAGAGCGCGGATGAACGACGGTTTTGTGGCCCTGTACATTTTCATGCTGGCGGCCATCGCCGGCCATGTGATCATTTCGCGGGTGCCGGTGATCCTGCACACCCCGCTGATGTCCGGTTCCAACTTCATCCATGGCATCGTGATGATCGGCGCGATGGTGGTGCTGGGCCATGCCGATACCACGCTGGAGAAGACCATCGGATTCGTCGCGGTGCTGCTGGGCGCGGGCAACGCCGCCGGCGGTTATGTGGTGACCGAGCGCATGCTGGAGATGTTCAAGAGTTCCCGGAAGCCCGCCGCCAAGCCGGAGGGCAAGCGATGAGCCTGGACGAAGTCCGTTCCTATCTGGTCGCCACCAGCTACCTGGTGGCCGCCACGCTGTTCCTGCTGGGCCTGCAGCGCATGGCCTCGCCGCTGACCGCGCGCAGCGGCATCCGCTGGGCCGGCCTGGGCATGCTGATCGCCACGGTGGCGACCTTCTTCCTGCCGGATCTGCACAATATCCCGCTGATCATCGCCGCCATTGCCATCGGCACGTCGGTGGCCTGGGTGTCCGGCAAGCAGGTGCCGATTACCGACATGCCGCAGATGGTGGCGCTGTACAACGGCATGGGCGGCGGCTCGGCTGCCGCGATTGGCGCGGTCGAACTGCTGCGGTTCTCGTTCCTGATGAATCGCGACACCACCCACTGGAGCGAATCGGCGCTGGCCGAGCTGGCCGCACGCCACCCGGGCATGGTGACGCTGGCGCTGGCGACGATCGGGTCGGCGATTGGCGCGGTGGCGCTGTCCGGTTCGGTCATCGCCTGGGCCAAGCTGGATGGGCGGCTGGACAGGCGGATGGTGTTCCCGGGCCAGCAGGCGCTGAACCTGCTGGTGTTCGTGGCGATGGTGCTGTTGGGCGGCTGGGCCGCGGGGACGTTGAATCCGGTGGCGATCATCGCGTTCTTCGTGGTGGCGCTGGCGCTGGGCGTGCTGATGACGCTGCCGATCGGCGGCGCCGACATGCCGGTGGTGATTTCGCTGTACAACGCGCTGACCGGCCTGGCGGTGGCGTTCGAAGGCTATGTGCTGGGCAACGAAGCGCTGATCATCGCCGGCATGATGGTTGGCGCGGCCGGTATTCTGCTGACACGGTTGATGGCCAAGGCGATGAACCGGCCAATCAGCGGCGTGCTGTTCTCCAATTTCGGCGGCGGCGGCCAGGCGCAGGAAATCAGCGGCACGCAGAAGCCTATCGAAGCTGGCGATGTCGCCGCGATGATGGCATTCGCCGAACGCGTGGTCATCGTTCCCGGTTACGGCATGGCGGTGGCGCAGGCGCAGCACAAGATCTGGGAACTGACCCAGAAGCTGATGGAGCGCGGGGTCAAGGTGAAGTTCGCCATCCACCCGGTCGCCGGGCGCATGCCTGGGCATATGAACGTGCTGCTGGCCGAGGCCGGCGTGCCCTACGACCTGATCGCCGACATGGACGACATCAATCCGGAATTCCCGACCACCGACGTGTCGCTGGTCATCGGCGCCAACGATGTGGTCAATCCGGTCGCCAGGACCGATCCTTCCTCGCCGATCTACGGCATGCCGATCCTGGACGTGGTCGATTCGAAGAACACCATCGTCATCAAGCGCGGCAAGGGCACCGGGTTTGCCGGCATCGAGAATGCGCTGTTCTACGCCGACAACACCCGCATGCTGTACGGCGATGGCGCGGAAATGGCCAGCGCGCTGGTCAGCGAACTGAAGGCGCTGGACGGCGGCGGACATTGAACCGGCGGCTGCGGGCCGGCGCAGCGCAACCGGGTCCGCACTGGCGACAAGCGAGGCCGGCTCTGCGCCGTGCCGTTGGGGTTCATGCGGCGCGCGCGCTTTGCGCGCACGACTGAGTGCGCCGGACCTCCGACGTGGTCCGGCCGAACGTGCTCTTGAATGCCCGGCAGAACGCGCTCTGGCTTTCGAAGCCGAGCATCTCGGTGATTTCGCAGATCGGCAGGGCGGTGGTGCTGACCATCGACCAGGCGCGCTGCTCGCGCAGCCGCGCGGCGTATTCCGAAGGCGTCTCGCCGAACACGCTGCGATAAAGGCGGATCAAGTGGCAGGGCGAATAGTTCGCCGCCCTCCCCAGACACTCCAGGTCCAACCTGGTATCGGGATTGCATTCGATCAGGTGCCGCACGCGCAGCAGGCGCAGCAGCGTCTGTTGCCGCCTGGCCATTGTCCGGCCGTTGCAGCGCTGCAGCTTCGCCTGCAGGTCCTGCTGCCGGTCCGCCAGGGCGGACCAGAGCGCGGGAAGCAGCGTCGCCGGTTGCCCCGCCGGCCGTGTCGAGCCGGCATATCCCGTTCGCGCCAGCCGGATGAGCAGTCCAGCCGTTTCGCGGCCACCGTTTCCGCGCCACGGCAGCAGCAGGGGAACGGTCTTGGCATGCGCCAGCACACCGGCATCCCAGAGCGCCGCCGGACCGGCCAATGCCAGCCAGGCCTGGGGACCCAGTCCATTGCAGCGCACGGCACCATCGCGCCATAGCTGCATGCGGCGGCCAGCCAGGCGCCATTCGCCGCCGCTGGCTCTCAGTTCGATCTGTCCATGCAGCGGCCACCATAGCGATACCCAGCCCGCGGGTATATCGACCTGGATGCCGCGGCCGCGGCCATGCAGCATGTGGAAGCGGTCCGCGGAGAGTCGTAGCGGACTGAGGCTGTCGCCGAAGCGCAGGCTATGGTGCTCTATATCCATCGGAATGGTCCTCTCTGCATGCATGTGCACCGCATGACGTTGAGACCACTTTAGTAAGCGTTCCGCACGCGTTTGAGAGCCAATTCGGTCGGCGCGGAAGGGACCAATCCGGAGTCGGCCTGCAATCGCCGGGCCTGCCTTTCAGACCGGGCAGGCCGGCGATGAACTCAACCGCGCCCGCGCTTGCCCCGCAGCGCCCGCCGGGCGGCCAGTGCGCAGACGATGCCCACCAGCACCATGTGCGCGGCGATGTGGGCCAGGTTGATCCACTGCCAGGCCGGCGGTTGCGGCCCGCCCGCGGCCGAGAGCGGCACCACGACATAGGTCATGACCGCATACAACAGCAGTCCGTACAGCGCGCCATAGCGCAGCGGACGTTCGACCAGCAGCGTCCAGCGGCGGCTTGCCGCGTAGTAGGCGTACGCCATCGCCAGCGTTATGCCGAAATGGGAAATCAGGCCCAGCAATGCCGTTGCCATTCCACCGGCGACCGCCGCCTCCCGCCCCAACCAGCCGGCTGCGATGGACTGGAATATCCGGATTGGACCGACGCCCTTGAAGGCGTAAAGACTGCAGATGTAGATCAGGTCCAGGGTGCCGGCGGTGATGCCGCCCAGGACCACATGGCGCAAAGGATGGCGGTTGGGAACGGCGCAACTGGCGACAGCATTCATGGCGGTTTTTCCTGGCAGTCCGGCTCAAGGGCGGGGAGCCGATTGCAGCCGATGCGTCTGGGCCGGGGCCAGAGCCAATCGGGCGGCGTCGCAAGGCGCCAAAGACGGTGGCGCGGTCAATCGCGCCCGGCCGCCCAGCGCGATGCCCAGGCGCAAGGCAGACCCACCAACACCATGTAGGCCAGGACGCAGGCGGCTATCCAATCGGCGCGCTGCGACGCCGGCCCCGCTGCCGTCAACAGAGGAACGCCGACATGGAACACCAGCCCGTACATCAAGGCGCCGTAAGCCAGGCCGAAACGGTTGGGCTGGCGCAGCAAACGCGGAAAGATGCGGGACAGCCGGCTGTAGAGCGCCGCCAGCGCCCACATCAGGGCAAGGTAAACCAGCGTTCCCAGCATCGCCGTGGCGAGGCCGCCGTCGAAGGCCGCCCGCCCCAGCAGCCAACTGGCGATGGACTGCGGGATGCGGATCGCCGCTACGCCTTCGCCGGCCCAGAACAGCGCGGCGAACCCAAGATCCAGCGCCGTCGCATAGACGGCGGCCAGCAGCAGCCAGGGGACGGGGCGGGCAGTGAGGCGATGGGACCAGGCGTAGGGGGTGATCAGGATCATCGGTGCGCTCCAGAGGGGGATCCAGGCGGGAATTGGCCCTATCAGGAAGCAGGAAAGTGGCACTATCAAGGTCCAATTCTGTAGGCTCGAATGGAGCCAATTGGAATCGAGGCCTGCCGATGCACCTGCAACTGGATGGGAAAGGGCCGCTGCACGCCCAACTGACCCGCGCCCTGAAGGGCGTGATGCTGACCGGCTCCATTACCCGCGGCGCCCGCTTGCCCGCCACCCGCCTGCTGGCGCGCGAACTGGGAGTGTCCCGCAACACCGTGCTGGCTGCCTACGAGCAACTGCGTGCTGAAGGCTTTGTGGCGGCAAGGGTCGGTTCCGGCAGCTTCATCACACCGCCGCTGCAACCGGCAAGCGGGTTGGCGCCGGGTGCGCCGGCGGTGCTGCCGCCGCAGTCGGAATACGCGCGCCGAGCGCGCAAGTACCACGATCATGCCGCCATGCCGGGCCGCGCCACGCCCGGTATGCGGTACGCCTTCCAGTATGGCGTCCCTTACACCAACCCTGCGCTTACCAGCGCCTGGGCGCGCGAACTGGCGCATGCCGCCGCCTATACGCAGCCCCACTATCCGCAAACCCAGGGATTGCCGGCGCTGCGCGAAGCCGTCTGCGACTACCTGGCGCGCCGCCGCGGGGTGCAGACCACGCCGGACGATGTGCTGATCGTGACCGGCACCCAGCAGGCCATGGCGGTGACGGCGCGGGTGCTGTTGAACGTTGGCGATACCGCGGTGGTGGAAGAACCGCACTACACCGCGATGCGCGAAGTGCTGCAGATCCACGGCGCCCGCGTCCATGCCGTCGATGTGGATGCGCAGGGTCTGGTGCTGGACGATTTGCCGGAGCCGCCGCCACGGCTGCTGTACGTGACGCCCTCGCACCAGTTTCCCACCGGCGTGGTGATGTCGCTGAGCCGACGGCTGCAACTGCTGGACTATGCCCAGCGGCATGGCTGCTGGGTATTCGAGGACGATTACGACGGCGAATTCCGCTATGACGCCCAGCCGCTGGCGGCGTTGCGTTCGCTGGACCGGAGCGGACGCGTGATCTACGTCGGAACGTTTTCCAAGGTGCTGTTCCCCTCGTTGCGGCTGGGTTACCTGGTGATGCCGGCGGGCTTGCGCGAGGACTACGTCACCGCGAAATGGCAGGAGGACTTCGGCACCTCGGCCATCGAGCAGAGCGCACTGGCCCATTTCATGGAAAGCGGCGGTTTCGAGCGCCATCTGCGCCGTGCGGGGCGCGCGCTGAACGAACGGCGCAGCGCCTTGCTGAAAGGCCTGCGCGATGCGCTGGGCGAGCGTATCGCCATCGCCGACTCCCGCGCCGGCATGCATCTGGTGACCTGGCTACGGGATTACGACAGCGCGCAGGGCGAGCGTCTGATCGCGCGCGGACGCGAGCTGGGCCTGGATCTGTTCTCGATTGCGCCGTACTACCAGCGGCCGCCGGATCGCCTGGGCCTGCTGATGGGATATGCCGGCATGTCGGTCGGGGAAATCGAGCAGGCGGTGGGCCTGCTTGCGCGATGTATCGAGGAGACGCGCGAACGTTGACGCGCCGGCACCACCGCCGGCCTTGGCTCAGCGCGCGGCGAACGCGGCCAGTAGCGGCGCGGCCGCCATGCAGATCAGATCCGCCGGCGTATTGGCCAGGCCTAGCAACGTCCAGGCATGCGCCAGTCCCAGCTTGGCCGCCGAAGACCACGGGCTCAGGCCCAGCATGAAGCCCAGTTGGCTGGCGACGATGCCCCACAGCGCCAGTGCGATCATCAGCACGGTGGCGGTTACCGCCAGCAGGATCCGGGCAGGGCCGCGGCGCATGCCGGTAAAACGCAGGATCAGTGCGGCATCCAGTGCGGCCAGCAGCGCCATCCAGCCGGCCTGTCTGTCCAGGTGCAACGCCAGCAGGATCCAGATCAGCGAAAAGCACAATCCGCCCAGCAGCAGTATCAGTGGCGTCAGCCAGCGGGAGGAGCGTAAGACGGACAATGGCGGCGGCATGAGGACTCCGGCAACGGCCGCCAAGGATAGAGCGTGTTGCCGCCTTTGGGGGTGATGCGTGGCCGCCTGCGTGGCGCGGCCGGGCGCAGGCGCTATCTGTCCGGTGCCCACGGCGGCCGGGCGCTGCAGCCGTCGTGGCTGGCGCGGGTACAATGGCGGACTTGCGCCTGGCGCTTCCGTCCCTACTTATCTGTCATGTATTCCCGTAGCAGCGAACCCGTCCAATTCGAGCGCGACTGCGCCGCCGTGCTGGTGCCGCAGGGCGAAAGCGTGACCCTGCCGGCCGGCAGCTACGGCTATATCACCCAGGCGCTGGGCGGCAGCTATACCGTTTTCGTCGAGGGCAACCTGTTCCGCATCGCCGGCAAGGATGGCGATGCCATCGGCAAGGAACCGGCCGAGCCGCTGAGCCTGCCCGAAGACGCCAGCGACGATGAAGTCGAAACCCTGGTCTGGAACCAGTTGCGCACCTGTTTCGACCCGGAAATCCCGTTCAACATCGTCGACCTGGGCCTGGTCTACGAAGCCAATCTGAGCCGCCGCGACGACGGCCAGCGCCAGGTCGAAGTCAAGATGACGCTTACCGCGCCCGGTTGCGGCATGGGCGAGATCCTGGTCGATGACGTGCGCAGCAAGCTGGAGATGATTCCGACCATCGCCGAAGCCGACGTCGAACTGGTGTTCGACCCGCCGTGGGGACGGCACATGATGTCCGAAGCGGCGAAGCTGGAAACCGGCATGCTGTAAGACGCTGGCCGGGTTCTTGCCGCGCTTGCCCTCCGGCGCGGATGCGCACTGCTGCAAGGGGGTCTTGCCGCCGGTAGTGCAGCGTACTTTCCGCGCTTTGACACACGCCACCGCTCATGGGGCGGGAGTCTGCAGCCGGCGCATTCACGCGGCACAGAAGTAAATAAATGTAGTTGCGCTTACTTCACTTCGTTTACCTGCACAAGTGAAAAAAGTGACAATTTCTTTGCCGAATTGTGTTTTTCATCCCTGATTCATCTGCCGGTTATCGGATAGCGTCGGTTCAGGCCATGCGCAATGCATGCATGGCCGACACTTCCGGACGAACCTGGGCATGGCAGCCATCCCCCTCTCGCCATTTCCGCCGTTCGGCCGGATCGCGCCGCCTCGTGCGGTACCACCATTGAAGAGGGAAGTCTGATGTCCGATCTATCCAAGCGCCGTTCGCGTTGGCAGGTTGCCACCGTTGCGGTCGCCACTGCAGTTGCTGCGCTCTATGTGTTTCCCGCCATGGCCGGCCGTATCGACACCAGCGGCCTGCAAGCGGACCAGCCGGAAGGGTTCGACCGTTTCATCGTCAAGTACCGCGACGGCAGCAGCGAAACCGCCAGCGCCAGCGCGCTGAATACGGCATTGAACCGGGCTGCCGGTGCGGCCGTGGGCAAGCGCAATGGCCGTGCATTGGGGGTACAGCGGCTGATGCGGCTGGCTGCCGGCGGCGCCGACGTGGTGCGCAGCGACCGCAAGCTGGATCGGGTGGAAGCCGAATCGCTGATGCAGCAGCTGGCCGCCAACCCGAATGTCGAATACGTCGAGGTCGATCAGCGCATGTACCCGGTGCTGGTGCCCAACGACACGCGCTTCTCCGAGCAGTGGGGCTTCGGCACCAGCTCTTCCAGCATCAATGTGCGGCCGGCCTGGGACAAGTCCACCGGCGCCGGCGTGGTGGTCGCGGTGATCGATACCGGCATCACCAATCACCCGGATCTGAACGCCAACATCCTGCCGGGCTACGACTTCATCAGCGATACCTTCGTTTCGCGCGACGGCAATGGCCGCGACTCCAATCCCAATGACGAGGGCGACTGGAATCCGGTTGCGGGCGAATGCTATTCCGGCTCGCCGGTGACCAACTCGAGCTGGCACGGCACCCATGTCGCCGGTACGGTCGCGGCGGTGACCAACAACAGCACCGGCGTAGCCGGTACCGCGTTCAATGCCAAGGTCGTGCCGGTACGCGTGCTGGGCCGTTGCGGCGGCTACACCTCGGACATCGCCGACGCGATCACCTGGGCCTCGGGCGGAACGGTCAGCGGCGTGCCGGCCAACGCCAATCCCGCCGAAGTGATCAATCTGTCGCTGGGCGGCGGCGGCTCCTGTTCGACGACCTACCAGAACGCCATCAACGGCGCCGTGTCGCGCGGCACCACCGTGGTGGTGGCGGCGGGCAACAGCAACGCCAATGTGTCCGGTTCGGTGCCGGCCAACTGCCCCAACGTGGTGGCGGTCGCGGCCACGACGTCGACCGGTTCGCGCGCCAGCTTCTCCAACTACGGCACCGGCATCGACATCTCCGCGCCGGGCCAGAGCATCCTGTCGACGTTGAATACCGGCACCACCACGCCGGGCAGCGCTTCGTACGCTTCCTACAACGGCACGTCGATGGCGGCCCCGCATGTGGCCGGCGTGGTGGCGCTGATGCAGGCGGCGGCATCTTCGCCGTTGTCGCCGTCGCAGGTGGAAAGCATGTTGAAGAGCACGGCCAGGCCCTTGCCGGGCAGCTGTTCTGGCGGTTGCGGCGCCGGCATCGCCAATGCCGATGCGGCCGTGGTGGCCGCCCAGGGCGGCGGCGGAGGCGGCGGCAACGTGTTGCAGGATGGCGTCCCGGTCACCGGCCTGGCGGCCACGACCGGCAACTCGCTGAACTACACCGTTGCAGTGCCGGCCGGCGTCAGCACGTTGACCGTGCAGATTTCCGGCGGCACCGGCGACGCGGATATCTATGTCCGCTACGGGAGCGCGCCAACCGATACGGCGTACAACTGCCGGCCCTACACCAGCGGCAACAACGAGACCTGCACCTTCAATGCGCCCTCGTCGGGCACCTGGTATGTGCGGGTGAAGGCTTACTCCACCTTCTCCGGTGTCAGCCTGGTCGCCAACTACTGAGCCATCGCGCCATCAGCGGTACCGACCCCGGCGTCTGCCGGGGTCATCTGCCTCTGCGGATCGCATCGGGTTCGAATCCGATGCGATGTCAGGCCAGCGCAGGCGAGGCCGGGCCGATGCGGCAGACCTCCACGGTGATATGTGCCAGTTCATCGTGTACGCGCAACGCCTGGCGGAACGTGTCGGCGTCGGCATCGGCATCGGCGGCGGTCACCACGCTGAGCACGCATGCGTACTTGCCGCGTCCGACGCGCCAGACGTGCAGGTCGGTGATAACCGCAGATAGCGGGCCTTGTTCGACGACTTCGTGGATTTCGGCGACAACCGGGGCATCCATTTCCGCATCCAGCAACACCCGTCCGGAGTCGCGCAGCAGGCGCCAGGCCCAGACGCTGACCAGCACGGCGCCGACGATGCCCATGGCCGGATCCAGCCAGGCTGCTCCCCAGATCTTGCCGCCGATCAGGGCAACGATTGCCAGCACCGACGTGGCCGCATCGGCAAGCACATGGACATAGGCCGAGCGCAGGTTCAGATCATGATGGTGGTCGTGTCCGTGTCCGTGTCCGTATCCACGGTCATCGCCATGGCTGTGACCGTGATGATGCCCACGCAGTAGCCACGCGCAGACCAGATTGATCGTCAGGCCGACGACCGCTATGGCGATGGCCTGGTCGTAGTGGATAAGGCTGGGCGCCAGCAGGCGCTCGACCGACTGGAAGGCCATCAGCGCCGCCACGCCCAGCAGCAGGATGGCGCTGGTGTACCCACCCAGGATTTCGATCTTCCAGGTGCCGAATGCGAAGCGGCGATCCCGGGCATAGCGCCGCGCGCAGGCGTAGGCGAATACCGCCAGCCCCAGCGCGAGGGTATGCGAGCTCATATGCCAGCCATCGGCCAGCACCGCCATCGAGTTGAACCACCAGCCGCCGGAGATCTCGACCACCATCATCGTCGCCGTCAGCCATAGCGCACGGCGGGTGTTGCGTTCGGCCAAGGGATTGCCTTCGTCGAAGGCGTGATGGTGGGTGCGCTGGCGGGCGGCGGCTTCCAGGTTCATGGCGCAGGCAGTGAAATATACCCCCGTAGGGTATATGATCGTCCGCCATGGCGCATGTCCAGTCGAACCGGAAAAAGCTGCTGGCCAGGATCCGCAGGGTCAAAGGCCAGGTGTCGGCGCTCGAGTCATCGCTGGAAGCCGGCGCCGACTGTATCGATGTGCTGACCCAGGCCGCCGCCGTGCGCGGCGCAGCCCACAGCCTGCTGATGGAACTGCTGCACGAACACCTGCGCGAGCACGCCGGCGCCGAGACGGACGAGAAATTGCGGATGCAGCAGATCGAAGAAGCCATCCAGGCGATGCGCTCTTATCTGTAGGGAAACATCGCCGAGTCGGCGCCTGTTTTCCATCCAGCCGCGCACCGGTGTGCAAGCGTTCCATCCACTGGAGCGACAGTCTGATTGCTCGATTCTGTAGTCGCGCCTCGATTGAATCGATGCTCTTCTGTCATAGCAATCGCAAGCGACGAAGCGATCGCGCCGACCCTGGGCGGCAGCCGCCCTATGCCTGGGAATCGATATAGATCCGCGGCGCCCGCTTCAATCCGCACAGCAGCGGATAGACGCTGATCCCGCTGCGCGCGGCCACCGAACTGACCGCGACCTGATCGCCCCACAACTGCACCGGCGTGCCGATACCCGCATACGGATGGTCGGTCAGGTCCACCGTCAGCATGTCCATCGAGACCCGCCCGATCAGATGCCCCGGTTTTCCGGCGAGGGCCACCGGCGTGTCGTCCGGAGCGAACTGCGGATAGCCATCGGCATAGCCCAGCGCGACGACACCGATGCGACTGGATTTGCGGGTGACGAAGCGGCCGCCGTAGCCGATGGGTTCCCCGGACGGAAGTTCGCGCACGGCGATGATCTGCGATTCCAGCGTCATCACCGGACGCAGTCGATCGGCCTGCGGGTGCGCGGCAGGGAATGGCGTGGCGCCGTAGAGCATCAGGCCGGCGCGGCTCCAGTCGCCGCGTATGTCGGGCCAGCCCAGCAGCGCGGGAGAGTTGGACAGGCTGGTTGGCAGCGGTATCTGCGCACTCAGTTGCGCGAAGGCCTCGGCCTGTTCGCGGGTGCGTACGCAGTCCAGTTCGTCGGCACGCGCAAAGTGGCTGGCCAGCACCATCGGTTCGATGTCCGGCACCTGGCGCAGCCGTTGCCAAGCGGCCATGCAGGCCTGCGCGGACAGGCCCAGACGGTGCATGCCCGAGTCCTGCTTCAACCAGACTTTCAGCGGGCGCGTCAGTGCCGCGCGTTCCAGTGCCTCGACCTGCCAGGGATCGTGCACCATGCACCAGAAGCCATGCCGGTCGATCAGCGGCAACTCGTCCTTGTCGAAAAATCCTTCCAGCAACAGTATCGGCGCCTCGATCCCGGCCTGGCGCAGTTCCAGCGCTTCTTCGATGCAGGCCACCGCGAAACCGTCGGCCTCATTCTGCAGCGCCTGCGCGCAGCGCACCGCGCCGTGGCCGTAGGCATCGGCCTTGATCACCGCCAGCGTCTTGCCGCCGCCCGCAGCTTTGGCAAGACGGTAGTTGTGGCGCAGCGCGCCCAGATCGATTAGCGCACGAGCTGGGCGCATGGGGCCTCGACTCCATCGACGGTGGCCGGTCCGCGCCGTGTGCGATAGCGGGAAATATCCAGGCCTTCGCCGCTGATTTGCGGCCTGCGCGAGGCTATCACATCGGCCAGATAGCGTCCGGAGCCGCAGGCCATGGTCCAGCCCAGCGTGCCATGGCCGGTATTGAGAAACAGATTGGCATAGCGGGTTGCGCCTATCACCGGCGTGCCATCCGGGGTGGCCGGGCGCAGGCCGGTCCAGAAGCTGGCATTGGCAAGATCGCCACCGCGCGGATACAGATCGGTCACCACCTTTTCCAGCGTGGCGCGGCGGCGCGGCGGCAGCGACAGATCGAAACCGACCACCTCGGCCATGCCACCGACGCGGATGCGATCGTCGAAGCGGGTGATGGCGACCTTGTAGGTTTCATCCAGGATGGTCGAAGCGGGTGCCATCGCCGCATCGGCGATCGGCAGGGTCAGCGAATAACCCTTCAGCGGATACACCGGCAGGCGCAGGCCCAGCGGCGCCAGCAACTGCGGCGAATAGCTGCCCAGCGCCAGCACGTAGCGGTCGGCGGTTTCGCGGCGCCCGTCGATGCGCACGCCGCTGATGCGACTGCCATCGGTTTCCAGCGCTTCCAGGGTCTGGCCATAGCGGAACTCCACACCAGCCGCCGCGGCCATCGCCGCCAGCCGGGTGGCGAACAGGTTGCAGTCGCCAGTCTGGTCATTGGGCAGGCGCAGCGCCCCGACCAGCTTGTCGGACGCGCCGGCCAGCGCCGGTTCGACCCGGGCGATGCCGGCCCGATCCAGCAGCTCGTAGGGCACGCCGTACTGGTCCAGCACCGCGATGTCCTTGGCCGCGCCGTCCAACTGCGCCTGGGTGCGGAACAGCTGGGTGGTGCCGAGCTGGCGGCCTTCGAAATCGATACCGGTCTCGGCACGCAGTTCATCCAGGCAACTGCGGCTGTATTCGGCCAGGCGCACCATCCGCGCCTTGTTGGCGGCATAGCGGGTTGCGGTGCAGTTGCGCAGCATCCGCGCCAGCCACAGGTACTGGTTGGCATCCAACCCGGGCCGGATCGACAGCGGCGCATGCCGCATGAACAACCATTTGAGCGCCTTCAACGGCACTCCCGGCGCCGCCCACGGCGACGCATAGCCGGGAGAGATCTGCCCGGCGTTGGCGAAGCTGGTTTCCAGCGCCGGCCCCGCCTGCCGGTCGACCAGTGTCACATCGAAGCCGGCCCGCGACAGGTACCACGCGCTGCAGATACCGATGACGCCACCGCCAAGCACCATTACTCGCATTGCTCTACCTCGCCGGGACTCGCCGGTGTTGTCGTTGAAACGTGTTGCCGATGGCCGAACGTGAATTATAGGAATGAAGCTGCAGTCTTACTTGCCGTATTGCCGCTTGCATTTATTCGAGAATCCTGATGCGGCTCCTCGCCGAAGACGAAAAGCGGCGAATGGGCACAGCCGAACGGGCTGCCGACTGCACATCACCGATTCGTGGCGGACAGGTTGTCCCCGGCCGCATCGCTCCTGGCAAAGATGGCGGCTGCCGGTCGTTCCGGCGCGCTGTCGGTGCGACGTTGGGCGGGCACGAAAAAGGCCTGCGTATCGCTACGCAAGCCTTTGGGTTTCTGGCGCCCGAAGTTGGACTCGAACCAACGACCCCCTGATTAACAGTCAAGTGCTCTAACCGGCTGAGCTATTCGGGCGGGGTCGCTATTGTAGGGGGCAGGCGCCCGAACGGGCAAGATCCCCGGCACGGAAAATCCGCCAGGCCCGCATCAGCTTCCGCAGGGCTGGCTGCGTTCCGGCCGCGCCGAGCGGACCCGGCCGGCGTTGTTGACGATGACCGAGCCCAGCAACGCATCGTCCTGGCACAGGCGGACGGTCAGGTTGCTGCCGCTGCTGCGGCCATCGGGCAGGTACCGCAGCTGCGGGCGTCCGCTGCCGGAAACGATGCGCAGCGAAGGATGAACCGGGGCGCGTTCGTCGCGCAGGATATCGCGCGGGTCGTCAGGTTGGCGGTTGCCGTCCTTGTCCAGAAACATCAGCCAACCGTCGCTCCAGTCGCCATCCAGCCGGCAGCCGCCCTGGCCGTTGGACGGGCAGACCACGGTGATGGTGCGCAGATTGACCGCAGTCAGCCGTGCCGAGGCCATGTAGGCGGTCAGCAGATGCATCGCCGCGTCCACGCGCTGGCGCTGGACCAGATGCTGGTATGCCGGCAGCGCCATGCCGGCCAGCAGCACCATCACCGCCATTGCAATCATCGCCTCGATCAGGCTGAACCCGCGGGCGCGACCGGCCGGCGCGGCATGGCGAAGCGTTCCCGTCCCTGTGAGCTTCCTGCTCATCGCGAATCTCCTGATTCCGTGCATATCGGGTGCGTTCAGGTTCGCGTGTCCGCATCGCTATGTGCATCGGCAGGCATCGCTTTGGCGCGTAGGAAAATTCCGCACAAGGTTGTCATCCTTCGGGAAGTTATACTCATGGATCGCATTCGGGATGCCCCCATGACCGACCGCTTCCAACTCGTCTCCCCGTATTCCCCCGCCGGCGACCAGCCCCAGGCCATCCGAAAACTGGTCGACAACTTCGAGGCGGGCCTGGCCAAGCAGACGCTGCTCGGCGTCACCGGATCGGGCAAGACCTACACCATCGCCAACGTGGTCGAGGCGGTGCAGAAGCCGACCCTGGTGATGGCGCCCAACAAGACCCTGGCCGCGCAGCTGTACGGCGAGTTCAAGGCGTTCTTCCCGCATAACGCGGTGGAGTACTTCGTCAGCTACTACGACTACTACCAGCCCGAGGCCTACGTGCCGTCGTCGGACACCTTCATCGAGAAGGACAGCTCCATCAACGAGCACATCGAACAGATGCGGCTGTCGGCGACCAAGGCGCTGCTGTCGCGCCGGGATGCGCTGGTGGTGGCGACCGTGTCGGCCATCTACGGCCTGGGCGCGCCCGAGGACTATCTATCGCTGCGGCTGATCCTCTCGCGCGGCGAGCACATCGACCAGCGCGAACTGATCCGCCACCTGACCCAGTTGCAGTACACCCGCAACGAATACGAACTGCAGCGCGGCACCTTCCGCGTGCGCGGCGAAGTGATCGACGTGCATCCGGCCGAAAGCGACATGGAGGCGCTGCGGATCGAACTGTTCGACGGCGACATCGAGAACCTGACCCTGTTCGACCCGCTGACCGGCGAGACCCTGCGCAAGCTGCCGCGCTACACCATCTATCCGAAGACCCACTACGCCACTTCGCGCGAGCGCGTGCTGACCGCCGTCGAGACGATCAAGGTGGAGCTGAAAGAACGCCTGGAAACCCTGTACGCGCAGAACAAGCTGGTCGAAGCGCAGCGGCTGGCCCAGCGCACCCAGTTCGACCTGGAAATGATGGCCGAAGTGGGGTTCTGCTCCGGCATCGAGAACTACTCGCGCCACCTCACCGGCAAGGCGCCGGGCGAACCGCCGCCGACGCTGTTCGACTACCTGCCGGCGGACGCTTTGCTGGTCTGCGACGAATCGCATGTGACCGTCCCGCAGATAGGCGCGATGTACAAGGGCGACCGTTCGCGCAAGGAAACGCTGGTGGAGTTCGGCTTCCGCCTGCCGTCGGCGCTGGACAACCGGCCATTGAAATTCGAGGAATGGGAGCAGCGTTCGCCGCGCAGCATCTATGTATCGGCCACGCCCGGCCCGTACGAGCTGCGCGAATCCAATGGCGAGGTGGTGGAACTGGTGGTGCGCCCAACCGGGTTGATCGACCCGGAAGTGGAAATCCGCCCGGTCGGCACCCAGGTGGATGATTTGCTGTCGCAGATCAACGAGCGCGTGGGCTGGGGCGATCGCGTGCTGGTCACCACATTGACCAAGCGCATGGCCGAGAACCTGACCGAATACCTGGGCGAACACGGCATCAAGGTGCGCTACCTGCATTCGGACGTGGACACCGTCGAACGCGTCGAGATCATCCGCGATCTGCGCCTGGGCAAGTTCGATGTGCTGGTCGGCATCAACCTGTTGCGCGAAGGCCTGGATATGCCCGAAGTGTCGCTCGTGGCCATCCTGGACGCGGACAAGGAGGGTTTCCTGCGCTCCACCGGGTCGCTGATACAGACCATCGGCCGCGCCGCCCGCAATCTGCGCGGCAAGGCCATCCTGTATGCCGACAAGGTGACCCGTTCGATGCAGGCGGCCATCGACGAAACCGGCCGTCGCCGTGAAAAGCAGGTCGAATACAACGCCGAGCACGGCATCACGCCGCGCTCGGTGGCCCGGCCTATCGTCGACATCCTGGAAGGCGCGCGCAGCGAAGGCGGCAGCGACGGCAAGTCCGGCCGCGGCAAGGGCCGGCGGGTGGCGGAAGAGGCGCCGGACTACGCGGCGATGGACCCGGCGCAGATTGCCGGCCGCCTGAAGGCGCTGGAGCAGCAGATGTACCAGCACGCCCGCGACCTGGAATTCGAGGAAGCCGCGCGCCTTCGCGACCAGATCCACCGCCTGAAGGAAGCCGCCCTGATCAGTTGAGCCGGCGGGGCTTGGCAGCGCCAAAGATGGCCGACGGGGCAGGGCGGCTGCAGGCCAGTTGTCGGCCGCCGCGCAGCAGGGTAGAATTCGCGCCCCTGCTGCGGGCATCCGCGCAGGCCTTCGGGCGGTTAGCTCAGCGGTAGAGCACTACCTTGACATGGTAGGGGTCACAGGTTCGAACCCTGTACCGCCCACCATCGAAGACCCAGTGACAGCAAGGGTTTCGATGGATTTTCTCCTGTATCTTCCCTTTGCGGCGAACCGCGTTGCCACGGATGCGGCGTGATGGCCGGTGCGCAGTCACGGAATTTCGCTTGGTCGTTGCCCGGACCGCTTTCGTGCCCCGGTACTATCATTGGGCCAACGCATCAGGAGAACACGCCAGTGACGGAATATAGGCATCCTGTCCTTACCCGGGGACCCTATCAGGTGGTCGCTTTGACTACCGATGAAGTCTTCGACAGCCATGAAGTAACCGGCTATCTGGTGGTGAACGCTTCCGGTGCCAAACTTCGTCGGGAGCTGACATTGGAGGACGCCAGAGCCTGGATGGAAGAACTGATCCGGGAGGAGAGCCTGCAACCGGTCGCGCGGCCGCCGCGACCGCGACGGATGGGCCCGTAATGGCATTGTCGTTGGGCAAGCGCACAAACGACTAGCGAGCGAAGTGCTTCAGATTGCGGGGGCATTGCCGCGGGCCCGCTATGCCGTTATCAGCCTGTCCGTTCGAACACCCCGCATGGCCTTATGCCATAGCCATACCTGAACCGTGCACCTGGGCGTGTTCGCGCTGCCGGTGCTCCAGCGCCAGTTGCTGCTCCACTTGCTGTAGCTGCTGGTAGGTTTCCTCCGCCGGCCGCTGCATCTGCTGGGCGGTGGTTTCGCTGCGCAGCGGTACCGCCGCGTTGCCGCCGTATTGGGCCACCAGCGTGCTGTCCGGACCGTAGGTGCCGCTGACGCGGTCAGGCAACAGCACCAGCAGGTCGGCCTGCGGCAATCCCTTCTGCCGGTT
>NZ_OCND01000014.1:53866-63733 GCF_900215535.1 Pseudoxanthomonas wuyuanensis | reverse complement strand
GGGGGGGGGGGGACTGGGGACTGGGGACTGGGGACTGGGGACTGGGGACTGGGGACTGGGGACTGGGGAGGTCGGGGTCGGGGTCGGGCTGTTCGATGCAGGTGCGGTCTTCAATGGCTGTTCTCAAATCCGGAGACAGGCCCGGCTCAGACTCGTGACGGCTCGCCGCCATCGCGCGGCCGCCAGGGTGTGGCAACGGCAGCGCGAACGCAGAGGGTTCCAAAATGACGATTTGCCCCCAAATAACGGAATCGCTACGCTGGGCGATTCGCTGACGCGGCCAGGCCGCGCCGGCGGAATGGCGCCCTTCCCTCCCTTCCTGAACAGGCCACCCCACGGCATGGACAGCATCCGCATCCGCGGCGCACGCACCCACAATCTCAAGAACATCGATCTCGATCTGCCGCGCAACAAGCTGATCGTGATCACCGGCCTGTCCGGCTCCGGCAAGTCGTCGCTGGCGTTCGACACCATCTACGCCGAGGGCCAGCGCCGCTATGTCGAATCGCTGTCGGCCTACGCGCGCCAGTTCCTCAGCGTGATGGAAAAGCCCGACGTCGATCACATCGAGGGCCTGTCGCCGGCCATCTCGATCGAGCAGAAGTCGACCTCGCACAACCCGCGTTCGACCGTGGGCACCATCACCGAGATCTACGATTACCTGCGCCTGCTGTATGCCCGCGTCGGCCTGCCGCGCTGTCCGGACCACGGCTACCCGCTGGAGGCGCAGACGGTCAGCCAGATGGTCGATCAGGTGCTGGCGCTCGACCCTGAGCAGCGCTACATGCTGCTGGCGCCGGTGATCCGCGAGCGCAAGGGCGAGCATGCGCAGGTCTTCGACCAGTTGCGCGCGCAGGGCTTCGTGCGCGTGCGCGTGGATGGCGAACTGTACGAGATCGACGCGGTGCCGCCGCTGGCGCTACGGGTCAAGCACACCATCGAGGCCGTCATCGACCGCTTCAAGCCACGCGAGGAAATCAAGCAACGGCTGGCGGAAAGCTTCGAGACCGCGCTCAAGCTGGGCGACGGCATGGCCTCGGTGCAGTCGCTGGACGATGCCCAGGCCGCCCCGTTGCTGTTCTCGTCCAAGTACAGCTGCCCGGTCTGCGACTACTCGCTGCCGGAACTGGAACCGCGGCTGTTTTCGTTCAACTCGCCGGTCGGCGCCTGTCCCACCTGCGACGGCCTGGGCGTGGCGCAGTTCTTCGATCCCGGCCGCGTGGTCGTGCACCCGGAGCTGTCGCTGTCGGCCGGCGCCGTGCGCGGCTGGGACCGCCGCAATGCCTATTACTTCCAGTTGATCGCCTCGCTGGCGAAGCACTACCGCTTCGATGTCGATGCGCCGTGGCAGTCGCTGCCGGAAAACGTGCAACAGGCCGTGCTGTACGGCAGCGGCAGCGAAATCGTCACCTTCACCTATCTCACCGAATCCGGCGGGCGCACCCAGCGCAAGCACAAGTTCGAGGGCATCGTGCCGAACCTGGAACGCCGCTACCGCGAAACCGAATCGCCGGCGGTGCGCGAGGAGCTGGCCAAGTACATCAGCGACCGCCCCTGCCCCGACTGTGCCGGCGCACGCTTGAACAAGGCCGCGCGCAACGTTTTCGTCGCCGACCGTCCGCTGCCGGATCTGGTGGTGCTGCCGGTCGATGAGGCGCTGAAGTTCTTCCGCGAGCTGACCCTGCCCGGCTGGCGCGGCGAAATCGCCGCCAAGATCGTCAAGGAAATCGGCGAGCGGCTGGGCTTCCTGGTCGATGTGGGCCTGGATTACCTGACCTTGGAGCGCAAGGCCGACACCTTGTCAGGCGGCGAGGCGCAGCGCATCCGCCTGGCCTCGCAAATCGGCGCCGGCCTGGTCGGGGTGATGTACGTGCTGGACGAGCCCAGCATCGGCCTGCACCAGCGCGACAACGAGCGCCTGCTCGGCACGCTGACGCGGCTGCGCGATCTGGGCAACACCGTGATCGTGGTCGAGCATGACGAAGACGCCATCCGCGCCGCCGACTACATCCTGGACATCGGCCCGGGCGCGGGCGTGCACGGCGGCGAGATCGTCGGCGAGGGCCAGTTGGCCGACATCCTGAAGGCGCCGCGGTCGCTGACCGGCCAGTACCTGTCGGGCAAGCGCAGCATCGAGGTGCCGAAGGCGCGCCACAAGCCCAACTCGAAGATGACCCTGCATCTTCGCGGCGCCAGCGGCAACAACCTGAAAGACGTCGATCTGGAGATCTCGTCAGGCCTGTTCACCTGCATCACCGGCGTGTCCGGCTCGGGCAAGTCGACGCTGATCAACGACACGCTGTACGCGCTGGCTGCCAACGAGATCAACGGCGCCTCGCACAAGCCGGCGCCGTACCGTGAAGTCAGCGGTCTGGACCTGTTCGACAAGGTCGTCGATATCGACCAGTCGCCGATCGGCCGCACGCCGCGTTCCAATCCGGCCACCTACACCGGCCTGTTCACGCCGCTGCGCGAGTTGTTCGCGCAGGTGCCGGAAGCGCGCGCGCGCGGCTACTCGCCTGGGCGCTTCAGCTTCAATGTGCGCGGCGGCCGCTGCGAAGCCTGCCAGGGCGACGGCCTGATCAAGGTGGAGATGCACTTCCTCCCCGACGTGTACGTACCCTGCGACGTCTGCCACGGCAAGCGCTACAACCGCGAGACGCTGGAGATTTTGTACAAGGGCTACAACATCAACGACGTGCTGGAAATGACCGTCGAGGATGCGCTGAAGCTGTTCGAACCGGTGCCGTCCATCGCCCGCAAGCTGGAAACGCTGTTGGACGTGGGCCTGAGCTACATCAAGCTGGGCCAGAGCGCGACCACGCTGTCCGGCGGCGAAGCGCAGCGCGTCAAGCTGTCCAAGGAACTGTCGCGCCGGGATACCGGCCGCACGCTCTACATCCTGGACGAGCCGACCACCGGCCTGCACTTCCACGACATCGAGCATCTGCTGGCGGTGCTGCACAAGCTGCGCGACGACGGCAACACCATCGTGGTGATCGAGCACAACCTGGATGTCATCAAGACTGCCGACTGGATCGTCGATCTGGGACCGGAAGGCGGCCACCGCGGCGGCCAGATCCTGGCCACCGGCACGCCGGAGGACATCGCCGCGCATCCGGCTTCGCACACCGGCCAGTTCCTTGCCAAGCTGCTGCCGGCAGCGAAGGCAACCAGGCCCAGCAAGCCGGCGGCCGTCGCCAAACCGGACGTATTGCCGCCGCGCAAATCCGCCACCAAGAAAAAGGCCGCCAAATGACCGACAACAGCGACAACCGCAAGGTGCTGGCACGCATTCCCATCAGCGTGCGCTGGCGCGACATGGACAGTATGGGCCACGTCAACAACGCCAAGTACATTTCCTACCTGGAAGAAGCGCGCGTGCGCTGGATGCTGACCGTACCGGGCATCGCGATGACCGACCGCATCGCACCGGTGGTGGCCGCCAACAACATCAACTACAAACGCCCGCTGACCTGGCCCAACGACGTGGTGGTCGAGCTTTACGTGGACCGGCTGGGCACCAGCAGCGTCACCATCGGCCATCGCATCGTGTCGGCCACGGACGATTCGGTGCTGTATTCGGACGGCAACGTGGTGGTGGTCTGGATGGATACGCAGACCGGCCAAAGCGCGCCGCTGCCGGAGGCGGTGCGCAACGCTTCGGCTTAGGAATGCTTGTCGTAGGAGCGACGTGAGTCGCGATGGGGCTATCGGTAAAGCTTCATCGCGACTGACGTCGCTGCTGCAAGGGCAGCAGACGCTCCCCTGCTCAGGGTTTGGGTTTGCGCACTTCGAATTCGCCCGCAATCTCGCGGCCGTCGGCCAGCTTGAGGGCGATTGACAGCTTGTCGCCTTCCTTCAGCGCCGTTTGCGGGCGGTACAGCATCAGGTGCAGCCCGCCGGGTTTCAGTTCCACCAAGCCGCCGGCCGCCACTTCCAGCCTTTCCACCTCGCGCATGCGGTTGACGCCGTCGATCTCGCGGGTTTCGTGAATCGATACCTCGGCGAACGACAGGCTGCTGGCCGATACCACCGCCACCGGCGCCGCGCAGGGATTCTCGATGCGGGCGAAGCCGGCCATCATCGGCATCGCCACCGGCGGCGACCGCACCCATCCCTGCTCCACTTTCGGCAGACATTCGTCGGCGGCGGCCACCAGTGCCGTTCCTGCCAACCCCAGGGCCAGCGCAAGCCGGCATGCATTCATCGGTTTCATGCGCCTATCATAGCGGCCAGCGCAGACGGAGGAAGTTAATGAGCGAACTGGTGCAAACCCGCGATCACGGCGACATCCGCGAGATCAGGCTGGCCAGGCCGCCGGTCAACGCCCTGGATGCGGACCTGTGCCGGGCGCTGATTGGCGCACTCAATGCCGCACTGGGCGAAGGCGTCCGCGGCATCGTGCTGGCCGGCAACGAACGCATCTTCTCGGCCGGCATGGACGTACCCCACCTGCTCTCGCATGGCAACGACCGCGATGCGCTGATGGACAGCTGGCACGCGTTCTTCGGCGCCGCGCGCACGCTGGCCGAATCGCGGGTGCCGGTGGTCGCGGCGATTGCCGGGCATGCGCCCGCCGGCGGTTGCGTGCTGGCGCTGTGCTGCGACTACCGGGTGATGGCGCGCAGCACCGACCCGGCGCGGCCGTTCGCCATCGGCCTCAACGAGACCCAGGTAGGGCTGGTGGCGCCTGAGGGCATCCAGCGGTTGTTGCGCCGCGTGGTGGGCACCTATCGTGCCGAACGCCTGCTGGTGGCCGGCGAAATGGTGCCGTCCGAACGCGCACTGGAGATCGGCCTGGTCGACGAACTGGTCGAGCAAAGCGAAGTAACCGCCCGCGCCATCGACTGGCTGCGGCAACTGCTGCGTCTGCCCCATCACCCGATGTTGCAGACCCGTGCGATTGCCCGCCACGATCTGGTGCAGGCGCTGTCGCCAGAATTCATCCTGCTCGACCGCTTCATCGATGCCTGGTATGCCCCGGATACGCAGGCGGCCTTGCACGCGCTGGTCGAAAAACTGAGGAAATAGGCCGGCCAGCATCGCCGGCGGGAGAGCCCGATGCACTACCTGCTGTTCTACGATTACTGCGCCGACTATCTGAGCCGCCGTACCGCATTCCGCTCCCAGCACCTGAAACTGGCCTGGGAGGCGCAGGCGCGCGGCGAGTTGCTGCTGGGCGGGGCGATGGACGATCCGCTGGATGGCGCGCTGTTGGTGTTCTGCTGCCCATCGCCGGCGACCGTCGAGGCCTTCGTCGCCGAAGATCCCTATGTCCGCCACGGCCTGGTCGAACGCTGGCGGATCCGTCCGTGGCACACGGTGGTGGGAACCGATGCCTGCAATCCGACGCTGGCCGATTAGGGCATCCCGCAGCGCTAGTCGCCCTGGGCGATCGGCCGCGACGGATCGCTGATCCAGCCGCTCCACGAACCCGCATAGACGCGGGCGCCGCGCAGACCGGCGTGTTCGAAGGCCAGCAGCAGATGACAGGCGGTGACGCCGGAGCCGCACATCAATACGGTATCGGCGGCATCGCGGCCGGCCAGTTGCCGCAACAAGATCTGCCGCAATGCATCGGCGGCAATGAAACGCCCCTCCTGCAGGTTTGCGGCGTAGGGGCGGTTGAGCGCGCCGGGCACATGGCCGGCCACCGGGTCGATGGGTTCCACTTCTCCGCGGAACCGTTCCGGCGCGCGCGCGTCGAACAGCCAGCCGCTGTCTTCGTCCAGCCGCGCCAGGATTTCGTCGGCATCGGCGATGCGGCGCTTGTCGAAACGGGCCGGATACGGTTCCAGCGCAACCGGCAGCACGGGCTGGTCGGTTTCTGCCAGGCCGCTCGCGCGCCAGGCGGCCAGACCGCCATCCAGCACCGCCACCCGCTCATGGCCGAGCAGTTTCAGCATCCACCAGAAGCGCGCCGCGGCCATGCTGCCGTCGCCCGCGTCGTAAACGACGACCTGATCGCCGCTACCGATGCCCCACTCGCCCAGCTTGCGCGCGAACGCATCGCTATCCGGCAACGGGTGCCGGCCCAGTCCGGTCCTGCTCAGGTCGGAAAGGTCGGCATTGAGATCGGCGTAGACCGCGCCCGGCAGATGCGAGGCCAGATAGTCGCGGCGCCCCGCCGATGGGTCCGTCAGCGCGAAACGCGCGTCCACCAGCCGCAGCCCGGGCTGCCCCAGCGCCGCCGCCAACTCGTCCGCCTTCACCAGCGTTGTCCAGTTCATCATCGCTCCTCAGCGGCCCAGCAACCGCTGGCGCAGGTTGAACAGAATCGAAGCCGTGGCGCCCCAGATGCGTTGGCCCGGCCAGTCGTATTCCAGCACAGCGCGGCGGCGCCCGCGATATTCCAGTTCGACCCGGCGCAGGTTGTCCGGAGCCATCAGATAGTCCAGCGGCACTTCGAATACGTCCGCCACTTCATCGGGATTCGGTTGCGCCACATAGGCCGGATCGATGACCGCGACCACCGGCACCACCCGGAAACCGCTGATGGTGATGAAAGGGTCCAGGAATCCCAGCGGCGAAATCTGCGCCGGCGCCAGCGCAATCTCCTCCTGGCTTTCGCGGATGGCCGCGGCAATCGCGTCGGCATCGCCGGCTTCGATGCGGCCGCCGGGAAAACTCACCTGCCCGCCATGGTGGCGCAGGCTGTCGGTGCGCCGGGTCAGCAGCACCTGGGTGCCTTGCGCACGCGGCACCAGTCCGGCCAGCACCGCGGCCTCGGCCGGTTCGCCCGGAGGCATCAGATCGATCAGTTCCTCGTGGTTCCAGCCAGGGCCGGAAGGAGCCGCATGCAGCGGATGCAACACCGCGCCAAGACGGCTGCGTTCGAGCAGCCGCTGTTCGAAGCGCGGCTGCGCGCGCTCGCGTTCGGGCAGCACGGTTTCCATCAGGCGCAGGCGTTCGTCATCGTTCATTTGCGACCAGCGGGCAATTTCGGCGCTCGTGCGCAGGCAACCCTCGCATAGCCCGTCCTCACGCAGATTGCAGACGCCTATGCACGGGCTAAGCACGGCGCGGAAAGCGGTATTCATGAACACTCACACTTGGCAAGCCTACCCGGAAACGTCACCTGGCGCTCAGGCTCCGGAAAAGCACTGCGCCGGCTCAGGGCCGGCGCAGTGGGAACTACATGGGACAGTCGCGCGATTACTTCACGCTCTTGAGCTTGATTTCGAACACCACCGCCAGGTTGGGCGGGAAACCGGTGCGCGGGTCGGCGCCATAGGCCTTGTCCGGCGGCAGCGCCACTTCCCACTTGGAACCGGCCGGCATCTGCAGCAGCACTTCGCGCATGGCCTGCATTTCGACTTCGCTGACCTTGATGCCCGGCATCTGCTGCGGGGGGCGCGCTTCGGCAGGACGCTGGCCGAACGGGAACGGACCGGCGACTTCCAGTTCCACCGTGCTGGCCTGGGTCGGCTTGGCGCCGTTGCCGGTTTCGATCACGCGGTACTGCACGCCGCTGGGCAGCGACTGCACGCCCGGCTTGGCCTTGTTCTGCGCGATGAACTGATCGCTCTTGGTCTTGTTCTCGGCCGCGACCTTGTCGTACTCGGCCTTGGCCTGCTGGGCGCGGGCCTGTTCGCGCTTCTGGAAAGCCTCCAGCGCCGGACGCAACTGCTCGGCGGTCAACGCCGGCTGCTGCTTGCCGTAGGCATCCTGCAGGCCCTTGATGACGGTATTGATGTCGAGCTGTTCGCCACGGCCGGTCAGTTCGGCAAGGTTGTTGCCATAGTCGTAACCGAAGTAATAACTCAGCTTGCCTTTTTCGGACGTGGTGTCCTGAGCCAGGGCACTGCCGGCCATGGCGAATGCCGCAACAGCGACCACTAACGAACGCAACTTCATCAAACGATTCTCCGGGTGGTGGCGATGGCGGGACATACATACCGCCTAGAATGGACGCGCTAGGATAGCCGCCGCGGCGCTTAACCGCCACTGACGACAGGCCTTCTCCGACCAGCCACGGCGACCAGAGTTCCTTTTTACTTAATATTTACATTTCACCGAGACACCATCGCATGACCGACATCCCCGTAGCCATTGCCGATCAGGGCGCTATCCGGCGCATCACCGTCAATCGTCCGGACAAACTGAACGCCTTGAATGCAGCGACCCTGGACGCCCTGCTGCAGGCGTTCGAAGCGGCCGCGCAGGAGCCGGCGGTGCGGGTGGTGGTATTGACCGGTGCCGGCCCGAAAGCCTTCGTCGCCGGGGCCGACATCGCCGAAATGGCGGATCTTCGCGCCACCGAAGGGCGCGATTTTTCGCTGCGCGGGCAGCGCCTGATGCGCCGCATCGAAACCATGCCCAAGCCGGTCATCGCGATGGTCAACGGCTTTGCGCTGGGCGGCGGGCTGGAACTGGCGATGGCCTGCCACCTGCGCATCGCCGCCGACAGCGCCAGGCTCGGCCAGCCGGAGATCAACCTGGGGCTGATCCCGGGTTTTGGCGGCAGCCAGCGCCTGCTGCGGCTGGCCGGCCGCGCAGCCACGTTGGAACTTTGCCTGCTGGGCGCCCCCATCACCGCCGAGCGCGCGTTGCAACTGGGCATCGTCAACCGCGTTGTCGCGGCCGCGGAACTGGAGGCGGAAACCGCAACGCTGGCCGGGCAGCTGGCAACCAGTGCGCCGCTGGCGTTGCGCGGCACGCTGGACATCGTCAATGTCGGCGGCGAATGCGGCATCGAGGAAGGCCTGCAATACGAGTCGGCGCAGTTCGGCCTGATGTTCGCCACCGACGATATGCGCGAAGGCACCCGTGCGTTCCTGGAGCGGCGCAAGCCCGAATTCACCGGACGCTGAGCGATGGCCGCCACCCACTGCTGCCGGCAATCGCCTTCGGTGTCGCTGCTGTTCGGACAGATCAGCGCCGATGACATCGACGCCGCCCTCGAGAGCGGACTGATGGACTTCGTAGACTGCGCGGCCTGCCGTGCCGGCGATCCGGACTACGCGGCGATGGCTGACGTATTGACGGCAACCCGCGAACGGCTGGCGCAAGCCTGGGCGGCGCGCGATCGCTACCGCGCCCGCAATGCCCGGCTCGCGCGCCGCGCGGCCGAGCGCGATGCGCGACGGACCGCCGCCGATGCCGGCAAGCGTTCTTCGCTGCCCGCCGCCGCCGCCGCAATCCTGGCGCGTGCCAAGGCCAAGGCGGCCGGACGCGACGCCCCATGAGCGTGGTCGCCCGCCGCAGCAGGACGCTCAATCGCGAGGAAATCCGCGAGATGTTTTCGCGGCTGGCCGAGCTCAATCCCAAACCGACCACCGAACTGGAATACGCCACGCCGTTCGAACTGCTGATCGCGGTAGTGCTGTCGGCGCAGGCTACCGATGTGGGCGTCAACAAGGCCACCCGCCGGCTCTACCCGGTCGCCAATACGCCGGAGAAGATCCTGGCGCTGGGCGAGGAAGGGCTGAAGCGCTATATCGCCACCATCGGCCTGTTCAATGCCAAGGCCAAGAATGTCATCGCGACCTGCCGGATCCTGGTCGAGCAATACGGCGGCGAAGTGCCGCGCGACCGCGCCGCATTGGAAGCGCTGCCCGGCGTCGGCCGCAAGACCGCCAACGTAGTGCTCAATACCGCTTTCGGCGAACCGACCATCGCGGTCGATACGCATATCTTCCGCGTGTCCAACCGCACCGGCCTGGCGCCTGGCAAGGACGTGCGCGCGGTCGAGGACAAATTGTTGAAAGTGGTGCCGGAGGAATACCTGCACGATGCGCATCATTGGCTGATCCTGCACGGTCGCTACGTCTGCAAGGCGCGCAAGCCCGATTGCCCGCAATGCATCATCCGCGACATCTGCCGGTTCAAGGACAAAACGCCCGGTTAGGGCGGCAGGATCGT
>NZ_OCND01000014.1:0-53660 GCF_900215535.1 Pseudoxanthomonas wuyuanensis | reverse complement strand
TGCCGCCGCGGGCCGGCTGATCCTGCACGGCCGCTACGTCTGCAAGGCGCGCAAGCCCGATTGCCCGCAATGCATCATCCGCGACATCTGCCGGTTTCCGGACAAGACGCCGGCGGCGTGAGCGCGGGCAGAGATGTTTTTGCCGTGGCGGACTGCGATGAGAGTCTTGAGGGAGTGGCGCAGGCATGCCCGCGCCGTCGGTCGCGATGAAGCCGTCGGCAAAGCTTCATCGCGACTTACGTCGCTCCTACAAGGAGATAAAAAAAACGTCCCCGGCATGCCGGGGACGTTCGTGTTAGCGATTGAAGACGGAAATCAGAAATTCAGCTGCGTGCGCAGGGCGAACTGGTTGGTCTTGTCGCCGTTGAGCTCGTTGTCGCCGCGGGTCATGTTGAACATGAAGCGGACGTTGGGATTGACATAGTAGTTCAGGCCCAGGGTGGCGGCGGTGGCTTCCAGATTGGCGACATCCTTGTTTTCGATGGTGTCGTAGCGCGCGGTCAGCTCCCACGCGCCGGCATCGCCCAGCTTGGGCGATCCGAACACGCCGGTACCGGACTTGTAGACCTTGTGCTGGCCGGTCAGCATCCAGCTGCCCATCACGTAGAAGGTTTCCACATCTTCATCGCCAGCCGGGCTACCGTACTTGGCGCGGGCGAACTCGGACTGGAAGTACAGCGGGCCGAACGCACCGGCCGCTTCCAGGCCCACGGTGTCGATGGAATCGCCGCTGGCGCCGGTGGTGGTGGCGATGGTCTGCGACGGGCCGCGGCGGCCGGCATAGTTGGCTACGGCGGTCATGTTGGCCGAGCCCTTGTTGGCGTTCTCGGTGCTGGCCGACAGACCGAAGTGCAAGGTGTTGTTGTCGTTGTTGATCGGCGCATAGGTGAAGCGCGCCGAAGCGCCGACGCCTTCGTTGCGGCTGCCCGAGGCGCCGCGCAGGTTGAAGCCGGCCACGCCGAAGGTGTAGTTGTCGCCGGCGGTCAGGTAGCCGACGCCCTGCTGGAACTGGCGGCCGTTGTAGATGCCGGTGGCGGAGGCGAACGGGCGCTCCATCATGGTGATTTCGTTGGAGCTGGTCAGCTCCTCCATCGAGCGGTAGGGCTTGAAGTGGCCGATGGTGAACTTGCCGCCCAGCGCGCTCTTGGCGATGTACATGTCGCGCATGCCGTCCAGGTTGCTGCCGCCGGCGAAGTCCTGCTCCATCTTGTATTCCCAGCCCAGCGCCTTGCCGGCCAGGGTCAGGCGCGCACGGCGGAATTCGGTGGTGCCGGTGACATCGGCCAGGTCGCGATCGAAGGCGTAGGTGTCGAAGTGGATGCGGCCGCCCAGCGACACTTCGAACTTCTTGTCGGCCGAGGTCACTTTGAGGCCGCCCTTGGTTTCCACCTTGGGAGAACTGGTCGCCAGCGTATCTAGGTTCTGCTGGGTGTTGATATTGATGTCCGACTGCGCGTCGCTGCGCTCTTCCAGTTCAACGACCTTGGCCTGCAGCGCGGCCAGCTGCGCCTTCAGTTCAGCGATTTCGGCATCGCGGTTTTGCGCGGAGGCGGCAAAGCTGGTGCTGCCCATGGCGACGGCAAGCGCGGCGGCCAGGATGGAATAACGCATGAGATAACTCTCCAATGGGTGGATACGTGTGGATGACGCTGGCTTTGGAGGCGCTTTTCCGTACAGAAATCGCTAAGCGCTCGTCAAAGATGCGCTAAGGATGGGACTGCAATCTGACAGTCAGATGTGATTTAGATGACTGAAATATGACAATGCGGCGTCGCTGCGGCGATTCCGGCCAGTGTTCTGGAACAGGGCCATCCTGGCCTCCTGCTGCTTCCCTATACATATATGGTGATTGCGTGCCGATCGGCTCCGCTGGGAAGCCGGCGTTCCCGGTTCTGTCGTTCGTTCCGCCGGCGTGCGCCCGGCCATGCGAATCCCTGCCGCCTGCCATCCCCAGGAACGCAGCCGGCGTTGGGTGCCATCGGCGGATTTTCGGCGCCGTGAAAAGCGATGGCCGCGCCGGCAGGGCGCGGGGGCCGTCATATTTCTGTATTGCTGACGACACCGCGCTGTCATGCAAGCGTCGTGAAATGCGCGGCAACGGTATTGCCTGCCGTCGTCCCTACACCCTAGGAGCCATCTGTGTTCAAGTCACTCAAATCCCGCGTTGCGGTCGTTGCGTTCGCCGCAACCCTGTCCACGGGCGTGCTCGCCGCCGACATCACCGGCGCCGGCGCAACCTTCATCTATCCGCTGTTGTCCAAGTGGTCGGCCGACTACAACGCCGCCACCGGCAACAAGATCAACTACCAGTCGATCGGCTCCGGCGGCGGTATCGCACAGATCAAGGCGGGCACGGTGGACTTCGGTTCTTCCGACGCGCCGATGAAGCCGGAAGAACTGGCCAAGTACGGTCTGGGCCAGTTCCCCTCCGCCATCGGCGGCGTGGTGCCGGTGGTCAACATCGCCGGCGTGGCTCCGGGCGCGATGAAGTTCGACGGCCCGCTGCTGGCCGACATCTTCCTGGGCAAGGTCAAGATGTGGAACGACCCGCGCATCGCCGAACTCAACGGCGGTCTGCAGCTGCCGGCGCAGAAGATCACGGTCGTGCACCGCTCCGACGGTTCCGGCACCACCTTCAACTGGGTCAACTACCTGTCCAAGGTCAGCCCGGAATGGAAGAGCAAGGTCGGCGAAGGCACTTCGGTCAGCTGGCCGGCCGGCGTCGGCGGCAAGGGCAACGAAGGCGTGGCCGCCTATGTGAAGCAGATCAAGGGCGGCATCGGCTATGTCGAACTGTCCTACGCACTGCAGAACAAGATGTCGTATGCGCAGATGAAGAACGCCGCCGGCAATTTCGTGCTGCCCAGCGAAGAGACCTTCCAGGCCGCCGCCGCCAGCGCCGACTGGGCCAAGAGCAAGGACTTCTACCTGGTGATGACCAACGCCCCGGGTCAGAACGCCTGGCCGGTCGCCGCGACCAACTTCATCATCATGTACAAGAAGCCGAAGAACCTCGCCCGCGCCAAGCTTGCCAAGGAGTTCTTCCGCTGGGCCTACGCCAATGGCGATGCCCAGGCCAAGTCGCTGGACTACGTGCCGCTGCCGGACGAGCTGGTCAAGCAGATCGAAACCTACTGGTCGCAGAACCTGCAGTACTGAGCACCTCCCCAGGATCCGCGCGCTCTCCCGCGCGGTCCCTAGGAAAACGGGCCATTCACATGGCCCGTTTTTTTTTGTGGAGACCATCCTGATTCATCTCTTCGCTGCGTGAGACACGCATGTCATCACGCTGTAACAAAAACATCATTTCATAGCGGGACCGAATTCATTCAGAACGCTGGAGTCCACCATGTCAGTCGCCAAGCCGGTCCGTCTTGCCCTGCTCGCCGTCGCCGCCGCCGCCTTTGTGGCCGGCTGCAAACCCGCTGGCGATGCGCCTGTCGCCGCCAACGGCGCCGACCCGGCAGCCGCCGCAGCCGCTCCGGCCGCGGACCGTATCAGCGCCGAAATCACCGGCGCCGGTGCGACCTTCATCTACCCGCTGCTGTCGCGCTGGTCGGCCGACTACAACAAGAGCACCGGGGCCAAGATCAACTACCAGTCGATCGGCTCGGGCGGCGGTATCGCCCAGATCAAGGCCGCTACGGTCGATTTCGGTTCCTCCGACAAGCCGTTGCCGCCGGAAGAGCTGGCCGAAGCCGGCCTGGCGCAGTTCCCGTCGGCGATCGGCGGCGTGGTGCCGGTGGTCAACCTGGATGGCGTGGAATCGGGCAAGTTGCGCCTGAGCGGCCCGCTGCTGGCCGATATCTACCTGGGCAAGGTCACCACCTGGAACGACCCGGCCATCGCTTCGGTCAATCCCGGCGTGACCTTGCCGTCTACCAAGATCAACGTGGTCAAGCGCTCGGACGGTTCGGGCACCACCTTCAACTTCGTCAACTACCTGTCCAAGGTCAGCCCGGAGTGGAAGGAAAAGGTCGGCGAAGGCACCTCGGTCAACTGGCCGGTCGGCATTGGCGGCAAGGGCAACGAAGGCGTGGCCGCCTACGTCAAGCAGATCAAGGGTTCGATCGGTTATGTCGAACTGGCCTATGCCACCCAGAACGGCATGTCCTACACCGCCATGCAGAATGCCGCCGGCAACTGGGTGCAGCCCAGCGCCGAATCCTTCCAGGCCGCTGCCGCCACCGCAGATTGGGCCAACGCCAAGGACTTCAGCCTGGTCATCACCAACGCCAGCGGCGCCGATGCCTGGCCTATCGCCGCCACCAACTTCATCCTGATGTACAAGCAGCCCAAGAACGCCAAGCGCTCGCAGGATGCGCTCGACTTCTTCAAGTGGGCGCTGGAAGAAGGCCAGCCGCAGGCCGACGAACTTCACTTCGTGCCGCTGCCCAAGCCGCTGGTCGATCAGATCGAGGCGTACTGGGCGGCTGAAATCAAGCTCTGAACTTCCGCTTCCGGAGCACCGGCGCAGCGGCGCCGGTGTTCCGGCCGTTGGAAGCGCAGCGTGCCGCACCTGGCGTAGCTCCTGAGACTCCCCCGAACCGGTCCACGTCCCCAAGATGAATGCCGCCACTCTTCCCGTAGCGAAAATCAGCAGCCGCGACGTCAAGGACACCCGCGCCGATCGCAGTTTCCGCTGGCTGGTCACCGGCGCCGGCGTGCTGGTGCTGCTGTCGCTGACCGCCGCCGCGCTGTCCATGCTGTGGGGCGGGCGCGCCGCGTTCGCCAAGTTCGGCATCGAATTCCTGTGGCGCGATGCCTGGAACCCGGTGTTGCAGGACTTCGGTGCGCTGGTGCCGATCTACGGCACCCTGGTGACGGCGCTGATTGCCATGCTGATCGCGGTGCCGGTCAGTTTCGGCATTGCGATGTTCCTGACCGAAATCGCGCCCAAGTGGCTGCGTACGCCGGTGGGTGCGGCCATCGAATTGCTGGCCGGCATCCCGTCGATCATCTACGGCATGTGGGGCCTGTTTATCCTGGTGCCGTTCCTGGCCGAACACGTCTATCCGTGGGTCGATGAAAACCTGGGCCAGATCCCGCTGGCCGGCGCGCTGTTCTCGGGTCCGCCGCTGGGCCTGGGCATGGGCACGGCGGGACTGGTGCTGGCCATCATGGTGATTCCGTTCATCTCCTCGGTGATGCGCGAAGTGTTCCTGACCGTGCCCGGACGCCTGAAGGAATCGGCCTATGCGCTGGGTTCCACCCGCTGGGAAGTGATGTGGGACATCATCCTGCCCTACACCCGCTCGGCGGTGATCGGCGGCATCTTCCTGGGCCTGGGCCGCGCGTTGGGCGAGACGATGGCAGTGACCTTCGTGCTGGGCAATGCGCACAGCCTGACGGTGTCATTGCTGGAGCCGGGCAACTCGATTGCCGCGACCATCGCCAACGAATTCGCCGAAGCCGATTCGCCGATGTACCTGTCCTCGCTGATTGCGCTGGGCTTCGTGCTGTTCCTGGTGACCTTCGTCGTGCTGGCGTTCGCGCGGCTGATGCTGCGCCAGCTTTCCAAGCGGGAGGGCAACTGATGAGCGCTTCGCTGTACGGCATCCGCCGCGCCAAGAATCTCATAGCGCAGGTGCTGGCCATCGCCGCCACCATCTTCGGCCTGTTCTGGCTGATCTGGATCATGTGGACCACGCTGAGCAAGGGCCTGGGTTCGCTGAACCTGGCGCTGTTCACCGAAATGACGCCGCCGCCCGGGGATTCCGGCGGCATGCTCAATGCCTTCTTCGGCAGCGCGGTGATGAGCCTGCTGGGCATCGCCATCGGTGCCCCCGTGGGGGTGCTGGCCGGCACCTTCCTGGCCGAGTATTCGCAGAAGAGCTGGATCGGCGAATCGGTGCGCTTCGTCAACGACATCCTGCTGTCGGCACCGTCGATCGTGCTGGGCCTGTTCGTCTACACCCTGGTGGTGGCGCAGATGGGCCACTTCTCCGCGCTGGCCGGCGCCATCGCGCTGGCGTTCATCGTGCTGCCCGTCGTTGTCCGCACCACCGACGAGATGCTGCGGCTGGTGCCCTCGCAGATGCGCGAAGCGGCGCTGTCGCTGGGCGTGCCGCAGTGGAAGGTGATCGTGCAGGTGCTGTACCGCTCCTCGCTGCCCGGCATCGTCACCGGCATCCTGCTGGCGCTGGCGCGCATCAGCGGCGAGACCGCCCCGTTGCTGTTCACCGCGCTCAACAACCAGTACTGGACCACCGATGTGCTTTCGCCGATGGCCAACGTGCCGGTGGTGATCTTCCAGTACGCGATGAGCCCGTACGAGAACTGGCACACGCTGGCCTGGGCTGGCGCCTTCATCCTGACCCTGTTCGTGCTGGTCATCAGCCTGCTGGCACGCGCCATCGTCCTGCGGAACAAGATGACCCATGAATGACCTGACCTCCCCCACCGTTGCCCGGACCCCGGCCATGAACGACGCCCGCATCCACCTTGCCATGCCCGATCGCGCCGCCTCGACCGAAACCATGCCGGTGAAGCTGGCGGCGAAGAATCTCGACTTTTTCTATGGCGATTCGCAGGCTCTGAAGAGCATCAACCTGGAGATCCCGGAAAAGCGCGTCACCGCGCTGATCGGCCCTTCCGGCTGCGGCAAGTCGACGCTGCTGCGCATCTTCAACCGCATCTACTCGCTTTACCCCAAGCAGGAAGCGCGCGGCGAGGTGCTGCTGGACGGCGACAACGTGCTGGACCCGAAGTACCCGATGAACCGGCTGCGCAGCAAGGTCGGCATGGTGTTCCAGAAGCCGGTTCCGTTCCCGATGACCATTTTCGAGAACGTCGCCTACGGCATCCGCCATCACGAACGCCTGGGCAAGGCCGAGATGGAAGTGCGGGTCGAGCAGGCGCTGCGCCAGGCCGCGCTATGGGACGAGGTCAAGGACAAACTGAAGCAGAGCGCGCTGGGCCTGTCCGGCGGCCAGCAGCAACGCCTGTGCATCGCCCGCGCGGTGGCGCTGCGCCCGGATGTGATCCTGCTGGACGAGCCGACCTCGGCGCTGGATCCCATCTCGACCAGCAAAATCGAACAGCTGATCGAAGATCTGAAGAGCGACTACACCATCGCCATCGTCACCCACAACATGCAGCAGGCCGCCCGCGTGTCCGACTACACCGCCTTCATGTACCTGGGCGAGCTGATCGAGCATGACGCCACCGCGACGATTTTCTCCAAGCCAAGCAAGCAGCAGACCGAAGACTACATCACCGGACGGTTCGGGTGAGGCAGGCCGTCTGCGCGGCACTGCCGCGCGGACGGCCGAACGCCCGGCCACGGATGGCCGGGCCGGATTCTCCGGAACCGACATCGTTGCGCCATGGAAGGCGACCGCCATTCAACCGAACACCGACGCATCCCAGGACTTCGACATGACCACCCAACCCCACGACCACATCGTTAAGAGCTACGACGAAGAGCAGCGCCGCCTGGTCGGCGAAATCGTGCGCATGGGTGAAACCGCCGTGGCGCAGCTGGAAGCCGCGCTGGACGTGGTGGAGCGCCGCGACGACCGCGCCGCCCAGCGCATCGTCGCCAACGATGAAGCCATCGATACGCTGGAGCGCCAGATCAGCCACGACGTGATGCAGCTGGCCCTGCGCGGTCCGATGGCGCGCGATCTGCGCGAAATCCTGGCCGCCCTGCGCATTCCGTCGGACATCGAGCGCATCGGCGACTACGCCGCCAACGTCGCCAAGCGTTCCATCGCCCTCAATGTCTCGCCGCCGATGCCGCACATCACCGGCCTGCGCGCGCTGGGCAAGCTGGCCGTGCGCCAGGTCCGCGACGTGCTGGTCGCCTACCAGAACGGCGACGACACCTATGCGCTGCAGGTGCGCGAACGCGATGCCGAGCTGGATGCCCACTACACGGCGCTGTTCCGCGAGCTGCTGACCTACATGATGGAAGACCCCCGCAACATCACGCCCTGCACGCACCTGCTGTTCATGGCCAAGAACCTGGAGCGGATTGGCGACCACGCGACCAACATCGCCGAGAACGTCTGGTTCCTGACCCACGGCGACCAGCCGCTGCCGCCGCGCGACAAGCGCGACGAAACCAGCACCACCGGCGCTGTCTGAACGCCGGTTCGGTGAATCCAGGATAACTGGAACCGCCGGGGCCCGAACCGTTCCGTCCCCTTTCCCTCTCTTGGCTCTTGGCAGACCGGACGACAGGCGTCCAGGATCGCCAACGGAGGGACCATGCAGACCACTGCCGGCACGCACGAGTACGACGACATCCAGGCCGCGCGCGACGGCGATTGCGAAGCGCTGCAGCGGGTGCTGGCGTACTCGCGCCAGAATCTGCGCCGCTACGCCGAATACCATTGCGTGGTCAACGACGTGGAAGACGCCGTCCAGGAAAGCCTGATCCTGGTCTCGCGCCGGATAACCGATCTGCGCGTCATCGAAGCCTTCGCGTCCTGGCTGTTCCGCATCGTCAAGCGCGAATGCAACCGGCTCAAGCGCGGCATGCGCCTGTTGACCGGCGAGGCGGTGAGCGAAGACCTGCTTGCCTGCGTTCGCTTCGAGCCCACAGAACTGCGCCAGGATGTAATCGCGGCGCTGCAGGCGCTGCCGCCCCACTATCGCGAAATCATCCTGCTGCGCGATCTGGAAGGCCTGTCGATAGATGAGCTGGCCGCGCGTTTGCGGATCCAGCCGCAGGCAGCCAAATCGCGCCTGCACCGCGCCCGCCTGCTGGCCCGCGAGTACCTCAGCGCTTGAATGCTTGTCCCGGAACGCCCTTTCGCACCGCCCTTCCAGCATGCGGTCCTGGTCGGCCGCCTGCACGCCGGCCTGTCGTCGATGGGCCGGCACCACTTCGGCCCTTGCCCCGATTCGGTTCCTGGGCCTGCCCCCAACCATTGCCGCAGTGCCGCAAAGCGATTGCGGCATGAAGCTTAAGATGACCGCCACCGGCACGCCGTAATGCTTACCAAGGGCTAACGGACGCCGACTACACTGGCACCACCCCCGTGCGGGGATACCCGCACCACCACTGGAGAGAAGCACGATGTCCAAGTCCACATCCCGCAACAAACCCACCGCTTTCGCCGTCAGCGCCGCGCTGGCCGGCGGCATCGCCCTGGCCGGATCCGCCTTTGCGATGCAGCCGATGGCCCAGGGCTACCTGCTGGCGGCAGGCGAAGCGGCCAAGGCAGCCGAGGGCAAATGCGGTGAAGGCAAATGCGGCGTTGCCAAGGCCGATACCGACAAGGACGGCAAGGTGTCGCAGGCCGAATTCACCGCCGCGCATCCTGACATGGCCGACAAGTTCGCCGGCATCGATACCAACGGCGACGGTTTCATCGATGACGCCGAGATGAAGGCCCATGGCGAAGGCAAGTGCGGTGAGGGCAAGTGCGGCGCCGAAAAGAAGGACAAGGCCGCGCACGAAGGCAAGTGCGGCGAGGGCAAGTGCGGCGGCACCGCCTGATTTGAAAACGCCCTCCCCCGTCTGCGGGGGAGGGCTTGCGAAGAAACGCCGCGCGGCCGGCGGCCGTTGATGGCCGGACAGGCCAATGCTGCGCGGCCTGACGCAACTGTTCCTGCAATCCTGCGGCTTGCCGCACAAACGACGGATGCGACGATGAAGGCCTCACTAGGCAACGCCAGCGCCGGTCTGGGCCTGCGGCGCGCCCTGCTGGATGTGCTGCTGAATGCTCCGGACGGCGGCTTCGATTTCCTGGAGTGCGCGCCGGACAACTGGATAGGCGTGGGCGGCCGCTACGGCGAAGCGCTGGCCGAACTGTCCGCACGCCACCCGATCGCCTGCCACGGCCTGTCGCTGTCGCTGGGCGGCAGCGAACCGCTGGACCAGACCTTCCTTGCCCGTACCCGCCGCTTTCTCGACCAGCACCAGGTAGCGCTGTACAGCGAGCACCTGAGCTATTGCAGCGACGACGGCCATCTCTACGATCTGATGCCAATCCCGTTCACCGGGGAAGCGGTGCGGCATGTCGCGGCCCGGATCCGCCAGGCGCAGGACCTGCTGGGGCGCCGCATCGCGGTGGAGAACGTCTCCTACTACGCGGCTCCCTACCAGGCGATGGACGAGGTCGATTTCATCAATGCCGTGCTGGAAGAGGCCGATTGCGATCTGCTGCTGGACGTCAACAACATCTACGTCAATGCCATCAACCACGGCTACGATGCCTACGATTTCCTGGCCCGCATGCCGGGCCATCGCATCGCCTCCTACCATATCGCCGGCCACTACGACGAAGCCGAGGATCTGAAGGTCGATACCCACGGCGCGCCGGTAAAGCAGGACGTGTGGGGGCTGCTGGAAGCAGCCTACCAGCGGCACGGCGTGCGCCCCACCCTGCTCGAACGCGATTTCAATTTCCCGCCGCTGGCCGACCTGCTGGCGGAAATAAGCCGCATCCGCTCGCTGCAGCATGCCGCGCGGGACGTTTCGCCGAGCGCCGCGCATGCCTGAGTCGCTGCGCGAACAGCAGTTCCGGCTGGCGCGGCACCTGCGCGATCCGCAGGCCAATCCGCCACCACCGGGCATCGAGGAACGCCGGCTGGCGATCTACCGCGATCTGTTCTTCAACAATATCGAAGGGCTGCTGTCGGGCAACTTCCCGGTCATCCGCAAGACCCTGGGCGATACGGACTGGAAGCGGCTGGTGCGCACCTTCTATGCGCAGCACCGCAGCCGCACGCCGCTGTTTGCCGAAATCGCGCGCGAGTTCATCCGCTACCTGGAAACCCGCGCCGAAAACGGCGCTGGCGACCCGCCATGGCTGGCGGAACTGGCGCACTACGAATGGGTGGAGCTGGCGCTGCAGATTTCCGACGAGCCTGTCCCGGCGCACGATGCCAACGGCTCGCTGATGGACGGCGTGCCGGTCGTCTCGGCCACCGCCTGGGCGCTGGCCTACCGCTGGCCGGTGCACCGCATCGGGCCGGACTACCGGCCAGAGCTAGCGCCTGATGCCGCCACGCTGGTGCTGGTGCGCCGCGACCGCGATCAGCAGGTCCGCTTCGCCGAGATTTCGCCGCTGGTCTACCGGCTGCTCGAACTGCTCGGCGATGGCCAAAGTACCGGCCGCCAGGCATTGGCGGCGCTGGCCGCGGAAGCCGGCGTCGACGACCTGCCGCCGTTCCTGCAACAGGGCGCGGCCATGCTCGAACGCATGCGCGAGGAAGGCACCTTGCTGGGTACCCAGCCCGGCAGGCCGCTCGCGTAGGAGCCGCCTCCCGGCCGCGAGCGCTTCCTTGTTCCTGACGTGGAGCAAAGCTAGCGGCGGCGGCTCGCATCCTTCACCCTGCCACGGACGCGCTTGCGCCCTCTGCTACCCTTTGCGGCATGACCAATCCTGCCGAAATGCCCGCCGCCACGCCGATGGCCCGCCGCTTCCGCGGCTACCTGCCCGTCGTGGTCGACGTGGAAACCGGCGGCTTCGACTGCAACCGGCATGCGCTGCTGGAAATCGCCGCGGTGCCGATCGACCTGGATGACGACGGCCGTTTCGTGCTGGGCGAAACCGCCAGCGCGCACCTGCAACCGGCGCCCGGCACCGAAATCGATCCGAAGTCGCTGGAAGTCACCGGCATCGTGCTGGATCACCCGTTCCGTTTCGCCAAGCCCGAACGCGAAGCCCTGGATCACATCTTCGCGGCGGTCCGCCTGGCGGTGCGCAAGCATGGCTGCCAGCGCGCCATCCTGGTCGGCCACAACGCGCATTTCGACCTGGGCTTCCTCAACGCCGCAGTCGCCCGGGTCGGCCACAAGCGCAACCCGTTCCATCCTTTCAGCGTGTTCGACACCGTCACCCTGGCCGGCGTGGCCTACGGCCAGACGGTACTGGCGCGCGCGGTGCAGGCCGCCGGTTTCGAATGGAACGCCGAGGACGCGCACTCGGCCGTCTACGACACCGAGCAGACCGCACGGCTGTTCTGCAAGATCGCCAACGCCTGGCCGTCAACGATCCCTGGTTGAAAGAAGCGCTGGCGATTGATCAAACTGCCCGCCACATGACCCGCACCATCAGCATGTTGATCTATGCCGGCGGTCAATCGCTGGACATCAGTGGACCGCTGGAGGTGTTTGCGCTGGCGGACCGCCAAGCGCACGAGGACGGCATGTCCCGTGCGCCGCTGTACCGGCTGCAGTTGGTCGCCCATGACCGCGCCGCGGTCGCGCTCTCCTCCGGCATGCGCGTGGTTCCCGACCTGGCCTGCGCGCAAGTGGATGCTGCCGCCATCGACACCCTATTGATCAGCGGCGGAATGGGCGATGCGCTGGACCGGGCCCGCGCGAACAAGGCATTGGTCGATTGGTTGGGCAGCAGCGCATCCCGGATACGGCGGGTCGGTTCGATCTGCAGCGGCGCGCTGCTACTGGCCGAGACGGGTCTGCTGGATGGACGCCAGGCCACCACCCACTGGCGCGACGTGGCGGAGCTGCGGCAGCGCTATCCCCAGGTCCGGGTAGTCCCGGATGCCATCTACACACGCGACGGGCCGGTCTGGACCTCGGCCGGCGTTACCGCGGGGATGGACCTGGCGCTGGCCATGGTGGCAGACGACCATGGCATGCCGTTGGCGTTGAAAGTGGCCAAGCGGATGGTAATGGTCAGCAAGCGCTCCGGGGGGCAAAGCCAGTTCAGTTCGCAGTTGGCAGATCTCGACGTGCCCGACGCTTTCGCCCGGCTGGCAGAATGGATACGCGGCAATCTGCGGTCCCGGCTGTCGGTGGACATCCTGGCCGGGCAGGCCTGCATGAGCCCGCGCCACTTCGGCCGGCGATTCCAGCAGGCATTCGGCAGCACTCCCCAGAAATACGTCGAGCAACTGCGCGTGGAGGCGGCAAAATCGCTGCTGGAAAACAGCGCCCGCGACCTGAAGCGCATCGCATCGGACTGCGGCTTCGCCTCCGAGGATGCGATGCGGCAAGCGTTTCTCCGCCACCTGGGCATTCGTCCCAGCGCCTACCGCGAACGGTTCGGCGCCGCTTGAGGCGGCCTGGTGCGCCAGCCGGCGCAGGGCGGAGGATGTCCGAAAAAAACGGCCGATTGGCGTCTTATGCCGGCCGCACTGCGGCATCTTCATCGCGTTCCCAACGCGAATCGTCCTGCCATGGCTATCCATCGTTTCATCCGCCCCCTCGCCTTGCTGCTGCCCTGGCTTGCCGCCGCGCCCGTGCAGGCGGCGCACGCGCCGCACTCGCAGCCCGAAATACAGGTGGGCATCCTGCTGTTCGACGGCGTGCAGATCGTCGATTTCGCCGCCCCTTATGAGGTATTCGGCCAGGCGGGATTCGGGGTGAGCACGGTTTCGGCGCACGGCAAGGCCGTCACCACCGCCATGGGCCTGAAGGTCACGCCGGATGCCTCCTTCGCTGACGCGCCGCAATTCGACGTATTGCTGGTTCCCGGTGGCGACGTGGGGCACGCTGAGCGCGATCCCGTCCTGCTGGACTTCGTACGGACGCGCAGCGGGCAGGCCAGACAGGTGCTGACGGTCTGCACCGGCGCGTCCATCCTGGCGGCCACCGGGCTGCTGGACGGGCTGAAAGCCACCACGTTCCACAACGCATTGAAACCGATGGCCGCGGCCTATCCGAAAGTTACCGTGGTGGATGACGTCCGCTGGGCCGACAACGGCAAGATCGTCACCTCCGCCGGTTTGTCCTCGGGCATCGATGCGGCGCTGCACATCGTGGCCAAGCTCAGGGACGAGGAAGCCGCGCGCGCAGTTGCCCTGCACCTGGAATACGACTGGGATCCCGAAGGTGGATTCGTCCGCGCGCGCATGGCCGACCGGCATCTTCCAGAACTGCGCAACGTCGCCTGGCCGCAAGACATGAAACTGCAACGGCTCATCTCCGTCGGCGACGCCGAAAGCTGGCGGAAGCGCTACCGCATCGCCACTGCGACTCCGCCGGATGCCCTGCTGGCGCTGATGCATGACGATCTGGTGGAGGAAGGTTGGCAACCGGACGCGGCGGCGGGCGGGCATGGCTGGCAGAAGCGTATCGATGGACGAATGGGGCGGCTGACGTTCGCAACGCGCCCCGCCAGCGACGGTGCGGGCTATACGCTGGAAGCGGAAATCCGCATCGAGTGACGGCATTCGTCGGCAGCGGCAGCCATGGCGCCTGCCATCCCATCCGTTTCGGCGATTGCCGTTGCCGCATCGCATCGAACAGCCTCACTGCGTGCAGATGCGGTCGCGGCCGGAGGTCTTGGCGTCGTAGAGCGCCTCGTCGGCCCGCCGCAGCATTTCCGCAGGCGCATTGTCCGTGGGCTCCAACTGCACCATGCCGCCGCTGAAGGTCACTGCCAGCCCGGCCACACCGCCCCAGTCCCGCTGCGACGCGAAGCGCTCGCGCAGGCGTGCGGCCACCGACAGCGCTTCGTCGATGCCGGTATCCGGCAGCACCATCGTGAATTCCTCGCCGCCCACGCGCGCGGCGAAATCCGAAGCCCGGCAGATCGTCGCCAGCAACTGGCCGACTTCGCGCAACACCTTGTCGCCGACCGCGTGCGAGTGGCCGTCATTGATCGTCTTGAAGTGGTCGATGTCCAGGATCATCAGGCACAGCGGGCGGTCGCCGCGGCGGGCCCGCGCGAACTCGCGCAGCAACACCTCGTCGAAGTGCCGGCGGTTGGGCAACGCGGTCAGCGCATCTTCGCGCGCCTGCCGCTCGAAGGTTTCGGCCTGCCGCCGCAGCTGCGCCAGCAGTTCGGTCTTGTCGCGGTCGGCCTGCAGCAATTGGTCGGTCTGCGCCTGCAACTGCTCGGTGCGCTGCTGGACCAGGCGCGCCAGTCTCCGGTTCCGTGTCCGGTAGCGGATCAACCGGTAGCGGAAAAGGCCGGCCAGCGCCAGGGTCAGTAGCGCCAGGCCGCCGATCCTCACGCTGGCGCGTTGCCACCACAACGGCGCCACCGAGAATTTCCACACCGCTTCGCGCTCGCTCCACGCGCCTTCCGGATGCGCGGCGGCAACGTGCAGCGCATAGTCGCCCGGCGGCAAGCCGACGAAATCCACGCTGCGTTGGCGGCCGCGCTCCACCCAGCCCGCATCCAGCCCTTCGAGCCAGGTGCGATAGCGGATCCGTTCGGGCAGCAGGTAGCTCAGTCCCGCATAGGAGACCGATATCCGGCTACCGCCGGGCAGCGGGTGGTGCGGGGCTCGCTGGCGCCAGGCGAACGGCTTGCCATCCAGCGTTACGTTCTCGATCTCGGCCGGCGGCGGCACGCGGCTGCTGAAACTTCGCCAGCGCTGCGGGTCCACCAGACTGACGCCGGCGGCGGTCACCAGCCACACCGTACCATCGCCGCGCAGGATCATCGACGGCGCCGAGCTGCCGTTGCCCTGTGCGCTGGACATGCCGTCGGTCTCGTCGTAGCGCTCGACCGGCAGCCTCGCCAGGCGGCCATCGGCCACCGCGTCCAGATCCGCCATGCGCGCGCGCAGCACGCCGCGGTTGCTGCTGATCCAGCCGTTGCCGATGCGATCGGCGACGATCTGGAACACGGTATCCACCGGCAGGCCCTGCTCCAGACCCACCCGCGCCAGGGTGCCGGCACGTTCGCGGTACAGGCCGCGGTCGGTGGCAATCCATACGTCGTTGCCGATGCGCTGGAAACCGAACACGCTGCGCGCGCCGCTCAGCGTTTCCAGCGGCACTCTGCGCACCTGCCCGTCGCGCAGTACGCTGGCACCTTCGACCGACCCGATCCACAGCGCGCCGTCGATATTGGCCAGCGCGGTGACCAGCGCCTGCGGCAGCCCATCGATGCGCGGCGTCCGCACCTGTCCCGATTCGATCAGCACCGGGCCGCGCTGGGTACCGGCCCATACGCCGCCGCCGTCGGCCGGAACGATGGCGCGGATATGCCCGGCCGGCAGGCCCTCGGCCGGGCCGTAGCGGCGCACCGGCTGGCCATCGCGCAACTGGAAGACGCCATCGGCATAGCTGCCGACCCACAGCTGGCCTTCGCCGGTCTCGGCCAGGCTGAGCACCGAAGGCGGCACCTGCCCCGGCTGCAACGCCACCGGCCGCACCTGGCCGTCGCCATCGATCCGGTCCAGTCCGTTGGCACCGCCCACCCACAACCGGCCATGCCGATCTTCCAGCAGCGCCCGCACATAGTCGCCACTGAGTCCGTCGCGGCGGGTGTAGCGGCCGAACAGCGTTTCGCGCAGCCGGAACAGGCCGCCGTTGGCACCGGCCCAGATGCTGCCTTCGGCGTCCTCGAGCAGGCTGACGATGCGTCCCGGCGGATTCATCTCGCCGGCCGGCGGGTATTCCACGCCATGCGGCCCGATGCGCAGCAAGCCGCGGTTCTCGCTGCCCAGCCACAGATCGCCGCGGCGGTCCTGCAGCATCGCGGTGAAGTGGCCGTGCCCGGGCAGCTGGCGTAGCCGCTCGGCGGCATCGCCGCGGATGCGGTAGAGGCTTTCGCCGGCCACGATCCAGATCGTGCCGTCCGGGGCACGGTACGGCCAGGCCAGGCCAGGCGGCAGTCCGAACGCGGCCGGCGCGCGATGGAAACTTCCGGCCGCGTCGCGGTAGATCAATCCCTTCAGGCCACCGATCCAGATGCGGTCCTTATCGTCGACCGCCATCTTCGGGAAGCTCTGGCGCAGCGGCACGTCGTCGGAAGAGCCGAAATATTCGAAGCGGCCGTCCGGATGCAGGCAGCCCAGGCCGTGTCCCTCGAACAGCAGCCACATCCTGCCCTGCCGATCCATCGTCATCGCATGGATCAGCGCCTGCGGCCAGTCATCGCCGCTGTTCCAGAACCGCCATTGGCCGTCGGCGGTACGCCGGCCCAGATTGCCGCGGCTGTCGCTGAGCCACAACGCGCCCTGCGCGTCCACGTACAGCGACCCGACGCCGTTGTCGGGCAGCGAAGGCTCGGTGCCGCGGCCATACACCTCGAACTCCACGCCGTTGTAGCGGACCAGCCCTTCCCAGGTGGCGAACCAGAGGTGGCCTTCGGGCGTCTGCGCCATGTCGCGCAGCGAGTTGTGCGGCAGGCCCTGGCGCGAGGTCCAGCGATCGCCGACGTAGTCGCGCAACGGCGGTGCCGTCGCCGCACCTGGCGGTGCGGCCAACAAGGGATGCCACGGTGCCAGCAGAAGCAGGCACAGCAGCCATCGTGCCAACAGCGCCGGCTTCATCGACGATTCCGGAGAAACCGGCCGCGGCGCCGGCAGCAGGCATCGGCACGGCAGCGGTCGAACGTGTCCGCGAGCTCGAACGCCATCGCTCGACCGCCACGGCAATACGGCGAATTGTCAGCCAGACTCATGATGCTCTTCGCAATGATGTGACGGACCGCCTCGACGATTCGCCCGGTCCACCCTCGCAAGGCAAGAACCGTGCCGTCGCTGCCGTTGCGGCCAATCGCCGCTGCGCCGGAGTCCCTACTGCCGCTGGCGCACCGCCTCGAACAGCGTCACTCCGGCGGCCACCGACACGTTGAGGCTCTCGATATCGCCGGGCATGGGAATCTTCACCAGTCCGTCGCAGTGTTCGCGGGTCAGCCGGCGCAGGCCGTCGGCTTCGCCGCCCAGCACCAGCGCCACATTGCCGCGCAGGTCGATGGAATACAGCGAAGCGTCGGCCTCCCCGGCCAGTCCGTAGATCCATACCCCCAACTGCTGCAGATCGCGCAGGCAGCGCGACAGGTTGGTCACCGCCACCACCGGAATGCGATCGGCGGCGCCGGCCGAGGTCTTGCGCACGGTGGCATTGACGCCGACCGACTTGTCCTTCGGAATGATCACCGCGGTGACGCCGGCGGCGGCGGCGCTGCGCAGACAGGCGCCAAGGTTGTGCGGATCCTGCACGCCGTCCAGCACCAGCAGCAGCGCTTTGCCTTCGGCCGCTTCCACCAGCGCCTGCAACTCGCCCTCATCCCAGGTCTTTGCCGCCGCATAGCGCGCTGCCACGCCCTGGTGGCGCAGCGAACCGCCAACACCGTCCAGCGCCTGGCCGGTGACGCGGCGCACCTCGATGCCCTTGCGGCGCGCGTTTTCCTCGATCTCGGTCAGGCGCGCATTCTTGCTGCCGCCTTCGATCAGGATTTCACGGACGTTGTCCGCATCGTTCTCGACCGCGGACGACACCGCGTTGACGCCGACGATCCACTGGTTCTGTTTGCTCATGGAATGCTATGTGTAGGAGCGACGTGAGTCGCGATGCTCTTGCTTTTCAGGGCCGCAGATTGTTCGAGTTCGCGACTCACGTCGCTCCCACAGGCAAACTGCTGACTGCTCTCAGTATTTCTTTTTCTGCCGCCTGGCCGGCGCGCCGCGCGGCGGCAGCTCCGGGGTTTCCTTTTCCTCGGCCAGGCGGAAATCGATCTTGCGCTCTTCCAGGCTGGCCTTCAGCACGATGATGCGGACCCGGTCGCCCAGGCGGAATTCCCGGTGGCGGCGTTCGCCCGACAGCGTCTTGCGGATCGGATCGAAGTGGTAATAGTCGTGCGGCAGCTGGGTCACATGGATCAGGCCGTTGACCTTGGACTGGTCCAGTTCCACGAACAGGCCGAAGCTGGTCACGCCGCTGATGACGCCATCGAACTGGCCGCCGACGTGCTGTTCCATCCACGCGGCACGGTAACGCTCGTCGACTTCGCGTTCGGCCTCGTCGGCGCGGCGCGCCCGCTCGGAGCATTGCAGCGCCAGCACCGCCATCTCACGCGCCGAATACAGGAACTTGTCCGGCTTGCCTTTGGCCAGCGCATGCTTGATCGCCCGGTGCACCAGCAGGTCGGGGTAGCGCCGGATCGGCGAGGTGAAATGCGCGTAGGCCGCCAGCGCCAGGCCGAAATGGCCGGCGTTGTCCGGCGTGTACACCGCCAGGCTCTGGCTGCGCAGCACCACCGATTCCAGCAGCGCCACGTCCGGGCGCTCGCGGATCTTCTTCAGCAACTGGGTGAAATCGCGCGGCTGCACCTTGGCCCAGGCCGGCATGCTCAGCTTGAACTCCTTCAGGAACTCCAGCAGGTCGGCGTACTTGGATTCCGGCGGGCGGTCGTGCACGCGGTACGGCGCGGGAATCTGCGCGCCAAGCAGATACCTGGCCGCTTCGACGTTGGCCGCAATCATGCATTCCTCGATCAGCTTGTGCGCGTCGTTGCGCGGCAGCATGCCGGCCTGGGTGACTTCGCCGCGGTTGTCCAGCACGAAGCGCACTTCCGAAGTCTCGAACTCGATCGCACCGCGCTTGGTCCTGGCCTTGGCCAACAGCTGGTAGAGATCGTACAGGCGCTGGATCTGCGGCAGTTGCTTGCCCACCGCCGCCTTGGCCTCGGCATCGTCCTCGCCTACCGCCTGCCAGACCTGCTCGTAGGTCAGCCGCGCGTGCGAGCGCATCACCGCTTCGTAGAAACGAGACTGGACGACTTCGCCTTCGTTGTTGACCTGCATGTCGCAGACGAAGCACATGCGATCCACATTGGGATTCAGCGAACAGATGCCGTTGGACAGCGTCTCAGGCAGCATCGGCACGACGAAGCCGGGGAAATATACCGAGGTCGCGCGCTTCTGCGCTTCCTCGTCCAGCGGCGTGCCCGGCTTGACGTAGTGGGAAACGTCGGCGATGGCCACCACCAGCCGGTAGCCCTGGCGGTTCTTGACCCGGAAACCCTGGCGATTGCTTTCGCAATACACCGCATCGTCGAAATCCTTGGCATCGGCGCCATCGATGGTCACCAGCGGCATGTCGCGCAGGTCGACCCGGCCCCCGATCATCTTTTCCTCCACCACCAGCGGCACTGCGGCGGCCTGGTCCAGCGCTTCCTGCGGGAACTCGTGCGGCAGGTCGTGGCCGTGGATGGCCGCCTCGACCACCAGCGACGGCGTCAGCTTGTCGCCCAGCACCGCGATGACGCGGCCGATGGGCGGGCGCCGCGTGTCCGGCGCCATGGTCAGTTCGCAGACCACCAGTTGGCCGTCGCGCGCGCCGCCGGTGGCGTCCGGCGGAATCTGCACGTTGCGCTGCACGCGCTTGTCGTCCGGCACCAGGTAGGCGATGCCGGCCTCCATGCTGAAGCGGCCAATCAGGCGGTTGAGGCCGCGCTCGAGCACGCGCGCGATGCTGCCTTCGCGACGGCCGCGGCGGTCGACGCCGGTGACATTGGCCAGCGCGCGGTCGCCGTGCATGACCTTGCGCATTTCGTAGGGCGGCAGGAACAGGTCGTCGCCGCCGGCATCCGGGCGCAGGAAACCGAACCCGTCCGGATTGGCGATCACCACGCCGGCGATCAGATCGGTGTGCTGCACCGGCGCAAAGCCGCCGCGGCGGTTCTGCACCAACTGGCCGTCGCGCACCATAGCGCCCAGCCGTTTGCCCAATGCGTCAAAACGGTCGGGGGCGGTCAGGCCCAACTGCGCCGCGATGTCTTCGGCAATCTGCGGACCTTCGGCGGCCTCCAACAAGGCCAGAATCGATTCGCGGCTGGCGATGGGTTCGGCGTAGCGTTCCGCTTCGCGCTTGGCGTACGGGTCGGTGAATCCGCTGCCGCCGCGCGGGTGAGTTGGTCGGGCCGGGCCGGCAGATCCAGCGGGACGCTTGCTCCGGACCTGTTTGGCGGCCTGCTTGCTGGCCTGCTTGGTCGCCGGTTTGCCGGCCGGCAGATCCGGCATCCACGGAGGCAGTGCGGATTTGCCGGCCTTGGCCGGTTTAGCGGTCGCTGCGGGCTTGCCGGCGCGGGAGCCGGCAGCCGGCGGGGACTTCTTGCCTGCACCGGATTTGCCGGTGCCCTTGGTCGTTCTTCTGGTCATCCGGTCATGGTACACCCGGGTTAGAGCGAGTTATGGCCTTTGCTGCGTTGTGCGCCTTGGCCCGGCCACCCCGCCTGACCGGCGGCGCGCGCCGCGACAGCGGCCTTCGCACTCACCCCAAAGACCAAACGCGCTCTAAACAATGCCGCGCGCAAAGGCGTTGACAATCGTTCGCGCAGCTTTCAAAATGCGCGCCTCACCTGCCCAGGTGGCGGAATTGGTAGACGCACTAGCTTCAGGTGCTAGCGGGGGCAACTTCGTGGAGGTTCGAGTCCTCTTCTGGGCACCACATACGCAGATTCCATCTGCACGAATCCGGCCGGTAGCGCGGATTCGCAAACAAGACCCTCGCGCAAGCGGGGGTTTTGCTTTTCCGGCCTGCCGATAAATTCCCTCCCGCGGCGGCGGCGTGGAAAGGCGTATGCGCCGCCGCTTTCCGCGCCGGCGCCAATGCCGGATTGGCCTGCCGGCGACGAACCGTCGGCAGCGCCCGCCGCCGGTTAGAATTCCCTTCTGCGCCATCGAACGATTATCCGCAATGACCGAAACCATCCGCTCCACCTTCCACGGCTTCGAACAGATTCCGCTGCGCGAGTACGCCGAACGCGCGTACCTGGACTATTCGATGTACGTGGTGCTGGACCGCGCGCTGCCGTTCATCGGCGACGGGCTCAAGCCGGTGCAGCGCCGCATCGTCTATTCGATGAGCGAACTGGGGCTCAACGCCAGCGCCAAGCCGAAGAAATCCGCACGCACCGTCGGCGATGTGATCGGCAAGTTCCACCCGCATGGCGATTCGGCCTGCTATGAAGCGCTGGTGCTGATGGCGCAGCCGTTCTCCTACCGCTATCCGCTGATCGAGGGCCAGGGCAACTTCGGCTCGCCGGACGATCCCAAGTCGTTCGCGGCCATGCGCTATACCGAATCCAAGCTGACCCCGATCGCCGAGGTGCTGCTGGGCGAGCTGGGCCAGGGCACCGCGGACTGGACGCCCAACTTCGACGGCACGCTGGAAGAACCCACCTGGCTGCCGGCGCGGCTGCCGCACCTGCTGCTCAACGGCACCACCGGGATTGCGGTCGGCATGGCCACCGACGTGCCGCCGCACAACCTCAACGAGATCGTCAGCGCCTGCATCCGCGTGCTTGACGATCCGGACGTCAGCGTCGCCGAGCTTTGCGAGCATGTGCGCGGTCCCGACTATCCTACCGCCGCCGAGATCATCACCCCGGCCGCCGACCTGCGCACGATGTACGAAACCGGCAACGGCAGCGTCCGCGCCCGCGCCACCTATTTCAAGGAAAACGGCAACATCGTCATCAACGCCCTGCCGTTCCAGGTTTCGCCGTCCAAGGTGATCGAACAGATCGCCGCGCAGATGCGGGCCAAGAAACTGCCGTGGCTGGAAGACATCCGCGACGAATCCGACCACCAGTACCCGGTGCGGGTGGTGCTGATCCCGCGCTCCAACCGGGTCGACACCGATCAGCTGATGGGGCACCTGTTCGCCACCACCGACCTGGAACGAAGCTACCGGGTCAACCTGAACATCATCGGTCTGGACGGAAAGCCGCAGGTCAAGAACCTGAAGGCGCTGCTGAGCGAATGGCTGGTGTTCCGCTCCGATACGGTGACCCGCCGCCTCAAGCACCGGCTGGACAAGGTCGAGCGGCGCCTGCATCTGTTGGAAGGCCTGCTGGTGGCATTCCTCAACCTGGATGAAGTGATCCGCATCATCCGCAGCGAGGACGAGCCCAAGCCGGCGCTGATTGCCCGCTTCAAGCTCAGCGAGGAACAGGCCGACTACATTCTCGACACCCGCCTGAAGCAGCTGGCGCGGCTGGAAGAAATGAAAATCCGCGGCGAGCAGGACGAGCTGGCCGCCGAGCGCGAGAAGCTGATGGCCACCCTGGATTCGAAGGCCAAGCTGAAGAAGCTGATCAAGGACGAACTGATGGCCGACGCCAAGAAGTTCGGCGATGCACGCATGTCGCCGCTGGTGCAGCGCGGCGCCGCCCAGGCGCTGGCCGAAACCGAACTGGTCGCCAGCGAACCGATGACGGTGGTGCTTTCGGAGAAGGGCTGGATCCGCGCGGCCAAGGGCCACGACGTGGACGCCGCCACGCTGTCCTATCGCGACGGCGACGGCCTGCTGGCCGCGGTGCGCAGCCGCAGCACCCAGCAGGTGGCATTCCTGGATTCGGAGGGGCGCAGCTATTCCACCGCGGTGCATACGCTGCCTTCGGCGCGCGGCAACGGCGAGCCGCTGACCGGACGTTTCTCGCCCGCTTCCGGCGCCTCGTTCCAGGCGCTGGCCAGCGGCGACAACGATGCGCGCTTCGTGCTGGCGTCTTCGCACGGCTACGGTTTTGTCACCCGCTTCGAAAACCTGACCAGCCGCCAGAAAGCCGGCAAGACGATGCTGAACCTGACCGCGGGCGCCAAGGTGCTGCAGCCGGCGGCGGTCGGCAATCCCGAAGCCGACCGCATCGTCGCGGTGACCAGCGCCGGCCATCTGCTGGCCTTCCCGGTCAGCGAACTGCCGGAACTGGACAAGGGCAAAGGCAACAAGATCATCGAAATCCCGAAAGCCAAGCTGGGCACCGAGCGCGTGGTCGCCACGGCCGCGGTGGCGCCGGGCGGCACGCTGCTGGTGAAGAGCGGGCAGCGCACGATGAGCCTGTCGTTCAAGGATCTGGATGCTTACGTGGGGGCCAGGGCGAGTCGGGGGGGATTGTTGCCGAGGGGGTGGCAGAAGGTGGATGGGTTGGATGTCCAATAGTTCGCCAACTGGACGCGCTGCGGCGCGTCCGTCGACCTCACAGGCAAACGCCATGGTGGCGCGTGGAACCTGACTTCTGGCAACAGCGCTGGCATGAGGGCCGCATCGGCTTCCACCGCGATGAGGTCATGCCGCTATTGACCCAATACTGGCCGGCGCTGGCGCCGCCGCCCGGCAGCCAGGTCTTCGTGCCGCTGGCCGGCAAGTCGCTGGATATGCTGTGGTTGGCCGCACAAGGCTACCGCGTGCTCGGGGTGGAGCTGTCGCCGCTGGCGGTTGAACAGTTCTTCGCCGAGAACCGCCTGCAGCCGGAAATCCATCGCTCGCCCTATGGCATACACCACCGTGCCGGTGCCATCGAGCTGATCTGCGGCGACGCGTTCGCGCTCGACGAAGCCGCGCTTGTCGATTGCGCGGCGGTCTACGACCGCGCTGCGCTGATCGCGCTGCCGCCGCCGCTGCGCCAACGTTATGCCGAACAGTTGTACGCACGGCTGCCGGCAGGTTGTCGCGGCCTGCTGATCACGCTGGAATATCCGCAGGCGGAGAAAAGCGGCCCGCCGTTTTCGGTCGACGAAACCGAAGTGCACGGCCTGTACGACGAACACTGGGAAGTGGAACGGCTGGAGCGCCGGGACATCCTTGCCAATGAACCCTCGTTCGTCGCCGAAGGCGTGACCGCCTTGTCCACCACGGTGTACCGGTTACAACGCCGCCAAAGCTGACGCCGTGTTGTAGAGCCGGAGCTTGCCCGGCTGAACCTGCGTCCGACGCCCAACGGCAGCCGAGCAAGCTCGGCACTACCGGAAGCAATCCATCAATCCGCCAGCTTTCCGCCGATCTTGGAAGCCTGGTAGTTCTCCATGCCGATGCGCTGGATCAATCCCAGTTGCTGTTCCAGCCAGTGCGCATGATCTTCTTCGGTGTCCTTGAGCTGGGCCAGCAGGATGTCGCGGCTGACGAAATCGCCGTGGCGTTCGCACAGGCCGATGCCCTTGGCCAGGTTGGCTCGGACTTCATACTCGACGTGCAGATCCCGCTGCAGCATCTCGGCCACGGTCAGGCCGGCGGTGAATGGCGTCGGGCTCATGTCCGGCTCGCCTTCCAGGAACAGGATGCGGCGCAGCAGCGCATCGGCATGTTCGGTCTCCTCCTGCATCTCGTGGTCGATGCGCTCGTACAGCGCGTGCAACCCAAGATCCTCGTAGCGCCGGGAATGGATGAAGTACTGATCGCGCGCGGCCAGTTCGCCGCGCAGCAGCTGCTTGAGGTAATCGACGACTTCGGGATGGCCTTTCACCCGTGGCACTCCTTGGGAAAGGCGCCATGGTGCCTGAACCACTCGCAGGATGTTCTAATCGGAATCAGTTTCAGTTGCGTCCGGAGGCGGCGTCCGGCGCCGGCTCCACGCGCAACGGAACCGTCAGGTCTTCATGGAATAATCCGGCGCTCCTGGAGCGCGTTATGCGCCTTGAGGCAAGTCTCAACGCGCATACCACGCTCCAACGACCCAACGCAGGGGAATGCAACATGCTGAAATGGCTCAAACGCGCCGGACTGATGGTACTGGCGCTGTCCGCAATTGCGCTGCTGGCGGCTATCTGGTTGCTGCGCGGCAGCCTGCCGGAGCTTGAAGGCGAGGCGGCGCTGGCCGGACTGGCGGCGCCGGCGACCATCCAGCGCGATGCGCTGGGCGTGGTCACCATCGATGCGGCCAGCCAGGCCGATGCGATGCGCGCGCTGGGCTACGTGCACGCACAGGAGCGCTATTTCGAGATGGACCTGATGCGGCGCACGGCCGCTGGCGAGCTGGCCGAGCTGTTCGGGCCTGTCGCCGTCGATATCGACAGGCAGCATCGCATGCACCGGATGCGCGCGCGGGTGATGGCGGACCTGGATGCGTTCGCCAACGGACAGCAGGCAATCCTGCAGGCCTATACCGACGGCGCCAACGCCGGATTGGCGGACCTGAAGGTGCGTCCCTGGCCCTATCTTCTGCTGCGGCAATCGCCGCGCCGCTGGGAACCGGCGGACTCGGCACTGGCCGGTTATGCGATGTATTTCGACCTGCAGGATGCCAGGAACAGCCGCGAACTGGCTTTGTGGAAAATCCGCCAGGCGGTGCCGCCCGCGCTGTACCGGCTGCTGGCCCACGATGGCAGCGCCTGGGATGCGCCGTTGTCGGGCCCGGCGCGCGGCGATGCGGCGCTGCCTACCGCCGATGAGCTGGATCTGCGCAAGCTCGCCAGCGTTGCGGCGGCTTCGGGGCTGCAGGAGGCCGATGTCCCCGGCAGCAACAATTTCGCCGTTGCCGGTGCGCTGACCGCCGATGGCCGCGCCATCGTTGCCGACGACATGCATCTGGGCCTGCGCGCGCCGAATGTCTGGTTCCGTGCCCGCCTGCGCTATCCGGATGCCGCCGCCCCCGGCGGCCGGGTCGATGTTTCCGGCTTCACCCTGCCCGGGCTGCCGGCGGTGATTGTCGGCAGCAACGGCCATGTGGCCTGGGGATTCACCAACAGCTACATCGACACGGCCGATTTCGCCTATCTGCCGGCCATCGGACCCGATGCCGGCGATGGCCATGCCGAGCATCCGGAAACCATCCAGGTTGCCGGTGCCGCGCCCGAGCGGATCACCGTGCAGGAATCCGCCTGGGGACCGATCCTGCAGCAGAACGAAGACGGCAGCGCGCTGGCGCTGCGCTGGACCGCGCACCTGCCGGGCGCAATCGGGCTGGCGTTTTCCGGGCTGGCCAGCGCCGGCAGCCTGGATGAAGCCCTGTCGGTCGCCGACCGCATCGGCATGCCGGCGCAGAACCTGGTCATCGGCGACAGTCAGGGGCGGATCGCCTGGCGCCTGATCGGCGGGCGTCCGGGACGCAGCAATGGCTGTCGTCCCGAAGAAATCGCCAATGCTCCGGTCGCTGCCGCCAGCGCCGGGCTGCCGCCGCCAAGCCCGCCGACCGATCAACGCCACGATCCGTGCGATCACTGGAATGCCAGCTTCGACCATGCTCCGGCTGTGATCGATCCCGCCGATGGCCGTGTCTGGACGGCCAACAGCCGTGTCGTGGACGATGCCGTGCTGGCCCGGGTCGGCGATGGCGGTTACGACCTGGGCGCACGCGCGCAGCAGATCCGCGATGGCCTGTTCGCTCGTGAGCGTTTCAGCGAAACCGACCTGCTGGCGGTGCAACTGGACGACCGCGCGCTGTTCCTCGAGCGTTGGTACCGGCTGCTGCGGCAGGTGGTGGAAAACAGCCAGGATCCGGCCTTGCAGCGCATCGAGGCGGCCAGCCGGACATGGGAAGGCCGCGCCGTCACCGCATCGGCCAGCTACCGGTTGGCGCGCGGCTTTCGCGGCCATGTGCTGGACGCGGCCTATGCCGGCCTGATCGCCCCGGCCAGGGCCGCGCTGGGCGAGGATTTCATCGAGCCCAAGCTGCCGCAGTTCGAAGGCGTGCTGTGGCCATTGGTCAGCGAACGTCCCGCGCATCTGCTTTCGCCGCAGTACGAGAGCTGGGAGGCGTTGCTGGTCGAGGCCGCGCAAAAACTGGAGGCGGAGCTGTCCGAACAGGGGCCTGAGCTTGGCGAGCGCAGCTGGGGCGAACGCAACACCGCGGCCATCTGCCATCCGCTGGCCGGCGCGGTTCCGCTGCTCGGCAAGCGCTGGCTGTGCATGCCGCCGGATCCGCTGCCCGGCGACAACAACATGCCGCGCGTGCAGGGACCGAAGTTCGGCGCCTCGCAACGGATGGTGGTGGCGCCGGGGCATGAAGCCGACGGCATCGCCCATATGCCCGGCGGCCAGAGCGGCCACCCGCTGTCGCCGTTCTGGGGCGCCGGCCATGACGACTGGGTGCAGGGCCGGCCGACGCCATTCCTGCCCGGCGAAGCCGTGCACTCCCTTACCCTGCGTCCGGCCACCGCTCAGCCCAGGTAATGTTCCGGCACCGGCAGCCCCTGCTGCCGGAAAAAGCTGAGCTGGTCGAAATAGCCGCGCTGGAAAACGATGCGACCATCGCGTACGCGGAAGAACCCGCAACCGCGAAGGCCGAGCGGATCGCGCCATTCCATCACGGCCCACTCGCCGTCCTCGAGGATCTGCTCGACCTCGCACACCATGGTGGCGCGCGCGAACTCGCGGCGGAACAGCGAAGCGATGGCCTCCCGGCCGTACAGCGGCTCGGTCACCACCTGGTGGTTGACGCAGTCCTCGGCATAGAGAGCCGCCAATCCTTCGACATCCGCCGCATTGAAGCGGCGGACCCATTCGCGCACTACCCCGGACGGCGACACCGTCACGTCCCCTGAAAGGCGGCGGCGTGCACGCCGGCGATCGCCCGGCCCGACGGATCGGCAGCCGCCGCGAAACTCGCGTCCCAGGCGATCGCCGCTGGCGACGAACAGGCGATCGACTTGCCGCCCGGCACCGTCTCGGCTGCGGCCGGGCCAGGGAAGCACTGCTCGAACAACGTGCGGTAGAAGTAGGCTTCCTTGCTCTGCGGCGGGTTGATCGGAAAGCGCTTGGCAGCCGCGGCAAGTTCGCGGTCGCTGACCTGCGCCTCGGCATGCGCCTTCAGCCCGTCGATCCAGCCGTAGCCGACGCCATCGCTGAACTGCTCCTTCTGCCGCCACAGGATGGAATCGGGCAGGTAGCCTTCGAACGCCTCGCGCAGCACCGCCTTCTCGATGCGCTTGCTGCCGTCGGCGCGCACGCCGGTCATCTTGTACTGCGCATCCATCTTCATCGCCACGTCCAGGAACTCGACGTCCAGGAACGGCACCCGCGGCTCCACACCCCAGGCCATCATCGACTTGTTGGCGCGCAGGCAGTCGTAGTTGTACAGCGCGTCCAGCTTACGCACCAGTTCCTCGTGGAACTCGCGCGCGTTCGGCGCTTTGTGGAAATACAGATAGCCGCCGAAGATTTCGTCGCTGCCCTCGCCCGACAGCACCATCTTCACTCCCATCGCCTTGATCCGGCGCGCCAGCAGGTACATCGGCGTGGACGCGCGGATGGTGGTGACGTCGTAGGTTTCGATATGGCGGATGACTTCCGGCAGCGCGTCCAGGCCTTCCTCGAAGGTGTACTCGAAGCCGTGATGCACGGTGCCCAGCGACTGCGCCGCCACTTCCGCCGCGGCCAGATCCGGCGAGCCCTTCAGGCCGATGGCGAACGAATGCAGGCGCGGCCACCAGGCCTCGGACTGGTCGTCCTCCTCGACCCGCTTGCGGGCAAAACGCGCCGCCACCGCCGCCACCAGCGACGAATCCAGCCCGCCGGACAACAGCACGCCGTACGGCACATCGGTCATCAGCTGGCGGTGCACGGCGCGTTCGAACGCCTCGCGCAGTTCCTGCTTCGACACCTCCACGCCCTGCACCGCATCGTAGTCGCGCCAGAATTTTTCGTAGTACTTCACCAGTTCGCCACTGGCGCTGTCGTAGTAATGGCCCGGTGGGAACTGCGCCACATCGGCGCAGGTATCGACCAGCGATTTCATTTCCGACGCCACCCGCAACCTGCCCTGCGCATCGTGCCCCCAGTAAAGCGGGCAGACGCCGATCGGATCCCGCGCTATCAGCGCCCTGCCCCTGGTCTGGTCCCACAACGCGAAGGCGAAGATGCCGTTGAGCCGGTTGAGGAACGATGCCGGTTCGTCCTCCAGGTACAGCGCATTGATCACCTCGCAGTCCGAACCGGTCTGGAATGCATACGGCTGCCGCAGTTCCTTCTTCAGTTCGCGATGGTTGTAGATCTCGCCGTTGACCGCCAGCGCCAGCCGGCCGTCGCCCGAACGCAGCGGTTGCGAACCGCCGGCCGGGTCGACGATGGCCAGCCGCTCATGCACCAGGATGGCGCCGTCATCCACGTAGACGCCGCTCCAGTCCGGGCCGCGGTGGCGCTGGCGCTGGGAAAGCTCGAGCGCCTGTCGTCGCAGGCCCTGCAGATCGTCGCCCGGCTGCAGGCCGAAGATGCCGAAGATGGAACACATGGGGAAAGCTCCTGGTGGATGGACGGTGGAAATCCGGGATGGCAGAAAACGAAAAACCCGCACCTTGCGATGCGGGTTTTTCTGGTAACTCGGCTGGTTGTATCTTGCCTAGTCGCAGACCCGCATCGGCCGCGCACGATTATTCGCACGCGCATCATTGCGGCGGTTCGAATTAATCAGGGCGTTGGCGGAAAGGCGAGGCATGGGTTGAAACTAACCGGTACACCGGGCCTCTGGCAAGTCTTTTTTTCGCCCGCGCGCATCGTGCTCCGCCGCCGGCCCCGGCCGAGAGAATGGCCGCCCGATGGTTGCTGGCGCAACCATCTTTCCAGTCCGACCTAGGCCGTAATCAGCAACCGCTGCAGCAGCGCCTGGTACAGGCCGGGCAGTGCGTCCAGTTCGGCCACATCGATATGCTCGTCGACCTTGTGGATGCTGGCGTTGACCGGCCCGATCTCGATGCACTGCGCGCCCAGCGGGGCGATGAAGCGGGCATCGGAGGTGCCGCCGGCGGTGCTTTCCTCCGGCTCGGCGCCGCAGAATTCGGCCAGCACGGCGCGTGCGGTGGCGCGCAGATGGCCCTCGGGCGTATAGAACGGTTCGCCGCCGCGGTGCCAGTGCAGGCTGTAGTCCAGGCCATGCCGCTGCAACAGCGCCTCGATCTCCTGTTCCAGGCCCTGCGCGGTCCAACTGGGATTGAAGCGCAGGTTGAACACCACCTGCATTTCGCCGGGAATCACGTTGCTGGCGCCGGTGCCGGACTGGATGTTGGAAATCTGCAGGCTGGTCGGCGGAAAGGTCTCGAAGCCTTCGTCCCACTGCCGCGCGACCAGTTCGTCCAATGCCGGCAAGGCCTTGTGGATCGGGTTGAGCGCCTTGTGCGGATACGCCACATGGCCCTGGATGCCGCGCACGCTGAGCGTGCCGGTCAATGTGCCGCGACGGCCGACCCGCAGCAGATCGCCGAGTTTCTCCTTCGAGGACGGCTCGCCGGTGATGCACCAGTCGATGCGCTGGCCGCGCTGGCGAAAGGCATCGGCGACCAGCTTGACGCCATCGAGCGCATCGCCTTCCTCGTCCGAGGTAACCAGCAGGGCGACCGTGCCCGGATGATCCGGATGCGCATCGACAAAGCGCTCCAGTGCGATGGTGCATGCGGCCACGCTGCACTTCATGTCGGCGGTGCCGCGCCCGTACAGCACGCCGTCGCGGACCGTCGGCACGAACGGATCGCTGCTCCAGGCCTCCAACGGCCCCGGCGGGACCACGTCGGTATGCCCCAGCAGCACCAGCACCGGCGCGCCCTGGCCATGGGTGGCCCACAGATTGTCGACCTCGCCGAAGCGCAGGTGCTCGCAATGGAAGCCCGCCTGTTGCAACCGGTGCGCCAGCAGTTGCTGGCAGCCGGCGTCGTCAGGCGTCACCGAATGCCGGCGGATCAGTTCGCTGGAAAGTTCGAGTACGTCGCTCACTGGCCCACTCCGAACAGTTTCTTGAAGCCATTGTCGCTGAAGCCCTGTGAAAATCCCTGTACATCGTCTTCATCGCGAATCACCACCGGCCGCCGGATCAATTGCGGGTATTCCTTCAGCAGCAGCTTCCACTCGGCGTCCGAACCCGGCGCCTTGCGGTTGTCCGGCAACTGCCGCCAGGTGGTGGACGACTTGTTGATCAACGCATCCCAGCCGCCGGCATGCTGCGCCCATTCCACCAGCGTCTCCGGCGACTGCCGGTTGTCGCGGTAGTCGACGAACGCGTAAGCGATGCCGAAGCGGTCCAGCCACTTGGTCGCCTTCTTGCAGGTGTCGCAGTTCTTCAGTCCGTAGATCGTGACCGTCATCGTGCTTCCTCTAGGAGCTAGGAACGAGTGGAGAGGAGTGAGGAACGAGTAAAGGCAGCACCTCCTCACTCCTCTTCACTCGTTTCTCGTTCCTCTCCACTCGTTCCTCGCTCTTAGCTCAATCCGCCAATCCGCGCAGCAGTTCGTTGACGCTGGTCTTGCTGCGGGTCTTCTCGTCGACCTGCTTGACGATGACTGCGCAATACAGCGAATACTTGCCGTCAGCCGACGGCAGCGACCCGGACACCACCACGCTGCCCGGCGGCACGTAGCCGTAGGAAATCTCGCCGGTGGCGCGGTTGTAGATGCGGGTCGACTGGCCCAGGAATACGCCCATGCCGATCACGCTGTGGTGGCCGACGATCACGCCCTCCACCACTTCCGAACGCGCGCCGATGAAGCAATGGTCCTCAATGATGGTCGGGCCTGCCTGCAGCGGTTCCAGCACCCCGCCGATGCCGGCGCCTCCGGACAGGTGGCAGTGCTTGCCGATCTGCGCGCACGAACCCACCGTGGCCCAGGTATCGACCATCGTGCCTTCGCCCACGTAAGCGCCGATATTGACGAAACTCGGCATCAGCACCACGTCCCTGCCGAAATGGCTGCCGCGCCGCGCAATCGCGCCCGGCACCACGCGCACGCCCAGCTTGCGGAAATCCGGCTCGTCGAAGCCCTCGAAGCGCGCCGGAATCTTGTCCCAGAACGGCGCCGGATCGGCTTCGATCACTTCCATCTCGTTGACGCGGAAATACAGCAGCACCGCTTTCTTCAGCCACTGGTTGACCTTCCAGCCGCCCTGCCCGTCCGGTTCGGCAACGCGGAATTCGCCCGACTCCAGGCCTTCGATCGCGCGCTCGACCGCAGGCCGGGTGGAGCCTTCGATTTCGGTGGTGGTCAGTTCGCTGCGGCGCTCGAAGGCGCTGTCGATGGTGAACCTGAGTTCTTCGCTGGCCGAGGCGGATTGTTGCGTCATCAATCGGGGTTCCTGTCGTTCATGGGGTGTTTTCAAGGATCGCACGCAGCGCGCTGCGTAGGCTTTGCTGCGCTTCTTCGGTAAGCGGCAGATCGCGCTCATCGGTGATCTGCAGGATGTCCTCGGCGCGTTCGCCGAACGTGGCGATGCGCGCGTCATGCACGCGCAGCCCTTGCGCGCGCAGCACATGCGCCACATCCGACAGCAATCCGGGACGGTCCGGCGCAACCAGGCCCAGCACGGTATGCCTGCCGTCCGGCGTGGCGCCGAATTCGATACGCGGCGAGAAGCGGAAATGGCGCAACTGGCGCGGCAGCGCGCGGCGCGAGGCCCGCACCTTGTCCAGCGCGCCGGCCAGCGCGCCGGCCAGCGTTGACTCGATTTCCGCCGGCTCCCGGCACGCATAGCTGTCGGTCGGCAGCACCTCGAAGGTATCGAAGACGGTGCCGTGCGGCCCCACCAGCACGCGCGCCTGGTGGATGCCCAGTCCCAGCCGGTCCAGCGTGGCCAGGATGGCGGCGAACAGGCCATCGCGATCCGGCGAATGCACGAAGACCTCCATCGCATCGGCATCGTCGGCGATATGGCGCACGCGCACGCGGGTTTCGCCGCTGCCAACGCCCTGGATGGCGGCCGCCTGCCAGGCCAGTTGTTCGGGGCGGAAACGCAGGAAGCTTTCTTCCGGCATCAGCGCGAACAGCGCATCGGCGCTGGCGTCGTCATGACCCTGCAGGTTCAACAGGGCGCGCACCGAGTCGCGCCCCTCCTGCAGGCGTTCGTCGATCGCGAACGGATGCTCCAGGCCTTCGCGCAACACCCTTCGGGCGGCGAAATACAGGTCCGCCAGCAAGCGGTCCTTCCAGGCGTTCCACAGCTTGGGACTGGTGCCGGCGATATCGGCGCAGGTCAGCAGGTACAGGTAGTCCAGCCGCTCGCGGTCCCTGACCAGGGTAGCGAACGCCAGAATCACGTCCGGGTCGGCGATGTCCTGCTTCTGCGCGGTGACCGACATGCGCAGGTGCTGTTCCACCAGCCAGGCCACCAGTTCGGTGTCCGACTCGCTCAGGCCGTGGGCCGCGCAGAACTCGCGCGCATCGACCGCACCGAGTTCGGAATGATCGCCGCCGCGGCCCTTGGCGATGTCATGGAACAGGCCCGCCAGCAGCAGCAGTTCCGGCTTGCGCAGGCGCGGCCAGACTTCGTGGGCGATGGAGAAGCGCTCGTCGGCGCGCCCGGAAGCGAACGCGGCGATGTTACGCAGCACCATCAGCGTGTGCTGATCGACGGTGTAGACATGGAATAGATCGAACTGCATGCGCCCGGACACCCGCGCGAACGCCGGAATCCACTGCCCCAGCACGCCCAGCCGCGCCATCCGGGTCAACGTCTCGACCGCGCGCGGCCCGCGCAACAGCGCCATGAATCCGCTGCGCTGCGCCGGCGTGGCCGCCGCGTACGCGGGCAACCTGGGCAGCGATTCGGCCAGCGCGCGCGCGGTGCGCGAATGCAGGCCGCGCACCTGCGGCTGCGAGGCCCACATCGCGAACAAGGCGAACACCTGCGAGATATCGGCCTGCGGCCACGCCGCACTGCTCGCCGACAGGTAGCCGCGGCGCAGCGCGAAATCCTCGTCCAGCGGTTCGGGCAGCGCCTCGCCGTCGAACTGCTCCTCGAAACGCTGCAGCAGGCGGTCGCTGATCCGGCGCACGATGGCCGCGCTGCGGTAGAAGCCCTGCATCATCTTCTCGACGCCCAGGTTCTCGGCATCGTCGGCAAAGCCCAGGCGCGTGGCCAGGGTCTTCTGGTAGTCGAACAGCAGCCGTTCTTCCGGCCGGCCGGCGACCAGATGCAGGCCGTAGCGCAGCCGCCCCAGCGCGCGCCGCTCGCGCGCCAGCGCGGCCGCTTCGTCCGGCCCCAGATGGCCCATGCCCACCAGCGGCTCCAGATCGCGCACGCCAAAGGTGCGCAGCGCCATCCAGCCCAGCGTATGCAGGTCGCGCAGGCCGCCGGGGCCATCCTTGATGTTCGGTTCCAGGTTCTCGGAGGTGTCGCCGAAGCGGGCGTGGCGGATGCGCAATTCCTCGCGCTTGGCGACGAAGAAGTCGCGCGGCGGCCATACCCGGGCGGCAGCGACCGCGTCGATCAGCATCGCCTCGTCCTGCGCTTCGGCCACCAGCGGGCGCGCTTCGATCAGCGCGGTCAGCACGGTCTGCTCGCCAGCGGTGGCATCGGTGCATTGCTGCGCCGAGCGCACCGCATGGCTGATCGGCAATCCGGCGTCCCATAGCATCGCGAAGAATCGCGCCAGCGCCGCATGGTGCTCTTGCTGGGCATGGCTGTCGGCCAACACCAGCACATCGACGTCAGATTGCGGGAACAACTCGCCGCGGCCATAGCCGCCGACGGCGAACAGCGCCAACGGCGCGCCGCTGGCGAAACAGCGCAACCAGGCGTCCTTCAGCAGGTGATCGACCGCGCGCGCGCGCAGCGCGAGGATCCGGTCCATGCTGTCGTTCTGGTCGTAGCGGCGCGCCAGCCGCGCATCGGTCTGCGCCATCGCTGCCCGCGCGGCCGCCGACCAGGCCGGATCGTCGCCGGCTTCGGCACCGATACCGGGCAGCCGCGTCGCAGGCTCGTTCGCGGCTACCGAGGCGTTCACAGATCGTTGTCGTCGCCGGGCAGGCGGGTGAGGATCTCCACGCCGTCCTCGGTCACCGCCACCGTATGCTCCCACTGCGCCGACAGCTTGCGGTCCTTGGTGACCACGGTCCAGCCATCGGGCAGCACCCGGGTATAGCGGGTGCCCTCGTTGATCATCGGCTCGATGGTGAAGGTCATGCCCGGCTTGAGCACCACGCCATCGCCCGGGCGCCCGTAGTGCAGCACCTGCGGTTCGTCGTGGTAGACCTTGCCGATGCCGTGGCCGCAGTACTCGCGCACCACGCTGAAGCGTTCGGATTCGGCCAGTTGCTGGATGGCGTGGCCGACATCGCCCAGGGTCGCGCCCGGCCTGACCGCGCGGATGCCGCGGAACATCGCCTCGCGGGTGGTCTCGACCAGCCGGCGGGCCATCACCGATGGCGTACCGACGTAGTACATGCGGCTGGTGTCGCCGTGCCAACCATCCTTGATGACGGTGACGTCGATGTTGAGGATGTCGCCTTCCTTCAGCACCTTGCCGGCGCTGGGAATGCCATGGCAGATGACGTTGTTGACCGAGGTGCAGACCGTGGCCGGAAAGCCCTTGTAGCCCACATTGGCTGGAATGGCCTTCTGCACGTTGACGATGTGATCGTGGCAGATGCGGTCCAGTTCCTCGGTGGTCACACCCGGTTTCACGTACGGGGCGACCACCTGCAGCACTTCGGCGGCCAGCCGGCCGGCCACGCGCATCCGCTCAAGGTCTTCGGGGGTTTTGAGGTTGATTGCCATCGGCGCATTATCGCCGATTTCGTCGGCGGCCTGAACGCGCGGCCGTCCGGTGCGCTGCCGGAGAACCGGCCTTCGTCCTGGCCAAGCCCGCCACAGATGCCGCTCTCCGCTGGCTTCGCGCCTGCCCGGCAGCTGATGACCCGATGCCCTGCCCCCCAGAAACCCTCGGCTCGCCTGCCCGTCACATGTTGACTGGCCACGTCACCATTCCGGATGTAATTCAAGTTTCAATATTGCTGAACGTCACGCAATATTACTGATTTAATGTGATTTTCATCACATTTTTCTACTGGGATGGCTGCTTTTCCCTGTTTTGGGGAATGTTGGCGCGCATTGTGCTGCATTAACCTCCATCCGACAGTTTCGTCGGCCAACCGCCACCGGAGCAACCCATCATGAATGCATCCAAGACCCGCCTGCTGATCGCCGTCCTGTTGGCCTGCGGTGTCGGCGCCGCCGCCACGGCCAGTGCCGCCGACACCACCACTTTCGACGTCACCATCACCATCACCGCCACCTGCGATATCGAAGCCGCAGCCGCTACCGACGTCGATTTCGGCACGGTGGCTTCCAGCGCCGTCAACATCGACAGTTCCGGCTCGCTGACCGTCAACTGCACTCCCGGCACCGCCTACAACATCGCGCTGGACAGCGGCCAGAACGGCGCCGATGCCGATAGCCGCGCTATGACCGATGGCAGCGTGCTGGTGCCCTACCAGCTCTATCGCGAAGCCGCACGCGGTGCCGGCGATGTCTGGGGCAGCACCATCGGCACCAACACCCTGGCCGGCACCGGCGACGGCGCCAACCAGGCCTTCCCGGTCTACGGCCGGGTGCCCAGCGCCAGTTTTCCGGCCGGCGTCTATGCCGACGTCATAACCGCCACCGTCATCTATTGACCGCAGCGCCGGTGAGGCCCGCAATGCGCTCAGGCTGGTGCGGCATCCTTTGCCTGGCTTGGCTGGCGAGCGCTGTCCCGGCGCTTGCCAGCGGTCTGCAGGTATCGCCGACCACGCTGACCCTGCCGGCCGAGCGCAATGCCGACGGTCTATGGCTGAGCAATACCGGCAACAGCGTATTGCGCGCGCAACTGCGGGTATACCGCTGGACCCAGGAGAACGCCGAGGAGAAGCTGGAGCCCACCCGCGACCTGGCGATCAGCCCGCCGATGCTGGAACTGCCGCCGGGCGAGCGCCAACTGGTGCGGCTGATCCGGCTGGGAGCGCCGCCGCAGGAGGCGGAAACCAGCTATCGCGTCATCGTCGACGAACTGCCGCCCGCGGCAGCGCCCAACAGCAGCGGACTGCAGTTCGTCCTGCGCTACTCGATTCCGGTCTTTCTGTCGTCCGCCGGGGAGGCAGCGCCAGCGCCGGTGCTGCACGCCACGCTGGACCGCTCGCAGCCCGATGTGGAGGTGGAAATCAGCAACAGCGGCGGACTCCGTGCGCAGATTGCCGACCTTGCCTACGTCGATGCCGGCGGAAGGCGCCATCTGCTGGCGCCCGGCCTGCTCGGCTACGTACTTCCCGGCCAGCGGATGCGCTGGCCGCTGGCCCGGCCTTCCGCTCAGCTCCCTCCCGGCGGCACCCTCAAAGCGAGGATCAACGGTGAAGCGGAAGAACAGTCCCTGTCGCTGGCTTCCGCTGCTCGCTAGCGCATTGTTGTACGCGGACCCAGCCGAGGCGGGCACGATCCTGGCGCAACCGGTACCGGATCGCTCCGAACCGACGACCGATTCGGCTATGCCGCTGTACCTGGAAGTCGTGTTGAACCGGACCCCGCTGGCCGGTCTCTATCCGTTTTTCCTGATCGACGGCAGACTGCACGCCAGCGTGGAAACCTTGCGGCGACTTGGCTTCGAGCTTTCCGCGCATGAAGCCGAAGAGCGGCTGGACCTGGCCGCCATCGCCGGTGTTGCAGTCAGCTACGAACCCAACCTGCAGCGAGCGAGCATCGATGCTCCGCTGGACCGGCTCTCGCTGGCGACCACCGTCCTGAACGCGCCCGCCACGGATATCCCGCGCGCAAGCGCATCGCCGGGCCTGCTGCTCAACTACGATCTGTACGCAAGCCACGACGGCGACGCCGGCACTGCCACCGCATTCGCGGAGCTGCGTGCTTTCGGCGGCCGCGCCGGCGTATTCAGCCAGACTGCAGTCACCCGCGCCTATCGCGCGCAGGGCCAGTCCTGGCGCGGCGAATCGGTGCGCCTGGACAGCCGCTGGCAGCAGTCGTTTCCCGAATCGATGCTGACGCTGAGCGTCGGCGACACCTTCAGCGGCTATCTCAACTGGACCCGGCCGGTACGCATGGGCGGCGTGCAGCTGGGGCGCAACTTCGGCCTGCAGCCTTATCGCATCACCGCGCCGCTGCCCGCGTTTCTCGGCGAAGCCAGCGTGCCCTCGGCGGTCGAGCTTTACGTCAACGGCATGAAGCAGTACAGCGGCCAGGTGCCGGCGGGGCCCTTCCAGCTCACCACCTTGCCCAGCATCAGCGGCGCCGGCAGCGCGCAACTGGTGGTCACCGACGCCTACGGCCGCGTCAGCACCATCGACTTCCCGTTCTACGCCGCGCAGCAACTGCTGGCCCAGGGCCTGAGCGACTGGTCGGCCAGTATCGGCATGGTGCGCGAAGACTATGGACTGCGTTCTTTTTCCTATGCCGGGGATCCGGTCGCCAGCGGCAACTTTCGCTACGGCATCAACGACCGCTGGACGCTGGAGACCCATGCCGAAACCGGCGGCGGCCTGAGCAACGCCGGCGCAGGCAGCGTCTGGCTGCTGGGACTGGCGGGCGTGGCCAGCGCCTCGGCCACGCGCAGCCGCCTGGACGGCGATGGCGGCTGGCAGTATGCGCTGGCATACCAGTGGAACAACGGCCGCTTCAATATCGCGCTGGATACCCAGCGCACCCGCGGCGCCTACCGCGATATCGCCTCGCTCTACGGCCTGCGGCCGGCGCGCATCAGCGAACGCGCGCTGGTGGGCATGAACGGTCCGCGGTTCGGCAGCCTGGGACTGAGCTATCTGCGGCTGGCCTATCCGGACCAAGCACCGGCGCGCTATGCCAGCGCCTTCTGGTCGCGCAGCTTCGGCAACCGCTGGTACGCCAGCCTGTCGTTGAACCAGAACCTCGACGACAACCGCGACCGCAACGCCTATCTCGGACTGGCTTACAGTTTCGATTCGCGTACTTCGGTCAATGCCTCGCTGCAACGCAATGGCGATCGCCACAGCGCCAGCGTGGATGTTTCGCGTCCGGTGCCGGGCGACGGCGGGTTCGGCTGGCGCGCGCAATTGCGCAACGACGACGGCCGCAGCGGCGGCCTGGCCGAAGTCGGCTGGCTGGGCGATCACGGACGGCTCAACGCAGGCGCGGCCAGTTTCTCCGGCAACGGATACGGCTATGCCAGCGCCAGCGGCGGACTGGTGCTGATGGGCGGGCAAGCCTTCGCGTCGCGCAATATCAGCGATGCCTTCGCCGTGGTCTCCACCGATGGCGTGCCCGGCGTGCCGGTCAAACTGGAAAACCGCTCCATCGGCGCCACCGATGCCCGCGGCATGCTGCTGGTGACGCCGCTGAATGCATGGCAGCGCAACAAGCTGTCGATCGACCCGATGGACCTGCCCGCCAACATGCGGGTGGGCCAGGTCGAATTGCTGGCGACCCCCAGCGACCGCGCCGGCAGCCTGGTGCATTTTGCGATGACGCCGGTGCGCGCGGCGGTGCTGGTATTGGTGGATGAAGCGGGCCGGCCGCTGCCGCTGGGCAGCCAGGTAACGCTGCTGGGCAGCGACCTGGAAGCCTGGGTCGGCCATGACGGCGAAACCTATCTGGATGCGCTGCAGGACCGCAATACCCTGCAGGTAAGGTTGCCGGCGGGCAGTTGCCGGGCGCGGTTCGATTACCCTGCCAGTGCGGAAGGCATTGCGCGGATAGGCCCGTTGCCTTGCCTGATGGAGAGCGCACGATGAAATGGCTCAGAACCGGCTCGGCATTGATTCTGGCGCTGTTCTTCCAGTGCCTGTGGCTGCCGCAGGCGACGGCGGCCACCAACTGCACGGCCACCCAGCCCTCGCTCAGCTTCGGCGCCGTTTCGGCAACCGGCATGACCGATGTGCAGGGCTCCTTCAGCGTGACCTGCAATACCTTCGGATTGTCGCTGCTGGCAGGCGCCCGGGTCAGGATGTGCCTGAGCATCGGGGCGGGCGTTTCCGGCGGCGGCAACTTCAATCCCCGCCGCATGCTCAATCCCAGCGCAGACCCGCTGCAGTTCCAGATCTATTCGGATCCGGCACGCACGCAGATCTGGGGGCAACGCGGCAATGCCATCGTGCCCAATCCGGTCCTGGCCGATTTCGACTATTCGGTCCCGGTGCTGGGCGGCAGCCAGACCCGAAACTTCACCCTCTACGGCCGGGTTCCCGCGCAGGCCGCCGCCGCCGGCAGTTTCAGCAATGATTTCAGCGGCATCCATACCGCCATCGAATACCGCTATGCGGAGCAACTGCTGGGCACCCCACCGTTTCCTGCTTCCTGCACCAGCGGCGGCACCGCCGGCGCCAGCACCAGCTTCCCCTTCATCGCCACCGCCACGGTAGCCAACCAGTGCCAGTTCGATGTGGTGACCCATTTGTCCTTCGGCAGCGTTGCCGGAGCAATCGACGCCAATCGGGATCAGGTCTCCAGTATCGGCCTGACCTGTACCGGCCGCACCGCCTGGCAACTGGGGCTGGATGACGGCCAGAACGCCGATGGCGATGTCCGCCGCATGCGTCTGGGCGCAAGCGGCAGCTACGTCAGCTATGAGCTGTATCGCGACGCCGCGCGCACCCAGCGCTGGGGCAATACGCTTAACAGCGATACCGTGACCGGCACCGGCACCGGCGCGCTGCAGACAGAAAGCGTGTATGGCCGGGTGCCTGCGCAGCCGGCAGTGCCGGCCGGCAGCTATTCCGACACCATCACGGTCACGTTGACGTACTGAGCGATAAAAACGGCCGCAAGGGTGGCGGGCGGACCGAAGTCGCATTTTCGGACAAGCGCTGCCAGGGCGATGTTCAGTTTTGACGAAGCTGGCCGATATCGTTACCTGGAAAGTCCAGGAACCGTAATGTCCGCCTCCCCCTATTGGCGCGCTTCGCTGGCGCTGCTGTGCCTTGCCGTTACCTGCCCCGCCCATGCCCGCGACGCGCAGACCCGTCTGGGCGTCAGGCTGGTCATCGTCGACAGTTGCGATATCCATGCAGGGACCGGCACACGGCAGCCGGACGATGGCGATACCCGGATCGAGTGCGCCGCCGACACGCCGTATCAGCTTTCGTCCTCGCATCCGGCGCCGTCCGCCGACGCCACAGTGCCGCCGCCGCCGGCGGTTTCCGCCGCGCCTGAAAACCGGCCGGTGGCGGCGGAGACTCCTCGGCAGGAATTGCGTGGCCCGGACGATATTCCCACCACGACGGTGATTTTCTGAGAATGCGGATACTGCGTCTCTGGCTGGGATGCGCGGGCTGTCTATGCCTGTCGCTGCCAACTGCCAAGGCCGATGCTGCCGACCTGAGAGTCAACCCGACCTCGCTGGTCATTGCCGGCGACCAGCATGACGCCGAAATATCGTTCAGCAATCTGGGCGACCGTCCGCTGCGGGCGCAGATGCGCCTGTACCGTTGGACCCAGCAGCAGGGACAGGACAGGCTGAGTCCGGCGCGGGATCTGGCGGTCAGTCCGCAGGTGCTGGAGATCCCGCCGCATACCCAGCACATCGTCCGCCTGGTCCGGCTGACGGCTACATCCGAAACGGTGGAAACCGGCTACCGGCTCGTCGTCGACGAACTCCCCGGCGCGTCGGAGGGCCGGGATAATGCGCCGCTGTTGCGCTACTCGGCACCGGTGTTCGTGGCGTCCGCGGACGGTTCGGCATCGGTCCACCAGCTGACGGCGAGCGTGTCCCAACAGGGCGATCGCGCATTGTTGCGGGTAGACAACCATGGCAGCGGCCATGCGCGCCTGGCCGATCTGGCCTATGTGGCCGCCGACGGCCGGCTTCAATGGCTGGCCGAAAACCTGGCCGGCTATGTACTGCCCGGCCAATACCGCCATTGGCCGCTTCCCGGCAGCGGCAGCCGGTATGCCGGGGGTCGATTCCGCGCACGCATCAATGACGCCCCCGGTCCGCAGACGCTCCCCGGCGGACCGGCGCAGTAGCAGTTTGCGGCCACCCGCGCCGCCAGGTTATACTCCGCAGGCTTTGCCCTGCCATCGGGCAAGGCCGTCCACGTCGGGCGTGCCGGAGCCCAGGCTCCGACAGCGACGAATCCACACCTGCTGCCATATCCCGTGCCGGGGTGCCCTTCGCGGAAGGGTTCGGTCACGAGAGCCGCAGGGAGGCCCAACCCCGGAACCACGCCCTCGCGGGCATGTCGCCCATACCACCAACCGTGGCGGCCGGTTCCCTTTCTGGAGTTACTGCAATGCCCCAAGTCACCATGCGCCAGATGCTGGAAGCCGGCGTCCATTTCGGCCACCAGACCCGCTACTGGAACCCGAAGATGGCCCCCTACATCTTCGGCGCCCGCGGCAAGATCCACATCATCAACCTCGAGAAGACCGTTCCGCTGTTCAACGACGCGATGAACTTCATCTCGGGCGTGGCCCAGAAGCGCGGCACCATCCTGTTCATCGGCACCAAGCGCAGCGCGCGCGATTCCATCAAGGAAGAAGCGATCCGCTGCGGCCAGCCGTACATGACCCAGCGCTGGCTGGGCGGCACGCTGACCAACTTCGCCACCGTGAAGAAGTCGGTCGCCCGCCTGAAGGAACTGGAAGCCGCCGAAACCGACGGCACCTTCGACAAGCTGGTCAAGCACGAAGTGCTGAGCCTGCGCCGCGAGCGCGACAAGCTGGAAGCCTCGCTGGGCGGCATCAAGGAAATGAACCGCCTGCCGGACGCGCTGTTCGTCATCGACATCGGCCATGAAGACATCGCCATCAAGGAAGCCAAGAAGCTCGGCATTCCGGTGATTGCGGTGGTCGACTCCAACTACGATCCGGCCCTGGTCGACTACGCCATCCCGGGCAACGACGACGCCATCCGCGCCGTGCAGCTGTACGCGCGCGCCGCTGCCGATGCCGTGCTGGAAGGCAAGGCCGCTGCGCCCAACGCCGCCGTTGTGCGCGAGGAAGAGTTTGTCGAAGCCGGCGACGACGCCAAGGGCGCGCGCCGCGCGCCGGCCAAGAAGGCTCCGGCCAAGAAGGCCGACGAAGCCGCACCGGCCGCCGAGTAACCGGCCTGCCATGCAGCCGCGCCATGCTGCGCGGCTGCTTCATCCGTAGGGCGGGCCTGGCCCGCCGATGTATCCCAACGGTGGGCCAAGGCCCGCCCTATCCGTATCGATTGAGGTAATCCCGTGGAAATCACCGCTTCCCTGGTCAAGGAACTGCGCGAGCGCACCGGCGCCGGCATGATGGAGTGCAAGAAGGCGCTCACCGAAAACAACGGCGACATCGACGTGTCCGCCGAGTGGCTGCGCAAGCAGGGCCTGGCCAAGGCCGACAAGAAGGCCGGCCGCGTCGCTGCCGAAGGCCGCATCGCCATGGCCCAGAACGGCAGCAAGGCCGTGCTGGTCGAAATCAACTCCGAAACCGACTTCGTCGCCAAGGATGCCAACTTCCTGGCCTTCGCCGAAGCCGTCGCCCAGGCCGCACTGGCTTCCGGCGCCGCCGATGCCGAAGCGTTGAAGAACGCCAAGCTGGCTTCCGGCGAAACCGTCGAAGAAGCGCGCGCCGCGGTCATCGCCAAGGTCGGCGAGAACGTGCAGGTGCGTCGCCTGGCCGCCATCGACAGCGGCAACAACGTCGCTGCCTACGTGCACGGCGGCCGTATCGGCGTGCTGGTCGAGGTCAAGGGCGGCGACGCCGACCTGGCCCGCGGCCTGGCCATGCATGTGGCGGCGATGAACCCGCCGCACATCAAGGCCTCCGACGTCCCGGCCGATTTCGTGGCCAAGGAAAAGGAAATCGAACTGGCCAAGATGTCCGAAAAGGACAAGAACAAGCCGGCCGACATCCTGGAGAAGATCATCAGCGGCAAGATCGCCAAGATCGTCAACGAAGTCACCCTGTACGGCCAGCCCTATGTGCTGGACACCAACCAGTCGGTGGAAGCCGTGCTGAAGGCCGCCGGTGCCGACGTGGTCAGCAGCCAGCGCTTGGCCGTGGGCGAAGGCATCGAGAAGGTGGTGGAAGACTACGCCGCCGAAGTGATGAAGCAGGCCGGCCTGGCGTAAGCCACCGCAACGCCTGGTCTCTTGCTGTATCGAAAAGCCGCGGCCTGCCGCGGCTTTTCTTTTGGGCGCGGGATAGTGAGGAGTGAGGAGTGAGGAGTGAGAAACGAGAAACGAGAAACGAGAAACGAGAAACGAGAAACGAGAAACGAGAAAGGCTCAGGCCCTAGCTATCCCTTGACCAGCTATTTGATTGTTGAAAGGCCTAGCAAAAGGGGGCTGTTTACCTGACGCCTCAGCAATAGGCTTGTTCCTGAGGTCGCCTCCCGCCTCCCGCCTCCCGCCTCCCGCCTCCCGAGCCCCGAGTCCCGAGTCCCGTTCCTCACTCCTCACTCCTCACTCCTCACTCCTCACTCCTCGCCCCTCGCCCCTCGCCCCTCGCCCCTCGCCCCTAAAGTTCTCTCCGTCCCGGCCGACAAGAAAGCGAAGCCAGCGCGCGCCCGCCGGCTAGACCTTCCCGTCCTTGAGGATCGCTGCGTTCCCGATGCGCGCCGAATTCGAAGCCAGACTGTCCTGTTGCCGCGATCTTCCCTCGCCGCCGGGCATCGCCATGCAGATTCTGGCGATGGCCCAGGATCCGGATGTGGTGATGTCGACCGCTGCCGACACCATCGGGCTGGACGTGGCGCTGACCGCGCGGATGCTGCGCATCGCCAATTCGCCGCTGTATGCCAGCCGGCGCCGGGTCGACAATCTCAGCCAGGCGCTGACCCTGCTGGGCCTGAACGCAACGCTGACGCTGGCGCTGGGGTTCTCGTTGACCTCGGGGTTGCGTCCCAGCGGGCATGGCGAGGCGCCCTGCGAGGAAAAGGTCTGGCGGCGCAGCGTGATTTCGGCGCTGGCCAGCCGCCTGCTGGGACAGCGGCTGGGCCTGCACAAGCTGGAAGAGCTGATGCTGGCCGGCCTGCTGCAGGATATCGGTGCGCTGGTGCTGCTGCAGCTGGAGCCCGATGCCTACCGGCGGATCCTCGACGATGCGCCCGGCGCAGAGGAACTGCTGATGCGGGAACGCGACAGCTTCGGTTGCGACCACGCCGAAATCGGCCAATGGATGGCGCGCAACTGGAACCTGCCCGTGTTGCTGCAAAACGCCATCGGCGCAAGCGAGTCGCCGGTTTCGGAAACCCCGTTCGATGCCTGCGTCGCGGTATCCGGCTATATCGCCGAGCTGTGGTTCAACGAAGACACCGGAACTGTCCGCGACCTGGCCATGGCGCAGGCGCACACCCGCCTGGGGGTGGACCGGGAATCGTTCGACGGCGTGATCGAGCAGATGACGATGGTGCTGCCGGACATCGCCGCCATGTTCGACATCCGCATCAGCCAGCCCGAACGTATCAGTGCGATGCTGGAACAGGCGCGCGAATTGCTGGTGCTGCGCAACCTGCGCGAAATCCAGGATGCCTCGCGCGCGCGCAAGGACGCCGACGAGTCCGCCAGCCGGGTGCGCCAACTGGCCGAAGAGGTCCGGCGCGACCCGCTGACCGGGGTCTACAACCGCGCGCAACTGGAACAGGTGCTGAAAAAGGAGTTCGAAGCCGCCACCCGGCACGGCTGGCCGCTTTCCATCGCCTTCATCGACCTGGACGACTTCAAGCAGATCAACGACCGCTGGGGCCACCAGGTCGGCGACCAGGTCCTGCGCAAGTTCGCGCAAACGCTGCAGCAACGCCTGCGCGGCAGCGACATCGTTGCCCGCTACGGCGGCGAGGAATTCCTGGCGGTGCTGCCGGGCACCGGCGAGCGTGCCGCGCTGGCGGTCATCCAGCGGATTCTCTCGGAGGTTTCCGCCATCGCGATGGTCCAGCTCGAAGACGTCGCGCTGCACATCACCTTCTCCGCCGGCCTGGCCACGCAGGGCTCGGTGGAACGGTTCGCCAGTGCCGAACAGTTGCTCAAGGCCGCCGACGAAGCGCTGTACGGCGCCAAACGCGAAGGCCGCAACCGCGTGGCCGCCGGCAATATCCGCAGTTGAAGCCCACCGTTTTCGCCCGTTGCGTCTGCGCGGCGCAAGCGCGCAGCGCCTGCCGGCGACGCGGTTGACGCCCAGCGGCCCTGCCGCCGCGGCAAGCCTGCGCCGAAGCATGGCAGCGCCTGGAAACAGAGCGCAACGCTCCCGACTGCATCGGGCCCGCGCCCGCTGGATGCAGCCATTCCTGACGGATCGCGCGGGCTCGGCTAGAATCCTCCCGTTTGCCCCCACATCGAGATCCCCTATGTCCGCGCCCCTCGCCTATCGCCGCATCCTGCTCAAACTGTCCGGCGAGGCGTTGATGGGGGCCGAGGACTACGGCATCGACCCGGTGGTGATCGGGCGCATCGCCCGCGAGATCATCGAAGCCCGCGAAGCCGGCGCTGAAATCGCCCTGGTCATCGGCGGCGGCAACATCTTCCGCGGCGCCGGCCTGGCTGCCGGCGGCATGGACCGGGTCACCGGCGACCAGATGGGCATGCTGGCCACGGTCATCAACGCACTGGCGATGCAGGACGCGCTGGAAAAGCTAGGCGCCAAGGTGCGGGTGATGAGCGCGCTGAAAATCAACGACGTCTGCGAGGACTACATCCGCCGCCGCGCCGTGCGCCACCTGGAAAAAGGCCGGATTGCGATCTTCGCCGCCGGCACCGGCAATCCCTTCTTCACCACCGACTCGGGTGCCGCGCTGCGCGCCATCGAAATCGGCGCCGACCTGCTGCTGAAGGCGACCAAGGTCGACGGCGTCTATGACCGCGATCCCAGCAAGCACGCCGACGCCGTCCGCTTCGACCAGCTGACCTACGACGAAGTCCTGGCCCGCGATCTGCAGGTGATGGATACCGCCGCGTTCGCGCTGTGCCGCGACAGCAACGTCCCGCTGCGCATCTACGATCTGTCGGTGCCGGGCAACCTGATGCGCATCCTGCGCGGCGAGAATATCGGCACGCTGGTGAAGGGACGCGGCTGAGGGCGGGAAGCGAGAAACGAGAAACGAGAAACGAGAAACGAGAAACGAGAAGGCTCAGGCCTTGCCTCCCCCTTTGCAACGCTCTTCAACAGCCGGATGGCTGGTCAGAGCGCCGCAAAAGGGCTGTTACCCAACGGCTCAGGAATGGGCCTGCTCCTGACGCTGCCTCCCGACTCCCGACTCCCGACTCCCGACTTCCGACTCCCGATTCCAAGCTGTAATAGTGTCCCCTCGCGGTAGCCGGCAACCTGACGCCCCATGGCACATTCGCACGGCCCTCATCATCATCACGGCTCCAACACCCGCGCGTTCGCGCTGGTCACGCTGATCAATCTGGCCTATACGGCGCTGGAGGCCGGGTACGGCTTCTATACCAATTCGCTGGCGCTGCTGTCCGATGCCCTGCACAACCTGGGCGACGTGCTCGGGCTGGGCCTGGCCTGGGCGGCGGCGGTGCTGGCGCGGCGTCCGCCCAGTGGCCGCCATACCTACGGCTGGCGCCGCGCCACCCTGTTGTCGCCGTTGGCCAACGCCATCCTGCTGATGGTGTTCTCCGGCGCATTGGGCTGGGAAGCCATCCGCCGGTTCAGCGCGCCGCCTGCCGTTCCCGCCATGCCGGTCATCGTTGTGGCCAGCCTGGGCATCCTGGTCAACCTGGGCGCTGCCTGGCTGGTACGCGAAGGTCATGCGCAGGACCTGAACCGTCGCGGCGCCTTCCTGCATCTGATGGCCGACGCGGCGGTATCGCTGGCGGCGGTGGTCGCCGGCCTCGGCATGCTGGCGCTGGGCTGGACCTGGCTGGACCCGGCCATCGCCCTGCTGATCGGCGTGGTGATCGCCGTCGGCACTTACGGACTGTTGAAGGACAGTTTCGGTGCGGCGATGGATGCGGTGCCGCGCAGCATCGACCAGGCCGAGGTCGAAGCCTTCCTGACCGCGCAACCTGGCGTGGCCGCGCTGCACCACCTGCACATCTGGTCGCTGGGCGCCGGCGAAATCGCCCTGACCACGCATCTGGTGCGGCCGGATGACGAGGATCACGACGCCTTCATCGACGCCACCATCGACGCGCTGAACCAGCGCTTCGGCATCAATCACGCGACCCTGCAGATCGAACGCGGCAGTGCCTGCGAGCACGACCGGCACGATGCCGCGCCGCACCATTCGCATTGAACCGTTGCTGCCGGCGGGCACGGCGGCGGCCGCCGCCTTGCGCCGCGAGCGGGGTTTGCGCCGCACCCGGGCCATCCCGGCCACCCTGTCCGCAACCCGCAAACCGCCCGGTTCGCCCTATAATCGGGGGTTTGCGATTGACGGAACCAGCACGATGCTCAACGAAATCAAGAAAGACGCGCAGGCGCGCATGACCAAGAGCATCGAGGCGCTGCGCCACGATTTGACCAAGCTGCGTACGGGCCGCGCCAGCAGCGCGCTGGTGGATCACCTGAAGGTCAACTACTACGGCTCGGACATGCCGCTGACTCAGGTCGCCAGCGTGGTCGTCAGCGACGCGCGCTCGCTGACCATCACCCCGTGGGAAAAGCAGATGGTTTCGGCGGTGGAAAAGGCCATCCTGGCTTCGGACCTGGGCCTGACCCCCAACACCGCCGGCACCACCATCCGCATCAACATCCCCGCCCTGACCGAAGAGCGGCGCAAGGAACTGGCCAAGCACGTCCATGGCGAAGGCGAAAACGCCAAGATCGCCATCCGCAACATCCGCCGCGACGCCAACCAGCAGGTCAAGGACCTGCTGAAGGAAAAACAGATCACCGAGGATGAAGAGCGCCGCACCGAGGAAGAAATCCAGAAACTGACCGACAAGTCGATCAAGGAAGTGGACGAGGTCATCAAGGGCAAAGAGCAGGAACTGATGGCGGTCTGAAGGAACGGAAGAGAGGACCGGGAATGGGGAATCGCAACGGCGCCGCAACGCAGGTGGCCAAACGGAGATCGGCATCAGGCTCTCCGGCCCGCCATGCATGGCGCATCCGCGCTGTCGCCGCCGCAACGCTCCGCTTTTTCCCAGTCCCCGTCACCCACTCCCCACGCCCTGCTTTATGACAATTCCCCGCCATATCGCCGTCATCATGGACGGCAACGGGCGCTGGGCCGAACGCCGCAAGCGCCCGCGCGCCATCGGCCATCGCGCCGGCGCGCGCGCGGTCAACGTCTGCATCGATTTCTGCCTGGAACGCGGCATCGAGGCGCTGACCCTGTTTGCCTTCTCCAGCGAAAACTGGGGCCGGCCGGAAGAGGAAGTCGGCGCGCTGATGAAGCTGTTCATGGGCGCGCTGGAGCGCGAAGTCGATGAACTGGACCGCCGCGGCGTGCGCGTGCGTTTCATCGGCGAACGCGAACGTTTTTCCGCCGCCATCAGCGAGCGGATGAACGCGGCCGAACGCCAGACCCAGGCCAATACGCGGCTGAACCTGGTCATCGCGGCCAGCTACGGCGGCCGTCAGGACATCGCCCAGGCCGCCCGCGCCATCGCCGCCGATGTCGCCGCGGGCAGGCTGCAGTTGCACGAGATCGATGAACAGGCGGTGGCGGCCCGGATGTCGCTGGCGGATCTGCCGGCGCCGGACCTGTTCATCCGCACCGGCGGCGATCACCGCATCAGCAATTTCCTGCTGTGGCAGCTGGCCTACACCGAACTGTGGTTCACCGACCTGTTGTGGCCGGAGCTGGATGCGGCCACCCTGCAACGCGCGCTTGAGGATTTCGCCCAGCGCGAACGGCGCTTCGGCCTGACCGGCGCCCAGATCGCCGGCCAGGCGATGGAGAATACATCCGCATGAGCAAGCCCAGCGGCACCCGCACCCGCGTCATCGCCGCGTTGATCATGGCGCCGTTCGCCATCGGCGCCATTCTGCTGCTGCCCACCCAGTGGCTGGCGGCGCTGGCCGCCCTGGTGTTCCTGGTCGGGCTGTGGGAATGGTTCAAGCTGGCCGAAATCGACGACACCCTGCCGCGCACGGTGCTGTTGACCGCCAATCTGCTGCTGATGGTGCTGCTGGTATGGGCCTCGCGCACCAGTGCAGGGCTGTCGCCGGTGCTGTTCCAGATCGTCACCCTGGTCGGCGTGGTGTGGTGGCTGCTGGCGCTGCTATGGCTGCGGTTCTTCGGCTTCGCCTCCAATCACCAGACCTATGCGCGCGCGTTCAAGCTGGCCGCCGGCACCCTGGCGGTGGTCCCGGCCTGGTGCGCGCTGAGCCTGATCCATTCCGGCAGTTTCCAGGCCATGCAGGCCGAAGGCCTGCGTCCGACCCAGGGCCATCTGTGGCTGTTCGTCGCATTGGCGATCGTCTGGGCCGCCGACAGCGGCGCCTATTTCGCCGGCCGGCGTTTCGGCGGCAAACTGTTCGCGGGCCGCAAGCTGGCGCCGCGCATCAGCCCCAACAAGACCATCGAAGGGCTGCTGGGCGGCCTGCTCGCCGGTGCGCTGGTGGCCGTCGCCGGCACGTTCCTGGCCGGCGGCGGAGCGGCGCAACTGCCCGGCGTGCTGATCGTGGCCATCGTCACGGTGCTGTTTTCGGTGGTAGGCGATCTGTTCGAAAGCCTGCTCAAGCGCCATGTAGGCGCCAAGGATTCCGGCGCTCTGATCCCCGGCCACGGCGGCGTCCTCGATCGCATCGACGGCGTGCTGGCGGCCCTGCCGGCGTTCGCGCTGGGCAAGGAACTGTTCGGGTTCTGACATGAGCCAGCCTCTTCCCCGCGCGGTGGCGGTTCTGGGCGCCACCGGTTCGATCGGCGCTTCGGCCCTGGACGTCATCGCCCGCCATCCGCAGCGGCTGCGCGCCAGCGTCCTGAGCGCCGGCAGCCAGGTCGATGCGCTGGTCGCGCTGTGCGCGAAATTCCGTCCCGACCATGCCGTCATCGCCGATGGCGGACGTTTCCGGCAACTGCAGGCCGGCTTGCAAGACGCCGGGCTGGCCACGCAGGCCCATGCCGGCGACGAGGCGCTGGAGGCTCTGGCCGCCAGCGAGGCCTGCGATACCGTGGTCGCGGCCATCGTCGGCGCCGCCGGCCTGTCCTCTACGCTGGCGGCCGTGCGCGCCGGCAAGCGCCTGCTGCTGGCCAACAAGGAGTCGCTGGTGCTGGCCGGCGAACTGCTGACCCGCGCGGCCGACGCCGCCGGCGCCGAAATCATCCCGATCGACAGCGAGCACAACGCCATCTTCCAGTGCCTGCGTTCACGGCAGGCTCAGCACGATGTGCGGCGGATCGTGCTGACCGCATCCGGCGGTCCGTTCCGCGGCCACAGCCGCAATGCGCTGGCCGGAGTGACCCCGGAGCAGGCCGTGGCCCACCCAAAATGGTCGATGGGCCCGAAGATTTCGGTCGACTCGGCCACGCTGATGAACAAGGGCCTGGAGCTGATCGAAGCCCACCACCTGTTCCGGGTCGGCGGCGACCGTCTGTCGGTGCTGGTGCATCCGCAGAGCCTGGTGCATTCGCTGGTCGAGTTCGTCGACGGCTCCACGCTGGCGCAGATGGGCCTGCCGGACATGCGCACCTCGCTGGCGGTCGGCCTGGGCTGGCCAGAGCGCATCGAGTCCGGGGTCGCCGGGCTGGACCTGCTGGCGCAGGGCCGGCTGGATTTCGAGGCCCCGGACACCGGGGTTTTCCCGTGCCTGCGCCTGGCCTGGCAGGCCATGGCCGCCGGCGGCACCGCACCGGCGGTGCTCAATGCTGCCAACGAGGTCGCAGTTTCAGCCTTTCTTCAGGGCCAAATCGGTTTCCTATCCATCCCTGCGCTGGTCGAGGATGCTCTCGCCGCGCAACCTGCCGCGCCCGCCGAATCGCTGGACGCGCTGCTGGCTGCGGACGCACAGGCTCGCCGTCTCACCGAACAAGCGATAGCAGGCCACCGTTCCCGTGCATGAGTGCAGATTTCCGCCAGCGCCCCGTGCGCACCCTTCCCCGGGCCCGCGTCCATGAATGACCTGTTGGGTTCGGTCTGGTGGATGATTGTCGCCATCGGCGTGCTGGTCACGTTTCATGAATTCGGCCATTACTGGGTCGCGCGCCGCTGCGGGGTGAAGGTCCTGCGCTTCTCGGTCGGTTTTGGCAGGCCGCTGTGGTCGCGCCGCAACCGCCACGGCACCGAGTTCGCCATCGCCGCAATTCCGCTGGGCGGTTACGTCAAGATGCTCGACGAACGCGAAGGCGATGTGGCGACCTCCGAACTCAGCGGCGCGTTCAACCGCAAGCCGGTGCTGCAGCGGATCGCCATCGTCGCCGCCGGCCCCATCGCCAACCTGCTGCTGTGCGTGGCGCTGCTGTGGGGCATGTTCGTGATTGGCCGGCCGGACTATTCGGCCACACTGGGCCAGGTCGATGGCATGGCGGCCAGCGCCGGGTTCCAGGTCGGCGACCGTTTCGAGTCGATAGACGGCCGTCCGGTCCGTACCTGGATGGATGCGCTGCAGATACTCACCACTGCCGCCATCGACGGCCATGACGCGGAAGTCGCCGTGGTCGACGCGGCCGGCCAGCCGCATTCGCGCGTGCTGCCGCTGTCCAGGCTGGCCGATGGTTTCAACCAGGAAAGCGTCGGCCGCGAGGCTGGGCTGGCCTGGCAGCACCAGATGGCGCCGGCAGTGGTGGGCAAGACCGTGCCCGGCCTTCCCGCCGACGGGGTGCTGCTGGCCGGCGACCACATCACCGCCATCGACGGCAACCGGATCCGCAGCTTCAGCGAGATCGGCCCACGCATCCAGGCGCTCGGCGAGCGCGGCGGCAGCGCGATGATCGAGGTCGACCGCCAGGGCGAACGATTGGCGCTGGAACTGCAACCGGTACGGCGCCGCGACAACGGCGACGGGCCGGAATACTGGGCGCTGGGGCTGGCGCCGCCGGAAACGGCCATGCCCGCGGTCCACGATGCCGTACAACGGTTCGGACCGGTGGCGGCCATCCCCGCCGCGTTCCGCGAAACCGGACGGATGGCGGCCGATGCGCTGGGCATGATGCGGCGCATGCTGACCGGCCACGCCTCGGTCAAGAACATCTCCGGGCCGGTCACCATTGCCCAGGTCGCCAATGCGACCGCCAAACGGGGCGTGGCCTGGTTCCTGTTCTTCCTGGCCCTGGTGTCGCTGAGCCTGGCCATCATCAACCTGCTGCCCATCCCCGTCTTGGACGGCGGGCACCTGCTGTATTACCTTATAGAGTTGGTCAAAGGCAGTCCGTTGAGCGAACGGAGCATGGTCGCCGGGCAGTATGTGGGTCTGGCGTTGTTGGCCGGGCTGATGGGCCTGGCGTTCTACAACGACATTCTCCGTCTGGTGAGCTGATGCCTTTGAACTTCCTGTCGCCGGCCCGTTACTTGGAAACTGCCAGTTCCAGGAAACGCCTTCCCCGGCAAACCCCTGCACCGCAGGAACGACCCCAATCGGATGTGATGATGACGCGACTGCCTACCCGCCGCCTGCTTGCTCTTGCCCTGGCCTCGGCCCTCGTACCGCCGGCCTGGTCGCAGACGACGGCGCCCGATACCGAGCAGCCGCTGAGCTACGACAGCTTCCGCGCCGCCGACATCCGCATAGACGGCCTGCAGCGCATCTCGGCCGGCACGGTGCTGACCTACCTGCCGATTGAGCGCGGCGACACGGTGACCCCGACGGCCAC
>NZ_OCND01000016.1 GCF_900215535.1 Pseudoxanthomonas wuyuanensis | reverse complement strand
GTGCAACGCGGCATGGCGCCGCGACAGCAGCCTTCGCACTCACCCCAAAGGCCATAACACGCTCTTAAGACACGATGTCGTCAGGAGGGCGGAGCGCCCCCAGCCTGACGGCCGGCGACTCCCGCCGAAGTCGATAGCCCCGGAAATCAGAGATCCGCTTGCATCTGTGTCGAAAGGCTTTCGCTTTGCCGCGACCGCGACTTACGTCGCTCCTACCGTGCTTCCGGCGGCTGCGCGCGGGCCGAAGCCGAATACGGCTTCGCTCTGCGCGGAGACGATCATGCGGATCATGCTGCCGGGCACCATCAGCTCCACCTGCACGTCATGGCCTTCGGCATTCCTGCCCACCAGGGTCATCTCGGTGAACGCGCCGCCGGTGTCGATTTCCTTGCAGAAGATATGCGGGCCGTCGGGCTGGCCGGTCAGGTAGGGCTTGATCGCTTCGCCCAGCGCTTCCAACGCCTGCGGGAAGAAGAACACGGCATAGCCATTGTTTCCGTTCATGGCCTTTCCCTTATTCCAGCTCGATGGTGATGGCTTCAGCAGCCTGGCGCGCGGTCGCGCGTGCGGCATCGATGTTTTCGCCCTGCGCCAGGGTCACGCCAACCCGACGATGGCCTTCGACGCGCGGCTTGCCGAACAGCCTCAGCGCAGTATCCGGCGCCTGCAACGCGGCTTCCACATTCGAGAACACCGGCACGCCGTGACCGTGCGCCAGTAGCGCGCACGAGGCCGAAGGCCCGTGCTGGCGGATATCCGGAATCGGCAGGCCCAGAATCGCCCGCGCGTGCAGCGCGAATTCGCTCAGATCCTGCGACACCAGCGTGACCAGGCCGGTATCGTGCGGGCGCGGCGAGACCTCGCTGAACCACACCTGGTCGCCCTTGACGAACAGTTCCACGCCAAACAATCCCCAGCCGCCCAGATCGTCGGTGATCGTGCGGGCGATCTGCTGCGCTCGCTGCAGTGCCAACGGCGACATCGGCTGCGGCTGCCAGCTCTCGCGGTAGTCGCCATCCTTCTGCCAGTGCCCGATCGGTTCGCAGAACGAGGTGCCGCCGGCATGGCGCACGGTCAGCAGGGTGATTTCGTAGTCGAAATCGATGAAGCCTTCGACGATGCAGCGGCCGGCACCGGCGCGGCCGCCGGTCTGCGCATAGTCCCAGGCCGGGTCGACATCGGCCTGGCTGCGCAGCGTGCTCTGGCCCTTGCCGGAGGACGACATCACCGGCTTGACCACGCACGGCAGGCCGATGGCGGCGACCGCTTCGCGGTATTCCCCGGCGCTGTCGACAAAGCGGTACGGCGAAGTCGGCAATCCCAACGTCTCGGCGGCGAGCCGGCGGATGCCTTCGCGGTCCATGGTCAGACGCGCGGCGCGCGCGGTGGGAATGACCCGCGCGGCGCCCTCGGCTTCCAGCGCTACCAGGGTTTCGGTGTGGATGGCCTCGATTTCCGGGACGATCAGGTGCGGCTTTTCCAGCGCCACCAGCATGCGGACGGCCTGCGGATCCAGCATGTCCAGCACATGCGCGCGGTGGGCCACCTGCATGGCCGGCGCATCGGCATACCGGTCGGCGGCAATCACCTCCACCCCCAGCCGCTGCAGTTCCAGCGCTACCTCCTTGCCCAGTTCGCCGGATCCCAATAGCAGGACACGGGTGGCAGAGGGGGAAAGCGGGGTGCCCAGGCTGATCATGCGCGGCGGTCCGGAGGTAAAGGGGGCGCCAGTTTACCGGCCCAGCCGACAGGCGGCGGAACCTCCCTGTTGACACATGATATCAAATTGATATCTTTTAGCCGATATCGGACCTGAACGAGGACAAGGCAATGCTGCACATTGTTCATCTGCTCGAGCGTCGTTTTCCCGGTCACGCCAGACGCGTTCTGGCCCTCCTGCTGCTCCTTTCCGCCTCTGCGCTCGCACTGGGTGTCGGATTGCTGCAGCTGTAAATCCTTCCTGAGAGAACTGCCATGAAAGAGAAAGCCACGTCTTCGCTGCCCGGAATCCCGATCCTGCTGGTCGTACTGGCGCTGGCCATCGGTGCTGCCGTCTTGTTCTTTCAGGCCGCAATCGCCAAACAGCCCGCCGGCCTGCTCTTGACCGCCATACCCGTCGTCCTGCTGATCTTCCTGGCTGCCGGGCTCTACAAAGTGGAACCCAATCAGTCGGCCGTGCTCAGCCTGTTCGGCAAATACGTCGGTACGGTGAAGGACAACGGCTTGCGCTGGAACAATCCCTTCTACGCCAAGAAAAAAGTGTCGTTGCGCGTGCGCAACTTCGAGAGCGGACGGCTCAAGGTCAACGAACTGGATGGCAGTCCCATCGAGATCGCGGCGGTAATCGTGTGGAAGGTGGTGGACTCGGCGGAAGCGGTCTTCAATGTGGACGACTACGAAGGCTTCGTGCATATCCAATCCGAGGCGGCATTGCGTGCCATGGCCACCAGCTACCCTTACGACCAGCACGAAGACGGCCAGATCTCGCTGCGCAGCCATGCCGATGAAGTCAGCCTGCACCTGAAGGAACAACTGGACGAGCGCCTGAGCACCGCCGGCGTGGACGTGCTGGAAGCGCGCATCAGCCACCTGGCCTACGCGCCGGAAATCGCCCAGGCCATGCTGCAGCGCCAGCAGGCCAACGCGGTGATCGCCGCGCGCACCCGCATCGTTGCCGGTGCGGTGGGCATGGTGGAAATGGCCTTGGCCGAACTGCAGAAGAACGGCGTGGTGCAGTTGGACGAAGAGCGCAAGGCGCAGATGGTCAGCAACCTGCTGGTGGTGCTGTGCGGCGACCGCAGCACCCAGCCCATCGTCAACGCCGGCTCGCTGTACTGAGCCGGCGAAACGGACCGGAACGTGTCTGAAAAGAAGGCCTACCCGCTGCGCATCAACGCCGAGGTGCTGAGCGCCATGCAGCGCTGGTCCGACGACGAGTTGCGCAGCCTCAATGCGCAGATCGAATACATCCTGCGCGATGCCTTGCGCAAGGCAGGCCGTCTGCCGAAGGCGGGGAACGGCGACAACGTCAAGGAATCCAAATCATGAGCAAGCGTTGGAACCACAAGGTCATCGAAGTGCCGTACAAGCTTTTCGCAGAAAAGTTGAACGACCGCGTGCAGCAGGAACTGGACAAAATGGGCGCGCAAGGCTGGGAACTGGTTTCGGTCACCAGCAGCCATGACTATTCGCTGCGTCTGTTCTTCAAGCGCGAAGCCTGAGCCCGGGCGCCCATGCACCAGAGCCTGGACTTTCCTCTCGCCCCGCTGCGCCGGTCTTCGCTGATGTGGCTATGGCTGCCGTTGGCGTTGGTCATCGGGGTTCTGATTGCCGTGGCGATGGCGCAGCCGCAAACCGGCCGGTCCGGTCTGTTCGTCACGGTGCCGTTCGTGTTGCTGGTCGGTCTGGCGCTGAACTGGGCGTTGCGGCGCCGAAGCATCCGCCTGGACAATCGCCAGTTGCAGATCACCGCCACGCTGTACAAGCGCACCCTGGCCGTGGAGCAGATCGATCTGCAGCGCGCACGCGTGCTGAGCCTGGAGGAGCATACCGAACTAAGGCCGCGGCTGAAGACCAACGGATTCAGCCTGCCGGGTTTTTATGCCGGCCACTTCCGCCTGGGCAATCTGACCAAGGCCTTCTGCCTGATCACCGACCGGACCCGGGTGTTGTCGCTGCCGTTGCACGATGGCGGACAAGTACTGCTGAGCCCGGAGAAGCCAGTCGCCCTGCTTGACCGATTGCGCGAACTGGCGGACGCACGCGGCCACCGTTAAGCTGCGTTCCATGCGCCGCCCCGCCCCTCCGATTCCACTCAAGACATCGCTGCTCAACACACCGGACATCGAACTCTGGCCCGCCGGTCTGCTGCGCGCGCGCGGCAATGCCGATGCGCGCATCCTGGCCCGTGCCGACCGGGTACTGCGGCGCAAGCGCGATGGCCGCTATCTTGCCGCACTGCTGCCGCAGGGCGTGCTGCCGCTGCTGCCGCGGCTGATGCGCGAATCCGGCATCGACGCCGCCCTGGACGCCGCCGACGCATTGGATGAGCGCCGCGGATTCGACATCGACAGCAGCGGCGAACTGCCGCTGGCTCGGCTGCAGCAGCGCCTGCATGCGCTGGGGTTGGACGAAAGCTATGGCGACCGCACCGGGCTGGCGCTGATTGCCGAGCCGGCTGCGCTGGCGCTGGCCGGCTACGACCGCTATCGCCGCCCGCTATGGCTGACCCAGGCCACGGCGCGCGCCTGGAACGCGATGCGGCATGCCGCCGGCCTCGACGGTATCGTGCTGGACGCGATCTCCGGTTACCGCAGCCACGACTACCAGCTCGGCATCTTCGAACGCAAACTGGCGCGCGGACAGACGGTACAACAGATCCTCGGCGTCAACGCCGCGCCTGGCTACAGCGAGCACCATAGCGGCCGCGCGCTGGACATCGGCACGCCGGGCGAACCGCCGGCCGAGGAATCGTTCGAACGCACCCCTGCCTTCGCCTGGCTGAGCCGTCACGCCGCGGAATTCGGTTTCGTCATGAGCTACCCGCGCGACAACCCGCACGGCATCGTCTACGAACCGTGGCATTGGCGTTACGAAACCGCGTAGGAAAGCAGGGATGCCTGACAGGAGGCTAGATACCCAGCGCAGGAAATTGATGCAGGCCCTGGCGCTGGCCGGCGCGGCAGGGACGTTCTCCTGCAACCGGCAAGCCGATGCCACTCGCATCGAAGACATCAGCCGGATGGAACAGACAGCAGTCGCGCGCGTCGCGCGTCCCACGGCCACCGGCGAGGTCCAGCGCCTGCTGGGCGAATCCGGCGGCCCGGTTTCCATCGGTGGCGCCCGCTTCAGCATGGGCGGACAGACCGCCCTGGCCGGGTCGCTGCATCTGGACATGCGCGCGATGAACCGGCTGGTCCGGCTGGATGCGGTGCAGGGGATCGTCCGGGTGCAAGCGGGGATGCGTTGGCGCGATCTGCAGGACATCATCGACCCGCACGATCTGTCGGTAAAGGTGATGCAGAGCTACAGCAACTTCACCGTTGGCGGCTCAGTCTCGGTCAATTGCCACGGCCGCTACCTCAATGCCGGTCCCATCGCCCACACGGTGCGCGCACTGCAACTGGTCGATGGCGGCGGCCAGGTGCTCGAACTCGGCCGCAACAAGGAACCGGACCTGTTTGCCGCGGCCATTGGCGGCTACGGCGGTCTGGGCGTCATCACCGAGGTCGAACTGGAACTGGCGCCCAACGAGGCGATGGCCCGCCATAGCCAGCGGCTGGCTCTGACCGACTATCCGGCATTCTTCCGCGAGCGGATACAAAGCGATCCCGCCGTCATCATGCACAACGCAGATCTCATTCCTCCGCGATTCGATCGGCCTTTGGCGATCAGCTGGCTGCGGACCGATGCAGCGCTCACCGAAGGCAGACGCCTGGTGCCGCGCGGCCTGGATTACGGGCTCGAGCAGAACCTTATCTGGTCGGCATCGGAACTCCCCGGCGGCGATCATCTGCGCGATCGCTACCTGACCGACCGCCTGCTGCGCGAAAAGGCCGTGGTGATGCGCAATTACGAAGCCAGCCTGGATACCGCCTCGCTGGAGCCGCGCACCCGGATGTTCTCGACCTACCTGCTGCAGGAATACTTCATCCCGATAGCCGGCTTCGTCCCGTTCGTCCGCCGCATGGCCGCGATACTCCAGCGCCATCGCGTCAACGCGCTGAACGTATCGGTCCGGCACTCGCCCGCCGATACGGTCTCATTGCTGAAATGGGCGCCCGGCGAGATTTTCTCGTTCGTCCTCTATTACAAGCAACGCTCCAACCAGCCCGCCGATCGCGCCTCGGCGGTATGGACGCGGCAATTGATCGATGCCGCACTGGCCGCTGGCGGACGCTACTATCTGCCCTACCGGCTGCATGCCTCGCCGGCGCAGTTCCACGAGGCTTATCCTGAAGCTGCGGATTTCGTGCGACTGAAGCGACGGGTCGATCCGGATTACCGCTTCGGCAACCGCTTGTGGCAAAAGTACCTGTCGTGGCCGGATCCGGCGACGCAGCGCTCCGCGTCAGCATGATCCATCTCCCCATCATCATGGCACCATGCACTGTGCCGCCGTCAACGGATAGAACCCAATGATTGAGAACGATCCCTACGCGACCCCGCAATCGGAGATTCGCGAACCGGCGGTCCATGCAATTGAAGTTCCCGAAGAAATCACCCGGCATATCCGCTACGGCTGGATCGCCGCTGTCGTATCCGGCACGCTCACATTGGCGATGACCTTGATCTTCATTCTCGGTCAAAGCGAGGAAGCACTGCTGGGTGTCTGGAACTTCGTGGATGTGGTATTGGTCTTCGGTCTTGCATTCGGCATCTATCGCAACAGCCGGATCGCGGCAACGTTGATGTTCAGCTACTTCCTGCTGTCGAAGATCCTGATCATGATGGAAACCGGAAAACCAGCCGGGCTGGTGCTTTCGATCGTCTTTCTGATCTTCTATTTCAGGGCGATGGTCTCCACGTTCCGCTTCCACAGCTTCATCGACCATGCCAGACGCTTCCCGCCACCGCCCAGGCAACGCGTAAGCGACGACCCACTGTTCCGGCCGAAGCCGTCTGCAGGCGGCCCGGAGCGCTGATCCGGCCTAAGGAAACGCCGCTCAAGCCAGCGCTCGTCAGCGTGGTCCCTAATCCTGCGACCGCTTGGTCGGCGTCTTCGCTTCGGCGCCGGAATCGGCGATGCGCCACAGGTACAGGCTGGCGTAGGTGCGGAACGGCCCCCAGCGCTCGCCGCGCGCCAGCAGTTGCTTGGGCGTCGGCATGACATCGATTTTATCGACGAACTGCGCTCCCTTGCGTACGCCAAGGTCGTCGATGGGCAGCACGTCGGGGCGGCCGAGGCGGAACATCAGCATCATCTCCACCGTCCAGCGGCCGATGCCGCGGATCGGCACCAGCGCGGCAACAATATCGTCCTGGTGCATCACCGACATCTGCCGCAGCGTGGGAATCTCCGCACGCTCTTCGCGCTCGGCCAGATCGCGCAACGCCAGCGTCTTGTTGCCGGAGACGCCGCAGGCGCGCAACGTGGCGTCGTCGATCCGGCCCAGCGTGTCGTAGTGCAGCCGGGTGCTGCCAATGGCCGCTTCCACCCTGCCGACGATGGTGGAGGCGGCCTTGCCGCTGAGCTGCTGATACAGGATGGCGCGGGCCAGCGCATCGACCGGATCGAAGGATTTCCGCCAACCGGGCTGCGGCTCGATGTAGCCGATCCGCTTCATCCACGCGCCAAGCTTGCGGTCGCGGCGGCTCAGGTATTCGAAGGCCTGTCCGGTATCGAAACCGCGGGCATGGCGAGGCATCGGATCAGCGCCGGATCGCGTCGAAAGCCCAGACCAGCCAACCCAGGATCAGGGTGCTGCCGCCAACGGGCGCCAACCGCGTCGGCAATCCGGCCAGCGCCCCCAGGGTCAGGCTGCCGGCGAACAACAGTGCGCCGATCAGCAGCAGGTAAAGCGCCGCCTTTCCCAACCGGCGGGTGGTGCCTGCCGACAACGCGGCCAGTGCGATGCCGTGGCCGAAGGCGTACAGCGCGGCGGTCTGCAGGTGCGACTGCGCCAGCGCATCGGCAACCCCGTGCGATGCGTAGGCCGACAGCGCCACCGCGACGGCCGCGAGCAGGCCTCCGCAGAGGGCCAACAGCGAGGGCCTGCGTTGACGACGATCGTAGTTCATCAGCATCGGAGTCTCTTCGGACGGGCGGCATCCTGCCGGGATGAGGATCGCTGCGGCGCAAACGCGACGCGCCGCTATAGAAGCGGCGCGCCTGGTTACCTCCGTCTGCGGAATCGAAGTTCCGCCGGACGGCCTTACTGCTTGACCGCCCAGTACACGTCGAACTCGCCCTCGGCGGTGAACGAATCGTCCACGCCCTTGTTCCAGGACTCGAACGGACGGTCCACCACTTCGTGGCCTGCCGTCACCGCCCAGGCCCGCAGCGAGCTGCGCACCGCGTCCAGCTCGGCCATATAACCGGTGTACTTGGCGGCGGCCACCTTGCGCGGCTCCTGGTGGACGTATTCGACCGGCGCGCCGGAAGGAATGGTGACCTTCAGCTCGCCGGCGGCGGTCGGGACCGGAATCGGCGGCTGCTTGGCGTCGCCATCGGCGTCGCTGGCAGCGGACGCGCCGCTCTTCTTGCGGACCGGCTGGGCCACGTCGAAGGCGTAGCGCTCGGCGCCGAAATCGGTGGTGACGATGCGCAGCGGGCCGGCGGCCTCCAGGCCGTTGGCCTCCATCACCCGCTTGATCCATTCCTGGTTGGACTTGATCGAGCCCTTGATGGCGTCGTTGTTGCGATCGATATTGCCGGCGTTGACGAACAGGATGTCCTCGGCCGGCAGCTCGATCACGCGCAGATCGGTCAGCTTGCTGCCCTCGGCGCGGTAGTCGAAGTTGGGCACGGTGGCCAGCATGTTGGTCAGCTTGGACAGGCCGCTCTTGAGCGAATCGCCGACATGGCGGCTGACGTACATGCCCGAATAACGGCCGATCAGGTTCCAGCCGTAGCTGATGTCATACGTCTGGGTGATCTTGACGTTGCGGGCGTTCTTTCCGGTGGGTTCCAGCAGAAAGGTGGTCTTCTTGTCTTTGCCCGCGCGCTCGTTGACCACCGCGTAGGCGATCTTGCCGGAGCCGCCGGCCTGCGGCCGTTCGCTCTCGGTGATTTCCCAGCTGCCATTGCCCCAGTAGCCGGTGGAGTTGAAATCGACACGCGCGCCGACGCCGGTGTTGTCTTCGCCACCGCCGGAGTACGACAGTTCGCTCGGCCGGTTCGGAAGCAGCGGGCTCCAGTCCTTCAGACGGCGCACGTTGTTCAGGGTGTCGAACACGATTGTCATGCGGCGATTGGTCTCGACGCTTTCTTGCAGGTGGCGCTCGGACGGCAACACCAGCCCGATCACCACAAACAGCGCCAGGACCAGCGCCAATGCAATCACTAACTCGATCAAACGGGTCATTCAGGGGTCTCCGGGGGCCGGTGCCTCGGCCATCAAAAAAAATGCACCGCGCATCCTAACAGGCTTGACCGGGTCCGGTCAGCCCATCTGACACCGGTCGCCAGGGTGTTTTCCGGCCGTGCCAACGGAATTCTCACATCAACCCGTGGCCGGCCCCATTGCGCCCCTCCAAATTCCCAGGGACGCTCTAGACCAGTTGCAGTTCGAACGCTTTCAGCACCGCCCGGGTGCGATCGCGCACGCCCAGCTTGCTGAGAATATTGGAGACGTGATTCTTGATGGTGCCCTCGGCCACGCCCAGCGAATTGGCGATTTCCTTGTTGGAAAAGCCGCTGGCCATCAGCCGCAGGATCTCGGTTTCGCGGTCGGTCAGCGGGTCCGGGCGATCCAGGCTGACGAACTCGTTGCGCATGTGCTCCAGCCCGGACAGCAGCCGCTGGGTCACTGCCGGCTGCACCAGCGAGCCGCCATCCGCCACCGTACGGATGGCGCCGACCAGTTGCTCCAGCGATACATCCTTGAGCAGATAGCCCTTGGCGCCGGCCTTCAGGCCGGCCAGCACCAGCTGGTCGTCGTCGAACGTGGTCAGGATGATGGCAGGCGGCAGCTGCCCAGCCCGCGCCAGCGCCTGCAGCGCCTCCAGCCCGGACATCACCGGCATGCGCATGTCCATCAGCACCACATCGGGCTTGACCTGCGGAATCAGTTCCACCGCCTGCTTGCCGTCGGCGGCTTCGGCGACCACCTCGATGCCGTCGTCGAGCGCCAGCAGCGAACGGATGCCCTGGCGCACCAGGTTTTGGTCATCGACCAGACAAACACGAATCATGCGGTATCTCCGGAAACGGTCTCGGTGCGAGGTTCCGACGGCGGCACGGCATCCGCTGCCAGCCCGACGACCGGTTCCAGCACCGGCAGGCGGATGTGCAGACGGAAGCCCTTGCCGCGGGCGGTCTCGATGGTCAGTTCGCCGCCGTACTGGGCCAGGCGCTCGCGCATGCCGCGCAGGCCATTGCCCGCCACGACCTGCTCGCTGCCGGCGCCGTCGTCATGGGCGTCGATCAGGATACTGCAGGCTTCGCGGCGGCAGCGCAGCCACAGGTTGCGGGCGCCGGCATGGCGGACGGCATTGGTGATGATTTCCTGGGCACAGCGCAGCAGCACATGGGCGCGCTGCGGGTCGTCCAGGGTCAGCGGTTCCTCGATATCCATGTGGATCGCCAGCGCCGGCACCTTTTCGGCCAGCGGCTGCAGCGCCGCCCCCAGATCGATGGCGCCGCTTTCGCGCAGCTGGCTGACCGCTTCGCGCACGTCGGTCAGCAGCAGCCGGGCCAGCGTGTGGGCCTGGCGGACGTGTTCCTGGGCGCGGCCCTCGGTGATATGGCCGGCCACTTCCAGATTCAGGCTCAATGCGGTCAGGTGGTGACCCAGCAGGTCGTGCAGTTCGCGCGAGATGCGGGTGCGCTCGTTGACCCGGGCGCTTTCGGCCAGCAGCACCCGGGTGGCGCGCAATTCGGCATTGAGCCGGCGCTGCTCCTCGCGCGCCTCGGCCTGCTGGCGCGCCACATAGGCGGTGATCAGCACGAATGCGGCAAAACCCACATAAAAGGCCGACTGGAACAGCGCCTCCCAGAAGTTGAAGTCTTCCAGCGCCATGAACGACCACACCAGCGGCACATGCCCCAGCAGCAGCCAGGCCACCGCCACCCGCAGGCTCAGCAGCCACGGCAGCACCCCGGCCACGATGACCATCAGCATTGCGCTCAGGCCGGTGCGGCTGTAGACCCCCACCGCCACCGCCGCCAGGGTCAGCACCAGCGCCAGCGGGATGTTCCAGGCATCCTGGGCTCCGCTGCTGCGGGCGCCCAGGGAGCGGGTCGCCAGCCAGTAGCAGCCGCCGAAGGTGAAATAGGCCAGCGCCGTCATCGGGACGTCCACGCCCTGCCCGTCGGCACCGCTGGACGGCGGCAGGAACCACACGTTCAGGATGATCGGGATGCCGACCAGCGCCCACGTATACAGGCCGGTGGCGCGCAGCAGGCGGGTATGGCTGAGTCTTCCCAACATCTTGGCATATTAGGCCCATTCGTCCCGGCTGCCGCCCAACTAAAGTCATGCCAGGGCTCTGCGCCGTACCGGGAGGGGACGGGATGAAGGCGATCCGGAGCGGCATTGCCGACTGTCCGCCGACTGTCCGCCGGCGGACCGGAGGCGGTCGTTGCGGGCTGCCGTCGCGCCGGCCGGCGGCGAGGGCTCCACGGTTCACGAGCCGCTTACGCAGCGCCTCGCCGGTTCTGCGCTCCCATGCGATAATCGCTGCAGTGCCGCTCGCGGCGGCCTTTCAGCACCACGTCCCCGCAAGACCCCGCACGGAGTCAAGTAATGTCGATTGTCATCCGCGACGTGCGCGAGCACGAGCTGGATTCCGTCCTAGCCCTGAACAACAATGCCGGACTGGCGATCCTGCCGCTGGATTCGGCCAAACTGCATCGTTTCTATGAGCAGGCCGAATACTTCCGCGTGGCCGAGCGCGACGGCAACCTGGCCGGTTTCCTGGTCGGGTTCGGTTCCGACGCCGATCACGACAGCAGCAATTTCGCCTGGTTCCGCGAGCGCTACCCGCAGTTCTTCTATATCGACCGCATCGTGGTGGCCAGCCGCCGCCGCGGCGGCGGCGTCGGCCGCGCGTTCTATGCCGACGTGCAGAGCTACGCCGAGCTGCGCTACCCGCAGCTGGCCTGCGAGGTGTTCCTGGACCACGGCGCCGACCCGGCGCTGCTGTTCCATGGCAGCTTCGGCTTCCGCGAGGTCGGCCAGAACATGATGGCCAACGTCGACGTGCGCGCCAGCATGCTGATGAAGGAACTATGCAGCTATCCCTGGGTGCATGAGACCTACGGCGATGCCCTGCCCGACCTGCCGTGGGCGCGCCGGCGCGAGCTTGCCCAGGCGCGGGCCGAACGCCCGACCGGGACATGAGCGTGAGTTCAGCGAACCTCGATTACGAGCAGGCCGGCGAACTGAAAATCGGCCAGGTAGGCATCGCCAACCTGCGCATCCGCAGCCTGGACGTGCCGCAACTGATCCGCGAAATGCGCGAACGGGTCGAACGCGCGCCCAAGCTGTTCGGCCGTGCGGCGGTGATCATCGATTTCGGCGGGCTGGCCAAGACGCCCGATGTCGCCACCGCGCAGGCGCTGCTGGACGGGCTGCGCGACGCCGGCGTGCTGCCGGTCGCGTTGGCCTACGGCACCCGCGAAATCGAACAACTGGCCGAACAGCTGGATCTGCCGTTGCTGGCCAAGTTCCGCGCCCAGTACGAGCGTGTGGACGGCGGCGCACCGGCGGCGGCCCCTGCTCCGGCGCGCGCGCCCGAACGCGCACCGGAGCCGGCCAAGGCCCCCGCGCCGGCCGCCGGCGGCAAGCCTGGACTGATGCAGAAGACGCCGGTGCGTTCGGGCCAGCAGCTGTATGCCGAAAACCGCGACCTGACCGTGCTGAGCACCGTCGGCGCCGGCGCCGAGGTCATCGCCGACGGTTCCATCCACATCTACGGCACGCTGCGCGGCCGCGCCCTGGCCGGCGCGCAGGGCAATACCGACGCGCGGATCTTCTGCCGCGAATTCCATGCCGAACTGGTCGCCATCGCCGGCCATTACCGGGTGCTGGACGACGTACCCAAGGAACTGCGCGGCAAGCCCGTGCAGATCTGGCTGGAACAGGATCAACTCAAATTCGCCGCGCAGACCTGATGCGCGGCCCACGAACGATACGCAAGGAGAAAACCGTTGGCTGAGATCATCGTAGTCACTTCCGGCAAGGGTGGCGTAGGCAAAACCACTACCAGCGCCAGCATCGCCTGCGGGCTTGCGCGCCGCGGCAAGAAAGTCGCCGTTATCGATTTCGACGTCGGCCTGCGCAACCTGGACCTGATCATGGGCTGCGAGCGCCGGGTGGTCTACGACTTCGTCAACGTCACCCAGGGCGAGTCCACGCTGAAGCAGGCGCTGATCAAGGACAAGCGTTTCGACACCCTGTACATCCTGGCCGCCTCCCAGACCCGCGACAAGGATGCGCTGAGCAAGGAAGGCGTGGAGAAGGTGCTGAAGGATCTGTCCGACGACGGTTTCGACTACGTGGTCTGCGATTCGCCGGCCGGCATCGAGAAGGGCGCGTTCCTGGCCATGTACTTCGCCGACCAGGCCATCGTGGTGGTCAACCCGGAAGTCTCCAGCGTGCGCGACTCCGACCGCATCCTGGGCCTGCTGGATTCCAAGACCCGCAAGGCCGAAAACGGCGAGACGCTGAAGGCCAACCTGCTGCTGACCCGCTACAACCCCGAGCGGGTGGAAACCGGCGAGATGCTGAGCATCAAGGACGTGGAAGAAGTGCTTGGACTGCAGAGCATCGGCGTGATTCCCGAATCCGGCGACGTGCTCAACGCCTCCAACAAGGGCGAACCGGTCATCCTGGATCTGGAATCCCCTGCCGGCCAGGCCTATGACGACACCGTCGGCCGGCTGATGGGCGAAGAGCGCCCGATGCGCTTCACCACATTCGAGAAGAAGGGCTTCTTCAGCAAGCTGTTCGGAGGTTGAGATGGGATTGTTTGATTTCCTGAAGACGAAAAAGAACACCGCCGAGACCGCCAAGAGCCGCCTGCAGATCATCATCGCCCAGGAGCGCACCTCCCGCGGCGCGCCGGACTACCTGCCGCTGCTGCGCCGCGAGCTGCTGGAAGTGATCAAGAAGTACGTCAACGTCGACGTTGACGCGGTCAAGGTGGAGTTGATGAAGGACGGCGACCACGACGTGCTGGACATCTCGGTCGCGCTGCCGGAAGGCCCGGCCTGACGCCCACGGCCCGGCCGCAATGCCGGGCCGCTTCATGCGATAGTCGGCGCCTCTCCTACCATGGATTCCGACATGGGCGACGGAAAAATTCGCCATATCCCTTTGTATTCCCTGGCCTTCGCGGCAGCTCTGCTTCTGCCCGTCGTGCCATGGGCCCCTGCCGTAGCGAACGACGGTGTGCCGGTGGACACGCCGGCGAAGAACGATGACCAGGCGAGCGCCGAGGACGCTTGGCAAAAGCTGCAGAACGAACGTTTGAGGCTCGGAGACGAGCTGTTGAAGCAAGGCCAGCCGGAAGCGGCAATCCGTGATGCTTTCGATCCGATCATCCAGGAATCCGAAGCCAAATACCGCAGCGACGACACGATCTATTTCTGCGTTCGCACACAGAGCGAAACGCTGCTTTACCTGCTCGGTGTGGCCGCCTCGCACGACAAGGGAGAGAGCGGCAAGAATGGCGTCGCATTGGCGCCATCCTGGGCCTACGCCTATTACGGCAAGGCTTACGCGCTGATCGAGCTGAATCGTTTCGAGGAAGCCGGCCAGTCGTTGGACCACGCCTTGAAACTCTCCCCAAACAATCCGCAATTCCTCACCGAACGCGGCTTCGTATACCGCGCCAGCCGCGAATGGGACAAGATGCTGGAAAGCCACCGTGCGGCGCTGGCCAACATTGAGGTGGCCACGCCGGACAATCTGCAAAAGACGGAACGCGCCCGGGCATTGCGTGGCGAAGGTTATGCCCTGATCGAACTCGGCCAATTGGATGAGGCTGAACGCAGCTTCAAGAAATCCCTGAAAATCGAGCCCAGGAACAAGATCGCACTCGATGAGCTTGATTACATCAAACGATTGCGCCAACAAAAGCAATGAACCAGCTCTCCCCTGCCGAACCCAGCGTCCTGCACGTCTGCGATCTTCCCTTTGCCGTACTGGCCGATCTGCTGGCCGGCTACGAGCTGCTGCTCCAGCATGTGGCCGCCGGGGAGAAGATCCCGGGCAGCTACTGGGGCGAACCGGAAGCCGGCGTCATTGCGCACAACGTCTACGTGCGCGACGACACGCCGATCCACTCGCTGCTGCATGAGGCCTGCCATCTGATCGTGCTGCCGCCGGAGCGGCGTGCGCGGGTGCATACCGACGCCACCGATTCCGATATCGAGGAAGACGCCACCTGCTACCTGCAGATCCTGCTGGCCGATGCCATTCCCGGCGTGGGGCGCGCGCGACTGATGGCCGATATGGATGCCTGGGGGTATTCGTTCCGGCTGGGGTCGACGCAGGCGTGGTTCGAGCAGGATGCCGAGGATGCGCGGGAGTTTTTGCGGCAACGCGGGTTGCCTCACTGCTGATTCGTGCGGTATGTCCCGGGCGCGCTGCGGCGCGCGATGTTGCACGGCGCCTTTCGTCGGGGTGCGGGACCCTGAGGTGTGGGAGCGACGTCAGTCGCGACGGAAAAGTCCGGGAACGATTGAAGTCTGCCTGTTCGCCATCCGGACGCGCTGCGGCGCGTTCTTGATCATGATCGCCGGGAGGATATCGGGGCGCGACCGACGTCGCTCCCACAGGATGCATATGAGCCGCCCGGCCATGCTCTCCTTGTCGGCACTCCCTCCCGGACCTCCTCCTCCCCCATCGGCGCTTCAGCGCTGCCGCAGCGCCACTTGCGGGCTTTCCCCGGCCGCACTAGCCTTCCGGTTCCTGCGCCCGTCGCGCCCCTCCTTCTGAAGGATTCCCGTGAAGCAACGCCACCTTCTTCTCGCACTGGCCATCGGCGCCTGCGTCATCACGCTGGCCGCCTGCAAGAAAGAGCCCTCCCCGGCAGATACCGCGGCCAGCTCGGCCGTGCCCAAGGGCGAGACCGCGGATGAATTCGTCGCCCGCGTCAACGACGAGTTCCGTGCCATGTACCCGGAGCTGACCGCCGCACAGTGGCTGTCCAGCACCTACATCAACGACGACAGCCAGCTGCTGGCCGCCAAGGGCAACGAGCGCTACCTGACCCAGCTCAACAGCTGGATCGAACAGGCCAAGCGTTTCGAAGGCCAGGAAATGTCGGCGGAAACCGCCCGTGCCATCCAGTTGCTGAAACTGGCGACGGCGATGCCGCCGCCGCAGGATCCGGCCAAGCTGGCCGAGCTGACCCAGATCGCCGCCAAGATGGAAGGCATGTACGGCGCCGGCAGCTATTGCAGCGGCGAGGGTCAGGCGAAGAAATGCCGCCAGCTGGGCGAACTGGAAGACGTGCTGCGCAGCAGCCGCGACTACAACGTGCAACTGGACGCCTGGCAGGGCTGGCACAGCATCGCCCAACCGATGCGCAAGGACTATGTGCGTTTCGCCGAACTGGTCAACGAGGGCGCGCAGGGTCTTGGCTTTGCCGACGCCGGCGAAATGTGGCGCAGCGGCTACGACATGACGCCAGCGGAAATCGCCGCGGAAACCGATCGCCTGTGGGACCAGGTCAAGCCGCTGTACGAACAGCTGCACTGCTATACCCGCACCAAGCTGCAGGCCACCTACGGCAGCGAACGCGGCCAGGTCAACGGACTGCTGCCGGCGCATCTGATGGGCAACATGTGGCAGCAGGACTGGGGCAACCTGTGGGACATGCTGCAGCCGTACAAGGGCGTCGGCGATCTGGACATCACCAGCGCGCTGGAACAGCAGGCGCAGGGCAACTACAGCGCCATGCTGTACAAGGCCGGCCCCAATGCCAAGGAAGACGCCCGCTTCCATGCCGAACGCGACGCGCAACTGCTGACCGCGCGGCAGATGACCGAGCGCGCGCAGGACTTCTACACCTCTTTGGGCATGCCCAAGCTGCCCGACAGCTACTGGGACAAGACCCAGTTCATCAAGCCGCTGGACCGCGACGTTGTCTGCCATGCCAGCGCCTGGGACATGAACTTCGCCGGCGACGTGCGCACCAAGATGTGCATCAAGCCCAACGAGGAAGACTTCACCACCATCTACCACGAGCTTGGCCACGTCTACTACTACCTGGCCTACAACAAGCTGCCGCCGCTGTTCCAGTCCGGCGCGCACGACGGCTTTCATGAAGCCATCGGCGACACCATCGTGCTGTCGATGACGCCGGCCTACCTGAAGTCGATCGGCCTGGTCGGCGAACAGCAGCAGAGCAACGAGGCGCTGATCAATGCGCAGATGCGGATGGCGCTGGCCAAGGTGTCGTTCATGCCGTTCGGATTGATGATCGACCGCTGGCGCTGGGGCGTGTTCGACGGCAGCATCCAGCCGGACCGCTACAACCAGGCCTGGTGGGAACTGAAGGCCAAGTACCAGGGCGTGGCCCCGGCCAGCGCGCGCGGCGAGGATTTCTTCGACCCGGGCGCCAAGTACCATGTGCCGGGCAATACGCCGTACACCCGCTATTTCCTGTCGCACGTGCTGCAGTTCCAGTTCTACAAGGGCCTGTGCGATGCCGCCGGCTACCAGGGGCCGCTGTACGACTGCAGCTTCTACGGCAACAAGGTGGCCGGACAGAAGTTCTGGGCGATGCTGGAGAAAGGCGCCAGCCAACCGTGGCAGGCCACGCTGAAGGAGCTGACCGGTGGCGAAACCATGGACGCCAGCGCCGTGCTGGAGTACTTCGCGCCGCTGCAGGACTGGCTGAAGCAGCAGAACGAAGGCCAGACCTGCGGCTGGGAAGTGCCGGCAGCGGCGGCAAAGGCGGCGGCGCCGGCCAAGCAGGGCTGAGCCTGCCGTCACGTGGTTGCGAAAGGCCGGCGCAAGCCGGCCTTTCTTTTGATTCTCTTTTTTTATGTAGGAGCGACGTAAGTCGCGATGAAGCTTTACCGCGGTACTGTCGCGACTCACATCGCTCCTACAGTTTCTGCGCAGCACTCGTGCAATCGCGTGGGGACTTCATCGCAAACTCACAGAACTGTGGGAAAAAACGGACCTTCGCAAACGTCCATCTACCCATATGCCCACCATCATCACCCACGCCATCGTCCCGCTTGCCATCGGTCTTGGCCTGGGCCGAAAGGCCGTTCCGCCACGGCTGCTGCTGGCCGGCATGGCCGCGGCCGTGCTGCCGGATCTGGATGTGGTTGCGTTCAAGTTCGGCATCGCCTACGCCGATGCGCTGGGCCATCGCGGTTTCAGCCATTCGCTGGCGTTCGCCAGCTTCCTTGGCCTGCTTGCCGCATGCCTGCGGCGGTGGTTGCGCGCCAGTCGCTGGCTCTCGTTCGCGTTCGTTGCCGCGGCGGCGGCCTCGCATCCGCTGTTGGACATGCTGACCAATGGCGGCCTGGGCGTGGCGCTGTGGTGGCCGTGGTCGGAACAGCGTTTTTTTGCGTCATGGCGGATGATCGAAGTCTCTCCGTTCATCCATCAGTTCTTCTCGGCGCGCGGGGCGCAGGTGCTGCTGTCGGAACTGCGCTGGGTCTGGTTGCCGGCGATGGCCGGCTCTGTCGTACTGGTCGCGATGCGCCGTATGGGCGGCCGGCCAACGGCGCACTGAGCCGGCGCATCTGGCTCGCGCGAACGACATCCATCACCGGCTTGGTAGTCGCGCAGGAGCGGTGCCGGCATGCCGGCACCGGTGAGTCGCGATAAAGCTTTACCGATGTCTCATCGCGGCTTACGTCGCTCCTACATCCGTCAATCAGGCGTTTGCTGGCTGTCTTCCGTATTGCTACCGGCCTGATCGCCTTCGCCGCCTTCGCCCGGATCCGCGGCGCTGTTGGCGCACATTTCCTCTTCCAGCTTCTTCTCGTAGTCCTCCAGGCTCATGCCCTGGGCGGCGGCTTCCAGGTCGGCGGTGTCGCGCAGTTCGTCCGAGTAGGCCAGCCGCACCGGCTGATCCTGCGCTTCATGCGCTGCCGCGACCCGCTTGATCATGGCCAGCACTTCGGCGGCGCTGTCGGAACTGCCGGCGATCTGTCCGTGCATGCCCAGCACCCAGACGCCGGCGCGGCGCACGATGCCGGCCAGCAGTTCGCCCTGCGGGTTGCGCAGTTCGGCGTGCGGTTCGATTGCCGGCGCGTTCAGCTGGGCCTGGTTGCGGGCCTTGATGGCCTTGCGCTTTTTCGCTTCGCGGCGGGCCTTGGATTGGATGGACATGGGGATTCCTTGCGCAGTTCAGAGTTGTTCGGTGGGTTCCATCGACGCCGCATCGCCGGGACACTGCGGCTGGTAGCGGCTGTTGCGCATCTCCCAGCGCCAGAACAGCCAGCCCAGCGTCACGAACGCCGCCGAGGCGATGGCCAGATGCAGGCCATGATGGCTGACCAGCGGCGACAGCAGGCCTGCGATGATCGCATTGACCAGCAGGTTGCTGAACGCCTGCAGCGACGACGCCGCGCCGCGCTGGCGTGGGTACATATCCAGGATCGAAAGGGTCAGGATAGGAAAGATCAACGCCACTCCCAGGCCGGCCAGGCTCAGCGGCAACACCGCCCACGGCACCGCGATTTCCGTCGCCAGCGCGTTGTAGCCGACGTTGCACAACGCGCCAACGCCCATGCAGGAAAAGCCGATCGCGCTCAAACGGGTGCCGCTGATACGGCCGGCGGCACGGCCGGACAGAAACGCGCCAACCACCATGCCGCCGATGGCCGGCAGGAACAGCCAGGCGAACTGCCGCTCGTTCAGGCCCAGCAGATCCATCACGAACGCCGGCGCCGAGGCGATGTACAGGAATAGCCCGCCGAAACTCAGCGAACCAGCCAGCGCCAGCCGCTGGAAACGCGAATTGGCGACGATGGCGAAGTAGTCGCGCAGCAGATGCCGGGGCGGGACCTTCAGGCGCGCTGGCGCCGGGTGGGTTTCCGGCAACCACAGCGATACGGCCAGCAGCAACGCGGCCGAGAACGCCGCCAGAAACCAGAAAATCAGCGGCCATCGCCCCCAGCCCAGCAGCCAACCGCCGATGATCGGCGCGATTGCCGGCGCAATGCCGAAGATCATCGACACCTGGCTCATCAGCCGCTGCGCGTCGTCGCCCTGGTAGACATCGCGGATGACCGCGCGGCCAACGATGAAACCGACCCCTGCAGACAGGCCCTGCAATGCGCGGAACAGCAACAGGGTGGTCATGTCGGTCGACAGTGCGCAGCCGACCGATGCCAGCAGGAACACGCACAGACCAGCCAGGATGACCCGCTTGCGCCCCAGCGCATCGGACAACGGCCCATGCACCAGGCTCATCGCCGCATAGGTCAGCAGGTAGACGCTGATGGTCTGCTGCATGGCCAGCTTGTCGGCGCCCAACTGCGCGCCCATCTGCGGGAAAGCCGGGAAGATGGTGTCGATCGAGAACGGGCCGAACATCGCCAGCCCGCCCAGCAGGACGGCCAGCCGCAGGCTGGACAGGGAAGGATCGGGTTTCATCGCAACGCTTGCTCCATGTGCCCGGGCGCCACCGCTGGCGGCGGCCGCAGGGACGTCGGTGTCGTGCCATTCAAGCTGCGGGGGGACCCTTCAGCTCGATGGTATTGCCTTCCGGATCCAGCAGGTACTGCGAAGGGCCCTGGCCCTCGGCGCCGTAACGGGAACCGAACTCGCCGATGCGCACGCCGTGGGAGCGCAAATGGACCAGGATGGCCTCGAGGTCGAACGGTTCCACTTGCAGGCACAGATGGTCCATGTTGCGGCCCTCCACGCCCGGCGCCGCGCCGCCCATGGCCCCCAGCTTGCCGGCCACGTCCACCAGATCGATCAGCGAGGCGCCGGCGCGCAACTGCAGCAGTCCAATGTCCTGCCGCCGGCGCTCCACCCGGCATCCCAGCACGCCGCAGTAGAAGGCCTCCATGGCCGCCGCATCGCGCACGCGCAGCACCACATGGTCGATCTGGCGCACCTGGAAGGGAAGCCTGTTCATTCTGCCGGGAAAACCATAGGAACGCATATGGTAAGCCCATAATCGCGTTCTGACGCGCCCGTACCGCTCCCGCAGGCTATAATGCGGCCCGAAAACATGCGGTGGGAGAAGCGGGCCAGCCGTGAACGGCCGGGCCGCTGCCGAAGACGCAACGCCCGTAATCGCTCAGGCTCCCATACCACCGCGTGCGAACACTCTGGAGAGACCGGTTGAATCCGGCGCCGAAGGGGCAAGAAGCGCGACACGACGACGTCCTCGTCCGCCGCTTCCAAACTCTCAGGCAAAAGGACAGAGGGGCGCCCCGCGTGCGGCACGCACGTTGCCTACGGACGCCCCTGCCATGTCACACAACGCCACGCCTTCCCTGCGCGAGCTGGAAAACCACAGCGCCTTCCTCGAACGCCACATCGGCCCCAACGATGCCGAAATCGCGCAGATGCTGGCCGTGGTCGGCCATGCGTCGCTGGATGCGATGACCGACGCCATCGTGCCCGGCAACATCAAGTCGCCGGCGCCGCTGGCGCTGCCCGAGGCGATCAGCGAAGTCGAGGCGCTGGCCAGGATCCGCGCCATCGCCGACAAGAACCAGGTCTTCCGCAGCTTCATCGGCCAGGGCTACTACGGCACCCACACGCCCAATGTCATCCTGCGCAACATCCTGGAAAACCCGGCCTGGTACACCGCCTACACGCCCTACCAGGCAGAAATCTCGCAGGGCCGCATGGAAGCGCTGATCAACTTCCAGACCATGGTCGCCGACCTGACCGGCATGGAGATCGCCAACGCCTCGCTGCTGGACGAAGGCACTGCCGCGGCAGAGGCGATGACACTGGCCAAGCGCTCGTCAAAATCCAAATCCAATGTCTTCTTCGTGTCCCGGCATGTGCACCCGCAGACGCTGGAAGTGCTGCGTACGCGCGCCGAGGCGATGGGCATCGAACTGCACGTCGGCGAGGACAGCGAGGCGGCCGGCGTGGACAGCTATGGCGTGCTGCTGCAATACCCGGACACGCTGGGGCGCATCCATGACCACTCCGCGCTGGCCGACGCCGTGCACGCGCGCGGCGGTCTGGTCGCAGTGGCCACCGATCTGCTGGCGCTGACGCTGATCAAGGCGCCGGGCGAATGGGGTGCGGACATCGTCATCGGCAATTCGCAGCGCTTCGGCGTGCCGTTCGGTTTCGGCGGCCCGCACGCGGCGTTCATGGCCTGCCGCGATGCGTTCAAGCGCTCGATGCCGGGCCGTCTGATCGGGGTGTCCATCGACGCCGAAGGCAAGCCGGCCTACCGGCTGACCCTGCAGACCCGCGAGCAGCACATCCGCCGCGAGAAAGCCACTTCCAACATCTGCACCGCGCAGGTGCTGCTGGCGGTGATGGCCAGCATGTACGCGGTCTACCACGGTCCGGAAGGACTGACCCGCATCGCCCGCCGCACCCACCGGCTGGCGGCGATCCTGGCCGCGGCGCTGCGCAAGTGCGGCGTCGCCGTCGGCACGGATTTCTTCGACACCCTGCATGTCAGCGGCATCGACGCAGCGGAAATCCACGTCAAGGCCCAGCGCGCCGGCATCAATCTGCGCCGCATCGATACCGCCAGCCTCGGCATCAGCCTGGACGAGACCACGACGCGTGAGGATGTGATCGCGCTGGCCGCGCTGTTCGATGCGCAGATCGACGACGATGCGCATGGAAGCGCGAGTGTCGCGGCAGGCAGGATGCCGGTAGCGACCATCGATGCCTTGGACCGCGAAGCCACCGAAGCGCTGCCGGCTTCACTGCTGCGCCAGAGCGCGTTCCTGCAGCATCCGGTGTTCAACACCCATCACAGCGAGCACGAACTGCTGCGCTACATGCGCGCGCTGGCCGACAAGGATCTGGCCATGGATCGCACGATGATCCCGCTGGGCAGCTGCACGATGAAACTCAACGGCACCGCCGAGATGATTCCGGTGACCTGGCCGGAGTTCGCCAACATCCACCCGCTGGCGCCGGCCGACCAGACCACCGGTTACAAGCAGCTGATCGACGAACTGGAAGCGATGCTGGTCGAATGCACCGGCTACGATGCGGTCAGCCTGCAGCCCAACTCCGGCGCGCAGGGCGAGTTTGCCGGGCTGCTGGCCATCCGCGCCTATCACCGCTCGCGCGGCGACGATCAGCGCGACATCTGCCTGATTCCCGAGTCGGCGCACGGCACCAATCCGGCCAGCGCGCAGATGTGCGGCATGAGCGTGGTGGTGACCAAGTGCGATGGCAACGGTAATGTCGATGTCGAGGACATCCGCGCCAAGGCCGAAAAATACGGCGACCGCCTGGCCGCGCTGATGATCACCTACCCGTCCACGCATGGCGTGTTCGAGGAAGACATCGTCGCCATCTGCGATATCGTCCACGCCCACGGTGGCCAGGTGTATACCGACGGCGCCAACATGAATGCGCTGGTCGGCGTCGCCAAGCCCGGTCGTTGGGGTTCGGACGTTTCGCATCTGAACCTGCACAAGACCTTCTGCATCCCGCACGGCGGCGGCGGCCCCGGCGTGGGTCCGTGCGCGGTCAAATCGCATCTGGCGCCATTCCTGCCGAAGGTGATGGGCGGCGAAGGCGCCGTGGGCATGGTCAGCGCCGCCAGCTTCGGCAGCGCCAGCATCCTGCCGATCAGCTGGATGTACATCACCCTGATGGGCACGCAGGGCCTGCGCAAGGCGACCCAGGTCGCGCTGCTCAATGCCAACTACATCGCCAAGCGCCTGGCGCCGCATTACAAGACGCTGTACACCGGGCGCAACGGCCTGGTCGCGCACGAGTGCATCCTGGATGTGCGGCCGCTGGAAAAGGCCACCGGCATCGGTGCCGAGGACGTGGCCAAGCGGCTGATCGATTTCGGTTTCCATGCCCCGACACTGAGCTTTCCGGTGGCCGGCACGCTGATGGTGGAACCGACCGAAAGCGAATCGCTGCACGAACTGGACCGCTTCATCGATGCGATGATCGAAATCCGCCAGGAGATCCGCGCCATCGAGGATGGTCGCCTGGATCGCGACGACAATCCGCTCAAGCACGCCCCGCACACCGCCACCCAGGTCGCGGCCAGCGAATGGACGCACGCCTACCCGCGCGAACTGGCCGCCTTCCCGCTGCCCAGCCTGAAACTGCAGAAGTACTGGCCGCCGGTGGCGCGCGTGGACAACGTCTACGGCGACAAGAACATCATGTGCGCGTGCATTCCCATCGATGCGTACAAGGAAGAAGCGGAGGCGTAAGCCTACCCTTCCGCCTGACTGCGAGAAGCCCCGCCATGCGGGGCTTTTTTTGTTCTTCTCCCAAGTACGGGGAACGTCCATGTGGAACCCGGTGGCCATGGCATTGCGGGACACGCCGTAAACACGTCCCTGTAGGCTCTTACGCGGCATCCATGCCGCGTACGGTCCCGCAATGCCATGGCCACCGGGTTCTAGACACCTGGCCGGCGCTCGAAGAAAGGCCTTCCGAAGTCGCGATCTGTCATCTGCCCAAAGGCGGCGGCCGGCGGGCTGGGGGGTGCGGAGAGCAGGCCATGGGTGAGCCAAGGCGGTTGGCGCGGCACTGCCGCGCGCCTTGGCGAACGCCCGGCGCGCTGCGCCGGGCCGGTTCGGGCCGCGAAGCGGAACGAGCCTGCGGCCCGACCGAGAGCGGGTTATGGCCTTTGGGGTGAGCGCGAAGGCTGCTGTCGCGATGGCAGGCAAGGCGCACGCCGCCGGTCAGGCTGGTGGCCTGACCAAGGCGTGCAACGCGGCATGGCGCCGCGACAGCAGCCTTCCCGAAGGGTTGCGCACCCCCAGCCTGACGACCGGCGACTCCCGCCGAAGCTGACATCCCCGGAAACGAAGAAGGACCCTTTTTTGGGGAACGCTGTTTCAGTCAAAGCTCATCATCCCGCCCGCCGAGCATTCTACCGAGCAAGCTCGGCACTACCGGGCCTGCGGACGCCTGCTTTTCTGCAGGAGCAATCAGGTCTCCAGATACGGCCGCAGCGTATCGGTTATCCATGCCATAAAGGCCTGCACGCGTTGCGGCAGATTGCGACGGTGCGCGTACAGCAACGAGACCGGCATTGGCTCGGCGTGGTGCTGCGGCAGCACTTCCACCAGCCGCCCCTGCGCCAACAGATGGCGCAGTCCCGACAACGGCGCCTGGATCAGGCCCAGTCCCGCCAGGCAGGCGGCCTCGTAGGCTTCGACGCTGTTCACCGTCACCGCACCGGCCATCGGCACCGTGCGGTACTGCGCACCGTCCCAGTATTCCCAGCCGTCGGGTTTGCCACCGAACACGGTCGTGTAGTGCACCAGCCGGTGCGCTCCCAGATCCTCGATGCGCTGTGGCATGCCATGGCGCCGGATGTAGTCGGGACTGGCGCAAGTGATGATGCGGAAGTGTCCCAATGGCCGCGCCACCAGCCGGGTATCGGGCAGGGTGCCGACCCGCAGCACGCAATCGAAGCCTTCGCGCACCACGTCAACGAAACGATCGGTGCAGCTGATCTCCAGTTCCAGTTGCGGATGCGCCTGCAGGAACGCCGGCAGCGCCGGCATGACGAAACTGAGCGCCATTCCGCCAGGCATATCCACCCGCAGGCGGCCGCGCAGCGACTGCGGCGCGCGCTGGAACATGCCCTGTAGTTCGTCCATGTCGGCCAGCAGATCCTTGCAACGCTCATAGAACGCCTGGCCGTCCTGGGTCATCTGCACCCTGCGGGTGGTCCGGTGCAGCAGTTGCGTGCCTAGCCAGCCTTCCAGTTGCTGCACGGCGGTCGACGCGGTGGCCTTGGGCAGGCCCAGGCTGTCGGCCGCGCGGGTAAAGCTGGCCAGCTCGGCCACCCGCGCAAAGATCTGCATCGCTTCCAGGTGGTTCATCCGGCTTCCTCAGCGCCCAATTGTTCGTTATTTATGAACACTGGAATCATTTTATCCGGGTTTATCGACGGAAAGCACGTCAATAGAGTGTGCACCACGGCCCCAAGCCGTTCCCCCACTCGAAATGGAGTCATCCGATGAACACTTCCGCCTCTCCCGTCTCCGTCACCCTGGTCACCGGCGGCAGCCGCGGCCTGGGTCGCAACATGGCCATTGCGCTGGCCCGTTACGGCCACGACGTCGTCCTGACCTATCGCAGCAACCGCAGCGAAGCCGAAGCCGTGGTCGACCAGATCGCGCAGCGGGGCCGCCGCGCGATCGCGCTGCCGCTGGATGTTGCCGACAGCGGCAGTTTTGCCGCCTTCGCCGAATCGGTGCGCGGCGTGCTGGCGCAGTGGAGTCGCAACAGCTTCGATCACCTGGTCAACAACGCCGGCACCGGCGTGCACGCTGGCTTCGCTGACACCACAGCAGCGCAGTTCGACGAAATGGTCGATATCCATCTCAAGGGTCCGTTCTTCCTGACCCAGGCGCTGCTGCCACTGATGGCCGATGGCGGCCGCATCATCAATATCTCGTCCGGCCTGACCCGCTTCGCGCTACCCGGATACGCCGCCTACGCGGCGATGAAGGGCGCGATGGAAGTGCTGACGCGCTACCAGGCCAAGGAACTGGGTGCCCGCGGCATCGCGGTCAACGTGGTGGCGCCCGGCGCCATCGAGACCGACTTCGGCGGCGGCGCCGTGCGCGACAACGAGCAACTCAATGCCTTCGTCGCCTCGCAGACCGCGCTGGGCCGGGTCGGCCTGCCGGACGACATCGGCGGCGTGGTCGCCTCGCTGCTGTCGCCGGACAACCGCTGGATCAATGCCCAGCGCATCGAAGCCTCGGGCGGCATGTTCCTGTAGCCGGGCCTCCGGTCTGCGCATCCGCGCCGGGATCCGCATGCGGGATTCCGGTGCGGATGCGTGGCACCCTTCGGCAATGCTCCTGTTTCGCACGACCTGCATGCTGCGAGACGCACCGGGGGCATGCAGTAGATACCACGCACTTGCAGTTGCCGAAGATATAGCGATAAAACACCGTAGCGGTGGATGCGCAGTTGTGATATTCGTCACGAAAAGTAGAAGAAATGCTTTTGGGCTCAAGCCAATATAGTGACGGACTATTGACGCAAACAGAAAATAGTGGCCGAATCGAATCACGCCACCCGCAGTCGTACGCGCAATGGAAGCGGCAAGAATAGGGGAAAGAAAAGCTGGTCGCTGTCTGCCTCGTATTGAATCATCAATGACGTGTGCCCAAAAAGGGGATGGAATCCGATGCACAAGAAAAAGACCGAAGTAGGTCCTTTAACCCAATTCTCTCCCGATTCCAGCAACAACGAGTAGCCATCGGCTCTCGCTGGACTCCATCAAGAGCAATGAAGCTGTCTATGCCGTGGGGCCGACTCTGCGTCGACCAGCATAGGGTTCGTCTTTTCTTTTTCAGAAGCATGCAAGAAAGCAGCCAGCTGGTGTCAACAACCCGCCGTCGTATGCCCCCCCACCCTGACTGCTCACCGGTTCCTTCACTAGAAATACAGGAAATGGGGTCGTTAGGAGTCGTAACAGAAGGTGGGCACGGATGGTTCTGCCTTCCTCAAGGACGAGTTTTTGAGAGCTGCGAGAAGGGATGTACGCAACGCCCTCGATAGATTGTCTGCCGGATTCTTTCTCTGACAGGCAAGGAATGCTGATGCCTTCGGACATCGGTCAATACGTGCAATCACACTTGACTGACTTGAGGTGAAATCATGGAAATGAGGAAATATGTCAATACAATCGCCCTTGTGCTCGCTTTCATATGGCTGGCACTTGCACGCCCCGCGGCAGCAGAAACCATTAACTGCATCAACATTACTTCCATACCGACAACCATCACCACACAGGGCGTTTATTGCCTGAAACAGCATGTATGGGCGGCATTGGCATCTGGCAGCGCAATCACCGTCATGGGAAACAACATAACGATAGATTGCAATAATCATAAAATAGGAAACCTGGCGGCTGGTCCATCAACAAATGCAATAGGGATATCGGCCAGCAATCGCATCAACGTGGCCGTCCGGAATTGCGGCATACGCGGGTACAGGGTTGGAGTCAGCCTTTTGGATGGCGATTATCGGGTCGAAGACAATATTTTTGATCAGAATACGCAGACCGCAATCCTCGTGAGCGGTGATGGCTCGTCGGTCCGAAGGAACGAGGTCATCGATACCGGCGCCAGCAGTCTGGCCGGGTTGACGGAGTTCTATGGAATCAGCGTAGCCGGAGATGTCGACGTAATCGGCAATACGATCGGCGGAGTTGTCGCATCAAGCGGCAGCGACGGAACCGCATATGGCATTCGCACCCAAGATATGGATGCGGGAACAGTCAAGGAAAATCGCATCCGTAATCTTGTCTCTAATGGATCCGGCGCACGCCGCGGCATCTGGAACCAGAATGGAAATCGGAATACCGTTGAAGGGAACACGGTCATCATGAATGGAGGCCTGCTTGGAGCCGACGTAGGCATCCGCTGTGGGGACGGCTTGATCCTCAATGGCGCTTCTCGTGACAACACAGTCCTTGGCACAGGACTCGTGGGCCAGGTATTGGGGCTCGTTAATTGCACCACCATCTCGGGCGACTATGTGAATCCGCTGTAATACCTTCGATACTTTCTTCATCATCATACAGAAGGGTTCCCATGGGAATCCTTCTGGTTTTTTTAACAAGTTTCCATATAACGAACCAATCCATACGCTCGCTTGAATTACATAAAGATATATCCGCTCACAATTAAACCTATAATTATAATATGAAGAATATTTACGCCCGATTTTTTATAATGCTGGCGACCGTGATCGCAGCTACAGCCTGCCGCCAAACGAATGACAATCCCGATCACGCCAACCCAAGTACTCCTGCTATCGAAGCAGAAGACAATTACCCTGAAATAGCCAGAGAAGAAGCGATCAGCAGCCTTCCTGCTGGAGCGACGGGAGATTTGTCTGCGCGCGACAATCGGCAGGTTGATGCCCGCATCACGGAAGTGAGCTTAAGCAATATTGGCGATACCCAGAGCGGCGTCATCGGCGGGAAAAGAAATCGCTTCGCACCTAATGATGTGGTCTATGCCAAGGTTGAGACGCAGGCAAGAAATGGCGCATACACGCTCTATGCAAAGTGGATTGCGAGCGACGGTACAATCTTGGCGGACTATGGGACACTTGTCGAGCAACCAGGCAGACAGGCAACGGTCATTAGCCTGAGCAAGCCAGATGGTTGGCCCAGCGGACTGAATCGCATTGAACTTGCGATCAACGGCCAAGCCGCACACACCACTGCATTCGAGGTTCCGTGAGAGCGGACACCTCGGACATTTCGCACTCTCTTCCACCTGTCGCCGTTGGCGGCGTGGGTGGAAGCGGAACCCGCCTTGTCGCTGGTATCCTGCAGTCCATTGGAATTTTCACAGGAAGCGATCTCAACTCATCCAATGACACACTATGGTTCACTCTACTCTTCAAGCGGGAGGAGATACTTTATTGTGACGAAGACGAGTTCGACTTCCTTACTCGTATGCTCGTCAGCGGTTTGTGCGGAGAAGCTGGTCCGTGTGAAGATGGCACCATCTCGCGTTTGGAGGCACTTGCTGTCGCAGATCGACCACAGCATGCGGCCAATTGGTTGAAACAGCGTGTTGAATCATTGACCCATGCATTGAGCGTCCGCAGGCAAATGGCGCGATGGGGCTGGAAAGAACCCAACACTCATATCGTTATCGAGCGCTTATGGCGGCGCTTGCCACGTCTTCGCTATGTGCATGTGGTTCGACACGGAATCGATATGGCTTATAGCCAAAACCAGAATCAACTTCATCTCTGGGGGAAACATGTGCTTGGAAGTGAAGGTGAGATTACTCCAAGACGATCACTGGCCTACTGGTGCAGTATCCATCGGCGCATGCAGTGCTTGACAGCAAAAAATCCTACCCAGTCGTTGTGGCTTGACTACGATGCCTTGTGCAGAAACCCAAAGCCAGAACTCAGGAAATTGCTGGAATTCCTTGGCTATTCGCGCGATCTGGCAGATGAGATAGAAATCGACATCAAAGTGCCGCCTCAACGATACCTCGATGCAGATCTTGACGAATTCGCACCTGAGGATATCGAGTTTGTCGAGTCGCTTGGCTATCCCCTTCGCTAAAAGGGGGGCTGATTCAATTTCCTACCGCAACGCAACACGCAAGGCTGTGAAGATATCCAGGCGAAGTGGGGTTGCCCTTGGTCATAAGTCGTCCCTGAAGAACTCAGTCGACGCATGATGCATAGCGTTTTTGACGCTTTTCATGCGTGCCGGAGCTACCAGTTTTCGATACGCTGAGGGCTGATTTCTTGCAGTTTGGAACCAGCCCATGCGC
>NZ_OCND01000022.1 GCF_900215535.1 Pseudoxanthomonas wuyuanensis | reverse complement strand
CAGGAACAGTCCGCCGGCATCGAACAGGTCAACCAGACCATCACCCAGATGGACGAAACCACCCAGCAGAACGCCGCCCTGGTCGAGGAAGCCTCCGCTGCCGCCCGCGCCATGGAAGAACAGGCCGGCGCACTGGCCGCCACCGTGGCCATCTTCCGCCTCAACAACGGCGCCGGCATGCGCGCTGCAAAACGCGCACCGGCCGCGGTGGCCGCGGCACCGGCCAAACCGGCCAGGCCGGTCGCCCACGCGGCCAAGCCCGCTCCGCCGCGCCGCGCCGAACCGGCCCTGGCCGAAGGCGGCGACTGGCAGGAGTTCTGAGCCACCGCAACAGGCACAAACGGCGCGGCAGGAGCGCCGTCTCCGGCGCAAGCTTTTGGCATGCCGCGAAACGCTCGCGGCCGGAGGCCGCTCCTGTCTGCGCTCGGAACCGGCGCCAACCTCCGCCGCCGCCCTCAAGCAATCTTCGAAGCGGCCGATACCGGGACAGGTACGGTCCGAACTGGCGGCAGATGAAAGCATTCTCGCTTGTGATTCGCCGGTCAGGTTGCCACGCACGACCACCCTGCGTTGAAGGAATCGCATGTTGCCCACGGCCGTAAACACGCAACAAACGGCACCCGCAACCCCGGACCAGACCTACGAAATCCTGTCGCAGGTACTGGAACAGTCGGTCGACGCGGCGCTGCTGATCGATCAGGACAGCCGTATCGTGCTGTTCAACCAGGCGGCGGAAAGCCTCTGGGGCAAGCCGCGCCAGTCGGTGCTGGGACAGTCGCTGGAGACCGTGCTGCCCTGCCCCATGCCGCATGCGCAGGAAGCGGCCGGCGCGCTCGAACATTCCGGCTGCCCGGACAGGATGGCGGGCAACCGCCGCAACCTGGCGATCCGCCGTGCCGGCGGCGACACCTGCATGGTGTCGGTATCGGTATCGCGCATCGGCACCAGCGGCGATTCGTACTTCACCGTGTTCGTGCGCGACATCACCCACCAGCAGGCGCAGCAGCAGCGCATGCGGGAACTGTCGCTGGTGGTGGACAAGAGCGACAACGCCATCTTCGTCAGCGCACCGGACCGCAGCGTGGTCTACGTCAATCGCGGCTTCAGCCGCATGTTCGGCTACGGCCTGGAGGACATGCAGGGCCGGACGCCGGCGCAGGTGCTGTCGGGTCCGCACACCGAACCCAATCTCAACGAACGCGTCGACGCTGCGTTGGCCGCATGCGAGAGCCTGCAGGCCGAGGTGCTGCTGTACGCCAAGTCCGGCAGGCCGCTGTGGGTTTCGGCCGCGATCAATCCGGTCCAGGACGAACACGGCCATCTGGTGGGCCTGGTCAGCGTGCTGACCGACATCACCCACACCAAGATGCACCAGGTGATGCACCAGAAGGTGCTGAACGCGGTGGTGAGGGACGCGTCGATGGCGGACGTGATGACCCTGATCTGCCGCGAGGTGGAACATATCGCGCCCGAGGTGGTCGCCTCGATCGTCGCAGTGGAACCCGACGGCCGCCTGCGGCCGCTGGCCGCGCCCGGCCTGCCGCCGGCGATGCGCGAACAGATCGCCAACACCTGCATCGGCCCGAACGCCGGTTCCAGCGGCGCCACCGCCTGGCGCGGCAAACCGCTGCTGGTCGCCGACATCGCCACCGATCCGGTCTGCGCCGATTACCGGCACCTGTTGTTGCCGCATGGGCTGCAGGCCAGCTGGACCAACCCCATCAAGTCCAGCAACGGTCGCGTGCTCGGCACGATGACGTTCTACTACCGCGAACCGCGCGGCCCGGACGAACTGCACGCACGCCTGATCGACACCTGCCTGCACCTGTGCGCGCTGGCGATGGAACGCGAGCACGCCAACGAACGGGTGCACCAGCTGGCCTTCTACGACACCCTGACCGGCCTGCCCAATCGCATCATGTTCAGCGCCAAGGCCGAACAGGCGCTGGCCAACGCCGGCCAGATGAACGCACCGGCCGCCGTGTTGTTCATCGATTTGGATCGTTTCAAACTGATCAACGACGCGCAGGGCCATGCGGCCGGCGACGGGCTGCTGCGCGATATCGCGCTGCGGCTGGGCGAAGAGATGGCCGGCATCAACATCATCGGCCGCCAGGCTGGCGACGAATTCGTCGCCGTGCTGCCGCATTGCAGCGCCGAGCAGGCCGGCAGCATGGCCGAACGCCTGCTCAGCGCCATCGCCCTGCCCACCACGGTCGGGCTGATGACGCTGCATCCCAGCGCCAGCATCGGCGTGGCCATGTATCCCGACGACGGCCGCGACATCGAACTGCTGGTCCGCCATGCCGACATGGCGATGTACCGGGCCAAGGGCGAAGGCGGCGGCAGCTTCCGCTTCTTCAGCGGCGACATGAACAAGGTGGCGCAGGAACGGGTATCGCTGGAAACCGCGCTGCGCGATGCGCTGCGGCTGCAGCAGCTGCAACTGGAATACCAGCCGCAGGTCCGCGGCGGCCAGGGGACCCGGATCTACGGCGTGGAAGCGCTGCTGCGCTGGCAGCATCCGGAGCTGGGCGCGATCCCGCCCGCGCGCTTCATTCCGGTCGCCGAGGAAAGCGGACTGATCAGCGAACTCAGCATCTGGGTGCTGCGCCAGGCCTGCGCGCAGATGGCGCACTGGCGCAAGCGCGGCGTCAACGTGCCAAGGGTGTCGGTCAATATCTCGGCAATCAACTTCCGCGATCCGGATCTGTCGGCGCTGATTGCCCGCACGCTGGACGCGCACGGCCTGGTGCCTGACGACCTGACGCTGGAAATCACCGAGAGCGTGATGCTGGACCCGGACCCCGACGTGCTGGACAACATCGAGGCGATCTACGCCATGGGCGTGCGGTTGTCGCTGGACGATTTCGGCACCGGCTATTCCAGCCTCAGCCATCTGCACCGCCTGCCGATCTACGAGCTGAAACTGGACCAGAGCTTCGTCCGCGATATCGACACCAGCGCCATCGCCCGCACCTTGACCACTTCGGTGCTGCGCATCGGCGAAAGCCTGGGCATGAAAGTGGTGGCCGAAGGCGTCGAAACCGCATCCCAGCACCGCTTCCTGGCCGAACAGGGATGCCCGGTCCTGCAGGGCTTCCTGTTTTCCGAATCGCTGTCCGCGCCGGCGCTGGAACAGTGGCTGCTGCAGAACGAATTCGCCTGCGCCAGCGACGGCCCGGAAGCGCAGCCGTCGGCAGAGCCCGCCCGCTCCGGCCGCACGGGAAAGCGGCGCGGCGCCGGCGCGGCCGCGACCGCGCCGGCCGAACTGGACTGAACGATCGGCTCGACCGGCAGCCGGACGCAAAAAAATGTGATGCATCTCGCAGTCGCAGCATATTCCAGTTCCGCGCCCCGCCGCGCCGCTCAAGTTTCCGCCGCCACCGCCGATGACAGGCTTCGAACCCTCCCACCTCCTCCGCCCCATGGCATCACTTTCTGGAGAACCTGCATGAAACCCACCTACGTGCTGTCCCTGTCGCTGGCCGTCGCCGCCGCCGCGTTGCTGTCCGCCCCGCAGGCCACCGGCCAGTCCCAGGTCGACAACGCCATCCCGGCCGACATGGCCGTGCGTTTCGCCGGCAAGAGCGGCATCGTCTGCGGCACCGTCGGCAAGGCGCGTTTTGCGGAGAACTCCGAAGGCACGCCGACCTTCCTGTACATGGGCGGCAGCTTCCCGCGCCATACCTTCACCGCGCGCATTCCTGGCGCCGACCGCGCCAAGTTCAAGCCGGCCCCGGAAACGCTGGAAGGCAAGGATGTCTGCGTGATCGGCGACATCCAGCGCGACGCTTCGCGCGCGGAGATCGTGGTCAGCTCCCCGGCCAATCTGAAGCTGGCGACGATCCGCTGATCCAGCTTGCCTAGCGGGGCCCGCCAGGGCCCCGCTTCGTCCTTATCGTCCCGCAGGCGGCGCTGCTCGCGCCCCGATACAGGAAACAGAACCTCATGCAGCGGATCAAAGATCTCAAACTGACGACGAAGATGCTGCTGGCCTTCGGCGTCGTGCTGGCCTTGATGCTCGTCCAGGGCATCGCCGCCATCGTCGGCCTGAACTCGTTGAACGGCGCCACCACCGCGGTGACCGACAACATCGTCCCCAGCGTCAAGTCCGCAGGCGAGCTGCGCGCCCTGATCAGCGAATACCGCAGCGCCTCCTACCGCAGCATGGTGCGCGCCAGCGCCGCCGTGAAGGAGGATGCCAAGGTGCGCGCCGCCAAGACGGCCGAAGAGATCGATGCCGACATCCGCCAATACGCCCCGCTGATCAGCGGCCCGAAAGAGAAGCAGGCCTACGATCTGTTCGTGAAGGAATGGAAGGGCGCACGGCAGTCCTACGCCGAAGTCCAGGAAATGCTGGATCTGGGGCTGGAGGACGACGCCGTGGATACCTTCATCGGCTCCACCCGCGACCAGCACATGAAGGCCGCCGACGCGCTGGCCACCCTGCTGGCCGAGGTCGAGCAGCAGTCGCAGGAAGGCCGCCAGGGCGCCGTCGGCACCTTCAAGGCCAGCAGTACGCTGACTCTCGTGATGCTGCTGGTCGGCATCGCCGGCGGCCTGACCCTGGCCTGGTTCTTCGCCCGCGCCATCGCCAAGTCGGTGGGCGAGGCCGTCAGCGTGGCCAACGACGTGGCCGCCGGCAAGCTCGACGGCAAGATCGACACCGCCCGCCAGGACGAGATCGGCCAGTTGATGGCGGCCATGCAGCGCATGCAGTCGCAGGTGCAGGCGGTCATCGCCGCGCAGGGCGAAATGGCGGCCCGCCATGACGAAGGCCAGATGGGTTTCCGCATGGACGATGGCGCCTTCCCCGGCGACTACGGCCGCATGGTGCGCGACACCAATGCGCTGGTCGGCTCGCATGTGGAAGTGCAGAACCGCCTGATCGAAGTCATGAAGCATTACGCCATCGGCGACCTGTCGGTGGACATGGACCGCCTGCCCGGCGAAAAAGCCGCCATCACCGAAGCCATGGACGCCACCAAGGCCAGCCTGTCGGCGATCAACGCCGAAATCAAGCGGCTGTCGCTGGCCGCGGCGTCGGGCGATTTCAGCCAGCGCGGCGATGTCGGGCAGTACCAGTACGACTTCCGCGACATGGTCGAAGGCATCAACCAGCTGATGGAAGTCACCGACGAAAACCTGGCCGAGACCTCGGCGCTGCTGCAGGCCATCGCCCAGGGCGACTTGACCGCGCGCATGGACGGCGATTTCCACGGCGTGTTCGCCCGCATGCGCGATGACGCCAACGCCACCGTGGCCCAGCTCACCGACATCGTCGGC
>NZ_OCND01000019.1 GCF_900215535.1 Pseudoxanthomonas wuyuanensis | reverse complement strand
CGGCTGGGCTATTTCGAAACCGTCGATGTCGAAACCCCTGCCGTCCCCGGCACCAACGACCAGGTCGACGTGGTCTACAACGTCAAGGAAACCACGTCGGGAAGTTTCACTTTCGGCCTGGGCTACTCGCAATCCTATGGTCTGACCGCATCCACCGAACTGTCGCAGAACAATTTCCTCGGCAGCGGCAACCGCGCCGCGGTCAGCGCCGCGCGCAGCAGCTACCAGGAGAAGTACGGTTTCTCGTTCGTCAATCCCTACTTCACCGACGACGGCGTATCGCTGGGCTACAACCTGTCCTGGAGCCAGATCGACTATTCGGACTACAACACCGCCTATTACGCCACCACCAACGCGTCGGCCAAGGCCATTCTGGGCCTACCGATTACCGAGAACGACACGATCTCGCTATCGCTGGGCATCGATTCCAACCAAGTGTCGACGTACAGCGGCTACACGCCGCAGGCGATCATCGACTACATCGACGCCATCGGCCAGCGCACCTTCCACGCCTGGCGCGGCGAACTGGGCTGGGCGCGCGATACCCGCAACGACTATTTCATGCCAACGAACGGCCTGTACCAGCGCGTGTCCGCGGAGCTGGCGCTGCCCGGTTCAACGGCCGAGTACTACAAGCTCAACTACGAGTTCTCCAAATACTGGCCGCTGGGATCGGCGGTGGTACTCAACACGCGCCTGGACCTGGGCTACGGCGACAGCTACGGCAAAAGCGCCACCCGCAACCTCTGCTACAGCGATGCCGATACCGCGCCAAGCGATCCCTGCAGCGAGTCCTCTGCGGACTACGTGAAGACCGTCACCGCCAGCGGTTTGCCGTTCTACGAGAACTTCTACGCCGGCGGCACCCGATCGGTGCGCGGATTCACCGACAACACCCTGGGCCCGCGCTCGGAAGCCACTTACTACTATTCGGATGGCCAGCCGCTGGGCGGTTCGCTGAAGACCACCGGCGCGCTGGAGCTGTATTTCCCCAAGCTGTTCAAGTCCAATGCCGCGCGCGTGTCGGCGTTCATGGATGTCGGCAACGTGTTCGACGGCGTCGACAACTTCCAGACCAGCGAGCTGCGCGCCTCGGCCGGCGTGGCGCTGCTGTGGCGCGCACCGGTCGGTCCGATCTCGATCAGCTACGCCTTTCCGCTGCGCAAGCAGGACGGCGATGAGATCGAGCGTCTGCAGTTCACCTTCGGCGGCGGGTTCTGACCGGCGCATCCGACGGCTTCTTGAATTCCTCCGGGTCCATTGCCCGCCGGCTGCGGCCTCCTAGGCCGGATTGGCGGCCGCCATGCCGCGCTGGTACTTCAGCAGGCGGCCGCGGAATGGCGGGTTGTCGCTTTCGTTGAAGCGGCTGCGCTGCTCATCCACCGAGTAGCCTTGCAGCGCCAGCGCGCGGGTGAACACGGAGCTGTTGCCGCGGCCGGGATCGGTGATCAGCACTTCCGCGCGCGGTTTGGCGTGACGCTGCAGCAGCGCCGAAAGCAGGGTGGCGTGGTTGCGTTCGTACAGTACGTCGCTGCCGATGATCAGATCGAAGCGCCCCAGCCGCGCGTCGGGAATCTCCCACGGCAGATCCCGATAGGTGACATTCGGCAATCGGTTGAGCTGCGCGTTGTGCTGCAGGAACGACTCCGCCAGCGGATGATGATCGCTGGCGGTGACATCGGCGCGGCGATGCTGCAGCACCAGGCTGGACAGGCCCAGCCCGCAGCCGATTTCCAGGATGCGCTTGCCGGCCACGTCGAATCCGCTCATCGCTTCGGCCAGCACCTGGCCGGAAGGCCATATCTGCCCGAACAGGCACCACAGCGCCGACGAGATGCCGGCGCGCTCGGCATGGCCTTGCGGATCGGCGTACTGCTGGCGGTCGCTCAGGGCGCGGATGGCGTAGTCGCGCCCGCCGATGCGCAGGGCGATGTTGCGTGTGAGGTAGCCCGGCATGGGGCGCTCCCGTGGAGATACCCCTGCGGTCGGAAGGCACGGGTAACGGGGAAGGGAGCGAAACGGCGACGAGGTCCGGCCGGGCGAAACGCGCTCGAAATACGGGTTGCCTGCCCACTGTACGCCTGCAGCGGGCACTAAGCCATCGCTGGACGGGCCTGCGACCGGCTCCAGTTCACATTGGCGGGCGGCAAAGAGCGCATACTGGCCGCTTCCCGTATGGGGTCGGCTTCATGAAGAACCATGTCGAATGGTTCAAGTTTCACCTCCGCAACGGCCAGAGCATCGGTCCGAGCGCGTTGCGTGCCTTGTGGGCCGATGCCTGCGGAACGCTGGACATCAGCGTCAGCCGCAATGTGCAGACGCTCGGTCCGCACACCACCACCGTCTATTCGCTGCATGGCTCCCCGAGGTTGCAGAACCTGGCGGTGGTCGAAAACCGACTGCGCGAGCTGCTCGAGCAATCGAAACTGGTCGGTTCGCTGACGGTCATCCGCCATTGAGCCGGCGTCCCCGGGCCGCACGCGTTGCCGCCCCCATCGGAGCAAGACATGACTTATGACATCGGTATCGGAGTTTGCTCCGGCATAGAGGGCAACACCGTCGTGGTGAGCCTGGACAGCGCCATCGTCAGCAAGCTGATACCCAACCAGCCGTGGCGCAAATCCGGCACCAGCGTGCTGCGGCTGCGCAACAGCCTGTGCAGCACCAAGCGTCCGCCGCAGGTCGGCGACGAGGTCTATCTGGAGCGCGCTGCGCTGACCCGCACGGCCACCGCCACGCTGGATCTGCTGGGCGATGGCGAACCGATCGCGGTCGAACTGAAGCAGTTGCTGACCGATCTGGATCCGCAGCCGCCGGTTGCGATGGCGGTCGGCAAGGGCCGTGCCCGCCGCTGGTAATAGCGTGGCGGCGCGCCAGCGGCGCCGGCGCTTACTGCGGCGGCTGGTTGGCGGACTTGTCGTCGGCCAGCGCGCTGGCGCGATCGGATTCGCGCATCTCGTACCACATGCCGTTGAGGATGGCGAAGCTGGCCGCCAGGCCGACGCCGAGTATCCACGAGAAATACCACATGCCGGTGTCTCCTAGAGCGCGCTAGTACGAATTGGGGTTGTCGCCCAGGCTGCTGCCGCCGACCTTGCCGCGCAGCACGCTGAACACCCAGGCGGTATAAAGCAGCACGATGGGCAGGAACAACGCGGTGACCAGCAGCATGATGAACAGCGTCATGTGGCTGGAAGAGGCGTCCCATAGGGTCAGGCTTGCGCCGGGCTGGGTCGATGACGGCAGCAGGAACGGGAACACCGCCAGTCCCTCGGTCAGGATGATGCTGGCGATGGCGACCGACGAAGCCAGGAACGCGGCCATCGCCCTGTTCGCGCGCAACATCAGCGCGCAGACCAGTGCGCCGCCCACGCCCAGCGCCGGCAGCAGCCAGGTCCATGGCATGGCTTGGTAGTTGCGCATCCACGCGCCCGATTCGGCCACCACCTGCTTGGCCAGCGGATTGGAAGGGCCGGCCGGATCCAGCGTGCCGACGACGGCATAGCCGGGAATCCCCAGCGCCAGCCAGATCCCGCCCAGCGCGAACAGCACCGCGGTAGCGACCGCGGCCATTGCGCCCAGCCGGCGCGCGCGCTCGGAAACCGCGCCTTCGGTCTTGATGGCCAGCATGCCGGCGCCGTGCATGGCCAGCATCGCCACGCTGACCAGCCCGCACAGCAGCGCGAACGGAGTCAGCAGGCCGAACAGTCCGCCGGTGTAGATGGGCCGCAGGTTGTCGTCGAAGTGGAACGGCACGCCCAGCACCACATTGCCCATCGCCACGCCGAAGATCAGCGCCGGCACGAAGCCGCCGACGAACAGCGCCCAGTCCCACACGCTGCGCCAGCGCGGGTCCTGGACCTTGCTGCGGAACTTGAAGCCGACCGGGCGCAGGATCAGCGCGACCAGGATCAGGAACATGGCCAGGTAGAAGCCGGAGAAACTCACCGCGTACAGCGCCGGAAACGCGGCGAAGATGGCGCCGCCGCCCAGGATCAGCCAGACCTGGTTGCCTTCCCAGACCGGGCCGATCACGTTGATCACGACCCGGCGTTCCTCGTCGCTGCGCGCCACCGCCGGCAACAGCGTGGCCACGCCCAGGTCGAAACCGTCCATCACCGCAAAGCCGATCAGCAGGATGCCCAGCAGCAGCCACCAGATCATCCGCAGCGTGCCGTAATCGAGAGGAATGGTATCCATGAGGTAGCTCCTGTGCGGTCAGGCGGCGGTGGCGGCGGTCTGGCCGGCACCGGTGGAGGATTCCAGCGCGTCGGCCACATCGTCCGGCCCTTTCAGGATCAGCTTGCGCATCAGCCAGACTTCCACCACCGCCAGCACCGTGTAGATGAGCACGAAGCCGCTGAGTGTGATCAGGATCTGGTGCAACTGCAGGCCCGAGGCGGCGAAGAAGGTCGGCAGCACGCCGTCGATGATCCACGGTTGCCGCCCGTACTCGGCGATCAGCCAGCCGGATTCGATGGCAACCCACGGCAGCGGCAGGCTGTAGAAGGCCAGCTTCAGGAACCAGCGGTACTTGTCCAGCCGCTGCGTGGTCGCCAGCCAGAACGCGATGGCGAAGAAGGCGATGAAGTAGAAGCCAAGCGCCACCATCAGCCGGAAGCTCCAGAACAGCGGCGCCACCCGCGGCACGGTGTCGAACGCGGCCTTGACGATTTCCTCTTCGCTGGCGTTGCCGATGTCCTCGCGATAGCGCTTGAGCAGCAGCGCATGGCCGATGTCGCGCCAGTTGGCCTCGAACACCTCGCGTGCCTGCGCATTGTCGCGGTCGGCGCGGAACTGCTGCAGCGCCTCGTAGGCGACCACGCCGTTGCGGATGCGCCCTTCGGCGCGTTCGACCAGCTCCAGGATGCCCGGCATCTCGGTATTCAGCGAACGGGTGCCGATGATGCCCATCACGTACGGAATATGCAGCGCATAGCGGTTGCTGCGGGTCTCCTGGTCGGGAATGGCGAAGGCGTTGAAGCCGGCCGGGGCCGGTTCGGTCTCCCACATCGCCTCGATCACCGCCAGCTTCATCTTCTGGCTCTCGCCGGTGACGTAGCCGCTCTCGTCGCCCAGCACCACCACCGACAGCGAAGCGGCCAGGCCGAAGCTGGCGGCCACCGCCATCGAGCGCTTGGCCAGGTCGGCGTGGCGGCCGCGCAGCAGGTAGAACGCGCTGATCGCCATCACGAACATCGCCCCGGTCACGTAGCCGGCGCTGACCGTGTGCACGAACTTGGATTGCGCCACCGGATTGAACAGCACTGCGGCGAAGTCGGTGATCTCCATCCGCATCGTGTCCGGGTTGAACACCGCGCCGACCGGGTTCTGCATCCAGCCGTTGGCGATCAGGATCCACAGCGCGGAGAAGTTGGCGCCCAGCGCCACCAGCCAGGTCACCATCAGGTGCTTCACCTTCGACAGCCGGTTCCAGCCGAAGAAGAACAGGCCGATGAAGGTCGCTTCCAGGAAGAACGCCATCAGCCCCTCGATGGCCAGCGGCGCGCCGAAGATGTCGCCGACGTAGTGGCTGTAATAGGACCAGTTGGTGCCGAACTGGAACTCCATGACGATGCCGGTGGCCACGCCCATGGCGAAGTTGATGCCGAACAGCGTGCCCCAGAACAGCGTCATCCGCCGCCAGATGTCGCGCCCGGTCATCACGTAGACGCTTTCCATGATGGCCAGCATGAACGACAGGCCCAGCGTCAGCGGCACGAACAGGAAGTGGTACATCGCCGTCAGCGCGAACTGCAGGCGGGACAGGTCGACGACAGTCATATCCGGCATGGCAACGGCTCCGCGGAGGATGCAGGCAATTCTAGCGCCGCTCTGAGACGGCGACAGCGACATTCTGTCGCACCCGGCTCGGCACCGGTTGCGTAGACCATACGCGCATTCCGGGGACGGATACCGAGATTGATCCAGATCAATGCCGGGAATCTGAACAGGGGCGAGGATCGCCCCATCAATGCTGAGGAGCACGGTCGCATGCAAGGCGTCCAGGGGACCTATAACGACAAGGTGGTGCGCCAGTTCGCGGTAATGACCGTGGTCTGGGGCATCGTGGGAATGACCGTAGGGGTGCTGATCGCCGCCCAGCTGTACTGGCCGGCGCTCAACTTCGATCTGCCGTGGCTCAGCTACGGCCGGCTGCGGCCGCTGCATACCAATGCGGTGATCTTCGCCTTCGGCGGCAGCGCGCTGTTCGCCACCAGCCTGCATGTGGTGCAGCGCACCTGCCATGTGCGGCTGCTGTCAGACAAGCTGGCGGCGTTCGTGTTCTGGGGCTGGCAGGCGGTCATCCTGGCCGCCGCCATCACCCTGCCGCTGGGCCTGACCCAGGGCAAGGAATACGCCGAGCTGGAATGGCCCATCGACATCCTGATCGCGGTGGTGTGGGTGTCCTATGCGGTGCTGTTCTTCGGCACGATCGCCAAGCGCAAGGTCAAGCACATCTACGTGGCCAACTGGTTCTACGGCAGCTTCATCATCGCCGTGGCGCTGCTGCACATCGTCAACAACATCTCCATTCCGGTCGGGTTGGCCAAGTCCTACCCGGTCTACAGCGGTGCGGTCGATGCGATGGTGCAGTGGTGGTACGGCCATAACGCGGTCGGCTTCTTCCTGACCGCCGGCTTCCTGGGCATGATGTACTACTTCGTGCCCAAGCAGGCCGGGCGCCCGGTGTACTCGTACCGGCTGTCCATCGTGCACTTCTGGGCGCTGATTGCCGTGTACATGTGGGCCGGCCCGCACCACCTGCACTACACCGCGTTGCCGGACTGGGCGCAGTCGCTGGGCATGGTGTTCTCGCTGATCCTGCTGGCGCCGTCGTGGGGTGGCGCGCTCAACGGCATCATGACCCTGTCCGGGGTGTGGCACAAACTGCGCACCGACCCGATCCTGAAGTTCCTGATCGTGGCCATCTCGTTCTACATGATCGCCACCTTCGAGGGACCGATGATGTCGATCAAGACGGTCAACTCGCTGAGCCACTACACCGACTGGACCGTGGGCCACGTGCACGCCGGCGCGCTGGGCTGGGTGGCGATGATCTCGGTAGGTTCCATCTACGCGCTGCTGCCCAAGCTGCTGGGGCGCGAGCAGATGTACTCGGTCAAGCTGATCGACACCCACTTCTGGATGCATACGCTGGGCGTGGTGTTCTACATCGCCTCGATGTGGATCGCCGGGGTGATGCAGGGGCTGATGTGGCGCGCCACCAACGACGACGGCACGCTGACCTACAGCTTCGTCGAATCGCTCAACGCGACCTATCCGTATTACCTGATCCGGCTCGGCGGCGGACTGCTGGTGCTGGCCGGCATGGGACTGATGGCCTGGAACACCTGGAAGACCTTCGCGCAGGCCCGCGACAACGTGCCGCAGGCCATCCTGCCGCCAGACATCTCCGAAGCGCGGGCCTGAGGACCGGACATGAGCAACAACAACTCACACGAAAAAGTCGAGAAGAACGTCGGCCTGATGGCGGTGCTGATCGCGGTGGCGGTGTCGTTCGGCGGCCTGGCCGAAATCGTCCCGCTGATGTACCAGGCCGAAGCCATCGAGCCGCTGGAAGGGGTCAAGCCGTACCCGGCGCTGGAGCTGGCCGGCCGCGACATCTACGTGCGCGAGGGCTGCTACAACTGCCATTCGCAGATGGTGCGCACGCTGCGTTTCGAAAGCGAACGCTACGGCCACTACTCGCTGGCCGGCGAATCGGTCTATGACCGTCCGTTCCAGTGGGGCAGCAAGCGCACCGGCCCGGACCTGGCCCGCGTCGGCGGCCGCTACCCGGACGACTGGCACCGCGTGCACATGAACAATCCGCGCGACGTGGTGCCCGAATCCAACATGCCGGGCTTCCCGTGGCTGGAAAAGAACCAGTTGGACGGCCAGAGCGTGGCGCGCCGCATGCGCGCGCTGCAGACCCTGGGCGATCCGTACAGCGATGCCGAAATCGAACAGGCGCCGGCCGAGATCCAGGGCAAGAGCGAACTCGATGCGGTGGTCGCCTATCTGCAGTCATTGGGCAAGCATGCCCCGAAGGGGGGCTGAGACATGGTTTCCGGAATCGTTACCGCAGTACTGCTGGCGCTGTTCATCGGCGGCTGGATCTGGGCGTGGAGCCCGAGGCGCAAGCGTGAATTCGAGGATGCGGCACGGCTGCCGCTGAGCGACGGCGAGGAGGGCAACCCATGAGCATCAGCTGGTCGTGGTATGTCATCGCGCTGGTGGCGCTGAACATCCTGGGTTGCGTGTGGCTGTTGTGGTGGACCGCGCGGCGCCGCCCGGGCGATCCCGCGCCGGAGGAAACCAGCCACGTCTGGGACGGCGATCTGACCGAGTACAACAAGCCGCTGCCGCGCTGGTGGATCAACCTGTTCTACCTGACCATCGTGTTCGGCGTGGGCTACCTGTTCTGGTACGGCGGCCTGGGCGGATTCTCCGGTTACGGCAAGTGGTCCTCGGCATCGGAACATGCGGCCAAGAAGGCGGTGGAGGATCGCAAGCTGGAGGAAACCTTCCGCCCCTACGACAACCAGCCGATCGATGCGCTGGCCGGGGATCCGAAGGCGCTGGCGCTGGGACGTTCCATCTTCAACAACACCTGCGCCACCTGCCATGGCTCCTCCGCGCAGGGCGCGACCGGCTACCCCAACCTCACCGACCAGATCTGGCACTGGGGCGGCTCGCCGGAGAAGATCCTGGAAACCGTGCTGGACGGCCGCCAGGGCATCATGCCGGAGTGGGGCACGGTGCTGACCGGCATGGGCGGGGCGAACGCAGTCGACTACACCATCGCCTACATGCGCACGCTGGGCAACCCGGAAGCGTTGCGCAACGACTTTCTGGCCGCGCAAGGCAAGAAGCTCTATGAAGGCGTCTGCGTGGCCTGCCACGGCATCGACGGCAAGGGCAACCAGGACCTGGGCGCACCGGATCTGACCGATGGCTACTGGCTGTACGGCAGCAGCAAGGAAAGCCTGCAGCAGACCATCACCGCCGGCCGCCAGGGCACCATGCCGGCGCACCGCGACACCCTGGGCGAAACCCGCTCGCGGCTGGTGGCGGCCTATGTCTGGTCGCTGTCGAACGCGCCGCTCGAGAGCGCTGGCAGCGGACCATGACCGACTTCAGCGAACGCCGCCTCGAGCACGCGCCGCGCCCCCTGGCCCAGCGCCTGGGGGCCATCGTGTGGCCGAGCTTCTTCGCTGCCGGCGTCGCCACCATGGTGTTCTTCGCCTTCGTCGACCCGCTGATGCTGCGCGATGCGACGTTCCCGGACCTGCCGCTGACCCGCGAGATCGGCTACAGCATCGGGTTCTTCATGTTCTGGCTGGCGACCGCCTCGTCCAGCCTGTTCACCTGGATCCTGCTGCGCCCGGCCAGCCGCTTCAACCGCGCCCTGCCGCCGGACTGACCAGGCGGCGCCATCCGATGTTCCGCCCAGATTTCCAGCTGCACCCGTACCGCTGCTGCGACAACCGGTCGCTTCCGCGCGCGGCCGGAATCGGCACACTGGTCCGCTTGTCCTTCGCCGTTTGCCAGCCACCCGCCACGCCGGCCCTGCCGCCGGCCAAGCCTCCTCCCATGACCGCGATTTCCCACTCTCCTGCCTGCCGCGCCCTTGCGGCCACGCCCGGTTCCATTGCACCTGCAGGAGACGCGTCTTGAACCGCAAGATTCCCATCGATGTGGTGGACGCGCAGGGCAACTCGTTCTATGTCAGCGAGCGCAAGGTCTATCCGCGCGATGTTTCCGGCCTTTTCAACCGGCTGCGGGTGGCGGCGGTGGTGTGGCTGCTGGGCATGTTCTACGTGTTTCCGTGGCTGCGCTGGGATGGCCGCCAGGCGGTGCTGTTCGACCTGCCGGCGCGCAAGTTCTATGTGTTCGGCCTGGCGTTCTGGCCGCAGGATTTCCTGTTCCTGGCGCTGCTGCTGATCATCGCGGCGATGGCGCTGTTCTTCTTCACCGCGCTGGCCGGCCGCCTGTGGTGCGGCTACGCCTGTCCGCAGACGGTGTGGACCGAGGTGTTCCTGTGGATGGAGCGCTGGACCGAAGGCGACCGCAGCCGGCGGATGAAGCTCGACGCCGGTCCGTGGAACGGCGAGAAGATCCTGCGCAAGGGCGGCAAGCACCTGCTGTGGCTGCTGTTCGCGCTGTGGACCGGCTTCACCTTCGTCGGCTTCTTCACGCCCATCGTGGATCTGGCCGCGCGCATGCCGCTGCTGGGCGCCGCGCCGGGCTGGGGCGGCTGGGAAACGTTCTGGGTGCTGTTCTACGCGCTGGCTACCTGGGGCAATGCCGGCTTCCTGCGCGAGCAGGTGTGCAAGTACATGTGCCCGTATGCGCGCTTCCAGAGCGCCATGTTCGACCGCAACACCCTGATCATCGCCTACGACCCGATGCGCGGCGAGCCGCGCGGCCCGCGCAAGCGCGGCATGGCCAGCGTGCTGGAGCGGGCGCGCGGATTGCTGGACAAGGTCACCGCCTACGACTACGTGTTCCGCGCCAACCAGCATCCCACCGCGGCCGACAACCGGCTGCAGGCGCATGGCACCATCACCTTCGCCGGCGCCGGCGTGCATGCAGAGCCGTTGCCCAAGTTCGCGCCCGAGCAGCTGGGCGACTGCATCGACTGCACGATCTGCGTACAGGTCTGCCCGACCGGCATCGACATCCGCAACGGCCTGCAGTACGAATGCATCGCCTGCGGCGCCTGCATCGACGCCTGCGACGAGGTGATGGCCAAGATGGGCTACCCGGACGGACTGATCCGCTACTCGACCCAGAACGCGATCGACGGCAAACCGACCCGGGTGGTACGGCCGCGGGTGATCGTCTACGGCCTGCTGCTGCTGGGACTGCTGCTTGCCTGGGGTTGGGGCGTGACCCACCGCAGCGAACTGATCGCCGAGGTGCTGCGCGACCGCAACGCGCTGTACCGCCAGACCGCGCAGGGCACGGTGGAGAACGACTACACGCTGAAGCTGATCAACAAGGACAACGTCGAGCACCAGTACCGCATCGTTCTGCAGTCGGACACGGCCGGCATCGTCCTCAAGCAGGCGCCGGTGATTGCGCAGGCCGGGCCGGAGCAGGTGCTGTCGCTGTCGGTGACCGCGGTTGCCCCGGACAGCCTCAGTGGCCGCCACCCCGTGCGTTTCCGGATTGAGCGCAGCGATGGCCAGGCGCAGACTTCCATCGACAGCAGTTTCTTTGGGCCTCTGAAATGAACCAGCAGAAAAAATGGTGGCGCGAACCGATGATCTGGCTGGTGGCAGGCTTGCCGCTGGCTTCCATCGTGGCCGGTGTCGGCCTGGTGGTGATCGCGGTAAACAGCGGCGGCGCCGACACGGTGACCGACCGGGTGCAGCGGGTGGCGCAGATCCAGACCGCCGATCTGGGGCCGGACCAGCAGGCCGCGGGAATGAAGCTCAGCGCGGTCATGCGGGCAGACGACGGCGTGATCGAAGTGCTGCCGGTGTCGGGAGAGTTTCCGCGCGATCAGCCGCTTTCGTTGCGCCTGACCCACCCGGCCCAGGCCAAGGCCGACCTGCAGCTGGAGCTGGCGCCGACGGCGACCGGATGGCGGCTGGGTACCGAACTCGATTCCAGCCACGACTGGGGCCTGGAACTGGCCCCGGCCGACAATCGCTGGCGCCTGCGCGGGCGGCTGCCGCGCATGCAGCACGCGGCCCATCTGGCGCCGTCGCTGGCCGCGGCTCGATAGCGATACCGCCACCGCGATGGAAGGCTCCCGCCACTTCGGCACCTGCTACCACTGCGGCGAACCGCTGCCGGCCGCGCCGGTGCAGGCGGAGGCCGATGGGCAGACGCAGGCCTTCTGCTGCCAGGGTTGCGCCGCCGCGGCCGAATGGATACGCCAGGCCGATCTGCAGGGCTATTACCGCCTGCGCAGCGCCGCCGCCGCGCGGGTCGGCACCGAACCGCTGGACCTGGGCGTCTGGGACCGCGAGGAAGTGCTGGCCGAGCACAGCCATGCCATCGAAGGCGGCCGCGAAATCACCCTGCTGACCGACGGCATGCGCTGCGCCGCCTGCGCCTGGCTGATCGACCGCGCGCTGGCGCGCGAACCGGGCGTGCTCGACAGCAGCGCCAACGCCGTCACCGGCCGCATCCGCATCGCCTGGGATCCCGCACGGACCGCGTTGTCGCAGCCGCTGGCCCGGCTGGCCATGCTGGGCTACCGGCCGTACCTGGCCGGCGGGCAGGCGCGCGAACAGGCGCGCCAGGCCGAGCGCCGGCGCTGGCTGTTGCGGCTGGGCGTGGCCGGACTGGGCGCGTTGCAGGCGATGATGCTGGCCGAAGCGCTGTACCTGGACGTCGGCCGCACGATGTCGATACCCACGCGCGACTTCTTCCGCTGGCTGACCTTCCTGCTGTCCACGCCAGTGGTGTTCTACGCCGGCTGGCCGTTCCTGGAAGGCGCCTGGCGCGAACTGCGCAACCGCCAGCTGGGCATGGATACGCTGATCGCCGGCTCCACGCTGCTGGCCTATTTCGCCAGCCTGATCGAAACCGTCCGCGGCGGCCCGCATGTCTGGTACGACGCCGCGGTGATGTTCGTGTTCCTGCTGCTGGCCGCGCGCATGCTGGAACAGCGCGCGCGCAATATCGCCACCTCGCAGGTCGATGCGCTGGCGCGGGCGCGGCCGGCGTTCGCCACCCGCGAAAACGACGACGGCAGCCGCCAGTCGGTGCCGGTATCGGCGCTGCTGGCCGGCGACGTGGTGCGGGTGGCCGAAGGCGACGGCGTACCGGCCGACGGCGTGCTGCTGAGCGACCAGGCCGCGTTCGAAGAGGCGCTGCTGACCGGCGAATCGGCGCCGGTGCAAAAGCGCGCCGGCGCCGATGTCTACGCCGGCACCTTGTGCCTGCAGCGCCCGGCCAGGTTGCAGGTGACCCAGACCGGTGCCGGCACCCGGCTGTCGCAGCTGGCCCGGCTGGTCGAACAGGCGCAGGCGCACCGGCCGCCTATCGCGCGGCTGGCCGATCGCATCGGCAGCCGGTTCGTGCGCGCGCTGCTGCTGTCGGCGGTGGCGATCTTCGTGTTCTGGCGTTGGCACGATCCGGCCCGCGCCTTCGAAGTGACGCTGGCCTGGCTGGTCATCAGCTGCCCTTGCGCGCTGTCGCTGTCGGTACCGGCGGCGCTGGCGGCCGCGCACGGCACGCTGGCGCGCTGGGGCGTGCTGGCCACGCGCGCCGATGCGCTGGATTCGCTGGCGCAGGCGACCGACATCGTGTTCGACAAGACCGGCACGCTGACCGATGCGCAACCTGCGCTGGCCGGCGTGCAGGCGCTGGGCGATATCAGCGAACACGAGGCCCTGCGGATTGCCGCGGCGCTGGAACGCGACAGCCGGCATCCGATCGCGGCGGCGTTCCGTGGCGTACAGACGGGCAGCGCCAGCGAAGTCGAAACGGTCGCCGGCCATGGCGTGATCGGCATCGTCGACGGCCGCCGCTGGCGGCTGGGCACGGCCGCATTCGCCTGTGGGGAAACCTGCGGCGACGGCCTGTGGCTGGGCGATGGCCGCCGCGCGCAGGCGCGCTTCGAACTGGCCGAACAACTGCGCCCGGATGCCTACCAAGCCATCGCCGCGTTGCGCGGCAGCGGCCTGTCGGTGCACCTGGCCAGTGGCGATCAGGCCGGCGCAGTGGCGCGCACCGCCGCCGCGCTGGGAGTCGCCAGCGCGCATGCGCGGCAGTTGCCGGAGCAGAAACTGGCGCGGGTGCGCGAACTGCAGGCCGCCGGCCGGGTAGTGGCGATGGTCGGCGACGGCCTCAACGATGCGCCGGTGCTGGCCGGCGCCGACGTATCGATCGCGATGGGCGAGGGCGCTCCGCTGGCGCAGCATGCCGCCGATCTGGTGGTGACCGGCAACGTGCTGTCGCGGATACCGGCGGCCATTGCGCTGGCGCGCAAGACGCGGCGGGTGATCCGGCAGAACCTGGCATGGGCGGTGGCTTACAACCTGGTAGCGCTGCCGCTGGCGGCGGCGGGCCTGGTGACGCCATGGGTCGCGGCGCTGGGGATGGCGTTATCCTCGCTGACCGTCACCGTCAACGCGCTGCGGCTGGCGCGGACTGCGGACGGGATGCCGGCGGACGGCGTGCCTTCCGACAGCATGCCTTCCAGCAGCAGGCTTCCCGGCAGCATGCTTCCGGAAGACCTGCTCCCGACGACCGTCTCCGCAGACGGCCCATCCGAAACGCGCGCGCACCAGAAGAGCCTGGCCACACCATGAACATCCTGCTGGTCCTGATTCCCATCAGCCTGGTCCTGCTTGGACTGGCGGTCGCCGCGTTCTTCTGGGCGGTGCGGCGCGGCCAGTTCGACGATCTGGACGGCGCCGCGCTGGACATCCTGGACGACGAACCGCCAGCGCCGCCGCCGGCCGCACCGCGGGTTCCGCGCGATGCCGATTGACGGTTTGACCCTGCTGGCCGCGTTGTTGAGCGGCCTGCTTGGCAGTGTCCATTGCGCGGCGATGTGCGGCGGCATCGCCACCGGGTTTTCGGCGCTGTCGCCGCAGGGCGGCTGGACGCAGGCCTGGCAGCTCAACCTGGGCCGGGTCGGCGGCTATGTGCTGGCCGGGCTGATCGTCGGCGGGGTCGGCGGCGGCCTGCTGACGGTGCTGCGGCTGGATGGACTGGCCGCGGCGATGCGGCTGGCGGTCGGCGCGGTGCTGGTGCTGATCGCCTTGCGCCTGCTGGACAACCGGGGACGGTTCAATTTCCTCGCCCGGCCGGGCGCGCGGCTGTGGCGATGGTTGCAACCGCTGCAGGCGCGCCTGCTGCCGGCCAGCAACGGCTGGCAGCGGGTAGCCGCCGGTGCGCTGTGGGGCTGGCTGCCGTGCGGGCTGAGTTTCAGCCTGTTGACGGTGGCGTGGCTGCAGGGCAACGCGCGCGATGCCGCGCTGACGATGGCCGCATTCGGCCTGGGCACGCTGCCGATGATGGTGCCGTTGACCTGGTCGGGCGCGCGCCTGGGACGCTGGCTGCAACGGCCGGCCTGGCGCCGCAGCGCGGCCGCTGCCATCCTGCTGGCCGGCGTGCTGACGCTGGTCGCGCCATGGCTGGTGCGGATTCCGGTGCTGCATGATGCGCTGGCGGCGCTGGGTTGCCGCACGCTTCCCAACTGATCCGATCCCTATTGCGAGCGCCCTGTTGAGTTTGCCGAACGTTGCGGTACCGACTGCGGAAGCCAGCGCCGCCGCGCTTTCCCCGCAGCAACGCCTGCAGGCGCTGGCGGCGCCGGCGCAGCGCCGTCTGCGCATGGCCGCGCTATGCGTCTGCGCGGCGGGCGCATTGCTGGTACCGCAGGCTGCGGCCATCGCCTGGGCGGTGCAGGGCGTGTTCGCCGAAGCGGCGGCCCCGGCGCTGGCGCCGTTGGGATTGCTGCTGATCTGCGCCCTGCTGCGCGCGGCGCTGGGTTGGCTGGGCCGCTGGCTGGCCGACGATGCGGTCGAAACCATCCGCCTGCAGCTGCGCCGGCAGATCCTGCGCCGGCTGTTCGCGCGCGGGCCGCTATGGCTGCGGCAGCAACGCAGCGGCGCCGTGGCCGAGCTGATGGGCACCCATGCCGATGCGCTGGAAGGCTATTACGGCGGCTTCTGGCTGGCGCGGATGGAGGTGATGATCGTCCCGCTGCTGTTGCTGCTGGCGGTGTTCGCGGTGGACCGGGTGGTCGGGGTGATTCTGCTGCTGACGATGCCGCTGATTCCGCTGTTCATGATGCTGGTGGGTTGGGGTGCCGAGGCGGCCAGCCGACGCCAGTTGCAGGCGCTGACGCGGATGGGCGGGCACTTCGCCGATCGCCTGCGTGGCCTGGGCCTGATCCGGCTGTATGGGCGCGCCGCCGCGGAACTGGCCGGCGTCCACGCCGCCGCAGAGGAACTGCGCCTGCGCAGCCTGAAGGTGTTGCGCATCGCCTTTCTGTCGTCGGCGGTGATGGAATTCTTCGCCTCGCTCAGCGTGGCGATGATCGCGCTGTACCTGGGCCTGAGCTATCTGGGCATGCTCAACCTGCGCGGTGCGCTGCCCAGCTTGGGCGTGGGCGTATTCTGTCTGCTACTGGCGCCGGAGTTCTATGCGCCGCTGCGGCGGCTGGCCACGCATTATCACGACCGCGCCGCCGCGCTGGCGGCGGTGGGCGAAATCGAAACCGCGCTGGCGGTGCCGGACGGGAAACCGGGAACCGGGAATGGGGAAGCGGAACAGGACGGCGGTCACGCGGGTCCGACCGATGTCCACTACCAACCTTCCGCATCCGTGCAGGCCAGCCATGTGTTCCTGCGCCCGCACGGCGCCGGTCGCGATGTGCTGGCGGACCTGTCGTTTTCGCTGGCGCCGGGCCAATGGCTGGCCCTGGCCGGGCCCAGCGGCTGCGGCAAGAGCACGCTGCTGGAAGCGCTGGCCGGCTGGCTGCCCTGCCGCAGCGGCCGACTGGCGCTGCCGGCGGCCGAACGCATCGGCTACGCGCCGCAGCGGCCGTACCTGTTCCATGGCAGCCTGGCCGACAACCTGCGCCTGGCCAGGCCGGACGCCAGCTGGCAGCAACTGCGCGATGCCGCCGCGGCCGCGCAGGTGCTGGCCTTCGCCGAGCGGCTGCCGCAGGGGCTGGACACGGTGATCGGCGAACGCGGCTTCGGCCTGTCCGGCGGCGAAGCGCGGCGCGTGGCGCTGGCGCGGCTGTTCCTGCGCGATCCGGCACTGCTGCTGCTCGACGAGCCGACCGCATTCCTGGACCCGCTGACCGAAGCCGCGCTGCTGGCCGCGTTGAACGATTTCGCGCAGGGGCGGACATTGGTCATCGCCACCCACAGCGAAGCGGCGATGCGCATGGCCGGGCAGGTGCTGTGGCTGCCGGAAGGCCGTTGCTCGGCGCCGCCGCCGCGCCCGGAGACCGGCGCATGAACTGTCCCGCCGCCACCGGGTTGCGGGGCGTGTTCCGCCAGCATCGCGGCATCGCGTTGCTGACCATCGCGCTGCTGGCGGTGACGCTGCTGGCCGGCACCGGATTGCTGGCGCTGGCCGGGCATTTCCTGACCGCTGCCGCGCTGGCCGGCAGCGCCGTAGTCGGCTTCAACTTCTTCGGTCCCTCCGCCGGTATCCGTGCGCTGACCTTCATCCGCATCCTGTCGCGCTACGGCGAGAAGCTGGCCGGCCACGACGCCACGCTGCGCATCGCCCGCGACCTGCGCAGCTGGTTTTTCCGCAGCGCGCTGCCGCTGGCGCCGCTGGGGCTGGGCCGCTACCGCGTGGGCGATTTGCTGGCGCGGCTGGTGGCCGATATCGAAACCGTCGATGGCTTGCTGGTGCGCGCGCTGGGACCGCTGCTGGCGCTGGCGATATTGTCGCTGCTGGGCGTGGCCATCGCCTGGTGGGTGCTGCCGGCGGTCGGAGCGCTGTTGGCCTTGGCGCTTTTGCTGATGGCGCTGGCAATCCCATTGGCGGCGATGGCCGGCGCGCGCGCCGCCGAACGCGAACGCGCCGATGCCCGCGCCAGCCTGCGCTATGGCGTGCAGGAAGCGATCGAAGGCGCGGCCGATCTGCAGGCGCTGCAGGCGACCGCGCGCTGGATGGAGAGAATCGACCTGCAGTCGCAGGCGCTGGCGCAATGCGAACGCCGCCGCAAGCGCCGGCTGGCGCTGGGGCAGGGCCTGCACGCGACGATTGCCGCGCTGGCGCTGCCGGCGTTGTTGTGGCTGCTGCTGCAGGCGGTGCACCGGCAACAACTGGAGGCGCCGGCTGCCGGTGGCTTGCTGTTCCTCAGCGTGGCCCTGTTCGAAGCCATGGCCGCGGTCGGCCTGGCCTGGCAGTCGCTGCAGGCGGCGCTGGCCTCGGCGCGGCGGTTGCGGGAAGTGGCCGCGCAGCCGCCGCTGGTGCGCGATCCGGCCAATCCGGTTGCGGTGCCGGCGCACGGCGAACTGCGTTTCCAGCAGGTGTCGTTCCGCTGGCCGGGCGAAGCGGCGGCCCGCCGCGTGCTCGACGGCATGGACCTGACCCTGGCGCCGGGGCAGCGTATCGCCATCCACGGCGACAGCGGCACCGGCAAGTCCTCGGCGCTGGCGCTGGCGCTGCGGCTATGCGATCCGGATGCCGGGCGGGTTCTTTTCGACGGCATCGATCTGCGCGATGTCAGCCAGGCCGATTGGCATGCGCGCATCGCCTGGCTGCCGCAGGAAGCGCCGGTGTTCGCCGGCCGCGTGCGCGACAATCTGCTGATAGGCGCGCCCGATGCCGATGATGCGCGGCTCTGGCAGGTCCTGGCGCAGGTGCGGCTGGAGGAGCGCTTCCGCGGTTCGGCCGAGGGCCTGGATACCTGGGTCGGCGAAAGCGGCGCCACGCTGTCGGCCGGCCAGGCGCGCCGGCTGGCGCTGGCGCGCGCGTTGCTGCGCGATGCGCCGATCCTGCTGCTGGACGAGCCGACCGAAGGCCTGGACGAGGACACCGCACATGCGCTGCTGATCGATCTGGCCGCCGCCTGCGGCGAGCGCAGCGTGCTGATGATCAGCCACGACACCCTGCCTCCGGGCGTGGTGCACCAGCGCTACCGCCTGCAGGACGGCGTGCTGCAGGCCGAGGACACAGGCGCGTAGGGCGGGTCTTGACCTGAGGTATCCCCACTTTTTTCGAAGCCAGTCGTCCCCCTTGACCAGCCATTGAGCTGTTGAAAGACGCCGAAGAGGGTTCCTCTTTCAAGTGCGGGGAGCGCCTATTTGGAACCCGGTGGCCAGGGCAGTGCGGGACACGCCGCAAGTACCCGCTGCGCGGGCCCGGCCCGCCATCGCAGATGGCGGGCGTTCGGCGGCGCGCGAAGCGATGCTTCGCAAGCGCTTGCCTCACCCCTGTAGGCTCTTACGCGGCATCCATGCCGCGTACGGTCCCGCACCACCCTGGCCACTGGCTTCTGGACACCTGGTCGGCGCTCGAAGAAAAGCCTTTCGAAGTCGCGACCTGTCATCTGCCCAAAGGCGACGGCCGGCGGGCTGGGGGTGCGGAGAGCAGGCCATGGGTGAGCCAAGGCGGCTTGCGCGGCACTGCCGCGCGCCTTGGCGAACGCCCGGCGCGCTGCGCCGGGCCGGTTCGGTCCGCGAAGCGGAACGAG
>NZ_OCND01000012.1 GCF_900215535.1 Pseudoxanthomonas wuyuanensis | reverse complement strand
TGACGGCCGGCGACTCTCGCCGAAGTCGAGCTCCCCGGGAAGTGGGCGAAGAAGAATTTGTGGGGATACCTCAGGTCTTGACCCGCCATTGCCATACGTCAGGCTGCGTTGACATCGGAACGAAGGGCGGTGGGCTGAAGCCCAGCCTACGCAGGCCTGATGCATGGGCCTGACTATTTTTTGCTGCGCGGCGTCAGCCGGCGATGTAACCCACCAGGAGGTCGGCCAACTCCTTCGGGTGGCTGAGCGCAACGCAATGGCAACCGGGAATCTCGTCGGGGGTGATGCCCAGGCGCTCTGTCGCTAGCCGGCGCAGGAAGTCGGGCGGGAAAAGATGGTCGTCCCTGCACAGCACAAATTTCGTCGGCACATCCGGCCACGCCTCGAGCGGCCATGGCGTGCGCCAGGCGGTCGTCGACTCATCGCGTTCCCTGCGCATAGCCTCCTCGGCCAGTGCGCGCGGCACACCGTTGTAATAGCCGACCAGGGGGTCTTCGCTGCCGGTCTTTCCGCCATCGCGCGCGGCCTGTTCGCGCGCGGCCTGGCTGTAGCCGGTGTTGATCCACCAGTCCTCCGGGGTCTCCCCCGGGGACGGAATCATCGCGGCCAGCAGAACCAGCAGATCGGTCGGGAGCCGGTCGGCCACCAGCGGTGCAGTGAAGCCGCCATACGACTGGCCCACGACCACCAGATCCCTGCGCCCGCCGACCGCCTCGACCACCGCGTCCGCATACTCAGCCAGGCCCGCGGAGTCGTCATCGCACGGCAGGTCGGGAGCGACCACATCGTGGCCGCGCAAACGCAACTCCGCCTCCAGCAGATGCCAGTACCAACCGACGTCTCCGCCACCGTGGATCAACACGAAAGTCGCCATGTCCGCAAATCCCTGCTGCAAAGCCGCTATTCGGTTGAGAGGGTATCAGGAAAGACACCACCCGTTGCCGCGAACTACACCGTTCGCGACAAGGAGGAAGAGACCCTGATCGCATTGCCACCACCGCAAGCTGCAATCCGATTCCTGCTGAAACGCTAGCTGGAGATGACCCTCGCAGTTTTACGATATGGCCGATGAAGCCAACCTACGGCTCTGCGGCTGTGGCCGGCGGTTGGCCGGCCTTCCGCTCCCTTCGGTACTGCCCCGGCGGCGTGCCGAACGTGCGCCTGAAGGCGCGGTTGAACGCCGCTTCCGATTCGTAACCAACGTCCTGGGCGACGCGCAGAACCTTCCAGTTCGTGGTCAACAAGCGCCGCGCGCCCAGCTGAAGACGCCAGCGCGCCAGGTATGCGAGCGGGGGTTCGCCCATGAGCTGGGCGAACCGGTCGGCCAGCACCGTGCGCGACGTGCCGCTTGCGCGTGCCAACTCGGGCAAGGTCCATGCGCGTGCGGGATCGCGATGCAGCAGCGCAAGCGCCTGCCCGACCTTGGCATCGCGCGCGCCGGCCAACCAGCCGGTGCGCCCCGCGGGCAACTCATCCATGTACCGGCAGAGCGTTTCCACGAACAGCGCCTCGGCCAGCTTGGCAAGCACTGCCAACCGGCCGGCCTGCTGTAGTTCCGGCTCGCTCACGCAGTGGCGTATCGCGCTCTCGACCCAGGCGCCCGCCGCACTGCTGCGCACGTTCGTCTTGAATATCGCAGGCAGGCCGCTCAGGAACAGGCCTTCTGCGTGACGCTCGCAGCCCAGGTAGCCGCAGATGATCCGGGTCACGGGTCCATCGCCACCCCATTTCTCAGCGGCCAACTCGCCCCTGGCCAGCTTCGGCAACAGCCGCGTCCCGGGAAACAGCCTGGAAGTCCGCCCGTGCCACATCTCGTGCGCGTCGCCGTGCGGAAAGACCACCATGTCCCCGGCCTGCAGGCTTACCTCGTCGTGACCGGCAGTACGGGCAGTCGCGCATCCCTCCGTCACCAGATGGAACAGCACCAGCCGCTCGCTGTCCGGTGAAATCGTGGGACGGATCTGTTCCTGCGCCGGCGTGGCGAATCGCCACGGCGCCGCGAACTCGCCGTTGAAGAAGAGCGCACCGGTGACGCGCACCGCGCGCATGGCTTCCGACAATGCATCCATCAGCCCATCTCCTGCAAAGAACTCCGGACTCTCGAACAATTCCAGCCCGGCGCGCCTTGGCACACTCTTTTCCACACAGGCGCAGTACGCCAAAAAGTATAGGAGCGAACCATGGAAACCCCGTTATCCCCGACCTTGCAAGTCATACAACGGTTCAACCAGGCATTCGTGCGACACGACGCCGCGCTGCTCGACGATCTGATCGCCGAGGACTGCGTCATGGAAAGCGTGGAGCCTGCCCCCGACGGCACGCGATACGTCGGCCGCACTGCGTGCCTCGCGTTCTGGAAGAAGCTGGCCAGCAACCGCGATGGCGAGTTCGCTGACGAAGACATCGTCGCCGGAGGCGAACACGGCATCATCCGCTGGCGCTATCGCTTCGGCCCCGGGCTGTCGAAATCGGTGCGGGGCGTAACGGTGATGCGCGTGCGCGATGGCGTCATCCTGGAGGCGCACGGGTACGTGAAGAGCGGTGAGGTCCCCGTGGCGACTTCAGTACGCAGCGCGACGACCTCTGGCGACGCCTGACCTACCCTGTGGATTAGCGGCTAGAAGGAGAAACGCTGATGATCATCATCGCTGGACATACGCTCACCGAAGCCGATAAGCGCGATGCCGCCGTAAAGGCATTCGCCGGCATGGTCCAACGGGCAAGAAAGCACGATGGCTGTCTTGACCTGTCTATCAGTGCCGACTCGGTCGACCCGGAACGCATCAACCTATTCGAATGCTGGCGAGACCAGCAGTCCCTGGACGCCTGGCGAAAAGTCGCAAAAGGACCACGAGTCAAACTGCGGGAAGCCTGCGTAAAGCTGTATCGCACCGACAAGGCCGAGAAGCCATTTTGAGTCGGAGCGGGCACAGGCAAGCATGGTAGGCGGGGGCGGCCGCATCTGGGCTAGCAGAATCGGATCAGATCAAAGCCCCGTGTATCCTTGGTCCGGGCAAGACCGAGGTGCCTATGGATCACCGGATGCAGGTCGCCACTTCACCCGCCCGTGTGCGCACGGTGTGGCGTATGGGCTGGGCCATCGTGTGGCTTGTGCTCGCAATGGTCAGCATCGACTTTCTGCTGACCGTCTACGGCAAGTACCGCCACCTGGATGCCGGTGCCTACGCTCTGTTCTGGTCGCGGCGGGGCTGGCTGTGGACCCACCTTGCCGGCGGGGCGCTGACGATTTTCCTGGGGCCGCTACAGTTCTTGACCCGATGGCCGCGGGCCTATCCGCGCCTGCATCGCTGGATGGGCCGGATCTACATGATCGGCATGCTTATCGCCTGCGCAGGTGCCATCGGGCTGATCGCCACCTCGCCGGCGCCGTTCGAAATCCGTTCGGCGTTCGCCGCCACCGCGCTGGCATGGTTGACGACCGCGTTGACCGCGCTGATAGCGATCCGTCGCGGCCGGGTGTGGCCACACCGGCGCTGGATGATCCGCAACTACCTGGTGACGCTCTCCCCCATCACCTTCCGGCTACTGCTTCAAGCGCAGTTGGCGATGGGGCTGGCACCGTCGCCAACCATGATCGCGACGCTGCTCTGGCTGAGCTGGCTGCTGCCGCTGCTCATCCATGAAGGGGTCCGGCGCATCGTGGACCTGGCGCGTTCGGCAAGCACGCATCGGGCTGCGCCCGTCGCTCCGAACTGACCATTGGACCTTCGCGGGCCAGACGGCACGGCGCAGGCCGCCATCGGTCAGTACGGTGCCGTTATGGACTCGAAGACCATATCGTTGAAGTCGAACAGGATCCGTTTGCCAATCAAGCCTTGATCCGTCAGCCGCGCGGCCTCCAGCCGGCCTTCGGTGGCCCATACAAGACGCTTGCGGTCCAGGTCCGCCCATTCCCAGTGCGGGCACGCGATCGATACGCCGGACGATGGATGGATCAACTCGTGCTCGTCCCAATAGCAGCCCTTGCCGGGAGGTGCGCCAATTTCGGCGTGCGCAATCTTCCGCAGTATCCAACCGCTTGGGCATGGCTTCTCGAAGACGAACCGGTCTTTCAACCTGTCGTTCTTGTCCTGTTCCACCAGGGTCCAGCCATCGCGCAACAGCCGCGGATAGTAGACGCCGGGGCATTCTCCCCCGTAGTTCGCAGGCGGCTGCCATGCGGCATCACGCCGCAAGGACGTAGCGTCCCGCAACACGGTGTGTCCATAGCCGTCGTTGAGCCAGTAGCTCCGGTTGCCCGTCCACAACCCGCCACCGTGCCAGCAGTCGCCTTTGGGAAATATCGCCAATGCCTTCAGGAAGGGCGCGCGGGAAATGGCGGTCCATGCGCCTTTGGCCTCGGTCTCCCATTTCCCGTTCATGGCGAAGTAGAGCAGGTGCTTGCCGTCGGGCGAGAGGTCGCAGCGGCGTTCGTAGATGCGCCCCTTCAACCATTGGCCGAGCTTGAATGCATCTGTTTTCCGATCCCACAGCAGCGCGGCAACCGACTTCGATGGACCTCGCCGGATAACCACGCCCAGCGGCGCCTCGCGTGCCAGCAGTACGTGGATTCGGGCTGCGAACTTGGCCATGCCTTGGGTGTGTATAGAGTGCCCGCCCTATTCGAACAGCCGCATCGAAGATGGTCAATGTGGGAGAGACGCGACACGACTGGATTGGATTGGGTGGCCGGGCGAAGCTGTTTTCCACCGGGATCGAATGGCTATGTGCGGATGCTCCTGGATGATTCCCATAACCACAGACACCGCGAAGCAAGTCCACCCTGTGCGGCGCTCAACTACCGGTCTTTGGACCCCGCAGCTTGAACGGTGCATCCGTCGAATAGAACTGGCCGGGCACCAGGGCGCCGATGCCGTCCTCGGCATCGCCACCATCGGCCGTGGGGTTCCGCCACGGGATCGGCGCGTACAGTCCAGGCACGTACGCGTGCCACCGGCCGTACTCGGTTGTCGAAGTCTTGCCAGGCATCAGGAAATCGACCGGCACGCGCACCTCCACCGGCGCCGGATGGGCCAGCCGTTCCGGTGAGATGTTGAAGGTCCACTGCTTCGCCGCGCCCACTGCGGCCTTGGCAAGAATCTTGCTGAACTTGAGCAAGGTCTTTTCATCGCTGACCACCGTCATATCGACCCGTTCGACATGCGTCTCGGCGACGGTGCCGTCGGGATTGAGGCGCAGCAAGACGTACACGGTTCCGGTCATCCCTGAGTGGGCGGCAAGCACTGGATATGCCGGCGGCGCGAGTTCCCCGTTTCTTTTCACGTCGGCCGGGGCGTTCGGATCCCGGAAGGCCGTGTCCTCGATGGTGACCCGGAGGCGGTCATCGACGCCGTCGATGGGTCGCGCCAGCAACTGCATGCTCATCCTGACCGCAGTGGGCGACTGCAACGGGCTGCCGTCGGCCTGTTTCGCGTCCAGTTCCCAGGTCGGGACGACCTTCGCAATCAGTTGCCTGGCTTCCGGCGGCAGTGCATCGGCCCGGTCAATGGCGTACGACTCCACGGTGCCATCGGGTGCAACCACCAGTTCACCGGTGACCAGCATGCTGGCCACGACCTGCTTGCGCATCTTGTCGTACCGCGCCGCCGAAGCGGCGGAAGTGCACAGCGCCAGCAGCGCGAACAACAGAATCCTTTGTGTCATGACCAGTCCCCTAAGTTCTATTCCAGCGGCGTCAGCGGCCGCGTTCCCCACCGCCGCGCGCATGCGCTTCGTCAAGAAGCCCTGGCATGAGCGCGCCTTTCAGAATACATGAAGAATAAACAGCCTTTGGCGAAACCGCCGGGTATTGCCCCACGCCCCAGCTCAGCCCCTGCGCACCCTCAACTACCTCCGCCCGGAGGTTTCCCCACATGCTCAACAATTCTCGTAGCCCGGGTAAGGCCAAAGGCCGCACCCGGGGAATGCGGCAGCGTCGTAGCCTGGGTAAGCGCAGCGCACCCGGGAACACCTCAACGTTCGCCAGACCATTCGATTGCATCAGATAGCGCCACCCAGCCTGGTGAACTGCACAACATGTATCCCACGCAAAGTCAGGATCTGCATTCTTCCCCGGTGACTTCCCCGGCGACTTCTCCGGTGACTGGTGTGACTTGCTCTCCTGCTTCCGTCCACTCGGATTTCGGTTGCCACACCACCGCTCACCCGCGCCATCCGAATCATTCCAAGCAAAGGGACTCCGAATCGAGCCGGCACCATGCCAGGGATCACCCACGGTGGCACCGCGGAAGCGGCTATCGCCCAAGAGAATCGCAGCGTCAGAGCGCACTACAAAAATTTGCCATATGCCGGTTGACAACCGCCATTTCCTGGGTGCAATCTTCGGGTCAAGGAGCGTAGAAACTCCTCTCATAGCGGTGCCCACCTCCGTCAAACCGGTGGGTTTTTTGTGCCTGTTTTTCACAGGCGCAACCGACGTGATGCCTGCGTCGGGAGGGCGGCTAATACAACACCCGAAAGGGAAATACGCCCGCCGGCTATGAGCGGTTTCTAACCTCCCGACTTCCCGTCGCCGTTCGGCTGCGGGTCACTTCATGGAAAGAGGACGCAACAATGTCGAAATTCGATTCGGATGATAAAGACATGCCCGGCTATTTGCTGTCGGAGGACAGCCGGTTCCGGCTGAAGAAGCTGCGCGATTACACGGAGTTCCTGTCCCGACTGGCACAGCCGCGCACGTCGGACGAGGCAGAAGAATGCGCGCCCGAGGTGCGCATGGGTGAGCTGGCAGTCTGTCTTGAGTTGCTGTCAGAGCAGGTCAACCTATTGTTGGAAGAGCTGTCGCGACCCGAGAAGCGGAAGGCGGGGGCGGTGAACGTAGGTGCGGAAGCGGATACCGAGGAAGATGAGGATGAGGATGAGGAAGAAGACGAGGAGGACGAAGACGAAGATGATGCGCCCGAGAAGATGCAGGAAATTTCCGTCGCGGTCGCCGAGCGTTATTCCTTCGGCGTCACCCTGGCTCAGATTGATTCGCTGGACCTTCTGACTCAGACCATCTCGGCACATGGCGACGTGGTGGCAGGCAGCCACGAGGCCGAATTCGCCGACCACACGCTGCCGCGGATAGGGCAGGCCATCTATGACGGCGTGGAAGCCGTACGCGCCATCCTGGACGAGGTGGAAGACCAACCGCTCGGGCCGTCACGGCGTCCGCTAAACCGCGTGGGCGAAACGCGGGCCACGTATGACGCAGGCTTTACGGGCCCGGCCGCACGGTCAGGATCGCAGCCCGACTTCCGCTATGGTCAGAGCCGCACGCTGCAATAAGGCGCCCGCGGTGTCCCACCGTCGGCCCGGCTTGCCCGGGCCGACGGCTGAGCGCAGTACCTGCGCATCGATTGTGTTCGCGGTGCAACCGCCAGGGCGCTTGTCAGCACCATCCATACCCAACCGTATGGTTCAACTAGCCGCTGAAAACCGCTTTACCTAGCTCAAAATTCTTCAATAAAGTCATCTTTTCACAAAAATCTGTATGGAAACGGGGCTACTATGGCAGCATGTTGCCAAAATGGGCGCGGACTAGCCATGCTTCTATCGATATCATTTTGCAATTTTCAGAGCTTCAAGAATGAAATAGCCTTGAAGTTAACGCTCAACAAGAACTCCCCCGTCCGAGGTTGGCAACGACTGTCGCCCAGTGGCGAGCGTGTCACTACGGCACTCGGCGTTTTCGGAGCGAACGCTGCAGGCAAGACAGCGTTCTTGAAACCCTTGGCATTCCTATCTTGGTTCATTAGCCAATCCTTCTCCTCCGAACCATCAGCAAAAATTCCGGTAACCCCGCATTTCTCCACTCCTTTAAACCCCACGAGGATTGAGATTGAAGCAGATGATAGAGAGGGTGTTGTTTGGAGATATGTGCTCGAGGTGACCAGAGAACGCGTGATACATGAAGCTCTGTACAAGAAGCAGAGTAGGTTCAAGTATGTCTTCGTACGCGATTTGGCCGATGATGGAGTGAGCTATGAAATCAAGCAACAGGGCTTTGGTTTCACGCCGAACGAAGCTAGAAAGGTTAGGCCTAATGCGTCTCTAATCTCGACAGCCGTACAGTACGGCGTCGAGTCTGCAGTGCATGTGGCAGACTTTTTCTTTGCCACCAATATCAACATTCACGGCCGAGTTTCGCTGGGTGGAGCCTTGTCGGTTGCCTCGGAGTTGTTTGGCAAGAACGACGCTATCAGACCTGCGATGATCAGCCTGCTGACCAGTTGGGATCTTGGTCTGTCAGATGTTGCGATCGAGGAGCTGGAATACAAAAAGTCAGATGGATCTACGCAGAAGATCTGGACTTCTTTCGGCAAGCACCAGACCAAAGAGGGTCTGACACACCACTTGCCGATGGAGCAGGAGTCCAGCGGCACTCAATCCGCATTCTTTCTTCTATCTAGACTGCTGCTTGTTTTGCATTACGGCGGCGTCGCGGCAATTGATGAGATGGAAAGTGATCTCCATCCGAATCTCCTTGAGCCAATTCTGGAGTTGTTTGACAAAGAGTCGACGAATCCTCATGCCGCTCAGATCCTCTTTACCTGTCACTCCTCTAAGGTCTTAGATCTTCTTCAGAAGTCTCAAGTCTATTTTATTGAGAAGAACGACTGCGAGAGTGAGGCATTCCGGGGTGATGAGATCGAGGGTCTTCGTAGTGACGACAACCTTCGCGCCAAATACGAATCCGGCGCCCTTGGCGCTGTACCAAAAGTATGACTCTGCCTCGTCGTGCACGGGTTGTCAGGCCGACCCTGCTCATCGTGGGCGAGGGGTACGCTGAAAAGTTTCTTCTTCAATACCTTCGATCAATTTACACGGCAAATATGCAGGGCCCTAGCGTGACTATCGCGAATGCGCGCGGAAAGGGTGCGAAGAACGTGATCAATCAGGCGATAGCCCTCGCTCGAGGATACAACGCCGTTGGCGCCCTGTTTGATACCGACACTGACTGGAGCACAGAGGTAGAAAGGCGGGGCCGAAAAAATGGCATTTTGATGTTTGCCGCTGCACCCTGCTTAGAAGGTCTCCTGCTCGACATCGCGGGAAGGCGACCTCTAGACACGGCCGCAGCCAACAAGCAGGCGTTCCTTCGCCAGTTCAATGGGCATGCACATGAGGAAAAATTAATCGCTCGGCATTTCAGTAAGGAGATGTTTGACCTAGCCCGAAGCCGAATAGACACGTTGAACGCTTTGCTTGACGCTTTCGGTCATCAAAGTTAGTTAGATAGGTTGAGGTGATCCAGCTAATCCCAACGTCAGAGCGACTGAATTGACGTGGAGCTGAGGCTCACCACGCGCACTCCGACCTTCGCACTAATGCTCTTGTCGTTTACTTATCTCAGCCATAAATGAAGCTCGGAAGGCGCTACCAACTTTCCCTGACGCAATCATTCTTTGGATGGCTTTTTCGTCACCTACAACATCGTCTCTTGGGAAGAGCTCGATTTGCTTGGATACGTATGGAACAACTGAGTATTGGTCACACAGCAGTTCAACTCTGTGCTTGCCAGAGCGAAGAAAGCGATGAGCTCGTTGTGCCATCTCTACATCAGGGCCATCGTACAAAGTTATATGTGGATTGAAGCCATACTTTTCTATCGGGTAGTCGGGCTTGTTCCAAACCCGACGCAAGCTCTCGTTCTCTACTCGCAGATAGACTGCAGCGCCACTCATAGTCTCAAAAATGCCTGGATTCGCGATTAGTAGCTGCGTTCCCCCTAGCGTTTTGTCAATGTGTTCAATAGCTGTCGCAGTTGGTCTCTCAGGCAGCGGACCCTGAATGGTCAAGTGAGGAGGCTGCTGCCATCTGCGTCCATTTAATGCTTCAACAAGAAAGTCCAACACGCCAACGACGTACGGGTCATCAAACACAATGAATACAAAGTGCGATGACATTAGATGACCAAGTATCTCGACAGTTCTTCGAATTCGCTTCTTCTAAACAATTTTTGATAGAAGTTAGCAACCTTATCCGCGCGCACTCTTGCCTGATCCATCAGATCTTTGGCCAACTCGAAATCATCTCCACGCGAGTCTTTCAGTTCCAGAAACCACTCATAGTCGTTCAGGAGCTCAGAGAACTCTCCATGCATGCCCTGGCAACTTGTCGCATCAAGCGAAGATGCGAGACGCTCAAATGGCGTCATTTTTACGTAGGGCAAGAACTGCTCTGCTGAAGATGGTCTTAACTGAAGTAGCAATGCTACCGTGGAGAACACCGTACTTAGACGACTAAACCTCAAGTTAAGATTTTTCTTTCTCCATTTTCTGTTTGGATCACTCCTTGTATCTTCATAGTTTAGGCAAAGGGTTCTCCAGTACCTAAGAAGATCGTTCAATAGAAACAATGGCCTGTAATTCTTCTTTCCTTTGTTGTCTCGAAAATAGTTCTGCACAACTTTGTCAACAAGCTCTTCATGCTTGCTCTGCCCAAATATAGCTCGACCCTCCAGCATCAACAGCATTCGTGCGGTAAATGAGTTCTCTGTGTCGTCCTTCGGCTTTCCTAAATTGCTCACCAAATCGCCCTCGGTGTAGACCTTGAAGAACCGCATCGACTCATCGAATGGAGGAAGAGATAGCTGATCATTGATATCGGCTATAGCACCTAAGATCCTTACGTTACTCAGCGGAGTACAAGATTCACTGCGCCCAATAGCAAAAACATCTAGATCGGAGTTAGTTCCAGCTTCTAGACGGCCGTAAGATCCAGCAGCAAATATTGCACCGTCAAAGGCTTCTACATGCCTGTGATGAGCCAATTTCTCCGATAGCTGATCAAGCTTGTCTCTTGATCGCGACAGCCTTAGAGCCAAACTTGCGTGCTCGCTCAGGAGCTTCGTTGCTGTCATGTCCTCCTCCTGGAACATCAGTGCGAACGATTAGAGAAACTCGGTTTTGCGGCTATTCCGCGGGTGATAGCCAAGAATGGATACTTCACGTTCATTGGTCACATCGTCTCTCGGCAAATAGGAAATGCCGGACACCCCCAGAACGCCTCGCCCGTTCGCCGATTGCTACGACGCACCATCGGCGCATCGCAACGCGGGCAATGGGGCGCGGATGATTCCTGCAGACCTTCTGTACTGAACACCGGGTCTACCCTCGCCTGCATTCCTTCCGCAACGCTGCCCGCCCGCTGCACCTCCCGGATCATCGCCAGCAAGGCCGGCCCATCAATCAACTCAATCGGCTTTCCATCAGCAAACCGCGCCGCATCCGGCGTAAATCCACCCAAAGCGGCGATGCGCACTTCATCCGCGCCATGGTGCGCCAGCAGGCCATACATCTCGCGGACGACATTCACCGGCACTTTTTCGCGCCGCCATTGCTTGCATTGCACCAGGGTGCGCCTGCCGCCCTTGCGCAGGATCAGGTCGATGCCGCCATCGGCGCCGCCCAGGCCGGTTTCTTCCACGCTATAGCCCTGCCGGCGGAAGGCTTCGCCGACCAGCCGTTCGAAGTCGCGCCAACCCAATGCGGCAATGCTGTCCAGGCCGGTGCGCGTATCCAGCAGGCGGCGCTTGCGGCGTGCGCTGAGGAACGATGCGGTGGCGGCAATGGCACACAAGGCGAAGAACAGCCACGCCAGCGGCCGGAATGGATTGGCGCCGTTGGCGAACGCCTGCGCAAGCGCTCCGCCCTGGCGGGCGAACCACAACGGTATGCCGTGCGCGATGAAAAGGTAGCCGAGCGCACCCACCCCCAGGCCAACAGGCCAGGGCAGGACGGCCAGATCATTGAAGAAGTTTTTCCTACCACGTCCCATGTGGCGTCCCCATTTACCCCGTTGGGGACCATAGCGCGATTCAACGCACTATTGAAGCGTGCGCTGGGTCCGCTTGTCGGAACGCCCTGGACGTCGCGATCTGCGGCAACCGCCCTGCGCACTGACTGCCAGGACCATCGCGCCGCTACGCGGGGATTGCCTGCGCGGCCGGGGGAATCTCTTCACTGGTTTGTCGAGTCCCGATTCGGCCGTTCGTCTACACCATGAAGGCAGGGCAATCGGCTCTGACCGAATCGCGGCGCGACAGCGTGGCCGCATCACCAGGAGCCCTGCCCATGACCGCCACCATCACCGCCTTTGCGCAATCGCCGGACCGCGGCCGGGGCCTGGCGCGCGACATGCGTGTGCGCTGGGCACTGGAAGAGGTGGGCCAGCCTTACGACGTGCGGCTGCTTTCCTTCAAGGCCATGAAGCAGCGCGCGCACCTGGCGCTGCAGCCGTTTGGACAGATACCCACTTATGAGAAAGGCGATCTTGCGCTGTTCGATTCCGGCGCCATCGTGCTGCACCTGGCGCAGCGCCATGCCGGCCTGCTGCCGGACGACGCCAATGCCCGGGTGCGCGCGGGCGCGTGGATGTTTGCCGCGGTCAGCACGATGGAACCGCCCATCGTGGAGCGCGAGATGGCCAGGCTGCTGGAGAGCCGCGAGGCCTGGTACGCGCCGCGCATGGCAATGCTGGAGCAGCGCGTGCGCACGCGGCTGGGCCAGCTGTCCGCCCACCTGGGCGATGCCGACTGGCTGGACGGCGGGTTCAGCGCCGGCGACCTGCTGTTGGTGTCGGTGCTGCTGCGGCTGAAAGGTTCGGGCCTGCTGGAGGAATACCCCAACCTGGCCGCGTATGTGGCCCGCGGCGAAGCCCGGCCCGCCTACCAGCGCGCGTTTGCCGCGCAGCTTGCGGTTTTTGAAGCGACGCAGGCAGGCTGAGGGGTCCACCGGCTGCAGGCAAGCGTGGGTAAGGCCAAAGGCCACGCCCGGGGAAACGCGCCATCCCATGTCAGGCGTCCGGGGTTATCCAGGCTACGCTGGCTTGCGCAGAATCTTCTCCAGTGCCTTTCCCTTTGCCAGCTCATCGACCAGCTTGTCCAGGTAGCGGATCTTCTGCATGAGCGGGTGTTCGACCTCTTCCACCCGGATCCCGCATACCACGCCTTTGATCAGCGCGGCATTGGGATTGAACCGCGGCGCTTGCGCAAAATGGGGGTCCAAAATGGGGGTCAGTGAACTGTTTCAACACGGGCTATAAACCGAGCTTCCGGTCGGCGTAGTTTGCCAATGGCCTTCGTCAATGCTGCAAAGCGTCACGTCAATTTGGCATCGCTGCTGCGAATCTTTTCATTGGACCGACGGTCGCCGTCCACCCTAACCTGCCCCGGTGGCGCCACCCTGCGCGCTGTCTGCGGTCGCTGTGACCGCCCAGAGAACCGGAGTAGTCCATGCGTCGATCAAGCTTTCTGCGATTTCTAGGAACCCCGCTGCTTGTCGGCAACCTGCTGCTGGTGACTGCCACGGCAATGGCCGCGCCGCCCTCGCAGGATTTCCATCAATGGGCCGCCACGCCACCGATGGGCTGGAATAGCTGGGATGCCTTCGGCACCACGGTGACGGAAGCGCAGATCAAGCAGCAGACCGACTTCATGGCAGACAAGCTCAAGGCGCACGGCTGGCAGTACATCACGGTGGATATCCAGTGGTACCAGCCCACCGCCCAGGGCCACGGCTACGAAGAAGGCGCCGCGCTGACCATGGACGACTTCAGCCGCCTGGTGCCGGCACCGGAGAAGTTTCCTTCGGCCGCCGGCGGCCAGGGCTTCAAACCGCTGGCCGACTACGTGCACAGCAAGGGGCTGAAGTTCGGCGTTCACATGATGCGCGGCATCCCGCGCCAGGCGGTCAAGCAGAACACACCGCTGTTGGGCACCCATCTGCGCGCCGCGGACATCGCCGACATCAACAGCATCTGCTCCTGGAATCCGGACATGTACGGCGTGGACATGTCCAAGCCGGGTGCGCAGGGGTACTACGACTCGCTGATGCAACAGTTGGCCGACTGGGGCGTGGACTTCGTCAAGGTCGACGATCTCAGCCGCCCTTACCAGGAACACCAAGCCGAAATCGAAGCCATCCGCAAGGCGATCGACAAAACCGGCCGGCCCATCGTGTTGAGCACCTCGCCGGGCGAAACGCCCTTGTCCGCCGGCGCTCACGTCAACCAGCACGCCAATATGTGGCGGATCAGCGACGATTTCTGGGACCATTGGGAACTGCTGCTGGATCAGTTCAAGCGCCTGCACGACTGGACGCCGTACCGTACCGCTGGCGCTTGGCCGGATGCGGACATGCTGCCGCTGGGCATCGTCGAGTTCGATCGGCCTACCCGTTTCACCCGCGACGAGCAGATCACCCTGATGACCTTGTGGAGCATCGCGCGTTCGCCGCTGATCCACGGCGGCGACCTGACCCGGACCGATCCGTTCACCCTGTCCCTGCTTACCAACGACGAGGTACTCGCGGTCAACCAGCACAGTGCGCACAACCGCCAACTGTTCCGCACCGACGACGGGCTGATCGCCTGGGTGGCCGATGCGGCGGATGGCAAGGGCAAGTACCTGGCGGTGTTCGACACCCGCGACGCCAGCGCCGCGGCCGCCGGCAACCGCCCGGTCCCGGTAGAGATGTCCGCGCTGGGACTGCAGGGACAGGTGCAGGTGCGGGACCTATGGAGCCGCACGCCGCTGAAGCCGGTGCACGGCACTTTCAATCCAGAGGTCGCGCCACATGGCGCCCGCCTGTTCCTTCTCACCCCCACCGACTCATCGGCATCGAAGCCGTGACGGAATCGCATCGTCACGCTCCACTGCGCAGCTATCGCTCATGAGCATCGACCACGTCCCCCGACAGTCTGGCTACGGGGTCTGCCGGTCCGGTAGTGATGTCTGCCACTCTTGGGCAATCCTGAGAATCCAAAATTAACTTGTGTTTCCAGCCCGGAATAGAGATTTAATTTGGTATGGCGAAGCGTACCCAGACTAGGTCCGCAGAATCTTCTCCAGCGCCTTCCTCTTTGCCAGCTCATCGACCAGCTTGTCCAGGTAGCGGATCTTCTGCATCAGCGGGTTCTCAATCTCCTCCACCCGGATCCCGCACACCGCGCCTTTGATAAGCGGGGCGTTGGGATTCAGCTGCGGCGCTTGCGCGAAAAAGGTCTCAAGGCTGTTGTCGGCGTCAAATCTGGTGCCGCAATCCTTCTTCGCTATAACCCGTCAACCAGTGGATGACCCGATCGAGTTCTTCTTTCGATCGGCCCTTGGACTCCACCTTCTTGACGTACAGCGGGTACACGCTCGAGAACTTGATTGCGAAGACTTTCTCCGGGCGCACTCCGTTCCTCGGTTGGTTGGGCCCGACGCACAGGATCTGCAATCACTGAGGTCGGAACCTGGTCGGCTCGCGAAGCGGGTTTGGCATGAACAAGCTGTTGCAGCTCATTCTAGACCGATGCAATTGCTGTCAAGCCGAAGCCAATGCCTGCAATTGGCGGACATTGTTTGCGATGAGCTGGGTGGCACTGGCGATGCGCTTGCCATCGCAGCCCTGTTCGATGAGTTGGTCGCCTACGGCATTGAGGCAATCCAGTAGCGCATTGGCCATGCCGGCGACCCGGTTCAGTACGAAACGAGGTGCGTACTGCGACTGGGCAGCGAACGTGCGCCAGTCCTGGGCAGTGATTGCCTCGATGCGAGCGGCCGCGCCGATCCGTAGTGCCGGCGCGCGCGTGATCAGGGACTCGGGTAGAACTACGGTGGGAACCAGGTCGTAGAACGGCGCCAGCCGGCGATAGCCTTGGCGATCGCAGAGCAGTGCCAGATTCTTGGCATGGGCGTCAGCGTTACCGATCAGGGCGTTGAATACCGCCCAGTCCAGCAGTCCCTGCACGGCAGCCGGGCCCAGGCCTAGCTGGCGAATCAGCGCGGAGCACCGGGCAAGTCCAGGGCCTCCCTGACTTTCGTATTTCATTTCACCCGGGTAACCCAAGGCTTGGCAGAAATCCTCCTGGTGCAGGCGCTGGGTTCGGCGGCCGTCCGTTGTACGGTCGTAGCGCTCGATCAACAGCGCCGGACGGCCCATGACCTCCACAGGGCGGGACGGTGCAACCGGCAAGCCGACCGCGCGGGCCAACGCCAGGCCGAGCGCTTCCAGATCGCGCAGTCCGCGGAATCGGCGACTGTCGGGTTTGACGATGTGGGTACTGAGTTCATTGCGGCCCGGAAGCCGCAGCCGGCCATCGGGTTCGGCGATGACCGCGATCTTGTCCTGGGCCCCGGCCAGGGACAGCCGCAGCGGAGTTCCAAGCAAGGCCCAAGCGCCTTCACCCGCGTCTTCGCCCTGCAGGTACAGCAGCGTTTCCAGATCATTTTCTTCGTCTTGCGGAAGTTCGGCTCGCGGGCCTGGCGACTGAATGCTCACCGCACCGGCGCATTCGCCCCCGATAGCCGCCAGCAAGGCGAAGTCGTCGCTGGGCGCAATGCGCAGCCGGGCGGCGATTGCGTCGCGCACCCCACCTTCGGGCAGCAAATTGCAGAACCAGTTGCGAACCGCTGCGCCTTGATAGGAATCCGCTTGCAGAGGCAATGCAACCGATAGCGGCACCGGCGCCGACGAGGCCAGGTAGTCGGGTTGGTAAGTGAAATGCCAGTCTTCCGGACTTTGCGCGCCGGTGATGGCAAGGTCGCCGATGGGCTGATCGAACAGCGTGACTTGCAAGGAATCGGTCATGGCTTGGCGGCGCTGATTTGGAGGCGCAGACCCAGCACCGCCAGGACCGCCAAGGTCTTGTCCAGCGCTACGCTGGGCTTGCCGCGTTCCAGTTCACTGATGAAGCGCAGCCCGGTGCCGGCCAACCCCGCCAGTTGGGTTTGGGTCAAACCATGGCTGCGCCGCGCCTGGCGCACGGCGGCCCCGATACTGAGTGGCGTATCTGACCAGCCTTGTCCCGAACGGGAAAATTGGTTGTCCATGGGTTACGAACAAACTGCTTTATACCGAACGGGTAAATTTACAGAGAAACGGGCTTTCGTCAACGTTTTTGTCCCGTTCGGGAAAGTGAACTGATTGGTCCAATGACCAGGTTAGGAGCGCCGTCCCCGGCGCGAGCTCCTTGCAGGAGGACGACGTCCCGGAAGGCGGGTCAAGACCCGCCCTACGACAAGCTGACCGCAAGCAAGTACCCGGATAAGGTCGAATGCCACCCGAGGAGCCTGGCTTTCCGTGTGAAGCGCCCCGGTGCCCCGGATCAAGTCCGGGGTTACCTGGGCTACGAGCTGAACAGGAAAGTCGACAAAATCCAAAATTAACTTGCGTTTCCGGCCAGGAACTGTAATTTAATTTGGCATGGCGAAGCGAACCCCTCCCACCCATCCCCGTGTGCAGCGCCAGATCGAGGCGCTGGGCCAGCGCCTGCGCGCCGCCCGGATGCGCCGCTCGATGACCCAGGAAGTGCTGGCCGAGCGCGTGGGGGTCAGCGTGCCGACCCTCGCCAAACTGGAGAACGGCGATCCGTCGACCAGTCTGGCCACCGTGCTGCGGGCGCTGACCGCGCTTGGCCTGGGCGGCGACATCGATCTGATTGCCGCGCAGGACACGCTGGGTCGCGAGCTGCAGGACAACGCGCTCCGGCGCACCAACGCCCCGCCACGGTCACGGACACCCAAGCCGTGAACCGCGTGGAAGTCTGGATGGACGATGCATCCCTCGGCGGCTCCGCTCTGGTTGGCCAATTGTCGAAGACCGCCAGCCGGACCGGCGACACGATCAGCTTCGAGTACGACCCGCACTGGCTGGCCAGCGCCGGGCCGGTGGCGGCGTTTCCGCTGGATCACGAGTTCTACTTCGGTACAGGCCCGCAATATGCGAGAGCCGGCGCCAACGAATTGTCGGGCGCCTTCCAGGACTGCTCCCCCGACCGCTGGGGCAAGCGCCTGATGGACCGCCGCGAGGCCGTCGAGGCGCGCGAGCAGGAGCGCAGAGTGCGCAGCCTGCGCGCCTGGGATTACCTGGTGGGCGTCAATGACGAGTCGCGCATGGGGGCGCTGCGCCTGGTCGATCCGGCTTCCGGACGCTACGTGGACGATCGCACGCTCAGCGCGCCGCCAGTCACCGACCTGCGTCAGCTCGAGGCGATCGCCGCGCATGTGGAACGCGCCGATGCCGACCTGACGGACGAGATGGTCCGCTGGATCAAGCAGATCGTGGCCCCTGGCGCTTCACTGGGCGGCGCCAGGCCGAAAGCCAGCTTCCGCGACCCGGCGGGGCAGCTGTGGCTGGCCAAGTTCCCGTCCAACGATGACCGCGTCAACGTGGGGCTGTGGGAGTTCCTGGCTTACCAGCTCTCGCTCGACGCCGGTATCGACATGCCCGAAGCACGGCTGATGCAGTTCTCGGATCGCGGCCACACCTACGCGGTGCAGCGCTTCGACCGCACATCAACCTCGCGCCGCATGTTCTCCTCGGCCATGACCCAGCTGGACGTCAGCGAGAGCGAGGGGCACAGCTACCTGGATCTGGTGCAGGTCATCGAAACCAGCGGCACCTCCACGCAGATCGCAAGCGACCTGGAACAGCTGTTCCGGCGAGTCCTGTTCAATGTCCTGATCGGCAACCGCGACGATCACCTGCGCAATCACGGCTTCCTGCGCGCTGGCGATGGCTGGCGACTGTCGCCGGCTTTCGATGTCAACCCGAATCCCGACAAGGATCACCATGTGCTCGCAATCGATGGCAGCGACCCATCGCCGGATTCGAGCCTGCTGCTGGCCACGGCCGACTACTACCGCCTCTCAAGGAACACCGCGGCTGCGTTGGCCGAACATGTGCGCGCGGCGGTGCGCGGCTGGGAGACCCGCGCGCGCGCGCTGGGCGCGCCTGCGGGCGAGATTGCGCTGATGCGGGGCGTTATCGATCCGGATCGGTAAACCACGCTTTGCGGCAAGCAATTTGCCGCTGCCGGGAATATCCGCTTGATGCGCACGCGAAGTCCCCCCGAATGCACGGAAGGGTCACTTGCGCAGAATCTTCTCCAGCGCCTTCCCCTTTGCCAGCTCATCGACCAGCTTGTCCAGGTAGCGGATCTTCTGCATCAGCGGGTGTTCGACCTCTTCCACCCGGATCCCGCATACCACGCCTTTGATCAGCGCGGCATTGGGATTGAACCGCGGCGCCTGCGCGAAGAAGGTTTCAAGGCTGCTGCCGGCTTCAATCTGGCGGCGCAGCCCTTCATCCCTGTAACCGGTCAACCAGCCGATGACCTGGTCGAGTTCCTCTTTGCTGCGACCCTTGGCTTCGACCTTCTTGAGGTAAAGCGGGTACAGGCGGGCGAATTCCATTGCGAAGACTTTTTCCTGGCGCATTTCCGTTCCTCACATGATGGGGCGGTGTACATGATCCATCGCCGCCACGCGCGCCGCATCAGCCCAGTCTTTCCGCCAGGCCCGCGATCCGCTGGGCCTGGCGCGACAGCGTGACGCGCAGGATGTCCGGGTGGGCGAACAGATGCACCTGGCGGCGCGCGCGGGTGATGGCGGTGTAGAGCAGTTCGCGGGTCAGCGTGCGCGCATCCTGGCGCGGCAGCACCACCCATGCCTGGTCGAACTCCGAGCCCTGCGCCTTGTGCACGGTCAACGCGAAGGCGCTGAGGTGGGCGGGCAAGGCGGCCGGGTGGAAACCGCGCACGCCTTCGCCGCCGGGGAAGAACACCGCGGTGGCGCCGTCCGGCTGGCGCAGGCAGATGCCGACATCGCCGTTGAACAGTCCATGCCGGTAGCTGTTCTCGGTGATCAGCAGCAGGCGTCCATGGAAGTAGGTCTCGCGCTGGACGCCCGCCAGGGCTTCCTCGATCTGCGCATTCAACGTGGCCGCGCCCTGCGGGCCTTCGCGCAGCGCGGTCAGCAGGCGCAGGCGGTCGGCCAACGCCAGGGCGGCGGCCGGATCGGTTTGCGCCGCCATGCCGCGCCAGTGCGCCAGCAGCTCGGACCGGGTGGCAGCGGCCAGCGGGCCGGCAGCGTCCTGGTGGAACTCCACGCCGCGCAGGGAGCGGCCGCGCAGCAGCGACAGCGCGGCATCGGCATCGCCGGTGCGCACCGCATCGGCCAGCGGCGCCAGATCCAGTTCCTCGGACTGGCGATAGCCGCGCAGCAGTTGCACGCGGTGGCCGGCCAGCGGCGGTGCGTCATCTGTGGGAGCGACGTAAGTCGCGACCGTAGTGTTGGAACTCCCGGTCTCCTCTTCTGCGAACAGATCCACCTGCGTCGGAATATCTCTGGCGGCCGTGGCTTTCAAGTCGCGATTTACGTCGCTCCTATCAGGGACTGGCCCCAGCAACGGCGCCAACCGCAGGCCCAGCGCCTCCGGCAATGCGTCGCCGTCGCCGGCCGCATCGCCGATGGCGGCCAGCACGTCGCCGGCTTCCACCGAGGGCAGCTGGTCGCGGTCGCCCAGCAGGATCAGGCGCGCGCCGTCGGGCACCGCGTCCACCAGCTTGGCCATCAGCGGCAGGTCCACCATCGAGGCCTCGTCCACCACGATGATGTCGAACGGCAATGGATGGCCGGCATGATGGCGGAACTGCGGGCTGCCTGGCCGGCTGCCCAGCAAGCGGTGCAGGGTGCTGGCCCGTTGCGGCAATGCCGCCGGCCATTCGGGACGAAGGCTGGGCAGTCCTTCGAGTTTCGCCAGGGCCGCATGCAGGCTTTCGGACATGCGGTCGGCCGCGCGCCCGGTGGGCGCGGCCAGGGCGATCCGCGGCACCCTGCCGTGCGCGGCGGCTTGCGCGACCAGCAGCAACAGCAGGCGCGCGATGGTGGTGGTCTTGCCGGTGCCGGGACCGCCAGTGATCAGCAGCAACGATTGCAGCAGCGACAACGCCGCCGCACGCGCCTGGCGGTCGCCCTGCCGGGCCTGCGGGAACAGATCCGCGAACAACGGCTGCGCGGCGGCGATATCGCTGTCCGCCGGCGCCTGCGCCGCCAGCCGCCGCAAACCTGCGGCCAGCCCGCGTTCGTATTCGCGATAGCGGCGCAGGTACAGCAATCCGTTTTCCAGCACCAGCGGCGCGGCAGGAGCCGCGATGTCCCCGGCGCCCGGTTCGCTGACCCACGGCGATGCGCGCCAGGCGGCGATCCAGTCGCCGGCGTCCGGCAGATCCTCGCTGCGGCCCAGCAACCAGTGCGGCCGCGCGGGATCGAACGCCGCATGGCCGGCGCTTACCGCCAGCGACGCCAGTGCCGCGCCCAGCAGTACGCGCTCGTCGGTGTGCGGATCCAGCCGCCGCAGCGCGTCGGCCAGGGCCAGATCGACGGCGCGCAGGCGGTCGCCGAAAACGGACAGCGACGCCAGCGCGCTCATGCGGCGGACTCCAGCGGCGGCACCAGCAAGGCATCGGCCGCTTCGATAAGCGCGCGCGGAAACTGCGGCACGAACACGCCGCGCGCGGGATCGGCATCATCCAGGCCGCGGCAGAACAGGTAGCGCACGCCGCCGAAATCGCGCTCGTAGTCGTAACCCTTGCCCAGGCGCAACTGCATCCAGCGATGCACTGCCAGGGTGTAGAGCAGCGCCTGCAGGTCGTATTCGCTGGACGCCATGGTCTGCGCCAGCGCGGCCGGGTCGTACGAAGGCAGGTCGTTGGACTTGTAGTCCAGCACGTAGACGCGGCCGGCGTGGCGGTAGGTCAGATCGATCTTGCCGTTCAACAAGCCGGCGAGCTGCGTCCATACGCCGAAATCCTGGCGGTCGCCCGCCACGCCGTACCGGTGCAGCAGTTCGACGAAGGCCTGCGTGGTGGCGCCGCGCAGGGCCAGGTGGAATTCCAGTTCGGCAATGCGCGCCTGCGGCGGCAGCTCGCACAGGCTGACGCCTTCGGGCAGCGGCGCGTTGAGGGTGCGCGCGATCAGCGGGGTCAGTTCGCGGATGCCGGCTTCGTGCAGCTTTTCCGGATAGCCCTGGCTGTTCAGGGCATCGACCAGCGGCTGCGTTTGTGCGGGCGGCGGCCAGTCGCCGCCATGGCCGCGCCAGGCGGCGAAGTCGACGCGTTCCAGCGCGTGGTGCAGGGTATTGCCGAAGCGCGAACCGCCGAACTGGCGCGGTCGCGGCAGCGCGGTGGCCAGCGGCGCTTCGTCGTCGGCCGGACGCGCTTCGACCAGCGCGCTGGCGCCATGCGATTGCTGCTTGTGCAGCTGGCTGAAGCTGTGTATCCACCAGTCGCGATACAGCCGGCGCAAGGCTGGGCGGGGCGCAGGCACCGCCTGCGCGGGCGCGGCGGGCAGGCGCCCGGGCGAACCCGCCGGCGGCAGGCCCGTGCTCAGGACGGCGATGCCGCCCAGCGCCTGCTGCATTTCCGGCGCCGGCGACGCCCCCTGCAGCAGGCGATGCAACGAGGCGTTGCGGTGTTGCGACAGCGGCCCGCCGCACAGCCACAGCGCCTGGCTGGCGCGGGTCAGGCCGACATAGAGCAGCCGCATGTCCTCGGCGCTTTCCTCGTCCAAGTGCGCCTGCCTGGCATCGGCCCAGGCGGGCGCATCGGCGAAGGTCTGCGTCGTTGGCCATTGCCGCACGCGCTGGCCGCTGGCATCGGTATACATCGCCAGGCCGGCAACCCGCTCCTGCCGGCCAATGCCGACGAAGGGCAGATAGACCAGCGGGAACTCCAGGCCCTTGCTCTTGTGCAGGGTCAGGATCTGCACGCGGCCGGCGTCGGATTCCAGCCGCGGCTGTTGCGCTTCATCTTCGCCATCGGCGTGGGCGATGGCGTGGCGCAGCGCGTCCAGTTGCCCTTGCGTTCCCAGGTTGCGGCCGGCAGCCGATTGCATCAGCTCACCCAGTTGCAGGTAGTTGGTCAATCGCCGTTCGCCGCCGGCCTGGCCCAGCAGCCGTTCGGCATTGGCCGCCAGCACCTCGGCCAGCATCGCCTGCGGACCGTGCCGCTCCCAGCGCGCACGCCAGGCCACCAGCGACTGCTGCCATTGCCGCAACCGTTCGCCGGCTTCGTCCAGCGCCGCGATCCGCGCGGCGTCCCAGCCCAGCAACGGCGTGGCCAGCGCGGCGCGCAGGCGGCGGTCGTCGCCAGGCGCGCGCAGCGCCAGCAGCAGCGTCAGCAGCTCCTGTGCCTGCTCGCTCTGGTACAGGCTTTCCCGGCCGGAGGCCACTGCGGGAACGCCGCGCAACGACAGTGCATGCCGCACCGCGGCGGCCTGCCGGTGATCGCGCACCAGCACGGCGAAGTCGCGCGGCTGCAACGGTCGCAACGCCTTGCTCAGCCTGTCCTTGAGCAGCGCGCTTCCGGCACTGGCCTGCTGCAGGCGTTGCAGGATGGCGTAGGCGCAGAGGTCGGCGGCCATGCGTACGGACACCGGCTTGGTGTACTCCTTGCCGTTGTCGGCGGGCGGCACGCTATGGAAATGCAGGGCGGGCGCGGCTTGCCCGTCCAGCAGGAAATCCGCATCGGTCGCGTTGCCGCCGGCCTGGGTGGGCAGGAAATCGATGCCCTCGCCCAATGCGCCCGGCGGTGCGTGGGCGAACAGCAGGTTGACCGCGCGGATGACGCGGGGACGGGAACGGAAGTTGCGGTCCAGCGCCGCGCCCTGCTGCGCGGTCTGCGCCGCCACCACGTAGGTGTTCACGTCGCCGCCGCGGAAGCGGTAGATGGCCTGCTTGGGGTCGCCGACCAGCACCAGGCCACCCTGCCCGAACAGGCGCGCGAAGATGTCCCACTGCCGCGCATCGGTGTCCTGGAACTCGTCCACCAGCACGCAGGGAAACTGCTGGCGCAGCGCGGCAATCAGATCGCCCGAAGCGCGCTGGTCGGCGACCGCCGCGTGCAGTTCGCCGATCAGGTCATCGTAGTCGCGCACATTGAAGGCCTGCTTGCGCGCGCGTTCGCGGCCCAGCGCATCGGCGCGCAGGCGGTGCAGCTGTTGCAGGTCGCGCGCTTCCCGCCACCGCTCCACCGCCGCCATCGCGTCGATGACCGGTTCGAAGGTGGCAAACAGCGGCGACTGCGGCGTTTTACCCGCCTTGGCCTTCAGCGTGCCTTTCTCCAGCGCGGCGGGCAGGTATTTGTGCAGCTTCGGATGCACGGCCGGGGGCGGGTCCGGCGAATCGGCGACGGCCCGCAACCAATCCCACAGCGAGACCACATGATCGGCCTTGTACTCGTTGGCCTTGAGCACGGCATCGGCGATGGCGCGGCCGACGCTTTCGCAGGCGGGCTCGCCATGGGCCGCGAACGCTTCGCAAACCTGCCGCCAGGCTTGCGTCAGCGCCGGCCGCGGGTCGGTCAGCGCCTGCGGCAACGGCGGCAACAGCGGCTCGGGCGCCAGCAGATCGCGCAGCGCCCGGGCCAGGTCCGCTACCCGCCCGAACTGCCGGTGCAGGAAATCCGCACCCTCGGCATCGCGCGAGAAGGCGCGCCACAGATCCGCCGCCAACCGTTCGCGCGCCGGCGCGTTGGCGGTTTCCAGTTGCGAGGCAAGCAAGGGCTGGCGCGTGTCCATCGCATGCTCGCGCAACACGCGCTGGCAGAAGCCGTGGATGGTGGCGATGGCCGCCAGATCCATTTCGCGCAGCGCGCGCGCCAGCCGCTGGCGCAGCGCCGGCAGCGATTCGCGCGGCTCGGCGGCCAAGGCCTGGTGCAGCAGCCGGCGCAGCATTGCGGTTTCCGCCGCGTCGCCCGCATGGGTTTCCGGATCGCCTTCCTGCCAGCCATCGGCCAGCTCCACCGCCTGCCGCAGGCGCAGGCGTACGCGTTCGCGCAGCTCCTGGGTGGCCGCCACGGTATAGGTCACCGCCAGCACCTGCGGCACGCGCAGCCGGTCCACGATCACCGCCCGCGCGAACAGTCCCGCCAGCGCGTAGGTCTTGCCGGTGCCGGCGCTGGCTTCGACCAGGCTGCGCGCCTGCAGATCGGTGTCGAACACGGCATCGCTCACGGCAACGCCTCCGCATCGAAGGGCTGGCCCTGTTCCAATGCGCTGAAAATGCTGTGCGACAGCAGCTCGAACGCGTCGCGGGCGTCGGCATCGCCATCCAGGAACGGGTCGCGTCCGCGCAGGGCAATCCGCGTCGCCGCCTGCGCTTCGCCGGGACCGCCGAAATCGCCTTCGCCGCCGCCCCAGGTCTTCTGCGCTTCATCCAGCGCGCGTTCCGGGTCCTGCTGCGCCATCGACCACCAGACGTGGCCGCTCTTGGGCAGGAAGCACAACGGAAAACGCATCGCACGGCGGCGCAGCGCCAGCAACGCCGCCAGCACCGCGCGCGCATGCGCCGGCGGCAGCGGATCGCGCACCGCGATGCGCGGCGGCGCGCCCTTCCTTTCCGCCGACAGCTCGTGCAGGGCCAGGCCCTGGGTGGATGCGGCAAGCCAGTCCAGTCCATGCCGCAACGCGTGACCGCCGTGGCGGCCGTTGGGATTGAGGGCTGCGCGGAACATGCGATCGCCATGCACGCGGTCCAGCGTGCCGGTCAACACGCACTGGCCGGCCGCCGGCTCGGGAAGCGCCAGTTCCAGCGGGCGGGCATCGCCATCGCCGGCAAAGCCCGCCTGCACCGCCGCATCGGCGAACGGCGCCACCTCCTCCACGATGCCGCGCAGCACCGCCCGGCCATCGGCGCCGGGCGCCAGCAATCCGCGCGCCAGCAATCCGGCCTGCAGCGGCGCAAGCGCCGGCGCGGCGCCGGCGCGGCGCCAGGCGTCGAAGACCAGCTGCCGCAATCCGTGGCGGCTCAACGCATCGGGCATGCCGAAGGGCTCGTGTTCCTGCGGCGGCGATTCTTCTTCCGGCAGGCGCAACCCCAACCCGGCCTGGAGGTAGAACGCATGCGGCCGCATCAGCGCATCGCGCAGCTGCGCCAGCGACACGGCGTTGCCGGCCTCTTCTTCGCGCGCCGGCAGGACCGCGGCGAAGACTTCCGATTCGGCGCGACCGGTGCCGGTGTCGGCGCCGGCGGCCGGGTGCCAGCGCGCATCGAAGCTGAAGCGGCGCGCGTCGCCCTGGGTTTCCTCCGGCAGCGCGGCGCCGAAGGCCGCCGGCGAAAACGGCTGCAGGGCATGCCGCACCACCAGCTGTTCGCGCACCGTTTCCGCATCGCCCTGGTGGTAGCGGGCGGCGGCGTCCAGCAGTTCGGACACCAGCACCGAGGGTTCGCGGCGGCTGCCGTCGCGCGCATCCATGCCCACCCAGCTGGTGTAGAAGGCCCGGCTGGCCGACGAAAACAGCTGCAAGAACAGATAGCGATCGGCATCGCGCCGCGAAGGATCGCCGACGCGGCGGTCCGGGCCTTCCAGCGCCTGGTTGATGCGGTTGACCGGGTCGCGTCCATCGCGCGCCGGGAACGCGGCCTCCTCCATGCCCAACAGGCAGATGACGCGGAACGGGATCAGCCGCATGGGCACCATGCGGCCGAAGCAGACGCCGCCGGACAGGAACGGCGCGCGCGCATCGCTGCCGGCCAGTTCGGCCTGGAAGTGATCCAGCACCACGCTGTGCGCCACCTGGCGCTCGAAGTCCGCCAGCGCCGCGCTGTCGGCAAAGTCGGCAACCGCCTTGTGCAGGCGTTCCAGCACGACGCGTTCGCCGTCCTCGCGCGGCTCGGCGGCGAACACCGCCGCCAGCAGCTCGGCCAACTGGTTGGCCCATTGCTTGGGCGTGTGCGGGCCATGCAGGCGCGCACCGAAGCCGCGCAGCGCCGCCAGCAGCCGCACCAGCGCGTCCAGGGAATCGGTGGCCTGGCCTTCCAGCTCCGGCCATGGCGCGACCGCCGGCTGCGCCCCCGCAAAAGCGCCGCCGATCAACGCGTCGTCTCCGCTGGCCATGCCCAGCAGCAGCCGGTCCAGCGCGAATTCGAAGGTATAGCCGTTCGTTTCCCGCGCGGAAGGGTCGCCGCCGCCTTCCGGCGCGGAAGCGGCCGGCGGCGCCAGGTGGCGCGCACGGTCGGCGCCGTCCAGGCCCCAGCGCGCGCCGGCGGCCTGCAGCCAGTCCTGCAGCCGCGCGCGGTCGGCGTCTTCGATGTCGAAGCGCTGCGCCAGCGCCGGCACCGCCAGCAGGTCGATCAGGTCCGGCAAGGTCAGCGGTTGCAGCGGCAGCTTCAGCAGGCGCAGGAAGGTTTCGGCGACGGCGGCGCTGGCCAGCGGGCTGGTATCGGCGATGGTGTAGGGAATCTCGCGGGCGCTGCCCAGCGCGCCGCCGAACACGGCCTCCACATGCGGGGCGTAGGCGTCCACATCCGGCATCAGCACCGCGATGTCGCGCGGATCGATGCGCGGCCGGCCGTGGGAAGCTTCCTGTTCCAGCAGCGCGCGCAGCTGATCGTGCAGCACCTGCACTTCGCGCAGCCGCGTATGGCAGGCGTGGAACTGCAGGCTGGCGTCGGCTACGTCCACCCGCGCGCGCGGCCAGCGGCCGGAAGCCTCGCCAGCCAGCGGCGCGCGGTTCTCCAGCACGTCGGTCTGCAGGCGGCCCAGCAGCTGGTCGTCGTACGGTTCGCTGAAGGCCGGCGCCTCGAACCGCGCGCGGACCGTTTCGCCGCCACCCAGCGCGGCGATGAAATCGCGCCCGGCCTGGCCCCAGGCGGCAAGCAAGGGATTTTCGCCGCCGAAGCGGTCGTCCTGGTCGGGGCGGTAGTCGGCGGCCCAGCGCGACAGATCGCCCCAGTAGACCCGCGACGGCGTATGCAGGAAGAAGTGCTGCTCGCCCGCGCGCGCCTGGCTGGCGACAACCTGCAGCACGTCGGGCGAAATGTTCTGGCAGGCGAACACGAACAGCCGCGGCGGCAGCCCGGCCGGCGCGTCCGCGCCCTCCGGGCCGAACCGGCGCAGGTATTCGCCGATGCGCCTGGCGCGATGCCGGCGGCCGCGGCCGATGCGCTGCCATAGCGTCGCCTGGCCGTCCTCGCGCGGCGCGCGGCGCTCCCATGCCAGCAGCAGGTCGCGGCGCCAGGCCTGGTACTTCTCGAAGCTGTCGGCCAGGGCGCAGGCCAGCGACCACCGGTAACGCGGATCGGCGTGGGCGGCGAACCCGGCGAATTCGGCCGGGGCATCGTCCTGCAGCTCGCGCAGCAGATGCCAGCGCAGCGTTTCCGGCGCCAGCCGGTCGCCGCGCGGCGCTTCGCCCAGATTGGCGTCCAGCGCCAGATCGACGAATTCGCCCGGGGTCAGGAACGCCACGTGGGCGCAGATGCCCAGTTGCTCGGCCAGCGTCTGCTGCAACCAGCGGCGCATCGAGAACTGCGGCACCAGCACCACTTCCTGCCGCCACCAATCGTCCGCGCCGCCGCGCAACCTGCTGGCCAGCACCCCGGCCAGCACATCGAGATCGTTGGAAGGGTAAAGGCGGAAATCGTGCGGCGGCCCCTGCATCCGGTCATGATGCCGCAGGCCTGTCGCAATTGCAGAGATCGGGCCAGGGCGGTGGCTGGCTGCGGATCCGCCGCCATTGCGGCCAGGGCGTGCCAATAATCAAACTGCCCGGTGCAGGTTTTGTTCAGGCTGGGGCCGTGAAGCTACGCCGTTTGCACGGCAGGGCTGGCGCAGCTGGCTGGCACCGGCGTTTCTTCGGACTGGCTTAAATGCTTCTTAATTCCGCCAGTGCACGCTCGCTTGACGTTGGCCTGCCCGGAACCGACCAGTCCGGAACCGGCTTGCCCCTCGCTGCGCGCTTGCGCATCGGCCACCGCTGCAAGCGGCCACCCACCCTGATTGCGAACCGATGACTGTTGCCAACGCCACCGCCGTCCATCTTTCCGACCTCCGGCTGGACCGCGGCGGGCGGACGATCCTGGGCGGCATCGACCTGGCGGTGCCCACCGGCAGCATCACCGCGGTGCTGGGGCCGTCGGGCTGCGGCAAGTCGACGCTGCTGGCAGCGCTGACCGGGGAGCTTCAGCCCGCTGGCGGGTCGGTCGAGATCTTCGGCCAGCCGGTGCCGCAGCGCAGCCGCGACCTGCTGGAGATGCGCAAGAGCATCGGCGTGCTGCTGCAGGGCAACGGGCTGCTGACCGACCTGAGCGTGGCCGACAACGTGGCCCTGCCGCTGCGCACGCATACCCGCCTGGCCGCGCCGCTGATCGACCGCATCGTCGAATTCAAGCTCAACGCGGTGGGCCTGCGCGCCGCCGCCAACGCCTACCCGCGCGAACTGTCCGGCGGCATGGCCCGCCGCGTGGCGCTGGCGCGGGCGCTGGCGCTGGATCCGCCGCTGATGCTGTACGACGAACCGCTGACCGGGCTGGACCCGATTGCCAGCGGCGTGATCATGAGCCTGATCCAGCGCCTCAACCACACCCTGGGGCTGACCAGCATCGTGGTCAGCCACCATGTGCACGAAACCCTGCCGATTGCCGACCAGGTGCTGGTGATCGCCAATGGCGGGCTGGTGTTCTCCGGCACCCCGGCCGAACTGGAAACCAGCTCCGACCCGCTGGTGCGGCAGTTCCTGCGCGGCGAACCCGATGGCCCGATCGCATTCGATGCGGCCCAGCGGACGGAGGCGGCGTGAGCCAACGAATTTTCATGGCAGCTGATTCGAGCCCCCTCCCCTGCGAAGGCAGGGGAAGGTTGGGGAGGGGTTGCGTGGTCATGCGGCAAAAATCCCAGTGCCGACTCAACCCCCTCCCAGCCTCCCCCTGCCTTCGCAGGGGGAGGGGCACACACATGGAGGCCTGCTGATGCCTTTCGCCGCCGCCACCCGTTCGCTGGGCCGGGCCGGGCTGTTCTCGCTGTCGGTGTTCCGCGCCTCGGCGCCAACGCGCGACTTTTTTGCCGAACTTACCCGTGAAATCTATAAGATTGGCGGGCGTTCGCTGCCCATCATCGCCGTGGGCGGCGCCTTTGTCGGGCTGGTGCTGACCCTGCAGGGCTACCGCACGCTGACCACCTTCGGCGCCTCGGACGCGCTGTCCACGCTGCTGGGCCTGTCGCTGTACCGCGAACTGGGCCCGGTGCTGACCGCGCTGCTGTTCATCGGCCGCGCCGGCAGCTCGATTGCCGCCGAGCTGGGGCTGATGCGCGCCACGGACCAGATCAAGGCGCTGGAACTGATGGCCATCGATCCGGTGGCCAAGGCGGTGGCGCCGCGCTTCTGGGCGGCGGTGCTGACGGTGCCGCTGCTGACCGGCTTCTTCTGCAGCCTGGCCATCAGCGCCAGCTATTTCGAGGCCGTGCATGTGCTGGGCCTGGACAACGGCACGTTCTGGTCGGCGCTGCGCAACAGCGTGGATTTCTGGGACGACTTTGGCGTGGCGATGCTGAAGTCGGCCGTGTTCGGCGGCACCGCCGCGCTGGTGGCCGCCTATGTCGGCTTCCACGCCGAGCCGACCATCGAAGGCACCTCGGTGGCGACCACCCGTGCGGTGGTCAACGCCTCGCTGCTGGTGCTGATGTTCAATTTCGTCTTGTCCGCCCTTTTGTTCAGGAGTTGAGCCATGTCCATCCGCGGACCCCGTCTAGAATTCGCCGTCGGCGCCTTCCTGCTGCTGGCCCTGGCCTCGCTGCTGGTGCTGGCGCTGGCCTCCACCAACCAGCGTTTCGGTTTCGGCGGCGGCAGCTACGAGCTGAAGGCGCGCTTCAGCAACCTGGGCCAGCTGCGCGCGCAGGCGCCGGTGAAGATCGGCGGCGTGGTGATCGGGCAGGTAGCCGACATTCAGCTGGATCCGGTCAAATTCGATTCCATCGTCACCCTGTCCATCGACAGCAAGTACAAGGATCTGCCTGGCGATACCGCGGCCGGCATCTTCACCAGCGGCCTGCTGGGCGAGAACTACATTGGGCTCTCGCCCGGTGGCGACCCTGAAGCGCTGCAGCCGGGCGACGAAATCGCCTTCACCCAACCCGCCGTCGACCTGCTGCAGCTGGCCGGCAAATACATGTTCAGCGGTGGCGGTGGCGCCGCTGCTCCCGGCAACGCCGAGGACGCCACCCCGCCTGCGCAACCTACGGAAGACCCCCAGCCATGAAGCTTTCCCTGAAACGTTCCCTGCTCTCCGCCGTTCTCGCTTCGGCCCTGCTGGCGGCCGCGCCGGCCGTGGTGCTGGCGCAGGCCGTCGCGCCCGCGCAGGCCGCGCCCAGCTCGGCCAGCCAGGTGGTGCTGACCAGCAGCACCCGCATCCTGACCACGCTGGAAAAGCGCCGCGCCGAGTTCAAGGCCAATCCGGCCACGCTGCGCCAGTACGTCACCAGCGAATTCAACACCCTGTTCGACCGCGACTATTCGGCGCGGCTGGTGCTGGGCCTGCACGGCCGCGGCGCCTCGGATGCGGACATCAAGCTGTTCGCCGATGCGCTGGGCGACAACCTGATGTCGCGCTACGGCCAGTCGCTGCTGGACTTCAATTCGCAGCTGAAGGTGCGGGTGAAATCGGAAAGCGCCCTGCCCGGCGGCCGCGGCGTCAAGGTCGGCACCGAAATGCTGCGCTCGGACGGCGATCCGATTCCGGTCGACTACCTGCTGCGCCAGGTCGGCGGGCAGTGGAAGGTGTTCGACGTGATGGTCGAAGGCGTCTCGTTCGTGCAGACCTTCCGCAACCAGTTCGACGCGCCGCTGCGGCAGAAGTCGATTCCGCAGGTGGCCGCCGATTTGCGCGCCGGCCGCATGCAGGTCAATGGCGATGCCTCCCGTGGCAGCGGCAACTGAATCGGCGCTGCGCCGCGAGGACGGCGCGCTGGTGTTCTCCGGCGCGCTGGACCGCGCCGCCGCCGCCGCGCTGTGGCCGCAGGCGTCATCGGCGCTGTCCGGCGTGCAACGCATTGTCCTGACCAAAGTCACTACCGTGGACAGCGCCGGGCTGGCATTGTTGGCCGAGCTGGCTGCGCGCTTGCGCGCCACCGGCACAAGCGTGCGTATCGAAGGCGAGCCCAGCGGGCTGGCCGAGCTGCGCACGGCCTACCGTTTGGCGCCGGATCTGGATTATCCGGCGTAGCCGTTCTCCCCCAACGTACGACCCAAGGAAGCGGGATGAACCTGTTTCGCATCAGCACCATCGCTTTGCTCGCAGCGCTGGCTTCGGCCTGCGCCACCTCGCAGCCGTCCGCCTCTTCCGCGCCGCCGCCCGAACCGCTGGTGGTCGATGGCACTGCGGCACCGGCGGACAGCGCGCCGGCGTTTGCGGCCAGCGACGCCGAGCCCGCCGCCGCGCCGGTACAGGCGGGCGGCGATACGCCCGCGGCGCCGGTCGAATCCGGTTCGACCGGCGCCGAGCAGGACTTTGCCGCCATCTACGGCGAAGACCCCTACAACCCGGTCGCCGACCCGACCCTGCCCGAAGCGGTGCAGGCCCCGCGCGCCTACGACCCGTGGGAGCCGTTCAACCGCAAGGTGCACCGCTTCAACAACGCCGTCGACCGCACCGTCGCCCGCCCGTTGGCGCGCGCCTACGTGGAGGTGGTGCCGCGGCCGGTGCGCCTGGGCGTGAGCAATTTCTTCGACAACCTGGGCCAGCCGCTGACCATGGTCAACCAGCTGTTGCAGGGCCGGCCGGGCGACGCCGGGCAGACCTTCGCCCGCTTCATCCTCAACTCCACGCTGGGCGTCGGCGGGCTGTTCGATCCGGCCAGCGCCGCCGGGCTGCCGCGCCGGCGCGAGGATTTCGGCCAGACTCTCGGGGTCTGGGGCTGGCGGACCTCGCGCTATGTGGAACTGCCGTTCTTCGGCCCGCGCACGGTACGCGACACGTTTGGGCTGGCCGGCGACATGCCGCTCAGTCCGGTACGCCAGATCGAGGATGACAGGACCCGCATCTTCCTGCAGGGCCTGAACCTGGTCGACACCCGCGCCCAGCTGCTGTCGCTGGACAGCCTGCGCGAGGACGCGGTCGACGACTACGCGCTGGTCCGCGACTCGTGGATGCAGCGGCGCGCCTACCAGATCGAAGGCAACCGCCGCCAGCAGGACGAGCAGAACGGTCTGCCGGACTATCTGCTGGACGAGGAAAGCAATCCGACCGTGCCGGTCGATGCGATGCCGCTGCCGGAGATTTCCTCGCCGGGCGGTTGAGCGGCACAAGCCTCAGCGATGCAGAAGAAAACCGGCGCCCATGAGGCGCCGGTTTTTTGTTTGTCCGCAGGCTGCGGCAATCACTCCGCCTCGTCGTCCGCGGCGTTGCCCAGCAGCTTCTGGCTGTCCTCGCTGGGCAGGGTCTCGACATCGCGCAGGCGGCGGGCGATGGCGCGGGTGCGCACGCCGGTCTTCTCGATTTCGCCGCTGGCCTGGTCCAGCTTGCGCTTCACCGAATCCAGCACGTCGGCGAACTTGGCGAATTCGGTCTTGACCGCGCCCAGCGTCTGCCAGACTTCGGCCGAACGCTTTTCGATGGCCACGGTGCGGAAGCCGACCTGCAGGCTGGTCAGCAGCGCCAGCAGCGTGGTCGGGCCGGCGATGGTGATGCGCTGATCGCGCTGGATCGCCTCGAACAGGCCGGGCCGGCGCAGCACTTCGGCGTACAGGCCTTCGGTGGGCAGGAACATGATGGCGAACTCGGTGGTGTGCGGCACCGACACGTACTTGCGGATTTCCTGCGCCTGCTTGCGCACCGCGCGCTCCAGCGCGTCGCCGGCCAGCCTGACCGCATCGGCATCGGCCTTTTCCTGCGCATCGATCAAGCGCTCGTAGTCTTCGCGCGGAAACTTGGCGTCGATCGGCAGCCACACCGCCGCGTCGTGGCTGGAGCCGGGAAAGCGCACCGCGAATTCGACGCGTTCGTTGCTGCCCGGCACGGTGGCCACGTTGCCGGCGTACTGATCCGGCGCGAACACCTGCTCCAGCAGCCCGGCCAGCTGCACTTCGCCGAACACGCCGCGCGACTTGACGTTGGTCAGCACCCGCTGCAGGCCGCCGACATCGGCGGCCAGCTTGGTCATGTCGCCCAGGCCCTGGTGCACCTGCGCCAGCATTGCGGTGACGTTGCCGAAGCTCTCGGTCAGCCGGGTTTCCAGCGTCGCGTGCAGCTTCTCGTCCACGGTCTGGCGCATCTGCTCCAGCTTGGCGGTGTTGTCGGCCTGCAGCGATTTCAGCCGCTCCTCCAGCGTGGTGCGCAGTTCGGCAATGCGCAGTTCGTTGCGCTGGGTCAGTTCGTTGAGCCGCTGGCCCAGCGCATCGGCGAAGCGCTGCTGCGATTCGGAGGCCTCCAGCCGGCCCTTGCGTGCGTCCTCGGTCAGCGCGTCGCGCAATAGATCCAGGCGCTGGTCGGTGCGCGTGCTCAGATCGGCCAGATTGCGGCCGAAACCCTCGATGCGGGTTTCCTGCATCTGCGACAGGCTGTCCAGCTGCCCGCGCAATTCGCTGCGGCCGTCGCGCTGTTCCTCGCGCAGCGCCCGTTCCAGCAACGCGCCCAGCCTGGCCTCCGGCCGCCGCAACAGCAATGCCAGCAGGAAAGCCAGCACGGCCACGCTCAGGCCGATCAGGATCATCAGTAGCGAGTCGGTATCCATCCCGACAGTGTACCGGGCCACGTCTCAGCGGCTGCGCCGGCGGGCTGGCGTCGGCAAGGTTGACCGTTGCGCGACGGGGTCAGCCGCTTACGCCGCGTCGGCCAGTTCGCGCCGCCGCTTGGCGGCAAAGAGATTGCCGCCGATCTGGCGCGCAGTCTCCAGCAATGGCGCGGGGTCTTTGATTTGCGAATCGAGCAGCAGTTCCGATGTCAGCACGCGGGCGCCGCAGTAGTCGAAGATGCCGTGGTCGATCTGCGTTTTCATTGCGCCGAAGTAGCCATGCCGCGCATAGGTCCGCATGTCGGCGCCGGCGATGGCGACCAGATGGACCTGCAGGCGCTGCAGCTTCTTCGTCAGGCGGGTGTCGGGGCTTTCGTCGTAAGCCCAGCCATTGGCGAACACGCGATCGATCCATCCCTTCATCAGCCCCGGCATCGACCACCAGTAGACCGGGTAGACCAGCACCAGCGCGTCGGCGCGGTCGATCCTGGCCTGTTCGGCGGCGACATCGGCCGGCGGCGGCGCCTGGGTCCGGTGGACGGCCAGATCGGCGGCGTTGAACCGGGGATCGAACCCTTCGGCCGCCAGGTCGGCGAGTTCGGACGAGTTGCCGGGGCCGGACTGCACGCCCGCGGCGACCTGGGCGGCAACGCTGTGGGTGAGCGAGTTCGGGTCGGGGTGGGCGGCGACGATAAGCGCATGCATGCGGGGACTCCTGCTGGCTGACGATAGGGGGAAGGCGTATGCTTATGTACTATTGGTAACTTACTTTTGGTATATAAGCGTGTCAAGCACCACAACCCGGGTCCAATCGACAGGCAAGCCGTCGCCGCGCCGCCGCCTGTCCCGCGACGAGCGCCACCGCCAGCTGCTGGATGTCGCCTGGCAGCTGATCCGCGACGAAGGCACCGAAGCGCTGACCCTGGGCCGGGTGGCGGAACTGGCCGGCGTGACCAAGCCGGTGGTCTACGATCATTTCGCTACCCGCGCCGGGCTGCTGATCGCGTTGTACCGGGAGTTCGACGCGCGCCAGACCGCGCTGATGGATGCCGCGCTGCAAGCCAGCGAACCGACCCTAGCGGCCAGGGCCACGGTCATCGCCTCGTCCTACGTCGACTGCGTGCTGGTGCAGGGCCGCGAAATGCCGGGCGTGACCGCGGCGCTGGCCAGTTCGCCGGAACTGGAACAGACCAAACGCGACTGGGAAGCGGGCTTCATGGCCAAGTGCCAAGCGCTGCTTGCGCCGTTCGCCAGCGCCGGAACCATCGCCCCCGCCGGGCTCAGGGCGATGCTCGGCGCCGCCGAGGCGCTGTCCTATGCCGCAGCCAATGGCGAAATCACCGCCGCGCAGGCGCAGGACGAGCTGCTTGCCACCATTGTCGCGATGGTGGCCCGAAACCGTTGACCGCAGGGCTTGCGTCCTTGCATGGGCTGCGTGACGGCCGGCGTGGCCCGGCGCAGATCCGATACCATCGGCGCGATTCCATCGCCGGGGCGCACGCATGACCGATTCCGAGCTCAAGCAGTCGATCGTCGATGAAGAACAACTGCGCCTGCTTTCGCTGGGCTACATGATTTCAGCCGGCATTACCGGACTGTTTTCGCTGCTCGGCCTGGTCTACGCCTTCATGGGACTGGTCATGGGCTCGGTGTTCTCGTCCGTCACCCAGGCCGGCGGCGCGGCCGAGGGCGCGCCGCCGGCGATGATGGGCTGGGTCTTCGCCATGTTCGGCGGTTTGTTCTTTCTGTTCGGCGCGGCGCTGGCGGTTGCCAAGTTCCTGACCGGCAGGTTCCTGAAACAGCGCAAGTCGCCGGTCTTCTGCCAGGTGGTGGCGGCTGTTTCGTGCCTGTCGATTCCCTACGGAACGCTGTTGGGAATCTGCACCTTCATCGTGCTGGGGCGGCGCAGCGTGGCCGGCCTGTTCGGCCGATCCTAAAGGGCTTGAACAACCCTTTGCGGGAGCGACGTCAGTCGCGATGAGGCTCTACCGGCAAAGCTTCATCGCGACTGACGTCGCTCCTACAACCGGCATTGTCGCGTGCGGATGCCGATTGGTGGATGCGCACGGTCGCATCGAGTGGTCGTGCGTGCCGACAGCAAGCGGATGACAGCCAGCAGCATCCGGGCACTACCGAACAGCCGCGGCTGCCGTTGTATCAGTCCAATACCCGGCAGAACACCGCCTTCAGGTAGCGCGATTCCTGCGCGTGCGCCATGAACGGGTGATCCGGGCCGGCACCGGCCACCTTGAGGATCTGGATGGTGCGGCCGGAGAAATACGCGGCGCGGCGCAGCATGTCGAGGAACTGTTCCTCGCTGACCAGGCCGGTGCACGAAAACGTGGCGAACAGGCCGCCCGGCTTGACCACGCCCAGCGCCAGCTTGTTCATGTCCAGGTACTTCTTCAGCGCACTGATGACCTGCTCGCGGTCGCGGGTCATCTTGGCCGGGTCCAGGATCACCACGTCGTACCGCTCGCCGCGGTTGGCCGCATCGCGCAGGTACGGGAAGATGTCGGCCTGCACGAACTTCGGCCGCACGCCGTTGAGCTTTGCGTTGCCCTTGGCGATCTGGATCACGTCCTGATCGATGTCCACGCCCAGTACTTCGGTTGCGCCGCGCGCGGCGGCATACACCGCAAACCCGCCGGTGTTGCAGCACAGGTCCAGCACGGTCTTGCCCTGCACCTGCTGGCTCAGCCACTGGCGGTTCTCGCGCTGGTCGGCGAAGAAGCCGGTCTTGTGCGCGCCGGCCGGGTCGGCGCGGAACTTCACCCCGTATTCGCTGATGACGGCGGCTTCGGTGGTGGTGTTGCCGTGGAAGTCGAAGCTTTCCTGCTTCTGCACGTGCTCGTCGGCGAAGCTGTGGAAGCGGCAGCCGGGGAACTGCTCGCGCAGCGCTTCGTAGATCCATTCGCGGTGGCGGAACATGCCGGCGGCAAAGAACTCCACCACGATCAGATCGCCGTAGCGGTCCACCACCAGCCCGGACAGTCCGTCGCCTTCGGCATGCACCACGCGCCAGGCATCGCTGATCGCGTCCAGCTTCAGCACATCGCGGCGCAGCGATACCGCGTCGGCGATTTTGCGCGAGAACCAGCCGGCATCCACCGGAATGTCCGGGTGCGTTTCCAGGATGCGCACGGCAATGCGCGAGTGGCCGTTGTAGAAGCCGCGGCCGATCCACTCGCCGTCCACGCCCACCACTTCGACGATGCTGCCGGGCTTGGGCTTGGCTGCGGGTTTTTCGACCAGTTTCTGGAAGATCCACGGATGGCTGGAGCGCCAGGCGTTCTTGAGGCGGACAACGGGATTTGGCGTGTTCATCCGCACTATTCTACCGGCCCGGTTGACGTTGCCCGGCCGGCGCGCAAGAATTCGCGTCGAAGGGGAGTAGCTCCCATCGCTGAGGCCGTCATTCCGGGCACCTGCCCCGGTCCAGCGGCAACCGCCTGGCGGTTGCGAGCAAGACCTTCGCCGCATGGCGAAGGTCCGTCTGCTACCGGTCACCCCTGATTGTCCAGGTCCCCCCGTGTCGACGCCCAAGCCCGCGGCTCTGGGCGTTTTTTCTGACCGGGAGCAGAGCGTGGATTCGATCGGTAACGGATGGTTGTGGGGCGGCTTCACGCTGCTGGTGGCGTTGGCCCTGTGGGTGGATCTGGCGCTGATGCGCCGCGGCGGCCTGCACAAGGTCGGCTTCCGCGAAGCCTTGTACTGGAGCCTGGGCTGGGTTGGGCTGGCGCTGGCGTTCAACGCCGGGCTGTGGTGGTACCTGCACGAAACCGCGGGGCAGGCGGTGGCCAGCCGGGTCGGGCTGGAATTCCTGACCGGCTACCTGGTCGAGAAGGCGTTGGCGGTCGACAACATCTTCGTGTTCCTGATGCTGTTCACCTACTTCGGCGTGCCTGAACAACAGCGTCAGCGGGTGCTGGTGATCGGCGTACTGGGCGCAATCGTGCTGCGCGCCATCCTGATCTTCATCGGCGCGGCGCTGGTTGCCCGCTTTCACTGGGTGCTGTACCTGTTCGGCGCGTTCCTGCTGCTGACCGGGATCAAGATGTGGCTGGCGGCCGGGCAGACGCCGGACCTGGAGCGCAATCCGCTGCTGCGCTGGCTGACCGCGCACCTGCCGCTGATCCGCCGCTACCAGGGCAGCGCGCTGTGGATCGGCCGCGGGCGCCGGCGCCGCTACACGCCGCTGTTCGTCGTACTGGCGATGATTGCGATCACCGACGTGATCTTCGCGGTGGACAGCATTCCGGCGATCTTCGCCATCACCACCGATCCGTTCATCGTGCTGACCTCCAACGTGTTCGCGGTGCTGGGCCTGCGCGCGATGTTCTTCCTGCTGGCCGGGATGGCCGAACGCTTCCATCTGCTGTCCTACGGGCTGGCGCTGGTGCTGGCCTTCATCGGCGGCAAGATGCTGCTCATCGATGTGGTCAGGATTCCGTTGCCGCTGGCGTTGGGGACGGTTGCCGCGATTATCGGCGCCTCGGTCGCGCTGAGCCTGTTGCGGCCGCCGCACGCCGCCGGCGGGAAGTGAGCGGCAGGGACTTGCAATCCCGCCAGCCGACGCCATCCAAGGAAAATGGACCTGCCCCACCACGAACCCGGCCTGGATCCGGACACCCAGAGCCGCATCGACCGCAGCCGCATCTTCCGCGCGCTCAATACCAGCCTGGCGCTGGTGCTGCTGCTGATTGTCGTGTTTTCCGCGCAGGGCAGTTTCGATTGGCGGCCGTTCGCGATCGCGCCGCTGGATCCGCATGGGTTGCTCGGCATCCTGACCGCGCCGCTGCTGCATGGTTCGGTCGAGCACATCGCCGCCAACGCCTCGGCGTTGCTGATCCTCGGCACGCTGGCCGGCAGCGTATACCCGCGCGCCACCGTGTGCGCGGTGCCGCTGGTCTGGCTGGGTGCAGGACTGGGGCCGTGGCTGATGGGCAATGCCGGCACCTATCACCTGGGCGCCAGCGGATTGACCCATGGCCTGATGTTCATGATTTTCATGCTGGGGCTGGTCCGGCGCGACCGCGCGGCCATCGCCGCCGGCATGATCGCGTTCCTGTTCTACGGCGGCATGGTATTGACGGTGCTGCCGCGCGAACCGGGCGTGTCGTGGCAGGCGCACATGGGCGGCGCGATTGCCGGTTTCATCGCCGCCTTGCTGCTGCGCAAGCTGGACCCGGCGCTGCCGCGCAAGCGCTACAGCTGGGAAGACGAGGAGGACGCAACCGTCATCGCCGCGCTGGATGACGAACTGGAACCGCCCAAGCCGCGCGAGGTGCCGGTATTGTGGAACCGCCCCGACCAGGCGCATGGCGTGGTGTTGCGGTTTCCGCCACGGGATGGAAAGCCGGAGAGTTGAAGCTACAATCGCCGCTTCCCGATCATCGGACGGGGCGGCGAATGCGGTTTCTGGTCACCGGAAGTGCAGGACATCTCGGCGAGGGACTGATGCGTACGCTGCGCGCCCGCGGCAGCGAAGCCGTCGGTGTGGATATCCAGCCTTCGGCGTATACCGACCTTGTCGGCTCGATCGCCGATTCCGCGTTCGTCGAGCGCAGCATGCGCGGCATCGACGCGGTGCTGCACTCGGCCACCTTGCACAAGCCGCATGTGGCGACGTCGACACGGCAGGATTTCGTCGACACCAACATCAGCGGCACACTGAACCTGCTGGAGGCTGCGGCCGGCAACGGCGTGGGCGCCTTCGTCTTCACCAGCACGACCAGCCTGTACGGCGATGCGCTGGCGCCGCCGCCGGGCGCGCCGGCGGCGTGGATCACCGAAGGCGTGGCGCCGGTGCCGAAGAACATCTACGGCGTGACCAAGGCCGCGGCCGAAAACCTGTGCCAGCTGTTCCACCGCAACCAGCGGCTGCCGTGCGTGGTGTTGCGTACGTCGCGCTTCTTTCCCGAAGCCGACGATAGCAAGCAGGTTCGCGAGAGCTTCGCCGACGCCAACATCAAGGCCAACGAGTTCCTGTACCGGCGCGTGGACCTGCAGGATGCGGTCGATGCGCACCTGCTCGCGGCCCAACGCGCGGGCGACATCGGATTCGGCCGCTACATCGTCAGCGCAACCACGCCGTTCGCGCCGGAGGATCTGCAGCAGCTGCGCGACGACGCGCCGTCGGTGGTGGCGCGGTATTTCCCCGGCTATGAAGCCGAATACGCGCGCCGGGGCTGGCGGATGTTCGCGGGCATCGAGCGCGTCTACGTCAACACTGCAGCGCGGCAGGCGCTGGGATGGACGCCGGCCTACGATTTCGCCCGCGTACTGGAACGTTTGCGCGCCGGCGAGCCTCCGCGCAGCCTGCTGGCGGCCGAGATCGGCGCCAAGGGCTATCACGCGCAGACCTTCGAAGGCGAACCCTACCCGGTCGAGTAGGCGCTGCGCCTGTTTGCCGCGCCGGCGGGAAGCGGGATCCAGGGCGGCCTGCCCACACAGGCAGGCCGCCACGACGCGTCTCAGAACCTGGCGCTGAACTCGATGCCGTAGGTGCGCGGCTCGTTGATGAAACCGGTCAGGTTGTTGAAGTCGATGCCGCCGACGATGCGGCGCTGGTCGGTGATGTTGCGGCCGAACAGCGCGACTTCGTAGTCGCCAAAGCCCCAGCCATAGCCCACGCGCAGACCGCCTTCCAGCGAGGACTTGCCGGTGAACTCGACCGAGTCGTACAGGAAGAAGTTCACCTCGCTGCGGTAGGCCCAGTCGGTGTAGACGTACAGTTCGCTGCCCTCGCCCAGGCCGATGCTGTAGCGCGCGGTCAGGTTGTGCACCCATTCCGGAGCCTGCGGCAGGCTGTTGCCGTCGATCAGCGCCAGGCCGTTGGCATCGCGCGGGTCGGTCACGGTGCATGCCGCGCAGACGGCCACCGCCAGGTCGGGATCCTTGATCTCGGTGTCGTTGTAGCTGCTGCCCAGCGTGATCAGCAGGTTGTCCAGCACATAGGCCTGCAAGTCCAGTTCGACGCCCTTGCCCACCGATTTCTCGGCATTGAGCAGGATGTTGGCATTGGCCGCGCCGCCGACGGCGGTGAGCTGCTGGTCCTTGACGCGGTAGTAGAAGACGCCCGCGCTCAGGCGCGCGCGCTTGTCCCAAAAATCGGCCTTCACACCCGTTTCGAACGAGGTGACCGTTTCCGGACCGGCCACGGACTTGGCGTTGAACGCGCCGGCGCTCTGGATGCTGCTGCCACGGAAGCCGGTGGCGGCGCGCGCGTACAGGTTGATATCGTCATTGAGCGCGTAGGTCGCGGCCAGATCCCAGTTGAACTTCTTGTCTTCCGGCGAGGCCGACAGATCGCCATCGGGTTCCAGCGCGGCCAACTGCGCCAGCGTGCACTTGCCGGCCAGCACGCAGGCGGCGAAGCCGGTGTTCCAGTAATCCTCGACGGTCAGCTTCTTCTCGTCGACGGTGTAGCGCATGCCGCCGCGCAGTTCCAGCTTGTCGGTCGCCTGCCAGGTCACCGCGCCGAACACGGCCCAGGCATCGTTGGTCTGACGGATGCGCTGGTAGCCGTCCTGCGCGCTGCCGTTGAGCGAGTCGTAGCTGAAGCTTTCGACCTTGTAGTCTTCCTTGAAGTAGAACACGCCCGCCTGCCAGTTCCACGGACCGTCGAAGGCCGACTCGATGCGCAGTTCCTGCGTCCATTGCGAGTGGTCCGGAATGCCGTCGGCCGTTTCCGACGCGAACGGGATCACGCCGGGGCCGGAATCGGGCAGGAACACTGCGCCGTAGCCGCCATCGATGTCGCCGCGGTTGATCGTCTCCACGCTTTCGTAGCCGGTGATCGAATGCAGCGTGTAGTTGCCCAGATCCCAGCGCAGGCGGGCGCTGGCGCCCTGCGATTCGAGCTCGGAATAGTTCAGGCCGTCCTGCGAGACCTTGTCCTTGTCGAAGCCGGCGACGAAGTTGTTGGTGCCCGGCTCGATGATGTTGGCGCGGAACAGCCGCGCGGTGCCGTTGAGCTTGCGTGCGTGGGCGTTGAGCAGCGCTTCGAAACCGTCGCCTTCGTACAGGAACTGCACGCGGCCGGCCGATTCGTCATAGCCCTCGAAACCGTCGTTCGGGCCGGGATAGGTGTTCTCGACCCAGTCGTCGCGGCGCTGATACAGCAGCGAGGCGCGCGCCGACCAGTTCTGGCTGAGCGCGCCGCCGACGGCGCCTTCGACGTTCCACATGTTGTCGTTGCCGTAGCCGACCTTGCCGTAGCCGCTGGTGTCCTGCGACGGCTTGGCCGATTCGAACTTGACCACGCCGGCCGGCGTGTTGCGGCCGAACAGCGAGCCCTGCGGTCCGCGCAGCACTTCGATCTGTTCCAGGTCGAACAGCGGGAAGCCCTTCAGGATCGGGTTTTCCTGGACCACATCGTCGTACACCAGCGACACCGGCTGCGAGGTGTTCAGGCGGAAGTCGGTGTTGCCGTAACCGCGGATATAGAAGCGCGGGAACGCGCGGCCGAACGAGGACTCGATGTTCAGGCTGGGCACCCGGCCGGACAGGAAGCGGATGTCGGTGCCGCCGGAGGCCAGCACGCCCAGTTGTTCGCCGTTGATGGTGCTGATGGACACCGGCACGTCCTGGATGTTTTCCACTTTGCGCTGCGCGGTGACCTGGACCGCGTCCAGCGTGGCGGCTTCGCTGCGAGTCTCGGTGTTTGTCGCCGTTTCCTGCGCCAGGGCGGCGCCGATGGGCAGCAGGGTGGCGATGGCAACGGCAAGGCGATGCGGCCGTACGGCAGCGGAACGGGGCTGGGACATGGCGGTGGCTTTTCCAGTGGGTGGGAATGGGCGTGCGGGTGTGCCGCGCCTGGGGGCCTGTCCAACGCGGGCGGCCAAGCCCCTAGCACGCGAATGTTGCATTACAGCAACAGCAGGGGCAATGGCCGGAAGTCCTGTTCGGGGCAAAAGGTAACCGCGGTTCGCCATAAACTCCATACCGGATTTGGGGGTTGGCGTATGTTTGATGCTGCGCCTTTCCGGGGTCGCCGCCAGGGTGGTTTCCGCAGCGGCCCGCCGGTGGCCGGTAGCGCTGCAGGGCGCGAGGATCGGCCGCGGTTGGACGCCGTTCCGGCCGCGCCGTGTATGCTCCGCCCGCTGTGGCCCCGCGCCGCCATTCACCTTTCTTGCGACCGTCGCCGATGAATCCGTTCCGCCGTCTCCGCCCGCTGTTGCTGCTGCCCCTGGCCCTGCTGCTGGGCGGCTGCTTCGACAACACCCGATCCGAGCCGCCGCCGGTGGCGGTGGCCGCACCGATGCCCGCACCGCCGCCGATCAAGGTGGGCCTGGCGCTGGGCGGCGGCGCGGCCAAGGGCTTTGCCCATATCGGCGTGATCAAGATGCTGGAGGCCAACGGCATCCAGCCGGTGGCGGTGTCCGGCACCAGCGCCGGCAGCGTGGTCGGCGCGCTGTACGCCAGCGGCATGGATGCGTTCCAGATGCAACAGCACGCATTTGCGCTGGACGAGAGCAGGATCCGCGACGTGCGGCTGTTTTCCGGCGGGCTGGTGCAGGGGCAGAAGCTGCAGGACTACGTCAACGAACTGGTCGGCAAGCGTTCCATCGAGCAGATGAAGAAGCCGCTGGCGATCGTCTCCACGCAACTGGAAACCGGCAACCGCACGGTATTCGTGCGCGGCAACACCGGCCAGGCGGTGCGCGCGTCCAGCAGCGTGCCGGGGGTGTTCGAGCCGGTGGTCATCGGCAAGGCCAGCTATGTCGACGGCGGCGTGGTCAGCCCGGTGCCGGTGGACGCCGCGCGCCAGCTCGGTGCCGACTTCATCATCGCGGTCGACATCTCCAGCAAGGCCAGCGGCAAAACGCCGGCGCATATGGTCGGCATCGTCAACCAGTCCATCAGCATCATGGGCCAGAAGCTGGGCGAACAGGAACTGGCGCGCGCCGACATCGTGATCCGTCCGAACGTGAACGACATTGGCGCTGCCGATTTCCAGCAGCGCAACAACGCCATCCTGGAAGGCGAGAAGGCCGCGCTGGCGGCGATGCCGCAGATCCGCGCCAAGCTGGAACAGCTGCAGCAGAACCGTGTCGCCGCGCAGGCGGCAGCCTGGCAGGCCGCGCAGCCGGCACCGGTTGAATGCACACAGGAAGCCTCACGCTTGGGCCGGCTGTTCGGTCGCGGCGATGATTGCGTTGCTCCTAAGCCTGGCGCTACCCAGTAATCCCCGGCCAACCTTCCCTGTAGGAGCGACGTAAGTCGCGATGAGGCTTTACCGGTAATGCCTCATCGCGACTTACGTCGCTCCCACAGGTGAAATGATCGGTCGCAACTGCGCCGCACCGGCAGACCGGGCGCTCCATCCGCCGTCCCTCACGCCGCCGCGATGGCCTTCCGCAGGTTGTCGCGGGCCCGCTGCTCCAGTTCCGCGTGGAAATGCGCGGTGCTGTAGATCTGCGGCCTATCCAGGAATCCCTGCAGGATCGCCCGGCGCTTGCGCCGGAACAGCCACTTCGGCACGAAGGCGTACTCCTGGCGGATCTGCTGCTCATACTCGGCGAACCGTTGTTCCGGCGCGCCCAGAATCGACAGATCGATATCGACCAGCAGCTGTTGATCCGGCAGCGCCGGCACCGCCGTGTGCAGGGTCGCCATGATCAGCGCATGCACGCGCGCCGCCGCATCGGCGTCCACGCCCGCCTGCAGCAGTGTTCGCTGCGCCCAGTCGGCACTGCGCTGTTCGTTGTCGGATCGCTTGACCTCGTAGATCGCATCGTGGAACCACAGGGCCAGCTCCACTTCGTGCGGATGCTGCGCCAGCGCGCGCACTTCGTCGAAACTCGCCAGGCATTCGCCCAGATGCTGCAGCGTGTGGTAGTGGCGTTGCGGCTCCGAATAGCGCTCCAGCAGCGATGCGTACAACGCGTCGGCGTGGTTGTTGGCGCCGATACCGCTCCACGCACGTCGCCAGAAGGGCAGGAACTCGTTCATTCGCGGATTATCGCAATGGGGGGATGAGAAATGAGGAGTGAGGAGTGAGGAACGCTCAGATTTTGCCGGCTCTTGTGAAGGGACTCCGGCATCATTGATTTCCCTGCACCGCCACGCCGGTTCATCCCTTCGGCAGCGGCAATCCGCCGAAGGCCTTGACCGTGCGCAGTACGAAGCTGGAATTGACGTCGGCCACGCCGGTGGCATTGAGCAGCTTGTCCAGCAGGAAGCGCGAGAAATGCTCCAGGTCCTGCACAACGATGTGCAGCAGGTAGTCCATATCGCCGGTCAGCGCGTGGCAGGTCACCACCTCGTCCCAGCCCTGCACGCTCTCGGCGAAATGGTCGATGCTGTATTGGCCGTGCTTTTCCAGCTGCACGCGGACAAACGCCTGCAGGCCCAGGCCGACCGATTGGGGGTCGACGCGGGCGGCGTAGCCGGCGATCACGCCGGCTCCCTCCAGTCGCTGGATGCGCCGCAGGCAGGCCGATGGCGACAGGTTCACCTGTGCGGCCAGTTCGGTATTGGCGGCACGGCCTTGCTGCTGCAGCAAGGCCAGCAGACGCAGGTCGGTGCGGTCCAGATCGATGGATTCGGCCATTTAATGCTTCTCTAACTATTGTCGCGCAACAAGATTGCGCCATAACCGGCTATTGACGCAACTTTGCAATCCTGTTGCGCGGCGTCGGCGCTACCATGCGATCACACGTCCGTCCGGGGAGCCACGATGAACCAGCCACGCCGCGTCGAGCACCAACACACCGACAAGGGCTATGTGCCGGTCTACACCACAGCGGTGGTCGAGCAGCCGTGGGACGACTACAGCGCCGCCGACCACCAGACCTGGGGCAGGCTGTACCAGCGCCAGCGCGAACTGCTGGTCGGCCGCGCCTGCGACGAATTCCTGCAGGCGCAGGACGCGATGGGCATGAGCCCGCAGCGGATTCCGCGCTTTACCGAACTCAACGAGGTGCTGCAGGCGACCACCGGCTGGAGCCTGATCGGCGTGGAAGGCCTGTTGCCGGAGCTGGATTTCTTCGACCATCTGGCCAACCGGCGCTTTCCGGTGACCTGGTGGATCCGGCGCCCAGAGCAAATCGACTACATCGCCGAGCCGGATCTGTTTCATGACCTGTTCGGCCATGTGCCGCTGTTGATGAACCCGGTATTCGCCGACTACATGCAGGCCTACGGCAAGGGTGGGGTGAAGGCGCACGGCATCGGCGCCGACGCGCTGCAGCACCTGACCCGGCTGTACTGGTACACGGTCGAGTTCGGGCTTATCAACACGCCGGCAGGGCTGCGCATCTACGGCGCCGGCATCGTCTCGTCGAAGGGCGAGTCGTTGTATTCGCTGGAATCGGACGCGCCCAACCGCATCGGCTTCGATCTGGAGCGGATCATGCGCACGCGCTACCGCATCGACACCTACCAGAAGACCTATTTCGTCATCGACAGCTTCGAGCAGCTGATCGACGCCACCGCACCGGATTTCACTCCGATCTACGCGCGGCTGGCGCAGCAGCCGGCCATCGCCGCCGGCGACGTGCTGGACAGCGACCGCGTGTTCACCCGCGGCACCGGCGAGGGCTGGCTCAACGACGGCGACGTGTAGACGCGCCGCCGGACTTCGCAACGCTGCAAAAGTCCGGCCAGGAACACGCTTACCCGCTCCGGTTCAATCCCTGACGTACTGCTGCCATGGCACCGGCGACCAGGGATGGATCTGGTAGCGGAAGACACCCTCAGCCACCGCCGGATCGGCGGCCACCAGCGCCTCGGCTTCGGCCGCATCCACGGCCAGCAGTACGACGGCAGCGCCCGAATCGTCCTCGAACGGACCGGCCGACCTCAACTTGCCCTGCTTGAACAGTTCCAGCATGTAGCGGCCATGCTCCTTGGGAGGCTGTTGTCGGATCGGCTTGCCGGCTGCCCAAGCCGGTCCGGGACGGTAGAGGACCAGATAGGTCGTCTGTGCTTGCTGCGGCGTCGGCATCGCCGGTACGGCTCCGGTTGCGGATGCCGCGCCGGGAAAAACCAGCAATGCGCACAACATCAGCATGATTATCGGCTTCATATTCGGTCCTGTTGCGGTGGGACTGACGTGTGGAACGAAACACGGGAACGCAGCATGCCGGCCTTTGATTGCCTGCGGTTATGCAGGAATTGCCAATACCGCGGACCCGGCCGGAACCAGGCCCAAGGCCGATGCCGATGCGCACCGGCCAGCCGGCACGATTGCGTACGGCTGGGGCGTACGGGACAGCTGGCTTAGAATCGGCGCACCGAATATCACACTTTTGCCGCATGACCCGATACTTTCCGGCTCTGCTCGCGCTGGCCGCGCTGTTGTTGTGCTCCGCTTCCGCGCTGGCGCGCAACTGCGCGGTGACCATCGAAGGCAACGACCGCATGGAGTTCAACCTGCGCCTGATCCGGGTGCCGGCCGACTGTACGCAGCTGCGGGTGACGCTGAAACACACCGGCCGTATCGAGGCCAAGGTGATGGGACACAACTGGGTGCTGGCCGAAACCCGCCATCACCGCGATCTGGGCCTGGCCGGCGGACGGATGAAGCTGGCCGACGGCTACCTGCCGCGCAACGACGCGCGCGTGATCGCCGCCACCCCGATCATCGGCGGCGGGCAGAGCGCGGAGGTGGTGTTGCCGACCAGCCGGTTGCGCAAGGGCGGCGACTACACCTTTTTCTGCTCGTTCCCGGGCCACTGGAACATGATGAAGGGCAAGCTGGTATTCGAATAGCGCTCAGCTGCGGCGCGGGTCGCTGCCCAGGCGCCGGTACAGGGTGCTGCGGCTGATGCCGAGCCGGCGCGCGGCGCGCGCCACGTTGCCGTCGCAGGCGGCCAGGGCGTCGCGCATGGCCGTCTCGGCCAGCGTTTCCAGATCTTCGGCCAGTGCCGGTGCCGGCCGGGCCGTGGCCGGTGCCGGCGCATCGCGCAGATAGGTCGGCAGCGACTCCACCCGCAGCAGCGCACCGGGTTCGCTCAGCGCCACCAGCGTGCGCAGGCAGGCCGACAGCTGGCGCAGATTGCCAGGCCAGGGGTAGCCGGCCAGTTGCGCCAGCGCCTCGCCGTCCAGCTGCCGCCCGTGCGAGATCCGCTGCCACAGCGCCAGCACCAGGCGCGCGCGGTCGGGGTGATCGCGCAGCGATGGGATGCGGATGCAGTGATGGGAGATGCGGTAGTACAGATCCGGCCGGAAGCGGCCATCGCCGATGGCCTCTTCCAGCTGCCGGTGGGTGGCGCAGATCAGCGCGAAATCCAGCTTGACCGGCTTGCCGCCGCCCAGCGGCGACAGTTCGCGCTCCTGCAGCACCCTCAGCAGCCGCGGTTGCAACGCCAGCGGCATGTCGCCGATTTCGTCCAGGAACAGCACGCCGCCGTCGGCCTGGCGCAGCAGGCCGGGGCTGCCGTGCTTGCGCGCGCCGGTGAAGGCGCCTTCTTCGTAGCCGAACAGCTCGGCCTCGATCAGCCCTTCCGGCAGCGCGGCGCAGTTGACCGCCACGAACGGCTTGCGCGAACGCGAGCAGCGCCGGTGCAGTTCGCGCGCGAACACTTCCTTGCCGGTGCCGGTTTCGCCCTGCACCAGCACCGGCAGTTCGGCGTCGATGATCCGGCAGGCGCGCTCCAGCTCCGCCTCCAGCGCGGCATCGAACAGCGGCGCGTCGGCACGGCTGGGTTGGACCGCCGCCGAGACGGTGATCGCCGGGCGCAGCGACGGCCGGCGCGGACGGTCGTCGCTGGCCTGGTGCACGCGGCCGTACAGCGCGCGGCCATGGCGGTCCAGCAGCACGCCGTCATCGCGCAGGCGCGACAGCGAATCGTCGAACAGCGCCTCGTAACTGGCGCGCCCCAGTTCGCCGCGGCCCAGCCCGAACAGTTGCAGGCCGGCGTCGTTGGCCGCCAGCAGCTTGCCGTTGCGGAATGCGAGCAGGCCTTCGCGCGCGGATCCCAGCAAGGCCGGATCGCGGTGCAGGCGCAGCAGCTCGCAGTCGGCGATACCGTCGTCGAAGTAGCGGTGTTCGATGTTGGCCACCGCCAGCCGCGCCAGGCCCAGCGCATGCATATGCGGCACGCTGGCGTCGCCGGAGATGTCCAACACCCCGACCAGCTGGCCGTAGGGGTCGAAGATCGGCACCGCCGAGCAGCTGAGGATGCGGTGCGGGGACAGGTAGTGTTCGCCGCCGCGCACTTCCAGCGAATGCCCATCGGCGATCGCGGTGCCGATGGCATTGGTGCCGACCTGGGCTTCGTTCCAGCAGGCACCGGGCATCAGCGCGACCCGCCCGGCGCGGTCGAGGAAGACCGGATGGCCCTCGGCATCGAGTATCCAACCCTGATCGTCGGTCAGGATGACGATGCTGCCGGTGGCGGCCGCGTCGGCGGCCAGCGCTTCCAGTTCGGCGCGCGCCAGCCGCCACAGGCGCTCGTTGCGCTCACGCATCTCGCGCAGCCGCGCCGCCGGCACCGGCTCGATGGCCGGGGCCTTTTCCGCGCGCAGGCCCATGCCCTGGCAGCGCTTCCACGATTGCAGGATGGCGTCCGGCACCTGTCCCGACGGCACGCTGCCGCGCTCGAAGAACGTACGGCGCGCCGGTCCGAGATCGGAAAACGAATGCGTGCGGGCCATCGGTGTCGCTCCCGTGTCGCAAATTGCGACAGCCAGTATCAGTACTGTCCCGATACACACCACATCGCTGCGACAAGCGCAATCGGGATTTTTGGCGCGCCGCAGCATGAATTGGCCACCGATCCCGCCATGAAGCGGCGGAAGGCCTGGTGCATCGCAGCAACGAAACCTGGCATCGCGCTTGCGTCGACCGTGTACCCGAACGGGTTTTACGCCATCTACGCAGGAGATACCGATGAACGCCGTCACCGCCACCAAGCCGCAAGCCACCGATCCGGCTTCCATCTTCAAGAAGCGCTACGCCAACTTCATCGGCGGGCAGTGGCTGGAACCGCGCAGCGGCCAGTACTTCGACAACATCACTCCGGTCACCGGCAAGGCCTTCACCCAGATTCCGCGCTCCAACGCCGAAGACATCGAGGCCGCACTGGATGCCGCGCATGCGGCCAAGGATGCCTGGGGCAAGACCTCGACCACCGACCGCGCCAACGTGCTCAACCGCATCGCCGACCGCATCGAGCAGAACCTGGAGTTGCTGGCCTACGCCGAGACCTGGGACAACGGCAAGCCGATCCGCGAAACGCTCAACGCCGATCTGCCGCTGGCGGTGGATCACTTCCGCTACTTCGCCGGCGCCATCCGCGCGCAGGAAGGCAGCCTCAGCGAAATCGACCACGATACCGTGGCCTACCACTTCCACGAACCGTTGGGCGTGGTCGGCCAGATCATCCCGTGGAACTTCCCGCTGCTGATGGCGGTGTGGAAACTGGCGCCGGCATTGGCCGCCGGCAACTGCGTGGTGCTGAAGCCGGCCGAGCAGACCCCGGCCAGCATCCTGGTGCTGCTGGAAGTCATTGGCGATCTGCTGCCGCCGGGCGTGCTGAACGTGGTCAACGGCTTTGGCCTGGAAGCGGGCAAGCCGCTGGCGTCCAGCAACCGCATCACCAAGATCGCCTTTACCGGCGAAACCACCACCGGCCGGCTGATCATGCAGTACGCCAGCCAGAACCTGATTCCGGTGACGCTGGAGCTGGGCGGCAAATCGCCCAACATCTTCTTCGCCGACGTGATGGCCGAGGACGACGATTTCCTGGACAAGGCGGTGGAAGGCTTCGTGCTGTTCGCCTTCAACCAGGGCGAAGTCTGCACCTGCCCGTCGCGGGCGCTGATCCAGGAATCGATCTACGAGAAGTTCATGGAACGCGTGCTGGCGCGGGTGGCGGCGATCAAGCAGGGCAATCCGCTGGACCCCAATACGATGGTCGGCGCGCAGGCCTCGGGCGAGCAGCTGGAGAAGATCCTCAGCTACATCGACATCGGCAAACAGGAAGGCGCCGAAGTGCTGGCAGGCGGCGCGCGCAATACGCTGCCCGGGGATCTGGAAGGCGGCTACTACGTGCAGCCGACCGTGTTCAAGGGCAACAACCGGATGCGCATCTTCCAGGAGGAAATCTTCGGGCCGGTGGTGTCGGTGACCACCTTCAAGGATGAGGCCGAGGCGCTGCAGATCGCCAACGACACGCTGTACGGGCTGGGCGCAGGCGTGTGGAGCCGCGATGCCGGCCGCCTGTACCGGGTCGGCCGTGCCATCCAGGCCGGCCGCGTGTGGACCAACTGCTACCACGCCTACCCGGCGCATGCCGCGTTCGGCGGCTACAAGCAGTCGGGCATCGGCCGCGAGAACCACAAGATGATGCTGGACCACTACCAGCAGACCAAGAACCTGCTGGTCAGCTACTCGCCGAAGGCGCTGGGCTTCTTTTGAGGCCGGATGCGGCAAGAAACAGGAAGCCGGGCGCGCCGCCCGGCTTCCGGAGGCTGCCATGACCGTGCAGACGCTGCCGTTGCAGGTGATTGCCACCCCTGCGGCAATCCAACTGATAGGCAAGCTGCGGGCGCGGCACGGGCCGGTGCTGTTCCATCAGTCGGGCGGCTGCTGCGATGGCTCATCGCCGATGTGCTACCCGCAGGACGATTTCATCGTCGGCGACCGCGACGTGCTGCTGGGCGAAATAGGTAGTGCGCCGTTCTACATCAGCGGACCGCAGTTCGCGTACTGGAAGCACACCCAGTTGATCATCGATGTGGTGCCGGGACGCGGCGGCATGTTCTCGCTGGAAAATGGCGAAGGCGTGCGCTTCCTGGTCCGCTCGCGGCTATTCGCCGACGAGGAGTTCGCCGCGTTGCAGGCGGCCGGCCGCGCCTGAGCGCAACGCTGTACCGCCGTCACGCCGCAATCGGCGATGATATCGGCATGCGATGCCCCCTTTGCCTGCTGGCGGCCTGCGCCAGCCTGATTCCGCCGCTGTCCGCCACCGCACAGCCCGTCACGACGCTGCCCGCCGTGGAGGTGGAAACGCCGCGCCTGCGTAGCGTCTTCGCGTTCGATACGCCCGCCTCCATCGATCGCATCGATCTGCGCGGAGACAGCGCAATGGCGGGAATGAATCTCTCCGAACGCCTGGGCGCCGTACCCGGGCTGCTGGCGCGCGACCGCCAGAACCATGCGCAGGACACGCAGCTGTCGATCCGCGGCTTCGGCGCGCGCTCCACCTTCGGCGTGCGCGGCGTACGGCTGTATGCCGACGGCATTCCCGCCACCATGCCGGACGGACAGGGCCAGCTGTCGCATTTCAGCCTGGCGGCGGGCGACCGCGTGGAAATCATTCGTGGCCCGTTCTCGGCGCTGTACGGCAACTCGTCCGGCGGCGTGGTGCAGCTGTTCAGTGCGGTGGGACAGGAACCGGACGAAGCGACCGCCCGCGTTACCGCCGCCGGCGACGACAGCTACGGCGCGTCCGCGCGATGGCTGGGGCGGCAGGGCAGGGTGGGCTTCAACCTGGCGGCGGCGCTGCTGGACACCGGCGGCTACCGGCGCCACAGCGCGGCGCGGCGCGAGTCGGCCAATGCCCGCTTCGATGTCGACCTCGCTAGCGACGGCACGCTGTCGCTGCTGTTCAACCACCTGGATATTCCCCAGGCGCAGGACCCGTTGGGACTGACCCGCGCGCAGGCCAATGCGGACCCGCGCCAGGTAGCGGCGGTCGCCGAACAGTTCAATACCCGCAAATCGGTGCAGCAGGATCAGGCCGGCGCGGTCTACACGCAGGCGTTCGCCGGTGGCCATCAGTTGAGGGTGGCCGGCTATGCGGGCCAGCGCCAGGTCGAACAGTTCCTGGCCTTGCCGGTCGCCGCGCAGGGCAATCCGCTGAACTCGGGTGGCGTGATCGATCTGGACAACGACTACGGCGGCGTGGACGCGCGCTGGTCATGGCAGGGCGAAGTGGCGGGGCGTCCGTTCGAATGGACGGCCGGCGCCAATAGCGAACGGATGCGGCAGCACCGCCGCGGTTACGAAAACTACGTCGGCAGCGCCCTGGGTGTTCGCGGCGCGCTGCGCCGCGACGAACGCAACCGGGTGGAGAACGTCGACGAGTTCGTCCAGGCCTGGTGGCAGCTGGCCGAACGCTGGTCGCTGCTGGCGGGCGTCCGCCATAGCCAGGTGCGCTTCCGCTCCGAGGACTATTACGCGAACGCGGTCAACCCCGACGACAGCGGCCGCGTGCGCTATGCCCAAACCACGCCGGTGGGCGGTGTGATGTTCCGCGCCAGCGACGATCTTCGTTTCTATCTGTCCGCAGGCCGCGGCTTCGAAACGCCGACCTTCAACGAACTCGGTTACCGCGCCGACGGCGGGGCAGGGCTGGCGTTCGATCTGGCGCCGGCGATCAGCCGCAATGTCGAACTGGGGATGAAATGGCGAAACGGCGCCGGCACCGCCCTCGAAGCCGCCTTGTTCCGTGCCGATACCGATGACGAGCTGGCGGTGGCCAGCAACAGCGGCGGGCGCAGCACCTATCGCAACGTCGGCCGCGCGCGCCGGCAGGGTCTGGAGGCCTCGTTCGACGTCCCGCTGGGCCAGGACTGGAATCTGCAGCTGGCCTATACCTGGCTGCAGGCGAGCTTCCGCGACGGCTTCCTGATCTGCACCGGCAGCGGTTGCACCGTGCCGGCCACGCCGGTAACCGCCGGTTCGCGCATTCCCGGCGTGCCGCGCCAGCAGCTGTTCGCGCGGCTACAGTGGCAGCATGCCAACTGGAGCGCCGCGGCCGAAGCCGCCGGAGTCGGCGAGGTAGTGGTCAACGACATCGCCAGCGAATCGGCGCCCGGTTATGCGTTGCTGCACCTGGAACTGTCGCGCCGCTGGGCGCTGGGCCAGGGCGCGCTGCGCGGCTTCGCGCGCATCGACAACGTACTGGACCATCGCTATATCGGCTCGGTGATCGTCAACGAAGGCAACGGCCGCTTCTACGAACCCGGCCCGGACCGCACCCTGCTGATCGGCGCCGAATGGAAAAGCGCCCGCTGAAGCGCGATCGAAACCTGTTTGTTCGCCCTTTCGGGCGCGCTGCGGCGCGTTCTTCATCATGCATACCTGGCGGCTACCTGGGCGCGGTCGCGACTCGCGTCGCTCCCACGCCTGGCCATCAAAGGTTCGCATCCGGGCGCACGCCGGCGGCGCGCAGATAGGCATCCATGCCGCGCTCGGGAGTTTCGGCGAAGACCTCGCCGGTTTCGGACAGGTCCAGGATTCGGTCCGGGCGGAAATTGCGGAAATCGCCGCGCAGCCGGCACCAGCCGCCCAGCGTCCAGCTGCCGCCCCAGAACGACAGGCATAGCGGTTCGATCTCGCGTTCGCTGGCCTCGCCGGACTGGTCGCGGTAGCACAGCCGCAACACCCGCCGCGCCTCGATGGCCGCATGCAGCCGGTCGATGACGCCGCTGGATTCCAGCCGCGACTCCACTTCCGGCGCGTAGATGCGGGTGCGGTGCGCGCGCGCGCGCAGCTCCGGCGGCAGCACCGCTTCGATCTTCAGCAATGCCGAGCGCGCGCCGGCCGAAAGACGCTTGCCGCCGAAGGCGCGCACGAAGCGCGTTCCGACCACCAATGCTTCCAGTTCCTCGGCGCTGAACATCAGCGGAGGAATGTCCGCGCCCTTGCGCAGCACGTAGCCAACGCCGGCCTCGCCTTCGATGGGCACGCCGGACAGCTGCAGATCGGCAACGTCGCGGTAGACCGTGCGTACCGACACCGCCAGCGTCTCGGCCAGGGTACGCGCGGGCAGGGCGGAGCGGCGGCCACGCAGGGCATGGATGATCAGGAACAGGCGGTCGGCGCGGCGCATGCGGGCATCATCGCCTGGACCGGCGGCAGCGGCCAGATACCGTTGGTCATGCGCTCAGCCAACCCAGCCGCGAATGCGCGGTCGGCTGCAGGCGCAGGATTTCGGTCGTGCGCGGCGGCGGCAGCGGATCCGCATCGATGATCGGCCATGCCTGCAGCAGCGGCCTGCAACGCTGCCAGATGGCATCGCTCTGGAACGCGGCGAACCAGACGAATACATGTTCGCCTTCGCGCACTGGCAGCGCCGGGAACGTGTTTTCGCTGTAGTCGCTGACAAAGCTGCCCAGCGCGGTCGCGCCCATCGCCGCCAGCAGCGGCTGCCGCTGCTGGTGGAAATAGGCCAGGAACCGCGGCGAAACCGGCGCATCGAAATGGTGCAGCGCCGCCATCACCAGGGCCGGCGCCGCGGCCGGCGCGGCATCCGGCAATTCGAACGCAGTTTCGGCTTCGGCCGGATGCAGCAACAGCACGTTGTCGGAATCGATCATGGTCGCATTGGCCTCGGTTCGATGTCGCTTCCAGATGGGTCCGCCATAGAAATCGCCCAGCGCCTGCCTGCGCTTCTCCATGTCGGCAAAGCCGCGCAGCCAGACGAAGCGATCCGGCCGGTCCAGATCCCGGAACTGGCCGATTACCTGCATGCCAACGGCTTCCTGCGGTTGCAGCAGCTCGCGTTCGAACAGTGCGATCAGATCGTCGCGGCGGCCCGGATGCAGGGTGTACTGGCGCAGTTCGACGATCGAACTGGCGGCGATGGCCTTCGTCATCGGCGTACCCGGGTCATGAACATGTGCCAGTTGGTCTCCCAGCTGGCGCCCCCGTCGACGGACAGCGCCTGCTGCCAGTGCGCGCTGTCGGCGCTGATGTCGTCCCAGATGAAACGCGTCAGCACCGGTTGGCCCTGATGCCGGTCGCGGCCATAGAAGGTGCCGATGCCGTCCCGGAAAGCGCCCACGACCGGCGGCTCCAGCACGCCGTCGCGGTTGCTGGCCCAGTAGATGCTCCATTGCCGGGTCCGCGGGTCGAACAACCGCAAGGTCATGCCGAGAAAGCCGCCGCCCCAGCCGGTGGAGAATTCGTCCAGATTGCCCAGCCCGCCCAGGATCGGGCGGCAATGCTGGGCCGCCTCGAAGGTTTCCCAGTCCTGGCTTCCTGCCAGCCGCTGGCGCAGCCTTTCGTTTCGCACCTGCCAGTGGCCGTGGCAGAAATCGAAATCGTGGCGGCCATCCTGTTGTTGCTCGACCGGATGCATGGGCGCTTCCCGCTGATAGATCCGCTGTTCGCTGCCGCCGTGGCTGCGCGACAGCGCAGCCACATATGTCTGCAGCACGCTGCCCAGCAATCCGCGCCGGCCCGGCGCCACTCCATCCGAAAGGTTCATTGCCAACTCCTGTTGCGGCTTATGACTGATGACCGGCAGCTTGCGCCGGCACTGCTGACAACGTGGTGTCAGCAGTGCCGGCGCAGCCGACCTGCCGGAAGTCATGACTTTCGCCGCAGGCATTGCCACGCCCGGACCGCCGGCGCAGCATGCGCATATGCAGGAACTCCTATGCCGCTTGCGCGAACCGATGACCCTGGCCGGGCTGTTCACGATGGCCGCGGTGGCGCTGTCGCTGCAGTTCATGCCGGCGCCGCGGTTGCCGGCCGCCATCCTGGGCCTGTCGCTGTTCGCCGCGTTGTTCGTGCTGTCGATCGGCCCGGAACATTGGCGGCGCCGGCGCCATGGCGCGCTGGCACTGATGCCGCTGACCGCGCTGTTCCTGACCTGGCTGGAACCGCGCATCGGCACTGCGCAGGTATTGCTGGTGATCTGGACGGCGTGCGCGTTCAGCACCTGGCCGCCGCGTTGGGCGGTACCGGCTGTGCTGCTGGTCGATGCCGCGTTCTATCTGGTCGTGCTGGAAAGCCGCTTCGACTCGGCATTGACGATGGTGTTGATCAATATGGGATTCCAGGCGCTGGCGGCGTTGTGCGTGTATTACGCGCTCAGCGCCGAGCGCTCGCGCGATCAGCTGGCGCTGGTCAATGCCGATCTGCTGGCCACGCGTGCGCTGCTGAGCGACAGCGCGCGCGATGCCGAACGGCTGCGGGTGGCGCGCGAGCTGCACGATGTCGCCGGGCACAAGCTGACCGCGATGAAGATCAACCTGCGCGCGCTGGCGGCCGATCCCGCACTGCAGGATCATCCGCAGATCAAGCTGGCCGAGCAGCTGTCGGCCGACTTGCTGGACGACATCCGCAATGTGGTGCAGGCGCTGCGCGATTCGCGCGGCCTGGATCTGCAAACCGCTTTGCGCGCCCTGGCCGCGCCGTTGCCGCGGCCGCGCCTGCAGCTGGATCTGGACGAGCGCGTCTGCATCGCCGATCCCGCCCTGGCGGAAACCTTGTTGCGAGTGGTGCAGGAAGCGCTGACCAATGCGGCCCGGCATGCCCAGGCCGATACGCTATGGGTCCGGGTCAGCGTGCAGGACGGTTCGGTGACGCTGAAGATCGAAGACGACGGTCCGCTGCGCGGCGCGATTCGCGAGGGCAATGGCCTGAGCGGCATGCGCGAACGCGTGCTGGCCTGCGGCGGCGAACTGCTCATCGGCACCCGCCCGCAAGGCGGCCTGCAGCTGCAGGCCAGGTTTCCGGCATGACCGCCGCGATCCGCATCGCGCTGGCCGACGATCAGGCATTGGTGCGGGCCGGCCTGCGGGCGCTGCTCGAACGGCTGGGCGGCATCGAAATCGCGTTCGAAACCGATGACGGCGCCGCGCTGCTCCAGCAGCTTGCGGCCAGTCCGGTGGACGTGGTGCTGAGCGATGTCCGCATGCCAGGCACCGGCGGCATCGATGCGCTGACGGCGTTGCGCCAACGCGGCGACACCACGCCGGTGCTGTTGCTGACCACCTTCGACGACAGCGATCTGCTGTTGCGCGCCACCGAGGCCGGCGCGCAGGGTTTCCTGCTCAAGGACGCCGCGCCGGAAGACCTGCACGATGCCATCGTGCGCGTTGCCGCCGGCGAAACGCTGCTGCAACCGGTCAGCACCGAGCCGGTCCGCGCGCGCTTCCGTTTTCGCGACGAAACCCCGCCCAGCGACAGCTTCAGCGAACGCGAGGTGTCGATTCTGCGGCTGTTGGCCGGCGGCTACTCGAACAAGGAAATCGCGCGCACGCTGTTCCTGGCCGAAGGCACGGTCAAGAACTACGTTTCCACCATCCTGGACAAGCTCGGCACGCGCGACCGCACCCGCGCGGTGCTCAAGGCCATCACCCTGCGCATCATCTGATCCCGCACCAATTCATGTAGGAGCGACGCCGGTCGCGACCGCGCCCCGATAGCCAGTCAGTGCCGACAATGAAGAACGCGCCGCAGAGCGTCTGGATGGCGAACAGGCAGGCTTCAATCGCTCGTTCGACGCGCGGTCGCGACTGGCATCGCCGCTACGGGTTCTTTGGGGATCGACGTCACGTCAACCAGACCACCACGCCACCGGCCACCAGCGCCGCCAGCAGGCCGGCGGCGACCCGCCCGCCATAGGCCTTTCCGCCGCTGACCCAGGCGATGACCGACTTGGCGATCAGGCTGGCGGTCAGCAGCGCCAGCATCCACCAGCGCGCCTCGCCCGCTTCCAGTCCATCCCGCGAGAACTGGCTGGCCAGCGTGGCCACCGCCGCATGCAGTTCGGCCGTGGCCGACAGCGCGGCCGCGGCCATCGCCCCGCGCGGGCCTATCCAGGCCGCCAGCGCGGCAGCGATGAAGGTCAACGCCGCCACAATCAACGCGAACGTCAGCGCATGGCTGAATCGGAACATCCGGCTTTCGGCGGTAGGCGGTTGCACGGTTTCGTCGCGGCCGGCGCGCAGGCCCAGCAGGCCGCCGGCCAGCATGACCAGCCCGATCGCGCACAGCTCCGGCAGCAGATCGCCGACCAGCGGCGGCGATACCGTCCACAGGATCGGCACGCACAGGCTCAATGAAGCCAGGTTGGACAGCAGCGCCGCGGCCACCGCCGAGCGCAGCAGCGCCGGCGTCTCCTTTGCCCGCTGGCCGAATCCGATCACCGCGGCGGTCGAGGAAACATAGCCGGCGAAGAACCCCGCCGCCGCCAGACCCCAGCGGTTGCCGATCACCCGCAGCACCACATGGCCCAGCGCGCTGATCGCCATCACCAGCACCACCAGCTTCCAGATGGTGGCCGGATTGATCGCATCGAACGGACCCAGCGTGCGGTCCGGCAGGATCGGCAGCACCACCAGCGCTGCGGCCAGCAACAGCAGTCCATCGGACACTTCGCGTTCGCTGAAGGTATCGCGCGTCAGCGCGTGCAGCGGCTGCTTGGCATACAGCAGCACCGCCACCACCACCGCCAGCCCGGTCGCCAGCGCCGGCGTACGCATTGCCAGCCCGCCCAGCAGGAAGGTCAGCACCAGCGCGACCTCGCCGGTCAGTCCTGGGTCGCGCCGGCGGGTGGCCTGATAGGCCATTGCCGCCAGTAGGCCCACCGCCGCCAGCGCCACCAGCAGCACCGGCAGTCCGATCGTCGCCGCAATCGCCGCCGCCAACGCGGTCAAGGCATGGGTGCGCAAACCGGCCGCCACCGGCGCATGGGTATGGTGGCGCTCGCGCACCAGCCCGATCAGCAGGCCCAGGCCCAGCGCGGACGAAAATCCCAGCAACAGCGTGGTATCGAATGCAGGCACGCGCTTTCTCCCGTCCGTCGCGGCGATTCTGCCACGCGCTTGCATCGTCCGCTCCAGCGCGGACAATGCCCGCTTTCGGCCACCGTTCCCGCCATGCCGTCCCAAGCCAGCCACGCCGTTTCGCTGACCCGCTACCTGATCGAGGAACAACGCGCCGGCCGCATCAATGCCGAGCTGCGCCAGCTGATTGCGGTGGTCGCCCGCGCCTGCACCAGCATTTCCATTGCGGTCAGCAAGGGCGCGCTGGGCGGCGTGCTCGGCGATGCCGGCACCGGCAATGTGCAGGGCGAGGCGCAGAAGAAGCTGGACGTGCTGAGCAACGACATCCTGCTGGAGGCCAACGCCTGGGGCGGCCATCTGGCCGCCTGCGCATCGGAGGAAATGGATCACAGCCAGCCGATTCCCGACGCCTACCCGCGCGGCGGCTTCCTGCTGCTGTTCGATCCGCTGGACGGCAGTTCCAACATCGACGTCAACGTCTCGGTCGGCACCATTTTCTCCGTGCTGCGTTGCCCTGAAGGCGTGGAATGCGCCGGCGACGAGCACTTCCTGCAACCCGGCCGCGAGCAGGTGGCTGCCGGCTACTGCATCTACGGACCCAGCACGATGCTGGTGCTGACGACCGGTCACGGCACCCACGCCTTCACGCTGGACCGCGAGCAGGGCGCGTTCGTGCTGACCCAGCGCGACATGCGGATTCCCGAGCAGACCCGCGAGTTCGCCATCAACGTTTCCAACCAGCGCCATTGGGAACCTGCCATGCAGGCCTATGTGGCGGACCTGCTGGCCGGCAGCCAAGGCCCGCGCGGCAAGGACTTCAACATGCGCTGGATCGCCAGCATGGTGGCCGACGTGCACCGCATCCTGACCCGCGGCGGCATCTTCATCTATCCGTGGGACCGCAAGGAGCCGGGCAAACCCGGCAAGCTGCGGCTGATGTACGAGGCCAACCCGATGGCCCTGCTGGTCGAGCAGGCCGGCGGCGCCGCCAGCACCGGCCGCGGACGCATCCTGGACCTTGCGCCGACGCAGTTGCACCAGCGGGTGCCGGTGTTCCTGGGATCGAAGCAGGAAGTGGCCGCTGCCGAACGCTACCACCAGAGCGCTGACGCGTGAGCGGGACTGCGCCGGACTTCATCGAAGTCATTGCCGATGCGGTCGGGCGCGAGGATTGCGCGGCGATCGTCGCGCGCCTGCGCGGCAGCGCCGGGCTGCAACCGGGCCGGATCGGCGGCGGCGTGTTTCCCGAACTCAAGCACAGCCAGGATTTGCGCATCAGCGGCGTGGCGGAATGGCGCGACACCGAATTGCGCCTGCAGCAGGCGGTGTTCGCCGGCCTGTTGAGCTATCTGCGCAAGTACCCGCAGGTGCTGGTTTCTCCGCTGATGCTGCAGCAGCCCGGCGCCGATGGCCGGCTGCGCCGGTTGCAGGCCGAGGATCTGGCCACCATGGACGATGCCGCGCTGGCCGACCTGGCCCGCACCTGCCTGCGTCCCGGCGCCATCAACCTGCAGTGGTACGCCGCCGGCGAAGGCGGCTATCCGTACTGGCATTGCGAACTGTATCCGCGCGATGCCAGCGCCGAAACGCTGCACCGCCACCTGCTGTGGACGCTGTACCTCAATGACGGCTTCGACGAAGGCGAAACCGAGTTCCTGTTCCAGCACCGCAAGATCGCGCCACGCACCGGCAGCCTGCTGTTCGCGCCGACCGCCTTCACCCACACCCATCGCGGCAACCGCCCGCAGCGCGGCGACAAGTTCATCGCCACCAGCTGGATCCTGTTCCTGTCGGCGGACAAGCTGTACGGCGCCGATTCGTAGAGACGCGCTGGCCGGCTGCCTGGCTTCGGAAACATGTTCAGCTGAACAAGCTCGGCCCTACCGGCAGGATGAGCCTCAGAACAGTTCCCCCTGCGGCGACGGTTTGCGCGGCGCAACGAAGCGGCTGCAGTCCAGTTCCGGCAGGCGCCGCTGCGCGTAACCCAGCCGCTTGCGCGCCAGCGCAAACCGGCGTGCCAGCAGGTCCGCGTAGACGCCCTCGCCGCGCATGCGTTTGCCGAAGGTGGCGTCGTAGTCCTTGCCGCCGCGCAGCTGCTGCACGGTGCTCATCACATGGTCTGCGCGGTCGGGCAGATGGGTCTGCAACCAGTCGCGGAACAGCGGCGCGACTTCGTGCGGCAATCGCAACATCACATAGCCGGCCGATTGCGCGCCGGCGTCGCGGGCGGCCTCCAGCACCGCCTCCAGTTCGCTGTCGTTGACCCACGGAATCACCGGCGCGAACATCGCCCCGACCGGCACGCCGGCTGCATGCAGCCGCTGCATCGCGCGCAGCCGCGAGTGCGGCGCCGAGGCGCGCGGTTCCAGCCGCGCCGACAGGCCGTTGTCCAGCGTGGTGATCGAGAAGTACACCTGCACCAGGTTCTGCCGTGCCAGCGGCGCCAGCAGGTCCAGATCCCGTTCGACCAGCGCATTCTTGGTGATCAGCGAGAACGGATGCCGGGTTTCGGCCAGCACTTCGATGATGCGGCGGGTCAGCTGCAGACGCCGCTCGGTCGGCTGGTAGGCGTCGGTGTTGATGCCCAGCGAGATCGGACTGACCTGGTAGCCAGGCCGCGACAGCTCGCGCCGCAACACCTCCGGCGCGTTGGTCTTGGCGAAGATCCTGGTTTCGAAATCCAGCCCCGGCGACAGATCCAGGTAGGCGTGCGACGGGCGGGCGAAGCAGTAGCTGCAACCGTGTTCGCAGCCGCGGTACGGGTTCAGCGATTGCGAGAACGGAATGTCCGGCGACTGGTTGCGGCTGATGACGCTGCGCGCGGTTTCCTCATGCACGCGGGTGCGCGGGTCGGAAACGATGTCTTCTTCGGCCGGCACGCGGTCCCAGCCGTCGTCCTGCGGCTCGGCCACGGTGACCGCAAAGCGGCCGGGCAGATATCCGGTGGAACCGCGGCCTTTTATTCTCTCGCCCATATCGGCGCCAGCTTACGCCTGGACCGTCTCAGCGGCGGCGACAGCGCATAGAATCCGTTCATGCTTACCACCGTGCAGCAACTCTGGGACGCGTTCTGGTCCATTCCCCACCTCAGCAGCTATGTCACCGCGGCGTGGTTGCTCTACCTGGTGCCGCTGTGCGTCTGGATCGTGCTGCAGAAACGCGAACCGGTGGCCACCCTGAGCTGGCTGCTGTCGCTGGCGATGCTGCCGTACGTCGGCTATCTGATCTACTTCCTGCTGGGACCGCAGCGGATCCGGCGCCAGCAGCTGCGCCGCCACCTGGCCCGGACCGGGCTGGACAGTTATGAAGTGTTCTGCCCGACCGACGAGGACTGCACCGAGCTGGCGCTGCTGGCGCAGAGCACCACCGGGCTTCCGCCCAGCAGCGCCACCTCGGTGCAGCTGCTGGTCGATGGCGGGGCCACCTACGAATCGATCCTCGATGCGGTGGCGCAGGCGCAGAATCATGTTCATCTCGAGTACTACATCTTCAACCCGGATCGCTCCGGCACCCTGTTGCGCGACGCGTTGATCGAGCGCGCCCGCGCCGGGGTCAAGATCCGGTTGCTGCTGGATGCGGTCGGCTCGTCGGCGCTGCGCAAGCGCTTTCTGCAGCCGCTGCTGGACGCCGGCGTCGAGTTCGCCTGGTTCCACCCCACCCGGTTGCGCCCGTTCAAGCGTCCCTGGGTCAATATGCGCACCCACCGCAAGATCGTGGTGGTCGACGGGCGCATCGCCTTTACCGGCGGCATCAACATCACCGACGAGGAGAACGAGCGCCTGCGCAGCGACGCCTACCGGGACCTGCATGTGCGGATGGAAGGCGAGGTGGTCCGCAGCATCCAGCAGGTCTTCGTCGAGGACTGGGTCTACGCCACCGGCCACCAGCGCAAGGATTTCCACGGCACCCGGCTGTGGAGCGCCACCGAGGCCAATGTGGAAGGCGGCATCGCCGCGCAGGCCCTGATCTCCGGGCCGGACTCGGCCTGGGAGGCCATCCATCGCCTGCATGTGGCGGCCATCCACGAGGCGCGCCAGCGGGTCTGGCTGGTGACGCCTTACTTCGTACCCGGCGAAGCGGCGCGGATGGCGCTGACCTCGGCCGCCCTCGGCGGCCTGGATGTGCGCCTGCTGGTGCCCAAGCTCAGCGATTCGCGGCTGGTCACCTACGCCGCGCGCTCCTATTTCGACGAGTTGCTGGCGGCCGGGGTCAAGGTCTACGAGTACGGCCCGCGCCTGATGCACAGCAAGGCGCTGCTGTGCGACGACCATCTGGCCATCGTCGGCAGCGCCAATTTCGATCATCGCAGCTTCCGGCTCAATTTCGAGATTTCGATGCTGTTCCGCGACCGCACCGTCACCGCCACCCTGGCGCAGTGGCTGGAAGGCGAGTTCGCGGTTTCCCAGCAGGTGCAGGGCAACGGCCAGCGCGCCTTCTGGCGCCGGCGGCTGCCCGAGGCGATGGCCCGGTTGCTGTCGCCGCTGCTGTGATCCCGGGCCCCGTCCAGGGGCTGTTGCCGCTTCCCGGGCGCGGCAGAATCGGGGAGCGGCGACAACCCCTGGACGGTAGGGAAAGGGTAAACTCCCGCCATTCCCGAGGGGAGCGGACTGATGCACTGGATCTATTTGCTGTTGGCCACCGGCGCTTTCGTCATCGCCATGCGGACCACGTCGCTGGCATTGATGGCGGTCTGCCTGTTGGCGTCGCTGGGGTTGTTCGTCGCCTGGGTCCTGGGCTGGTACGCGGCCCGCGTCGGCGACAGCGGGCGCGACGAATCGCAGATGATCGATCCGGCCGAGCTGCGGCGTTTGCGCGAACTGGCCGAGGCGCGCAAGCGCGCGGCGGCGCAGGCGCAGCAGACGCCGGCCGAGCCTCCGCTGCAGTGAGTTTGGCGGCGGCAGCGTTCCTTTCCTTGGCCGGCCGCGCCGGGGCGCGTTCATGACCGTACTCAGCGTCAACGTCAACAAGATTGCGGTGCTGCGCAACTCGCGCGGTGGCGACGAACCCGACGTGGTGCGTGCCGCGCGGACCTGCCTGTACGCCGGCGCACATGGCATTACCGTGCACCCGCGTCCGGACCAGCGCCATATCCGCGCCGACGACGTGCTTGCGCTGGCGCAACTGACCCGCGAGAACGGGGTCGAGCTCAACATCGAGGGCAACCCGTTTGCGCCGCCGCGCCCCGGCTATCCCGGACTCGTCGCGTTATGCGCGCAGGCGCGGCCGGCCCAGGTCACGCTGGTGCCCGACGACGACGGCCAGATTACTTCCGATCATGGCTTCGATTTCGAACGCGATGCCGAGCGGCTGCGGCCGTTGGTCGCCGAGCTGAAGGCGCTGGGTTGCCGGGTCAGCGTGTTCGTCGACGCCGGCTGTCCATCGCTGGCGCGCGCCGCCGCTATCGGCGTGGATCGCATCGAGATCTACACCGGGCCGGTGGCCGCGGCGCTGGCGGCCGGCCAGGCCGACAATGAGCTGCAACGCTGCGCGCAGACGGCGCGGGAGGCCCAGGCGCTGGGCCTGGGGGTCAACGCCGGCCACGATCTCAGCCAGGGCAATCTGCAGGAGTTTCTTGAAGCCGTTCCCGGCGTGCTCGAGGTTTCCATTGGCCATGCGCTGTTCAGCGAGGCAATCTATGCCGGCCTGCAACGCACCTTGCACCAGTACCTGGGAATACTGGAAACCAGCGGCTGACGACAGCCATCGCGTCGGCCCGTGCCGCGACCGGCAACGGCAAGCATGATGCGTACCGGCGCCAGGGTAATTCCGAGTCGGGCGCTTGTCGTGCGCACTTGTTTCTCGCTCCCGCGCAGCCTGCCCCCGACTACGGTATTCGAAGGCGGGCTCTGCGCGGCAGGCGCCGTTCAAGCGCCGAATGGCTGGTCACGACGACGAAAACAACCTGTTCCCGGCGGGAACCCGTTGCCCTAGCGCGCCAGGCCGATCTGCATCAGGCCGCTGTTGCGCGCCAGCGCCAGTGCAGCCACCAGTTGCTGATAGTCGGCATCGCCGGCGGCGCGGATGCGCAGCAGGGTATCCGGATCCGCGCTGGCGGCCTCTTCCAGCTGCCGCTGCAGTTCCGCTGCCGCAATCGGCCGATCATCCAGTCGCAACGAACCATCGGCGGCAACCGCCAGATCCAGTTGCCTGGGCTTGAGCGGCGAGACCTGATCGCTTGACTGGGGCAGGCTCAGCTGGAGCGGGCGGGACAGCATCGGCGCCGTGACCATGAAGATCACCAGCAGTACCAGCATGACGTCGACCAGCGGTGTGATGTTGATTTCGGCCAGCGCCGGACCGGAACCAGAACCTGTGGATGCAGCTGCCGAGAAAGCCATCGCCAACTCCTTTCGGTAGGGTGCCACGGCCGAAGCTACGCCGGCCGCGGGGCGCTGGCAAGACCCTCCGCACAAAAGGCAACGCCGCCCGGTGGGCGGCGTTGCGGTACTTCCGGTTGTCAGGCGACGCGTTACTGCACGAAACCGATCTTCTGCATATGCGCGTTCTTGGCGGCGGCCAGCACCTTGGCCATCACCTCGTACTGCGCGTCCTGATTGGCTTCGATGCGCAGCTCCGGCTGGTTGGTCGGATCGCGCTGGACCTCGTTCTCCATCATGTTCTGCAACGCCGTCACGCTGACCGGCCCGTTGTTCCAGTACACCTGGCCCGACGCGTCGATCCGCAGGTCGATCGGCGGCGGCGGTTCGCGCAGCTGGGGTGGCGGGTTGATCACGCGTTGCGGCAACGCTACCTCGATCGGGTAGGTCATGATCGGCGCGGTGACGATGAAGATAATCAGCAGCACCAGCATCACGTCCACCAGCGGGGTGACGTTGATGTCGGCCATCGGGCCCTTGCTTCCACCAGTACTGAACGCCATGGCTTACTGACCCTTCTCTTTGGTGGCGACGAAACCGATATCCAGCATGCCCTGACCCTGCGCGATCTTGGTGACTTCGTTGATCGTGCGCATCTTGGTGGTCCGGTCGCCGCGCAGATTCAGCTTGGGCTGCGGCTGCAGCTGCGCCGCGCTGGACAGCCGCGACTCCATGATTTCCTTGCTGATCGGCTCATCGTTCCAGTACAGGGAACCATCTTCCTTGACCGAAACGGTGATCGGCGGCACCGGCGGAGCCTTGGCTTCGTCAGGGTCCAGCGCGAGATTGGCCTCGGGCAGTTCGATCTTGACCTTATGCGACATCAGCGGCGCGGTGATGATGAAGATGATGAGCAGCACCAGCATCACGTCCACCAGGGGCGTGACATTGATGTCGGCCATGGGGCCGCCGCTGCCGCTATCTGTACTGAAAGCCATGAACGGGCTCCGTCAATTGCGTGTTGAGGACTTGCTTGGACCAGCGGCTCAGCGCACGCGCGAGCCGGTGGCGAAGAAGTCGTGCAGATCGTGGGCGAACGTATCGTACTTGGCGATCGTCGAGCTGTTGATCTTGCTGAAGAAGTTGTAGGCGAACACGGCCGGGATGGCGACGAACAGACCGATTGCGGTCATGATCAGCGCCTCGCCCACCGGGCCTGCAACCGCGTCGATGGATGCCTGGCCGGTGGCGCCGATGCGGATCAGGGCGCCGTAGATGCCCCACACCGTACCCAGCAGACCCACGAACGGAGCGGTCGCGCCGACGGTGGCCAGCAGGGTCATGCCCGACTGCAGCCTGGCGCTTTCGCGGGTGACGGCCTGGCGCAGCGCGCGGTCGACGAACTCCGAACGGCTCAGCGACTCGGCCAGGGTGGTGCCTTCCTGACGCTGGTGGTGGGCGGCGGCCATGGCGGCGTCCAGCGCGATCTTCGAGAACGGCTCGTTCTTCGGCTGCTCTTCCATCATGCGGATGGCGTCCTGCGCATTCGGCGTTTCCCAGAAGGTGCTGGTGACGCGGTCGCCCTGGCTCTTGAGGCGGGTGTTCTTCAGAGCGTTGATGACCGTCCAGTACCAGGACATGGCCGACATGATGACCAGGGTGAGCAGCACGACCCAGGAGACTGCGAACTCTCCTGGCTTGCTGATCATCTCGGTGATCATATGTTCAAAGCCCATCTGCGAGAGGGCATTCGCGGCGTTGTTGCCCCCCGCTGCGGCGGCGATGATGGTTTCCTGCAGCATGACGCTTACCTTTATTAAGTGTTGATTGAGGGTGGTACGGGTTGCGGAAAGGATGGTGCTTGCTGGCGACGGAGGGTGCCCGCCGCCGGTGTATCAGCCACCCATGTTGAAGTCCACCGGCACGCGGACGCGGCCTGCGGCTTTCTGGCCATTGACGATGGATGGGTTGAAACGCCATTTGCGCGCAGCATCCATCGCAGCACGATCCAGGTCGCGGTTGCGGCTGGACTTCTCAACGGAAACGTTGGTGACGTTGCCGTTGGCATCGACGTCGATGATCAGGATGACCGTGCCTTCGATACCGGCGCGGGCCGCAGCCGGCGGGTAGCGGGGCGGGTTCATGTTCTTCGACGAGATATCGACACTGGCGCCGATATCGGCCACCGGTGCTGGCGGCGCCGGCGGCGCCGGCGGCTGGTAGACGTCGGTCGGACGCGGCTCGGCCACTTCGATCGGCGGCGCTTCCGGCGGCGGCGGCAGCGGAGTCTGCTTCGGCGGCGCCAGGTTCTTGACCGGCGGCGGCGGCGTGTCCTGCTTCGGCGGCGGCGGCGGCGGCGGCGGTGGTGGCGGCGGCGCGTCGACGATCACCACCGACGTGCGGATTTCCTGTTCTTTTTCTGCCGGCGGGGCCACCGCCGGAATCAACAGCATCAGCAACGCGGCCGCGTGCAACGCGATTACGAAAGCGATACCGATGATACGGGGCCAGTTGAGGCCGGTGTCCTCTTCCTCTTCCCGATATCTATTGATGACCAGTTGTTCAGCCATGCGCCAATTAACTCAATGTTGGGACAGGACACCGGAACGGCGCCGCGTCGTTTTGGATTCCGTTGACGTTTTCGTCAGCGGAACCCCCAGCTTATACCAATCCGACACCCCAGCACCATCATTTCAACGGCTTTTTTGGCCTGCGGTGTCAACCACGCCCTCAGGGGAGGGCGAGGATTTTCTTGGCGTCGTCAGGCTTCTTCAAACCCTTGTCCAGCGCGGCCTTGGCGGCCTGCTTGGCCTCGGGAATCCGATCTTCCTGCCACAGCACGCGCGCCAGATTCAGGTAGGTCTCGCCGTTGGGCGCCAGCGGTGCGGCCTTTTTCCAGGCATCGATGGCCGGGCCGACCTGCTCCGAGTAGTAGTAGGCCTGGGCCAGGGCCAGCTGGGTCTGGTAGTCGTCGGACTTCAGCACTCCTTTCTGCAGGCCGTCGTTGACCACCGCGATCACCTCTTTTTCCTTGCCATCCATATTGGCGTAGGTGATGTACAGCTGGCGGTATTCCTTTTCTTCGGTCAGCTGGCCGGCGGCACGCAATTTTTCCAGCGTGGCGGCGGCCTTGTCGAACTGGTCGGCCTGCTGGTAGACCGAAACCAGGTTCAACTGCGCCTTCTTGTCGGTCGGGTTCTTGGCCGCCTGCTGTTCGGCGATCTGCACCGCATCGGCGGTCTGGCCGGCCTCGACATAGGAAGCCAGCAACAGGCTGTACCAGCTGTCCTTGGGTTCGGTCGATGAGTCGATGGCCTGCTTGAGCACCGGAATCGCCTCGGCGTAGCGCTCGCTCTGGTACAGCGCCTGGCCCTTCTGGATCAGATCCTCGGGCTTGCTGGATTTGGTTTCGGCAAGATAGCGGTCCAGCGTGGCGAGGCCTTCCTGCAGTTCGTCGTCCTGCAACTGCAGCTGCGCCAGCATCAGCATCGACTGGTAGTGGTTGTTGTTGTCCAGCGCGTTGAGCGCGACCACCTGCTGCAACAGCTGCTTGGCTGTGGCGATGTCGTCCATGCCGTAAGCGGCCTGGCTGCCGAGCTGGGCGGCCACGGCCTTGTCGTAGTCGTTGGCGTTGCCGTCGGCCAGCAGATCGTTGGCCAGCGCCAGCGTCTCGGCTTCGTTGTCTTCTTTTTCGTAGGCCTTGTAGAGCTTGCCGAGCTTGCTCTGCATCTTCGACGAGGCCTTGGTCTTGGGCTCTTCGCGGGTGGCGTCCGGGTAGCGGATTTCCGGCTTCTTGCTGCTGCTGCGGGAGCTGCGATCGGAAGAACGGCTCTGGTAGGCGGCGGCGTCAGCGACGATGCCGGCGCCGAAGGCAGCCAGCAGGGCCAGACTGAGTACGGTCTTCTTGGAGCTGTAGAACGTCATGATTTACCTCTTGGGACCACCGCCAGACACCGACGGACCGATCCGGGTTGTTTCCGGGGGGCCGCAAAGCTAACAGAAACCGAGCCGGATCGAATACCAGTTTGCATGCTGCTATGCAACAGATCGCCCCCGTATGTCAGCCGCAGCGCGGCGTGTTGCCGGCCTTCCTGGCCGACTCGTAGACCGGCAACAAGGCCGGAACGTCGCGCTGCAATTCGCGGATCCGGCTGCTCGGATCCGGGTGGGTCGACAGCCATTGCGGCGGCCGGCTGCCGCTGCTGGCCTGCATCATGTTCTGCCACAGATCCACCGCCTGCCGCGGATCGAAGCCCGCCCGTGCCATCAGCCGCTGGCCGACGACATCGGCCTCGCTTTCCTGCTCGCGCGTACCCGGCAACAGGAACCCGGTCTGCGCCAGCAGGCTGCCGCCCTGGGTGGCCAGGCTCGAACCGGCGTCGCCATAGCGGCTGCCGACCAGGGCACCAAGCAGGCTGACCCCGGTCTGCGCGCCCATCTGCCGGGTGATGCGTTCATCGTGATGATGCTCGACCACGTGGCCGATTTCGTGCGCAATCACCGCAGCCAGCTGATCCTGATTTCTGGCGACCGTGAAAATGCCGGTATTGACGCCGACCTTGCCGCCAGGCAACGCGAACGCATTGGGTTCCTTGTCGGCGAATACCGCAGTTTCCCAGGCGACCTGCTGCTGGGCGGCGGGCAGCTGCCGCACCAGCGCGTTGACCACGCAGCGGACATAGGCATTCTGCTTGGCGTCGTTGCTGATCGGGCCTTTGCTCTTGGCCTCGGTGAATGCCTGCGCGCCCAGTTGATCCAGTTGCTGCTGCGACATGCCGCCGACGTACTGCTTGCGACCGGTGGAGGAGGTGGTCGTCGCGCAAGCGGTCAGGCAGGCCGCAACGGCTACACATAAAACCCACGATTTCATGGCGGCGTCTCTCCTACGGATGTCCAGTGTGTGGAAGTCGTGCTTAACTTTTCGTCAAACAGGCTGAATCGCGGCCAATCGGGGCATTCAGGCAATGCCGGCCAGCATCAGCCGGCGCCCCAGATTCCCAACGCGGCCAGGGCCAGCGCATTGTTCAGCGCGTGCGCCGCTACCGGCGCCCATAGCGTGCCGGTGCGGCGGTACAGCCACGCGAACAACATGCCCATCAGCATGTAGACCAGCAGCAGAAAGCCGGTCGCCAACGCGCCCTTGCCGGTGGCGCCCGGCAATTCGTGGGCCAACGCGAACGCCAACGCGCTGAGCAGCATGCCCAGCAGCGGCCGGCCGGCCGCCCACAGCCGCCCGAACAGCACGCGGCGGAACAGCAGTTCCTCATAAGCCGGCGCCAGCAGCACCACGAAGACGGTGAGAAACAGCGGGTGGCTGGCCAAGGCCTGCTTGATCAGCGCCAGATTGCTGGGATCGGGCGCCACGCCCAAGCGCTGGCCCAGCCGGGTGGCCACGACGGTGAACGCGAAGCTGGCCATACCCGCCGCCGCCGCCAGCCACCAGGTGCTGGCATGCCGCGCTGCGGTCCAGGAGATGCTGCGCTCTTCCAGGCTTGCCCGGCGCCGCCAGAAATACAGCGCCACCGCCGCACCGCCGGTGCCCAGCACGGTGAACCACAGCTGCGCCAGGATGCCCGGCTTGCCGATGGCTTTGGCCAGCGCCTGCGCATCGGTGCCGCCGCCGGCCTGCAGACCGGCGCGGATGCCTTCAAACAACGCCCAGCCGGCACCGCAGACAAGCATCACCGCCAGCATCAGCAGCACCGCCAACAGCAGGTCGGCGAAAAAACCGGCCAGCGCCCGCATCAACGGCGCGGGCAAAGCGGCAGCGCCGGCCGTGTCCTGCATGCGTCGCACCGGCGCCGACGAATCAGACGTCGAGATTGGCGACCTTCAGCGCATTGGCTTCGATGAAGTCGCGGCGCGGTTCCACCACATCGCCCATCAGCGTGCTGAAGATCTGATCGGCGGCCACGGCGTCTTCGATGCGCACCTGCAACAGGCGCCGCGTATCCGGGTTGACCGTGGTATCCCACAGCTGCTCGGGATTCATTTCGCCAAGGCCCTTGAAGCGCTGGATGCTGCGGCCCTTCTTGGCCTCTTCCAGCAACCAGGCCTGCGCCTGGGCGAAGCTGGCGACGGCCTGGCTCTTGTTGCCACGCACGATCTGCGCGCCTTCGCGAATCAGGCCGTGCAGCGATGCGGCGGCTTCGCGCAGCGGGCGCAATTCGCCGGACTCGAATACCGACAGCGGCAGCACCTGGATCAGTTCCTCGCCCATGTGCCTGCGCGTGGCCAGCAGCGCGGCCGGGCGCTGATCAGTGGCGGCCTGCAAGGTCAGCTTGTAGCGGACGCTGCCGATGCCGCCGCGGTTCAGGCGCGCTTCCAGCGCATCGAGCTCGTGGCGTTCGTCGATGTTTTCGGCCAGATGCGCCACGTCCAGCGGAGTGAAGTCGATCAGCGCTTCCAGCAGAACCGGATCGTAGCGGTGCGCGTTGCGCGCGATCGCTTCGCGCGCGCCGGAGTAGGACAGCAGCAGCCGTTCCAGCGCTTCGCCGGTGATCGGCGGTTCGCCTTCGGCCGGAATCAGGCCGGCGTTCTCGACCGCGCTGTTGGCCAGGTAGACGTTCAACGCCGCGTCGTCCTTCATGTACAGCTCCTGCTTGCCCTGCTTGAGCTTGTACAGCGGCGGCAGGCCGATGTAGACATGGCCGCGCTCGATCAGTTCCGGCATCTGCCGGTAGAAGAACGTCAGCAGCAGCGTGCGGATGTGCGAACCGTCGACGTCGGCGTCGGTCATGATGATGATGCGGTGGTAGCGCAGCTTGTCCGGGTTGTATTCGTCGCGGCCGATGCCGGTGCCCAGCGCGGTGATCAGCGTGCCGACTTCGGCCGAGGCCAGCATGCGGTCGAAGCGCGCGCGTTCGACATTGAGGATCTTGCCGCGCAACGGCAGCACCGCCTGGTTCTTGCGGTTGCGGCCCTGCTTGGCCGAGCCGCCGGCCGAGTCGCCCTCGACGATGAACAGTTCCGACAGCGCCGGATCCTTTTCCTGGCAGTCGGCCAGCTTGCCCGGCAGGCCGGCGATGTCCAGCGCGCCCTTGCGGCGGGTCAGGTCGCGGGCCTTGCGGGCCGCTTCGCGCGCACGCGCGGCATCGACGATCTTGCCGGCGATGGCACGGGCTTCATTGGGGTGTTCCTGCAGGAACTCCTCCAAACGAGCACCGAACGTGCTCTCAACGACCGGCCTGACCTCGGAACTGACCAGCTTTTCCTTGGTCTGCGAAGAAAAGCTCGGGTCCGGCACCTTGACCGACAGGACCGCAATCATGCCCTCGCGCATGTCGTCGCCCGACAGCGCCACCTTGGCCTGCTTGGCGATGCCGCTCTGCTCGATGTAGTTGCTCAGCGTGCGCGTCAGCGCGGCACGGAAACCGATCAGGTGGGTGCCGCCATCCTTCTGCGGGATGTTGTTGGTGAAGCAGAACATCGTTTCCTGGTAGGCGTCGGTCCACTGCAGAGCGACGTCGACGGTGATGCCGTTCATTTCCCCGGACACCGAAATGACGTTCGGATGCAGCGGGGTCTTCAGCTGCGCCAGGTGCTCGACGAAGGAACGGATGCCGCCCTCGTACTGGAACACGTCCTGGCGCACGCCTTCGCCGGCCTGGCCGCCGCGCTCGTCGATCAGGGTGATCCTGACGCCGGAGTTGAGGAAGGACAGTTCGCGCAACCGCTTGGCCAGGATGTCGTAGTGGAACTCGACATCGGTGAAGATTTCCGCCGCCGGCTTGAAGCGCAGCGTGGTGCCGCGCTTGCTCGAGGGCTCGACCTGCTTGAGCGGATACAGCGGCTCGCCCAGCGCGTATTCCTGCTGGTGATGGTGGCCGTCGCGCCAGATGTCCAGCCACAGGCGCTCGGACAGTGCGTTGACCACCGACACGCCGACGCCGTGCAGACCGCCGGAAACCTTGTAGCTGTTGTCGTCGAACTTACCGCCGGCATGCAGCACGGTCATGATGACTTCGGCCGCGGAAACGCCTTCTTCCTTGTGGGTATCGACCGGAATGCCGCGACCGTTGTCGGAAACCGCGACCGAACCGTCTTCGAGGATTTTCACGATCACATCGTCGGCATGGCCGGCCAGGGCTTCGTCGATGGCGTTGTCGACCACTTCGAACACCATATGGTGCAGGCCGGTGCCGTCGTGGACATCGCCGATGTACATGCCCGGGCGCTTGCGTACCGCTTCAAGGCCGCGCAGGACGGTGATTTTGCTGGAATCGTAGTTGCCGTTCGGTGCAGGAATCGTTTCGTCGGTCATTCGCTTCAGTCGGCTGCATAGCCAGGGCGCCCAGCGCTGCGCAGGACACCATAGCTATAGGGTTCAAGAGGCGAATTATAGCATTGCGGCGTCTCGCGGCCCGGCGGCGGCGGCGGCGTGGTGCAGGCCGGGTACATCCACCGCCCGTCCCGGCTACGGTTGGGGGCCGGAGCTTGCGCCGTTGCCTGCGGCCACGCGCCGGCAGGGCCCAAGACCACGTTCCGATTCCCCTCCTGCGGGCCCGATGACGCTGCGCCGGCGGGCCGGCATCGCCGACGTCTAGTTCTGCAGCCGGACGGCCCCGTGTTCCACGTGGAACCAGGTCGGCTGGACGTCCATTTCCTGCAAGGCGGCCGGCGTTTCGGTGCCGGTCACGAAGATCTGCGCGCCGCTGCCCAGCAGGCGCTCCAGCACGCGGCGCTGGTGGTTGCGATCCAGCTCCGAGGCCAGGTCATCCAGCGCAATCACCGGCCACTCGCCGCGGCGCCCGGCATAGTCCTGCGCCTGCGCCAGCAGGCAGGACAGCGCCGTCAGTTTGGCTTGGCCACGCGACAGCGTTTCGCGGTGCGGTGCCGCAGCGTAGTCCACCCGCCAGTCCGCCCGGTGCGGGCCCACCGAGGTATAGCCGGCCGACCGGTCCCGATCCCGCGCCAGCAGCAGTGCGTCGGCCAGCGACAGCTCATGGCGCCGCCACCCGGGCTGGAAGTCCAACGACGCGCGGCCCAGCGAGGGCACCAGTTCCGCCGCCGTCTGCGACAGGCCCGGTTGCAGCTGCTCCAGGTACTGCAGGCGTCGCCGCGTCAGCGGCTCACCCGCCTCGGCGAGCTCGTGGTCCCAGGCATCGAGCTGGCTGCCGCCCGCGCCGGACTTCAACAGTGCGTTGCGTTGCTTCAGGGCGCGGGCATAGCGGCGCCACAGCGGCAGGAAGTCCTGTTCCACGTGGAACAGACCCCAATCGACGAAGCGGCGGCGCGGTTCGCCGCCGCCCGTCACCAACGCATGGCTGCCGGGCTCGAAGCTGACTACCGCCAATGCCGCGCACAGTTCACCCAGCTGCGCCACCGATTCCCCGTCCAGCCGCCCGGTCCAGGCCTGGCCGCTGTGGCGCAAACCCGCCTTGCGTAGCCGGGAAAGCGCCTGCTCCTCCCATTCCACGAACACCTCGACCGCCTCGACACCGGTGCGCACCAGCCCGTCGCGGACCCGCCCGCGGAAACTGCGGCCATAGGCCATCAGGTGCAACGCTTCCAGCAGACTGGTCTTGCCGGCGCCGTTGTCGCCGGTGATCAGGTTCAGGCCGGCTGTGGGCGACACCGATACGTTGTCGAAGCGCCGCAGGCCACTGACGGTCAGCCGGGTTACCCGCACGGAAGCGGTTCCGGCGAAGGCAATGGCAGCGGAGAAATCGGTGTACAGAAGGAGGCGGGGGGCATGGGGCCGATCTTAGCCGGGTTTGCCGGTGCGGATTCTCCGTTGCCGGACCGGCCGGTAGCCGGCAAGGCCAACAGAAGCCTTTTGGCGCGGCTCAAATCCGAAAACAACGATTCAAACCCGCTTCAATCGCTTCATCCATTCCATCTGTGCCGAAAAACAAGCCAAGCGTCCGTAACCGGCGTCGTTGCGTACGAAACGGCTTCGCCCGGCGCAGGGCCGGGCGAAGTCGGGATGTTTCACGTGAAACAGCGCGTCACAGCCGCAGCGGCATCACCACATGGCGCGACTTCTCGCTGCTGGCCTCGCGTACCAGCGCCGAGGAGTTGGCGTCGCGCAGCTGGATGACGATGTTCTCGTCGCGTAGCGCCGACAGCGCGTCGAGCAGGTAATTGACGTTGAAACCGATGGCCACGCCATCGACCTTGGTATCGGCCTCGATTTCTTCCTGCGCTTCTTCCTGTTCCGGGTTGTGCGCACTGATCTTCAGCTGCCCCGGCGAAACTTCCACGCGGACGCCGCGGTATTTCTCGTTGGACAGGATGGCGGCACGCTGCAATGCCGCGCGCAGCACTTCGCGGTCCACCTTCACTTCGCGGTCGGCGCCAATCGGAATCACCGCGGCGTAGTCCGGGAAGCGGCCATCGATCAGCTTGGAGGTGAAGGTCACATCGTCGCGTTTGACCCGGATATGGCTGCGGCCGACCTCCAGTTCCACGATCCGATCGCCGCCTTCCAGCAACCGCTGCAACTCGGTCACGCCTTTGCGCGGCACGATGATCTGGCGCTTGGAGACCTGCGCGCCGTCCAACGGTGCTTCGCACAGCGCCAGCCGGTGGCCGTCGGTGGCCACGCAGCGCAACTGGTGATCGCTGAGATCGAACAGCAGGCCGTTGAGGTAGTAGCGGACATCCTGCTGGGCCATCGCAAACGCGGTGCGCTCGATCAGCTCCTTCAGCGTCGCTTCGGGCACATCGACGCGTTCGGTGGCTTCCATCTCGTCGACCGACGGGAAATCGTTGGCCGGCAGCGTGGCCAGCGTGAAGCGGCTGCGTCCGGCCTGCACGGTCACCTTGTCGCCACTCTGGCTGACGGTGACTTTGCTGCCATCGGGCAGGGCACGGACGATGTCGAACAGCTTCCGCGCCGGAATGGTGGTTTCTCCGTCCTGCACGTCGTCGACCGCGCTGCGCGCAATCATTTCCACTTCCAGGTCGGTGCCGGTCAGCGAGAGCTGTCCGCCCTGGACCTGAACCAGGAAGTTCGCCAGTACCGGCAACGTCTGCCGGCGTTCGACCACATTGACCACCTGGGTCAACGGCTTGAGGAATGCTTCGCGCTGCAGACTGAAACGCATGTGGATGGTCGCCCCTTTGGTGCCTGATGCTTCTAAAAGAAGAGGAAAAGATCTAAAGCTGGTGGTGATGGTTTCGCGGAAAAGCGTGGAGAACCTATACAACCATTTGAATTAAAACAGTTTTTAGCCTATCCCAAGCCCGTGGACAACCTCCGGTGGGAGGGGCGGGAAAGCTGTGGATAAATTTTGGCCTGTTTTATGGCCACAGTTTATCCACACCCGCCCGCCATTTTATTCACTGAGTTTACGGATCAACTTATCCCAATCCTCGCGCAGCTTGCCATCGGTCTCCATCAGGTTGCGGATCTGCCGGCAGGCATGCAGCACGGTGGTGTGGTCGCGGCCGGCGAAGGCGTCGCCGATTTCCGGCAGGCTGTGTTCGGTCAGTTCCTTGGCCAGCGCCATCGCGACCTGGCGCGGCCGCGCCAGCGAGCGGGTGCGGCGCTTGGACAACAGATCCTTGATCTGCAGCCCGTAGTAGTCGGCCACGGTCTTCTGGATGTTGGGAATGCTGATGGCCTGCTGTTGCGCGCGCAGCAGGTCGCGCAGGGTTTCCTGGGCGAACTCGGTGGTGATGGCGCGGCCGGTGAAGTTGGCGCGCGCGGCCAGCGTGTTGAGCGCACCTTCCAGGTCGCGCACGTTGCTGCGCATCTTCTTGGCCAGCAGGAAGGCGACGTCGTCGGGAATCTGCGTGCCGCGTTCGTGCGCCTTGGCCAGCACGATGGCGGCGCGGGTTTCGAAATCCGGCGGTTCGATCGCCACCGACAGGCCCCAGGCCAGCCGCGATTTGAGCCGCGGTTCCAGGCCCTCGACTTCGCGCGGGTAGCGGTCGCAGGTCAGGATGATCTGCTGGCGGCCGTCGAACAGCGCATTGAAGGTGTGGAAGAACTCCTCCTGGGTGCGGTCCTTGCCGGCGAAGAACTGGATGTCGTCGATCAGCAGCGCGTCGACCTGCTGGAAGCGGCGCTTGAACTGATCCATCGACTTTTCGATCAGCGCCTTGGTCATCGCGCTGAAGAACTGCTCCGAACGCAGGTACAGCACCCGCGCCGCGGGATTCTGCCGGCGCATCTCATTGCCGGCGGCGAACATCAGGTGGGTCTTGCCCAGGCCGGTGCCGCCGTACAGCAGCAGCGGGTTGTGCGAACGGTCGCCCGGCTTCTGCGCGGCCTGCCAGGCGGCGGCGCGGCCAAGCTGGTTGCTGCGGCCCTCGACGAAGTTGTCGAAGGTGTAGTGGCTGTCCAGATTGCCCGCGTACGGCTCCAGCACCGGATTGGCCGCTGCCGGATGGCCCGGGCGGGCAGTCTCGGCGCTGCGCACGCGCGAGCCGATTTCCACCGACACCTCGTCGTGGCCGACGAAGTAGTCCAGCAATTCGCGGATCCGGCCCAGGTAACGCTCGCGCACCTGCTCGACGATGAAGGCGTTGGGCGCATACAGCACCATCGCGTCGCTGCGCTGTTCGGCCTGCAGCGGTTTCAACCAGGTGTGCACATCCTCGGCCGGCAATTCGGCTTCCAGGCGTTCGAGACAGCGGGGCCAGGCATCCATCGCGTGAAGCAACTTGAATCTCGTCGAATAGTGGGCCGCACGACGCAGAACGCGACGCGGGCCGGCAGGAAAACGGAGTCGGCCAGACTACCACCGCGCCCGGGTCGCGCCAACGATGTTGTGCATAACATGTGGATGAATGGACCAACGGTCGGGAATTCGGCCGGCCTGGCCGCAGCCGCGCATGCCGGCCGGGCAAGGAGTTGATCCCAAGTGGCCGGTTCCTATAGAATTTCCGGTTCTTTCCAACCGCCAACCGCCCGAGGGCCCCATGGCCACCAAGCGCACTTATCAACCCAGCAACCTCAAGCGCAAGCGCGACCATGGCTTTCGTGCCCGCATGAAGACCGCCGATGGCCGCAAGATCCTGTCGCGTCGCCGCGCCAAGGGTCGCAAGCGCCTGACCGCCTGATGGCTTTGCCGCGTTTCGCGGCCAAGACATCATGTCCGTTTGCCAACAAGAGCCCGCGCCCGCCAGCGCGGGCTATCTTGCGTTATGAGCGCCGGATTTCCGCGTGCCGCCCGGGTGCGCACCCGCGCCGAGTATGCCGGCGTATTCGAACAGGCGCGCCGGACTTCGGATCCGTTGTTCAGCCTGCACTGGTTGCGGACCGAAACGCCCGCCCGCCTTGGGTTGGCGGTATCGCGCAAGGTCGATACCCGTGCGGTGGTACGCAACCGGATCAAACGCGCGCTGCGCGAGCAGTTCCGCCAATTGCGTCCGCAGCTGGCGCAGGGCGATTACGTGGTGGTGGCGCGCGCCGCCGCCGCGCAGGCGCTGCCCGCACAGTTGCGGGAAACCTTCGTGCGTACGCTGATCCGCGCCGGCGCGTTGCCGGCAGCGGCCGCGAGCGGCACAATGCCGCCGGTCGCAGCGTTGCCTCCCTCCACCGATAAGAAAAAACCGGATAACCACGCCGGTTGAGATTGCCTGTCCGATGAACCAGACCCGTGTATTCCTGATTTTCGCCTGGCTGATGGTGGCGACCCTGCTGTGGATGGAGTGGAGCAAGGAAAAGGCCGCGCCGGCCGGTTCCGGGCAGGCCAGCTCCGAGCAGGCCGATGCCGCAGCGGCGCGGGTCGATGGCGCCAGCACCGTGCCCAGCGCCGCCGGACTGACGGTCCCGGCAGTGCCGGCCGGCACCACGACGCCGGCCGCGCCGGCCGTGGAAACCAGCGCCCGCGCCAATGCCAGCGCGCCGCGGGTCACGGTGACCACCGATGTGTTGCGGCTGGTCCTGGATGGCGGCAGCGTGCTGACGGCGGATCTGTTGCAATACCCGCAAAGCAAGGCGCCGGGCAGCGGTCCGGTGCGACTGTTCAGCGAAGACCCCAAGCAGTATTACGTGGCCGAAAGCGGTTGGGTCAGCGGCAGCGGGGCTGCGCCCAGCCATGAACGGGGCTTCGTGCCGGAGGCCGGTGTTGCCGACGTGACGCTGGCGGCGGATGCCAGCGAGGTGTCGGTGCCGTTCGTGTGGCAGGGCCCGGACGGCGTCAGCATCCGCCGCACCTATACGCTCAGGCGCGGCGACTACGCCATCGAAGTCCGCGACGAGGTAGCCAATGCCGGCTCGGCCGCATGGCAGGGCCATGTCTATCGCCAGCTGCTGCGCAATCCGCCGCAGATCAAGACCGGCATGACCAACCCGGAATCCTTCAGCTTCAATGGCGCGACCTGGTGGGACGGCGCCTATCAGCGGCGCAAGTTCGACGAGGACTACCTGGAAGACGGCCGCGTCGAAAAGCAGACCACCGGCGGTTGGATCGGCATTCTGCAGCATCACTTCTTCAGCGCGTGGATTCCGCAGCCGGATGACGCCACCACCATTTCGCTGGACGCCCCGGTGGTCGCCGGCAGCGCGCGTGCGCTGATCCGCGAAATAGGTCCTGGCGTGAACGTGGCGCCGGGGCAGCAGGCCAGCACTTCGGCACGGCTGTGGGTCGGTCCCAAGCTGGTCGACAAGATCACCGCCGCCAAGGTACCCGGCCTGGACCGCGCGGTCGATTACAGCCGCTTCTCGATCCTGGCGCTGCTGGGGCAGGGCCTGTTCTGGGTGTTGAGCTTCCTGCACGGCTTCATCGGCAACTGGGGCTGGTCGATCATCGGCCTGGTGATCCTGGTCAAGCTGGCGCTGTATCCGCTGTCGGCGGCGCAGTACAAGAGCTTCGCCAAGATGCGCAAGTTCCAGCCGCGCATCGCCCAGCTGAAGGAACGCTATGGCGAGGATCGGCAGAAGTTCCAGCAGGCGATGATGGAGCTGTACAAGAAAGAGAAGATCAACCCGATGGGCGGCTGCCTGCCGATCCTGGTGCAGATGCCGGTGTTCCTGGCGCTGTACTGGGTGCTGGTGGAGTCGGTGGAACTGCGGCAGGCGCCGTGGTTCGCCTGGATCCAGGATCTGACCGCGCGCGACCCGTTCTTCATCCTGCCGGTGATCAATGCGGTGGTGATGTGGCTGACCCAGAAGCTGACGCCATCGCCGGGCATGGACCCGATGCAGCAGAAGATGATGCAGTTCATGCCGCTGGTGTTCGGCGTGATGATGGCGTTCTTCCCGTCCGGCCTGGTGCTGTACTGGGTCACCAACGGCGCGCTGGGCCTGCTGCAGCAATGGTGGATGACCAAGCGCCATGGCGAGTCCGCGCCGGCCAAGGCCAGCACGGCCAAATAGGGCGCTTCGCCGCTTCCGCACCCTCAGCAAACCCGCCGCGAGGCGGGTTTGCTGTATCGCCGCCAGGGCGACGAAGCCTTTACAAGCGGGCCAAAAGCCGGATGCTCTTCCCGATTCCCGATTCCCGATTCCCGATTCCCGATTCCCGATTCCCGATTCCCGATGTGATGGCTGAAATTCCCACCGACACCATCGCCGCCATCGCCACCGCCGCCGGCGCGGGCGGAGTCGGCATCGTGCGGCTGTCCGGCCCGCACGCAAGATCCATCGCCGCCGATCTGTGCAAACGCGAGCTGACGCCGCGCCACGCCCATTACGTGCGCTTTCACGATCAGGACGAGACGGCGATCGACGATGGCATAGCGCTGTCGTTTCCCGCACCGCACAGCTTCACCGGCGAGGACGTGGTCGAACTGCAGGCCCACGGCAGTCCGGTCGTGCTGCAGCAACTGGTCGCGCGCGCCTGCGCGCTGGGGGCGCGGCATGCCCGTCCGGGCGAGTTCAGCGAGCGCGCCTTCCTCAACGGCCGTATCGACCTGGCCCAGGCCGAGGCCATCGCCGATCTGATTGCCGCTGCCGACAGCCGCGCCGCGCGCGCGGCGCGGCGCGCGCTGGACGGCGTGTTCTCGCAGCGGGTCGAGGCGATCGCCGAGGCGTTGCTGCGGTTGCGGGTGCATGTGGAAGCGGCGATCGATTTCGCCGACGAGTCGCTGGATACGCTGGGCGGGCGCGAGGTCGGCACCGGTCTGCGGCAGGCCCAGGCGCAGTTGGCGGCCTTGCTAGCCGAGGCCGAGCGCGGGCGCAAGCTGCGCGATGGCGTGCATGCGGTGATCGTCGGGCCGCCCAACGCCGGCAAGAGTTCGCTGCTGAACGTGCTGGCCGGCAGCGAGCGGGCCATCGTCACCGACATCGCCGGCACCACCCGCGACACCTTGCGCGAAACGATCCGGATGGATGGTCTGGAACTCCATCTGGTGGATACCGCCGGCTTGCGCGAAGGCGGCGATGCCATCGAACGCGAGGGCATGCGCCGGGCGCGCCTGGAACTGGAGCGCGCCGATCTGGCGCTGGCGGTACTGGACGCGCGCGACCCTGAAGCTGGCCGCAGCGCCGTCGCCGATGTCGTTGCGCAGGTGCCGAGAATCCTGTGGATCCACAACAAGGCCGATCTGCTGGCGCAGGTTCCGGACGATGGCCACGCGCAGGTGTACGTTTCGGCGGCCAGCGGCTACGGCATCGACGCCTTGCACCGGCGCCTGCGGACGCTGGCGGTGGGCGATGCCGATGAGGCTGGCGCCAGCGGGGAATTCTCGGCCCGGGCTCGCCATGTCGAAGCGCTGCAACGGGCATCGGTGCATGCCGAAAACGCGAACCGTGAGCTCGGTCACGAACGGCTGGAGCTGGCCGCCGAAGAATTGAGGCTGTCGCAGGACGCCTTGGGCGAAATCACGGGGAGGATTTCGCCGGACCAGATGCTGGGGCGGATTTTTTCCACCTTCTGCATCGGCAAATAGTTTGCCGAGGTTGACAAAAACGGCCGGATGCCGCGTGCTACGGTCTGGGGAGTTTGATCATTCGCGTTTTTGGGGGAGTTGAACCAATGCTGTTTTCCACGATTTCCGGGAAGTCGCGGCGTGCCGCGCCGCTGTTGCTGATAGCCGCGTTGGCGGCCTGCTCCAAGGACGAACCGGCCGCCGAAGCGCCCGCGCCGGTGGCCGGCCAGCCGGCCGCAGCGCCCGCGGCCGAACCGCCGCCGGCCGTTTCCGCGCAGGTGCAGGCGATGAGCGCCGATGAGCTGCGCCAGCTGGCCACCAACGCGCTGCGCGAGAACCGCATCTACGCGCCGGGCGGCGACAACGCCATGGAGTATTACCTGGCGCTGCGCGACAAGGCGCCTACCGATCCGGGGGTGACCAGCGCACTGACCGATCTGATGCCGTATACGCTGATTGCCGCCGAGCAGAGCATTGCCCGCGAGGAATTCGATGAGGCGCAACGGCTGTCGGCGTTGATCGAAAAGACCGACCCGGCGGCGCCGGCGCTGCCGCGGTTGAAGCAGAGCATCGCCACCGCGCAACAGGCCGTGGCCCAGCGGGCGGTGGCCAGCGAAGCCCTTGCCGAGCAACAGGCCCGCCAGCAGGAACAGCAACGGCTGGCGCAGCAGGCCGAGCAGCAGCGCGCCGCCGAGGCCCAGGCCGCGCAGCAGCTGGCCGCCCAGCAGGAAGCCGCTGCCCGCGCCGAGAGCGAACGCCAGGCCGCGGCCCAGCGCGAAGCCCAGCAACGCGCCGAGCGCGAGGCCGCCGCACGCAACACCGCCACCGCGGCAACCACGGCGGCGGCGCCATCGGCCGCGACGCTGCGCGCGGTCAGCACGCCGGCACCGCGCTATCCGCCGGAGGCGCTGCGCTCGGGCACCAGCGGCGAGGTGCTGGTGGAAATCACCGTCGGTACCGACGGCTCGGTGACCGCCGCCCGCGTCGTCCGCGCCAATCCTGCCCGCGTATTCGACCGCGAAGCACTCAATGCCGTGCGCCGCTGGAAGTTCGAACCGGTCGACGCGCCGGTCACCACCCGCCGCACGATCGGCTTCAACCCGGGCTGATCGCTGCTATCGCGACAACGAAGAAGGGGCGGATTTCTCCGCCCCTTTTTTTGTTCTTCTCCCGCTTCCGGGGATGTCGGCTTCGGCGGGCTCGGCTTCGGTAGGAGCCGCCGCCCGTCAGGCTGGGGGGTGCTCCGCCCTCCTGACGACGTCGTGTCTTTACGTCGGGCCGCAAGCCATCCATGGCCTGCTCTCCGCACCCCCCAGCCCGTCGGTCGTCGCCTTTGGGCAGATGGCAGGTCGCGACTTCGGAAGGTCCTTCTTCGAGCGCCGACCATGTGTCCAGAAGCCGGTGGCCAGGGCAGTGCGGGACCGTCCGCGGCATGGATGCCGCGGAAGAGCCCACAGGGACGTGTTTACGGCGTGTCCCGCACTGCCTTGGTCACCGGATTCCACATAGACGTTCCCCTGCACTTGGGAGAAGAACCTTTTTTCCTACAGACTCTCACTTGCGGGAAGAACCGATTGACCCGGGATATTACCTAGCCCGAGATGGCCAGCTTTTCCTGCCGGTAGCGATGCACCGCGGCGAACCAAAGCAACACGGCCAGGGCCAGGCTGGCGGCCAGGTAGACGGCCCAGATCTGCGGTGCGATGTATTCGTTGCGGATCACCTTGAGCAGCAGCTGGTTCTGCGCCAGGAATGGCACCGCGAACTGCCACAGCTGGCTCTTCAGCGGATTGACCATCAGCGCGAAGGTCGGAATCATCGGCAGCAGCAGCAGCCAGGTCATATGGCTTTGCGCCTCCTTCATGCTCTTGGCCGACGCCGCCAGATAGGTCAGCAGCGAGGTGCCGATGAACAGCATCGGCAACAGCACCAGCAGCATCTGCGCCATCGCCGCGAACGAGACGTTGAGCTGGCGGCCGATGCCCGAGGCCACCTGCGCGCTGAACTTGAACGCCAGCAGCGTCAGCAGCAGCGTTGCCATGCCGACCACGCAGGCGGCGGCAATCTTGCCGCTGACGATCGCGCCGCGCTGCGCCGGCGTGGCCAGCAGCGGTTCCAGCGACTGCCGTTCGCGTTCGCCGGCGGTGGCGTCGATGATCAGATAGGCGCCGCCGATGAACGAGGTCAGGATCAGCAGGTACGGCAGCAACACCGACAGCAGCACGCCGCGCTTGGCTTCCGGCGTGGCCAGGTCGCGGGCGCCTATGTTGACCGGCCGCGCCACCGATGCGTCGATGCCGCGCGCCAGCAGCCGCAGCGAACCGACCTGCTGGCTGTAGCCGGACAGGGCCGTGCGCAGGCGCGCGCTGGGGATGTCGGCGTCGCGGCGGGTGCTGTCCATGACGATCTCCACCAGCGCCGGGCGGCCTTGGCGCCAGTCGCTGTCGTAGCTGTCGCTGATGCTCAACGCCACATCGACGTCCTGGTTGCGGATCGCCGCATCCAGATCCGGCGGCGCCGCCACCGCCTTGATGCCGTGGGTGGCCAGGAACGCCAGCAGGTTGGGCGCCCGCTCGGCACCGAGCACCGGCACCTCCAGCGCCTTGCCGACCTGGGTCTTGACCCGCTGTTCGCCCAGCGCGCCCATGCCCAGCATCAACGCCGGGTACAGCAGCGGTCCGAGCAGCAGCGCCAGCGCCAGCGTGCGGCGGTCGCGGGAAAGATCGCGCAGTTCCTTGCGCATCACGGTCAACACGGTGCTGAAAATACTCATGCCTGCAATCCCTCTTCCGAACCGATGACCTTGACGAACGCTTCCTCCAGGTTGTCCTCGCCGGCCTGCGCGCGCAGTTCGTCGGCGCTGCCTGCGGCCACCACGCGGCCCTTGGCGATCACGACGATGCGGTCGCACAGCGCGGCGACCTCCTGCATGATGTGGCTGGAGAAGATCACGCAGCGCCCTTCCTCGCGCAGCTGGCGCAAGAAGCCGCGCATCGCGCGGGTGGTCATCACGTCCAGTCCGTTGGTCGGTTCGTCGAGGATCACGTTGCGCGGGTCGTGCACCAGCGCGCGCGCGATGGCGGTCTTGGTGCGTTGGCCCTGGCTGAAGCCTTCGGTCTGCCTATCCAGGATGTCGTCCATGTCCAGCGCGGCCGACAGCAGGCGCGTGCGCTGTTCGATCTGCGCACGCGACATCCCGTGCAGCTCGCCGAAGTAGGCGATGTTCTCGCGCGCGGTCAGGCGCTTGTAGACGCCGCGCGCATCCGGCAGCACGCCCAGCGCGCGCCGCACGGTGACCGGGTCGCGGGCGGCATCGACGCCGTCGACCATCACCTGGCCCTGGTCCGGTTTCATCAGCGTGTACAGCATGCGCATGGTGGTGGTCTTGCCGGCGCCGTTGGGGCCGAGCAGGCCGGTGATCTGGCCATCGCGCGCTTCGAAGCTGACCGCGTCCACCGCGGTGACCTTGCCGGCCTTGGTCTTGAACGACTTGTGCAGATCCTTGGCGACAATCATGCGGTTTCTCCTTGCAGAAGGGTGCGGCTCATGGTTCCCACCCGTTGAAGCTGGTGAACGGCGGCACGTAGTCCAGTGTGTCCAGGCAGGCGGCGTCGAGCGCCTTGGCATCGGCGCTTTCCAGGAAGCGGCCCATCAGCTTGGGCACGCAGCCGACCGCGAACGTGCCATGGCCCTGGCCGCGCAGCGTCAGGTGGCGGCCATTGGGCAGGGATTCGAGCACGTGATCGCCATAGCGCGGCGGGGTGACCGGATCCAGCTCGCCGGACAGCAGCAGCGCCGGCACCTCGGACGTCAACGGCGCATGGAAATCGTCCGGGCGCTTGCCGCTGGGCCAGGCCGAGCATTGCGCCTTCAACAGGACGTTCATGGCATCGCCGAGCACGGTATCGCTGTCGGCCGGATTGGTTTGCAGCAGATCCGCGTCCTCGGCGCAGATCACCGACAACTGCATGCCGTGCATGAACTGATCGCCCAGCTGGTTCTGCAGCAGCTGCGCCAGCGACATCAACGGCGCATAGCGGCCCTGATCGGCTTCGTTCAACACCAGCGGCAGCAACGCCGCGGCCTGCGGCGCGTACGAGAACATCCGCGTCAGTCCGGCTACGCTGCCGGCATCCAGCGTGCCCTGCCTGAGCTCGCCGCTGGACGGTTCGCGGTACTCCACCGGCTGCGGTTGCTGCGCCAGCCGCTGCATCAGGCTGCGCAGTTGTTCGCGCAGATCGCTGCCGAAACGATCCGCGCAGGCCGGCAGCTGCTGGCAGCGCTGGAACTGCAGCGCCAGCGCCGCATCCAGATTGCGCGCATGTTCGCTGCCCAGCGCCAGCGTGTTGGGCACCACGCCGTCGAGCGCGATCGTGCGGGTGTGCTGCGGGTAGCGCATCGCGTACTGCTGGGCGACCCGGGTGCCGTAGGAGCCGCCGACCAGGTTGATCGTCTCCGCGCCCAGCGCCTGCCGCACCGTGTCCAGATCGCGCACCGCATCGGTGGTGGTGTAGAAGCGGGTATCGGCATCCAGCCGCTCCGCGCAGCGCAGCGCAAAACGCCGGTTGGCTTCTTCGCTGGCATCGGCGATATCGCCATAGGCGTTGTTGCCTTCGGCATCCAGGCAAGCCAGCGGATGCGATTGGCCGGTGCCGCGCTGATCGACCAGGATGATATGGCGCTGCTTGCGCACCTCGGCAAAGGCCGCATCGATCGATGGCCAGACTTCCACTGCGGCCTGGCCGGGGCCGCCGGCCAGGAAGAACACCGGGTCGGCGGTCGCCGCGCCTTCGCTGGTGGCCGGCAGCCAGGCCAGATTCAACGCAATCCTGCGGCCGCCCGGCGCGTCCGGATTCTCGGCCACCTCGAAGCGGGCGCATTGGGCCTGGACGTTGTTGCCCGCATACGGCGTGGTCAGCGTGCAGGGCTCGAAGGCGATCTCGCCATAGTGGCGCAGCGTGTCGGCCGGCGGGGGCGCTCCGTGGCAGGCCGCCAGCAGCAACGCGGCGGATCCGGCCAGGAGATGGCGGGAGGTGTGCATGGCAGGGTTCCTTTGCGAATACCGCAACAGCATGCCATGACGACGCAGCGCGCCGGATGTGACCAAAGTGGGTGCACCGCTTGCCGCTGATGCGGCCAACCGCCACTCCAGGCCCGCGCCCGCGCTTGCCTACTTGCTGCTGACGTACTTCTCGCGGCGGATCTGCGGCACCGGCAGTCCGGCCTGTTTCAGCGCCTCGAAGCAGGCATCGACCATGTTGGGGTTGCCGCACAGGTAGGCGATGTCGGTCTCGGGATTGGGCGCGAATTCGGCCAGATGCTGCTGCACATAGCCCTGCCGCACGTCCGGGTGCGGGTGGTCGGGAAGCTCGCGCGAAAAACACGGTACGAAGCGGAACTGCGGATGCCTGTCGGCGAAGGCGCGGAAGTCGTCGCCGTACAGCAGCTCGGCCGGCGTGCGCGCACCGAACAGCAGCACCACTTCGATACCGCGCTGGGCGATCCAGGTTTCCAGCTGCGGCAGCATGGCCCGGTATGGCGTCACCCCGGTGCCGGTGCCGATCAGCAGATAGCGCCGGTTCCTGTCGCCCGGCATCAGGCAGAAGCGGCCGTAGGGGCCGCTGGCGTCGACATGCCCGCCCGGCGGCAGGCCTTCGAACAACGCCGTTGCGGCCCCGCCAGGTACGTAGCTGACCGCTATCTCCACCGCTTCGCCCGGACCCAGCGCGTGATCGTGGATGGTCGCCAAGGAGTAGCTGCGCTTGGTCGCGGTGCCGTCGGCGTATTCGAAATGCACCTGGATGAACTGGCCGGGGATGAAGTCCAGCGGCATTCCGTCATCGCGGACAAAGACGTAATGGCCGACGCTGGGGGCCAGCATGCGCCGCTCGACGAGCTTCAAAGGGAAATGGATGATGGCCAATAGGTCGGAATGGAACAGTGTGGTGCCGGGTCCAGCCCCGCGGGAGGCCTATAATAAGCGTTTGCACTCTTCCGGGCGCCCCAGACCGCGCCACAAGGCCTCCATGGTTCAGCACGCTTCCGCATCGGCTCCCGCCCTGGCCATCACCGACCTGCGCAAGGTCTACGACAACGGCGTGCAGGCGCTCAAGGGCGTCTCGCTGCAGGTGGACCCGGGCGACTTCTTCGCCCTGCTGGGCCCCAACGGCGCCGGCAAGTCCACCCTGATCGGCATCGTCAGTTCGCTGGTCAACAAGAGTTCGGGCGAAGTCGAGGTGTTCGGCGTCAACCTGTCCGGCGACCGCGACGGCGCGATGCGGTTGCTGGGCCTGGTGCCGCAGGAAATCAACTTCAACATGTTCGAGAAGCCGCTGGACATCCTGGTCAACTATGCCGGCTTCTACGGAGTGCCGCGCGCCGAGGCGCTGGTGCGCGCGGAAGAGGAACTCAGGCGCGCGCAGTTGTGGGACAAGGCCACGCTGATGAGTCGCACGCTGTCCGGCGGCATGAAGCGGCGGTTGATGATCGCACGCGCCATGATGACCCGGCCGCGGCTGCTGATCCTGGACGAACCGACCGCCGGCGTGGATATCGAAATCCGCCGCGGCATGTGGAAGACGCTGAAGGAGATCAACGCCGCCGGCACCACCATCATCCTGACCACCCACTACCTGGAAGAAGCCGAAAGCCTGTGCCGCAACCTGGCCATCATCGACCACGGCACCATCGTCGAGCAGGGGCCGATGCGCGAACTGCTGGCCAAACTCGACGTGGAAGGTTTCCTGTTCGACATCGACGGCGAACTGCCGGCGCGGCTGCCGGCCATCGAGGGCACCACGCTGACGGCCGCCGACAACCACACGCTGGAGCTGGACATGCCGCGGGCGATGGATCTGAACCGCGTATTCGCCGCGCTGGGCGCTGCCGGCATCCGCGTGCGTTCGATGCGCACCAAGAGCAACCGGCTGGAAGAGCTGTTCGTGCGCCTGACCGGCGATGAAGCCGCGGCCAAGCGGGAGCAGGCGGCGTGACCGGTACCCGCCCTTGCGAAGCAGGGGTGACGCCAACGCCGTTCGCGCCACCGCCAGGCCGGAATCCAGAGATCGAGAAACCAGAATGACCCAAGCTACCGCATCAACGCCGTTGCAGAAGAATTTCGTCGCGCTGGGCACCATCGTGCGCCGCGAAATCATGCGCATCCTGCGCATCTGGGGCCAGACCCTGGTGCCGCCGGCGATCACGATGACGCTGTATTTCCTGATCTTCGGCGGCCTGATCGGCTCGCGCATCGGTCCCATGGGCGGCTACAGCTACATGGAGTTCATCGTGCCGGGCCTGGTGATGATGAGCGTGATCCAGAACAGCTACGGCAACATCTCCTCCAGCTTCTTCGGCGCCAAGTTCGGCCGCCACATCGAGGAGCTGCTGGTCAGCCCGATGCCCAACTGGGTGATCCTGGGCGGCTACGTGGCCGGTGCGGTGCTGCGCGGGCTGATGGTCGGCGCCATCGTGCTGGTGATCGCGCTGTTCTTCACCCGGGTCAGCGTGCCGCACCCCTTCGTCACCTTCACCACGGTACTGCTGGGCGCGACCATCTTCTCGCTGGCTGGCTTCATCAATGCGGTCTACGCCAAGAAGTTCGATGACGTGGCCATCGTGCCGACCTTCATCCTGACTCCGCTGACCTACCTGGGCGGCGTGTTCTATTCGGTCACGCTGCTGCCGCCCTGGGCCGAGGCCGCCACCCACGCCAACCCGATCTTCTACATGGTCAACGCGTTCCGCTACGGCCTGCTGGGCACCAGCGACGTGCCGCTGTGGATCGCCTATGCGCTGATGCTGGGCTTTGTGGCGGGGCTGGGCGCGCTGGGCCTGTGGCTGCTGAAGCGAGGCGTGGGGCTGCGCAGCTGAAGCGCGCCGCGTCGTTGCCGCCGGTGCCGCCCAAGCGGCATCTACCGAAGCGTGAGTCAGCCCGACCTGCAGGCTGCCCGGGCACGGCGGCTGCCTGGTTGCCGGCGCCGCTGCGCCAGGCGCCCACGGCAACCTGCCGGCACGTCCCTCTTGGCTTGCTGACGCCGTAGCGCTGCCCCTGTCAGTTTCGCGCCCCCGGATGCGTATGCAGACATGGGAGCGTCCGCCGCACGATCCGCGTCTGGCGGGATCGCTCTTCACGCTACGGGAGAGATCAGATGAAACTCCATGCGATTGTCTGCGCCACGGCGCTAGGCCTTGGCCTTTGCGCGGCCGCTGCCGTTGCGGCACAGGAGAATGCCGGAATCATCGGTGAGAAGGGGATCATCGGCGAGAAAGGCGCCGTTGATGAGGAGCGGCCTGCCGGTGAAACCAAGACCTTGGTGCGTTCCTCGCCAGCGGAGGTGAGCCAACGCGCCGCCGCCGGCACGCACGGCGTGGTCGGCCCCGCAGCGACGGCGCCGCGGGTCGAAACAGCCGGCAAGGCGCAGCAGCGCGAAAGCGCGGCGATCGCGCCGAATCAAGGCCTGATCCCGCGGCCGTCGGTGGTTGGCCCGGTCGGCAGCAACCCGATCGGCAGCCGCAGCAGCAATCAGAACGATGGCGGCAAGGGACCGCCGAACGATCCGCCGAACGAGAACCTGGGCAGGCTGGCCGGCGGCGCCGGCTGGGCGGGGAAGAGCGAGGACAAGCAACCGCCCAAGGAACCCGAGCCCAAGGATCCGAAAGGTCCGGACAAGCTGGGCCATGCCGCGTTGAGGTCCCAGACCCTGGACGCGGCCACCCGCGCCAACCCTGCCGCCGTCCAACGGGCCACGCAGGTCCGTGCCGCCGACGCGGCGCAACAGGCGGCAAAAGGACCGGTGCAGGGCCAGCCCTGATCGTGGCCGGCCCGCGCCCGTCCGGCGCGGGCCGATGGCTGTATCGCCGGGCCGGTTGCTGCCGGGACCATCGCGTTCGCGGCCTTCGGTAAGGACTTTTGATCTCAGGAGAATGTCATGAAGACGAAACTGTCGATTCGCCTCGCCGGCCTGCTGGCATTGGCCGTGGCCGCCGCGCCGGCCACTGCGCAGAACCTCGGTGGCGCGCTCAAGGATACGGTCAGGCGCGCGGCCACCAGCGAAGTGCAGCGCAAGGCCGATCAGGAAACCCGCCGCGCCACCCGCTGCGCGCTGGGCGACAAGCGCTGCGCAAGCGCGCAGGCAACGGGAAGCAAGGCACCGGCCGGCGCCGCTGACGCGACCCGCGGCGGTAGCGACCATCCGCTGATCCCGCGCTATGAAGACTCGCAGATCGTCCATTACGAATCCGAGGAATTCACCGACTACGGCCTGCGCACCGGCAAGGCGAAAAGCAGCGGCACCCGCATGGTCGAGGGCAAGCTGACCCGGATCACCTACCAGAGCCCGCAGGACCGCTCGGTGCTGGAAGTGTTCCGCAATTACGAAACGACCCTGCGCGAAGCCGGCGCGCAGACGCTGTTCACCTGCGCCGGCGCGGCCTGCGGCGACATCCGCAAGGACATCGAAAGCGACAAGCGCTACATGCTGTTGTGGGGCAGCGGCGACCACCGCTACCTGGCCGCGCGGCTGGCGCGCGGCGGCGACGAGGTCTTCGTGTCGGTGTGGGTGACGAAAAACGCCAGCGGCGGGCCGGCGCGCGGCCGCGCGATGGTCCAGCTGGATGTGGTGGAAACCAAGGCGATGGACGACCGGATGGCGGCGATCGATGCCGACGCGCTGCGCCGCGACCTCGCCGATGGCAGCGCCACCTTGTACGGCATCCAGTTCGACACCGGCACCGACCGGCTGCGGCCGGAAGCGGACGAACAGATCGTGCAGATCGCCAGGCTGCTGGAACAGGACCGCAGACTGTCGATCCAGGTGATTGGCCACACCGACGCGCAAGGATCGGAGAGCAGCAACGTGGCGCTGTCCGAGCGCCGCGCCCAGCGCGTGGTCGACCGGCTGGAAGCGCTGGGCATCGACCACGCGCGCCTGCATGCGCGGGGTCTGGGCGAGAGCATGCCGGTGGCGAGCAACGACAGCGAGGAAGGCCGCGCGCTGAACCGTCGCGTCGAAATCAGGCGCTGGGGTGGCCGATGAGGCGGCAGCCATGAAGCCATCGGTTTGCGTGCCGGAGCGTTCAAGCCCGCACGGCCGGGGTTGCGCGCCGACGGCGGGCGTTCGCGGCAACCGCCAGGCCGCCGGGCATTGCAGCAGGCGTATCGCAGAACGGAGGACGGCGATGACAGTTCGGAGAATTCCCATGCGTGGATGGATGCTGATGTGCTGCGTGCTGCTGCCGCTGGCCGCTTGCCGGCAAGCGCCGTCCGAGGCGGCGACCCAGGCGGCGATGGAGCGCACCGCGGGAAGCAAGGCGGCAGCGGACGGAGATGTCCACAAGCTTACGGTCAGGACCGGGCAGGGCCGGATGACGCTCAGCGGCGGCAACGATATGGCATTGCCGGAGGCGTTTCCGGAGGACATCTACCTGCCGGAGGGCTATCGCGTGCGCCAGGTGATCAGCATGGCCAGCGCCACCGTGGTGACGGTGAGCGTGGCGGATGGGACTGCCAGCCTGATGGCCGACGCGGGTGCCGCGATGCGGGAGCGGGGCTGGAAGCAGGCAGCGTCGTCCGGCAACGCCAACGGGGCTGGCCTGCTGATCTTCGAGAAGGATCGGCGCCGGGCTGCAATGACATTCAGCACCCGCGGCACCGCGGACGAGCGGGTCATCCAGGTTCAGCTGACCGACAAGCGATGAGCGCAGCCAATGCCGGTCATCCGCCTTCCGGTCAGCCGTCACCGCCGCAGGCCGCCTTTCCGCCATTCTGACGCGGGAACCCCGGGCGCAGTAAGCTCTCGCCTCAGGAAGGGGCGAGGGGTGGATGCGGTGGGGAATGAAATCACCCGGTTACTGGTACAGGCGCGCAGCGGGGAGCCGGAACAGCTGTCGGCGGTGTTCGAGTCGCTGTATCCGGAATTGCGCCGGCTGGCGGCCTCGCGCCTGAACGGCCATGAGCAGACCCTCAGCCCGACCATACTGGTGCACGAGCTGTACCTGCGCGCCACCACCGGCGAACCGCTGTCGGCCACCGACCGCCGGCATTTCTTCGCCACCGCGGCCAAAGCCATGCGCTGGATCGTCGTCGACCATGCGCGGCGCAGAAGCAGCGAGAAGCGCGGCGGCGGCCAGATTGCGGTGACCCTGACCGGCGCGTTGGCAGCCAGCAGCGCGGCGGAACCGCAGGTGCTGGCGCTGCATGAAGGCCTGGAGGCGCTGGGCGAAATCAACCCGCAGCAGCGCGAGGTGGTCGAACTGCACTACTTCGCCGGGCTCGAGTTCGCAGAAATCGCCGAACTGCTCGGTTGTTCGCAACGCACCGTCTATCGCGAGTGGGAACGCGCGCGCGCTTTCCTGCATGCGCAGCTGAAGGACTAGAGCGTGTCATGCGCATCGCACCCGCCTCAAAGTACATAACAGGCTTCAGCGTGCAACGGATCTGGGGATGGTTGATGCCGCAACCAACGCAGGGCAGGAACAATGAGGAATCCATGTCGGTACACGCCCAAGTGATGACGCTGCCTCGTGCGCACCGGATCGCGACCCATGGATGCCGGTGAGAAGGCCGCCTGGCGCGAGGCCGACCGCATTCTCGATGAGCTGCTCGACTTGCCCGTCGACCAGCGCGCTGCCCGTCTGCAGGCACTTGGCCTGCCGTCGGAAGTACGCGAGCGGGTGGAGCGGCTGTTGGCGGCGCACACCCTCAATGGCGGACCGTTGGATGAAGCCCTGAACGACGGATTCCAGGCGCAAGTCCCGGACCCGGGTCTGAGCGGCCGCCGCCTGGGCCGCTGGTGCTTGCAGCGGGAAATCGGCCGCGGCGGCATGGCGGCGGTATACCGCGCCACCTCGGCAGAACCGCCGCTGGATCAGGTTGCGGCGGTCAAGGTGTTGACGCTGGGTGCGCTGGCGCAAGGCGGACGCGAGCGTTTCCTGCGCGAACAGCAATTGCTGTCGCGGTTGCGCCACCCGTATATCGCCCCGCTGTACGACGCCGGCGTCGCCGAAGACGGCACGCCCTGGCTGGCATTGGCGCTGGTGGAAGGCGAGCGCATCGACACCTGGTGCATTCGCCAGGCCATGCCGCTGGAAGCGCGCATCGCGCTGCTGCTGCAGGTTGCCGAAGCTCTCGCCTATGCGCACCGCAACCTGGTGATCCATCGCGACATCAAGCCGTCCAACGTGCTGGTGGACGAAGATGGCCATGTGCGCCTGCTGGATTTCGGCATCGCCCGCCTGACCGACGAACTGGAGCCCGATCAGACCGCGACCGCGCTGCGCGCGCTGACGCCCGAATACGCTGCGCCGGAACAGTTCCTGGGTGCTCCGCCCAGCACGGCGATGGACGTCTACGGCTTTGGCGCGCTGCTGTACCGCGTGCTCAGTGGCCGTCCTCCGCGCCCGGCTGGTTGCGTCGACGCCACCGCCGAAATTCCTCCGCCTTCGCGCTCGCCGCAGGGGGGCGCGGATCGTACGGATGGGCACCGCCAGTTCTCGGGCCGCCTGCGCGGCGATCTGGACACCATCGTCATGAAAGCGCTGGCGCCGTCGCCGGAACAGCGCTATGCCAGCATCGATGCCCTGGCCGACGACCTGCGCCGCTGGCAAGCGCGGCGCCCAATCCGCGCGCGCGCGCCCAGCATCGGCTATCGTTTTCGTCGCTTCGTTGTGCGCAACCGTTGGGGCGTCGCGGCCGCCATGATGCTGGCCGCGGTGGTGGTTGCCGGGATCGCCGGCACGTTGTGGCAGGCCGAGCGTGCTCAACGCGAAGCGCAGCGTGCGCGGATTGCGGCGGAGGAGTCGCAGGCGCAGCTGGCCTACTTGAACAGCGTGCTGGAGGTACTGGCGCCCAGTACCGCGGAAGCGCGCGAGCGCGACCGGCACCAGATCATCGCCGACGCCGTGCAGCGTGCGCGCCAGGACCTGGCCGGCCGCGAGGCCTTGCTCAGCTCGGTGGAACTGACACTGGGCCAGGTGGCCGAGCGCACCGGCGACTACCCGCAGGCCGCGCAGCTGTTCGCCTCGGCGCTGGCGCGTAGAAGGACACTGTTCGGTGCGGACAGCATCGAGGTGGCGGACGCCATGGTCGCCAGCGGGCGGGTCGCCGTGATGGTCGATCCACCCGATAACGCACAAGCACTGGCGTTGTTGCAGGACGCGGTGGCGATACTGCGCCGGCAAGCGCCAGCCTCCATTTCGCTGGTCGAAGCGCTGACCGGGTGGGCGGCGCAGTTGGGCAGCGTTGATCGCCACGACGAGGCGCTGGCCACGTTGAAGGAAGCGCAAAGCGTTTGCCAGGCCTTACCGAAGAACCCCCCCAGCTGCGAACAGGTCCTGTTGCACGAAGGCGAGCTTCTCCATCGCCTGGGCCGCTATCGTGAAGCGCACATCCCGTGGCAGGCGCTCTGGGATCTCCGGCGCCAGCGCTATGGCGACGCGGATGCGAAGACCTTGACCGTCGCCAGCATGCTCGGCCAAAGCTACGGCCGGGACGGCAATCCGCAGCGGGCCGTCAGCATCCTGGAGCAGGTGTACGCGCAGCAGCAGCGCATTTTCGCCACACCGACCCTGGAAATGCTGCGGACCTTGCAGAATCTGGCCGAGGCCGCCGCCAGCGCAGGCGACTATGCGCGCGCGCTGGAACTTCGTTCGCGGCATATCGAGCAGGTTCGCGAACTGTTCGGCGAAGCGCACGATGAGCTGGCGACCAGCTATGGCAATCTCGGCAGCCTGCATTTCGCGATGGGCGAGTACGCGCAGGCGGCAGCCGCCTATCTCCACAGCCGCAGTCTGTATGTCGCGCTCTACGGTCCGGATCATGCCGGCGTCATGATCTGCGACGGCAACTATGCCGATGCCCTGCGCGAAATGGGCCGTGCCGCCGAAGCGCTGCCGCTGCAACGCAGCGCGCTGACCGCCATGGAGCGGATATTCGGCAAGGACTCGACACGCGCGGCTGCGCGGCTGAGCAATCTGGCGCGCACGGAAGTGGCGCTGGGCGATGCCGCCAGCGCGCTGGCCCACTACGACCGTGCCATCGGCATCTATCGCGCCAGCAACGCCAATGCAAAAAACGCCGCGGTCGTGGCCGCTTACCGCAGTCATGCCCTGTTGGCGCTGGAACGCACCGCCGAAGCGCGTGCCGAGGCCGCCGCCTCATTGCGGGAAATTGAAGCCGGGTTCGGCAGCGACAACCGCTACTACTGGGAAGGCTTGTCGCTGCAGACCGTCGCCGCCTGCGCTGCGCCAGCGGACGTGCAGTGCCCCGCATTGCGCGAGCGCGTCGCCACCGCGCTACAGCGGCAGGACCTCCCAGGCGGCGCACGCAGGAAGCTGGAAGAAGCGGTTCTGTAAGCGCCTGACCGCCGCAAAGGACGGTTCGCATCCGGTTGCGCGATTGCCCATGAGCTCGCGCCGGGCCGACGCTCCTGCAGGATGCAGACGAAGACGTAGAACAGAGCCTGTTCATCCCGTTTTTGGGGATTCCGCTGTCCTGACGCGGAACGGAAGATGGACATGCCAGCGCAAGCGGAACCGAGCTTGCACCAGGTGGCAGTCCGCTCCCTTCAAATCCGGAGGTACAGGCGAGGGATTGTTGCCCATCGCGGCACCTCCAGCGATTGGCCGGCTGCCATCGGCCATCACGGGTTTCGGATCAGCGATGGGAAGCGTAGGCCGGCGATGTCCGCGTGCACGTTGCGGCCAGCCGCAACGGCAAGGATTTCCGGCGGTCTCGCGCCCCATCCCCGGTCCGCACTGACGACGGCAGCCACCGTCCGGAGACATCACCATGGAAAGTCGCTATCTGCTTCGCCTGGTCAGCCTGATTGCACTGACGGTCGCCAGCCTGCAAACCGCCTGGGCAACACCGCGCATGACGCGGTTCGATCCGGCCACGCACGGCTTCAGGTTCGTCAACACCTTCAACAACGACGTCATCCGTGAGGTCGATTTCCGCACCAGCGGCCTGTGCGGCGGCATGGTGTACAGCGCGATGGACTACTTCAATGCATCGATGCCGATTCCACAGCAGGCCTACAGACCCGCGGTGAACACGCCGCTGCACGATTACATCTACAAGCGCCAGGTCGCCTCGCTCACGGAGAACATGGACAAATGGGCCGAGCTTGGTTTCAACCCGCTGGGCGCGCGCAACGGCGAGTTCTTCCGCTGGGGTCTGCAGGGCTTCAGTGGCGGACGCCTGCAGGAGCTGCGCGCGCGGATCGATCGCGGCCAGCCGGCGCCGCTTGGCCTCTGGCACTACGACGGTGCGCGCGGCGGCGACCACCAGGTCCTGGCCATCGGCTACGACCTGGGACGGTACCGCGGCGACCTCGGCGCGCACCAGGAGGATCTGCGGATCTTCGTCTACGATCCCAACTACCCGGGCCGGACCTTGACCCTGGTGCCGGACCTGAGCCGCGGCGGCTACCGCTACCTCGAAGAAGACAAGCTGTGGCTGACCTACTTCGTCGATGCCAAGTACCGCGCGCAGCGGCCGAGCATTCCGGCCACCGTCGTGGTCGCTCCCGCCGATGCGAGCCTGGTGCGCGAACTGCTGGTCACCATCGAGACCGGCGGCGACGACCTGCGCGGCGGCAACGACAACGTCGATCTGGTGCTCAACACGCGCAGCGGCCGGCAATCGTGGCGCAATGCCAACGGCGGCCGGCGCTGGCTGGGCAACTACTCGCAGACGCTGTCGCTACCGGTTCGCAATACGCGGCTGTCGGATCTGCGCAGCCTGGACTTGTTGACGCACTTCGGCGGCGGCATTGGCGGCGACAACTGGAACGTGGACTGCGTGATCGTCTACGCCGTCACCGGCGACAACACCTACAAGATCTACGAACAGCGAGGCGCGCCGCTCGTGCGCTTCACCGGCCAGGTGCATAGCTACACGGCGTCGTTCGATGTGCCGGGCAGGTTCCTGCGGTTGAAAGCGCCGCTCAAACTGGACGCCAGCAAGATCAGCTTGCCGCCGCCGCGCTGAAAGTCCACGGGCGGCGCAGGCAGGGCGCGCCGACGGATGGGGACACGGCCGGGTTTGCGCGGCGGATGGCGGCGCAAACCCGGACCGGCACCCCGGTCATCCGGATCGCCTGCTGCGCACGCGCAGACGGCAACCGACAGGCGGCGTGGAGACAACGTGCAAGGAAACGCCGCCCGGGGACGCAGTGCGCCCCTGCGGGCAGGAATGGCACTAAAGCCCGGGCAAGCGGAAGAATTCGCGCGCCGTCCCGGTCGTGATCCGGGCGGTCGCTTCCGCGTCCTCGCCGCGATCCCGCGCCAGTTCCTCGACGATATGCGCCAGGTACATCGGTTCGTTGCGGCGGTGCGAGGGTTGCGGCCTGACCGTGCGCGGCAGCAGGTAGGGCGCGTCGGTTTCGATCATCAGCCGGTTGGCCGGGATGTTCTTCACCAGCTCGCGCAGGTGCAGGCCGCGGCGCTCGTCGCACAGCCAGCCGGTGATGCCGATGTGCCAGTCCTGGTCCAGGTAGTCGAACAGTTCCTCGCGGCTGCCGGTGAAGCAGTGCACCACCGCCGGGCCCAGCCGGCCGGCGAAGTTCTTCATCATCGCCATGAAATCGGCATGCGCATCGCGCTGGTGCAGGAACAGCGGCTTGCCGATGCCTTCGACCGACATGTCCGCCGCGATTTGCAGCTGCCGCTCGAACGCCTTGCGCTGGGCCGGGCGCGGCGAGAAATCGCGGAAGTAGTCCAGCCCGCATTCGCCCACCGCCACCACTTGCGGATGCGCATGCAGCGCGCGCATTTCCGCGTCGCACTCGTCGGTGTATTCGCTGGCATGGTGCGGGTGCACGCCGGCGGTGGCGAACAGCTCGCCCGGGTGCGCCTGCGCCAGGGCCAGCGCCTGCGGCGAATGCTCGCGGCTGGCGCCGGTGATCACCATCTGCACCACGCCGGCATCGCGCGCGCGTTGCAGCACCGCGTCGCGGTCGTGATCGAAGGAGTCGTGGGTGAGGTTGGCGCCGATGTCGATCAGTTGCATGGCGCAATTGTAGCAATGCAGCTACCCAGGACCCGCGACGCCGGTCATTGCCGGCGCCGCGCAATGCGGCCGCTCAGTTCAACTGGCAGCTCGCCGGTTTGGACGAGGTGAACAGCGCGTTGGTCGCCCACTCGGGGTGATCGATGAAGGGATTGCGGTTGCCCTGGAAGCTGTAGATCACTTCGTTGCGCTCGCGCTCGGCCGCATCCGGCGGGTCGGCCTGGTGCCAGGCCAGCAACGTGGAAAGCAGGCCCATGTACGCCGGCGAGGCGGAGGTGGCGACGATCAGGCTGCGGTTGTCGGTGAGTTCCAGGTCCGGTTCGGACTGGCCGGTGCCCGGATGGGTGCCGCCTTCGTAGCGGATGGCCATGTACAGCACCGCGCGGGCGATGTCGCCGCGGCGATGGCCCCAGACCTCGAACGAGCCGCTGTTGCCGTCCGGGCCCCTGAACCAGTTGCCGTTGCCCGGATAGCTTCCGCTGCCGCCGCCGAAGCCGTTGTTGGCTTCGCTGGCGCGTTCGCTGCAGCCGGAGGACTGCGGGCACGCCGCATAGGGCTTGTTGCCGCGGTCGGCGTTGTAGCCGGTGTCGCTCAGGTACAGCATGTGGGTGTCGGTATATGGCGCGTACGGCAGGCCCAGGTTGCCGGTGGCGCTGCCGAAGCCGAGCGAATTGGGCCAACTGTGCTCGCGGTTGTAGGTGATGCCGCTGCCGGTGCCCGCGCGCTCGCTGCCCTTGGCGTAGCTGCGGTTGCGGTAGACGTCCAGGACGCGGCCGGCGTTGTTGGGGTCTTCGTCGGCAATCTCCAGGATGGTCCAGGTGTTGGTGGTGCCGCCGCTGTACGGATAGGCGGTGTGGCCTTTGATGGTGGCGTGCAGCGAGCAGCGCAATTGCGACGCGCTGCTGGCGTTGACGCGCGAATAGTAGTCGGAGCTGCTGCCGCTGGCGACGCTGAAATCGATCGCCGTGTCCTGCGCCGGATGCGCGCCGCCGGCATCGGCGACCTGGCTGGCCACGACGCGGAAGGTGCAGCTTTCGCCGGCATGCAGCGCGGTGTTGGTGGAAATCAGGAAACCGCTGCCGGCGCTGGCATGGGTCAGCGGCACGTTGCCCGAGGTGGCGCAGACCAGGGTGAAGGCGCCGCTGGCCAGGTTCACCGATTCGCTGAAGCCGACCGAAAGATCGCCGGCGGCGGGGAAATCGCTCGCGCCGTGGAGCGGCGTGGTGGCGGTCACCGCAGGCGGCGGATTGGGCGCGGAGAAACTCTGGTTGTGGTTGCAGCCGCCGAAGGTCTGCGCGGCCGAACTGCGCCAGCTGAAGTTGGCCAGGCTGCCGCTGCCGCCCAGTTGCAGCGAGGTGCCGGCGGGCGTGCTGCCGGTTTCCGACACCGGCAAGTTGGTGCTGGTGAGGCCGGCGGCCGGGCCGTTGCTGGCGGTGATGGTGCCTTCGTAGCTCAGGAACTGGACCACGTTGCCGCTGCCATCCACCAGCGCCATGCCGTCGTTGGGGCCGTTCTGGATGCCGTTGGTGGGATAGCCGAGCGTGGCGATGCGCACGCTGCCGCCGCAGCTGACCACGCTGCCGGCCGGCAGCGGATCGTTGTCGTAGGTGGTGGCCGCATTCGGCGAGGCGCCGTTGTACAGATAGATGCGATAGGTGCCCAGGCTTTCGCCGGCGGTGGCGACCACTTCGATGCGTTCGCCGACATCGCCGCTGGAGGTGGCATCGTCGTAGTGCAGTTCGTTGATGAAGACTTCGGCCTGGGCATGGCCGCACAGCGGCAGCAGGACCAGGGCGAGCAGGCGGGACACAGCGCGCGCGCACGACATCGGCGAATCCTTTCGAAAGGGGTCCGGCCGAATCTAGCCCATGCCGATGACAGCCGCCACCGCATGCCGTCGCAGTTCCGCACTGCAATATGCGCGCGTTCCCGTTAGCCTTTGCCGATGATCCTGCCGTCCTTCCCCATTCAAGTCCTGCTCCCGCAGATTCGCTCCTCGCTCGCCGCGCACCCGCGCCTGGTGCTGGAAGCCCCGCCCGGCGCCGGCAAGACCACCCAGGTGCCGTTGGCGTTGCTGGACGAAGCCTGGCTGGATGGGCGCAGGATCGTCATGCTGGAACCGCGCCGGGTGGCCGCGCGCGCGGCGGCGGGTTTCATGGCCGGGCAGTTGAACCAGGCGGTGGGCGAAACCGTCGGCTACCGCATCCGTTTCGACAACAAGGTCACGGCGCGCACCCGCATCGAAGTGGTGACCGAAGGCATCCTGACCCGGATGATCCAGGACGATCCGATGCTGGAAGGCGTTGGCGCGATCCTGTTCGACGAATTCCACGAGCGTCATCTTTCCGCGGATCTGGGCCTGGCGTTGGCGCTGGATGTGCAAAGCCAGCTGCGCGAGGACCTGCGCATCGTGGCGATGTCGGCCACGCTGGACGGCGAAAAGCTGGCGCGCTTCCTCGATGCGCCGCGGCTGAGCAGCGAAGGCCGCAGCTATCCGGTGGAGATAGCGCACTTTCCCGCGCGCCGCGACGAGCCGCTGGAACTGCAGACGCGCCGCGCCATCGAGCACGCCTTGCAGCAGCACCCCGGCGACGTGCTGGTATTCCTGCCTGGCCAACGCGAAATCGCACGCGTGCAGGCAGCGCTGCAGCCCCCTCCCCCGCCAAGGCAGGGGAGAGTTTGGGAGGGGCAGATCGTCGTGCTTCCCCTGCACGGCGAACTGCCGGTCGAAAAACAGGCCGAAGTCCTGCAGCCGGATCCGCACGGCCACCGCCGCGTGGTGCTGGCCACCAACGTTGCCGAATCCTCGGTGACGTTGCCGGGAGTGCGCGTGGTGATCGACGCCGGCCTGGCGCGCGAGCCGCGCTACGACCCCAACAGCGGCTTTTCCCGCCTGGAGGTTGTCAGCATCTCCCGCGCTTCGGCCGATCAGCGCGCCGGCCGCGCCGGCCGGGTTGCGGAAGGCTGGGCGTACCGCCTGTGGCCGCAGTCGCAGCGTCTGGAGCCGCAGCGCCGTCCGGAGATGGCGCAGGTCGAACTCGCGTCGCTGGCGCTGGAACTGGCCGCCTGGGGCAGCGACGCATTGCGCTTTGTCGATCCGCCGCCGGCAGGCGCGCTGGCCGCGGCGCGCGATCTCCTGCAACGGCTGGGCGGCCTGGGCCTGTCCGGCGCCATCACCCCATTGGGCAAGCGCATGCTGGCGCTGGGCACGCATCCGCGCTTGGCGGCGATGCTGCTGTCGGCGCCGAACGGTGAGGATCGCGCCCTGGCCTGCGATCTGGCCGCCCTGATCGAAGCGCGCGACCCGCTGCGCTCTGGCGGCGATGCGTTGACCGCGCGCTGGCGCGCACTGGCCGCGTTCCGCAGCGGCCGCGCGCCGGGCGATGCCAACCGCTCCGGACTGGCGGCCATCGATACCGCGGCCAGGCAATGGCGCCGCCGCCTGCGCACCGATGCCACGCCGCCGGCCGACATCGAAGCGCACCGGCTCGGCGATCTGCTGATGCACGCATTTCCCGACCGCATCGCCCACCAGCATCCTGCCGATCCGCGCCGCTACCAGCTGGCCAACGGCCGCATGGCGCGGCTGTTCGACGACAGCGCGGTGTTCGGCGAGCCCTGGCTGGTCGCCAGCGAGCTGCGCCATGAGGCCAAGGATGCGCTGATCCAGCGCGCGGCGCCGGTGGATGAAGCCGCGTTGCGCCGCCAGTTCGGCGACCGCTTCGTCAGCGAGGATGCGGTGCGCTGGGATGCCGGCAAGCGCGCGCTGGTGGCGCAACGCGAATCGCGTTTCGACCAGATCGTGCTGGAATCCAAACCGGCCGGCCGGGTGGATCCGGAGCGCGCCGCCGTCGCGCTGACTGATGCCGTGCGCGAGCTGGGCTTGTCCGCGCTGTCATGGAGCGAGCCGTTGCAGCAATGGCTGGAACGCGTGCGCAGCCTGCGCGAATGGATGCCGGAGCTGGAACTGCCTGACCTGTCCGAGGACGCCTTGCTGGCCACCCTGGACGACTGGTTGCTGCCGGCCTTTTCAGGCAAGACGCGCCTGGATGCCCTGGACGAGGACACGCTGTCGCATGCGGTGAAATCTTCGCTGGAGTGGTCGCTGCGCCAGCGGATCGACCAGCTGGCGCCGACGCGCATCACCGTGCCCTCGGGCATGGAACGGCGCATCGAATACGCGCACGGCCAGTCGCCGGTGCTGGCGGTCAAGCTGCAGGAATTGTTCGGTCTGGCCGATACGCCGAGGATCGCCGACGGGCGCGTGCCGCTTACCCTGCACCTGCTGTCGCCTGGCGGGCGCCCGTTGCAGGTCACCCAGGATCTGCGCGGCTTCTGGGAACGCACCTATCCGGAAGTGAAGAAGGAGATGAAGGGGCGCTATCCGAAACATCCGTGGCCCGACGATCCCTGGACCGCGCAGGCCACCCATCGCGCCAAGCCGCGCGGCACATAAACCAGGCGCTCGCGCACCGGCGCGGTTCAGCCGGGAGCCGGTCAAGGCCCGGCGCACTAACATGCTGTAAACATCACCCGTCGGACACTGACGGTCCACAGGAATCGGGGCAAGCCATGAGCAGACTCACCATCATCACCGAGCGTGCGCTGGAGCTGGCCAGCCAAGCGGGCAGCAGCCTGAAGCAGGCGGTGCCAAGCGCCGACAAGCTGTTGCAGACCGGGGCGGCATTGGGCGCGGTCAAGACCGGGGCCAAAGTGGCGCGGGGCTTCGTCCGGCGCAATCCAGTGGTCGCCATCGCGGCGGCGGCGGGGGTCGGTTTGCTGGCCTTTGCCGCTTACCACAAGCGCAGGCAGGAAGCGGCCAACGCGCCGATCGAAGGAAAATCCAAGCGCATCGAAGCGCGCAAGGTCAACGGTAGCGGCAAGACCGCTGCCAGCAAGCGCGCGGCCGCACGCAAACCGCGCAAGAGCGCGCCTTCCGCCCCCGCCAACCACTGAAGATCCGGAGTTTGCGTTCGCCCGGGCGATGGCCGGGCGCTTTGCCGCCCCCGCAGGCTGGCAGCCCGCATCGGCGCGATTGACGATCCGGCAACGGCGTTGATGGCTGCGCAGCGCGCTGGCAGTGCATTCAGATCGGCGTGGCGATTTGCTTCCATTGCCCGGGTTTCAGATCGTCCAGCCCGACCTCGCCAATGGCCACCCGCACCAGGCGCAAGGTCGGCAATCCCACGGCCGCGGTCATGCGCCTGACCTGGCGGTTGCGGCCTTCGCTGATGATCAGTTCCAGCCACGCGTCGGCCACCGTCTTGCGGTAGCGCACCGGCGGCACGCGCGGCCACAGCGCGGGCGGCGCATCGAGCAGGCGCGCCTGCGCCGGACGGGTCGGGCCATCGTTCAGCACCACGCCTTCGCGCAGCGCCGCCAGCTGCGATTGCGTCGGCTGGCCCTCCACCTGCACCCAATAGGTCTTGGACTGCTTGTGGCGCGGATCGGTCAGCCGGTGCGCCAGCGCACCGTCATCGGTCAGCAGCAACAGACCTTCGCTGTCGTAGTCCAGACGCCCAGCCGGATAGACCTGCGCCGGCAGACCGAACTCGGCCAGCGTACGCCGCGCCGGTTCGCTGCGATCGGTGAACTGGGTCAGCACGTGGAAGGGTTTGTTGAGGGCGATCAGCATGGGGCTGGAGCCGGGACTCGGGGATGGGGACTCGGGACTCGGGACTCGGGGGGCGGGGGATCGGGGACCAGGGCTCGGAGGCCAGAAACTAGAAGCTAGAAACTAGGGACCAGGGCTGAGCACTTCTATGGCCCAACTTCCAGCTATCCCTGGAAGTTGGGCCTTGGCTGGGATTCGACGTCAATCGGGCTTTACAAGGACGAAGTGGCGCCGGAGCATTTCCCCGGTCCCCGGTCCCCGGTCCCCGGTCCCCGGTCCCCGGTCCCCGGTCCCCGGTCCCCGGTCCCCGGTCCCCGGTCCCGAGTCCCGAGTCCCGAGTCCCGAGTCCCCGCCCGCCCCTCAGTCCTTCACAAACCGCAGCGTCATCCGGTCGCTTTCGCCGATGGCCTGGTATTTGGCGCGGTCGGCTTCTTCGTGGCGGTTGCTGGGCGGCAGCATCCAGACGCCGTTGGGATGATCCTTGCTGTCGCGCGGATTGGCGTTGACCTCGCTCTTGGCATCGAGCCGGAAGCCGGCCGCTTCGGCCATCGCGATGACCTGCTGCTCGCCGACGTAGCCGGACTTGTCGTCCGCGGGCACATCGGCCGCGGCGCGGTGTTCCACCACGCCCAGCACGCCGCCTGGCTTGAGCACCGCAAAGAAGCCCTTGAACATCCCCTCGGCCTGGCCGGACATCCGCCAGTTGTGCACGTTGCGGAACGTCAGCACCGCGTCGGCCGAACCGTCCGGACCGAAGACCGGCGCGGCGGGATCGTAGGCGACGATTTCCGCCTTGCCGTACTGCGCGGGAGCGCCGGCGAACTTGCTCTCCAGGCCGCTGCGGGCACGCTGCTGGTAGTCGCGCCCGCGCCCTTCGGCCACCGCGCCGGGATCGACGACAGCGGCGATGTACTGGCCGTGGTCGCGCAGGTAGGGCGCCAGGATCTCGGCATACCAGCCGCCGCCGGGAGTGATTTCGATGACGGTCCTATCAGGTGCGATGCCGAAGAAGGTCAGGGTTTCCTTCGGGTGGCGGAAGCCATCGCGGGCGACGTTGTCCGGCTCGCGCCATTGGCCTTGCAGCACGGCGTCCAGCGCCGCCGTCGCGGCGCTGTCGGCTGCCGCCGCGGAAGAGGATTGCGCCGGCGTGGCCGCCATTGCGGCCGTCGCGGACAGGGCCGCAACCAGGGCCAGACCAAGCGATAGACGTTTCATCGTTGCACTCCCGGGAAAAGTGCGCAGAGCCTAGCATGCGGGCCGCGAAGGCATTCACCGGCGCTTAGCGGCGGCGGGCCGATGATGCCGGCCGGCGCCTTCGCCTCATTCCAGGACCGTTATGAGCGAGACCATGAACACCCGCATCGTGCTTGCCTCGCGCCCGCAGGGCGAGCCGGTGCCGGACAACTTCCGCCTGGAGCAGCATTTCATCGGACTCCCCGGCGAAGGCCAGGTGCTGCTGCGCAATCGCTATCTGTCGCTGGACCCGTACATGCGCGGGCGCATGAATGCCGGCCGTTCCTATGCGGCGCCGGTGGAAATCGGCGCGGTCATGGATGGCGGCACCGTGTCGGAGGTGCTGCAGTCGCGGCATCCGGATTTCAGGCCCGGCGATCTGGTGCTGGCGCATGCCGGCTGGCAGACCCATGCGCTGGTCGATGGCCGGACGCTCAAGCGCAAACTGGACCCGGCGCAACTGCCGCTGACCACCGCGCTGGGCGTCTACGGCATGCCCGGATTCACCGCCTACGCCGGCCTGCATGAAATCGGCAAGCCGCAGCCTGGCGAGACGCTGGTGGTCGCCGCCGCCAGCGGGCCGGTCGGCGCCACGGTCGGCCAGATCGCCAGACTGCAGGGCGCCCGCGCAGTCGGCATTGCCGGCGGCCAAGCCAAGCGCGCCTACCTGGAGGAACTGGGCTTCGATGCGGCGCTGGACCACCGGGCGCCGGATTTTGCCGAGCAGTTGCGTGCGGCCTGCCCGGACGGCATCGACATCTATTTCGAGAATGTCGGCGGCAAGGTCTTCGATGCGGTGCTGCCGCTGCTCAACGATTTCGCGCGCATCCCGGTATGCGGGCTGGTCGCCCACTACAACGATCGTCAGTTGCCGGCCGGCCCGGACCGGCTGCCGCTGCTGATGGGCCAGATCCTGTCCCGCCACCTGAGCGTGCGCGGCTTCATCCAGCACGACTTCATCAGCCTGTATCCGCAGTTCCTGCGCGAAATGGGCGCCTGGCTGCGGGAGAAGAAAATCCGCTGGCGCGAAGACATCGTCGATGGCCTGGAAAACGCCCCGTCCGCGCTGATCGGCCTGCTGCAGGGCAAGAACTTCGGCAAGCTGATCGTGCGGTTGTAGCCGTTCCCGGCCCGGCAGCAGCGTGCCGCTCGCACGGCGGCCGGCTTCAGGCCGCGGGCCGCGGGCCAACCGGCAGCGACACGTCCATCAGCATCGCATCGTCGGCATCGAGTTGAATCCTGAAACCCAACTGCTCGCACATCGCCAGCATCGTGCGGTTCTCGCGCAGCACCTGGCCTTCGATCAGGTTCAGCCCCAGCCACTGCGCGTACTCGATCATGATGCGCATCAGCTGCCAGCCCAGGCCGTGGCCCTTCAGATCCGAGCGCACCAGGATGCCGTACTCGCCGCGGTCGTAGTTGGCGTCGGCATGCAGGCGCACCGCGCCCAGCATGTCGCCGCTGCCTGGGTCGATGGCCACCAGCGCGATGGAACGGGCGTAATCCAGCTGGGTCAGCCGGGCGATGAACTCGTGGCTGAAATGCTTGACCGACTGGAAGAAGCGCAGGCGCAGATCCTCGTCGGTGACATGGGTGAAGAACTCGCGGAACAGCGCATCGTCTTCCGGCCGTACCGGACGCACGAAGGCGGTATTGCCATCGCTCAGCTCGATGCTGCGTTCCCATTGCTTCGGATACGGGAAGATCGCAAAGCGCGGATGGCCGCGGCCCTTGTGCAGGCGGCGCCCGGCGCCGACCACGATGCGCGCGTCCACCGCCACCACGCCATCGCGATCGGCCAGCAGCGGATTGATGTCCAGCTCCTGGATTTCGGGAATGTCGGCGGCCAGCTGCGCCAGCTTGACCAGCACCAGCGCGACCGCGCGCTCGTCGGCGGCGGGGACGTCGCGATAGGCCTTGAGGATGCGCGAAACGCGGGTGCGCGCGATCAGTTCGTGCGCCAGGCGCAGATCCAGCGGCGGCAGCGCCAGCGCGGTGTCGTCGATGACCTCCACCGCGGTGCCGCCGCGCCCGAATACGATGACCGGGCCGAACACCGGATCGTCGGCGATGCCGGCAATCAGTTCGCGCGCCTTCGGCCGCAGCAGCGTCGGCTGCACCACCACGCCGTCGATGCGCGCATCCGGCCGCGCGCTGCGCGCGCGCTGCAGGATGTCGCCGGCGGCCTCGCGCACCGCCTGCTCGCTGACCAGGTTCAGACGCACGCCATCGACATCGGACTTGTGTTCGATATCGGCCGACAGCACCTTCACCGCCACCGGTTGCCCGGCCGCCAGCAGCGGCGCGGCCAGGCGCGCGGCTTCATCCGGATCGGCGGCCGCGGCCACCGGCGCGGTCGGGATGCCATAGGCGGCCAGCAGGCGGTCGACCGCAATCGGATCCAGCCGGCGCTGGCCGGCATTCAGTGCGGCATCGACGATCGCGCGCGCGGCGGCGGTGTCGACGACGAAATCCTCCGGCAGGCTGGGCGGGGTTTCCATCAGCGCCGCCTGCGCCTCGCGGTGGTGGACCAGGTGCATGAAACCGGCTACCGCGTCGGATTCGGACGGGTAGTTGGGAATATGCGCGGCGTTGAGCACCCCGGTGGCCTGCGCATCGTTGCCCAGCCAGACCGCGAAGACCGGCTTGCGCGGGGCGTGCGCTGGCCGCTGCTTCAGCATGCCGGTCATCGCCTGCGCGGTTTCCAGCGACGAGGACAGCACGGTGGGCACGTTGACGGCCAGTAGCGCGTCGTTCTCAGGATCGTCCAGCAACGCGGCGATGGTGGCGGCGTAGCGGTCGGCGTCGATATCGGTCAGCAGATCCACCGGATTGGTGCGCGACCAGCCGACCGGCAGCATCGCGTCCAACTGCTGGCGGGTGGCATCGGACAGCGCGGCCAGCGTGCCGCCCAGCGCTTCCAGGCGATCCACCGACAACGCGCCGACGCCGCCGCCATTGGTCAGGATGGCCAGCCGGCGGCCGGGAAACGCGCGCAGCCGGCCCAGGGTTTCGGCGGCGGCGAACAACTCGTCCAGCGAGCGCACCCGCAGCAGGCCGGCGCGGCGGAACGCGGCGTCGTAGACCGCATCGGGCCGGGCCAGCTGCTGGGTATGGGTGCCGATGGCGGCGGCGGTTGCCGGAACGGCGCTGGCCGGATGCCGCGAGCGCACCACCACCACCGGCTTGGTGCGTGCGGCCGCGCGCGCGGCCGACATGAACTTGCGCGCGTCGCGGATGGCTTCCACGTACAGCAGGATGGCGCGGGTGCGGTGATCGGTGGCGAAGTAGTCCAGCAGGTCGGCAAAGTCCACATCCAGCGCATCGCCCAGCGACACCACCGCCGAAAAGCCGACCGAACGGCCCATGCTCCATTCGACCAGGCCGCCGGAAATGGCGCCGGACTGGGAAATCAACGCCAGGTCGCCGGCCTTGGGAAAACGGCCGGCCAGGCTGGCGTTGAGGCGCGCATGCGGGGCGATCACGCCCAGGCAGTTCGGTCCCAGCACGCGCAGGCCTTTTTCCCGCGCCAGCGTCTGCAGCCGCGCGGCCGGCGAACCGGGGCCCTGGCCCATGGCCGCGGTCAGCACCGCCACTGCGGCGGCGCCCTTGTCGGCGGCTTCGGCGGCGATGCCCGGAACGGTTTCGGCCGGGGTCGCAATCACCACCAGATCCGGCGTCCACGGCAGATCGCGCAGGCGGCGCACGCAGACCACGCCTTCCATCTGCGCCGGATGCAGGTTGACCAGGGCGATGGGGCCGGCGAATCCGGCCTCGAGCAGATTGCCGATCACCGCGCGGCCGACCGATCGCGGCCGCGAGCGGCTGCCGACTACCGCCACCGAGGCCGGTTCGAACACCGATTTGAGCCGGTAGGTACTCATGGGGATGCGGGCAGGCAGCGTGGGTTCACCCCGCTACGTTACCGGTTGGCGGCGATGCGCGCATGCGGCCGGTCGCCGCAACCCGTCCAATCTGCGGTGCTTCCATCTCCTCTCCCCCACGTGTGGGGGAGAGGATGCCGAAGGCAGGTGAGGGGGCGAACGGAGACGGCAGCGTTGCGGGGATGCGCGGGAATCGCGTTCGCGGTGCGACGGCACGGGTAGGTCATGGAATCCGGCCCCCTCGCCCCAACCCTCTCCCCCGCGAGCGGGGGAGAGGGGGCAAGTCGCACGACAGCGATGCTCCAGTCCCGGTGCCCGCCGTCCCCGAACAAAATGCTCCAGCCGTCAGGCCAGCTTCAGCGCTTCCGGATACGGCGGCGTGTCCGGGTAATCGCCGGCGTTCAGCCGCGCCTGCAGATCCCGCCACCACTGCGGGTCGAACAGATCCCCGTGCACCGCTTTCAACGCCCTGGCCAGCGGCGGCGGCAGGCCGAGGAACTGCGGGAAGCGTTCGGGAAACACATCCTTGGGCCCCACATAGAACCACGGCCCGTCGGACATCTCTTCCTCGTAGCAGGTCGGCGTGGGGTAATTGCGGAAATGGCAGTCGGTGACCAGGCACAGCTCGTCGTAGTCGTAGAACACCGCGCGGCCGTGGCGGGAGACGCCGAAGTTCTTCAGCAGCATGTCGCCCGGGAAGATGTTGTTGCGCGCCATGTCCTTGATCGACTGGCCGTAGTCCAGCGCGGCCTCGCGCGCGGCCTCGAACTTCTGTTCGCGCAGGTACAGGTTGAGCGGGCGCATCCGCCGCTGCACATAGCACAGGCCGATGATCACATCGTCGCCGTCCTCGCTGACGCTGCGCGAACAGCCGTCCAGCAGTTCCTGCAGCAACGCCGGCGAAAAGCGCGCGCGCGGAAAGCGCAGGAACCGGTACGGCTGGGTGTCCAGCAGCCGGCCCACGCGGTCCAGGTGGAACACCAGCGCGTACTTGTCCTCGACCTGCTTGCGGGTCATCTCCTTGGGATAGGCGAAGCGGTCGCGGATGACCTTGAACACCAGCGGGTAGCTGGGCAGCGTGAACACCGCCATCACCATGCCGGGCGTGCCTTCGGCCTGCACCAGCTGTTCGCCCGGGTGGCTGGCGAAATGATGGAAGAAGGTGCGGAAGCGTTCGGTCTTGCCCTGCTTGGCGCGGCCCAGCACCGTGTAGATCTCGTCGATGGGCTTGTGCGGCAGCAGCGTGCGCAAAAACACCACCGCATCGCCCACCGTGGGCAGATCGGCATGGAAATAGCTGCGCGAGGTGCCGAACAGATGCGCCACATCCGCGCGCCGGGTCAGCACGGCTTCGGCGCGCAGCCCGCGCGCATCGTTGACCAGCGCGATCACGCAGGGCGAGAAGCGGTGCTCGCCCAGCACGCGTCCGATCAGGTAGGCGCGGCGCTCGCGGTAGAACACCGTGTCCAGCAGTTCGATCGCGCGCACCGGGTGTTCGCCCCAGTGCGCCAGATCGTCCTGCAGGCGGATGGCGATGGCGGCCGCGCAGCGGGTGCGGTGCGCGTACGGAATCTCGAAACCGTAGTCGGCCAGCACCCGCGCAAACGTGTCGGTGGGCCGCTGCTCGGATACAGCGTAGCTGTGCCGTGCCACCGGATGGGTGATGGCGTCGGTGGGCTCGATGTCCAGCGCCACGAACTCGATGGCCGGGTCCACGCCGCGGGTCTTGAAGAAACGCCGGGTCAGCGTGTTGAAGAAGGTCTTGTAGAGTTCGCGATCGATCAGCGAGGCGATCCGCCGGTCATAGCCGTCGCGCACCGCCGACCACAGCGCGTGGTCGTGCGCGTGTTCCTGCAGCGCGGCCTGCAGCCGCAGCGCGCATTCGGCCACGCACTGGTCGTACAGCTCGATGCGCTCGACCGCATCGGCACGCGCGCCGGTCCAGTCCATCGTCTCGAAGCGCCGCCGCGCGCGCCGGGTGATGTCGGCAAAACGCGCGTGGTAGTCGGCAAACGCATCTTGGATCAGCAGCGCCAGGGACTGGGGATCGATCATGCCGGCATCTTAGGACCTGAATCCGCGCACGAACAGAATCCTGTAGGAGTGGCGCGGGCATGCCCGCGCCGGTGAGTCGCGATGAAGCTTTCATGGGAAAGCCCATCGCGACTCACGTCGCTCCTACAGCCCCAGGAGATCGTGAACAATTTCCTCGCCATGATGCGCCCGGCTATTTGCCGGTCGCCTTGGCCTGCTCCAGCAACCAGCTGCGGACCTGCTGGAAACCGCGGTGGTCCAGGCTGCGTTCCGGGTAGACCAGGTAATGGGCAAAGCCGGCGTTGAGGCGCTTGCCGGTCAGTGCGACCAGCCGCCCGGCGCGGATCAGCGGTTCGGCCAGGGTGCCGCGCGCCAGCGCCACGCCCACGCCCTGCGCGGCGGCCTGGTGCAGCGTTTCGGTATCGTCGAACTGGGTGACGTAGCGCACCGGTGCCTGGCCGCCGAAGCGGGCAAACCAGTCCTTCCAGCGGTTGGACGGATCCCCCAGCAGCGGCAGGTTCCCCAGTTTCGCCAGCGCCGGCTTGCCATGGTGCTTGACGAAATCCGGCGAGGCCACCGGCGCCAGCCATTCCTCGAACAGGAATTCGGACTGCACGCCGGGCCAGTGGCCGCCGCCCAGCCGCAGCGCCACATCGACCGCTTCGCGTTCGAAGTCCACCACATGCGTGCTGGATTGCAGGTTCAATCCCAGCTCCGGATGCCGGGCCAGGAATTCGGGCAGCCGCGGCACCAGCCAGGCGGTAGCCATCGACGGAATCAGGCTCAGCGTCACCACATGCTCGTTGCGCACGCTGAGCCGCTGCAGCGCGTGCTCGATCGCATCCAGCGGCGTGGCCACCGCATCGAACAGGCGCTGGCCCTGCGGCGTCAGCTCCACCCCGCGCGGCCCGCGCGCCAGCAGCCGGTGGCCGACGCGTTCTTCGAGCAGGCGCATGCGATGGCTGAGCGCGCTGACGGTCAGATGCATGGCCTCGGCGGCGCGGGTCAGATTGCGCAACCGCGCGGCAGTCACGAAAGCGTCAATCTGATCCAGCGGCAACCGCCCCATTCGAATTTCCTCAAGTCCGGCTGGTGGAGCTGCCGATTCACCGGTGTCCAGCATGAATCCAACTTCATATCCATTCAAGCCGGAAAGCCCCGCAGGCGGCCAAGCTGCGCCGCCTGCCAAAGCGAAAGCGCAATAACGCAGGCGGCGCAGCCGGACAGGCAGTGCGGTCCATCGCCATGCGCCGTTGGCGGCATGTGCCGATCTTCATCGGCCCGGCCGGCGGCGGGATGTGTGCGTAACGTCGCAGCCTGCACCAGCCGGTAATGCTATTCCTTCGCGCCTGTCGCTGTCCGGCGCCTGCGGCAACCACGCGCCGGCGCCAGCGAACAGGCAGATTCGGCGCTGGGGCATTGCTGGTCGAGCCGGAATGGAAGATCGTTTCCCGTCGGCGGACGGCTTGCGGGCTGCGCTGGGCCGGGTGGTCGCCCGGTTCCGATCGTCCGGCCCGGCCGGAGCGTGCGCTTCGCCAGCAGCGACCGGATCCGCCAACGTGCTACACGTCTGGGCCCGATTGCGGCAGCTACCATCGAACCATCCGCGAGGACTTGAACCATGCTGCACGCCCATCATGACGTCCAATGCCTGCACGACCCGCTTCTGCTGGTCCTGTCCTACCTGGTTTCGGTGCTGGGCGCGTTCACCGCATTGCAACTGGCCATCGCCATTCCCGCCGCGCGCACCGCCGCGCAGCGTCTGCGGGCGGTGCTGATGGCCGGTACGGCAATGGGCGGGGGCGGCATCTGGGCAATGCATTTCATCGCCATGCTGGCCTGCCAGATGGGCATCGCGGTGACCTATGACCTCACCTTGACCGTGCTGTCGGCATTCATTGCGATCGCTTCGTGCGCATTGGGCCTGGGGGTGGCGGGCACCGGCCGGTTCGGCTGGAGCAAGTTGCTGGCGGCAGGGCTGTTCATGGGGCTGGGCGTTGCCGGCATGCACTACACCGGTATGGCGGCCATGCGCATGCCGGCGGAGATCCATTACCACACCGGTATCGTCGCTGCCTCGATAGGGATCGCCATCGTGGCCTCGATAGCGGCGCTGTGGCTGGCGTTCAACCTGCGCGGCTGGGCGCAGATGCTGGGCAGCGCATTGGTGATGGGCGTGGCGGTGTGCGGCATGCACTACACCGGCATGTACGCCGCCAGTTTCGTGCGCAACGGCCAGGACGTGCTGCAGGCCACCGCCGGCGGCATCGGTGGCGCGCATCTGGGCGCGGGAATCTTCGGCATCACCACCCTGCTGCTCGCCGCGGCCCTGGTCATGGCCACGTTGCGCCGCCACCGCCGCGCCGCGGCCGCGATCTGACTCGCGCGCCCCCGGCCGCTTGCGCCGGCCGTGGCCGCGGTAGCGCCGGGCGGACCCGGCGTAACCCGCCAAGGCTTCGAAATTCCTCAAGCCTGGCTTGCGGACCTTTCGCTTTTTGCCGGGGCATCCGGCGGCTACCTTAATTCCCGTTCAAGCCGGAAGGTCCGGCGGCAGGAGCGGTGCGATGGGTAGCGAAAGCAAAAAAGCATGGTGGCGCCAACTGGGCGCAATCAGCCAGGGCATGCTGTTTCTCGACGGGCATATCGCCACCGCGCAGGCGGCAGCGGAGATTCGCCCGCAGCAAGAGTCGTCCGCCATCGCGGATGGCTCGGGTGGGCGGCGGCGCAGCCCCCAGCCGGCGCAGGACGGTTACGCCAAGCGCGTGCGCGAGATGACCGCGTTGTCGCTGTTCCGTTGACGCCAATGCCGGCGCGCGCCGTCGCAGGCGTCAGCCAGGCCTGACTTGCGCATGCGCCCGCCGTTCCAGCCAGCGCAGCCACGGCTCCAGCGGCCCCAGCAACGGCAGGAATATGGCGGCCATCAACAGGTTGAAGCCCAGATGGGTGACGGCCACCGCCATGTCCGGGCGCGGAATCAACTGCGCCATATAGCGCGCCAGCCAGGGCAGCGCCGGCAACAGCATCACCAGCGTGGCGCCGTTGAAAGCGAAGTTGGCCAACGCCGACGAGCGTGCGGCGCCGCGCATGCCCAGGCTGGCGATCAAGGCCGTGCTGGTGGTGCCCAGGTTGCTGCCCAACGCCATGGCGATAGCCGATTCGGCCGGCAGTTGCTGCTGCTGCGCCAGCAGCACGGCCAGCCCGACCACCACGCTGGAACTCTGGATCAGCGCGGTGGCCAGCAATCCGATCAGCACCGCGGTCCAGGGCGTGTCGGCCCACTGCATCACCGCCTGCCAGCCCGGTTGCGCCTGCAGCGGCTGCAGCGCGTGCGAGATCAGATCCAGCGCAAAGAAGATCAGCCCGAAATAGAACACCGCCTTGCCGACCACGCGCAACCTTACCGGCGACAGGCTCAGCAACGTGCCCAGCACAATGAACAGCGGGCCGATGCCGGTCAGTTTGAAGCTGACCAGCCAGGCGGTGACGGTGGTGCCCACGTTCGCGCCCAGCAGCACGCCCAGGCTGGAGCGGAAGCTGAGCACGCCGGCATCCACCAGCGCGACCGTCAGCGAACTGGTGGCGCTGGACGATTGCAGCAGCGCGGTCGCCCCGGCCCCCAGCATGAAGCCGAACAGCCGGTATTCGGCCGTGCGTCCCAGCCTGTCCTGCAGCCACGCACCCCCGGCACGGCGCAGCTCGTCGTTGAATCCCTGCAGCGCGTGCAGGAACAGCACGATGGCGGCAAGCGCGGCAATGGCAATCTGGAAGGCGGGCATCGGGCGATGGTAGGGGCGCGACTGTCGTTCTGGAAGGGAGTCGAATACTGAGCCAATCAGGAGCCAGTCGCCGCTCTCACATGGATGCGCGGTCACGTCAGCGCTGCAGGGCAGCCCAGACCGCCTACGCCATGGTCATACCCGAACCGTGCACCTGGGCGTGTTCGCGCTGCTGTTCGCGCTGCCGGTGCTCCAGCGCCAGTTGCTGCTCCACTTGCTGCAGCTGCTGGTAGGTTTCCTCCGCCGGCCGCTGCATCTGCTGGGCGGTGGTTTCGCTGCGCAGCGGCACCGCCGCGTTGCCGCCGTACTGGGCCACCAGCGTGCTGTCCGGACCGTAGGTGCCGCTGACGCGGTCAGGCAACAGCACCAGCAGGTCGGCCTGCGGCAATCCCTTTTGCCGGTT
>NZ_OCND01000013.1:26563-87657 GCF_900215535.1 Pseudoxanthomonas wuyuanensis | reverse complement strand
GGAATGCGGCCGATGCCGGGGAAGTATTCGCGGGTACCGATGTAGGGAGTGCTGGTCATGGCTGGTCTACTGGGGAGTGGGGAATGAGAAATGAGGAGTGAGAAATGAGGAGTGAGAAATGAGGAGTGAGAAATGAGGAGTGAGGGGTGGAAGGCTGCTGGCTTATGCGCTTCCCAGTCCCGGGTCCCCTGCCCCCAGTCCCGGCTTTTCGTACCACCGACGGACCGCATCCAGGTGACTGAGAAAGCGCCGGTAGCCTTCGTCATAGGCGGTGACGGCGTCAGGGTCCGGTCGCGCCGACAGTGCGGGACTGATCCGCACATGCTCACGCGCGATCGCGGCGATGTCCTGCCGGCTGCCTCCGGCACGGCCGTGCGCCCATAGCGCCTGCAACGCCGCGCCGAACGCGGCGCCTTCGGCCTGCTCCGGTACGTCCACCGGCAAGCCGAACACATCGGCCACCATCTGCCGCCACGCGGCGCTCTTGCTGCCGCCGCCGGTCAGGCGGATCGCTTCGAAGCCCAGGCCGGCCGCCCGCAGCGCGTCGTAGCCGTTGCGCAGGCTGTAGGTGGCCCCTTCCATCGCCGCGCGGTAGGTATTGCCGCGGGTCAGATTGCCCAGGTCCATGCCGAACAGCCCGCCACGCGCATGCGGCAGATCCGGCGTGCGCTCGCCGTTGAAGAACGGCAGCATCACCAGCCCGCCGGCGCCCGGCGCGGTGCCCGCCATTACCGCATCGCCATCGCGGCTGTCGAACCCGAACAGGCGCGCCACGTTTTCGGTAGCGACGGTGCAGTTCATCGTGCAGATCAGCGGCAGCCAGCCGCCGGTGGACGAACAGAACGCGGCCCAGCCGGCAGCGTCATCGACCACCGGCCGGTCGGCATGGGCGAACAGCGTGCCGGAGGTGCCCAGGCTCATGCTCAACAGGCCAGCGGCAACGTTGCCGGTGCCGATGGCCGCCATCATGTTGTCGCCGCCGCCTGCGGCCACGCGCACATGCCGCGGCAGGCCAAGTTCGTCGGCAATCGCCGGTGCGATGGCGAAGCTGGCGTCCGCCTCCACCAGCGGCGGCAGCAGCTGGCCCAGATCGCGGTCCGGGTCCGTCGCCGCCAACAGCTCGGGCGACCAGCGCCGCGTGCGCACGTCCAGCCAACCGCTGCCGGAAGCGTCGCCGTATTCCATCCAGCGCTCGCCGGTCAGCCAGAAGTTGACGTAGTCGTGCGGCAGCAGGATCGTCGCCAGCTGCGCATAGGCGTCCGGCCGGTGCTTGCGCGTCCATGGCAACTTGGAGGCGGTATAGCCGGCCAGGATGGGATTGCCGGCCAGTTCGATACAGCGCTGCACGCCGCCGACCGCGGCCATGATTTCTCCGCACTCCACGCTGGTGCTGGTGTCGCACCACAGCTTGGCCGGCGCCAGCACCGCACCGTTGCGGTCCAAAGGCACGAAACCGTGCTGCTGGCCGGAGACCCCGATCGCCGCCACCTGCTGGCGCTGCGCCGGATCCAGCTGGGCGAAACAGGCGCGGATCGCAGCCAACCACCACTCGGCATGCTGCTCGCGACTGCCGTCATCGCCGGCAATCAGCTCCAGCGGCCGGCCATGGCTGGCGACCACCTGGCGCAGCTGCGGGTCATAGGCGACCAGTTTGACGCTCTGGGTGCCGACATCCAGGCCGATGAACAGGCTCACGCGCGCGCCTCCGGCAAAGAAAAGTTAGCGCTACCATTTTGCTGGCAGAAAAAGGCGTCACTGGAAGGAACAGCCAGCAGTTTCATCGTCGCGTTCTGGGACCCGGGGATTCGGGAACTCTACCAGCGGATGCGAAAATGCCTTGCTGCAGTGCGCAATTCGCGCCGCCGGAACAGGGTCGGCGCACGGCAGATGGAAGCCGGTGGGCTGACGACCGGCGCCGGATGAACCTCATTCCGTCAGCCACTGCCCCAGCGTCTTCAGCGCAACCTCGGCGCGGGCGTCGAACGGATGTCCGTAGTTCAGCCGCAGGCAATGGCGGAAGCCGCGGCTGGCGGAAAAAAGCGGGCCCGGCGCCAGGCTGATGCCGGCGTCGGCGGCGCGCCGCTGCAGGGCCAGCGTGTCGATGCCGCCGGGCAGTTCCAGCCACAGGAAGTAGCCGCCGCCGGGGCGGCTGACCCGCGTTCCGGCAGGGAAGTAACGGGCGATGGCGTCGGTGTACTGGCCCTGGTTGTGCTGCAGGCTGCGGCGCAGATGCTGCAGATGGCGGTCGTAGGTGCCGCGTTCCAGGTAGCGCGCCAGTGCGGCCTGTGCCGGCACGCAGGTGGCCAGGGTGGAGATCAGCTTCTGCCGCGCCAGCTGCCGCGCGTACCGCGGCGAACTGACCCAGCCGATCCGGTAACCCGGCGCCAGCGCCTTCGAGAACGACGAACAGTGCAGGACCCAGCCCTCGCGGTCGAAAGCGCGGGTCGGCGCCGGGCGCGCACCGAAGTACAGCTCGGCATAGACGTCGTCCTCGATCAGCGGCAGTTGCCGGCGCGCCAGCAGCTCGGCCAGCGCGCGCTTCTTGTCGGCGCCCATTGCGCTGCCCAGCGGATTCTGGAAATTGGTCATCAGCCAGCACGCCGCCGGCCGGTGCCGCTCGATGGCTGTTTCCAGCGCGGCCAGGTCGATGCCTTCGCGCGGATCGGTGGCCACTTCCAGCGCATGCAGGCCATGTTGTTCCAGCGCCTGCAGCGCGGCATAGAAGCACGGCGATTCGACCGCCACGGTGTCGCCCGGCCGGGTCAGCGCCGACAGGCACAGGTTGAGCGCCTCCATCGCACCGTTGCTGATCACGATTTCGCGCGGGTCCACCTGCACGCCGTCGATCAGGTAACGCAGGGCGATCTGCCGGCGCAGCTCCGCATTGCCCGGGGTCAGATCGTCGACGGTGCTCCACGGGTCCAGCGCGGTGGCGCTGGCGGCCAGCGCACGGCCCAGCTTGTCCAGCGGGAAATACAGCGGACTGGGAAAGGCCGACCCCAGTGGCACCACGTCGCGATGCATGGTCGATTCCAGCACCTGGAACACCCGTTCGCTGATTTCCACCGGACGCGACTGTCCGTCCGGCTGCGATGCGGTTTCCGGCTCGGCCGGCAGGGCCGGCGGCGGGGTCGACGAGACGTAGTAGCCCGATCGCGGCCGGGCCTGCACCAGGCCGCGCGCCTCCAGCAGGTAGTAGGCCTCGAACACGGTGGCCGGGCTGATGCCGCGGCTGGCGCTGGCATGGCGGACCGAGGGCAGGCGGTCGCCCGGCTTCAACAGGCCGGTGCGGATCGAACGCGCCAGTTCCTCCGCCAGGGCTTGGTATCGCTTCATCGCAGCAACGCCGGGCAAGGTCGGAAGCCCAGTGTAGCCGGCAACTGATACGGTTTTTTTCAGAAAAACTGGTTCTTACAAATCTGATACAGGTCCGGCAGGATCCCCGCCATGAACCGCATCCCGGCCGCATCACAGCCCTTTCCAGCGTTTGAGGCCGACCGCCGATGAACCGGCAAGTCGAGATCAATCTGGCCCTGATCCTGTTCGTGCCGTGGTTTTCGATCCTGGCGGCGCTGTTCTGGATCTACCCGCGGCAGCCGCGCGATCTGGCCCGCAAGGCCTTCGATGCGATCAGCCTGCTGGCCGCCACCGGGCTGGCAGGCGCCGGCATGCACTGGGGCTTCCACAACGCCGACCCGGATGCCGGCGCCATCTGGAAACAGGTGCTGGCGACCTCGGTGGCCTACGGCCTGTTCCTGGCCGTGCTGACCGCCGCCATCGCGCTGCGCTGGCGCTGGCTGGCCGGGCGCCGCTGAGCGGCGCAAGCCGGTTCCCGCATACCCGCCAAAGGCATTGCCATGAAAACGCTCATTATCGTCGGCTTCCTGGGCCTGATCCTGTACAACCTGGGCGCCGGCCTTTACTACCTGCTGGTCGATGGCGGCCGCAGCAAGCGCACGGTCAATGCGCTGACCCGCCGCATCGGTTTTTCGGTGCTGCTGATCCTGCTGGTGGCCGCCGGCATTGCCAGCGGCTACATCCAGCCGCATGGCGTGCAACCAGGATGATCGTCGTCAGCGCGCTGGCGAAGGTGCCGGTTCTGCGAAGTTGAGGTAGATAGGGTTGCCGATCAGGTGCAGCCTGCCGTCGGCACCGTAGGCGTTGGCGCTGAGCCAGTGGCGGCGGCCGTCGCTGCGCCATTCCCGTTGCAACCTGCCTTCGGCGGCGTGCAGCACCTCGCGCGGCGCCATCGGCGCACCGTCCAGCAACCATTCCACCTGCGCGCCAGCGCCATCGGCAATCTCCAGATCGAAACGGATGCGTTCGCCGGCGCGCACCGTCAGCGCGTCTCCCATCTGCGCGACGCCGCCGGCGTATTGCGCGGTCATGATCAGGCGGCGGTGCGCGCTGCCTTCGACATCCACGTAGACGCGTCCGCGACGGATGCCTTCCAGCACCGCCGCTTGCGACAGCGCTTGGGCATGGACCACGGTGGTAGGCGTGCCGATACCGCTGGTGCCGGGCCGGCGCTCCTGCAATGCGGCATCGTGATTGTCGCTGCCGCCGATGGCGGTCAGGCGGTGGCCGGCATTGAGCTGGCGATACCAGAACGGAAGGCCCGAGGCCGGGGTGCCGGCATCGTCGCCATTGACCGCTTCGACCGCGGCGATACGGCTCATGTCGACCGGCGTGCGCGGAGTCCAGCCGCAGCCCATGCAGCGTTCGTCGCTGGGCCGGATCGGGTGATTGATCGATGCCGGCAGACCGCGCCGCTGCAGTTCGGCCAGCAACGCGTTCCAGTGCGGCACCGCGTCGCTGCCGACACGGAAATCCAGATCCCGCTGCAGCCCGAACACGTTGACGTGACCCTGGAAGGTGGTGATTTCCATGCCGGGCATCATCAGCAGGCGGTCGAAATACGGCTGCAGGCCGCGGATGTCGTGCAGATGCGAGACCGTGTTGTGGTCGGTGACGGCAACGAAGTCCAGACCGCGCTGCGAGGCCGCCTGCGCGGTCAGGAACAGCGGGCAGGGTACGCGCGCGCCGCTCTGGCTGGTGCAACTGGCGTCGCTGTGCGCGGTATGCATATGCAGATCGCCGCGGTACCAGCCCGGTTGCGCGCGCAACACTGGCGATAGCGATTCGGGCCCGGCGGCATCGCTTTGGTCCTCACCGGTCAACCAGATCCGCGCGCGGTACTCGGCATGCTCGTCGGCGCGGATGTTGGGAATGCCCAGCAGCAAAGCCCACCGGCCGGCGCGAATCGGCCCGGGCAGGTAGGACGGGGTGGCGTCGCTGGCCGACAGGGTGAAGATGCGCTTGTTGCCGCCGCTCCAGCCGCGAAAACCATCCTGTCCGCGGAAGCCATCGGGGCCGAGTATGCCCAGATCGATGGTGGTCTTGCGGTCGCGGCCGCTGTAGTCGAACTCGACGGTGATGCGGGCGGTGCCGGCCGGTACTTCGAATGGCACGCTGCGATAGGTCTGATGATCGCGGCCGCTGAGTTCGCCCTGCAGCACCAGATCCGGTGCCGCGTCGACCGAGGCATGGTAGGCCCGGGCATGGCCGGCGCACGCAAGCAGCAGCAATCCGAACAGCCCGCGCAGCACGATGAGCATCCTCGTCATTCCTCGATCGCCCACCCGGCGCACTTGCCGGCGGCACGGCGCGGATTGCATCGCGCCACCGCGGCGCCTGGCAGGCTCACCTGGTAATCGCCCAAGCGCGCATCCGGGTCGATGTAGTCGGTGGAAACCACCTGCGCGCCGCTGGCCAGCGCCGCGTCGCGCCTGCGCGTACCGTTGCGGCGCGCTTCGGCGGTATCGGCGTCGGCGCGGGTGCGGATCAGGTGGCCAGCAGCCACCGCAGCGGCGATTCGCGAGGCCTCGCGCAACGGCTCGTTGAGGGTCAGGTAGGCGGCGTCGCCCTCGGATTCGTCGCTGGCGTTGACGAACATGACGCGATGCCCGCCGCGCCGGTACAGCGCGACCTTGGCCGGGCTCTCGTCGAGCGCGAACAGTACCCGGCCACGCGCCTGCGCCAGCAGCGGCCAGGCTCCGGCATGGACCGCCTGCCGCAATGACGGATGATCGCCCTGCACCTGCGCAGGCTCGATCAACGAACCGGGCGGAAACACCGCGCGGATTTCCGCATCCAGCGCGTCGAATGCGACCGCATCGAATGGCAGCGGTTGCACTGCCCCTGGCGCAGCCGGTCCGTCCTTGGCGTTGATCAGGATGAGGATCGGCACATGGCGCGGATGCGCCTGCGACCAATCGCGCACGATGCGCAGGCACTCGGCGAACGGCTGGCAGTTGCTGCGATAGTCGATATCCGAAAGGTGCATGGCCTTGAAGCCGGGTTCCCGCATCGCCTGGCGCTGCTTGGCCGGCAGCGACGGATGCGCGTAACGGCCGCCTTGCGGGTCGTAGTAGATGTCCAGCTCCAGCCCGCGCACGCCACGGTCCAGCTGTTCGGCCAGCGGCCGGTGGCCGTAGTCCAGGCCATCGGCGCCACCCGGATCGCGCCGGCGATGTGCGGCCAGCTCCTGCGGCGCCATCGGCAGCTTGTAGCTGTTGTGGGTGCCGATCACCTGGATGTCGTTGAGGCGCAGGTTGGCATCCATCCAATCCTGCGCGCAGCCCGGCCCGGCCTGCTGCGCGTCCTGCGCCGTCAGATCGCAGGACGACGGCCGCGCCGCGGTTGCGATCGGCGACACCGCCAGTGCTGCCAGCAGCGGCACTGCGCGTAAAGGCATTCGCATCATCCGCGCTCCCCGGCTCAGAACCGATACATGACCGCCAGGCGGTACGCACGGCCCAGCAGCGGACGCGCGATGAAGGTGTTGGCGCCGGCGTCGCCGCTGGCCACCTCGCCAGCGCGCGGGTTGCCTTCGGTCAGTCCCAGCGAATTGCCAAGGTTGTCCACGTAGGCGAACAACGACCATTGATCGTTGAAGGCGTAGCGACCGCTGAAATTGAAGACGTCGTAGGACGGCAGCCGCACCGAGTTGGCGGTATCGACATAACGCTCGCCCTGGCGCTCGTACGCCAGTTGCAGGCGCAGGCGGTCGCCGAGCAGGTTGAAACCGGGCACCACCCGCAGGCTGTTTTTCGGCACCCGGATCAGCTGGTTGCCGTCGTAGTCGCGCAGGACTTCGCCGCTGTCGGTAAAGCGCAGGCCGCGGTATTGCGGGTCCTGCACGGTGGCGGTGAACGAGACGTCGAACCAGTCGAGCGGATAGAAGGTGCCTTCCAGTTCCAGGCCCAGGGTCCGGGTGTCGGCATACAACTGCTGCTGGGTCGATGCGCCGGTATCGGCGTCGAAAACATAGTTGCTATAGCCGACGTTGTCGTATTGGGTGAAGAAAGCGGTGGCGTACAGATCGAACTTCTGGTGCGTGTACTTGTAGCCCACTTCTCCCAGATCCATGGTCTGGATAATGGGTTTGGCCGTGGCATTGGTGATGAACGAACCCAGGTTGGGCAGGCGGAAGGTCGAGGTCCAGCGCGCGAACAGGCCGGAGTAGTCGTCGAACTGCCAGTTGCCGCCCACCGTCCAACCCAGCTTGTCGAAGCCTTGGTCGTAGTGCAGGAACTGGCCGGTGCCGGTCCAGATCTGCGAGGTCGGCGCGGTGCCAAGATTCACCTGCCGGCGGCCTTCCACCCAGCCTTCCATGTCGACCTTCTCCCAGCGCAGGCCGCCGTCGATGCGTAGCTTGTCGTTGACCTGCCACTCGTCGGACAGATAGAACGCATGCGTGGTCGAACGGCCGCTGCCGTTCTCCCACTCGTAGCCGTAGCGCCAGATGCCGCCATCGCTGATCGTGGCCAGCGGATTGCCGTCGGCATCCACCGCCACCAGATCCAGCAGCCGCGCGTTGTCCTGGGCATCCAACAGTACCGTGGAGGAATAGCGATCGAAATCCTGATCGACCTTGGCGTAGTAGTAGCCGAGGCTGACGTCATGGCTCTGCGTGCCTAACTCGAACCTGCGCGAAACGCGGGCGTCGTTCATCAGCTCGTTGACCGGCGCGGTGACGCCGCGCAGGCCGCCGATCACAATCAGCCCGTTGCCGTTCTGGCTGGCGGTGTCGTAGACCTGATCCGGCGTGGTGACGTAGCGCAGTTGCAATCCGGTGGCGCCGGGATACTGGGCCAGCAGCGCGGCGTTGGCGGTAATGAACGATTGCGCGCTCTGCAGAACATTGGGAAACATGCCGTTGCGCTGGGTTTCGGTAACGTTGTAGCGCAGGCTGTCGCGCAGCAGCCAGCCGTCGAAGTCCTTCTCGAACTTGAACGTGTACTGGTCGCGTTTGACGTGGGTGCCTTCGCTATTGTCGAAGTCGTAGCGGCTACCATCGGCCATGAGCATGCCGATGCGCTCGGTTTCCGGCCCCGCCAGCGTGCCGTGGTGGCCGTCGAAACCGGGCACGGCGCGGATCTCGCCGTCCTCATCGGTGCGCATCGGCACACCCAGGTACAGCATGACCTTGTCGTCCATGTGCTTGACGTCGAAGGACAGGCTGCCGCCTTCCAGCTCACGCACCAGGTTCAGCCGCAGCTGGCCGCCATCGTTGGCGGTGAAACCGGGATCGCGCACGCCATCGTCCTGGCGGTAGTAGCCTCCCAGCGACAGCTTCCAGTCCTGCCCGATCGGCGTGCCGTACCAGAAGTCGGCGCGGTGAAGGCCGTAGTCGCCGATGGTGTACTTGAACACGCCTTCGGCGCTGTCGCCAGGCTGGCGCGGAATGAAATTGACCGCACCGGCTGGCGCGTTGGAATAGAAGATCGACGACGGACCGCCACGGACCACTTCGATGCGTTCGGTGGTCTCGTCCAGACGGAACGCCTGATCGCCATTGAGATAGCCCAGCGCCGGGTCGTGCTGCACCGGCATGCCGTCATCGAGCAAGGTGATGGAGCCGAAGCCATCGACCGGAATGCCGCGTGCGCGCACATTGCCGCTGGCTTCGCCGCCGGACGCCTCCACCCAGAAACCGGGCACGCTCTTCAGCGATTCGGTGACGCTGGTCGGTGCTTGCAGGCGCAGCCGCTCCTCATCGATGCCGGTAATCGAATAGCTGGTTTCGGCCTTGCTGCGCACGCCGGTGCCGGCGCGTCCTGTCACTACCACCGCATCGAGCTGGGTCGGGCTGGCATCGCGGCCGGTGTCATCGGCGGCCGATATCGCGTTCTGTGCGAACGCGGGCGAAACGGCAAAAGCGGCAAAGCCGCCAGCGATCAAGGCACGGCGAATGGCGCCGCAGAGGCGGGTGGAAGTCGGCATTGGCGAGGTTCCTGCTGCGAATGGAACGGCGATGCGATGGCGTCGCGAGGAAGCTCGTCATGCTGGCCGCGTAAAACTCACTTTTCGTGACGGTCAGTTTGCACGGATGTGTAAACCGTGACCGCTGCAGAACTCCTACCGAGTCGCCATCCCGGCGCAGGCAGCAACGAAGGATCGGCTACGGCACGATGCCGGAGACGCCGGCCGCGCGTCAGTCGCTCTGCAGTTCGGCGACGAAATCGTAGGCATCGCCGCGGTAGTAAGAGCGCGTCGATTCGACCACGCGGCCGTCGTCCAGAAATGCGCGGCGTTCGACCAGCAGGCCGGGGCTGCCGACCGGCAGTTCCAGATGGCGGGCGGCTTCTTCGTCCAGCGCCACAGCGCGCAACCGTTGCAGCGCGCGCTTGGGACGGTTGCCGTGCACTTCCAGCGCTTCGTACAGCGAAGTGGTGACGTTTTCCGGATCCGGCAGCAGCGAATACGGCACCAGTGTGCGCTCGATAGCGATCGGGGCGCCGTCGACATGGCGCAGCCGGTACATCCGCACCACGCCGCTGCCGGGCGAGAGGTTCAACGCCATCGATTCTTCCGGCGTGACTTCGCCGATGCTGCGTTCGAGAAAGCGCACCTGCGGATTGAGGCCGCGCTCGCGCAGATCGTCGGTGAAGCTGGTCAACCGCGAGAACTGGCGCAGGATGCGCTCGGCCACGAAGGTGCCGGCGCCCTGGCGCTGCACCAGCAGGCCGCTGTCGATCAGGCCCGCCAGCGCCTTGCGGATGGTCACCCGCGACAGCGACAGCAGCGTGGCCAGATCGCGTTCGCTGGGCAGCGCCTGGCCGGGTTTCAGCACCCCGGCATCCATCAGGTTCTGCAGCGCGCGGCGCAGGCGCAGGTAGGCCACCGCGCGGGTGGATTCGCCGGTCTGCAGGCGGTGGTATTCGTCGGCTAGAGCGTTTTGCATGCCGGGTAAGATACCTCTTAAGTACCAATACTGCAATATCTGCAAATGCACGTCGAATTGGCCTGCACTATTGGCGCACCATGGTATGTCGGTGGTATTGTTGTCGGCACCAGAAAACGACCGAGACGCTGACGTGACTGCTCAAACCGTACCCGTGGATCCCTTTGACCTCGTGATCTTCGGCGGTACCGGCGACCTGGCGCTGCGCAAGCTGCTGCCCGGCCTGCTGCACCGCTATGCCGATGGCCAGATACCGGAAGACAGCAGCATCATCGGCGTCGCCCGCGACAAGCAGTCCGATGAGGACTACCGCCGCAAGGTCGGCGAGACGTTGCTGCGCGGCATCGGCGACAACGAGGCCCTGAAGGAAAAACTGCCGGCCTTCCTGCAGAAGCTCGGTTACCACGCGCTGGATGCCACCCGCGACGATGGCTGGGAGCAATTCGCCGAACAGCTGAAGGCGCAGGGCGATCGCATCCGCGTGTTCTACCTGTCCACCAGCCCCAACCTGTTCGTGGCCATCTGCGACAAGCTGCGCGCCCATGGCCTCAACGGCGGCCAGGCGCGGGTGGTGATCGAAAAACCGATCGGTCGCGACTCGGCCAGCGCCGCGGTCATCAACGATGCGGTCGGTAGCGCGTTCGCCGAAAGCCAGATCTTCCGCATCGATCACTACCTGGGCAAGGAGACGGTGCAGAACCTGCTGGCGCTGCGTTTCGCCAACATCCTGTTCGAGCCGCTGTGGAACGCCAACCATATCGATCATGTGCAGATCACCGTGGCCGAGACCGTCGGCCTGGAAAAGCGCGCGACCTACTACGACACCTCCGGCGCGCTGCGCGACATGGTGCAGAACCACCTGCTGCAGCTGCTGTGCATGGTGGCGATGGAACCGCCGGCCGCGTTGCAGGCCGATGCGGTGCGCGACGAAAAGCTCAAGGTGCTGCGTTCGCTGCGCCCGATCACCGCCGACGACGCCGCCCAGCTGACCGTGCGCGGCCAGTACCGCGCCGGCGCCTCGGCCGGCTGCGCGGTGCCCGGCTACCTGGACGAGCTGGGCCGTCCGGATTCGCGCACCGAAACGTTCGTGGCGCTGAAAGCCGAAGTGGACAACTGGCGCTGGGCCGGGGTGCCGTTCTATCTGCGCACCGGCAAGCGCCTGCCCGAGCGGGTGTCGGAGATCGTGATCGCGTTCAAGCAGATTCCGCACTCGATCTTCGAGCACAGCGCCGGCCCGGTGATGGGCAACAAGCTGGTGCTGCGCCTGCAGCCGGACGAAGGCGTCAAGCTGTGGCTGATGATCAAGGACCCCGGCCCGGGCGGGCTGCGCCTGCAGCATGTGCCGCTGGACATGAGCTTTGCTGAGGCCTTCGGCGTGCACCAGCCGGAAGCCTACGAGCGCCTGCTGATGGACGTGGTGCGCGGCAACCCGACCCTGTTCATGCGCCGCGACGAAGTCGAAGCGGCATGGAAATGGATCGACCCGATCCTGGCGGCGTGGGAAAACCTGCGCGAGACGCCAAAACCCTATACCGCCGGATCCTGGGGTCCGAGTGCCGCGGTGGCGCTGGTCGAACGCGACGGCCGTACCTGGCACGAAGACACGGTCTGAGCGCATGACTGCCCCCACCGACATCAGCGCGCAGATCCGCTGGCAGCCGTACGCCGATTCCGAAACCCTGGCGCAGGCGCTGGCCGCCGACGTGGCCGCGCAGTTGCGCCAGGCCATCGCCCTGCGCGGCAGCGCGGCGTTGGCGCTGTCCGGCGGCACCACGCCCCGGCGCTTCCTGCAACGGCTTTCGGAGCAGGCGCTGGCGTGGGAAAAGGTCGTCGTGACCCTGGTCGATGAGCGCTGGGTGGCGGAAACGCACGAGCGCTCCAACGCGCGCCTGCTGCGCCAGCATCTGCTGCAAGGCAATGCCGCCGCCGCGCGCCTGGTTCCGCTGTACCGCGATGTGGCCGAACCCGAACAGGCGCTGGCGCAGCTGCAGGCCGAGCTGCCGGCCGTCATCGACGTCGCCGTGCTGGGGATGGGCAACGACGGCCATACCGCCTCGTTCTTCCCCGGCGGCGACTACCTGGCGCAGGCGCTGGATCCGAACACCCCGGCACGGCTGCTGCCGATGCGCGCCGATGGCGCCGGCGAAGCGCGCATCACCCTGACCCTGCCGGCGCTGCTGGCGGTGCCGCAGCTGTACCTGCACATCGAAGGCGCACAGAAGCAGGCGGTGCTGCAGCGCGCGCTGAGCGGCGAAGACGATGGCGCCGGGCTGCCGATCCGCGCGGTACTGGCGCAGGCCAGGGCGCCGGTGGCGACCTACTTTTGTCCCTGAGCCGGCGGACGACCGCCCCGCCCGCGCCATAGCCGCGGTTGGAATGGACCTGCGCGCCGCGTACAGTAAACGGTCAGGACATCGTTTATCGGGGGAAGCGCCATGCTGGGTCGGCTGTTCAATGTGTTCCGCGGTTTCTTCGCGCAGTTCGTCAAGGGCGTGGAGAAGCGCAACCCCGAGGCGCTGCTGGAGCTGGAGCAGGAAAACCTGCGCAAGCAGATCGGCAGCTACAACCAGAGCCTGGCCACCCACGCCGGCCTGGCCGAGCGGCTGATCGGCCAGGTCCGCAAACTGGAAACCGAGGAGCGCGAACTGCGCGCGCGCACCACCGCGCATCTGCGCGCCGGCAACCAGGACGCCGCCGGCCAGCACGCGCTGCGGTTGCAGACGGTGACCCGCGAGCTGGAGGAAAACCGCAAGCAGATGGCGCAGGCCGAAGACACCTACAAGGATCTGGTCAAGGCGCGCGATGTGGCGGTGACCGCCGCGCGCGCCAAGATAGAAAGCCTGAAGGGCGCCATCAACGACATGCGCATGAAATCCGCGCTGGCCGACATGAACGAAATGGCCGCCGGCATGATCACCCAGATCGGCGGCTCCGGCGATACGCTGGACCGGCTGCACGAGATGGTCGAGGAAGAACGCAACAGGGCCGCCGGCCGCGCGCGCGTGGCGCGCGATGCGCTGGACATGGGCCAGATCGAGATCAAGGAAGCCGAGCAGAAGGCGCTGGCGGACCAGGCGCTGGCCGATTTCGCCGCCGCCGAAGGCATCGCGCTGCAGGGCGCGCCCGTTGCCGCGCCCAGCGCGGCGCGCAGCATGGGCAACCAGGAGGCGGCCAAGCCGTTGTCGGAAAGCGGCCAGGGCTGAGCGCCGCGATAGCGGTTTGCCGTCCTTACACCGGGGAGCGTCTGCGTCATGCGGACCGAGCGCGACTGATGCCATTGGATAGCCAAGCGCCGGCGTGGGCGCACGAACTGGCGCTGGCCTACGAAAGCGGCGCGCACGGGCAGTTCGTGCTGTACGGCAACGTCGGCGACCGGCTGCCGCTGGACGGCCGCCTGGTCGGCCTGACCCGCTGGCTGGACGCGCAGCTGCTGACCGGCTTCGATGTGGTGTTCCTGTACGACGCCGGCAACGGCCTCAGCGTACTGCGCGGCAGCGACCGGCTGCGGCAGTGGCTGGCCGGACGCGAGGGCGAGGCCTGGCCGCGCGAACCGCGCGCGGCGGTCGAGCGGATTTCCCACTACCTGCGCTATCTGGCCAACCTGCAGGCGCTGGGGCAGGGCGAAGGCGAGCACGTCGCCGTGCTGATGCGCGGGGCCGATCAGATCCTGCCCGGCGGACGCAACGGCGATTTCGAGATCGCCAGCCTGGCCAGCCTGGTCCGCGACTGGGCCAGCGAACCGCCGTTCACCGAACAGGCCTTCGCCAGTTTCCTGATTGCCGACAACCTCAACGATCTGCACCCGCAGGTGGCCTTCAACCCGCGCGTGGCCCGCATCCGCGTGCCGCTGCCCGACGAGGCGTTGCTGAAACAGGCGCTGGCGCAGCTGCGGCTGGATCATCCGGCCGCCTTCGATGCCGCCAGCGGCGACGAACAGACCGCGCATGCGCTGACCGGGGTCAGCATCAGCGCGCTGCACAGCCTGGTCAGGACCTGCGCGCACCAGAAGCGCCCGCTCGGCCCGGCCGACTGGCTGAAGGTCAAGAAGCAGCTGGTCGAAAGCGATGCCAGCGGGCTGGTCGAATTCATCGACTCGGTGCGCACGCTGGACGACTACTACTCGCCGCCGGCGTTGAAACAATGGCTGCGGCAGGACATCGCGCTGTGGCAGGCCTCGGATCTGCGCGCGCTGCCGATGGGCTACCTGTTCTGCGGCCCGGTCGGCACCGGCAAGACCTACCTGGTCGAATGCCTGGCCGGCGAAGCCGGCGTGCCGGTACTGAAACTGAAGAATTTCCGCGACCGCTGGGTCGGCTCCAGCGAAGGCAACCTGGAGAAGATCTTCCGGCTGATCCGCGCGCTGGGCCGCTGCATCGTCTTCATCGACGAAGCCGATCAGACGCTGGGCAAGCGCGATGCCGGCAGCGGCGACAGCGGCCTGTCCGGACGGCTGTATTCGATGATCGCCCAGGAGATGTCCGACACCGACAACCGTGGCCGGGTGATGTGGGTGCTGGCGTCCTCGCGCCCGGATCTGATCGAGGTCGATCTGAAACGCCCGGGCCGCATCGACGTGAAGATTCCGCTGCTGCCGACCAGCACCGCGGAAGAAAGCGCGGCGCTGCTCAATGCGCTGCTCAAGCGCTTCGGCATGGCGCCGGGTACGGAGGCGCTGCTGGCGCTGAATCCGCCGTCGCTGCTGACCCCCGGCGCGGCGGAGGCCTTCGCGGTCAAGGCCTACCGGCGCTCGCGCACCGGTCCGCTCGCAGCGCTGGCCGCGATCGCCGATACGCTGGCCGACTACCAGCCGCCGGTGCCGCTGGAGGTGCTGGAATTCCAGATGCGCATCGCCATTGCCGAAGCCACCGACCTGGCTTTCGTACCGCCGTCGCTGCGGCCGGCCAGCAGCACGGGGGTGGCGATATGAAGCGCCGGTCCTACCTGGCCGCGGCGTTCAACGCGCGCCCGCTGGGCATGCCCATTCCACCCAACTGGTTCGGGCTGGCGGCGTTCGCGCTGGCCGGGGTGTTCCTGAGCCCGGGGTTTTTCCTGCTCGGCGCCGGCGCCGAGGCGATCTACCTGTACTGGCTGGCCAACAACCGGCGCTTCCGCAACAGCGTCGACGCCGGCGCATTGCAGGAGGATCCGTCCGACCGCCGCTACCGCGAACTGCTGGATCCGCTGCCGGTGACCCAGCGCAAGCGCCAGGACGAACTGGAAGCCAAGGCGCGCGAGATCATGGCGCTGCTGACCCGTTCGCCGCTGATGGCCGCCCATGCCGACAGCCTGGAGCAACTGGTCTGGCTGCACCTGCGCCTGCTGGTGGCGCGCAGCGCCATCGCCCGGGTGGTTCAGACCGCGCGCGAGGAGAGCAAGACGCTGCAGGCGCAGGAAGATGTCATCGATGCGCGGCTGGCCAAGGCCGACGAGCTGGGCGCCGAGTTGCGCCGCAGCCTGGAACAGCAGAAGGCGGTGATCGATCAGCGCCAGGCCGGGCATGCCGATGCCGCACGCCGGCTCGAGCATGTGGATTCGGAACTGCAGCGCATCGGCCTGCAGGTGGCGCTGCTGCGCGAGCAGGCGCTGCTGGCCACCGACGAGGCCAGCATCGGCAATTCGCTGGATGCGCTGGCCGCTTCGTTCAACGAGGCCAACCGCTGGCTCGACGGCCAGCGCGATCTGCTGGGGCCATTCGATCTGGGCCATCATCCGCGGCTGCCTGCCGGCGTGCTGCGTCCCTCCGCTTCCCGTTCCGCCATGACCGAAGGAGAATCGTCATGACCCGCAATCCATTCCCGCCGCGCTCGCGCCGCCATCAGGCCGGCAGCGCCGGCGGCAAGCTGATCACCGCACTGCTGGTGGCCGCGCTGCTGGCGTTCGGCGGCTGGCTGGTGCTGCGCGACATGGGCAAGGGCGCGGCCCCGGCCGACGCGCCCGCGCGCAGCAGCAGCGCCAGCGGCGATGCGCCGGATCCGATCGAACCGCTGACCGGCCTGCCGACCTTGGACGCGGCCGCCGCCTACCAGCCCAAGGGCGACATCGTCGATGTCGACATCAGCGAATACGCCGGCTACGCGGGCCTGATTGCCGCCAACGGCGGGCTGGAGCCGAACCCGGATTCGTTCTTCGCCAAGAACTACGGCTTCCAGGTGCGGCTGACCCTCAGCGAGGAGGAAGGCTGGTCCAAGCTCAACAACGGCCGCGTTGCCGCCTCGGTGACCACCGCCGACACGCTGGCGGTGCTGGGCCGGCAGTTCGACGTGGTGGTGCCGGCGCAGATCGGCTTCTCGCGCGGCGCCGATCAGGTCGTGGTCGACACCGGCATCGCCAACGTCAACCAGCTCAAGGGCAAGATCCTGGCCGCCTCGCAGTTCAACGAGAGCGAGTTCTTCATCCGCTACCTGGCCTCCGAGGCCGGCGTGCCGGTCAAAGTCCTGCGCGATCTGGACGGCCGCCCGGCGCCGGGCGAACTGGGGCTGGTGTTCTACGAGGACGCCTTCGTCGCCTGCGATGCCTACGAGCACGAACTCTCGCGCAAGGCACCGCGGCTCAACGGTTGCGTCGGCTGGTCGCCGCGCACCGACGAGGTCGCCGCCGATTCCGATGGCCGCGCCAAGGTCCTGGTCAGCAACCGCAACCTGCTGATCATCGCCGACCTGCTTCTGCTCAACAAAGGCTTCGCCCAGGCCAAACCCGACTGGGCCAGGGGCCTGGTGCACGGCCTGCTGGAAGGCAACCGCCTGGTCCGCGACGAACCCGCCGCGCAGATCCCGGTCATCGCCAAGGCGTTCAAGTGGAGCGAGGCCGACACCCGCGATGAGTTGGGCAAGGTGCACCTGTCCAACCTGCCGGAAAATCTGGCCTTCTTCGAAGGCACCATCGACTCGGCCGGCTCGTTCCAGGGCATCTTCCAATCCTCGGTGCTGGTCTACGGCAACCTGATCAAGAACCCGGCCGACCCGGCGCGCTTCGTCGACACCGGCGCGCTGGCGGCGCTGAAGCAGCAGGGGCTGTACGCGGATCAGACCATCGCCATCGCGCCGATCCGCAGCGGCAGCGGGCAGGTGTCGCTGGAAGGCGATGCGCTGCTGAGCAAGGACATCCGCTTCTTCTTCCAGTCCAATTCGGCGGTGCTGGACAAGAGCGCGCCGGCCAACGCCGGCTATCTGGACACGATCAAGAACTTCCTGCAGGTCAGCCCGGGCTCGGTGGTGCTGCTGCGCGGGCATGTGGACGATGCGCGCAAGGGCGAATTCGAACGCCAGGGCGGGCAGGAACTGGTGCGCAGCATGTCGCTGAAGGCGATGGAACTGTCGCGCCAGCGCGCGCAGGCGGTCCGTGACGCGCTGCTGGAGCGCTATCCCAAGCTGGAAGCCGACCGCATCGAGCTGGTCGGCCGCGGCTGGGAAGAGCCTGCCGGCACCGACAGCGACCTCAACCGTCGCGTCGAAGTGCAATGGTTCACGCTGGAATAGGCGCACCGGCTGCCGGCGCCGGTGCGGCGGAATATGCCCGCACCGGCCACCCTGCTTATAATGGGCGGCCTGTCCCCGGCGTCCGCGCCCGGGCCTGTGCCGGATCCGCCGCGGTGGCGGTGTCCGGTTCCCCCCTGTTTTCGTAGCCAAGCGCGGCCCCGGGCCGTGCTGCCAAAGGTGGAAAGTGCGTAACTACGACCTCGAATTCCTCAAGCATTTCTCGATGGTGATCGGCTTTCTGGCGTTGGTGACGCTGGGACTGATCGTCGGTGCCTACTTCCTGCACGGCTCCGTACCGCCGGAAGTGGACCCGCGCGCCGCCCAGCGCACCGAGGCCCGTATCGCGCCGACCGGTGCGGTCTACGCCGGCGCCACCGGTGCCGCCGCCCAGGCTGCCGCGCAGGCCGCCGCCCTGGCCGCCGCCGCCTCCCAGGTCGCCTACGGCGGCACCACCGACGGCTCGGTGATCTACCAGAACCTGTGCGGCGCCTGCCACACCAACGGTGTCGGCATGGCGCCGATGCTGACCGTCGCCGGCATGGGCGCACGTGCGGCCAAGGGCAAGGAAACGCTGTACAAGCACGCCATCGAGGGCTTCACCGGCCCAGACGGCGGCATCATGCCGCCCAAGGGCGGCAACCCGGCGCTGACCGATGAGCAGATCCACGCCACCGTCGACTGGATGCTCGACAACGTGAAGTAAGCCCGGCCCCGCCGCCGCGCCAACGCCGCCTCCGGGCGGCGTTTTCGTTTCCGGCTCACAACCGCTGCCCCGTAGGGTGGGCCTTGGCCTGAGGTATCCCCACTTTTTTCGAAGCCAGTCGTCCCCCCTTGACCAGCCATTGAGCTGTTGAAAGACGCCGAAGAGGGTTCCTCGTTCAAGTGCGGGGAACGCCTATTTGGAACCCGATGGCCAGGGCAGTGCGGGACACGCCGTAAATGCGTCCATGCAGGCTCTTCCGCGGCATCCATGCCGCGGACGGTCCCGCACCGCCCTGGCCATCGACTTCTGGGCACTTGGTTGGCGCTCGAAGAAAGGCGTTCCGAAGTCGCGCTCTGTCATCTGCCCCAAAGTCGCCGGCCGGCGGGCTCTGGGGGGGCGGAGAGCAGGCCATGGGTGAGCCAAGGCGGCTTGCGCGGCACTGCCGCGCGCCTTGGCGAACGCCCGGCGCGCTGCGCCGGGCCGGTTCGGGCCGCGAAGCGGAACGAGCCTGCGGCCCGAGTTAAAGACACGATGTCGTCAGGAGGGCGGAGCACCCCCAGCCTGACGGTCGGCGACTCTCGCCGAAGCCGAGCTCCCCGGAAGTGGGCGAAGAAGAATTTGTGGGGATACCTCAGGCCTTGGCCCACCACCGCCATGCTTCCATCGAAACGAATGGCCGGCGAAGGAGGCCAACCGCTTTCAATGATTCTCTCCGCAGGCGGTGCGTGGTCATGGTGGGCCAAGGCCCACCTACGTCGGTTTGCGAATCTGCACGTCTCCGCCTGCCTGCCCGTCACGCAGTCCGTTTACCCTTGCCTCCAGGTTTCCCGGTCCGCCCACGATGACGTCCTTGCGCCCCCTGCTCGCCTTTGCCCTATCGATCCCGCTCGCCCTGCCCGCCTGCGCCGCCACGCCGCACGCCGGCGCGGCGATCCCCATCGGCCAGGTGCAGGGGGCGGGCGCGCGCAGTTCCATGGAAGGCCGCGCCGTCGTTGTGGAAGGCGTGGTCACCGGTGCCTTCATCGCGGGTCTGGGCGGCTTCTTCATGCAGGATGCCGGCGACGGCGATGCGGCCACGTCCGATGCGATCTTCGTCGCCGTCGAAGAAGGCGCGCCCGCCGTGTCGGTAGGCGATCGCGTGCGGGTGCATGGCATCGTCGGCGAGCGCAAGGCCGGCGGCGAGGGCACGCTCACCGCGTTGCATGCGCCGGCCATCGAAAAGCGCGGCACGGCCCCGGTACCGCTGGCCGTGATCGACGCGTTGCCCCCGCAGTGGGAACCCTGGGAAGGCATGCAGGTGCGCATCGCCGCGCCCCTCACCCTCAGCGGCACCGACGCACTGGGCCGCTTCGGCGAACTGACCGCCAGTTTCGGCGGCCGCCTGTGGCAGCCCAGCGAAGTGGCCGCGCCCGGCAGCGCCGAATTCACCCGCGTGACCGCCGACAACGAACGCCGCCGGCTGCTGCTGGACGATGGCAGCGCCGAGCGCGATCCCGCCGCAGTCTGGTACGTGACGGACGGCCAGCCGCTACGCACCGGCAGCATGCTGACCGGCGTGCAGGGCATCGTGGACCAGCGCCACGGTGGCTACCGATTGCAGTTGACCGCGCCGCTGGCGACCGCCGCGCCCGAACGCCCGGCGCCGCCGCACGTGCAGGGCCGCCTGCGCGTGGCGGCATTCAATCTGGAAAACCTGTTCAACGGCGACGGCCGCGGCGGTGGCTTCCCGACCCAGCGCGGAGCCAGGACCTTGCAGCAGCTGCAGGCGCAGACCGCCAAGCTGGTGGCGACGATCCGCGCGCTGGATCCGGACATCGCCGCACTGATGGAACTGGAGAACGACGGCTACGGGCCCGAATCGAGCCTGGCGCAGCTGGTCGATGCGCTCAATGCCGGCGGCGGCGACTGGCGCTTCGTCGATACCGGCAGCGGCCCCGGACCGGATGCGATCCGGGTCGGGCTGATCTACCGCGGCGGCCAGGTGCGCCTGCGCGGCAAGCCGGCGGTGCTGGAAGGCGGCCCGTTCGGCGAACGCAGCCGGGCGCCGCTGGCGCAGGCGTTCGTGCCGGCGCGCGGCGGCAAGCCGCTGGTGGTTGTGGCCAATCACTTCAAGTCCAAGGGCTGTTCGGAAGCGACGGGGCCCGATGCGGATCAGAAGGATGGGCAGGGCTGCTGGAACGCGTTGCGGCTGGATTCGGCGCAGCGGCTGGATGCCTGGCTCAAGACCGACCCCACCGGCAGCGGCAGCGGCAGCGGCTTGACCGTGCTGCTGGGCGACTTCAACGCCTATGCGATGGAAGACCCGGTCCGCTGGCTGCGCGACGCCGGCTGGGTCGACGCGTTCGCCCAGGCCGGCGTCGGGCAGCCCTACAGCTACGTCTACAACGGCCTGACCGGCCGGCTCGATCACGCCCTGCTCAGCCCGGCGCTGGCCGGCAAGCTGCGCGGCGCCGCCGAGTGGCACAGCAATGCCGACGAAGCCAAGCGCGAAGGCTATGCCGAAGGCGACGCCTCCGTGCCCTGGCGCAGCTCCGACCACGACCCGCTGCTGCTGGGCTTCGACCTCTGAACAAAGAACGGCATCGAACCTTTTCTTGTAGGAGCGACGTCAGTCGCGATGAAGCTTTCCCCGTAAAGTCCCATCGCGACTGACGTCGCTCCTACAAGAACAATTGCTCGGTTCCACAATAGCCTGCGCTGATGTATTGAAGCATTGACAAGCGTGCGACGGAATCGCCTATGGCGGTTCCGCCTTGCTTGGGCTACGCGGGCTGAAGCCAGCCGACGACTTCAGCCGTTTCAACTCAAGCAGCCAGCGTGGTAAATAAGAACCTACTTCATCGTCAACAGGAGATCGCATGAAGATTGACAGGCATGGCTCTGGAGCATTCCACGGCATTTCAAGTATTGAATTCCAGGCGCCAAAATTCAAATGGAATAACGACAACATGTCGGCGCAGATTATTCAGAACCGCGTGAAAGACTTCACCGGAGGTTCTCGCCATGACTACGTTGTTTCTCTCTCTCTTAATGAGATAAGCCAACTAATCCGAGCAACGGCTGACGTCGCAACCCTTGACCCAGCCGCGTTCTCCCCGCATATGGCCAATTTGCTTGCACCTCTTCTACAACTCCAAGCCGTTGGATCTGGTGTGATTCGCGCCTAATCGATTTATATTTCGGACCAGTCAGGCCTTCGATAAAAAGGTGCTAAAGAACACCAGAAATAGCACACCTGCTGCCCACATAAGGCAGTATCGGAATGCAGGACGACGACGACTTATGAGCGCAATTGCCATTTCCGCGATGCCACCAATCGCGAAGAAAACTAAGAACGTTCCAAGTCCCTCCGCAAACACGTCAAGAAAAATAGTTGGATTCGTTATAACCACCGATATGACATGAAGTGGATTTCCTTTCGAGAAGACCACGCCCGTCACTACTACGCAGACAACGAACAATAGAGTATTCACCAGCCAAGCACGTGCGCCTTTGTTTTTTCTAGTCACGCCTTGATCTTCAGAGGGATGCGCCTCCTGCGAGACAATCATTCCACGAAGTGCCATCTCGGCGCGCGCCAGTGGTGCGGCATCGTCACTGAACAGTCCGCTCTTCCATCGCGCTAGAAGCTCATCATCGTCCATGCGCGCCAAAGTCTGTCTAATCACATCGATATTAGTCATGCGGCCCCCTGAAAGCGCAAATGAAGCATTCTTATCTGAATAAATCGCTAGATAATTAATGGCCAGCAAACAGGTTCAACCACCTTGGCCACCTGAGCTAGCTACGCTGCTGTAAAGTCCTTTGGGAATTGGGCTCCATTGCACCAAAACTTGTTCGCATTATTTGACAAACCTCTGTCACCGAAGTACACGCCGTAATCGGCATCACTGCGGATGGCTTGGTAGCCACCATACGGGCCCAGCGCCCATCCTACGAGCTGTTAGCTCGCCGACACCTTCTGGTGCAAACTCACTGCTGAATTTTCCTGCCGTGCAGCCGACCGAGGTCGATCAGGAGGAGCCATGCCGACGTTCTACAAGCCGTTCGAGGTAACCCAGTTCTGGGCGTTGGACCGCTATACGATTCATGAGGCGCGCAGTTCTCAATTCACCGCACTGCTGACCGTGGAAACGGATCAGCCTGACCAGTGGTTTTTCTCCGTGACGCTCACAGGTACCGATCTATCCCTTGGCAATTACGTTCCCCCCTTCCTTCCCACCCGGGAGAACATTGCAGCTATCAACGGCGCCACCGATGAGCTGTTCGGGTTCATCGACATCCTGCACCGCACGGGCAAGAAGCAGCTACCTGAACGCGATGCCCTCAAGCTGATCGCGGCCTCCCCGACGGCGGTTTCTCGCAACATGCGTGATTACGCCTACCGCACCGCGCTGTTCAAGGTCCTGGCTGAGGACTGGGGAATCGATCTGCCCTTACCCAACCAGTTCGGAAAGGAAGTGATCAGCCTGAGCATGCGCCCTGGCCTGCCATGCGGTCCGGCGATGATTTCGGCTGTCGAGCCGGTGCTAGCGGCAGCTTGGGGTCCGGTTAAGAAAGGTCGTGTGGTGACCATCAATCGCGAAGGGCGAATGATTGACCAAGTTTCCTATGCTGCTGCCAATGGCGAGGAGTTGGTCCAGGAGTTCGACGTCACCGATTTCTATGGCAAGAACTTGCCCATGACGGATTTCGATTTCTCCTCTACTCGGCCCAACGCACCGGCCCCTGCCAAGTTTGCCGCCGGCAGCCAGCAGACTGCCGCCGCACCCAAGGTGAATTCCGGGGTCGATCATGAGCAACTCAAAAACATGTTGGATGAGTACCAAGATGAGGCCGTCGACTTCTTGCTGTACCTAAGTGACCTTTACATGATCGTGAAGCGCGGGTTGCTGCAGGGACATCCGCCACGGATCCTGTCTGGGACTGCTTATCAGGCAATAACCAAAGAACGATCACCTGACACTTGGCTTCTGACGGCTCCATCGCTACGTGACCTTTCCTTCGCGGTCCTGAAACACAAACTGGGTCGTCCACCCAAAGGTTACGAATTGGATTCAGCAATGGAGCTTGCCCGTCTCCAGTTCGGACTAGTCGACACAAATGGCAACATCGCCATCTACAAAAAGGCGTGGTGGAAGTTCTGGAGCCGTTGAGCCCGTTCGTTGGGTAGGCCGCTATATCTATCGATTGGGTGCAAACCTCAACATTGTCTATCACTGTGTCACCGCGCCCGTTGCCTCAATACCCCGCCGCCTGCCCGTCCTTGCGGCTTTCGCTGGCGCCGTAGTACACGCCGGTATCCGGGTCGCGGCGGATGGCCTGGTAGCCGCCGTACGGGCCCAGCGCCCATTCGACGTGGTGGCCCAGACTCATCAGGCCGCGCACGGTTTCGTACGGGAAACCCGACTCCAGCTGCACCACGCCGCCGTCGCTCATCATGGTGTTCTGCCCGGTCGGTTCGGTTGAGCCGTCATGCTGCAGCCGCGGGGCGTCGCCGGCTTCCTGCAGGTTCATGCCGAAGTCGACCAGGTTCATCACGATCTGCACATGCCCCTGCGGCTGCATCGCCCCGCCCATCACGCCGAAGCTGGCGAACGGCTTGCCGTCCTTGGTGATGAAGGCCGGAATGATGGTCTGGAACGGCCGCTTGCCCGGCTCGAAGCTGTTGGGATGGCCTTCCTGCAGCACGAACATCTCGCCGCGGTCCTGCAGGATGAAACCCAGTCCCGGCGGCGCCATGCCGCTGCCCATGCCGCGGTAGTTGGACTGGATCAGCGAAACCATCATGCCGTCCTTGTCGGCGGTGGTCAGGTAGATGGTGTCGCCTTCCTGCAGTTCCTTCGGCGTGCCCGGCTGCACTTCGCGCAGCACCTTGTCGCGCGCAATCAGCTTGCGCCGTTCGGCCGCGTACGGCTTGGAGACGAGTCTGGCGACCGGCGCCGGCTGGAACGCCGGATCGGCATACCAGCGCGCGCGGTCGGCAAAGGCCAGTTTCTTGGCCTCGACCAGCAGATGCAGATGCTCGGCGCTGCCGAACGGAATCCTGCTGAAATCGTAGCCTTCCAGCACGTTGAGCATCTGCAATGCGGCGATGCCCTGGCCGTTGGGCGGCAGTTCCCAGACGTCGTAGCCGCGGTAGTTGGTGCTGACCGGCTCGACCCATTCGCCCTGGTGGCTGGCCAGATCCTCATAGCTCAGAAAGCCGCCATTGGCCTTGAAGTAGGCATCGATGGTGCGGGCGATATCGCCCTTGTAGAACGCATCGCGGCCGCCGGCGGCGATCTTCTGCAGGGTATCGGCCAGGTGCGGGTTCTTCCACAGCTCGCCCACGCGCGGGGCGCGGCCGTCGATGGTGAACTGCTCTTTGAAACCCGGCCACTTCGACAGTCGCGGCACCGACAGGCCCCAGTAGTAGGCGATGGTCTGGTGCACCGGATGGCCTTGCCGCGCGTAGCGGATGGTCGGCGCCAGCACCTGCGGCATCGGCAGCTTGCCGAAGCGGCCATGCAGCGCGAACCAGCCATCGACCGTGCCCGGCACGCTGACCGGCAGCGGCCCATGCGGCGGGATGTCGGTGATGCCCTGCTGCTGGAAGTATTCCAGGGTCAGCGATTTCGGCGAACGGCCCGAGCCGTTGTAGCCGTGCAGTTTCTTCGTTTTAGGGTCCCAGACGATGGCGAACAGGTCGCCGCCGATGCCGTTGCCGGTCGGCTCCATCAGTCCCAGCGCGGCATTGGCGGCGATGGCCGCATCGACCGCGCTGCCGCCGGCCTTCATAACGTCCAGCGCGATCTGGGTGGCCAGCGGATGCGAAGTGGCCGCCATCGCATGCGGGGCGATGACTTCGGAGCGGGTGGCGAAATCGCGGCCGGCGATGCGGTCGGCGGCCGCGGCCGGCAGGATCAGCGACAGGACGGAACAGAACAGCAATACGCGCATGGCGAAGGACCGTTGGCGCGCCCGACGCGCGCCTTCACCTGCCGATGTTAGAACCTATTGAGCCGCTCCCGCAGCAAAAGCGGTTCTGCGGGCCGCATCAGCCAGCGGCTCTCCGGCAGGTGTCGGCGAAGCGTGCCGCGCCGGTCAAGGGTCGACGCGCCTTGGTCGGAGCGGACAGCAGCACCCGGTTACGGCCAGGCAGGCGGATTGGCCAGCCACGCCGCATGCACTTCCGCCAGCCTGGCGCGGTCTTCTTCGCGCCAGTCCGGCAGCAAGGCCGGGAAGTTGGCCGGATTGCTCCAGCGGGCGGGCTCGGTGCGCACCGCGGCGGCGAACCAGTCCACCGCCTCGCTCTTGCGATCCGCGCTCCACAGGCCCAACGCCAGCGTCGGCGGCATCCAGGATGGCGCTCCCACCGGCGGCACCAGGCCGGCCCACTGCTGCAGCGCCGGCTGGTATTCGCCCAGCCGGTACAGGTCCCAGCCGTAGTTCCAGCTGATCGCGCGCCAGATCGAACTGCCGGCCTGGGTGCTGTTGAGCGCCTGCTGGTAAAGCGACTTGCCCAGCTCGACGCGATTGTCGCTGATGGCCACATGGGCCAGCTGGGCGGTGGCTTCCAGCGACTTGCGGCCACGCTCGCGCGCCTTGACCAGCTCCTGGACCAAGGCTTCGCCCTCTCCTTTGATCAGCACGATCGGGCCGTTGACGCCGCGGTCCTCGTCGAAATAGAACTCTTTGGGCTTGGGCACATGCTGCGCATTCGCGGCAAAAGCGCACAGCGCCAGCACGCAGGCCAGCAAGTGTTTCTTCGATGTCATCGCGCAGTCCCCCGACTACTACCATCCTCCCCAACCGCTATCGTAACCGCTGCAGCGCACAAATTGGCAGAGGAGCCGGTCACAGAAACCCCGCTGTTACAATTCGCATCCTTCGTGTCCGCTGCCACCGGGCGGGCCGCGCCAGCTACAGGCCAGCCATGATCAGCACCGCCGAACTGACCTCCCCTTCCTCCTCCAACACGCCGCAGATCGGCGTGCTGGACAACGACTACACGCTGGAGCACAAGTACCTGCGCACCGACGGGCGCATCTACCTGAGCGGCGTGCAGGCGCTGGTGCGGCTGCCGCTGATGCAGCGCCTGCGCGACCAGGCCGCCGGGCTGAACACGGCCGGCTTCATCAGCGGCTACCGCGGCAGCCCGCTGGGCGGCTTCGATCTGGAGCTGTGGCGGGCCAAGAAGCACCTGGAAGCCGCCGCGGTCAAGTTCATTCCCGGCCTCAATGAGGATCTGGGCGCGACCATGGTCTGGGGCACCCAGCAGACCAACCTGTTCCCCGGCGCCAAGGTCGATGGCGTGTATGCGATGTGGTACGGCAAGGGTCCGGGCGTGGACCGCTGCGGCGACGTGTTCAAGCACGGCAACGCCGCCGGTACGTCCCGCCACGGCGGCGTGCTGGCGCTGGCCGCCGACGACCACGCCTGCCGCAGTTCGACCCTGCCGCATGGCTCGGAAGACGAATTCGTCAGTGCGATGATGCCGATCCTCAACCCGGCCGGCGTGCAGGACATCCTGGATCTGGGCCTGGTCGGCTGGGCGATGAGCCGCTACACCGGCCGCTGGGTGGGCTTCAAGACCATCGCCGAAACGGTGGAATCGTCCGCCTCGGTGGAAGTGAACCCGTTCGCCCGGCAGATCCTGCTGCCGGAGGATTTCGACCTGCCCGCCGGCGGCCTCAACATCCGCTGGCCGGATCCGCCGCTGGATCAGGAAATGCGCCTGCACCGCTATGCGGTGAAGGCGGCGCAGGCCTTCGCGCGCGTCAACCGGATCGACCGCATCGTGCTGGACTCGCCGCGCGCGCGGCTGGGCATCGTCACCACCGGCAAGAGCTACCTGGACGTACTGCAGGCACTGGAATACCTGGGCCTGGACGAGCGGGCCTGCGCCGACATCGGCATCCGCGTCTACAAGGTGGGCATGACCTGGCCGCTGGAGCCGCAGGGCATCGCCAACTTCGCCCACGGCCTGGAAGACATCGTCGTGGTGGAGGAAAAGCGCGCCTTCATCGAGCGGCAGATGAAGGAACAGTTCTACAACTGGCCAGCCAGCGCGGGCCAGCGCCCGTCCATCGTCGGCAAGTACGACGAGGCCGGCGAATGGATCCTGCCATCCACCGGCGAGCTGACCCCGGCCACCATCGCCGGCGTCATCGGCCGCCGCATCCAGCGCCTGCTTCAATCAAGCTCGGCCAGCAACGAGTCGATCGAACAGCGGCTGCGCTGGATGGCCGAGAAGGAAGCCGAACTGGCGTTGCCGCGCGCCAATTTCCCGCGCGTGCCGCATTACTGCAGCGGCTGCCCGCACAACACCTCCACGGTGGTGCCGGAAGGTTCGCGCGCGCTGGGCGGCATCGGCTGCCACTACATGGTGACGTGGATGGACCGCAGCACCGACACCTTCACCCACATGGGCGGCGAAGGCGTCACCTGGTCCGGGCAGGCGCCGTTCACCGAAACCCAGCATGTGTTCCAGAACCTGGGCGACGGCACCTTCTTCCATTCCGGCTCGCTGGCGGTGCGCCAGTCGGTGGCCACCGGCGTCAACATCACCTACAAGATCCTCTACAACGACGCGGTGGCGATGACCGGCGGCCAGCCGGTGGACGGCACGCTGAGCGTGCCGCAGATCGCGCACATGATGCGCGCCGAAGGCGTGCAGACGATCGTCGTGGTCAGCGACGAGATCGGCAAGTGGAGCCAGCCGGAGATCTTCCCGTCCGGCGTGGAGTTCTTCGACCGCAAGCGACTGGACGAGGTGCAGAAGCGGCTGCGCGAAGTGAAGGGCGTGTCGATCCTGATCTACGACCAGGTCTGCGCCACCGAGAAACGCCGCCGCCGCAAGCGCGGCAAGATGGTCGACCCGCAGAAGCGGGTGACCATCAACACGCTGGTCTGCGAAGGCTGCGGCGACTGCGGGGTGAAAAGCTTCTGCGTTTCGGTGCTGCCCAAGGAAACCGAGTTCGGCCGCAAGCGCGAAATCGACCAGTCCAACTGCAACAAGGACTACAGCTGCGTGAGCGGTTTCTGCCCCAGCTTCGTCACCGTGCACGGCGGCACGCCGCGCAAGGGCGGCGCACCGGGCAAAGGCGGGCCGGATGCCGCGTCGCTGTTCGATGCGCTGCCTGCGCCGGCTTTCAAATCCGACCTCGCGCAACCGTGGAACATCCTGATCACCGGCGTCGGCGGCACCGGCGTGGTCACCATCGGCGCGCTGCTGGGCATGGCCGGCCATCTGGAAGGCAAGGGCGCCAGCGTGCTGGACCAGACCGGCCTGGCGCAGAAGGGCGGCGCGGTGACCACGCACATCCGCATCGCGCGCACGCCGGAGGACATCCACGCCGTACGCATCGCCGCCGGCGAAGCCGACCTGGTGCTGGGCTGCGACATGGTGGTGGTCAACGACTACTGGGCGCTGTCCAAGGTGCGCGGCGAACGCTCGCACGTAGTGCTCAACACCTACGAAGCCATGCCGGGCACCTTTACCACCCATCCGGACATGCAGTTCCCCGCCACCGACATCATCGCCGGGGTCAAGGTCGCGCTGGGCGGCCGCGATCCGATGCTGGTGGACGCAACGCAACTGGCCACCGCCCTGATGGGCGATGCCATCGCCGCCAACCTGTTCATGCTGGGCTATGCCTGGCAGCAGGGCCTGGTGCCGATTTCCTTCGAGGCCATCATGCGTGCGGTGGAACTGAACGCCGCGGCCATCGAAATGAACAAGCGGGCCTTCGCCTGGGGCCGCCTGGCCGTGGCGAACCCGCAGGCGGTACAGGAAGCGGCCGGACTGATCCGCAACACCCAGACCGAAAGCGAGCGCACCCCGCGCAACCTGCAGATCCTGCCGCCGGGCGAATGGGAAAGCGCCGAGTGGGGCGCCAACGCCGCCCCGCGCAACCCCGGCAACGAGAGCGAACTGCGCGGCCTGCCCGAGGGCAACGGCAACGGCAATGGCGTGGCGTTCCTGCCGCTGGACGATCTGCGCCTGTCGCGTTCATTGGACGAACTGATCGCGCGCCGTTCCGCCTTCCTCGGCGACTACCAGAACGCCGCCTACGGCAAACGCTACACCGATCTGGTCGCCCGGGTTCGCGCAGCAGAAAATCTGAAGGCGCCGGGTTCGACCGCGCTGACCGAAGCGGTGGCCCGCTATTTCTTCAAGCTGATGGCCTACAAGGACGAATACGAGGTGGCGCGGCTGTATACCAGCGGCGAATTCCAGCGCCGCCTGCAGCAGCAGTTCGACGGCGACTACACGCTGCGCTTCCATCTGGCGCCGCCGCTGCTGGCCAGGAAGGATGCCCAGGGCCGCCTGATCAAGAAGGAGTACGGTCCCTGGATGTTCACCGCCTTCAAGCTGATGGCAAAGCTGCGCTTCCTGCGCGGCAGCGCACTGGACGTCTTTGGCTACACCGAAGAACGCAAGGGCGAACGCCAGCTGATTGCCAGCTACGAGAAGACGGTGGCCGATCTGCTGGAGTCGCTGGATGCCGGCAATCTGCCGCTGGCGGTGGAAATCGCCAGCATTCCCGAGCACATCCGCGGCTACGGCCACGTCAAGGAAGCGCACCTGCGCAAGGCCAAGGCCCGCGAAGCCGAACTGCTGAAGCAATGGAGCGATCCGTTGCGGATGGTGCAGGTGGCCTGAACGGCGGGCGCGCCATCGCTCAGATGGCCGCCCGCACCGCGCCTGGCTGTCAGTCGCCTTTCGGCGGAACCACCGCGCGTTCGAAGCGGCGGAACACCGCCAGTACCGCCACGCACAGCAGCGACGCGCCCAACGCCAGCACATAGTTGCCCAAGCCGGCGGCGATGCCGATGGCCGCTGCCATCAGCAGCGAGCTGGCGGTGGTGAGGCCGCGCACATGATCGCCCCGGCCCGAGCGCAGGATGGTGCCGCCGCCGACGAAGCCCACCGCCGCGACCACCGCTTCGATCAAGCGCACCGGATCCACGCGCAGCAGCTCGCGGTACTGCTCCTGGGTGAAATGCTGGGCAATGATGTCGCCCAGCCCGACAATCAGCGCCGCCGCGCCGCTGATCAGCATATGCGTGCGCAGGCCGGCCGAGTGCCGGCCGATCTCGCGTTCCACCCCCAGCACGCCGCCCAGCAGCATGGCCGCCGCAATGCGCACGAGGATCCACAAATCCTGCTGGAGCATCTCCTGCTGGAGCATCGCCTCGCCTCCGCTCATGCCGGGCCGCGGCCGCGGCGCAGACCAACACCGGGACGGCGCACTGACAGAAAGGGCATGCCTGCCTCCGGTACCCTGGGATGCCAACGGTGTAAGCCATCGCGCATGGAACCGGCGTGAAACCGGCGCGGCCGGGCGCAACTCCGCCGCTGCCGTCGTGTCGTCGCCGGCGGCGGTGCACGCTGTCAGCGCTGCGCCGGATCCGGATGGCCAAAACGGCAACCGGCATCCCAGCGGTCGCGCTGGTTGCCGTGGGCCGGAAAACCGCCGGCGTCCTTCAGCCAGCGCGCCATGTGCATCAGGTTCCAGGCCATAAACGTGGTGTTGCGCTGGGTGAAATCGTTGTCGTAGCCGGCGCCGTCGTCGCCATACGACGGACCGGGGCCGGCCTCGCCAATCCAGCCGGCATCGGCTTGCGGCGGAATGGCGTAGCCGATGTGCTGCAGGGCGTACAGCAGGCCCATCGCGCAGTGCTTGATGCCGTCCTCGTTGCCGGTTACCAGGCAGCCACCGGCGCGGCCATAGTAGAGGTACTGGCCGGCCGCGTTGAGTTCGCCGGATCGGCTGTACAGGCGTTCGATCACCCGCCGGCATACCGAGCTTTCCTCACCCAGCCATATCGGCGTGCACAGCACCAGGATGTCGGCGGCCAGCACCTTTTGCGATAGCGCCGGCCAGTCGTCGCGGACGAAACCATGTTCGGTCATGTCCGGCTGCACGCCGGGTGCCAGTTCCAGATCGGCCGGCCGCTCGACTTCCACCTGCACCGACTGCGCGCGCATCACGCCTGCGGCCACATGGATCAGGCGTTCGGTATGCGACTCCTCGCCGCTGCGCTTGAGCGTGCAGTTGAGGAACAGCGCGCGCAGATCGTCATAGCGTGCCGGGGGCGCGGGCTCGCGCATGTCTCCGGCAGCCTTTGATCCTTGTTCCGTAGCGGCGTTCATTGGTGCAACGCAGTGCCGATCAGGCCGGCCGCAGCAGCCGCAGGCCGAACCAGCCGCGGGGATCGTTGCGGCCATCGGCCACGGCCAGGCCGGCTGCCGCCGCCAGCGTCGCAAAGCCGCCGTCGCTGTACTTGTGGCTGTATTCGACCAGCATGGCCTCGCCGGCATCGAAATGGAAACGGCGCCCGGCCACCTGCACCTGCTGCGCGCGCTGGCTGACCAGGAAGGTTTCGATACGGCTGCGTTCGCCGGCGTAGACCGCGCGGTGGCGGAAACCGGCCAGATCGAAATCGCTGCCGAGTTCGCGGTTGAGCCGCGCCAGCAGGTTCAACGTGAACGCCGCGGTGACGCCGGCCGCGTCGTTGTAGGCCGCTTCGATCAGGGCGGGATCCTTCTGCAGATCGATGCCGATCAGGGCGCGGCCGTCGGCTCCCATCGCCTCGCGCATCGCCGCCAGGATGCCGACCGCTTCGTCATGGGTGAAATTGCCCAGCGTGGAGCCGGGAAAGAACACCAGCGTGCGCCGCGGGCGGCGGGTCGGCGCCGGCAGCGGCACCGGCCGGGTGAAGTCGGCGCACACCGGCAGCATTTCCACCGCGGGCAGAGCGGAGGCCAGGCGCGCGGTGCTTTCCAGCAGCGCGGCGCGCGAGATTTCAACCGGCGTATAGGCCGCCGGTTCGCGCAAGCCCTCGAGCAGCCGCCGGGTCTTGCGGCCGCTGCCGCTGCCGTATTCGACCACATGCGCGCCGCTGCCGATCGCGCTGGCGATCGCCGGCAGGTAGTCGTCCAGCAGCGCCTGCTCCACCCGCGTCAGGTAATACTCCGGCTGCCGGGTAATGGCTTCGAACAGCCGCGACCCCTGCGCGTCGTAGAAATACTTGGACGGCAGGCGCTTGGGCGTGCGCGACAGGCCGGCCAGCGCATCGCGCAGAATATCGTCCGCTGGCGGATGCAGATCGGTCAAAGCGGCGTGGGCGCGGGCGGTGGCGGGCGTCATGCGAGATCCTTGGCCAGGCGCACGCCGGAGAACTGCCAGCGGGCGGGCGGCGGGAAGAAGTTCCGGTAGCTGGCGCGCATGTGGTCGCGCGGCGTGACGCAGCTGCCGCCGCGCAATACCCATTGGCCGCACATGAACTTGCCGTTGTATTCGCCCAGCGAGCCCGGCAGTGCGCGGAAACCGGGATAGGGCGTGTAGGCGCTGGCGGTCCATTCCCAGACGTCGCCGAACAGCTGGCGCAAACCGGGACCGCTTGCGTCCAGCGCCTGCGGATGCAGCGCAGCGGTGGCGGGGTCGGCGAAGTTGCCTTCGATGGCCGCGCCCGCGGCGGCCTGCTCCCATTCGGCCTCGGTCGGCAGCCGTGCGCCGGCCCAGCGCGCAAGCGCATCGGCTTCGAAATAGCTCAGGTGACAGACCGGCGCATGCGAGTCCAGCGGGCGCCAGCCGCCCAGCGTGAACTCGCGCCGGCCGTCCTCGCTCCAGTACAGCGGCCGGTTCCAGGCCTGCGCGTCCGCCAGCGCCCAGCCCTCGCTCATCCACAGCGCCGGCGTCCGGTAGCCGCCGTCAGCGATGAACTGGCGGTACTCGCCGTTGCTGATCGGGCGACTGGCCAGCGCATACGCCGGCACCAGCACGCGGTGGCGCGGCGATTCGTTGTCGTAGGCGAAGGCCGGCGCCTGCGGCCACGGCGCTGCGCCGATCTCGACGATGGCTTCTTCGCGCGCGATCCACCGCAGCGGCGCCGCCCGGCCCGTCCGCATTGGCAGGTCGTCGCGATAGGCAGGCTTCAGCGGGTTCGACCAGAACGCATGCTTGATGTCGGTCAGCAGCAGTTCCTGATGCTGTTGCTCATGGTGGGTGCCCAGCAGCAGCGTGCGCAGATCATGGTTGCTCAGGTCGCCGTCGGCAAAACGCCGCCTTATCCGCGCATCGATCTCGGCGCGGTAGTCCAGCACTTCGGTCAGGCCGGGCCGCGACAGCAGGCCGCGCCGCGGCCGCGCGTGGATGGGACCGGCGCTCTGGTAGTAGCTGTTGAACAGATAGTCCCATTGCGGATTGAACGCGGCGTAGCCATCGCGTGCGGCCAGCACGAAACGTTCGAAGAACCAGGTGGTGTGCGCCAGGTGCCATTTGGCCGGACTGGCATCGTCCATGCTCTGCACCATCGCATCCTCGGCCGACAGCGGCGCGGCAAGCGCCGCACTGGACGCACGCACGGCCAGGTAACGCGCAAGCAGCGCCTGCGGTTCGATGGCGCTGTCGCGGGTGTTTGCGGCAGGAGCGGCGGATCCGAGCATCCAGGCGAGCATAGGTGAGCGATGTGAACATCGCGTTATGGGTGGTAACCGAAATCCGCCGCAGGTTGTTTCAACTTTTGCAGGAACGTCCTCCGGCCGCGATCTCTTCGGATGCGGCAAGGGCAGAACCGTAGGACGGCAGAAGCTCGCGCCGAGGACGGCGCTGCTACGTGGGACGATGTTTCTGCGGGCAGACTCGGTCCCGCTGCGGCGCGTCTGTCTGTGCGGACGCTATTTGCGCGCGGCCAGACGCATTCCGCGCGGAGTGATGCCCCGCTCGGCGAGTTCCAGCACCGCTTGCACCAGCAGCGCCAACACCGCCGCCGGTACCGCGCCTTCCAGGATCAAGCCGATATCGTCCAGGCGGATGCCGGTGAGAATGGGCTGGCCATAGCCGCCGGCACCGATCAACGCGCCCAGCGTGGCGGTGCCGACATTGATCACCGCCGCAGTCTTGACTCCCGCCAGGATGGTTGCCCGCGCCAGCGGCAGTTCCACCCGCCAGAGCCGGGTGCGCGACGGCAAGCCCATCGCGGCGGCGGTCTCGCGCAGTTCCAGCGCAATGCCGGTCAGCCCGGCGTGGGTGTTGCGGACGATCGGCAGCAGGCTGTACAGGAACAGCGCCGCGATGGCCGGCCTGGCGCCGATGCCGAACAACGGAATCATGAACACGAACACCGCCAGCGACGGCAGCGTCTGCAGTATTCCACTGATCGACAGCACCAGCTGTCCCCATCGCGGTCTCCGCGCCGCCAGCACGCCCAGCGGCAATGCCACCAGCAGCGCCAGCCCCAGCGATACCGCCACCAGCGCCAGGTGTTCGCCGGTGCGTTGGCCAATCCGCGCCGCCCGGCCCCGTGCCTGCGGTGCGGACACGCCCAGCCATTCGGCGGCGATGTCCGCCTCCTTCTCGCGCTCCAGCTTCGCCCGCGCGTTGAGGCGCTGCATGGTCGCCGCATCGATGCGACCGGCCATGCCCTCCAGCGCGCGTACCCATGCCGGCGCGCGTTGCGCCAGGTCGGCGCGGTACAGGTACACCGCCTCGTAGGCAGGGAAGTAGCGGCGGTCATCGTCCAGCACGCGCAGCCGGTAATGCGGGATCTCCGCATCGGTGCTGTAGAGATCGGTGACGTCGATGGCGCCGCTGGCCAGGCCGCGGTAGGCGAGATCGTGGTCCAGTCCATCGGCCTGCTGCGGCAGTCCGTAGGCGGCGCGCAAGCCCGGCCAGCCATCGGCGCGCGACAGGAATTCGTTGCTCAGGCCCAGCTTCAAGCGCGGATGCGCACGCAGATCGGAGATGCGGGCGATACCCAGCGCCTGCGCGCGCTGCTCGCGCATGCCCAGGGCGTAGGTATTGTCGAATCCCAGCGGCGCGGTCATTGCCAGCCCGCGCTGCGCCAGCGCGCGCCTCAGCGCTTGGCGGTCGGCGCCCGGCATCTGCAGCAATTCCTCGGCCAGCGTGCCGGTGTACTCGGCATAGGCATCGATGGCGCCGGTTTCCAGCGCGCGCCACAGGATGCGGGTGCCACCCAGTTGCCGCCGATGCTCGATTTCCATGCCGGCCTGACGCGCCAGGCCGGCGCCGATTTCGCCCAGGATCACCGCCTCGGTGAAGTTCTTGGAACCGATGCTCAGCTTCGCCGGCGCCGCCGTCTGCGCGGACGCCGGGCCGAAACAGGCCAGCAGCCATGCCAGCAACAGCGGACGCAGGCGCGGATTCATTCCCCTGCCCTGACACTGCGCTGCGCGTGCATGAACGCGCGCACGAACGGATCGGCCGGCGCCTGCAGCAGCTCGCGCGCAGCGCCCTGCTGCAGTACCCGGCCCGCGCGCAGCAGCACCAGCGTATCGCCCAGCCAGGCGGCTTCGGCCACATCATGCGTCACCAGCACCACCGTCTTCTTCAACAGCGCGAACAGCTCGCGCAGCTGGTCCTGCAGATCGTGGCGCACGATGGGGTCCAGCGCGCCGAGCGGCTCGTCCAGCAACAGTACCGGCGGATCCAGCATCAGTGCGCGGATCAGGCCGACGCGTTGGCGCTGGCCGCCGGAAAGTTCGGCGGGAAAGCGCGCCAAGGCCTCGAACGGCAGCTGGCACAGTCCGGCGAGTTCGCGCAGGCGCGCATCGATACGCGCGTCTTCCCAGCCCAGCGTGCGCGCCAGCAGCGCGGCGTTGCCAGCGCCGGTCAGGTGCGGGAACAGACCGCCTTCCTGGATCACATAGCCGATGCGCCGGCGCTGTTCCAGCAGGTCTTGCCGCCGCAACGGCGCGCCGTCGAAACGCACCTCGCCGCTGTCCGGCCATTCCAGCCCGATCAGCATGCGCAACACGCTGGACTTGCCCGCGCCGCTGGGACCGATCAGCGCGGTGGTCCGCCCCGCTTCGATCGACAGATCGATGGCGTCCAGCGCGATGGTCGCGCCATAACGCTTGACGACATGGCGTAGTTCGAACATCGCACGAGCATAACCGCTCAATCCCGCCGCCAGACCAGGCAGCGGTTGTTGGCCGGCATGGCGTTGTCCTCGGCCAACCTCATTCCGATGCCGCGCGCCAGCGCGTGGACCGCTTCGAAGTCGCGGATGCCCATGCGCGGGTCGCGCGCGCGCAGCGAGGCATCGAACTGGCGGTTGCTGTCGCTGGTGTAAGCGCCGCCATAGTTGAAAGGCCCGTAGACGATGAGCCGCGCATCCTGCGCAAGCGTGTCTTCCATCCCGCCGAAGAATGCCCGCACTTCCTCCCAGCCCATGATGTGCAAGGTGTTGGCGCTGAACACCGCATCGAAGCGCTGCAATGGCCACCGGCCGGCGACATCCAGTTCCAGCGGCGCCGGCGTGTTGGGCAGGCCCGCCTCGTCCAGCCACAGGCCGATGCCGGGAAGGTATGCCGCGCGGTCCGTGCACTGCCACACCAGCCACGGCATGGCCGCAGCGAAATGCACCGCGTGCTGGCCGCTGCCGCTGCCGATTTCCAGCACCGTGCGCGCGTGGGCCAGGTGGCGGCGCAGTACGCCCAGAATAGGTTCGCGGTTGCGTTCGCAGGCGGGCGAATGGGGTTTCATGCCTATCCTCGCCGAAATGCCATGGCCGCCATCAAGCGCCCAGCTTCTCAGGCGCGCGCGCGGACATAGAAGCGCTTGCCTGCGCCTTCGCCGCCGCGCTCTTCGATTTCGAAATGTCGGGGGTGATGCTTCAACAGCTCGCTGAGCTTCTTGTGCCCGAACAGGCGCGGGTCGAAATCCGGCCGCACCTTGTTCAGATAGCTGCCGACGCTGCCCAGGAACGCCCAGCCCTGATCGTCGGAGGCTTCCTCGATGGCCTGCCGGATCAGCTTCAGCGGCAGCGGCAGCACACCGCCCCTGGCGCCGGGCTCCGGCACCGCAGGCGCCGCCGGTACGGCCGGAGCGGCCGGGTCGGGCTTGGCGATGGCGGTGCTTGCCGCGGGTTTGCTCGCTTTTTTTGCCGGCTTGGCGGCAACCGGCGGCTTGGCCGGTTCGGCCGGCGGCTCGCTGCGCAGCACCTCGGTGTAGACGAACTTGTCGCAGGCCTGCACGAACGGATCCGGCGTCTTGCGTTCGCCAAAGCCGTAAACGGTCAGCCCCTCCTCGCGCAGGCGCTGCGCCAGGCGGGTGAAGTCGCTGTCGCTGGAAACCAGGCAGAAGCCGTCGAAGCGCTGGGTGTACAACAGGTCCATCGCATCGATGATCAGCGAGCTGTCGGTGGCGTTCTTGCCGCTGGTATAGGCGAACTGCTGGACCGGGCTGATCGAATGCTTCAGCAGCGCCTGCTTCCACTGGGTCATGCGGGTGCTGGTGAAGTCGCCGTAGATGCGCTTGACGCTGGCCACTCCGTACTTGGCCACTTCCGCCAGCAGGCCTTCGATCACCGAAGGCTGCGCGTTGTCGGCGTCGATCAGCACCGCCAGCCGTTGCTGTTCGTCGTCGGAATCGGGCTTGGGGCCGGTTCGGGATTTCATCGCGCGCTCCTGTCTGCCGGATGGCAAGGGAATTGTGCCCGGTTTCTCCGTTTGCCGGCGGACCGTAGGACCACGGTCACTTGACGCTTGCCGCAGCGCTGCGCAGAGTCGTGCCTCACTTCGACCTGCCGGCGGCCATGCCCGTGACCGCCGGCCCAACCGGAATCCTGCGGTGGACAGACGCGATTTCCTTAGCTTCTCCGGCCTGGGCCTGGCCGGAGCCATGCTGCCCCACAGCCGCGTCATTGCCGCCGAGACGCTGCTGGCGCCGGTCGATGGCGCCGCCCGCAAAGCCCGCGCCGACGCCGCGTTGGCCGCCGCGCGCCAGGCCGGCGCCAGCTATTGCGATGTGCGCATCGGCCGCTACCTGCGGCAGTCGCTGATCACCCGCGAGGACAAGGTGCAGAACGTGGTCAATACCGAATCCAGCGGCATCGGCATCCGCGTGATCGTCGATGGCGCCTGGGGCTTTGCCGCCAGCAACCGGCCCGGCCCCGACGCGGCCGCGGCCACCGCGCGCCAGGCCGTGGCCATCGCCCGCGCCGACGCCAGGACCCGCACCCAACCGGTGCAGCTGGCGCCGGTCGCCGGCGTCGGCGAAGTGTCCTGGCGCACGCCGCTGCGCAAGAATGCGATGGAAGTGCCGATCAAGGAAAAAGTCGAGCTGCTGCTGGCCGTCAATGCCGCCGCGCTCAACGCCGGCGCCGATTTCGCCGCCTCGCGGATGTTCCTGGTCAACGAGCAGAAGTATTTCGCCAGCACCGACGGCTCCTATATCGATCAGGACGTGCACCGCATCTGGCTGCCGTTCACCGTGACCGCCATCGACAAGGCCAGCGGCAAGTTCCGCACCCGCGACGGGCTGTCGGCGCCGATGGGCATGGGCTATGAATATCTGGATGCGGATCCGGCCGGCAAGTTCGCGCTGCCCGGCGGCGTAACCGGCTATGGCCGTTCCTACGATGTGATGGAAGACGTCGTCGCCGCGGCCAAACAGGCGCGCGCCAAACTGAGTGCGCCGTCGGTCAAGCCGGGAAAATACGATCTGGTGCTGGACCCGTCCAACCTGTTCCTGACCATCCACGAGAACGTCGGCCACCCGCTGGAGCTGGATCGCGTACTGGGTTACGAAGCCAACTACGCCGGCACCAGTTTCGCCACCCTGGACAAGCGCGAGGCCGGCTATCGCTGGGGCAGCGGGATCGTCAACTTCACCGCCGACAAGACCGAGCCGGGCAGCCTGGGCGCGGTCGGCTTTGATGACGAGGGCGTCAGGACCAGGCGCTGGGACCTGGTGAAGGACGGCGTGCTGGTCAACTACCAGGCCACCCGCGACGAGGTGCATATCCTGGGCGAAACCGAATCGCACGGCTGCAGCTATGCCGATTCGTGGTCCAGCGTGCAGTTCCAGCGCATGGCCAACGTCTCGCTGGCGCCGGGCAAGGACAAGCTTTCCGTGGCCGACATGATCAAGGACGTGGAAAACGGCATCTACATCCACGGCCGCGGTTCGTATTCGATCGATCAACAGCGCTACAACGCCCAGTTCGGCGGCCAGCTGTACTACGAAATCAGGAACGGCCAGGTGACCCGGCAGATCGAGGACGTGGCCTACCAGATCCGCACGCCGGAGTTCTGGAATGCCTGCGCGGCCATCTGCGACGAAAGCGACTACCGCCTGGGCGGCTCGTTCTTCGACGGCAAGGGCCAGCCCAGCCAGGTGTCGGCGGTCTCGCACGGTTCGGCGACGACCCGCTTCAACGGCATCAACGTCATCAACACCGCACGCAGTCTGGGGTGAGGAGTGAGGGGAGCGCATCTCGCTTTGCCCGCTTTTTAGAGAAAGGTTCTTCTCCTGCTTCTTGGGATGTCGACTTCGGCGGGCTCGACTTCGGTAGGAGCCGCCGCCCGTCGCCTTTGGTCAGATGACAGAGCGCGACTTCGGAACGCCTTTATTCGAACGCCGACCAGGTGTCCAAAATCCGGTGGCCAGGGCAGTGCGGGACCGTACGCGGCATGGATGCCGCGTAAGAGCCTGCATGGGTGAGGCAAGCGCTTGCGAAGCACGGCTTCGCGTGCAGCCGAACGCCCGTCATCTGCGATGGCGGGCCGGCCCCGCATCGCGGGTATTACGGCGTGTCCCGCACTGCCCTGGCCACCGGATTCCACATAGACATTCTCCGCTCTTGGCAGGAGAACCAGAAAAAAATGGGCTGCCCGGTGCGTCGACGCGGGCTGTTGCTGTCGCATCTCCGCATTCCCGATTCCCCCACCCGTGCCAAAAGTCATTTGACGGCAGCTTCGCCCGGCGGCAAGAATCGGAATGGCATTGTCCGCGCGTCCGTACGCATGCGCGCATCGTTCCGTCGCAACTCATTCCCGTGCCCGGCACGGGCTTCACCGGTGGAGAACAGCCTTGCAAAGACGTGACTTCCTGACCCTGAGCGGTCTCAGCCTGGGCGGCCTGATGGTGCCGTCCTTCTTCGGCAAGGCCATCGCCGCCGAGCAATTGCAGTCCACGCTGGATATCGGCCTGAAGAAGCGGCTGGCCGACGCAGCGCTGGCGGCAGCCAGGCAATCCGGGGCGACCTACTGCGACGTGCGCATCGGCCGCTACCTGCGCCAGTTCGTGATTACCCGCGAGGACAAGGTGCAGAACGTGGTCAACACCGAGTCCACCGGCGTCGGCATCCGCGTGATCGTCAACGGCGCCTGGGGCTTTGCCGCCACCAACCAGCTCAGCAGCCAGTCGGTGGCGCAGGCCGCGCAACAGGCCGCGGCCATCGCGCGGGCCAACAGCAAGACCCAGACCGCGCCGGTGCAGCTGGCGCCCGCGCCCGGCGTCGGCGAGGTGTCTTGGCGCACGCCCATCAAGAAGAACGCGATGGAAGTGCCGCTGAAGGAAAAGGTCGACCTGCTGCTGGGCGTCAACGCCTCGGCCATCAATGCCGGCGCCGACTTCGTCAATTCGATGCTGTTCCTGGTCAACGAGCAGAAGTATTTCGCCAGCACCGACGGCTCCTACATCGATCAGGACGTGCACCGGATCTGGGCGCCGATGACGGTCACGGCCATCGACAAGGCCAGCGGCAAGTTCCGCACCCGCGACGGCCTGTCCTCGCCGATGGGCCTGGGCTACGAATACCTGGACGGCGCCGCTTCCGGCAAGGTGCTCACGCCCAACGGGGTGACCAACTACGGCATGTCCTACGACATGCAGGAAGACGCCATCGCCGCCGCCAAACAGGCGCGGGCCAAGCTGACCGCGCCGTCGGTCAAGCCGGGCAAGTACGACCTGGTGCTGGACCCGTCGCACACCTGGCTGACCATCCACGAAAACGTCGGCCATCCGCTGGAACTGGACCGCGTGCTCGGCTACGAAGCCAACTACGCCGGCACCAGCTTCGCCACCCTGGACAAGCGCGAAGACCGGTTCCAGTACGGCAGCGACATCGTCAACCTGTTCGCCGACAAGACCCAGGAAGGCAGCCTGGGCGCGGTCGGCTTTGATGACGAAGGCGTCAGGACCAAGCGCTGGGATCTGGTCAGCAACGGCAAGCTGGTCGACTACCAGACCATCCGCGACCAGGCCCATATCCTGGGCAAGAGCGAATCCGACGGCTGCTGCTACGCCGATTCGTGGTCCAGCGTGCAGTTCCAGCGCATGGCCAACGTCTCGCTGGCGCCGGGCAAGGACAAGCTTTCCGTGGCCGACATGATCAAGGACGTGGAAAACGGCATCTACATCATCGGCGACGGCTCGTTCTCGATCGACCAGCAACGCTACAACGCGCAGTTCGGCGGCCAGCTGTTCTACGAGATCAAGAAGGGCCAGATTACCCGCCAGATCGAGGACGTGGCCTACCAGATCCGCACGCCGGAGTTCTGGAACGCCTGCGTGGCGATCTGCGACGAAAGCGACTACCGCCTGGGCGGTTCGTTCTTCGACGGCAAGGGCCAGCCCGGCCAGGTTTCGGCTGTTTCGCACGGGTCGTCCACCGCGCGCTTCAACGGCATGAATGTCATCAACACCGCCCGTTCGCTGGGCTGATCGGCGCCAAGGAGATATCCACACCATGAGCATCCTCACCGAAGCGCAGGCCAAGGCCATCCTGGACAAGGTCATCGCGCTGTCCACCGCCGACGAATGCACCGCCACGCTGACCGGTTCGGTCGACGGCAACATCCGTTTTGCGCTTAACAACATTTCCACCAGCGGCATCGTCAGCAATGCCGACCTGGCCGTGCAGGTCGCCTTCGGCAAGCGCGTCGGCACCGCCACCATCAACGAGTTCGACGACGCCGCGCTGGAGCGCGTGGTCCGCCGCGCCGAGGATCTAGCCAAGCTGGCGCCGGAGAACCCGGAGTTCATGCCGGCCATCGGCAAGCAGAGCTACACCGCCAGCCCGACCTTCAGCGAATCCACCGCCGCGATCACGCCGGAATTCCGCGCCCAGGTGGCCGCCGACTCGATCGCACCGTGCAAGGCCGAAAAACTGATCGCAGCCGGCTTCCTCGACGACGGCCAGAGCTTTGTCGCCTTCGCCAACAGCAACGGCAATTTCGGCTATCAGCAGGCCACCAACTTCAACTACACCTGCACGGTGCGCACCGAAGACGGCCGCGGCTCGGGCTGGGTCGGCCGCAACCTGAAGGACGCCAGCGACTTCAAGGCCGACAGCGACATCCGCACCGCCATGCGCAAGGCCAGCGAATCGGCCGATGCCAAGGCGCTGGAGCCCGGCAAATACACCGTGATCCTGGAACCGGCCGCGGCCGCTGGCCTGATCTCGTTCATGATGAATTTCTTCGATGCGCGCCAGGCCGACGAAGGCCGCAGCTTCCTTTCGAAGAAAGGCGGCGGCAACAAGCTGGGCGAGCAGGTCTACGACCCGCGCGTCAATCTCAGCGCCGATCCCTGGCACCCGGACGCGGCGGTGATGCCGTGGGACAACGAGGGCCTGCCGCGCGAAAAGATGCCGATCATCCAGGACGGCAAGATCGCCAATCTGCGCTACTCGCGCTTCTGGGCGCAGAAACAAGGCAAGCAGGCAACTGCCACACCCGGCAACCTGCTGATGGCCGGCGGCAGCAAGTCCACCGCCGAGCTGGTGCGCAGCACGCAGAAGGGCATCCTGGTCACCCGCACCTGGTACATCCGCATGGTCGATCCGCAGACCGTGCTGCTGACCGGGCTGACCCGCGACGGCACGTTCTACATCGAGAACGGCGAGATCAGGTACCCGGTCAAGAACTTCCGCTTCAACGAGTCGCCGGTAATCATGCTCAACAACATCGAAGAACTGGGCAAGCCGATCCGCGTCTCCGGCGACGAGTCCAGTTTCGTGATGATGATCCCGCCGATGAAGCTGCGCGATTTCACGTTCACCTCGTTGTCGGATGCGGTCTGAGAGCGAGAAACGAGTGAGGAGGAACGAGAAACGAGTGAAAGTCCAGGCGTGCGGGTCTGCGGGCTCCGCTATCCACTCGTTCCTCTTCATTGCGAGAGCGAGGAACGAGTGAATAGGATTGAGGAGCGAGGAAGAGCGAAGCCGGGCGCATGCTGGCACACGCATGGCTTCTCACTCGTTCCTCGCTTCCACTCACTCATCCCTCACTCCTCTCCACTCACTCCTGCGGTAGGTGGAAAACGAGCGAAAACCCGGACGGGCGAGGATATGCTCCTACTCGTTTCTCGTTCCTCTCCACTCGTTCCTCGCTTCCACTCACTCATCCCTCACTCCTCTCCACTCACTCCTGCGGCAGGTGGAAAACGAGCGAAAACCCGGACGGGCGAGGATATGCTCCTACTCGTTTCTCGTTCCTCTCCACTCGTTCCTCGCTTCCACTCACTCATTTCTCACTCCTCTCCACTCACTCCTGCAGTGGGTGGAGAACGAGCGAAGACCCGGACGGGCGAGGATATGCTCCTACTCGTTTCTCGTTCCTCTCCACTCGTTCCTCGCTTCCACTCACTCACTCCTGTTGCATGACTCGGGCCGACTTCCTCCGCCTGATCGCCGGCGGCCTGGCCGCCGCGCTGCTGCCGCGCGGCGCGTGCGCCGCTGCGGCCGAATACGACTTCTGGTTCACCCGGCTGAAGTACGACTCCGGCGACTGGGACGTGGACGCGCGGATGCCGGCCAACCTCATCACCTCGCTGATCGACTACACCAACCTGCGCGTCGACCCGAAGGAGCATGTACTGGCGCTGGCGGATCCGAAGATGCTGCTGGCACCATTCTGCTATCTGGCCGGGCACAAGCTGGTCGAGTTCAATCCCGACGAACGGCGCAACTTCGAGCGCTACGTGCGCAACGGCGGCTTCGTTTTCGTCGACGACTGCAATCACGATATCGACGGCCTGTTCGCCAAATCCTTCGAAGCGCAGATGACGGCCATCTTCGGCGCCAGGGCGATGCAGAAACTGCCCAACAGCCATCCGCTGTACCGCAGCTTCTTCAGCTTTCCCGAGGGTCCGCCGGCGACCGGCTTCGAGCTCAACGGCTGGGGCGACGATCTGATTCACGACTACCTGAAAGGCATCGAGATCGACGGCCGCCTGGGGGTGCTTTACAGCAACAAGGACTATGGCTGCGAATGGGACTACGACTGGCGCAACAAGCGCTTTCTGGCCGAGGACAATACCAAGTTCGCGGTGAACATCGTCATGTATGCGTTGAATAGCTGATGGCTTTTCTTTCGCCCGTGGAAATCGCAAAGCGCAAAGGCTTGACCGGCTCCGCCGTTGACCGCCGCGCCGTAGGCGCGAGTCACTTTTCTTTACTCGACGCATGCTGCGTCTCGCCCTTCGGGCCGGCTTCGCCGTTCGCGCCGCAAAGCGGCACAGTGGTTCCTTTTGCCAAGACAAAAGGAACTCGCACGTCAGTGCGGCTTTCAACGGCGAAGCCGATCAAGCTCTTGATTCTGCCGTTGCTGCTGCCTCTACCTTAGCCAACAGCGCCGGCAACCAACTAAATCAGCGAGTCCCCCATGACCACCTCCACCAACGACCACCCCCTCACCGAATCCGATATCCAGGCTCAACTCGCCCGCCTGGGCCTATTGCGCGACGCCATCGCCCAGGCCATCGTCGGCCAGCAGGATGTCGTCGAACAACTGCTGATCGGCCTGCTCGCCGGCGGCCACTGCCTGCTCGAAGGCGTGCCCGGTCTTGGCAAGACCCTGCTGGTACGTTCGCTGGGCCAGGCGCTGGAGCTGCAGTTCCGGCGCGTGCAGTTCACCCCCGATCTGATGCCCAGCGACATCCTGGGCACCGAACTGCTGGAGGAAGACCACGGCACCGGCCATCGCCACTTCCGCTTCCAACCCGGCCCGGTGTTCACCCACCTGCTGCTGGCCGACGAACTCAACCGCACCCCGCCCAAGACCCAGGCCGCATTGCTGGAAGCGATGCAGGAACGCACGGTCAGTTACGCCGGTGTCACCCACGCGCTTCCCGCGCCGTTCTTCGTGCTGGCCACGCAGAATCCGCTGGAACAGGCCGGCACCTACCCGCTGCCGGAGGCCCAGCTGGACCGCTTCCTGCTGCACATCCGCGTCGATTACCCCAGCGAACAGGAAGAACACGACATCCTGGCGCAGACCACCGGCAGCCACAGTCCCGCGGTGCCGCAGGTGATGCACGGCGACGAGGTCATCGCCTTGCAGGCGCGCGTGCGCGAGGTGCATCTGGGCGAGGATCTGCTGGCCTGGATTACCCGGCTGGTGCGCGCCAGCCGGCCCGGCGACGGCGCCGCGCCGGAGGAAGTGCGCAAGTACGTGCGCTGGGGCGCCGGGCCGCGCGCCGGCCAGTCGCTGGTGCTGGCGGCCAAGGCGCGCGCACTGCTGCACGGCCGCCTGGCCGCCACCCGCGAGGACATCGCCGCGCTGGCCGCACCGGTGATGCGCCACCGCCTGCTGCTGTCGTTCGCCGCCGAGGCCGAGCAGAAGAGCCCCGATGACGTGATTGCCGCGCTGCTGCGCGGCGTGCCGTTCCCCGCCTGAGCGACCCGCCGCCGTGCCGCACGATTTGATCCCGCCGCAGGTACGCAGCCGGCTCCGCGAGCTGCGGCTGACCGCACGGCGCGCGGCTGGCGCGCAGGGCATCGGCCTGCACCACAGCCGCAGCCGCGGCGCCGGCCTGGAATTCGCGCAGTACCGCGCCTACGAACCCGGCGATGAACTGCGCCAGATCGACTGGAAACTGTATGCGCGCTCGGATCGCTTCTTCGTCCGCGAAGCCGAGCGCGAAAGTCCGCTGACGGTGTGGCTGCTGATCGACGCCTCGGCATCGATGGGCCAGCGCGAGCGCACGCCGCCGCAGCGCATCCGCCTGGACGCGGCCAAATCGCTGGCCGCCTGCATCGCCGAGCTGGCGCTGCGCCAGGGTGATCGCTTCGGCCTGATCGGATTGCGCGAAGACGGCTTGCGGCTGATGCCGGCCGGCGCCGGTCCGCGCCAGCGCGATCGCCTGCTGCTGGAACTGCACGCGCTGTCGCCGCACGGCGCCTTCCCGCAAGGCGAACGGCTCAATCCGCTGTGGGAACGCATCGGCGCTGGCGATCTGGTGGTGGCGATCAGCGATTTCTTCGATGACGCCGAGCTGGCGCTGGTCGAACGCCTGGCTGCGGCACGGCGCGAGGTGCTGGCCATCCAGGTGCTGACCAGCGACGAGCGCGACTTCCCGTTCCGCGGCGGGCACCGGTTCCGGGATCCGGAAACCGGCGAAGAGCTGCTGGGCGATGGCGCCGCGTTGCGCGCCGACTACCTGCAGCGCTTCGCCGCCGCGCAACGCCTGTTGCAGGCACGGCTGGACGCCAGCGGCATACGGCATGCGCAGTACGTGATGGATCAGCCGCTGGACCTGCCGTTGCGGCGCCTGTTCGGCGCGCACGGCGCGGCGGAGTACGCATGAGGAGCCGGCTTGAAACCGCTGCGATGGCATGCGCCACGCTTGCGTTGGTTGCTGCGCGCGTCGGATGCAGCAATGGTACCTGTGGGCATGGCCGCAGCATCCACGCGAGCCCGCTGGGGATGCCCGCATGAACTTGGCGCTGCTGCTGCCGGCCGCGCTGGCCGCCCTGGCGGCGCTGGCATTGCCGCTGCTGATCCATCTGGCCCGGCGCAGCGAGCAGCGCCCGACCGAGTTTGCCGCGCTGCGCTGGCTGCGGCAGAAACCCAAGCCGCGCCATCGCATCCGTTTCGACGAATGGCCGTTGCTGTTGTTGCGGTTGCTGTTGTTGGCGCTGCTGGCGCTGTGGCTGGCGCAGCCTGTGCTGTACGGCAGCGCGGAGCGCGCACACCGCGTGGCGGTGGTGCCGGGCGTGAATGCGGCCGCGCTGGGCGAGGCGGGATTGCCCGCCGATGCGCGCTGGCTGTGGCTGGCCCCAGGTTTTCCCGATTTCAAGGACCCGCCGCCGCCGCAAGCGCAACCGGTCAGCAGCCTGCTGCGCCAGCTGGATGCCGAACTGCCCGCGGACACTGCGCTGACCGTTTTCGTATCTGCCGACATCGGCGGCACCGATGCGCAGCGGCCGCGTCTGTCGCGCACCGTCGATTGGCGCGTGGCCGCCGGCACGGTGCCGGCGCAGAACCCCGTCCCCCCTGCGCCATTGACGCTGGCGGTGCGCCATAGCGAAGACCGTGCGCCGGCATTGCGCTATCTGCGCGCTGCCGCCGCCGCATGGCGCGCGCCGGCGACCGACTCCCCAACGACAGCAACGCCTGATTCGACCGCGATGCCGGCATCGACAGGGATCTCGATCGCGCCCGCCGGACAGCCCATCGCCGCCGGCGCACGACAGCTGATCTGGTTGGCGCCTGGCCCGCTACCGGCTGAAATCCAGCGCTGGATCGACAGCGGCGGCACCGCGTTGATCGATGCGGAAACCGTCTTCGATTCGACCGTGCCGATGACGCCGCTGTGGCGCGGCGGCGACGGCGCCGTGCTGGCCGAAGGCGCCGCCAGCGGCCGTGGCCGCCTGCTGCGGCTGACCCGCGCGCTGCAACCACAGGCGATGCCGCAGCTGCTGGAAGCGGATTTTCCGCAGCGCCTGCGTGCGCTGTTCGAGCCGCCACCGCAACCGCCGAGCCGCGTCGATGCCCAGGCGCACGCGCCGCTGACCGGCGCGCCCGCCTATCCGCAACCGCCGCGCGATCTGCAGCCGTGGCTGGCGCTGTTGATCGCCTTGTTGTTCGTTGGCGAGCGCTGGCTGGCCACGCGCCCGCAGCGGGCCGCCACGCCATGAACGCAGCACAGCCATTGCGCGATGCGCTGAATGCCGCCCGCCGGCAGCGGCTGCTGATCGCGGCCGCGTTCGTCGTGCCGTGGGCCGCGGCGCTGGCTGCCGCCGGCTGGCGAAGCGCCGGCGCCGCGGCCGCGCTGTCGATGGCGCTGCTGTCGATCGCCGCGCTCGCGGTATGGGGTGGCTGGCAGTGGCGCAAACGCGGCCACGCCTGGGCGGTACGCGAGCTCAATGCGCGCCGCACGGACATGCAGGACAGCGCGGATCTGCTGCTGGCCGACGCGGCAGCGTTTAACCCGCTGCAACAGCTGCAGCGCCAGCGCCTGCAGCAACGGCTCGGCGCCGCGCCAGCGGATTTGCGCAGTGCCTGGCCATTGCCGCGGCTGGCCGCCTCCACGCTGAGCGCGTTAATCGTGCTGGCGGCCGCGTTGGCGTGGCCAGCGCGGCCGCCCTCACCAGCGGCCGCGCCGGGCCCGGCCTCCGCCGCGGCTGCGGTCGCGGTACCCATCCGCATGACCGCGCAGCAACTGCGCATCGCGCCGCCGGCGTACACGCGATTGCCGGTGCGCGAAGAAGCCAGCCTGCAGGCGCGCGCGCCGCAGGGCTCACAGCTGCAATGGCGGTTGCGCTTCGCGCCGCAGCCGGCTGCGGTCGCGCTGGTGTTCCACGACGGCAGGCGCCTGCCGCTGAGCCAGCACGATGGCGACTGGGTCGGCAGCCAGCGCCTGGACGCCTCCACGCTGTACCGGGTGGAAGCGGCGGGTGCGCCATCGGCACCCGCCGCGCCGCTGCACCGCTTGGATGCCATCGCCGACCGGCCGCCGCAGCTGAAGGTCATCGCCCCGGAGCGCAGCCTCAGCCTGATGACGCTGGGCCAGCGCAGCTGGGAGGTCGTGTTCGAAGGCAGCGACGATTACGGCATTGCCGCCAACGCGCAGCTGCGCATCACCCTGGCGCAGGGCACCGGCGAAAACATCACCTTCCGCGAAACCACCGTCGGCGTGCCCGGCCGCGGCGATGCCACCCGCAAGCGCTATACGCACCGGCTGGATCTGGCAGCGCTGGGCCTGGCCGCCGGCGACGATCTGGTCGTGCAGCTGAGCGTCGACGACAACCGCGCGCCGCGGCCGCAGAACGCGCGCAGTCCCAGCCTGATCCTGCGCTGGCCCTCGGACCTGGGCAACGAAAGCAGCGGCCTGGAAGGCATGGTCAAGAAAACGCTGCCGGCCTATTTCCGCAGCCAGCGCCAGATCATCATCGACGCCGAGGCGCTGCTGAAGGAAAAGCCCCGACTGGCCGGCGACCGCTTCGTCGAACGCTCCGACGCCATCGGCGTCGACCAGCGCATCCTGCGCCTGCGCTACGGCCAGTTCCTCGGCGAGGAAGCCGAAGGCGCTCCGAAACCGCCGCCGACAAACGATGGCGAAGACAGCCACGACGACGAGGGCGATGAGCATGATCACGATCGCGACAGCACGGTCGCCGGCGCCGATCACGATCATGACCACGGCACGCCACCCGCGCAGAGCACCGGCTTCGGCCGCGAAGCCGACGTGCTGGCCGAATACGGCCACACCCACGACCACGCCGAAGCGGCGACGCTGCTGGATCCGGAAACCCGCGCCACCTTGAAGCAGGCGCTGGATCAGATGTGGCAGTCGGAGCTGCAGCTGCGCCAGGGCCATCCGGAGCGGGCGCTGCCTTATGCCTACAAGGCGCTGGAGTTCATCAAGCAGGTGCAACAGGCCAGCCGCATCTATCTGGCGCGGGTCGGGCCGGAATTGCCGCCTATCGACGAGAGCCGCCGGCTCAGCGGCGACCGCGCCGGACTGGCCCGTCGTGCCGACACGCTGGCCGCGGCCACCGCCGCGGACCCGACCATCGGCTCGCTGTGGCAGGCATTGGAGACCGGACCGGCCAGCGGGGCAGCGGAGGCAGCAGCCGATCTGGACGCGCTGGAGCGCTGGCTGCGCGAGCACCCGGCGCAGGCAGGCGATCCGTTGTCGCTGATTGCCGCCATCGACGCGCTGCGCCGGCAGCCCGACTGCGACCAGTGCCGCGAACGGCTGCGGACCTTGCTGTGGCCGCTGCTGGCGCGTCCCGCGGCCAACGTACCGCGTCGCGACGGCGGCGATGCAGCCGGACAGCGCTACCTGGATGCGCTGCGGCAGGAGAGCGGCCGATGAAGCCATCGTTGCAACTGCTGATCGCCGCGCTGCTGGGCCTGGCCGTGCTGCTGGCGTGGTGGCGGTTGCTGCGCTGGCAACGCCGCACCGCGCCCGGGCAGCGCGCGCGCGGCTGGCGGCTGGCTTTGCTGTGGCTGGGCCAGCCGCTGCTGGCGGTCTTGCTGTACTTCGCGCTGCTGCCGCCCAGGGTCGAAACCGAGGCCGGCACGCTGCTGGTGCTGACCGCACGGGCCACGGCGGCGCAATCGGGCGAACACCGCAGCGGCGAAGCGCGGGTGGCATTGCCGGAAGCGCCGCGGTTGGCCGCGGCCGAACCGGTACCGGATCTGGCCACCGCACTGCGCCGGCACCCGGGCACGCAGCGGCTGCGCATCATCGGCGCAGGGCTCGAACCGCGCGATCGCGACGCGGCGCGCGGATTCGGCATCGACTACCTTCCTGCGCCGCTACCATCCGGCATCATCGAGCTGCAGGCGCCGCGGCAGGTCGCCGCTGGCGATGCGTTCCGGATCCATGGCCGCGCGCATTCGGTGGCAGGCGGCAGTGTCGAGCTGGTCGACCCCGGCGCGCAGCGCGTGGATCGGCAGGCGCTGCCCGAAGATGGCCGCTTCGTATTGACCGGCGCCTCGCGCGTGGCCGGATTGGCGACGTTCCGGTTGCGGCTGCGCGATGCCAAACAGCAGCTGCTGGAAGAAATCCCGTTGCCGTTGCAGACCGCCAGCGGCGCGCCGCTGCGGGTACTGGTGCTGGCCGGCGCGCCCGGCCCCGAACTGAAATACCTGCGCCGCTGGGCCAGCGATGCCGGCCTGCGACTGCATACCCAGATCAGCGTCGGCGGCGGACTGCAGCTGGGCGACGCGCCGCTGGCATTGAACGCGGCCAACCTGAGCGGCTTCGATCTGCTGGTGGTGGACGAACGCGCCTGGAGCGGGCTTGGCGCCGGCGCTCGAGGCGCCGTGGCCGAAGCATTGCGCGAAGGACTGGGCGTGCTGCTGCGGGTGACCGGTCCCTTGTCCGACTCCGACCGTCGCCAGCTGCGCGCGCTTGGCCTGGATCCGGGCAGCGGCCGCGAAAGCGCCAACGTGCGCCTGCCGCAGACCAGCGGCGACAACGCCATGCTGCGCGCGCGGCTGGGGCCGGGCAGCGGCCACGCGCCCATCGACGACGAGCATCCGGGCGCCGAACTGCCGGTGCTGTCCCGGCGCGTGCTGGGCATCGGTGGCGACGATCTCGTGCCGCTGCTGCACGATGGCGAAGGCAAGCTGCTGGCCGGCTGGCGCGCCGAAGGCCGCGGGCGCATCGCGGTGTGGGCGCTGACCGACAGCTTCAAGCTGGCGCTGGCCGGGCGCAGCGAGCGCCATGGCGAACTGTGGAGCCAGGCCTTCGCGACGTTGGCGCGCGGCACCGCGCAGACGATGCCCGTCATCGACGACGACGCGCGTCAGGGGCAGCGCGTCGCCATCTGCGGCTTGGACACTGAAGCCGAGACGGAGGTGACTGCGCCCGACGGCAGCCGCGTACCGCTGCGCATCGATGCGGTGACCGGCGCACGCGCCTGCGCCGCATTCTGGCCGCAGCACAGCGGCTGGCATCGGCTGCAACAGGGCGATCAGCAACCATCGCCGTTCTTCGTTCACGCCAGCGACACTGCCTCAGCGCTGCAGATGGCGCGGATGCGCGAAGCGACGCTGCAACTGGCCGGCGCACAGCCGCCAACTTCGAAGACCGCGCCCGCCTCCGGCCCATCCGCCCGCCGCGGCTCCTCCTGGCCGTGGTTGCTGGCCTGGCTGCTGGCCGCTTCCGCGTTGTGGTGGTTCGAACGTTCCCGGCTCGGCCGCCCCACCCCACCCTTGTAGCGATGTCCTCGCCTCGCTGCACAAAGGGCGGTTCCGTCCGGCGATGGAATGCTGATCGTAGGAGCGCCGTCCTCGGTGCGAACTCCTGCTTCCACGTCAGGACCGGGGAAAAGCTCGCGGCCGGGAGGCTGCTCGTGCATTTGCCGGCAAAGTGGTGACAAGATGGCCAGGCACCGCCATCCGAACGTTGGAGACAAAGGAATGAACCGTCGATTGCCTAGCCCGTTGTTGATGCTCGCCCTTGCGCTTCCCGCCTTGGCGCTGTCCTCCTGCGCCTCCGCGCCGCCGCCGGCGGATCCGGCATCGCCTGCCGCACGACCTGGCACCTGCCAGGCCGAACCGGTGCAATGGGCCGTCGGCCAACCGGCCGAGCAGGCGACCATGGCGCGGGTCTGGCGCGAAAGCGGCGCCGGCCTGATCCGGCCAATCGGCCCCAAACAGGCGGTCACCCGCGATTACCGCCCCGACCGGGTCAACGTGGAGCTGGACGCGGCCAATGTGATCACCCGCATCAGCTGCGGCTGAGTACCGGCCTGCGCGTGTTAACGACATGCGAATGCTTTCTGGGCGATGCTTGTCGCTGTCCCTTCCTACTGGAGTCCGCATGACCCGTCTCGTGATTCCCGCCCTGTTGTTGAGCCTGTCGCTGGCCGCCTGTGCCCCCGAACCGGACGAACAGACCGAAGCCACCGAACAGTCCCAGGCCGCCGCCGCCGAAGTCGCCCAGCCCGCCAGCGAAGAGCCGTTGGCGCCGCCACCGGCCGAAGGCAGCTGCGACGATACCCAGGCGCAGTGGGCGGTCGGCAAGAAAGCCACCGAGGCCGATCTGGAGCAGGCGCGCAACGATGCCAAGGCGCAGACCGTGCGCGTTCTCAAACCCGGACAGGCAGTCACGATGGAGTTCGACGGCAACCGGCTCAACGTTGACGAGGATGAGCAGGGCGTGGTCACCGCCGTGCGTTGCGGCTGACCGCCAACCGGCACGATTCATGGCAGAACCGCCGCGCGTTCGCACGGCGGTTTTTGTTCTTCTCCCAAGTGGAGAGACGGCTTCTGGACAGGCTGCTGGCGTTCGGAAGAAACCATCCGAAGTCGCCGTTTCCATAGGTCTGTCCCACCCCGCAGGCGGTGACTCCTTCCCTTCCCACCAATGCCACCCCCGGGCCGGATTGCCGACGCGTAGACGAGAACTTCACGCCGGCGGCTTCTCCGCAATCGCCACACGCACGAAACCAATCCGATACCTGCCGGTGCGCATACCACCGGCAAAATCCCCCACCGGAACGCATCTGCGCCGCGCTTTGCCGGCCGTGGCGGAAAGTTGCCGATGCAACTAAATGCGCCGGTTCCGGTGCGTGGTTGCGGCACCGCAGCAACTGTGCTTTAGTCGGGATTCCGGAGACATTTCGAAGTGCCGCTGCGGGGCAGGGCACGGTGTCGCCGTCACTACAGGTTTGAGGCATCAGATGGCACCTCGCAGCCGCCAAGGCAGCCGTCAGCAGGGACTGTACGATCCGAACGACGAACGCGACGCATGCGGTTTCGGCATGATCGCGCAACTGGACGACCAACCGTCACGGTCGCTGGTCGATACCGCCATTTCCGCGCTGTCGCGGATGACCCATCGCGGCGGCGTTGCCGCCGACGGGCTGACCGGCGATGGCTGCGGCCTGCTGATCCGCAAACCCGATGCATTCCTGCGCGCACTGGCGCGCGAAGCCGGCATCGCCATCGGCGCGCGTTTCGCTGCCGGGCTGGTGTTCCTGCCGCAGGACGCGGATCTGGCCGCGCAATGCCGCGACCAGCTCGAAAAGGAACTCTACAAGGTCGGCGTCGCCGTCAGCGGCTGGCGCACGCCGCCCACCGATGCCAGCGTCTGCGGGCAACTGGCGCACGACACCCTGCCGCTGATCCAGCAGGTGTTCGTCGATGCCGGCGACGGCCAGGACGACGATGCGTTCGCGCTGGCGCTGTTCCTGGCACGCCGCCGCGCCGAACAGCAGCTGCGCCAGACCACCGGCGATTTCTACGTGGTCACGCTGTCGCCGTATTCGATCGGCTACAAGGGCATGGTGCTGCCGGACAAGCTGCCATTGTTCTTCGCCGATCTGCAGCGCAGCGACCTGACCAGCAGCGCCGTCGTCTTCCACCAGCGCTTCTCCACCAACACGCTGCCGCGCTGGCCGCTGGCGCATCCGTTCCGGCTGCTGGCGCACAACGGCGAAATCAACACCATCGAAGGCAACCGCAGCTGGGCGCAGGCGCGCAGCAAGGTATGGAAGACGCCGCGCTTCGACATCGCCGAATTCGATCCGGTCATCTCGATGCATGGTTCGGACTCGCAGAGCCTGGACAACATGCTGGAACTGCTGATCGCCGGCGGCATGGATCTGCTGCAGGCGCTGCGCATCCTGGTGCCGCCGGCGACCCAGTCGCTGGAATTCAAGGACTCGGATCTGGCCGCGTTCTACGAGTTCTACGGCCTCAACACCGAACCCTGGGACGGCCCGGCCGGCATCGTCGCCTGCGACGGCCGCTACGCCGCCTGCATGCTGGACCGCAACGGCCTGCGCCCGGCGCGCTGGATGCTGACCGGCGACCGTCATTTCCTGGTGGCGTCCGAAGCCGGCGTGTGGGAACTGCCGGCCGAGCGGGTCACCCGCAAGGGCAAGCTGGGCCCGGGCGAAATGGTCGCCATCGATCTCAGGCGCGGGGATCTGCTCGATTCGGAAGCCATCGATCGCATCAACCGCGGCCGCGCGCCGTACAAGCAGTGGCTGCACCAGGGCGTGACCTATCTGCAGACCGAGCTGATCGATCCGTCGCTGGTCGAGGAGCCGTTCGACGAAAAGACCCTGCGCAGCTACCACAAGCTGTTCCAGCTCAGCAGCGAAGAAATGGAGCATGTGCTGCGGCCGCTGGCCGAGACCGAGCAGGAAGCTACCGGCTCGATGGGCGACGACACCCCGATGGCGGTGCTGAGCCGGCAGACCCGGCCGCTGTACGACTACTTCCGCCAGGCCTTCGCCCAGGTCACCAACCCGCCGATCGATCCGCTGCGCGAAGACTGCGTGATGTCGCTGACCACCCAGCTGGGCAAGGAGACCAACATCTTCCATGCCGGCCCGGAGACGGTGAACCACGTCATCCTCAACTCGCCGGTGCTGAGCCAGCGCAAGCTGCGCCAGCTGCTGAAGATGCCGCAGTACGCCGACAAGCACCAGCTGATCGATCTGTCGTACGCGCCGGAAGAAGGCCTGAAGGCCGGTCTGGAACGCATCTGCGCGCAGGCCGAGCAGGCCGCGCGCGAAGGCATGGTGATGCTGCTGCTCAGCGACCGCTACCCGGTGGCCGAGCGGCCGATGGCGCATGCGCTGCTGGCCACCGGCGCGGTCCACCATCATCTGTCGCGCAAGGGCCTGCGCTGCGACGTCAACCTGATCATCGAGACCGGCACCGCGCGCGACCCGCACCACATGGCCTGCCTGCTCGGCTACGGCGCCACCGCGGTGTATCCGTACCTGGCCTACCAGACCCTGTTCGATCTGGGCCGGCGCGGCATCCTGCAGCTGAAGAAGGGCGGCGAGCAGGCGCAGATCGGCCGCAGCTACCGCAAGGGCATCTACAAGGGCCTGTCCAAGATCATCTCCAAGATGGGCATCTGCACCATCGCCAGCTACCGCGCCGCGCAGCTATTCGAGATCGTCGGCCTGGATACCGACGTGATCGACCTGTGCTTCCCCGACACCGCCTCGCGCGTGGGCGGCGTCGGTCTGGCGCGGCTGGATACCGAAGCCCGCCAGCTCAGCCGCAACGCCTGGAACGAACTGCAGAAGCCGGAAATCGGCGGCCTGCTCAAGTACGTGCATGGCGGCGAGTACCACATGTACAACCCGGACGTGGTGATGACGCTGCAGCGCGCCACCCGCAGCGGCGAGCAGAGCGATTGGCAACAGTACGCCGACGCGGTCAACAACCGGCCGCCGTCGGCGCTGCGCGATCTGTTGCAGTTGAAGCAGGCCGATGCGCCGACGCCGTTGGAACAGGTCGCCGATGCCGGCGACATCCTGCGCCGCTTCGACACCGCCGCCATCAGCCTGGGCGCGCTGTCGCCCGAGGCGCACGAAGCGCTGGCGATCGCGATGAACCGGCTGGGCGGGCGCAGCAATTCCGGCGAAGGCGGCGAGGACCCGGCCCGCTACGGCACCGAGAAGCGCAGCAAGATCAAGCAGGTCGCTTCCGGCCGTTTCGGCGTCACCCCGGAATACCTGGTCAACGCCGAGGTGCTGCAGATCAAGGTCGCGCAGGGCGCCAAGCCCGGCGAGGGCGGCCAGTTGCCCGGCCACAAGGTCAACGAAATGATCGCGCGGCTGCGCTACGCGCGTCCGGGTATCGGCCTGATCTCGCCGCCGCCTCATCACGACATCTACTCCATCGAGGATCTGGCGCAGCTGATCTACGACCTGAAGCAGGTCAATCCGCAGGCGCTGGTATCGGTGAAGCTGGTCTCGCATGCCGGCGTCGGCACCATCGCCGCGGGCGTGGTCAAGGCCGGTGCGGATCTGATCACCGTGTCCGGCCATGACGGCGGCACCGGCGCCAGTCCGCTCAGTTCGATCCGCTATGCCGGGGTGCCGTGGGAACTGGGCGTGGCCGAATCGCATCAGGCGCTGGTGGCCAACCAGTTGCGCGACCGCGCCGTGCTGCAGACCGACGGCGGCCTGAAGACCGGCCTGGACGTGGTCAAGGCGGCGCTGCTGGGCGCCGACAGTTTCGGCTTCGGCACCGCGCCGATGATCGTGCTGGGCTGCAAGTACCTGCGCATCTGCCACCTCAACAACTGCGCCACCGGCGTGGCCACCCAGGACGAGCGTCTGCGCGCGCAGTACTTCACCGGCCTGCCGGAACGGGTGGAGAACTTCTTCCGCCTGCTCAGCGAAGAAGTGCGGCAGTGGCTGTCGTACCTGGGCGCGCGTTCGCTGGACGAGATCGTCGGCCGCACCGATCTGCTGCAGCAGTTGCAGGTGTCGCCGCGCGAAGGCGTCAATGTCGATCTGTCGCGGCTGCTGCAGGGCGCCGGCCACAGCGGCAGCAGTTGCGCCGCCCAGCGCCTGTACGAATCGCCCGACAGCCTGGCCACCCAGCTGGACGGCTTGCTGGCCAAACCCATCGCGGAAAAGACCGGCGGCGATCACCGTTTCCTGATCCACAACACCGACCGCAGCATCGGCGCACGCCTGTCCGGCGCCATCGCCCGCGCGCACGGCAACCAGGGCATGGCCGATGCGCCGCTGAACCTGCGCTTCCGCGGTACCGCCGGGCAGAGCTTCGGCGCGTTCAACGCCGGCGGCCTGCAGATGGAACTGGAAGGCGAGGCCAACGACTACGTCGGCAAGGGCATGGCCGGCGGCCGGCTGGTGGTGCGTCCGCCGCGCGGCGCGCGCTTCGAGGCGCGCAATACGCCGATCCTGGGCAATACCTGCCTGTACGGCGCCACCGGCGGCGAACTGTTCGCGGCTGGCCGCGCCGGCGAGCGCTTCGGCGTGCGCAACTCCGGCGCGCTGGCGGTGCTCGAAGGCGCCGGCGACCACTGCTGCGAGTACATGACCGACGGCATCGTCATGGTGCTGGGCCGTACCGGCCTGAACTTCGGCGCCGGCTTCACCGGCGGCCTGGCCTATGTGCTGGACCTGGATCGCGATTTCGTCGACCGCTACAACCACGAGTTGATCGACATCCACCGCATCTCGCCGGAAGGGTTCGAGAACTACCGCCAACACATCCACACCCTGATCCAGCGCCATCGCGAACTGACCGGCAGCATCTGGGCGCAGCAGATCCTGGACGAATTCCGCGACTACGTGGGCAAGTTCTGGCTGGTCAAACCGAAAGCGGCCAGCATCGAATCGCTGACCGAGACGTTGAGGCGCGCAGCTTGAAGCGAGGAACGAGTGAAGAGGAGTGAGAAACGAGTAGAGGCAAAAGCCGGCTGACAGCAGCTCGCCACCTGTCCCTGGCTCCTTTGCTCTCCTCCCATTCTCCCTACTCGTTCCTCACTCCTCTTCACTCACTTCTCGTTTTCACTCGTTCCTCGTTCCTCTCCACTCGTTCCTAGCTCTGGCTGTCACTCGTTCCTCACTCCTCCTCACTCACTCCTCGCCCTATGAGCCGCAAGCAAGTCTTCCAGTTTCTCGATCTGCCGCGCACGATGCCGCAGCGCATTCCGCTGGAGTTGCGCACGTCCGGCGATTGGGGCGAGATGTACGGCAGGTTCGCGCTGCCCGAGGCGCAGCACCAGGCCGGGCGCTGCCTGGATTGCGGCAATCCGTACTGCAGCTGGAAATGCCCGGTGCACAACGCCATCCCGCAATGGCTGCAGCTGGTGCAGGAGAACCGCATCGAAGAAGCCGCCGCGCTGTGCCACACCACCAATCCGCTGCCGGAGATGTGCGGGCGCGTTTGCCCGCAGGACCGGCTGTGCGAAGGCGCCTGCACGCTGGAGGAATTCGGTGCGGTCACCATTGGCGCGGTGGAGAAATACATCGTCGATACCGCATTGGAGAAGGGCTGGCGCCCGGACCTGAGCGAGGTGCAGGCCACCGGCAAGCGGGTGGCGGTGGTCGGCGCCGGCCCGGCCGGGCTGGCGTGCGCCGATGTACTGGCGCGCAACGGCATCCAGGCGGTGGTGTTCGACCGCTACGAGCAGATCGGCGGGCTGATGCAGTTCGGCATTCCCAGCTTCAAGCTGGAAAAGAGCATCGTCGCGCGTCGGCGCGATGTGCTGGAGGGCATGGGCGTGCAGTTCCACCTGGGCGTGGAAATCGGCCGTGACCTCCCGCTTGAGCAGCTTCTGGAAGAATACGATGCGGTGTTTCTCGGCACCGGCGCCTACCGCTATACCGATGGCGGCCTTCAGGGCCAGGATCTGAAAGGCGTGCTGCCCGCGCTGCCGTTCCTGGTCCAGAACGGCCGCATCGTCGGCGGCAACGATCCCTGGGGCCGGCCCATCGCCGGCTGGGAAGACACCATCGCGCTGCCCGACATGGCCGGCAAGCGCGTGGTGGTGCTGGGCGGCGGCGACACCGGCATGGACTGCGTGCGCAGCGCCATCCGCCTGGGCGCGGCCAAGGTCACCTGCGCGTACCGCCGCGACGAGGCCAACATGCCCGGCTCGGCGCGCGAAGTCGCCAACGCGCGCGAGGAAGGCGTGCGCTTCCTGTTCAACCGCCAGCCGGTGCTGATCGAAGGCGATGCCGACGATCAGGTGATCGGCGTGCAGGTGGTGGAAACCCGCCTCGGCGAACCGGACGAACGCGGCCGCCAGTCCGCGGTGCCGATCGAAGGCAGCCATTCGCTGCTTGAAGCCGACGTGGTGATCATCGCGTTCGGCTTCTCGCCCACCGTGCCGGACTGGCTGGCTGCGCAGGGCGTGGAAGGCACTCCGAACGGCCGTATCATCGCCGGTGGCGGCGCGCTCGGCGACAACGGGCGGTTGCCGTTCCAGACCACCCACCCGAAGATTTTCGCCGGCGGCGATGCAGTGCGCGGCGCCGACCTGGTGGTCACCGCCGTTGCCGAAGGCCGCGACGCCGCCAGCAGCATCGCGTTGATGCTGAACTCCTGATCCGCAGCGTACGGGTGTCTCCGTGCGCTGCTTCCACTGGGCAATCACGGAGACGCCGCCATGCACCTGCACGCCCCCCGCCGTTGCAGCACACACCGTTACAGCACCTGCCTTTTCATCGCCTGCCTGACCATGCTGCTGGCATGGCTGCCTTTGCTTGCGCTGGCGCAGACCGCGCGCGAGCTGCGCTACGCCGGCGTGAACCTGGCCGGCGCCGAATTCAACTCCTCAAGCAAACCTGGAACGCTGTACAAGGATTATCTGTATCCGGGCGAATCCGACTACGCGTACTTCGCCTCCAAGGGCATGAACACGGTGCGGCTGCCGTTCCTGTGGGAACGCCTGCAACCGCAGGCCAACGCGGCGCTGGATGCCACCCAGCTGTCGTATCTGCACACCGCGGTGAACCGGGCCAAGGCCCGGCAGATGAGCGTGGTGCTGGATGTGCACAACTACGCCAAGTATGACGGCAAGCGCATCGGCAACGATCTGCCGGATGCGGTCTTCGCCGATTTATGGCGCCGGCTGGCCAGCGAGTTCAAGGATGACGATGCGGTCATCTTCGGGTTGATGAACGAGCCCAATGGTGTCGATGCCGTGGCCTGGGCCAGGGCCGCGCAGGCCGGCCTGGACGCCATCCGCGAAACCGGTGCGCGCAACCTGGTACTGGTGCCGGGCACCGCCTACACCGGCGCGCACAGCTGGAACAGCATCTGGTACGGCGGCGTGTCCAACGCCGAGGCGCTGCTGGCGATCAACGACCCTGCCGACCGCATCGCCTTCGAAGTCCACCAGTACCTGGACAACGATTATTCCGGCACGTCGGGCCAATGCCAGAGCGAACAGATCGGAGTGCAGAAGCTGCAGGGCTTTACCCAATGGCTGAAGCAGCACGGCAAGCGCGGCTTTCTTGGCGAATTCGGCGCCGGTACCGATGCGACCTGCATGGCCGCGCTGAAGGCGATGCTGCAGCACATCGACGACAACGGCGATGTCTGGCTGGGCTGGACCTGGTGGGCCGCCGGCGCCTGGTGGAAACCCGACTATCCGTTCAACGTGCAGCCCGACAAGGAAGGCAACGACAAGCCGCAAATGCCCACACTGTCGGCCGCAGCGCGGCGCGTCACCCAATAGCGGACGCCGGGCACCGCCGCCCGCTTTTTGCCCCCTCTCCCCCGCCCGCGGGGGAGAGGGTTGGGGTGAGGGGGGCGCACTACGAACGCTGCGCATGCGCCCCTCCACAGCGCGACCGTCTCCGCTCGCCCCCTCACCTGCCTTCGGCATCCTCTCCCCCACGCGTGGGGGAGAAGAGACTGGACCAGGAAGGGTCGACTGGCCAC
>NZ_OCND01000013.1:8990-26189 GCF_900215535.1 Pseudoxanthomonas wuyuanensis | reverse complement strand
GCCGACTGTTCGCTGCCAGCTTTTTGCCCCCTCTCCCCCGCCCGCGGGGGAGAGGGTTGGGGTGAGGGGGCGCACTACGAACGCTGCACATGCGCCTCCTCCGCAATGCGACCGTCTCCGCTCCCCCCTCACCTGCCTTCGGCATCCTCTCCCCCACATGTGGGGGAGAAGAGATTGGACCAGAGAGTCGACTGGCCGCTGCCAGCTTTTTGCCCCTTCTCCCCCGCCCGCGGGGGAGAGGGTTGGGGTGAGGGGGCGCACTACGAACGCTGCGCAGGCGCCCCCTTCACAGCGCGACCGTCTCCGCTCACCCCCTCACCTGCCTTCGGCATCCTCTCCCCCACATGTGGGGGAGAAGAGACTGGACCAGAGAGTCGACTGGCCGCTGCCAGCTTTTTGCCCCCTCTCCCCCGCCCGCGGGGGAGAGGGTTGGGGTGAGGGGGACCGACTGTTCGCTGCTGGCGGCTTGTCTGCCTGGGCAACGCAGCAGGCCCTAAACTTGCCGTCTGCCGATTCCCGTTTCCCTTCATTGGAGCACCATGTCGATCTTGCGCCTGGGTCTGGCCGCCAATCGCCTGCACCACCACAACGAAAGCGCTGCGCTGTTCCGCTGGCTGCGCGCCTGCGAGTCGGGCATCCGCGAACTGCAACTGGGCCTGCACGCGATCGGGCGCACCCATGACGCCATCGCCGCGGCCGGCATGCTGGCCGGCTACCCCGGCCTGAAGCGCTACCCCTATGGCCGCGAAGGCGGACTGATGAAACTGGTCGCCGAGGTGGTGGGACTGGACGGACCCGAGCGCACGCTGGATGGGGCGATCTACCTGATCGATCCGGTCGATCCTTCCTCGATCTTTCCCGAGGCCATCGCACTGAAACGCCAGTGCGTGATCAACGGCAAGCCTTTCATCTCCACCGTCGCCTCGGCACGCGACTGGATCGAGATGGAGCGCATCCACGCCGGACTGGCACCCGACCGCGGCGCCAACCGGCTGCACAATCTGGAAACGCAGACGCTGGCGCTGATCGCCCACGACGCGATGAAACCGCAGATGCTGGCCTTTGCCGCCGAGCACTTCGACGTGCTGTCGCGCTTCGCCCACCGCGTCGCCACCGGCACCACCGGCCAGCGCCTCAACGAGATGGCCTGGAGCCGCGGTTGGCCGCAGGACCTGCTGTGGGCCGAGCGCTACCAGAGCGGCCCGATGGGTGGCGACGCGCAGATTGCCGACCGCGTGCTGGAACACCGCTGCCAGCGCGTGATCTTCTTCGAAGACCCGCATGTGGCCCGCCAGCACGAAGCCGACATCCAGCTGCTGGAACGCGCGGTCACCACCGTCACCGATGAAGCCGTATGCATCACCTCGCCCGTGGTGGCGGCGCGCTGGGCGGCGGCGGTGCGGAAGCGGGCCGGCGTCTGAGAACCGGCTCAGGGGGCGCTTGAACGCACGGCGCTGGGCGGCGTGCCCATGATGCGCTTGAAGGCGCGGCTGAACGAGGCTTCCGAGTCGTAACCGAGCCGGTCGGCGGCGACCGCCACGCGCATGCCGTCCTGGGCGATCCAGCGGCGGGCCTGGAACATCTTCACCTTGGCCACGTACTTGGCCGGGCTCTCGCCAACGGTGCGGGTGAAGGCTTCGGCAAAGCTGGAGCGGGAGGCGCCCATCACGTCCGCCAATGCCGGCACGCTCCAGTCGCGCTGCGGGTCGGCATGGATCGCCGCGATGACCTTGCCGATCCGCGGGCAATGCAGCGCGGCGATCCAGCCGCTGGAATCGCTGCAGCCGCACTCCACCCAGGCGCGGATGATGCTGGCGGCAAGCACGTCCGCCAGGCGCGCAAGGATGCCGCAGGCGCCGATGCGGTCGAACGCCACCTCGCGTTCCATTGCCTCCAGCAACGCAGGTACGCTCGGATCGCGCCTGGCCAGATCGTCGGCCCGCATCACCTCCGGCATCATCGCCAGCAACGGGTGCAGCGGATCCAGATTGAAGCGCATCGTGCCGCAGAACATGACGCTGGGCCCGGCATCCGCGGGCCGGGCCGCATCGGTTTCGTCGGGCTCCCCGCGCACCAGGTAGATGCTTTCCGATACCGGCTCGCGCGCAAGCGAGTCGATATCCACCGCCGGCACATCGGGATCGCTGGCAAGGGTATGGGAGCCACCGCGCGGCAGCAGCACGGCATCGCCCGGATTCAGCCGCAGCCAGTCCGAACCGGGCGTGCGCAGCCAGCAACCGCCGTTGGCGACGAAGTGGAAGTTCGCTTCCGGTTGCGTCGGAAAATCTATCGCCCAGGGCGCATGCATCAGGCAGCGGCCGTATTCGACCCCGTCCAGCCGCAGCCCCAGCAGCACCTGGGTGAGCAGGTCGGGCCCGCTCGGAGGTTCCGCGGCCGGCGAGGGCCTGGATGAATGAGCAAGCATTGGGGACTTTCCGGCATGTAAACGCCAGCATCTTACTTCTAAGCTGCCAGCCCCTCCACCCTTCCCTCCCATCCGCATGCCCTCCGCTGCCTGTTCCGAATGTGCCGACTCCGTCGTATCGGCGATCCCCGTCGCGTCCGCGCGCTGGCCCGCCGTCGTTTCCCTGGCGATGGGCGTATTCGGCCTGGTGACCGCCGAGTTCCTGCCCGCCAGCCTGCTAACGGCGATGGCGGCCGATCTTTCCGTCAGCGAGGGCGTCGCCGGCCAGAGCGTCACCGCCACCGCGCTGATCGGCGCCATCGCCGCGCCCTCGGTTCCGCTGCTTACCCGCCGCATCGATCGGCGGCTGGTCATGCTTTCGCTCACCGTGTTGCTGGTGCTGTCCAATGCGCTTGCCGCCACTGCCGACAGCCTGTGGACGCTGCTCGCTGCGCGGGTGCTGCTTGGCGTCGCGCTGGGAGGGTTCTGGTCGATGGCCGGCGCCCTGGCCATGCGTCTGGTGCCCGAGGATCTGTTTGCGCGGGCGATGGCGCTGATCCTGACCGGGGTTTCCGTCGCCACCGTCTGCGCCGCGCCGATTGGCGCGTGGATGGGCGAGCTGTGGGGATGGCGCAGCGCCTTCATCGCCGCTGGCGCGGTCAGTATGGCCACGCTGGTCGTGCAGGCGGTCACGCTGCCGGCGTTGCCGCCGCGGGCCCAACCGGATCTGCGCGTGTTCGGCCAGCTGCTGTCGCGTCCGGCCGTGCGCATGGCGCTGCTGGCGGTGCTGCTGGTGATCTCGGGCCACTTCGCCGGCTTCACCTATATCCGGCCGCTGATGGAGAACATCACCCAGCTGTCGGTCGGCGCCATCTCGGCGGTCCTGCTGGGCTACGGCGTCGGCGGCTTCTTCGGCAACCTGGTCGGCGGCTACATCGCCGGCCGCAGCGAGCGCCTTGCCATCGTCTTCGGCGGTACGCTGATTGCCGCGCTGGCCGCCAGCCTGTTGCTGGCCGGCCAGCTGGCCATCGTCGCGACCGTCGCCATCGTGCTGTGGGGCTTTGCCTTCGGCGCATTTCCGGTCGGCTTCCAGATCTGGATCGTACGGGCCGCTCCGGATCAGGCCGAAAGCGCCGGCGGCCTGCTGGTGGCAGCGTTCCAGACCGCCATCGCCGCCGGTGCCATCTTCGGCGGATTGCTGGTCGACCGCATCGGCGCGCTTGGGGGCCCGTTGTTCGCCGTGGTGACCATGGCGCTGGGCGCCTTGCTGACCCTGCGCCATGGGCCGCGTCCGCTACCCACCTGAGCAAGCCACCGCCTTTCCAACCCGCTCCGCAACCGCCCACCGCAAGGTAATTCCGATGAACAACGCCACTCCGATCAACCGGCGCATCACGCTGGCTGCGCGCCCGCACGGCCTGCCGGCGCCGCAGGACTTCCATCTCCAAACCCAGCCGGTTCCCGTGCCGGGCGATGGCCAGGTCCTGTTGCGCACGCTGTACCTGTCGCTGGATCCGTACATGCGCAACCTGATGGACGAAGTCGGCCCCGGCTATGCGCCGCCGGTCGCGCTGGGGGCAACGATGGTGGGCGGTACGGTCAGCCAGGTGGTGCAATCGCGCCAGCCGCAGTTCCGCCCGGGCCAGCTGGTGCTTGCCAATGCCGGCTGGCAGGACTATGCGCTGTCCGATGGCACCGACCTGTTGCCGCTGGACGACATGGCGCAGCCTTCGCTGGCGCTGGGCGGCCTGGGCATGCCCGGCTTCACCGCCTACGTCGGGCTGCTCGACATCGGCCAGCCCCGGCCCGGCGATACGGTGGTCGTGGCGGCGGCCACCGGCGCGGTCGGTTCGGTGGTCGGGCAGTTGGCCAAGCTCAAGGGCGCGCGGGTGGTCGGTATTGCCGGCGGCGCGGACAAGTGCCGCTACGCGGTGGAAGCGCTGGGATTCGATCTGTGCCTGGATCGCCGCGAACCCGGACTGGGCGAACGCCTGACCGCCGCCTGCCCCGCCGGCATCGACGTCTACTTCGAGAATGTCGGCGGCGATGTGCTGGATGCCGTGCTGCCGCTGCTCACTATCGGCGCGCGCATGCCGGTCTGCGGCTTCATCGCGCATTACAACCAGGCCTCGTCATCCGCCGCGACCGACCGGTTGCCGAAACTGTTGGCGACGGTGCTGCAGAAACGCGTCCGCATGCAGGGCTTCATTATTCTCGACCACTACGCGGAGCGATTCGCGGACTTCCGGAGGGAGATGGCCGAGTGGGTCGCGCAAGGCCGGGTCCGGCTGCGCGAGGACGTGATCGACGGGCTCGAGCAGGCGCCGCTCGCTTTTGCCGGGCTGCTTGAAGGAAAGAACTTCGGCAAACTCGTGGTGCGGGTTGCGGACAGGTGATGCCGTCGGCCTCACCCAAAAGCCCTTGATGAAACGGTCTGCGCCATTGGCCGGTTCACGCCTGGCGCAGTCGCATCGATCGCGCCGCTGGCCGACAACCGTCAGCCAACGCGATACCGGCCATAACGCAGCCCTGCCGACCATGCGGATCGCCGGTTCCGCGCGCCTGCGGTCGGTTGCCGCCTGTCCGCGGGTTGCGCAGTCGCCTACCGCGGCCTCCTTTCAGCGCGCTGCCGGAGCCGGCCGACCGCGGCCCTGACACCCGTTGCCGCGCGTGCGCCGGCAATGCCTCTTCCCTGGCAACCCGTAAGCGGTGAGCGCCACCGCTGCGGGCGGCTTTGCCCATCCGCACCGACTGCCTGGCGCTCGAACGATGCATAGAATGTTATAATGTATCGTTTATGGTGCGCAGCCTGCGCCTGCATGCCGCTCCGCTTTCGGGGTGAGACGCAGGCAGCGTCCGGCCGCCACCGCCCAATCCACTCAAGGCAGGAACCCGATGAAAGAAACGTTGTTGGTGTCAGCGATGCTGGCGGTGCTGTCCGCTCCGGCCGGCCATGCGCAAGCGCAATCCGGCGACTCCGCCATCACGCTTGGCAAGGTGCAGGCGCGGGCGTCCGCCGGTCCGTTGCTGGCCAACAGCGTGCTGACGTCGGTCGACGTCATGGGCAGCGACAAGGTCGAGGACAGGAACGTCATGAACAGCTGGGAGCTGCTTGGGCAGATGCCGGGCATCCAGCTCACCGAAACCCGCCAGGGGGCCGAATCGGGCAAGGCGACATTCCGGGCATTCAACGGCGAGGGTTACATCAACGGCATCAAGACCTTGATCGATGGCATCCCGAGCAACGTCAACAGCGGCAACCAGCGCTTCATCGACATGATCTTTCCGCTGGAGATCGACTACATCGAAGTGGTCCGCGGCACCAACGATCCGCGTTACGGGCTGCACAACATCGGCGGCAACATCAACTTCGCCACCCGCCAGGGCGGGGACTACCTGGACGGCCGCCTGAGCTACGGAAGCTTCAACACGCGCGAAGCCCAGCTGGCGATCGGCAAGGAATCCGGAAGCATCGCCCAGAACTACTTCGCGGGCGTGCAGGCATCGGACGGCCATCGCGACCATGCCGATTCCAGCAAGTACACGCTGGCGGGCAAATGGTTCTACACCGACGAAGCCGAAACGCTGAAGGCGGGACTGGTGGCCCGCGCCTACCACCACGAAGCCGACGAATCCGGCTTCCTGACCGCCGCGGAACTGGCCGCGGACCGGGACCAATCGCCGGCAAAGAACGCCAACGACGGCGACGACCGCGACATGCGGCATCTGGGAGCGCACCTGGACAAGCGGCTTGCCGATGGCCTGAGTTTGAGCGGCAAGCTTTACGTCAATCGCTACGAAGACGACAGAACGGTGACCTTCACCCGCTACCCCATCGGCAATGCGCCGCGTCAGCGTCGCCAGTGGGACGAAAAACAGACCGGCATGCTGGGCAGTCTCACCTGGGTGGCCACGGCATCGGTGACCGTGGAGGCGGGTGCGAACTTCGAGCACCAGGACAACGCCTACCGGCGCTACCGCTACGACTTCAGCATTCCCACCGACTTCGATGCCGCTCCCGCCCGCGTCCAGAACGATGACCGCTACAGCTTGGAGAACATCGGCGCGTACGTGCAGGCGGTCTTCAATCCTGTCGAATCGGTGAAGATAGTGCCGGCCCTGCGGGTCGACAGGTTCTCCGGCAGTACCCGTCTTCCCGGCGGCGTGCAGGCATCGCTGCAGTCGTACGGATGGATCAGGCAGCCCAAGCTGAGCGTGGTGTACGCGGTCTCGCCGACCGCCAACCTGTATGCCAACTGGGGCAGGACCTTCCAGGTGCTGACCGGCTCCACGGCGCCGGCCTATCTCACCGAAGGCCAGGGCAGGTACCGCCCGTCGATCAACACAGGCACCGAAATCGGCATCAAGCTCAGTCCGGTTGCGGGCACCGAGGCGCGCATCGCGGCCTGGCGGCAGGACGCCACCGACGAGGTGGCCAACATGCCCAGCACCGGGACCACGGTAGGCCTGGGCCAGACCCGCCGGCAGGGGCTGGACATGCAGATCGCCTCGCGGCTGGGCGAGCGCTGGACGCTGTGGGCAGCGCATGCGCTGCAAGAAGCGAAGGTCGTCAGCGCGTTCACCGGAGCCGGCGACCCGCTCGCGGGCAAGGAGGTGTTTTCCACGCCGCGCTACATCAGCAACCTGGGCATCGACTACCAGTTGGACGAACGCTGGAAGCTCGGCCTGCAGGGACGCATGCAGGGCGACTACTACATCGATGAGCTCAATGCGCAGGGCAAGTATGGCGGCTTCAAGGTCCTGGACGTAAGCGCGAGCTACCAGGTCTCCAGCCGCTTCCGCATCGACCTGCAGGTCAGGAACCTGGCCGACCGCGAGTACGAATATGTCTGGTACGACAACTTCTTCTGGGGCGGGGACGATCAGCCCATGTTTTCCCCGGCGCCTGGGCGCTCGGCCTACATCTCCTTCAGCATGAAGCTGTAGCTGGATAGCCCGCCTCTTGAAAAATGCGAATGATTCGCATTTAATGTCCGGAAACCAAGGGCCTCTGCCCTGCACGACCGCAGGCCGCTTCCCACTGAAGCGGCCTGCGCCGGGCGGGTACAGGCGCGCAACCCTTACACCGTTTCCTCCGGACCCCCATGCACCCCATCAGTCCCCTACGTTTGCCGACCTCTGGCCGCGGCAAGACCCGGCCGCCCGCACTGGCCCAGAGCGCCGTCCGCATTGCGGTTTGCCTGGCTTTGGCTGGCCTCCCGGGAATGGCGCTGGCCGCGCCGGAAGCATCGGCCAACGGCGCGCAGTCCGGCGGCGCCGATTCCGCCACCGACCTGGACGCGGTACTGGTGGTCGCCCAGCGCGCCAGCCGCGTCAGCAACGGCGCCACCAACCTGGACCTGGCCATCAAGGAAACCCCGCAGTCGATCAGCGTGGTGTCGCAGGAACAGATGCAGCAGTTCGGCACCGACAGCCTCAACGACGCGCTGCGCCTGGCGACCGGCATCCAGGTCGAGGAGTGGGAGACCAACCGCACCAATTTCACCGCGCGCGGTTTCGATATCGCCAATACCCAGATCGACGGCGTCGGCCTGCCCAACGGCTGGGGCATCGTCACCGGTGCGCAGGACACCTTCGGCTACGAGAAGCTGGAAGTGATTCGCGGCGCCAATGGCCTGTTGACCGGCGTGGGCAACGCCGCCGGCACCATCAACTACGTGCGCAAGCGCCCGACCAACGACGCGCAGGGGTCGGCCGGCATCAGCTACGGCTCGTGGGGCACCGTGCGTGGCGAGGTGGACTATTCGACCCCGCTCACCGCCGACGGCACCTGGGCCGGCCGTGTGGTCGCCGCGCATGAGGAAGGCGATTCCTACCTGCGCGGCAAGGACGATACGCGCGATTTCATCTACGGCGTGGTCGATGGCCAGATCGGCGAGAACGGCACGCTGACGCTGGGTTATTCCTGGCAGGAAGGAAAAACCGACGGCAACATGTGGGGCGCGTTGGGCTTCATGTACAGCGACGGCACTCAGGCCGAGTGGGACCGCGGCGCCTCGACCACGCAGGACTGGACCTACTGGGACACCACCACCCGGACCGCTTTCGTCGAGTACACCCACCAGCTCGGCGCGGACTGGCTGCTGAAGCTGTCCTACAACCGCCGCGATGTCCGCAACGACGAGAAGCTGTTCTACGCCACCGATCTGGCCGGTACCGGCATGGATCCGGAAACCGGTCTCGGTCTGTACGGCTATCCTTGGGGAGGCCACGACAAGCTGACCGCGGACCTGCTGTCGGCCGCACTCAACGGCCATTTCCAGATGTTCGGGCGCGATCAGGAAATGATGCTGGGAGTGGCCTGGTCCAAGAGCGAGAACAACAGCTCGCAGTACGCGGCGATGTGCGGCGAAGCAGCGTGCAGCTACATCCCGATGCCGGCCTTCCCATGGCCCGGCGACCATGTCGAAGAGCCGGTGTGGGGCGAAAGCTCGGTCTACAGCATCCTGGACGAACGACTCAAGCGCGCCTACGGCGCGACGCGCCTGTCGTTCACCGACAAGCTCAAGGCCGTGGTCGGCTTCAACTATGCCGAATACCACCGCGAAGGCGTCAACTACGGCGTGGCCTTCAACCAGACCGAAAGCCAGACCAGTCCCTACGCCGGCCTGACCTTCGACTTCACCTCCAACCTGCTGGGCTATGTCAGCTATTCGGACATCTACCAGCCGCAGAGCCAGTCGGACGCGGACGGCCGCTACCTGGACCCGACCAAGGGCAAGAACTACGAAATCGGCGTCAAGGCCGACTGGCTGGACAAGCGCCTGCTGACCACGCTGGCGGTGTTCAAGGCCGAGCAGAACGGGCTGGCCACCGGTGCCGGCTACAACGAAATCGGCCAGTTCTACTACACCGGCGTGGATGTCGAATCCAAGGGCGTCGAGTTGGAAGCTACCGGCAAGCTCACCGACCATATCGACATGGTGTTCGGTTACACCGCGTTGAAATTGACCGGCCAGGATGGCGACGACACCTACCGCTGGGTGCCGCGCCGCACCGCCAACCTGCTGCTCAGCGCACGCCTGCCCCGCTACACCGCGCTGTCCTTCGGCCTTGGCGGCCGTTGGCAGAGCGATATCTCCAATGTGGAGAGCAACGGCTTCACCGTGCGCCAGGACAGCTATGCGGTGTTCAACGGTTTCGTCGGCTGGGATTTCCTGCCAAATGCCACGCTGCGCTTCAACGTCAACAACGTCGGCAACGAGAAGTACATCAACACCCTGCGCTACAGCGGCTACTACGGCGCGCCGCGCAACTACGCGCTGAGCCTGAACTGGCGGTTCTGAGCTGCCAGTTCCCCGCACCGAGACGCCAGCCATCGCCATGTCCCGCGCATCCAGCACCCTTTCCGGTCCGCCCCGCTTCCCGCGCCTGCAACTGGCCTTGCGCGTGTCCGCAGCCGTGCTGGGCGGCTATGGGTTCGCCTGGGGCTTCATCGCCGCCGGCGCAAGTCTGACGTACGCGGCCGGCATGGGCTTCCACGACGCCGAGTTCCTGGCCAGCATGCTGGGCGTGCTGGCGTTCCTGGTAGCGTTCCTGTGGGCGTTCGCGGCGCGGCGGCTGTGGGTGGTCTGGGCGGTGCTGGCCGGCGGCGGCGCGGCGCTGGCGGCAGCCGGTTCGCTGCTGCAGTCGTTGCTGGTCTGAGGCGAAAGGAGGTCTTCATGTTCCAGAGCTTCCGGCAGGCCATGGCATGGCTCCACACCTGGTTCGGCCTGGTGCTGGGCTTCGTGCTGATGGCCGCGTTCTTCTTCGGCGCGTTGTCGGTGTTCGATCGCGAGATCGACCGCTGGGCCATCCCGGCCACGCGCATCCAGCCGCAGCCGATGCCCTCGTACGAACAGGTGCTGCGGCCGGCGTTCGAGCGCATGCAGCCCACGCCGCAGGCGATCGATGCGATGCGCCCGCGCGTGAACGGCGACATGCCCACCCGCTTCGACACCGTCGTCAGCTGGAGCGCCTACACCACCCACCGCGACCCGGTGCTGCAGTTGTTCGCCGGCTACCAGGTCCCCAACGCCAAGGATCCGGAAGAGGCGATCTGGGCCTTCGCCACCATCGACCCGCGCGACGGCACGGCATTGCCGGACGACCGGCTGAAGGTGGGCAGCGGCTTCTTCTACCCGATGCACTACAGCCTGACCCTGGACTGGAAGAACCTGGGCATCTGGATCGTCGGCTTTTCGGCACTGGTGATGCTGGCCGCGCTGGTCAGCGGCGTGGTGATGCACCGCAAGCTGTTCCGCGAGTTCTTCACCTTCCGTCCGGACAAGGCCCGCCTGCGCAGCGTGCTGGACCTGCACAACATGACCGGCGTGGTCGCGCTGCCGTTCCACTTCTTCTTCGCCTTTACCGGCCTGCTGATCTTCGCCGCCGCCTACTACTTCCCGCTCGGCCATACCCAGTTGCACGAGCTGCATGACCTGCACGCCGAAGTGGAAGCGCGCGAAACCGGCCTGCCGCACCAGCGTGCCGGCGTGCCCGCGGGCCTGGCCAACGTCGATGCGATGGTCGCCCAGGCGCAGCGCCGCTGGGAAGCGAACGACAAGGCGGGCGAAGTCGGGTTCCTGGTGCTGCAGCATGTCGGCGACGCCAACGGCTACGTCAGCGTCTACCGCGCCGGCACCGATCGCATCGCGCTGGTCGGCGACGGCATCCACTTCAAGGCCTCCACCGGCGAACTGATTCGCGAGGATCCGGCGGCCACGCCGGTCGGCAAGATGGCCGAGTTCCTGACCGGCCTGCACCTGCAGCACTTCCGCCATTGGCTGCTGCGCTGGTTCTACGTGCTGGGCGGGCTGGCGGGCGCGGTGTGCATTGCGACCGGGTTCGTATTCTTCGTCGAGAAGCGCAAACGCCAGCATGCGCAGCAGGGCCGCCAGGGCGCGCGCGTGGTCGATGCGCTGGCGGTCGCTGCGGTAACGGGCATGCTGCTGGCGGCATTGGGCATCCTGGTCGCCAACCGTTTGTTGCCGGAGGACTTGCCGGCGCGCGGCGACTGGGAACGCTACGCGTTCTGGGGCACCTGGGCGCTGGCGCTGCTGCACGCGGGCTGGCGCAGCGCGCCGGTCGCGCGCGGGCTGGCCAATCCGGCCTGGCGCGAACAGTGCGGGGCGATTGCCGTGCTTGCGGTGGCGGCCGTGCTGCTGAACTGGATCACGACAGGGGATCACCTGCTGCGCACCTTGGGCGCCGGCTATTGGCCGGTGGCCGGTGTCGATCTGTTCCTGTTGACCGCTGCCGCGCTGGCGGTCCTGGCCGCCCGCAAGCTGCGACACCGCCTTGCTGCCGCGTCGGCGAATGCCGCAGCCGTGGAGCCGGCGCATGTCTGAGGTCATGCTCGCGGCCTGCCTGCTGTCGGCGGCCCTGGTTTCCAGCGTGGCCGGCATGGCTTGGCTGGCGTTGTCGATGCCGGCGCATGCCCGGCAGGTGTGGGGCGGCGCGGCAAGCGCGATGACTTCACGCACCCTGCGCTGGATCGGGATTGCGGGACTGGCCGTCGCATTGGGCTTGTGCCTGATCGTGGATCACGCGTCCATGGCCGTCCTAGTGTGGGCCATGGCGTTGACCGGCGCATCGCTGCTGGTGGCCTTCACGCTGACCTGGCATCCGCAGTGGCTGCGGGTCCTGGCTCCATGGGTACAAGCGGCAACAGCAGCATCGACAGTTGAAGGGTCCGGCACGTAAGAAGCTGTTCAATGTCGGTCGCGCCGGCGACGGCGGCATCGACAGCCCCCCGATGCATCATGTCGGTGCCGCCGCGCGAACCGGCACGACGGAATCTTCGCGGCCGCGTAGAATCGCCGACCCCGCGCGCGGCAGCATCTTCGGCATCATCGGCATGAGAATCGGCATCGACTTCGGCACCAGCTATTCGGCGGCGGCCGCTCGGGTGGGCGACCGCTTGCAGCACATCCGTTTTGGCGGGCTGCCGCAGTTCCGTACCGCGGTGTTCTTCCCGACCGCGCTGCCGGATCCGGCCGATTTCCAGCTGACCACGGCAATGGAGGGCGAGGTGGCGGCGCTGGTGCGCGCGGCCAAGGCCGAGCAGACCCGCAGCGGTGCGGCCGCGCGCAGCGATGCGCAGCTGCATCGCGATGCGGTGCGGACCGTGCGCCGGCAATGGCTGGAGCAGCAGGTGCGCAAGGCCGAGACTGCCGCCGCCGATTTGCAGAACGCGGTGTTCGGCGAGGACGCCATCGACAGCTTCCTGGCCGAAGGCAGCGGACACCTGGTGCAGTCGCCCAAGTCGATGCTGGGCTACGACCTGCTGCCGCGCGCGCGCCAGACCATCACCGGTATTGCCGCGCACATCCTGGAACACATCCGCCTGACCGCCAGCCAGCAGCTGGGCACCACGGTGCGCGCCGCCACCTTGGGGCGGCCGGTGCAGTTCCGCAGTTCGATGGGACCGGCCGGCGGCCAGCAGGCGCTGGACATCCTGACCGAGGCCGCGCAGGTGGCCGGTTTCGACGCCGTCGATTTCCTGGAAGAGCCATCGGCCGCCGCCCTGCATCACCACGCCAGCAGCGCGCAACGCCAATCGACGCTGGTGGTGGACGTGGGCGGCGGCACCACCGATATCGCCCATGCCGAGATTGGAGGGAACGACGATCCGGTCATCCACCGCGCCTGGGGTCTGCCCAATGGCGGCACCGATGTGGATCTGGCGCTCAGCCTGGCCCGCTACATGCCGCTGTTCGGCAAGGGCGCGACGCGGCTGCCGGCGCATCACTACGTGGATGCGGCCATGGTGCAGGACGCGCCGCGCCAGCGCGCGTTCCAGCAGCGCGACTTCGGCAAGGTGCCGGCGCCCTACGGCGAACGGCTGCAGGCGCTGCAGCGCGACGGCGGCACCACCCGGCTGTATCGCGCGGTCGAGGCGATGAAGATCCGGCTCAGCGAGCATGGCGACAGCCACCACCGGCTGGATTACATCGATCCGGCATTGTCGGTAACCGCCAGCCGCGAGGATCTGGAAGCGGCCTGCGCGGATTTCCTGGCCCGGGTTGGCGATCTGTTGCGCGCCGTGCGCGATGAACTGCACGCGCCGCCGGACAGCCTGTTCCTGACCGGTGGCATGTCGCGCGCGCCGTATGTGCAGGCGATGGCGCGGCAGGTGTTTCCGCAGGCGCGCTTCGTGCAGGGCGATGCATCGCTGGGCGTGGTGTCGGGATTGGCCGACTACCGGCCGCAGCTTGTCCCCTTGCAGGAGCTGCGTGGGCTGCGATGAGGCTCTACCGGTAGAGCCATCGCGACTCACGTCGCTCCCACAGGAGAAGCAGCCTGCCACAGACAAACAAATGCATTCCGCTTACATTGGCCACATGGCACGCAACCCTTTTCCCCATCTGCTGCGCGACTTCTCGCTTTCCGCCGTGGCCGCCGGTTTTGTCACCGTACTGGTCGGCTTCGCCAGTTCGGCGGTGATCGTGTTCCAGGCGGCGCAGTCGCTGGGCGCCAGCCCGGAGCAGATCAGTTCGTGGATGTGGGCGCTGGGGCTGGGCATGGGGCTGACCTGCATCGGCCTGTCGCTGCGCTACCGGATGCCGGTGGTCACGGCCTGGTCCACGCCCGGCGCGGCGATGCTGATCGGCAGCGCGGCCGGGGTGCCGCTGTCCGATGCGGTCGGCGCGTTCGTGTTGTCGGCGCTGCTGATCGTCATCGCCGGATTTTCGCGGCTGTTCGAGCGCAGCCTGAGCCGGATCCCGGTGTCGCTGGCCTCGGGCATGCTGGCCGGGGTGCTGTTGCGCTTCGGACTGGATGTATTCGTGGCCATGCGCACGCAACTGGGCATGGCGTTGACGATGTTCGCGGTCTACCTGCTGGCGCGCAAACTGCTGCCCCGCTACGCGGTAATCCTGACGCTGCTGATCGGCATCGCCTTCGCCGGCGGCAATGGCCTGCTGCAACTGGATGGCCTACGGTTTGATCTGGCCCGGCCGGTGTTCGTGTCGCCGACGATTTCGGCGGCGGCGGTGTTCGGCATCGCGTTGCCGCTGTTCCTGGTGACGATGGCCTCGCAGAATGTGCCCGGGGTGGCGGTAATCCGCGCCTCCGGCTACGCGGTGCCGATCTCGCCGGTGATCGGCTGGACCGGCGTGGTCAATGCATTGCTGGCGCCGTTTGGCGCATTCGCGTTGAACCTGGCGGCAATCACCGCGGCGATCTGCATGGGCCGCGAGGCGCACGAAGATCCGGATCGCCGCTACGTGGCTGCGGTGGCGGCCGGCGCGTTCTACGTGTTGATAGGATTGTTCGGCGCCACCGTCGCCGCGCTGTTCGCGGCATTCCCGAAGGAACTGGTGATGGCCATCGCCGGCATCGCTCTGCTCGGCACGCTGGGCAACAGCCTGGCAGTGGCGTTGCGCGAGGAAAACGATCGCGAGCCGGCGCTGATCACCTTCCTGGTCACCGCTTCCGGACTGACGCTGGGCGGCGTGGGATCGGCGTTCTGGGGCCTGCTGGCCGGCGTGCTGACACTGCTGCTGTGGCGCAAACGCAGCTGAATCAGGCGGCTGAATCACGCGGATTTCACGCCTTTTCGTGAAACCGGCGTGCAGGCCGCGTGCAGGCGCCGTGAGTTCATCCGCGAGTGCATGAGGTAGGGGCAGACTCGGCTCACCCCCCTCTGCTGGAGTCCATCATGCGCCTCATCCGTAGCAAGCTGTCTGTCCTGATTGCGCTGTCAGCAGTTGCGGTTTCGCCGGCCATCGCCCACCAGACGCACGCCGCTGCCGATACCCTGACCGAACCGCAGGTGCGCGCGATTCTTGCCGAGAACGGGTTTACCCGCATCGACGATCTCGATTTCGAGGATGGCATGTGGGAAACCGATGCCACCAGCGCCGACGGCAAGCGCGTCGATGTCCGCGTCAATCCGGTGAGCGGCGACATCCTGGTCGAAAAACTGGTGTCCACGCTGAGCGAAGCCGACATCAAGGCCAAGCTGGCCGCGGCCGGTTATTCCAAGATCCACGATGTCGATTTCGACGACGGCATGTGGAAAGCCGAAGCCGAGGAATCCAACGGCAACGATGTGGAAATCCATCTGGACGCCAACACCGGACAGATCGTCCACGTCGAGAACGATTGACCGGCGCCAGGTCTGTCGATGCGAAAGGGAGGCCGCCTGCGGGCGGCCTTCTTCATGATGCCGCCGGCGCGGCGCGCGCAAAACGCCAGCCCACGGCCAGGCCGGTCGACAGGAACAATGCCGCCAGCAACCATGGCGCGCCCGGCAGGTGCAGCGGCGCGCGCGGTCCGATGAACAGGCCGAAGGTACCGGCGAACATCATCGGCCCCAGGATGCCGGCCAGGCTGACCAGGCTCATCAACGCGCCCTGGATGCGGCCCTGCACATCGGCGCCGACCTGGCGCGTGATCAGCGCCTGCGTGGCCGGCCCGGCCAACCCCCACAGCGCGCTGATCGGCAATCCGATCAGGAACGCCCAGCCCACGCCGGCAAAGCCGTAGATGATGAATCCGACGACGCCGCAGCCCAGCCCGAACAGCAGCACGCGGCGTTCGCCGAACTTCGGCACCACCCGCCCCACCAGCACCGCCTGCACGATGACGCTGCAGACGCCTACCGCGGCCAGCACCCAGCTGACCTGGCGCTCGTCCCAGCGGTACTGGTACTCGGCAAACAGCACGAACACGCTGGGATAGACGTAGTGCGCCAGATTGGCGATGAACACCACCGCCGCCAGGCCGAACACCTGCGGATAGCGCCGTAGCAGCGCCACCGACCCGAGCGGATTGGCGTGCGACCAGTCGAACCGCGGCGAACGCTTTTCCTTCGGCAGCGACTCGGGCAGCACCCACCAGCCGTACAGGAAATTCAGCAGCGCCAGTCCGGCCGAGAACCAAAACGGCAGGCGCAAATCGATCGCGCCCAACTGGCCGCCGATGATCGGCCCGATGATGAAACCCACGCCGAACGCGGCGCCAATCATGCCGAAGGCCTGCGCGCGCTTTTCCGGCGGCGTCACATCGGCGATATAGGCGTTGGCGGTGCTGAAGCTGGCCGAAAACACGCCGGAAAAGATGCGCGCGATCAGCAGCCACGGCAGCGATTGCGCCAGCGCCATCAGGATGAAATCGATGCCCAGCCCCAGGCACGACAGCAGGATGACCGGCCGCCGGCCGTAGCGATCCGACAAGGCGCCCTGCACCGGCGAGCAGACGAACTGGATGGCGGCAAACAGCGTACCGAAGATGCCGACCCAGTACGCCGCCTGGGCGAAGTCGCCGCCGGTGAACTGGCGCACCAGCCCCGGCAGCACCGGAATGATCACGCCGAACGACAGGATGTCGATCAACACCGTGACGAAAATGAAAACGACGGCGGCGCGGCGCACGCGCGGCGCGGAGGGAGAGTCGGTCACGCGGATGGCCAGCGCTTGGGAGAAGTGGCGCAGTTTATAGCGACGGGTGCGATTTGCCTCCTTCTCCCCCCACGCGTGGAGGAGAAGAGTCGAGCAGCGGGACCGGGTTTTCGTCGCCGCACGATCTGCCCCCTCTCCCCGCTCGCGGGGGGAGAGGGTTGGGGTGAGGGGGCCGCACTTGCCGGGCCAACCTCGGGCGTTGCGGCGAACGCTGCGCGCGTACTTGCTCCGCAACGAGGTTATCTTCGCTCGCCCCCTCACCTGCCTTCGGCATCCTCTCCCCCACGCGTGGGGGAGAGGAGTCGGGAGCACTGGGACCGGATTGTCCGTCGCCACGCGATCTGCCCCCTCTCCCTCGCGGGGGAGAGGGTTGGAGTGAGGGGGCCG
>NZ_OCND01000013.1:0-8675 GCF_900215535.1 Pseudoxanthomonas wuyuanensis | reverse complement strand
TGCGGCGAACGCTGCGCGCGTACTTGCTCCGCAACGAGGTTGTCTTCGCTCGCCCCCTCACCTGCCTTCGGCATCCTCTCCCCACGTGTGGGGAGAGGAGTCGGGAGCACTGGGACCGGATTGTCCGTCGCCACGCGATCTGCCCCCTCTCCCTCGCGGGGGAGAGGGTTGGAGTGAGGGGGCCGCACTTGCTGGGCCAATCTCGGGCGTTGCGGCGAACGCTGCACGCATCCTTGCTCCGCAACGAGGTTGTCTTCGCTCGCCCCCTCACCTGCCTTCGGCATCCTCTCCCCCACGCGTGGGGGAGAGGAGTCGAGCGCCGGGACCGGATTGTTCGTCGCCCTCACTTGTCTTCGGCATCCTCTCCCCTACGTGTGGGGAAGAGGAGTCTGGAGCAGCGGGACCGGATTTTCGTCGCCGCACGATCTGCCCCCTCTCCCCGCTCGCGGGGGAGAGGGTTGGGGTGAGGGGGCCGCACTTGCCGGGCCAACCTCGGGTGTTGCGGCGAACGCTGCGCGCGTACTTGCTCCGCAGCGAGGTTGTCTTCGCTCGCCCCCTCACCTGCCTTCGGCATCCTCTCCCCACGTGTGGGGAGAAGAGTCGGGAGCACTGGGACCGGATTGTCCGTCGCCACGCGATCTGCCCCCTCTCCGCCGCTCGCGGGGGAGAGGGTTGGGGTGAGGGGGCCACGGCGCCAGCTGCGTGCTTTGCGATGGAGGGTGAAAAGCGAGGCCTACGGCTTCCACTGCTCCACGCTGATCGTCTGCTTCAGCACATGGCGCTGGCCCGGGGCCAGTGCGATGACGTCCGGGCCGGCGTTGGCCGGCTCCAGCGCGACGAATTCGCGCCAGTGCTCGGCGCCCACATCGGCCATGCCCGCGGCGGTGGCGACGCCGGGATTCCATGCCACCAGCGTGCGGCTGCCTTCGCTGGCGATGACCACCTTGCGCTGCAGGCCCGGATCGCGCAGCTCGTAGCGGCCGCCGGCGTCGGTGTAGGTACGGTCGCTGCGGCCCGGGTCGCGCGGGTCGTGCAGGTTCCAGTCGCCGCGCTGCTGATAGCGGCTGTAGTTGTCGTTCTTGTCCAGGTAGGTCAGCCCGTCCAGTCCCACCACGCTGACCCGTTCCACATCGGAAACGCGGAAGTAGTTGTGCAGCGCCTGGGTGAAGCGCACGGTTTCAGTGCCGGTATTGGCGGTGACCAGCTGCTGTTCCACGCTGCGCCCGATGCGCAGCGTCATTTCCAGCGTCAGCGGCAGGCCCTGCAGCGGCGGCGGCACCAGCGTCAGCTGCAACGTGCCGTCGTCCTCGCGCCGCGCCTCGCGCAGCGACCAGGTCAGCGTGCGCACGAAGCCATGCGCCGGCAACTCGTTGCTCTGGTCCTGACGGCCGAAGTACGGCCAGCAGATCGGTGTGCCGCCGCGGATCGGCGCCGGTCCCGGCTTGGCCAGCGGCGACAGCCACATCGCGTCCTGGCCGCCCTTGGGCACGAACGACAGCAGTTGCCCGCCGAACAGGGCGACCGCGGCGGTGGAATGCGGGGTTTCGATCAGCAGGGCATCGAAGCCCTGGAACACGCCCAGGCGCAGGCCGGGAACATCTGACATGGCGGAAGTCCTTGTGACGGGGGAGTTGATCAATTCGGCATAGCCGGGCGGCAGCGCGAATGCAGTGCTCTTGGCGGGCGCGACCGCAGGCGCGGCCTCCAGCGCAGCCAGAATCCTGCGGCCGGCGCGGCCATCGGCCGGGGCCAGGCCCAGCCGTTGCTGTTCGGCCTGGATGGCGCGGCGGGTATTGCTGCCGATCAGCCCATCGGCCTCGCCGATGGTATGGCCGCGCGCCAGCAGCAGCGTCTGCAGCTGCTTGCGCTGCACCCGCGACAGGCCGGGGTCGTCGGTCGGCCATGGCGTGACCAGCCCGCTGCCGCCGCGCAGGCGGTCGGACAGCAGCGCGATCGCCAGCGCATAGCTTTCGGCGGCGTTGTACGAATAGATTGCGTCGTAGTTGCGAAGCACCAGGAACGCCGGCCCGCTGCGTCCGGCCGGCAACAGCACGGCGGCGCGGGCGTCGGCCGGCAAGTCGATGGCGCCGCCATCGACGCGCTTGACGCCGCGCGCCAGCCAGTCCGACAACGGCCGCCGGCTGGTGCGCCCTGCCAGGCCGGTATCGAAGTCGTTGGGAATACCGATTTCATAACCCCACGGTTCGCCGCTGCGCCAACCCGCGCGCTTGAGGTAGTTGGCGGTGGACGCCAGCGCATCGGGAATGCTGGCCACCAGATCGCGGCGGCCATCGCCATCGCCATCGACGGCGATGCGCGCATAGGTCGACGGCATGAACTGGGTATGGCCGAACGCACCGGCCCATGAACCGGTCAACCCTTCGGCGCGGATGTCGCCAGCCTGCAGCAGTTTCAATGTGGCGATGAACTCGCCCTGGAAGAACGGCTGGCGGCGGCCGAAGCACGACAGCGTGCCCAGCGACGCCAGCAGCGGGCGCTTGCCGAAGATGCGTCCGTAGTCGCTTTCCACGCCCCATACCGCCACGACCGTAGCCGCATCGACACCGTACTGCTGCGACACCTGCGCCAGCAGTTCGCGATGGGTGGCCAGCATGCGCTGGCCGTCGCTGACGCGCTGCTCGTCGACCAGTCCGGACAGGTAGTCCCACAGCGGCGTGGTGAACTCCGGCTGCGCATCCAGCAGGTCCAGCACGCTCATGTCCGGCTGCAGGCCGGCGGTGAACTGTTCGAAGCTGGCGGCGCTGACGCCTTGCGAGGCGGCCTGGCCCTTCAATCGCGCCAGGCAGGTGGCGAATGCGGGACTGGGCGTTGTCTGCGCCGCTGCCGGCGCCTGCGCCAGCGCAGGCGCCGCCACGGCGCACAGCACCGCGGCGCACAGGCCGGTCGCGAGAGCTTTGTTCATCATGCAGGCGTCCTTCGCCGGATCACGGCCGTCTACTTTGCCGCGTCCAGCCGGCAGATGCGACCCGCATCATTGACCGTGGACGCGCAGGTTCAGCGATGAATACCATCCAGGTACAGCCAGCGGCCATCGCTGCGGACGAAACGGCTGATTTCGTGCAGCTTCACCGCCGCTGCGCCGCCGCTGCGGTAGCGGGCGATGAATTCCACCTCGGCGCTGTCCGCTCCGGTCACGGCATGGCGCTTGACGGTCAGCCCCAGCCACACGGTGCGTGCGCCGAGTGCATCCTGCAGTTGCAGTTCGGCCGGGCAGGTATCCGGATGCCAGCTGGCGCGCAGGTAGGCTTCGTCCTTCATCACGTAAGCGGTATAGCGCGATCGCATCAATGCCTCGGCATCGGGCGCGACCGCACCGGCATGGTAGCGGCCGCAGCAGTCCGGATAGTGGCGGCCGCTGCCGCAGGGGCAGGCATCATCGGAAGATCGATTCATCGCCGCATTGTGCCGCCGGCGGCGGCCGCACGCATCGGCAACCTGCAGCGGAACGCTGTTTCCGCCATGTGGGCACTGACAAGCGCTGGGGACCGGCTTATGCTTGCGCGCCCTTTGCCCTGGACGCGTTGTTGGAACAGTTGCTCCCCGAACTGCTGTGGCTGGTCTGCATCGCCTTCATGGCCGGATTGATCGATGCCGCGGTCGGCGGCGGCGGCCTGGTGCAGTTGCCGGGGCTGTTCACCACACTGCCGCAGCAGGCGCCGGCCACGCTGCTGGGCATCAACAAGTTCAGCGCCATCTCCGGCACCGCCGTGGCCAGCTGGCGCTATGCGCGTGCGGTGCGGTTCCCGTGGCGGCCGGTGCTGTTTGCCGCGGCCACCGCATTCGCGTTCTCGTTCCTTGGCGCCACCGCGGTCAGCCTGCTGCCCAGGGAAGCGGTGCGCCCGCTGGTACTGGCGCTGCTGCTGGTGATGCTGGCCTATACGCTGATCAAGAAGGACTTCGGTTCGCTGCACCGGCCGCGCCAGGTCGGCCGCCGCGAACTGGCGATCGCGCTGGCGATGGGCGCAGCGATCGGCTTCTACGACGGCCTGTTCGGGCCGGGCACCGGCAGCTTCCTGATCTTCCTGTTCATCCGCTTCTTCGGCCTGGACTTCCTGCGCGCCTCGGCCGCATCCAAGGTGGTCAACCTGGCGACCAACCTGGCGGCGCTGTCGTTCTTCATCCCGGCCGGGCACATCCTGTTCGCGTTCGCGGTTCCGATGGCGCTGGCCAATGTGGCCGGCGCCGTCGCCGGCACCCGCCTGGCGCTGCATGGCGGCACCCCGGTGATCCGCAAGCTGTTCATCGCACTGGTGCTGGTGCTGATTGCGCGGATGAGCTGGGACACGTTCGCCGGCGGTTAGCGGACCCTGCTCTGCAGATGAGCGACCGAGCGCCACGCGCGGGGGCCGGGCGGGCTCAGCCCGTGCTTTTCATCGTTACGGCAAAGCGCGTAGCTGGCGCTGCGCTCCCCTCTCCCCAATCCTTCCTCCGCAAGGGGAGGGGCTAGGAGCCGGCCATCACCGGCTCACTCCGGAACACCACCGCGCGGTCCCGCGGCACCGCCCGCCACTCAACGCTTGCCGTTGGCCTCGATGAAGCGCAGGAACTCGGTGCGGGTGCGCACGTCTTCGCGGAACTCGCCCAGCATCTTCGACGTCACCATGCTGACCCCACGCTTGTGCACGCCGCGTGTGGTCATGCATTCGTGCGCGCCCTCGACCACCACCGCCACGCCGCGCGGCTGCAGCACGTCCTGGATGCACTGGGCAATCTGCGCGGTCATCTTCTCCTGCACCTGGAAACGGCGCGCATACGCATCGACCACGCGCGCCAGCTTGCTGATGCCCACCACCTTGCCGTCGGGCAGATAACCCACATGGACCTTGCCGATGATGGGCGCCATGTGGTGTTCGCAATGGCTTTCGTATTCGATGTCGCGCAGCACGATCATTTCGTCGTAGCCGGCCACTTCCTCGAACGTACGCGCCAGGTATTCGCGCGGGTCGATCTGGTAGCCGCTGAACCAGTCGCGGTAGGCCTTGGCCACGCGCTTGGGCGTGTCCAGCAGGCCTTCGCGCTGCGGATTCTCGCCGGCCCATTCCAGCAGCACGCGGACGGCGTCTTCGGCCTGCTCCTGGGTGACGTGGGGATGGGTGGGCTTGCTCTTGCTCATGGACGACGTACTCCCGTGCGGGGGCGTGATGTTAACCCATTGGTCCGCCGTTCGTTCCCTGCATCGCTGTGCCCCGGCTTGCGCAGGAGGACTGGCCAAATCCCATCCTGGGCGCCATGCACGCCGGCCTCTTCAGCGCAGCCGGCAGGTATCGCGGCCCGATGCGACTACTCCGCCGCTTCCGGCGCGCCCATGTTGCCCTTGCTGTACATGCCCGAGCGATCGAAGCAGCAGGCGCGGCGCTGGCCGCAGGCCAGCTTGTCGCAGGCGGTGGCGATGCGCTTGACCCGCGTTTCGGCCTTCTTGCCCGAGGTGATCCAGTGGATCCAGTCACGGCGCGCCACCGGCGTAAGACTGGCCCACTGCGCCTTGGCTGCCGGATGCCCGTTCAACGCCTTGCGCACATCCGGCGGCACCTTGGGTTCGGGTTCCACTTCCACCGGCGCCATTTCCAGCGTCACCGTGGCGCCCACGGCGGCGCCGGCGGCTTCGCGCAGCGCCTTGTCCACCTTGAGCCAATGGCTGCCGTGACCGTCCGGGTCCAGCGTGGCCTGGAAGGCATGGCCGTCCAGCGTGCCGTCCACGGTGACCTGGCTGCGCGCGGGCAGCTTGGCGCTGGCCTCGGCGGGCAGAACCAGGAACGTCCACGTCGCGCCCTTGGGCTGCGCCGGCCGGGACAGTTTGGCTTCGAAACGGATGGGGGTGGTGGTCTTGGCCATGGCAAAACGATAGCACTGCCGCCGGTGCGTTCGGCATGCCGCCAGGCCAAGTTCGACTGCGGTCACGGAGTTGCCAGTGGCGGCTGAGGCAGGCGGGGAGGTGGAACGCGGCCCGCCCCTGCGGCGCATTCGGATGCGGCGTGCGTACACTCCTGCCAAGAGGTTGAATGATGAATCGCGCTAGCGGCCTGCGGCAGCCAGGATCAGCTGTGCGATCTCCTGCGGGTGCGACAGCAGCGACAAATGTCCGCTGTCGAGTTCCACGACGCGTGCGCCCATCCGCTTTGCAAGAAAGCGCTGCAGTTCCGGCGACGTCGTATTGTCATCCTTCGAAACGGCATACCAGGACGGTTTGCTGCGCCACGCCGCAACCGTGGTCCGGCCGGCGAAGAGATCGGCTGCGATCGGTTGTTGGGCCGCGAACAGCGCCTTCGCCTTGGCCATGGGCAGGCCGTCGGCGAAGTAGGCAAGAAACGCGTCCTCGCGCAGGGTCAAGAATCCGTCGCTGGCAACAATGCCGGCGCGCACCGGCATGGTCGGAAAACCCTTGGCGAGTTCAACGAAATCCTCGTTCGCATCCGGTGCGCGCGCGGCCACATAGACCAGGCCGGTCACGCGCGGGTCGGCGCCCACTTCGCTCACCACGGTTCCCGCATACGAGTGGCCCACCAGGACCGTGGGCCCTTCCAGCCGGTCCAGCGCACGGCGGGTGGCCGCAACGTCGTCAGATAGCGAGGTGAGCGGATTCTGTACCGAGACCACATTGAGCCCGGCGTCATGAAGCAAGGGAATCACTTCGCTCCAGCTCGAGCCGTCTGCCCAGGCGCCATGCACGAGGACGACATTGCGGGCCTGTGGAGGTGGCGGTTCGCTGGCCTGCGCAGTGGCGCCGGCAAATGCCAGCAGCGCCATCAGGATTGATGCGATGGTGGGGAAAAACCTGCTCATGGGTGAACTCCGGGAAGGAAGCAGAATGGCTTCGTGCAGGTATTCGCTGGCGAATGGGCAGGTGTTACATTCCTGCCATCGCCGGATTCCGGCTTTGTTCAGTTCGAGAACGTCCGTGCCGCTGCCTGAACAGGACTGGGCCGATGCGCTGCGCCGTGAACGGGCGGGCGATGCATCACGCTACGCCGACTTTCTGAAGGAGTACTCCACCGTCCTGCGGCGCGTGGTAGGCGGCAGGCTTTCCGGTACGGGCCTGGACGCCGGCGAGGCCGAGGACGTCGTGCAGGAAGTCCTGATGGCCGTTCACCTGCGGCGCGACCAGTGGGACAGCAACCGGCCGTTGCTGCCGTGGCTGGGAGCGATCTCGCGTTACAAGACCATCGATGTTGTGCGGCGCCGCAGGTCCGAACTTCGCGCGCGGGTTGATCTCAGCGATCAACAGTGGGCGAACCTGTTCGAGGACGGCGCGGAGTTTGCTGGCGACACCGGCGGCAGACTCGAGCGCATGGTGTCCGAGCTGCCGAAGGTCGAGCAGTCGGTGGTCCGAAAGCTAGGCATGGAAGGCATGTCGGCAAAGGAAGCGGCCGAGGCCATCGGCATGAAGGAAGGAACGGTGCGGGTCGCCTTTCATCGGGGACTGGCGCGGCTACTGAAACTGGCGCAAGGCAAAGAGACCTAGACGATGGAACACGACACTCAACGGCAGACCGATGCGTTGATTCAACGCTTGGCCGGCGAAGCTGGCGCGGTGCGCCCTCAGCATCCCGCCCTGCTTCCACGCCTGCTTGCCGCCACTGGGATCTCGCTTGCCCTGGCCGTGCTGGTGGTTGCGGCAGCGTTCGGAATTCGCGACGACCTTGCCAGCCACGTTTTCTCACCGATGTATCTGTACAAAGCCGTTGCGATGGTGTGCTTCGCCATTGCAGGATTGTCGCTGGTGCGTGCGGCCGGTACACCGGGCGCTTCCCTGCGCCTTGCCGTGGCATTGGCGCCTGCCGTGCTGGTCCTGGTGGCGGGAATGATGCTGCTGGACGACAAGGTGACGCTGGCAGGAGCGCGTGCGGTTTCGGTTCCTGTCTGCCTGTTGGCCATCGTGATGGCATCGCTGCCCGCGCTGGCGCTGATGTTGCTGGCGCTGCGCCGCGCCACGCCCACCCGTCCGGCGCTCGCCGGCGCCATGGCTGGATTGCTGGCGGGCTCGATCGGCGCGCTCGCCTACACGCTTGCATGCGTGAACGATGGCACCCTGTTCGTTTCGGTCTGGTACTCGCTGGCGATCCTGATCGCTTGCGCGCTCGGTGCGCTCGCCGGACGAAGCGCCCTTGCCTGGTAAAGCGGGCGGACCCTGGCCGGGGATCGCCCCGGCGCACCCGGAGCGGGACGACGGAAATGGCACCGTCATTCGGGACAGAGGGAATCAATCCGCGTTACTCCGGAAGCCCGTAGGGTGGGCCTCGGCCTGAGGTCTCCCCACTTTTTTCGAAGCCAGTCGTCCCCCTTGACCAGCCATTGAGCTGTTGAAGGACGCCAAAGAGGGTTCCTCTTTCAAGTGCGGGGAACGCCTATTTGGAACCCGATGGCCAGGGCAGCGCGGGACACGCCGTAAATGTGTCCATGCAGGCTCTTCCGCGGCATCCATGCGCGGACGGTCCCGCACCGCCCTGGCCATCGACTTCTGGGCACTTGGTTGGCGCTCGAAGAAAGGCGTTCCGAAGTCGCGCTCTGTCATCTGCCCCAAAGTCGCCGGCCGGCGGGCTGGGGGTGCGGAGAGCAGGCCAAGGGTGAGCCAAGGCGGCTTGCGCGGCACTGCCGCGCGCCTTGGCGAACGCCCGGCGCGCTGCGCCGGGCCGGTTCGGTCCGCGAAGCGGAACGAG
>NZ_OCND01000011.1 GCF_900215535.1 Pseudoxanthomonas wuyuanensis | reverse complement strand
CGCCTGGGTTCTGGGAACTGCAGTCCGGAGCACTTCACGCCAGCAGTCGATGCAGATCGCAACCGCTGCCTGAAATCGATACTTCAGGGACGACTCATAAGCCGCGTCGGCCTGCCGGACGACATCGGCGGCGTGGTCGCCTCGCTGCTGTCGCCGGACAACCGCTGGATCAATGCCCAGCGCATCGAAGCCTCGGGCGGCATGTTCCTGTAGCCGGAACCCGCGTGTGTATCCGCGCCGTCTGGAGCCTTGCGGTTTTCAGACGGTGCACGGGTCGGCACAGACTCGTCATCCTGGCGCCTGCGGACACCTATCGGCTCACTTGAAATCCCTGCTGCGCGCATCCAGTCCACTCAGCATCGGAGTCAGGTCCTGCAGGCGTTGCGCGATCAGATGGCGCACGCCGTCCACCGCTTCCAGGCGGCCATGCACCTGCATCAGCCGCGATTCGATCAGTACGCGGCGCTGGCGTTCGGCCAGGTGGCGCCAGACCACCACGTTGATCATGCCGTGTTCGTCTTCCAGGGTGACGAAGGTGATGCCGCTGGCGGTCTGTGGCCGTTGCCGGCCGGTGACGATGCCGGCGACCATTACCTGGCAACCATGCTCGGCCTGCGCCAGCTCGCGCGAATCGCGCAGGCGGCGCGCGCGCAAGCGGCTGCGCAGCAGCGACATCGGGTGTCGCCCGAGTGTCGTGCCGATCGTCGCGTAATCGGCCAGCAGATCCTCGCCGGTGGAAGGCAGCGGCAATCGCACCTGGATTTCCGAGGTTCCGGCCAGGCCATCGAACAATGGCCGCCGCGCCTCCACGCCCGCGACTTCCCAGCGCGCGCGATGGCGATGCCCGGCCAGGCCTTTCAGCGCGCCTGCATCGGCCAGCAGGTTGCGTTCGCGCGCTTCCAGATCGGCGCGCTGGCAAAGATCGGTGACATCGGCGAACGCCCGCCGCGTCCTGGCTTGCTCGATCCGCCGCGCGGATGTTTCATCCAAGCCGCGCACCATGCGCAGGCCCAGCCGGATCGCCAGCTTGCCGTCGCGTTCCGGTTCCAGCGTGCAGTTCCAGTCGCTGTAGCGCACATCCACCGGCCGCGTTTCTACGCCATGCCGGCGTGCGTCCTGCAGCAACTGATCCGGGCTGTAGAAGCCCATCGGCTGGCTGTTGATCAGGGCGCAGACGAACGCAGCCGGCTCGTGCCGCTTGAGCCAGCAACTGGCATAGGTGATCAGCGCGAAGCTGGCGGCATGGCTTTCGGGAAAACCGTAGTCGCCAAAGCCCTTGATCTGCTCGAAGATTCGCTCGGCAAAATCAAGGGCGTAGCCATTCTTCAGCATGCCTTCGATGAGTTTTCCACGGTGGTGTTCCAATCCGCCATGGCGTTTCCACGCCGCCATCGAGCGGCGCAACTGATCGGCTTCGCCTGGCTTGTAGCCTGCCGCCACGATGGCCAGATGCATCACCTGCTCCTGGAACAGCGGCACGCCCAGGGTGCGTCCCAGCACCCCGCGCAGTTCCTCCTTCGGATAGGTCACCGGTTCCAGGCCATCGCGCCGGCGCAGATACGGATGCACCATGTCGCCCTGGATGGGACCGGGCCGCACGATGGCCACTTCGATCACCAGATCGTAGAAATTCTTCGGCTTCAGCCGCGGCAGCATCGCCATCTGCGCACGCGATTCGATCTGGAACACGCCCACGGTATCGGCCGCCTGGATCATCTTGTACGTTTTTTCGTCTTCGGCCGGGATAGTGGCCAGCGTCAGTTCGCGGCCGCGATGGCGCTTGATCAGATCCAGCGTCTTGCGCACCGCTGTCAGCATGCCCAATGCCAGCACGTCGACCTTGATCAGTCCCAGCAGTTCCAGGTCGTCCTTGTCCCACTGGATCACCGTGCGGTTGTCCATCGCCGCATTCTCGACCGGCACCAGCGTATGCAGCGGGTGTTCGGAAATGACGAAGCCGCCCGGATGCTGGGACAGGTAATGCGGAAAGCAAACCAGTTCACTGGCCAGCACCAGGATCTTGCGCAGCAAGGGACTGTCGGGGTCGAAGCCATGCTCGCGCAGGCGCTGTTGCGATGGAATCTCGTCGCTCCAATGCCCCACCGTGCCGGTCAGTGATTTGATCGCATCCTGCGGCAAGCCCAGCGACTTGGCGACATCGCGCAGCGCGCCGCGCCCGCCATAGGTGGTAGCGACCGCCGCCAGCGCCGCGCGCTCGCGGCCATAATGATTGAATACGTATTGCAGCACTTCTTCGCGGCGTTCGTGTTCGAAATCGACATCGATGTCCGGCGGCTCCTTGCGCTCCACCGACAGAAAGCGTTCGAACAACAGGTTCATCCGCGCCGGATCGATCTCGGTGATGCCCAGCGCATAGCACACCGCCGAGTTGGCCGCCGAGCCGCGGCCCTGGCACAGGATGCCCCGGCTGCGCGCAAACCGGACCACATCGTGCACGGTGAGGAAGAACGACTCGTATTTCAGTTCGGCGATGATGGCCAGTTCCTTTTCGATCAGCTCCTGCGCCCTGGCGATCAGCTCCTGCCGTTTTTCTACAGGCTCATTGGGCCAGCGCGCATGGATGCCCTGCCTGGCCAGTTCGCGCAGCCAGGATGCCGGCGTATGCCCCGGCGCCACCAGTTCGCGCGGATATTCGTACTGGATATCGCGCTGCAAATCGAACGTGCAGCGCTCGGCAATCCGCAGCGTTTCCTGCATCAGGGCTGGCGTATACAGCTTCGCCAGCGCAGGCCGCGCGCGCAGATGCCGCTCGCCATTGGGGAACAGCCGGTGTCCGCATTCGGCCACCGTGGTGCGGTGGCGGATGGCGGTCATCACGTCCTGCAGCGCGCGCCGGCCGCGCGCATGCATATGCACATCTCCGCTGGCCACGGCAGGAATCCGCAGCAACTGCGCCAGCGCCTGCAGCCGCGCCAGCCGTGCGGCATCGTCCGGTCCCAGGTGCAGTTCCACCGCCAGCCACAGGCGCTGTTCGAACATCCGGCAAAGCCAATGGCCATGATCGACGACAGGCTCGGCATCCGGCAGCCACAGGCACAGCAGCCCGCTGCGCACCGCTTCGATGTCTTCGCGCAGCAGCCGGTATTCGCCCTTCTTCGCCCGCCGGCGCGCACGGGTGATCAGCTGGCACAACGATGTGTAGCCGGTCTTGTCTTCGACCAGCAGAACGATCTTCGGTCCATGCTCGATCTGCATTTCGCTGCCGACAATCAGCGGCAGCCTGGTTTCCTGGCTGGCTTGCCAGGCGCGCACGATGCCGGCCAGCGAGCATTCATCGGTGATGGCCAGCGCACGGTAGCCGTGACGCCTGGCGCGCTGGAACAACTCCTGCGCGCTGGACGCCCCACGCTGGAAGCTGAAGTCGGACAGGCAGTGCAGTTCGGCGTAGTCGATGTTCATGCTGCGCAAGACCGCCTCTTCTTCCATTTACGGGAGAGGGTCGGGGTGAGGGCAAGGCCGGCGCCATGAACACAATCCGGCAAGAATGCATCGAGCGATTGGGTCGCTTTCATCCGAACCACCCCTGCAGCATGAAAGGGCTATCGAATTCTTCTTCGCCAGTCGGACGGAACGCCCAGGCGCGTTGCCCCAGCCGGGTCTGCAGCACGTAGTAGTCGCGGCGCACGTCGCCGTCGTCCCACCAACCCGATTCCACCCGTTCCGGTCCGCTCAGGATGCGCGGGGCGACATCGCGCAGCGGTATCGGTTGGTGCAGCAGCCAGCCCGGACGCAACGGCGCATCGCCGGCATCCTGCGCCCTGCCCGCTTCCGCGCGCCAGGCCAGTTCGGGGCGGTGATCGGCATGCAGGCGCAGGCCGTGCACGGCGTCATCGCCCAGGCGCGCGCGCAGCCGTTCGCGCAGTTGCTCCCACGGCATCGCCTGTTGCGGGCGTTCGTCGAACAGTTCGCGGTGCGCCGGTACGAACGGCGGTAGTTCCTCGGCCAACAAGCGCAGCGCCAGCACCGGTGCCGGCACCTGCGCCTGTTCCAGCCGGCCGCGCGCCAGTTCGAACAGCATCGCCGCATCGCGTTCGGCCGCCAGCAGGCCCACCTGCACCACCGTCTGCGGATGCTCTTCGTGTTCCAGTTGCAACGCGAAGCGCTGCACGCCGCCATCGCGGCCGGCCAGGTAGGCGGCCAAATCCGAAATCAGCCGTTTCAGCGGAAACAGCAAGGCCTGGTGCGAATCGGTTTCGTAACCCAGCTCTATCCGCGCATCGAAACGATCCGGCGGCGCGTAGTACGCCAGCGGCGCGGCGCGCGCGCCGTACAGTTCGTCCAGATGCTGCAGCACGTCCTTGGCGAAGCGCCGCGCCAGCGTATCGCGCGGCAGCGCGCGCACCTGCCGCAGCTTGCGCAATCCCATCCGCGCAAACGCCTCGGCGGTGTCGCGCGCAAACCCGGCACGCTCCACCGGCAACTGATCCAGCGCATTGACCATCGCCTCCTCGCCAGGCAGCGCGATGCCGTTATGCGCATTGGCCAGCACCCGCGCGGCGGCGGGATTGGGCGCCACCACGATGCGGTGGCGAAAACCCAGCGCGCCCAGTTCCTCGTGCAGCCGCGCCTCGAAGCGCGGCCACGGCCCGAACAGGCGCAGGCTGGCCTCGACTTCCAGCACCAGCGCATGCGCGTACTGGATGCTGACCAGCGAACTGAAACGGTAGGCCCAGGCGGCGAGGAAATCATGCCAGCGCCGTGCGTCCCCGGGCTGGTATTCGGCGGTGGCGAATCCCTGCGCCAGCACCTGCGCGGCGCTCAGCGACATGCCCGGGCGCAGCCCCAGCGCGCGCGCGGCCGGATTGACCGCGTGCAGCACCCGCCGCTGCGGCGTGCCGGCAATCAGCGCCAGCGGCGCGGCGGGATCGGGCTGGCGGCGAAGGACGCCGTCCAGCGCCAGTTGCGGCAGCAGAATGCAGGCCCAGCGCATCCCGGCCTCAAGCGGCGGACGCCGTAAACGGAATCGGGCGCGGCGGCGCCATGCCGCCGCGGCACTTGAGCACCCGCAACTGCGGCGGATGCAGATCCAGCGCAATGCGCAACGCCGCCGGCGAAGCATTCAGCGATGCCTTCAGCGGACGATAGGCAAACGCCAGCGTCTGCCCCGACTCGGCCGCCACCTGCAACCGCCGCAACGCACGGTCGTCGGCCTGCTGCGGCCAGCACACCACCGCGCCGCAGCTGCCCGAACGCAGGCATTGCTCGGCCGCCCACAACGCATCGCGGCCCTGCGCCTTGATCACCTGCAGTTGCTGCAGATCGACGCCAGCCGCGCGCCATGCCGGCGGATAGGGAATATACGGCGGCGCCACCAGCACCAGCCGTTCGCCGGCCTGGCTCAATCGCGCCAGGCTGGGCCACAGCAGTCGCAGTTCGCCAATGCCATCGGCCGGAATCAGCAACTCGGTCAGCGCCGCTTCCGGCCAGCCGCCGGTCGGCAGCGCCGCATCCAGCGAAGCATGGCCGCTGGGCTGGGTGCTGGGCGGCAACGCCGCCGGCCGCCCTTTCCAGATGCGGCGCTCCAGCAGCAGGGTATCGATGGCCACCACCGCACCCATCTCAATCCCGCCGCAACAGGCCGCAGTAAACGCCTTCGATGGCGAAATCCTGATCCGGCTGCACCACGATGGGCGCATGCGCCGGATTGCGCGGCAGCAGACGGATACCGTCACGGCCGCGCTGCAGCCGCTTGATGGTGATTTCGCCATCGACCCGGGCAATGACGATCTGCCCGTCGCGGGCGTCGCCGCTGCGCTGCACGCCAACCAGATCGCCGTCCAGGATGCCGTCGTCGATCATCGAATCGCCCTGCACCCGCAGCAGGTAATCGGGCTTCAGCGAAAACAGCGCGCGGTCCAGCCGCAGTTGTTCATCCAGGCCGATATCGGCGCCGATGGGCGCGCCGGCGGCCACCCGCCCCAGCACCGGCAGGGTCAGCAACGCCGGGCGCCGGCCCTGCTGCGCCAGCCTAATGCCGCGCCGCTGCCCGGGCGCCAGCGCAATCAGCCCGGCCTCGGCCAGCGCCTGCACATGCTTCTGCGCGGCATTGCGCGAGGCGAAACCGAAGGCCCCGGCAATCTCGGCCAGGCTGGGTGACTGGCCGAACGCCTCCAGCCGTTCACGGATGAAGGCCAGCACGGCGGCGCGTTGGGGCGTCAGGGTCGGCATGGGTGTACATTTGTACACCTAGTCGGCGGGTTTGGCGAGTGCCGGGCCGGGCCGGCGGTGAATCATCTGGCTGTATCGTGTGGGAGCGACGTGAGTCGCGACAGGTTACCGGTAAAGCCTTATCGCGACTCACGTCGCTCCCACAGTTAGACAAACCCGCAGCGGCTACCATCGGTCCATCACAGGAGAACCGCATGACCCAAGGCACCCAGCATTCGAGCGAAGATCCGCGCAACGCCGACATCCTGATTTCCATCAATGGCGCGCTCAAGCATCGCAACGAGGCGGTGGTATCGGTGTTCGACAGCGGCTTCGTGCTGGGCGACGGCGTATGGGAAGGCTTTCGCGTGGCGCAGGGGCATCCAGTTTTCCTGGAGGCGCACCTGGACCGGCTGTACGAAGGCGCCAAGGCCATCATGCTGGACATCGGCCTGAGCCGCGAACAGCTGACCCGTGCGCTGTACGCCGCGCTGGACGCCAACGGCATGCATGGCGACGGCGTGCATGTACGGCTCATGATCACCCGCGGCGTCAAGCGCACGCCCTACCAGGACCCGCGCGTCACCGTGGGCCCGGCCACCATCGTCATCATTCCCGAATACAAGACCGCCTCACCCGACACCGCCGCGCGCGGCGTGTCGCTGTACACCGTGCATGTGCGCCGCGGTTTTCCTGATGTGCAGGACCCCAAGCTCAATTCGCACAGCAAGCTCAACTGCATCACCGCCTGCATCCAAGCCTACGGCGCTGGCGCCGACGAGGCGCTGATGCTGGACCCGCACGGCTTTGTCGCCACCTGCAATTCCACCCACTTCTTCATCGTGCGCAAGGGCGAAGTGTGGACCTCCACCGGCCAGTACTGCCTGGGTGGCATCACCCGCGCCAATGTCATTGCGCTGTGTCGCGACAACGGTATTCCGGTATTCGAAAAGTCCTTCAGCCTGACCGATGTCTATGGCGCCGATGAAGCCTTCGTCACTGGCACTTTCGGCGGCGTGGTGCCGGTGCATACCGTGGACAGCCGCCGCATCGGCGACGACGCGCGTGAGGGCGACGACACGCAGGATGCGCGCGGACCCATGGTGCAACGACTGCAGTCGCTGTACCGGGAACTGATAGCGGCCGATGTCGCCAACCGCACGCGCCCGGCATGATGGAGACTGGCATGAGCCAGCACCCTGCTCCGCTGCGCGTGGCCATGTGGTCGGGGCCGCGCAATATTTCCACCGCCATGATGCGGGCCTGGGAAAACCGCGGCGATTGCGCGGTCAGCGACGAACCGCTGTACGCGCACTACCTGGCCCATACCGGCCTGGACCATCCCGCACGCGATGACGTCATCGCCGATGGCGAGACCGACTGGCGACGTGTGGTCGCATCGCTGCTGGGCCCGGCACCCGGCGGCGCGGCGGTCTGGTACCAGAAGCACATGACCCATCACCTGCTGCCGCATATCGACCGCGGCTGGATAGCGCAACTGCGCAACGTGCTGCTGATCCGCGACCCGCGCCAGGTGGTGGCGTCCTACGTCAAATCGCGCGCCACCGTCACCGCCGATGACATCGGCCTGCCGCAGCAAGTAGCGCTGTACGAGGAACTGACGCTGGCCGGCGCACCGCCACCGGTCATCGATGCCGGCGATTTCCTGCGCGCACCAGCAGCGCATCTGCGCGCCCTATGCGACTGGCTGGGCATTCCCTTTACCGACCGCATGCTGCACTGGCCGCAAGGCCCGCGCGACAGCGACGGCATCTGGGCCCCGCACTGGTACGCACGCGTTTGGCAATCGACCGGCTTCGAACCGCCCGTGGAAAAAGACATCACCCTGTCAGGCGCAGCGGCCGAAGTCGCCGAGCAATGCCGGCCGCATTACCAGCGGCTGCATGCATTGCGAATGCAGGTTGGCCCCGGAGCGGACGCGGGCTAGGGCAACGCTGCTCAAGTCAAAGCTCGTCAACCAGGCGCAGGTCCTGGCAACCGAACCCGCCCACTAACCCTGGCGATGCGTCTCATGTGCCGACGGATGCGTACAACACACCCTCATACACCAACCTGTTCGGCAGCGATATCAACGCGGTTGTGATGGGCCAGGTACTGGTGGATCTGCGCGACCACCGCGGCGCCCTCGCCGACGGCCGCGGCCACCCGTTTGACCGAACCGGCGCGCACATCGCCGATGGCGAACACGCCCGGGCGATCGGTTTGCAGTCCCAGCGCCAACGTCTGTTCACCCACGTCGGCGCCGGTGACCACAAAGCCGGCCGCATCCAGTTGCACGCAACCCTGTACCCAACCGGTGTTGGGGTCGGCGCCGATAAACAGGAACACATGCCGCAACGCACAGCGATGGGTGCTGCCATCGGCGCGGCCGCGGAAGACCGCGGCCTGCAGCCCGTGTTCGGCATCGCCTTCCAGCGCAACGATTTCGGTACCGGTATGCAGCTCAACATTCGGCAACGCAGCAATACGGTCTATCAGGTAGCGCGACATGGACGCCTCCAGCCCGCTGCCACGGATGATCAGATGCAGGTGCTTGACCTTGGGTGCCAGAAACACCACCGCCTGCCCGGCCGAATTGCCGCCACCGATCAGCGCAACCTCCTCGCCTTCGCATAACCGCGCCTCCACCGGCGAGGCCCAGTAGGAGATGCCGGCGCCTTCAAACAATGCCAGTTGTTCGATAGGTGGCCGGCGGTAGCGCGCACCCGAGGCAATCACCACCGTACGCGCCTGCAGCACCGCATCGCAGGCCAGGTGCAGGTGCAGCGGCTGGCCCGGTCCGCCATCGCATTGCAGCCGGGTGACTTCCAGCGGCAGCGCCAGTTCGGCGCCGAATTTCAGCGCCTGGTTGTAGGCGCGGCCGGCCAGCGCCTGACCGGAGATGCCGGTGGGAAAGCCCAGATAGTTTTCGATGCGCGCCGACGCGCCAGCCTGGCCGCCAATCGCACGCTGATCCAGCACCAGCACCGAAAGGCCTTCGGATGCCGCGTAGACCGCAGCCGCCAGTCCGGCTGGGCCGGCACCAATGATGGCCACGTCATAAAGTTTGTCCGGGTCCAGATCCGGCGTCATGCCCAGGCAATGCGCGGCCTCCACATCGCTGGGGCGCTTGAGCACGGTGCCGTTGGGGCAGACCATCAGCGGCAGCTCGTCGGCGTGGATGCCCAGGCGTTCGACCAGCGCCCGCCCTTCGGCATCTTCGGCCGCATCCAGGAAGGTATTGGGATAACCGTTGCGGGTCAGGAAACCCTGCAGCCGGGTAAGCCGCGCCTCGCCACGCTGGCCCACCAGCACCGAACCGGCGGTGTCGCCTTCAATCAGCCCCACCCGGCGCAGGATCAGCGCGCGCATCACAATCTCGCCCACCTCGGCCGAGCTGATCATCAGCGAACGCAAATGCGCCGCGTCAAACGGCACCGCCACGCACCCGTCCGGGCCGGCACGCCCCGCCGCCAGAGAAGCGCGACCGGCCAGCTGGCTGACTTCGCCACTGAACTGGCCGGCATGATGCAGCGTGATGGGCTTTTCATTGCCCAGCCCATCGCGGCGCACCACCGCGATCAATCCTTCCAGCACCAGCCACACCGGCGCGCCATGTTCGCCGACCGCAAAGATGTCCTGGTGCGGGGCAAAGCGGCGCGGCGGACCGCTGGCAAAACGCCGCGCCATCTCAACCTGGGCCGGCTCCAGCACCGGGAACATCTGATGGCGACGGGTATCGACCAGACTCATCGGCGTTCTCGCGGCACGCAGGTGGGATGCACAGCATGGTCCCGCCCACGCGCGCTGACAATCACCCAAATGCGGGGGCCGTGGCGGTGCGGTGCCCGCAGGCGCTGCCGCCAGGCATGGCGCTCGGCGGCAGCGCCTAATGCCACAGCGTCGGTTTCGCCACCATCAGGTAGAACACCATCAGCATCGCGAAGAAGGCCGGGTAGCCCAGCGCTTCCCACCAGCGCGCATAACGCCAGTACCTGGCGGGCAGCTCACCGGAGCCGTCCCTCGCCGCGGAGGCCATCGCCGCCATGCGCAGTTGCAGCCACACCACCGGCAGCCACAGCGCGCCGGTGACCACGAAGAGTCCGATCGACACCGCCAGCCACGGCGTGGTGAGCGGCCAGCCCGCCAGGTGCGCCAGGTACAGGCCGCTAGCCGGCTGCATCAGGACCGCCGGCGTGGTGAACCACCAGTCGGCGCGGACCACAAGCCGCGACACGACCGCCTGTGCGTCCAGGCTCCCGCTACGGTTGGCGAAAAACAGGTAGAACGCAGTACCGAAGCCGGTGCCGACCAGGACAACGCTGGACAGCACGTGGATCCATTTCACCGCGAAATAAGTCGTCATCTCGCTCTCCGGATCAGGACCCATAGCGCCGCGGCAATAGGGACATTCTTCGTCAGCGGCCCCAGCGGATGCAGCCACAGCGAGGGATCGAGCACGCTGGCCACCGCGGTCATCGCCAACATGAGCGACAGCGCGGTCAGATAGATACGTCGCGACGGCCACAGCGCCATCGCCATACCGACCAGCAGGTCGGCGCCCGCACCGGCGGCAATCAGCACGGTAGCCAAGCGCGGATCGGTGATGCCTGCTTTTGCCAGCAACGCCATGCTCTGGCCATTGAACTCCCACAGGCTGACAGCCGCCGTCGCCAGCCACACGAAGACCACGCCCATGCGCAGCAACTTTTCGTCGTCCCTGCTCATCGCTGGGCCACGGTCGAGCTTGTGGAGGAAGCCTGCGGTAAGGCAGCGGGGACTTCGTCGACGATGTCGGTGAGCATCCCCCACCGGGCGAACTCGGGTTCGAACTCATCCAGCGACAACAGGCCCGCGGCGGTGTAGGCACCGGCCGCCATCGCATCGCCGGCGGCAAGCTTTCGCGCCAGCAAGATTGCGGCCATGCAGGGGATTTCGGGACCATCGCCATTGTCGGCCGCTATGTGCCAGGCGCGCCGTGCCGGGTCCCCGGCAGCGTCCAACCCTTCGATGCGCACCACCATGCCTCCCTTTGAGGTGCCCAGCGCGTCGAACACGCCACTGATGCGGTCCAGTATCCCGGCCAAGCGTTCGGGCCGCTTCAACAGGCCCATGCCGCGCAGCGCCGCCAGCACGGCGAAGGTGCGCTGCGTTGCGGCCACCTCAAGCGCGGCACGGAACATCACCCGGTCGCGCACGCCATAGCGTGCGGGGAACAATTCCAGGTCGGGGATGTCGCACAGCGCACCGATCCGCGGATGCAATCGCTTGAACTCCACGCGCTCTGGCGTGGCCCAGCCCGGCGCCTGCGTCCACTGCCCGCCCCGCCAGATCCGGACGGGCCTGCCGCAGTAGCTCAGCACCGCCGCCAGCGTCGCCCTGCCCCGCGGTGCGGTCTGCGCAGGCGCAATGCAGATGTCGATTGCATGCAGGCTTCGCCAACCGGCGGATAGGTGGTCGACAACGGCCGAGGACAGCGCGGGCACGGTACTCGCGCCGCTGATGGCCACTCTACCCGCCTGCTGGAAGGTGCCATGCAGTTGCCCTGGAAAATCGCAGACGAAGCGGCGACCGTCAGCCAAGTCGATGTAGTGCGCCCCGGCGCGTGCGGCCGCAACGGCCACCGCATACGACTGCTCCTGAAACGGGCCGGCCGTGTGGATCACCAGGTCGACCTGCAGTGCGGCCAAGGCCTGGGCGAAGTCGGAGGCATTGCAGTCAATCGCGACTGCGCTGGCCCGCCCGCCCAGCGCGTCTGCAAGTCGCTGGGCCTGTCCGGCATTGCGTCCGGCTATCTGCAGGTCGATGTTGGCGTCGCCCGCAAGCGCACGACAGATGCGGGCGCCAAAGTTTCCGTAACCGCCCAATACCAGTGTCTTCATCCGTCCCCATTGCTTCCTGGCCGCAGCAAGCAGTATCGCCGAACAGGCACGTTTGGCGCACCCGCTCCGCTTGAACTGGTTGTTATTGCTGACGGCTGTTGGGTCTATCCGGCAACGTCATCTCCACCAGTCCGGCGGACAGCGCCGGAGCCAGATAGGCCTGCCGGAAGGATTTTCCGGTCGCTCAGCCCCAGCGCTTGCTGCAAGGCTTCCCGACTCAGCGAGTTGTCGCCCAACGCCCTGAGTAATCTGACGACTTGGGGGGTATCTTGAGGGGCGTCTTGGGGGGGGTAATGCCCAGCAGTGCGTTATGAATGCAGCCGAGCGTGAACCGAATGAAAGGCGCACAGTCCGAAGCATGGGTGCTCGCGTTGATCGCCTCGTAATAGGCTGCCTGCTGTCGATGCACCAGGCTTTCCACGGGAAGCCAGGCAAAGGCCGACTGACGTGAAGCAGGGAAGCCTGGCGCGCAAGCTTATGCCTTGCGCGCTAGGAACCTTGCCAAGTCACATCAGGCATCCTGCCCAGGGCTTGGCGTGGGCAGCTAGCCAACGGGTGTGCCACGGTACGAGCGGGCGTCGTCCAGCGACTGGTTCATCAGTTCGGTCAGCTGGCCCAGGCAGGCGGCCCACAGGCCCAGCGGAATGTGGTCGGCGATTTCGTCCAGGCTGCGGGGCTCAGCCAGACGGGAGAGCAAGAGCAGGTGGTCGCGGGCCAGTTGCCACTGGGGATCGGCTGGGTTGCCACACCCCCCTTCAAACGGTAGCTTGGGGTCACTAAAGGCTCAGGAGGAGCCATGGACCAATTTCGAACTCTTGCCGTATCCCTAGCGGTCGCTTCGTTGCTGATGCTACAGACCGCATGTGTCGGGAAGCCGGATTTGACATCGCCGCCCACGACCGTTCCCGGCCAAGCACCTACGTCTACTTCCCATATGACGTTAGGACAGCTGCAACAGCGCCTGTTGACCTATGCCGGCTCCTTGAAGCAGCCCTTCGATGTATCCCAGGACGCCTTCGCTTCAATGCTGGGCGTGAAGCTGGTGCCCATTGAGCCAGGTACGACGGGAGGAGAAGCCAAGAGTCAGCCGTTGGCCGACGGCTACCAGTTCTATGCCAGCTTCGCGTCGCATTCGACGCCGTCGTCTTTCCCGCTCCACGAGGTGCTGATGTTCCTCCCGGGCGGCAAGAGCCTGACGAGGGAAAATTCGCCACCGTGCATCTGGAGCGCCGAGCTAGCATCAAAGCAACTCGAAGCCATGGGATACGAACGCGGTGGAGAGCGCCCCTTCCGGCAGGGCTGGATGCGCCAACATTGGCGCCCTATCGGAGATAGCAAACAAGGCTTCAGCGCCAACTTGCTGATCTACCATTCTGGCCCCGAGGAAGCACCGGAATCCTGCGTGTATGGCGTCCGCTACTGGGGAGGTGATGCATGAGGCCGGTCGATCCGCCGCACCTGCCCTACAGAATAGTCTTGCGCCATTGAATGATTTGGAGGAGCCATGGACCCGTTTCGAACCCTCACCGCCTCAATCGCTGTTGCTTCGCTGCTGACCCTGTCCGTTGCATGTGCCCGGACACCGGACGCGACCAGCACACCGAGCGAGGCCGCTGCTGAAACCGAGCAAACAACGCTGGTCCAACTGCAGGAGCGCCTTCTTGGTTTTGCTGATTCTCTGAGGAAGCCTTCCGACTTGTCGGCGGCCGCGTTCTCATCCGCCCTGGGTGTTTCCTTGACGCCCATCGAGCCGGGATCGGATTTTGTGCAAGCCAGGGAGCAACCCCTCGCTGGGGGTTACAGCTTCTTCGCCCAGTCAACACCAGATGCCGGTGACTTTGTATTCACGGAAGCCCGCTTCTCCCTGCCGGGAACCAAAAGTCCTGCCCAAGAGCCCTCGCCCCCGTGTCTCTGGGATGCGGAGGAAGCGTCCCAGAAGCTGGAGGCCATGGGTTACAAGCGCGGTGGGCAGATCGACTTCCAGCAGGGCTGGTTGCGCCAACACTGGCGCCCCATAGGGGACGGCAAGCAAGGCATCAGTGCCAGCCTGTTGATCTACCGCTCTGGGGATGGCCAAGCTTCGACGGAATGCGTCTACGGCATCCGCTTCCGTGGGGGTAACGCATGAGGCCCGTCGTTCCCTTACTCCGGCGCTGGACGTACGTCAGCGCCATTCGCCGCAGGAGCATTCTTTGCCACACCTGCCCTACAGAATAGCCTTGTGCCATTGAATGATTTGGAGGAGCCATGGACCAATTTCGAACCCTCGCCGCCTCAATCGCTGTTGCTTCGCTGCTGACCCTGTCCGTTGCATGTGCCCGAACACCGGACGCGACCAGCGCACCGAGCGAAGCCACTGCTGAAACCGAGCAAACAACGCTGGTTCAACTGCAGGAGCGCCTTCTCGGTTTCGCTGATTCTTTGAGGAAGCCTTCCGACCTGTCGGCGGCTGCATTCTCCTCCGCCCTTGGCGTTTCCTTGACGCCCACCGAGCCGGGATCGGATTTCATGCACGCCAGGAAGCAACCCCTCGCCGGGGGTTACAGCTTCTCCGCCGTAGCATTACCAGATGCCGGTGACTTTATATTCACGGAAGCCAGTTTCTCCCTGCCAGGAACCAAAAGCCCAGCCCAAGAGCCCTCCCCCCCGTGTCTCTGGGATGCGGAGGAAGCGTCCCAGAAGCTGGAAGCCATGGGTTACAAGCGCGGTGGGCAGATCGACTTCCAGCAGGGCTGGTTGCGGCAACACTGGCGGCCCATAGGGGACGGCAAGCAAATCGTCAGTGCCAGCTTGCTCATTTACCGCTCTGGAGATGGCCAAGCTTCGACGGAGTGCGTCTACGGCATCCGCTTCCGTGGGGGTAACGCATGAGGCCCGTGGATCCGCGCATCGAGCCCCTGTTGGCCCACCTGGCCGAGGACCCCCAGCTCCCAAAGGGAGCGGAGGACAACATCCGGCAGGCCATCGCCGAGTCCCCTTACCTTTCCAACCTGCTGGGCAACGCCGCAGCGGCCAAACAAATCGGTCGGATAGCCGTATCGCATGGCCAGCACAACGGCGGCCACTTCGCGGGCGGAGAAAACGGCAAGCCCGGCACCCTCTACGTCAGCGAGTCGAACTTCAAGGACTGGTCCAACACCGAGCGGCTGAACCTACTGACCGGTGTCATGGGGCACGAAACCATGCACGGCGTTCTGGCCAAGACGCGGGCCCAGGCCCTGGACCAGTTCACCCACAGCTACCAGTCCGCCATGGATGAGGCCTACCAGGCCCGGGAAACGGTGGTGAACCTCACCGACCCCGTGCGCACCTATTTGGACAAAGGCCGACAGGACGAAGCGTTGGCCGAGGTTTCTGGGTTGCGTGCCGTCAATAGCCGCCTCAAGCACCTCCATCCCGATGCCTCGGAAAGCGAGATCGAAGAGTTACTGGTCTACAACGCCAAGAGCCGTTGTATCCAGCGTGTGGGCGAAGCTCCAAGCCTGGCCCCGGGTATCAGCTACGAAGCCTTGAACCGCCACCCTTACCGCGACGGCGGGGCGCTGACCAAGGCCGTTGAGCAATGCTTCTATGACGGCTCGGGAACGCTGGGCAAGCACGGCGACTCGGACTACCGCAACTACTACGGCGTCGATCCCATCTCCCGTATTGCCCGCGATTTCGACTTCCTGGCCGAGGGCCGGCGACCGCCGGACATTCGAATCGACATGAAAGACCTGGGCTTGAACCCCAAGCAACTGGAACGCAATGGCCTGGACCTGGGCAATGCCAACACATTCACCGTCACCGACGGCAGCAAGGGCGGTATGGAATGGGTCCAACTGAAGAACACCGGAAAGGGAAGCAACAACGAGCCGGATATGGCTCCCAACCGCGCCCTGCCCTTGGCACCCTCCCCGCAACTCAGCCACGCCGACCGGACCCTGCTGGAGCAGATCCGCGGCAAGGTGGATGAGCTGGACAAGGCGAATGGCCGGATGTTCGATGAGACCAGCGAGCGGATGTCTTACAGCCTGCTGGCCACAGCGAAGGATGCAGGGATGACCCGGGTAGACCAGGTGTTGTTGAGCATCAGAACTGAAAACCTACCTGCGGCGCAGAACCTTTTTGTCGTTCAAGGCGACCCGTCCAACCCGGCGTCTCTGCGGGCATATACACCCACGGCAGAAGCGGCCCAGCGGCCGGTCCAGGAGAGCCTGAACCAGGTGGAATCGATCAATCAGCGCCAGGCGCTGGAACAGCAGTCCATGCAGCAGCAGCGGATTCAGGAGCAGCAGCGAACGTCCCAGATGTCGATGTAGGTTCAGTAGGCATCCAGCGTGGGCTCACCACACGCGAACTCGTCGCGAAAGCCGGGATCCATTTTATTCAACTACTTAGAAGCAACATGGATTCCGGCTTTCGCCGGAATGACGACTTATTCAGCGTTGCCTTAGCTGGTCTGTTCCTATATCTGGGCCGTCCGGAACACCGGGCATTTGATCCAGCCGCCCCTCCAGCCATCTCCAGAAGCGCCCCGCTGAGTGACCACATGGGCCACGCCTTGTCACCCCCGCAGCCGCAGCTCCGGGTTCTCGTTGATGGTGCCGTCTTCCTCAATCACCACCAGGCGCATGTCGCCTCGTTCCACCAGCACCGGGATTGGGGCCTTGAACAGCGGCCGGCGGACGAACTTCAACCGCCAATGGAACTGTTCCATGGTCTCCAGCGTGGTGACCTGCTCAGCCGTCAAACCGGCGCGCAATGCGGCCGGATCCGGCATGGCGTCGGTTTTACGGCGCTCCGGCTGTCGCGGCGCTGGCGCATCCGGCTCGCTCCGTTCGGCAGCGGATGCGTATGAACTCGATTGATACATCGTGAAACCACTCCCAGAGAAGCGCCCATACCCGGCGTGACCTGCCCGGCGCACCCGCCTCAAGGGAGCTGGCGTGCCGGGGCCATGGTGCGAAGCAAGGTTTGTGCCGAAGTGATTCGATGGCCAGCAGGTTGCCGGCGGGCTTTCCAGGCGTGCGTAGGCAGCCCGCAAACGGCAACCTCGCAGCATTCTGGCCGACACCGGGCGAAAACCCTGCGCCGGAGGACCCCGATGGCACTCCACGCCCGCATTCGCCGTATTAGGGACTACAACGGCCCCCTGCCGTTGGACACGGAGATGTCATGAAAATTCTCACCACCCTTGTTCTGGCCCTGCTGCTGATGGCCTGGCAGCCCGCCGCCCGCGCTCAGGCTTGCGGCGACACCATTGCCACTAGCATCACGTTGACCGCCGATCTGCACTGCACCACTGGCTGGACCGCGCTGTACGTGCCAGTCGGCTACATCACCATCCATCTCAATGGCCACACCTTGAGCGGTGACCCGGCCCTGCAAGGCATCCACATAGCCGACGCCGCCAAGGTGCGCATTGTCGGGCCCGGCCGCATCACCGGCTTCTGGACCGGCGTCAACGCCACCCGCGCGGACGAACTGGCCGTGGATGGCGTGAGCTTCGAAGACATCGGCTCCGGCGTCACCATCAGCGACACCATGGCCGCCACCGTGAAGAACAACGACTTTCGCCAGGTGCAGGGCTGGGGCGTCTACATCATTGCCGTGCCCGGCAGCCGCACCACGCTGGGCGCGCATGCCATCCTCGACAACCAGATGCTGGACATCGGCGGCGGAATATCCATCTGCGGCCATCCCCATTCGGACAACCTGATCAAGGGCAACAAGCTGCAAGGCGTCCGCGACTACGGCATCCATTTGTACGACGCCAGCAACAACAACCAGGTGCAGCAGAACGAGCTGCGCAAGGTGGAGTTGGCCGGCATCGTGCTTCGCGGCAGCAGCAAGAACAAGATCAGCGGCAACTTGATCGACTACGGCTACGCCGGCATGTCGCTGATTCCGCAGTTCACCGGTTCCTGCATGACCGGCGGCTACAGCCCGGTGGTAGCCTTCAACCTGATAGAAGGCAACAGCATCTTCCAGCAGTCTGTCGGCATCTCGTTGGGCCTGGGCATCAGCAAGGACCCACAGGTCGTGAAGAACCGCATCTACTTGAACAAGTTGTACTACGACGCCACCGGCCTCTACTTCCGCGAGGATGCCCACGACAACGACGCCACCGGCAATGCCTATTTCGGCACGCCGACCCCAGTGGTGGATACCGGTAGCGGCAATACGTATTGATGGAATGCCGGCGGCCGGCGGCGGATGCCAATCCGTCGCCGGTCGGTAGCATCGAAGCCGTCCCTGCAGCGGCCCACGCGACGCCCGCATGACCGGCCCGCGCGATCGCTTTGTCGCTGCGCCGCACAACCCGACAACCGTCAACCCGCGCCATACTGCCCCCATGCGCGACCTGACCGACCTTGCCCCGCAGCCGCTGTCACACACCACCGCACTGCCGGCGCGGTTCTATACCGACCCGGGCATGGCGGCGTTGGACCGCCGGTTGGCGTTCGATGCCGGCTGGCAGCTGCTGGCCCACGTGTGCCGGCTGCAGAACGCGGGCGATCACGTGGTCGCCGATTTCGCCGGCCTGCCCGTCATTGCGGTACGCGGCGCCGATGGCGAAATCCGCGCGTTCCATAACGTCTGCCGCCACCGCGCCGGTCCCCTGGCCCAGTGCGACGGCCTGGCCGCGCGTTCGTTGCGCTGTCGCTATCACGGCTGGACCTATCAGTTGGATGGCGTGCTGCGCTCGGCGCCGGAAATGGGCACGGCACCGGACTTCGAACCGGCCGATATCCGCCTGCCGCAACTGGCCGTGCGGGTGTGGCAGGGCCTGGTATTCGCCGCGGTGGACGAAGCCGCCGCGCCGGCCTTCGAGGAGTTCGTCGCCGGCATCGACGCGCGTCTGGGCGCGAACCGCGGCCTGGAACGCTACGGCCACCACCACCGCGTGGGGTATGAGGTGAACTGCAACTGGAAGGTCTACGTGGACAACTACCTGGAGGGTTACCACGTCCCGCATATCCATCCCGGCTTGAACAAGCTGCTGGACTACCGCAGCTACATCACCGAAACGGCGGGCTGGTATTCCTTCCAGTGGAGCCCACTCGAAAGCGGCGACGGCCTGTACGGCGATGGCGACGCGCTGTACTACTGGCTGTGGCCCAACACCATGCTCAACATCCTGCCCGGCCGCCTGCAGACCAACCGGGTGGTGCCGCTGGGCGTGGACCGCTGCCGGGTGGAGTTCGATTTCTACTACGCGCTGGACGAGTCCGACGAAGCGGCCGCATGGCGGCTGGCCGATCATGGTTTCAGCGACGAAGTGCAGTTGGAAGACCTGACCATCTGCGAAGACGTGCAACGCGGGCTGGCATCCGGTTCGTACCGGCCCGGCCGTTTGAATCCGCTGCGCGAAAATGCCGTGCACCACTTCCACGAGTTGTTGCGGCGCGTTTATCGCGAAGGCGCGGCTTGAGCGCGCCGGTCGCTGCGCTGAATATATTGCGCGGCAGTTGCCACTGCGGCCGGCTTGGCGCGAGCTTTTCGACCGCGATCGATCCGGCTGCCCTGCACCCGCGTGCCTGCGATTGCACGTTCTGCCGCAAGCATGGTGCCGCGTACATTTCCGACCCGACAGGACGTTTGGCGTTCGACGCCACCGAGGCCGGCGCTTTGCGCGAATATCGCCAAGGCAGCGAGACAGCGCGCCTGCTGCTGTGCGGCTACTGCGGCGTGCTGATGGGCGTGGTGTTCGACCATGCAGGCCGAACCTATGGTGCGGTCAATGCCGGCTGCCTGGATGGCGAACCTGCACTGGGCAGTGCGGCCGTCGTATCGCCGCAACGGCTGAGTCCAGCAGAAAAAATGGAGCGCTGGCTGCAGGTGTGGGTGCCGGATGTCGTGCTGCCACCGGCCAATGGCTGAGCGTCCACCGGCGCCGGTCCGCGACGGATGAGCGCGCGTCCGCTGGGCTTCCTGACTGCCACCGCGCTGGTGGTGGGCAGCATGATCGGATCCGGTGCCTTCCTGCTGCCGGCTGCGCTGGCGCCGTTCGGCGCCGCCAGCCTGACCGGCTGGGCCATCACGCTGGCCGGCGCGATGCTGCTGGCGCTGACATTCGCGCGCCTGGCGATGCGCTGGCCGCGCACCGGCGGGCCTTATGTGTACGCGCGCAACGCCTTCGGCGATTTGCCCGGCTTTGTGGTGGGATGGAGCTACTGGATCTCGGTCTGGTGCGCCAACGCCGCCATCGCGGTGGCGTTCGCCGGCAGCCTGGGCACTGTTTTTCCTGCAACCACGGCCACGCCGGCACGCGCGGCCGCGTGCGCGTTGGCGGCGTTGTGGCTGTGCAGCGCCATCAACCTGCTAGGCCTGCGCGAAGCCGGCCGCATGCAACTGCTGACCACCGTGCTGAAACTGATACCGCTGCTGCTGTTCGGTGCAATCGCGCTGTGGTTTGCCGATGCGCGCCACTTCACTCCGTTCAATCCCACCGATGCCGGATTGCCGCAGGTCGCGCACGCCACCGCCGCGCTGACCTTGTGGGCGCTGCTGGGCCTGGAAGCGGCCACCGTGCCTGCCGATGCCATCGAGAACGCCGAGCGCACGGTGCCACGCGCGACGGTGCTGGGCACGCTGATCGCGGGCATCACGACAGTGCTGGCTTGCACCGCCGTGCTGGGCGTGCTGCCGGCGGAAACGCTGGCGGCTTCGCAGGCGCCGATGGCCGAGGCGGCCAGCGCGTTGTGGGGCCCGAAAGCCGGGCTGGCGCTGGCGCTGGTGATGGCGGTCTCGTGCCTGGGCGCGTTGAACGGCTGGGTGTTGGTTTCCGGGCAATTGCCGTTGGCGGCAGCCCGCGATGGCCTGTTTCCGCAGGTGTTTACCCGGCTCAGTCGGCACGGCACGCCGGTCGCCGGCATCCTGGCCAGCAGCGCACTGGCGACCGCCCTCATCCTGAGCAACTACAGCCGCTCGCTGGTACAGGTGTTCACCTTCGTCATCCTGCTGTCCACCGCCGCCACGCTGGTGCCCTACGTGGCCGGCAGCCTGGCCTGGCTGTGGCGCGGCAGCGGCCACGGCAGCCGCACGGTGGCGGCATTGGCCCTGCTCTTCAGCCTGTACGCGCTGGCCGGTATCGGCGCCGAAGCGATGCGTTGGGGCACCGTGCTGATCGGCGCCGGCGTGCCGCTGTATTACCTGCGGCGATGGCTAATGCGGCGGCGCATGCGGTCCGCCTGATGTGCGCGCCGGATTAGCGGCCAGAAAGCATGCCATTCGGTCAAAAAAAGCCGATAAGCATCAAGTTTCCACTATTTCGGTAGAATAACGCCGTTTAACTTCTATCGATATCACCAGTACTCAATCGGTGCTATTCTGCTGATATCGGCTATTTATGGTCTTTAATGGCAAAAATATACTGAATGAATACCTATGTATCAGCCACTCCCGATGAACTGCAGATCCGCCTGGGCGAACAGATCCGCCGGCTGCGGTTGGGCCGCGACCTGGACCAACTGACCCTGGCCGAACGTGCCGGGGTGTCCGAGAAGGCCCTGCGCAACCTGGAGGCCGGGCGCGGCTCCAATGTGGCCACGCTGTTGCAGGTGATCCAGGCGCTGGACGCGCTGGATTGGCTGCAGGCGCTGGCGCCGGCTGCTTCGGTCAGTCCGATGGCCTTGCTGCGGCAACGGCCGGAACCGCGCCGGGTCAGCCGCCGCCGAGGCAAGCGCACGCCGCCGGAGCAGCAGCAGCGGTGAGCACGGCAGTCATCGAGGTCCGCATCTGGGGCCAGCGGGTCGGCGCGGTCGCGCCGGATCCACAGGCCGGCTGCTACGCCTTCGAGTACGACCCGCGCTGGCGGCGGCAAGGCATCGAACTGGCGCCGCTGACGATGCCCACCGATGCGGCCGCGCCGGTTTTCCTGTTCCCCGCCCTGCCCGAGGCCACGTTCAAGGGCCTGCCCGGCCTGCTGTCCGACGCGCTGCCGGATGCGTTCGGCAATGCGCTGATCGATGCCTGGATGGCGCAGCACGGTATTGCCGCTGACGCCATCACCACACTCGACCGCCTGGCCTACATGGGCAAGCGCGGCATGGGCGCGCTGGAGTTCCGGCCGGCGCGCGGTTCGCACAGCGAAAGCGCCGAACCGCTGCAGATGAAGTCGCTGGTCGAAGCCGCGCGCCAGGTGCTGCAGGGCGACCTGTCCGACGACGCGCATGCGCAGGCGGTGCTGGCCAACATCATCCGCGTGGGCACCTCGGCCGGCGGCGCGCGCGCCAAGGCGGTGGTGGCGTGGAATCCGCAGACCGGCGAACTGCGCAGCGGCCAGTTCGACGTGGCGCCGGGCTTCGAGCACTGGCTGCTCAAGTTCGACGGCGTCGGCAAGGATCCGGAACTGGGCACCGGCGCGCACTACAGCCGCATCGAATACGCCTACCACCGCATGGCGCTGGCCGCCGGCATCGCGATGGAGCCGTGCCGGCTGCTGCAGGAAAACGGTCGCGCGCATTTCATGACCCGCCGCTTCGACCGCGACGGCAACCGCAAGCATCACATCCAGTCGCTGTGCGCCATGCAGCACCTGGACTACAACCAGCGCGCCAGCCACGCCTATGAGCAGTTGTTCCTGGTCGCCACCCGACTGCAACTGGGCGAGGAAGCACTGGCTGAAATATTCCGGCGCATGGCCTTCAACATAATGGCGCGCAACTGCGACGACCACAGCAAGAACTTCGCGTTCCGGCTCAAGCAGGGCGGCGCCTGGGAGCCGACCCCGGCCTATGACGTCACCCACGCCTACAACCCGCAGGGCGAATGGACCTACCAGCACTTGATGAGCGTCAACGGCAAGTTCGACGGCATCGGCCGCGACGATCTGCTGGCGGTGGCGCAACGCTTCGGCGTGCGCCGGGCCAAGGCGCTGCTGGCGCAAGTGCGCGATGCGGTGCTGCGCTGGCCGGAATTTGCCGATGCAGCGGAGGTGCCGGAAGCCGAAGCGGCAGCCGTGGCGGCGGATCACCGGCTGGTATAAGGCCTGCGCTGCGCTGGACGGTACGGCTCGCAAGGCTCGCAAAAAATGCTGTCGGAATGACGGCGGATTATCGATTCCGCGCAAGCGCTTGAATCAATCCCCGTAAGATGCGGTGGGCAACGCGAACCGCATCATTCGCGAAACCGCCAGAAACCTGGGAACGTCCTCCCGTAATCACCCGAACGATGCGGTGCGCCTGCGGCTTACCGCATCCTACAAAGCCGGGTGCGAGCCGTCCCTCGCCAAAAACCAACGCCCATCCTCATCCGTAGGATGCGGTGAGCACAGCGAACCGCATCATTCACAAAGCCCACGAGACACCAAGGATCGGCCTCCCCGCCATCACCCGAACGATGCGGTGCGCCTGCGGCTTACCGCATCCTACAACGCCGGATGCGAGCCGTCCCTCGCCAAAAACCAACGTCCATCCTCACCCGTAGGATGCGGTGAGCACAGCGAACCGCATCATTCACAAAGCCCACGAGACACCAAGGATCGGCCTGCCCGCCATCACCCGAACGATGCGGTGCGCCTGCGGCTTACCGCATCCTACGCTGCTCGGCGGTTCATCCGCTCAGGCGAACGGATCCTGCAGCACCATCGTGTGGTCGCGGTCCGGGCCGGTGGAAACGATGGCCAACGGGCTGCCGGACAGTTCTTCCAGCGCACGCAGATAGGCGCGTGCGGCGGCCGGGAGTTTTTCCCATTCGGTGATGCCGTGGGTGCTTTCCTGCCAGCCGGGGAACTCCAGGTACACCGGTTCGCATTCGTCCCAGCCCTGCGCGTCCAGCGGCGCGTATTCGGTTTCCTTGCCGTGGTAGCGGTAGGCGATGCACATCTTCAGCTTGTCCATGCCGTCCAGCACGTCCAGCTTGGTGATGCACAGGCCGCTGATGCCGTTGATGGCCACCGCGCGCTTGAGCGCAACGATGTCGATCCAGCCGCAGCGGCGCGGGCGGCCGGTGGTGGCACCGAATTCCTGGCCCTTGGCGCGGATTTCTTCGCCGACCGCATCGTGCAGTTCGGTCGGGAACGGACCGCCGCCCACGCGGGTGGCGTAGGCCTTGCAGATGCCCAGCACGTAGTCGATGGCGTCGGCGCCGACACCGGTGCCGGCCAGCGCGCCGCCGACGGTGGTGTTGGACGAGGTGACGTACGGATAGGTGCCGTGATCGATATCCAGCAGCGAACCCTGCGCGCCTTCGAACAGCACCCGCTTACCCTGCTTGCGCAGTTCGTGCAGGATGCCGGCCACGTCATGTTTCATCGGCTGCACGTACTCGCCGAATTCCAGCGCCTCGTCCAGGGTCTGCTGGAAATCCACCGCATCGGTGTTCAGGTACTTGGTCAGCACGAAATTGTGGTAGTCCAGCGCCGTGCGCAGCAGTTCGGCCAACTGCTGCGGGTAATGCAGATCGGCGATGCGGATGCCGCGGCGGGCCACCTTGTCTTCGTAGGCCGGCCCGATGCCGCGGCCGGTGGTGCCGATGGCCTTGCCGCCGGCGGCCTTTTCGCGCGCCTGATCCAAGGCGATGTGATACGGCATGATCAGCGGGGCAGCCGGTGAAATCTTCAGCCGCGAGCGCACTTCCACGCCGCTGGTTTCCAGTTCCTCGATTTCCTTGCGCAATGCGGCCGGGCTGATCACCACGCCATTGCCGATCAGGCACAGCGCGTCTTCGCGCAGGATGCCGGACGGAATCAGGTGCAGCACGGTCTTCTTGCCGTTGATGACCAGCGTATGGCCGGCATTGTGGCCGCCCTGGAAGCGCACGACGGCGCCGATTTCCTCGGTGAGCAGATCGACGATCTTGCCCTTGCCTTCATCGCCCCACTGGGCACCGAGAACGACGACTGACTGACCCATTGCACAAACTCCAAAGGTTTCATTGTGGGAGCGACGTAAGTCGCGACGGACCGGCGGGTCCATGGCGCTGCGGTCGCGACTGACGTCGCTCCCACAGGTCGTTCCCAGACACGGAAAAAGCCGGAGGGGAACAATCCCCGGCCGGCTTTTGCGCATTATCCGGGTTTCGGGTGGCCGAGGCCACCCCTTCCACGTTCAGCCCCGGCTCGGCGGGCGGCCCGCCGGTCCGGTGCCGGTAGGCGGCAGGCCCATGCCGGGAATAGCGCCTGCAGGCGGGCCAAGGGTAGAAGTGATGCAGGCCCCGGTTGCTCGCGAAAGGCCAATGGCCTTGCCGGCGTCGCGACTGACGTCGCTCCCACGGTTGGGCCAGACCCTGCCGTCGGCTTCTGCGCCTCATTCGCGACCCGGTTGGCAGATGCCCACCGGCTCCGTTCGGCCTACCCGCAACGCTACCGAGCCGGTTCGAGACCCGCCTTGCGCTACGGATGCGCTGCCGCGGCCATCCGCGCCGTCATCGAAGTCCCCGGGGCATGACCGCCGCAGCAGTTTGGGAATCGCCAAACCCGGATAATGCACGGCCCTCCCCCGACGTCGCCGTTCACCGGCTGGCGTCCGTACCGGCGATGGACCGGACGACAGGACATGTGCGAAGAACGCTATACCACCCGCGAGGAAGCGCGCCTGATCGAACAGGAGCGCGCGCTGCTGTTCGATCAACCGCATGCCGGCTCGCGCAAGCCTTACGCCCGTACCAAGGCGCCGCCACGGCAGCTGGAGGATGCGCGCATCGTGCGGACGATCCGACTGATTGAGGAAGACGACGAGCGCGCACTGCCGCTGGATCTGCTGGCCGAACACGCTCGGCTCAGCCGGTTCCATTTCCAGCGCCTGTTCCTTGAGGTGATGGGGGAAAGTCCCTCCGCCTACATCCGCCGCACCCGCCTGGACCGCGCAGCGATCGGCCTGCTGATCTATCCCGACCCGGTGTTGTCAATCGCGCTCACGGTGGGCTATGCCAGCCATGAGGCCTTCATCCGCGCCTTCCATCGCCAGTTCGGCCTGGTACCCACCCAGTACCGCCAGTTCGCGCGGCAGGCGTCCATCGCCGTGACCGCCGAAGAACGGCGGCGCGCGGCGCAGGTGCAGGTGCAGGAACTGCCGGCGCAACCGCTGCTGGGGATGCGCTTTTTCGGCAACTACGCGCAGGTGGAAGACAACTGGCGACGCTTTGCCGACATTCTGATTGAATGCGGTTTTCCGCTCGAGCGGGCGCAGGCGGTCGGGCGGGTGATCGACAATCCGGAAATCACCCCCAACGAACTGGTGCGCTACGACTGCGCGGTGGTCGATCCTGGTTTCGATCCGGGACATCCGCTGCTGACGCCGCTGGGCGTTCCTGCCGGACGCTACGCCACCCTCGCCCACCGCGCACAGTACAACCAGATCTTCGCCGCCTACCGCACGCTTGCCGTGGCATGGCAACCGCCGCCTGGCCAGCGCTTTGCTCATGGCGCACTCGAGTTCTACCGCCAACCGCCGTGGCAGGCGTCCGGCGACGAACACCGGCTCGATGTTGTTCTGCAGATCATGGACCGATAGGCACACCGCAACTTCTATCAAGCGCCACCCTTACGCGCCTGCGTAAGCTGCCCCGTTTCTTAATTGGCTGGCACCGCTCCCATTCCCGGGCGCCGGTGGCTGGCTGTCAGGGGAAGTTTGCCGATGAACCGCATTTTCAGCGTGGTATGGAACCACGCCATCAAGGCCTGGGTAGTCGCCAGCGAACACGCATCGCGCAAAAGATCCGCGCGCAGGAGCCAACGCAGCGCCGTTGCGGTCCGCCCGGTTGCCGCGCTGCCGCTGACCGTCTGGCTGGCGTTGGCCACGCTGCATCCCTTGGCTGCCGCCGCCGATCTGCCCACCGGCGGCACGGTGGTGCTGGGCAATGGCAGCATCGGCATGCCGTCCGGCAACCGTCTGGTCATCGATCAGCACAGCGACAAGCTGGCCATCGACTGGCTGAGCTTCGATATCGGCACCGGCCACACGGTGAGCTTCCGCCAACCGGGCAGCGACGCCATCGCGCTCAACCGCGTGCTCGGCAACGACGGTTCGAAGATCATGGGCCAGCTTGACGCCAATGGTCGGGTGTTCCTGATCAATCCCAACGGTGTGCTGTTCGGCCGCGGCGCGCAGGTCGATGTTGGCGGACTGGTGGCCTCGACGCTGGATATCTCCAACGCCGACTTCGCCAACGGCCACTATCGCTTCCACGGCAACGGCAATCCCGCCGCCGTAACCAACCTGGGCACGATCAGCGCCAGCGACGGCGGCGCGGTGGCGTTACTTGGCGGCAGCGTCAGCAACCACGGGGTGATTGCCGCCCGCCTGGGAACGGTATCGCTGGCCGCGGGCAACGCGGTGACGCTGGACTTTGCCGGCGACGGCCTGCTCAACGTGCAGGTGGACCAGGCCAGCGTGGATGCGCTGGCCGACAACGGCGGCCTGATCCGCGCCGATGGCGGCCAGGTGCTGATGCTGGCCAGCGCCGGCGACGCGCTGCTGCAGACGGTGGTCAACAACAGCGGCGTGATCGAGGCGCGCACGGTCGGCCAGAACGCCGGCAGGATCGTGCTGCTGGGCGACTTCGATGGCGGCACCGTGCAGGTCGCCGGCACGCTGGATGCCTCGGCCCCCGACGGCGGCGACGGCGGCTTTATCGACACCTCCGGCGCGAACGTGAACGTTGCCGACGGCGCTCGCGTCACCACGCTGGCCCGCGACGGGATTACCGGCAGTTGGCTGATCGACCCGACCGACTTCACTATCGCCAGCGGCAGCGGCGCGCTGACCGGCAGCGGTATCGGCGCCACCACACTGTCGGCCAATCTGGCCAATACCAGCGTCACCCTGCAGACCATGGACAGCGGCGGCCAGGCGGGCGACATCCATGTCGATGCCGAGGTCAACTGGAGCGCCAATACCACGCTGACGCTCAATGCCCACGCCGACATCAACATCAACGCGGCCATCACCGCCACCGGCAACAGCGCCGGGCTGGTGCTGAACCACGGCAACTATGCGCAGGCCGGCAGCGCCGCGGCCGGCAGCGATTATCACGTCAATGCGCCGATCACCTTGTCCGGCGCCAACGCGACACTGGCGATCAACGGCGATCACTACACGCTGATCCGCAGCATGGCGGAACTGAGCGCTATCGACAGCCTTGGACCGGCCGGACGTTACGCACTGGCGCAGGATCTGGATGCCGCTGGCGTCATCTACAGCCAGGCGCTGGTCGGCACGGATCTGGGGGCGAATCTGTTCACCGGTACGTTTGCCGGCCTGGGGCACCGCATCAGCAATCTCAGCATCGACAGCGGCGCGTCGAACGTGGGATTGTTCGGCGCCACGCTGGATGCGCAGCTGCGCGATTTTGGCGTGGAGAATGTTTCGATCCGCTCAACCGGCACCTATACCGGCGGCGTGGTCGGCCGGCTGATGTCCAGTACGGTCAAGAACGTCTACGCAACCGGGACCGTCAACGCCAGCTACACGGCCGGTGGACTGGCCGGCATGAACGATCAGGGCAGCTTCCGCAACAGCCATGCCGCGGTGAACGTCAGCGGCGGTGAAAGAACCGGCGGTTTGATCGGCTGGAGCCGCATCGGTTCGCTGGATCAGGTTCATGCCACCGGCGATGTGCAAGGCAGCGGTTCGGTGGGCGGGCTGGTGGGATTCAATGCCCTCGATACCAGCAACGGCCAGGGCAGCAGCATCAGCAATGCCTACGCCACCGGCACCGTCACCGGAGGAGCGGCCGACAGCAACACCGGCGGGCTGGTCGGCTACAGCGCCGGCGTCATCGAAAACAGTTTCGCCACCGGCACAACGCTAGGCGGCTATTCGGTCGGCGGACTGGTGGGCTCCAACGGCGGCACCATATCGGACAGCTACGCGTCGGGCGACGTCGACAGTTCGGGAACCGCAGGCGGATTGATCGGCAGCAATATCGGCGCGGTGACCGGCAGCCACGCATCAGGCGATGTCGTCGGCAGCAACAGCCTGGGTGGATTGATCGGCATCAACTACGGTCCGGCCACGGTCAGCCATTCCCATGCCGCAGGCCGCGTCACCGGTAGCGAGGGATCCATCGGCGGACTGATCGGCAGCAATCTTGGAACCATCGACACCTCGTATGCGACTGGCGCGGTGCGCGGTGCGCGCCGGGTGGGTGGTTTGATCGGCGACAACAACGGTTATTTCACCGGCACCGCGGGCATCGTGCGTTCGAGCTACGCCACCGGTGCGGTCGAGGCCACCGAAGCCATGGCAGGCGGACTGGTGGGATACGACGACGGCGGCGAGTGGACCAGCGTCTACTGGGACAGCTACACCACCGGTCAGGCCAACGCAGCCGGAGTCTCGATCGGCAGCGGGCAGTTCATCGATGTCGTGATGGTCACCAGCAATCCCAGCCAAGCCGGCGCGGCCAACTACGCCTACAGACAATCGGCATACGGCAGCCTGGACTTCGGCAGCGACTGGTGGATGTCCGAAGGCAATACGCGGCCTATCCTGCGATCGGAATACTCCACCACCATCAGCAACGGCCACCAGTTGCAGTTGATGGCACTTGATCTGGGCGCCCAGTACCACCTGTCCAGCGACATCGATCTGGCGGAACTGCAGGATCGCGCCGGGATATGGAATCCGGCATTCGGCTTTGTCCCGGTGGGGGATGCAAGCACTGCCTTTACCGGCACGCTGGACGGCCAGGGCCATGTCATCCGAGGCCTGACCATCAACCGCCCGGACTGGAGCCAGGTGGCGTTGATTGGACAGACCGGGACCGGTGCGCAGATCCGCGATCTGGGCCTGGTCGGCGGCAGCGTCTATGGGAAGGATAATGCCGCCGGTCTGGTCAGCATCAACTACGGCGGCGTGCTGAGCGATGTCTACTCCACCGTCACGGTCGGCTCCGTTCCCGGCGGGCGCGGCGTTGGAGGACTGGTAGCGCGCAACCGCGACGACGGCATCATCCTCAACAGCTACGCCACCGGCGACGTCAGCGGTGGCGAGAATGTCGCCGGCGGGCTGGTCGGTGAAAACATGGGTACGGTGGAAAATTCATATGCCACCGGCAACGTCAGCGGCAGCATCTTCGTCGGCGGACTGGTGGGTATCAGCACCGGCATCCTGCGTAACGTCTACGCTACCGGCGATGTGCAGGGCGTCGAATCGGTTGGAGGACTGGCCGGCTATAGCGGCAACCTGCTCGAGTACGCCTACGCCACCGGCAGCGTCACTGGAGACACATCCGTGGGCGGATTGGTAGGTTGGGCCGGAAGCGGACGCGTAGCCGACTCGTTCTGGAATACCGAAAGCTTCGCCGGCCCCGGCGTCGGCGGCGCTTATCCGCTTACGACAGTGGAAAACGTGCGCGGCCTGGACAACGCGGGGCTGCTTGATGCCGGCAACTATGCCGCCTGGAATCTTGCCGCCACCGGCGGCAGCGACGCGGTCTGGCGCATCTACGACGGCCAGACCGCACCTTTGCTGCGCAGCTTCCTGAAGTCGGTGACAGTCACGGCCACCGACCTCGCCAGCAAGATCTACGACGGCCTGGCCAGCGGCGCTGCTGGCGGATACGCCACCAGCCTTGGCGAAGCCCTCGATGGTGATCTGCTGTTGGGCAGCCTGAACTACACCAGCGCATCGAAGAATGTCGGCAGCTACCGCACCAGCGATGGCAGCCTGAATCTTGGCGGGCTGTATTCCGGCCAGCAGGGCTACGATGTCAGCTACGCAGGCGGTACCCTGACAATCACACCCAAGACCATCACCGGCACCATCACCGCCGGCGACCGAACCTACGACGGCACCACCTCCGCCAGCACCAGCGGCAGCCTGAGCGGCATCATCGCCGGCGACAACGTCGGCCTGGCCACCAGCGGCGCCTTCGCCGACAAGAACGCCGGCACCGGCAAGACCGTCGCTGTCGATGGCAACCTCACCGGTGGCGATGCCAGCAACTACACCGTCACCTTCAATACTTCCACCCTGGCCGATATCGCCGCCAAGGCCATCACCGGCACCATCACCGCCGGCGACCGAACCTACGACGGCACCACCTCCGCCAGCACCAGCGGCAGCCTGAGCGGCATCATCGCCGGCGACAACGTCGGCCTGGCCACCAGCGGCAGCTTCGCCGACAAAAATGCCGGCACCGGCAAGACCGTCGCTGTCGATGGCAACCTCACCGGTGGCGATGCCAGCAACTACACCGTCACCTTCAATACTTCGACCCAGGCCGATATCGCCAAGGCGCAACTCACCATCAGTGCCAACCCGGCCGACAGGGCCTACGACGGACGCCCGTTCAGTGGCGGCAACGGGGTCCGCTACAGCGGTTTCGTCGCTGGCGAGGATGCCGGCGTACTCGATGGCGCGCTGGTGTATGGCGGCAGTTCGCAGGGCGCGGTCAGCCCCGGCCGCTATGTCATCGATTTGAATGGCTCCAGCCTGACCAGCGTCAATTACGACATCGACTACCAATCGGCGGACCTCAATATCACCGGTGCCGACGTTTCGTTTGACGATAGCTATCAAGCTACCCGCAGCCGCTTGCGCCCGGCGCCAGCCATTCCCGAAACAGCCGCATTGCCCTACCAGATAATGGATGGCGGCATCCGCCGGCCGGAAGGCATCTGACGTGATGCATCTCCCCCAACGCGCACTATGGCTGGCCCTGTTCGCCAGCATCTCCCCCGGCACCGCAGGGGCGCAGGTACCGCCCAATGCCGGCCAGTCGATCCGCGATATCGAACACAAGCCGCTGCAGGTGCCGGCGAGCCAGCCGCTTGAGCTTGCCCTGCCGGAAACCGAGTCCGTCCCCGCTTCGTCCGATGGCCCGATCATTGCCGTCAGCCGCCTGCGCATCACCGGCAACCAGGTGTTTGCCGATAGCCTGCTGTTGCCGCTGCTTGCCGACCTATCCGGCCGCAATGTGAGCCTGGGCGAGCTGCAGGCCAGCGCCCGGCGCATTTCCAGCTACTACCACCAACATGGCTATCCGCTGGCGCGTGCCTATCTGCCCGCGCAGGAAATCGCCGGCGGCGTGGTCGAAATCGCGATCCTGGAAGGCCGCTACGGCAACATCGAGCTGCGCAACGCATCGCGCCTGCGCGACGATGCACTGGCCGCACCGCTAGCTGCGCTGAATCCCGGCAATGCCGTGGCCAACGGCCCGCTGGAACGCGCCCTGCTGTTGCTCGACGACCATCCGGGCGTCGCTGTAAAGTCCGTGCTCAAGCCCGGCGAGGTTGTCGGCGCCACCGACCTGCTGATCGACGTACAGCCCACGCCGTTGATGGACGGCTCGCTAACCGTGGACAATTACGGCAATCGCTTCACCGGCGAGTATCGGCTGGGCGCGGCACTGAACGTCAACAGTCCGTTGCGACGGGGTGATCGTCTCGATCTGCGCGTGCTGGGCACCGATGAGCAGCAGCACTACTACCGTGCGGCCTACCAGTTGCCATTGGGCCCCTGGAGTACCCGCTTCGGCGCGGCGTATTCGGACCTGGACTATGAGTTGGCCAAGGATTTCCGGGTTCTGGACGCCCATGGCAACGCGCGCATCGCCAGCGCATTCGCCCTGCAGCCGCTGCTGCGCAGCCGCAGCTTCAATCTGTCGGCGCAGTTGCAATTCGACGACAAGCGCCTGCGCGACGACATCGATGCCTACGCCAGCAGCAACCGCCGGCGCGCGCGGGTCTGGAGCGCCGGCCTGAGCGGCGACGCGCACGACCGCTGGCTGGGCGGCGGCATCAGCGGCTTCTCCGCAACCTGGAGCCATGGCCATCTGGATTTCGAAGATGCGCAGAGCCGATGGCTGGACGCGTTGACCGCCGGAACCCAGGGCGATTTCGAAAAATTCAATGTCTCGTTGCTGCGCCTGCAGCGGCTCAGCCCGCGGCTGAGCCTGTACGGACAATGGCAGGGCCAATGGGCCAGCGGAAATCTGGATTCGGTGGAGAAATTCGGCCTGGGCGGCGCCCACGGCGTGCGCGCCTATCCGCAGGGCGAAGCCAGCGGCGATCAGGGCTGGCTGGCGAACCTGGAACTGCGCTACTCGCTGGACAGTGCCTGGCAATTGGCCACATTCGTGGACCACGGCCGCGCGCGCATCAACAAGGACGCCTGGAGCACTGGCCAGAACCACCGCCGCCTGTCCGCCGGCGGCCTCGGCGCCAGCTGGGCCGGACACAACTGGCGGGTCGATGCCACCATGGCCTGGAAGCTGGGCAACGCCGAACCGCGCAGCGACAACGACCGCACGCCACGGTTATGGGCGCAGCTGGCGCGCTACTTCTGACTCCGGCAACCCCGCCGCAGCGAACGGGACCCTCCAGCTCGCTATCAAGGAGCGCCTCAGCTCAATGCTTCAGCCACCACAACGCCAGCAGACCGGCGCCCAGTACCAGGCCGCCGCAAATGCGCAGCTGGCGATCGGGCATCTGCAGCATCTGTGCAGCGGTACGCTTCCAGCCGTTGGGGGCGGCAAACAGCATCAGGCCTTCCAGCACCGCCACCAGGCACAAAGCGGACAACAGTTCGTTCATTCGAAGGTTTCCTCGATGCTGGCCTGCGTGATGCAGCAGGCCCGGTGCCCGGCCGCTTGGGCAGGCAAAGGAGGCGGCGGCCGCCGGACGCGGCCGCCCTGACCCGGAGGGCTCAGTCGCGACTCACGCCGCTCCACAACACGGCGATATCGCCGGTCGCCTCGCAGAGGCGACCAAGGCAGGCGCTCAGCGGTCGCTGCGCAGGTACTGCAGGAACGGATCGTTGCGCTCCAGCACGATTACGCCGTTGCCGTCGGAGAACGAGTTGCGGTACGCCTCAAGGCTGCGTTGGAACGCGTAGAAACTCGGATCGCGATTGGCGGCTTCGGCGTAGATGCGCGCCGCTTCGGCGTCGCCTTCGCCGCGCAGCTTCTGCGCATCGCGCTCGGCTTCGGCCAGCAGCACGGTCTGTTCGCGGTCGGCCTGCGCGCGGATGGTGCGCGCCTGCTCTTCGCCTTCGGCGCGCAGGCGGCTGGCCACCTGTTTGCGCTGGGCGCTCATGCGGTTGTAGACATCGGTGATGACCTGGCTGTCGGTAGGCAGGTCGATCTGCTTCAGGCGGATGTCGGTGATGAACATGCCCAACGTGGCGGCACCGTCGTTGATCGATTTCAGCTGCTGGGCGATGACCTCGTTGCGGTCGCCGGACACCAGCTGGGTCAGCGTGCGCGCATTGATTTCATTGCGCAGCGAGTCGGTGATGATCGGCGCCAGGCGCGCGCTGGCCAGCTTCTCGTCGCCGCCGGTGGCGCGGAAAAACGCACGCGCATCGGAAATGAAGCCGACCGCGAAGAAGTCGATGCTGACGTCCTTGCGCTCGGAGGTCAGATAGCGCTCGGGCGGCGTCTCCAGCACCTGGAAACGGCGGTCGAACACCCGCGCGGTTTCCACCAGCGGGATCTTGAAGTGCAGGCCCGGCTTGATGTCGGCGCGCACCACCCGGCCCAGGTTCAATACCAGCGCGGTCTGGTCTTCGCGCACCACGAAAACCGAGCCCATCAAGCCCAGAACGACGGCGATCGTCACCGCAATAATCAATGGAGTTTTCATCGTTCTGGCTCCCCGCGGCCGCTGGTTCTGGGTGTACGGTCACTGCCGCGGGTGCCCGGCGGGGTGCTTTCCACCGCCGGCATCAGCGTTTCCGCCGGCAACACCGACGGCACCGACACGCTGCCGCCCGGCTGGCCCTGCCCGCCTTGCATCGGCACGTAGATCAGCTGGCGGCCGTCGCCGCCGATCACCTTGCGATTCTGCGCCATCACCTGTTGCACGGTTTCCAGCCACAGGCGCTTGCGGGTGACTTCGGGGGCGTTCTTGTACTGCTCCTGCAGCAGGCTGAAACGCTGCGCATCGCCGGTCGAACGGGCGATCGCGGCGGCCTTGTAGCCCTCGGCGGTGGTGCGGCGGCGGGCCGCTTCACCGCGCGCTTCCGGCACCACCTTGGCGGCATAGGCCTGCGCTTCGTTGACCAGGCTCTCGCGCACCTGCTGGGCCGAGTTGACTTCGTCGAAGGCCGGCTGCACTTCCTGCGGCGGACGCGCGTCGGGCAGGTTCAGTTCGGTCACGATCAGGCCGGTGCGGTAGGCATCCAGCGAAGCCTGCAGGCGTTCCTTGGCCGAAGCGGCCAGCGGACCGCGCACGCCCAGCACGGTGTCCAGATCGGAACGGCCGACCTGTTCGCGCACAGCGCTCTGCGAAGCCTGCTTCAACACCTCATCGGCGTTGCGCGAGCCGTACAGGTACAGGCGCGGGTCGTTGATGCGGTACTGCACGTTCAACGAGACGGTGACGATGTTCTCGTCGCGGGTCAGCACCGGAACGGTATTGCTGAAGGTTTCGATCTTGGTGGCGTTGACCTTGGTCATGCTCTCGATGGGCCACGGCCACTTGAAGTTCGGCCCCGGTTGCATGGTGCGCGCATACTGGCCAAAGCGCAGCACCACGCCGCGCTGCTGTTCGCCGATCAGCTGGAAGCTGCTGAACAGGATCAGCACGCCCAGCACGATGGCGACCCAGCGCAATGGGTTGCCGCCACCGCCGTCGAACAGCCCGCGCAGGCGATCCAGGATGTCGCCGATGCCACCGCCGTTGCCGCCACTGCTCCCGCCATTGCGGGGTTTCCAGGGATTGCGGTTGCCGTTGTTTCCAGATCCGCCGCTGCCAGGGGTGTTCCAGGCCATGCCCACTCCGAGTGAAAGATTCGCGCGGACCGAGGACCGCAGCTCCGATTCTACTAGATAGGGCCGCTCTGCTCGCCGAACAAGGCCCGGTGGTCACGCACAGGGGCGGAACCTGCGGCATGGCCGGCGCCGGGAAGCGGTTCGGCCGATGGACCCAACGCCCTAAAACTCGTCTTCCGGCGCCGGCAGCAGGACCTCCAGCGGATGGCCGCCGGCCTGTGCGGCCAGGCGCTGCGCGTCGGCCAGGGCCAGATCCAGGTCCAGATGCCAGCCGCTTTCGTCATGGACTTCGGCCTGCACCGCACCCAGCGCATGCAGGCGCGCGCGCAGACGCGCAGACGCCGCAGGCAGATCCACGCGGCCGGACACCCGTCGCATGCCCAGCCGCTGCGCCAGCGCGCGCTGCAGCAGATCCAGCCCGGTACCGTCGCGCGCCGACAGCCAGATGCGCTCGCGGCCCTCGTTGGGTTGGTCGTGGCGCGGCTGCGCGCCTTCGATGCGGTCGATCTTGTTGAACACCAGCAGCTGCGGAATCTCGCCGGCGCCGATTTCCTGCAGGACCTCGTCGACCTGGGCAATCCGCTCCTCGCGGATCGGATCGGCCGCATCGATCACATGCAGCAGCAGGTCGGCTTCGCGCGCTTCCGACAAGGTCGAACGGAATGCCGCCACCAGTTCGTGCGGCAGATCGCGCACGAAACCGACGGTATCGGCCAGCACCACGCTGCCGCCGGACAGATCGACCCGGCGCACGGTGGGATCCAACGTGGCGAACAACTTGTCGGCCGCGTAGGCCTCGGCGCCGGTCAGCGCATTGAACAGCGTCGACTTGCCGGCATTGGTATAGCCCACCAGCGCCACCCGCGGCAGCTCGCTGCGGACGCGTGCGCGGCGCATCTGGGTGCGCTGCACCTCGACCTTTTCCAGCCGCTTCTGCAATTGCTCGACGCGCTTCTGCAGCAGCCGGCGGTCGGTTTCCAGCTGGGTTTCGCCGGGACCGCGCAAGCCGATGGAACCGCCGCGCTGGCGCTCCAAGTGGGTCCAGCCGCGCACCAGGCGGGTGGCCATATGGCGCAGTTGCGCCAGTTCGACCTGCAGCTTGCCCTCATGGCTGCGCGCGCGCTGGGCGAAGATGTCCAGAATCAGGCCGGTGCGGTCGAGCACCCGCCGCTCCAGGAATTTCTCCAGGTTGCGCTCCTGGCCCGGCGACAGCGGAAAGTTGACCAGTACCAGGTCCGCGCCGGTGGCATCGGCGGCAGCCTTCACTTCCTCCAGCTTGCCGCTGCCGATCAGCGTGGACGGGCTGGGCCTGTCGATGCGCGCGGTCAGCAGCGCCGCGATCGTGGCGCCGGCGGACCGGGCCAGATCGGTAAACTCCTCCGAAGCCCCTTCATCCGGCGGACCGCCGGCATGGGGCTGGATCAGCAATGCATGTTCGCCCTTGCGGGATCTTTCAAACACCGGGATTTACGCTCCGCGAAGACTCCGCGCGCAGTATCTCACGTTGCGTCGTCGTCGCCCGCTGCACCCTCATCGCCCTGCACATAACCGCCACCCGGCCCGACCTTGACGTTGCGCGCCGGCACCACGGTGGAAATGGCGTGCTTGTAGACCATCTGGCTGACCGTATTGCGCAGCAGCACGACGAACTGGTCGAAGGATTCGATGGTCCCCTGCAGCTTGATGCCGTTGACCAGATAGACCGAGACCGGCACGCGCTCGCGACGCAACGCGTTCAGGAAAGGATCCTGCAAGGATTGCCCCTTGGACATGGTTGTTTCCGCCTGTAATTCTTATAAGGGTTTGTAATTGTTATGGGCCTGGGGGCGGCGAATGACTCCCCTGCCGCGTCCAGGTCCCCCGATGTTACACAACATCGGCCGCTTGACCAGCTACCGGCCTCGCAGAAACAGCGCAAGCGCCGTTTCCAGCAAATCGGCATCGCCGTCCGGGTCGAACCAGCGCGCGTCCAGTTGCCCCCGCAGCCAGGTCAGCTGGCGCTTGGCCAGCTGGCGGGTGGCGAAAATGGCGCGGCTGCGGAACTCGTCCCGGCCATAGGCGCCGTCCAGATGCTGCCAGGCCTGGCGGTAGCCGACCGCGCGGATAGCCGGCAGATCCAGCGGCGCGGCGACTGCCTGCAGCCCGGACAGCATGCGCAGGCGCTGCACTTCGTCCAGGAAGCCATCGGCCAGCATGGCGTCGAAACGCCGCTCGATGCGTGCGTGCAGCACGGCGCGGTCGCGCGTAGCCAGCACCAGCTTCAGCACCCGGAATGGCAGGCGCTCGCGCTGCGGTTCGCGCTGCCACTGGCTGATCGGCTTGCCGCTGAGCCGGAATACTTCCAGCGCGCGCTGGATGCGCTGCGGATCGGTGGCATGGATACGGGCCGCGGCAACCGGGTCCACCTGCGCCAGTTCCGCATGCAGCGCCGGCCAGCCGCGGGCCTTCGCCTCGGCGCTGATGGCGGCGCGGGTGGCGGGGTCGGCTTCCGGCATCGGCGCCAGCCCCTGCAGCAGCGCCTGGAAATACAGGCCGGTGCCGCCGGCCAGAATCGGCAGCCGGCCGCGCGCGGCGATATCGGTCAGCGCGGCGCGCGCATCGGCGGCAAATTCGGCCGCCGAATAGGTCTGCCACGGATCGCGCACATCGATCAGGTGATGCGGCACCGCCGCCCGCATCGCAACGTCGGGCTTGGCGGCGCCGATATCCAGTCCGCGGTACACCAGCGCCGAATCGACGCTGACGATTTCCCCGCCCAGCCGCTGCGCCCATGCCATCGCCAGCGCGGTCTTGCCCGAGGCGGTGGGCCCCATCAGGGCAATGGCGAGCGGGCGTTGGTCGGCGGGCATGGGGCCAGTGTGGCGGTTGCCTGCGTTTTTTTGAAGGCGCCGCGGGTCAGCTGGCGCTTGGGCAGGCAGCCGCTGGTGATAAGCATTCCAAATGTGGGAGCGAGGCGAGTCGCGACCGTGCCACGGTATCCAGCCCGTGTACGCGATGAAGAACGCGCCGCAGCGCGTCTGGATGGCGAATGGATTGCATCAATCGCTCTTGAGGCTTGCGTTCGCGACTCACGTCGCTCCGCTGCTGGCACCGCACCCGACTGTTTCGGCGCAAGGAAACAGCCCAATCAATACCCGTTCGCCCGCAACTCCGCCCTCACCTCATCGTGCGTGGCCTGCACCTGCGCCGGCGGCGCACGGCCCAACAGGCTGACCGCCACCACCGCCAATGCCGCGGCGACAAAGCCCGGTACGATCTCGTACAACGCCAGCGCCTGCCTGATGCCTTCCGGCACGCTGGCATACAGCTGGTTGCCGGTCATGCCCCAGTCGATTGCCGTGCGCCCCGCCAGCTTCCAGACCACCAGCGCATCGCCGGCGGCCTGCCAGGCCGCCAGCACGTTGCCTGAGACCTTCCACAGCACGACCACCAGCGCCCCGGCCACCACCCCGGCCAATGCGCCATTGCGGGTCATCCGCCGCCAGAACAGCGACAGCAGCACGACCGGACCGAACGCCGCGCCAAAGCCGGCCCAGGCATAGCTGACCAGTCCCAGCACCCGGCTTTCCGGATCCCAGGCGATCACGATAGCCACCAGCGCCACCGCCAGCACCATCGCCCGCCCCACCCAGACCAGCTCGGTCTGTCCGGCCTGTTTGCGGATGAAGCCTTTGTAGAAATCCTCGGTCAGCGCGCTCGAGCAGACCAGCAACTGGCACGACAACGTGCTCATCACCGCCGCCAGGATCGCCGACAGCAGCACACCGGCCACCCAGGGATTGAACAACTGTTCGGCCAGGGCAATGAACACCCGTTCGGAATTGGCGTTGACCATGCCGGCGCTCTGCGGGTTGGCCTGGTAATAGCCGATTCCGAACAGACCCACCGAAATCGCCCCGCCCAGGCACAGGATCATCCAGGTCATGCCGATACGGCGGGCCTGCGGAATCGTCTTCAGGCTGTCGGCGGCCATGAAGCGGGCCAGGATGTGCGGCTGGCCGAAGTAGCCCAGTCCCCAGGCCGCAGCGGAAATCACCCCGATCACGCCGCCGGCGCCGACCCATTGCAGGCGCGAAGGATCCACCTGCCGGATCAGCTCGAAACTGCTGTCCAAGCCGCCGTTGCTGACCACCACCATCACCGGCACCAGCAGCAACGCGAAAATCATCAACGTCGCCTGCACGGTATCGGTCCAGCTGACCGCCAGAAAGCCGCCGACCAGCGTGTACAGGATGGTCGCCGCCGCGCCCAGCCACAGCGCGTAGGCGTACGGCACGCCGAATACGCTCTCGAACAAGCGTGCGCCGGCGACGATGCCCGACGCGCAATAGACGGCGAAGAACACCAGGATCACCAGCGCCGAAATCAGCCGCAGGATGCGCCAGTCGTCGGCGAAGCGGTGGGTGAAGTAGTCCGGCAGCGTCAGCGCATTGCGGCTGCGTTCGGTATACACGCGCAGCGGACCGGCGACGAAGCGCCAGTTCAGCCAGGCGCCGATGGTCAGGCCTATCGCGATCCAGGCCTCCGCCAGGCCGGTCGCATACAGCGCGCCGGGCAACCCCATCAGCAGCCAACCGCTCATGTCCGACGCGCCGGCCGACAGCGCGGTGACGTAGCTGCCCAGCGAGCGTCCGCCCAGGATGTAGTCGTCGAACGTGCGGGTGCGGAAGAACGCCCAAAGTCCGATGCCGATCATCAACAGCAGGTAGGCCGCGAAGGTGACGAGCAACGGAATACTGGCGGTCATGCGGAAGATCCGGAGGGCACAAGGCGCTGAGCTTACCTCAGTGCCGCTGCTTCGCGCCCCGGTTGGCGACAGGTTTCCGTGCTGCATCGCCGCGAACGGGCGAGCGTGTCAATCCTCATCCGGCCAACGGATCGACGGCGCCGCCGGCTTGCCGCGCGGCACCGGCACGGCGGTCACGGCATTCCAGATTTTCAACGCATCGACGGTGGCGGCCACGTCATGGACGCGCAGGACGCTGGCGCCACGCTGGGCGGCGATCAGGTGCGCGGCCACCGAACCGGCAACACGCTCGCGCGGCAGTTCGCGGCCGGTCAGCTCGCCGATGCTGCGCTTGCGCGACAGGCCGGCCAACACCGGTACGCCCAACTCGGAAAAGCGCTCCAGCTGCGCCAGCAGCGCAAGATTGTGCGCAGTGTTCTTGCCGAAACCGAAGCCCGGGTCGACGATGATGTTCTTCTTCGCGATGCCGGCCATTTCGGCGGCAAAAACGCGTTCGGCCAGGAACCGGTGCACGTCGCCGACCACATCGTCGTAGTCCGGCGCGGCCTGCATCGAACGCGGCTGGCCCTGCATGTGCATCAGCACCACCGGCACGCCCAGCGATGCGGCGGCTTCCAGCGCGCCTTCGCGGCGCATCGCGTAGACATCGTTGATCATGCCGGCACCCGCTTCCACCGCCGCGCGCATCACTTCCGGCTTGGAGGTATCGATACTGATCGGCAACGGGGTTTCCTTCGCCAACCGCTCGATTACGGCAATGACCCGGCGCAGTTCCTCTTCCAGGGGCACTTCCTCGGCGCCGGGACGGGTCGATTCGCCGCCGACATCCAGCAGATCCGCGCCTTCGGCCACCAGCTTCAAGCCGTGCGCGACAGCCGCGTCCGGCTTATCGTGCGCGCCGCCGTCGGAAAACGAATCCGGGGTCACATTGACGATGCCCATCACCAGCGGGCGATCGAGCTTGAGGATGCGGCCGGCGCAATCGAGTTGGGGGGTGGTGTCGAACATGGACATGGCAAGCCTGGGACCGGCCGCTAGTGTAGGGTGCGGCAGGCTTTGCCGCGACGCGCCATCGCCAGCCCCGTGGAGCCGATCGCCCCCGAGCACGAGCCGCCCAGCAGGACTCTACGGGACTGTACGGCAGACACAGCGATCAGGAGTGGGCGCGCTTTCGTGCGTAGAAACCGAATCCCAGCAACGCCGCCGCCAGCAGCACCGCCACGGCGACCAATGGCAGCGGAAACCGATCCAGCGCGTACATCAAGGCGGTAAGCGTCAATACCGTGGAAGCGGAAGCGAAACATCCGGAAGCGTAGCGTCGCCACGCTTCCGGAGAACGGTTGCCGTCCCGACGCTGCACAAGCGTCAGGTCTGCGCGGCAGGTCCGCCGAGCGGCGGCAACGGCGGACGGCTGTCGCCCTTGTCGTCCTTGCCGGACTTGGTCCAGCCCATCGGCGGCGGCGGTTCGCGGCCTTCCATGATGGCGTCGATCTGCGGCACGTCGATGGTTTCGTACTCCAGCAACAGCTTGGACATGGTGTGCAGCTTGTCCAGATTCTCGGTCAGGATCTTGCGGGTACGCTGGTAGGCCTTGTCCAGGATCGTGCGCACGACCTCGTCGATCTTGCGCGCGGTCTCGTCGGAGACGTTCTTGTGCTGGGTCACCGAGCGGCCCAGGAACACCTCGTCCTCTTCCTCGCCATAGGCGATCGGACCCATCTCGTCGCTGAGGCCCCACTTGGTGACCATGTTGCGGGCCATCTTGGTGGCGCGCTCGATGTCATTCGACGCGCCGGTGGTGACCTTGTCGGCGCCGAAAATCAGCTCTTCGGCGACGCGGCCGCCGTACAACGAGCACAGCTGCGATTCGATGGCCACGCGGTTGAGCGAATACTTGTCGCCTTCGGGCAGGTACATGGTCACGCCCAGCGCGCGGCCGCGCGGAATGATGGTGACCTTGTAGACCGGGTCGTGCTCGGGCATCAGCCGGCCGACGATGGCATGACCGGCCTCGTGGTAGGCGGTCAGCGTCTTCTCGTCCTCGCTCATGGCCATCGAGCGGCGCTCGGCGCCCATCAGGATCTTGTCGCGCGCGCGGTCGAAGTGGTCCATGCGCACTTCCTTGCCGTTCTCGCGCGCGGCAAACAGCGCCGCCTCGTTGCACAGGTTGGCCAGGTCGGCGCCGGAAAAGCCCGGGGTGCCGCGCGCGATGGTCATCGGCTCGACATCGTCGGCCAACGGCAGCTTGCGCATGTGGACCTTGAGGATCTGCTCGCGGCCCTTGACGTCGGGCAGGCCCACCACGACCTGGCGGTCGAAGCGGCCCGGGCGCAGCAGCGCCGGGTCCAGCACGTCGGGACGGTTGGTGGCGGCGATCACGATGACGCCTTCGCCGCCCTCGAAACCGTCCATCTCCACCAGCAACTGGTTCAGGGTCTGCTCGCGCTCGTCGTGGCCGCCGCCCAGGCCGGCGCCGCGGTGGCGGCCGACCGCATCGATTTCATCGATGAAGATGATGCACGGCGCGTGCTTCTTGGCCTGGTCGAACATGTCGCGCACGCGGCTGGCGCCGACGCCGACGAACATTTCGACGAAGTCGGAACCGGAAATCGAGAAGAACGGCACCTTGGCCTCGCCGGCGATGGCGCGCGCCAGCAGCGTCTTGCCGGTGCCCGGCTGGCCGACCATCAGCACGCCGCGCGGAATCTTGCCGCCCAGCTTCTGGAACTTGGACGGGTCGCGCAGGAATTCGACCAGTTCGCTGACCTCTTCCTTGGCCTCGTCGCAACCGGCCACGTCGGCAAAGGTCACCTTCACCTGATCCTCGCCCTGCAGCTTGGCGCGGGATTTGCCGAAACTCATCGCGCCCTTGGCGCCGCCGCCGCCCTGCATCTGCCGCATCATGAAGATCCAGAACCCGATGATCAGCAGCACCGGCAGGAAGTTCAGCAGGATCATGCCCAGCGAAATGCCGCTCTCGGGCTTGTCGCGGATGATTTCCACGCGCTTGTTCCACAGCGTGTCGATCAGCTTGTCGTCCTGCGGGCCATAGACGGTGCCGCTGGTCCCGTCCTTGCGCTTGTAGGCAATGGCATTGGTGACCAGGTTGCTGTCGTTGGTGAACTGCACCGAAGCGATGCGGTTGCCGTCGACTTCCTGCAGGAATTCGGAATAGGTCAGCTCGCCGCTGCCGGCATTGCCGCCCAACTTCGGCGAAAAGCTCTGGAACACCACCATCAGCACGACGGCGACGACTACCCACAGCAACAGATTCTTGGTCAAGTCGTTCATCCTCATTGACTCCGGTGTTCCTCGAACAGCTCGTTGGAATTACGTAACCTTACTTCACTTCATCTGGGCGCGCTTGCCCTGCCCCAGCGCGTAGACCTCCGGCGACCGCTTGCGCGAGGCGTCCGGCTTGCGGATGGCGACCTTGTCGTAGCGCCGCCGCAGCTCCCTGATGTAGTCGTCCGACCCGGTTCCCTGGAACAGCTTGATCAGGAACGCGCCGCCGGGCTTCAGGTGGCTGTCGGCGAACTCCATCGCCAGTTCGGCCAGATGCATCATCCGCGGCTGGTCGACCGCGCCCACACCACTCTTATTGGGGGCCATATCCGACAGCACAAGGTCCACCGGCTGCCCGCCCAGCAAGGCTTCCAGCTGCGATAACACGGCCTCTTCCCTGAAGTCCCCGTGAAGGAACTCGACGCCGGCCAGCGGCGGCATCTCCAGGATGTCCATCGCCACCACCCGGCCGGAGTCGCCCAGCGCCTGGCGCACGTACTGCGACCAGCCGCCAGGGGCCGCGCCCAGGTCGACCACGGTCATGCCCGCCTTCAGCAGGCGGTCGCGGGCCAGCAGTTCCTCCAGCTTGTAGGCCGCGCGCGAACGCAGGCCCTCGGCCTGGGCCTTCTTTACGTAGGGATCGGCAAAGTGCTCGCGTAGCCAGCGTTGGCTGCTTTTGCTGCGGGTGGCCATAGGGATGGACTGCGGATGTCTGGAATCGGCGGGGCAGGCGCCGCCAGGACTGGGCCGCCATGATACCCTGAACCCCCTTACGAACCCGTACCGTAGCGCATGTCCGTTGCCCTGACTTCCACCCAGACCCGTTTCCTGCGTGGGCAGGCGCATGACCTGAAGGCACTGCTGCAGATTGGCGGCAAAGGGGTCACCCCGGCCTTCATTGCGGAACTGGACGGCATGCTGGAACAGCACGAACTGGTCAAGATCAAGGTCGCTGGCGAGGACCGCGACGCCCGCGATGCGATGATCGCCGAGCTGACCGGGCAGACCGGGGCGGTGCTGGTGCAGCGCATCGGCCATACCGCCATCCTGTACCGCCCCAGCAAGGACAAGCGCCAGATCGTGCTGCCAAGGGCGTGAATGGAGTATCGGGAGTGGAGAATGGGAAAGCCTAGACTGCGCGCGTCCGATTCCCGCTCCCCTGCAGCCTCATGCAACTGAACCACGAACGTCCCGACTATGTCTTTGCGCTGCGCTCGGCCGATGGCCGCAGCGCGCTGGTCAATGAGCGCGTGTTGACCGCCAGTTTCATCCTGGCCCCGGAGCGGCTGGTCGAAAACTGGGCGCCGACGGACGTCGCGTTACTGGCCCCGGAGCACTTGGAACCGCTGCTGGCGATGCAACCGGAGGTGATCCTGCTGGGTACCGGCGAGCGCCAGAGGTTCCCAGCCGCGGCCGTCGTGGCCGCCTGCCTGAGCCGCGGCGTGGGCCTGGAAGCGATGACCAATGCCGCCGCCGCGCGCACCTTCAATGTGCTGGCCGGAGAAGCGCGGAAGGTGGTCGCGGGGTTCCTCTTCGACGCCAACGGCGGCTGATTGGGTTAGCTTTCCTGTAGGACGTCGCTCCCACATCGGTACAGACAGGCTATTCGGCCGGAAGTCCCCGCAGCGGCTGCAGCCGCGCCAGCAGGCCGAAGTGATCCGACGCCCAGCTGCCGTCGGCTTCCGGCTGATCGAAGACGATGCGCGCCTCGAGCACCTTGAACGCGCCCTGCTGGAAGAACAGGTGATCGATCCGCTGCGGCCGATGGTCCAGATGCGGATTCAGCGTGGTGTGCTCGGGGGTATCCAGCGGCTGATCCGGGTGCGCGGTCGGATAGGCGCTGGCGAACATCGGCGCCAGCGCTTGCAGTTCCGGCGCGCTGTCGGCCGTATTGAAATCCCCGCCCAGCAGCGATGGCGCATAGCCGCGGGTGGATTCGACAAAATCCATCAGGCCGCGTATCTGTTGCCGGCGGATATCGCCGCCCTCGGGCTTGTAGTGCAGATGGGTCACATAGACGTTCAGCGGCCGGCCGTCGATTTCGATGCTGGCGAAGCCGGCAACGCGGTAATCGTCCAGCGGCGGCAACGGCTGCTGCGCCACCGCCAGGATGCGGTGACGGGTCAGGATGGCGTTGCCGTAACGGCGCGCCTGCGCGGGCGGGTCGGACGAATAGAAGCGGTACCGGTAGCCCAGCGCCTGCGCCAGGCTTTGCGCCTGGTTGGGCAGATCCTTGTCCTGCAGCACCTCCTGCAACAGCACCACATCCGGCCGCAGCGCCTCCAGCGTGGCGACAATGCTGTCCTGGCGCCGTGGCCAGTCCTGCTTGTCGTGCCACAGGTTCAGCGTCACCGCCGTCAGCGGCGGCAGCGCCGGCACCGAGGCTTCGGCCTCGGCCGGATCCGGCCGCGGCGGCTGGCACGCGGCGAGCGTCAGCGCAGCCAGCACCGCCATCAGCCAGGATTTGCAGCGGAGCATCGCGCCCTCTCCTTTCGTGTCGATACGCCAGAATCAGCGCTGCGGCAGGTATTGCAGCGGGTCGACCGGCTTGCCGTTATAACGGATCTCGAAGTGCAGCATCTCGCGCGCCGCGCCGGTGTTGCCCATCTCGGCGATCTGTTGCCCGGCCTTGACGTTCTGGCCTTCGTTGACCAGCCGCTTGCGGTTGTGGCCGTAGGCCGACAACCAGGTTTCGCTGTGCTTGACGATGATCAGCTCGCCGTAGCCGACCAGGCCGGCGCCCGAATACACCACCACGCCGTCGGCAGCCGCGCGCACCGGCTGGCCGCCGCTGCCGGCAATGTCGATGCCCTGTTTGGTGGCGTCGCCGGAAACGAAGCGGCCCACCAGATGGCCGTCGGCCGGCCAGCGCCAGCGGATGCCGCTGCTGACCGGCGCCGGCGCGGGTGCAGGCGTCTGCGCAGGCGGTCTGGTTGCCGGCGGCGTGGTCGGCGGCGGCACGCCGGTAGAGGGAGTCGACGCGGTCGTGCCGCTGGACGGATACAGCTTCAGGCTCTGGCCCGGATAGATGGTGTAGGGGGAACCGATGTTGTTCCACTTGGCCAGGTCGCGGAAATCGATGCCGTTGCGGAACGCGATGCCATACAAGGTATCGCCCCGCTGCACGCGTACCGTAGCGCCGTATTTGGGCTGGGAAACGATGCGCGCCGGCGTTCCGGGAGACGATTCGCGCACCACGGTGCTGGTGCAGGCGGCCAGCATTACCATCGCCATCAGAGCCATCACCGCACGTACCGACCCGGTCGCTGTCCGTGTGCCTTTGCTGATCATGCCGCCGTCGTTTCCTTCTGTTCGTTGTCCGGCCTGTCGCGCAGGCCGCAGGATCCCCGTTCAGCATGAACGGTATCAGCCCGGCGGCGGCGGTGCATGAGGCGCAGGTGAATCCGTCCCCGGAAGCTGTTCACGCAATGCCCCGGCAGGGCCGCCCGTGGCGGAGCGGAGCAAGCGTGCGAACAGGCTGCTCTCAGTGCCGCCACTGCAGCCACGCCAGCGCCAGCAACACCGCAACACCGACCACCCAGCCGATGGTTTCGATATAGCGGCGCAGCACCGGCTCGAACTTCGGCCCCATGAATGCGACCAGCCCCGCCACCATGAAAAAACGGCCCGCGCGCCCGACCAGCGACCCCAGCACGAACGGCAGCAATCCCATGCCGGCAGCGCCCGAAGCGATGGTAAAGACCTTGTACGGTATCGGTGTGAAGCCGGCGACGACCACAATCCAGAAGCCATAGCGCGCGAACAGTCCATGGATCTGCTGGAAGGTGTCCTCGTAGCCGGCCTTCTGCAGCCACGGCATCACCGCTTCCAGCGCGTAGTGCCCGAGCAGGTAACCGACCAGTCCGCCCAGCACCGAGCCCATCGTGCACAGCAGCGCCAGCCGCCACCAGCGCCGCGGCTGCGCCAACGCCATCGGCGCCAGCATCACGTCCACCGGCACCGGGAAAAATATCGACTCGGCCACGCTGGTGCCGAACAGGTAGGCCGGCGCATGCCGGTGCCGCGCCCAGACGATGCAACGGTCGTAAAGCGGTCCGAAAAGTTTCATGCGGCCGTTCAGTCCAGTGTGCCGGAAAGCAGCGGCACGAAGACCACCGGCGCCAGCACGGTTTCATCGACGCCGCCATCGGCGCGCCGGGTCAGCTTGACCAGCGACTGCGACGAGGCGCCGCCGACCGGCGCGATCAGGCTGCCGCCCACCGCCAGTTGCTGGACCAGCGCCTCGACCAGCGCCGGCGCTGCGGCGGTGACCAGAATGCCGTCGTAGGGAGCGTGCTCAGGCCAGCCGATGCGGCCATCGTCGTGCTTGCTGCGCACGTTCATGCCCAGCTGGCGCAGCCGCTTGCGCGCCTGCCGCAACAGATCGCCGATGCGCTCGACCGTATAGACCTCCAGTCCCAGCGCCGCCAGCACCGCGGCCTGGTAGCCCGAGCCGGTGCCGATTTCCAGCACTTTCTTCGGCCCGCCCTGCAACAGCGCCTCGGTCATCCGCGCCACCACCCACGGTTGCGAGATGGTCTGGCTATGGCCGATCGGCAGCGCGGTGTCCTCGTAGGCGCGGGTAGCCAGCGCTTCGTCGACAAACAGATGCCGCGGCACCGTGCGGATGGCGTTGAGCACCGACTCATCGGTAATGCCGGCCTCGCGCAGGCGCTCGACCAGGCGGTCGCGGACGCGTTGCGAAGTCATGCCCAGGCCTACCGCTTCCGGTTGCAGCCGCAGCCGCGGCGTCACGCCGGGGTCTCCAGCGCCGCGGTCAGCCCGCCAACCCAGCTGGCGACCTTTTCCAGCGCCTGGTAGCGGGTCAGGTCGACGTGGATCGGGGTGATCGAGATATTGCCGGTGCGCACCGCATGGAAATCCGTACCCGGCCCGGCGTCCTGCTCGGGGCCGGCCGGGCCGATCCAGTAGACGGTGCGCCCGCGCGGATCCGGCTGCGGCACGCATGGCTCGGAACGGTGGCGGTTGCCGAGCCGGGTGACCTCGAAACCGGCCACGTCGTCCCAGGAAAGATCCGGCACATTGACGTTGAGGATGGTGTCGGCCGGTAGCGGGTCGGCCTTGAGCCGGGCGACGATTTCCACTGCCGCGCGCGCGGCGGTTTCGTAATGGCGCGCGTCGTGATTGCTGGTGACCAGCGACATCGCCACCGCCGGCAGGCCCAGGAAGCGCCCTTCCATCGCCGCCGACACGGTGCCCGAATAGATCACGTCATCGCCCAGGTTGGCCGAGTTGTTGATCCCCGAGACCACGATGTCCGGCTCGAATTCCAGCATGCCGGTCAGCGCCAGGTGCACGCAGTCGGTGGGCGTGCCGGCGATGCTGCAGGTGTAGTGGTCGATCCGCTTGAGCCGGATGGGAAGATCCAGGGTCAGCGAATTGCTGGCGCCGGAACGGTCGCGGTCCGGCGCCACCACGAACACTTCGTGGCCGGCGGCGCGCAGGCCCTCGGCCAGGATGCGGATGCCGGGGGCGTCGACGCCGTCGTCGTTACTCACAAGTACGCGCATGGGGTTCCTCAGATACAGAACCATGATACCGGAAGCGTGTGGCCGGTTCCCGCGCCTGGATCACGCCAACCGCCGATTGCGGCCGGTTGACGGCTCCGGGATAGGGCTTACGCTGTGGTCATGTCAGATCCCAGCGACGACGACGACGCCGCGCTGTTCCGCGCCGCCATCGGTCCGGTCAAGCCATTGCCGCCCGCTGCATCGCCGCCGCAGAAGCCGCGGCCGCGGCCGGCCGCTCGCATGGCCGAACGCGACGAAGCCGACGCGCGCAGCGAGTTCCAGCGCGGGCTGGACGAAATGGCGCGGCTGGAAGCCGGCGATGTGCTCAGCCATCGCCGTGAAGGGCTGCCTGCACGGTTGTTGCAACGGCTGAAGAAGGGACAGTTCTCCGTCCAGGACGAACTGGATCTGCATGGCGCCACCGCGGCGCAGGCCGAGACATTGCTGCGGCAGTTCCTGCTGGAGGCGCATGCGCACGATCACGGCTGCGTGCGCATCATCCACGGCAAGGGCCAGCGCGACGGACGCGAACTGCCGGTGCTGAAGAACCTGGTGGATCGTTTGCTGCGCCAGCGCGCCGACGTGCTGGCGTTCCACTCGGCACCGCCCGCGCAGGGCGGCACCGGTGCGGTGCTGGTGCTGCTGGCGCGCCGCGGCTGAAGCCGGGCCCTGGCCGGCACCCGGCAGGCAACCGCAAGCCTGAAGCCTTACTCCGTACCGGCCAGTCGCTTCTGCGGCGGATTGACCCACATGACGTGAATGCCGCGGCGCCGGGCGACGCGTTCGACGTAGGCGATGTAGAGCTCGTCGCGGGTCAGTTCCGGCCGTGCTTGCGGCTCGGCCGCCGGCGCATCGGACCGGGTCATTTCCTGCGTGCCCGCGCACGCAGACAGCAGCAGGGCCGACAAAGAAACGGCTGCAATGCGTAGCATGATGTTCATGGCTATCCCTCCATAGCCTGGCGTGGAGTGCCATGAGCCTGGCGCCGGCAGCGCAGCCACCGGTCGCGCAGCTCACGCTTCGCTTATACGCCGCCGCAAAAGCGCTTCCAGTGCCTTTATCGGTTTTCCGACGAACGGTATGCCGCCGCCGAAACATCGCTGGTTTCGCCCAGCTCATGCAGCAATGCGGTGGCATAGCTGCCGGGCGGGAGCGCGAACGAAAGCGTCAGCCTGGCCGGCTCCGGCCACTCCCAGCGCAAGCCCTGCGGCGCCAGGCGCAGCGCGCGGCGTTCCTGTTTCAGCCGCGCCTGTTCCAGACCGCGGCGCAGGGCCAACGCATCGTCGCCGGCCAGCGCGGCCAGTTCGATCGCGGCCGCGGCGGCCGTGCTGCGCAGCTCGCCCTCGCCCCACAACGGGCCGGAAGGATGGATGTCGAACGCGGCCAACCGCGCGGCCAGTTCTTCGTTCCATGGTTCCGGCCCGAATACGCTGCGACTGCCGGACAGCATCCACACCTCGCCTTCCAGGCCGCGGTTCCAGTTGCCATCGGCAATACGCGCCGCCAGCACCCGGTTGAACAGCTCCGAACGCGCCGCCGACAGCAACAGCGAACGCTGCTCGCGGCCGACCCGGCGTCCGCCGAACATCGCCAGCGCCGCGGCGACATTGCCGCCATCGCGGCCGAAGCGCTGCTCGCCGAACCAGTTGGGCAGCCCCTGCGCGGCGATCTGCCGCAGCCGCGCGTCGATAGCGCCAGTTTCGCCCTGCACGTTGCGCAACTGCAGCACGAAACGGTTGCCGGCCAGCGCGCCGCGCGGCAGCTTGCGGCTGTGCCAGGTGGCGTCCAACACCTTCAGGTCATCCGAATGCAGGCCAGCGGCGTCCGGCGCCTCCCGCTTCGGCAGGTGCACGCTGAATCGCTGGCGGGTGACCGCATGGCGGTCCTTCAGGCCGGCGTAGCCGATGGCATGCTCCGGCAGGCCGGCCCAGGTGGCGATCCGCTTTGCCGCGAACGCCGTGGTCATGCCGCGCTTCTCGACCGTCAGCAACAGATGCTCGCCCTCGCCGGACGGCTCGAAACCGGCGATTTCCTCGACAAGGAAATCCTCCGGCGCGGTGCGCATGTCCGCCCGCAACACCGGCGCGCCGAAGGCGCGCGGCAGCGCATCGCTCATGCCCGCACCAGCAGCGCCACCGCCTGCGCTGCGATGCCTTCGCCGCGGCCGGTGAAGCCCAGCTTTTCGCTGGTGGTGGCCTTGATGCTGATGTCGCCGATGGCGATGCCCAGATCGCCGGCCAGCAACGCTCGCATCGCTTCGGCGTGCGGACCGACCTTCGGGCGTTCGCAGATCACGGTGACATCGGCATTGCCGACCCGCCAGCCGCCGTTGTCCTGCAGCAGCCGCCGGCAATGGCGCAGGAAGCTGCGGCTGTCGGCGCCCTTCCACTGCGGATCCGACGGCGGGAAATGCTTGCCGATATCGCCCAGCGCCAGCGCGCCCAGCATGGCATCGCAAAGCGCATGGATCACCACATCGCCGTCGCTATGCGCCAGTACGCCGCGCTCGTGCGGCACGCGCACGCCGCCCAGCATGAGGTGATCGCCCTCGCCGAAGGCGTGGACGTCGAAGCCCTGTCCGATGCGGATGGAAAGGGGGGCGGAGGTGGCGGTCATAGGGTCAGGAAAGCAGGTGGGAAGCGGGAGCGGAGGCTGGCAGTCTGCTGACGTGCCAGGGCCGGGTGTTCTTTGCAGGCGAGGAGAAGCCGGAATGGCGGGAGCGTTTCATCCCCCGTTCCCCGTTCCCTGTTCCCGTCTTTGCCTCAATACGAATTCGAACCGCGCCAGATCCGCCGGCGTGGTGATCTTGAAGTTGTTCTCCGACCCTTCGATCAGCAGCGGCCGATGACCCAGCCTCTCCATCGCCATCGCCTCGTCGGTGACCTCGACCCCGGCCGCCGCCGCCGATTCCAGCGCGCGCGACAACTGCAGCCGGCGGAAAAGTTGCGGCGTGAACGCGCGCCACAGCCGCTGGCGCGGTTCGGTGGCGTCGATGCCGCCATCGTCGCCGGCCCGTTTCAAGGTATCGCGCACCGGCGCGGCCAGGATGGCGCCGACCGGATCGTTGCCGCCGCGTTCCAGCAACTGCTCCAGATCCGCCAGCGCCAGATTCGGCCGGGCGGCGTCGTGGACCAGCACGAAATCGTCGGCACGCACCGTCTCGGGCAACGCGTTCAAACCGGCCAGCACCGACTCGGCACGGGTTGCGCCGCCGACGCAGCTCAGCACCGGCTTGCCGGCGAATTCGCGCCAGCCCGGCCAGTCCGCATCGTTTTGCGAAACCGCCACCACGGCGCCGGCGACCGCCGGGTGCGCGAACAGCGCAGCCAGCGTATGCGCGAACAACGGCTGGCCGCCAACCTGCAGGTACTGTTTCGGCAGTTCGCCGCCGAAACGCGTGCCCCGCCCTGCCGCCGGCATCACCACCCAGACGGCAGGCATCAGCGCGGCTCCTCTTGGCCATCGTCAGACGGCGCCTGCGGCACCGCCGGCACCGGTGCGGTCTCGACCACGCGGTAGAACTTCTCGCCCGGCTTGATCATGCCCAGTTCGCTGCGCGCGCGCTCTTCCACCGCCGCCTCGCCGGATTTCAGATCTTCGACTTCCGCGGCCAGCGCGTCGTTGCGTTGTTGCAGGCCGGCGTTCTCGCGCTTCTGGTGGGCGACCTGGTTTTCCAGCGCGACCACCTCGCCCGAACTGCCCGGCCCGAACCAGAACCGGTACTGCAGCCATCCCAGCAGCAGTACCAGCACCAGCAGCAGCCAGCGCGTGCCGCGCATCGCTTACTTCTTCAGCGAAACGAAGGCGTTGCGGCCGGCGTACTGCGCAGCGGCGCCCAGCGCTTCCTCGATGCGCAGCAGCTGGTTGTACTTGGCCACGCGGTCGCTGCGGCACAGCGAACCGGTCTTGATCTGGGTGGCGGTGGTGGCCACCGCGATGTCGGCGATGGTGGTGTCCTCGGTTTCGCCGGAACGATGCGAGACGATGGCCGCATAGTTGGCGTGGTGGGCCATGGCGATGGCTTCCAGCGTTTCGCTGAGCGTGCCGATCTGGTTGACCTTGATCAGGATGGCGTTGGCGGTGCCGGACTCGATGCCTTCCTTGAAGATCTTCGGATTGGTGACGAACAGGTCGTCGCCAACCAGCTGCACCTTCTTGCCGATGCGCTCGGTCAGCAGCTTCCAGCCGGCCCAGTCGTCCTCGGCCAGGCCGTCTTCGATGGTGATGATCGGGTACTGCGCCGACCAGTCGGCCAGGAAATCGACGAACTGCTCGCTGGTCAGGCGCTTGCCTTCGCCGACCAGGTGGTATTTGCCGTTGTCGTAGAACTCGCTGGAGGCCACGTCCAGGCCCAGCAGCACGTCCTCGCCGGCGGTGTAGCCGGCCTTGCCGATGGCTTCCAGAATCGTGTCCAGGGCTTCCACGTTGCTGCGGAAGTCCGGGGCGAAACCGCCTTCGTCGCCCACCGCCGTGCTCAGGCCATGGCCCTTCAGCACCGACTTCAGCGAATGGAAGATCTCGGTGCCGGCGCGCAGTGATTCGGCGAACGAGTCGAAGCCGACCGGCAGCACCATGAACTCCTGGAAGTCGACGTTGTTGTCCGCGTGCGCGCCACCGTTGATGATGTTCATCATCGGCACCGGCAGGGTGACCTTGCCGGTGGCCAGGTGCTGCCACAGCGGCAGCTTGCGCGAGGCGGCCACCGCATGCGCATTGGCCAGCGACACGCCCAGCAGCGCATTGGCGCCCAGGCGGCCCTTGTTCTCGGTACCGTCCAGGTCGATCAACCGGCGGTCCAGCCCTTCCTGGTCATTGGCATCGAAACCCTTCAGCGCATTGGCGATAGGGCCGTTGACGTTGGCCACCGCGTTGCGCACGCCCTTGCCCAGGTAGCGGGTCTTGTCGCCATCGCGCAGTTCCACCGCTTCCTTGGTGCCGGTCGAAGCGCCTGACGGCACCATGGCGCGGCCGAACGAACCGTCCTCCAGCGTGACCTCGGCTTCGAGGGTGGGATTGCCGCGGCTGTCGAGGATTTCGCGGGCGTGGATCTTGGCGATATTGGTCATGGTGGGAGGTCTTGGCCTATGAAATGGAGACGGTCAACGGCTCATCGGCATCGGCGGCGTCTGGATCGGGCGAATCGATCCAGTGCAATACCACTCGTCCGACAAAGTACTCAGGGATGTAAAGATTAGCGCGGTTTTCCGAGAGATCAGAGTAAATCTGCCACAAGCCGCGAACAGAGGGCGACAGAAGACCGAGAAGCAACCGGGGGATCCCCTTGCGACACCGCCCAGATAGATCGACCCGCCCTTGCTACTGGCGAAGAGGAACGGCAGTTCAAAGGCCACTGGCTTCGCTCCGCAGATGGATACGGAGGATCAGCTCCAAATCGTCGTCGGCGGGCGTCGCTGCCGGGTCCAGCGTGCGCGAAAATGGGTCGATTCCGACGTAATCCATCCCACCCAGCGAATTGCGGCGAGTCATGATCAGTGCGATAGCGCCTACTGCAGTGGGACCAAGTAGCCACGGCCCGCAAGCTGGCCCCGGCGGGTTGCCAGGCAATGGCGCAGCAGGGTCGGTTTCGGTGAGGACGCCACGCGACGCGGGCCGGCCTTTGATGGCTTCAATCAGCTCGTAGTCCGACTGGCGCAACATGTACCGTCCGCCTGGGGCCGGCGCAACCACCCGATACGAGGTCAAGCGGGCGACGAACACTTCGTCGCTGGAACGATAGGACCGCGTCAGATCCTGTTCCCGGATGCCCGACCCTATCGAGCAGGCGTCGGCATCGACGCCGAAAGCCGCAAGCGCAACGGCGAATGCCATCCTGAGCGCAGCCGACTGTGCTGTGCGCAGACCGCCGGCCATCGTTCAGACCTGCTGCTCCAGAAACCCGTTCTTCTTGGTGATCGAATCCAGCGCCAGCAGGGTTTCCAGCAGCGCTTCCATCTTGTCCAGCGGCCAGGCGTTGGGACCGTCGGACAGCGCCTTGGCCGGGTCCGGATGGGTCTCGGCGAACAGGCCGGCCACGCCCACGGCCACCGCCGCGCGCGCCAGCACCGGCACGAACTCGCGCTGGCCGCCGGAACTGCTGCCCTGCCCGCCCGGCAATTGCACCGAGTGGGTGGCGTCGAACACCACTGGACAGCCGGTGTCGCGCATGACCGACAGCGAACGCATGTCGCTGACCAGGTTGTTGTAGCCGAAGCTGGCGCCGCGTTCGCAGACCATGATGGCGTCGTTGCCGGTGGACTTGGCCTTCTCGACGACCGGCTTCATGTCCCACGGCGACAGGAACTGGCCTTTCTTGATATTGACCGGTTTGCCGGCCGAACAGACCTTCCTGATGAAGTCGGTCTGCCGGACCAGGAAGGCCGGCGTCTGCAGCACGTCCACGACCGCGGCAACCTCGTCCATCGGCGTGTATTCGTGCACGTCGGTCAGCACCGGCACGCCGATCTGCTTTTTCACTTCGGCCAGCACCTTCAGGCCCTCTTCCATGCCGGGGCCGCGGAAGCTGGTGCCGGAGGTGCGGTTGGCCTTGTCGAAGCTGGATTTGAAGATGAAGTTCATCCCCAGCCTGCCGGTGATTTCCTTCAGCCGGCCGGCGACATCCAACTGCAATTGCATCGACTCGATCACGCACGGGCCGGCAATCAGGAACAGGGGTTGGTCCAGGCCGACGTTGAATCCGCAGAGGTTCATTTTGCTACTCGCAAAGAAAGGGACGAGGAACGAGTGGAGAGTAACGAGAAACGAAAAACGAAAAACGAGGAACGAGTGAAGAGGAACGAGAAACGAGTAAAAGCGGGGATCGCGCTCGTTCGATCACACTCGTTTCTCCGTACTCGTTCCTGCTTCACTCACGCCCGCGCTTCCTTCAACAGCTTGCCGCCGGCCTTCTGTTCGCGCGCGGCGCGGATGAAGCCGACGAACAGCGGGTGGCCGTCGCGCGGGGTGGACAGGAATTCCGGGTGCGCCTGGCAGGCCAGGAACCACGGGTGCACGGCGCGCGGCAGTTCGATCATCTCCACCAGCAGATCGTCCATCGACTTGGCCGAAATCACCAGGCCGGCATCTTCCAACTGGGTGCGGTAACGGTTGTTGAACTCGTAGCGGTGGCGATGGCGTTCGGCCACCACGTCCTGGCCGTACAGGTCGCGCGCCAGCGTGCCCGGTTTCAGGCGCGCTTCCTGCAGGCCCAGGCGCATCGTGCCGCCCAGGTCCGAGCGCTCGTCGCGCTTCTCGACCTCGCCGGTGGCGGTGCGCCACTCGGTGATCAGGCCGATGACCGGGTGCGGCGACTGCTTGTCGTTCTCGGTGCTGTTGGCGCCTTCCAGGCCCAGCACGTTGCGGGCATAGTCCACCACCGCCGCCTGCATGCCGTAGCAGATGCCGAAATACGGCACCGCATGCTCGCGGGCATAGCGCGACGTCAGCACCTTGCCTTCAAAACCGCGATCGCCGAAGCCGCCGGGCACCAGGATGCCGTCGACGCCCCGCAACTGCGCCATGTCGCTGTTTTCCAGTTCCTGCGCTTCGATCCATTTCAGGTTGACCCGGGTGCGCTGGCGCAGGCCGCCGTGCTTGAGCGCTTCGCCGACGGATTTGTAGGCGTCCTGGTGATCGACGTACTTGCCGACCACGGCAATGGTGACTTCGTCGACCGGGTTCAGCGTGGCGTCCACCGCCGCCTCCCATTCGGACAGGTCGGCCGGCCGGGTCACGTCCAGCTTCAGCTGGCGGATGGCGATTTCGTCCAGGCCCTGGTCGTGCAGGCCCAGCGGGATCTTGTACAGCACGTCCACGTCCGGGACGCTGATGACCGCGCGCTCGGGCACGTTGGTGAACAACGAGATCTTGCGCCGCTCCGAATCGGGAATGACCTGCTCGGACCGGCACAGCAGCACGTCCGGCTGGATGCCGATGGAGCGCAGTTCCTTGACCGAGTGCTGGGTGGGCTTGGTCTTCAGCTCGCCGGCCGCGGCCACGTACGGGACCAGGGTCAGGTGCATGAACAGCGCCTTCTCGGGGCCGCGCTCGGTACGGATCTGGCGGATCGCCTCCAGGAACGGCAGCGATTCGATATCGCCCACGGTGCCGCCGATCTCCACCAGCGCCACGTCGAAGCCCTCGGTGGCCTCGTCGATGCAGCGGCGGATTTCGTCGGTGATGTGCGGGATCACCTGCACGGTGGCGCCCAGGTAGTCGCCGCGGCGCTCCTTGCGGATGACGTTCTCGTAGATGCGGCCGGTGGTGATGGAGTTCTTGCGCGACAGCCGGGTACGCACGAAGCGCTCGTAGTGGCCCAGGTCCAGGTCGGTTTCGGCGCCGTCGTCGGTGACGTAGACCTCACCGTGCTGGAACGGGCTCATCGTCCCGGGATCGACGTTGATGTAGGGGTCCAGCTTCATCATCGTGACCTTCAGGCCACGCGCTTCCAAGATGGACGCAAGCGAAGCGGCGGCGATGCCCTTGCCTAGCGAGGACACGACGCCGCCGGTAACGAATATTAGGGGAGTCATTGGCGGGGCTCCGGAAAGCCATAGTCTACCGGCAAGGCCGGATTTCGGAAAGCGCGACGCCCCGCCGAAGCGGGGCGTACGGAGTGGCAGCACCGGCCCGAAAGCCTTGTACGGCAATGGTTCCGCGAGTTCAAGGCTTGCGTTCTTCTTCCTCTTCCCGCTGCCCGGACTTCCTGCCCTGATCGCCCTGGCCCTTGGCGCGCGCTGCCGCAGCAGCCTCGTTCGCGGCGCGGCGCTTGGCTTTCTTGTCGGCCTCCGAGTCCTCGGTCTGCGATTTGCCCTGGCCGCTCTTTTCGGCCTCGGCGCCGGTACGGGACTGGGCGAAGCCGGCGATGGCATATGCCGCAGCGGTAACGGCGGCGGTCAACAGCAGGACGTTTCGAAGTTTCATGGGGCATTCTCCAATCTGGCGCAATCTCAAGTGGGTAGACGCGGCCCTTTCAAGCTTGCATAACTCTAGTCCCTGGCGCGCAACTGTCGGTGAACGTGCAAAAACCGCCGCCAGACCGCACACTTCCGCGCCGGCCGCCGCCGCTGCCTGCGCGCCGGTCCCCCGGAAGCCGCATACACCCGTAATCCGAGCAACGAAGAACCTTATGAGCAGTCGTTACAACGCCGCCGATATCGAAGTCCTTTCCGGCCTGGACCCGGTCAAGCGCCGGCCGGGCATGTATACCGACACCACGCGCCCCAACCACCTGGCGCAGGAAGTCATCGACAACGCCGTCGACGAGGCGCTGGCCGGCCACGCCGGCGCCATCGAAGTGACGCTGTTCAAGGACGGCAGCTGCGAGGTCAGCGACGACGGCCGCGGCATGCCGGTGGACATCCATCCGGAAGAGAAGATTCCCGGCGTGGAACTGATCCTGACCCGCCTGCATGCCGGCGGCAAGTTCAGCAACCGCAACTACACCTTCAGCGGCGGCCTGCACGGCGTTGGCGTCAGCGTGGTCAATGCGTTGTCGAAGAAGGTGGAGCTGTTCATCAAGCGCGACGGCAACGAGTACCGGATGGAGTTCCGCGACGGCGATGCGGCTTCCAAGCTGGAAACCGTGGGCACGGTGGGCAAGAAGAACACCGGCACCCGGCTGCGCTTCTGGGCCGACCCGAAGTACTTCGACACGCCCAAGTTCAACGTGCGCGCGTTGCGCCATCTGCTGCGCGCCAAGGCCGTGCTGTGCCCGGGCCTGACCGTCAGCCTTTTCGACGAAGCCACCGGCGAACGCGACTCCTGGCGCTACGAGGACGGGCTGCGCGACTACCTGAAGGGCGAGATGGCCGGGCGCGAACTGCTGCCGCCGGACCTGTTCGTCGGCAATCTGAAGAAGGACACCGAGATTGTCGACTGGGCAGTGGCCTGGGTGCCGGAAGGCGAACTGGTGCAGGAAAGTTACGTCAACCTGATTCCCACCGCCCAGCACGGCACCCACGTCAACGGCCTGCGCAGCGGCCTGACCGATGCGCTGCGCGAGTTCTGCGATTTCCGCAACCTGCTGCCGCGCGGGGTCAAGCTGGCGCCGGAAGACGTCTGGGATCGCGTGACCTTCGTGCTGTCGCTGAAGATGACCGACCCGCAATTCAGCGGCCAGACCAAGGAGCGCCTGAGCTCGCGCCAGGCCGCCGGTTTCATCGAAGGCGCCGCCCACGATGCCTTCAGCCTGTGGCTGAACCAGCATGTCGAAACCGGCGAGAAGATCGCCCAGATCGCCATCGACCGCGCCAGCGCGCGGCTGAAGACCGAAAAGCAGATCGTCCGCAAGAAGGTCACCCAGGGCCCCGCCCTGCCCGGCAAGCTGGCCGACTGCATCAGCCAGGATCTGTCGCGCACCGAGCTGTTCCTGGTCGAGGGCGATTCGGCCGGCGGCAGCGCCAAGCAGGCGCGCGACAAGGACTTCCAGGCCATCCTGCCGCTGCGCGGCAAGATCCTCAACACCTGGGAGGTGGCCAGCACCTCGGTGCTGGGCTCGGAGGAAGTGCACAACCTGGCCGTCGCCATCGGCTGCGATCCGGGCAAGGACGACATCAGCGGCCTGCGCTACGGCAAGGTCATCATCCTGGCCGACGCCGACTCCGACGGCCTGCACATCGCCACCCTGCTGACGGCGCTGTTCCTGCGCCACTTTCCCGCGCTGGTCGATGCCGGCCATGTCTTCGTCGCCATGCCGCCGCTGTTCCGCGTGGACGTGGGCAAGCAGGTGTTCTACGCGCTGGATGAGGAAGAAAAACGGCTGCTGCTGGACAAGATCGAGCGCGAGAAGATCCGCGGCGCGGTCAACGTCACCCGCTTCAAGGGCCTGGGCGAGATGAACGCCTCGCAGCTGCGCGAATCGACCATCCACCCCGATACCCGGCGGCTGGTGCAGCTGACCGTCGACGATGCCGGCCAGACGCGATCGCTGATGGACATGCTGCTGGCGAAGAAGCGGGCCGGGGATCGCAAGACGTGGCTGGAGACCAAGGGCGACCTGGCGTCACTGGAAGTCTGATCCCAGCCCTTCGTTGGATGGGGCCGTTGCGACGGCCTCCTTGCCGCGATAACGGGACGATCGCGCGGTGCAGCTTCGCTGGAAGTTTGAATCCCACAGGCTGTTCGGCGCTGCCGCGGGCAGTCCATCGAAGCCGATGGTTCCTGCGCTGCCGCGGGCGTTACTTTGACCAGCCATTCGGCTGTTGAAAAGCGCTTCTTGTGTGGCCAAGAAAAGTAACCAAAAGAAGGCCACCCCTGGCGGCGCGCCCCTTCGGGGTTCGTGTCGCCGATGGGAATTTTGGAACGGCACATCCATGTGCCTTCCCAAAACGCCGCGCGTCGTGCGCGGCGCCATGAAGGGTTTTACCCACCGGCGCCACCGCGCCTTAACGGGGACCCAAAAGCCAAAAGCAGAAGCCAGAAGCCAAAACAAAAGCAAAAGGCGAAGCAAAAGCATCCGGCTTTTTCGCTGTTGCTGTTGCTTGTGCTCTTGCTCTTCGGGTCCCCGTTTAGGCGCGGCAAGCGGGGCGGGTTAAACCCCGCAGGGGCGGCGCGCAGGATGCGCGCCGTTTCCGGAAGGCACATGGATGTGCCGTCCGGAAATTCCCGGCCCGATTGCGGACCCGAAGGGCGCGCCGCCAGGGGCGTGCTTTCTTTGGTTACTTTCTTTGCACGAGCAAAGAAAGTGACGCCCGCGGCAGCGCGGAAAGCATCCGCTTTAATGGACCGCCCGCGGCAGCGTGTGGGCAACGGGCAGCCACAATCTGATGAAAATCCGAATCAGCTATCGCCAATGTTGGCCGTTAAGGATCCTCGGACATTGCCGCAACGGACGCTGCCCCACAGCGCGATGAACGGATCGTTCACCCGGGCGATGCGATAAACGAAGTCGCACTGTCGGCCCGGGAGAGCGATGCAGGATCATCCCTACACCTTCGGCATCGAAGAAGAGTATTTCCTGATCCGCCGCAATGCGCGGCGGCTGCGACATATGCCGCGGGTGTTCTTCGACGAATGCGTACAGACGCTGGGCGAACGCTTCGGCAGCGAAATGCTGCAAACCCAGGTGGAAGTGCAGACCGCCGTCCACCGCTGCCCCGCCGAAGCGGAAGCCGACCTCATCGGTATGCGCAGCGCCCTGGGCGCCATTGCCGAACGCCACGGACTGGCCATCATCGCCGCCGGCACGCATCCGCTGGGCTTCTGGCGCGGCCAGCGCAGCACCGACAAACCGCGCTACGACCAGGTCATGGACGAACTGCAGATGCTGGGACAGCGCAATCTGCTGTGCGGGATGCATGTGCACGTACAGCCGGCCCGGCTGCAGGCGCGCATCGATCTGCTTGCGCGGCTGCAACCGTTCCTGCCGTTGCTGCTGGCGCTCAGCACGTCCTCGCCGTTCTGGATGGGCCATCCGACCGGATTGATGGGCTACCGCCAGACCGCCTACCAGGAGATTCCGCGCAGCGGTCTGCCGCCGCTGTTCCAGGATGATGGCGAATACGAACAGTACGTGCAGCGGCTGACCCAGGCCGGCGCCATCAAGAACGCCAGTTACCTGTGGTGGGCGCTGCGCCCGTCGCTGGCGTTTCCCACCCTGGAACTGCGCATCACCGACTGCTGCACGGACCCGCGCGATGCGCTGGCGATCGCCCAGTTGTTCCGTTGCCTGGTCCGGCATCTGGAGCATCACCCCGATCTGTACCGCTCACTGGATGCCGGCGATCAGGGCGTGGTCGACGAAAACGTCTGGCGTGCGCAACGCTACGGTTTCGATGCCGGCCTGATCGACCTGTCCAGCAACCGGCTGGTGCCGGCGCGGGAGATGATGCGCAGCACGCTGGACGTGCTGACCGACGATATCCGCGCTTTCGATTGCGCAGCGCAGATCGAACGGCTGTGGGGAATCATGGAGGAAGGCAGCAGCGCGCACCGGCAACTGGCGCTGTACCGCGAACAGCGCGCGTCGGGACAAAACCGCACCGAGGCCCTGCAGGTGGTGGTCGACTGGCTGGCAGCGGCCAGCGTCGCCTTTTGAGGCGGGCATCGCGAGGTGGTTCGTCCTACGCCTTTTGCCGCGACACCACCAGTACGCCGGCCATCACCAGCACGGTTCCGGCGATCTGCCACGGCCCCATCGGCTCACCCAGCAGCCACAGGCTCAGCACAATGGTGGAGACCGGCCCAATCATGCCGATCTGCGCGGCCAGCCCCGAACCGATGCGCGCCACCGCCATCATCACCGCCAGCACCGGCAGTACCGTGCAGACAGTGCCGTTCAACAGCGACAGCCAGTACACCTCCGGCGGCAGCGACAAGGCACCGAGCGGACGCATCAGCAGGAACTGGCCGATGCACAGGCCGCATGCCACCGTGCTGGCATAGGCGGTCAGGCGCACAGCGCCAACGCGCGCGACCAGTTCGCCGCTGCCGACCAGGTACAACGCGTAGGACAACGCGCTGGCGAACACCAGCGCGCTACCCAGCGCGATATTGCCGCCGCCCAGTTGCAGATCGTGGCCGAATGCCAGCAACACGCCCGCATAACTGACTCCCAGCGCCAGCGCCTGCCGGCGGCCGACACGGCGCTTGAACGCGAGCATCCCAATCAGCACCACCAGCGTCGGCGTCAGATACAGGATCAGCCGCTCCAGCGTCGCGGTGATATGGGCCAGGCCGGCAAAATCCAGGAAGCTGGCCAGGTAGTAGCCGAAAAATCCCAGCGCGGCGATTCTGCCGGCGTCGCCGCGGCGCAGCGGTGGCGCGCGCCGCGCGGCCCATGCGCCCAGCAGCAGGAACCACGGCAGCGCAACCAGCATCCGCAGCGCCAGCAACGTGACCGCATCGGCACCATGGCGGTAGCCCAGCTTGACGATGATGGCCTTGCCCGAAAACGCGATTGCGCCCACCGCGGCCAACAGCACGCCACTGCCGGGCAACCGGCTTGTCGCAGGAACCGGCGCTGGCGACGCTTCGGCGACGGCCGCCGCCGCCAGCGCTGGCGCCGGTTCTTGTCCCGCGCGCGCGTCGGTCATTGCGGCAGCGGTGCCGCCGGCCGTTGCGACCTGCGGCGGTCAGCCTGACCCGCAGCCGGGGCGCCGCCTACAGCGTGCATTGCAGCAGCCTGCGAATCAGCGCCTGGGTCTTTTCCGCGCGCGACGGCAGGTATTCGAACGTGCGCTCATCCATGTAGTTCAGCTGCGCCAGTTCCAGCTGCACCGCCTGCACGCCGGTTTCCGGCGAGGCGTAATGGCGGGTGATGTAGCCGCCCTTGAAGCGGCCATTGACGACGAAGCTGTAGTCCGACTGCGATTCCAGCACGGCAGTCAGCCGCTGCTGCAGCGCCGGCGAACAACTGGCGCCGCCCGCGGTGCCCAGATTGAAGTCCGGCAGCCTTCCTTCGAACAGGAACGGCGCCTGGCTGACGATCGAATGCCCTTCCCACAGCACCACCCGGCCGTGTTCGCCGCGGATGCGCTCCAGTTCGCTGGACAGGTTGTCGTGATAGGGCTGCCAGTAGCTGGCCAGGCGTCGCGCAATCTCCTCCGGCGACGGCTCCTGGCCTGGCAGGTAGACCGGCTCGCCGCTGAACTGCACGGTCGGGCACAGGCCGGTGGTGTTCTGGCCCGGATACAGCGAAACGTCGTCGGCCGGGCGATTCAGATCGATGACGTAGCGCGAATGTTTCGGCACCAGTATCGAAGCGCCCAGCTCGCGTGCGAATGCGTACAGCGTGGAGACATGCCAGTCGGTGTCGGGCACCCGGCGGGCGCTGTCGGTCAGGCGCGCGGCGATGTCGTCGGGAACGGCGGTGCCGTCGTGCGGCAGGCTGATCAGCAGCGGCGCGGTGCCGCGATGCAGTTCGAAAATGTCCATGGCCCAATTCTACGCCGGTGCGCATGCCGGCGGCGGCATGCTGCCCTTCGCCGCGCTCCTACAACGAATACCGCTGACGGGTACGGCAGCGCGCCGCGCATCAGCGCATCAGCACGATCTCTTCGGCCGAAGTCGGATGGATGGCGATGGTGTCCTCCAGATCGCCACGGGTGATGCCGCGCCGGATCGCCACCGCGAATCCCTGCAGGATCTCGTCGGCGCCCTCGCCCAAAAGATGCAGGCCGACCACTTTTTCGCCATCGCCAACGCAAACCAGCTTGAACAGGCTGCGTTGCGGCGAATCGGCCAGCGCGTGCAGCATCGGCCGGAAGCGTGCGGTGTACGCCCGCACGGCATCGCCATGGCGCTCGCGCGCCTGCTGCTCGCTCAAGCCGACCTTGCCGATGGGCGGATGCGAGAACACCACGGTGGCGATGTCGCGGTAGTCCAGGCGGGCTTCGGGTTTGCCGCCGAATACGCGGTCCATCAACCGGCGCGCCGCCGCTATCGCCACCGGCGTCAGCGCTTCGTGCGCGGTGATATCGCCGATGGCGTAGATGCCGGCAACCGAGGCGTTCTGGTACTCGTCGACCTGCACATGGCCGGCTTCGTCCAGCCCGACTCCGAGCGTTTCCAGTCCCAGATCGCCGCTGTTGGGCTCCCGCCCGGTGGCCAGGATCGCGCTGTCGAAGCCGTCGCTGCCTACACCGGCATCGCTGCGCAGGCGCACGCTGCCATCGCCCAGCCGTTCCAGCGCGGACACCTCGTAGCCGAAGTGCAGATGGATGCCGTGCTGGCGCATGTTTTCGGCCAGTTCCTCGGCCAGCGCCTGATCGAAACTTTCCAGCAACCGCGGCCGGCGCACGAACAGCTCGACCTGGCTGCCCAGCGCCTGCAGCACGCCGGCCAGCTCCACTGCGATATAGCCGCCGCCGATGATGGCCACCCGGCCCGGCGCCTCGCACAGGTTGAAGAAATCGTCCGAGACCAGACCCAGTTCCGCGCCGGGAATGGCGGGCCGGCGCGGCCTGCCGCCGGTGGCGAGCAGCAGGTGCGGCGCTTGCAGCCGCATGCCGTCGCCGGTTTCCACCGTGCCCGCGGCGACGATGCGGCCGCGGGCCGGGATCCAGGTGATGCCGCTCTGGTCCAGCCGCTTGCGGTAGCTGGCGTGGATGCCGCTGATGTAGCGCTGCCGGTGCACGACAAACTCGCGCCAGTCCAGTCGCGGCGGCGGCACGGCAAAGCCGAGTTCGCCTGCCAACGCGATCCGCTGCGACAGCTCGGCCGCCAGCCACATCGCCTTCTTCGGCACGCAACCGACATTGACGCAGGTGCCGCCCAGTTCGTTGGGTTCCAGCAGCGCCACCTTGGCGCCATGGGCCGCCGCGCGGAAGGCGCCGGCCAGGCCGCCGGAACCGCCGCCGATGACGATCAGGTCGAAGTCGCTCATGCGAAACGCTCCATTCGGTAAGGCTCAGGATCGATGGCCGGCGCGCGCCCGCCTATCAGGTCGGCCATCAACTGGCCGCTGCCGGCGCTCATGCTGATGCCGAGCATGCCGTGGCCGGCCGCCAGCCACAGACGCTCGTACCCTGGCGCGCGGCCCAGCACCGGCAGATCGTCCCAGGTCATCGGACGCCAGCCGTACCAGCGTTCCTCGACATGGGCGCCGACCGGTTCGCACAGGTATTCGCGCGCGGCGCGTTCCAGCGCGGCCAGGCGGACTTCGTTCAGGCGGGTGTCTTGGCCAGCGAATTCCATCGTGCTGCCCAGCCGGAATCCGCTGTCCCACACGGTCACGCAGACCGAGCGGTCCTTCAGCACCAGCGGATGGCGCGGCACCTGCGCCGGCCGGGAATAAGTGATCGAATAGCCCTTGCCGGGCTGGATCGGCAGGTCCAGGCCCAATCGCCGCACGAACGCCGGCGACCACGCGCCCAACGCAACGACCGCATCGCGTCCGCGCCGCCGCCCCAGCGCGGTCGATACCGACACGCCGTCCGCCGCCGGCTGCAGGTCGGCGACTTCGCACTGCTCCTCGATGATGCCGCCGCGCTCGCGAACCGCGCGCGCCAGTTCGGCCGCATAGCGGTCCGGCCGCAGGCGCGCATCGCCGGGGAAACGGATCGCGCCGACCACGCCCTCGCGCAGCGCCGGATCCGCGCGCAGGTAGTCGTTGCCGCCGATGATTTCGCTGGCGATGCCGAACTCGGCCAGCGCATCGCATTCGGCGCTGTAACGCTCGAAGTTGCGCGTTTGCCGGAACACGTAGTCCAGGCCGCCGGTCCGGTACTCGCAATCCAGTGCGTAATCGCGCACCCAGGCGGCCAGCCGCGCGCTGGAGTCGTTGAGCAGCGCCGCACGCGCACGGGTGCTGCTCCGCCAGTCGCGCAGATTGCAGCGCGCGGCAAAACGGGCCAGCCAGCGCCACAGCGCCGGGTCGAAACGCGGCTTCAGGTACAGCGGCGCATCCGGGGTCAGCATCCAGCGCAGCGCCTGCGCCACCACCCCGGGCGCGGCCAGCGGCGGCGCATGGCTGGGGGTGATGGTGCCGCAGTTGCCATGCGAGGCGCCGCCGCCGATACGGCCACTGTCCAGCACGCGTACGCCGCGGCCCGATTCGAGCAGCGCCAGCGCCGTGCTCAACCCGATCGCGCCGGCACCGATGATCAGGACATCGTCGTGGGGAGAATTCACCGCGGTAGTGTAGAGCGTGTCATGCGCTTCGGAGCATGCGCGAAGGCCACGCAACGTTCCGGCGGTGAGACAAGCCAAGACGGTTCTGGCTGCCTCACCATGCCACCGTCTGGCGCATCAGGCCGACCGCGGCGCAGAAGCGCGCATCGGCTGCGGCTTCAGATAGGTCAGCGTGCGCCACAGCCACTCCGCCGGCCCGAAGCGGAAATGGCGCAACCACCAGCGGCTCCACAGCACCTGCAGCGCGAACAGCGCCAGCGCGAACGGCACCTGCCAGGCCCGCGGCAGTCGTTCGAAATAGCCCAGGCCGTAGCCGTAGAAGATCAGCGTGCAGATCAGCGACTGGCCCAGATAGTTGGTCAGCGCCATGCGGCCGGCCGGAGCCAGCCACTGCAGCGGCTGCGCAAGCGTGGGCGACTGCAGCCCGCGGACCAGCCAGCCGGCATAGCCCAGGCACATCAGCGCGCTACCCAGCATGCCCAGCGAAAAAGCGGTCGAGAACCTCAGATCGATGTCGGTCTGGTCCAGCGTCGGCTGCAGCAGGAACGACACCAGCATCAACGCCGTACCCAGCGGCAATGTGATCCAGCGCAGGCCGGCGAACAGACGCGGAAACCGTGCCGGCGCGGCGATCGCGCCGCTCTTCACAAACCACGCCCCCAGCAGGAACATCGCAAACACCAGCGGCCCCAGCGTCATCAGGTTCATCAACGCCATGCCGAAGTCCTTGGCGCGCTGCACCGTGGCCTCGGCGAAGCTGCCGGCGCCGTACGCCTGCCGCTGCCCTTCGGTCATCGCCGCCAGCATCTGGTTCTGCCCGGCCAGCACCTGCTCCCATCGGGCGGCCAGTTCCGGCGTGGCCTGCATCAGCGATCCGACCGCGCCATACAGCATCGTCAGTCCCAGCGGAGCAAGAAAGGCCAGCACCGCCACCACCAGCAGCGTACGCCCGGACGCATCGCGGAACGCCAGCAGCAGGAACGACATCAGCGCGTAGGTCACCAGGATGTCGCCCGACCAGATCAGCAGCGCATGCGCCAGACCGATGGCCAGCAACACCAGCCCGCGCCGCCAGTAGATTCCGGCGAACGGCCGGCCCGCCGCGGCCGCGCGCTGCGACATCACCGCAAAGCCCATGCCGAACAGCAGCGAAAACAGAGTGAAGAACTTGCCCTGCACGAAGAAGTAGATCAGCCCGTCGGCGATCCGGTCGGCGCCGGTCAATCGCGGATTCAGGCCATCGATGGTGCCGTACAACGGCCCGACGAACCCCTCGATGTTCATCAGCAGGATGCCCAGCAGCGCAAAACCGCGCAGCGCATCCAGGGTGCCGATACGTTCTGCCGGCGCCACCGGCGCCAGATTCTGCAATGACGACATTCCGTTGCGGCTCCCTGGTTTTTTTGCGCGTTCGTGTCGGATTAGAGCATGGCGCCGCGGGCCAAAACGGCAACGGCCCGCCGGAGCGGGCCGTTGCAGCGGCGCTCAGCGGCCAGGATCAGTGCTGGTGGCCGCCATCGCCGTGCACGTGGCCGTGCTCGATCTCTTCCTGGCTGGCTTGGCGCACCTCGACGATCTCGACATCGAAATGCAGATCCTTGCCCGCCATCGGGTGGTTCAGATCGACGTCGACCACGCTCATGCCGACTTTCTGGATGGTCACTGCGCGCGGACCGAAATTGGTCTGCAGCACGACCTGCTGGCCCGGTACCAGCTTCTGGTTGCCGAAGTGCTTCTTCGGCACGCGCTGGCCAAGGCCGTCGCGACGCTCGCCATAGGCATCGGCCGCCGCCACGTCCACGCCGAAACTCTCGCCGGCTTCGCGGTCCTGCATCGCGGTTTCCAGGCCCGGAATGATGTTGCCGTGGCCGATCAGGATGGCCAGCGGCTCACGATCCTTGGAGCTTTCCAGCGGCTCCTGGCCGACCTCGGAGACGGTGTAGTGGAAACGGACGACGCTGTCTTTGGCGATTTTCATGCTGAACTCTGGAAGGGGCTGCCGGCGGCAGGCGGGGTGGCGGCTTGTCGGCCGCCGCGGAAAGCGGCGAAGATGCGCCGCATGAAGACCGCCCATTATCCCGGCTTGTCCGTCCGCACGCCACCTTCACCGCTCCGGCGCGCGCATCTGCCGCTGGCGGTACCGGCAGGCTGCCTGCTGGCGCTGGCGCTGCTGGCCGGCTGCGGCGGCGACAAAATCCGCCGCGCGCCTGCGCCGGCGACCGCACAGACATGGCCGCGCGTACAGCCGGCCGATCCGGCCGCGGCCAATGCGGTGCTGATGCGCGCCCTTGGCCTGGTCGGCACGCCCTACCGGTACGGCGGCAACACGCCGGAGTCGGGCTTCGACTGCAGCGGATTGGTGACCTACGTCTATCGCGACATGCTGGATCTGCGCCTGCCGCGCACCTCGCGCGAACTTTCCCAGGCGCAGGGGCCGCGCATCGATCCCAGGAAGCTGGCGGCCGGCGATCTGGTGTTCTTCGGCAGCCGCGGCAATGTCACCCACGTCGGCATCTATGTCGGCGAAGGCCGCTTCGTGCATGCGCCCAGTACGGGCGGAACCGTCCGCCTGGATCACCTGGACGGCCACTACTGGCGCGACCATTACTCCGGGGCGAAACGCGTTCTGCACTGACCAGCGGCCGGTTCTGGGCATTTCATCACGTTTATTTAACGAAAATATAACGATATATAAACCAAATCATGGCGATGTGACGGCACTATTGCCCCTTCGCTTATTGAACAGACCCCGCGTGACGACCGACGACCTGCCGCCAGGCCAGCCAGCCGCCGCTTTCCGCCCTTCGCGGGGTACCGTCCGTTTTCTTTTGCTGCTTGCGCTTTACGCCGCCAGCAGCTTGGCTTTTGCCCAGTCCGCGACCGCCGACAGCGACGCCGGTGCCGCTCCGGCGCTGGCCAGTGTTCCGCCGGTCGTGCTCGCCGCCGACAACGCTCCGGCCACGACCGCCAGCATCAAGAGCAAGGCGGCCGAGGCCGCCACCGCCACGCTGACCGCGCTGCTGCCGCGACTGGCTGCCAGCGATGCGATGCCGCTGATGGACCGTTCGGCGATGTTCGCCAACGACATCAGCCACCTGCTGGCCAGCTACGATCTGACCAAGGTCCAGACCGGCGGCGTGGTAACCCAGGAAGAAGGCGGCAAGGTGCAGGCCCTGCTCAAGCGCGCGCTGACCCTGCTGGGTACGCCGTATCGCTGGGGCGGCACATCGCCGGAAAGCGGGTTCGATTGCAGCGGCCTGGTCGGCTATGTGTTCAGCAATGCGCTGGGCATCGAACTGCCGCGCATCTCGCGCGACATGGCCGCCCAGTCCGACGCCGAACTGATCAAGAACCGCGAAGAACTCAAGCAGGGCGATCTGGTGTTCTTCGGCCTCAAGGGCCGGGTCAACCATGTCGGCATCTATGTCGGCGAAGGCCGCTTCCTGCATTCGCCCAGCAGGGGCAAGGACGTCCGCGTGGACAGCCTGACCAGCGGCTACTGGAGCAATCGCTTCATGCAGGCGCGCCGCGTCGCCCTCTGACGCGCCTGCCCACGGGCGGGCTCCGGTACGGACATAAGCCGCCTACGAGGCGGTTTTTTGCAGGACGGCGTCGTGGTAATGCGCCACGGTTTCTTCGATGCCCTTGCTCAGGTCCATCACCTTCAGCGCGTACTCGGCCAGCCGGCAGTCCTCCGGCGCCTGCGGCTGCCATGGCGGCACCGGCACCGGCTTGCCTTCGGTTTCGTCCAACGCAACGAAGACGATGACGCAATGCGTGCACAACCTGCTCTGCCCGCCCATCGGGTCGCGCGCACGCACGTCCACGGCAAAATGCATGCTGGTGGTGCCGGTATAGACCAGCTTGGCGGAAATCGTCACCAGGTCGCTGATGCGGATGGGGGCGACGAAACGGATGCCGCCGACCGCAACGGTGACGCTGTAATGCCCGCTCCAGCCGACCGCGGCGGCATAGCCGACCTGGTCGATCCACTTCATCACCACGCCACCGTGGACCTTGCCGCCAAAATTGACGTCGGTGGGTTCGGCCAGAAACCGAAAGGTCAGTTCGCGTTGTTCGCCGCTCACGGCAGGGCTCCTTGGGTGCGCCGCAACAGGGTACGCGAGGCCCGGCCGGCACGCTTGCGGACCGCCGCGGTTGCCGCCATGCTGCCACGGCCGTCTAGGGGCTGTTGCCGTTTCCCGAGCAGGCCGCGCCGCTCTTGCGCGTGTTCGCGGCAAGGAAGAGCGAGGGAGTGGACCTCCGTCCACGACCGAGCGATGACGCGGCCGCGGACGCGCGCAAGGGCGGCCCTGCGGGTTGGCCTGACGGCCAGTCAGACGCTGCGCCACGCAACACCCGCTGACGGCTTGCCAGACCCAACGCGACCGGCTCGGGAAACGGCAACAACCCCTAGGGAGGAATAGCAACATGATGCGTACCGTCCTGGCCGTACTGGCCGGCCTGATCACCGCATTCGCATTGATTTTCGGCCTGGAGATGCTGGGCATGGCGCTGTTTCCGCTGCCGCCTGGAACCACCCTGCAGAGCGAAGCGGATTTAGCCAGACTGGTGGCGATGTCCTCGACCGGCAAGAAGATCTGGGTGGTATGCGGCTGGGCCATCGCCAGCTTTGCCGGCGCCTGGGTCGCCGCCCGCATCAGTCGCCAGCGGCGGGTGATGGCCGCCGTCGCGGTAGCGGCCTTCATCGTCGCCGGCACCGTGATGAACGCCATGGCCATTCCGCATCCGCTATGGATGAATGCTTTGGGCGTGCTGCTGCCGATCCCGCTGGCGGTGCTGGCGGCCAGGCTGGCCGGGCACCGGAACACGCCGTGACCCCTCAACGTGTCATGTAGGAGCGACGTCAGTCGCGATGAAGCTTTCATGGGAAGGCTTCATCGCGACTGACGTCGCTCCTACAAGTGTTGTCATAACGATTAGCGCCAAAGGAGCTGCCCGCAATGCAAGCCACGTTGTTGACCAATCTGCTGTTGCCGCTGGCGCTGGGCATCATCATGTTCGGCCTGGGTCTTGGCCTGACGACCGAGGACTTCCGCCGGGTCGCACGCTATCCGCGCGCGGTGCTGACCGGACTGACGCTGCAGGTGCTGGTGCTGCCGTGGGCCGCATTCGGACTGGCGCTGGGCTTCGGCCTGACCCCGGAACTGGCGGTGGGCCTGATGCTGCTGGCCGCCTCGCCCGGCGGCGCAACCGCCAACATCTACAGCCATCTGGCGCGCGGCGACGTGGCGCTGAACATCACCCTGACCGCGATCAACAGCCTGCTGTGCCTGCTGACGCTGCCGGTGATCCTGAACCTGGCGCTGGAATATTTCCTTGGCGCCGGCCAGTACGTACCGCCGCCGACGAAAAAGGTCATCGAGGTCGCGGTGATCATCGTGCTGCCGGTGCTGCTGGGCATGGTGGTCCGCGCCAAGGCGCCCGCTTTTGCCGCGCGCGCGGAAAAGCCGCTACGGCTGCTGTCGGTACTGGTGTTGGCGCTGCTGGTGGCCGCCGCGGTGGCGCAGGAATGGAACACGCTGCTGACCTATTTCGCCGTGGTCGGCCTGGCCTGCCTGTTGTTCAATCTGATCAGCATGGGAGTGGGCTACGCCGCACCGCTGGCGCTGAAACTTCCAAAGCGGCAGGCGATAGCGATCGCGATGGAGATCGGCATCCACAACGGCACGCTGGCGATCTTCATCGCGTTGAACGTGCTGCAGAACGCGACGATGTCGGTCCCGGCGGCGGTCTACAGTCTGCTGATGTTCGTCACCGCGGCGGTGTTCGCCTGGCGCGTCTCACGCAATCAGGCGGCCCCCCAACCGGCCTGATCGCGCTCTGCGCCCTGCCGGGCGCCGCTGGGATGCCCGCAATCGCAGGCGCGGTTTCAGGGAATCCCGGTGAGGCGCTCGCCGTTGGCGCCCATCACATAGGCCATGCTGACCGAATACGGCGCCGTTTCGGCAAACCCGAACTTGGCGTAGAGATGTTTCGCGTCACCGTCGGCCACCAGGGTCACGTAGGCCGATTCCGGTGCATTGGCCTGCAACCAGGCGTCCAGCGCAGCCAGGATGCGCTTGCCCAATCCGTGCCCCTGCAACGCCGGCCGTACCGCAATATCCACGATGGTGAAAACGATGCCGTTGTCGCCGACGATCCGGCCCATTCCGACAACCTCATCGCCTTGCAGCAGGCTGACGCCGTACAAGGTGTTGGCCAGCCCCCGATGCGCGGCCGCAAGCGTCTTCGGCGACAACCCGGCTTCCACGCGCATGCGGCAGTACGTCTCCGCGTCGGGAAAGCGTTCGATCAGTCGGATGCCGTCGGTAGTCATGCTTCCTCGCGTACCCCGCCTTCGATGCCGACATTGCTCGAGGCCCGCTCGTAGATCCCGCGGTCGAGCAGGCCGGTTTCCTTGGCCACCAGCACCGGTACCAGCATCTGTCCGGTCACATTGGTCATCGTGCGCATCATGTCCAGCACGCGATCGATGGCGACCAGATAGCCGATGCCCTCCAGCGGCAGTCCGGCCGCGCTCAACACCAGCGTGACCATGACGATGGCCGTGCCGGGTACGCCGGCGGTACCGAAACTGCCCAGCACCGATGCCAGCAGGATGATGAAGTACTGGTCGACCGACAGGTCCAGTCCGAAATACTGGGCCACGAACACCGAAGTCAGCGCCGGATAGATCGCGCCGCAACCGTCCATCTTGATGCTGGCGCCCAGCGGCACCGCAAACGCGGCGTAGTCCTTGTCCACGCCCAGGTTGTGGGTAACGCTGCGGATCGCCACCGGCATCGAGGCGAAACTGGACGAGCTGACGAACGCCACCTGCATGCCAGGCGCCGCGCCGCGGAAGAATTTCAGCGGGTTCAGGCCGTGCGCCAGCAGCAGGCCGCCATAGGACAACACGATGTGCGCCGCACACGCCAGGTACAGCGCCAGCACGAACGAACCCAGCGGCAACAGCTTCTCGAAACCATAGGCGCCGATCAGCCCGGCAATCAGGCCGAAGGTGCCCAGCGGCGTCATTTCCAGCACGAAACGGGTGACCTGGATCATCGTCTCGCTGGCCTCGCCGGCCAGCTTGCGCAGCGCGGCGCTGCGTTCGCCCAGCTTGACCAGCGCAAAACCGACCAGCCCGGCGAAAAAGATCACCTGCAGGATCCTGCCCTCGGTCAGCGCCCGGAACGGATTGGCCGGCACCACATCCAGCAGCACCTGCACCGACGTCGGCACTTCGCGCACGCTGTAGCCGGCGGCCACCGTCAACCCGCTCAGGCCCTTGCCCGGTTGCAGCAGCCAGCCCATCGACAAACCCACCACCACCGCCAGCGCTGCGGTCGCGGCGAACCACAGGAAAGTGCGGCCGCCCAGCGCCGCCACCGACTTCTGTCCGTGCAGGCTGGCAACCGCGTTGATCACCGCAAAGAACACCAGCGGCACCGCGATCATCTTGATCAACGTGACATACAGCGTGCCCAGCGGCCCGAACCAGGTTTCCGCGGCAGGCCCGAACGCCCAGCCCGCCAGCGCGCCCAGCACGAAACCGGCGACCACGCGCTGCCAGAACGGAATCTTCAACCAGGCCGACACCAGCTTCATCCATCACACCCGCAAGACGACAGCCCTGCACGATAGCCCAGTCGGCCGGCCTCCGCGACGGCACCGCTGGAATACCAATGTGTCATCAACAGGACACTGTGCGGCCGGCATAATGGCGCGTTGCTCTCCCACGGAATCCGTATGCGTCGATTCACCGCTGCCCTGCCCTTGCTCGGCATGACCGCCCTGACCCTGTTTTCCGGCTGCGCCAGCGTTCGACAGGCAGCCTCCGGGGATTCCCCGCCCTCCTATCGCATCGACGTTGCGCCGGTGGCGCACCCGCAAGGGGAAACCCCGGCCTGGTGGTATCGCAATGGCGCGGCCCGCGCCGCCGCCAACGGGGCGATGGGCGGAAAAGCCAAGAACGTCATCCTGTTCCTGGGCGATGGCATGAGCCTGACCACGGTGGCGGCCGCGCGCATCCTCGATGGCCAGCGCAAGGGCCAGCCGGGCGAGGAAAACCTGCTGTCGTGGGAGCGCTTCCCGCATACCGCCTTCAGCAAGACCTACAACACCGACTCGCAAACACCGGACTCGGCCGGCACGATGACCGCCATCGCCAGCGGCGTGAAAACGCATATGGGCGCAATCGGCGTGTCGTCGGGAAGCCGCGACGATTGCGCCGACAGCCTGGCCAAGCCGCTGCTGAACTGGCTGCAGCTGGCCGACAGCGCCGGCCTGGCCACCGGCATCGTCAGTACCGCGCGCATGACCCACGCCACTCCGGCGGCGATGTACGCATATTCGCCTGACCGCAACTGGGAAAACGACACCGACCTGCCGCCGGAAGCGGTGGCGCAGGGCTGCACCGACATCGCCCAGCAATTGCTGACCGCCAGCCGCTTCGGCCGCGGTCCGGATGTGTTCCTGGGCGGTGGCCGCGGCGAATTCACCAGCGTCGAACAGCGCGACCCCGAATACGACGACAAGGTCGGCCAGCGCCTGGATGGCCGCGACCTGACCGCCGAATGGCTCGGCGCCAATCCGCAGGGCGCCTATGTCTGGAACAGCGAACAACTGCGCGCGCACAAGGATGCGCCCAGGCTGCTGGGCCTGTTCGAACCGGATCACATGCAGTTCGAGCACGAACGCCCGCAGGACCCGGCCGGCGAACCTTCGCTGGCCGAACTGACCCGCGTGGCCATCGAAAACCTGTCGCGCAATGCGGACGGCTATGTGTTGATGGTCGAAGCCGCCCGCATCGATCATGCCAACCATTACGGCAACGCCTATCGCGCACTGGACGAGACCATCGCGATGTCCGAAGCCGTGCAGGCCGCCATCGACGCCACCTCGCGCGAGGACACCCTGATCATCGTCACCGCCGATCATTCGCATACGCTCAACTTTGTCGGCTATCCGGTGCGCGGCAATCCCATCCTCGGCAAGGTGCGCGGCCAGGGCAGCGAAGACGATACGCCGGGCGACTACGCGCGCGACCAGGCCGGCTTGACCTACACCACGCTCAGCTACGCCAACGGCCCGGGCTATACCGGCGCCAGCAACCAGCAGCCGGCCGGACCGAAGCGCCATCTGCACGCGCCCAGCAGCGTCGAATCGTCCGACGGCCGTCCGGATCTGAGCCATGTCGACACCGAGCACCCGGACTACCTGCAGGAAGCGCTGGTGCCGCTGAAATCCGAATCGCATGGCGGCGACGATGTCGGCATCTGGGCCATCGGCCCGGGCAGCGCCGCGGTGCGCGGCACCGTCGAGCAGAACGTCATCTACCACTTCATCGTGCAGGCCACGCCGAAACTGCGGCAGCGCCTGTGCGCGGCCGGCACCTGCAACGCCGACGGCGTACCGGTGGAGTTGCCAAAGCCGGCGGATTTCCAGAGCAGGTAATCCGCCCTCTCTGCTGCAGGAGTGGTGCCGGTGCGCCGGCACCGCTCCTACAGGAAAAGCGACGGACTCAGAACGGCTTGGCCAGCACCGCGCCCCGCGAAGACAACGGCGCCGCGTTCGAGAACGCGTCGCAACGCGCCAGGATCCTCTCGCGCGAAAGCGACGGACTCAGAACGGCTTGGCCAGCACCGCGCCCCGCGAAGACAGCGGCGCCGTGATCGAGAACGCGTCGCAACGCGCCAGGATCCTCTCGCGCGAAAAGCGACGGACTCAGAACGGCTTTGCGAGCACCGCGCCCCGCGAAGACAACGGCGCCGCGTTCGAGAACGCGTCGCAACGCGCCAAGATCCTCTCGCGCGAAAGCGACGGACTCAGAACGGCTTTGCGAGCACCAGCCACACCACCGCAATCAGCAGCACCACCGGCGCTTCGTTGAACAACCGCAGCTTGAACGAGGAAGGCAGCGGCTTGCCCTTCTCCGCGCCCTTCAGCCAGCGTCCGGCGATGATGAAGTGCGCCAGCAGCAACGCCACCAGCGCCAGCTTGGCGTGCAACCAGCCGGTACCGGGCCCGACCATGGTCTGGAAGTCGGGAATCACCCGGTAGCCCAGCCACAGCACCAGGCCCAGGATGACCGCAAGGCCGAACATGTTGTGGCCGAAGCGGTACAGCTTGCGCCCCATCAGCTGCAGGCGCGCCTGCACCTCGGCCTGGCCCTGGGTTTCGGCCAGATTGACCAGGATGCGCGGCAGATAGAACACCGTTGCCATCCAGGCGATGACGAACACCAGGTGAAAGACTTTGACCCATGTATACATGCGGCTGGCTCCGATTGGCTGCCGCATAGGATAACGTGCGCGCTGGCGTAAGCTCTGCGGATTCACTCGACAGGTTCGCCGGCTTCCATGAGCAAGCAATACGATCAGGCCTATTTCCAGCATTGGTACCGCCGCAGCGATATCGGCGGCCCGCAGCGGCTGGCGCGCAAGGTCGCCCTGGCGGTGGCCTGCGCCGAGTACTACCTGGAACGACCCATCCGCAGCGCGCTGGACATCGGTTGCGGCGAAGGCGCCTGGCGCGCGCCGCTGCTGAAGCTGCGGCCAAAACTGCAGTACCTGGGCTTCGACGGCAGCGAGTACGCCGTTGCCCGCCATGGCCGGCGCCGCAACCTGCATCTGGCGCAGTTCGGCGATTTCGAATTCCTGCGCCCGTGCGCACCGGTGGACCTGCTGATTTGCGCCGATGTGCTGCACTACGTCCCCACCCGCGAATTCAATCGCGGCCTGCCGGGATTGGCAGAACTGTGCGGCGGCGTGGCGTTCCTGGAAACCTTCACTCGCGACGACGAGTTCGAAGGCGACCATCAGGGTTTCCAGGCACGTCCGGCGCGCTGGTATCGCCGCCGATTCGGCGAAGTCGGCTTGCGCCCGGCAGGTTCGCACTGCTGGCTGGCGCCGGCGCTGGCGGCGGAAGCGGCCGCGCTGGAATCGGCATGAGCGCCCGGCCGGCCGCGGCGCTCAAGCCGCAGCCGGCTATTGCCGATGGATCCGGCAACTGAACAGGCGATACCGGCTGCCGCCGGTTTGCGGTATGCTGCATCGCAGCACTTTGCACCAAATTCGGGATTCACCCAGCCATGACCCTGTACCAACTGCATGAACTCGGACGCGCATGGATGGCGCCGCTGGCCTACATGGCCGAGGCCAACGCGCGGATGTTTTCGACGCCGACCAGTTGGTTGTCCAACATGCCCGGCGCCGACCGCATCGCCGCCGGCAATGAGCTGCTCCACCGCATCGGCAAGGACTACGAAAAGCCGGCCTGGGAGATCCACGAAGTCGAGATCGAAGGCCGCTCGGTGCCGGTGGTGGAACTTGAAGTCCTGAAGAAGCCGTTCTGCCGGCTATTGCGCTTCAAGCGCTACACCGACGATGCCGAAAGCATCGCCGCGCTGAAGGACGACCCCAGCGTGCTGGTGGTGGCGCCGCTGTCGGGGCATCACGCCACCCTGCTGCGCGACACCGTGCGCACGCTGCTGCGCGATCACAAGGTCTACATCACCGACTGGGTCGATGCGCGGATGGTGCCGGCATCCGAAGGCGCTTTCAGCCTGGACGACTACGTGGCCTACGTGGAGGAATTCATCCGCCACATAGGCGCCGAAAAACTGCATGTGATCAGCGTCTGCCAGCCGACCGTGCCGGTGCTGGCCGCGGTGTCGCTGATGGCCGCGCGCGGCGAAACCACGCCGCGCTCGCTGGTGATGATGGGCGGGCCGATCGACGCGCGCCGCAGTCCCACCGAAGTCAACAGTCTGGCCACGCGCAACCCGCTGTCGTGGTTCGAGAACAACGTCATCCACAGCGTGCCGCAGCCCTACCCGGGCGAAGGCCGCAAGGTCTACCCGGGCTTCCTGCAGCACGCCGGCTTCATCGCGATGAACCCCAGCCGCCATTTCATGTCGCACTGGGATTTCTATGCGGACCTGGTCAAGGGCGATCTGCAGGATGCCGAGGCGCACCGCAAGTTCTACGACGAATACAACGCGGTACTGGACATGCCGGCCGAGTATTACCTGGATACCATCCGGGTGGTGTTCCAGGAGTTCCTGCTGCCGCGCGGCAAGTGGATCGTCAATGGCGAGCTGGTCAAGCCCGCCGCCATCAAGAAGACCGCGCTGCTGAGCATCGAGGGCGAGCTGGACGATATTTCCGGCGTCGGCCAGACCGCCGCTGCCCACGATCTGTGCACCGGCATCGGCAAGGCGCACCACCAGCAGATCGTGGTCGAAGGCGCCGGCCACTACGGCATCTTCAGCGGCCGCCGCTGGCGCGAGAAGGTGTACCCGCAGGTGCGGGATTTCATCGCCAAGTACGCCGGCTGAATTCCGCAGCCGTACCGTCAGCGCGAAAGTCCGCCGGGCTGCCGGCAACCTGGTAACGAAGCCCCGCACTGGCGGGGCTTCGTCGTTGGCCGGACCGCTCAGCTGTCGCTGCGGCAACCCTGGACGAAGGTCTTGTTGTCGGTGGTTTCGCCCCAGCGACCGTCGGCGGCACCGCAACCTGCCGTCCACGAACCAACCAGCACGCCTTCCTCATCGTAGTAGTACCACGTGCCCTGCCAGCTGGCCGATGCGGTGAACGACGCAGAGGCAAGCAGCCCCAGCAGCATGGCGACAGTGAAGAACCGGATACGACGCATACTTCTCTCCTTGGATGGATGCGGGGATTCCGCAGCCCAAGGTTGGTCGATACGGTGCAGCGCGTCTGTTAACTCTGCCGCACTCCCAGCTACACGCAGGTATTCAACAATGTGCAGGGTGCGTGAGCATGAGCCGTCCTGGCCGCAGGCCGATGGACGAACGAGCGGACAAGCCTGCCGGCGCCGCATAACGCAAAAGGCCGCAGACGGGCGGCCTTTCGCGTTGCGGCGGCAAGCGCCGCAAGGACTTCGAACCAGTGCTCAGACCAGCGGGCGGCGCACCAGCAGGTGCTTTGCGAACAGACTGTGCAACTTGCCGACGCCGCGCGCCAGATGCAGGGTGGCGAACAGCAGCACCACTCCGAAGGCGCTTATCACCGGCAGCAGCCATGGCGCCTGTTCGGTGACGCTCCAGCTGGAAAACGTGACGTCCAGGCTCGAGGGGAAGAACAAACCCAGCGGTGCGGCGATGAAGGCCAGCGACATGCTCAGCAGCGTGACGACCACGGTGAAGTATGCGATGCCCAGCGGCAGCATCAGCAACATGTACAGCATCGCCGTCCAGGTGCCGCCGTCGGTGAACATATCGCCGATGCGCGCCAGCAACGTCTTGTCGCGCTGCGTATACAGCGGCCGGCGCGGCATGCGCTCGCCCAGCAGCACTTCCACGATACGTCCTTCCACCAGCGACAGCAGCCGCACCGACAACAGGAACAGCAGCAGCAGCGGAATGCCGACAATCAGGATCAGAAGACCGGCCGACAGGCTGGCGCCGGTCACCACCCAGGTGAAATAGAAGATGCCGGTGGCCAGCGACAGCAGCATGTAGAACAGCGCGCCGTAGGTGTGCGGATCGGCAGCCACGCCGAAGAACCTGCCCAGCAGCGACTTGCGCTGGCGCGGCGCCGGCGGGCGCAGCGCACGGGTCACGGTGACTTCGGTATCGCGATAGATGTCGGCCACTTCCTCGGGCGCACCGTAGCTGCCGGCCACCGAGGCGATCACTTCGGCCTCGCTCTTTCCCGGCTGCTCGGCCATTTCCGAACGCAGGTATTCCTCGGCGTCGTACAGCGCATCCTGGATCATCGCCTTGTCGGCTCCGGCCAGCGCGGCGCGCAACTGTTCCAGGTATTCGGGGATGGATGCGGGCAGGCGCCCGGCGGCGGACGGGGTGGTGTTCATGCGGTTATCCCCTCAAGGACGGAGTCGACGGAATCGCGGGTGGCGCGCCAGGCGGCAGCCCATTGCTGCAGGGTCTGCCGCCCTGCCTCGGTGATGCGGTAGTAGCGCCGGGGCGGGCCGGCCATGGAAGGTTCGATATGGCTTTCCAGCAACCCGGCCGTTTCCAGATTGCGCAGCACCGGATACAGCGCGCTCTGCTTGCCGCTGAGCACGCCCTCGCCGATGCGCTCGAGCTGCTTGGCAATCAGGTAGCCGTACAACGGCTCGCCGGCGCGCGCCAGCACGGCCAGCAACGCCAGCGACACGGTGCCGGCGCTGAGCTCCTTCTGGAACTTCTTCAGTTGGGTCTCGGAATCGTTCATGGCTTCCCTCTGCGGGGCAACCGCTAGGTTGGAGACCACACTATTGCTAAGTTTGATATAGCGAATGTGCCAGTAGTCATCCCCTTGCATCTGCGCCGGGTTGGCTTGGTTGCAGATGGAATCTCGGTGAGAATCCCGGCTCCTTCCTTTCGCGGCCCCGCCATGCGCCTTCGTCCTGCCCTGTTCGCCTGCGCCCTCCTCCTGGCCCCGCTGTCGCTGTCGGCGCAGGAGCCTCCCAAGTACAGGAGTGCCCAGGAGATCCTCGACGCCTCGCCCGCCAGCGACTGGCGCATGCCGGATCCGGCCAATACGCTGTATATGGAACTGGCGGGCGGCCGGGTGATTATCGAGTTGGCGCCGTCCTTCGCGCCCGAGCATGTGGCCAACATCCGCACGCTGGCGCGCGAAGGCTTCTGGGATGGCTTGGGCATCTACCGCTCGCAGGACAACTTCGTCGTCCAGTTCGGCGATGCCGATGCCGAGGATGCCGCCAAGGCCAAGCCGCTGGGCAGCGCCAAGGCCAAGCTGCCGGCCGAGTTCTCCCGCGACGGGGCGGGCCTGGCCTTCACCCGTCTGGCGGATGCCGACGGCTGGGCGCCGGAGGTGGGTTTTGTCGAAGGCTTCCCTGCCGCGCGCGATCCGAAGACGGGCCAAACCTGGCTGGCGCATTGCTATGGCGCGCTGGGCGCCGGACGCGGCAACGAAGCCGACAGCAGCAACGGCAGCGAACTGTATGTAGTGACCGGGCAGTCGCCACGGCAACTGGACCGCAACATCACCCTGGTCGGCCGCGTGGTCAAGGGCATGGAACTGCTGAGCGCGATTCCGCGCGGTCCGGAACCGATGGGTTTCTACCAGGATGCCGCGCAGCGCACGCCGATTACCGCCATTCGTCTGGCCAGCGACGTACCGGAAGCTGAGCGCACCCCCCTGCAACTGCTGCGCACCGACTCCAAGACCTTTGCCGACGCCACCGAAGCGCGCCGCAACCGCCGCGATGGCTGGTACCTACGCCCTGCCGGCCACATCGATCTGTGCAACGTACCGCTGCCGGCGCGCGCACCGTAGGGCGGGCCCTATGTCCGCGGACGCTTGTGCGCTTCGCTGATGATGCGTTTGTCCAGGATGCGTACGCTGCCGACCATCAGCAGGCGCAGATCGCGGACGATGTAATCGGCCAATGCATCCTCGCCGATGTCGTCGCCGTCGATATCCAGCCGGAACCCCTGGCCCTGCAGGCCGCCGCCGTTGCTGAAATCGATCTCGAAATCGAATACGACACGCTTCTGCATCGCCGCTGTCCTTCTATGCCCGCGCCGCCCGCTGGCTGACGGCCACGCTGCCCAGGATCAAGCCGCCGGCGATCACCATCATCGGCGTCACCGGCTCGCCCAGGAACATCCAGGCGAATGCCGCGCCGAACAGCGGTACCAGGTAGGTCACGGTGGCCGCACGGGCGGCGCCGATGCGCTGGATCAACCGGTAATACAGCAGGAAGGCGTAGCCGGTGCAGAGCAGTCCAATGGCGATGGCGCTGCCCCAGGCAGCGGCGGGAATCGGCCCGCTCGGCCAATGCGCGACCGCGAACGGCGCCAACAACAGCGCTGCGCAACTCAGCGTGGCCGCCGCCGCGGCCGCAGGCGGAATGCCGCCCAGATGCCTGCGCACCAGGTTCACACCCACCCCGTACAGCAATGCAGCAGTGGCGCCGGCGGCCACCGCCGGCCCGACACTGAGACCGCCGGCCTTGCTGGTGGCCAGCACCACCACGCCCAGGAAGCCCACCAGCAGCGCGACGGCGCGACGCATGCCGATCTTTTCGCCAAAGAAGACGAATGCCACCAATGCCGCAAACAGCACCGTCATCGCATTGCAGATGGCGCCGACGGCGGCGGGCGAGCGCTGCGCGGCCCAGGCGAACAACAGGAACGGAATCGCCGAATTGATGGCGCCGATCAGCGCCAGCTTTGGCCACAGGCCAGGCGAAAACGCCGCGCGCTCGCGCCACAGGAACGGCAGCAGGATCAAAGCGCCCAAGGCCAACCGCACTTCGACCAGCGCAAACGCGCCGAACGGCTGCGCCGCCACCCGCATGAACAGGAACGACCCGCCCCAGATGGCGCCCAGCAGCAACAACTCCGCCGGGGTGCGCCAGTCGCGCGCCAGCGGCCCGGAAGCCAACGCACCCGCCATACCGCTATCGCCCGCCATACCCGTAGCCTCGTTTTTGCCTGGGGCCATTTTCCCCGCTGGCAATGGCTTCACAAGCGGATATTATCGGGGCAAGCCACAAATCTGACGCGTGTCTGGAGCGTGCCATGAACCTGCGTCCTGCCCTGCTGCCCGCGCTCGGCGTGTTCGCCGCCGCCGCCCGCCACCAGAACTTCGCCCATGCCGCCGAAGAACTGCATCTGACCGCCAGCGCGGTCAGCCACCATGTGCGCAAACTGGAAGCGCTGCTGCAGGTGACCCTGTTCCAGCGCCATGCGCGCGGAGTCACGCTGACCGCGGAGGGCCGCCAACTGGCCGACGCCGCCACGGCTGCGCTGTCGGACATCGAAGCGGTCGCCGACAACCTGCACCAGGTCCGCGGCACCACCCAACTGCGCGTCACCACCCTGCATTCGCTGGCCTACTGCTGGCTGCTGCCACGGCTGCCGCGCTTCGTCGCCCGCCATCCCAACATCCGCCTGCATCTGGATACCGGCATCGCACTGACCCGCTTCGACGACAGCGGGCCGGACCTGGGCATCCGCCATGGTCCCGGCCATTGGCCGGGACTGACCGCGCACCACCTGATGGACGATGAACTGTTCCCGGTGGCTTCGCCCGGCTTGCCGGGCGCTGCGGAAATCGGCGAACCGCGCGATATTGCGCGCCTGCCGCTGGTCACCGACCTGGCGCTGCAGGGTTGGCGCGACTGGTTTCGCGCCGCCGGCGTGCGCGGACTGCGCCTGCCGCAGATGCACAGTTTCAGCGACAGCACCGATGCCATGCGCGCCAGCGTCTACGGCGTCGGCGCCGCACTTGCGCGCAAACACGTCGCCACGCCCTACCTGCAACGCTATGAACTGATCCGTCTGCCGGGCCCGGCGTTGAAGGCCCGTTTTTCCTACTACGCGGTCTATCCCGCGCATCGTCCGCCGCATCCGGCGGCGGCGATCTTCATCGACTGGCTCAAGCAGGAAGCGCAGGACGAACGCACACCGATGCCGCCGATGCCGCCGGAGCTGTTGCCGGGGATGCCGGCAAACCGGCGCAAATCCGCTCCGAAAGCACCGCGTTGAAAGCCGCTGCGCCCGCGGGCGCAGCGCTACGGGATGGTCTTGAGCGCCGCCACCACGGCCGGCTTGAGCGCCTGTATCTGCGCGTCTCCGGACTGATCCGCTTCCAGGTAGACGCTCATCAGGAAAGCCATCAGATCGTGCCGCCTGGCCAGCCATGCGCTGTCGGCATAGGCTTGCGCGGGTTCGCCCAGCCGCGGCGGCAGCGCGGCGAACCACGCCTGCCACTGCGCCTGGTCCAGCAGGCCGCGGTGTGCCAGGTAGACGACCGGACGCGCCAGCCGGCCAGGCTCGCCGTACACGTAGGCATGCGCGCTTTCCGGCGCTACCTGGCTGGCGATCGCTGCCAGCATAGACTCGGCCTGCGTGCGGTCCACCTGTTCGTTCAACGCCAGCTGCAACAGCCAGTCGGCGCCATGGGCGACGCCATGCCGCCAACCCTGCGCATCGTCGAAACCGCGGTAGTCGCGGACCGAGGCCAGGTACGTCACCGCGTGCCCGACCATCGTCGCGCGCTCCTTGCCGCTCATCCACGGCTGCAGACGATCGGTGCGCGCCACCTCCGCAAGCAGCAGCGCCGCAAATGGCTGGCGAAAACCTTCCGGATCGTCCGCATCCAGCAGGACATACAACCGGTCGCGCATCTGGCCGCGCAGCGCTTCGCTCAACTGACCGGCGCGCAGCCAGACGGTGACGCCCTCATAGGCGATGCCATCGCGCAGCGCCGGATCCGGATCGCCCAGACAGTCCAGCAAGCCCATCGCCAACGTATCGCGCAGCCCGTCGTCGGCCAACGCGAACTCCTGCTGCCTGAGCAGTTGCAGCGACCCGGCATCGGTGCCGGCAGGCGGACAGTCGGCCAGGACCGGACCAGCGGCGCTCAACAGCATCAACGACAACATCAACGCAATACGATTGCGCATAGGCGACCTCTAGGTTTTCTTGCGGCGCAGGCGCCGCCACAGCGCCAGCAGGATGGCCAGGCCGATGACGGCGGGAATCAGGAACGCGACCGTGCGGATGGTCCAGGCGGTGCCGGTGGCCAGGGTGGCGAAGAAGTCGCGCACCGCCTGGCGGATCTCCCCGCGGCCGCTTTGGCCGCCGGGCGGATGGAAACGCAGCGTCAACCGCTGGGTGTCGATGCGGCGCCGGTGCTGGGCGGCTTCCTGCTGCGCGACCTGCAACTGCGCCTCGACCTGCGAGAGCTGTTGCGACAGCGCGATCATGTCGGCCACCGACAGATCCCGGCGCTGCTGGAATTCGGCCAGGCGCGCCTGTTCCTTTTCCAGCCGCGTGCGCAGCAGCGTGTTGTCGCGCACGGTCTGGGCCAGATCTTCGGCATGGGTGCTGCGGCTGCCGATCTCGGCGCCGGCGCTGGCCTGGGCGATCAACGGCTCCACGCCATCGGGCGCAATCCGCACGGTCAGGCTGGCGCTGGGGTGATCGCCGCCCTGCTGGCTGACGTTGAGGACGCTGCAATCGCCGAACTTGCCGCTGCTGCAAGCCGACTGCGCGGCCTGCAGGCGCTGCGGAATCTGTGCGGCCGCCAGCGCAATGCTGACGTCGTGTTCGTAGGCAAGGTATGCGCCCTCCGGCGAACGCAGCGCCGCATCGGCGGCAACGGCGCCGGCATAACCGGACCCGTGCTTTGCGCAGGCCGGCAACAGGCAGGCCAGCACCAGCGCCAACGCACCCTTTGCAGTCGCCCGCATACGCATCCCCCCTTTTCTTGGCTGCGGCATGGTGTCGGCGCTCAGAAACTGGCGCCGTCGATACGGGTGACCTTCAGTGCCGACAGATCCACATCCGGCAGGCAGCGCACATTGACCGCAATCATCGGCCCGGCATTGGGTTTCTCGCCCTCGCCGTACGCAGCTATGCCGCAGTGGGCGCAGAAATGATGCTGGATGACATGCTTGTTGAACGTATAGGTCGCCACGTCCGACTCCGGCGTCTTCAACGTGAAGGCATCGCGCGGCCCGAACCACAGCAGCCCGCCGCGGCGCCGGCACATCGAACAATTGCAGTCGTAGACTTCGCCGATGTCGCCTTCCACCTCGAACGCGACACGGCCGCAATGGCAGCTGCCCTGGTGTTTCATGCCCAGCCTCCCTGAAGAATGGGCCAAGCATAAGCCAATGGCAGATGCGTCGCGCACGGCTTGGCTCTAAGCTTGGGCATTCCCTACTTTGCTGCACAGCAACGAGAATCCCATGCGCCACAGCCTGCTTGCCCTCGCCCTGTTGACTTCCCTTGCCGCCTGCCAGAAAAGCGAAGCCCCCACCGCGCCTGCGGCCAGCGACGCGGTGGCCGTCGCCGATACCGCCGCCGATGCGCAATTCGCCGAACTGTCGCAGCGTGCGCTGGAAGGCTGGTTGCAGCACTCGCCCATCAGCGCCACCCAGATTGGCGAGCACAGATACGACGGCGAGATCGACGACCTCAGCGCCGCCGGGCGGCAGAAGGGGCTGGAATTCAGCAAGCGGATCCTGGCCGAGCTGGACCGGTTGGATATCGCCCGCCTGTCGCGCGAGAACCAGGTCGACGCCACCATCCTGCGCAACCAGCTGCGCTACGACATCTGGAACGCCGAGACGTTGCAAAGCTGGGCCTGGGATCCGCAGCTGTACAGCGGCCTGGCCGGCAGCGCCATCTATGGCCTGATGGCGCGCGAGTTCGCACCGTTGCCCGCGCGGCTGAATTCGGCCGCTGCGCGCATGGAGAAGCTGCCGGCGCTGCTGGCGCAGGCACGCGAAAACCTGGACCCGGCGCGGGTGCCCAAGGTGCATGCCGAAACCGTGGCCCGGCAGAACGCCGGCATCCTGAGCATCGTCGATACGTTCATCACCCCCAATCTGAAGGATCTGCCGGAGACCGAACGCCAGCGGCTGGAGGCGGCAACGCGGACGCTGAAACAGGCGGTAGCCGAACACCAGGCCTGGCTGGACAAGACCCTGGTGCCCGGCGCCAACGGTGAGTTCCGCATCGGCGCAGAGCTGTACGACCAGAAGCTGCAGTTCGCGCTGCTGTCGTCGCTGTCGCGCGCCGAGATCAAGCAGCGCGCGGAAGCGGAGATCAAGCGCGTGCGCGAGCAGATGTACGGCATCGCCCGGCAGGTGCTGGGTGACCGGGCCGGCGCGCCGCAGATGCCGGACGCGCCAACGGCCGAACAGCAGCAGGCGGCAATCGAGGCTGCGCTGGAACTGGCCTATGCGGAGAAGCCGGCGCGCGACAAGGTGGTCGAGGAGGCCGAAGCCGCGCTGCGGTCGGCGACCGATTTCGTCCGCGCCAAGGACCTGGTCACGCTGCCGGATTCGCCGGTCAGGATCATCCTGATGCCGGAATTCCAGCGCGGCGTGGCGGTGGCCTACTGCGACTCGCCCGGACCGCTGGACAAGGGGCTGGAGACCTTCTACGCGGTCTCGCCGATTCCCGACGACTGGACCGAGCCGCAGGTCGATTCGTTCCTGCGCGAATACAACAGCCGCATGATCCACCTGCTGAGCATCCACGAAGGCACCCCCGGCCATTACCTGGAAGGCTGGCACTCGGCCAAATTCCCGTCCACGCTGCGCGGCGTGCTGCGCTCTGGCATGTTCGCCGAGGGCTGGGCGGTCTACACCGAGAAAATGATGACCGACGCCGGCTATCTGGACCGGGATCCGCTGTTCGAACTGGTGCAGCTGAAGTTCTACCTGCGCGCCATCGCCAACGCCATCCTCGACCAGGGCGTGCATGTGGACAACTGGACGCGCGAACAGGCGATGGACCTGATGGTGCGGCAGACCTTCCAGCAGGAGCGCGAGGCCGCCGGCAAGTGGACGCGCGCGCAGCTGACCTCGGCGCAACTGCCGACCTATTTCGTCGGCGCGCAGGAACACTTCGATCTGCGTAAAGCGATGGAACAGAAGCAGGGCGCGAACTTCGATCTGAAGGCCTACCACGACCAGGTGCTGTCCTACGGCGCCCCCCCGGTGCGGTTTGTGCGCCAGTTGATGCTGGACCAGCCCATCCAGTAAGCGCCATGAAGGCGGGCAGCGGCTGCCCGCCTTCGTTTGCCAGGCCGCTGCATCGGTCGCGACGCCTTGCCGGCGCCTGTCGGCTGGCGTCGACCATGGGCAGGCCATCCGGTGGCCCGGTCCGCGCTGCACTTAGCATGCGTTGTCCTTTCGGCACTCGCTGCAACGGCGCGCCGGCGATGGTGACGCCGCCTTTACCCGCCTCCCTGTATATGCTCGGCACAGGTCCCAACCGCGCCTCCCGATCGTGGCAAGCTCGAAAGGAGATCCCCATGCCCCTGGCCGCCGACACCACCGCCACCATCATTCCCTGCCTGCGCTACCGCAATGCGCAGGTCGCCATCGACTGGCTATGCAATGCATTCGGCTTCGAACGCCATGCCGTCTACGCCGACGGCGATACCGTCCATCATGCACAGCTGACCTTCGGCAACGGCATGATCATGCTGGGCTCGGTAACCGATGCCGGCGGCGAATGGGCCGGACAGATCCTGCAACCGGCCGACATCGGCATGAAGCAGACCCAGAGTCCGTGCGTCATCGTTGCCGACGCCGATGCGCATTACGCCCGCGCCAAGGCCGCCGGGGCCGACATCGTCGTCGATATCGCCGACCAGGACTACGGCGGCCGCGGCTACTCCTGCCGCGATCTCGAAGGCCATCTGTGGTGGTTCGGCAGCTACGATCCCTGGAAAGACTCGGCGTCCTGAGTGCGGCGCGCGCGGTCGCCGACGACGCGGAAATGGCTCGGCATGGCCGCTTGTATTGCCCGCAAATGTGACTTACATTCAACTTCGCTGCAGTTCCACTCGAACGAGCGGGCGCGCCGCAGCAGGGGACGCGTAGCAGGCTGCGTTTCCTGCCCCTGCTGTCAACGGCGCAACCTAGCTCCAGCAACGATCGCAAGGAGAAATCAGGGTAGCGAACGCGCGGATACGCCTTTGGCCCAGCGCCCCCACTGACGGCCTAGACTTCAACGCCGCACGCCGGGAAACACTGGCAGCGGCTGTCCGGCACCGCATACCTTCTGCAACGGCGTCCTACGGCTGTTTCCATGTCGTACCAGCCGCAGGACCGGAGTCGAACGAATCGACCATCGGGGCGCGATGCTTATGGGGAATCGTCAAAAGGAATTTGCGCACCAGGCAGGGTCGGCACCGGGACGCTATGCGCTGCTGTTGCTGCTGATCGGGCTGGCAGTCGCCGCGATCGCGGGCCTGCAACTGGACGGCAGCAACCGCCAGCAGCGGCAGGTGCGTTTCCAGGCGCTGGCCGAGCGGGTCGCCGGCGAACTGAAGACGCGCCTGGACGTCTATGAACACGGTTTGCGCGGCGCCCGCGGCGCGGTGATCGCCGCTGGCGGCGAAGCGGTGACCCGGCAGCGCTTCAGCGAATACAGCCGCTCGCGCGATTACCTGCGCGAATTCCCCGGCGTGCGCGGCTATGGCTATATCCACCGCGTGGCGCGCACGGACGAACCCGCGTTCGTGCAGGCCGCTCGCCGCGACGGCGCTCCCGACTTCGGCATCCGCCAAATCCAGCCCCACGACGGCGAACGGTTCGTGATCCTGTACATCGAGCCGGAGAACGCCAATCGCGAAGCGATCGGCCTGGACATCGCTTCGGAAACCAACCGCCGCGTTGCCGCCGTCGAGGCCGCACGCAGCGGCAAGCCCACCCTGACCGATCCGATCACGCTGGTGCAGAACCTCTCCAAGCCGCGTCACGGCTTCCTGCTGCTGCTGCCCATCTATCGCGCCGGCGCCGCAACCGATACGCCCGACCAACGCCGGCAGGCCGTTCTCGGCTGGTCGTTCGCGCCTATCGGCATCGACGAAGTGCTCGCCGATTTCGACCTTGCCGGAAACGAATACTCGCTGGCCTTGTCTGACAGCGGAAACGGACATGATGCGGAGCCGTTCTACAGCACCCGCGAATTCCCGAAGGAGCCGGCCCTGGGCCTGACCGCCCGTCATCCCATCAACGCCTACGGGCAGCAATGGCACCTGGACATCAAGGCGCGGCCGCTGTTCGTAGCCGGGCTGAACCAGACGTCGCCGCTGGCGGTGGCCGGCGCCATCGCCGCCGTGGCGCTGCTGCTGTCGGCACTGCTCTACCTCTACCTGCTCAACCGGCAGCGCCATCATCAGGTTTCGCTGGACCAGGCCCGCATGGCGGCGATGGTGGAAGGGTCGAACGATGCCATCCTGGCCGAAGATGCCGACGGCATGGTGACCCATTGGAACCGCGCGGCCCAGCGCATGTTCGGTTACACCCCTGAGGAAGCGGTGGGAACGCCGTTGCGCGAGCTGATCGCGCCGCCGGAGGACAAGCCGGACGAGCACGAGGTGCGGGACGAAATCCTGAGCGGCAAGACGGTGCCCAATTTCGCCAGCCAGCGGCGCCACCGCGATGGATACTACGTCGACGTCCTGGTCAGCGCCTCGCCCATCCTGGGCAGGAACGGCAGCGTCGTCGGGGTTTCCCACATCCTCCACGACATCACCGACCGCCTGCGCGCCGAAGAACGCTTCCGGCTGGTCGTGGAAGCCTCTCCCAGCGCCCTGTTGATGGTCGACCGCGACGGCGTCATCGCCATGGCCAACCGCAAGGCGGAGGAGCTGTTCGGGCTGCCGCGCCGGTCGCTGGTCGGCAACCACCTGTCCAAGCTGCTGCCGCCAGCGGTGAAGGACCATCACGGCGACTACATCCGCAACTACTTCCTGCAACCGGAGACGCGCGCGATGGGCTCCGGCCGCGATCTGTTCGGCCGCCGCCACGACGGTTCGCTGGTGCCGGTGGAAATCGGGCTCAACCCCATACAGACCTCCGACGGCCTGTACGCGCTGGCCTTCATCATCGACATTTCCGAGCGCAAGCGCGCCGAAGCGCGGGTCATGGAGCTGAATGCCACGCTGGAGCAGCAGGTGGCCGAACGCACCGCGCAGATCAGGACCTATTCGCTGCTGCAGAACGCCATCCTGGCCCACGCCGGCTACGCCATCATCGCCACCGACAACAACGGCACGATCACGCTGTTCAATCCGGCGGCCGAGGCGATGCTGGGTTACCGCGCCGACGAGATGATCGGCCGCCGCAACGCCGGCATCATCCACGATCACGACGAACTGGCCGCACGCACTGCGCCGCCGGCAAAGGAAAACCCGACGGCTGCGACATCCGCCACGGCAGCCGCTTCGGACCGGAGCGACAGCGACGAATGGACCTTCATCCGCAAGGACGGTTCGCGATTGCCGGTGTTGCTGACCCTCAGCACGCTGCGCGACGCAGAGGGCGCGGTCATCGGCCATCTGCGCGTGGCCGTCGATCTGACCGAACGCAAGTGCAGGGAACAGCAGTTGCGCCAGGCGATGAGCGCGGCCGAAAGCGCAAACCGCTACAAAAGCGATTTCCTGGCCAATATGAGCCACGAAATCCGCACGCCGATGAATGCCATCCTGGGCATGGTGTACCTGCTGGAAAAAAGCGAGCTGCCTCCGGCGGCGCAGGACATGGCGCGCAAGATCAACGGCTCGGCGCGTTCGCTGCTGGCCATCATCAACGACGTACTGGACTTCTCCAAGATAGAGGCCGGCCGCATCGAACTGGAGCACGAACCATTCGATCTTGGCGAAGTGCTGGAAAACATGGCCACGCTGATGTCCTCGGCGGTGGGCACCAAACCAGTGGAAATGGTGGTTTCGCCGCCGCCGTCCGGCGCGCGCCGCCTGAAGGGCGACGCGTTGCGACTGGGGCAGGTGCTGATCAATCTTCTCGGCAACGCCATCAAGTTCACCGAACGCGGCGAGGTGGTATTGACCGTGCGCCGCAGCGAAGGCGATGACGATGGCGAAAGCGAAAGCGGCAGGGTAGGACTGGTCTTCTCGGTGCGCGATACCGGCATCGGCATCCCGCGGGAAAAACTGGACATCATCTTTTCGCCGTTCAATCAGGTGGACACCTCCACCACCCGCAACTTCGGCGGCAGCGGACTGGGTCTGACCATCAGCCGGCGCCTGGTGGAACTGATGGGGGGCGAACTGCAGGTCGAAAGCGAACCAGGACGCGGCAGCGAATTCTCGTTCGCCATTTCGCTGGAGGCCGACGGCTCCAGCGGCCAGGATGAGGATCGCGAACTTCCGCACCAGGTGCTGGTGGCCGACGATCACGATCTTGCGCGGGAAAATCTGGTGGCGATCATCCAGAGTTTCGGCTGGAGCGTGCAGGCGGTCGAATCGGGGGAGGCCGCCATCGCTGCGGCCACCAGCGGCAACGGCGGCGCGGCTGACGGGCGTTACGACATCATCCTGCTGGACTGGAAGATGCCGCAAGTGGACGGACTGGCGGCCGCCGAAGCCATCCGCAAGCGGGTCGGATCGCAACGCCAGCCGATCATCATCATGGTGACCGCGCACGAACGGAAGCTGCTGGAGCAGAATCTCCAGGGCGATGTCGTCGATGCCGTGCTGACCAAACCGGCCACCGCTTCGTCGCTGTTCAACGTCATCGTGGATTCGCTGGCCAAGCGCGGCCTCAGCGCAGGGCCGCGCAAGCGCAGCCAACGGCATGCGCAACGGCTGAGCGGACTGCATCTGCTGGTCGTGGATGACAGCGACATCAATCGCGAGGTCGCGCAGCGGATACTGGAAGGCGAAGGCGCCATCGTCGAGTTGGCCAGCGACGGCCTTGACGCGCTGGACTGCATCGCCAGCGATCCCGAACGTTTCCATCTGGTCCTGATGGACGTGCAGATGCCCGAGATGGACGGCTATGAGGCCACCCGCCGGATCCGTCAGATTCCGGCGATGGCCGCGTTGCCGGTGGTGGCGCTGACAGCCGGAGCGTTCAAGCGCCAGCAGGATGCGGCGCTGGAGGCCGGCATGGACGCTTTTGTCGCCAAACCTTTCGAGGTGGACGAACTGGTGGAGGTGATCGTCCGCCTCACCCCTGCCCGCCCCCAGCAAGCGGTGCCGCTGGAACCGTTGGCCGGGGAAGCGCAAGACGCGCTGGCGGCCGTGGACGAAGGCGCGGACCCGCAGCTGCTGGACGTGCAGCGCGGTCTTGCCTACTGGCGCGAAGAAGCGCCGTACCGCAAGTACCTGGCCCAGTTCGGCCGCAACTATGAGCATGCGGCGCAGGAGATCAGCGAATACCTCAGTCGCGGCGAGCCGGACGCCGCAGCGTCCTATGTGCACAAGATGCGCGGCGCAGCCGGTTCGCTGGCGCTGCCGACGGTGGCATTCATCAGCGCCGAGATCGAAACCGCGCTGCACGGCAGCGGCGATGTCTCGGATCTGCTCAGCTCGCTGCAGTTGGCCCTGCGCGAAACCCTGGCCGACATCGCCGGCTATGTCGGCGCAACGCATCCGGATGACGCCTTGCCCTCCCATAGCGATGCGCTCCCTGTCGAACGCGCTCCGTTGCTCCAGCAATCCTTGCAGCAGCTACTGCGTTCATTGGACAGCGACGATCCTGCGCAGATCGAAGCGATGCTGCCGGCGCTGCATGGACAGCTCCCTGCCGAGCGCATGCGTGAGCTGCAAAGATGCATCGACGAGTTCGACTTCCGCGGCGCGGAAGCCCTGGTGAGCCAGTGGCTGGCGATGCCGCCGGCCGAGCTTGCCGGAAATCAGGACCCGGCCGCATAGGCGCGGCCGGCTCGCAGCAACGCCAGGAGAGTCCCGCATGCCTCATCGCCCTATCCTCTGCGTCGACGACGAGCCCAACAATCTCGCGCTGATCCGGCAGATCCTGCAGGACGATTACCGCCTGGTGTTCGCACGCAGCGGCACCGAGGCGCTGCAGGCGGTCGCCAAGCACGACCCTGCGCTGATCCTGCTGGACGTGGAAATGCCCGATATCGACGGCTATACGGTGGCGTCCACGTTGAAGGACCAGCCGGAAACCGAGCATATTCCCATTATCTTCGTCACTTCGCTGGACCAGGAGGTGGACGAACGCACTGGGTTCGCCTCCGGCGGGGTGGACTACATCGCCAAACCGGTCTCGCCCTACATCCTTCGCGCCCGCGTAAGCACGCATCTGTCGCTGGTGCGCGCCTCCGCATTGAACCGGAGCTATCGCGACGCCATCCAGATGCTGGGGATGGCCGGCCACTACAACGACAGCGACACCGGCACCCACATCTGGCGCATGGCCGCCTACGCGCGCGCGCTGGCCGAAGCCGTCGGCTGGGAGCGCGAGCGCGCGGAACTGCTGGAACAGGCCGCACCGATGCACGACACCGGCAAGATCGGAATACCCGATGCGGTCCTCAAGAAGCCCGGGAAGCTGGACGAAGGCGAGTGGAAGATCATGAAGACCCACCCGCGCATCGGCTACGAAATCCTCAGCAAAAGCCAGGCTCCGCTGTTCCAACTGGCCGCCGAGGTTTCGCTCTACCATCACGAGCGCTGGGACGGCAGCGGCTATCCGGCCGGGCTGGCCGGCGAAGATATTCCGGAATCGGCGCGCATCGTGGCCGTGGCCGACGTGTTCGACGCCCTGACCACCAAGCGCCCGTACAAGGAGCCTTGGCCGGTGGAACGGGCCCTGGAAACGTTGCGGACTTCCGCCGGGAGCCACCTGGACGCGCGCATGGTGGAAGCGTTCGAGCGCATCCTGCCCAGGATCCTGGCGCTCAAGCAGCACTGGGATCAACAGGAAAGCCGGACATAGGGCATCTCTTCTGCAGATATTTGGCTCTTGTCCCGAATGGGGGAACGCAGACGGCGCATGCCAGCTATGATCGGCCCGTACGCAAACCTCATCCGCATTGCCCGGCCCGATGGACGATCTCTTTCCCCCGCAAGGCGAATCCGCTTCCCTACGCATCCGCGTCGGCATTGGCGGCTGGAACTATGCGCCGTGGCGAAAAAACTTCTACCCGGCCGGGCTGCCGCAGCGGCGCGAACTGGAATACGCCAGCCGCCAGGTGAGCGCCATCGAAATCAACAGCACTTACTACGGCACGCAGAAACCGGCCACCTACGCCAAATGGCGCGACGAGACGCCCGCCGGCTTCGTTTTTTCGGCCAAGGCGCCCAAGCGGATCATGCAGGCGCGCTCGCTGGCCGGCGCGCAGGCGCAGATCGAGGACTTCATCGGCGGCATCGGCGAAATCGGCGACAAGCTGGGCCCGCTGGTATGGCAGTTCGAAAAAGGGCGGCAGGTGGACCTGGGCGAACTGCAGGACTTCCTGGCCGCATTGCCGCGGCAGCATGATGGCCGCAGCCTCCGGCACGCACTGGAGATCCGGGACCCGGCGCGGGTCGATGGCGAACTGATCGCGCTGGCCCGGCGCCATGCGGTGGCCACGGTGTTCACCGATTCCCAGGACTATCCTTCGTTTGCCGATCTCGGCGGCGACTTCGTCTATGCGCGGCTGATGCGTTCGCGCGCGCAGCTGGAAACCGGTTATCCGCCGGCCGAACTGGCGCAATGGGCGGACCGGGCGCGGCGCTGGGCACGGGGCCAGGACGTGCCGGAGCTGCCGCATGCCGCCGCCGTGCAGGCGACCGCCGCGCCGCGCGATGTCTTCGTCTATTTCATCAGCAGCGCCAAGGAACGCAATCCGGCCGCGGCGATGGCGCTGCTGCGCGAGCTAAGCCCGCCCTGACCGGCCTCCGTCAGGGAGCCGGACGGCGTGCGATCAGCAGGTACGCGGCAACCCCGATGCTGACCACGCCGGTCAGCGCCACGTAGTGGGCAGGCGCCAGGCTGCCCAGAGCTTGCGACAGGTAACCGATCAGCGGCGGCGTCAACCCGCCGAAGATGGCGTAGGCGATGTTGTACGAGAACGACAAGCCGGAAAACCGGATGGCCGGTGGAAACGCCGCCACCATCAACGCCGGCACCACTCCGACCACACCGCAGAAAAACCCCGCCAGCGCATAGAGCGCGACGAAATGCTGCACGCTGCCGGACGCCAGGTGCAGGTACAGCGCGTAGGTGCCGGCCATCAATCCCAGCGATCCCGTCAGCAGCGAACGCGCCACACCGAACCGATCCACCGCCAAGCCGGCGACCACGCAGCCGATGACCAGGCAGAAGGTGGCCACGCTGTTGCCACGGAAGGCCAGCGCTGCCGGCACGTCGAAGGCGGCCTGGATCAATGTCGGCGTCATCAGCACCACCACCACGATGGCGGCGGTCAGCTGCCATGAGGCCAGCATCGACAACGCCACTGCGCCCCGGTGCCGCGCAAGCACCTGCTTCACCGGCAGGCTCTGCGCCAGTTGCTTGCGCTCGCGCATCTCGGTGAACACCGGGGTCTCATGCAGCCAGCGGCGCAGATAGACGGCAAAGAAGCCGAACACGCCACCGAGCAGGAACGGCACCCGCCACACCCAGTCCAGCACCACCTGCGGCTCGAAACGGGTATTGATCCACGCCGCCAGCAGCGAACCGATCAGGATGCCCGCCGTCAGTCCGGCGGTCAGGCTGGCGCAGGCAAAGCCCACCCGGTTGCGCGGTACATGCTCGGACACGAAGACCCAGGCGCCCGGCACTTCGCCACCGACCGCGATGCCCTGCACGATGCGCAGCAACAGCAGCAGCAAAGGCGCCAGCAGGCCGACCTGCGCATAGGTCGGCAGCAGGCCTATCAACAAGGTCGGCACCGACATCAGGAACACGCTCAAGGTGAACATGCGCTTGCGACCGACCAGATCGCCAAAATGCGCCATCACGATGCCGCCCAGCGGCCGCGCCAGATAGCCGGCCGCAAAGATGCCATAGACCTGCAACTGCGACAGCCACGGCGCGGTACCGGCCGGGAAGAACAGCACGCTCAGCGTCTTGGCGAAGAAGACGAAGACGACGAAGTCATAGAACTCCAGCGCCCCGCCCAGGGCCGACAGGCCCAGGGTCTTGGCGTCGCTGCGGTTGAAGGGCCGGTGCGCGGAAGCCTGGCCGTCGGCTGGACTCATTCCGGTCTGTCCTGGTGGTTGGGGCCATTGGCGGGCGAACATCGCATGTCTGCCCCGCAGCGTCCAGTTGGGTGGGGAATGGGGAGCGAGGAGCGAGGAGTGAGGAGTGAGGAGTGAGGAGTGAGGAATAGCGGCGTTCCGGTAGCGTTGCCTGCCATCGGCTTTGGAGCTTCCTTCTCCCCCGCTTGCGGGGGAGAAGGTGCCGAAGGCGGATGAGGGGGCACCCTACGAAGCCTCACTCCCGCACTTGCCGCAATGCGTCCAACGTCACGCCCCACCATACGCGTCCAAGGCGTCGCCAGCATGCACCGGCTTCGGCGACAATACCGCCATGCCGATGACGCCCACCGCCAAAGCCCAGTTGCAAATCCATTTCTGCGTGCTGCTGTGGGGCTTCACCGCCATTCTCGGCAAGATGATCACGTTGCCCGCGCTGCCGCTGGTGTGGTGGCGCATGCTGCTGGTGGTGGCCGCGCTGGCCTTGTTGCCCTCGGTATGGCGCGGTCTGCGCGCCATGCCGGCACGGCTGACACTGGCCTATTGCGGCATCGGCGCGCTGGTGGCGCTGCACTGGCTGACCTTCTACGGCGCCATCAAACTGGCCAATGCCTCGGTGGCCGCCACCTGCATCGCGCTGGCGCCGGCCTTCACCTCGGTGATCGAACCCTGGCTGGCGCGGCGGCCATTCTCCAGACGCGAGCTGGCCTTCGGCCTGGCGGTGCTGCCCGGCGTGGCGCTGGTGGTGGGCGGCGTCCCGGCCGGCATGCACGCCGGGGTTGCGGTGGGCGCGCTGTCGGCGCTGTTTGTCGCGCTGTTCGGTTCCTTGAACAAGCGGCTGGTCGATCACAGCGATCCGCTGACCGTCACCGGCCTGGAACTGGGCGCCGGCACCTTGCTGCTGACCTTGCTGGCGCCGCTGATGCCGTTCGTCTTTCCCGCATTCGCCGGCGACCTGTTCGCGCTGCCTGGCCTGCAAGACGGCGCATTGCTGCTGGTGCTGTCGCTGCTGTGCACGCTGCTGCCGTTCGCGCTGTCGCTGGTGGCGTTGCGCCATCTGAGCGCCTACGCGGTGCAGCTGGTGACCAATCTGGAGCCGATCTACGCCATCCTGCTGGCGATCGTCCTGCTGGGCGAACAGCGCGAGCTGACGCCGCTGTTCTACCTGGGCGTGGCGATCATCCTGGCGGCCGTATTCCTGCACCCGCTGCTGAACCGCAACAAGCCGACCGACGAAGTGCACCACGCCGAAGTGCTGGGCACGTCGGAAGCCAAGAATCTGGTGGAGTGACGCCGCAACCTGACCGTCGCAAGGAAGACAGAATGCCCGCCAACCGAATGCTCGTCACCGCACTGCTCCTCGCAAGCCTGCCCGCGGCCCTGCCCGCCGCGGCCGCACCGGCATTGCCGGCCTACCGCGAAATCCGGGACTGGATAGTGGCCTGCGACAACACCGCCGAATGCGAGGCGTTGGGCGCGCAGGAAGAAGGCAACGGCGACATCCTCTTCCGGTTGCGCAGCCAGCCAGGACCGGATGGCGGACTCTTCTTCAGCATCGAAAGCGCCCTGCCAATCCGAATGGAGACCATGCGGCTGGACGGCAAGCCGGTACTGGTCGACCTCACCCAATGGGAACACCGCAGCGAAGACGGCAATACCGGGGTGAGCAGCAGCGATGCCGTCGCCATCCGCGAATTGCTGACGGCGATACGCAATGGCAACCGGTTGGGGTTCAACAGCGGCGACAAAGAGACCAGTGGCTCGCTGTCCGGGCTAAGTGCGGCCCTGCTGCTGATCGATGAGGCGCAAGGTCGCCTGGATACGGCCACTGCGCTGTTGCGCCGCGGCCGGCAAGCGGCGGACCGCGTGCCGGCGCCGCGACCTCCAGCCGAACTGAGGCCTGCGGCGGCGGCGCCCAGGCCCTTGAACGCTGCCGAACAGAAACGGCTGATCGCCGCCGTCAGGGAAAGCCAGGCCGGCGTATTGGCCGGACAGGAATGCGCGGTGGAAGCCGAAGACTCGCACGATCAAGCGACACCGCTCACCGCCACCGAAGCGCTGGTGTTCATCGACTGCTGGCACGGCGCCTACCAGTTCTCCAGCCTGCTGTTTCGCGTGCCGATGGCCGCGCCAGAGCGGGCGCAGCTGGTTTCGCTGACGTTGCCGCTGCGCATCCAGGACCGGGAGCGGGTAATCGACGCCTTCACCAATGCCGATTACGCCCCGGAGCATGGCCTGCTGTTCCATTCCGCCAAGGGCCGCGGGCTGGCCGACTGCGGCGAGAGCGCCGCCTGGGTGTTCGATGGCCGCCAGTTCCAGTTGTCGGACTACCACTACCTGGGCAGTTGCCGCGGCGGCAATCCCGGGGAGTGGCTGCGGCTGTGGCGCAGCAACCGCTCGCCGTAGCGGTGCCGCGCCCGCTTCAGAACCTGTCCAACATCTGTCGCCAGCGCAGCCGGGGCCTGCCCCGTACCTGATACGCGGTGGCGCGCGGCTGCGCGCAGAAGACGCCGTGCGTGTACCGGCATACCAGCAACCGAACGCCGCTCGCGCGCGCGGCAAGACCTTGAACAGGCGCTCAGCGCGTCACCGTGACCGGCACCGTGCTGGTGCCGATCACCTTCATCGCCACCGAACCGACAAACAGGCTTTTCAGTGCGCCGCGCCCGTGCGATCCCATCACGATCAGATCGGCCTTGTCGGCCTTGGCCTGCTTGACGATAGCCGCAGCCGGCTCGCTGACCAGCACCCGTTCGGTAAACGCCAGTTGCGCCCGTTTAAGCGCGGCCTTGGCCTTCTTCAGCGCGTACTCGCCATTCTCGGCGTGGTATCTGGCCACGCCCTCGACGCCAAGCTCCACCGCCACCGACTTGAGCAACGGCGGGTCGGCGTACAGCAGCGTCAGCTTCGGCACCGCACTCAGCGCCTTGCTCAGCGCCACCACATGACGGACCGCGCTCAACCCTATCTCGCTACCGTCCACCGCCAACAGGATCTTCATCGTCGTCCTCCAATCCGGCGACGGCAACGGGCCGCCGCTCAAGGCCCAAATTACGCCATTGACGCCCGGGCGGAGTTGATCCGGATCAACTGCGGCCGGCGGAGTGAGGCGGCGGCGCGCTCACCACTCCTGCTGCTGCGGCAGCAAGCCGCGCAGTTCCTGTTCGCTCAGATTGCGCCACTGGCCCGGCTTCAACGCGCCCAGCTTGATATTGTCGATGCGCACCCGCCGCAACTGGGTGACGCGGTACTCGAAGGCCGCCGCCATCAGCCGGATCTGGCGGTTCAATCCCTGGGTCAGGGTGATGCGGAAACCGAACTTGGCGATCTTGCCGACCCGGCACGGCAAGGTCATCTGCCCGTGAACGCGCACGCCGCGCGCCATGCCGCGCAGGAACTCATCGGTGACCGGCTTGTTGACCGCCACCAGATACTCCTTCTCATGGCGGTTCTCGGCGCGCAGGATCTGGTTGACGATGTCGCCGTTGCTGGTCAGCAGGATCAGGCCTTCGGATTCCTTGTCCAAGCGGCCGACGGGAAAGATGCGTTCCTGGTGGCCAACGAAATCGACGATGTTGCCCTTCACCGACGACTCGGTCGTACAGGTGATGCCCACAGGCTTGTTCAGCGCGATGTACACATGTTTGCGCTTGCCCGCGCGTGCGCTGCGCAGCCGCAATGGCTGACCGTCGACCTGCACCTGGTCGTCTCCGCCGACCACTGCGCCGGTGCCGGCCGGCTGGCCGTTGACGGTCACCCGGCGCGCCGCTATCAGACGGTCGGCCTCGCGGCGCGAGCAGAAGCCGGTTTCGGCGATGTACTTGTTCAGGCGGGTCGTCATCGGCCGATTATCGGCGATCCGCCGTCGTTCTGTACCGCTGCCGCGGCCTGCGCCGGCTCGATCACGCCGTGGCGAGGTTCACGCGCACCGGTGGCCAGGCCTGCATCAGCTCGAGCAACGGGCACGGCACATGAATGGCATAGCCTTGTGCGTAGTCGATGCCCACTTCAGCCAGTTGCGTCATCGCCGCCTCGGTTTCCACCCACTCGGCAATGGTGGTCTTGCCCAGCGCGCGGCCGACCTGGCCGATCGAACGCACCAGCGCCAGATCCACATCGTCCTTGCCCAGGTCGCGGATAAAGGCGCCGTCGATCTTCAACACGTCCACCGGCAGGCTCTTGAGGTAGCCGAACGAGGACAATCCGCTGCCGAAATCGTCCAGCGCTATCCGGCAACCGCGCGCGCGCATCGCATCGATGAATCCGCGGGCGTCGGCCAGATTGCCGATGACCGCGGTTTCGGTGATTTCGAAGCAGATCTTGTGCGCCAGCGCCGGTTTTTCGTCCAGCAGACCGACGACGTACTCGAGGAAGCCGGTGTCGACGATCGACTGTGCCGACAGGTTGATGTGGCACAAATCCAGATAGTCCAGATGTTCCGGATGCCCGGCGATCTGGGCGAACACCAACCCGACCACATGGCGGTCCAGGGCGCTGACCTGGCCATAGCGTTCCATCGCCGGCAGGAAAAAACCAGGCAGCACGACCTGGCCTTCCTCGCCCGCCAACCGCACCAGCACCTCGTACTGCAGCCGGTCCTCACCATTCAACGGCTGGATGCGCTGCGCATAGAGCAGCAGCCGGTTTTCGGCGATGGCAAGCTGGGTCTGCGCGACCCACTCCAGTTCGTTGTGCCGGCGCGCGATGGCCCGGTCGGAGTCGCGATAGCAGCGCACCCGGTTGCGGCCCTCTTCCTTGGCCAGGTAGCAGGCGGTGTCGGCGGCGCGCAGCAGCAGGTCGCTGTCCACGGTTCCGCGATTCATCTCGGCCACGCCGATGCTGCAGCCCATCGCGAACTTGCGGCCCGCCCAATGGAAGGTCGATTGCCACAGCCGCTCGTGGATGCGCACGGCGGCGCGCTCGGCGTCCTCCAGCGACGCGCCTTCCAGCAGTACCGCGAACTCGTCCCCGCCCAACCGTCCCACCCAGTCGCCGCCGCGCAACTGCGCGGCCAGGGTGGCGGAGAACTGGCGCAGGAACTGGTCGCCGGCGGCATGGCCACAGGTGTCGTTGACCACCTTGAACTGATCCAGGTCGACGAAACACAACGAATGGCGCATGGTGCCGTGTTGGACCTCCGCAATGGCTTGGCTGAGGCGGCGCTCGATTTCGCGACGGTTGATCAGGCCGGTCAGTTCGTCATGGCTGGCCTGATGGGCGATTTCGCTGGCCAGTTCGCGCGCCTTGGAAACGTCCTCGACCACGACGAAAATCCGGTCTGCATCCGCCTGCCCACCGACGATCATCGATGCGGTCCAGCGTACCCACACCGCCTTGCCGTCTCCGCGCAGCAGGCGGCGGTCGCCGGGCTCCAGCATGCGCAGCCAGTCGATCGCTCCGGCAGCGGTCAGTTGCAGATCCTGCGGATGCAGGATCGCGCCCAGCGACAGGCCTTTCAGTTCTTCCAGCGGATGGTCCAGGATTTTCGCCAACGCCTCGTTGGCGCGGGTCACCCGGCCCCGCCGGTCCAGTTTCAGCATGCCCACCACTGCCTGGTGGAATGCGACCCGGAATTCGCTTTCGGTTTCGCGCACATGCCGCAATGTCCGGCGCATCACCGCCAGCGCGTACCAGGTCAACGCCACGAAGGCCACGATGCTCACACCGATCAGCGCCAGCCGCATGACCCGTGCGCCGTCCACCAGCGATCGCGAGAACGCGATTTCCGCCACCCGCAAACGCTCGTCCAACAGCAGCAACCGCCGCTGATAGGCGCCGGTACGGGCCGGGTCAAGCCGCTGCTGTACGACGTCCTGATGAATCTCTTCGGCCAGCGCCGCCACCTGCAGGATGTCGACCTCGGCTTCGCGCCAGATGCGGACCGACTCGCGGAAATAGGGCGCGCCGGCGAACAGGCGGTACATCCGGATCAGGCGGTCGATGTCCTCGGGCGCATTGCCGCCCTGGCGGAACCCTTCGCGGGCCAGGTGCAGATTCACCGGCCTGCGCTCCAGCGCCAGCCGCGCCTGCCTGTCCCCCAGCGGCACCGCCAACGCCTCCCGCGCGCGCTGCAGATCGATCGGGTCGGCATGGGTGGCGTAGCGATAAAGGCTGTGCACCGCCTGCTGCTGTGCCTTGGACCAGTGGTTCTCGCCAACGATATAGGCGGTGGCCCCTGCCTGGATCTCCAGCACCGTGACGGTCAGCAGCGCCCCCAGAGCCGACAGCACGATCAGCGCCCTGACCCGTGCGGGCAGCTTTCTGAGAGTGGCGTCCTTGAACGAAAAGCCCGTCGACGCTTCGCTGTTGCTTTTCCTTGTCACCCCGCCCCCTGGCAACGATGTCGTCATCGACGCTACTGCCCTGTCCGATTCGAGGCAAGCGCCTTGCCCCCGCCACGGAAGACGCTGCACCGCCGCGACGCCCGGGTCGGCGGCTTCGACAGCCGCCACGGCAGGGCCAATCCCTTCCTATCGGCCGGCCGCGCGATATCTTTCGGGCGCCGCCGGCTTGCGCTGGCCGGCCGGAAACGGGACCGGCGGCCCTGGCGGCCTTCAGCCGGCGGCTTTCCTGGCCCGGCGGCTTTCGCGCTTGAGCGGTCCACCGACCGGACAGATCTCGAAAGCGAACTGGGTCAGCGTATTGACCAGGTTGTCGGGCACCAGCTTGTAGACCACGAACTGGCCGCGCCGCTCACCGGCGATCAGGCCGGCATTCTCCAGCACCGCCAGATGCCGCGATATCGCCGGCGCGCTCATCTCGAAGCGCGCGGCGATATCGCCTGCCGGCAGTTCCTGCTCGGACAGGTAGGCCAGAATCTGGCGCCGGGGGGCGGATGCCAGGGCTTCGAAAATCTTGTCGGTGCTCATGGTCGTTGCGGTCCGGATGGGCTGCGCGCATCGCCCGGGTAGACGGGCAATCCGGCGCGCCGCTGCAGATGCAGCCAGCAGAACCAGAATACCAGCGCGCAGACCACGCCCAGCAAGCCGAAGATGAACATGCTCTCCAGATGCATCAATACCCCATGCAACGTAGGCACGCCGTCCCGCACCACGGTCACCGCGTTGCCATGCCAGTCGCGGTCGAAGGTGTAGCCGGGATGGCGCCGCCAGTACGGCCAGGAATACAGGCCTGCCGGCAGCATGCCGGCCACCAAGCCCGCCAGCGCCATGGTCCAGCCCCCCAGCCTGCGCAAGTGCCGCAGCAGCAGGAATGCCGGCACGCCCAGCAGCAACACATGCGGCACGACCACGAGCAGCACCGCCAGGCCCAGCAGGGAACCGGTGGCCATTGCGTCATACCCGCCCAGCAGCAGTCCAGCGGCGATGGCGCTCACCGGCAGGACGAATGCCGAGGCCAGCGCGGCAGCCAGTATCCGGAGCATGGCCGCGTTAGCGCATGGAAGGCGGAATCGGCGGGATGCCCCGCGGTTCCTGCGCAATCCGGTTGTCCGATGCCCAGCTCGCCACCGTACGGCCGTAGCGCGAGATCATGGCCATGTTGAAAAAGTGCATCGCGCCCAGCACCAGCACCGACAAACCGATCTTGCTGCCCACGTACGGAATCATCGACACCACCGCCTTCTGCGCATCCCAGCCGTCCAGTCGCAGCGCGATGAAACCGATGTTGATCAGGTAAAAACCGACCACCAGCAGGTGATTGGTCGATTTGGCCAGCACTTCGTCCTGGCCGAAACACTTCACCAGGAACACTTCTCCGTTCTTCGACAGCGTGCGCGCCACCCAGACCGTCATCGCAATCGAAATGCCCAGGTACAGCAGGTAGCTCAGGTGCAGCATGATCCTTCTCCAGGGTTGACTTAGCCAATTAGATATTTAACTATATTGTTAATACGTTGAATCGACGATGTCAACGCATGCCGGATTACCGGCTCACCGCGGGAATGACGATGACAGCAATGGATGCCCTGCCCGCCAGCCTCGGAAATCACCGCGTCCAGCACGCCGATATCCGCAGCGTCAGCGATGGCCATGTGCGCTGGGAACCGGTGCGCTCATTGTGGTTCCTCGCGATGCTGCTGGGCGCCAGCGTCGGCGGTGCATCGACCTTCAGCTGGGACGGGCTTGCACTGTTCGCACTGTCCACGGCCGCCGTGCTGTTGCTGGGCCATTCGCTGGGCATGCACCGCAAGCTGATCCACGGCAGCTACGACTGTCCGCGCTGGCTCGAGTACCTGCTGGTCTACTGCGGCGTCCTTGTCGGCTTGAACGGGCCGCTGGGCATGATCCGTGCGCACGATCTGCGCGACTACGCGCAGCGCCTGCCGGTCTGCCACGATTTCCTGCGCCATCGGCAACCGTTGCTGCAGGACGCATGGTGGCAGTTGAACTGCGAACTGCGCCTGGCTCATCCACCCCGCATCGCCATCGAACAGCGCATCGCCGATGATCGCTTCTACCGGTTTCTGCAGCGGACGTGGATGGCGCAACAGCTGCCATGGGCGCTGTTGCTGTTCGCCATCGGCGGCTGGGGCTGGGTGTACTGGGGCGTCTGCGCACGCGTGAGCGCCGGCGTGGCCGGCCATTGGCTGATCGGCTATTTCGCCCACAACCATGGCGAACGGCATTACGAAGTGCGCAATGCCGCCGTGCAGGGCCACAACGTGCGATTTACGTCATTGCTGACCATGGGCGAGTGCTGGCACAACAATCACCATGCCTTTCCCGGATCGGCACGGCTGGGGCTGCATCGCGGCGAATGGGATCCGGGCTGGTGGGTGCTGCTGGGCCTGCGGAAGCTGGGGCTGGCTTGGAATCTGCGGCTACCGGAGGATCTGCCGGAGCGGCCGGAGTTGGCGTCCCTGACAAGTTCTGCTGATGGAAGCGACGTCATTTCGGCCGCTGCAGGGGGCAAGCGCCAGGTACGAGTGCCCTCTCGGCGGTAGGAGCGGCGTCCCTGCACCGGCCGCCACGCCGGAGGCCGCTTCTGCCGGCCTCTGGCGCTCCCGCTAACGCGGGTTCATCCGCGCGGCTTGGGCGGTCCCTTGCGGTGCGGCGGCCTGGACGCGTGCGGCTTGAAGCCCGGCTTGCCCGCCGGTTTTCCGCCAGCGGGCTTGCCGGCGCCGGGTTTGCCGAAGCGGCGCGGCGGCGCCTCGCCGGCGTCGTCGCCAACCTTGTGGATGCGCAGCTGTTGACCGGACACCCACACCTTCTTCAGGTGCATCAGCAGTTCCTTGGGCATGCCCTCGGGCAGGTCCAGCACGGTGTAGTCATCCTGGATATCGATGCGGCCGATGTACTTGCTGTCCAGCCCGGCCTCGTTGGCGATGGCGCCAACGATGTTGGCCGGCTTTACGCCATGCGCGTGGCCCACTTCGATACGGAACGATTCCATGCCCACTTCGGGTTTCTCGCGCGGCGGCTTGTCGAAGCGCGCACGCTCGCTGCCTGGCCGCTCCAGCTCCGGGCGTTCGATCCGCGACTCGCGTGCGGGCTTGTCGAAACTGCCCGGCACGCGATCGGCAGCGGGCCGTTCGTAGGACGGCGCCGAATCGCTGCGCCGCTGCGGACGCTCGCTGCGCTCGAAAGCATCCCGACGCGCCGGACGTTCGCCGCGGCCCGGGCGGGCGCCGCCCTCGGGTCGTTCGGAGCGCGCAGCGTCGTAGGACGGCCTGGACTGCGCGCGCTCCGGCGCCAGCAGCAATGGCGTCTCGCCCTGCACCAGCCGCGCCAGCGCCGCGGCGATGTCCACCATCGGCACGTTGTGTTCCTGCTCGTAGCCTTCGACCAGCGAACGGTATTCGCCGGCTTGGCCGGAGGCGAGCGTGTCGGTGATGCGGCCGAGGAATTTCTGCACGCGACGATCATTGACCGCCTCCACGCTGGGCAGCTTCATCTCCTCGATCGGCTGGCGGGTGGCCCGCTCGATGGCGCGCAGCATGCCTTTTTCGCGCGGGGTGACGAACAGGATCGCCTCGCCGCTGCGGCCGGCGCGGCCAGTACGGCCGATACGGTGCACATAGCTTTCGGTGTCGTACGGAATGTCGTAGTTCAGCACATGGCTGATGCGTTCCACGTCCAGCCCGCGCGCGGCCACGTCGGTGGCCACCAGCACGTCCAGCTTGCCGTCCTTGAGCTGCTGGATGGTCTTCTCGCGCTGCGCCTGCTGGATGTCGCCATTGATCGCCGCCGCCGCGAGGCCACGCGCCTGCAGCTTCTCGGCCAGTTCGTCGGTGCCGGCCTTGGTGCGGGCGAAGATGATCATCGCTTCGAACGGCTCGGCTTCCAGAATCCGGGTCAGCGCATCGAGCTTGTGCATGCCGCTGACGAACCAGTAGCGCTGGCGGATGTTGGTCGCCGTGGTGGTCTTGGCGGCGATGGTGACTTCCTGCGGCTCGTGCAGGTAGGTCTGGGCGATGCGCCGGATGGCCTGCGGCATGGTGGCGGAAAACAACGCCACCTGGCGGGATTCCGGGGTTTTCTTCAGCACGGTCTCGACATCGTCGATAAAGCCCATGCGCAGCATCTCGTCCGCTTCGTCCAGCACCAGCGTGCTCAGTCCGGACAGATCCAGCGAACCGCGTTCCAGATGATCGATGACCCGGCCGGGAGTGCCGACCACCACATGCACGCCGCGCTTGAGCGCGCCCAGCTGCGGCTGGTAGCTCTGGCCGCCGTAGATGGGCAGTACGTGGAAACCCGGTATCTTCGCCGCATAGCGCTGAAACGCCTCGGCCACCTGAATGGCCAGTTCGCGGGTCGGCGCCAGCACCAAGGCTTGCGGCTTGCTGGCGTTCAGGTCCAGCCGCGACAGCACCGGCAGCGCGAAAGCGGCGGTCTTGCCGGTGCCGGTCTGGGCCTGGCCCAGCACATCGCGCCCGGCCAGCAGCGCCGGAATGGTGGCGGCCTGGATGGGCGATGGGGACTCATAGCCGACTTCGTTGACCGCCGCCATCACGGCAGCGGACAACCCCAAATCGGCAAAAAGAAGGGGGGAAGAAGCGGATTCAGCGGACATGGGAGGACTCCGGGGCGTCGCGGAGTGCGCACGCAAGCAGCCTATTGTGCGCTTCCAGCCCCCTTCTTGTCGCGCCGGGCGTGAACGTTACCGCCCGCAGAGCCGGGCAGGATCAGGCCTCCGGGCTGCCGCCACGCCAGCCATCCCGGCCGCACCGGCCGGAAATGCAGCGGCTAGGAGCGTGTCATCAATCCCCGGGCAGGCCGCCCGTGGATTGATGACACGCCGTAGTTCCCCGCCTTGCCGGCTTCAGCCGGGCACCGCAGTGCGCATCCTGCGGCCGAAACCCACCATCCGCTGGGTCTCTTCATCCCAAAGCTTCAGTCGAGCGCACTTCAGGCTGGACCACAGGGTCAGCCGCGGCGCGGCCTGCAACAACTCGCTGGACTCGAACGCCTCGCGCAGCCGGTAGTTGGGGATACGGCTGGCCAGGTGGTGGATGTGGTGGTAGCCGATGTTGCCGGTGAACCAGTGCAGCACCTGCGGCAGATCGAAGAACGAGCTGCCTGCGGTGGCCGCCTTGCCCGCATCCCAATCCTCGCGGCGCGTCCAGTACGCGCCTTCGAACGTGTGCTGCACATAGAACAGCCATACGCCCACCGCACCGGCAATCAACACGATCGGAAGGTGCACCAGGAACACCGTATGCCAGCCGATGGCGAACCCCAATGCCAGCACGGCGACGGCCAGCACCAGGTTGTTGGTCATCACGCTAGCCCATTCCTTCTTCCAGCTGAAGGGCAGATCGAACGGAAAACGATGCTTGATGACGAACTGGTACAACGGCCCGATGCCCAGCAGCACCGGCGTGCTGCGGTAAAAGCGGTAGCACAGCCGGCCGAACCATGAACGCGCCTCGTATTCGGCCACGGTCAGCGTTTCGATATCGCCCATCTCGCGGCGGTCAAGATTGCCCGAGGTGCCATGATGGATGGCGTGGGTCTTCTTCCAGTAGCCGTAAGGAAACAGGGTGATAAGCCCCAGGCAGCGCCCGACCAGATCGTTGGCGCGGCTGCTGGCGAAGAAAGAACCATGGCCGCAGTCGTGCTGAATGATGAACAAGCGCACATAGAAGCCGGCCGCCGGAATCGCCATCAGCAAGGTCCAACCGTAGCCCCAGCCGGCCACGACGCTCCACGCCATCAATCCCCAGATCGCCAGCAGCGGCGGCAGGGTATTGATAAGTTGCCAAACGGCACGGCTGAGCTTGGGTTTTGCGTATTGAGCGCATAGCTTGCGCAGTTGTGCGGCGGTGATGTCCAGCTTGTCGGCGGCGCTCAAGGAGTCTCTCCCATGGGATGGCCCGATTGTCCGCTACCTGGAAGACGTTCGCTAGCGTACGGCGGATGGGCCGACAGGCGGCGTGCAGTTACCGCATCGCGGCGGCGGCTGTGATTTTCCCGCCCGCCGGGCGAATCACCGTTCAGACACGCACAATCGCCCGCAGGTATCGCATGGAGTCCCGCACCGCCACCATGGCCATCGACGCACGGCAGCAGTTCCAGGTCTTGCTGGAACGACATCGCGGCATCGTCGCCAAGGTTGCGCATACCTATGCCTGGAACGCGGCAGACCGCGCCGACCTGGCGCAGGAGATCGCCGTTCAGCTCTGGCGCGCTTTCGCGAAATACGACCCGGCACGGAAATTCTCCACCTGGATGTACCGCATCGCATTGAACGTGGCCATTTCCCATGTCCGCAGCGATCGCCGCCGGCAACTGCAGACCGTTCCGCTGGACGAAACCCTGCACGACGTGGCCGACCATAGCGTCGCCAATCCCGTGGCCGACCAGCAGGTCCGTGCCCTGAACCGCTTCATCCATGCCCAGTCGCCGCTCGACCGGGCATTGCTGCTGCTCTACCTGGAGGAACGCAGCTATCGCGACATCGCCGAAATCCTGGGCATCAGCGAAACCAATGTGGCCACCAAGACAAGCCGGCTCAAGCAGCGCATCCGCAACGAAATCTGAAACCGACCACCGCAAGGGACAACCTCATGGAACCCGAAGAACTCAAAGCCGCCTGGCAGGCGCTCGACCGCCGCCTGGCCCGGCACGACCGCCTCAACCAGGAATTGATCCGCGAGAGGAAGCTGGAAAGGGCCCGCGCCGGCCTGCGTCCGCTGTTCTGGGGCCAGGTCCTGCAAGCCCTGCTCGGCATCGGCCTGATCGTGCTGGGAGTCGCCTGCTGGACCCGCAACACCGGCATTCCCGGCCTGCTGATCGCCGGCATTCTCGTCCATGCCTTCGGCGTAATCACCGCCGTCGCCGCCTGCCTGACGCTGGCCCTGCAGGCGTCCATCGACTATTCGGCACCGGTACTGAAAATCCAGAAGCAGACTGCGACGCTGCTGCGCTTCTACACCGTCAATGCCAACGTCTGCGGCTTGCCGTGGTGGATCATGTGGGTGCTGGTGGTCGTAGCGTTTGCCGGGCTGGGCGAGGTGGATCCGCAGGCCGGGACCGGTGCATGGATATGGATCAGTCTTGGCGTCGGCGTGGCCGGCCTGCTGGCGACCTGGGCGTACGCTCGCATCGGCAAACGGCAGACAGGGCAGCCTGCCGACGCCGATGGCTGCGCCATGGCCGACGGCAGCCATGGCATCAGGCGCAGCCAGAAGCTGCTCGACGAAATCGCCGAGTTCGAGCAAGAATGAGCCGCTGTTCCGTTCGCCCAAACCGCAGGCCGCCATGCAGACCATCGAATTCCAGCTCGACCGCGACCATGTGGAGCTGAACCAATTGTTGAAGCTGGCCGGCGTCTGCGACAGCGGCGGCGCCGGCAAGGCGCTGGTCGCCAGCGGCGCGGTATCGGTCGATGGGGCGGTGGAACTGCGCAAGACCTGCAAGATACGCGCCGGCCAGGTGGTGACGCTGGACGACCTGCGGATCGTGGTCGCCGCCAGCTGATCCCCGCTTGCCGCGGCCGATCTTGCCGCCGTGCGTTCCCGTCGCCGGCCCTGCCGCTGCGATTGCGATCCATAATGCCGGCGGGCAGGCATCAAGGTAATGGGAATGGTCGCAGGCACGGCATTGGTGCTGGTATTGATGGCGGGCGGATGGGGCGTGCTTGTATTCAATCGCCTGGTGCGGCTGCGCAACCAGGTACGCACCGCCTGGGCCGACGTGGATGTGCAGCTGATGCGCCGGCACGACCTGGTGCCATCGCTGGTGGCGGCGGTGCAGGCCTATGCGGGACACGAAAAAGCCGTACTGCAGGCGGTCACCGAACTGCGCGCGCAGGCCATTGCCACGCCGCAACCGGACTCGCTGGGCAGGATCGAAACCGCGCTGGAACAGGCGCTGGGACGCCTGCTGGCACTGAAGGAAGCGTATCCGGAACTGAAGGCCAACCAGAACTTCGCCCAGCTGCAACGCGACCTGGTGGATGTGGAGGAGCAACTGCAGTACGCGCGCCGCTTCTACAACGGCGCCGTGCGCGACTACAACACCGCGGTGCAGCGCGTTCCCGACCTGCTGATCGCCCGCCCGGCCGGGTTCGGCGAGGCCGAGTTCTTCCAGGCCGCCGATGAACAGCGCGCCGCCGTCAAGCTGGAGAACCTGCAATGAAGCGCTGCCTGCCGGGCTGGCTGCTGCTCCTGTTGCCATGCCTGGGCCTGGCCCAGGAGCGCATCCGTTCCTACGACATCGGCGTCGATATCCATGCCGACGGCAGCCTGCTGGTGACCGAGAACATCACCGTGCGCGCCGAGGGCGACCGCATCCGCCGCGGCATCTACCGCGAATTCCCGACCCGCTACAAGGATCGCTACGGCAACCGGGTGGTGGTGGATTTCGAGGTGGTCGACGTGCTGCGCGACGGCCGGCCGGAGCCCTGGTTCACCGAGCGCCGCAGCAACGGCGTGGTGGTCAATACCGGCAACGACGATTTCCTGCCGGTACCGCGCGAGTACGCGTATACGCTGCGCTACCGCACGACCCGCCAGTTGGGATTCTTCGACCAGCACGACGAACTTTACTGGAACGCCATCGGCCAGGGATGGGTATTTCCGATAGAAAGCGCCACCGTCGAAGTGCGCCTGCCGCAACCGGTACCGGACCAGCAGATGAAGGCCGAAGCCTTTACCGGCGCGCAGGGAGAGCGCGGCAGCGACTATTCGATGAGCCTGCCGGCGCCGGGCGTGGCGCGCTGGCGCCTGGCGCGGCCGCTGCCGCCCAACCAGGGCATGACGGTGGTGCTGGGCTTTCCGAAAGGCGTGGTGTCCGAACCCGGCGCCACGCAACGGCTGGGTTGGCTGCTGAAGGACAACCGCGGCGTGTTGATCGCGTTGGTCGGTGCGCTGTCGCTGCTGGGCTACTGCATCCACCGCTGGCGGCAAGTCGGGCGCGATCCGCCGGCGGGGGTCATCATTGCCCGCTACCAGCCACCGGAGGGGCACTCGCCTTCGGGTCTGCGCTTCATGCGGCGGATGTCGTACGACACCCGCTGCTTTTCCGCCGACGTGCTGGCGCTGGCGGTGGGCGGCAATCTGCGCATCCAGCGCGACAAAGGATTGCTGAAGGATGAATGGACGCTGGAAAAAACCTACACCCCCGGCGCGCTGCCGGCCGCGGGCGAGCAGAAAATATTGATGGGAAAACTGTTCGCAGGCGGGGCTTCGGAACTGCTGCTGAAGAACAGCAACGCGGCGATCATATCGGCAGCCCAATCGGCGCATTCGCATGCGCTGGAAAAGCGTTTCAAACCGGCCTATTTCAATCGCAATGGCAGCAGCGTGCTGACGGCGTTCGCCATTGCCGCGATCAGCGCGATGCTGGCGTTCCTGCTGGGCGGTGGCGGCGGCATTCCGATCATCATCGGCATCGCGGCATTGATGCTGGCAACGCTGATCGTCTTCTCCGTCCTGATCAGGGCCCCCACCGCGGAGGGACGCAAGCTGCTGGATGAGATAGAAGGCCTGAAGCTGTACCTCGGCGTGGCCGAACGCGACGAGCTGAAGCAACTGTCCGGCCCGGAAGCGCCGCCCCTGGATGCCAAGCGCTACGAACAGCTGCTGCCTTACGCGGTGGCGCTGGAAGTGGAAGACGCGTGGACGCGGAAATTCACCGCTGCCGCTGGCGCGGCGGCGGTTGCGGCGGCAACGGCCGGCATCGGTTGGTACCGCGGCAGCGGCATCGGCGACCTTGGCAGCCTGAGCAAGGCGGTCGGCAGCGGCCTCAGTTCGCAGATTTCTTCGTCCTCGCATGCGCCGGGGAGCTCATCCGGCTCCGGTGGGGGAGGTTCTTCCGGCGGCGGCGGCGGGGGTGGCGGCGGCGGCGGCCGCTAAGACGCAGCTGTCCTGCCGCACGCCGCAGGCAAGACTGCGCGATTCTGGTCGTCTCAGGGCGCCGGATGACCGCCGCTGTCGCTGCCACCGGAGCGGGACGGTTGCCCTTCCCTGTCGCCAGCAGGCTCCAGCATCGCCAGGCCGGAGTCGAATTCGGCCAGCGGGCTGTCATCCGGACATTTTTCGTCGGGAAAGCCGAACCGGTCGCGCAACGTCAGGCCGCACGCCTGGATCTCTTCCAGCGCGGCGCCTTCCCTTTCCGGCTTGCGGCACAGGCGCTCGAACGCCAGCTGGAAATCATCCTTGCGCCGCACGAAGCCTTCCCCGCATTTGCGGGTCAGCTGGATGCGGTCAAGATCGTCCTGCACCGCGTTGGGCCCCTGCAGGCCGTACTCGTCCAGTTCCGCGCTGGTCAGCAACCGCAGCTTGCGGTTGGGCACGGTCATCATCAGATCCGCCACCGTCACCGCCGCGCCGTTGCGCTCCAGGTAGTCCTTCAGCTGCCCATAGACATCGCGCAGTTCCTGGGTCAGCTCGGCACGGGTGGAGGCGGCCGAATTGATTCGCATCATCCGGTGAATTCCGACCTTGCCGGCGATCATGCGGTTATCGCCCGCCGCCAGGATCAGCACGCATGAACTGTGGCAGATGGCCCCATCGCGCACCCACAAGGTCCATTGCGATGCGCCAATGATGTCGCCCGCGCGTATGGCGTCTTCGACGCGGCCGCCGCTGGAGCCGATATCCAGTACCCGCTTGCCGATCCCCATCCGCGAGGCGATATTGGAGACCCGCTCCATCAGCGCGGTGAACTCGGCGTTGATCTTGCCGGTATAGCGCAGCCGCAGTACGCCCTGCTCCTGGCATGGCTGCACGCGGTCGACAATCTGCAGGAAATCCAGCCCCTCCAGAGGCTCGCCATCGCCATGCTGGGCGTAATCCAGGTCGCAACTGATCCAGGTCACGCCGGGGGTCAACGGCGCCGCCGGCCAATCGGTGGTTTTGGACAGGTCCGGCTTGCGCGGCGGCGCGGGCTCGACCGGGCCGCTGCTGATGGCACCGTTGTCGTCGGTTCCCGCCGTGATCTCGACCTGCGGCGCCTCCGACGGAGCGACCGGAACCGCCGGTTTGCAGGCGGCCAGGACCAGGCAGAGGAGCGCCAGACAGAACGGGGCGGAATTGCGCAGCATGGGAACGACGGTATCGCGAAGCAGACGGTGCCCCAAGTCTAGAGGCTCCCGCCAGTTGCGGATCGAATCCCCGATGAATCCGCCCGTCTCCGCGCCACGGAGATCTTTGCGCCTGCGTCCGCAACGCCACGAACGGCGCGCCAGCGGCTTCGACAGGAGAACGGATCCGCCAGCGACGGCCCAGCGAACCCACCAACACCGGCTTGGCGCCGCCCGAGCTCCGCGGGCAGCTGGTGGTGCCGCAGTGCCAGAACGTCCCGCTCCGGCGGTATCGCCGCCGGCCTTGCGGCAATCAGATCTGGAACGGCGGCGGCGTGCCGGAAGAGCGCATTGCCTGCTGCGCAGTGGCGCAGCGGGCAATGCGGCGGAGCCCCGGCTGCCGATGAACAGGATTACCTGGCAGCGGTGGCGGTGCTGGCAGGCCCCGCGTAGGCGACCAAAACGACGCGGCGGTTGCCGCGCCCCGCCTCGCCCACTGCGCCCGGGTGTACCTGCCGGTTGCTGTCTTCCCCGTAGCTCACCGCCCTGACCTGCTGTGCGGACAAGCCGCCGCTGCTGACCAGATAGTCGCGGATCGCGTCGGCGCGCTTCTGCCCCAACCGCTTGTTGAACGCGATAGAGCCTGCCGGGTCGGTGAATCCTTCCACTGTGATCAGCGCGTCGGTGTGGCTGCTGCGGATAACCCGGCAAGGGCGCACAGGGATTTGAAGTCGTACTCAGGAAGCGCTGCCGCGTGAATTTCACGTAGTAAATCTTTACGCTGCGTGAAATTCCCAAACGTGCGGTTCACGCTCAGTGTCATCACCCAGCTGAATTACGGAGCATCAGCAACGACGGGCCCATCGGGGAGGGGAAGGCGCAGGACTATGCCAAGTGGGTAGAAGCTCCCTCTGGCAAACTGTTCCCAGTGCCGATGGCCATCCACACCGACCCGGCCATAATGCCGGTTATCAGCCAAAGTCGCGGCAGTCAGCCACAGACTTTGCTGGCGTGTCCAAACTTCTGGATTCGGAGCGGGGTCCTGCGAAATACTCCAAGACAACTCGCGCCAACTCCTTTGAATGGCATTACACACCGTAGGGTCTGCACCCAGCCTGCGCCAGCACTTCCAACGAAAACGCTACCAGGAACGGCAGTCGTTTCCCTCAACAGAATAATCGGTAACCAGCTCCGATTCCGGATCAACGAGTACGCGAACCAGGCATTTGTACCGATAGGTCACCGGAGCGATCTCTTGCTGAATCAAAAGGCCATTCGGCGCGCGGCTGGTCGTACTTCCCACCAGCTCGTTTCTCACATTCTCACGGTATGAATACCATTCGTGAACCATGCCGGCCTCGGTTTGATAGGACCTGGTTGGATATCCCAGCGTAGAAACAGCCGCCCCGACGGGCTTTCCCTTGAGCCCTTTGATTCTCATCCTTTCCGTTATTTCCGGCAGCGTCAAGCAGCCCGCAAGAATGGCCGGAAAGCAACAAGCGATTACTATTCTTATAATCCCTTCACCGAACATTTCTGCCTCCTTGCTGTCAATCGAACACGAACGCGGAGGCGCGACCATTGCACCTCCGCGCCCATATGGTCTGCTGTTCGTCAAACCACCATTACCCGACGCTGCTCGCGCTCCTGTTGCTCCTGCGGTGCCTGGTTCAAGTTCTCCTGTTGCAGTTGCCGGGTGCTTTGCTCCAGCGGTTGCGACACCGCCTGCGCCTTGTCCACATAGGCCCGGTTCTGCACAGGGTCATCCATCCGCCCTTGCACCGCAAACAAACCCGTGCCCTGCGTACTCGCCACCACGTGGTCGATGCGCGTCAGCCCGCTGACACGGGCATCGAACACCAGCGTGCCAGCGGCGTTCTCCAACTCCTGGCGATTGTTGAATGCCTGCGGGCCCAACTGCTCCAGCCCTTTGACCGCCTGCTGGTACATGGCATGGTTGGGGTGCAGCGGGTCGGACAACAACGGCATCTGCCCGGCCCTGCCCAGCGCCCCAAGTGTCTGCGGGCCGACAATGCCATCCACCCTCAGCCCGTTGGCCTGCTGGAAGGCCAGCACCGCTTCACGGGTGCGCGGACCGAAATCGCCATCGGCGGCCAGTGCGTTGCCCTGCGCATCGCGGTAGCCCAGGCGGTTTAGGGTGTCCTGCACATGGCGAACATCGTCGCTACGCGAACCCTCCCGTAGAACAGCTCCGGTTGCACGCGCAGCAGAATCGGCAGGCAACAGGCCAGGTGAATCGTTCGATTGCGTACGCTCGCCCGACGTGGTAACCGCCCGCCAGGCATCGCCGGGCGACATGCCGCGGTCGATGTTCGTCCGGTAATCGGTGCGCATCTGGTTCAGCGCTTCGGCCGATTGCTCCGGAGTGATGCTTGCCCGGTTGGCGCCGCCGTAATAGCTTCTGCCGTCCTTGTCGGGGTCGCCGAAGCTGGCCCATTCCATCGCCATCGCCCGCTGCGCAGCGTGCAGCGTGGCGCCAGGCTTGCCGGTGATGTAGTCATGCACGGCGGGCCGCTTCTGGACGATCAAGTACTCGGAGAAGATCCGGTCCTGTAGTTCCGGAGTGAAGCGTTCGTTCGGATCCAGGCCCAGTGCGCGAACGCCACTGTCCATCGTCGAGGGGATGATTTGGTACTTGCCCACAGCGAACAGCCTGTCGGGATCGCGGCGCGGCAGGTGCTGCAGTTCCTGGACCTGTCCCAGCGTCAATTGCGAGAAGTCGATCGGGCCATCGCTTCCCCGGATGCGTTCCCTTCCATCGGCGCCGACATAGGTGCCGCGGTTGTAGGCGTTGTAGCCGGCGGCGCCGGATTCGCCGCGCCTCATCAGTTCGAGCAGAGGATTTTCGCTCATGTAAAACTCCATTTTCTGTCAAGTTAGTTGGATGGTTGTCCTGAAGAAACTTCATCCAGAATCTTCTTCAGCCATGGCGAACCGACTTCCGCCAGTCCGCACTCCGTATCAGGCCCTTGCACAACCTGATCCGTTGCCGGCGCTTCTTGCGCCGAGGCGCTTGCTGGCTGCCGCCCGCAAGCTCCATACCGCTGCCTCCTCGCTGCTCAGGCGTCGCCGGCCGCTCCGGGACGCCACAGAATCAAGGAGACGAATCTTTGGAGAAACTCCATCTGGAAAGCTGCAACCGCGAGTCCTCCCCAGACACATTCCAATCCTCAATCATCCCGTAACCAGTTGCCTCCAGGCTTTCGCCACTGGCATCGTGCCGGAACCGCACCATGCAGCGACCATCGCCACTGCATGCGCTCAACTCGGTCATCTGGTCGCAGACTTTGCAGGTGGCCAGGTCGGGATCCTGTGAGCACACGGCATCGTGGTTTTCGCCGACGACATTGGCTTTGCATTGCGCATCGGGAACGGGAGTCCAGCCCTGCGCCAGCACCTGCTTGCGAAAATCCGCATAGGCCATGCCGGCCTGCAATACCGCTTCTAGCGCTGTACCAGCGGCCTGGGGCTTGCTTTCGTCCATTGCAACACTCTCCGATACAGTGGGTTGACCCGAAACGGGCGCGTTCGCGACCGCATCCTCGCTGCCCGCCGGCGGCTGACCGCGGCATGCGGATAGCAGTAAAGCTGCCAACAGAAAAAGGACTGCTTCCAATTTCATATACTTCCTCCATGAGATTCAAAATGTGCGCGCAATCTCGTGCTAAACCTAATTTTTGACATAACCAGGCATTCACCTCTTTTCAGAACTATGCCCGACGCCGACGCTGTCAGGCATGGAACAAGCCGTGATTTGATCCCGCACATCTTGGAAGAACGATGTCGGTCCTGAACCAAAAAGCCTCACCTCATTGGCGACAGCCAGCCAATCACCAATGGAAACAAGCAGCTACAGCAAGATCATACAATCCAGCCAGCAATCATTGCTGCCTAATAGGCTGCTTAAATACTGTTTGACGATCCCAAAAATGTCGCGTCACTCTCCACAAACATCATCCAACTCATTGACTGCTGGTTCGAGCGCCGTCTAAAAATTTCCAGGAGGCGGCAATTTCAAGGTGCCCGAACAGTATTTCAGCAGCCTGCTAACGCTGCAGGTAAATTTAACGAATGGTCTCGCGATAAACGCAACGTTGGAAACATTGCCGTTCAGTGAGCATCTGAGCGGCCGCCATCGTCTACGCGCCACCGATGGACATTGCAGTCCAGGCATCGCCAGCGTCCTACCCGCACTGTCTGCACCAGTACCTCGTCCTATCCCACCAAACACCGAGTGCGCAGTGAACTGACCCAACACGCACTGGAAGAACAAAGCTCTCATGCTTGATTAGCTTGATAGATCACTCACAAATAACTCCCTTAACCACCTGACCTAATCTACCTCCGGGAACTTCGTAGCTACCTAATACGCTCCGCAAGACTGCATGCAGAATAGTAAACGCGACAATTGGTGTCTTCCTCAACACAGCTACTAACACCTAGATGTGACGCCTCAGCTATCGTAACTGCCGCTCGAACAAAGTACACACTGTCACCCGTAACAAGCGCAACACACTGGTTGCGATACGCCATGTCTATCTTGCACGCCCCCCCTCCCTTACTTCTGCACTCTGCCAACGCAGCCTTCTCCGCTTTTCGTTTGCTCCCCATGCCCGTTGTAGCACCAAGAATTCCGCTAGGTCCGTCGGCCGCGATGGCACCCCATCGATCTATCCAAACCTCCTGAGGCGAAGATTGTTGCTGCCCATACGTCGAATGCAATGGTGATGTGGAACTGTCAGGAGGAATACAAACACCGTTGACGGCGGGCATCCCACCACAGTTCTGAGCGTAGATGGATCCGCTCACGAACAACAAGCCAGAAGCAAACAAACCTATTGATCTCATCTTACGTGCCCCTTTTCGCCTGAGAGTTCCTTCTAACCACATCCTGGCTAGACGATGCTGAACTCGCGTAAGCGCCGGTGGGGGATGAATTGTTAAAGCCGCTGGGCTGCCCTGTAGGCGGCTGACCAGTGTGGGCCGGCGCACTGGCAGGACTATACCCAGGCATCCCTGGCGTCCTACCCGCAGAGTCTGCACCAGTCCCTCGCCCAATCCCACCAAATGCCGAGTAGGCAGTGAACTGTCCCAACATGCCCTGGAAGAACGAAGCTGCCATCGGCGGAGCCATCACGATCAATGTCGTCAACACCAGCCCCAGTCCACCCTGTTGCAATGCCATGCTGTTGACCCCCTCGGTACTGGAACCCAGGAACTTGCCCACCCGGAACGAACCGGCCACCGCCAGCACCATGTCCAATGCAATAGCGACCATCACGCTCAGCACCGCCAGCGGAAACATCGTGCCTATGCCGTAGAACAACCACTTGCTGAACAACTGCTTGGTCTGCTCGAACATGAGACTGAGGATGAAGATGGGCCCAAGCCCCACGAACAGGGCCATCGCCACCTTGTTCAGCAGCAACATGGAGCCGGCTAAGACGGCCGGGCCGGCGATACCGGATGCGACGAACCCGCTTGCGGGCGTGGCGTGCTCGGTGGACTGCACGAGAACTTGCCTCCCTGCATCCGAAATCGACGGACCGCTAAACCATCATCACTCGCCGCTGCTCGCGCTCCTGCTCCTGTTGCGGCGTCTGATTCAAGTTCTCCTGCTGCAGTTGGTGGGTGCTTTGTTCCAGTGATTGCGATATCGCCTGCGCTTTGTCCACATAGGCGCGGTTCTGCGCTGGGCCGTCCATTCGCCCTTGCACCGCAAACAGGCCCGTACCCTGCGTACTGGCCACCACATGGTCAATACGTGTCAGCCCACTAACCCGCGCATTAAATACCAGTGTGCCTGCCGCATTCTCCAACTCCTGGCGATTCCGGAAGACCTCAGGACCCAACTGCTCCAGCCCTTTGACCGCTTGCTGATACATGGCGTTGTTCGGGTGAGCTGGGCTGGACAACGATGACGTCTGCCCGACCGCCTTCAAAGCATCAAGTGTCTGCGGTCCAACCACTCCGTCCGCCTTCAATCCATTGGCCTGCTGGAACGCCAGCACCGCCTCCCGGGTACGCTGGCCGAAGTTACCATCCATAGCGAGCGTATTGCCCAAGGCGTCGCGGTAGCCGCCACGGATAAGTGCCTCCTGCAAACGGGCGACCTCCTCACCGCTGACGCCTTGTCTAAGCAGTCCTTCGGTTGCTGAGTGCGTTACATGGGGCAGCGCTGTCGATACGCGAACAGCATCGCTTGGACCTTCCAGCGCTTGAGCCTGTGCGATCGCACGCTGCATCGTGAGACCATTGAAAACACGGACCAAACTGCCAGCGTATCCTGGGTCCGTGGCATAGCCAGCCTTTTGCAATGCAGCTGCCTCTTTAGCGAGATCACCTTTGGTACCCTCATCGAACAAGCCTGCACGGGCATAGCGCGGATTGTCCCGCAGGAATTTGACGCGATCCCTCAAAGCCTCTTCATACGAGTCATACACTCGAAAAGGTTCGTCATGCCAGACCTTCTTTCCACCTTCAATCTCCCAAACATTGAAAGTCTTGGTCGGCCCGTCCCAGCCTCCGTGTGCCTTTATACTAAAGATGTTGTTCGTACCCGCCAGCTGACGTTGACCCCAACCGGTTTCCTGCGCAGCCTGAGCCAGTATCAGCTCCCAGGACATGCCAGTTTCCTGAGCTACTTTGCGAGCCGCCGGATAGAGCTCCGCAATAAACTTTTCCTTGTCGTTCATTTCTATTTCCTTTAAATATTAACGTCAAAATCAATGCGCGCAACGAATGAAAAGATCTGCTCGGGCGCCGCCATCAACTTATAGTGGCCACTGACCTGAAGACTACCATTTGCGATCAGGATAAAATTGGAGACTTCCTTTTCCACCCAAGCCGAGTACGCAGCATGGACATCGGATACAGCAACGGATTGGCTAGAGACAACCTTCCCGCTTGCGCTTTTCAATCTGACTACTTCAAGCATCGTCTGCGAAAGCGACTGCACTGACTGCGTATCGGCCTGAACCAGCACGAACAAGTCCGGCCCGGAAGCCACGCAATGAGTTGCCCGCGCCTGGTAGAAATCCATCGGCAGGGCGATAGCATTGCGCCAGAGTACCGCACCATTTCTGTCAAGCATTTCGACCGCAGGGCGCTGCTGCATGCCATCTTCATCGATCAGGATTCCTGTGCTGCAAAGCTGCCCATCTTTCAGCTTGGTCGATGCATAGCTCACATATGACACCCAGTCATCTGAACTTGCCTCAGCATCCATCTTTGCATCCTCTTGAATGGCCTGTCCGAGCGAAAGAGACGCTCCAGAGTCTCTCGGACCATCCGGGCCAACTTCCATTGGCTCCCCCTGCCGACAGGCAACAAGAAATATCAGCAGCATAACAAACCCAAGCAATTTAAAGATTATCATCCTTAAGCAACTAACCTACAGGTAAAAAATATTCATCGAACTCGCCTTGCCAGACTGCAAGCGGAGTAGTGCACTCGGCAATTCGAATCCTTGGCACTGCATTTCTCTATTCCAACATCTGACGCCAAGCCAATGGAAGCGGCGGTTTGAACTATATATCTAGAATCTCCAGAAACGAGCACTACACACTGATTGTGGTAAGACATATCAACCTTGCATGCCTTACCCCCCCTTTCTCGACATTTCAGCAACGCTGCTTTTTCTGCCTTTCTCTTGCTAGCCATACCTGTCGCATCACCTAGAATTCCCAACGAGCCATCAGCTGCGACGGAACCCCACCCATTTGCGAATACCGGGGCCGGAGCCGCATGTCCGGAGCGGGCGCCACCATGCGTAGAATGTAACGGCGAAGTGGGACTGTCCGGAGGTATACAAACGCCATTTACCGCAGGCATCCCACCACAGTTCTGAGCAGTTACTTCTGTCATGAGAACTAGAAGCGAAAAAAATAGAAAAGTCTTGTTCTTCATCTAGGTATCTCGTGATGGCTTTGAAGTTGTTCTGATTGCATCCTGTTGTACGTGCGAAGCGCTATAAGCACTACTTGAAGCAGGCTTTGCAAATCCACTTGACTGGTCTCTCGTAGATTTCTGCACTTGTTCGGGAGAGTATGTGGGACTATACCCCGGCGTTCCCGGCGTCCTACCCGCACTGTCTGCTCCGGTGCCTCGCCCAATCCCACCAAACGCCGAGTAGGCGGTGAACTGGCCCAGCATGCCCTGGAAGAACGACGCGGCCATCGGCGGGGCCATGATGATGAGGGTGGTCAGCACCAGGCCCAGGCCGCCCTGTTGCAGCGCCATGCTGTTGATGCCCTCGGTACTGGAACCCAGGAACTTGCCCACCCAGAACGAACCGGCCACCGCCAGCACCATGTCCAATGCAATGGCCACCATCACGCTCAGCACCGCAAGAGAGAACATCGTGCCTATGCCGTAGAACAGCCATTTGCTGAACAACTGCTTGGTCTGCTCGAACATCAGGCTGAGGATAAAGATGGGCCCCAGCCCCACGAACAGGGCCATCGCCACCTTGTTCAGCAACAACATGGAACCGGCCACGACCGCAGGACCGGCGATACCGATCCCGGTGAACCACAGGTTACGTGTCTTGGCGCTGTTGACAATCTCGCTGCCCCCCACGTGCAACTGGTCGATGCTGCTCATGGCCAACTGCATATATCCCAAGCTCTTGTCGATACTGTCGTAGGCGTCCTTGTCCTTGCCGGTGACGACGTGGGTGATTTCCCTGCTTACATCATCGGTCAGAAACTTGAAAATGGAAGAACCGCCGAACGCCATGCCGGTGGCCAGGCCGATGATGAACACCGAACGCAGGGAGTTGGTCACCAAGGCCATCATCGGTTCGCGCGACTGGCCGGTGGCAATGCGATAGCCCTGGATCATGATCCATAGCGTCATAAGAGTAAGCACGATGCTGCCTACCCAACTCATGGTCCTTCCCAGTAGATTGATGCCGAACTCGTCTATCTCATCCTTGAGGAACTCGTTGATCTCGCGGAAGAAGAAAAGATTGCTGGTGTCGCTCAGCAGTGCCGATGGCCTGATCCAGGCCAGCACGTTGCTCGTATCCATGAGATTTTGTATAACGTCCATCTGCCTGTTATCCTGCCCGTCGCCTGATGGCGCAGCCTGCGCTGCGAATCGCGAGTGAAGATTTCATCCGGTATTGCTCAGCGCTCTCGGGACTTGGCGGCACGCAGCGCCGCTTTCAGCGTCACGCCTTGCGCCACCGTTCCCCATATGCTCTTCTTGCCCTGCATTGCCATCATGGCCAGACGCTGCTGATCCTCCTCCAGGGCCTGGATGTAGGCGTCATAGCTTTCAAGGACCGTCTTGGAGTACTGCATGTCCACCTGGTTATGCGCTACGAAAAGCTGAATCTGGTTGCTGCTTGAGTTCATCTTTCCCTCGCTGGTTCCGATGCCGAAGCGATCATTGTTGATGTCTTCAAGATTATTGGCGCGCGCTTCAACATTCTTCAGCAGCCTTACCATTTCGTTGTACTTCTGGTTTTTAAGCATGACGATCTGCTGGCAGCGCATGAGTTGCTGTGCGGAAATATCATCTTCGTCATTCACGGCTACAAGGTTCCACAGATCCGAGATGCTCGGCAGGCCGGAGGTGCCAGGGCATTCTTGGGCCATGCCGTGATCGAGCGCGCGTTCCTTGAACTCCATGTTCATTCCAATGGAATGCATGCGAAACATCATGCTCAGATCGGCAAGTTGCTGCCGATAGTGCTGCAGCTGCCTCATATACTGCGTGGCATCCTGGCCTACCGCCTTCACCGCTTCTATCCGGCTCATCAAATGACCAATCATGGTCTGGATGTTGTGGATGGCATCGTGAAAGACGACCGCCTGGGCGTTGCCGATGACAAAGCAACTCAGCATCAGCACCAGTATCGCCTTTTTCAGCGCAGCCATTTTCCTTGATCCGATCGATTTGCGCGCGTATTTCATGGGAAGTCTCCTGGTTGTTACCGCGTCAGTCCGAACGTTCATTACGCCGCCACCTCTCTTCGAAGCCCATCCTGTGCACTGGAACTCCTGCCGGATCCCTTGCGCCGGGCATAGAAATCCTTGAGCCATTGTTCCGGGCTAAGCTGATCGACTGCTACGCCCTCATGCAAGGCACGCTCCGCCAGCACCTCATGCATGATTTCGATATTGTCGGTGGAAGCCGAGATGACCGCGAGCGCGTCGTCCAGGCCGCGAAGGTTGAGCTGGCATACGGTTGATGCGTGACCCTGCTTGACCATGAAACAGCGTGAACGCTCGTCCAATCCCACCACCACTTGGTATTCCGCCTCGGTCAGTTTCAGGCCATTGATATAGTCGTCTCGGCTGGCGTTGGGATTCGGCAGCAGAATCAGGGTGGCGGTCTGTTCGATAAGCGCCGCCGAGATATCGCTTGCCAGGGCATCTTCCGGGCTCTGGGTGGCGAAGATGCCCAAGCCGTTCTGCTTACGAATGGTCTTCTGCTTGTTCTTGGCGAACTCCTTTAGCCCCCCCTTTCCGTCGAGAATCTTCCAAAACTCGTCCATGACGTAAATCAACGGGCGCCCGTCGATCAACGCCTCCAGCCTGTGCAGCAAGTAATTGATAACCGGCACCCGGACCTCGGGGTTGTCGATGATGTCGGTGTAGTCGAACCCAACGATGTTGGCCTTGCTTAGATCGATGGTGTCGACCGGATTGTCGAAAACCCAACCGAACGAATTGCCTGCTGTCCACCTGCGCATACGGGCGAACAAGCCGTCGTCCCCCATGTTGGGCAGACTCTTCTGGAAGTTGGTCATGTTTCGCAAGCGCATCGGCGTGTCCAGCATGTTCTCTACGGCTCGGAAGATGTCCTCTTCCTCGCGCGACGTATAGCTTGGCTTACCAGCAAGCACCTTGATCAGATCGGCCAGGAACTGGACATTGGCCTCGTTACGTTCGCAATGGAATGGGTTGAAGCCGGTTGGCTGCCCACTCTCAAGCGCCATATAGTTGCCGCCGCAGGCGCGGACGAATATTTCGGCGCCGCGATCCTTGTCGAAGAAGAATATGGTCGGAGATGGCTTGAGCTTCTGCACTTGGCTTAGCAGAAAGTTGATCAGCGCCGTCTTGCCGGTGCCGGACTTCCCTATAACCATGGTGTTGGCAATGGCCTTTTCGCCGAGTGAGTTCTCGGCAGGATGCGTGGCGTGGAAGTTGAAGTAGTACGGCTGGCCATTGGTCGTTTGCAGCGTGGTCACGCATTCGCCCCAAGGATTGTTTTCCTTCTTTCCCGATGCAAAATTGTGCAGTGGCGACAAGCCCAGGAAGTTCAGCGAACTGACATTGGCCAGCCGCGTCCTGTACTTCCAGTTCCCGGGCAACTGCGAATAGAACGATGCCGACACCGCAAGATCTTCTTTCGCGGACACGAACCCGGCATTGGACAGTTCCGCTCGAGCGGCTGCGATATTCTGGGAAAGCTTTTCCTGGCTGTCGGCGTACAGACTCAATGCAAAGTGGTACTCGCCCAGCACAAAGTTCCCCGATGCCAGTTGGTCCATCGCGTAGTCGAGTTCGACGATCTGGCTGACTGCCTTGTCGCCAGATGAGATCATCATGCCTTTCGTTCTGTCCAGGACCTTCAACGCATCCTGCCGTCCCATCGGACTGAAGGAATGGGTGATGACGTACTCAAAGTCGAGGTACTTCAACCCATTGAGAATCCCCGGATATGTCCCGTCAGTGTACTCCTTGATGTTGAGAATCGCGCCGAAGTGGTTTACCCCATTTGGAGTGTTGATGATGAAGTCGCCTGTCTTGGCCGAGAACATGTGACGGCTGACCGGCAGGTAGTCGTAGACCGGCGCGGACAGCACGGGCACCGGCTCGTCGATACGATTGAGCAGATAACCAAAGAACTCGAGCGTCTCGGAGAAGACGATGCCGTTGCTTGCCTCATACATTCCGAGCCGGTATGGAGAATAGTCCTTCAGTACCGCTTCAACGTTGCCGGCCAACTCCTGGAGCTTCGCGACGGCCTGGTCCTGCTCCGCCTGTAGCCGCGCGGCATCCGCCGACCTTTCGACAAAACGCTTCCCATCGACGACCGGGCGATAGAGCATCGTCAGATACAAATCGTTCTGCATGATCTTCTGTGAGGACAGCGAGCTGAAGTATGCGTCCGACAACTGTTGATTGAAGGTATGCTCAAACTCGCTTTTCGTCCTGATGCCGCGGCGGCGGCGGACATCGTGAACCCAGAATGCGACGTTGACGAAATCGGGCGCACGCAGCGTCTGCAACATGCGGTTGAACGTGTTGTGGCGATGCTCAATTTCCCATTCTTCACGTCCAACGAACGGCAGCCCGCCCAGATGCCAGACCAGAAGGAAATCCCCGCCGCGGGTCTTCACCACAGAGGGCGAAACATGGCTGGACAGAGGGATGAACTCGCTGATGGGGACGTCCGGGTTAAACATAGTTGCTAGTCGCTCTTAGTCGCACTGTTTCGCTGGGCAACAAAAGTCCGGGCAGAACCGTCTCGGACAATCAAGAAAACTCCCCGAGCGCCAGATATGGCGCTTCGGGGCTTTCGGCTGCGGTTCCAGCTTACTCATGCCTCGCAGGCTTCTCTCGATAGGCATTGGGCGAAAATACCCATATACCGTCATGCTCCTTGAGATTCCTGATTCGAAACCTGAACTGCCAGCGCAAGCCTAGCAGGCGAAATATCATCTCGTCCCGACGAGCCATCTGCCGCATCACGAAGATCACGACAGGAATGAGACCAAGGAACATGAAGTTGGTATACATCGCCAGCAGCAGGCAGCCCCCTGCCCCGATAAAGAACGGGATATAGGGAACGCCCATGAACATGGCCGGGCGTGTGCAGCCCCGGAAGAGCACGTTCTTATGCATAGTGCATGTACAGGCCATCGATCAGCATTGCCGTGCAGTCGGTTGCCTCGGGCAGTAGCATCTTGGCTACCTGGCCCGCGGCGCCGATCAGCAGTCCGCCAATCAGAATCGGCGCCACATCGGCAATGCGCTTATGAGCAAAGGCGATCTGGTAGCCCGCGAAGATGATCGCGATGGTAACCACGGCAATCGACGCCATATTGAGCAGGCCGTTGACGTTGTCAAAGAATCCGCAAACCTTGATATCGGTACCTGCAAAATCGCCTCCTTGCGCGAACGCTGGTGATGCGATGACAGCGGCCAGCACCGTTGCCTTCCATAGCGCCGAAACCACGTTCTTTGCCTGAATCGCCGTAGCCTTATGCGTCATCTTGTTCATGAATCTCTCCTTGTGATGATTTGAAACGAAGGTTTGAGAGGATGCTCCCCCGGGAATGCGTTGGCGCTGTCGGCCAACGCTAGAAAACAAATGCCTCGTCGATGGCGCGGCGTGGATGTTCTGTCTGCCTTGCCATCGAACCGTCGCTTTCCGTGGTCGGTTGACCTGGTGCTGAAGTGGCGGCGAACGCGCCGACGCTTGCCGCCGGCACATGTCCCCCTCCAATAGCAGAGGTCGCCAATGACGTCGACGGCCGGGCGGTCTGCGCCATCGGTGGCAGGCGTTCTGGTGGCGCCGGCACGGCAGCGGTGTCTGCGATGCGCTGCTCAACTGGCGGCAGGGACGACCTTGACGGATAACGGGTTATCTCCATCTGCCGTCTCGACGGTTTTCCAACTACTGCGATCGCGCCGACCCCAGTCCCTTCTCTGGTATCTTGGTTGCCGTTGATGGACGCATATACCTTCTGCACATAGCCGTGCCGATATCCGGTAACGAAATTCCCAGAGTAGTAGCAGCTGAACGACTTCCCCCAGTCCCCCCCCGAGCGCCCGTAGCATTCGGCCAGAATGCGGGATCCCGCCTGCAGGTTTGGGCATACATCGAACGCCTTCTCGTAGGAATCCAACCCGTACTTGCTCAAGTTGTAGCGATTGACCTGCGCCAACCCCAATGAGAAGTTGTAGCCTTTGCTCTCCAGCATGCGTACGGTCGCCAACGCTTCCGGCAGCGTCTTTGGCTGCCGGACCAGACGACCCCCAACCACTCCGATAGCAAAGCGATTGTAAGAAGATTCGACTTTCACGACGTGATGCATGACTTCTCCCGGCACGGATAGTCCGTTGCACCCCATCAGTTCCATTCCAGGTAGCATGTCATTGCCTCCAAACCGCATCATCTGCACGTGACGACTGCGAAAGCATCGCGTTTGCGACGTCCAAGTTTTCTTGCGAAAAAACGAGACATAACCATCACTCGGAAAATGTGCGCTCAGGATTGAAATCAATTCCTGTGATGTAGCGCTTTCCTGCGTGCGCCTTGATATGAACAAGAATGTCGATTGTCATCATTAGCAAGCGTTTGATGGTGGCAAATTCAAGGCCGGCACCTTCCGCCGATGCCTTGACCATCAAGGCAAGCTGATCCCAGGTCTGTGCGGTGTTGCCAGCGTGGCAGCTGGTAATCGACCCAGGATGTCCCGATGCGCAATTGCGTATGAAGTAGAAGGACTCGTCGCCGCGCAACTCCGCCAGGATGATGCGATCCGGCTTCATGCGCAGGCAGGCCTCCATGCAACTTTTAGCCGTCACGTTGCTCATGCTCTGCCCTCCCTTGGAGTACAGCAGATGCACTACGTTTGGCTGGCTGATGAACAGCTCGCGAGCATCTTCTATGGTCACCAATCGTTCGCTGTCAGGGATGTGATTGACCAACGATTTCATGAAGGTTGTCTTGCCGCTACCGGTTGCCCCGGAAACCACAATGTTCTTTTTGTAGGCGACTGCTTTCCTGAAGAACTCAGCGTAGTTGCGAGAATAGCGCAGCTCCAACAGCTCGCGGTCATGATCGCTGAGCGCATGGGTCTGCTCGAGTATCTGTTCGAAGAATCCATCTTCGTAGTACTGGCTCAGCGTCTTGGTATGCTTGGACGGCAGGCGGATGGTGATGGACACCTTTCCCGAGTCGCAGGCAGGAGGGATTACGAACTGGGCGCGCTGGCCTGTCGGAAATGTCAGCGAAACCACGGGATCGGTATCGGTGATGCGTTGACCGGTATTGCTTTCGTTGACGACGGCGGTGCAGAACTGCCGGGCGCGTTCGAAGTTAAGCGTGGACACCTCGACCCGCCGCCAACCGCTCGTCGTTTCCAGGTAAAGCTCGCCCGGCTTGTTGATGCAGATCTCCGTAACTTCCGGGTCAGCCATGTACTCGAGAATTCCGAGCACATCGTACTGATACTCCAGAAACTCATTGGAGACTCTTGCGACCGGGGAGGATTCCATGTCCATGGCTGGTGCGCCGCTACTCAGTACTGGGCCACGACGGCGGAGAAATCCACATCCTTGGCGACATAGACATTCACCATGGTGCCCTGGTTTATGGTCACGGTTGGAGGCCGGCTCATGTTGCGATCCAATGCTTGATTGGCCAACCGCTCCATGGTCCTGGCCGTTGCGCTCTCGTAGGGCGACTGGACCGCAAGGCCGCTTCCGGTAATGGTCGTGGTCTCTGGCCCATGCTCGGCGGCTGCATACTTGAAGGCGTCGCTTATCATGCTGATCAGCAAGGCCGAAGAAATCTTGCTACCCCAGTGAGCGTCATAGTGACCGGAGTAGCCCGCTCCTCCCAGGTTGTCTACACCCGGACTTGACATGGCCACATCGATTCCATTTGGCGTTGTGATGCGGTCCCAGATTACCGCGACTCGCGGCACGCCGCCCAGCCCGGAAGCGTACGAACCCAGAATCTTCGAACCTTTTGGCAGCAGCAGGTTGCGGCCGTTGATTGAGTAGACCGGCTCGGTAACGATGCACGACGTAAAACCGGAGATGTCAGTCACGATCCGCGTTTCGAGTATGCAGCGGATGTAGGTCCCCCTGACAAGCAGGGTGTTAGGCCTCTGGATGAAACGCGCACTGGTGACCACTTCTGCAGCCGCCGCCGTGGCCGATTGCTCTGCGCCGACGCCCTGCTGGGCCTTCAGGCTGGCAAGGACCGCTTCGGTGTACGGGTCATTGGCTTCCGAAGAGCTGCCGTTCTCCTGGACAATTCGCCGTTCAATCAGGCTGGGGCCGCGTGGCTGCTCCGGATAATCGCCTGCAGTCGGGGGATAGGCTGGCTGCAGCCGCTCCGGCCCCGCTGGCAATGGAGGCAACGAAGGTTCGGCCGCCACCACGGCGATAGGCTGCGCAGGCGGTTGGCTGACCGGCGAGGTTCTTGGCAGCTCTGGGATTACCACCGTTTCTTCCCGCGGTTGCCGAGCCTGCTCATCGCTGCTGGACGTGGCGTTCCTCAGCATCAAGATCACCGCCATTACGAGCAGGGCCACGATCCCTGCCAGAAACACCAGCGCTTTGCGGTTAAGCCGCTGCATATCGCTGGATTTCAGCGCGGGTGCAGCGGCATCAAGGTCTGGCGCCGGCGCCGCCTGCTGCCGCGCATAGTAGGGATTGGAAGCGACGTCGCCCGGTTCACCGTCACGGTTGGCGTAGCCCTCATCGCGTTGATTGGCATCGGACTCAGGGGACTGGCCGGGGGGAATATTCTGGTTCATCTCTGCTTGTTCCTCCGCAACCCAACGACGTTCTTTCCATGACGGACAATCAGGTATGGGTAGGTCCCGTGAACGATAAGGGTGCTGTTCTCGACCGTGGTGTTGACCACGAAATCCTCATCGTTCTCACGCTCTCGTCCAAACACCGCCGGAAAGTTTCCAGTGGGGAACTTGTGCATATCATTGAGCTTGATATAGGTGAACTGGCCATCGTCATAGACGTTGGCAGGTATCAACCATGACCGTTTGTTGCGAGACGAGTAGTCGTAGTCGAAGTTGTACACCCGGTTCTTCTCCAGCGTTGTACTGAGCTCCCGGACTTCCTCCTCCGGCGCCGACTTGCTCGCGAACTCGATGTCGCTCGGATAACGGAACGCAATCTTGTACTGAACGCCGGCGGCCTTGGCCTGTTCCAGGGTTCTCCAGTCCGTCGCCACCACCTTCAATTCGAAGATGTACGAGTTTGTCGCCGTGCGAATCATCATGTTCGTATCCACGTCGACGTTCTTCGGCTTCAGATAGAAGACGTTCTCGCGCCTGGTCAGCTCCCAGCCGCTGCTGAACCCCGTGCTGTAATCCAGCACTTGCTCCGATGGACTCAGCTCGATCTGAGTGGTGATGCCAAGCCCGGTCCGCACCTGGTAGACGCGGTTTGCCTGATACTCGTACTCATCAACCACCTGAGCGGATGCCTGTCTGCACAGCCCGGCCAGGACGAATCCTAGTATCGCTCCGGCCAGATGGAATCTTGTAAGGCATTTCATCTACAGCTAGCTCCGTTAGCGTTGCGGGACGACAGGTGCCGCCGGGCTTGTTGCTTCCGGCACGACTCCAGGAGGAGCCGGAGCAGCAGGCAACGCGGCATCTGGGTTGTTGAACATGGCAGGGTCTGGTTGCGGCGCCATACCCTCCGCAGGCGGCGGCGCCTGTCCGGGACCGATCTGTGTTTGAGTAGCTGCTTGCATGGACGCTTCCGTTTCCAGCGGCGGCATCGCTGCGTAGTCGCTGTCCACGCGATAGGCAGTCACCTGAAAGCCAAGCGGGTTTTCGATGCGATCGTTCTCGCTCATCTTCAGGTTTGTCTTGTAGGTGAACGCCATCGTAACGATCTTGCTATCGAGCGGCCGCGATACGCCGGTGGCCTTGTCGTAGACGCTGCGCTGTATGCGTACCGTCGCCCCCTTGGGTGCCACGCCCTTGCCACCGCCCTCGAAGACGATGCTGAGAATCTTGACGCGGATGGCGCGCGAACTTCCGTACTGCGCGTACGGGCTGTTGGGATTGTTTCGCGAGTGCAGCGCGGTATAGCCGGACGCCACTTCCGGTGTCGACATCGTGTAGACGGTGGTCCAATCGCGCAATGTCAGCAATGCGATATCGTAGGATTCGCGCGCCAGGACGAAGTGCGCCACATTGCTGCGATTAATCGCTTCGCTGGCAGTGATGCTGTTGTTGACGAAATCCCCCTGCAACCTGGCGACTGTGGCATTGCCCGAGTAGGCATCAGCCATCACCAGGTAAGGGATCTTCTCCTTCAGCGGAATCACGTAGAAATACCCCCCCGCCAGGATCAGCGACATGACCAGCGAACACCATGCAACCAGCCAGGCACGGCGCTCACTGCGCCGGGCGATGTCGGCGATCGTTAGTTCGAAGTTGACCGCTTTGGCAACGGCACTTTCCACTTTCGGCGAATCTTTGTTCTTTCCAAACATCTATCGGCATCCATAACGACTTGATCGCATCGACAACTTCGTCATTCCATCGACCTACGCCTGCGCTGCGTGCCCCAATTTGCCAGACCGCTACTGCGCCTGCACTGGCTCTGCCATCCGAACGATGAGCTGGTTGCCGCTCACCGACACCGAGACCTGCTGCTGCGCATAGACCTCGCTCAACTGCGAGGCGGCGTAGTTCAGATCGCCGGTGTGGATGGCGGCCACCGGCGAGTGCAACCTGAAATCAGAGGGATGCAGGTACGACAGCGTCATCCCGGAATCCTTGGCCCATCGGTCCAGCATGTTTTTCAATGTGCCGTCCATCGGCGATGCCTGATAGACGTAGGACTGATAGAGCGGAATCGCTTCCGTGGCCGACGCGAAACGGTTGACAGGCCGCCATCGCCCGCCGAAATCGGGTGCCGGCGGTGTGGCACAGGCAGTAAGCAGGAGCGACGGAACCAGCGTCCAGACGGCAACGGCGGACTTCGAAATGCACTTCACGCATTTCCCCTTTCTTGATGAAGATTTCGTGATGGCCGTACGGTATGACGACGCCGGAACGCAACCGGCCTGCAGCCGAGAGGGTCGCAATGGCGGACGGCATGTCTTGTTGTTCGATGCTCGCCGGTTGGCGGAGCGCGCGCCCGGCTGAGCTTGGCACGTAGTTGTAAGTGCTTTTCCTTGCATACCTTCGTCCTGACTCCTGTCGAACTCAATTTCATTCAAATTATCGAGGGGCCTTGTGACAGGACATCGAATCCTGAAGGGCGCCAACGACGACCAGACAACTTGAATGAACCCCAAGCAGAAGCTATCGCGATGACTTTCGTTGGGTCAAGCAGGATTACGTGTCGAGTTTTTTTTTGCAATACGCCTCACACATTTCCATCAGTGGACGGCAGAAAAAAGCCGCTTCTTAACAATTTCGTGTACGTAAATGAATTTACTATCGACAAACATGAGCCGCCGTTTGCCATTGCAGCGCATCTTCAGCTTTGGCTGCACCGGTGAATCCCTTTGCGTTCTCTGATGCCTGCAATATTGCTATTCGATGAGCGACCGACCCAGATGACGCTTCTGGTAGCAGCATCTGGATCGCACGCGAGCGGCAAGGGGAGGAATGCCGGCAATAGGCAAGACCCCGGGGTAGTGATGCCATAAGAAGTCGGCAGCAGAATCCAGTGCCACATGGTGGGTTCTTGCCTGCTGACGGCATCGCCCTTAACCGGTTCAGACCGGTTCGAAAGTTGCTGGCGGCGTCTTTTGCTCTGTTCAAGGACATGGACTCCGATTCCAACATGCGAGGCAATATGGACAACGACAGGGTAGTCATGATTGAGTTCGCTCTCCTAAGATGTTGCCGGCTGCTGGCGGCAATCTGGCCCATCGGTGCCTGACCCGCAGCGGCACCTGCGGCCTGGCCAGCAACGGCATGGCCATACCTCAAGAACAAGGAACTGTTTTTAAGATGAATTCCAGACTGAAATTCGCCTTCATCGTCGGCGGGCTACTGCTGGCGCTGTTCGCGGGACTATGGCTTTCCGGTGCAATGACGCTCTTGCTTCTGGGAATGTCTGTGCCGACCAAACTGACCACATTTATTGAGTATTGGCGCGCGATCGATCTGCCCCAGGTACAACCGTACGCCACAAAGATAAAGGTTGGTGGCATGGTCGGATTCGGCATACCGTTGCTGACCTGGGCCGTTTCACTGTTCCTGTTCCTCAAGCCAAAACGAAAGTCCATTCATGGCGATGCCCGCTTTGCAAACCACGGCGATCTGAGCAAGCTCGGCCTGCTTAAGGATGACCCAACGGGCATCATTGTCGGCAAGACGGGTGGCCATTTCCTGCGCTTGCCCGGCACTCGTCACGCCTTGTTGGCTGCGCCGACCAGAAGCGGCAAAGGCGTCGGTGCGGTCATTCCCAATCTGCTCAACTTCAAGGGCTCGATGGTGGTGCTGGACATCAAGCAGGAGGCTTTCGATATCACATCCGGCTACCGTGCAACACTGGGGGACGTATTCCTGTTCAATCCGTTCGCTGAGGACCTGCGCACGCATTGCTGGAACCCGCTGGCCTATGTGCGTCACGACGGCCCCTATCTCACTCCCGACCTTCAGGCGATCGCCGACTGCCTTTACAAGGAATCGCCCGGACAGGACCCGTTCTGGAACAACCAGGCGCGCGCCTGTTTTGTCGCCGCGGGCCGTTTTCTGTTCGATCGGCTGGCGTGGGAAGTCGAGAACGGCTGGCCGCTCAAGCGCACCAACCCTACGCTCGGCGGCATCTACCGTCTGCTTTCCGGCGACGGCGGCGACCTGCAGGAGTATCTGCAGCGCCTGATGACTCAATCGGGAGTAAGCCGCGATACCAAGACAGCCTTTGCCAACATCACATCGCTGGCCGAGCAGACTTTTACCTCTGTGATCGCCAGCGCGCAAGCACCATTGCTGATCTTCCTCAATCCGATTCTGGACAAGGCCACTTCCAGCAACGATTTCTGGTTGCCCGATCTTCGCCGCAAGGCAATGAGTATCTACGTGGGCATCTCGCCCAACAAGCTATCGGAGGCCAGCGGCATCCTTAACCTCTTTTTCAATCAGGCGATCAAGCTCAACACCGATCAGACGCCGGACAAGGATCCCTCGCTGAAGCACCAATGCCTGTATCTGTTGGACGAGTTCACCAGCCTTGGTCGGGTGGATGTCATGGTCGATGGCGTTTCGTATTTCGCCGGCTACAACGTACGGGTGTTCTGCGTCATCCAATCGCTGTCGCAGCTGGACGCCGTCTACGGCGCCGACAAGGCCCGCAGCATGGTGACCAATCTGGCATGCCAGGTGGTCTATACGCCAAGAGAACAGCGGGATGCCAACGAGTACAGCGAGATGCTGGGCTTTACCACGGTGCGCCGACGGCAGCGCACGCGCTCGCACGGCCAGGGCGGTAATGTGTCCTATACCGAAATCGAGGAGAAGGTCGAGCTGATGAAACCGCAGGAACTCAAGGCGCTCAGCCCTGAGGAGGAAATCGTGTTCATCGAAGGTACGCCGCATCCTATCAAGTGCAGCAAGATTCGCTACTACAAGGACCGCTTCTTCACTTCCCGGTTGATGGAGCCGGTGACGGTGACGACGTTGGAGATCTAACAATGAACCGCCTGCCTCCGATTTCCCACCAGTATCACTTCGCCAGTGCCGCTGCCAACCTGGGAAGTCACATGGCCCCGAATGTTCCCTCACCAGCTACGACTGCGACATTGGAATGAATCCCCATGACGAAAGTGATGACGACATTGATCCACGCATGAAGCTTCGGGCCAATGCAGGCGACAAGCTGCATGATCTGTATCTGCGGCGCGATCTGGAGATCATCAACGGTCGAACTGCCAGCGAACTGGGGTCGCTGCCTTCCGGCAGCCTGCCGGTTGCGCCGCGACGCAAACCCAATCTTCCGGCTTCGCTTCCAACATGCCGCTGCCGATGAAGGCCGGCCATCAGGAGAACGAGACGATGGATCTCAGAGCGATGGCCGTTGCGGCCAGCGTGGCGTTGGCTGCCTGCGCGCCGGTGCAGGACTCCCCCGGTTCTGACGAAAAGGCGGATGAGAAGCCCTTGCGCAAGCTCAATCCGAATCCGCAACGCGCCTACACCGTCACGATGAAGATTGAGGGCGCGCCGGGGCCGTTTGCGGTGGTTGAGGGTGTGGCGCACTACGAAGTAGAGAACCGAGAATGTGGCCGCTACTTGAAATTCGCCGGCACATTCCCGCGCATGACCAGTTCGGAGACGTTCGAGATGACTCGGATATCGGAGAACGAGTACCGGGGCATGGTGTACGCCGACCTGATTCTGGATGAGGATTATTTCGGAAGAGGTGTGTGTCGATGGAAATTCATAGGCATGGATGGGTTCCTACGCGCCACGGCCGATGAGCGTGACACAAGGTTTCGTCCAGGAATGAATGACGATGAAGTCTATGCACAGAAGTCCGAGACGAAACATTTTTGGAGCGGCTATTACCCGCGAGCAAACTCTGAAAATTTCGCAGAGTTTGGCGACAGAACGCTGGATACAGTTCCAGAAGACAAGCATCATGAATTCTTTGCCATCACCCTCAGTTCCAGGGAGGTGCAGCCATGAGCATGACCCCCCAGCAGTACGCCGGATTGGCAGATGCAGGCTACAGCAATGAGTACAAGCCGGGCACTTATCCGTCAGGAAAAGAACCGATATTTGAATACGAAGGAATCGAGTACAAAGTCCTCGAGCACACCATCAATCCCTTCAATGGCTACCAGGGCACCATCTACCAGCGCCAGGACACCGGCGAGATCATCTTCGCCCATCGCGGCACTGAGCCTGACCAGGGACTTGGCCAGATTCTGCGGGACGGCACATTGACCGACGGCGCCATGGTGGCAGCTCGCTTCAATCCGCAGACAGCAGATGCCATCGCGTTGACCAGGCGGGCACTCGACTACGCGGAACAACAAGGTAGAAAGCCCGGCGGCCAGGCCCCCGAAGTCACCGTCACCGGCCATTCCCTGGGCGGCACCCACGCGCAGATCACCGCGCACCAGTTCGGCCTGCGCGGTGAGACCTTCAACGCTTATGGCGCCGCCAGCCTGGGCAGCCGCATACTCCAGCATGCTGTCACGCCAGCGGTGACAAGGATGCTTGAATGAATCGCCATGACGAAAACGATGATGGCATTGACCCGCGCATGAAGCTGCGGGCCAACGCCGGCGACAAGCTGCATGACCTGCAGCTGCGGCGCGACCTGGACATCGTCAACGGTCGAACCGCGAACGAACTGGGGCCGCTGCCGCCCGGCGGCCTGCCGGTTGCGCCACGACGCAAGCCCAATCTTCCGGCCTCCGCTTCCACCATGCCGCTGCCGATGAAGGCCGGCCATCAGGAGAACGAGACGATGGATTTCAAATCGATGGCCGTTGCGGCCAGCATGGCGTTGGCAGCATGCGCGCCGGTGGGCGAATCGCCCCAGTCAGGCCAGGGCAATCGCACTACTGAGACACAGGATGCCGATATGGATAAGCCGTTACGCAAGCTCAATCCACAGCCGAAGCGGGCTTACACCATCACCGTGACTTTGGCCAATGCACCGGGGCCATTTGCATTTGTAGAGGCGGCGGCGCAGTTCGACGTGACCAATGAAACCGAATGCGGCGACTACCTTGAACTACCCGGCGTGTACCCCCGGATGACCACGTTGGAGGTCTTTCCGCTGACCAAGATATCGGACACGGAGTATCAGGGCACGGTGTACGCCGATCTGATTCTTGATGAAGACTACTTTGGCAATGGCGTATGCCGGTGGGAATTCACTACGGTAAGTGTCGCGCTTAAAGCCACCGGAGCCAAAGCGGAGACGAGGTTTTTGCCAGATATCGACGCGAAGGATGTCCTGGCACAAGGAATGGAGACCAAGCATTTTTGGAAAGGAGGATACCCCCGGGATCCTGGCACGTCTTTGGACAATCCTGTGGACCTTGGACAAAGCCAGCGCTCCAGAATGGATCCTGAATTTACAGACGATGATCTCTTCACGATCACTCTTGGCTCCAAGGAAGCGCAGCGATGAACCTGACTAGTCAGCAGTACGCCGCTTTGTCGGATGATTCATACAGCGAAGAATACAAGGCTGGCATGTATCCAGCCAATCAAGCGCCCAAATTTGTATATGAAGGGGCGACCTTCAGAGTATTGGAGCATGTTGACAACAAGCTCAATGGCTACCAAGGCACGATCTACCAGCATATCGATACCGGCGAGATTGTGGTGGCCCACCGCGGTACCGAGCAAATCATGCGTGATGGCGTGATGGTCGATGGTTCAATGGTGCTCCTGCGGGCCAATCAGCAGGCAGAGGATGCGATTGAATTGACTCGGCGCGCGCAAGAGTATGCAAAAGATAGCAAGAAAAACTATGGTCGCGTCCCCGAAGTCACCGTCACTGGCCACTCGCTGGGCGGCACTAATGCGCAAATCAGCGGCCATCATTTCGGTTTGCGCGGCGAAACCTTCAATGCCTACGGGGCAGTGAGTTTAGGCAGGCGAATCCCCGAAGGCGGCAACACCATGGTGAATCACGTCATGGCTACCGACGTAGTCAGCGCGGCCAGCCCTCATTTCGGCCAGGTACGGATCTACGCCACCCCGGAGGAAATCCAACGCCTCGCAGGGCCGGGCGGCTATGCCAATAACACCAGCCAGTTCGATCATCGCAGCCCGCTGGTCGTGGCCGGCATGTCGTTTGGCGCGCACAGCATGCATAACTTTATGAACGTGGACGGGAAGCGGCAACCCGACATGTCGGTGCTCAATCCCCAAGCCCAGCATCTGGCACAAACGTTTGCGCCGATGATCGAGAAGTACCGTGGCGATGTGGAAATGCTGCGCTCCGGCACCACGGTAATGGCCCGTGACCTTGTCGGCCGGGTGAAAGATGCGATTGATTACGCGCGCGGTCCACTGCCCGCAGGCGAACCGGCAGCGCGTGCCGAGCAGGCCGCGGCCCGCAGGCCGAGCTTGCGCAACGGCGCGCCGAATACCAGGAGCAGCGCCAACAGTTTTTTCGCCAACCGCTTCCCCCCATCGACCCGACCGCACCGC
>NZ_OCND01000001.1 GCF_900215535.1 Pseudoxanthomonas wuyuanensis | reverse complement strand
GCCGACGATGTCGGTGAGCTGGGCCACGGTGGCGTTGGCGTCATCGCGCATGCGGGCGAACACGCCGTGGAAATCGCCGTCCATGCGCGCGGTCAAGTCGCCCTGGGCAATGGCCTGCAGCAGCGCCGAGGTCTCGGCCAGGTTTTCGTCGGTGCTGGCCATCAGCCGGTTCAGGCCTTCGACCATCACCCGGAAATCGTGCTCGAACGCCTGCGCGTTGCCGCGCACGCTGAAGTCGCCGCTGGCCGCGGCGTCCACCAGGTGGCGGATTTCGTTGTTGATGGCAGCCAGATTGGCCTTGGTGGTGTCCATGGCTTCGGTCAGCACCGCCTTCTCGCCGGGCAGGCGGTCCATGTCCATCGACAGATCGCCAACGGCATAGCGCTGCATGATTTCCACCAGCCGCATCTTCACCGCAATGTGGGAGGCCACCAGCGCATTGGTGTCGCGCACCATGCGGCCGTAGTCGCCGGGGAAGGCCGCCTCGTCCATGCGGTAGCTGATTTCGCCGGCATCGTGGCGCGTAGCCATTTCCATCTGCGCGGCGGACACGGCCTGCAGGCGCGACTGCATCTGCCGCATGCTGTCCAGCAGCTGACCGGTTTCGTCGCTGCCATGGATGTGGATTGCGCTGTCCAGCCTGCCCGCGGCGATGGCGCCGGCGATACGCGTGGCCAGCGCCAGCGGACGGGAGATGACGCGCGAGACCAGCCAGCCCGCTGCCGCGGCGATGGACGTCAACAACAGCAGGCAGACGATCATCCCGGTCATTGCCCGCTTGTGGCGGGCGCTGGAGGCGTCCAGGTTCTGGTGCAGGTGGTCGGCGTTGAATTCGGTCAACGCCACCAGCGCGGTGAACAGATCGCGCCGGGCCGGACGCGATTCGTCGTCGGACACCTTCTGGGCAGCGGCAACGTCGCCGGCCCGTATCGCATCGCCCATCCGGGTGTTGGCGGACAGATAGAGTTCCCGCTGCTTGCGGACCTGGTCATAGAGTTTGGCTTCTTCGCCCTGGGTGGTGGTGCGCGCATAGGCCGCTTCGGCCGCGGCGATCGCCTCGCGGGTCTTATCCATGCGCTTGAAATAATCCTCCACCGCTTCGGGCTCATCGGTGCGCGCCAGCTGCGCCAGCTCGTAGGTGCGCAGTTCGCCCAGCTGGGCACGCATTTCGCCGAGCTGCTCGACCGCCGGCATCCAGGTGGTCCGGATATCTTCGGCCAACTGGTCGGAAGCGCGCATCTGCGCCATCGCAAACAAACCCAGGCCGATCGTCATCAGCGAGGTGATAGTGAAGGCCACGGCCAGCTTTCTGGCGATGGAGATGTTCTGGAACCATTTCATGTGAGGAATCCCCAAAGGTCGCGGCGCTAGGCGGGCAGGTCGTGGAGGCGCGCGGCGGGTGCCGTTCGCGGACGCTGCCGATCGGGAGTCCTGCCCCATGGCTACCTGTTTCAGACCGGCCGCTATTGGTCTGCACTCGAATTAGCGGCGTGCGAAATGCATTCTTGATGCTTGTTCAGCAAAAAGGTAATTGCATTTACTTGCGCCCGGTGCAGGCGAATACGGGATATTCGCCATGCGGCGCAGGAAGGCTTGCACGGCGATGCCGCGCGCATTCGGTGGCAGCCCTTGGATAGCCTGCCGCAGTCGCCACGCGTTGCGCGGCAATCGCCTGCGTATTGCCGGCGGCGGACTTGTCCCGGACGTCGACAACTCCTTCCGGGCCGCGCCCGCACAAGCACCGTTCCCGGAGCGGCCGAACGCCCCGGCAAACGCTCAGAAACTGAACTGGCCGCGCAGTTCGAACGCGTGCGGATCGGCCGATGCCTGGCCGCGCTCGGCGTCGACCCGCACATAGTTGGCCTGGAACTTGAAGTTCTGGTGCAGGTACCAGTTGGCGCCCAGCGTCCAGTTGCGCTGGCGCCCGCCGGCGATGCCGTCGCTGTCCAGATCGATGCTGCTGTAGCGGGCCAGCAGCTCCAGCGCGCCGTGCTTGCCGGCGGGTTTGGGATTGCCGACATTGCCGCCGGAATAGGGGCGCGATCCGCCGGTGAGCAGCCAGCTGCCGAACAGATAGAAGCCATCGGCCGAATAGGACGGCAGGCCGGCATCGCGCTGGGTCCTCTGCCGCAGGTATTCGCCCTGCAGCGAGTACGGCCCCCGGATCCACAGCGCTTCAAGTCCGCTGCGGCGGATGCGGTCGACCTGGGTCAGCGTGCCCGAATCGACCAGCCGCACCGCGGTCAGCGACGCTTCCGGCTTGGCCCGCCAGCGCACGCTGGGCAGCACCCGCACGCCCAGTCCGTTGATTTCGCTTTCCGGCCGTTCCTCGCTGGCCGACACGCCCAGATGAAGCACCTGTCCGGCGGCGTTGAACGGGATCCAGGCCGCGCGCGCGGCGGCCGTGCTGCCGTTGTTGTTGCCTTGCAGATCCTGGCCGTAGTAGCCGGCGTTGAGCAGGTAGCGCGGCCGTTCGAACGCCCAGTCCACGCCGATGCGGCGGCCCTGGTAGAAGGCCTGGGTCGGCAGCGAGTTTTCCATCAGACTGCCGTTGCGGGTCGAGGTATTGCCTTCGAATCCCAGCGGCAGCTTCATCTGGCCGATGCGGAATCTGCCGGCATCGCGGCCCAGCAGGGCTTTGCTTTCCAGCCGCAGCGCCACATCGCTCCAGGTCTTGGGCTGGAAGTCGAACACCGCGACGAAATCGTAGACGCCCTTGCGCTTGAGGGTGAGGCCGAATTCCCGGCGCCGCCAGTCGTGATCGTCATCCAGGGCGGCATTGCCGTAGCCATTGCCGGAAAAAGCGTTGAAGTCGTAGCCGAAGTTGCCGGTGGCGGCCAGTTCGGTGCCGTTGCCGAACGTGTATTTGGGCGGCCAGATGCTGCCGTGCGCGGCCGCGGAGCCGGCGTCCTGGGCGGCGGCGCAGGCAGGCAGCGCCAGCAGCGCCAGGGTCAGAGCGGAAACGGGTTTCATTCGGAAGGTCCTGCAAGGGCGAAGCTTCGCTGCCGCCGCCCGCGCGGGCGCGGTGCGGGAGACCGCGAGGCGGGTAGACAAGGTTCGAGCGGGCCGGCTCAGGCTGCCTGCGGCACCCGCAGCGATCGTACCAGCCCGCCGACATCGACGATCAGCGCGACGCGCCCATCGCCAAGGATGGTGGCGCCGGAAATGCCGTCGATGCGGCGGTAGTTGTTTTCCAGGTTCTTGACCACGACCTGCTGCTGGCCGAGCAACTCGTCGACCTCCAGCGCCAGCTTGTGGCCATCGCCTTCCACCACGACCACCAGCGACTCCCCGCTGCCGCGCTCGCCATAGCGGTAGTACTCGGTCAGCGACACCATCGGCAGGTAGTCGCCGCGCACGCGCAGCACGCGGCCTTCGTTGGCCATGCTGCGGATGTCCTCGGGCTGCGGCTGCAAGGCCTCCAGCACATGCGACAGCGGCAGGATCAGGGTTTCGCTGCCGACCTGCACGGTCATGCCGTCCAGGATGGCCAGCGTCAGCGGCAGACGGATCACCACGCGGGTGCCGCTGCCGAAGGCGCTTTCCAACTGCACTTCGCCGCCCAGCGCCTGGATGTTGCGGCGGACCACATCCATGCCGACTCCGCGGCCGGACAGATCGGTGACCGCTTCGGCGGTGGAAAAGCCGGGCTGGAAGATCAGGTCCCAGACCTGCGCATCGCTGGGGTTGTCGGGTACGGCCAGCCCGCGTTCGGCGGCCTTGGCCAGGATGCGTTCGCGGTTCAGGCCGCGGCCGTCGTCGCTGACTTCGATGACGATATGGCCGCCCTGGTGCGAAGCCGCCAGCGTGATCGTGCCGGTTTCGTCCTTGCCGGCCTGGCGGCGGGCATCGGGCATTTCCAGGCCGTGATCGATCGAATTGCGGACCAGGTGCACCAGCGGGTCGGCGATGCGTTCGATCAGCCCTTTGTCCAGTTCGGTGCCCTCGCCAATCGTGCGCAGGCGCACCTGCTTGCCCAGCCGGGCGGACAGGTCGCGGACCAGGCGCGGGAAGCGGCGGAACACCGCGTCGACCGGCAGCATGCGCACGCCGATCACCGCTTCCTGCAGATCGCGGGTGTTGCGTTCCAGCAGGTCCAGGCCGGCGACCAGGCGCTCGCACTGGGCCGGGTCCAGCGCTGCGGAGACCTGCTTCAGCATGGCCTGGGTGATGACCAGTTCGCCGACCAGATTGATCAGGCCGTCGATCTTGTCGACGCTGACGCGGATGGAGCTTTCGGCGCTGTCGCCATTGGCCGACTGCGTGGCCACCGCCGCTGTCGCGACCGGGCCGACCGCCGCCTCAAGCGGTGCCGGTTCGGCGGCGGGCAGGGCGCGCTGGATGGGCTGGATGTCCAGTTCGCAGTCGTCGACGACCCAGGCAAAGGCCTCGTCGACGGCGGCACGCGGGACCTGGCCAATCAGTCCCAGGTCCCAGGCCAGGTAGGCCTCCAGCGGGTCCATCTGCTCGAAGCCCGGCAGCCGGTCCAGCCGGCACGCCACTTCCAGCGGTGCCAGGTGCTCCAACTCGCGCAGGATGCGCAGCGGATCGTTGCCGCTCATGAACAGCGACGGCGCCGGCGTGAAGCCGATGCGCCAGCCTTCAGGGGCCTCATTGGCCGCGGCTGCACCGGCTGCGGCGCTGCTTGCTGCGGTTTCGGCCGATTGCCCGGACAGCACCTGGTTGAGGCTGTCGTGGATGGCCCTGACCGCCTGCGGATCGGCAGGCTGGCCGGTTTCGGCCTCCGCCAGCAGGCTGCGCAGCACGTCCACCGACGCCAGCATCGCATCGATGGCCGGCGCGCTGACGGCGCGCTTGCCGGCACGCAGTTCGTCCAGCAGCGTCTCCAGCACATGGGTCAGTCCGGCGACGGACTCGAAGCCGAACGTGGCCGCACCGCCCTTGATCGAATGCGCGGCGCGGAAGATCGAATTGATCAGATCGCCGTCGCGATTGCCCTGTTCCAGCAGCAGCAGACCCGACTCCATTGCTTCCAGGCCTTCCCGGCTCTCCTCGAAGAAGGTGGCGTGAAAGCGCTGCATGTCCATGCTCATCGGGTGCGACCTGCGTGCTGAAGGATAAGGAGGGCGATCAGCCCAGGACTTTCTGGATGGTGGCGACCAGCTGTTCCGGATTGAACGGCTTGACCAGCCAACCGGTGGCGCCGGCGGCCTTGCCTTCGGACTTCTTGTCCGCCGCCGACTCGGTGGTCAGCATCAGCATTGGCGTGAACTTGTAGTCCGGCAATCCGCGCAGCGCGCGGATCAGCGAGATGCCGTCCATGTTGGGCATGTTGACGTCGGTGACCACGGCGTTGAACTTCTGTCCCTGCGCACGTCCCAGCGCCACCTGGCCGTCTTCGGCTTCGTCCACCGAGTAACCGGCCGAGGTGAGGGCGAAAGCGACCATCTGGCGCATCGAGGCCGAGTCGTCCACTACCAGAATCCGTGCGCTCATGCGGCGTTCTCCACTGCTTGTCTGTTGTTTTCGGAAGAGGGAAGCCCCAGTTGTTCGGCCACGCCCAGCAGGCGTGCGGCATCGCGCAGGGTGGGGCTGGTTTCGGAGAATTCGGTGCGATGGCCGGCCTGCTGGCGTTCGCGGACGAAAGTGCACAGCACCTGCAGGCTGGCGGTATGCACCCGCTGCACCGCGCTGGCGTCCAGCGCCAGCTGCGGCTGCGCCAGGTGCGGCGCCAACTGCTGTTTGAGATCGGTGGCCGCCTCGATACCAAGGTCGGCGCCCAGGGGCACTGCGCTCATCATGTCTCCGAAAAGTCGGTTCGTACGTGGTATCGGCCGGTGGTGCCCGGACTTGAGGGCTGGAGGTGAATGTGTGACGGAGTTTGGAAATTGCGGGAGGAACGAGAAACGAGGAACGAGGAACGAGAAACGAGAAACGAGGAACGAGAAACGAGAGATGAGGAGTGAGAGATGAGGAGTGAGAGATGAGGAAAGGCGCGGTTGCTTTTACTCGTTTCTCACTCCTCATTACTCGTTTCTCGTTTCTCGTTTCCCGCTTCCCGCTACTTCAACAACTGCGAAGCATCCAGCAGAATCACCGTGCGTCCGCCCTGACGCGCGACGCCGCGGAACAGCTGATCGGTGATGCGGCACATGCGGCTGTTGTCCGGCGGTTCGATCTGCTGATCGGTCAGATTGGTGACGTCCTCCACGGCGGAAACCCGCAATCCCAGCACTTCGCCGTTCTCTTCCAGCACCGCGATGCGGGTGGCGCTGTCCGCCACAATGGCGGCGCGGCCCAGATACAGGCCCAGATCCAGCACCGGCACCACCTGGCCACGCAGATTCATGACCCCCAGCAGGTGGCGCGGGCCGCCGCGCAGCGGCAGCAGCGTGCCCGGCAGCACCACCTCCTGCACCTTCAACAGCTCCAGCGCGTAGTGCTGCTCGTCGCAGCGCATCCGCAACCAGCGCGTGGTGCGTTCGCTGGCGCGGCGGCGTTCCTCATGGCCGTGGTGCTGACGCTGCTCCAGCGGCAGCGGTGGCGGCGCCACGTAGCGCGGCGCGGCGTTGGCGGCAGGGGCCGGCCGGGGTGGGGCAGGTTTTGCCGGCAATGCCGGCATGGGCCGGTTGGCTTCGGGCGCAGCGGCAGGCGCGGACCCGACAGCGGTAGCCGGCGCGGCGCTGGGGCTGGCAAGGGCGGTTGCGGCAGCAGCGGTTGTGGCAGCGCCTGCCGCGACATCGGCCGGTGCCGCCGGATCGGCCGGTTGCGGCGGCGTGGCAGCGACGGCCGTCCGCACGGGAACGGCTCCACCGTCCGGCGCGCTTTCCAGCAGTTCCAGCAGGTAGTCGTCGAGGGCAGGGCTGGCGGTCATGCGGCCTGTTCCGTCATCAACTTTTCGGTATGCAGGATCCAGTCCAATGCGCGCCGGTACGCCGCCAGACCACGGCCCGGGTACAGGGCGGGCGCTGGCGGACGGGTCAGCGCATCGACCTGGCAGATGCGGGTGTCGTTGGGAATGGCATCGCTCCACACCCGTGCGCCGTGTTCCTGCTGCATCTGCTTCAGCGTCTCGGCGCCGGCGCGGGTGCGGCGGTCATACAGGGTCGGCAGGATCGAGACCGGCAGCGGGCGCCGGCGCGAGCGCTCGATCATCTCTGCGGTGCGGCACATGCCCGCCAGGCCGTGCATCGCCAGCGGTTCGGTCTGGGTCGGCACGACCAGATGATCGGCCGCGGCCAGCGCATTGACCATCAGCAGCCCCAGTTGCGGCGGGCAGTCGAACAGCACGTAGTCGTATGCCGAACCGCTGCGCGAGAGCGCATTGGCCAGGGCCAGGCCGAGCCCGGGCTGGCTGGCGCTGCGGCGCTCCAGCGTGGCCAGTGCGGTTTGCGCGGCGATGTGGTGGAGGTTGTCCACTTCGGTGGGCCGAACCACGCTGGACAGCTCCAGCGCCGGGTCGTTGAACAGATCCAGGACACCGCTGGGCGCAGGTTCGCCGGGCACGCCGAAGGCGCGGGTCAGCGAGGCGTGCGGATCCAGATCGATCAGCAGCACGCGCGAGCCGCGCATGGCCAGCCCGCGGCCCAGCGCCAGCGTGGTGGTGGTTTTGCCGACGCCACCTTTCTGGTTGGCGATTGCCCAGACGCGCATCAGTTGACTCCTTGGTAGCTTTCCGGCGCCGGCAGCGGGCCGGCCATGGCGGGCGCCGCCGAGTCGGCGACCGGCGGCAGGTCTATGGCCGGCGTTATCGGGGCCGGGGTCGCCAGCGCCGGCAGCGGCGCCGGCGACTGCCCGGCCTCGCTGGCCAGGATGATCAGCAGCACCCGGCGATTGGCGTTGCGACCGCTGTCGGTGGCGTTGTCTTCGATGGGACGGTATTCGCCGTAGCCGATCATCGCCAGCCGGTCGGGCGAGATGCCGTCGCGGATGAACAGATGCACGACGCTGGCGGCGCGCGCGGCCGACAGTTCCCAGTTGGACGGAAACTGGTAGGTGTTGATTGGCCGGTTGTCGGTATAGCCTTCCACCCGCACCGAGTTGGGCACATCGCCCAGCACCTCGGCCAGCTTGGCGATGGTCTGGACCGCGGCCGGGTCCAGCGCGGCCGAGCCGGTGGCGAACAGGATGTCGCTGTTGATCTGCACTTCCAGCCACAGATCGGCACGGCGGACCACGACCAGCTTCTTCTCGATCAGCGGTTCCAGGGCGTGTTCCAGATCCGCGGCAATCGACTCCAGCTGGCGTTGCGCGTTCTGCAGGCCGCGCTGATCCACGGTCATGTTCATCTGCGAGGCCATCGCCGCCAGCAGCGTCACGTTGGGGGCGGGCGAGGGCGCGGACGGGCCCTGCTTGGCGCCGGACTTGATTGGCGAAGGACGGTCGTAGTCGGCGCCCTGCAACTGGTGGTTGCCGACCTGCACCGGATTGATGGTGCGCGGCGCGCCGCCGAACGCGGCGGTCAGCGCATCGGCCATGACCCGGTACTTGCCTTCGTTGAGCGTGGAAATGGCGTACATGACCACGAAGAAGGCCAGCAGCAACGTCATCAGATCGGCATAGGGGATGGCCCATGCCTCGTGATTGGTGTGCTCTTCGTGCGCCCGCTTGCGTGCCATGTCCGCGATTGCCCTAGTGCAGGAAACCGGCCAGCTTGGATTCGATGTTGCGCGGGTTCTCGCCCTGGGCGATGGCGATCAGCCCTTCGATGATCATCTCGCGCTCGCGGCTGCGGCCATTGATGACGCTCTTGAGCTTGCTGGCCATCGGCAGGAAGAACAGGTTGGCCGAGGCGATGCCGTAGATGGTGGCGGTGAACGCGGCGGCGATGCCGTGGCCCAGCTTGCTGGGGTCGGCCAGGTTCTTCATCACCGCGATCAGGCCGAACACCGCGCCGATGATGCCGAGCGTGGGCGCGTACACGCCCATCGCCTCGAACACCTTGGCGGCGGCCAGATCCTCGTGTTCCTGGCCGCTCAGGTCGATTTCCAGCATGTGCCGGATGGCTTCCGGCTCCAGGCCGTCGACCAGCATCTGCAGGCCCTTTTTGAGGAACGGATCGTTCTGATCGTTGACCAGCGGCTCCAGTCCCAGCAGCCCCTGCTTGCGGGCGATATTGCTCCACTCCACGATGCGGGCGACCAGTTCGGCGCGTTCGCTGGTCGGCGGCCGGAACACCCACATCACGATCGAGGCGGCGCGTTTGAACACCGCCGGCGGCGTATGCACCATGATCGCCGCGACCGTCCCCAGAATCACGATGACGAAGGCGGCCGAGGACCACAGCGACGACAGGCCGGCACCCTTGAGGATGCTGCCGCCGACCAGGGCGACCAGGGCAAGGATGATTCCGATAAGGCTGAAGATGTCCATATGCGTTGGTATCGGCGTAGTGGAGGCATTCTTGAGACGCAGACCGTGGGAGTGCGCCGGCATGCCGGCACGGAAAGCCGCTCCCGCAAGCGTCGCCGCTAGGCGGCGGATTCGCGCAGGCCATCCACATCCAGGATCAGCGCCATCCGGCCGTCGCCGATCAAGGTGGCGCCGGCATAGCCGGGCAGCCCGCGCACCGCGCGCGGCAGCGGTTTGATCACCACTTCCTCGCGGCCGCGGACCTGGTCGACGATCAGGCCGAAACGCTGGTCGGCGATCTGCAGCACCACGATCGTCAGCAGCGGCGGCATTGCCGGCTCCACGCCCAGCCAGCGCCGCAGGTCCACCAGCGGCAGCGTATTGGAGTTGCGGTCCAGCACCGGTTGGCCGTCGAACCAGCGCAGGCTGGTGGAAGGCGCGTGCAGCACTTCCATCACCCGCGCCAGCGGCAATGCATAGACCGGTTCGCCCGCCTGCACCAGCAGGGTCGGCAGGATCGCCAGGGTCAGCGGCACGCGGATGACGAAGCGGCTGCCGCGGCCCAGTTCGGAATGGATCTGGATCTGGCCGCTGAGCTCGCGGATGCGCGACTGCACCACGTCCATGCCGACGCCGCGGCCGGAGATGTCGGTCACCTCGGTCTTGGTGGAGAAGCCGGCCAGGAACACCAGCTGCAGGCACTCGTCGGCCGATAGCCGGGCCGCGGCTTCCGGATCCAGCAGGCCTTTTTCCAGCGCCTTGGCGCGCAGGCGCTCGGGGTCGATGCCGGCGCCATCGTCGCGGATTTCGATGGTGACGTAGTCGCCTTCCTGCTGCGCCGACAAGCGCACATGGCCTACCCGCGGCTTGCCGCAGGCTTCGCGCAGGTCCGGCAGCTCGATGCCGTGGTCGATGGCGTTGCGGACCAGGTGCACCAGCGGGTCGGCCAGCGCCTCGACCAGATTGCGATCCAGCTCGGTGTCGGCGCCGACCAGTTCCAGGTCGACTTCCTTCTGCAGCGAGCGCGCCACATCGCGCGCGACCTTGGGAAAGCGCGAGAACACCTTGCCCACCGGCTGCATGCGCGTGCGCATCACCGCCGACTGCAGGCGCGCGGTGGCGATGTCCAGGCCGCTGACCGCGCGGTCGAGCTCCTCGTCGCGGATGCGCGCGCGCAGCGTCTTCAGGCGGTTGCGCGAGAGCACCAGTTCGCCGACCAGATTGACGATGGCGTCCAGCCGCTTGGTGTCCACGCGGATGGTCTGTTCGGCCTCGCCGTTGCTGCGCGCAGGCGGCTTGGCGGCCGTTGCGGACGCCGCCGCAGGCGCGCTGCGCGGTGCGGCGGGCCTGGGCGCAGGCGTGGCCGCAACGGCCGGCCGCACGCCGGCAGCGGCGGCCTGGCCGGGCGCCGCGCCGCCGTGCAACTGATCCAGCAGCGCCTCGAATTCGTCGTCGCCGATCAGATCGTCGGCCGGCTTGGCCGGCGTGGCGGCGGCGATCGGCGGTGTGGTCGGCGCGGCCTTGCCGTGCAGTTGATCGAGCAGCGCTTCGAACTCGTCGTCATCGATCATGTCGTCGCCGGCGCCAGCGGCGGCGGGCCGCGCGACCGGGACGGCGACGCGCTGCACCGCTGCCGGCTGCACGTCGAACTGCTCGATCAGCGCCGCCGGCGCATGCGCGGCCTGTTCGCCGACGGCGACCGAATCCAGCATCTGCTGCAGCCAGTCCAGCGATTGCTGGGCGGCGTCGAAATGATGGGGTTCCAGCGTGGCCTTGCCGGCGCGGACGATGCCAAGGGCTTCCTCGGCGGCATGGCACAGCTGCACCATGGCGTGGATGCCGAGAAATCCGGCGCCGCCCTTGAGCGTGTGGAAGCCGCGGAACACCGCATTGAGCTGCGCGCTGTCGGCCGGGTCCTGTTCCAGCGTCACCAACTGCTCTCCCAGACGGTCGAGGATTTCCTGAGCTTCGATCAGGAAGTCGGCAGCGATTTCGGGAGTGACAGCGGACATGAGGGGTGTTGGGAATTCCGTGATGAAGTGCGTGGCGGTTGAGGTTTTACGCTTGCTGTGTTGTTGCTGGCTGGAACTAGACTGCTTGTGGAGGGGAGATAGGCAATGCCGTTTGGGAGCGCTTCTCAACGACCCAAAGGCTAGTCAAGAGGGCGGGACGGTGCAGGCGGACGATGGGAGGCAGCGTTCGCTTTTTTCTTGAAGAGCAAAAGCAAATCCACCTCAGTCCCCCTTTATGAAAGGGGAGGAAAAAGCGAAGCTTTCCCCGGTCCCCGGTCCCCGGTCCCCGGTCCCCGGTCCCCGGTCCCCGGTCCCTACAGCCCCAGTCCCGACAACAGGTCATCCGCGTCATCCTGCGAGAACGCATTGCGGTCAAGACCGGCAACGGCCGGGCCGGCCAGATCTGAAGCGCCTTTCTTTTCCGGCGGCGGCAGGCCCAGCGCGCCGAAGCCTTCGTGCACCCGGCGGACGATGCCGGCGACGCGGCGGATGATCTGGCCGGTGAGGTCCTGGTAGCTCTGCGCCAGCGCCATTTCCGACAGGCCGTTGCGGATCCGGTCGACCAGCACGATCTGTTCGGACAGCAGGGTGGTCGCTTTCAGCTGATCGGCGTAGCCGCGGCACTGTTCGGCCAGGTCCAGCGTCTTGTGGCTGGCCTGTTCGGTCATCGCCACGACGTGGTCCAGGCGCGCGCAGGCGTCGTCGAGTTCTTCGGCGTTGTGGGTCGGCGGCAGCTCGCCCAGGGTCTGCGCCAGTTCCCTGGCCAGCCGGCCCAGGCCCTGCATCATCGGCTGCGTACGCCAGGCGGCGATGGCGTCCAGTTCCCGCCGCCAGGCGGCTTCGTCGCCCTGTTCCAGGGCGTCCAGCGCGTGCTGCAGTTTTTCCGCCAGTGCAGCGCGGGCGCCAGCGGCTTCCACGGTCGCGTTCATCAGGCCGCGGCTCCCAGGCGTTCGAAAATCTTGCCGAGCTTTTCTTCCAGCGTCTGCGCGGTGAACGGCTTGATGATGTAGCCGTTGACGCCGGCCTGCGCCGCTTCGATGATCTGCTCGCGCTTGGCCTCGGCGGTGACCATCAGCACCGGCAGGGTCTTGTAACGCTCGTCGGCGCGGATCGCGCGCAGCAGCTCGATGCCGGTCATGCCGGGCATGTTCCAGTCGGTCACGACGAATTCGAAGCTGCCCTGGGCCAGCGCGGTGAGCGCGGTCGATCCGTCATCGGCTTCGGCGGTATTGGTGTAACCCAGATCGTTGAGCAGATTCTTGATGATGCGGCGCATCGTCGAGAAGTCGTCCACGATCAGGATCCGCATGTTCTTGTTGGCAGTCACGAAGTGCTCCGGTGAAGCAAGGCTGGTCTAGAGGCGGTATCGGCCGGCGGACGGAAATGTTTAGAGATCGGGACCGGGGACCGGGGACCGGGGACCCGGAAAGGCGCTTCACACATGGCTTTTGACCGGTCCCGGGTCCCCGGTCCCGGCTTCCCATCACTCATCCTCCAGCCCGGCGTCGGCGCGTTCGAAGATGTCCAGCCGGCCGCGCAGCCGCAGCATCGCCTGGCCGTGGATCTGGCAGACCCGCGACTCGCTGACTCCCAGCACCGCGCCGATTTCCTTCAGGTTGAGTTCCTTTTCGTAGTACATCGACAGCACCAGCTGTTCGCGTTCGGGCAACTGGCCGATGGCCTTGACCAGCGATTGGCGGAACTCGGCGCGTTCCAGCGTCTGCTCGGGCGAAGGGCCGCCGGTGCGGGCGGTGTTGGGCTCGCCGTGGTCGTCGATGTGCGAATCCAGGCTCAGCACCTGGCCGCGGGCGGCGTCCTCCAGCAGGCGCAGGTATTCGGGCAGCGGCATCTCCATCGCCGCGGCCACTTCGGTGGCGATGGCGGCGCGGCCGGTGCGCTGTTCGATCTCGCGTACGGTCGCAGCCGCTTCGCGGGCGCGGCGATGGACCGAGCGCGGCACCCAGTCGCCGCGGCGGATTTCGTCGATCATCGCGCCGCGGATGCGGATCGAGGCGAAGGTCTCGAACGAGGCGCCCTGTTCGGCGTCGTAGCTGCGCGAGGCTTCCAGCAGGCCGATCATGCCGGCCTGGATCAGGTCGTCGACCTCCACGCTGGCCGGCAGCCGTGCGGCCAGATGGTGGGCGATGCGGCGCACCAGGTCCGCGTGCTGGGCCACGCAGTCGTTGGCGCTGCTGCGTTGCACCGCCTTGTATTGGGCTGCTGCGGTATTCATGCGGCCACTCCGCGCGCACCGATCATGCGCTCGACAAAGAATTCGACGTTGCCGCGCGCACCGGACGGCGGCTGCCAGCGCGCGGTCATCCGCGCGATTTCGCCGATGGCGCGCGCCGAGGGGCTGCCCGGATAGGCCTTGACCACGGCCTGCTGGCGCTGCACCGCGCGCCGCAGCCAGTCGTCCTGCGGCACCGCGCCCAGGTAGTGCAGGGCGACATCGCCAAGGAAGCGTTCGCAGACGCGGGCGAGTTTTTCGTACAGCCGGCGGCCCTCGTTGGGGTCGCGGACCATGTTGGCGACGACATGCACGCGGTCGACGCCGCGCTCGCGCGAGAGCACCTTGATCAGCGCGTAGGCGTCGGTGATCGAAGCCGGCTCGTCGCAGACCACCACCACGGTGTCCTGCGCGGCCTGGCAGAAGGTCAGCACGCTGTCGGTGATGCCGGCGGCGGTGTCGACCACCATCACGTCCAGCGCCCGCTGCAGCTCGGAGAACACGTTGACCAGGCCGACGTGTTCGGCCGGCTGCAGCTCGGCCATGTGGCGGAAGCCGGAAGAGGCCGGCACGATCAGCAGGCCGTCCGGGCCTTCCACCAGCACGTCCTCCAGCCCGCAGCGGCCGGCGACCAGATCCGCCAGCGTGAACTTGGGCGACAGCCCCAGCAGCACGTCGACATTGGCCAGGCCCAGGTCGGCGTCCATCAGCAGCGTGCGCTTGCCCATTTCGGCCAGCGACACGGCCAGGTTGACCGACAGGTTGGTCTTGCCGACGCCGCCCTTGCCGCCGGTGACGGCGACCACGCGGACCGGATGGAACGCGCCGGCCAGCGGCGGAGTGCTGCGCGGGTTGGTCTGCAGCAGGTGATCAGGCGACATGGATCGTCTCCGGGGTGCAGGGTTGGTCGGCTTCGCGCCGCAGTTGGTCCAGCCGCAGCACCAGGTTGGCGCCGTTGGCGCGATGCAGGTCCTGCGGTACGCGTTGTCCGTCGGCCAGCCACACCATCGGCAGCTGGTGGTCGACGATGACCGAAAGCGCGCTGCCCAGGCGGCCGGTTTCGTCGACCTTGGTCAGCACCACGCCCTGCGGACGGGCGCCGCTGAAGCGGCGCACCACTTCATCCAGATCGCCAAAGTGCGAATTGGCCGGCAGCACCAGCAGCGTGCGGACCTGGCCTGCCGAGCGCAGCCAGTTGAGCTGGCCGACCAGATTCCTGTCGCGCTGGCCCAGGCCGGCGGTGTCGATCAGCACCAGCTTGTAGTCGCGTAACCGCTCCAGCGTCTGCGCCAGGCCGGTGTCGCTGTCGGCCTCGTGCACGGCGATGCCGAGCTGGCGGCCGTAGCTGTGCAACTGTTCGCGGCCGCCGACGCGGACCGTGTCGGTGGTGACCAGGGCCACGTCGCGGGCGTTGTGCCTGGCCGCGTAGGCGGCCGCCAGCTTGGCGATGGTGGTGGTCTTGCCGGCGCCGGTGGGCCCGACCAGGGCGATGATGCCGCCTTCTTCCAGCGGGTCGGTCGGTGCGATGGGCAGCTTCTTGGACAGCAGTCCCAGCATCAGCCCGCGGCCGCGATGCAGCTCGGTATCGGCGGGGATCTGCAGGGCGATATCGCGGGTCAGCCCGGCGTCGAAACCGTAGTCGTCCATCAGGTCCAGCGCCTGCGCGCGCACCGGCGAGCCGCGCAGGCGTTCGTCGGTCAACCGGCTCATCTCGCGTTCGATCATCTCGCGCATCGAGGCCAGCTCGGCGCGCATCTGCAGCAGTTGTTCGTCGTTTTCCGGTGCGGGCGCGGCGGGGCCGGCGACGGCGCTCAGCAGCGGCGCCGGGCTGGCTGCCACCGGCGGCTCTTCCGGCGGCAACGGCAGCGGCGGGGCGATCTTCGGCAGCGGCGGCAGTCCGTCCAGATCGGCTTCCAGCGGATTCGGCGGCAGGCAGGCGGCCAGCTTGGCGGCGAACGAGACCGGTTCGATGGATGCTTCCGCGGCCGGCAGCTGGGTGCGGGTTGCAGCGGCGGCTGCAACTGCAACGGGGGCGGGCGCTGCCACCTGGTTGCTCCTGGGGCGGAAATAGGCGGCCGCCTGTTCGGCCGGCGACGGAGCGCGCTCGTCCCGCGCGGCGGCCGGATGTTGCGGCGGCGCCGGGTTCTGCACGTCCGCGTGGACGGCGGCAGCGTGAACGCTTTGGCCGCGTTCGCCACGCATCGCCTGCAAGGTGTGCTGCACCAGCGCTTCGTCGTAATTGCTGGCGGCGACGATCTCGATGCCGTCGTCGGTCATGCGGTTGGACAGGATGACCGCGTCCGGACCATGTTCCTGCCGCACCATCGCAAACGCGGTGCGCATGTCGGGAGCGACGAAGCGTTTGATTTTCATGATGGGAAGCCGGGAATGGGGAATCGGGAATAGGGAATGGGCTGGAAGCGGAGCCTGCGTTTTTGCCTTGTTTTCAATATGTTCGTCTTCATTGTCTTTCTCCGCTGCGGAAAATCGCTTCTAACGATTCCCGATTCCCCATTCCCGGCTCAGCTGATGGTTCCCACCAGCTTCAGCCGCTTGTCCTCCGGCACCTCGCTGTAGGCCAGTACCGACAGCGAGGGAACGCTGTGCCGTACCAGCCGCGCCAGCGCGGCGCGAACCGTTCCTGGCACCAGCACCACCGCCGGTTCGCTCTTGGCTTCCTGCTTGCTGACGCAGTCGGCCAGGCTCTGGTGCAGGCGTTCGGCCAGTCCCGGTTCCAGCGCGGCGCCGGTGCCCTGGGTACTGTCCTGCAAGACCCGTTCCAGTGACGGCGCCAAGGTATAGACGGGCAGTTCCGGCGCCATGCCGGAGATTTCCTGCACGATGAAGCGGCCCAGCGCGTTGCGCACGGCGGCGGTCAGCGCGGCCGGGTCCGGGTTCTGCGGGGCGTGTTCGACCAGCGATTCGACGATGCGGCGCAGCTGCCGGATCGGTACGCGCTCGTTGAGCAGGTTCTGCATCACCCGCACCACGGTGGACAGCGGCAATGCCTTGGGCGTCAGGTCCTCGACCAGCTTGGGCGCGCTCTTGCCCAGGTTGGCCAGCAACTGCTGCACTTCCTCATGGCCCAGCAGTTCCGGCGCGTGTTCGCGGATCAGGTGCGACAGATGGGTGGCCACCACGGTGGCGGCGTCGACCACGGTATAGCCCAGCGACTCGGCCATCGCGCGCTGGTGCGGCTGGATCCACACCGCGTCCAGACCGAACGCGGGATCCTTGCCTGCAATGCCGTCGATGGGCGCGAAGGCGCCGCCCGGGTCCAGCGCCAGTTCGCGGTCGGGGTGGATCTCGGCGCTGGCCACCGGCACGCCGTGCACCAGCAGCCGGTAGCCGTTGGAAGGCAGTTCCAGATTGTCGCGGATGTGCACCGGCGGTATCAGGAAGCCCAGGTCCTGGGTCAACTTGCGCCGCACCGCCTTGATCCGCGACATCAGCTCGCCGCCCTGGGCCTTGTCGACCAGCGGGATCAGCCGGTAGCCCACTTCCAGGCCCAGCGGGTCGATCGGACGCAGTTCGTCCCAGGTCAGTTCGGCTGCCGGATTGCTGGCGGAAGGCGCGGGCAGGGCGGCATCGGGCTTGTCTGCCGCGCGTTCCAGGCCCTTTTTCCACAACCGCCAGGCGATGTAGCCGATGATTGCAGACAGCGTCAAAAAAACGGCATTGGGCATGCCCGGCACCAGCCCGACGATGCCCAGCACCGCCGCGGTGACCGCCAGCGCCTTGTGCTGGCCGAACACCTGGCCGACCATCGCATGGCCCATGTCCTGCGAGCGCGAGGCGCGGGTGACCAGCATCGCCACCGCGGTGGATACCAGCAGCGCCGGCAGCTGCGCGACCAGGCCATCGCCGATCGACAGCAGCGTATAGACCTTGGCCGCATCGGCCACGCCCATGTCGTGCTGCATCACGCCAATGGCCAGGCCGCCGACCAGGTTGATGACCAGGATCAGGATGCCGGCGATGGCATCGCCGCGGATGAACTTGCTGGCGCCGTCCATCGCGCCGTAGAAGTCGGCTTCCTCGCGGACTTCCTCGCGGCGGGCCTTGGCTTCCTCGCGCGAGAGCAGGCCGGCGTTGAGGTCGGCATCGATGGCCATCTGCTTGCCGGGCATGGCGTCCAGGATGAAGCGCGCCGATACCTCGGAGATGCGCCCGGCGCCCTTGGTGATGACCACGAAGTTGATGATGGTCAGGATGGCGAACACCACGATGCCGACCGCGTAGTTGCCGCCGACCACGAAATCGCCGAAGGCCTCGATGACCTTGCCGGCCGCGCCGGGACCGTCCTGGCCGTTCAGCAGCACCACCCGGGTCGAGGCCACGTTCAGCGCCAGCCGCAGCATCGTGGTCATCAGCAGCACGATCGGGAAGATGGTGAAGTCCAGCGGCCGGCGTACATAGACCACCGCCAGCAGCACCACCATCGATATGGCGATGTTGAAGCTGAAAAGCGCGTCCAGCACCGGTGCAGCCAGCGGAATGATGACCATCGCCAGCATCGCCAGCACGATCAGCGGCGCACCCAGACCGTGCCGCAGCAGGTCCATCATGCGCATGGCGGGGGAGGCGGATGCTGTGTTCATCGCAGCGGCTTCCCTTCATCGACGTCGATGTCCGGCAGCGTCGGCAACGCCGCCGCGCCATGGCGCCAGGCGCGCAACTGGTAGACGTAGGACAGGATCTGGGCGACAGCCGAATACAGTCTCACGGGGATTTCCCGGCCGATTTCGCCTTCGCGATACAAGCTGCGTGCCAATGGCGGCGACGAAACGATGGCGACCTTGTGCATCTGCGCCACTTCGCGGATGCGGAAGGCCAGTTCGTCCACGCCCTTGGCCAGCACCCGCGGCGCGCCCATCTTGCCGCTGTCGTACTTCAGCGCAACCGCGTAGTGGGTGGGATTGACCACGATCACATCGGCGCTGGGCACGTCTTCCATCATCCGCCGCTGCGACATCTGCATCTGCAACTGGCGGATGCGGCCCTTGACCTCGGGGCGGCCCTCGCTTTCCTTCAGTTCATCGCGCAGCTCCTGCCGGGTCATCTTCAGCTTGCGGGTGTGGTTCCACTTCTGGTACGGCGCATCGATGGCCGCCAGCAACATCAATGCGCCGGCGGTGGACAGCAGCAGCACGCCGGTGAAACCCAGGCCGCTGCGCGCGGCCTGTTCCAGCGGCATGTCCAGCAGCGCGCGCAACTGGTTCAGGCCGAACTTCAGGCACAGCGCCGCCGCGCCGCCGACCAGCGCCACGCGCAGCAGCGACTTGAGCAGTTCGGCGATGCTTTCCGGGCCGTACAGGCGCTTGATGCCGGCCAGCGGGCTGAGCCGCTTGAAGTCCGGCATCAGCGATTTGGAGGAAAAGCGCAATCCGCCCATCAGCAGCGGGCCAGCGAACCCGGCCAGCACGCAGATTGCCGCCACCGGCGCGACCACCGTCAGCAGGCCCAGCAGCAGCTGCCCGGTATGCCCGAACAAGGCATCCGGCCGCTGCAGCAGCTCCGGCGACGGGGTCAGCGCGATCTTCATCCAGCCCAGCGCGTTGCGGGCCAGCGCCGGCGTCATGGCGGCCATCGCCAGCACGCCGGCACCGAACACCGCCGCGGTCGCCAGTTCGCGCGAACGCGGGATGTTGCCTTTCTCGCGGGCCTCGCGCAGACGTTTTTCGGTAGGCTGTTCTGTGCGTTCGCCGCTTTGGTCCTGCTCTGCCATGGCGCATTTCCGACGGGGTCGGGGACATGGCTGCAAGTCCTGTTCCAGAACGCGCCGGAAAACCGGAGTCCTTATGCAGGAGCGGCCTCCCGGCCGCGAGCTCTTCCCCGGTCCTGGCGCAGACGCAGGAGCTCACGCCGGGACGGCGCTCCTACACCGCGGCTTCGGATGGCTTTTTTTCCGGTTTTTCTCCCGTTTCCGGGGATATCGGCTTCGGCGGGAGTCGCCGCCCGTCAGGCTGGGGGGGCTCCGCCCTCCTGACGACGTCGTGTCTTTACGTCGGGCCGCAGTCCATTCCTGGCCTGCTCTCCGCACCCCCAGCCCGTCGGCCGTCGCCTTTGATGAGAGGACAGGTTGCGACTTCGGAAGGCCTTTCTTCGAGCGCCGATCAGGTGTCCAGAAGCCGGTGGCCAGGGTGGTGCGGGACCGTACGCGGCATGGATGCCGCGCAAGAGCCCACAAGGGTGAGGCAAGCGTTTGCGAAGCACCGCTTCGCGCGCAGCCGAACGCCCGCCATCTGCGATGGCGGGCCGGGCCCGCGCAGCGGGTGTTTACGGCGTGTCCCGCAATACCCTGGCCGCCGGCTTCCAGGTAGACGTCGCCTCACCTGAGAAGAGAACCAAACTGGTTAGCAGAGCCGGCGACGCCTGCGCTGCCTGCTGTGATTGCCTAACAGCCGACCGCTCCGCTAGCATCCGGTGGGTATGCACCGCTCCCCCGGCTACCGTCTTGCCCGATTGCTGCGCTTCCCGGCGTTGGCCCTGCTGGTGCTGGCGGTGCTGATCAACCCGGTGCTGGCGGCGGTGGGCGATTTGCACGAAACCGGTTCCGGCGCGGCGCATCTGCACGATGTCGGCGACCACGGCGCTACGCCGGAAAATGGACATGGCGACGGCACGCCGCAAGAGCACGACGATGGCGACGGCGATCTGCTGCACGCGCTGATGCACGCCAGCCATTGCTGCGGCCACCCGACCGCGCTACCGGCATACATGGTCGTCGCATCCATCGTCCCGCTGGCCGACGCCGTGCCGGTACGGCAAGCGCAGGCCCCGCAAGCGGGCATCGCTTCGGATCTTTTCCGTCCTCCGATCGCGGCCTGACGTCGCCGCCGGCATCGTGCCGGTCCTTCGTCATTGATCCGATTGGAGAATCCCCATGTGGTTGCGTCTGGCGGCGATTGCCGTCTTCGCGGCTGCGCCGTGCATGCAAGCGCTGGCGCAGTCGCGCGAAATCCTGACCCTGGACGATGCGTTCGCGCGCGTCGCCAGGTCCCATCCCGACCTGCGGTTGTTCGACGGCCAGCGTACGGTACTGGCCGCCGAATCCGACCGCGCCCACCTGCGCCCACCGCTGGTGGCCGGGCTGGCCATCGAGAACGCGCTGGGTAGCGGCGCCACCCGTGGCTTCGACGAAGCCGAGATCAGCCTGACCCTGGCCGGCGTACTGGAGCGCGGCGGCAAGCTGGACGCGCGGCGCACGCTGGCGCAGACCCGGATCGATGCGCTGGCGCTGCAGCGCGAAACCCGCCGGCTGGACCTGCTGGCCGAAGTCGCCCGCCGCTATCTGGCCGTCACTGCCGCCCAGCAACTGCGCCGGATCGCCGAGTTGGATATCGCGCAGCGGCAACGCACCGCGGCGGCCGCCCGCCAGCGGCTGGCCGCGGGCGCCTCGCCCGAATCGGTGCTGCTGACCGCGCAGGCGGCGCTGGCGCGCGCCGAACTGGATCGCGATCGTGCCAGCCAGCGCTGGCTGTCGTCGCGACAGCACCTGGCCGCGTTGTGGGGCGAACGCGAGCCGCTGTTCGAAGTCGTCGCCGGCGATCCGCTGGCGCTGCCGGCCATCGCGGATTTCGCCGTGCTGGCCCAGTTGCTGGATGAAACCCCGGAACTGGCCCGCTTTGCCGACGAACAGCGCCTGCGCGAAGCCCGGCTGCAACTTGCGCGCCGCCAGGCCGTGCCGGATCTGGATTGGCAGGTCGGCATTCGCCGGCTGCAGGCCGGGGACGAGGTCGCATTGATCGGCAGCCTTGCCATACCGCTGGGCGGCGCGCGGCGCGCACAACCCGACATCCGCGCTGCCGAAGCCGAGCTGGCGATGCTGGGCATCGAACGCGAAGCGCAGGGGCTGGCCCTGTATTCGACCCTGGCCGATGCGCACGGCCGCTACCGCGCCGCGCAACTGGAAACGGCGCGATTGCGGGCCGACATCCTGCCGCGGCTGGGCAAGGCCGAGGCCGCCGCCGAACGCGCCTACCGCGCCGGCGCCAGCAGCTATCTGGAATGGGCGCAGCTGCAGTCCGAACGCACCAGCGTGCGCCGCCAGCAGTTGGAAGCGGCACTGGAAGCGCAAGGCGCCCTGATCGAAATCCAGCGGCTGACCGGCCAGGCGTTCGTCGCCGGCCCCGCCGCACCGACCGAAGGAACCACCCCATGAAGCCGCAACTCATGTTGAGCGCGCTTGCGCTGTCACTGCTGGTTTCCGCCTGCGGCGGCGCATCTTCGCCGAAAGAGGGCCTTGGCGACGGCCATGCCGACAACCACGCCGATGAGCCGGGCGAAACCGCCGGCAGCGAGGAAGCCGCCAAAGGCCAGCACGGCGGCCGCCTGCTGCAGCAGGACGGCTACGGCGTCGAGCTGGCCGTCGCAGAAGACGGCACGCCGCCAAAGTTCCAGGCCTGGCTGTACCGGCAGGGCAAGCCGCTGCCCGCCAGCGCCGGCAGTGTCGAAGTGCAACTGCAGCGCCTGGGCGGAATCGCGGAACGCCACACGCTGACGCCACAACCCGATGGCAGCCTGCTGGCCGCCAGCGTCGTCGGCGAACCGCATTCGTTCGATGTCCAATTGCGGGCGGAGATTGGCGGCAAGGCGCTGCGCTGGAGCTACCCCAGCTACGAAGGCCGCACCCGCATCGACGCCGGCATTGCCGACGAGGCCGGTATCCGGGTGGCGCCGGCCGCAGCCGGCGTGATCGCCGACGAACACGAGGTGCAAGGCCTGCTGACCCCGCTGGAAGGGCGTGCGGTCCAGGTCACGGCGCGCTTCCCGGGCCCGATTCGCCGCTTGAACGCCAACGTCGGCGACCCGGTGCGGGCCGGGCAGGTTCTGGCCACGGTCGAAAGCAATCTCAGCCTCACCGATTACACCGTTGCCACACCCATCGCCGGCGTCGTGCTGGCGCGCAACGCCAGCGTCGGCGCGATGGCTGGAGAAGGCGCGCCGCTGTTCGAAGTGGCCGACCTGTCGCAGCTGTGGGTCGATCTGCATATCTTCGGCGCCGATGCCGGACACATCCGTCCCGGCGCCGCGGTCAGGGTCACCCGGCTCAGCGATGGCGTCAGCGTGGAAACCACGCTGGAACGCGTGTTGCCGGGCACTGCGACGGCAAGCCAGAGCACGGTCGCCCGCGCCATTCTCGACAACGGCGATGGCCTGTGGCGGCCGGGGTCGGCGGTGCGCGCGCGCATCACCGTCGAACAGCAGCCGGCGGCGCTGGTGGTGCCGCTGTCGGCATTGCAGCGTTTCCGCGACTGGGACGTGGCATTCGTACGGGTTGGCGATACCTACGAGGTGCGGCCGCTGCAACTGGGCAAGCGCGACGGCACGCGCGTAGAGGTGTTGTCGGGCCTGCGCGAAGGCGACCAGGTCGTGGTCGAACAGAGCTATCTGGTGAAGGCCGATATCGAAAAATCCGGTGCGTCCCATGACCACTGACCGCCGCCCGGACGCAGGCGCCGGCCTGCTCGAACGCATCATCCGTTTCGCCATCCGCCGTCGCTGGCTGATGCTGGCCTTGACGCTGGCGCTGGTCGTGGTGGGCGCGTGGAGTCTGGCCCGGTTGCCCATCGACGCCACCCCGGACATCACCAACGTGCAGGTGCAGATCAACACCGAAGCGCCGGGCTATTCGCCGCTGGAATCCGAGCAGCGCGTGACCTTCGCCATCGAAACCGCGATGGCCGGCCTGCCGGGCCTGGACTACACGCGCTCGCTGTCGCGTTATGGCCTGTCGCAGGTGACCGTGGTGTTCGAGGACGGCACCGATCTGTATTTCGCCCGCCAGCAGGTGGCCGAGCGGCTGCAGCAGGCCAAGGCGCAGTTGCCGGCCGGACTGGAACCGGAGATGGGGCCGATCGCCACCGGCCTGGGCGAAATCTTCATGTACACGGTGGATGCGGCCCCCGACGCGCGCAAGTCCGATGGCACACCGTGGACCGCCACCGATCTGCGCACATTGCAGGACTGGGTGGTGCGGCCGCAGTTGCGCAATACCCGCGGCGTCACCGAGGTCAACACGATTGGCGGCTTTGCCCGCCAGATCCACATCACCCCGGATCCGGCGCGGCTGGTCGCGCTGGGCTTCACCTTGGGCGACGTCGCATCGGCGGTGGCGGCCAACAACCAGAATGTCGGCGCCGGCTATATCGAACGCAATGGCCAGCAACTGCTGGTGCGCGTGCCCGGCCAGGTGGACGATCTCGACGGCATCGGCAACATCGTGCTGGATCGGCGCGAAGGCGTGCCGATCCGCGTGCGCGACGTGGCCGCGGTCGGCGAGGGACCGGAACTGCGCAGCGGCGCGGCAACCCAGGACGGCCGCGAAGTGGTGCTGGGCACGGTGTTCATGCTGGTCGGTTCCAACAGCCGCCAGGTCGCGCAGGCCGCCGCCGCCAGGCTGGAAGCCGCCAACGCCAGCCTGCCGGCGGGAGTCAAGGCCAGCCCGGTCTACGACCGCACCGCGCTGGTGGACCGCACCATCAAGACGGTGTCGACCAACCTGATCGAAGGCGCATTGCTGGTCATCGCGGTGCTGTTCCTGCTGCTGGGCAATTTCCGCGCCGCCCTGATCACCGCCGCGGTGATCCCGCTGGCGATGCTGTTCACCGTGTTCGGCATGGTCCGCGGCGGCGTCTCCGGCAACCTGATGAGCCTGGGCGCGCTGGATTTCGGCCTGATCGTCGATGGCGCGGTGATCATCATCGAAAACTGCCTGCGCCGTTTCGGCGAAATGCAGCAGCGGCTGGGCCGGGAAATGAGCCAGCAGGAGCGTTTCGAGATCACTGCCTCGGCCACCGCCGAAGTGATCCGGCCCAGCCTGTTCGGCCTGGGCATCATCGCCGCGGTGTACCTGCCGATCTTCGCGCTGACCGGCATCGAGGGAAAGATGTTCCACCCGATGGCGATCACCGTGGTGCTGGCGCTGACCGGCGCGATGATGCTGTCGCTGACCTTCGTGCCGGCGGCTACCGCCATTTTCCTGGGCGGCAAGGTCGAGGAAAAGGAGAACCGGGTGATGCAGTGGGCCAGGCGCCGCTACGCGCCGGTGCTGCACTGGGCATTGCGGCGCGGGACCTGGGTGATGGCTGGCGCGCTGGTGCTGGTGCTGGGCAGCGGATGGCTGGCCACGCGCCTGGGCAGCGAGTTCATCCCCAACCTGGACGAGGGCGACATCGCCCTGCATGCGCTGCGCATCCCCGGCACCAGCCTGGAACAGGCGCTGAAGATGCAGGCCACGCTGGAGCAGCGCATCAAGCGCTTCCCGGAAGTCGAGCGGGTGTTCGGCAAGCTGGGCACGGCCGAGGTGGCCAACGATCCGATGCCGCCGTCGGTGGCCGACACCTTCCTGATGATGAAACCGCGCTCGCAGTGGCCGGATCCGCGCAAGCCGCAGGCGGCGCTGATCGCCGAAATCGAGGCTGAAGTGGAACGTCTTCCCGGCAACAACTACGAGTTCACCCAGCCGATCCGGATGCGCATGAACGAACTGATCTCCGGCGTGCGCGCCGATGTGGCGGTCAAGGTCTATGGCGACGATCTGGACACGCTGATGGAAGCGGGCGAACGCATCGAGGCGGTGGTCGCCGCGGTGCCGGGAGCGGCCGATGTGAAGCTGGAGCGGACAGACGGCCTGCCGCTGCTGAGCGTGATCCCCGACCGCCAGGCGCTGGCGCATTACGGCCTGAATCCCGGCGTGGTGCAGGACACCGTGGCCGCCGCCGTCGGCGGCCAGGTGGCCGGGCAGCTGTTCGAAGGCGACCGGCGTTTCGACATCGTCGTGCGCCTGCCCGAACCGCTGCGCCAGGATCCGGCCGCGCTGGCGGATCTGCCGATTCCGCTTGCAGGCGGCAACCGCAATGCCGACGAATCCAGCCGCGACAGCGACTGGGCCGTGGGCACGCCGCGCACCTTGCCGCTGCGCGAGGTGGCGCGGCTGGAAACCCGGCTGGGGCCCAACCAGATCAACCGCGAAAACGGCAAGCGCCGGACCGTGATCACCGCCAACGTGCGCGGGCGCGACCTGGGCGGATTCGTCGAGGAACTGCAGCGCAAGATTGCGGCGGAAGTCGAACTGCCGGCCGGCTACTGGGTCGACTACGGCGGCACCTTCGAACAGCTCATCTCGGCCAGCCGGCGCCTGGCGATCGTGGTGCCGGTAACCTTGGTCATCATCCTGGGGCTGCTGCTGATGGCGTTCGGGTCGGCCCGGGATGCGGCCATCGTGTTCAGCGGCGTGCCGCTGGCGCTGACCGGCGGGGTGATAGCGCTGGCGCTGCGCGGCATTCCGCTGTCGATCTCGGCCGGCGTCGGTTTCATCGCGTTGTCCGGCGTTGCGGTATTGAACGGACTGGTGATGATTTCCTTCATCCGCAGGCTGCGCGCGCAGGGCGCCAGCCTGGATGAAGCGGTGGTGGAGGGCGCACTGGGACGTTTGCGCCCGGTGCTGATGACGGCACTGGTGGCATCGCTGGGCTTCCTGCCGATGGCGTTCAATGTCGGCGCCGGCGCCGAGGTGCAGCGCCCGCTGGCGACGGTGGTGATTGGCGGGATCGTGTCGTCGACGCTGCTGACGCTGCTGGTGCTGCCGGCGCTGTATCGCCGGCTGCACCGCGGGCGCGAGGAAACCGCGGTGTCCGGCTGAATGCGTTCGCGCCCGGCGCTAGAACAGATCGTCGGCAATCACATAGCTGTCGCGGCCATTGGACTTGGCCCGGTACAGCGCCGCGTCGGCGCGCGAAAACCAGTCGTGCCAGTCCCGCTCCTGGCCCAGCATCGCCGCGCCCAGCGAAATGGTGATGCGTCCGCCGGGCCCGCGCAGGCTGTCGCGCACCGCCTTGCGCAGGCGTTCGGTGGCCGTTTCCAGATCGTCGCGGTTGGCGACGTCCAGCAACACCACGAACTCCTCGCCGCCGAAGCGGAAGACCTGGTCGTCGCTGCGCATCTCGAAGCGCAGGATCGCCGCCAGATCGGCGATGGCGTGGTCGCCGGCGGCATGGCCGTACAGATCGTTGACCTCCTTGAAACGATCGACATCCAGCAGGATCAGGCCGTAGTGGCGATGGCTGGCGCGGCGTTCGGCCACCGCGTGGGCCAGTTTCTTTTCCATTTCGCGACGGTTGCTCACGCCGCTCAATGGATCCATCGTCGCCATTTCCTGCAGCTGCACGCGGTCATCGCGGCTGCGGCTGGCGAAGATGTACGAAAACAGGATGGTCAGCGCCGCCGTCGACAATGCCGAAACCGACTGGATGCCGTTGGAGGACCGGCCCAGCAGCAGGCACAGCACGGCCAGTATCAGCAGATCGGCGATCAACGCGAAGCGGGCGCTGGCGATGAAGAAATTGCTCAGCAGGACCAGGTAGGTCCAGGTCAGGGCCTCCGCGCCGATCAGCCAGTACGCGGCCAGGCAGGCCGCGGAATTGAGCACGCACAGTGCCATTCCTCCGCGCAGGCTGTCGCCGGTCCGCCGCGCGTAGATCACCGGTGCCAGCAGCGCGGCGACAATGCCGGCGTCGAACAGCGCTGTCTGGTAGGCGCCCTGGGTCCAGCGATAGACCGCGAATACGGCGATCACCGAAGCGGTGATCAGCCCCAGCAGGGTGATGATTCCCAGGCGGAAATCGCTTGGTTCAGAGTTCATCCGGAATCGGAATCCGCAGGCGGGGTCGGCAAGGCGGTAGTCGTCGGCGCATGAGCGCAGCGCTGCAAGTCTAGTGCCATCGAGGTGGAGCGGATGTTGCGCTGCGGCGCATTCGGCAGGATCGATGGCGTTATCCGGCGCACTGTTCGAACCTGCGGCGGTGCCCCGGCCACGGCCGGTGGGCCGCCAAGCGGTCCGCGTGCCGGGCCATCAGCCGGATTGCCGCAGGAGCCGGCGCGGCTTCGGCAGCGGGGAAACGGCAACAGCCCCTAGGGATGATACGGCTAGGGAACCTGCCGGCTCAAGGCCCCAGCAACTCGAACGCCACCGCTTCGCCGGCCAGCGCCGACGGCGCCACCCAGAGATCGAACCGGCCCGGTTCGGCCGACAGGCGATTGTCGGCACCGTGGAACGCCAGATCGTGGCGGGTGAGCTGGAACGCCACCTCGGCGCTTTGACCCGGCTGCAGCCGGATCTTGCGGAAGCCCTTCAATTCGCGCACCGGCCGTACCCGGCTGGCGACGCGGTCATGGATGTAAAGCTGGGCGACTTCCTCGCCGGCCGGGCCGGCCTGGTGGCTGATCGTGCAGCGAACGGTCAGGGTGCCGTCCCAGGCCAGCACGGCGCTGTCCAGTGCCGGTGCCGAGTAACCGAAGCGCGTATAGCTCAGGCCGTGCCCGAACGGGTACAGCGGCGCGTGGGGGATCTCGCGCCAGCGGTTCTTGAATGCCCACGACTGTTCCGGCAACTCGGGGCGGCCGCTGCGTGTGTGATTGTAGAAATACGGCTGCTGGCCCGAATCCTGCGGAAAACTGACCGGCAACCGCGCCGACGGGTTGTAGTCGCCGAACAGCACGTCGGCCACCGCATGACCGGTCTGGGTGCCCAGGAACCAGGTGACCAGGATCGCATCGGCATCGCGCACCGCGCCGCTCAGCGCCAGCGCGCGGCCGTTGCGCAGCAGCACGACCACCGGCGTGCCGGTCGCCGCCACCGCTTCGGCCAACGCCTGCTGCGCCGGCGGCACCACGATCTGCAGCCGCGACTGCGCCTCGCCGCTGAAATTCTCCGGCTCGCCGATGGCCAGCAGCGCCACGTCGGCACTGCGCGCGGCAGCGACCGCGGCCTCGATGCCGCCCTCCAGCGGCGCTTCGAAATCGCAGCCGCGCACGACCCGCAGCGAATGCGGGTCGTGCAGCGCGGCGCGCAGGCCGCTGGCCAGGTCGATGTCGCGATTGCGGTCGCCGAAGATGTTCCAGCAGCCGCCGATGTTGTCGCGGTCCTCGCCGAACGGGCCGATCAACGCGATGCGCTGGCCGGATTTCTTCAGCGGCAGCAGATCGTTTTCGTTCTTCAGCAGCACGATCGAGCGGCGCGCGGCCTCGCGCGCCAGCGCATCGTGGGCCGGGAGGTAGGAGGTATCGGCTTCGCGCTGCGGATCCAGCGACCGGTAGGGGGTGTCGAACAGGCCAATCGCGGCCTTGACCCGCAATACCCGCCGTACCGCTTCGTCCAGTGTCGTCATCGCCACCGCACCGCTTTCGACCAGCCCGGCCAGATGATTGGCGTACACGCCGCTCTGCAGGCTGATGTCCAGTCCGGCATTCAACGCCAGCTGCGCGGCATCGCGTTCGTCTTCGGCATAGCCCTGCGCGATCAGTTCGAAATCGGAGGTGTAGTCGGAGATGACGAAACCGCCGAATTGCCATTCCCCGCGCAGGATGCCGGTCAGCAGTTCGCGGTTGGCCGAGGACGGCACGCCGTTGATGTCGTTGAACGAACTCATCAGGGTCAGCGCGCCGGCATCGATGCCGGCCTTGAACGGCGGCAGGTGCACATCGCGCAGCATCTGCGGCGACATGTCGGCCGAACTGTAGTCCAGGCCGGCGGCCACCGCGCCGTAGGCGGCGAAGTGCTTCAGCGAGGCCAGCAGCGAATCGGCCGCGGTCAGATCCGGGCCCTGGAAGCCGCGCACCCGCGCCACCGCGAACGCGCAGGCCAGGAAGGTGTCTTCGCCGGAGGTTTCGGCCACCCGGCCCCAGCGCTGGTCGCGGGCCACATCGACCATCGGCGCGAACGTCCAGTGCAGGCCGGCGGCGGTGGCCTCGACCGCCGTCGCGCGCGCGGTGCGTTCGGCCAGTTCCGGTTCGAAGCTGGCCGCTTCGCCCAGCGGAATCGGAAACACGGTGCGCATGCCATGGATGACGTCGGCGCCCAGCAACAGCGGAATGCCCAGCCGGCTTTCCTCCACCGCGATGCGCTGCGCTTCCAGTCCTTCCACCGCGCCGACCCCGTTGAACAGCGTGCCGACGCGGCCGGCGCGGATCTGCTGGCGCACGTCCTCGGCGTCGCGGGCAAAAGTTTCCGGGTTCACTTCGAACGCGAATGGCCGCAAGGCGTCGGCGAATGCGCCCAACTGGCCGATTTTTTCCTCCAGCGTCATCTGCGCGATCAGCGCTTCCACGCGTTCGAACGGGTCCATTCGGTGACTCCGGGTGAAATGCTAGGCAGGGGTTTCAGACACGAACCCTGGATTATGAAAACGTTTTCATGGCCGGTCAATCGCCGCGACCGCGCCGCTGCGGACTTTCCGGCCAGAACGGTGCGCAACGCGCTTCCATTGCCAGGCTTGGGCGGAGGCAAGACCTCATATGCTGTTCATCGCAGGACGCAGACACTTGAACCCTCCACCGAATCCGGAGCGTGCATATGGGAACTTTCAAGGCAATCGTACTGGGCGCGGTGTTGGCCACCGCAATGTCGGCCGCGCTGCCTTCGGCGGCGCAGACCGTGGGCTACAACGTCCGTACCGGCGATGTCTGGGTCGACTCGCGGCTGGGCGAAATCAACGACTATGGCCGCCGCTACCGGGATCCGTTCATCGGCGAGATGACCGGCTATTACGGCGCGCCGCGCTCGCTGGTGGTCGAACTGCTGGATCAGCGGCGCTGGGCGCCGGCCGATGTCTATTACGCCTGCGCGCTTGCGCGGGCTGTTGGTGTCCCCTGCCTGGAGGTGGTGCGCGAATACGACCGCAATCCGGGCCAGGGCTGGGGCGCGGTGGCCAAGCGCTACGGCATCAAGCCCGGCTCGCAGGCTTTTCACGCGCTGAAGCAGGGTGCCGCTGGGACCTACGGCCGTTGGGGCTATCCGGTGCGCGTGGATCAGAACGTGCGGGTGGACTGGTCGCAGCATGGTCCCGGCAAGAGCAAGGCGCCGCCGGCGGCCGGCAAGAAGCCGGATCGGTCCGGCCCCGATGCCGGCCAGGGTGCCGATAAAGGCAAGGACAAGGGCAAAGGGCAGGGCAACCCCGGCAACAAGCAGGGCCGCGACAAGTAACCGCGGCTTGCGGCAGGGCAGGCGGCGGCGCACCAGCGCCGCCGTCGTCGCCGCGCCGCCGGTCAGGCGGCCAGGATTTCCAGTGTGCGATGGACCTGCGGCAGCGCCAGTGCCGGCGTGCCGCCGGTCACCGCCACCGCGCGCAGCCCGTGCTGGTAGCTCTGCCACAGCAGATCGTCGGCGTGGCGGATGTCGACAGCGCGGAATTCGCCGGCCTCGATGCCGCGCGCCAGTTCCTGCCGCACCGGTTCGCGCATCGCGCGCACCACGGCGTTGACGTCAGCCTCCATCTCGGCCGACCAGCGCGCTGAAACCCCCCACAGGGCCGGGAACGCGACGAACGTCGCCACATCCCCGCGCGCCACCCACAGGTAGAAGTCGAGGATGCGTTGGGCGCTGGTGCGCCCCTTGCCCAACGTCGGCGGCTTGCGCGCGCTGTAGTCGCGGATCAGCAGGGTCGCGATGATGTCGGCCTTGGTTTCGAAGTGCAGGATTACCCCGCGCGCGCTCAAACCGGTGGCCTTGCCCAGGTCCATCAGCGTGGTCTGCTCGAACCCCTTGCTGAAGAACAGCTTGCGCGCTGCCGCCAGTACCGCTTCGCGGGTTTCGTGACTGGTACGTCGTTTGAAGGATGAAGTCGAATACACGCCGATTCCTTCTGCGTTGTCGCTGGGCCTCTTCGGTCAGGGGACGCGAGCCGGACCAAACCTGAACGGCTTGGCTTCGGCTGGTCGAATCCCCTGTGCCCACATTCTGACCTTGTAAACGCATTTACGTGAAGTACTTGTTGCGATCGATTGTCAGGAAGCGAGCTGCCTGGCCGCGTCGAACGACGACTCGAAGATGCGTTGCACCGGCGGACCGAGCTCTCCGGCCAGCAACGCCAGCAGGAACAGGCCAAGCAGCAGCGCGGTCGGCAGACCCAACTGGATGGGGTTGAGCGCGGGCGCCGCGCGGCCCAGTACGCCGAAGGCCAGGTTGACCGCCAGCATCGCCACCATCACCGGCAACGCCAGGCTGACCGCGGCGCGCAGCACCTGCATGAAGAATGCCGGCGCCACCTGTAACATCGCTGTCACGTCCGGCAGCGCGGTGCCGACCGGCAGCGAGCGATAACTGTCGACCAGCAGCGCGACCAGCGCCAGATGCCCGTTGAAAGCGAAGAACAGCAGCCCAAAGGCCAGATAGAACCACTGCCCGACCACGCCGGAATTGACCCCGCGCAGCGGATCGGACATCTGAGCGAACGCCAGGCCGGTGCCTTGCGAAATCAGTTCGCCGGCCATCGCGCCGGCTTCGAACGCCAGCCGCAGCATGAAACCCATGCTGGCGCCGACCGCCAGTTCGCGGGCGATGCTCAGCACGGTGGCGGCGTCGAACTGGATCTGCGCCGGTCCCGGCGGCAGCATCGGCGTCAGCGCCATCGACAGCGCGCCGGCAATGATCACCCGCACCCGCACAGACACCGCGCGGGTGCCGATCAGCGGCGCCGCCATCAGCAGCGCACCGGTCCGCAGCAGCGTCCACAACAGCGCATTGATCATGCCGAAGGCCTGCTGGCCGTCGATGACCATCTGGGTGGCGGAGTTCATAAAGCGAGGAACGAGTGAAGAGGAGTGAGAAACGAGTGGGGGCGGCGACTGAAACGAGGAGGGGCAAGCGGCACGCGAGCCATGCCTTTCTCTCGTTTCTCGTTCCTCTTCACTCGTTTCTCGCTCTTCAGCCAATCAAATGCGGCAGCCGCTGGAACAACTGGGTCGTGTACTCGACCAGCGTGCCCAGCAGATAGCTGCCGGTGGCGAATAGCGCGGCGGTCAGCGCAATGGCCTTGGCGACGAAGGCGATGGTGGGCTCGTTGAGCTGGGTGGCGGCCTGGATCACGCCGACCGCCACGCCGACCACCAGCACCACCAGCAGCAACGGACCGCCGACCCACAATGCGATTTCAAGGCCGCCGCGCAGTTCGGTGAGGGCAAGTTCGGGAGTCATGTGAAGAGCGGGGAGTGAGGAGTGAGGAGTGAGCGGGTGAGGGGAAAAGGGAAGTGCCAGGAATGTGCAAAGCGAGAAGGTGCTGCGCTCTTTCTCACTTCTCACTCCTCACTTCTCTCCCCTCTTCTAGTTGAAGCTCGCCGCCAGCGAACCGACGATCAGCACCCAGCCGTCGACCAGTACGAACAGCAGGATCTTGAACGGTGCCGACACCAGCATCGGCGACAGCATCATCATGCCCATCGACATCAGCACGCTGGCCACCACCAGATCGATGATGACGAACGGGATGAACACCAGGAAGCCGATTTCGAACGCGGTCTTCAGTTCGCTGGTGATGAACGAGGCCACCACGATCGGGAACGGCACGTCGGCCGGACTGCCGTAGGCGCCGTGTCCGGCCAGGCCGGCGAAGGTCATCAGATCGGTTTCGCGCACCTGCGCCAGCATGAAGTCGCGCAGCGGTCCGGTGGTCAGCTGCCAGGCGGTGGCGAAGTCGATCTGGCCGTTGAGATACGGCGCCATGCCCTGCGCCCACGCCTTCTCGCCGACCGGCATCATCACCAGCATGGTCAGGAACAAGGCCAATCCCACCAGCACCTGGTTGGAGGGCGTCTGCCCGGTACCCAGCGCCTGCCGCAGCAGGCCCAGCACGATGATGATGCGGGTGAAGGCGGTCATCGCCAGCAGGGCGGACGGGATCAGCGTGATCGCCGTCATCAGCAACAGCGTCTGCAATGGCAGGCTGACCTTGCTGTCGCCGACCTGGCCGACGGTCACATCCGGCAGCGCCGGCAGCGTCGGTGCGGCAGGTGCCGCGGGCGCGGTCTGGGCGGCAGCCGGCGCGGTCTGGGCAATGGCCAGTACCGGCGCGCACAGCCACAGCAGGGCCAGCAGGGGAAGCAGAAAACGACGCATCATTCAGGTCTCTTTGCGCAGACGCTTGGCAAGCAGTTCGGCGAAATTGGGAAGTTGCGGGGCGGGCTGGGCCGGCAGCGGTTCGGGCAGCCGGTGCAGCGTGTGGATGCCGCCGGCGGCCACGCCGATCAGCAGTTGTTCGCCGCCGATTTCGATCACCATCAGCCGTTCCTTGCCGCCGACCGCCAGCGTGGTCACCACGCGCAGCTGGTCGTTCTGGCGCAGGCCCAGGCCGGAGCCCGGCATCCGCTTCAGCAGCCAGGCCAGGCCCAGGATCAGGCCCAGCACCAGGATCAGCGCGACGAATGCGCCGCCGATGCCCGGCGTGGACGGCGCGGCGTAGCCGATCTTCTGCACCGGCGCGGCAGCGGTGGCGAACGCGGCCAGCATCGGGCTCACCGCAGGCGCCGGATGCGTTCGCTGGGGCTGACCACGTCGGTCAGGCGCACGCCGAAACGGTCGTTGACGGTGACCACCTCGCCGTGCGCGATCAGGGTGCCGTTGACGAACACGTCCAGCGGTTCGCCGGCGCCGCGTTCCAGTTCCACCACCGAGCCCTGGTTGAGCTGCAGCAGGTTGCGGATGGGAATGCGGATGCGGCCGACTTCCAGCGACAGCACGACTGGAACGTCGAGAATGACGTCCAGGCTCATGTCGTTGTCGCTGTGGCCCTGTTCTGCCTGCAGCGCTTCGAATTGCGCGGCGCTGGCTTCTTCGGAGAGTGGCTGGTTCATGCTTGGGTTTCCTGTGATGCGCCGGGGACCAGCGCGGTGACGCGGGGCGGTAGCGAAATATTGGCGCCGGGCGGGCGGGTGGCCACGATCTTGACGGCGTTGTTGCCGTTGGCGATGCCGAACTCGCCGGTCATGACCGGGATGCGTTCGACGCAGACCGGCACTGTCTTGGGCAGATCGATGGGCAGGATGTCGCCCACCTTGAGCCGGATCAGGTCGCGCAGGCTGATGTTCTTCTCGGTCAGTACGCTGGACAGGGTGACCTCGGCGGTGCGCAGCAGCTCGTTGATGCTGTCGCGGAAGGAGTCGTCGTCGTGGACGCGGTCGGACTGGATGCCGGCGTCCAGCAGTTCGCGGATCGGTTCGAGCATCGAATAGGGCAGGGTGATGTGCAGATCGCCGCCACCGCCGTCCAGTTCGACATGGAAACGGCTCACCACCACGTACTCGCGCGGACTGACGATATTGGCGAAATGCGGGTTGACCTCGGAATTGATGTATTCGAAATCCACCGCCAGCACCGGCGCCCAGGCGTCGACCAGATCGGCGAAGGTCTGCTTGAGCAGCAACTGGATCACCCGCATCTCGGTCTGGGTGAACTCGCGGCCCTCGATCTTCGCCGGGTAGCGGCCGTCGCCGCCGAAGAAGTTGTCGACCACGGTGTAGACCAGCTTGGGTTCGAATACCACCAGGCCGACGCCGCGCAACGGCTTGAGCCGGATCAGGTTGAGGTTGGTCGGCACGTACAGCGAATGCAGGTACTCGCCGAACTTGATGGTCTCGATGCCGCGCACGGACAGGTCCGCCGAGCGCCTCAGCAGATTGAACAGGCCGATCCGCCAGGTGCGGATGAAGCGCTCGTTGATCATCTCCAGGGTCGGCAGGCGGCCGCGGACGATGCGGTCCTGGCTGGCGAAATCGTAGGTGCGCGCCACGCTGGGATCCGGCGGCGCTTCCTCGGTTTCTATCGCGCCCGAATCGACGCCATGCAGCAGGGCATCGATTTCGTCTTGCGAAAGCAGGTCGCTCATCATGGGTTCCTTACTGCATTACGAAGCTGGTGAAGAGCAGGGCTTCGGCGCACGGCTTGCCGGTTTCGGCGGTCAACAGCTTCCTGACCTCGGACAGCGCCGCGGCCTGCAGTTTTTCCTTGCCGGCGCGGCTGATCAGCTCATCGGCGTTTTCCTGCGCGAACAGCATCAGCAGACGCGCGCGGATGGCCGGGGCGTGTTGCTCGATGCTCTTCAGCGATTCGGCATCGCGCGTCATCAGCTGCACTTCGACCTGCAGGTAGCGGGCGCCGCCGGCCGAACCGATCAGATTGACGACGAAAGGCGGCTCGAGGGCGAAGTACTGCGCCGGCGCGGGAATGCTGCCGGCCTTGGCCTTGGCTTCGGCCTGCTGGACCTGCTCGGTTGCCGAACGGTTGGCGTAGAACCAGGCGCCGCCACCGGCGGCGCCGGCGGCGACCACTGCTGCGGCAATGATGGTCAGCCAGGGCTTGCCAGCCTTGGCGGATGCGGGTTTGGCCGCTTTGACGGCGGGTTTCTCGACAGCGGACACTCGGTCGATCTCCTGTGGGGGCAGATGGACGGATGCAAGCGCTGTGCCGTTGGCGGCGGCGGGAGCCGCCGGGGTTTTGACGGTGGCCCGTAGGGCCTCTAAAGCTGTAGCAGCGGCGGCTTTTAACAGCCGGATGGCTGGTCAAGCCGCGATCAGGCGGTTGGATCTCTGTAGGAGCGACGTGAGTCGCGATGAGGCTTTACCGGTAAAGCCTCATCGCGACTCACGTCGCTCCTACGGCCTTACATTCCGTAGCGCCGTCAGGCGTCAGGCATAGGCGTCAAGCAGCCCGCGCGCGTGGGTGATGACTGGCCGCGGTAACTGGATTTCATCGCTGGGGTTGTCCAGGCCGCCATCGTTGCCGTCGGTGCCATTGCCGCGCGGCGCCGATGCCTGCGGATCCTGGCGGTGGCCGACATCGGCCTGGGTCAGCTGGAACCCCTGCTGATCCAGCATCTCGCGCAGGCGCGGCAGGCTGGCTTCCAGCGCCTGCCGGACTTCCGGCTGGGCGCTGCTGAAATCGGCGTGGATGCGGTCGCCGTCCATGCGCAGGCGGACCTCGATCAGGCCCATCTCGCCGGGGCTGACCTTGATATGGGCATGGCCGATCTTCTGATCGGCCATCCAGCTCAGGCGGCTGCCGATGGCCTCGTCGAAATGCTCGCTGTGCAGGTCCGGCGTTGGCGCTTCCAGCGGATTGACGGTGGCGGTGCGGGCCAGCCCGTTGCTGGACACCGGCGCAGCCGACGCCAGTGCGTTGATCGTCGGAGTGGCGGGATCGGCGTCGCCATCCCGGCGCAAGGCGTCGGCCGCGTCTTTGGCCAGGCCCAACGCTTCGGGCATGACGATGGCGGCGGCGCCGGCGGCCATGTGTTGAACGAAAGACAATGGGTTCTGCAGCGCCGGCTTGGCGGTGGTCGCTGCCTGGGCAGGCTCGCTGGAATCTGCCGCGGTTGTCTGAGCAGCGGGGGCGCTATCGCTGCCGGCGGCGAGTAGCGGCGTGGCTGCGACGGAGGGGGCGCCTGCAGTGGCGAACGCGGAAGCGGTGCCAGCACTGGCACCAGACGGCAACGGGCTTGCCGGCGCCGCCGCTGTGCCGGGCGCCGCGTTTGCGGGTGCGGTTGCCAACGCCAGCGGCGCGGCCATGTCGGCGGCATCGGAATCGCTTGTCGCTGCAATGCTGGGTGGCTCCAGCATTGCCGGAATCGCCCATATGCCTGCAGCCGGGATCATCCAGTCCTCCGCCAGCGCAGGCTTGCGCTGGCGCGGGGACGCCTTGTCGGTGGATGCGGCGGTTGCCTCGTTCTGTTTCTTGGCCGCAGAGGCGTTCGCACCTGCGCTTTCCGCGCTGGTGGCCGTCGGCGCGCGGCCATGCTTGTCCAGCAGTTCGTCGAACGCCGGCTTGCCGCTGGCGTTGCCTCCGCCATTGCCGCCGGCCCTGCCGGCGGAGGCGGGCGGAGCAGCGCTGGCGAGTACGGCCGATACGGACTTCACCGGTTGTCCTCGCTGTCCTGCGCGGTAGCGGCCAGGCGCACGCGGCGCGCGCCCAGGTCGTCCATCTCGCGCTGATCGCGGCGTTCCACCACCTGCCGCTCCTGCACGCGGTAGCTGGCCGCCAATTGTTCCAGCACCTGCTTGTCGCGGCTGGCCAGCAGCAGGCGGTCGCGTTCGATGTCGACGCTGGCGCGGCTGCGGTCCACGGTCTGCGCCTGCTGCTTCAGGGCCTGATCGATGCGGTCGAGGAACGCGCGCCGGTTGGCCAGTTGCGCCGGACTGGTCGCGGCCATCTGGCTGTTGGCGTATTCCTCGGCGTAACCGCGCAGTTCTTCCAGCCGCGATTCGTGCAGCGACAGCGCGCGCTGGCGCTCGGCCAGATCGCGGGCGACGCTGTCTTCGTGTTCCTGCGCGCGGCGCAGCAGCGGGTCGATTCGGCGGGAGTGCATCATGGCAGGGGTTCCTTGCGTTCGGGCGCGCTGCGCTCGACCAGTCTTTCCAGGGCATCGCGGCTGTCGGGCAGGTTGGCCGAGCGGGCCACGTCCTGGCCGAGGAATTCGACGATCTCCGGCCAGCGCTCCAGTGCCTCGTCCACGGTGGGATCGTTGCCGCGCTGGTAGGCGCCGATGGCGATCAGATCGCGGTTGCTGTTGTAGGCCGACAGCAGCCGCTTGAGCTTGCGGATGCGATCGCGCCAGGTTTCGTCGGCGATTTCGGTGACCACGCGGCTGACCGAGGACTCCACGTCGATGGCCGGGTACAGGCCGCTGTCGGCGACCCGGCGCGAGAGCAGGATGTGGCCGTCCAGGATGGCGCGGGCGGCATCGGCAATGGGGTCTTGCGGGTCGTCGCCTTCGGTCAGCACGGTATAGAAAGCGGTGATGGAGCCGCGCCCGGCCGATCCATTGCCGGCGCGTTCCACCAGCGCCGGCAGGCGCGCGAACACCGACGGCGGATAGCCGCGCGTGGTCGGCGGTTCGCCCACCGACAGGCCGATCTCGCGCTGGGCCTGGGCGAAGCGGGTCAGCGAATCCATCAGCAGCAGAACGTTCAAACCCTGATCGCGGAACCATTCGGCAATCGCGGTGGCGCGGTAGGCGCCCTGCAGCCGCGCCAGCGGCGGCCGGTCGGCCGGACTGGCCACCACCACCGCCCGTGCCAGGCCCGCCGGGCCCAGCGTGGATTCGACGAAGTCGCGCACTTCGCGGCCGCGTTCGCCGATCAGGCCGACCACGATGACATCGGCCGCGGTGTAGCGGGTCATCATGCCCAGCAGCGTCGACTTGCCGACGCCGGAACCGGCGAACAGGCCAACGCGCTGGCCGCGGCCGATCGGCAGCAGCGCGTTGATCGCGCGCACGCCCACGTCCAGCGGCTGGGTGATCGGTTCGCGCGCCAGCGGGTTGATGGTCACCCCGGCCATGCCGACGGTGCCTTCGGCGCGGATGGGGCCCTTGCCGTCCAGCGGCACGCCATCGCTGTCGATGACCCGGCCCAGCAGACCTTCGCCGACCTCGACGCCGCCGCGGCGGCGCAGCGGCACCACCCGCGCGTTGGGCAGCAGGCCGTGCAGTTCGGCGCTGGGCATCAGATAGGTGCGTTCGCCGGCAAAGCCGACCACTTCGGCATCGACCCAGCCGCCGTCGACGACCTCGACCTTGCAGGTGGCGCCCAATGGCGCTTCGCAGCCGACCGCTTCCAGGGTCAGGCCGACCGCACGGCGCAGGATGCCTTCGCGGATCAGCCCGCGGCCGCCGGCATCGGGGCGGATCTGCGACAGCCGCGCGGCCAGGCGCAGATCCCGCGCCTGCAGCCAGTCCAGCGGTTGCGCGCTCATGGCTGCGCTCCGCGGCTGAGCACGGTTTCCAGCGTGCCGCGCAGGCGCGCTTCCAGGGTGCCGTCGATGCGCACGCTCTCGGCGTGCACGCGCAGGTCGCCGCGGCTGAGCGAGGTGTCGGCGCTCAGCCGGGTCGCCGGCATCAGCGACAGCACCGGAGTCAGTGCGGCGATGTCGTCCGGATGCATGCGCACTTCCACTTCGCGGCTGGTCGCGCCCACCGTGTCCAGCGCGGCGCTGGCCAGCTCCGACAGCAGCATCGGGTCGGCCTGGTAGGCGCGCCCGATCAGGCTGCCGGCGATGCGCACGGCCAGTTCGGACAAGGCGGCGACCACTTCGTTTTCCAGCCGGTCCAGCGGCCGCGAGAAGTTGTCCAGGATGCCTTCGATCTGCGCGGCCAGCCGGCGCACGTCCTGCTGGCCCTGCGCGAAACCTTCGGCGTGGCCTTCGCTGCGGCCGCGCTCCAGTCCTTCCAGGTAAGCGGCCTGCTCGATGGCCTGGATTTCCTCCAGGCTCGGCGGCCGCGGCAACGGCACTTCTTCGGCCTTCGAGCGCGGTGCGACAAAGCCCAGCGGCGGCGCCAGCCAGCGGATCGGTTCGCTCATACCAGTTCCTCGCTATTGGCATTGAGCGCAATGACGCCCTGGTCGGCCAGCCGGCGCACGATGGCCAGGATTTCCTTCTGCGCCGCTTCCACATCGGACAGGCGCACCGGCCCGCGCGCCTCCATGTCTTCCAGCAGGATCTGCGCAGCGCGCTGGGACATGTTGCGGGTGATCTTCTCGCGCACCTTGGCGTCGGCGCCGCGCAGCGCCAGACCCAGGCGGTCGTTGGGCACTTCGCGCAGCAGCGCCTGCAGTTCGCGGTCGCCCAGGTCGTTGAGGTTGTCGAACACGAACATCAGATCCTGGATGCGCGCGCCCAGGTCGGCATCGACCTGGGCGATGCTGCCCAGGATGGTCTGGTCCTGGCCCGAATCCATGAAGTTGAGGATGTTGGCCGCCACCTTGACCCCGCCTATGGTGGAGGACTTGAGATTCTGGTTGCCGGCGAACTGGCGCTCCATGATCTCGTTGAGTTCGTTCAGCGCGTTGGGCGGAATGCCGTCCAGCGTGGCGATGCGCAGCAGCACGTCGGCGCGGGCGCGCTCGGGCAGCAGCTTCAGCACATCGGCGGCCTGATCGCCGTCCAGGTGCGAGAGCACGATGGCGATGATCTGCGGGTGTTCGTTGCGCACCAGATCGGCGATGGAACGCGGGTCCATCCACTTCAGCGTGTCCAGCCCGGTGGTGTTGCGGCCCAGCAGGATGCGGTCGATCAGGCTGCCGGCCTTGTCCTCGCCCAGCGCCTGCACCAGCACCTTGCGCACATAGTCGTCGGCGCCCATGCCCAGCGAGGTCTGCTTGTCCAGCGCCGCGCCGAAGGTGTCCATGACCTGCAGCACCTGCTCGCGGCTGATGCCGGAAATGGTGGCCATGGCGATGCCGAGCTTCTGCACCTCCTTGGCGTTCATGTGCTTGAGCACTTCGGCGGCGTCCTGTTCGCCCAGCGACAGCAGCAGCACGGCGGCGCGCTGTACCCCGGTCAACGCGAGATCGTTGTTATTCATCGGCCGACACCCAGTCCTTCACCACCTGCGCCACCTGTTTGGAGTCGTTGCGGACCGCCTCGCGCGCCTGGCGCAGGCGGTCTTCGTAGGCGTCGGAGGCCAATGCCCGCGGGGCCAGGTCCACCCGCCCGTCCTGCAGGGCGGCGACGATCTGCTGGTCTTCGTCGGCTTCGTCCACCAGGCTGACGTCGATGGCTGGGGCAGGCAGCTTTTTCGAGGGATTGGCGATCTGGCGGATGGCCGGGCGCAGCACGCCGAACAGCAGCGCCAGCACCACCACCGCGCCCAGCGCGAAGCGGGCGATATCGCGCAACAGCGGATTCTGCAGCACCGGGTTTTCCCAGAACGGCGTCTCGGCCGCGGCCGGATCGGCTTCGCGCACGAAAGGCGCGTTCATCACCGACACCGAGTCCCCGCGCGCGGCATCGAAACCGACCGCTTCCTTCACCAGCGCCTCGACCCGCGCCAGTGTGGCCGCGTCCAGCGGCGCCATCGTGACCTTGCCGCCTTCGCCGGTGCGCGGGACATGGTCGACCAGCACCGCGGCGGTGACCCGGCGGATGCGTCCGGCCGGCTGCCGGGTGTGCTGCAGCGTGCGGTCCATTTCGAAATTGCGGGTGGCGCTGCTGGCCGTTTCGGTGGGCGCGTTGGGATTGGCATCGGCCGCGGCGCCAGGGCCGGGCGGGGTGTTGCTGGTGGCGCCGGGCACGCCTTCGGGGCCGGGCTTGGTCACGGTGTTCTGGCTGACCTGCTCGCTGCGGATCTTGGCCGGATCGTTGGCGAAGGTCTCGCGGGCTTCCTCGATCACCGAGAAATCCATGTCCACCGCGACTTCGGCATTGATGCGGCCGGGTCCGGCCAGCGGTTCCAGCAACTCACGGATGCGCTGGTTGAACGAGGTTTCCAGCTTGCGCACGCGTTCGAACTGGGCGGCATTGAGTGCCGCCTCGCTGTTGGGGTCGGTGATGGTCAGCATGCGGCCGCTCTGGTCGACCACGGTGACGCGCTCCGGCGCCAGATCCGGAATGCTCGATGCCACCAGGTGCACGATGGCGTCGACCTGGTTGCGCTCCAGCATGGCGCCGCTGCGCAGATCCAGCACCACCGAGGCGCTGGAGACTTCGCGCTGGCGGGTGAAGGCGCTGGGCTTGGGAATGGCCAGGTGCACGCGCGCGTCGCGGACCGGGCGCAGCGTGCTGATGGTGCGCACCAGTTCGGTTTCCAGCGCATGCTGGTAGCGCGCGTTCTCGACGAACTGGCTGACCCCGAAGCCGGGATCGCGCTCCATCATTTCAAAACCCAGGCGGCCGCTTTCGGCCAGCCCGGAGCTGGCCAGCTTCAGGCGCGCATCGTGCAGATGCTTTTCCGGCACCGAAATGGCGCCGCTGGCCTGATCCAGCTTGAACGGAATCTGCGCGCCGCGCAGCAGGTCGGCGGCTTCGGCGGTGGCCTTGGCGTCCAGGCCGGTGTAGAGCGGGCTGTAGTCGGGCTTCTGCGACCAGAAGAACACCATCAGGCCCGCCGCCACCGCGCCGGCGATCAGCAGCAGCGTGCCCATCTGCCGGAACACCTGCATGTTCTGCAGCCGCGTCAGCGCCGCGCCGGCATTGTCGGCGTTGAGCGTTTCCTTCAGCGATTCCTTGGAGAGGGTGAGAGCCATCGGCTTGCGGTTCCTGGGTTAAACGGCTTGTTTTCTACGGCTTGCTTCTTTGTGGAGCCGGGCTTGCCCGGCTCCTTGGCCATTCGCTGTCGCCTGCCGTTGCGATGGCCTCTTGGCTACCGATCCGGTGTCATCGCGGCGCAGACCTACAGCGGCATGTTCATCACGTCCTGGTAGGCCTGCACCAGCCGGTTGCGGACTTCGACGGTGGCGCGGAACACCACCTGCGACTGCTGCGCGGCCACCATCACCCGCGCCAGGTCCGCGCGCGGGTCGCCCAGTTCGAATGCCTGCGCCAGTGCGCCGGCTTCCTTCTGGGTGTTGTTGACGCCTTGCAGCGCATTGCTGAGCGTTTCGCTGAAGCTAGCCGGCTTGTCGACCGCCGGCCGGCCGAAATCCACCGCGTTGGGATTGGGCAGCGGCTCCAGCGCGCGCGTGCCCAGCTGATTCTGATAGCTGCGGATCTGCGAGAGGATGGAGGAAACCGAGTCGGACATGGGCTGCTTATGCTGGCGTCGGTGGGTCTTGCGGTACTACGTGCAAGACCCGTGCCGAAACCGCCGGCCCGCGTCAGTCAGTTTTCCGTCGCCAGCGCCTCGTCGCGTTCGACGCCGTACTTGCGCAGCTTTTCCACCAGCGTAGTGCGGCGCAGGCCCAGCAGTTGCGCGGCGTGCGCGACCACGCCGCCGGCGCGGTCCAGCGCATCGCGGATCAGGCCCATTTCGATGCGGGCGATGTGTTCGCGCAGGTCGATGCCTTCCTGCGGCAGGCGGTCGTGCGCCGGTGCGGTTTCCGCCGCCGCAACGCCGCTGTGCGACGCGCTGGCGACGGCCGGCTGCGGCTGGGCCGCTTCGGTTTCGGCGGGCGCCGGCAAATCGTCCGGCTGGTAGCGCTTGGGCAGGTCGTGGGCGCGGACCAGGCCGCCCGGGTGCAACACCGCCAGCCGTTCGACCAGGTTGGTCAGCTCGCGCACATTGCCCGGCCAGGGGTAGAAGCGCAGCGCGCGCAGGGTTTCGTCGGCAAAGCGCACTTCGCCGCGGCCGGTGCGCGCCAGCTGCGCGGCGATGGTGGTCACCAGCGCCGGCAGATCCTCGCTGCGCTCGCGCAGCGCCGGCATCTCGATCGGGAACACGTTGAGGCGGTAGAACAGATCCTCGCGGAACTGGCCGCCGGCGATGCGCTCTTCCAGGTTGCGATGGGTGGCGGCGATCACGCGCACGTTGCAGCGGATGGTCTGGTTGCCGCCGACGCGCTCGAAACTGCGCTCCTGCAGCACGCGCAGCAGCTTGACCTGCATCGGCAGGCTCATGTCGCCGATTTCGTCCAGCAGCAGGGTGCCGCCCTCGGCCATCTCGAAACGGCCCTTGCGCGCGCTGAGCGCGCCGGTGAACGCGCCCTTTTCGTGACCGAACAGCTCGCTTTCCAGCAGGTCCGGCGGAATCGCGCCGCAGTTGATCGCCACGAACGGGCCGTCGCGGCGCGGCGACTGTTCGTGCACGGCGCGCGCCACCACTTCCTTGCCGGTGCCCGATTCGCCCAGCACCAGCACGGTGGTGTCGAAAGCGGCGACCTGATCGATCAACCGGCGCAGCCGGACCACGGCCGGGCTGTTGCCGGTGGGACCGCTGGTCTGCGCGGACTGCGCCTGGTGTTCGGTATCCAGCCGCTTCAGGCTGGCGCGGCGCAGGCAGGCTTCCAGCTGGGCGTGGCGGACCGGCGTTTCCAGCGGCCAGACGCCGGCCTCATGCAGGCCATGGGCGGCGGCGAAGGCGGCGGTTTCGCCTTCCAGCAGCAGCACCGGCGGCGGCAGCGGCGAACGCGCCAGCCAGGCGAACAGCGCCCGCGCCGCATCCTCGTCGTCGAGTTTTCCGACCACCAGCGCCATCCAGTCGCTGCTGCGGTGCCGGCCCAGGTCCACGTCGCCGGCGCTGGTCACCCAGCGCGGGGTCAGGTCCATGAACTCGAGCAGGCCGCTCAGGCGTTCGGCGCGGACGGTATCGGCATCGACAACGAGGATTCTGGATTCACTCATGGCTGCGGGATTCTTTGAATTTTTCGAGGATGGGCAAGACTTCCTGGATGTAGGAAAGCTTGCTGACGAATTCGTCGGCGCCGGCGCGCGAGGCGTGCTCGCGGTGTTCGGCGTCGTCGAAATGGCTTGCGATGACGACAAACGGCGGGTTGTCCTGGGTCTTGATCAGGCGGGTGGCCTGCAGGCCGCCCATTTCCGGCATGGCCAGGTCCATCAGCACCACGTCCGGGCGCAGCGTTTCGGAGCGCTCGATGGCCTCCAGCCCGTTGCCGGCGCGGCCCACGATGTCCAGCCATTCCAGCTTGCGCAGATGGCGGATGGCGGCGTTGATGAAGCCCTCGTGGTCGTCCACCAGCAAAACTGTGATCTTGGTCATTTTTACGTCGCTCCGTTAACCGGCTTTAGCCAAAACCGTAACGTTAACGCGTCGGCGCTGCCGGGCGGGAGCGATATCGAGCTGTTCCCGGTACTTGGCCACAGTTCTGCGGGCAATATGGACGCCCTGGCGGGCCAGCAGGCCGGCGATGGCTTCGTCGGCCAGCGGCCGCCCGGCCGGCTCGGAGTCGATCAGCCGGCGCACCATGGCCTTCACCGCGGCGCCGGAAACGCTGGCGCCTTCCAGCCGCACCGCAAAGAAATGCTTCAGCTCGAAGGTGCCGCGCGGGGTCTGCATGTACTTGCCGCTGGTGATGCGCGAGACGGTGGATTCGTGCATGCCGATCTCGTCGGCGATTTCCTTCAGCGTCAGCGGCGCCATCGCTTCGTCGCCATGGGCCAGGAAACCGGCCTGGCGCTCGACGATGGCGCGCGCGGTGCGCAGCAGGGTGTCGTAGCGCATCGACAGGCCGCGGGTCAGCCAGCGCGCTTCCTGCAGCAGTTCGCGCAGCTTCTGCGAAGCGGCGTCGGCGCCGGCCTGTTCCAGCCCGCGCTCGTAGCTGGGGGACACGCTCAGCCGCGGGGCGGTGGCCGGATTCAATGCCACCCGCCAGGCGCAGTCGGCGTGCCAGGCGACCACGTCCGGAACGATGTAGGAGGACGCTTCGGCGGTCAGCGCTTCGCCAGGACGCGGCTGCAGCGACAGGATCAGGCGCAGGCCTTCGCGGACCAGTTCGCCGTCCAGGTCCAGCTGCGCGGCGATGGCTTCGTAGTCGTGCGCGCCCAGCAGTTCGAGGCATTCGCCCAGCAGCCTGCGCGCAACCGCGCGGGCCGGTACGCGGCCGGGCAGGGCGTCCAACTGCGCCAGCAGGCATTCGCGCAGGTCGCGCGCGGCCAGGCCGGCGAACTCGCCATGCACGATGCGCTGGCGCAGCGCCTCGGCCCGGGCGGCGGAGATGCCGAACTGGGCGGCGGCAATCAGCGCCAGCGATGCCGGTTCCTGTTGCAGGTAGCCGCTGTCGTCGGTGTGCTCGAGCCAGAACGCGGCAACCGCCAGTTCGCTTTCGGAAAGCTCCAGCGCCAGGCTGGACAGCGCGCGGACCTGCGGGTCGCTGGATTCGCCGGCCGGCAGGTGCTGCATGCGGTCGTCGTCGCCGTCGCCCCAACTGGCCGCAGGCATGTCCCACAGCGACGACTCGGGCAGTTCGTCGAAGGCGGCCACATCCTGGGCGGCCGCTTCGGCGGTGGCGGTTTCCGGCGCCGGGCTGTCGGCGTCGGCCAGTTGCGACTCATCCAGTTCCAATGCCGGGTTGAGTTCCAGTGCGCGGCGGATCTCCAGTTCCAGCTGCATGCCGTCCAGTTGCAGCAGCCGGATCGACTGCAGCAGTTGTGGCGTCAGGTGCAGTTGCTGCCCGAGTTGGGCGGCCAGTCCAGCCTTCATGTCAGTTTCCCGTTGCCGCGGCATCGTGTTGACGCCAGGTTGGAGAAACTTTGCGCCGCCGGTGACGGAAAAAAAATCAGGATATTTCCGCGCGCGCGCAGTTTGTTCCCGACGTGCTGTCGGGGATTTACCGACAGCGCCGGACTTCGGTCACGCGATTTGGGGGAAACGGCAGCGGGTTTTCGTCACCCGGGACGGTGACGGCAGGGCTAATGCAAACCTCAGGCCAAATCGCTCTGGTGGCGGGCGGCCAGCAGCAGCAGGTCGTTGGCGCGGCGGCAACCCAGCGATTCCATCATCCGGGCGCGGTGGGTTTCCACGGTCTTGACGCTGATGCCCAGATGGGCGGCGATTTCCTTGCTGCTCATGCCGCCGCCCAGCTTGCGCAGGATCTGCCGCTGCCGCGGCGATAGCGCGGCGATGCCGGTGGGCTTGCCGTTGCCCAGCAGCGGCGCCAGCATCTTGGCCGACACCTGCGGACTCAGGAACACCTGGCCGGCGACGGCCGAGCGGATCGCCAGTTCCAGTTCCATCGGTGCCGCTTCCTTGACCACAAAGCCTGCGCAGCCGCGATCCAGCGCGCTGCGGACCTGGCCGGGATCGTTGTGCATGGACATGATCACGACCTTGACGCCCGGCACCGCTTCCTTCAGCGGTTGCAGCACCTCCAGGCCGCTGCGGTCGGGCAGCGAAAGATCCAGCAGGATGATGTCGGGCCGGTGGATGATGGCCAGGTCGAGCGCCTGCTGCGCGTCGGAAGCTTCCGCGACGACATCCACATCCGGCAGGGCCTGGAGCAAACGGGTGATACCGGCCCGCACCAGGGTATGGTCGTCGACAATCAGGACACGCACGTGGGATTTCAATACGGTAGACACTCGGGGTCGGCTCACCTTAGCGGACCCCGCCCGGCCAGGCCAAGCCGACCATGTTCGCGCAATTGTGATTTCCGATGAGTGTCACATTAATCCGGGTACGGTGACAAGAAACCGGCGCGTTCCATCCGCTGGCGGGCTTTGTCGACAACACCGGGCGGATGCGGCGCGACCCGGGCGCCGGCCGCTGGCCGAATGCGTCCGGTCACCGGCGCCGGCCGCTCCGGCGCATGGACGAGTAGCCGGACCGGCAACGGTTTGAGCGATCAGCCTTCGGCGTTGAGCGCGGCCTGGCGGGCTTCGGCAATCTGCCGGCGGTGCAGGCGGAACAGATGGCGTTCCAGCGCTTCTTCCAGTCCGGCCGACAATGCGCCAAAGCGCAGCCACAGGTGATGGGCCCCTGACGGGCCGGCCAGTTCGGCCAACATCTGCGCTGGCAGCTCGATATGGTCGCCCAGCCAGCCAGCCGGTTCGATCAGCACCACGCCGGCGGTGCCGGTCTTCAAGCCGGAAGGTTCCGGCAGATCCAGCCGCAAGCCGCGATGCGACCAGCGCAGTCCGCGCACGGGCAGGGCGCCGTCGCGCTGGCGAGCCAGCCGGCCCAGCAGGCCCAGCATCAGGTCCAGCTTGGCTTCCATGCGCTGTACCGATTGCGGCAACTCGCCGCGTTCTTCGTTGTCGTCGCTGCGCACGTCTTCGGCGATCGCCAGACCATGCAGCAACGCTTCTGCGACCTGCAGTTGCAGCGGCCGCTCGCCGGGCTCGAAACGCGCCGGCAACAGCCCTTCGCAGGTCAGCGCATCGCCGAACAGCAAGGTTTCGGCGGGGTGGCTGATGACGGGGACGGCGAGGTTCTTCATGCTTCTATCCTCCGGCCTGCGCCAGATAGGCGCGCGCGGCGCGATCGGCCTGCCGTGCCGCCTGCATCTGGCGGGCGGCGTCGTCGCGTGCGCGGGTCATGATGGCCTGCACTTCCAACTGTTCGCGCAGCAGATGCGCCAGCGCATCGTAGCCGGCCTGGCGGCCTTCAGCGCTGTGCATGAAATCGCGGACCGTGCGGTCGTGGCGGACCAGCAGCGCATGCGCCTGTTCCAACTGCTCATTCTGCAAGGCCCCGCGGATGCCGGCCAGGTCTTCGAACAGTGCCTGCAGCGGATCGAGCCTCATGTCAGGCTCCAGCGGCAACCGCAGGCTGCTGACGCTGCTCGACCGGGATCGCATTCCAGGCCGATTCTATTTCGCCCAGCAGATCCAGCGCCTCGCGCAGCGCCGATTCGTCGTTGTTGAGATTGGCCTCGATCAGGCGGGCCTGCAGGTAGTCGTACAGCGCCGACAGGCTGCTGGCGATTTCGCCGCCGGCTTCATGATCCAGCGAACCGTTGAGATGGCCGATGATGGCGCAGACCTCGCCGATGGCCTTGCCTTTGCGCGCCAGATCGCCGCGCGCCACGCAGACTTCGGCCAGGCGGATGCGGTCGCAGGCTCCGGCCAGCAGCAACGCCACCAGGCGGTGCGGGTCGGCATCCATGACGGCACTGCTCAGACCGGTATTGCGGTATTGGGCGGCATACGAATGCGGTGACATTCCATCTTCTCCTGTGATCCCCAACGCAGTAGTGCAGCGCCGGTATGGATCCTCGGCTATCCGGTTTGGGCCGCCAGGGCGGCAAGTTGTTGGGCTAGGTAGTCGCTGGTGCTGCTCATCTGCGCGACCATCGCATCCATCGCGACGAACTGCGCCTTGTAGCGGTTGCCGACGGCCTCCATGCGCTGGTCCAGCGCGGTGCGGCGCGCCGCGACGTCCTTGAGCTGGGCGTTGAGGCTGTTGGTGCGCTGGGTGAATGCGCCCTCGGTGCCCAGGTAGCTGCCGACCGTGGTTTCCAGCTTGGCGGCCAGGCCGCTGCTGCCGGTAAAGGCGCTGCGAATCTTTTCAGGATTGGCCGCCATCGCCGCATCGAACTTGGCGGTGTCCAGCACCAGCGTGCCGTCCGAGTTCGGATAGCCCTTGGTTTGCAGTCCCAGCGTGTTGGCGTCCAGGCCGGCGGCAGACAGTTCTCCGAGCAGGCTGCCCATCACGCTGCGCAACTGGCCGGCAGCGCCGCGCATCTGCGCATCGCCGGTCAATGCCGACGGCGTATTGTTCTCCGCATCGTATTTGGTGGCGGTGTTGATGGCGGTCAGTGCGGCGTTGTAGGCGTTGACGAAGTCCTGCACGACCTTGCGGCTGGCCGCGGCATCGCCGGAAACGGCGACGGTACTGGTGCCTTCGGTCTTCAGATCCAGGACCAGGCCGGGGACGGCATTGCTGATCTTGTTCTCGCTGGCGGTGATCACCAGGCCATCGATGGAGACGCGCGCATCGGCGGCCGGAGTACGTTCTTCCAGGCCGCCGATCAGGCCCTGCAGATCGCTGCCGCCTTCGGCGACCGTCAATGAAATGGCATTGGCGGCGCCGGTCTTGCTGGAGGCAACCGACAGGTATTGGCCATCGTTGGAGGTCAGTATGCTGGCCTGTACGCCCTTGCTGGCGGCGGCGCCGTTGATGGCGCTGCGGATGTCGGCCAGGGTGCTGCCCTCGGCGATGTCGATGGTCAGCGTCTCCGAGCCAACCTCCAGCGTCAGTTTGCCGGCGCCGAACGTCTGGTCGGCTGCCGTTGCCTGGGTTCCCACCCATTTGCTGGCCGTTGCCAGGGCCTGCACCTCGATCGCATAGATGCCGGTCGGCGTGCCCTTGCCGGCGCTGGCGGTCAATACGCTTTCGGTGCCGGATCTGACGGTGCGGGTGTCGAACGCATCGGCGGCCTTGAGCGCTTTGAGCGTGGTTTCCAGCGCACTGAAGGCGGATTTGACCGTTCCCAATGCCGACAGCTTGAACTTGGCGCCGGTCTCGATGCGATTGAGGCTGGCGTCGGCCGGGGCGCGATCGGCAGCGACCAGTTGCGACACCATGCCATTGATGTCCAGTCCGGTGCCGATACCGCCGTAGCCAAGATTGTAGTCCGCCACTGCCAGATCTCCTGATGGTCCCGCTCCGGAGCGCATCCGGAAACGGGAGTGTCGGGCTGGTCCTGACATCCGGTAGGGGATGCGGCTCAACCCGTGTATGGAATAACGGCCTTGGGCCGTCGTTCTTTAGTGCCAGCCCGCATTTCTCCGTCTCCCACCGCCACCTTTGCCGGTGGTCTGGTGAGAAATGCGGGCTGCGGACGGGTAGATGCATTTGTTGTGCCAGTGGAGCGAGGGTCAGGGGGCAGAGGTCAGGGAAGTTTGTCCGTCTGCCGAAAGCCACCGTTCTACATCGGCGGCCGAACATCATTCCTCTGACCTCTGACCTCTGACCTCTGACCTCTGACCTCTGACCTCTGACTCCCGGTCCCGGGCTCCTGACCTCCGCTCAAAAACGGCTCTTCTCCGGTTTCCGGTGATGTCGTCTTCGGCGGGAGTCGCCGGCCGTCAGGCTGGGGGGGCTCCGCCCTCCTGACGACGTTGTGTCTTTACGTCGGGCCACAGGCTCGTTCCGCTTCGCGGCCCGAACCGGCCCGGCGCAGCGCGCCGGGCGTTCGCCAAGGCGCGCGGCAGTGCCGCGCCAACCGCCTTGGCTCACCCATGGCCTGCTCTCCGCACCCCAGCCCGCTGGCCGTCGCCTTTGGGCAGATGACAGGTCGCGACTTCGGAAGACTTTTCTTCGAGCGCCGACCAGGTGTCCAGAATCCGGTGGCCAGGACAGTGCGGGACCGTACGCGGCATGGATGCCGCGTAAGAGCCTGCATGGACGCATTTACGGCGTGTCCCGCACTGCCCTGGCCACCGGATTCCACATAGATTTCCCCCGCACTTGGGAGAAGAACAAAAAAAAGCCCCCTTCCGTTGCCGGAAGGGGGCCGGGTACTGCCAAGACGGAGGGAGACGAATCCGTCCGTGACGACAGAGAAAAGGTTGAAGCGGTAGATCCAGACGCGTGAAGCGGTGAAGCGCGAAACCTAGCGCAGCAGGCTGAGCACGTTCTGCGGCACCTGGTTGGCCTGGGCCAGCATGGCCGTACCGGCCTGCTGCAGGATCTGGGTGCGGGTCAGTTCGGCGGTTTCCTTGGCGAAGTCGGTGTCGCGGATGCGGCTGCGCGAGGCGGCCAGGTTTTCCGAGCTGGACTGCAGGTTGGCCACCACCGAGGTGAAGCGGTTCTGCACCGCACCCAGGTCGGCGCGGGCGCCGTTGACGGCAGTCAGCGCGGCATCGACGATTTCCAGCGCCTTCTGCGCGCCTTCGAACGTGGTGATGTCCAGGTCCGAGGCGAAGCTGGCGGTTGCCGTGTCCTCGGCTGCAGCGTCGGCGATGCCGGTCAGGCCGATTTCGGTTGCGCCGCCGGTGATGGTGCCGGCCGTGATGTCGAAATCGGTGTCGGCCTTGACCGAGGTCATGGTGATGACGCCGGCGTCGACCGAAGCGTACACGCCGGTCTCGCCCAGCTTGGCGTTGACTGCCGAGGCGATTGCTTTGGCGATGTCCTCGCCGCTGGCGCCGTTCTTCCACTCCACGGTATCGATGGTCACACCGTTGATCTGCATGTCGGCCAGACTGCCGTCGGCAGTGGCGTCGGCGGCAGCGGCGGTGGCTTCCTGGGCTTCTGCGAACTTGACGTTGCCCAGCGCATTGGCCTTGGCGTCGACCACCTTGTCGATGGCGATCGCCTGGCCGGCGTTGGCGCCGACCTGGAACAGCTGGCTGGTGAACGAACCATCCAGCAGCTTGGTGCCGTTGAAGTCGGACTGCTTGGCGACGCGGTCGATTTCGGCGGTCAGCTGCTTGACTTCGGCGTTCAGCGCGGCGCGGTCGGAAGCCGAGTTGGTGGCATTGGCCGACTGCACCGACAGTTCGCGGATGCGCTGCAGGTTGTTGCCGATTTCGGTCAGCGAGCCTTCGGCGACCTGGGCCAGCGAAATGCCGTCGTTGGCGTTGCGCACGGCCACGTCCAGGCCGCGAATCTGGGTGCTGAAGCGTTCGGAAATGGCCAGGCCGGCCGCATCGTCCTTGGCGCTGTTGATGCGCAGGCCCGAAGACAGGCGCTGGATGGTGGTGGCCAGCGAGGCGCCACTGGTGCTCAGGTTGCGCTGAGCATTGAGCGACATGGTGTTGGTGTTGATGACTTGTGCCATGAGTTGTTTCCTTTGGCGGGATGACTTTGTGGTGTAAGCCGTGACCGGAGCGGGCGCGGGAAGCGCCCGTTCCGGCGCCTGAGCGGATTAACGCAGCAGGCTGAGCACGTTCTGCGGCACCTGGTTGGCCTGGGCCAGCATGGCCGTACCGGCCTGCTGCAGGATCTGGGTGCGGGTCAGTTCGGCGGTTTCCTTGGCGAAGTCGGTGTCGCGGATGCGGCTGCGCGAGGCGGCCAGGTTTTCCGAGCTGGACTGCAGGTTGGCCACCACCGAGGTGAAGCGGTTCTGCACCGCACCCAGGTCGGCGCGGGCGCCGTTGACGGCGGTCAGCGCGGCATCGACGATTTCCAGCGCCTTCTGCGCGCCTTCGAACGTGGTGATGTCCAGGTCCGAGGCGAAGCTGGCATCGCTGTCGGCCGCATCGGTCGTGGCAGCAGTGAAGCCGCTGCCGGTCACCGTGCCGCCAATCACCAGATCGGTATCGGCCTTGACCGAGGTCAGCGTGACCTGATCGCCGTCGACCGAAGCGAATACGCCGCTTTCGCCCAGCTTGGCGTTGATCGCGCTGGACAGTGCCTTGGCGATATCCGCGCCGGTGGCGCCGTCCTTGTACTCGACGGTGTCGATGGCGACGCCATTGATGGTCAGCCCTTCGATGCTGCCATCGGCGGTGGCGTCGGCAATCGCGGTGCCGGTGACGTCGGCAGCGAACTTGACGTTGCCCAGGGCATTGGCCTTGGCGTCGACCACCTTGTCGATGGCGATGGCCTGGCCGGCGTTGGCGCCGACCTGGAACAGCTGGCTGGTGAACGAACCGTCCAGCAGCTTGGTGCCGTTGAAGTCGGACTGCTTGGCGACGCGGTCGATTTCCGAGGTCAGTTGCTTGACTTCGGCGTTCAGCGCGGCGCGGTCGGAAGCCGAGTTGGTGGCGTTGGCCGACTGCACCGACAGTTCGCGGATGCGCTGCAGGTTGTTGCCGATTTCGGTCAGCGAACCTTCGGCGACCTGGGCCAGCGAGATGCCGTCGTTGGCGTTGCGCACGGCCACGTCCAGGCCGCGAATCTGGGTGCTGAAACGTTCGGAGATGGCCAGGCCGGCGGCGTCGTCCTTGGCGCTGTTGATGCGCAGGCCGGACGACAGCCGCTGGATGGTGGTGGCCAATGAGGCGCCACTGGTGCTCAGGTTGCGCTGAGCATTGAGCGACATGGTGTTGGTGTTAATTACCTGTGCCATTGAAAAAGTTCCTTAGGCGTTTGTCGCACGGGGGTGAGTGGTCCGAACGTTCCCCGCCGTGCCGCCGGGGAAGCGGGGGTTAGCGTTGCAGCAGGCTGAGCACGTTCTGCGGCACCTGGTTGGCCTGGGCCAGCATGGCCGTGCCGGCCTGCTGCAGGATCTGGGTACGGGTCAGTTCGGCGGTTTCCTTGGCGAAGTCGGTGTCGCGGATGCGGCTGCGCGAGGCGGCCAGGTTTTCCGAACTGGCCTGCAGGTTGGCCACCACCGAGGTGAAGCGGTTCTGGATGGCGCCCAGGTCGGCGCGGGCGCCATTGACCGAGGTCAGTGCGGCGTCGACGATTTCCAGCGCCTGCTGGGCGCCGGCAAAGGTCGTCACATCCAGGCCGTCGACAAAGGCGGTGGTGCCATCGACCGCATCGGCGGTCGCGGCGATGCCGGCCAGGCCGACTTCGTCGGCCACGGCCAAGGTGCCTGCGGTGTAGGCGAAGTCCTGGCCCTGCTTGACCGAGGTCAGGGTGATGGTGCCGTTGTCGACCGACGCGTAGACGCCGGTTTCGCCAATCTGCGCATTGATCGCACCCGCGATGCCCGCAGCGACGTTGGCAGCCGACGTGCCCTGCTTCCATTCGACATCGGCAATGGTCACGCCATTGATGACCATGCCGGTCAGCGAGTTGTCGGCGGTGGCGTCGACGGCGGCGGCGGTGGCCGTCTGCGCGGCGGCGAAATTGACGTTGCCCAGCGTATCGGCCTTGGCATTGACGACTTTGTCGATGGCGATCGCCTGGCCGGCGTTGGCGCCGACCTGGAACAGCTGGCTGGTGAACGAACCATCCAGCAGCTTGGTGCCGTTGAAGTCGGACTGCTTGGCGACGCGGTCGATTTCGGCGGTCAGCTGCTTGACTTCGGCGTTCAGCGCGGCGCGGTCGGAAGCCGAGTTGGTGGCATTGGCCGACTGCACCGACAGTTCGCGGATGCGCTGCAGGTTGTTGCCGATTTCGGTCAGCGAGCCTTCGGCGACCTGGGCCAGCGAAATGCCGTCGTTGGCGTTGCGCACGGCCACGTCCAGGCCGCGAATCTGGGTGCTGAAGCGTTCGGAAATGGCCAGACCGGCCGCATCGTCCTTGGCGCTGTTGATGCGCAGGCCCGAAGACAGGCGCTGGATGGTGGTGGCCAATGAAGCGCCACTGGTGCTCAGGTTGCGCTGAGCGTTCAAGGACATCGTGTTGGTGTTGATTACCTGTGCCATGGGTCGTCTCCTCTTATATGGGTCCCGGCGTTGATGGAAGAGGGTGCTGCCGGTTTTTTGTGTTGGTGGCTAGTCGCCCTCTGCTTGCGAAATGGATAACGGCGCTGCCGGAAAAACCTTTAGGCCCGGACCGGAAATTTGTGCTAGGGGGAAATCCCGAAGGCTGGCGGAGTCGCGGAAAAAAGCTGTTTCCAAGCCGATTCTTCAGTCATGGATGACGGCGCGGCAATTTGATTGCGCGCGCGCGAACGCGCCTGTCGGCAACATTCGCAGGAACTTTAGCGGTTGCCGGTTTTGCGGGTGCGGCCCGCCGGGACAATGCTGGCTGCCCCTGACGATGCACCCGGCATCCGCATCGCGGATCAGGGCGTGGCCGGATTCCAGTCGTCGGCCGGTTCGTCCAGCAGCAGGAGTCCGGGAGTGCGGTATTCGCAGCCCAACAGCACACGGTTTTCCAGGCCGGGGTGATCCCCCGGGTAGATCACCAGCGCATGCATGTCGTCCAGCGCGCCGGACAGCGGCGCTGCGCGCGTCTGTTCCAGTTCCTGTTCGAGCAGACCGACCGCTTGTTCCAGCGGGTTGTCGACCGCCAGCAGCACGCGCTGATCGGTCAGTACGACGGCGTCGCTTTCATGACCCCAGGCGCGTACCGGCCGTGCCAGCCGGTACAGATCCATTCTGGGGGTGGCGTACTGGCGTTCGGTCTGGCGGAAGTCGGCCGGCCGTTCGCGGCGCAGCCTTGTCAGCAGGCCGGGCAGAGCGGCGTTGGGAGTGCGGCAGGTCAATGCATCGACCAGGGTGTCGGGAGGTTCCACAGCCGCATCGACAGCCGCAGCCGACGGCGGTTCGGCGACGGCGGAGGCGGCAGCGGCACTGCCCGATTGCGCCAGGCCGACGACCGGCAGCAGGCAGGCTGCGGCCAGTGCGCAATGCAGACGCTTATTCCAGCTGCGAATTCGCATATGCCGCGTCCAGCGCTTCCATCGCATCCCTGGGCTTGAGCTTGCCGGCCTTCTCGAAAGCCGCCGCCGCCGCGTCCTCTTTCTTGTCGCTGTACAGCAGCAACAGCACGTTGCCGTGTTCGATGTGGGCGATGGGCGAGTCGGGGGTGAGCTTCAATGCGGTCCTGATATGCGATTCGGCTTCCGTCGCCTTGGCGCCGTAGGTCAGGCCGCCGATCATCGCGCCGATCTTGCCGATGATTTCGGCGTGGTAGAGCGCCAGGGCGGTGTGCGCTTCGGCGTGCTTGGGCGCCAGTTCCAGGGTGGCATTGAGCGCCTCGCGCACCTTGCCGGCGATGCCCTGCTTGAGCGCCTTGGCGATGCTCAGGCCCTGGCTGTAGCGGCCCAGCGCAAAGGCATGGCGGTAGTGGCTGTTGGCTTCGTCCGGCAGCGCCTTGATTGCCGCTTCGGCCAGTTTGGCGGCCTGTTCGAAGCGCTTGAGCCGCTCGCCTTCATCTTCGACCAGATAGGTGGCATGGATGCCCAGCGCCTTGACCGCCACCGAGGCCCCCAGCGGCCCCAGCGCCTGGCCGGTTTCGAACGCATCGTGGAAGTCGCCGTGATGGAAGGCCCGCCAGGCCTGTTGCAGCTGCGAGGCGATGGTTGCCGCGTCCAGCCCTTTGGCAGCCTTGCCGGCGGCATCGATCAGCGCCTGCGCGCGCTTGTTGTCCGGGTAAGGTTCGTTGTCGCCGGCATGCAACGCCGGCCAGGCCTTCTTCAGCGCATCGCCCGCATACGCGTAGGCCTTGGCGTCGTGCGGAAACGGCGCCCACTTCGATGTCTTCGTTGCCATGTGCATCCCCTCCAAGGAATGCGCCGAGCATGGCCGCGCGCAACCCGACTGGCAAGTCCCGCCGCCGGACCATGGCAGTGGCGCGCGGGCTGGCTCGCTCCCGGGTCAATAGTGTGTTTACTCCATCGTCGCTGGGCAGCATCGATCCCGCAAGCCGACCTTCCGGTTCGGCGTCAGGACCCCCATCATGGCCACCAAGAAGACAACCCGTACCCAGCCCCAGCAGACCACGCTGCGCCACATCTGGTTGGCCGGTCTGGGTGCCGTCGCCATCGTCCGCCGCGAAGCATTGAATGCCGCCAACGACGCTGCCGCCAAAGCCGAGTCGCTGAAGCGGCAGGCCGGCAGGCTGGTCAGCCAAACCCAGGCCAACCTGCGCGACGGCATTGCCAGTGCGCGCGAACAGGGCGAGGCGCGGGCCGACCAGTTCAGCGCCGAGGTCGAGGCGCGGCTGGCTCCTGTGCTGGTCAAGCTGGGCCTGCGGCCGAAACCCAAGGCCAGGCCGCGTACCCGCAAAACCGGCAGCAAGACGGCCGCCAAGCGCACCCGCGCCCCGGCGCGCAAGCCCGCTGCCAAGTCTGCTGCCGCCAAGCCCGCCGGCCGTAAGCGTGCTGCCGGCAGTTCGAAGCGTTGACGGGCGCACGCGCTCCTGCACGCCATCAACGGGCCAGCCGCTTCGCCGGCAGCCTGGGGATGATGCTCCGTTGCCGCGGCAAACCAACTACAAGTGCCGGGTCACCGCCGGCTCGGAAAACCAGTCGTTGTCGCGGCCGTTGAAGTAGCGTACCGGCGTGGCGGCCAGTTCGGCATGATCGACGCCGTCCAGACAGGCGATGTTGATCGAATAGTACTCGCCGCCCAGCACCTCCAGCTCGCCGCGCCCGAAAGGACGGACGCCGCAATGCCGGCAGAACAGGTGATGGCCGACCTTGCTGCCGAACTGGTAGTCGCTCAGCTGATCGGCGCCGGCCAGCAGGCGGAACGCGCCCGGCTTGATGATCGTGCCCCAGTAGCGGGTCTTGCTGCAGATCGAGCAATTGCAGCGGCCGCTGCCGGCGGCCAGATCGATATCGGCTTGGTAGCGTACTTGTCCGCAGTGGCAGCTTCCCTGGTAGGTCTTTACAGCCATCGAGCGCTCTCCGTGGTGGTGGAATGCCGACAAGCCTCGCAGCTGTCGAGGACAGAAACGGTCCGCGATAGCCGGCATACTGGCACCCATGTTGAGAACCTCGCACCGGTTGTTGCGCCTGCTGTCGCTGCTGCAATCGCGGCGGCACTGGACTGGCGGCGACCTCAGCGCCGAGCTGGAAGTCGACCGCCGCACCCTGCGCCGCGATGTCGAACGCCTGCGCGAGCTGGGCTATCCGGTGCAGGCTTCGTCCGGTCCCGGTGGCGGTTATGCGCTGGGTTCGGGCAGTTCGATGCCGCCGGTATTGCTGGAAGACGACGAAGCCGTGGCGGTTGCGGTGGCGCTGCGCACCGCCGCCGCCAGCGTGGCCGGCATGGAGGAAACGGCAATCGGACTGCTGGCCAAGCTGGATCAGTGGCTGCCGGCGCGGCTGCGCCGCCGCGCCAGCGCGCTGTACTCGGTCACCCTGTCGCTGCCCAGCGCTTCCAGCGCGTCGCAGGTCGACGATCTGACGGCGATAGCGGTGGCCGCCCGCGACGGATTCCGCCTGCGCATCGACTATGGCGACCGCGACGGCAAGGCCAGCAAGCGCACGCTGGAACCGCTGCGCCTGGCCCATAGCGGCAGCCGCTGGTACCTGCTGGCCTGGGACCTGCAGCGCCAAGACTGGCGCATCTTCCGCATCGACCGGATGCGGCGCATCGAAACCACCGCGGCGCAGTTTCCGCCGCGCGCGTTTCCCGGCGATGTCGCCGAGTACCTGTCGCGCAGCATCACCCAGCCGCCGGCGCGCCATCGCGTGCAGGTCAGGTTGAAGGGCGCGGCCGCAGCGCTGGCGCCGGGTATTCCCGCCTGGTGCGGGGTGCTGCATGCGTTGGACGATGGCCATTGCCTGCTGGAAACCGGCGTCGAATCGGCCGGCGAACTGCTGGCGCAACTGGCTTTCCTGGGCATCGATTTCGAGCTGATCGACGACGGCGGACTGGGCGATGCATTGCTGCATGCGCTGGACGGACTGCAGCGTGGCCTTCTGCCATCGCGCTTTCCGCAGGCCTGAGTTCGCGCAATCGGCTACAATTTTCGCTCCTGCGAAGGCTATGCCGTCGCACCGCCCCCAGAGCGCTCCCGTTTGCCTGTGATTACGCCACCCTAGCGCTGGCCCGACCATGCCTGCCTCCGCTGAGGCAGGGAAGCTGCTGTTCTTTCTTTGCCAACGCGTCCGGGCCATGCCCCGGTATGGAACTCCTGTCTTGAATATTTCGTCTTCCCTGCGCCAGCAATGGTTCGGTAACGTCCGTGGCGACGTTCTGGCCGGGCTGGTGGTCGCACTTGCGTTGATTCCCGAGGCCATCGCTTTTTCGATTATCGCCGGAGTCGACCCCAAGGTTGGCCTGTACGCCTCGTTCTGCATCGCCGTGGTCATCGCCTTTACCGGTGGCCGCCCCGGCATGATTTCCGCGGCCACCGGCGCGATGGCGCTGCTGATGGTGGGGCTGGTCAAAGACCATGGCCTGCAATATCTGCTGGCCGCGACGCTGTTGACCGGCGTGCTGCAGATTGTCGCCGGCGCGATGAAACTGGGTTCGCTGATGCGCTTCATCTCGCGCTCGGTCATCACCGGCTTCGTCAATGCGCTGGCCATCCTGATTTTCATGGCGCAGCTGCCGGAACTGATCAGCGTGCCGTGGCTGGTCTATCCGATGGTGGCGCTGGGGCTTTTGATCATCTACGGCCTGCCGTGGCTGGGACGCGTGCTGTTTCCGGGCATCGGGCTATACCTGCTGGTCGTCGGATTCGCGCTGGTCGCCGGTAGCGTCGACGCGCGCATGCTGTACTGGGTCTCGACCATCGGTATCGCGGCGCTGCTGCTGTCGCGGCGCTGGACCCGCGATCTGGTGGTACCGTCGCCGTTGGTGGCGATCGTGCTGCTGACCGGCCTGGCGCTGTATTTCGGCATCATCGTGCCCACGGTGGGCGACAAGGGCGAGCTGCCCGACAGCCTGCCGGTATTCCTGCTGCCCGATGTCCCCCTGACCCTGGAAACGCTGCGGATCATCCTGCCCGTGTCGGCAACGATGGCCGTGGTCGGCCTGCTGGAATCGCTGTTGACCGCGCAGATCGTCGATGACCTGACCGATACCCCCAGCGACAAGAACCGCGAGTGCGCAGGGCAGGGCGTGGCCAACATCGCCTCCGGCTTCCTTGGCGGCATGGCCGGCTGCGCGATGATTGGGCAGTCGGTGATCAACGTGAAATCCGGCGGTCGCGGGCGCCTGTCGGCGCTGGTGGCCGGCAGCGTGCTGCTGATGCTGGTGGTGTTCGCCGGCCCGTGGGTCAAGCAGATTCCGATGGCGGCGTTGGTGGCGGTGATGATCATGGTGTCCATCGGCACTTTCAGCTGGAGTTCGATCAAGCACCTGCGCACGCATCCGGGCACCTCCAGCATCGTGATGATCGGCACCGTAGCGGTCACGGTGTTCACCCACGACCTGGCCAAGGGCGTGTTGACCGGCGTGCTGCTGTCGGCATTGTTCTTCGCCCGCAAGGTTGGCCGCGTGCTGCACGTCGGTTCGACTGCCGGCGTCGACGGCCTGTCGCGGACATATACCGTCACCGGCCAGGTCTTCTTCGCTTCGGCCGACAGCTTCGTCTCGGCGTTCGATTTCAAGGAGGTGCTGGAACGCGTCACCATCGACGTGTCCGGCGCGCATTTCTGGGATCTCAGCGCGGTCGGCGCACTGGACAAGGTGGTGCTGAAATTCCGGCGCGAAGGCGCCCAGGTCGAGATCCTGGGCCTTGACGAGGCCAGCGCTACCCTGGTCGACAGACTGGGCGTTCACGACAAGCCCGATGCTGAACGCCTGATGGGCGGCCACTGAGGAAACCACGATGAATACGCCATTGATTCATACCGAAGGCCGCGTGCTGGCCGCCGTCGACGCCTCGCCGTACGCGCCCAGCGTCGCCGAGCATGCAGGCTGGGCGGCGTCCCGGCTGTCGGCCGGGCTGGAGCTGCTGCATGCGATAGATCGCGTCAGCGAAGCGGCAACCCGCGACCTCAGCGGCAGCCTGTCGCTGGGCACGCAGGAAGCGCTGCTGGCCGAACTGTCGGTGCTGGATGAACGCCGCGCCAAGCTGGCGCAGGAACACGGACGCACCTTGCTGGAAGGTCTGCGCGAGCGGATCACCGCCACTCACGGTGTGCGCGCCGAAGTCCGCCAGCGCCATGGTTCGGTGCTGGAGAGCCTGCTGGATTCGGAGGCCGAGGTGAGGTTGTTCGTGGTCGGCAAACGCGGCGAGCACGCCGATTTCGCCAAGGGACATCTGGGCAGCAACCTGGAGCGTGTGGTCCGTGCGGTGCATCGTCCGGTGCTGGTGGCTTCGCGCGCATTCAAGCCGATCCGGCGTTTCATGGTCGCCTTCGACGGCAGCGCCACCACCCGCAAATGCGTGGAGATGGTCTGCGCCAGCCCGTTGTTGAAAGGTCTGGCCTGCGAACTGTTGATGGTCGGCGAAAATGACGCCGCCCATCAGGGCCATCTGCAGTGGGCGCAGGCGCGGCTGCAGGAAGCGGGTTTCGAACCGGCCGCGCGAATCGTCGCTGGCGCTGCCGACACGGTCATCCCGCAGCAGGTCGAGGAGTACGCCATCGACCTGCTGGTGATGGGCGCCTACGGCCACTCGCGCATCCGCACGATGATCGTCGGCAGCACCACTACCCAAGTGCTGCGCACCTGTCAGATCCCGGTGTTGCTGCTGCGCTAGGGGCTATTGCCGTTTCAGTCCAGGTAAGCCTGGGTCAGCGTATTCAGATGCACGCGCTCGGCATCGCGCAGGAATGGCGCCACCAGCATCATCACCTGCACGATGCCGCGGCGTATCGCGATCTGTTCGTCCTTGTCGCCGCGGGCGGCGGCATAGTTGAGCCAGAACGTGGCGATGACCAGGATATTGGTGGCGGTGGCGGCCAGTTCGTCGGCCGTGGCGCGCATCACCCCGGCCTGTCCCATGCCGCGCATCACCGCATGGGCGCTGTCGTCGGCGCGCTTGAGGATGCGGGCAAAACGCAGGCGGATGCGGCGGTTGCGGCTGAGGATTTCGACCAGGTCCCGGTACAGGAAGCGGTAGTCCCAGATGCACTCGAAGATCAGATGCAGCTGCAGCCAGATGTCTTCCAGACCCGGCAGGCGCTCGCTGGGCGTGGCCAGGGCGGCGTCCATGCGCTCCTCATAGCGCGCGAACAGCTGCTCGATGATGTCGTCCTTGTTGCGGAAGTGGTAGTACAGATTGCCCGGGCTGATTTCCAGCTCATCGGCGATATGGTTGGTGGTGACGTGAGGCTCGCCTTGCGCATTGAACATCGCAAGCGAGGCATCGAGGATGCGCTGGCGGGTATCGCGCGCCACTAACGTAGGATCACGCCGTCAGCTTCTTCACCAGATCCACGTACTTTTTCTGCGCATCCTCCGGCGCGGTGCCCTTGAGCTTGCTCCAGGCCTCGTACTTGGCGGTGCCGACGAAATCGAAGAAGCCCGGCTTGTCGCCCTTGACGTCGCCTTCCGAGCCCTGCTTGTACAGCGCATACAGCCGCAGCAGGGTGTCGTTGTCGGGGCGTTCGGACAGGCCCTGGATGTCTTTTGATGCCTGCTCGAACGCGGTTTTCAGATCGGCCATGGATGTTCCCTCCCGAGAGACCGCTTCATCACACCACGGGCGGCATTGGCGGTCAATCGGCCCGGGATTGTCGAATGCTGGCCGGTCTGGCAAGTTAGGCCGGCAGGGCGCGGCGGAGGGGCGGCGCCCGCACAACTAGGGACGGAAGGTCATGAGCTACTTCGTTACCGGCGCCACCGGATTCATCGGGCGCTATCTGGTCGGCAACCTGTTGAAGCGCAGCGGTACCGTTCATGTGCTGGTGCGCAAGGATTCGCAGAAGAAGTTCGATGCCATCGCGAAGAAGGCCGGCTGGGACATGAAGAAAATCGCCGTGGTGCACGGCGACATGACCAAGCCCAGGTGCGGCCTGACGCCGGCGCAGATCCGCACCCTGTCCGGCAAGGTGAAACATTTCTTTCACCTGGCCGCCATCTACGACCTGACCGCGACCGCGCAGGCGCAGCAGGCCGCCAATATCGACGGCACCCGGCACGCGCTGGATCTGGCCGCGGCCATCAAGGCCGGTACGTTCCACCACACCAGTTCGATCGCCGCCGCCGGCCTGTACCCGGGCATCTTCCGCGAGGACATGTTCGAGGAAGCCGAGGGCCTGGACGATCCGTATCTGCGTACCAAGCACGATTCCGAAGGCATGGTCCGCGCGGAAACCAGGCTGAAATGGCGCATCTACCGCCCGGGCATGGTGGTCGGGCACTCGCAGACCGGCGAGATCGACAAGATCGACGGGCCGTACTACTTCTTCACCCTGATCAAGAAATTGCGCGAACTGCTGCCGCAATGGATGCCGGTGCTGGGCATCGAGGGCGGGCGTATCAACATCGTGCCGGTCGACTTCGTCGCCGATGCGATGGACCACATCGCGCACAAGCCCAAGCTGGACGGACACACGTTCCATCTGACCGATCCGGAACCGATGCGGGTCGGCGAGGTGCTCAATGCCTTCTGCCGCGCCGGCCATGCGCCGGAAATGACGATGCGGCTGGATGCGCGGATGTTCGCCTTCGTGCCCGGCAGCATCCGTACCGCGGTCGGCAACCTGCCGCCGGTGCGGCGCTTCATCGGCATGCTGCTGCGCGATTTCAAGATTCCCAAGGAAGTGCTGAAGTTCATCACCTATCCCACCCGTTTCGACAGCCGCGAAGCCGAGCGCGCGCTCAAGGGCAGCGGGATTTCGGTGCCGCGGCTGGACGACTACGCCTGGCGCCTGTGGGACTACTGGGAACGCCACCTGGATCCGGATCTGTTCATCGACCGCACGCTCAAGGGCAAGGTGCGCAACAAGGTGGTGGTCATCACCGGCGGTTCCTCGGGCATCGGCCTGTCCACCGCCCAGCGCGTGGCCGAAGCCGGTGCGGTGACCGTCATCGTCGCCCGCGGCGAGGAGGAACTGTTCAAGGCGCGCGACGAGATGAAGGCCAGGGGCGGCAAGGTGTTCGCCTACACCGCCGATCTGTCCGACATGGCCGACTGCGACCGCCTGGTCAAGAAGGTGCTGGACGAGCACGGCCAGGTCGACATCCTGATCAACAACGCAGGCCGTTCCATCCGCCGCTCCATCGAGGCCAGCTACGACCGTTTCCATGACTTCGAACGCACGATGCAGCTGAACTATTTCGGCAGCATCCGCCTGATCATGGGTTTCATGCCGGCGATGACGCAGCGCCGCAAGGGCCACATCATCAACATCAGTTCGATTGGCGTGCTGGCCAATTCGCCGCGGTTCTCGGCCTATGTGGCGTCGAAGGCGGCGCTGGACGCGTTCAGCCGCTGCGCGCAGGGCGAGTTGTCGGGCAAGGGCATCAGCTTCACCACCGTCAACATGCCGCTGGTCAAGACGCCGATGATCGCCCCGACCAAGATGTACGACAGCGTGCCGACGCTGAGCCCGGAAGAGGCGGCGGATCTGCTGGTCAGGGCGATCATCGAAAAGCCCAGCCGCATCGCCACCCGCCTGGGCATCTTCGCGGCATTGCTCAACGCGGTGGCGCCTAAGGCCTACGAAGTGGTGATGAACACCGCGTTCGAACTGTTTCCGGATTCGGCCGCCGCCAAGGGCGACCGCAAGGCATTGAAGGACGAGGCGCCCAGCCACGAGCAGATCGCCTTCGCGTCATTGATGCGCGGCGTGCATTGGTAGTGGGCCAGGAACCAGGGACTCGGGACCGGGGATGGCTTCTGTGTCGCTTTTCCTATTTTTTTGAGGTTTTTCTCTCAAGTAAGGTGATGCATTACCGGGTGGCTCGTGCGGGGCTCCGGATCCTGGCGGCCGGGAACCGCTTTTCCCTCGGTCAGGGCGTCGTGCCCTGACTCGGGCGCGCGCCATCCCTGGCGCGCTCTGCGCGGCCCCCAGGACACAGCGCAGCTTGGCCTGCCATCGGCGCTTCGGTGACAGGCCCTAGGAGCGGCAACAACCAATCGCCATCGCCGATGCGACGTCCCGACCGGGGTATGCGGAAAGCAGGCCACGATGGCCTGCGGCGGCGAGTCAGCCAGGGATGGCTGACCGAGCCGAAAAGCATGCTCCGGTCGGGGCGCCGCCTGCTTCCGAAGCCCGCACACAGACCGGCTGCCGGGGGCGCCACCATCCCTCACCGGGAGAGAAGCCATCTTTAGCCATACAAGGCCACGAGCAGGCTCTTTGTGAGAGTGGCGCCAACGTGCGGTACCGGTCAGTTGCGACGTGCTGCTTCCTCGCGACTGACGTCGCTCCCACAAAAGGAGCCATTGACGTGCCGCAGGAGATCGTGGACGCCTTCTAAGGCGCAGCGCTCCATCCGACCGGCAGCGCCTGCGTATTGCGCATATGCAGGGCCAGCGGTTCGATGCGAGGCCAGATGAACTCGCGAAGTTCGTGATCGTCCACGGTTTCGTGCAGCGCCTGGTGGAAGCACAGCAGCCAGCCGTTGACTTCCTCCATGCCAATGGCGAAGTCCAGGTGGCGGGCGCGCAGCATCGGCGCGCCGTGGCGCTGCACGAACAACGGCGGTCCGCCCAGCCAGCCGCTGAGGAACTCGAACAGTTTCTGTTCGCTGCCGGACAGATCGGCCGGGTGCAGCGCGCGTACTGCCGCCGCTTCGGGCAGCGTATCCATCAGCGCGTACATGCGCCGGGTCATCCGGCGCAGCCCCGCTTCGCCACCGATGCGTTCATAGGGAAGTGCGGAAGATGATTTCATCGATGCCAGCGGCGCGGAAAGGAAGTGGCCATGATCGCCGCCGCCGCTCTCCCGGCACAGCGGCGAAATGTCGCAGGCCGCTGCCTACATCGTCTTGCACTGGCGCCAGCGGGTCGGTTCGTCGCTGCCAGGCGGCGGATTGAGCTGGATGCGCACCGTGCGCAGATCTGGATACAGCTCGACCTGCTGGCAGATGATGGGCCAGACTTCCGCCTCGGAGGCAACCCGGTCCACCGACAGCGTCAGCTTGGTCTGCCATACCCCTCGCTTGATGCCCGGCGCGCGGGCCAGCGCTTTCGATACCGCCAGCCGCTGGCCCTCGATTTCTTCCTCGGTGGCCTCTACAAGCGCAGGCGCCGGCGCATCCGGAGCGGGTGGAGCGGCGGCGGCAGGCAGGGCATTGCCGACCGGGGCGGCGGCCTGCCGCTCTGCCGGCATCCGGCTGGCCAGCGTCACCGCGACCAACAGGCCGATGGCCACCGCGGCCAGCCAGGCGATGGCGATATGGCGCTTGGCGCGGGTGGCCGCCGCGCCGACCGTCGATTCGCGCAGCGGCTCGTCCAGCAGCGATTTGACTTCCGGCCACAGGCGCGGCCCATCCAGCACTTCGATGTGGTTGTTCTGGGCGGCGTCGCGGCCTTCCTTCTCGACGTGGCCTTCGGTGGCCAGGATGCCGCCGGCGGCGCTGCGCAGGCGGATGTTGGAGGCCAGTTCGACGACGGGGGCGGCGCCGATGCGGTAGGCCGAGCCATGCTTGCAGGCCAGCAGCCAGCGCTTGCCGTCTTTGGCCAGCATGAAACTGGACTGCGGTTCGCGCGATTCATCCTGCTGCGGATTGATCGGGTGCAGGCCGCGGCTGGCCATGGCGGCCAGCACGAGCCGCGAGAACTCGCGCCAGCGTAAAGCCGACAGGGCCTTCAGGCCTGCGGCCAATTCGTCGCTACGGCGGCGGAACAGCCAGAGATAAAGCGTTGCGATGATGCCGCTCAGCAACGTAACGGCCAATCCGGAGAGCCAGGCGAGCATAAGGTGCAGGCAAAAACGCAGGGTAGAAAGCCGGCCATTCTAACCGGCCGCCGAGGGCGCTGCCTGTCGGGGGGATGACTACGCGAAGGGCGCCGAAACCTTGCTGCCGGCGCCATGCCAGGTTCGCCGAGCGCAGACGAAAAAGGCCCGCCAGTCCGAAGCCGTAAGGGGAGGGGAGCATACGTACTTCGTCTGGACTGGCGGGCCCAGAACGATTGTTACGCTTTCCATGTTGCCTTGCAACAACAAATTGCTCGGCAACCGCGACTGCACCGGAACAGTGCGTTTAGCGGGCCGATTTCTTCGCCGCGCGCTTTGCTGGTGCTTTCTTGGCGGGGCGTTTGCTGGCTTTCTTGGCGGCCGGACGCTTCTTCGGCGCTGCTGCGCCGCCGAGCCTGCGCAGTTCGCTGTTGAGCGCATCCACGCGGTCGAGCAGGGCGCCAAGATCTTCGCGGCTGGGTACTTCCAGCCGGCGCAGGGCGCGTTGCACGCGCTCCTCGAAGACTTTCTCCAGCCGGTCCCAGGTATCGGATGCGCGTTCGCGCGCCTGCCCGACCGTGGTTTCAACCGCATCGCGAACCGCATCGACGCGACCGCCGGCCAGCTTGCGGGTGGTCTGCTCCAGCGACAGGCCTTCCTTGACCAGCGTTTCGAACAGCTTGGTGCCCTCGGCCTGCGCGCGGCCGAAAGCGCCAACGCCGGCCAGCCATACCTGCTGCGCGGATTCGCCCAGGTTCTTGGAGAGACGCTCGGCCTGCGCCTGCAGGTTGTCGTTCTGCGAGGAGGCGGACTTCTTGCGTGCGGATTTTTTCAAAGTGGCCATGGGTTTCCGTTGCCGGTTGGAGATGTGGCGCCAGAATCGGCGGCTTGTCTAGAGCTTTCACACCAGCGGCGGGGATCAGGCATGACGCTGCTGGCGGGCTTTCGGCGCGCGTCTTTGCGCAAGCAGGTTATCGACATCGTCGAGCGCGCGGCGCAGACGCGCGGTGGTTTCGGTCATCCGCGGCGGCCTGCCCAGGCCGTCGAGAATCGAGCGCTGGCGATCGTTGATGATGTCCTCGCGCAGGCCGATGCCGTGTGCGGCCAGCATGGGCCGCAGTACATCGGCGCGCTTGCGCAGATCGTCCAGGGTGTTGCGGTAGGCCAGCTGGCAGACGCGGTGGCGCGAGGAAAAACTGAAGAGATTGGTGAAAAACAGCTCGCTGTCGTGGGCGTTGGGTTCGAACAGCAACTGGTCGATGTTCGGGTACTGGCGCGGGTACTTCTCCATGCCAATCTGCATGCGCGACTGCAGCAGCGTGCGCAGCGTCTGCGACAGCACCGCCGGCAATCCGCCGCTGGTGAGCCGGATCTGTTCGGCTTCGCCGGCCCGCGGCGCGGCATGGGTGGCGTCGAACGGGACCAGCGGATTGATGCCGATCATCAGATCGATGCCGCGATCCAGCACGGTGGAACCATGCATGGTGCGGCGCAGCGCACCGTCCAGGAAATGGCGGCCGTTGATTTCCACCGGCGAATACAATCCGGGCAGCGCCGAACTGGCCTGCACCGCCTGCGAAATGGGCACTTCGTCCCAGCCGGGTTCGCCGAAACGCACGGCTTCGCCGCTGTCCAGATCCACCGCCACCACGAACAGATCGGCATCGAGCTTGCGGAAGTCGTTGCTGCGTCCGCGGCGGGAAAAGATGTCGCGCAGGAAGCTTTCGACGCCGGTGTTGTCGAACAGCCCGGTAGGCACCAGCCCGCCGAAGCGCAGCAGCAGGTCCGACCAGCGCGTGGCCTTGCGCGGGTCGCGCAGCAGCCGCCGCAACCAGTCGGCATAGAGGCCGGGCAGGGTGGCGGCGCGCTGCAGGTATTCGTCCAGGTTGGGGCGCAGGAACGTCTCGGGCCGGAACTGCGCGTCGTCGCTGGTGCCGGTGATGAAGATGCGGCAGATCTCGGCGGTATCCATCCGGTTGGCCAGGCCCGCGGCCAGGAACGCCCCCGAGCTGACCCCCACGTAGCAGTCCAGGCGGGTCGGATCCAGGCCGTCCAGCGCTTCGTCCATCGCGCGCAAGGCGCCCAGTTCGTACATGCCGCCGATCGGGCCGCCGCCGGCGACGGCCAGTCCGATACGGCCGCCGCTGCCGCGTTTTCTGGCGCTGTGAATCGAAAGCATGCATGACCCGTTGACCGACCGATGCCGGAGTGTAGCCGACCTGCCGTTGCGCTTGCGGCGGGGGGCGCGGCTCCGGATGATGGCGGCATGGCGCGCAACAACCCCCTGATCGAACGGCTGGAACGCCGGCTGGCCTGGCACCGGACCCTGCACGACCATCGATGCGAACCCCGCAATGGCCTGCGCTGGTTGCCGGAACTGCGGCGCTGGCAGGCGGCGCGGCTGGAAGCCAGTTTCGAGCACTTCCTGAACGACCCGCGCCGTCGCGCCGCTGCGCTGTTCTTCCTGACCGATGTCTATGGCGACCACGATTTCAGCCGGCGCGACGCCAACGTGGCCAAGGTGGTGCCGATGATGCAGCGGTTGCTGCCGGCGACGGTGCTGGAGACCGTTGCCGACGGCATCGAACTGGGCGCATTGACCCATGCGCTGGACCTGCGCATGGCCGCGGCCTTGCAGCGGCTGGCGCCGAACCGCAAGCGGCTGGACCCGGACCTGTACGCGCGCGCATACCGGGAGGTGGGCTATCCCCGCCTGCGTGGCCATCAGATAGATCTGATCGCCCACCTGGGCGTCGGGCTGGCCAGGGCGGTGCGCATGCCCGGAGTTTCGACCCTGCTGCGCCTGTCGCGCGGCCCGGCCAAGGCCACCGGCCTGGGCGAACTGCAGGGATTTCTGGAGCGCGGCTTTGCCGCGTTTTCCGCGTTGGGCGACGGCAAGGCCTTTGTGGCGGACATCGAGCGGTCCGAGCGCGAGGTCTCGCGAAGACTGTTTGCCGGCGAGGCCGATCCCTTCGCCGGCTAGAGCGTGTTATGGCCTTCGCACTCACCCCAAAGGCCATAACACGCTCTAGCGCATTCCCGGCCGCGTATCGAAGACGCGGCCCGGCCGCCGTCAGCGCCTGATTTGTCCCCGGTTCAGTCGAACTTCTCGTCCAGCACCCGGCGGATTTCCGATTCGATGGGGCCCTTCATCACCGACAGCAGAAATCCCAGGCGGGCGGTGACGTGCAGCGCCTTCGGCAGCAGCGCGATATGCCCCTCCACGCCGGAGCGGTTGAAGTTGAGCGTGTCGCCCTGCCATTCGTAGCTCATCTCGAACCGTTCCGCCAGCTTCCTGGCGACATCCTCGACGGCCTTGCGCGCCTGGCTCGGACTCTTGCTGTGCGGGTGATGGATGTCGATATGGGACATGAGGCCGTTTCCTGGAGCGGGGGCGGTATTGTGCGCAACCGGACCGCCGACTCCAAGCCGCGGCGCGGCAACGGCCGGCTTTACGTTTGCCCGCAAACTGATAGTCTGCTGCGGCGTGGAAAACCTGCGACTCCATTTCGTCAACCGGCAACAGCCCGATCGTCCGCTGCATACGGGCGTGCACCGCGTCGTCCGCGAAGCGGCCGGCACCCTGGGCGTGGGCGATCAGGCGCAGGGCGCGCTGATGGCGCGCATCTGCGTGGACCGCCGCGGCCTGTGGCTGCAGGTCGCCAACGGCATGCGCGGCGTCCACGTCAACGGGCGTCCGGTACAACGGATGGCGTTGTTGCGCGCCGGCGATTCGGTCTACCTGGATGGCGCCGAAATCCTGGTACAGGCCTCGCACCAGGACGTGGACGCGGTGCCCGAGCGCAATCCGGCGCAGGCCGGCGACCCGCGCATCGTATTGCGCGGGGTCGGCGGACCCTACCATGGGCTCAGCTTCCCGCTGTCGCAGCCGCTGCTGGTCGGGCGCGCCCGCGACGCCGACATCCGCATCGACGATCCGTTGTGCGCCGAACGCCACGCACAGCTCGAATTGCGCGGCGAGCGGGTGCTGCTGCGGGATCTGGCCGGGGGCGAAGGCAGCGCCGTCAACGGGGTTCGCGTGCGCGATGCGATGCTGGCGGCGGGCGATCAGGTCGTGTTCGGCCCGCAACACCGCTTTGTCGTGGAAATCCCCTGGCTGGCGTCGGCCAGTAGCGCGCAGGAGAGGACCGAAGACGACGATGCGAGTGCCCCGCCGGCCGCGCCCGAGCCGCAGGTCGCGGCTTCGTCCAGGCGTTGGCCGTGGTTGCTGCTGGCCGCAGCGCTGCTGGCGGCGGCGCTCAGCGCGCTGCTGTTGTTCGGCGCGCGCTGAGGCGTTTCCACAGGCGCCATCCCAGCAGCGCCGCAAGAATGGCCGCGTACAGCAGCGGTTCGCGGATGTCGGATTTCACCAGCCACCAGAAGTGCAGCACCGCCAGCGCGCCGATGGCGTAGATGAGCTTGTGCAGCCTGCCCCAGTTGCGGCCGAGCCGTTTGATCCAGCCCTGGGTCGAAGTGACGGCCAGCGGGATCAGCAGCAGCCAGGCGCTGAAGCCGACGGTGATGTAGGGGCGTTTGGCGATTTCCTCGAAGATCTGCGTCCAGTAGCCGCGCAGATCGAGCACCAGGTACGCGCTCAGGTGCAGGCTGGCGTAGAGGAAGGCATACAGGCCCAGCATGCGGCGGAACCGGATCAGCACCGGTTGCCCGGTCAGCTGCCGCAGCGGCGTTACTGCCAGCGTGATCATCAGCAGCCGCAGCGCCCACAGGCCGGTGCGATGCTCGATTTCCGCCACCGGGTCGGCGCCCAGGGCGTCGCTGCCGGTCTGCCAGACGTCGTAGAACTGCCAGGCCAGGATGCCCAGCGGCGTCAGCGCCAGGGCATGGACCAGGGTTTTGGCGGCGATGAGGCGGGGGGAGGCGGCGCGCAAGATCATTCGGTCCTAGGAGGTGTGGAATCACTGCACCAGTAACACCATGCCTCCACTCAATACCACTTCTTCAGATCCATCCCCGCATACATCGACCCCACCTGGTCCGCATAACCATTGAACATTTTGGTCGGGATGCGCTCGGCGAACAGCTTGCTTGACGTGCCGGCGATGCGGCGTTCGGTCTTCTGGCTCCAGCGCGGATGGTCCACGGATGGATTGACGTTGGAAAAGAAGCCGTATTCCGAGGGCTGCAGATCGTGCCATGCGGTTTCCGGCATCTTCTCGACGAAGCTGATCTCGACGATCGACTTGATGCTCTTGAACCCGTACTTCCAGGGCACGACCAGCCGCAGCGGCGCGCCGTTCTGCTGCGGCAACGGCTTGCCGTACAGGCCGGTGGCCAGCAGCGTCAGCGGATGCATGGCCTCGTCGATGCGCAGGCCTTCGCGGTACGGCCAGTTGATCGAGCGGTAGCGGATACCGGGCATCTGTACCGGGTCGGCCAGCGTGGTGAAGGCCACGTACTTGGCCTTGGAAGTGGGTGCGAACTTCTTCAGCACCTCGCCCAGCGGCACGCCCTGCCACGGAATCACCATCGACCAGCCCTCCACGCAGCGCAGCCGGTAGATCCGTTCCTCCGGGGCCAGCCCGGACAGCAGGTCCTCCAGCGCTATCCGTCCGGGCTTCTCGCATTCGCCGCTGATCGCCACGTTCCACGGCGAGGTGCGCAGGGTCTTGCGGGCGGTGGACGGATCGGCCTTGCCGGTGCCGAACTCGTAGAAGTTGTTGTAGGTGGTGACGTCCTCGTAGCGGGTCAGCTCCTCGCTGGTGCGGAAGCCGGAGCGGGCCTGTTCGGGCGTGACCGCTGGCCGGGGGGCTGGCGGGGGTTCGGCATCGGCGCAGCCGGCCAGGCCCAGCGCCGGCGCCATCGCGAACAGCCGCAACAGGTTGCGGCGGTCGCGGTAAACCGCCTCGTCGGTGATTTCCGAGGCGGGAATCCGTAGCGCATCGCGGATGGACATGGGGGTCTCCTGGTGGCCCTGACCTGGGATAGAGGTAGCGGCAGGGCAAAAGGTTTCGCGCCGGCTGCCGGCCGCTGACGCAAGGTTAATCCCGAAGCGGAGAGGCGAGGACGCGGATCCTGCGCAATCGCCCGCCCGGCGGCGCATTGTTGGGAAAGGTTGCCCCTGCAACTGATGCGCTGCGGCATACTACGGCGTCCCCATTCAGGTGCTTTATGACGCGCGCGTACAACTTCAGTGCCGGTCCCGCCACCTTGCCCGAGCCGGTGCTGCGCCAGGCCCAGGCCGAACTGCTCGATTGGAACGGCGTCGGCGCGTCCATCGTCGAAATCAGCCATCGCAGCGCCGAGTTCATCGCCGTGGCCAGCCGGGCCGAAGCCGACCTGCGCAAGCTCATCGGCATCCCCGAAGACTATGCGGTGCTGTTCCTGTCCGGCGGCGCCACCACCCAGCAGGCGCTGCTGGCGCTCAATTTCGCCGCGCCCGGCCAGGTGGTCGACTATGTGGTCACCGGGCACTGGGGCAAGACCGCGATCCGCCAGGTCAAGCCGTATGTGACCGTCCACGTCGCCGCCGACGGCGAGCCGGGCGGCTTTCGCGACATTCCGCCGCGGGCCGGCTGGCAGCTCAGTCCCGACGCGGCCTATGTGCATATCACCGCCAACGAGACCATCCACGGCGTGGAATTCCGCGATACGCCGGACGTGGGAACCGCGCCGCTGTTCGCCGATTTCAGCTCCAGCATCGCCTCCGAGCCGCTCGACGTGTCCAGGTACGGCGTGATCTACGCCGGCGCGCAGAAGAACCTGGGGCCGGTGGGGGTGGCGGTGGTGATCATCCGCCGCGACCTGCTGGAGCGCAGCGGCCAGCCGCGCGCGGACATCTTCGACTACCGTTCGCACGCGGCCCGCGATTCGATGCTCAACACGCCGCCGACCTGGAACTGGTATCTGGCCGGACTGGTGTTCCAGTGGATGCTGGCCGAGGGCGGAGTGGAGGAATTCGCCCGCCGCAATGCGCTGAAATCGCAGCTGGTCTACCAGGCCATCGACGGCTCCGGCGGCTTCTACCGCAACCATGTGGCGCCGGCGGTGCGTTCGCGGATGAACATCCCGTTCTTCCTGCCGGACGAAACGCTGACCGCGCGCTTTGTCAGCGAGTCGAAGGACGCCGGCCTGCTGGCGCTGAAGGGCCACAAGGCGGTCGGCGGCATCCGCGCCTCGCTGTACAACGCGCTGCCGGTGGAAGGCGCGCAGGCGCTGGTGGCGTTCATGCGCGATTTCCAGCAGCGCAATGGTTGAGATGGATGTGGATTGTGGGAGCGACCTGAGTCGCGACCGGATTTACCGGTAAAGCCACATCGCGACTTACCTCGCTCCTACGGACGCAGATCGAAAGGAACATAAGCCTCATGGCAGAAAAGCCCAAAAAACCGGCGAAGAAAAAAACCGCCCAGCCGGTTGTGCCACCACCGGCGCTGGCCGACGTGCGCAACCAGATCGACAGCATCGACCGCCAGATCCAGGCGCTGATCGCCGAGCGTGCCCGTTTTGCCCACCAGGTCGGCAAGGCCAAGGGCAAGCTGGCCGCGGCGGTGGACTACTACCGCCCCGAGCGCGAGGCGCAGGTGCTGCGGATGGTGGTGGATCGCAACGAAGGCCCGCTCAGCGACGAAGTGCTGGTGCACGTATTCCGCGAGATCATGTCGGCCTGCCTGGCCCAGCAGGAGCCGCTGAAGATCGGTTTCCTGGGGCCGGAAGGCACCTTCAGCCAGCAGGCGGTGCTCAAGCACTTCGGCCGCTCCGCGCACGGGCTGCCGCTGGCCAGCATCGAGGAAGTGTTCCAGGAAGTGGAAAACGGCAACGCCGATTTCGGTGTGGTGCCGGTGGAGAACTCGGGGCAGGGCACCATCCAGGTCACGCTGGACATGTTCCTGACTTCCGACCTGAAGATCTGCGGCGAAGTCGAACTGCGCGTGCACCAGTACCTGCTCTCGCGCAGCGGCCGCATCGAGGACATCGAGCGCATCTATTCGCACCCGCAGTCGTTCGCGCAGACCTCGTCGTGGTTGCGCGCCAACCTGCCCAAGGTCGAGAAGATTGCGGTCTCCAGCAACGCCGAAGGCGCGCGCCGCGCCCGCAATGCCGACGATGCCGCCAGCATCGGCGGCGAAAGCGCCGGCCATGTCTACGGCCTGAAGAAAGTCGTGATGAGTCCTATCCAGGACGATGCCGACAACACCACCCGCTTCCTGGTCATCGGCCGCAGCATCTTCCCGCCGTCCGGCCATGACCGCACCTCGGTGCTGGTCTTCATCCACGACAAGCCCGGCGCGCTGTTCGACGTACTCAGCCCGTTCGCGCGGCACGGCATCAGCATGAACCGCATCGAGTCGCGGCCCTCGCACCATGCCAAATGGGAGTACGGCTTCTTCATCGACCTGGCCGGCCATGTCGAGGACGAAGGCATGAAGCAGGCGCTGGCGGAGCTGAAGGCGCATTCGGCGCAGATCAAGGTGCTGGGCTCGTATCCGGTGGCGGTGCCTTGAGGCGGGAATAGGAAAGCGTGAATAGGGAATCGGCAAAGCGATCCCGACGTCCGCGTTCCTTTGGCCTCGCTTTTTTCCATTCCCCATTCCCTATTTCCGATTCCCAATGACAAAGCAAGATTGGATAGCGTCCCCCGGCAGCCCGTTGCGCGGCGAGTTGGACATTCCCGGCGATAAATCCGTATCGCACCGGGCGGTGATGTTCGCGGCGCTGGCCGACGGCGTCTCGAAGATCGACGGCTTCCTGGAAGGCGAGGACACCCGCGCCACCGCGGCCATCTTCTCGAAGTTGGGCGTGCGTATCGAAACGCCGTCGGCCTCGCAGCGCATCGTGCATGGCGTCGGCATCGATGGCCTGCAGGCGACCAGCGAGCCGCTGGACTGCGGCAATGCCGGCACCGGCATGCGCCTGCTGGCCGGACTGCTGGCGGCGCAGCGCTTCGACAGCGTGCTGATCGGCGACGCGTCGCTGTCCAAGCGCCCGATGCGCCGCATCACCGGGCCGCTGGCGAAGATGGGGGCGCGCATCGATACCGGGGAAGGCGGGTTGCCGCCGCTGCGCATCCACGGCGGACAGGCGCTGCACGGCATCGACTACACGCTGGAAGTGGCCAGCGCGCAGGTCAAGTCGGCGCTGCTGCTGGCAGGGCTGTATGCCGAAGGCGAAACCATCGTGCGCGAGCCGCACCCGACCCGCGACTACACCGAGCGTATGCTGGCCGCATTCGGCGTGGAGATCGAATTCTCGCCGGGCTTCGCGCGCTTGCGCGGCGGCCAGCGCCTGCGCGCCGCCGATATCGCGGTGCCGGCGGATTTTTCCTCGGCCGCCTTTTTTCTGGTGGCCGCCAGCATCGTGCCGGATTCGCAATTGCGCCTGCGTGCGGTGGGCCTGAATCCGCGCCGCACCGGCCTGCTGACCGCGCTGCGGATGATGGGCGCGGACATCCGCGAGGAAAACCGGCGCGAGCATGGCGGCGAGGTGGTCGCCGACCTGGTGGTCAACCATGCGCCGTTGCGCGGCATCGAGGTACCGCAGGCGCTGGTGCCGGACATGATCGACGAGTTCCCGGTGCTGTTCGTGGCCGCAGCCTGCGCCGACGGCCCGACCGTGGTGCGTGGCGCGGCGGAGCTGCGGGTCAAGGAATCCGACCGGCTGGCAGCGATGGCCAACGGCCTGCGTGCGCTGGGCCTGCGGGTGGACGAAACTGCCGATGGGGCGACCGTTTTTCCCGGCCCGCTGCACGGCGGCAGCATCGACAGTCATGGCGATCACCGCATCGCGATGGCGTTCGCCGTTGCCGCGCAGCGCGCCGTCGGCGAGGTCCGGGTCGACGATATCGCCAATGTGGCGACTTCCTTCCCGGGCTTCGATACGTTGGCGACCGGCGCGGGGTTTGCGCTGCGCAACGGTTGATTCCGGTCCGCTACGATAGTTGACGCAAAAAAAGAGCCGGGGAAGCCCAGCGGCTTCCCCGGCATACAGGGTGCGGCGGAGAGAGAGTCAGATCGGTTTGAAGTCCACCGGCACCTGTACCACGCTGGTCGTGGCCCTGCCGTCGCGCATGGCCGGTTCGAAGCGCCAGCTGCGCACGGCATTGAGCGCGGCGCGATCCAGATCGCGATTGCCGCTGCGGCGGGCGACCTTCACCTCGACCGGTTTGCCGCTGGCGTCGATTTCGGCGCGCACCAGCACCGTGCCGCCAATGCCGGAACGCAACGCGGCCGGCGGGTATTTCGGGGTGACGTTGCTGGCCAGCGGGCGCGCCTGACGGTGCTGGGCGACCGCCGGCTTGGCGGTGCGCTTGCTTGCGGTGGAGGTTGCGGCGGGGCGCGGTGCCGTGGCCGCTGCGGGCTCATCGACGGGTACGGTTTCCTCGACGGGCGCCTGTTCCACCAGCGGAGCAATATCGCCCGCGCTGCGCTGGCTGGTGAACCAGATGGCGGCGGCCGCCACGGCCGCTACCGCCAGCAGCCACCACAGCAGCGGCCGGACCGGCCTGGAATCGTGCCGTGATTCGACCGCGGCGGTGTCGTCAACATGGTATTGGTTGGGAACCTGCGACATAACCACCTCCTGTTTCGCTGAACGCGTTTTTGCTACGCGTCGAGTCTTGCATGGAGGTTTGTTGCCAGCGCGTGACCGCGCGGTGAAGGCCGCGTCAGCGATGGCCAAAGGTTCATCGATGTCGAAAGCCGGTTCAGTTTTTGGCCACCGGCTGCGGGGGGTCCAGTGCGGAAACGCGCTAACGGGTATTGAAATCGATCGGAACAATCAGGCTGGCCGGCACCGGCTGGCCGTTCTGCTGGGCGGGATGGAAGCGCCAGCGTTTGACCGCATCGACCGCGGCGCGGTCAAGCGCGCGCGAGCCGCTGCGGTGCTCGATGCTGACCTTGCGCGGCATGCCGTCGGTATCCACGTCCACCCGCAACAGCACCGTGCCGGTTTCGCCGCGGCGCATCGCCGAGGCCGGGTAGGCCGGGGCCGGCGTCTGCCCGGGGATGGGAACCGGGCTGGCGCCCGGCGCCAACGCTATCGGGGAAGTTCCGGGAGCCGGCGGCGCAACGGTCGTGGCAGGTTCGACAGGGGGCGCCGGCGGCGGTGCAGTTTCGACCAGTTGCGGACGTTCCTCCTCCGGCGGCGGCTGGCGCGGTTCTTCCATGCCGCTGGCGCCTTCGCCTGCCGGCATCGGCTCGGGCAGGGCCTCGACGATGCTGTCCTGGGTGCCGGTGGCCACCGGTTCGGCGGTATAGAAACGCTTGTCGCGTCCGGCCCACCAGACCGCGAGAAACAGCAGCAGGCCCACGCCGAAGGCGATGCCGGCGATGACCAGAGCGCGGCGCGGCAGGCGGAACACGAATTCGGAGGGAGCGCTGGAGCTGGAACGTTCGCTGGGGCTCGACATGGGGTTCACCGGATGACTCGGTGCGATTCTGGCACAGGCGCGGTCAACCGGGCGAGGCATCGCCGCGCGGATGGGCGATAATGCCGGCTTCCTTCCGCTTTGCAGCCGCTTTCATGCTCGATCCCGTCCTGCTCCGCACCCAGACCGCCGAACTCGCCCAACGCCTGAAGGACAGCCGCGGCTTCGAGCTGGACGTGTCCTCGCTGGAGTCGCTGGAATCGGCGCGCAAGCAACTGCAGACCCGCACGCAGGAACTGCAGAACCTGCGCAACACCCGCTCCAAGGCCATCGGCCAGGCCAAGGCCAAGGGCGAAGACGTCTCGGCGCTGATGGCCGAAGTGGCCGGTTTCGGCGACGAGCTGAAGGCTTCGGAAGCCAGGCTGGAGCAAATCCGCGCCGAAATCGAAGCCATCGCGCTGGGCATTCCCAATTTGCCGCACGCCAGCGTGCCCATTGGCGATGACGAGCGCGGCAATGTCGAACAGCATCGCTGGGGCACGCCGCGCGCATTCGATTTCCCGGTCAAGGACCATGTGGAACTGGGCGCACGCCACGGCTGGCTGGACGGCGATGCCGGCGCCAAGCTGTCCGGCGCGCGCTTCACCGTGCTGCGCGGCCAGCTGGCCCGCCTGCATCGGGCATTGGCGCAGTTCATGCTGGATCTGCACACCGGCGAGCATGGTTATGAAGAGACCAATGTGCCGTTGATCGTCAACCAGGAATCGATGCAGGGCACCGGGCAGTTGCCGAAGTTCGAGGAAGACCTGTTTTCCACCGACGTGGGCGAAACCAGGCGCTATCTGATTCCCACCTCGGAAGTGTCGCTGACCAATATCGTCCGCGACGAGATTCTCGAGGACGACGCACTTCCGCTGCGCATGAGCGCGCACTCGCTGTGCTTCCGCGCCGAGGCTGGCAGCCATGGCCGCGATACCCGCGGCATGATCCGCCAGCACCAGTTCGAGAAGGTGGAACTGGTGTCCATCGCACGCCCGGCCGAGAGCGACGATGAGCACGAACGCATGACCCGCGCCGCCGAAGCGGTGCTGGAAAAGCTGGGCCTGCCGTACCGGCGCATGCTGCTGTGCAGCGGCGACATGGGCTTTGCCGCCAGCAAGACCTACGACCTGGAAGTCTGGCTGCCATCGCAGGATACCTACCGCGAGATTTCCTCGTGCTCCAACTGCGGGGACTTCCAGGCCCGCCGCATGCAGGCGCGCTGGCGCAACCCGGCCACCGGCAAGCCCGAGCCGGTGCATACGCTCAACGGTTCCGGCACCGCCGTGGGCCGGGCACTGATTGCGGTGATGGAGAACTACCAGAACTCCGATGGTTCCATCACCGTGCCCGAGGTCCTGCGTCCGTATATGGGCGGCGTGGAAAGCATCGCCTGATCGACCAGGTCGATCGGCTGCTGTGGGAGCGACGTGAGTCGCGACGAAAAGCAGCCAAAACCTCTGTGGCATGAGCTTGCCGCGGCAAGGCGCGGATTGGGCACCGGGTGTTTGCACGCGCTCATCCGCATGATCAGTGTCCGGGTCTCTGTTGCGACTGACGTCGCTCCCACAGTGGGGGGACGTGCGCTGTGCGTGTGCGGACCCAAGGTTAGCGGACCGGCGGGATGGCCCCGCCGGTCCTGGTTCAAACTGGCGGAATCAGAACAGATTGACGTTGGGCCAGTTGGAAACGCCTTCGACAATCTCCTTCATCATCGCGTCGATTTCCTTGACATCGCCGTTGTTCGAATTGGCGGTAACCGCATAGCCCAGGCCATCGCTGCGGCGGCGGTAGACGGAGTTGGTGCCTGACATCGAGCCGAAATGCGCATACGACTTGCTCAGCACGGTCTCATGGCGCATGAAGCGCAGCAGGTCGATGGGCGTGGCAATCCAGCCGCCATGCGAATCGAACCGCTGCGGTTTGACGCTGGAATAGGCGCCGGGGCCGTAATACTTGACTTCGTTGGGCTTGCGGTCGGCTTCCTTGTCGCCGCCGATCACCATGCCGCTGGCGCCGGCCGGCTTGAGGATGGTGTCGCGGACATAGTTCTCATAGGTCTTGCCGGTCCTGGCTTCGATGACCCGGCCCAGCAGCGAGTAGCCGAAGTTGGAATAGGTTTCCTCGGGCGGCAGGCCGGGGTCGGTGCCGGGCGCATAGCCGAGCGGATAGTTCTTCAGCGCCCATTCGATCAGTCCTTTATGGGTGGTTCCGGTGTACTTGAACATCGGGTCGTCGGCCTTGCCGTCATCATCGATGTCCAGCCGCAGGAAGCCGGCACGGTGCCGGATCAGGTGATCGACGGTGATGTCCTCGATCTGCTTGTTGTCGGACGGGGTGGCGTACTGGCTGCCGAGCACGCTGTTGCTGCCAAAGACCTTGGAACTGTCGGTCAGCGTGGTGTCCTGGATGACGCGTTTCACCGCCACCACGGTGATGGGCTTGGCGACGCTGGCGATGCGGTAGCGGTGCTTCGGGCCGGCCAGTTCGTTCTTTTCCACGTCGGCATTGCCGAAGGCCGCTGCGTAGACCAGCCGCTTGTCCTTGCTGATGGCGACCGACATGCTGGGAATGTCGTTCTTCTTCATGTAGGCGCGCACCTTGTTTTCGATCAGGGCCAGATCCTGGGCCTTGAACGTGGTGTTTTCCCACAGTCCGTTGAAGCGTACGCCGCTGGCGCCATTGAACGCCTCGATGTAGCGCGGTTGCCAGCTCTGGTAGAGATAGTTGTCGAAGACGGCCTGGTAGTTGCCGGCGGCGATGCCGTGGCGGGCCGACCACTGCGGGCCGCTGGACTTGGTCCAGAGCGCGGCATAGCGGTCGCCGCTGCCTTGCCTGTAACCGCTGACCACTTTCAGCCGGTAGCCTTGCTTGGCAAAGTCATCGAAGGCTTTCTGATAGTCGGACGGGCTCAGTCCGTGGCGCGCCACCCAGGCCGGGCCCCCTTTCTCGAAGATTGCCGCAAAGCGCGGTGAACCGCCGACGCTGAACGCGCTGACGTGCGACAGCCCAAAGCCTTGCTTGGACATGTCGGTGACCGCGGCCTGGTATTGCTCGGCAGTCAGGCCATGCCGGGCCTGCCACGCGGGGCCGGCCTTCTTCTCCCAGATGGCGGCGTAGTAGGGCTTGTCGCCGATGGCATAGCCGTTGACGAAGGTCAGCCGGTAACCCTGTTTGGCGAAATCCTCGAACGCGGCCTGGTACTGCTGCGGCGTCAGCCCATGACGCGCGCCCCAGGCTGCGCCGGACTGCTTGCTCCACAGCGCGGCATAACGGGCACTGCCGCCGCTCTCGTAACCCGAGACCGAGGTCAGGCGATAGCCCTTCTTGCTGTAGTCGTTGAATGCCTGCTGGTACTGCGCGCCGGTCAGGCCATGCCGTGCGGCCCATTCGGCCGCCATGGCCGACGCGCTGCCCAAGGCAAGGCCGGCGGTCAGCAAGGCGCTGGCCGCCAACGAAGCGCACCGGGCCAGGGAGGGGGAGGTTCTGGAGGTGCAGCGCCCGTTCAGAGCCGGGCGCTGCGACTGCTGCGCGGGATGCGCGGTAGTCCTTGAAGGCATGGTTTCTCTCCTGAAAGTGAATATGGGGAGCGGGAACCTGGCCGATCCGGTTTGCGGCCGACCCGCAATTCCTGCTCGTTTGAAGTAGTCGCAAGAAATGGCGCAATCCCGCCACCCGGCCGCAATGGCTCCCGGCGGCGCCGGGAGCCATCCGCCGCGCGCGGCTTACTTGCGCCAGATGGCCGCATAGCGGGCAGAGCCGCCGCTGCTGTAACCGGTCACGTCGCGGGTCAGCAGTCCGGCGCTGGTATTGCCCTGCCACTCGCTCTGGTACTGATCGCTGCTCAGCCCGTGCCTGGCCTTGTATGGACCGTTGGCCTTGGAACTCCAGATGGCCGAGAAATACGGCTGGCCGCCATGCACATAGGCATTGAGATAGACGACCTGTCGGCCTTGCTGGGCGTTGCTGTTGAAGGCCTGCTGGTACTCGCCGGCACTCAGTTGCGATTTGGCCTGCCAACTGCCGATATCGGCTTTTTCGTACAGCGCCGTGTAGCGCCGCTGGCCGCCGCTGGACACCACCGACACATTGCGCGGGCGGTAGCCATCCTTGGTCAGCGCGTCCATCCTGGCCTGATGGGCGTTGGCATCCAGGCCGTGGTAGGCCGAGTAGGCGGGCCCGGACTGCTTGCGGTAGATGGCCGCGTAGCGCACGCCGCCCTGGCCCAGATAGCTCTCGACCTGATGCGGGCGGTAGCCTTTGCCGGTGTATTCGTTGAAGCGCTGCTGGTGCTGCGCGGCGGTCAGGCCATGGAAGGCGGCCCAGCCGGCGTTGCCCTTGGGGCGGAACACGGCGTTGTAGTACACGTTGCCGCCCACGTCGAAACCGTCGATCCACTCCAGCACATAACCGGCATTGACCGCCTGATCGAACAGGCACTGGTAGTCGCGCGCCGGCACGCCGTGGCGGGCCACTTCCTTGGCACCGGGCTTGAGATTGCCCGGTACCTTGCGTGCCTGATAGCTCTGGCCGCTGACGAAATAGTTGCCGCCGATGCCGCAGATGCGCGGGATCCGGTTGCGTTTGCTGCCGTCGTTGTCGGTCAGGAAACCGCCGACGGTGCTGATGCCGCCGCTGGCCTTGGGCACGCCCACTTCGAAGTGCAGGTGATCGCCGCTGGCGCAGCCGACATCGCCTTCATCGCCCAGATAGGTTCCAGCGGTCACCGACTGGCCCACCTTGAGTTTGGCCTTGCCGCTGGACGAGCCCTTGGTCATGTGGGTGTACTTGGTCCATTCGCCGTTGGGGTGTTCGATCCAGACGTAGTTGTTTTTCTTCTCGCTGGCGGCCAGGTCCTTGCAACCGCTGATGCGCTTGTCGAAGCCATCGACGACATGGCGGACGATGCCATCGGCGGCGGCAACGATCCTGTACGGGCCGCCGCCCTTGCCGCTCATGTCGATGCGGCCGGGCGGGTCGTGCTTGATGTGGTCGTTGGTGACCTTGATATCGGTGCCGTCGGCGTAGGGAATGCGGTAAACGCCCTTGGACGGAGTCTGGGCAGCGGCATGGCCGCTCAACAGCAGCACGCAGACCGCAAGCAGGGACGGAGTGGGGCGGTAGGGATGGGACAGTGTGGCCATGGTCGGGTTCCTCGGTTGGAGACGCCAGCGGGACACGGACGCATGTCCGCCCGCACCGTTGAAGTCGGATTTGCGCGGAAGACCCCGCCAATCATCGGAAACGGGACGTGACGGCTTGCGTGGCCGTGCCGGCGGGGTTACACCCAGGGCAGGAAGCGCCGTGGCGGGATCCGGCACGGTTTTGCGACTGTCAGGGGGAGGCGCGCCATTGCGCCGGTTTGCCAACTTTTCAGGGAGAACAGCATGTCCAGAACCATGACGGCCGTTGCGGCCAGCACTCTTGTCCTTTTTGCCGCCGCCGGCGTGGCCGGCGCCCAGCAACGGGTTGCCGAGCAAACGACGCGCGTTTCAGACGCTGCCGAACAGAAGGCCGCGCAGGTGGCCATCGACGCCCAGTCGCCCGCCCAGGGGACGATTGCGGCGCCGACCAAACCGCAAAAGGATGATCCCGGCGGCGGCGGACAGGGCCGCCAAGCGCTGGCGAATGCGGCAATGCCCGATCTGCTGCTGGTCGATGCCTTCCAGCTTGCCAATGCCACCATTCCGTGGGGAACCGCCGCCACGGTGTTGGCGGCCGATGCTTCGTCCAGCAAGGACGGCGTTTGCAGCTTCCGCTACAAGTACCTCACCGCCAACCAGGGCGGGGTGGCGGCCGGCGCTTCGGCCAACCGTATCCGCCGCGACATCCAGAACGGACCCGTGCTGGCAAGCAACCCCCTGCCGGCGCTGGCGCCGGCTGCGACTTCCGTTTCCGATGGCCACCTGTCGCTCAAGCCCGGCACCTGGATGCTGTACGTGCATGCCGACGACCCGCAGGCGGTGGCCGAGAGCAACGAGACCAACAATCTTCGCCGGGTCAAGGTGACGGTCGAGGGCAAGTGCGGGTAGGGCGATGGCGTATGTGTCTGTAGGAGCGAGGTGAGTCGCGACAGAAACCTAATGCGTTTCGACACCGCTCGGAGCAGATGAAAGCGGATCAAGACATTCATGTTTTGATCCGCTTTTTTTTGCCTTTATCCGTGTCTGGACCGGTGTGGGTTTCTGTCGCGACTCACCTCGCTCCTACAGGGAAGCCCATCCTAGCCGTCCTGCTTCGCCAGCTTGCCGCCGGCGGCGGCAAGCGCTTCGGCGGCTTCGACGGTGCGGGCGTCGCTGGCGCCGAATGCGGCGTGCCGCACCTGCCAGGCTTCCTGCAGCAGCGCCCTGGCTTCGCTGGGACGGCTGCGGTCGAGCAGCAGATTGCCCATCGGCACCAGCACCACGGCCAGGCGCGGATGGCCTTCGGGCAGGCGCTTGCGGAATATCGCCAGTGCCTGTTCGAAGTAGGCTTCGGCCTCATCCAGGCGCCCCTGGCGATGCAGCACAATGCCGATTCGGTTGAGATCGATGCCGACCCGTTCGTGTTCCTCGCCATAGTCTTTGCGCTGGCGCGCCAGTGCCTCGCGGTAGTGTTGTTCGGCGGCCTTCAGATCGCCGCGTTTTTCCGCCAGTTCGCCCAGGTTGAACACGGTGGCCGAACGCCACGGATGATCGTCCGGGTAGGCGGCAAGCGCTTCCCGGTAGTGGGCTTCGGCGGCATCGATATCGCCGCTTCCGTACAGCGCCAGGCCCAGGTCGTTGAGGTTCATCGCCACTTCGGGGTGGCGTTCGCCCAGCGCCTCGCGGCGGATCGCCAGTGCCTGCCGCAGCAGTTGCTCGGCCGCAGAAAAATCGCGCCGCGCCTGCATCAGCAGGGCATGGTTGTTCATCACCCGTGCCACCGCCGGGTGGCGCGCGCCGCTGGCCTGGATCATCACCGTCTGTGCCTCGCGGTACAGCGCATCGGCCGAATCGTATTCGGCCAGATTGACCCGGGTCACGGCCAGGTTCGACAGGCTACTGGCCAGTTGCGGATGGGTGGGCGGCAACAGCCGGCGGCGCAGTGCCAGCGCCTGGCTCAGCAGCGGCTCCGCGGCGGCATAGTCGCCCCGATGGCGCAGTACCGTGCCCAGTTTGTCCAAGCTGTCGGCCACATCGGGGTGCTCTTCGTCGAACAACTGCCGGCGCATCGCCAGCGCGTCGCGGTGCTCGCGCTCGGCGGCGGCCAGATCGCTCATGCGGAACCGCAGCATGCCCATGTCGCTGATGGTGTCGGCCACTTCCGCATGGGGGCTGCCGAGTAGCCGCTGGTAGTTCTCCAGCGCGTCCTGCAACAACTTTTCGGCCTGCGGGTACTCGCCCATGTCGGTATGCAGGCGGGCGCGGCTGCGCAGGGCGTGCGCCAGCCTCAGCGGATCGCTGCCGGCCAGCGGTGTCGCCAGCTGCAGCGCCTGTTCGAACAACGGTTGCGCGCGGTCGTACAGACCCAACTGGCGGTAGGCTTCGCCCACGGTGTCCAGCAATTCGACCCGCACTTCCGGTTGGCCGGCCAGTTCGGTTTCTATGCTGGCCCAGCCGCGGTCCAGCAGTTCGCGCGCGCTCAGTTGCGCGCCGCCGGACTGTTGCGGGTCCGCGCCTTCGAACAGTCGCAGCACCAGAGCCTTGACCTGTTGCGCCTTGACCGCTTCGGCGCGCGCGCGGTCGCGCTCGCGGGCAATGGTGTCTGCCTGCACCGTCACGGTGACCGCATAGGCGATCAGCAACGCGAGCGCGGTTGCCGCGCCGGTGACGCCGAACGGATGCCGGCGCACGAATTTGCCGGTGCGGTAGCCCAACGTTTCCGGCCGCGCCCGCACCGGCCGGCCCTGCTGCCAGCGCCTGATGTCGTCGGCCAGTTCGGCGGCCGTGGCGTAGCGCCGTTCCGGCGCCTTGCGCAGCGCCTTCAGCACGATGTTGTCCAGGTCGCCGCGCAGCTTGCGTCGCAATGCGGCGGGACTGCTGCGCCGCAGCGCGGCCATGTCAGCAAGCACGCGCAGACTGGGACGCAGCGGCTCGTTGTGGCAGATCGCCCGTTCCATCTCCGCCGCCGAACTGCCGCTCACCTGCTGGGCGCGCTGTCCGCACAGCAGTTCGTACAACAGCAGGCCAAGCTGGTAGACATCGGCGGCGGTGGCCACCGGCTGCCCCAGTACCTGCTCCGGTGCGGCGTATTCGGGCGTGAACAGCCGCACGGCGGTGCGGGTGACCGGCTCCATCGGCGCAGCGTCGACCGCCAGCACCTTGGCAATGCCGAAATCCAGCAGCTTTACCGTGTTTTCGCCGGTGACCAGGATGTTGGAAGGCTTCAGGTCGCGGTGCACGACCAGGTGCCGGTGCGCGTGCGCGACGGCTTCGGCGGTCTGCAGAAACAGTTCCAGCCGCTGCTCGATGCTCAGCCGGTGTTCGTCGCAGTAGCGGTCCAACGGCAGCCCCTGCGCGTATTCCATCACCAGGTACGGGCGGCCATCGGCGTCACGGCCACCGTCCAGCAGGCGCGCGATGCCGGGGTGGGTGAGGGTGGCCAGAATCTGCCGTTCCTGTGCGAAACGGCGGGCAAACTCGTCCGAGTCCAACGCCGTCCGGATCAGTTTCAGCGCGCCGTGCTGCTGAAAGCCGCCGTCGACGCGTTCGGCCAGATACACCATGCCCATGCCGCCGGCGCCAAGCTCGTGCAGCAACCGCCAGGCGCCGATGCGGCGATGCCCTGCAAGCGCGGGCGGCTGGGGCTCGGCTTCGGCGGCCAGCGCCTGCCATAGCGGATTCCCGGTCACCGCATCCAGGTGCGGTGCCGGCTGGGTTGCCAGTTGCAGCAGCAGTTCCAGTTCGGCGCGCAGTTCCGGTTCGCCGGCGGTGGCCTGGGCCAGGAATGCCTGCCGCGCGGCGCCTTCGAGGTCCAGCGCCTGTTCGAACAGCGCATCGATGCGTACCCGCGGGTCCTCCGGCGGGGGCCGGTTCATGCCAGCGCCTTCAACAACCAGGCGCGCGCGCGCATCCAGTCGCGCTGCACCGTGCGCAGCGAACTGTCCAGCGCCCGCGCGGTCTCTTCCTCGGTCATGCCGGCGAAATAGCGGCACTCCACCACCTGCGCCAGCCGCGGGTTGAATTCGGCCAGCCCTTCCAGTGCGGCATCCACGGCCAGAATCTGTTCCGAGGGTTGCTCCATGGCCACGGCATCGGGCAGCAAGGTCAGGTGGGTGGCCCCGCCGCCGCGCTTGTCGGCCTGCCGGCGGCGTGCGTGATCGACCAGGATGCGGCGCATGGCGCGTGCGCAGACGGCGAAGAAATGTCCGCGGTCCTGCCAGTCCACGCCGTATTCGTCGATCAGCTGCAGGTAGGTTTCGTTGACCAGGCCAACGGTGTCCAGCGCCTGCGTGCGGCGCCCGGCGCGCGCCAGCTGGCCGCGCGCGAGTACCCGCAGGCGCTCGTAGACCAGCGGCACCATCCGGTCGAAAGCCTCGCGGTCGCCCTGATGATGCCGCTGCAACAGGCGGGTGATATCACTGGACATGCGCCGCTCTCCGCCCCCGGGATGCCCGCATGGTACTGCCGGCTGTGGTTGCTGTCTGCCGGAGTAGCGTGCGCTTGCGCAGGGTTTTGAAACGGTGGCAGGAGCCCGCGCGTTCGTCTTGTGTTGTAGGAGCGACGTCAGTCGCGACCGTCAACGCGCACGTCGCGACTGACGTCGCTCCCACAGGATGCTTTGGTGCTTGTTGAGACAACCGGGCGGGCAGCCGGGAAAAGATCCGGACCACACGCCGCAAAAAGAGGGCCTGCAAAGCAGGCCCAGGGGGAGAGAGACGACAGCTTTCTGGTTATGGGGTTCAGGCGGCCTGCAACAGCGGCGCCGGGATGGCGGCCAATGCGCCGCGGAGGGCGTCGGCGCGCTGCTGCGGCCCGTAGCCGATGCCTTCGGCGCGGACGAATTCGATGTCGGTGATGCCCAGGAACCCGAATACCTGGCGCAGGTAGGCTTCCTGGAAATCGGTCGGTGCGTTGTCGCCGTGGATGCTGCCGCGGGCGCTGGCGATGACCACCTTCTTGCCGCCGGCCAGACCTTGTGGGCCGGCTTCGGTATAACGAAACGTACGTCCTGCCACGGCAATGCGGTCTATCCAGGCCTTCAGTGTGGACGGCACCGAGAAGTTGTACATCGGTGCGCCAATGACCAGTACATCGCTTTCCAGGAATTGCTGGATGGCAATCTCGCCGGCTTCGGCCACCGCCGGGTCGGTCTTGGCCAGCACCTGTCCGGTCAGGTGGGGCAGGGGATTGTTGTCCAGATCGCGGTAGGTGACCTCCAACCCGGGCACATTGTCCTGCCAACGGGCTACGATGGCGGCGGTAAGTTCGCGGCTGATGGAGTTGGCGCCCAGGGCGCTGCTGTCGATATGAAGAAGTTTCATGGTGGCTAGGTCCAGGTCTGCGGCGTTGCCGCGTTGGATGCCACGTTAGATTGTTGCGATTGTGCAATAAATACGATTAAATATCACTGATTGTTCTAAATTCGGAACTATGGGCATGCATGACCTCAATGACCTGTACTACTTTGCGATGGTGGTGGACCACGGCGGATTCGCCGCGGCCGAGCGCGCGCTGGGGATTCCCAAGTCGCGGCTGAGCAGGCGCATCAGCCAGCTGGAGACCGACCTGGGCGTGCGCCTGCTGCAGCGTTCCACCCGCCGCTTTGCGGTGACCGATGTCGGCATGAGCGTGCACCGCCACGCCCAGACCATGCTGGCCGAGGCGCAGGCCGCGCGCGAGGTGGTGGACCGTCTGAGCGCCGAACCGCGCGGCGTGGTGCGGGTCAGCGTGCCGGTGGCGGTGGCGCAGATGCAGCTGCCCAAGATCCTGCCGATGTTCCTGGACAAGTACCCCAAGGTGCGCCTGCAACTGCACGTCAACAACCGCCGCGTCGACATCATCAATGAAGGCTACGACGTGGCATTGCGCGTGCGCGCCAAGCTGGACGACGACGGCAGCCTGGTGATGCGCAGCTTCGGCCAGATCCAGGAACTGCTGGTCGCCAGCCCCAAATACCTGCAACGCGCCGGCCGCCCGCAGACCCCGGAAGACCTGGCCGAACACGTCACCCTGAGCATCAGCGAAGACGAGGCGCGCCAGCGCTGGGAACTGCACGGTCCCAACGGCGAAGTGCGCCGGGTCGACCTGCAGCCGCGGCTGGCCGGTTTCGACTTTCCGCTGCTGCAGGCGATGGCCAAGGACGGATTCGGCATCACCCTGCTGCCGGAAACTGTCTGTGCCGAAGCCGTGCGCAAGGGCGAGCTGGAGGTGGTGCTGCCGGAATGGTCGCTGCCGCAGGGCATATGCCACGCCGTGTTCGCCTCACGCCGCGGCTTGCTGCCGGCGGTGCGCGTGTTCATCGACTTCCTGGCCGAACACCTGCCGCAGCAGATCGAATCCTCGCGGCTGGATTGCGGCGGCAAATGCGGCAAGGAAGCCGAACAGGCCCTCGCGCAGGCGCTGGACAATACCAAGGCCGAACGGGTCAAGCGCGCCTCGTAAGCAAAACCGCCCGCTTCATGCGAAAATGCGGCCCGGCCTGTAATGGGCCGGGTGGTCGCAAGGTACGGATGCGGTATTCGCATGGCCCCGCATTGTCGCCGTTGTAAAAAAAATATACAGAGATGGCCGAGCGGTTTAAGGCACCGGTCTTGACTGCGAAGGCCGCAGGCCGGAGCGAACATCGACCGCAGGTCGATGGTAAAACCGGCGAACGGCGCGTAGCGCCGCGGGTAGAGAAGCAACAACGGAGAGATGGCCGAGCGGTTTAAGGCACCGGTCTTGAAAACCGGCGAAGGGTCAAACCTTCCGTGGGTTCGAATCCCACTCTCTCCGCCATAACCGGCCGTCATTCGGCAGGCCCCTAACAGCGAAGCTAGTCATCCGCTGCGGGTTCCGCCCTACGCGCTAATCTTTATCGCGCTGGGGATCCGTCGCTCCATCGTCATGCCAGATCCACCATTGGTACGGCGGGGTCTGGGGATAGCCCTCAGGTGAGTCCTCCCACGATTCCTGGCGACCAAGTGCAGTGATGTCGAGGTAGTTCCAGGTATTCCCCATTTGCTCGTCGCCACGGCCGTTGATGAAGCCGGTCCGGAACACGGCGTTGCCGTCGCGGATGAATGCGTTCGTGCCGTGCCATTCGTCCACGCCGAAGTCGGCGTCGAAGTCGTCCGTCAGCGTGTACCACGGGATATGGTCCCAGCCCATCTTTGCCTTCAGGCGCTGAAGGTCGCCTTGCGATCCGCGCGAGACGAAGGCGAGGCTGGTGTCGCGGGCGCCGAGGTGTGCCGGGTGCGCCACCTGATCGGCGACCATGGAACAACCGATACAGCCGCGCTCCGGCCAGCGCCCGACGCCGGGCTCCATGAAAGCGCGATAGACGATCAGCTGTCGGCGGCCATCGAACAGGTCAAGCAGGCTCACGCGGCCATTCGGCCCTTCAAAAGCGTAATCCTTCTCGACCGCCAGCCAAGGCATCCGTCGGCGTTCGGCAGCCAGGACGTCGCGAGCGCGCGAATGCGCCTTCTCCTTCACGTGCAACTTCTCCCGGGCGGCCTGCCACTCCTCAGCCGACACGACGGATGGAGTCCGCATTCCGAGCAGCTCGCTTCCTCGGCCATTCTCAGACGATGTGATCATGATTCTTGATCCTCCAGGTTGGGTACGTTCGAACCGGGATGTCGCGTGGACTGTCCGTTGCTGCGCCTGCCGCAGGCACAACGGCGGCCGGATTCCAGGTCAGCAACGGCGCCACTACCTATCGACGCTGCACCTGGCAAAGATGTACCGCCGAACGGCAGGGGAGCGTGAGTAACAAGTTTGACGGGAATTAAGACAAGACTGAAAAGTCAAAGATCGTCATCCCGGCGGCTTGTCCGTGTTGCCTTGATTGGACTTTCTGGTGGCTGCCGACGACCCGCTTGCAGCGTTCAAGCGCATCGCATGGCCCGATCTGTGCGGCCCGCCAACTCCGACAAAAATCCTCTGTTCGCAGGATTGCCAACCCCACGCGGCATCCAATGGGTGGAGCATCTAAGGCGGAACCCGCGCAAGCGGATGACCAGCTTCGCTGTTGGAGGATCGCCGAATGCCTTTGGGTCTGAGCACCGTTCTCTTCGCCCGACGCTACGCCCCCAAAAACAACGGCCCGCGCAATCACTGCGCGGGCCGTCGCGTGCTTCACCAGGCGTTACCAACTGGCGCGCAGCACCGCCGAGTAGCGACGGTCGTTCATGAACCAGGCGCGGTTGTATACCGTGGTATCCAGATAGCCGTCGGTCGGGTACAGGCGCGGCCCGGTCGTCAGCTTGGTGACCGTGTTGGTGATGTTGTTCACCTGCAGGCCGATCTGGATGTTGTTGGTGAGGTTGTAGAAGAACGAGCCATCCAGTTGTCCGAAATCCTCGTTCCAGGTCGGCAGCCGGGTGATCACATCGCTGGAGGTCAGCAGGTAGCGCGAGCGCCAGTTGTAGGCCAGGCGGAACGAGACTTTGTCCTTTTCGTAGATGCCGACCAGGTTGTAGGAGCGCTTGGACAGGCCCTCCAGCGGCAGTTCGACGGGAGCGGCACGGACATCGGTCTCGTACGGGTCGACGACCGCGTTGGTGCCGCCGGTGCTGTCCACGTAGGTGTAGTTGGCCTGGACGCCGAAGCCGCTGAGCCAGCCCGGCAGGAAGTCGAAGAACTGCGAATAGCCGACCTCGAAGCCGCGGATCCTGCCCTCGTCCAGGTTGTTGGTGCGCGTGATCGCATACTCGTCGCCGCCCCAGGTCTCGTAGCCCACCGTGGTGGCGAAGTAGTCCTTCACGTCCTTGTAGAACAGCGTCGTATACAGCATGTTGGCCGGGCCGAAGTACCACTCCAGCGCGGTGTCGTACTGGGTGGCGCGCATCGGCTTCAGTGCCGGGTTGCCGGCCGATCCTTCGAAGTCGGTCAGGTCCTCCAAGCCGCAGGGTTCGGTGCGGGTGCCCAGCTCGATGGCGCTGGTGCACGCCGATGAAACGTCCACGCTCAGCGGCAGCCAGGCCTGCATCAGCCGGAATTCCGGCCGCGCGATCGCCTTGGACGCCGCCACGCGCCACTGCAGGCCTTCGCCGAAGCGGAAACGCAGGTTCAGGCTGGGCAGCACGTCGGTGTAGGAACTGGCGGTATCGGTGCTGAAGAACTGGCCGGCGAACTTGGCCTTGACCTCGTCGCTGACGTTTTCGCCCCAGGTCGACAGATCGGGCATCTGCCCGCCGCCGGAGGTTCTCACGCTGGTCTTGACTACGCGCACGCCGACGTTGCCGTCCACCGGCACGCCCAGCGCCTGGTTGTTCTCGAAGTACACGATGCCGTACGCCGCCTGGGTGCGTTCGTTCTGGCGGTTGATGTTCTCGGGGGCGTAGGCGATCGGCGACCAGCCCGTGCCCGGTTCGACCTCGTTGGCGAGGGGGCTGAGGGTGCCTGCGGCATAGTCGATGTTGACCATCCGCGCGGTCGGAAACCACAACCGGGTCGGTACGTTGATGTCGCCGCGGAAGAAGTCGCCCAGCGAATACAGCTCCGAATCCCCCGGGAAGTATTGATCGAGCCAGGCGACGTTGCCGCGTTCGGGATTGTTGATCGCGCGCCACGAATCGCTGACCGGTCGCCAGTTCCAGCGCGTGGACATGCTGGTGTAGCTGCGATCGGCCAGGCGCGCGCCGAAGCGCACGAAGCGCAGCCAGTCGCCGTTGTCGAAGGTGTACTCGAAGTCGACGCGCCCGGCCCGCTCGTTGCCCTCGTTGTCGGCGATGTGGTCCATCGCCGAGCGCCAGAAGTAATTGCTCTTCTCCGTGGCGAACTGCTCGTCGACGGTCAGCGACGGATACTTGCCGCTCAGGTCCAGGTGCACGCCTTCCAGCAGGGTCGAGGCGTGCACGGAGAAGTCCATGTTGTCGTTCTTCGAGGTCACGTACTGGAAGTCGCCGCGCACGACCAGCTTGTCGGTGATGAAGTGGCGGAAACCGGCCGACCAGTCGGTGGTATCGCTGTTCGACACGTTGTAGCGGTGGCCTGAGATGAACTGGATGCCGAAGTCGCTGTTCACGTAGATGTCGTGCCACGGATAGTGGCCCGCGCGCAGGGAGCCGCTCACGAACCTGCCGTTGGCGTCGTAGACGAAACGGGTGCCCGGCGCCGGCAATACGGTATTGGTCTTGCCGTCGGCGTTGTCGGCCTCGCTGGCGCCACCGAATTCCATGAAGTGCTCGCGCCAGGCCATCTTGTACCTGGAGGTCAGGAACTGGGTATAGACCTCGGTGTCGTCGTTGGGGCGCCATTGCAACGCGAATGCCAGACCCTGCCGCTTGCGGTCGAAATCGGTCTGCCGCCAGTTGGCGCCGCCGGGGACGAACACCGCATCCAGGCCCGTATCGCCCAGCAGCATGTCGATTTTCTCCTCACCGGAGGAATCCGGCGTCCAGGGTTCGGGCTGGAGGCCGCGGCGCATGAACGGCTGCACCTGGATGCCGTCCGAGCGGGTGGCCAGTTCGGAATAGGAAACGTTGGCCAGGAAACCGATCTCGCCGACACCGGTCTGCCAGCGGTCGCTGAACAGGAACGAGGCCGAAGGCTTGCCCTTCCTGGCATGGTCGCCGTAGTTGTAATCGACGCTGCCGGCGATCTTGCGGCCGGCTTCGTCGAAGGGCATGCGCGTGCGCAGGTTGACCGTGCCGCCCAGCCCGCCCTCGATGATTTCGGCCGACGGATTCTTGTACACGTCCACGCCGGCCATCAGCTCGGCGGGGACTTCCTCGAAGCTCAGGCCGCGGCCGCCGTTGGCGCTGAACACGTCGCGCCCGTTGAGCTCGCCGCGCACGAAGGTCAGGCCGCGGATCATCACGCCGCTGCCCTCGGCGGAAAAGTGATCGGTATCGTCGCGCGCCAGGAAGCCGGTGATGGTTACGCCGGATATGCGCTTGAGGGTTTCGGTGACGCTGCGGTCGGGTAGCGCGCCGATGTCCTGGGCGGTGACCGAATCCAAGATCTGTGCGGCGTCCTGTTTGATTTCCTGCGCGCGCATCACGCTGCCGCGCACGCCTGTGACCTGTACGGTCTCCAGCTCGACGGTCTCGCCGATGTCTTCCGGCGTTGCCTGTTGGGCGTGCGCCGTGCCGGCGGCCAGAGCCAAGGCCACCCCCAATGCCAATGCGGAACGGGAAAAACCTAGCGACAGGCACGACGCGACGCACCCTGCAGCACAGAGCGAATACTTCGACATTACTGTTCCCTCCCAGGACCCAGATTTTGTGGATTTCGGTTTTTTGTGCCGGCCTTTCGGGCGCCACCTGGTAACGATATCTCGAATTTTGTCCGTTGGGAGGGCCGCGGCAGATAGATATCGTTGTCACGACCACGGCGTCGGTTGCGGGCCTGCGATGCCCGCCAGAGGCTGCTTTACCGGGAAGGAATCATCGGCTGGAGGCGGACGGCGCAACGGTGCCGAGCGGCGGCATCGCCGCGGCAGGCGGTGGCGCGGCCGGAGGATGGCGACCCAGGTGCCGGCCATGAAAAAGGCGGGCCTGTTGGCCCGCCTTCTTGTCGTCTCTCGAAAACGACGGCTTCAGTTGATGGTCGCGGCCAGTGCCGGCATCGGCCGGGCGGGTGCGCCGGAACGGGCCTCGCCATCGCAACAGGCGCCGGCAGTCCGGATCCGGTCCCATACATCGTGGATGATTTGCTCGGCTGCGAACCAATCCAAACGGTCGCGATAGCTGATTTTCTGTTCGTAGGCCTGCCGCAGGGTGGGGCCGAGCAGATGCAGCGGTTCCCGGTGCCACTTCAGGTAGGCGTCGTAGGCAAACTTGATGGTGGCGCGACAGTCGTCGAAATTCGCCGACCGGTCGTGCCAGTCCTGAGATTCCATATGCTGCCGCCAATACGACAGCTCGGCGCGGATATCGATGCATTCGCACTCCGGGGCGCTGGCTGTGGCCGTGGTTGCACGAGAAACCGATCCCATTGCTACCTCCAATACGCTTATGGATGGATGCTTCAGTTTTGTCTAAGGCGGGTTATCTCTACGTGGGCGGGATGTTAATCCCATCGCGACAAACCCGAACGGCCGTCCATGGCGTGGCTCACGCAGCGAACAGCCGGTTGATCTGCGGGTAGCTCAGGGGCGGGCGATCTTCACCTGCATGATCGGAAGACTCCAGGAAATCCAGCGCACCGGCCTGCAGGCGGTCGAAGACCGATTCGGCCAGGCTCGAACCTGCGCTCAGCCGCCGCACGCCCAGTGCGGCCAGTTCCGCAACTGCCGGCAAGTCAGGGCGCAGCATCACGTTCAACGGCAAGGCGACCTCCGCGGCGATGGCGCCGATGGACGCGCTGTCCGTCAATCCCGGCACGAACAGGCCATCAGCGCCAGCATCGCGGTAACGGTTGCCGCGTGCCTGCGTTGCGGCGACCTGTTCGCTGGCGGGCGCCAGTTGCCGCAGATAAACATCGGTGCGCGCATTGATGAAGATATCGGCGCCGGCGGCCGCGCAGGCGTGGCGGATGTGCTCAATCTTGGTGCATAGCGATTCCGGCGCAGTGGCGCCGTCTTCCAGGTTGATGCCCGATACGCCCGCTTCGGCCAGTTGCAGCACCAGCGCGGCGACGGCCTGCGGGTCGTCGGAATAGCCGCTTTCGATATCGATGCTCAGCGGTACGTCAATGACGCGGCGGATGGCGGCGACCGTGCCCAGCAGGTTGGCGACGGGCAGGTGGTCGCCGTCGGCATAACCTTGCGACCAGGCCAATCCGGCGCTGGTGGTGGCGATGGCAGGCGCGCCCAGGCTTTCGATCAGGCGGGCGCTGCCGGCATCCCAGGCGTTGGCCAGCCGCAGCAGGCCGTGGGTATGGAGTTGACGGAACTGCTGGGTAAGCTCGGGTTGGAAGGCCATGGCAGGCTCGGGCGGCGAAGGGATGCGCAGCTTGCCATGCCGCTGCATGCCGGACTCGCCGTTTTCGGACATTGTCGTCTTTGCCGCGGCCGCAACCGGTTGCGGCAATGCGGCCGAGGCGCCATCTTTCGCGAACTGCCTGTCCGGACAGGAGGTGTCGTCAATCGCCCAAACAGGCGCGGTGGGATGTCGCGATTCACCGCAACCCGTAACCGCATGTCCCGGTTCGGAACCGGTTCGTGGAAGTTTGCGGTTGTTTCAACCTGGGCGGGAAGGCGAACGCAGCGGTCGGATCAGGGGGCTCTGGCCGGGACGAACGGCGACACCGGATCACTGGCCGGAAAGGTCTCCAGCAACGCCTGGTCCTGGTTGTAATCTTCGTGATTGAGCCGCATGCGCTCGTGCAGCGGCGTCTCCCAGCATTGCCGGTTCTCGTCGGGGCCGGGCGGATCTTTACGGTCGCGTGCCATTGTGGAGTTTCCTGCGGTGGGTTGCCGCTACTGTCGCCGCAGACGGTTCAAGACACTGTGAAAAGGCCGGTGGTGGCGGCAGGTCTGCCGGCGCCAGCGGCCTGCAGCGGCGCCGGACCGGAAGCGCCCGCGCAAAGAAAAAGACCCGGAGAACCTATCCGCTCCGGGTCTTTGAAAGGGGAGATGTCCCCGGTTCCAGCGGCCCGCTTGCTCAAGGCGGTGCCCTTGGTCCTTTGCAGAGCGGCATCCATTGCCTGTGCAGGGCGTGCTTCCGGGGACAGGAATAGCTTGCCTGCGCGGCAGCACTTTGGCAGTCGGGGCTTGCCGCGCTGGCGGGTAGGAATAATCCGACAGGATGGCGCGTTACCGTTCAGGCGACCAGCAGATGGCCTACGCCCTGGAATACGCGCCACTTGCCGTCGCCGCCTTCGACATTGATGGCGTAGTCCAAACCTTGAGCTATCCGCTGGTTGGCCAGGCGGATGGCGTACGTCAGCGCCGCGCCGCGGCTCGGAAAGCGCAATGGCGGAGACTCGTTGATGGACAGCAAAAAGGCGTCGTGGGAGTCGGGCGCGTACGGCAGGTCGAAGGTCATCATGTTGGGGGGGACGAACGATGGGCCCGACTCAGGCTACGAAACCGTCTGTGATACCGATGCAAAGAAGGCGACGCCCCGATTTCGCATTCAGCGAGTCGTCACGCTGCCGGCATGCCTACCGGTTTGCGCTGTCCCAGTCGCGCAGGCCGCGTTCCACTACCGTCAGAGCCTTGCCGATATGGACGGCGTCGATTTCGGCGATGGTGTCGCGCGCGCTGTGGATCACCTGCATGACCTTGGGCGCGACCGGCGGATTCTGCCCGCCGAAAACCGCCAGGATGGCGTCGATTTCGTCGCCGCCCACCAGCGAAAAGGACACCGCCGGCCAACCGGAATTCAGGAACGCCAGATGATCGGTGGGCGGGTAGCGTTCGCCCGGCGCGAAGCCGAGTTGCTGCGCGCTGGCCGCTTCGCGCAACGAGCGGATCAGCGGAGTGTCGGCGTTGGGCGACATCATCCACAACGTGTCTCCCCAGCCGAACACGTCGAAATTGACGTACAGCGCCGGACGCTCGCGATCGGGCGTTTCCACCCAGGCGTGCGAACCCAGCAGGCCGTGCTCTTCCAGATCCCAGAAAGCGACCTGCACGCGATGCGCCGTCAGCGGGCGCGCCTTCAGGGCCGCCGCAAGTTCCAGCACCGCAGCGACGCCAGAGGCGTTGTCGGTGGCGCCGTGCCCGATTTCGACCTTGTCGTAGTGGGCGCCGATCAGCAGCAACGGCGCGCCGGCCGGGCCGCCAAGATCGGCCAGCAGATTGCTGCCGCGCTTGCCGTCGCGTTCGAACGCTTCCCGGCGCCATTGGATGCCCAGCGCATCCAGCCGCGCCGTAATGGCATGGCCGCGCGACAACGAGTCGCGGCCGGCGCTGACGGCGGCGACCTGTTGTTGCCAGGAACCGGCCGCCGGGTTGTCGGCCAGCGCGGGGGCAGCCGACAACGCCAGCAGCCAGGGCAGGGCACCGAAAATACGGAACAGGCGCATGATATTGATTCTCCTGATAATGTGACGAGTATTGCACAGGCCGCCGCCGCGGTGCCCATGCCATAAGCCGAAGGCCGCGCGCCGGCGGCGCGGCGCGAATAGAATGAAAAACGGGAGGAAACCGATGCAACAGTCTTGGGCGGGGCAAGGCCGACAAGGAGCGTAAGGATGACGATTCGCGTATTCCTGATTGACGATCATGCGCTGGTGCGAACCGGCATGAAGATGATTCTTGCCAATGAGGTCGATATCGAAGTGGTGGGCGAGAGCGAAAGCGGCGAAGAGGCGCTGCCGCTGATCCGCCAGCTCAACCCGGATGTGGTGTTGTGCGATCTGCATCTTCCCGGCTACAGCGGCCTGGAAGTCACCGAGCGCATCGTGCGCGGGGAGCAGAAGACGCGGGTGATCATCGTGTCGGTGCTGGAGGATGGACCGTTGCCGAAGCGGCTGCTGGAAGCCGGCGCGTCCGGTTATATCGGCAAGGGCGGCGATGCCACCGAACTGATTCGCGCGGTACGCGACGTTTCGCGCGGCAAGCGTTATCTGGGAACCAGCATCGCGCAGAACCTCGCGTTGCTGAATGTCGGCGGCGAGGCGTCGCCGTTCGATGCATTGTCGCCACGCGAACTGGAAGTGGCGATGCTGCTGACCCAGGGATTGCGGCAGGAAGATATCGCCAAGCGCCTGAGCCTGAGCGCGAAGACGGTGAACACGCACAAGACGCGCTTGTTCGAGAAGACCGGCGTGCAGGACAACATCGCGCTGGCGCGGCTGGCCGCGCAGTACGGTCTGCTGGATCCGTCGCGGGCCATCTGATCTCCGAAGCGGAGCCGGGCTTTGCCGGAAGATGCGGCGAAATGACCGGCCCTGAGCGTGTGATTCTTCGCCGTACCCTGATCCGACTGTTCGGGCCGCCCCGCATCACGTACGCAGGCTCTTCTCCCGGAGGGAGAAGGTAACCGTCGCGCTTGGCGGTGTATCGGTAGATTTCTGTTGGAAGGAAGAACCATAAAAAAAGCCGGCCGCTTGCGCGGCCGGCTGGTCCGGATTGCGCGGGCGGCGCTGCGGCGGCCCGTCGCATGCGGTTATGCGCTGCGTTCCTCGTTGCCTTGCTCACCGGGTTCGGACGGCTTTTCGTCGTCGTTGTGGGCCGCATCGGCGACCTTGGCGGGTTCGGCAGATTGCGGGGCCGGCACAGGATCGAACAGGCTGCGCCTGACCGAGGCCGGCGTGTTCTCGTCGGCAACAAAGAACAATGAGCCGGTGCTGCCGCGCGGCGGCTCCGGCGTCGTGAGCGGCGCAGGTGCCGGGATGGGCGCTACGGCGACAGCCGGCGGCGCTTGTTCTTTCCCGGCCTCAGCCGCGGCGGCGGGCGCCGGCGAGGCTGAGAGTTCCGCTTGCACGGTCGCCTTGGCATCGGCTGCCGCCTTGGCCAGCGCATCGCTGTCCGTCGCTTCGACCGCAGGTATTTGCAGGGCGGCCTGTTCGATGGCGTCCTGCTTTACGGCTTCCATCCGGCTGGCGACCGCTTCGGCCTCGTGTTGCACGATGGCCGCGACCTCGGCTTGAGCGGGCTGGGTTTGGGCTGGCTCGGCCTGGGCGGGCCGGGCGAGGGCGGCTGCTTCGGCCGCCACCGCGCTGGTCACCGTTTCGGCTGGGCTTCGATCGGAATCGGACGCCGTTGCCGCGGCTTCTTCGGCGTGGGTTGGCTCGGCAGGAGCAGGGCCGGCGACTTCCGCAGCGGGTGGGATGGCCGGTTCGGACCGGCTGGCCACGGGCGCTTGCGGCGCGGGCGCATCGTTGACCGCAACCGGTTCGGCGGCGGCGGCAGGCTGCACTGGCGCAACCGCGCGCGGAGCAGGCTTGCTGTCCGCGGGCACGTCGTCGAAATCGAACTCCGGCTGCGAACGGCTGAACGCCGCCTCCTCGCCATCGCCACCTTCGCCGGACAGATCGTCGATGGCCTCGTTTTCGCCGGCGGCAGCATCGCTGTTGCCGCGGCGGCGGCGGCGGCCACCGCGCCGGCCACGCCGACGACGGCCAGTCCCTTCGCCGGTTTCATTGCTGTCGTTGCTGGCGGCGTCGACAGGCGCGGAAGCCGCAGCGCCGGCAGCGTCTGTCGCGGCGGTAGCGGCGGTAGCTCCTTCCGTTTCGGCCGATGCTGCGGCGGCCACGGCTGTCGCCGGCGGCGCGGTTGGAGTTTCGCTGGCGCTCGCGGCTACCGTTACGGCAGCAGCAGTTGCGGCCGCAGCGGCGGCGGCCGTCTCGTCGACGGCGGCGGCTTCAGGCTTGGGCGTTGCCGGCCGCGGCGCGTCGGCTTGGCGCGGTGGCCGGTTGCCTGCCTGGGCCGTGCCGCCGGCGAGGTTCTGCTGCTTGGGCTGCTTCTGCGGCTGATTCTGCGCCTTGGCCTGCTTCTGCTGCGCAGGGGCCTGTTCGCCGCGTTGTTTCTGCTGCGGCTGGCCGGCGGCGGCCGGGGCGCCTTGCGGCCGGTTGCCGCGTTCGTCGCGACGCTGGGCGCTGCCGCCACGGCCTGCTCCCTGCTGGCCGCGGCCATCGCGGTTGTCGCGGCGATTGCCGCGTTCGTTGCGCTCGGTGCGTCCGCGCTGTCCATCCTGCGCACGCGACGGGTGCACTGGCGCCGGTGCCGGCGTTTCGCCACCGCCCAGCAGGCGCTTGAACCAGCCGACGACGCCGCCGGTTGCAGCGGGTGCGGCGGCGACCGGAGCGGCCACCGGAACGGGGGCGGCGACCGGCTGTTCGCGTTCCTCGCGCAACGGCGCCGGTGCGGCGTGCTTGACGTGGGTGACGGCAGGTGCCGGCGGAATGTTCAGCTGCGCCTTGGTCAGCGCATGCACCGGCAGCTTGCGCGGGGTGCCGCGCTGGTAGCTGGGCTTGCTGGTTTCCTCGCCGAGTTCGTTCTCGCGGATGCGGGTGACTTCGTAATGCGGAGTGTGCAGTTGCTCGTCGGCGACGATGACGATAGGCGCGTCATGGCGTTTTTCGATCTCGCGCAGCGCGCTGCGCTTCTCGTTGAGCAGGAAGTTGGCGATTTCCACCGGCGCCTGGATCAGCACCTGCCCGGTGTTGTCCTTCATCGCGTGCTCTTCGGCCACGCGGATGATCGACAGCGACAGCGACTCCACGCTGCGCATGCGGCCGTGGCCGTCGCAGCGCGGGCAGACGATCTGGCTGGATTCGCCCAGGCTGGGGCGCAGGCGCTGGCGGCTCATTTCCATCAGGCCGAAGCGCGAGATGCGGCCCAGCTGCACGCGCGCGCGGTCGTACTTCAACGCGTTCTGCAGGCGGTTTTCGACTTCGCGCTGATGCTTGTTGGACGACATGTCGATGAAGTCGATCACCACCAGGCCGCCGAGGTCGCGCAGGCGCAGCTGGCGGGCCACTTCGTCGGCCGCTTCCAGGTTGGTGTGGAACGCGGTTTCCTCGATGTCGCCGCCCTTGGTGGCGCGCGCCGAGTTGACGTCGATGGCGGTCAGCGCTTCGGTCTGGTCGACCACGATGGAGCCGCCGGATGGCAGGCGGACATTGCGCTCGTACGCGCCTTCGATCTGCGACTCGATCTGGAAGCGGTTGAACAGCGGGATGTCGTCCTTGTAGTGCTTGAGCTTGCGCAGGTTGTGCGGCATCACCTGCTGCATGAATTCCTGCGCGGTGGCATAGAGCTCGTCGGTGTCGACCAGGATCTCGCCGACGTCGTTGCGCAGGTAGTCGCGCAGGGCGCGCACGATCAGGCGCGACTCCTGGTAGATCAGGAACGGCGCCGGCTTGGTCAGCGCGGCCTCGGCAATGGCCTTCCAGACCTGCAGCAGGTAGTCCAGATCCCATTGCAGCTCTTCGGCATCGCGGCCGACGCCTGCGGTACGGATGATCACGCCCATGTCGTCGGGAATGGTCAGCGCATCCATCGCCTTCTTGAGCTCGGCACGGTCTTCGCCCTCGATGCGACGCGAGACGCCGCCGGCGGTGGGCGAGTTGGGCATCAGCACCATGTAGCGGCCGGCCAGCGAGATGAACGTGGTCAGGGCGGCGCCCTTGTTGCCGCGCTCGTCCTTGTCGACCTGGACCACCACTTCCTGGCCTTCGCGCAACAGTTCGCGCAGGCCGGCCTTGTTGTGGTCGACCCCGGCCTGGAAGTAGTCGCGGGAGATTTCCTTCAGCGGCAGGAAGCCGTGGCGCTCGGCGCCGTATTCGACGAAAGCCGCTTCCAGCGAGGGCTCGAGCCGGGTGATGCGGCCCTTGTAGATATTGGATTTCTTCTGTTCTTTCGACGGCTGTTCGATATCGATGTCGTACAGGGTCTGTCCGTCGACGATGGCGACGCGCAGTTCTTCTTCCTGCGTCGCGTTGATCAACATGCGTTTCATGGTGCGTTCCTCGCGCGCTACTACCGCGCGGAACGCCGTGGCATTTCGCCTCTGGAACCTGCTCCTCGTGAGAGGCTTTTCCGCCCCTCGCGCAGGCGCAGCGGGGCGGGTTGGGTATCCAGCGCTTCAACACCACGGCAAACCGCGGGAGCGCTTTTTCTGAATGGGTTTGTTACGGGCCGGCGGCAGCTTCCCCAGGGGGTTGCGCCGCGCGGGGCATGTTCAGCTCCGATGTCTGACGCATCGGGCGGTATCCGGGTCCGCCGGTAAGCCGCTAACATGGCCGCCCCTGGGGCGGTGGCCGCGCACTAGACCGGTATCGCGGAAAGCTGGGCTTCTGGCCCGCGGCATTGAACGAACTGCCTAACTTCCTGCGAAATCAAACCCTTATCTCGCCCGCCGAGTGTAACAGAAAAAGACGGATGACCGCTCAGCCCCCCGCCCCGAAGTCTTCTGCCGCCAAAACCGCGGTGCGCATGGTCACCGTGCCGGCCGACCGCGGCGGCCAGCGGCTGGACAATTTCCTGCTGGGCCAGCTGAAAGGCGCGCCGCGCAGTCTGGTCTACAAACTGGTGCGCAGCGGCCAGGTGCGGGTCAACGGTGGCCGCGCCAAGGCCGAGCGCAAGCTGGAAGGCGGCGATGAGGTGCGGATTCCGCCGGTCAGTCTCACAGAGCCCGGAGAACAGGCGCCGCCGCCGGCCGCGTTCCTGCAACGGATGGAACAGGCCATCGTGTTCGAGGACGCGCGCCTGCTGGTGCTGAACAAGCCGTCGGGCGTCGCCAGCCACGGCGGCAGCGGCATCAGCCACGGCGCCATCGAGACCATGCGCGCGCTGCGGCCCAACCTGTCGCTGGAACTGGTGCACCGGCTGGACCGCGACACCTCCGGCCTGCTGGTCATGGCCAAGAAGCGCTCGGCGCTGACCGAACTGCAGGCGCTGATGCGCGAGGACGGCGGCAGCGGCATCCAGAAGCGCTATCTGGCGCTGTTGATCGGGCGCATGCCCGACGGGGTGATGACGGTGGATGCGCCGCTGCACGTCGGCCTGCGCCAGGGCGGCGAACGCCATGTGCAGGTCAACCCGGGCGGTAAGCCGTCGCTGAGCCACTTCAAGGTGTTGGAACGGCGCGGCGGGCATTCCTACTGCGAGGTGCGCATCGAAACCGGCCGCACCCACCAGATTCGCGTGCACGCCCAGCATATCGGCCATCCGGTGGCCGGCGACGACAAGTACGGCGATGAAGCGGTCAACAAGCGGCTGCGCGAACAGGCCGGGCTGAAGCGGCTGTTCCTGCATGCGGCATCGCTGCAGTTCGCGCTGGATGGCGGCAACACGCCTTATGTGCTGAACGCGCCGCTGGCCGATGAGCTTGCCGACGCGCTTGACCGGCTGGGGTAGAAAGCGCGGCTACCGATCGGGCGTGGCGCCGTCAGCGCTGCGCATCCGGTGCGAAGCAGCGGGTCGGCTTTTCCAGCACCGGCGGGAAGGTCACCGGTACGGTGATGGTATGGCTGACCGGATTTCCATTGCGCGTTGCGGCCCGGAATTTCCAGCCGCGCACGGCTTCCAGCGCGGCCCGGTCGAGGGCGTCGTTGCCGCTGCTCTGCACCTGGTTCACCTGCGCAGGCTCGCCATCGCGCTCGATGGTCACCCGCAGCACCGTGGTGCCGCCTTCGCTGTCGCACTCGGCTTCCGGCGGATAGGCGGGCGGCGGCGTTTCGATGGCGGCCAGCTCCGTCGGCGGGATCGCCGGCGCCTCGGGCGCCTCGTTGTTTCCGCAGGCCGACAGCGCCAGCGCAACGGCCAGGGCGAGGGACAGGGGCAGGGCCGGCGGCCGGCGGCGGGTACGGACGTCCATCAGGCTTCTCCCAGCAACGCATCGGCCTTGGCCGCGCAGATGAAGTCATTCTCGCTCAGGCCGCCGACATCATGGGTGGAGTAGCGGACCACGGCGCGGTTGTAATGTACGCCCAGATCCGGATGATGATCCTCGCGGTGGGAGATGAAGGCCAGCGCATTCACGAATGCCATCGTTTCGTAGTAGTTCTTGAATTGGAAGGTCTTGCACAGCGCATGGCCTTCCTCGACCAGCTCCCAGCCGGGAATATCGGGCAGCAGTTCGGCGATGCGGGCCTGTCCCAGCCTGTGTTCGCTGCCGCGCAGGGGCAGGCAGTGGGCCTGGGCGAGGGGGATCAGATCGGACATTGTTTTCTCCTGCGTGGTGCCCGCCTGAACGCCGGCCGCAACATTGTGGCAGGCTTGAATGAGCGGCTAACGATGAGACGGCTAGAATACTCCCCATGATCCAGATTTCCGACAGCGCCCAGACCCACTTCCGCAAACTGATCGAACGCGAGTCCCTGCCGGGGCTCGGTGTGCGCCTGAGCGCGGTGGACCCGGGCACCGCCCGTGCCGATGCGCGGCTGGAGTTCGCCGAACCCGGCGATCTGGCCGGCGACGAATGGGCGGTGGATTGCGAGGGTTTCACCCTGTATGTGGACGCGGGCAGCGTGCAGTGGCTCGATGGCGCCGAGATCGACTACGTCGCCCAGGGCGCCGGCGCGCAGCTGACCATCAAGGCGCCGAAGATCAAGGGCGAAGCGCCGGCCGAATCCGCCTCGCTGATCGAGCGCGTGCGCTGGGTGGTCGAGAACGAGATCAATCCGCAGCTGGCCCAGCACAAGGGCCGCGTGGCGGTTGAGCAGGTCACCGCCGAGGGCGCCGTGTTCCTGCGTTTCGGCGGCGGTTGCCACGGCTGCGGGATGGCCGACGTGACCCTGAAGCAGGGCATCGAGAAAACGCTGATGGCGCGCGTGCCCGGCGTCACCGCAGTGCGCGACGCCACCGATCACGACACCGGTGCCGCGCCGTACATTCCCCGCGACAACGCGGCCTGACCCGGATTGCCGGCCGATGCGCAACCGGTCGCTTCGCTTCCCGATAGCGCTCAGGCGCCGTTGCCTGGCGCAGCCGGCGAGACGCCGGTTCGGTGCGCGCTCCCCCTGTCCCGCACGTCAACAGGCCAAGTGCGGTCTGTTGCGCATGCGCTGACGAATCCTGGCCGCCGGTGACGACAGCCGCCGACCTTATTGCCGCCTTGCTGCCGCGCCGGCCGGCGCCGATGCTGGAAAGGCATACCGGCCTGCCGTACGGCTGGGGCCTGTGGATGCGTGGCCTGCCTGCGCGTCTGGGCACCATCAGTCGGGAAAAGGCCGAATCGGTAGTCGCCGCATTCGCCGGTAGGGCGGCACCTGCGCCGGGGCCAATCGCGCCAGCGCTGAACCGGTTGCAGGCGGTGCGCGCGTTGTTCTACCAGACCTGGGATCCGCCGCCGCGGGAGGAGCGCGGCATCCGCTGGGCCGCCAGTGCCATCAGCGTGTTGATGCATCTGCTGTTCGTGGCGTTGCTGGTGCTGGTGGCGGTGGTGAGGCTGCCGCCGCCTTCGACCAGCAGCGAAGGCAGCCGGGTGAGGATCGAGTTCATCGGCCAGGGCACGCCGGAAGAAGAGGGCGGCGGCGCGCCTGCTGCACAGCAATCCCCTGCGCCGGCGGCCTCCGCATCCGCGGCGGCGGGCGCGGCGCAGCAGCGGCCGGCACCGCAGGCTGCCGCCAGCGCCGAACCCGCGCCGCCGCAACCTCCCGCAGTGCCGCCGTTGCCGACCCGGGACATCCCCGAGCCAAGCGTGCCGGCATCGCAACAGCCGTTGCAGGTGACCGAGACACCGGTACCGACGCGCGAATTCGTATTGCCGCCACCGGTTCCGCCGACCGAGATCGCTCCGCCGCAGGTGCGCCCCAGCGACATCCAGGTGCCGGTGCGCGAAATCGCCATTGCCGAAACCCCGACGGTGCGCCGGGATATTCCGCAACGCCCCATCGACATGCCACAGGTGCAGTTGCCGGCCCAGCAGATCCGGCAGCGCGAGATTGCCGCCCCGGTCGACGTTCCTGCGCTGCGCCCGATGCCGGTGCCGGACAGCGCTCCGGCCACCGTGGAACTGCGCACGTCCGAAGCCAGCGTAAGGCAACGGGAAATCGCCGCGCCAAGTTCTTCGCGGCCATCGGCAGCAGGCGCCGCCGCCGATGCCAGCGACGCCGCCAGTACGTCCACCCAGCGCAGCAGCAGCGAATCCGCCGCCAGCGCCGGCACACCTTCCAGCCGCCGCGGAGAACCCGCACGCGGCGTACAGCCCGGCGCCAGCGCGGCCGGCCCTGCCGCCGCCGACCGCCCTGGAGGCTGGGCCGCGCCGGCGCGGGCCGACGATTGGGGCGCCTCCACGCGCAACACCCCCGGCGACTCCGGCGCCAGCGCCGGTACCACGCCGGGTCTTTTCAATGCCGACGGCAGCGTACGCCTGCCTGGTGAGGACGCCGGCGCGGAAACCGCCGACCGCGGCGGGCCAGGCGGCGGCAACGATGTGTGGACACGCGAGCGGATCGAGCAGGCCGGCACCTGGCTGCAGCGCCCGCCGTACGACTACGAGCCCACCACGTTCGACAAGTACTGGGCGCCGAACGAATCGCTGCTGGCCGAATGGGTGCGCAAGAACATCCGCGAAACGGTGATTCCGATACCGGGCACCAACAAGAAGATCCGTTGCGTGGTGTCGGTGCTGCAACTGGGCGGCGGCTGCGGACTGTTCGACCCCAACCTCAATGAGCAGCCGGCGCAGGCGCGGCCGCCGCCGGAGATTCCGGTCAAGCGCACACCGATTCCAACCGACAGCTGACGCGGATGCGCCTGGAGCAATTCGCGCCAGAGCCGTTCGCGGCGCAGCCCGAAAACAGCCGGGCCAAAAACAGCCCTGTCGATCCGGTCCGCGGGTATTCGCTTCCTATCTGCGGGCGGCTGTTCTTGTGGGCTGCTCAATCGTCGGCGTGCCGCGCATCGCGCCGCCGCAAACGAAAACGGAGCCCGAAGGCTCCGTTCCTTGACCGCCTGCCACTGGCGCGGTGTTAGTGGACCTTGTGCAGGTCGCGCAGTTGCGACGGACGCGAACCGAAATAAGCGGAGACGTCGGCGATTTCCTGATCGGTCAGGCTGGCGGCCTGCGGGGTCATCAGCGCGTGCTGGCGATTGCCGGCGCGGTAGGCCTGCAGTGCGTAGGCCAGGTAGTCGGCGTACTGACCGCCGAGTTTGGGATAGCTGTCATCGATGGGCGCATTGCCATCGGCGCCGTGGCAGTCCACGCAGCTCTGGCCGGTGGCCTTGCCCTTGGCGGAGGCCAGCTGTTCGCCGACCGCGATGCGGCCAGTCGGCAGGCCGGCGGAACTGGATTTGGCTTCGGCGCCTTCAGCGCTGTGCTCCGCACCGGAACATGCCACCAGGGCGAAAGCGGCGAGCAGGACGATGGCTAGACGCTGGGCGTACTTGGCGTTGGGCATGGGCGGATTACTTGACGGTGGAAAGGAATGCGGCGATGTCGGCGATGTCCTGCTCGGAGAAGCTCTGGGACTGCGCCTGCATGGTCGGATGCTTGCGGTTGCCGTTCTTGTACTCGGTCAGCGCGTTGGTCAGGTACTCGGTCGACTGGCCGCCGATGCGCGGAACATGGAAGCTGGGGTAGGCGTTCTTGTAACCGGTGATGCCGTGGCAGCCCTGGCAGGTGTAGGTCAGCTGCTTGCCGTTTTCGGCACTGCCGGTCACCGGCATGGCGGCGGAGGTCGCGGCGGGCGCGGTTTCCGCAGGCGCTGGTCCGGCAGTGGCGGGGGCATCTTGGGCGGTGAGGGCAGCCATCGGCAGGGCAGCGGCCAAGGCAAGGCAGGCGGCGAGCGGCAGCGGTCGCATCATGTCGTAATCCGGGACTCTCAAATTGCGCGCGCCACGTCCAACCGCAGCGCTTGGCTGGCGCAAGTATAGCGTGCGCCCCGGCAAAGCCGCCATCCGCCGAACGGTCGCGCCGTGCGCGCCGCCGGCGCTAGGCTGTCGAAGCGTGCGAAACAGGCCGAAGCGGGCGCAGCGATCGCTCCTGCCGGCATCCTGGCGCGACAGTGAGGTACCGAGTGCGCGGGAGCAACGCCAGCTTGGCGCGCAGCGACGCATCGGCGGTCTGTGGCGCTGTCGCCATGCGTCCGATCGCCTCGTGCAACCGGTCCGGCCTTTTTCGCATCCAACCGGGGATGCCAGCCCTTGACGCAAGTCACCATGACCTTCGGCGCATGGAAGTCGCGTTCAGGTGATATACCTTCATACAACACCTAAACAACAACACCCACGGTCCCGACCCATGCCCGCAGCCAACCTCCCGTCCGGTCCTTTCCCCTTGCGCCTGGCTTTTGTGCCCCTGCTGTGCGCCCTGTTGGCTCTGACCGCCTGCAAGGGCGGCCCCGCCGCAGAAGCGCAAGCCAAGAACGGCGATGCCCCGAAAGAGGCCGATGCCGTGCCGGTGGAGGCGGTGAGCGCCAGCCGCCGCGCGATTGCGGCCAGCTATACCGGCACCGCCGCCCTGGAGGCGCGCGGCGAATCGCAGGTGGTCGCCAAGACCTCCGGCGTCGCCCTGGCGGTGCTGGTCGAAGAAGGCCAGCAGGTCCGCGCCGGGCAGCCGCTGGTGCGGCTGGACCCGGACCGTGCCCGCCTGGCCGTGGCCCAGAGCCAGGCGCAGATGAGCAAGCTGGAGAACAATTACCGCCGCGCGCAGCAGCTGGTCGGCCAGCAGATGGTCAGCGCCAGCGACGTCGACCAGCTCAAGTTCGACCTGGACAACGCCCGCGCCCAGTACCGGATGGCGTCGCTGGAACTTTCCTACACCACCGTGGAAGCGCCGATCTCGGGCGTTGTCGCCTCGCGTTCGATCAAGACCGGCAACTTCGTCCAGATCAATACGCCGATCTTCCGCATCATCGACAACTCGCAACTGGAAGCGACGTTGAACGTGCCCGAGCGCGAGCTGTCCACACTGAAGGCGGGGCAGCCGGTGCTGCTGCAGGTCGATGCGCTGCCGGGCAAGACTTTCGCCGGCAAGGTCGACCGCATCGCCCCGGTGGTGGATTCCGGCAGCGGCACGTTCCGCGTGGTGTGCGCGTTCGCTGGCGATGACATGCTGCAGCCGGGCATGTTCGGCCGCGTCCGCATCGACTACGACCAGCGCGCCGATGCGCTGGTGGTGCCACGGGTGGCGCTGCTCGACGATGGTGAGCCGGCGGTGTTTGTCGTGCGCGACGGCAAGGCCGTGCGCGTGCCGGTGCAACTGGGCTACAGCGAAGGCGAATGGACGGAAATACGTGCCGGCCTGAAGGAGAAGGACCAGGTGGTCACCGCCGGCAAGGTGGCGCTGCGCGAAGGCAGTACTGTGCAGATCATCGGGCGCGAGACGGCTGCTGCGAAGAGCGCGTCGGTTGAGAAGGCGGCCAAAGGCAGCAAGCAATGAGCGGCTCTTCCAGCGATCCACACTCGTCCGGTCCGCGCGACTGGCAGGACAGCGCGCGCGGCGGACTGGTCGAATTCGCGGTGCGCCGCCGCGTCACCATCTTCATGTTCACCCTGACCCTGGTGCTGTTTGGCGCGCTGGCGCTGGGCGACCTGAAGGTCAACCTGCTGCCCGATCTGAGCTATCCCACGCTGACGGTGCGCACCGAATACACCGGCGCGGCACCGTCGGAAATCGAAACGCTGATCACCGAGCCGGTCGAAGAGGCCGTCGGCGTCGCCAAGGGCCTGCGCAAGCTTAAGTCGGTTTCGCGCGCCGGACAGAGCGATGTGGTGCTGGAATTCGCCTGGGGCACCGACATGGACCAGGCCAGCCTGGAGGTGCGCGACAAGATGGAATCGCTGCGCCTGCCGCTGGAAGCCAAGGCGCCGGTGCTGCTGCGGTTCAATCCTTCCACCGAACCGATCATGCGGCTGGTACTGTCGGCTGCCCGGGATTCGAGCAGCGAGGCCGATGCGATCCGCCAGTTGACCGAACTGCGCCGCTACGCCGACGACGATCTGAAGAAGAAGCTGGAACCGGTGCCTGGCGTGGCCGCGGTCAAGGTCGGCGGTGGCCTGGAGGACGAAATCCAGGTCGACATCGACCAGCAGCGGCTGGCGCAGTTGAACCTGCCGATCGACACCATCGTCAACCGGCTGCAGCAGGAGAACATCAACCTGTCAGGCGGCCGCCTCGAGCAAGGCTCGCAGCGCTACCTGGTGCGCACGGTCAACCAGTTCGCCGACATTACCGCCATCCGCGAGATGCTGGTCACCACCCAGAGCGGCGGCAACAACGAAGCCGAAACCGCGGCACGGCAGATGGCGGCCATTGCCGCCTCCACCGGCTCGGCTGCGGCCATGGCCGCAGCCGCATCGGTGCAGAGCGCCTCGGGCGGGTCCTCCAGCGCGGTTGCCGGCGGCATGCCGGTGCGCCTGAAGGACGTGGCCGACGTGCGCCAGGGCTACAAGGAGCGCGAGGCGATCATCCGCCTGGGCGGCAAGGAAGCCGTCGAACTGGCCGTCTACAAGGAAGGCGATGCCAACACTGTCGCCACCGCCGACGCCATCCAGAAGCGGTTGGCAGAGATGAAGGCGCAGTTCCCGGCCGACATCGAGTTGACCGTTATCGACGACCAGTCGAAGTTCATCCGCAGCGCGATCGCCGACGTCAAGGCCGATGCGGTTCTCGGCGGCAGCCTTGCGATCCTGGTGATCTTCCTGTTCCTGCGCAACGGCTGGAGCACCCTGGTGGTGGGCCTGTCGCTGCCGGTATCGATCGTCACCACGTTCTTCTTCATGGATCAGTTGGGCCTGAGCCTGAACGTGATGTCGCTGGGCGGCCTGGCGCTGGCCACCGGCCTGGTAGTGGACGATTCGATCGTGGTGCTTGAAAGCATCGCCAAGGCGCGCGAACGCGGGCTGGGCATCATCGAGGCCGCCATCACCGGCACCCGCGAAGTCAGCATGGCGGTGGTCGCTTCCACGCTGACCACCATCGCGGTGTTCCTGCCGCTGGTGTTTGTCGAAGGTATCGCCGGGCAGTTGTTCCGCGACCAGGCGTTGACCGTGGCCATCGCAATCGCGGTGTCGCTGCTGGTGTCGCTGACCCTGATCCCGATGCTGTCGGCCTGGAAAGGCCGCGCACCGCTGGCTTTCCCCGAAGAGCCGGCGCGCCAGCCATGGCGTCCGAATGCGCGCGTGCAGAAACCGGTGGCGCTGGCCGGCCGTGGAATCGGCGCGGTGGTGCGCGGCATGCTGTTTGCGGTGGCCTGGAGCGTGGTGCGCCTGTGGCGCGGTTGCGTGTTCGTGGTATCGCCGGTGATGGGACGCCTGAGCGACCTGGCCATGGCGCCGTATGCCCGCGCCGAGCGCAGCTATCTGAGACTGCTGCCAGCGGCGCTGGCGCGGCCGGGCAGGGTACTGGCGCTGGCGGGCGCCGCGTTCGCGGTGACTCTTGCGCTCATTCCGACCCTGGGCACCGACTTGATACCGCAACTGGCGCAGGACCGCTTCGAAATGACGGTGAAGCTGCCGCCGGGCACGCCATTGCGCGAGACCGACCGGCTGGTGCGCGAATTGCAGCTCAAGCACTCCCGGGACGATGGCGTTGAATCGCTCTATGGCGTCAGCGGCAGCGGTACCCGGCTGGATGCCAATCCGACCGAGAGCGGCGAGAACATCGGCAAGCTGACGGTGGTGATGGCAGGCGGCGGCAGCCGCCGCTTCGAGGCCGAACAGACCGAGCGGCTGCGTGCGACGATGGCCGGGCAACCGGGCGTGCAGGTCGACTTCAGCCGGCCGCAGCTGTTCAGTTTTTCCACGCCGCTGGAGATCGAACTGCGCGGCCACGATCTGGAGCAGTTGCAGGGGGCGGGCCAGAAGCTGACCGCGATGCTGCGCGGCAATCCGCACTATGCCGATGTGAAGTCGACGGTCGAGCAGGGTTTCCCCGAGATCCAGATCCGCTTCGACCAGGAACGCGCCGGCGCACTGGGCCTGACCACGCGCCAGATCGCCGACGTGGTGGTGAAGAAGGTGCGCGGCGAGGTGGCCACGCGCTACAGCTTCCGCGACCGCAAGATCGACGTGCTGGTGCGTGCGCAGGAGTCCGATCGCGCCTCGGTGGAGGATATCCGCCAGCTGATCGTCAATCCCGGCAGCGCGCGCCCGGTAAGGCTGGACGCAGTGGCCGAGGTGGCCGCCACCACCGGCCCCAGCGAGATCCATCGCGCCGATCAGGTGCGTGTGGCGGTGGTTTCGGCGAATCTGCGCGGCATCGATCTGGGCACGGCCATCGCCGAAGTGCGGCAGATGGTCAGCGCCGATCCGCTTGGCGCCGGCGTCGGCCTGCACATCGGCGGGCAGGGCGAGGAACTGGCCGAGTCGGTGCGCTCGCTGCTGTTCGCGTTTGGCCTGGCGATCTTCCTGGTGTACCTGGTGATGGCCTCGCAGTTCGAATCGCTGCTGCACCCGTTCGTCATCCTGTTCACCATTCCGCTGGCGCTGGTCGGCGCGGTGCTGGCGCTGTTGATCACCGGCAACTCGATCTCGGTGGTGGTGTTCATCGGCCTGATCCTGATGGTGGGCCTGGTCACCAAGAACGCGATCATCCTCATCGACAAGATCAACCAGCTGCGCGAGGCCGGCGTGGCCAAGCACGAAGCGATGATCGAAGGCGCACGCTCCCGCCTGCGCCCGATCGTCATGACCACGATGTCGACGCTGTTCGGCTTCCTGCCGCTGGCGATCGCCATGGGCGACGGCGCCGAGGTGCGTTCGCCGATGGCGATCACCGTGATCGGCGGCCTGCTGATGTCGACGCTGCTGACCCTGTTCGTAATTCCGGTGGTGTACGGCTTGGTGGACCGCCGCGGCGATGCCTACTACCGGGAGCGCGGCCGCAGCATGGATGTCGGAAGCGGCGGTGCCGCGTTGGACGAAGGCGGCGATGCCGCACCGGAGCGGGCATGAGCATCAGCATCTCCGAGTTCAGCATCCGGCGCCCCGTCACCACGATCATGTGTTTCGTGTCGTTGGTGGCGATCGGCCTGATCGCCTCCTTCCGGCTGCCGCTGGAGGCGCTGCCGGACGTGTCCGCACCGTTCCTGTACGTGCAACTGCCGTATACGGGCTCCACGCCCGAGGAGGTCGAGCGCACGGTGCTGCGCCCGGCCGAGGAGGCGCTGGCAACGATGACCGGCATCAAGCGCATGCGCGGCCGCGCACGCGCCGATGATGCCGGGATCTTCATCGAGTTTTCCGACTGGGAACGCGACATCTCCATCGCCGCCGCCGATGCGCGCGAGCGGCTGGACGCGATTCGCGACGAATTGCCGGACGATTTCCAGCGTTACTACGTGTTCAAGTGGTCCACCAGCGATGAGGCGGTGCTGCGCGTGCGTCTGGCCGGCGACGTCGACCTGACCGGCGCGTACGACCTGATCGACCGCGAGATGAAGCGGCGCATCGAGCGCATCGCCGGGGTGGCGCGGGTGGAGGTCAGCGGTGCGCCGCCCAACGAGGTGGAGATCGCGATCGACCCGAGCCGGTTGACCGCCCACGATCTCAGCCTGAACGAGCTGGCCGACCGCCTGCGCAAGGTCAACTTCTCCATTTCCGCCGGGCAGATCGAAGACGATGGACAACGCCTGCGCCTGCAGCCGGTCGGCGAGCTGACCGATCTGCAGCAATTGCGCGACCTGGTGCTGAATCCGCAGGGCCTGCGCCTGGGCGACATTGCCGAGGTGCGGCTCAAACCCCAACGCATGGACTATGGCCGCCGCCTCGACGGACGCGCCGCGGTAGGCCTGGACATCTTCAAGGAACGCAGCGCCAACCTGGTCGAGGTTTCCAGCAACGTGCTCAAGGAGATCGAAACGATCCGCGGCGAGCCGGGCATGAGCGGGATCGACGTCAAGGTCATCCAGGACATGGGCGCCGAGGTTACCGACTCCCTGACCGAACTGGCCGAGGCCGGCGCGATCGGGCTGGTGCTGTCGATCGCGGTGCTGTTCTTCTTCCTGCGGCACTGGCCTTCGACCCTGATGGTCACGCTGGCGATTCCGATCTGCTTCATCGTCACCCTGGGCTTCATGCATTTTGCCGGGGTCACCCTCAACGTGTTGACGCTGATGGGCCTGCTGCTGGCGGTGGGCATGCTGGTGGACAACGCGGTGGTGGTGGTGGAGAGCATCTACCAGGAACGCGAACGCATGCCGGACCAGCCAAAGCTGGCCTCGGTCCTGGGCACCCGCAGCGTCGCCATCGCGTTGACTGCGGGCACGCTGTCGCACTGCATTGTGTTCCTGCCCAATCTGCTGGGCGAGACCAACAACATCAGCATCTTCATGGCGCAGCTGGCGATCACCATCTCGGTGTCGCTGCTGGCGTCCTGGCTGGTCGCCGTCAGCCTGATCCCGATGCTGTCGGCGCGGATGAAGACTCCGCCGGCGGTGAACAATCCGGATGGCGTCATTTCGCGGCTGCAGCGCCGCTATGCGGGCATCCTGCGCTGGACGCTGGAGCACCGCGGCTGGAGCGCGATCGGCATCCTGGTGATCGTGCTGGCCAGCGTTCTGCCGATGAAGGGCACCAAGGTCGATTTCTTCGGCGGCGGCGGCGGCAAGGAAGCGGCCATCTACTATCAATGGAACGGCAGCTACACCAAGGAACAGATGCTGCAGGAAGTGGTGCGGGTGGAGGACTTCCTCAACCGGAACCGCGAGCGGTTCCAGATCGCCCAGCTGTACTCCTGGTACAGCGAGCAGGGCGAAGCCTCGACGCTGCTCACCTTTGCCGACAAGGTCAAGGACAGCAAGGCGATCACCGACAAGATCAGCGAGGAACTGCCGAAGTCCGCGCGGATGACGCTGGGCATACGCGGCCAGAACAACCAGGGCGGCGGCACCGGGCAGAACGTGCAGGTGCAACTGGTCGGCGATTCCACGCAGATGCTCAACGATCTGGCCACCGATGTGATCCCGCTGCTGGCGGCCCGGCCCGAACTGCGCGACGTACGGGTGGATGCGGGCGACAGCAACACCGAACTCAACGTGCGGGTCGACCGCGAACGCGCGGCCGCGTTCGGCTTCAGCGCCCAGGAAGTGTCCAACTTCATCGCCCTGGCGCTGCGCGGCGCGCAACTGCGCGAGTTCCGCCGTGGCCAGACCGAGGTGCCGGTGTGGGTGCGCTTCGAGGGCGCGCAGAGTTTTGGCGTCAACGATATCGCCGGCTTCATGGTGCGCGCGCCCGACGGCAGGACCGTACCGCTGCTGAGCATGGTCGACATCTCGGTGGTGCCGGCCGCGACCCAGATCAGCCGCTACAACCGCCAGACCAATCTGGTCCTGCAGGCCAACCTCACCGAGGGAACGACCAATCCGGATGCGCGCAAGGCGATGGAGGAGACGCTGAAGCAAGTGCAGTTCCCGCCGGGCTACACCTATTCGTTCGAGGGCTCCGGTTTCCAGGAGGACGCCGAGGGCATGAAGCAGATGCTGTTCAACCTGCTGCTGGCGCTGGTGATGATCTACATCTTGATGGCGGCGGTGTTCGAGTCGCTGCTGTTCCCGTCGGCAATCATGAGCTGCGTGCTGTTCTCGATCTTCGGGGTGTTCTGGCTGTTCTGGATCACCGGTACGCCGTTCACGATCATGGCCTTCATCGGCATCCTGGTGCTGATGGGCGTGGTGGTGAACAACGGCATCATCATGGTCGAGCACATCAACAACCTGCGCCGCAAGGGACTATCGCGCACCGATGCGCTGGTGGAGGGCAGCCGCGAACGCCTTCGCCCCATCATGATGACGATGGGAACGGCGATCCTGGCGATGGTCCCGATCTCGCTGAGCAAGACGGTGGTGCTGGGCGGTCTGGAGTACTCGCCGATGGCGCGCGCGGTCGCGGGTGGACTGGCATTCTCCACCGTGGTCAGCCTGCTGTTCCTGCCCACGATCTACGCGATTCTGGACGATCTGCGCTACGGTACGGTGCGGTTGATCCGGCGCGCCCGTACCCGCAAGGGCGGTCCGCAGGCCGCAGCGGTAGCGGCCATCCATAGCGAGTGACGGTTGCACGGAGCCGGGCCGGACTGGCCCGGTTCCACGGCGGTGCCGCCGTGTCAGCTGCCGCAATCTTCTGGACGGAAGCGGCGGACAACCGGCGTCGCCCGCAGCCGCGGCTCCGTCTAGCCGAACAACTTGCCCAGCATGCGCAGGCCGCCGGTCCAGACGCCGATGGCAGTACCCAGGCTGGTCAGGAAGAAGTTCAGCAGGATCCTTGCCACCCGGTTCTTCCACCAGCCGCGGAAGCTCTGCACGTCATCGCGCAGGGCCATGAAGTCGGCATAGGTGGGCTTGCGCAGCGTCGCTTCCACCAGCGCGCTGACGGTGCCGGATGCCAGCGCCGGATGCAGCGGGGTCAGCGGCGAAGAAACAAAGGCCGCCAGGATGCTGAGCGGATGGCCGCCGGCAATCGCGCAGCCAAGCGCGCCCAGCAGGCCGGTGGCCAGCACCCATTGCACGATCAGGTCCGAGCCCACATCGATGCCGCCCTGCCAGAAACCCCAGACGAAACCGCACAGCAGGAAGACCGCCAGCGCGATGGTGAACCACGGGATGTCGCTCTTCTTGGGAAGATGCTCCAGTTCGGCCAGGACGCTGGCCGGCGGCGCGGTGTCTTCGCGCAGGTGTTCGGCCAGACCCTGCAGATGGCCGGCGCCCACCACCGCCAGTACCCGGTAGGGTTCGCCATCGCGGCCAGCGGGGGCCTGCTCGGCGACCTGGCGCAGACGCGTGGCCATGTAGCGGTCGCGCTCGGCGATCACGGTGTCGTACAGCGCCGGATTGTCGGTGGCGAATTCGCCGAAGCTGGCTTCCAGCAGATCGCCCTGCTTGAGCTTTTCGATTTCCTCGTCGCCGACTTCCTCGTCGCCGAGCATCGCCGCCATGATGCCGGCGCTGATCTTGGTGCGGCCCCACCAGCTCAGCCGGTGCAGCGCGCGCTTGAAGGTCAGGCCGACTTCGCGATCGATCAGGTGCAGCGGCAGCTCGCGCCGGCGCGCTTCCTCGGCGCCCGCCTTCAGTTCGGCCCCTGGTTCGACATCCAGTTGTTCGGCCAGGCGCCGCTGGTAGGCCGACAGCGCCAGGTTGGCTGCGAACAGGTGGGTCTTGCCCTCGCGCAGCACCTTGATCAGGTCCAGCCTGGCCAGCGCATCGGGATCGCTGATCGACTGCAGGCGCCCGGCATCGAGTTCGATGGCGACGGCGTCGAATTCGCCGCTGGCGATCGCCGCGCGCACCGCATCGACGCTGGTTTTCGAAACATGCGCGGTACCCAGCAGGGCGAAACTCACGCCGCCGCGTTCGACGATGCGGTGCGGCTGGCTGGCCAGCGCCTGCGCGGCCAGGGAAACGGAAATATCGGTGGTCATTGGCTCATTCATTGGGAGGGGCATCGCGGTCGCCGCTACCCAGCGCCCGCTGCATCTGTACGGTATCCAGCCAGCGCCCGTGCTTGCGGCCCAGGCCATGGAACACGCCGACGGTGCGGAAGCCCAGCCGTTGGTGCAGGGCGACCGAGGCGCCATTGGCCGGCTCGCCGATCACCGCGACCATCTGCCGGTAGCCTTTGGCTTCGCAGCTGTCGATCAAGCGGGCCAGCAGCGCCTTGCCGACGCCGCGGCCCTGCGCGGCGGGCGCGATGTAGACGGTGTCTTCGACGGTCCAGCGGTAGCCGATGCGGCTGCGGTAGGAACTGGCGTAGGCGTAGCCGGCGAAGGCCCCGTCGAGTTCGGCGACGAAGTAGGGGTAGCCGGCCGCCTGCAGTTCGCGCATCCGCCGCGCCATTTCGGCTTCGTCGGGCACGTCGTACTCGTAGGTGGCGACGCGTTCGCGCACCTCGTCTGCATAGAGGGCGGTAATGGCCGGGATATCGGCCGGCGTGGCGTCGCGCAGGGTCAGGTTCAAGCCGCGGTTCTCAATCGATGTAGCGCTTCAACAGGTCGCCGTAGGCGTCGATGCGGCGATCGCGCAGGAAAGGCCAGATGCGGCGCACGTCCTCGCTGCGCGCCAGATCCAGGTCGACGCTGAGGATTTCGGCTTCGTCGCCGGCCTCGGCCAGGAACTCGCCCTGCGGTCCCAGCACATGGCTGTTGCCCCAGAACCGGATGCCGGAAGCGCCGAGCGGCGAGGGTTCGTGGCCGACGCGGTTGCAGCTGAGCACCGGCAGGCCGTTGGCCACCGCATGGCCGCGGTGGCTGAGTATCCAGGCATCGCGCTGGCGGTTCTTCTCGTCCTGGGCATCGTCGGGATCCCAGCCGATCGCGGTGGGATAGAGCAGCAGTTCGGCGCCGGCCAGGGCCATCAGGCGCGCGGCTTCCGGATACCACTGATCCCAGCACACCAGTACGCCCAGCCGGCCCACAGACGTATCGATGGGCGTGAATCCCATGTCGCCGGGGGTGAAATAGAACTTCTCGTAGAAACCCGGATCGTCGGGAATGTGCATCTTGCGGTATTTGCCGGCGATGCTGCCGTCCTTTTCGAAGACCACCGCCGTGTTGTGGTACAGCCCGGCGGCGCGGCGCTCGAACAGCGAACTGACCAGCACCACGCCGTGCTGCTTGGCCAGTTGGCCAAGGCGCTCGCTGCTGGGGCCGGGAATCGGCTCGGCCAGGTCGAATTCGGCCACCGACTCGTGTTGGCAGAAGTACGCGCCATTGTGCAGTTCCTGCAGCAGCACCAGCCGCGCGCCGCGCTTGGCGGCTTCGGCCACGCGGGCCTCGATGACGCCCAGGTTGGCATCGGCGTCGCCGTGGTTTTTTTCCTGGATCAGGGCAACAGGCAGGGTCTTGCGGGTCATCGTAGCGTTTGCGGGCAGGGCGTGGGGGGAGAATCGCCCATGTTAGCGCGGAAGCGGGCGCGGCAGGCCCACGCCGGATGAACACGCTCAGCAACGAGCCTCGGCAGCCTCCTTCTGCCTTTGCCAACGCCCCAGCGCTCCGCCGGTAAAGGCCCAGACCAGGGCGATGCCGGCGCCGATGAACATCGCCAGCGCCGGATTTTCGGCCATCAGATCCAGCCCGCGCTTGACCCAGGCGCTGATCGCATCGCCGCCGCGGTAGACCACCGTGTCGATGAAATTCTTGGCCTTGTACTTCTGTTCGGGCGGGACCACGGTGTACAGCATTTCCCGGCCTGGGCGGACGAAGGCGTATTCGCCGGCGCGCCGTACCACCATCACCACCACAAACACGGCAAATACCGGCGCCAGCGCCAACCACAGGAAACCTGCGGCGACAATCAGCGGCACCGCCACCAGCAGCACGCCCACGCCCAGCTTCTGCGCGATGCGGCCGGTCAGGAACACCTGGGTCAGGATGGCCAGTGTCTGCACCACGGTGTCGATCAGGCCGAATATCTGGGTCTGGCGGGTGCGGTCCGGGAAGTGTTCGGCCACCATCCGCGCCTGCTCGAAATAAAGGAACGTGGTGACGCTGGCCAGCAACACCACAAACGCGGCGATACCGAGCAGGTAGGGCGAGCGCAAGACCGCGGTGGCGCCCGCGAATGGATTGCCACCCAGCGGCTTGCGGCGCTGCTCGGGGGCATTGAGCCCGGCCGGCAACGGATGGCGATCGCGCCAGCGATGCAGCCAGATCGCGGCGACGGCGCTTCCGCTCATGAATGCCGCCGACAGCAACAGCAGACCGCCATGGCCGACAGGCGCGACCAGCAGCGTGGTCAGCAGCGGGCCGGTCAGCCCGCCCAGGCTGGCGCCGCCGGCGATCAATGCGAACAACCGCTTGGCCTCGCCGCTGACGAACACGTCGGCCAGCACGCTCCAGGCCAGCGATATCATCAGCATGTTGATCACCGAGATCCAGATGTAGAACGCGCGCGCGGCCCACAGATTGTCCGGCCGCAGCAGCATCGCCAGCGCAAACCCGAGCAGGGTCAGCACGACAAGACCGAACGTCCACGGCAGAATCCGTCGCCTCGGCACCTTCGACGCGATCCAGCCGAACAGCGGCAGCATTGCCAGCGTGGCGAGGAAGGTACCGGTGAACAGCCACTGCAGGTTGTCGACGCCCCCGGTCACGCCCATCGTTTCGCGCACCGGCCGCAGCATGAAATAACCGGTGAACAGCAGAAAGAACATCACCAGTCCGGCTGCCACCGCAGGCGCCTCGTGCGGTTCGACATTGAACAGACGGACGAGAAAGCGCAGCGGCGCTGGCGGCTGGGGGGGAACGCTCATCCTGCAGGTCAGGCGAATGCCGCAATCAGCGCTTGGCGTTGCGCTTCATCCAGGTCCGGTCCGTATCCCGCAAGCAGGTTATCGCTTTGCCGGTCCGGTTTACCGGTGGCGGGAATGACCACCGTCACCGCCGGATGGCTGAGCGCGAACTTCAGGAAGGCCTGCGCCCACGAACTCACTCCCGCCGTGGCCACCGCCTCCGGCAGCGCTTTGTCCCTGACCTGGGCGAACAGTTTGCCGTCTTCGAACGCGCGGTTGATCATCACCGCCACGCCCAGATCCTGCGCCAGCGGCAGCACGCGCTTTTCGGCGCCGCGCGACACCACCGAATAATTGATTTGCAGGAAATCCGGTTTTTCCGCCTGCACGATATCGGCCAGTTCGTCCTGCGCGCTTTCGACATAGTGGGTGACGCCCACATAGCGCACCTTGCCTTCGGCCTTCAGTTCGCGCGCCAGCGCCAACTGGGTTTTCACATCGCGCAGGTTATGCACCTGCAACAGCGCGACCTTGTCGGTCCTGAGCCGGCGCAGGCTGTCGTTGAACTGGGCCAGGCCGGCATCGCGGCCGCTCACGCCGGACAGCTTGGTCGCCAACCACGCCTGTGCAGTCAGGCCTTGCGCGGCCAGCAACTCGCCCATCACGTCTTCGGCCACGCTGTAGGTCGGCGCGGTATCGATGACGGTCGCACCGGCGGCGAAGAAGCGCTTGAGCACCTCGCGCAACGGGTCCAGTTCTTCTGCGCTGTTGCCCACCTCGAAGCTGCCGGAGGTGCCCATGCCGATGACCGGGATTTTTTCGCCGGACGAGGGAATCGCGCGGGAGTTGAGGACGCCGGCCGACGCAACCGTGGCCGGTGCCGCCGCGGGGGCGGCGCTCTGCGGTACGCCATTGGCCTGGGCCTGCTCCCGGCAGGCGGCCAGCGAAATGCCGGCAGCGGCAATGGCGGTCGAAGTCAGGAACTTGCGTCGCGTGTACATGGCAGTCTCCGTCTAGAGCGAGTCGTCAGTCTCCGGGCAGGCCTGCTCGGGGATTGACGGCACGGCCTGGGCCGCTGTTATCGGCCATCGGACGCATCGAGATGTAAACAAATTGTCGACGTGCGGCCAAGCGAGTCCGCGTTGCGACGAACCGTTGGCGGTTTTGTTACTCCACCGGCGCCAGCAGTCCGGCCGGCAACTGCATCGTGATGCAGTGCAGGCTGCCGTTCTGCCAGATCAGCGAACGACACGGCACCGGCACGATCTCGCGCCGCGGGAATGCCTGCGCCAGCACGGCAGCGGCGACCTCATCGGCGGCATCGCCGTAGGCCGGCATCAGTACCGCGCCGTCGATGATCAAGAAGTTGGCGTACGAGGCGGCCAGGCGACGGCCGCCATCGAGGATCGGCCTGGGCCACGGCAGCGGAAACAACCGGTACGGTTTGCCCTCGCGGGTGCGCAGCGCGGCCAGTTCGGCAGCCATCGCCGCAAGCTCGGCGTAGTGCGCATCGGCGGGGTCGTCGCAGGCCTGGAAGACGATGGCGTCGTCCGGGGCGAAGCGGGCGAGGGTATCGATATGCGCATCGGTGTCGTCGCCTTCCAGATAGCCATGGTCCAGCCACAGCACGCGGTCCTGGTGCAGCCATTCGCACAGGCGGGCGCTGACGCTTTCGCGGGAAGCCTCCGGATGGCGTTCGTGCAGGCACCGCCAGGTACTCAGCAGCGTACCCGCACCATCGGTCTCGATGGCACCACCTTCTAGAGCAAAATCAATGCTTTGGACGAAATAGTTATGAAATACATTTAAGCCGGACAACTCGCCGACCAGCAGGTCGTCGCGACTGGCTTCGAATTTGCCGCCCCAGCCGGTGAAACGGAAATCCAGCAGCTTGAAGCGCGGGCCATCGCCGCATAGCGTGATCGGGCCGGAATCGCGCAGCCAGGTGTCGTCGTACTCGACCGACGGCACGAAACGCACCCGCCCCATATCCACCCGCGCCGAGCGCAGCCGGGCTTCGGCGTAGATCTGCAGGTCGTCATCGGCCACGCAGATCACCACCGGCTGGAATCGGGTGGCGGCGGCGACCAGCGCGACATAGGTATCCTCGACCGCGCCCAGGCGTTCGGCCCAGTCGGTGTCGGCATGCGGCCACGCGATCAGGACCGCGGACTGGGGCTCCCATTCCGCGGGAAAGCGAAAAGCGTCGGTCATCTGGTTATCTCCGCACCAGGCATGTCCGGCTTGCTGCGAGCAATCGCATCATCGTATCGGCGGCTTGGGCCCGATTTCCTCCGGCCCGGCCTGGTTGGCGACCACGTCGATGACGCGGTTCTTCTCGAAATAGACGGTGAAAGCCGGGTAGACCCAGCGGTTGATCACCGGCCACTGGCGCTTCTGCCCGCCGCGCGGTTCCAGCTTTTGCTGCGGGGCGCCGAAACGGGCCTCGACCTGGGCGGCGGTCTGGCCGCGCACCGGCACCGCTTCGGCGGGTTTTTCCGCGGCGCGGTCGATCAGCAGCGTATCGGCGGAGGCCGTGCCGGCCAGGCCGAGCAGGGCGATCAAAGGTATGGCGTAAGCGCGACGGTTCATGCTGCGGTTTCCCCCGGAAGACGCGTCTTTATAGCAAAACGGCGACAACAAAAAACCGCCGTGCCGCCATGTTGTGCAGTAATCGTGACGGTGAGCGCGTCGGCATGCGCCCGGATGCCGGAACGCCCCGGGGCCGGATAAAGAAAAGCCGCCCGTAGGCGGTCTTTCTTTGGCCGGCAGCGGCGCACGGTATTGGCGCCGCCGTTGAGGCTAAACCCGAATCCCAGCAGTGGCGCGCTTTGGGCGTGCCTTATGGTTTCAGCGCTGACGCGCCTTGAAACGCGGATTGGATTTGCAGATCACGAAGACCTTGCCGCGGCGGCGGACCACCTTGCAGTCGCGGTGACGGGCCTTCGCCGACTTCAGGGAGGACAGGACCTTCATGGATAGAACCTCGGCGTAAGTAATGGGATAAACAGTAAGCCGGCTATTCTAACGGCTTTTCTCCCGCCATATCAAGCGCTTGCAAGGCGCGGCGATGGCCGGAGGCGGAGCGGCGCCCGGCGGCACGGCATAATGGCCGAAAAATCAGGAGCCAACATGCCGGACAGCATTCCCGTACTGACGATCGATGGCCCCTCCGGGGCGGGCAAGGGCACCGTCAGCCGTATCGTCGCCAGCCGACTGGGCTGGCACTACTTGGACTCGGGCGCGCTTTACCGGGCGGTGGGGGTGGCCGCCAGCTGGGCCAACCTGGATATCTCCGACCCTGCGGCGCTGGTGCGCTGCACCTTCGATACCCGGGTCAGCTTCAGCGATGCCGAGCATGGCCTGCGGGTCCTGGTCAACGATGTCGATGCCACCGACGAGTTGCGGCTGGAAACCACCGGGGCGGTAGCCTCGGCAATCGCGGCTTTCCCGGAGGTGCGTTCTGCGCTGAAGGAACGCCAGCGGGCGTTCCGGCAGCCGCCCGGGCTGGTCGCCGACGGCCGCGACATGGGTACGGTCATCTTCCCGGATGCCCCGTTCAAGGTGTTTCTGACCGCCAGCGCCGAGGAACGCGCGAAAAGGCGCTATAAGCAGTTGAAAGACAAAGGGGTTTCGGTTACATTGGACGGTCTGCTACGCGAGATTCTCGCCCGCGACGCCCGTGATGCCCAGCGCACGGTGGCGCCCCTGCGGCCGGCCGAAGACGCCGTCCTCATCGACACCACCGGACTGGACATAGAACAGGTCGTGGAACGCGTACTGGCCTTGGTGAACCCGTAGCCGCGGCTTCATTGCGACTACTCCGGCTTCTTCGGCTTTCCGTCGGAAAGCTGGGGGCGGGACGGTTTTCCGGTCGGCGCGGGAATGATGTTGCGCAGCAGAACAAGCCCCGTCCCGCGGCGATGGTCGTCGCGGTGGCGGTTAATCCACTCCAGCACACGGCACTTGCGTGCCGAAAGGGTGGGCAGGGGGAATCGCCGGTCCGGCGAACACCTGCCCGTGTGTCCAACCGAGTAATCAACAATGACCGAATCATTCGCAGAACTGTTTGAACAGAGCCAGACCCATCTGGCCAAGCTGAAGCCCGGCGCCATCGTCATCGGCACCGTTGTGGAAGTCCGCAACGACGTGGTGGTGATCAACGCCGGCCTGAAGTCCGAAGGCATCGTGCCGATCGAACAGTTCCGTAACGACGCCGGCGAAATCGACGTGGGCGTGGGCGACGAAGTGAAAGTCGCGCTCGACTCCCTCGAGAATGGCTTTGGCGAAACCGTCCTCTCGCGCGAGAAGGCCAAGCGCGCCATGGTGTGGGACGAGCTGGAAGAAGCCCTCGAGAAGAACGAAACCATCACCGGCCGCATCAGCGGCAAGGTCAAGGGCGGCTTCACCGTCGACATCAAGGACGTCCGCGCGTTCCTGCCGGGCTCGCTGGTCGATGTGCGCCCCGTGCGCGACCCGGGCTACCTGGAAGGCAAGGAACTCGAGTTCAAGCTCATCAAGCTGGACCGCAAGCGCAACAATGTGGTCGTCTCCCGCCGCGCGGTGGTCGAGAGCGAGCATTCGGAAGAGCGCGAGCAGCTGATGGACAAGCTGCAGGAAGGCGTGGTGCTGAAGGGTGTGGTCAAGAACCTCACCGACTACGGCGCGTTCGTCGACCTGGGCGGCATCGACGGCCTGCTGCACATCACCGACATGGCCTGGAAGCGCGTGCGCCATCCGTCCGAAGTCGTGGAAGTCGGCCAGGAGCTGGACGTGCGCGTGCTCAAGTACGACCGTGAGCGCAACCGCGTCAGCCTGGGCCTGAAGCAGCTGGGCGAGGATCCGTGGGACAACATCGCCCGCCGCTACCCGGCCAACAGCCGCGTGTTCGGCAAGGTCTCCAACGTCACCGATTACGGCGCGTTCGTCGAGATCGAGCCGGGCGTCGAAGGCCTGGTGCACGTCTCGGAAATGGACTGGACCAACAAGAACGTCAATCCGTCCAAGGTCGTGCAGGTCGGCGACGACGTCGAAGTGATGGTGCTGGACGTGGACGAAGAGCGTCGCCGCATCTCGCTGGGCATGAAGCAGGTCGCCGCCAATCCGTGGGAAACCTTCGCCGCCATCCACAAGAAGAACGACAAGGTGTCCGGCCAGATCAAGTCGATCACCGATTTCGGCATCTTCATCGGCCTGGACGGCGGTATCGACGGCCTGATTCACCTGTCGGACATCAGCTGGAACTCCACCGGCGAAGATCTGGCCCGCAACTTCAAGAAGGGCGACACCGTGGAAGCGGTGGTGCTGGCGGTCGATCCGGAACGCGAGCGCATCAGTCTGGGCGTCAAGCAGCTGGAGCAGGATCCGTTCGGCCAGTACATGGCGGCGCACCCGAAGGGCTCCAAGGTCGAAGGCACGGTGAAGGAAGTCGACGCCAAGGGCGCCACCATCGAACTGGCCGACGGCATCGAAGGCTACGTGATGGCGCGCGACATCGCCGCCGAGCGCGTGGACGATGCCAGCCAGCACCTGAAGGTCGGCGACAAGATCGAAGCCAAGTTCATCGGCATGGATCGCAAGGGCCGTACCCTGCAGTTGTCGATCAAGGCCAAGGACGATGCCGAGATGCGCGAAGTGCTGGAGGAATACCAGTCCGCTTCCGGCGGTACCACCCAGTTGGGCGCGCTGCTGCGTGCGCAGCTGGACGGCAACAAGTCCGAGTAAGCCAAGCAAGTCTGTTCCCATCCGGCCCGGGGTTCTTCCCGGGCCGGCCATGGGCGTACCCGCCTGATGCCGCATGCGATGACCAAATCCGAACTCATCGAAATCCTTTCCCGCCGCCAGCCCCATCTGAAGGCCGAAGACGTCGATCTGGCCGTCAAGGCGCTGCTGGAAATGATGGCCGGTTCGCTGTCGCAGGGGGATCGGATCGAGATTCGCGGTTTCGGCAGTTTTTCGCTGCATTACCGCCCGCCGCGGGTGGGCCGCAACCCCAAGACCGGCGAATCCGTCGCATTGCCGGCCAAGCATGTACCGCATTTCAAACCGGGCAAGGAACTGCGCGAACGCGTCAGCGGTGTCGCGCCGATCGAAGAAAACGGCGAGTAGGCCTGCCATCCGCTGTCTCGCGGGTGCTGCGCCCGGCGCTGTCGGCTAAGCTAGAGCGTCCATAACCCGCTCTAACCGCTCTGTCGCAAGGAGTCGCCTGATGAATGTCTTCCGCCTGCTCATCGCCCTCGTGCTACTGGCTGTCGGCCTGGTGGTGGGTGTGCTCAATACCCAGCCGGTCCGGGTCAATTTCCTGTTTACCGAATTCGCAACCTCATCCGGTGCCGCGATCATCGTGTCGCTGCTGGCGGGGGTCATCATCGGCGGCGCCATCGTGTTCGCGACGCTGGTCCTGCCGCTGTATTCCCGGTTGCGCAAGGCCGGCAAAGCCGCGCAGACGCCAATGCCGCCCGCCTCCACAGGCACGGATATCTGAGCGATGGCCTTCCTGACCGAGTGGTTCTGGTTTTTCCTGTTCCTGCCACTGGCCGCGCTCAGCGGCTGGATCGTCGGCCGCCGCGGCGGCCAGCGGCATGGCGATACCCAGGTCAGCCGGCTTTCCAGCACTTACTTCCGCGGTCTGAACTATCTGTTGAACGAACAGCCCGACAAGGCGATCGAGTTGTTTCTGCATATCGCCGAACTGGACAAGGAAACCTTCGAGACGCAGGTCGCGCTGGGGCATCTATTCCGCCGTCGCGGCGAGGTCGATCGCGCCATCCGCCTGCATCAGGGGCTGGTGCAGCGTTCGGACTTGAGCGATCAGCAGAGAGTGCAGGCGCTGCTGGCGCTGGGCGAGGACTATATGCGTTCGGGGCTGCTCGATCGCGCCGAGACGGTGTTCACCGATCTGGCGCGCATCGATCATCGCGCCCCGCAGGCCTTGAAGCACCTGATCGGCATCTATCAGGCCGAGCGGGACTGGGGCAAGGCCATCGACAACGCGATGCGCTACGAGGAAGTCACCGCCGAACCGATGGGCAAACTGGTGTCGCAGTTCGAGTGCGAACTGGCCGAGCGTTACCGTACCGCCAACGATCTTCCGGCCGCGCGCGCGGCGATCGCGCGCGCCTATCAGGCCGATGCTGGCTGCGTACGCGCCGGAATACTGGAAGGCAGGCTGGAATCGGATGCCGGCAATCGCGAGGCTGCGATCCGCGCGTTCGAGCGCGCCGCGCGCCATGATCCCGACTACCTGCCGGAGGTATTGCCCAGCCTGCTGGCCAATTACGAGGGCGGAGGGGATCTGTCCGGCGCGCGCGCGTTCCTGTCGGAAATGTGCGAGCACTACCGCGGCATCGCACCAGTGCTGGCGTTGACGCGCCTGGTGGAGTCGCAGGATGGCGTGGCGGCCGCGCGCGCCTACCTGGCCAGGCAATTGAAGGACCGCCCCTCGGTCAGGGGCGAGGCGGCATTGATCGACCTGACCCTGGCCGAAGGCGCCGACGCGAACGCGACCTTGCAGGATTTGAAGCACATCACCGATCAACTGCTGGTGCGCAATCCCAGCTATCGCTGCACCCGCTGCGGGTTCGGCGCGCGGACGCACCACTGGCAGTGTCCCAGCTGCAAGGAGTGGGCCACGATCAAGCCGCTGCTCAACTACGCGGTGGTCTGATGCCGGATTTGCCTGTCTGGCTGCTGCTGCATTTTCTGCTGGCGGCAGCTGCGACCCAGGCCGCCCGCGCCTACGCCCTGCGCCGCCGTCTGCTGGACCAGCCCGGCGAACGGCGCAGCCATACCGTGGCGACGCCGCGGGGGGGAGGCATCGCCGTCGTACTGTCCGTTCTGCTGGCGGCGCTGTGGCTGGCGATGCTTGCCGCCGGAAAGGACAGGATGCTGTTCGGATCTTTCGCCATAGGGCTGGCGCTGGTGGCCGGCATCGGCTGGTGGGACGATCACCGGCCGCTATCTCCGTGGCTTCGCCTGGCGGTACAGGCGATCGCCGCATCGATTCTGGGCTGGGGGCTTTACCAGGCCGGAACCGGGCCATGGCCGGCGCTGACGGCGCTGGTCATGGCGCTGGTGCTGGTCAATGTCTGGAATTTCATGGATGGCATCGACGGCATCGCCTCCAGCCAGGCGGCAATTGCCGCCAGCGCCTACTTCTGGGTGTTGAACGGCCCCTGGGCAGCGCTGGCGGCCAGCCTGCTGGCGGCCTGCCTGGGCTTTCTGCCCTTCAATTTCCCCAAGGCCAGGATCTTCCTGGGCGATGTCGGCAGCGGTGCGTTGGGCTATACGCTGGCGGCGCTGTTGGCCGTTTCGCTGCAGACATCCTCGCTGGCCTGGCCATTGCTGCTGCTGCCGCTGGCGGTCTTTCTTGTAGACGCGGGCTTCACGCTGATTTCGCGCATGCTGGCTGGCGAACGCTGGTGGACACCGCATGTCACCCATGTCTACCAGCAGGCAGCTTTCCGGTTCGGCCATGTGCGGGTCACCGGGGCTTATTTCCTTCTTGGTGCCGTTACGTTAATGTTAATGCTGCTACTGTCCCGGGCGTCATTGCAGTCGGCTCTGATGATCTTGCCGGGATGCGGTTTGGTTCTGCTTGCGTTGTGGCTAGGGGCGCGCAAGGGATTGAAGATCTAGTCAAGGAGACGAGGGTATGGTGGCTTGGCGGGACCGGATTGCAGGTACCTTCCCCAGATTGATGGTGGCGGGTCACGACCTGCTGATGGTCTGGCTGTGCTGGCAGCTGTTGCATCGGCTGCGTTATGCGATGGTGCCGGATCCGCCATCGTTTCCGCTGTGGTCCAACGAAATCGCCATCGTCCTGCTGGGACAGGGGCTGGTGTTCTGGTGGATGGGCCTGTATCGGGGACTGTGGCGGTTCGCCAGCCTTCCCGACCTGTGGAACATCCTGAAGGCTTCCGCGCTGGGGTTACTGGCGGTCATTGTCGGCCTGTTCTTCTACAACCGCTTCGGTTCCGTGCCGCGGGCGGTGCTGGCGTTCTATCCGTTCGCGCTGGTCGGGTTTCTGGGGTTGCCGCGCCTGGTTTACCGGGCCTGGAAAGACAGCCAGGAAAACCGCTCGCGCCAGTCCGGTTCGCGCGTGCTGATCCTCGGTGCCGGGCGTGCCGGCGAAGCGATGGTCCGCGAATTGCGCCGGACCGGCATCTATTATCCGGTAGGGTTCCTCGACGACGCCAGCCGCCTGCACGGTTCGAAGTTGCAGGGCGTGCCGGTGCTGGGCCCGCTGGAAAACGCAGCATCCATCGCGCGCGAGACGGCGGCAAAGATGCTGGTCATCGCGATGCCTTCGCTGGACGCGCCGACGATGCAGCGGGTGGTGGCGATATGCGAAAGCACCAGCTTGCCGTTCCGGATGGTGCCCAGGCTGGTCAATGTGCTGGAAGGCCAGTCGATGCCTGGCGATCTGAAGGAAGTCGCCATCGAGGACCTGCTGGGACGTAAATCGGTCACCCCTGACTGGAAACTGATCCGTGGCTGGTTGGGTGCCCGCACGGTGCTGGTGACCGGCGCAGGCGGCTCAATCGGTTCCGAGCTGTGCCGGCAGTGCGCCCGCCATGGCGCGCAGCGGATTGCGCTGCTGGAGATCGACGAACTGGCGCTGATTACCATCCAGGCGGATTTGCAGCGTGCGTTCCCGGACCTGGAGATCATTCCCGTCCTCGGCAACTGCGGCGATCCCGCGGTGGTTAACTACGCGCTGCGGTTGGCGGAGCCCGATGCGGTATTCCATGCGGCAGCCTACAAGCAGGTGCCGTTGCTGGAACAGCATCTGCGCGAGGCGGTCGGCAACAATGTGCTGGCCACCGAGACGGTCGCACGCGCGTGCCGCGACAGCGGCGTGGCGACGTTCGTGCTGATTTCCACCGACAAGGCTGTGGATCCGGTCAACGTGCTGGGCGCCAGCAAGCGGCTGGCGGAGATGGTCTGCCAGGCGATGGATGTCGGCGGAATCGGCACCCGCTATGTCACGGTGCGCTTCGGCAATGTGCTGGATTCGGCCGGCAGCGTGGTGCCGCTGTTCCGCGAACAGATCCGCAAAGGGGGGCCGGTGACGGTCACCGACCCGGAAGTGACCCGTTACTTCATGACCATTCCCGAGGCCTGCCAGTTGATCCTGCAGGCCGCCGCCAGCGCCGCGCATGCCTCCATCTACACGCTGGACATGGGCGAACCGGTACCGATCCGGCTGCTGGCCGAGCAGATGATCCGGCTGGCGGGGAAAACCCCGGGGCGCGACATCGCAATCGTCTATACCGGCCTGCGGCCCGGCGAAAAGCTGCACGAGAACCTGTTCCACGCCGACGAGAACTACCGTCCCACCTCGCATTCCAAGATCATGCAGGCCGAGGCCCGCGAGGTGGCGCCGGAATTCATCGAACTGGCGTTGCAGCGGTTGCGCAGCGCATTCGGCCGTTACGACACCAATGAGCTGGGAGAAATTTTGCGTGTGGCGGTGCCGGAATTCACGCCGCTTGTACAGGAACAGGAGGCGTCGGCGGCTAACATAGTGGCCTTCCCCGCACGCGAGGCAAATAGACACCGATGACCCAGCGCATACGAAAGGCGGTATTCCCGGTGGCAGGACTGGGTACCCGCTTTCTGCCGGCAACCAAGACCGTTCCCAAGGAAATGCTGCCGATCATCGATCGGCCCCTGATCCAATACGCCGTCGATGAGGCCATCGAGGCCGGATGCGATACGCTGATCTTCGTGACCAACCGCTACAAGCATGCGGTTGCCGATTATTTCGATAAAGCCTACGAGCTGGAGCAGAAGCTCGAACGTTCCGGCAAGCTGGAACAGCTGGAACTGGTGCGCAATGTGCTGCCCAGCCACGTACGCGCGGTTTTCGTCACCCAGGCCGAAGCCCTGGGCCTGGGGCATGCGGTGCTGTGCGCCAAGCCCATCGTCGGCGACGAGCCTTTTGCGGTCCTGCTGCCCGACGATCTGATCTGGAACCGCGGGCCGGGCGCGTTGAAACAGATGGCGGATGCGGCGGAGGCCTCCGGCGCCAGCATGATCGCGGTGCAGGACGTGCCGAAGGAACAGACGGCCAGCTATGGCATCGTCGCCACCGACGCTTTTTCCGGACGCTCCGGGCGCATTCGCGCGATAGTCGAGAAGCCCAAGCCGGAAGATGCGCCCAGCAATCTGGCGGTGGTGGGGCGCTACGTGCTGGATTCGCGTATTTTCCAGTTGCTGGAGAGCACCACGCCCGGAGCCGGCGGCGAAATCCAGCTGACCGATGCCATTGCCACGCTGCTACAGGAAAAACCCGTTCATGCCTATCGCTTCCAGGGCACCCGCTTCGACTGCGGTACGCATATCGGCCTGATCGAGGCGACCATCCGGTTTGCGCTGGATCACGAAAAGCTCAGCGATGCGGCCCGCGACATGATGCAAAGCGCGCTGAAGGAACTGGGCGTCACCGAACTCGAGTAGCCCCGACGCCATGGACGCCGACGCCACGCTCAGCTGGCCGGATTTCGAGAAGGTGCGGCTGTGCGCGGGCACGGTGGTCCGTGTCGAAGCTTTCCCGGAGGCGCGCAAGCCGGCCTGGAAGCTGTGGGTCGATTTCGGGCCGTACGGCGTGCGCAAGACCAGCGCTCAGGTCAAGGCGCTGTATTCCGAATCGGAACTGCTGGGCAGGCAGATCGTCGGGGTGATCAATTTCCCGCCCAAGCAGGTGGGCCCCTTTCTTTCCGAGTTCCTGCTGACCGGCTTTCCTACCGAAGAGGGCGTGGTGATCGCCACCGTCGAACGTCCGGTGCCCAACGGCACACGGCTGGCGTAAACACGCGCACCGGCGGGACAAGGAAATGGCGCCTCACGGCGCCATTTCCGTTTCTGCCAGCGCTGCCTGCGGCAAGCGGCGTCAGAGCGCTTCGAAAATCCCTGCCGCGCCCATGCCGGTGCCGATGCACATCGTCACCATGCCGTACTTCTGCTGGCGGCGGCGCAGACCGTGCACGATGGTGGCGGTACGCACGGCGCCGGTGGCGCCCAGCGGATGGCCCAACGCGATGGCACCGCCCAGCGGATTGACCTTGGACGGGTCCAGCCCGGAATCGCGGATCACCGCCAGCGCCTGTGCGGCGAAGGCCTCGTTGAGTTCGATCCAGTCCAGTTGGTCCTTGCTCAGCCCGGCCTGCTTCAGCGCCTTCGGAATCGCCGCGATGGGGCCGATACCCATCACTTCCGGGCGCACGCCGGCCACCGAGAAGCTGACAAAACGCGCCAGCGGGGTCAGGCCATAGTCCTTGATGGCCTGCTCAGACGCCAGCAGCACCGCGCCGGCGCCGTCGCTCATCTGCGAACTGTTGCCGGCGGTGACGCTGCCGCCGAACTGGCCGTTGCGGAACACCGGGCGCAACCTGGCCAACCCCTCGGCCGAGGAATCCGGACGCGGACCTTCGTCATTCTCGACCAGCAGCTTGCGCAACCGGATGGTATTGCCGGCCAGGTCGGGTTGATGCGATATCACCTCATAGGGCGAGATTTCGTCACGGAACTCGCCGGCCTGGATGGCGGCGATGGCCTTCTGGTGCGAAGCCAGCGCGAACGCATCCTGCTCCTCGCGCGAGACCTTCCATTCCTCGGCCACCTTTTCGGCAGTGATGCCCATGCCGTAGGCGATGGCGATGTTCTCGTCCTTGGCGAACACGCTGGGACTCAGTGCGACCTTGTTGCCCATCATCGGCACCATCGACATCGATTCGGTGCCGCCGGCCAGCATCAGGTCGGCATTGCCCAGCCGGATCTGGTCGGCCGCCAGCGCCACCGCCTGCAGGCCCGAGGAGCAGAAGCGGTTGATGGTCTGGGCGGCGATGGTGTTGGGCAGGCCGGCCAGCAGCACGCCGATGCGCGCCACGTTCATGCCTTGCTCGCCCTCGGGCATGGCGCAGCCGATGATGGCATCGTCGATGCGGTTGACATCGATGCCCGGCGCCTGCGCCACCACCGACTTCAGCACATGCGCCAGCATGTCGTCCGGGCGGGTATTGCGGAAGACGCCCTTGGGCGCTTTGCCGACCGGGGTGCGGGTGGCGGCAACGATGTAGGCTTCTTGGATTTGTCTGGTCATTTGTGAGGTCTCGAATGGCTGGAAGGTTGCGGGTTCGGGACCAGGGACCGGGGACCGGGGACCGGGAAAGTCAAAAGCATTGCTCCGCTCTTGCCTTTCCCGGTCCCCGGTCCCTGGTCCCCAGTCCCGGCTTCATCAGTTCCTCAACGGCTTGCCCGTCTTCAGCATGTGGCCGATCCGCGCCTGGGTCTTTTCCTGCTGCGCCAATTCGACGAAGTGCTTGCGCTCAAGCTTCAGCAGCCACTCTTCGTCCACCAGCGAGCCGCGGTCGACTTCGCCGCCGCAGATCACCGTGGCGATGCGGGTGGCGATTTCGTAGTCGTATTCGCTGATGAAACGGCCCTCCAGCATGTTGACCAGCATCATCTTGAAGGTGGCGATACCGACGTCGCCGGCCACCTGGATGCGGCGAGCAGGCAGGGGCGGGCGGTAGCCGCTTTCGGCCAGCGCCAGTACCTGCTGCTTGGCCACGTACAACTGCTCGTAGGCGTTGAAGACCACATGGTCGGTTGCGCGCAGCAGCCCAAGTTCCTTGGCTTCCACGGCGGAGGCCGACACCTTGGCCATCGCTACGGTTTCGAACGTGCGCTTGAGTTCGGCGAACACATCGCCGCCGGGACCGGCCGCCTGCGAAGCGCGCACGGCGATTTCCTTGAGGCCGCCGCCGGCCGGCAGCAGGCCCACGCCGGCCTCGACCAGGCCAATGTAGCTTTCCAGCGATGCCACGGTCTTGGCGCTGTGCATCTGGAACTCGCAGCCGCCACCCAGCGCCAGGCCGCGCACCGCCGCGACCACCGGCACCAACGAGTACTTGATGCGCTGGCTGGTGGCCTGGAAGTTGGCGACCATCGCTTCGAATTCGGCGATCTTGCCGGCCTGCAGCGCGCCCAGCGCACCGGCCAGATCGGCGCCGGCCGAGAACGGCTCCTTCGGCTGCCAGATCACCAGGCCCTTGAACTTCTGCTCGGCGATGGCGACCGCCTGCTGCAGGCCGTCCAGCACGGCGTCCGACACGGTATGCATCTTGGTCTTGAAGCTGACCACGGCGACATCGTCGCCATCGGTCCACAGGCGCACCCCATCGTTCTCGAACACCGTTTCGCCCTGCGGGAACGATTCGCCCAGCAGCGGGTCCGGGAAACGCTGGCGCTGGTAGACCGGCAGCGCCGAGCGCGGCAGCTTGGCGTTCTTGACCGGGCTGTAGCTGCCTTCGGCCGCATGCACGCCTTCGCGGCCGTCGAATACCCAGTCCGGCAGCGGGGCGCTGCTCATGGTCTTGCCGGCGACGATGTCATCGGCGATCCACTGCGCCACCGGCTTCCAGCCGGCCGCCTGCCAGGTCTCGAACGGACCCAGCGACCAGCCGTAGCCCCAGCGGATGGCCAGATCGACATCGCGCGCGGTTTCGGCGATGTCGGCCAGGTGGTAGGCGCTGTAATGGAACAGATCGCGGAACACCGCCCACAGGAACTGCGCCTGCGGGTGCTGGCTTTCGCGCAGCCTGGCGAACTTCTCCGCCGGGTTCCTGGTTTTCAGGATTTCGACCACCTCCGGCGCGGCGGCGCGGTCGGCGGGACGGTAGTCCTGCTTCTCCAGGTCCAGCACCATGATGTCCTTGCCGACCTTGCGGAAGATGCCGGCGCCGGTCTTCTGGCCCAGCGCGCCCTTGCCGATCAGCGCCTCCAGCCATTTCGGCGCCTTGAAGTAGGCGTGCCAAGGGTCGTCGGGCAGGGTGTCGCCCATGGTCTTGATGACATGGGCCATCGTGTCCAGGCCAACCACGTCGGAGGTGCGGTAGGTCGCCGACTTCGGGCGCCCGGCCAGTGGGCCGGTCAGCGCGTCGACTTCATCGAAGCCAAGCTTGAACTCGGCGGTATGGTGGGCCGTGGCCAGGATCGAGAACACGCCGATGCGGTTGCCGATGAAGTTGGGGGTGTCCTTGGCGTAGACCACGCCCTTGCCCAGCGTGGTGGTCAGGAAGGTTTCCAGCCCTTCCAGCACGCCGGTATCGGTACCCCGGGCCGGAATCAGCTCGGCCAGGTGCATGTAGCGCGGCGGATTGAAGAAGTGCACGCCGCAGAAGCGGTGGCGCAGTTGCTCGGGCAGCACTTCGGCCAGCTTGTTGATGCCCAGGCCGGAGGTATTGCTGGCCAGTACCGCGTGGTCGGCCACGAACGGGGCGATTTTCTTGTACAGGTCCTGCTTCCAGTCCATCCGTTCGGCGATGGCCTCGATGATCAGATCGCAATCCTTCAGTTGCTCCAGACCCGTCTCGTAATTGGCCGGGGTGATGGCTTCGGCCAGCGACCTGCCGGCCAGCGGGGCCGGGCTGAGTTTGCCCAGGTTGGCGATGGCCTTGATGACCACGCCATCCGGGTGGCCGTCCTTGGCGGGCAGATCGAACAGCACGGTGTCGACCCCGGCGTTGGTCAGGTGGGCGGCGATCTGCGCACCCATCACGCCGGCGCCCAGCACGGCCGCCTTGCGTACAAGCAGTTGGTTGGTGGACATTTCGATAGATCCTTGGGGTGGAGGAGGTGAGGCCTGCCAGCAGGCGCTATTTGGCATGGCCGGCGCGCAGGCCGGCTTCGACGAAACGGATCAGCTCGCGCGCCGCGCGTTCGCGGTGCGCGGTTTCGGAAACGCCGGCGGGGCGCTTGATCAGGCCGAAATCGGCCATCGCATAGGTCAGCGCGCCGGAAAAGAAGTCCAGCCGCCAGTACAGCTCCTCCTTGCTCAGCCCCGGCACGCAGGCGGCGATGGCCTTGCCGAAATCGCGCAGGACATGGCCGTAGTGGTCGGACAGGAACTGCCGCAGGCTGTCGTTCTTCTCGGCATAGGCGCGGGCGATGACCCGGACGAAGGCGCCGCCGCCATGGCGGTCCTGGGCCAGCGCCAGGGCGGGTTCGACGAAGGCGGCCAGGATCGGCTCCAGTTCGCCGGGATGCTGCTCCAGCGCGGCCTTCAGCTGGCCCAGGCGCTGCGCGGTCATGTCGTCCATGCGCCGGCGGAACACCTCGTTGACCAGGTTTTCCTTGGAGCCGAAGTGGTAGTTGACCGCGGCGATATTGACGTCGGCGCGGCTGGTGACCTGGCGCAGCGAGGTACCGGCGAAGCCGTACTGGGCGAACAGTTCCTCGGCGGCGCCGAGGATGCGATCTTTGGTGGAGAAATGTGCGGCGGCGACCATGCGGGGTACCAGGCTGAATCAAACGCTTGTTTGATCTTGGGCGCCGGACCGGGGAATGTCATGCTGCTATGCAGCAAATATCTGCCATCCGGTGGTCGCGCCCGTCCGCGAATAGGTTAGAATTGCACTTCGCTTGTCAGGCTAAGCCCGCGTTTCAACGCGGGTTTTTTCATGTTAACCTCGGGCCTTTAGTGGCCCGCCCAACGGAGAAATCCCCATGGCGCTGGAGCGCACACTGTCCATCATCAAGCCCGATGCCGTTGCCAAGAACGTCGTCGGCGAAATCTATTCGCGTTTCGAAAAGGCCGGTCTGAAGATCGTCGCCTGCAAGATGAAGCACCTGTCGCGCCGCGAGGCCGAAGGCTTCTATGCGGTCCACCGCGAACGTCCGTTCTTCAACGCGCTGGTCGAGTTCATGATTTCCGGTCCGGTCTCCATCCAGGTGCTGGAAGGCGAGGGCGCCATTCTCAAGAACCGCGAACTGATGGGCGCCACCAATCCGAAGGACGCTGCGCCGGGCACCATCCGCGCCGATTTCGCCGACAGCATCGACGCCAATGCCGTGCATGGTTCCGATGCGGCGGAAACGGCCGCGCAGGAAATCGCGTACTTCTTCGCCAGCACCGAAATCTTTTCGCGCTGAGTCTGTGATCGACGTGAACGAAGTCGCAGCCAAGAAACAGAATCTGCTCGACCTCGATCGCGAGGGCATGGAGCGCTTCTTCGCCGAGACGCTCGGCGAGCAGCGCTACCGTGCCCATCAGGTGATGAAGTGGATCCACCACCGCTACGTCACCGATTTCGACGCCATGACCGACCTCGGCAAGGCCTTGCGCGCAAAGCTGCAAGCGCATGCCGAGGTCGTCGCCTTGAACGTCCATTTCGACAAGCCGTCCCATGACGGCACCCACAAGTGGCTGCTGGGCATGGATGGCGGCGCCAATGCCATCGAAACGGTCTACATCCCGGACAAGAGCCGCGGCACGCTGTGCGTGTCCTCGCAGGTCGGCTGCGCGCTGAACTGCCAGTTCTGTTCCACCGCCACCCAGGGTTTCAACCGCAATCTGTCCACCGCCGAGATCATCGGCCAGGTATGGATCGCCGCGCGCCATCTGGGCAATGTGCCGCACCAACAGCGCAAGCTCACCAACGTGGTGATGATGGGCATGGGCGAGCCGCTGATGAATTTCGACAACGTCGTGCGCGCGATGAACATCATGCGCGACGATCTGGGCTATGGCCTGGCCAGCAAGCGGGTGACGCTGTCCACCGCGGGCGTGGTGCCGATGATCGACCGGCTGTCCACCGAAACCGACGTGTCGTTGGCGGTGTCGCTGCACGCGCCCAACGATGAGCTGCGCACGCAACTGGTGCCGCTCAACAAGAAATATCCGATCGAAGAGCTGATGGCGGCCTGCGCGCGCTACGTGAGCCACAACAAGAAGCGCGATTCGGTGACGTTCGAATACACCATGATGCGCGGCGTCAACGATCGTCCCGAGCACGCGCGCCAGTTGGCCCGCCTGATCCGCCAGTTCGACAACGCCGTGCAGTCGCGCGACGCCGGCAAGGTCAATCTGATTCCGTTCAATCCGTTCCCGGGCACGCGCTACGAGCGTTCCAGCGAAACCGATATCCGCGCGTTCCAGAAGATCCTGCTGGATGCGCAGGTGCTGACGATGGTGCGGCGCACCCGCGGCGACGACATCGATGCCGCGTGCGGCCAGCTGAAAGGGCAGGTGACCGACCGTACCCGCCGCCAGGCCGATTTCCGCCGCAAGCTGCAGGAACAGGGGCTCGACGATGCGGCTGCGTGAGGGAGGCTGGCTGCTGGCGCTTGCGGTGCTGCTGCTGGGCGGCTGCAGCCGCCTGACCTTCATCAAGCCCAAGATGCAGCGCAAGGACGGCGAACAGATCGCGCAGGACTACCAGGTCAGCGACAGTCCGGCGACCAAACGGCGCCTGGCCGACCAGCAACGGATGGCCAGGGCTACCCAGCGCGTGCAGAGCGGAGATTTCGACGCTGCCGAACGCGAAGTCAAGGCGATTCTGAAGAGCTCGCCGGAATCGGCCGATGCCAACACGCTGATGGCGGTGATTGAGGACCGCCGCGGCCGTTCCGAGCAGGCCGGCGCCTACTACCGGCGCGCCGCCGAGCTGGCGCCGGGCAATGGCGGGGTACAGAACAACTACGGCGCATGGCTGTGCGGCAATGGTTTTGCCGCCGAGTCGCTGGTCTGGTTCGACCGTGCGCTGGCCGCTCCCGACTACGCCACCCCGGCCTCGGCACTGGCCAACGCCGGCGGCTGCGCGCTCAAGAGCGGGCAGTACGAACGCGCCGAGCGCGACCTTCGCCAGGCTCTGGCGCTGGAGCCGGGCAATCCGTTCGCGCTGGGCGCGATGGCCGAAAGCGAATTCCATCATCGGCGCTATTTCGAGGCGCGCGCCTTCGTCGAAAGGCGGCTGGCGGCTGCACCGGCCAGTGCCGATATGCTAAAACTTGCGTCACAAATCGAAGAAAGGCTCGGCGACAGGACGGCCGCCAGCCGATATGTTCAGCGGTTACGGGCGGAGTTTCCCGGCACGGTCGAAGCTAATCTAGGGGGAAACGCGGTGCCATGACCGATTCAAACCGGATTCAGACGCAGCAGGTCGGAGGCTGCGGAGCTGTTCTGCGGGAAGCACGTGACAAAGCGGGCCTGAGCCAATCGGAAGCCAGCAGCCGGCTGAAGATGCCGTTGAAGGTGTTGCAGGCGCTGGAGGACGAGCAGTGGGGACTGCTGGGCGCTCCGGTATTCGTGCGCGGCCAGCTGAGAAACTACGCGCGCCTGCTCAAGATCGATATCGAACCGTATCTGCAACAGGCGGAACTGGAAACGGTGCGGCCTGCCGAGCTGGTCAGCCACAGCTATACGCCCAGGTTCCAGCGTTTCTTCGAAAGCGCGGCCCGCCGAGCCGTCTATATCGTGATCACCGCGGCGATTGCCGTACCGGTATGGCTGGCGACCCAGCCGCATCTGAGCAACAAGGGGGAACAGCGCACCGCTTCGCTGGACCTGGAGGGTGCCGAATCGTCGGCTCGGGGCAGCGCGCCTGCCGGGGCGGGCTCCACCCAGGCCACCCCGGGTAGCCGGCCGGCGGCGACGCCTTATGTCGCGTCGATCGCGCCGATTCCGCGCCCGCAGGCGGCGGCCCTGAAGCTTCGTTTCAGCGGCGACAGCTGGGTCCAGATCACCGCCGCCGATGGCAGCACGCTCGAGCAATCGCTGCTCAGGGCAGGCGAGGAACGCAGCTATGCCATCGGCCAGGTTGCGCGGGTCGTGCTGGGCAATGCGGCGGCGGTCGAGGTTCAGCATGCAGGTAGTACGGTGGACACCGCCGCGTACCGGCGCGCGAATGTCGCGCGCTTTGCGGTATCCTCTGACGGTTCCCTCGCGCCGGTCGCCGACTGACCCGCGCGGGTCTGTCCAACCAAACAAGATCCCGCTGCGACGGGACAAGAGTACGCATGGCGATTGACGATCTGCTTGACGAACACGAACAAGGCGAACGCGTCCGCAGCTGGCTCAGGAACAACGCAACCGGTCTTTTCGGTGGCGTGGCCCTGGGCCTTGCTGTCATTTTCGGCTGGCAATGGTGGCAGAAGCAGCAGGCCGCCCAGGACGAAAAGACCCATCTCGATTACCAGGCCGCAATGGAAGCCGCAGCCGGGGACGATCTGAAGAAGGCGCAGGCCGCGGTCACCGCGCTGGCAGGCAGCAAGCGCGACATCTATGCCGACCTGGCGGAACTGCGTCTGGCCAAGGCGCAGGTGGATGCCGGCGAGCGCGATGCGGCCATCGCCACGTTGCGCGGCATCGCTCCCGAGCCTTCCTTGCAACCGCTGGTCGACCGCCGCCTCGCGCGTCTGCTGATCGATGCCGGCAAGGCCGACGAAGCCTTGACGCTGCTGGCCCAGGCCAGCGATTCGGAAAGCCTTGAGGTGCGCGGCGATGCGCTGCTGGCCAGCGGCAAGCGCGATGAAGCGCGCGAGGCCTACGCGCAGGCGCTGACCGGGCTGGATGTCGCAGCTCCGCAGCGCCGCCTGGTGGAACTGAAACTTACCGATGCCGGTGGTACGCCTCCGAAAACCGGGGAACCGACCTGATGAGGCCGCACTTGAAGATGCTCGCGAAAGCTCCGAAACACTTACTTGCGGCGCTTGCGGTGGTCGCGCTGCTGTCCGGGTGCAGCACCGTCAAGGGCTGGTTCGGCGGCAAGAGCAAGGAAGGGGAGAAGCCGACCGAGCCGGCGGAGCTGGTCGATTTCACCGCCTCGGCGAACGTTTCCAAACTGTGGAGCACCGGAGTCGGCAAGGGTGAAGACCTGCTGGGCCTGCGCCAGGTGCCGGCGGTGCTCGATGGCCGGGTCTACGCGGCGGCCGTGGAAGGCGGCGTGCGTGCGCTGGACCTTCAGACCGGCAAGCAACTGTGGAAGTACCAGCCGGAAAAGGTCAAGAAACAGCCTGACTTGCGGCTTTCGGGCGGTCCCGGCGCTGGCGCCGGCCTGGTCGCCATCGGTACGCTGGATGGCCAGGTGATTGCGCTCGATGCCAGCGACGGCAGCGAAAAGTGGCGCGCCAAGGTGCCCAGCGAGGTGATTTCCGCCCCGGCCATCGGCCAGGGGCTGGTGCTGGTGCGTTCCAACGATGGCCGGGTGTCGGCATTCGATGCAGGCAACGGCGAGCGCCGCTGGTTCTGGGTGCATGATCTGCCGAATCTGACCGTGCGCGGCAATGCCTCGCTGACGCTGGGGCCGGGGGTGCTGTTTGTCGGCAACGACGACGGCACGGTGGCGGCGTTGTCGCTCAACGACGGCCGGGTGTTGTGGGAGCAGACCATCGCCGTGCCCGATGGCCGCAGCGAGCTCGAGCGCATGGCCGACGTCGACGGTGCGCCGGTGCTGGAAGGCACCACCCTGTTTGCGACCAGCTACAAGCAGGAAACCGTGGCCATCGAAGGGCCGAGCGGCCGACCGCTGTGGACCCGCGAAAACGGCGGGGTTGGCGGCCTGGACGTGTCCAGCAGCTATGTGGTGGTCTCCGATCTGGGCGGTACGGTCTGGGCGCTGGACAAGTACAGCGGCGCGGCGATGTGGTCGCAGCCGTCGCTGGCGCGACGCTCGCTGACCGCCCCGACCATCCACGGCGACTACGCGGTTGTCGGCGATTTCGATGGTTATGTGCACTGGTTGCGGCTGGATAACGGCGAACAGGCGGCGCGGGCCCGGGTTGGCGGCAAGCCCGTGCGCGGCAAGCCGGTCGTTGCCGACGGCATCCTGCTGGTACAGAACGTCAAGGGCGAATTGACCGCTTTCCGTCTGCAATGAAGCCGTAACGCGGCGGAAATAGGGAAGGAAGCGCCGGGGCGGAAACGCCCCGGTTCGCTATCCGGGTTTCGCATTCCCGAATCCGTGCTACCGTCGCCGGCGGCGCTATCTTCATCCTGTCTTCCCACTCCTATTCCGGTTTTTCCATGCTTCCCCTTGTCGCCCTGGTGGGCCGTCCCAATGTCGGCAAATCGACGCTGTTCAATGCGCTGACCCGCAGCCGCGATGCCCTGGTGCACGACCAGCCGGGGGTGACCCGCGACCGCAATTACGGCGTGTGCCGGCTGGACCCGGAAGCTCCATTCGCGGTGGTCGATACCGGCGGCATCGCCGGCGAGGGCGTGCACCTGGAAACCCAGGGACTGGCCGGCGCCACCGCGCGCCAGGCCCGTTCGGCGGCCGAGGAGTCGGACCTTGTGTTGTTCGTCGTCGACGGCCGCGAGGGCGCTTCGGCGCTGGACGACGAAATCCTGGCCTGGCTGCGCAAGACCGCCCGTCCCACCGTGCTGGTGATCAACAAGATCGACGGCATGGACGAAACCACGGTGCGTTCGGATTTTGCCCGCTACGGCTTCAGCGATGTGCTCGCCGTTTCGGCCGCGCATCGCCAGGGCATCGACGAATTGCTGGAAGAGATCCTGGCGCGGCTGCCGGAAGAGGGTGATGCCGAAGAGCTGGACGACGATCCGTCGCGCATGCGCATCGCGTTCGTCGGCCGCCCCAATGTGGGCAAGTCCACGCTGGTCAACCGGCTGCTGGGCGAAGAGCGGATGATCGCCTCCGAGGTGCCGGGCACCACCCGCGATTCGATCGCCGTGGATCTGGAGCGCGATGGCCGCCAGTACCGCTTGGTCGATACTGCCGGGCTGCGCCGCAAGTCCAAGGTCGACGAAGCCGTGGAGAAGTTCTCCATCGTCAAGACCCTGCAGGCGATCGAACAATGCCAGGTCGCGGTGCTGCTGCTGGATGCCACCGAGGGCGTCACCGACCAGGACGCCAGCGTGCTGGGCGCCATCCTGGATGCCGGCCGCGCCCTGGTGGTGGCGATCAACAAATGGGACGGACTGACCGTCTACCAGCGCGAACAGGCCGAATCGTTGTTGGCGCGCAAGCTGAGTTTCGTCGAGTGGGCCGAGGCGGTGCGGATTTCCGCCAAACATGGCTCGGGCTTGCGCGAGCTGTTCCGCGCCATCCATCGCGCGCATGCATCGGCGACCAGGGAACTGGGCACCAGCGAAGTCAACAAGGCGCTGGAAATCGCCTACGAGACCAATCCGCCGCCGAGCATCCGCGGCCATGTTTCCAAGCTTCGCTTCGTGCATCCCGGCGGCACCAATCCGCCGACCTTCATCGTGCACGGCACCCGCCTGAAGGTGTTGCCCGAGTCCTATAAACGCTACCTGGAGAATTTTTTCCGCAAGCGTTTCAAGCTGGTCGGCACGCCGGTGCGCTTTGTCTTCAAGGAAGGCGTCAATCCGTACGAAGGCAAGAAGAACGTGCTGACCGAGCGCCAGGTGGCCAAGAAGCGCCGGCTGATCCGGCACGTCAAGCGCGGCAAGTAGCCCGCGTGATGCCGTGGGCGCCGCCGCGATGAGCGATTTTCCCGGCCGCGTCGCCTATCCCGAAGCGCTGGCCATCGTCCGGCGCGTCGCCGCTGCGCGTAGGCTGGGCAGCGAACGCGTGGCCACCCGCCGGGCGGACGGCCGCATCCTTGCCGGGCCGGTGCAGGCGCCGATTCCGCTGCCGCCTTTCGACAACAGCCGGATGGACGGGTTTGCGCTGCGCCATGCCGATGTGCTCGGCGAGGGCGGCACGCGGTTGCGGATTGTCGGCGAGCAATTCGCCGGCTACAGCGTCGGGCTGCGTATCGGCCCGGGCGAGTGCGCCCGCATCACCACCGGCGCGCCGCTGCCGGCCGGTGCCGATACCGTCATCATCCGCGAGGATGTCCGCGAGCAGGACGGTTCGATAAGCTTCGATAGCGTGCCCATGCCCGGCGCCGACATCCGTGCGGCCGGCGAGGACGTCGCAGTGGGCGAGCAGGTGCTGGCGGCGGGCCAGTTGTTGACGCCGGCGCGGCTGAGCCTGGCTTCGGCGCTGGGACTGGCCGAGCTGCAGGTCGCGCAGCGGCCGACGGTGGCAGTGTTCACCACTGGCGACGAGCTGATCGAGCCCGGCCTGCCGCTGGGGCCAGGGCAGATCTACAACAGCAATCGCGAACTGCTGATGGGTTTGCTGCGTGCGCAGGGCCTGGAACCTACTGCCTGGCCCAGCCTGCCGGACGACCCGGCGCGCATCGCCCCGCAGTTGCGCGATGCCGCTTCGGCGTTCGATGTGGTAGTCACCTGCGGCGGCGTATCGGCCGGGCAGAAGGACTACCTGCCGGCGCTGTTGGCTGCGCAAGGCCAGATACATTTCTGGAAGGTACGCATGAAGCCGGGCATGCCGGTGCTGTTCGGGGCGTTGGAACGTGCGGCGTTCCTCGGATTGCCGGGCAATCCGGTCTCGGCGCTGGCGACTTTCCAGACGCTGGGATGCGCGCTGCTGGACGGATTGCAGGGCAGGACGGAGCCGCGAGCGCGCCGCTTCGCTGCGCTGGCGGCGCCGTGGCGCAAGAGTCACGAACGTTACGAATTCCTTCGCGGGCGCCTGCAATACGGCCAGGACGGGCGGCTGTCGGTGTTGCCGCATCCGGCCGACGCTTCGCACCGGCTGCGCGCTGCCGCCGACAGCGACGTGCTGCTGGCGTTGCCGGACGGTGCGCGCGACTACGCGGTTGGCGATGTTGTCGAAGTGTTCGGCTACTGAGACATGGTTGCGCGATAATCCGGGCATGGGCATCCGCGAAATCACTCCCGCCGAAGTTTGCGAACGGCTGGCGCGCGGCGCGGTCTTTCTCGACGTGCGCGAAGAGCACGAACGGGTCAGTGGCCAGGCCGAAGGCGCGCGCGGCGTTGCCAGGGCCAGCCTGGAGGCCGACCCTTCCTTCTATGCGCCGGATCGGCACGCCGAAGTGGTGCTGATCTGCCAGCAGGGCGGACGCTCGCTGCAGGCGGCGCAGGCGTTGCAGGCGGCCGGCTACACCAATCTTGCCTCGGTCGCCGGCGGTACGTCGCGCTGGATCGCCGAGCGGCTGCCGGTGGTGCGGCCGCAGATGGATGCCGGGCAACTGGATTTCCATGAGCGCTATTCGCGCCATCTGCTGCTGCCGGAGATCGGCCCGGAAGGGCAGCGCCGGCTGGAGCGCTCGCGGGTGCTGATGATCGGCGCCGGCGGGCTGGGCTCGCCTTCGGCCTACTACCTGGCCGCTGCCGGCATCGGCCATCTGCGCATCGCCGATGACGATGTGGTGGAGCGCAGCAACCTGCAGCGGCAGATCCTGCACACCGAGGCGCGCATCGGCATGCCCAAGGTGGATTCGGCGCAGGCGGCGCTTTCGGCGCTGAATCCGCGCACGCAGGTCGAAGCGGTCGCCGAACGGGTGACGTCCGGCAATATCGACCGCCTGCTCGAAGGCGTGGACGTGGTGCTGGACGGGGCCGACAATTTCCCGGTGCGCTATCTGCTCAACGATGCCTGCATCAGGCATGCCAGGCCGCTGGTGTACGGGGCGGTGCAGCGGTTCGAAGGGCAGGTCAGCGTGTTCGATGCCGGCCGCCAGCGTGGTGTGGCGCCGTGCTACCGCTGCCTGTTCCCGGAACCGCCGCCGCCGGAGTTCGCGCCCAACTGCGCCGAGGCCGGCGTGCTGGGCGTGTTGCCCGGGGTGATCGGCTTGCTGCAGGCCAGCGAGGTCATCAAGCTGTTGCTGGAGATCGGCGAGCCGCTGACCGGCCGGCTGCTGCATTTCGACGCCCTGGCGATGCGTTTCCGTGAGACCCGGTTGCGGCCGGATCCCGGGTGCTCGGTCTGCGCAGCCGGTAAACCGTTCCCGGGTTATATCGACTATCAGCAGTTCTGCGGCGTCCGCTGAGAAGGCGTTCGCGCGCTCGCGACCGTGCGCGCCGCAGGACGAAGCCGTGGCCAGCCGGGCCAACCCGGCTCCATAAAACACGAACAGAATCCTTGTTGGAGCCGCTTGGTCGTAGCTGCCGGTTTTTGCGCTATCGTTGCCGAATCCGTTGCGCGGCAGCGCCTCGGGCTGCGGCACTTGATAAGGAGAACCCATGCGTACCCTTGTCATCATCCTGATCGGGCTGGCGGTCGTGGCGGCGGCGATGTGGCTGGCCAAGCCGGCCAAGCGGCCGCAGGTCGCATGGGTATTTGCCGGTGTATGGCTGCTGGCGTCATTGCTGAACCTGCGTACCGGACTTTTGCACGGCCATACGTTGGGCGAGGAACTGCCGATCCATCTGCTGCTGTTCGGCATACCGGCGTTGGCGGGATGGTGGCTGGCGCGGAAGACGCGCCGGCGTTGAATCTCCGGTACGCCGCATTCGTGCCACCGCTACAGGGACGGTTTGTTGCGCGTTTGTCCGGCGCTTGGGCGCAAGCAGGCAGGTAGAATCGCCAGATGAGCGTGGAAGCCGGAAACAGTGAACTGATCAAGGTCGTTGCCCTGCTGGGCGCAGCGGTGGTGGTGGTGCCGATCTTCCGCCGCCTGGGATTGGGCTCGGTGCTCGGCTATCTTGCCGCCGGGCTGGCGATCGGTCCGTTCGGACTTGCCTGGTTTTCCGACCCGCAGTCCATCCTGCATGTGGCCGAGCTGGGCGTGGTGATGTTTCTGTTCGTGATTGGCCTGGAGATGCGGCCCTCGCACCTGTGGAGCCTGCGCCGGCAGATCTTCGGACTGGGCACGTTGCAGATTACGGTCTGCGCGCTGTTGCTGACCGGGGTGGGCCTGGCATTCGGGTATTCGCTGCCGGTGTCGTTCATCGGTGGCATGGGCTTCGTGCTGACTTCCACCGCCGTGGTCATGCAACTGCTGGGCGAGCGCGGCGATATCGCGCTTCCGCGTGGACAGAAGGTGGTGTCCATCCTGCTGTTCGAGGATCTGCTGATCGTGCCGCTGTTGGCGGTGGTGGCGTTCATGTCGCCCAATGTGGTGGCGCCGGGGAGCGAATCGCGCTGGCTGGGCATCGGCATCGGCGTGGCTTCGCTGGTGGGACTTGTCGTCGCCGGCATCTGGCTGCTGAACCCGTTGTTCCGCATCCTGGCCGCGGCCAAGGCGCGCGAGGTGATGACCGCGGCGGCGCTGCTGGTGGTGCTCGGCGCGGCCTTGCTGATGCAACTGGGCGGCCTGTCGATGGCGATGGGTGCGTTCCTGGCCGGCGTGTTGCTGTCCGAATCGACGTTCCGCCATCAGATCGAAGCCGATATCGAGCCGTTTCGCGGCATCCTGCTGGGCCTGTTCTTCCTCAGCGTGGGCATGGCGCTGGATCTGGCCGTGGTGGCGCGGAGCTGGCCGCTGATCGTCGGTGCGGTGCTGGCGATGATGGTGGTCAAGGCGCTGGGCATCTATGCGGTGGCAAGGCTCACCCGCGCCAGCCATGCCGACGCGCTGGACCGGGCGGTGCTGATGGCGCAGGGCGGCGAGTTCGCGTTCGTGCTGTTTGCCGCGGCGGCATCGGCCAACGTGATCGACGCCACCGTCAACGCCAACATGACCGCCATCGTGGTGCTGTCGATGGCGCTGACGCCGCTGGCCGTGCTGCTGTTGCGCCGGTTGGCGCCGGCGGCGCAGCAATCGATGGATGGCATCGAAGCCGCAGATGGCCAGGTCGGCAGCGTGCTGATCATCGGCTTCGGGCGCTTTGGCCAGGTGATGAGCCAGTCGCTGCTGGCGCGCGACGTCGATGTGACCATCATCGATACCGACATCGAGATGATCCGCAGCGCCGAGGAATTCGGCTTCAAGATCTACTATGGCGACGGTACCCGCCTGGACGTGCTGCATGCCTCCGGCGCCGGCAGCGCGCGCGCCATTGCGGTCTGCATCGACAACAGGGCGGCAGCCAACCAGATTGTCGATCTGGTGGCCCATGAGTTTCCGCACGCCAAGCTGCTGGTACGCTCCTTCGACCGCGAACATTCGCTGGAGCTGATTGCCGCCGGCGTCGATTTCCAGATCCGCGAGACCTTCGAGTCGGCGGTCGATTTTGGCGAAGCGGCGCTGGTCGAGCTGGGCGTACCGGAAGACGAGGCGGCCAGTATCGCCGAGGAGGTGCGCCGGCTGGATGCCGAGCGCTTCGAACTGGAACTGGCGGCCGGTGGCGATACCCGCGCCGGCATCCCGCTGCTGCGCGGCAATACCCCGGTGAAGCCGATGCCAACCCCGTTCGTTCCGCCGCGCCGCGAAAGCCGCGCGTTGAACGAGGAAGCCGCCGAGGCCATCCGCGAAGAAGGGCCGAAGTAGCCGCCGATACTCAGGGCCCGGGGGCCGGCGGCGGGCCGGAGCGCAGAAACCCGACCAGAGCCTCGCGGTAGGCCGGGAACAGGGACAGGTCGTTGTGGCCGGCCTCGGCGATGTTCAGCACCCGCGGCCGTTGCGGCAGGCCGGCGAGCAGGCGGTCGGTATTGGCCGCGGGGATGACTTCATCGCGGCCGGCCCGCAGGACCAGCAACTCGCCCTGGTGCTGCGGCAGGTAACGCAGCGATTCGTAGCGATCGCGCAGCAGCCAGCGCACCGGAAAGATCGGATAGTGCGCCTGGGCGACCGATGCCAGGCTGTCGAACGGCGTGACCAGCACCAGCCGCGCCAGCGGCCGCTGGGAGGCGAGGTAGCTGGCCACGCCGCTGCCCAGACTGCGGCCGATGACCGCAATCGAACCGCCGGGGTGGCGCTGACGTACCGCGTCGTACAGCGCCAGCGCATCGCCGAACAATGCCGTTTCGCTGGGCTGACCGTCGCTGGCGCCATAGCCGCGGTAGGCCAGCAGGTAGACGCTGGCATCGGGAAACCATTCGGCAAAGGTTTCGCGGTAGGCCTCGACGCTTTCGCCATTGCCGCCGAAGTAAAGGATCGCATCGCTCTGGCCGGGGTTGACCGTCCAGCCACGCAGGGTGGCGCCATCGCGGGAGACGCTGAAATCCGTTTGCTCGGACGCCAGTCGGGTGGCATCGGGAAAATAGATCAGGGCGCGCTGCTGCCGGTACAACAGGAAGCAGAGCGCTCCGTAGGCCAGGACGATGAGCAGCGCGGCGGCCAGTAATATTCGGCTCATGACGTTTTCAGCCGTGGCGTGCCTGCGCCGCCTGGAACGCCGCCAGCTGTTTCGCGCTGGCTTCTTTCTGGAACTGCGCCTTCCATTGCGCGAAAGGCATGCCGTAGATGGCTTCGTGGGCCTGGTCCTTGCTCAGCGGCTGGCCGGCGGCCTCGGCCGCCTCGCGGTACCAGTCGGCCAGGCAATTGCGGCAGAAGCCGGCCAGGATCATCAGGTCGATGTTCTGCACATCGCTGCGATCCTGGTTGAGGTGCTTGAGCAGGCGGCGGAAGGCGGCGGCTTCGAGGGCGGTGGTGTCGGTCATGGTGATCTCGCAGAGTATCTGTAGGAGCCGCGCAGGCATGCCGGCGCGGGTCAGTCGCAATGGGGCTTTACCGATAAAGCGTCGCCACTCACGTCGCTCCTACACGGGACAACGGGAATCGGGGACAATACGCGCGACTTTACACCTGAATTCCCCTATGACCGCGCGTATCCTGGACGGCCGCAGCGTTGCCGAAAACCTGCTCGATCAACTGAAGGCGAGGGTGGATGCGCGCCTGGCTGCGGGCCTGGAGCGGCCGGGGCTGGCGGTGGTGCTGGTCGGCGGCGACCCGGCATCGGCAGTCTATGTGCGCAACAAGCGGCGGGCGGCGGAAAAAGTCGGCATCCGCGCGTTCGACTACGATTTGCCCGCCGGCACCGGCGAAGCCGAACTGCTGGCGCTGATCGACCGGCTCAACGCCGATCCGAAAATCCACGGCATCCTGGTGCAGTTGCCGCTGCCGGGCATTCCCGACGCCAGCCGGCTGATCCACCGGATCGACCCGCGCAAGGACGTGGACGGGTTCCACCCGGAAAACGTCGGCCATCTGGCGTTGCGCCAGTTCGGCCTGCGCCCGTGCACGCCGCGCGGCATCACCACGCTGCTGGCCTATACCGACCGCCCGGTGCGCGGGCAGAACGCCACCATCGTGGGGGTCAGCAACCATGTCGGCCGGCCGATGGCGCTGGAACTGCTGATCGCCGGCTGCACGGTGACCAGCTGCCATAAATTCACTCCGCCGGACGTGCTGCGCGACCGGGTTGGCGATGCCGACATCCTGGTGGTGGCGGTCGGCCGGCCCGGGCTTGTCCCGGGGGAATGGATCAAACCCGGTGCGGTGGTCATCGACGTGGGCATCAACCGGCTGGAAGACGGCCGCCTGGTCGGCGATGTCGGCTTCGACGCTGCCGCGCAGCGGGCCAGCTGGATCACGCCGGTTCCCGGCGGGGTCGGGCCGATGACGGTGGCCACCCTGATGCAGAACACGCTGGAAGCGGCCGAGGCTTCCGGTACGCTCTGAGACGTCGACTTGTGTAGGAGCGACGTGAGTCGCGAAAAAGCGGCGGGGAAGCTTCATCGCGACTCACGTCGCTCCTACAAGGACAGACCACGACAGGGAAAAGCAACATTCCGGATATGAAGGCGGCGGAAACGGCGCGGATCAGGGTATAATGCCGCGCTTCCCCACACTCGGGTCCGCCGATGCTGCGCATCCAGGCTGAAGCACTTACCTACGACGACGTTTCGCTCGTCCCCGCCCATTCCCTCGTCCTGCCCAAAGACGTCAACCTGGGAACGCGCCTGACGCGCGACCTGCGGTTGAAGCTGCCGATCGTTTCGGCGGCCATGGATACCGTTACCGAGGCGCGCCTGGCCATCGCCATGGCCCAGCTTGGCGGCATCGGCATCATCCACAAGAACCTGAGCGTCGAACAGCAGGCCGCCGAAGTAGCCAAGGTCAAGAAGTTCGAGGCCGGCGTCATCAAGGAACCCTTCACGGTCAGCCCCGACACCACGATTGCCGAGGTGCTGAAGCTGACGCGGGCGCGCAACATCTCCGGCGTGCCGGTGGTCGATGGCGGCCAACTGGTCGGCATCGTCACCAGCCGCGACATGCGCTTCGAAACCAAACTCGATGACCCGGTCAGCCACATCATGACCAAGAAGGATCGCCTGGTCACGGTCAAGGAAGGCGCCAGCGACGAGGAAGTGCTGCAGCTTCTGCACAAGCACCGCATCGAAAAGATCCTGGTGGTCAACGACGGCTTCGATCTGCGCGGCCTGATCACCGTCAAGGACATCCAGAAGAAGACCGACAACCCCAACGCGGCCAAGGACAGCGCGACCCGCCTGCTGGTCGGTGCGGCGGTCGGCGTTGGCGGCGATACCGATCAGCGCATCGAAGCGCTGGTGGCCGCCGGCGTGGACGTGATCATCGTCGATACCGCGCACGGCCATTCGCAAGGCGTGCTGGAGCGCGTGGCCTGGGCCAAGAAGCGCTTCCCGCAGCTGCAGGTCATCGGCGGCAACATCGTCACCGGCGACGCCGCGCTGGCGCTGATGGACTCCGGCGCCGACGCGGTCAAGGTCGGCGTGGGCCCGGGTTCGATCTGCACCACCCGCATGGTCGCCGGCGTCGGCGTGCCGCAGGTGACCGCCGTCAGCATGGTGGCCGAGGCGTTGCAGGGTCGCATCCCGCTGATCGCCGACGGCGGCATCCGTTATTCGGGCGACATCGGCAAGGCCATCGTCGCCGGCGCTTCCACGGTGATGATCGGTGGCCTGTTCGCCGGCACCGAGGAATCGCCGGGCGAGACCGAGCTGTTCCAGGGCCGCAGCTACAAGAGCTACCGCGGCATGGGCAGCCTGGGCGCGATGGAAAAGGGCAGCAAGGATCGTTACTTCCAGGACGCCAGCGACGCCGACAAGCTGGTGCCGGAAGGCATCGAAGGCCGCGTGCCGTACCGCGGCCCGCTCAGCGGCATCATCCACCAGCTGGTGGGCGGCTTGCGCGCGACGATGGGCTATGTGGGCTGCGCGACCATCGAGGAAATGCAGGTCAAGCCCAGCTTCGTCACCATCACCGGCGCCGGCCAGCGCGAAAGCCATGTCCACGACGTGCAGATCACCAAGGAACCGCCGAATTACCGGATGGGCTGAAGCAAGGAGTGAGTGAAGAGGAGTGAGGAGCGAGGAAAGCTTCGACACTCCTCTTCTCTTTCCGGTCCCCGCTTTTACTCACTTCTCACTCCTCTCCACTCGTTTCTCGCTCAATGACCAACATCCACACCGACAAGATCCTCATCCTCGATTTCGGCGCGCAGTACACGCAGCTGATTGCGCGGCGCATCCGCGAGATCGGCGTCTATTGCGAGATCTGGGCCTGGGACCACGACCCGGCCGAGATTGCCGGCTTCGGCGCCAAGGGCATCATCCTGTCGGGCGGGCCGGAATCCACCACACAGCACGGGGCGCCGGCGGCGCCGCAGCAGGTCTTCGATTGCGGATTGCCGATCCTGGGCATCTGCTACGGCATGCAGACCCTGGCCGCGCAGCTGGGCGGCGCCACCGAAGCGGCCGATGCGCGCGAGTTCGGCCACGCGGAAGTGGAGATTGTCGCGCCCGACGCGCTGTTTTCCGGCCTGAGCGATCATGGCGGCGAGCCGCGCCTGAACGTGTGGATGAGCCACGGCGATCATGTCGCCGCGGCGCCGCCGGGTTTTACCGTCACCGCGCGCACCGACCGCATTCCGGTCGCGGCGATGTCCAACGAGGCAAAGCGCTGGTACGGCGTGCAGTTCCATCCGGAAGTCACCCACACCCTGCAGGGCGAGACCCTGTTGCGCCGCTTCGTGGTCGATGTCTGCGGCTGCAAGACGCTGTGGACGGCGGCCAACATCATCGAGGACCAGATCGCCCGCGTGCGCGAGCAGGTCGGCTCCGATGAGGTGATCCTGGGCCTGTCCGGCGGCGTCGATTCGTCGGTAGTCGCGGCGCTGCTGCACAAGGCCATCGGTACGCAGCTGACTTGCGTGTTCGTCGACACCGGCCTGCTGCGCTGGCAGGAAGGCGACCAGGTGATGGCGATGTTCGCCGAGCACATGGGCGTCAAGGTGATCCGGGTCAATGCCGCCGACCGTTATTTCAAGGCGCTGGAAGGCGTGGCCGACCCGGAGGCCAAGCGCAAGATTATCGGCAACCTGTTCGTCGAGATCTTCGACGAGGAAGCCGGTCGGCTAGCCAATGCCAAGTGGCTGGCGCAGGGCACCATCTACCCGGACGTGATCGAATCGGCCGGCAGCAAGACCGGCAAGGCCCACGTCATCAAGAGCCACCACAACGTCGGCGGCCTGCCCGAACACATGAAGATGGGCCTGGTCGAACCGCTGCGCGAACTGTTCAAGGACGAGGTGCGCCGGCTGGGCGTGGAACTCGGCCTGCCGCGCACGATGGTCTACCGCCATCCGTTCCCGGGCCCGGGCCTGGGCGTGCGCATCCTGGGCGAGGTCAAGCCCGAATACGCCGAACTGCTGGCCAAGGCCGATGCGATCTTCATCGAAGAACTGCGCAAGGCCGATCTGTACGACAAGAGCAGCCAGGCCTTCGCGGTGTTCCTGCCGGTCAAATCGGTCGGCGTGGTCGGCGACGCCCGCGCCTACGAATGGGTGATTGCGCTGCGCGCGGTGGAAACCATCGACTTCATGACCGCGCACTGGGCGCACCTGCCTTACGACTTCCTGGGTACGGTTTCTAACCGTATTATCAATGAGTTGCGCGGTATTTCTCGCGTTGTTTATGACATCAGCGGCAAGCCGCCGGCGACGATCGAGTGGGAGTGATCCGGCTCGCGGCGATGTCATCGGGCAGGTGAGCCTTCCGGCAAGATCTGAACCGGCCAAGCACAGGAAAGAACAGATGCGTTCCAGACCATTCGGCCGCAGCGGCCGCAGCGTTGGCGAGATCGGTTTCGGCGCGTGGGCCATCGGCGATGCCTGGGGACGGGTGGATGACGATGAGGCCGTCGCCGCTTTGCATGCGGCGCTCGATGCCGGCGTCGATTTCATCGATACCGCCGACGTCTATGGCGATGGCCATTCCGAACGCCTGATCGCGCGGGTGCTGAAGGAGCGCGGCGGCGCGCGGCCATTCGTGGCGACCAAGGCCGGCCGCCGCCTGCCGCAGCAGACCGTCGCCGGCTACAGCGAGGAGAACCTCAACGCCTTTATCGACCGCAGCCTGCGGAATCTGGATACCGACAGCCTGGATCTGGTGCAACTGCATTGTCCGCCGACCGACCTGTACTACCACCCAGAAGCGTTCGAGCGGATGGAGCGGCTGGTCGAGCAGGGCAAGATTCGCCAGTACGGGGTCAGCGTCGAGCGTGTCGAGGAGGCGCTGAAGGCGATCGAATACCCGGGCGTGGTCAGCGTGCAGATCGTCTTCAACATGTTCCGTCTACGCCCTGCCGAACGCTTGTTCCGGCAGGCACAGGAACGCGGTGTGGCGATCATCGCGCGGGTGCCGCTGGCCAGCGGCCTGCTCAGCGGCAAGTTCACCCATGACACCCGCTTCGAGAATACCGATCACCGCCAGTTCAACCGCCACGGCGAAGCCTTCGATGTGGGCGAGACCTTTTCCGGCGTGCCTTATGAGGTTGGCCTGGCCGCGGTGGAGCGGATTCGCCCGCTGGTTTCCGGCGATGCGACGATGGCGCAGCTGGCGCTGCGCTGGATCCTGATGTTCGACGCGGTCACCGTCGTCATTCCAGGCGCGCGCAATCCACGACAGGCACTGGCCAATGTCGCCGCGGCCGATCTGCCGCCGCTGTCGGACGAAGTCATGGAAGCGGTGGCGCGGATCTACGAGGAAGACATCAAGCGGTACGTACACGCCCGCTGGTGATCGTCGAATCCCCCCTTTGCGGCGGTGAACCGGCCCCGAAACGGTAGAGGGTGTTGAAGCGGCTTCAGCCGCGACTCTCTGCTGCAGGGGCGTCGCGGCTGAAGCCGCTCACGATCGTTCGCGGGCCGGGGCGACGATCAGGCCCGGAAGAGGGCTGCGGCCAGGTACGGCAGAGCGGCCGTGGTTCGAGGTCTGCGCTTCTTCGCCGCGCGCGCGACAGGTATTGACTCAGGTCAACGCTTCGTCATCGCGGGCCTGCGACAATCGCCTTGCCAGATGCCGGTAGGCGGTGAACCGCGCCAGGTATCGCAAGCGCGGAATGCCGGCACGTTTCGCTGCAGGTCGTTGGCGAAGCGTTTGCTGCGTCGCAGAACCCAGTCCATCGTCCTCATACGAGTACGAAGCCTCCAGGAGCCGTACCATGGCCCAGAACGCCGCCGCACCCACCGAGTCCCACCGGCTGCCGGAATCCGAACTGCGTCGGCTCGATGCCTGGTGGCGGGCAGCCAACTACCTGACCGTCGGCCAGATCTACCTGCTCGACAATCCGCTGCTGCGCGAGCCCTTGCGCATCGAGCACGTCAAGCCCAGGTTGCTGGGGCATTGGGGCACCTCGCCGGGGTTGAGCTTCATCTATGCGCACCTGAACCGGATCATCCGGATGCAGGACGTGGACATCATCTATGTCTGCGGACCGGGGCATGGCGGCCCGGCGATGGTGGCCAATACCTATCTGGAAGGCACCTACAGCGAGCTGAATCCGGACGTTTCCCTGGATGAGGACGGGATGCGGAAACTGTTCCGGCAATTCTCGTTCCCGGGCGGCATTCCCAGCCATGCCGCGCCGGATGTGCCTGGTTCCATCCACGAAGGCGGCGAACTGGGCTACGCGTTGTCGCATGCGTTCGGTGCGGCCTTCGACAATCCCGATTTGGTCGTCGCCTGTGTGGTCGGCGATGGCGAAGCCGAGACCGGGCCGTTGGCCGCGGCCTGGCATTCGAACAAGTTCCTGAACCCGCAACACGATGGCGCGGTGCTGCCGATCCTGCATCTCAACGGCTACAAGATCGCCAACCCGACCATCCTGTCGCGCATCCCCGACGAGGAACTGCGCGCGCTGTTCGTCGGTTACGGCTACGAACCGCTGCTGGTGGAGGGCGATGAGCCCGAAGCGATGCACCAGCGCATGGCGGCGGTGCTGGACGATGCCATGGCGCGTATCCGCGGCATCCAGGCGACGGCGCGCGCGGAGCCGCCAACCGGGCAGGCGCGTCCGCGTTGGCCGATGATCATCCTGCGCAGCCCCAAGGGCTGGACCGGGCCCAAGCAGGTGGATGGGCTGAAGACGGAAGGGTTCTGGCGCTCGCACCAGGTGCCGTTGTCCGGCCTGGCCGGCAACGCCGAACATCTGAAGCTGCTGGAGGACTGGCTGCGCAGCTATCGGCCGCAGGAACTGTTCGACGCATCAGGCGCGCCGGTGGCCGAAATCCGCGCAACCGCGCCTGCTGGCGTGCGGCGCATGAGCGCCAACCCGCATGCCAATGGCGGCCTACTGCGCAAGACGCTGCAAATGCCCGATGTGGGCGAACAGGCGATCGCTTTTTCGCAGCCCGGCACGGTCAAGGCCGAAGCCACCCGGGCGATGGGCGATTTCCTGCGTGCGGTCATGCAGGCCAATGCCGGCGCGCGCAATTTCCGCATCGTCGGCCCGGACGAGACCGCCTCGAACCGGCTGCAGGATGTCTTCAAGGTGACCGCGCGCGCCTGGATGGAAACGATTCTCGAGGAGGACACCTACCTTGGGCGTGACGGCCGCGTGCTGGAAATCCTGTCCGAGCATACCTGCCAAGGCTGGCTGGAGGGCTACCTGCTGACCGGCAGGCATGGCCTGTTCTCGTGCTACGAGGCGTTCATCCACATCGTCGATTCGATGTTCAACCAGCATGCCAAATGGCTGGATGCCAGCCGCGAGATTCCCTGGCGGCGGCCGATCGCCTCGCTGAACTATCTGCTGACCAGCCACGTCTGGCATCAGGAACACAACGGCTTCAGCCATCAGGATCCCGGTTTCATCGATGTCGCGCTGAACAAGAAGGCCGACATTGTGCGGGTCTATCTGCCGCCGGACGCCAACACGCTGCTGTGCGTGACCGACCATGTGCTCAGGACCTGGGATCGCATCAACATCATCGTCGCCGGCAAGCCGCCGCTGTGGCAGTGGCTGCCGATGGAACAGGCGGTAGTCCACTGCAAGGCCGGACTCGGCGTCTGGGACTGGGCTTCGAACTGCGGCGATGGCGAACCCGACGTGGTGATGGCCTGCGCCGGTGATGCCCCGACGCTGGAGACGCTGGCCGCGGTCAGCATCCTGCGCCAGCACCTGCCCGAGCTGAAAATCCGCGTCGTCAATGTGGTCGACCTGATGACGCTGCAGCCCCGCGAAAATCACCCGCATGGCCTGTCCGATGCCGAGTTCGATGCGTTGTTCACCGAAAGCAAGCCGGTGCTCTTCGCCTACCACGGCTACCCGTGGACGATTCACCGGCTGAGCTACCGCCGCACCAACCACCGCAATCTGCATGTGCGCGGCTACAACGAGGAAGGCACGACGACGACCCCGTTCGATATGACCGTGCTGAACGGGCTGGACCGTTTCCATCTGGTGCAAAGCGTGATCGAGCGGGTGCCGGGGACGGGGCCGGCAGGCGTGGCGCTGAAACAGCTGATGCAAGACAAGCTCAGCGAACACCATGCGTATATCCGGGCGCACGGAGAGGACATGCCGGAGATACGTGACTGGCGGTGGGATGGGTAGGAGCGAGGAACGAGTGGAGAGGAACGAGAAACGAGAGATGAGGAGTGAGAAGTGAGGAGTCGCTTTCACTCGTTTCTCACTCCTCTCCACTCGTTCCTCGCTCCTAGTGGGATCCGACAAAGGTGGCAACGAACGTGCAGCAGCAACCAACGCAAGCACCGCAGGCTTCATGGCACGACCGTCCGGTGGAGGAGGTGCTGCAGGCGCTGAAGACCGCGCCTGCCGGTCTCAGCCAGGACGAGGCCGGGGCCCGGCTGAAGAGTCATGGCCCCAATCGCCTGCCCGAAGGCAGGAAGCGCAGCGTGCTGGTCCGTTTCCTGCTGCAGTTCCACAACATCCTGATCTACGTTCTGCTTGGCGCCGCCATCGTTACGGCATTGCTGGATCATCTGATCGACACGGCTGTGATTCTGGCGGTGGTCATCGTCAACGCCGTCATCGGCTTCATCCAGGAGGGCAAGGCCGAAAAGGCGATGGATGCCATCCGCCAGATGCTGGCGCCGCGCGCCAACGTGCTGCGCGATGGCGAGCGCTGCAGCGTCGACGGAGAAGCGTTGGTGCCCGGCGACATCGTGCTGCTGGAGGCCGGCGACAAGGTGCCCGCGGATCTGCGGCTGCTTTCGGCTTACGGCATGTCCGTGCAGGAGGCCATCCTCACCGGCGAATCGGTGCCGGTCGAAAAGCGCATCGAAGCGGCCGCCGCCGACGCGGCGCTGGGCGATCGTGCCGGCATGGCGTTCAGCGGCACCCTGGTGGCCTCCGGCCAGGGCCGCGGCGTGGTGGTGGCGACCGGTGCCGCCACCGAGATCGGCCGCATCAGCAGCCTGCTGTCGACGGTGGAAATACTTACCACGCCGCTGGTCAGGCAGATGGGGGTGTTCGCACGCTGGCTGACGGTGCTGATTCTGCTGATTGCCGCGCTGCTGCTTGCCTATGGCTATTTTCTGGGCAAGCACGAGTTCAGCGAGATGTTCATGGTGGTGGTGGGCCTGTCGGTTGCGGCGATACCGGAAGGCCTGCCTGCAGTGTTGACCATCACCCTGGCCATCGGCGTGCAATCGATGGCCAGGCGCAACGCCATCGTCCGCAGGCTGCCGGCCATTGAAACCATCGGCGCGGTATCGGTCATCTGCACCGACAAGACCGGCACGCTGACCCGCAATGAAATGATGGTCGCATCGGTCGTGACATCGCAGCACCTTTTTGGTCTGGACGGTACCGGTTACGAGCCCAAGGGGGCCATCAGGCTGGACCAGGCCGACGTGGACGCGCGCGAGCACGCGGTGCTGGGCGAGCTGGCGCGTGCCAGCGCGCTGTGCAACGACGCCGCATTGCGCGAGCGCGACGGCGTCTGGGCGGTGGAAGGCGACCCGATGGAAGGCGCCTTGCTGGCTTTCTCCGGCAAGCTCGGCACCGAGGTCCGCAGGCACCAGGCTGGCTGGACCCGCACCGATGCCATTGCCTTCGATTCGCAGCATCGTTTCATGGCCACGCTATGCCATGACCACCAGCGCCATGCCTTCGTCTTCGTCAAAGGCGCCCCGGAGCGGATCGTCGCCATGTGCCGCGACCAGCGTGCGGCGGCAGGCGGCAGCGAGCCGTTGGATGCTGGCTACTGGAACCGGGAAGCGGACCGGATTGCCGCACGCGGCCAGCGCGTGCTGGCTTTTGCGGTCAGAGCGGTGCCGCCGGAGCACACCGTGCTGGAGCACAGCGATGTGGAGGGCACGCTGACCCTGCTGGGCATGGTGGGAATGATCGACCCGCCCAGGGCCGAGGCCGTGGCGGCAGTGCAGGAATGCCATGGCGCCGGCATCCGGGTGAAGATGATTACCGGCGATCACGCCCGGACGGCCGCCGCCATCGGCGCCCAGATCGGGTTGCGGGATCCCGATTCGGCGCTCACCGGTGCCGATCTCGACAACATGAACGATGCGGCGCTGAAGGCGGCCGTGCTGGATTGCGACGTCTTTGCCCGCACCAGCCCCGAACACAAGCTGCGCCTGGTGATGGCGCTGCAGTCGCACGGCATGATCGTGGCCATGACCGGCGATGGCGTCAACGACGCGCCGGCGCTGAAACGCGCCGACGCCGGAATCGCGATGGGCCTCAAAGGCAGCGAGGCGGCCAAGGAAGCGGCCGAACTGGTGCTGGCCGACGACAACTTCGCCTCCATCGTCAGTGCCGTGCGCGAGGGCCGCACCGTCTACGACAACATCAAGAAGGTCATCAGCTGGACCTTGCCCACCAACGCGGGCGAGGCGCTGAGCATCATTGTGGCGCTGCTGTTCGGCATGACGCTGCCGGTGACGGCGCTGCAGATCCTGTGGATCAACCTGATCACCGCGGCAACGCTGGGCATCGCGCTGGCCTTCGAACCCACCGAGGAGAACACCATGCGCCGGCCGCCGCGCGCCCGCGACGAATCGCTGATCGGCGGCGAGCTGGTGTGGCACATCGTGCTGGTGGCGGTGCTGTTCCTGTGCGGGGTGTTCGGAATCTTCAGCTATGCGCTGGACAAGGGCTACTCGGTGGATCTGGCGCGGACGATGGCGCTCAACACGCTGGTGGCGATGGAAATCTTCCATCTGTTCTTCATCCGCAACATCTACGGCACATCGCTGACCTGGAAGGCGGTACGCGGCACCCGGGTCGTGTGGGCAACGGTGATTGCGGTCACCGCGGCGCAGTTCGCCATTACCTACCTGCCGCCGCTGCAGGCCATCTTCGCGACCGAACCGATACCGCTGGCCGATGGCGTGCTTATTTTCGGCGTGGGCGTGGCGCTGTTTGCCCTCATCGAAACCGAGAAGCAGATCCGCCTGGCCATCAAGCGCGCCAGGGGCGCGCTCGCTGGCGCCGGGACGTGAGGCGTGGAGGGCGCTTCAGCCAAGGCAGGCCATGACCCCTTCGGCGACAGCGCGTTCCTCGTCCGCCGCTATCACCAGCACTTCCACCGCCGATGCCGCCGAGCCGATGCTGGTTTCGCCCTGCCCATTGCGCGCGGGGTCGATGTCCACGCCCAGCCATGCCGCCGCCGCACCGATGCGCTGGCGAATGATGGGCGCGTTCTCGCCGATGCCGGCGGTGAACACCAAGGTATCGAGCCCGCCGAGCGCCGCGGCCAGCGAACCGATTTGCCGGCCGATCCGGTAGACGAACAGCTCGACGGCCTCGCTGGCATGCGGGTCGGCGCTCTGCAGCAAGGTCTGCATGTCGCCGGACAGTTCCGATACGCCGAGCAGGCCGGAGCGCTCGTAGAGCAGTTCGCTTACCGCATCGGCGCTCATCTGCCGCTCGCGGATCAGATGCAGGATGATGCCCGGATCCAGCGAGCCGCAACGCGAGCTCATGATCAGGCCGTCCAGCGCCGAGAAACCCATCGTGGTGGCGACGCTGCGGCCGGCGTCCATCGCGCACAGGCTGGCGCCACTGCCCAGGTGCGCGACGATGGTGCGGCCGCCTGCGCGCGCGCCGTCGCGCGCGCGCAGCACAGTGGCCACATGGGCATAGGACAGGCCGTGGAATCCGTAGGCGATGATGCCGTCGTCGCTGAGCCGGCGCGGCAGGCCGTAAAGACGATCCTGCCGCGGCCGGCCGGCGTGAAAGGCGGTGTCGAAGGCGCCGATCTGGATCGCCGCGGGCAGCAGTCCGGAAGCCAGTTCGACGATGTCCAGGTTGTAGGGTTGGTGCAGCGGCGCCAGCGGCGCCAGTTGGCGCAGCCTGGCCAGGGTGGGCGAATCGAGCACGCTCGGCTGCGCGAACGTCAGCCCGCCATGCACGATGCGGTGGCCGACCGCGCCAATCCGCTCAAGCAGGTCGCGCTTGCCGAGTTCGTCGAACACGGTCCGTACCGCGGCGTCCGGCGGCATCGGCGCGGCGCCCAGCGCAGTTTCGCTGTCGGCTGCGCCGGGGCAGCGGATCTTCAGCCGGGGCGCATGGCCCAGCTGCGAAATGCTTCCCCTGAGCAGCAGCGGCAGCCCGGCAGCCTGGCCGAACACGGCAAACTTGAGGCTGGATGAGCCGGCGTTGAGGACCAGCAGCGCCCGGCTCATCGCTGCGGCTTGATGGGTTCGTGGTGCGCGACCAGCACCGCGGCGGCGCAGGAGGCCAGCCGCGACAGGCGGCCATCGGCGCGGCTGGTCAGCATGATCGGCACCCGCGCTCCCATCACGATGCCGGCCGATTGCGCGTTGGCCAGATAGGCCAGCTGCTTGGCCAGCATGTTGCCGGCTTCGATGTTGGGGACGATCAATACGTCGGCAATCCCGGCCACCGGCGAAACGATGTTCTTGGTATCGGCAGCCTGCGGGGAAATCGCATTGTCGAACGCCAACGGGCCGTCGATCAGGGCGCCGACGATCTGGCCGCGGTCGGCCATCTTGGCCAGCGCCGCCGCATCGGTGGTCGCAGGCATGTTGGCGTGCACGGTTTCCACCGCCGCCAGCACCGCCACCCGCGGTTCGGCCACGCCGAGGGCATGCGCGCAGTCGATGGCGTTCTGGACGATGTCCTTCTTGGTTGCCAGGTCGGGCGCGATATTGACGACCGCATCGCTGAGCAGCAGCGGGCGCGGATAGGTCGGCACGTCGAGCACGAACACATGGCTCATCCTGCGGTCGGTGCGCAGGCCCGCGTTGCGGTCGACAACCGCGGCCAGCAGCTCCCCGGTCTGCAGGCTGCCCTTCATGATGGCATCGACTTCGCCTTCCAGCGCCAGCCGGCAGGCGGTCTCGGCCGCCGCGTGGCTGTGTTCGACCGCAACGATGCGGATGCCATCGAGGTCTTCGCCGGCCTCCACCGCCGCGGCGGCGATTTTCGCCGCCGGGCCGACCAGCACCGGTACGATCAGCTGCATCCGGAAGGCTTCAAGCGCGCCGCCGAGAGACACCGCATCGCAGGGATGGACGATGGCGGTGCGGATGGGCTCGTGCGCAGCGGCCAGCGCCAGCAGGCGGTCGAGCTGGGAACGTTGGACGCCGCCGTTGCCGGCTTGGGAAGTATCGTTCATCTCGCGGTGTTTTCCAGGGCGTGTGGCGACAGTCGGTACGAATGCGAACGCCGTTGTCGCGTTGGCAGGTAACGAATTTTACGCTGTGCAACGCCAGCATACCTGTTGCGACTGGAGCAGGGCGTGTCGACCGCGTGCGACAGACTGATGGCGGATTGGAGAATTGAAGTTCTTCCTTCTCCCAGGAGGAACGTCTCCGAGGAAGCCGGCGCTCGGGACAACGCCCAGCGCCACGCGGTTTACGAAGCGGCGCCGGCCAACGCGTTCGCAGCTCAGAGCGGCAACGGATTGGCCTGGCGCAAGGTCTGCATTTCCCGCGCCAGCAACGCAGCGACTTCGCAGGCCTGGAACTGCGAGATAAACAACGGCACCGCGAAGTCGTAGCCCTCGCCCTCGCGCCTGAGCACGTAGGCCAGTTGCAGCCTGGCGAAGGAGCGGCGTACGGTTTCGGCGTCGACACCGATGCCTGCGCCGGCGAAATCGGCAAGCGTGCCGGCCAGCGTCATCGGCTGCGCTTTCGTGCCGGGGCCGGGCCGGTGGCGGGAGGTTTGCGCGATGCGATAGACGATGATCCGGTCGACAAGGCAGGCGTTCGGATCCGGACTCAGCCGCGCCCAGCCGGCCAGCGCGTCCAGCATCGCGTCAGAACGCATGGCCCTGTCCAGTTGCAGGCCGTCGAGCAGGCGCTGGCCGCGTTCGAGCTGCTCCAGCATCTGCTGGCAGGCGATGGCCACCAGGTTGGCGCGATGGCCGCAGGCCTCGGCCAGCAGGCCCGGCAGTGCGGGGTCGTTGAAATGGATGCCAAGCTGGGCCAGCGGTTCGACCGCCAGCGCGATGCAGGCGTCGCGCTCCAGTCCGCCCAGGTTGATCGCTTCGCCGAAATTGCGGATGGGCGAGGCGTAGTCGAGCGTGGCCGCTTCGTACAGGTCCCAGAAGCCGGCCAGCATGAAATGGCAGCGGCCTTCCTCGCTCAGGCTGCGCAGCGCCGACAGTTGCGCATAGCCGCCAGCGGCCTCGGCACGCAGGAACAGGTCGGTTTCGTCGATCAGCAGCAGCAGGCGACGGCCATCGCTGCGGCGCGAAAGCTCTTCCACCAGCGCATCGATGGCGGTGTCGGCCGGCAGGCCCAGTTCTGCCGCCAGGCGGGCCGAAAACCGGTGATCCCGCAGCGACAGATAATGGCATTGCACATGCGGATGCCCGGCGAAGCGCCGTTCGATCGCCTTCATCAGGCTGGTCTTCCCCAGTTGGCGGCCACCGACCAGCAGGTAGTTGCCCGGTTCGCGATTCAACACCCGCGCCAGCAGCGATTCGCGGCCGAAGAACGCCGTCGGACGGGTGATGCCGCCGCGCGTCTGGTACGGCGAAATCCGGGTCACCTGCAACTGCCGGCCCAACAGGCTTACCAGCACCTGGGTGGGGGAAGGATGCAGCAACCACTCGCTCAGGCCGGCCTGGTCGATGCAGACGCACAGGTTGGCCGGATCGTTGGCGAAGCCATTGAGCGCATTGTCGAAGGCGGCGCCGGGACTGACGACCAGTATCACGTCCTGGCCCGAAGGCAGTTCGCGCAGCAGCCGGACCAGCAGCGAAGGTTCGATGTCCGCATCGGGCAGATACAGCAGTACCCGTTCCAGCGCCACCGGCAGGGTCAGCGGCAACCGCCACTGGCAGACCATGCCCGGCAGCGGCCAATGCTGGCTGGTGCTGGTCTCCGCGGCGACGCGCGCGGCCAGCATCTGCGCGCGCACGGCGCTGCCGGCCTGCGCAAAGCCCAGCGCTTGGCGCCAGTCCGCCGGGTCGATAGCTGCGGCAGCGAGCATGCTCTGGCGGCATCGCATCCAGCCGAACTGCCGATCCAGCTGCGGCAGTTCCGCGATCGGTTCGCGCCGCAGTCGCCGTGGCTTGGCGCGCAAGCCGCGGATGCGCGGATTGGCGAAAAACAATGCCGCGGCGGTACCGGCTACCGCCACTGCGGCGATGGCCAGCAACGCCAGCAGCCATTCCAACGCGCTCCATTGCGTGGCGGTCCGGCAGTCGGCGGGCACGAAGCGCGAAGACGGGGCGGGTATGCCGGTCGTGCATGCCCAGATCTGCGTGTCCGGATCGAAGCGCAGCTCAAGACGGGTTCCGCGCAAGCCGGATGCTTCGCTGAAGCGGTTGCCGTAGCGGACTGCGAGCGCCAGCGGCTGCGGCACTTCGATATGCAACAGCTGCGGACCGGGTAGCGTTGTCCCGGGTAGCGCAATGGTGGCGGGCCATTGCCCCTGGGCCCGCCAGCGATCTTCGGCTTCCTGCCTTATCAGCGCCAGTTCGGAACGGCTCTGCTGCAGCAGCATCAGGCTGTGGCCGTCGCGCTGCGTTTCCCAGCGCAGCCAGGGATTGAGCCAGGGTGCGAACAGCAGGCTGCCCAGGAACCAGGCGATGGCCGCAACCCAGCAGGCGATGCCGGCAACCAGCGCCCAGCGCAGCCAGGGGCGCCGTGGGGTGCGGGAGGCGGCCGTGTTCATCGTTCGGACGAATGCCCGTGTTCGGCGATCAGCAGGCCGGCGCGGCGAATCGACTCGCTGCGCCATTCCAGCCAGAGACCGTCGGCATGCCGGCGCGGGGTTACCAGGTTGGCCCAGTACAGGCTGCGCAGCACCGGGTCGAGCAGGTACGGGCGCGCCATCGCCACGCGCGGCTGCTGCAGCCACGCGGTAATCGTGGCGCGATGGACGGGTTCGGCCAGCAATGGCACGAAGGCCTGCCAGACCGGTGCGTAGCCTGCCAGTTGTTCCTCCAGTTGTTCATCGCTGGCGTTGGCGCCGCTCTCAGCCAGCAGCGCCAGCGCCGCGGTCGCCAGCAACGGATGCCCGCCGGACAGGCGCAGCGCTCTTTCGCAGTCGGCCTGGCCGTGACCGTGCGCGGTGCCTGCCTGGCGCTGCAGATCGGCCGCGGTGAGTTCGGGCCAGACCTCGGTGGCGGCGATGTTGAGCAGCGACAGATCGCCGCCCTGGTATTTAAGGTCCGCCAGCGCCGAGCCGCCGCAGATCAGCAGGTGCAGCCTGCCGCTGTGCATTTCGCTCAGGCTGCGCAGGATGCCGGCCAGCACGTCGCGCTGGACCGGGTCGCCCTGTTCGAAGCGGCTGACCAGGCAGAACAACGGCTCGGGCTGTTGCAGCGCGCGCGTCAGCGCGGCTTCGAACGCGTAGTCCGAGTCCACGCCCGTCAGCCCGCATTGCTGGCCCAGCGCGGAAAAGTACGCGGCCGGCTCGCTGAGCAGGCTGAAGGGCGGGTGCAGGTGCAATACCTTGTCGTGGCCGTAGCGGCGGGCCGCCTCGGCCAGCATCGCCTCGCGTTCCGGCGGCTGTCCCCAATGCGCCTGCGTCAGCAGCATGATGATCGGGTAGGGACGCATCTGCTGCAGGCGGTCGAACAACTGCGCCACCGCGGGCGGCGCGGCAGCCGGTACCGAAGAGCCGCCCGTGGCGGTGGCGGCCTCGGCAGGGAACTGCGCATCGAAACCGGCCGCAACCAGGAGCCGGTTGGTTTCCACCTCGGTCAGGCGCAGGTAGCCGGCGCAGGCCAGCACCTTGTCCCGATGCTTGCGGTTGGGCAGCGAATGTCCCTGGCGCCAGTTGTTGACGGCCTCGCGGCTCATGCCGATTTCGCTGGCCACGTCCGCCGCGCTGGCGCGGATGCGGCGCATGTGCTGCCCGAGCAGTTGCGGGAATTCTGAGACGGGCATGGGCGACAGCGGCGGCGGCAGGAGGCAGCCGGTTACCTTAGCGTCGCCGCCATCGCTGTCAATCGCGTCCATGAAATCCGGTCCGGCGAGGATTGCGCGTCAGGCGGTGGCTTCGGCTGGCTTGGGCCTGGCCACGAACAGCCGGCCAACGATCAGCAGGTGAGCGATGAACGCCAGCAGCGCGGACACCGGCAATGCCACCGCCAGCCGCACGAGCATGCCGCCGAGGCCGGACTGGTTTTGCAGCCGCTGCAGCCGTTCGAACCGTGAGGGATCGGCGTTGGAATAGGCCACTTCGACGGTGGCGCCCTCGTCCATGTACGGGATGGAATTGCCTTCGGAGGTGCTGAACTCGCCGCGCCGCGCCTGGCCGCCGGCTTCGAACGCATAGCTGAAATGGTAGGTGTAGCTCTTGCGGCCCTTGCGCCCGCTCTTTTCTTCGATGTCCTGCAGCGTTACCGGGGCGGTCACCAGGCTGTGGTCCTTGAGAATCGCGTTGGAACGGAAATAGCCGCCAATGGCGCTATAGCTCAGCAGCGCCGCGAAGATCAGGAAAGCGGCGAAGCAGAGGAATCTGGAAATCTTGCCGATGCTGGCGTGCGTAGCGTCGGAAACGGGAATGTTGATCATGGCGTTGCGATGGCCCCTGTGGTTGATGGAGTGCGTGCCGGCGCCGCGTATGCAGGCCGCCGGTGATCGCCTGTGAAGGCGCCGGCAAAGTCTGGGGCGGCGGTGCGCCTGCCGGAACCGGCAAAGCGTCAAGCGGCAGCGTTGGCGGTTGACGGACTGTCAACCGCCGGCGGCGGGGCCGGCTTTCCAGCGCTTGCCGGCATCAACAGGCCCCGGCCCGTGCCGGAATGGCGAATCCGTCCCTCGCTGACCGTCCAGGGGGCGTGGTGCAAGCGCACTCCGGCGGGGCGGATGCACCGCTATACAATCTGCGCCAACGTGGACGATAGCGGTAACCCAGCGGTGCAGACAGACAAGGCCAGGCCCCACCGGACTCCGGCCCGCTCGTGCGGGCGTTGCCGATGACGCAGGAGCAAGACGACCGCTGGATGCGCCACGCCCTGGCGCTGGCCGAGCGCGCCGAACGCGAGGATGACGAGATCCCGGTCGGCGCGGTGCTGATCGGCGCCGATGGCCAGGTGCTGGGCGAGGGCTGGAACCGCAATCTGGCCGAGCACGATCCCACCGCGCATGCCGAAATCGTGGCGTTGCGCCGCGCCGGCGGCAAGCTGGGCAATCACCGGCTGATCGGCAGCACCCTGTACGTGACCCTGGAGCCGTGCGCGATGTGCGCGATGGCGCTGGTGCATGCGCGGGTGGCGCGGCTGGTATTCGCCGCGGCCGATCCCAAGACCGGCGCCTGCGGCAGCGTCTTCGACCTGATCGCCGACCCGCGCCACAACCACCGCGTCGTGGTGGAAGGCGGCCTGCTGGCGGAAGAAGCCGGGCGCCGGCTCAGCAACTACTTCCGCGCCAAGCGCGGCAAACCGCCGCTGCCGTAGGACGGCGCCCCTAGAGCGTGTTATGGCCTTTGGGATGAGATGCGTTGCGCGCCAGCGCCGTTGCAGCAAGGCGGCCGGCGCGGTCCTTGGGTGGCGCCCAAGGCAAGCCGGGCAACGCGGCTGCGGCGGCGCTGGCGCGCAACCCCCGTATCAAGTACGGGGCAGGCTCTTCGGGAAGGCCGCTGTCGCGGCGCCATGCCGCGTTGCACGCCTTGGCCAGGACCGGCGGCGTGCGCCTTGCCTGACACCGCGACAGCAGCCTTCGCACTCACCCCAAAGGCCATAACACGCTTTAGGGCAGGCGCTTGCGCGACTGCGCGTGCCGGTGATCCATTTCCTCGTTGATCGCGGTGACCGCCAGCGTCGATTCGCGCGCCAGCAGCAGGCTGGCGGCGAACATCGCCAGTACCCCCAGCGCGGCCAGCCACACCGGTATCGAGCCCAGGCGATGATCCAGGAACGTATCCACCGCCACCGCCAGGCTGGTGCCGACGAAAAAACTGATGGCGCCGTAAAGCAGCTGGCCTGCGCGCAGGATGATCAGGCTGCGGCGGCGTTGCAGCGCGATGCGGCGTTCGTACAGGCCGCGCTCGGCCTGGTCTTCGATGTCGACCAGCTCGCGCAGCAGCGTGCGCGCGCGGTCGATGATGCGGGCCAGGCGGTTGTTGGCCGACAGCAGCAGCGATGCGGTGGCGGTCAGGAAAAACGCGGGCGCGAGCATCGCGGTCAGCACTGCGTGGTCGGTGATGTTGTTCATAGGCCGGTGCCGGTGACGGTCTGCGTTATCATGACATGGTGCGGTATTCCCGCAATCTTCGCGGCCGGCAGGGCCGATTCCACAACCGAGCGGCGGGTGCATGGCAGTCAGCAAATCGAGCAATGACCGTTTGATCTGGATCGATCTGGAAATGACCGGGCTGGATACCGGCCGCGATTCGATACTCGAAATAGCCACGGTGGTGACCGATTCGCAGTTGAACGTCCTGGCCGAAGGCCCCGAAATCGCCATCGCACATCCGCTTGCCGCGTTGGAGGCGATGGACGACTGGAACCGCAATCAGCACCGCAAGTCGGGACTCTGGCAGCGGGTGCTGGACAGCCGGATCGATCTGGCCCAGGCCGAAGCGCAGACGGTGGCGTTCCTGGCGCAATGGGTGCCGGCCAACGCCTCGCCGATGTGCGGCAACTCGATCTGCCAGGACCGCCGCTTCATGCACCGGTTGATGCCGCGGCTGGAAAAGTACTTCCATTACCGCAACCTGGACGTCAGCACGCTGAAGGAACTGGCGCGGCGCTGGGCGCCGGCGGTGCTGGAGGGTGTGCGCAAGCAGTCTTCGCATACCGCGCTGAGCGATGTCCACGACTCCATTGCCGAGCTGCGCCATTACCGCCAGTACATGGGCACGTTGGCCGGAACGGCGCAGCAGGCCGGCTGAGGCTCAGCCGGCGTCGTTCTGCGGTTTGGCCGCTCCCAGCGCGGCGGGTGCGCCCTTGCCGTCGCGCAACAGGCGGTCCAGCGACAGCTCCTGCCCGTCGGCGCCATGCAGGTACAGGTGCATGTCCTGCTGCGGGTAGGGGATGCTGATGCCGGAACGGTCGAACGCCAGCTTGATGCGCTCGTTCAGGGCGGTCTTGGTGGCGAACCAGTCCGGTGGGCGGACGAAGCAGCGGATGCCCAGGTTGACCGAGCTGGTGGCCAGTTCGTACACCAGTACGTCCGGCTCCGGGTCTTCCAATATCCGTTCGTCAGCGCGCATCACTTCCAGCGCCGCTTCGCGAGCCACCTGGATGTCGTCGCCGTAGCCGATGCCGATCACCAGTTCGATCCGGCGCAGCGGCTGCGCGGTCAGGTTGACGATGGGGCTGGAGGTAATCAGGTTGTTGGGTATCGTGAAAGTCTGCTTGTCCGGACCGCTCAACACGGTCTGGAAGATGCGCACCGTCTGCACGGTTCCGGTCTGCCCGGCAATGGTCACCACGTCGCCCACGCGGAACGGCCGCAGGCTGACCAGCATCACGCCGGAGGCGATGTTGGACAACGAATCCTTCAGCGCCAGGCCGATGGCCAGGCCGGCCGCGCCAATCACCGCCAGCAACGAAGCGGTCTGCACGCCCAGCGTGCCCAATGCGGCGATCACCACGACCACCGCACCCAGCGCATAGGTGACGTTGCGCAGGAAATTGCTCAGCATGGCATCGGCACCGGCCCGGCCCATCGCCCGCGGCAGCAGGTTGGCCAGCCAGCGGGAAACCCACAACCCCACCAACAGGACCGCCAGCGCCGCCCCCAGCTTGACGCCCCAGGTGGTCAGCAGGCTTTCCCAGTCGATCTTGCTCAGTTCGGCGGTGGAGATGGGCAGGGCGGATAGCATGAGGGCTCCATTCAAACGGCCGCGAGAGCCGGAAAGGGGTTGGCGGACAGCGCAAACGCAGAGCCCCGCATGCGCGGGGCTCTGCATGGTGCCGGCAAGTCTAACGGCGCCGGGATTAATCGGACGGCAAGATCGCTAGCGCTTGCTCTTGGCCAGGCGCAACCAGGTATCGACCACCGTGTCGGGGTTCAGCGATACCGATTCGATGCCTTCGGCCATCAGCCATTCGGCCAGATCCGGATGATCCGAAGGTCCCTGGCCGCAGATGCCGACGTATTTGCCCTTGGCCCTGGCGGCCTTGATCGCCATCGACAACAGCTTCTTGACCGCCGGGTTACGCTCGTCGAACAGGTTGGCGACGATGCTCGAATCGCGGTCCAGGCCCAGGGTGAGCTGGGTCAGATCGTTGGAGCCGATCGAGAAACCGTCGAAGATGTCCAGGAATTCGTCGGCCAGCAGCGCGTTGGACGGGACTTCGCACATCATGATGATCTTCAGGCCCGGCTTGTCGGCGCTGGCGCCGTCGCCCTGCTTCAAGCCGTGCTTGGCCAGCACCTGGATGACCTTGCGGCCTTCCTCCAGCGTGCGCACGAACGGGATCATCACCCACAGATTGTCCAGGCCCATCTGTTCGCGCACCTTGAGCACGGCCTGGCATTCCAGCGCGAACGCCGGCTCGAACGACGGATCGATGTAGCGGCTGGCGCCGCGGAAGCCGATCATCGGGTTCTCTTCGTGCGGCTCGTAGCGGGCGCCGCCGATCAGGTTGGCGTATTCGTTGGACTTGAAATCCGACAGCCGCACGATCACCGGATGGGGCGCCACCGAGGCGGTGATGGTGGCGATGCCTTCGGCCAGGCGGTTGATATAGAAGCTGACCGGATCGCTGTAGCCGGCGGTCTTGGCGTCAATCTTCCTGCGTACGTCGGCATCCTGGCGGTCGTATTCCAGCAACGCCAGCGGATGTATACCAATGTGGCTGGCGATGATCATTTCCAGCCGCGCCAGGCCGATGCCGGCGTTGGGCAGCTGGCCGAAGTCGAACGCGCGCTCCGGGTTGGCGACGTTCATCATGATCTTCAGCGGCGCCGGCGGCATCTGCGCCAGGTCGGTGGTGGTGCGTTCGAAGGGCAGGGCGCCGGCATAGATGAAACCGGTGTCGCCTTCGGCGCAGCTGACCGTCACTTCGCTGCCGTTCTCGATCAGGTCCAGCGCATTGCCGGTGCCGACCACCGCCGGCACGCCCAGCTCGCGGGCGATGATGGCCGCATGGCAGGTGCGGCCGCCGCGGTTGGTGACGATGGCCGAGGCGCGTTTCATCACCGGTTCCCAGTCCGGGTCGGTCATGTCGGCGACCAGCACGTCGCCGGGTTCGACCTTGTTCATGTCCTCCAGCGTGCGCACCACGCGGGCGATGCCGCTGCCGATCTTCTGGCCGATGGCGCGGCCCTCGGCCAGCACCTGGCCGCGCTTTTCCAGCGCAAAGCGCTCCATCTGGGTGGCGTGGCCGCGCGATTTCACCGTTTCCGGGCGCGCCTGCACGATGAACAACTTGCCGCTGACCCCGTCCTTGGCCCACTCGATATCCATCGGCCGGCCGTAGTGTTCCTCGATGGTCAGCGCCTGCCGGGACAGCTCGTGCACGTCCTCATCGGAAATCGAGAAAGTGTTGCGCAGCTCGGCCGGCGTGTCCTCGGTGCGCACGCGTTCGCCCGGCTGGTCCGAATAGACCATGCGGATCTGCTTGCTGCCCAGCGAGCGGCGCAGGATGGCCGGCTTGCCCTGTTTCAGCGTGGGCTTGTAGACGTAGAACTCGTCGGGATTGACCGCGCCCTGCACGACCATCTCGCCCAGGCCGAAACTGGAGGTGACGAACACCACGTCGCGAAAGCCCGATTCGGTGTCCAGCGTGAACAGCACGCCGGAAGCGCCCACGCCGGAGCGCACCATCAGCTGCACGCCGGCCGACAGGAACACGTCTTCGTGCTTGAAGCCGTGATGGACGCGGTAGGCGATGGCGCGGTCGTTGTAGAGGCTGGCGAAGACTTCCTTGACCTTCAGCACCACATCGTCGGCGCCGGTCACGTTGAGGAAGGTCTCCTGCTGGCCGGCGAAGCTGGCATCGGGCAGGTCTTCGGCGGTGGCCGAAGAACGCACCGCAACGGCGACATCGCCGCCGCCGTCGCCGGCGTTCTCGGCGCACAGCCTGCGGTAGGCGTTGCGGATGTCGGCATCCAGGTCCGGCTGCAGCGGCGCCTCGATGACCCAGCCGCGGATTTGCTTGCCGGCCTCGGTCAGCGCGGTCACGTCCTCCACGTCCAGCGTGGCCAGGCGGTCGAAGATGCGCTGGGACAGATCGTTGTGGGCGATAAAGGCCTTGAAGGCTTCCGCGGTGGTCGCATAGCCGCCGGGGACCGAAACCCCCAGGTTGGCCAGATGGCCGATCATTTCGCCAAGCGATGAATTCTTGCCGCCGACGCGGGCAAGGTCGGACAGGCGCAGCTCATGCAGCCACAGGACGTTCTCGTTCAAGCGCAATGCTCCAAGGCGGACCGCGCCGCGCCGAAGACCGCCGGCGAGGCCGTGTCCATGGGGGAAGAGCGGATATGATGCAGTGCATACCAATTGCAGACAAGCTTGATCTGGCGGAGGTTTCATGATCGAAGAGGAAAAAACGGCGATGTCCAACCTGCGCGCGGTGTTTTATGTGTCCGATGGCACCGGTATCACGGCGGAAACCATCGGCCACAGCCTGCTGACGCAGTTTTCCGGCTGCCTGTTCCAGACCGACCGGCTGTCGTTCATCGACGATGAGGAAAAGGCGCGCGAAACGGCCGAGCGCATCCGCCGCGCCGGCGAGCGGCTGGGCACCCGCCCGATCGTGGTCAACTCCTGCGTCGATCCGCAGCTGACCGCCATCCTGGCCGAAAGCGGGGCGCTGATGCTGGATGTGTTCGAGCCCTTCATCGAGCCGCTGGAACGCGAACTGGGTTCGCCGCGGCAGTCGCGGGTGGGGCAGGCGCACGGTCTGGTCGATTTCGAAACCTACCACCGCCGCATCAACGCGATGAATTTCGCGCTGACCCACGACGACGGCATCGCCATCAACTACGACGAAGCCGATGTGATCCTGGTGGCGGTGTCGCGCGCCGGCAAGACGCCCACCTGCGTGTACCTGGCGCTGCATTACGGCGTGCGTGCGGCCAATTACCCGTTGACCGATCAGGATCTGGACACCGACCGCCTGCCGGCGCGGTTGCGGCCGTACCGGCGCAAGCTGTTCGGCCTGACCATCGATCCGCAGCGCCTGCAGCAGATCCGGCAGGAACGCCGGCCCAATTCCCGCTACGCGCAGCTGGAAACCTGCAAGCGCGAAGTGGCCGCGGCCGAGGTGATGTTCCAGATGGAACGCATCCCGACCCTCAGCACCACCAACAAGTCGATCGAGGAAATCTCCAGCAAGGTGCTGACCACGCTGGGGCTGCAGCGGGAGATGTACTGAAGGGGCAGGGAACGCGCAAAAAAACGTTCCGGAAGAACGCTTAACTTAGGCCGCATGCGGGCGGCCGTCAATGCTGCCGCAAAGCGCCGGCAACGTGTAGCATCGAGCCGTGAGCCAGGCCCTTTCCCGCACCGCGCGCATCCCCAAGCTCAGCCGTTTCGGTTGGCTGATGGCGCTGTATGCCGAAAACCACGCGCGCCTGCACCGCCTGTTCGCGCCGGAGGGGCTGAGCACCGGCAGCTACCTGTCGTCGATAGGCGACGGACTGGATGTACGGCTGGACGTGATCGAAACCCATCGCTACACGGTGGAGTTGCGGCTGACCTACGACCTGTGCGATCCGCTGACCGGCGAACCGGACCCCTCCGCCTACGTGCGGTTGTACCGCGACGCCCACCAGACCGAGGCCACCCACTGCTATGTGGGCCGGCGCTGGCAGGATGTGATCGGGCTGTACCCGCCACCGGCCCAGGTCATCGGCCACCGCATGCGCATGAACACCTTCCTTGGCAAATGGCTGGAATACCTGGCCGAGCAGGGCCATGGCGTGGCCACGCTGCGGCGGGTGGAAGCGGCCACCACGATGGACGCGGCCTGATTCAGCGCTGGACCGTGCGGGGCATCCCCTAGCCCAAGCGGACAAACCGGATGGCGTTGAGCCGCTGCAGCCCGCTGAACGATTCGCGGGTCATGTTGACCACATCGACCTGCCCGCTGGTTTCGAGCTCCAGCAGCCGCGCCGCGACCGCGCCAAAAGCGGTTTCATCCAATCCCAGGCCCGCCGCAGTCCAGCGGGTATCGCGGTTGAGGGGCAGTTGCGACAGCAGTTCGTCGGCAAGGGATGGGTGGGTCATGACCGGCAGGCTCCAGGCAGGGTGCAGCAGCTTCGGCGACAGGCGTCTCAGAACCTGAGCCGGTACCGCGCCCTCCGCGGCTCATCCCGGTCTTTCTAGCGCACCGGTTGTGGGTTTCTTGTAAAGGCGTGCGGTGGCCGGTTGCGGCGGGGTCTCGACAGTTGCGCTGGCTGCGCTACGGTCTCTCCGCCGCGGAATCGAGCAATCGGGATGAATGCCAGCAACGGTCCGAAAGGCCTGTTCCGGCACGCGGCTCTTTCGCGCGTATGGTGAGGAATGTCCTACAAGACTCGCCCCGAACTGGATGTACTCATCAACGCCCTGGCCGCCGATGACATGTGGCGCATGCAGGCATGGGACGGAGACGCGGCTTGCACCGAGGCGTGGGCGACGCAGGCGGTGGATATCCAAAGCAAAGCCGGCCTGGATAACGAGGACCATGTATTCCATCGTCTCCAGGCCATGGCCATGGACCGCATCCGAACGCGGCGGGGAATATTCCATCGGATTGCCCGGAAGTTCGGCCGCTGGCGCTTTACCCGTCCGCAGCTTTTATAGCGGGCCGAACAGGCCGGACCGTCTGTCGTTCAGACCGGCGGCGGCTGCAATGCCGCACGCGGTCCCGGAACGGTGTACCGTGGAAACCGAGGTGGACGAGCGACGCTGCAATGAAGTTCCTGTTTTTCAGAACGGTGTTGTTCCTGGCGCTGGGCGCCGCCATCGCGATACTGGCCGGCATGTGGTTCGCCTCCGGAATCGACACGGCGATTCCTTCCCAAAACAATCAGGGCCCGGTTTCCCGAGCCCTGAGTGCTTGAATAATGGCGTCCCCACGGGGATTCGAACCCCGGTCGCCACCGTGAAAGGGTGATGTCCTAGGCCTCTAGACGATGGGGACGCGGTAAAGCGGTCAACGAGTTTTCGTGCAGCTTCGGACAGGCCTAATTGTCCGAGTTGGTGGAGCCAGGCGGGATCGAACCGCCGACCTCTTGCATGCCATGCAAGCGCTCTCCCAGCTGAGCTATGGCCCCAACGTGCTGGCAGGAGCGGAATTGTAGAGAGGCATTTACGGACATGCAAGCGCCTGAACAAAATTTCTTCTTCCGCTGGCGCAATCCATTGGGTTGCGGTTGAAATAGATGCCTTGACCTTTGCTGGGCGGCGCGCGGTAACGATGATCGAATTCGAAGTGGCGGACTGGGCGGCCTGGGCGCCGGGGCTGCACAGTCGCGAGGATTGGCTGGCCTGGGCGCAGGCGCCTTTTCTGCCGCATGGCGATGACACTCCGGCGCTGGCCGAAGTGCCGGCGATGCAGCGCCGGCGCATCGACCGGCTGGGCCGGATGGCGATCCAGGCCGCGTATTGGTGCCAGCCGCAGGAAGGCGGGCAGGCGCCGCTGGTGTTCGCGTCGCGGCATGGCGATGTCGCCTGTTCGGTCGGCCTGCTGGAAACGCTGGCGGCCGAGCAGCCGCTGTCGCCCACCGCATTCGGTCTGTCGGTGCACAACGCGATAGCGGCGCTGTATTCGATCATCCGCGGCGAGCGCGGCAACTATCTGGCATTGGCGGCGGGCACTTCCACTCCCGAGGCGGCGATGTTCGAGGCCGCCGGCCTGCTGGCCGATGGCGCGCCGGAAGTGCTGGTGATCTGCTACGAAGGCGCGCTGCCGGCGATCTATGCCGGGTTTGCCGATGAGCCGGATCCGTTCCATGCCTGGTGCTGGCGGGTGCGCGCGGCCGGGCAGGGCGGCAAGGCGATCCGGCTGGACTGGGAAGCGTCCCCGCCGCCGGGCTCCGGACAGGCGCCTTCGCATGGGTTGCCGCATGCGCTGGAAGTGATGCGTTTCCTGCTGGCCGGGCAGCCGGGGCTGTGGCATGCGCGGGATGCTGCTGCCGGCGTTGGCGGCCACTGGGTCTGGCGGCAGGATGCTTGAGCGTCTGAACCACGCCTGGCGGGTGTTCGGCACCGGGCTCAGCTTCCTGGCCTTCGGCCTGGGCGGCCTGTTGCTGCGCGTGCTGGCGATACCGCCGTTGCAGTGGTTTGTGCGCAATCCACGACGCCGGCAGCGCTGGGCGCGCAAGCTGGTGCAACTGAGCTTCGCCTGCCATGTCGGACTGATGTGCGGGCTGAGGCTGATGACCTACGAGGTCCGCAACCGCGAGCGCCTGCAGCGCGACGGCCTGCTGATCCTGGCCAACCATCCGACCCTGATCGATGTGGTGGTGCTGGTATCGCTGCTGCCCAACGCCGATTGCGTGGTCAAGTCGGCGGTGGCCCGCAATCCGTTCATGCGCGGGCCGGTGCGCGCGGCCGGCTACATCGCCAACGACGACGGCGCAGGGTTGGTCGACGACTGCATTGCGGCGGTGCGGGCGGGCGGCAACCTGGTGATCTTTCCGGAAGGCACCCGCACCGCCCGCGACGGGAAAATCAAGCTGCAGCGCGGCGCGGCCAATATCGCCGTGCGCGGACGGCTGGACGTGACGCCGGTGCGGTTGACCTGCACGCCGATGACCCTCGGCAAAGGGGAGAAATGGTATCGTGTGCCGTCGCGACGGTTCCACATGGTGGTCGACGTTCAGGAAGATCTGCCGATTGCGCGTTTCCTGAACGGAATCGACCCGGCTTCCGGGGGGGAAGCGGTCGCGGCGAGACGATTGACCGACTATTTGGCCGAATACTTTGCGGGGGAGGAAACGCGTGCAGGCACTTGAGCACGAGATCAAGGAATTGATCATTGCGTCGCTGTCGCTGGAAGACATCACGCCGGACGACATCGAGACGGCGGCGCCGTTGTTCGTCGAAGGCCTGGGGCTGGATTCGATCGACGCGCTGGAACTGGGCCTGGCGTTGCAGAAGCGCTACGGGGTCAGCCTGTCGGCCGACTCGCAGGAAACCCGCCGCCACTTTGCCAGCGTGCAGGCGCTGGCTGAATTCGTCGCTTCGCAGGGGCAGCCGTAGTCTCTGCGGCGAGGTAGCAAGATGACCAAGAACGAACTATTCGACCGGATCGTCACGATCCTGCATGACAGCTTCGAAATCGCGCCGGAGCGCATTGTTCCGGAAGCGCGGCTCTACGACGATCTGGACATCGACAGCATCGATGCGGTGGACCTGATCGTCCAGCTCAAGCCGTTGCTGGGCCGCAGCCTGCAGCCCGATGCGTTCAAGTCGGTGCGCACGATCCAGGACATCGTGGACGTGTTGTACGGGCTGATCCGCGACCAAGCCGCCTGAGCGCGGCAACCGGGGCGCCGACGTGAACCGTGCCCGCGCGGTGTTGTTCATCGCGTTTTCGCTGGCCTATCCGCTGGCGATCTATTTCGCGCTCGGACGCTTCGAACCGCGCTGGCTGGCGTTGCTGCTGTTTGCGCTGGCGCTGCTGCGCGCAATCGCCGCGCGCGAAGCGGTCTGGCTGGTCGCCGCGGGCGGCGCCGGGCTGCTGGCGCTGACCGCCACCATCTTCAACCAGGCGCTGCCATTGAAGCTGTACCCGGCGCTGGTCAACGCGGTGATGCTGGCGGTGTTTGCGATCAGCCTGCGTTTCCCGCCGACGGTGATCGAACGTATCGCACGCCTGCAGGACCCGCAGTTGCCGGCCAGCGGGGTGGCCTATACGCGCCGGGTGACCCAGGTCTGGTGCGGTTTTTTCGTCGTCAACGGCAGTCTGGCGCTGGTCACCGCGCTATGGGCCAGCGATCGCGTCTGGGCGCTGTACAATGGCCTGATCGCCTATGGCCTGATGGGGCTGCTGTTCGGCGGCGAGTGGCTGATCCGGCAGCGGGTCCTGGCGGCGCACCGTGGCTGACTGGCTGCCGCTGGCCAGTGTGGCGGTACGGGCGCAGCCGGGGCGCGGGGTCGCGGCTGCGCCGCTGGCGCTGGATCACGCCGCGTTCCTGCAGCAGGTAGCCGGTTGGCGCCAGGCATTCGCGGCGCAGCAGGGACCGGACTGGGTGCTTTATTTCGACGATGCGGTACGTTTTGCCGCAGCGCTGTTCGGCGCCTGGCATGCCGGCAAGCGGGCATTCCTGTGCGGCGACAATCTGCCGCAGACGCTGGGCCGCTTGCAGGCGCAGGTGGATGGCTTTGCCGGCGATATGCCCGTTGGCTGGCCATCGCTGCAGCCGCTTGCCAACGGCGGCGGCGGCGCGGACATGGCGCCGCTGGACGAACAGGCCACCCGGCTGGTGGTGTTCACTTCCGGCAGCACCGGCGAACCGGTGGCCATCGAAAAGCAGCTGCGCCAGTTGGCGCGCGAAGTCGAAGCGCTGGAGGCCGCGTTCGGCGCAGGCCTGGGCGATGCGCAGGTGCATGGCACGGTGTCGCACCAGCATATCTACGGACTGCTGTTCCGCGTGCTGTGGCCGCTGGCGGCCGGGCGCCGCATCGCGGCGCGCGCGTTCTTTCCCGAAGACATGGTGGCGGCTTTGGCCGGACCGCCTTCGCTGCTGGTGGCAAGTCCCGCGCATCTGCGCCGCCTGCCGGAACAACTGGACTGGGCAGCGGTGCAGGGGCGGTTGCGGGCGGTGTTTTCGTCCGGCGGAGCGCTCCCTGCCGAGGCGGCGTTGCAGGCGCGCGCCTTGCTGGGGGCGGCGCCGACCGAAATCTACGGCAGCACAGAAACCGGAGGCATCGCCTGGCGGCGCTGGACTGGCGAACAGCCAACGTGGCAGGCGCTGCCCGGTGTGGAATGGCGAATCGATGGCCAACGGCTGGAAGTGCGTTCGCCGCATCTGCCGCAGGATGAGTGGTGGCGCAGCGAGGACCGCGCCGAAGCCGATGCGCAGGGGTTCCGCCTGCTGGGCCGCGCCGATCGCATCGTCAAGATCGAAGAGCGGCGGGTATCGCTGGATGCGTTGGAGCGGCAATTGCTGGAGCACCCTGAGGTGCGCCAGGCGCGAGTGCTGCTGTTGCCCGGCAGCCGCAATGCGCTGGCGGCGGTGGTGGTCCCGGCGGCCAGCGAGGCGGCGCGGCTGTCCTCCAATGGGCGCAGGGCATTTTCGCAGCGGCTCGGCGCTCATCTGGCGCATGGCCACGATGCGGTGACGCGGCCGCGGCGTTGGCGATTCGTCGAGGCCTTGCCGATCAATGCGCAAGGCAAGACCACCGAATCGGCGCTGCTGGCATTGTTCCGCCCGCAGCTGCCCGAGCCATGCTGGCAACTGCGCGAGCCGGCCCGTGCCGAACTGGAACTGCAACTGGATGCCGGCCTGGCGGCGTTCGACGGCCACTTCCCGGGCACGCCGATCCTTCCCGGCGTGGCCCAACTGGACTGGGCGGTGCGCTTTGCGCGCGAGGTATTCGCAATGCCGCCGCGTTTCGTGCGGATGGAGGCGGTGAAGTTCCAGCGCGTGGCCCGCCCAGGCGATCGCCTGCAGCTGAGCCTGGAATGGCAGCCGCACAAGCGGGCGCTGGTATTTGCCTATCGTTCGTCGCACGGGCCGCATGCCAGCGGCCGGGTGGTGTTCGATGGCTAGCCGCGCCGCCGATGCGTTTGCGCCGCTGGTGCTGATTCCGGTGTTCGATCACGAGCACGCCATCGCCGCGATGGTGGATGGCGTACTGGCCAGCGACAACGACTGCCTGCTGGTCGACGATGGTTCCGGCCCGGCTTGCGCGCAGGTGTTGCAGGATCTGGCGCAACGGCACGCGCCGCGGGTAAGGCTGCTGCGGCTGCCGCGCAACCAGGGCAAGGGCGCCGCGGTGCTGGCGGGGTTTCGCGAAGCGGCGGCGCTGGGCGCCAGCCATGTGTTGCAGATCGATGCCGATGGCCAGCACGACCCGGCCGATATCCCGCGTTTCCTGGCGCGCGCAAGGCTGCGCCCCGACAGCATCATCTGCGGCAGTCCCGAATACGATGCCAGTGTCCCCAAGGGGCGGCTGTACGGCCGCTACCTGACCCACGTATGGGTCTGGATCAATACGCTTTCGTTGGCAATCAAGGATTCGATGTGCGGGTTCCGCGTCTATCCGCTGCCGCCGGTGCTGCGGCTGATGGGCGAGGAAACCATCGGCCAACGCATGGATTTCGATCCGGAAATCATCGTGCGGCTGTTCTGGCGCGGCGTGCCGGTGGAAAACCTGCCGACCCGGGTCACCTATCCCCGCGACGGCGTTTCCCATTTCGACATCTGGCGCGACAACCTGCGCATCAGCCGCATGCATACGCGCCTGTTCTTCGGCATGTTGCGGCGCTTGCCGCGCCTGCTGGCCGCACGCCGCACGCGCATCCAGGGCAGGGCGGCATGAACCAGCCGCAGGCCGCGCACTGGGCCGACATCGGCGAATCGACGTCGGTGATGGGCATCGCGTTCCTGTGCGGGGTGCACCGCTGGCTCGGCCGCTGGCCGTTCCTGCTGTGCCTGTATCCGGTGGTGCTGTTCCACTGGCTGGGCAACGCCACCGCGCGCCGCGCTTCGTTGCAGTATCTGCAACGCCTGCAGGCCCATGCCGGCGCATTCGAACGCGCCCCCGGCTGGCGGCACAGCCTGCGCCATTTCCGCTACTTCGCCGAAACCCTGCTGGACAAGCTGCTGGCGCTGGGCCGGCGCTATCCGGTTGCCAAGGTGGAACTGCAGCGCGATGTGATGCTGTCGCAGGTGGCGCGCGGCGAGGGCGGGGTCATCATCACCGCGCATATCGGCTGCCTGGAACTGTGCCAGACCCTGGCCGATTACGTCCCGGGCTTCCGCCTGACCGCGCTGGTGCATACCGCGCACGCCGAACGCTTCAACCGGATGATGCGGCGGCTGGATCCCAATGGCCAGGTCCAGTTGCTGCAGGTCACCGAACTGGGGCCGGCCACCGCGGTGATGCTGGCCGAACGGGTCGCCAGGGGCGAGTTCGTCGCCATCGCCGGCGACCGTGTGCCGCTGCGCGGGGGGCGCAGCGTGCGCGCCTCGTTCCTCGGCCACCCGGCGCCGTTTCCGATCGGCCCCTACGTGCTGGCTTCGACGCTGGGCTGCCCGGTGTTCACGATGGCTTGCGTGCATGCGGGCGATGGTTACGTGGTGCGTTTTGCGCGCTTTGCCGACCGCCTGAAGCTGCCGCGCGGTTCCCGCGACGCCGCGCTGGCCGAGCAGGCGGCGAGGTTTGCGCAATGGCTGGAGCTGCAGGTGTCCGGAGCTCCGTACGATTGGTTCAATTTCTTTCCCTTCTGGGATCAGGTACCGCATGACGCTCCCAAGCATTGATTCCCTGCCGTTGCTGTTCGGCGACGCGCCGTTGCGTATCGAGGACGTGACGGCGCTGTCGCGCCGCCAGCGTCCGGCCGCGCTGTCCGCCGACGCCGGCTTCCGCGCGCGTATCCAGCGGGGCGCCGACTTCCTGGACCGGCTGCTGCAGGAAGACGGCGTCATCTACGGCGTGACCACCGGCTATGGCGACTCCTGCACGGTCAACATTCCGCCGGATCTGGTCGCCGAACTGCCGCACCACCTGTATGCCTATCACGGCTGCGGGCTGGGGCGGTTCCTCGACGAGGCCGAGACGCGCGCGGTGCTGGCGGCACGGCTGGCATCGCTGGCGCGCGGCATGTCCGGGGTCAGCCTGCCGCTGCTGGAGGGCCTGGCGCAGCTGTTGCAGGAAGACGTGCTGCCGCTGATCCCGGCCGAAGGCTCGGTTGGCGCCAGCGGCGATCTGACCCCGCTCTCGTACGTGGCCGCGGTACTGTGCGGCGAGCGTGAGGTGATGCACCGCGGCCAGCGCCGCAGCGCCGCCGAAGCGCTGGCCGAAATCGGCATGGCGCCGTTGCGGCTGCGCCCGAAGGAAGGCCTGGCCATCATGAACGGCACCGCGGTGATGACCGCGCTGGCCTGCCTGGCCTGGCAGCGTGCCGAATACCTGGGCCGGCTGGCGACCCGGCTGACCGCGTTCAACGTGCTGGCCAGCGCCGGCAACGCGCACCACTTCGACGAGGTGCTGTTCGCGGCCAAGCCGCACCCGGGCCAGATGCGGGTGGCGGCGCGGCTGCGCGAGGACCTGCACAGCGACCGCCCGCCGCGCAACGAGCAGCGCCTGCAGGATCGCTATTCGCTGCGCTGCGCGCCGCATGTGATCGGCGTGCTGGAAGACGCGCTGCCGTTCCTGCGCCAGCTGATCGAAACCGAACTCAACAGCGCCAATGACAATCCGCTGATCGATCCGGACCGCGAACAGATCCTGCACGGCGGCCATTTCTACGGCGGCCATATCGCCTTCGCCATGGATGCGCTGAAGACCGCGGTCGCCAACGTGGCGGATCTGCTGGATCGGCAGCTGGCGCTGCTGGTCGACACCCGCTACAACCACGGCCTGCCGTCCAACCTGTCCGCCGCCAGCGGGGCGCGGGCGGCGATCAATCATGGCCTGAAGGCGCTGCAGATCAGCGTATCGGCTTGGACCGCCGAAGCGCTGAAGCTGACCATGCCGGCCTCGGTGTTCTCGCGTTCCACCGAGTGCCACAACCAGGACAAGGTCAGCATGGGTACGATTGCCGCGCGCGACTGCCTGCGCGTGATCGAACTGACCGAACAGGTGGCCGCGGCGATGCTGATCGCCGCGCGCCAGGGCATCGAACTGCGCCAGCAGGCCGGACCGCCGACCGAGCTGCGCGACGAGCCGGCGGCGATGTTCGCCGACCTGCGCCAGCGCATTGCGCTGGTGGAAGAGGATCGCGCGCTGGACGGCGAGCTGCGCGCCTTGCTGGCGGATCTGCGCGCCGGCCGCTGGAGCCTGTATGCCGGCTGACCTGACCGCCGAGCTGGCGCTGTCGCCGGCCTTCCACGACTGCGATCCGATGAACGTGGTCTGGCACGGCAATTACTTCAGATACCTGGAGCTGGCGCGTTGCAAGCTGCTGCAGCGCTTCGATTACGACTACCCGCAAATGCTCGAATCCGGCTACCTGTGGCCGGTGGTGGATGCGCGCATCAAGTACATCCGGCCGCTGCGGTTCGGCCAGCCGCTGGTGGTGGCCGTGCAACTGGTCGAATGGGAAAACCGGCTCAAGTTCGATTACCGGATACGCGATGCCGAAACCGGACAGAAGCTGACCGCCGCGCACACCATCCAGGTGGCGGTCGAGGCGGCTTCAGGCGAGATGCTCTATGTCTGTCCGCCGGTCCTGTGGCAGAAGCTGGGAGTGGCACCGCAATGAAATGGGCGATAACGGGGTTGCTGGCCTTGACGCTGGCGTTCGGTGCGGTAGCGGTGCGGGCCGCCGACGATCTGGCGCTGGTGCAGCAGCGCGTGGCGCAGGTGCCGGTGTTGCGCGGAGATTTCCAGCAACAGAAGCAGGTGGCCGGGTTCAGCAAGTCGCTGCGGTCGGAAGGGAATTTCGTGCTGTCGCGCGAGCGGGGCGTGCTGTGGAGCACGCTGAAGCCGTTTGCTTCGGAAGTGGTGCTGACCCGCGACCGCATCCTCAGCCGCCAGCGCGACGGCAGCACCCGGGTCGAGTTGGACGGGCGCCAGCAACCGGCGCTGCGTGCGGTCAACGAGATGATGTTCGCGCTGATGAGCGGCGATGTGGCGGCGCTGGCGCCGCGCTTTTCCAGCACGGTCGAGGCGCTGCCGGAGCAGGGCTGGCGGTTGACGCTGACGCCGCGGCCGGGCCCGCTGGCGCGTTCGTTCGAACGTATCCGCCTGCAAGGCGACCGCCATGTGCGCCACGTTGAAATCGACGAAGCCAATGGCGACCGCACCGTACTGGAGTTTACCGGCATCAGCGAATCGCCGGCCGTGTTGAGCGATGCCGAGGCGGCACGCTTTGACTGATGCGGCGGTCCAGCGCGATGCGCGATATCGCGCGCTCTGGCGCTGGCTGGCGCTGGGCTGGCTGTTGCTGGTGATCGCCATCGGGTGGCATCAATGGCGGTTCTGGCAGCAGTCGCGCATCGACAGCGATGTGCTGGCGATGCTGCCGCAGGACGCCGACGATCGCCTGCTGGCCGATGCCACCCGCCGTATCGCCGACGCCAGCGCACGGCAGATGGTGGTGCTGCTGGGCGCCGCCGATGCCGGGCAGGCGCAACAGGCGCAGGCGGCCTACCTGGGCGCGCTGCAGGCGTCGACCCTGCCGTTCGAGCCGGCCGGCGATGCGCAGGACTGGTTCGCGCAGGCGCAGGCGTTCTATGCGCCGCACCGCGACCGCTTGTTGACGCCGCAACAGCGGCAACGGCTGCGTGAGGAACCGGCCGCAGCGTTGGCCGAATCGGCGCTGGCGTCCCTGTACGGACCGATGGGCGCGCCGCGGCTGACCGCATGGCATGCCGATCCGTTGGGGTTGTGGCCGCAATGGTGGCAGGCGCGGGCGGCGAGTTCGGGGCTGCGGGTCGGCGAGGACGGCTTGCTGCATGCCGATGGCCGGGTGTGGGCGGTGCTGCAGTTCCAGACCCGCGCATCGGCGTTCCGGCTGGATGGTCGGCGGACCATCGAAGATGCGCTGGACCGCGCGGCCGAGGCCGCGCGCGCCCAGGTCGCGGACATCACGGAACTGCGCGCCGGCGTACCGCTGCATGCAGAGGCCGCGGCGGTGCAGGCCAGCCGCGAAGTCAATGTGATCGGACTGGGCTCGCTGGCGGCGGTGCTGCTGCTGGCCTGGCTGGCATTCCGCTCGTTGCGGCCGATACTGCTGGTGGCGATGTCGCTGCTGATAGGTTGCGCGACGGCGCTGTCGATCACCGCCATGGTATTCGGCAACGTGCACCTGCTGACGCTGATCTTCGGCGCCAGCCTGATCGGCGTGGCCGAGGACTACGGCATCCACTGGTTCGCATCGCGTCGCGGCAAGCATCCCGACCAGCGTTGGTCGCTGTTGCGCTACCTGCTGCCGGGATTGTCGCTGGCATTGCTGACCAGCGCGCTGGCGTACCTGGCGCTGGGACTGGCGCCGTTCCCGGGGCTGCGGCAGATGGCGCTGTTCTCGGTGGTGGGGCTGGCGGCGGCATTCCTGACCGTGATCTGCTGGTTTCCCTGGCTCGATGGCGGAGCGCTGCGCGTCAGCGGCTTTTCGCGCTGGCTGGCCGATACGCTGCAACGCTGGCCGCGCGTGCGCGCCAGCCGCGGCTGGGCGGTCGCCGGACTGGCGATGGCGGTGTTGCTGGCGGCCGGCCTGTGGCGGCTGCAGACCGATGACGATCTGCGCAGCCTGCAGTCTTCGCCGCAAGCTCTGCTGGACCAGCAGGCCGGGATCGGCCGCCTGCTGGGCATGCCCAGTCCGGCGCAGTTCTTCCTTGTCCGCGGTGCCGACAGCGAGACCGTCCTGCAGCGCGAGGAGGCGCTGCTGCAGCGGTTGGCGCCGGTTGTCGCCGCCGGCCAGTTGCGAGGCTACCGCGCCATCAGCGACTGGCTGCCATCGAACGCGGCCCAGCAGGCCGACGCCGAACTGACCGCGCGCGTGGAAACGGCAGTGATGACAGAGGTTGGCGCGGCGTTGGGCGAGCCCCTGCAACGCGCCGCATTCCCGGCGCAACCGCTGACGCTGGAAGACTGGCTGGCCTCGCCGGTATCGCAGCCGTTCCGGCAGCTGTGGCTGGGCCCGTTGGGCACGGATGTGGCCAGCGTGGTGATGCTGGATGGACTGCACGGCGAGGCGTCGATGCAGGCGATGCAAGCCGCCGCCGCCGGCTTGCCGGGCGTGCGCTGGGTCGACCGCACCGGCGATTTCTCGCGGCTGCTGGCGTATTACCGGGTGCAGATGAGCTGGTTGCTGCTGGCAGGCGTGGCGGCGGTGTTCGCGGCGCTGTGGTGGCGCTATCGCGGCCTGGCCTGGCGCGCGCTGGCGCCGACGCTGCTGGCCGGGCTGCTGACGGTGGCGTTGCTGGGGTTGCTGGGCCAGCCGCTGCAGTTGTTCAACGTGCTGGCGCTGCTGCTGTTGCTGGGCATGGGCATCGACTACGGCATCTTCCTGGTCGAGCATCGCGGCGATGCCAGCGCCTGGCTGGCGGTCTGCGTCGGCGCCGCCAGCACCTGGCTGTCGTTCGGCTTGCTGGCGCTGTCGGCCACGCCGGCGTTGCGCGCCTTCGGGCTGACGCTGCTGTTCGGCATCGGCCTGGTCTGGCTGATTTCGCCATTGTTCCGGCCGTTGGCCGCCCCTTTATCCAACCCTGGTACGGACAAAACGGAATGAAGATCGAAAAGACGGAAATCCTGATCATCGGCGCGGGGCCGGCCGGTTCGGTCGCTGCTGCGCTGCTGCGCCAGCAGGGGCGCCAGGTGCTGATTCTCGAGCGCGAGCAGTTTCCGCGCTTTTCCATCGGCGAGAGCCTGCTGCCGCAGAGCATGGAGTACATCGAGGCCGCCGGCCTGCTGCAGGACGTGGTCGAGGCCGGTTTCCAGTACAAGAACGGCGCCGCGTTCGTGCGCGGCGAGCGCAGCACCGAGTTCGATTTCCGCGACAAGTTTTCGCCGGGTTGGGGCACCACCTACCAGGTGCAGCGCGCCGATTTCGACCACGTGCTGGCCAAGGGCGCCGAGCGGATGGGCGCGGAAGTCCGCTACCGGCACGAAGTGCTGGCGGCCATGCCGGGCGAAGTCCCGCAGGTCACGGTGCGTTCGCCGGAAGGCGAGGAATACATCATCCAGGCCGATTTCATGCTCGACGCCAGCGGTTTCGGCCGGCTGCTGCCGCGGCTGCTGAAGCTGGAAAGCCCGTCCAACTTCCCGGTACGCGGCGCCATCTTCACCCATGTGCGCGACCATATTCCGGCCGATGCCGGTTTCGACCGCAACAAGATCCTGATCACCACCCACCCCGAACATGTGGACGTGTGGTACTGGACGATTCCGTTCTCCAACGGCTGCTGTTCGCTGGGCGTGGTGGCCGAACCGGCGTTCCTGGAGCGCTACCGCGGCGGCGAGATGGAGCGGCTGCAGGCCATTGTCGGCGAGGATCCCAATCTGACCCGGCTGCTGAAGAACGCCGAATGGGGCGTGCTGCCGGTGCGCCAGATCACCGGCTACTCGGCCAATGTGAAGTCGCTGTGGGGGCCGGGCTACGCGCTGCTGGGTAATGCCGGCGAATTCCTCGACCCGGTGTTTTCTTCCGGCGTCACCATCGCCTTCAAGTCGGCGCAGCTGGCCAGCGCTTGCCTGCAGCGCAAGTACGCCGGCGAGACGGTCGACTGGGAACGGGATTTCGCCATTCCGCTGCGCGACGGCGTGCAGACGTTCCGCCGTTTCGTCGAGGCGTGGTACCAGGGCGGCTTCCAGAAGATCATCTTCCATCCAGACCCGCAGCCGGATATCCGCGCCATGATCTGTTCGATTCTGGCCGGCTACGCCTGGGACAAACGCAATCCCTACGTGGCCGAAACCGAGCGCCGGCTGCGCGTGCTGGAGCAACTGTGCGCCGGTTGATGTCCATGCCGCTGCTGCTGGCCTGCCTGTTGCTGGCCGCGTGCGCGCACAGGCCTGCGGCGTCGTTGCAGGAGTTGCCGCCGTTGCGGTTGTCTCCGGCCTCGCTGGGGCAGACGATCTCGGTGCAGCAACGGCTGCATTTCAGCTTCGGCGCGCAACAGCGCGAACTGGACGCGCTGTTGGAGGTCGATGGGCACGAAGTCCGCCTGCTGGTGCTGGCGCTGGGCCAGTCCGGTGTGCGCCTGCGCTGGGATGGACGCGAACTTCAACAGCAACGCGCCCCCTGGCTGCCGCCGGCGGTGCGCGGCGAACGCGTGCTCGACGACCTGCAATTCGTCCGCTGGCCCGCCGAGGCGATCCGTGCCGCACTGCCGGAAGGCTGGCAGCTGCAGCAGTCGCCAGGCGTGCGCACGCTGCTGCATGGCGGCACCGCGTGGCTGGTGGCGACCGAGCTGTCGCCGCAGCGGGTACGGCTGGAAAACCTGGCCGAGGGCTACCGGCTGGAGATCGAATCGGCAGACGGGGAAACCCAGTGAGCGCCTCGCAGCCGGTTTTTCTCAGTGAACTCGGCGTGGTCTGCGCGCTGGGCAATGGCCGCCGCCAGGTTGCCCAGGCGCTGTTGCGGTCCGACGCCCCGGCGCCATTGACGCTCACCGATGCGTGGACGCCGGGGCGGCCGCTGGCGCTGGGCGAAGTCGCCGCGCCGTTGCCGGATCTTTCCGATTGTCCGTTGCCGCTGCGCGGCCGCAACAACGCGTTGCTGCGGCTGGCTTTCGAACAGATCCGCGTTGCCGCCGGCGCGGCCGTGGCGCGTTACGGCGCACACCGGGTCGCGGTGATCCTGGGCACCAGCACGTCCGGCATCGGCGAATCCGAGCGGGCGCTGCCGCTATGGCGCGCCAGCGGCCGGTGGCCGGAAGGTTTCCACTACGGCCAGCAGGAAATCGGCGCGCCATCGCGCTTCATCGCTGCCGAAGCCGGCGCCGGCGGGCCGGCCTGGACGCTTTCCACCGCCTGTTCTTCCAGCGCCAAGGCGTTGGCATCGGCGGCGCGGCTGCTGCGCGCCGGAATTGCCGATGCGGTGATCGCCGGCGGCGCCGATTCGCTTTGCCGGTTCACCATCAACGGCTTCTCCGCGCTGGAATCGGTGTCGGCGACGCGCTGCAATCCGTTTTCGCGCAACCGCAACGGCATCAACATCGGCGAGGGTGCGGCGCTGTTCCTGATGACCCGCGAACCCGGTCCGGTAAGGCTGGCCGGCTGGGGCGAAACCTCCGATGCGCACCATATCTCTTCGCCCGAACCGCAGGGCCTGGGTGCGATTGCGGCGATCGGCCAGGCGCTCGCGCGTGCCGGCATCGCAGCGGGCGATGTCGATTACGTCAATCTGCATGGCACCGCCACCCCGCAGAACGATGCGATGGAAAGCCGGGCCGTGGCCGCCACGGTGGGCCTGGACACGCCGGTCAGTTCGACCAAGGCGCTGACCGGGCATACGCTGGGCGCAGCCGGCGCCATCGAGGCGGCGCTGTGCTGGCTGGCGATGGCCGACAATCCCGAGCACCGGCTGCCGCCGCACTGGTGGGACGGCCAGGCCGATCCCGGATTGCCGGCATTGCGTTTCGCTGCGCCGGGCGAACGCGCGGCGGCGCCGTTGCGGCATGTGCTGAGCCACTCGTTCGCCTTTGGCGGCAGCAATGCCGTACTGCTGTTCGGAGCCGACGGATGAATACGCTTTACGACATCGAAAGGGTGGTGCCGCACCGCGGCACTCTGCTGCTGATCGAGCGCCTGCTGGAGTGGGACGAAGAAAGCGCCGCGGTGGAACTGCAGGTGCCGGCCGACGGGCCGTTCAACGCCGAGCAGGGCGTGCCGGCCTGGGTGGGCGTGGAGTACATGGCGCAGACCATCGCTGCCTGGGCCGGCTGCCGCGCGCGCCGGGCCGGCGGCGAGCCGTCGATCGGCTTCCTGCTGGGCACACGCCGCTATGTCTGCGCGGAACCGTATTTCCGCCCCGGCGCAGTGTTGCGGGTGGAGGCAAGATGCGAGCTGTTGGGCGACAATGGCCTGGGGATGTTCGCCTGCCGGATTCTGGAAGGCGGCAACGAGTTGGCTTCCGCCAACGTATCGGTCTACGAACCGGCGGATGCGAAGGCTTATCTGGAGAATGACGAAGCATGAGTGGGGACTCGACCATCCTGGTGACAGGAGGGAGCCGGGGCATCGGCCGCGCGATCGCGCTGCGGCTGGCCCGGGACGGATTTGATGTGGCCGTGCATTGCCGCAGCCGGGTGGCGGAAGCCGAGGCCGTGGCCGACGAGATCCGCGCGCTGGGCCGCCGGGCGCGCGTACTGGCGTTCGATGTCGCCGACCGCGCGGCCTGCGCGCAGGCGCTGGAGGCCGACGTGGCCGAACACGGCGCCTGCTACGGCGTGGTCTGCAATGCCGGCATCGCCCGCGACAACGCTTTTCCGGCGATGAGCGGCGAGGACTGGGATGCGGTCATCCACACCAACCTGGATGCGTTCTACAACGTGCTCAACCCGTTGATCATGCCGATGGTGCGCCGGCGCAAGCCCGGACGCATCGTGACGCTGTCGTCGGTGTCCGGGCTGGTCGGCAACCGCGGCCAGACCAACTACAGCGCGGCCAAGGCCGGCATCATCGGCGCAAGCAAGGCGCTGGCGCTGGAGCTGGCCAGTCGCGCGATCACCGTCAACTGCGTGGCGCCGGGCTTGATCGATACCGAGATGGTCAGTGGCGAAGTGCTGGAGGAAGCGTTGAAGATGATCCCGATGCGGCGGATGGGCCGGCCGGAGGAAGTGGCGGCCATCGTCGCGTTCCTGGTTTCCGAACAGGCCAGCTACATCACCCGCCAGGTGATCTCCGTCAATGGGGGATTGATCGGATGAGCCGCAATACCGACAGGCGCGTCGTCGTCACCGGCGGCGGCACCATCAGCCCGCTGGGCCATGACTGGAACAGCGTGCATCTGCGGTTGCGCGAATGCCGCAACGCGGTACGCCGCATCGACGCCTGGGACATCTACGAAGGGCTCAACACCAAGCTGGCGGCGCCGGCCGAGGATTTCCAGCTGCCGTCGCATTACAACCGCAAGACCACCCGCAGCATGGGGCGGGTCGCATTGATGTCGGTACGCGCCACCGAGCTGGCGCTGCAGCAGGCCGGCCTGCTGGGCGACCCGCTGCTGAAAAGCGGCCGGGTGGGCGTGTCCTACGGATCTTCGGCCGGCAGCCACGATGCCGTCGGCGAGTTCGGCCGCATGCTCAACGAGCACACCACCGAAGGCATCAGCGCCACCACCTACCTGAAGATGATGAGCCACACCGCGCCGGTCAATATCGGCGTGTTCTTCGGCCTGACCGGGCGCGTCATCACCACCTCCAGCGCCTGTACCTCCGGCAGCCAGGGTGTGGGTTCGGCTTACGAAGTCATTCGCGCCGGCAAGCAGATCGCGATGATCGCCGGCGGCGCCGAGCAGTTGGACGCCACCGCCGCGGCGGTATTCGACACGTTGTTCGCCACCAGCGTACGCAACGATGCGCCGGAAACCACGCCGCGTCCGTTCGACGCCAACCGCGATGGTCTGGTGCTGGGCGAGGGTGCCTGCACGCTGATCCTGGAGGAGTACGAACACGCGCGCGAGCGCGGCGCGCCGATACTGGCGGAGATCGTCGGTTACGGCACCAACAGCGATGGCCAGCATGTCACCCAGCCCAGCGCCGAAACGATGGCGCAGGCGATGCGGCTGGCGCTGGAGGATGCCGGTTTGAGCGCCGCCGCCATCGGCTACGTCAACGCCCACGGCACCGCCACCGATCACGGCGACATCGCCGAAACCGCGGCCACCGCGCAGGTGTTCGGCGCGCGCATGCCGATCAGTTCGCTGAAGAGCTATGTCGGCCACACGCTCGGAGCCTGCGGCGCCTACGAGGCCTGGGCCAGCATCGGCATGATGCGCGAAGGCTGGTTTGCGCCGACGCTGAATCTGGAACAGCGCGATCCGCATTGCGCCGAACTGGACTACATCACCGGCGAGGGCAGGGAACTGCAGACCGACTACGTGATGAGCAACAACTTCGCCTTCGGCGGTATCAACACCTCGCTGATTTTCAAGCGCTGGCAGACCTGACTGTTCACCATCTATAGGGGAGAGAGATGAAGAAGCACTCCGTTTCGCTGCTGCTTGCGGCAGCGCTTGCCGTGATGTCCGGACCCGCTGCCGCAGGCAAGCACGACCCGATGGCGATACCGCAGTACCAGCGAGTCGAATCCACCAACGGCATTGCGCCCACCGCCGCGCGCATCAAGGCGGCAGTCATCCATGCCGGCCAACGGCGAGGCTGGACCGTCGTTGACAGCGAGCCGGGTAGGGTCACGCTGCGTTATTCGCCGCGTGAGCATGAGGTCGTCGTTGCCGTGCGCTACGACGACAATGGCTTCAAGATCGAGTATGTGTCCAGCGTGGAGATGAACTACCGGGTCAAGCGCGGAGCACCGGAGATCCACGGCAACTACAACCGCTGGATCCGCAACCTGGCCCACGACATCCAGGCCTCGCCGGTGTTTCACCAGCCCGCATCATCGGCCGTAGCGCCATGAATGGCTTGCGCCTGCCGTTGGCCCTGTGCCTGCTTCTGCTGGCTTTGCCAGCGTTGGCCGACAACCCGATCCGCACCAGCCCGGTGATCGAACTGCGCGAGGGCTATGCCGGATATCCGGAGTTCATGAAGGAATGCGATTGGACGGCGGAGTTTCCTGCACGCCTGGCCGAATACTCAAAAGGCCTGGTCGAGTTGACCGACCAGGATCTGGCGACACTACCGGGCCGTGTCCTGCGTATTCGCATCATGCATATGCGCAGCGCGGATGGAGGCGCGTTCTCGGGGCCCAAGTGGGCAATGATCCGTGCCGAGCTTTACGAGGACGGCGCGTTGGTGGGCCAGTACCAGCCCTACCGGCGCACCATGACGCTTTTCCGCGACGGTTGCTCGTCATTGAGCAAGATCAGCAATGCCTTGGCCGCCGATACGGCAGCCTGGCTGCGGCGGGGCGACTTCAAGATCGAGTATGCGAACGATCAGGCGGCAATCGAGATCGGGCCCGAGGAAGATGTGCCGCCGATCCATTGACCTGCCACCATCGAGCCGGCAGGATCCCGTGGCGCCAGCGCTGGCGACCTGCGCCGCATCCAGCGGACAGGTCATTCTTCCCGTCCAATGGAGTGACACCATGAAACGACTTCTGACAACTGCTTTGATCGGCTTGGCGATGACGGCCACGCACGCCGCTGCCGCCGATCGCCGCGTCGAGCTGCCGTTGCAGGAACTGCTGGATTCGCCACAGGCCAAGGAAGCCGGCATCGACGGCAGCGTGCGCTTCTACCTGGCCGGCCAGCCGCATCCGGCAGCGGCTTCGAAGATGGGCGAGGATGTGTCCAACAAGAAGACCAACGGCGTGGGCAAGTCCGATGAGGAAGCCTGCCGCTGGGTGGCGCTGTCGGTGCTGAAGGCATTCCAGGAGTCGGCCAGGGCGCGCGGCGCCAATGCGGTAATCGACATGGTCAGCTATTACAAGAAAAACGAATTCCGCAGCGCGACCCACTACGAATGCTATGCCGGCAACATCATGTCCGGCGTCGCGTTGAAGGGCACCTACGCCAAACTGGGCAAGTGAGCGTTCACCGGCGCTGGCGGGTTTATTCCGCCAGCGTCATCGTCGCCGCTGATCGGCGCGGCGATCGAGCAGATCCAGCAACGGACCGGTCATTGCGGTGGTCACCAATGCCATGATGACCAGCACCGCAAACAGGCGGTCGCCGATCAGGCCCAGCTCGTAGCCCAGGTTCAGCACGATCAGTTCCATCAGGCCGCGGGTGTTCATCAGCACGCCCAGGCGCGAAGCCTCGGCCGAAGGCATGCCGGCCGAACGTGCGGCCAGCCAGGTGCCGCCGAACTTGCCCAGCGTGGCGACCGCTATCACGGCCCCGCACAGCAGCAGGTCGCCAGCCTGCCAGCCATCGATGCGCAGGCGCAGGCCGGTCATCGCGAAGAACAACGGAAGCAGCAATGCGATCGCCAGCGGCTCCACCCGCTGCACCAGCAGATCGCGCAGTCGCTGGTTGCCCGATACCGCGGCACCGGCCAGGAATGCCCCGAACAGGGCATGGATGCCCAGCAGTTCGGTCGCCAGCGCCGCCGCCAACGCCAGCAGCAACAGGGCTATCAGCGCGCGACCCTCGCGTGCCGGCGCAATCGAACGCTTGCTGATCCATGGGCGCAACGCGGAAACCATCACCACCGCGAAGACCAGGCTTCCGGCCAGGCTGAGCAGCGCCGCGTTCCAGCTACCGGCATGCACCCATGCCACCACGATGGCCAACAGGCACCAGGCGCTGGCATCGCCCAACGCGGCGCAGGCGATGGCGATGCGTCCCAGCGACGTGCCCTCCATTCCGCGATCGGAGAGGATGCGCAACAGCACCGGAAACGCGGTGACGCTCAAGGCGATACCCATGAACAATGCGAAACCGGTAAAGCCAACCCCCACCGGCGCGTGGTGGCGATACAGCGCAAATGCCAGCAACACGCCGCCCAGGAACGGCAGCGCGATGCCGGCGTGGCTGACCAGCAGCGCGAAGCCGCGCTGGCCGCGCAACCTGGAAACCTCGAACTCGGCGCCGGCCACGAACAGGAACATCAGCACACCCAACTGGCTGACCAGGGTCAGCGCTCCCAAGGACTCGGGCGCGAACAACCAGGCCTGGGTTTGCGGCAGCAGCGCGCCGAACAGCAACGGACCCAGCAACAGTCCGGCCGCCATTTCTCCAATGACGGCGGGCTGGCCCAGGTGGCGCAGCAACCACCCCGCGACTTTTGCCACCACCAGCACGGTCAGCAACTGCAGCAGGAACCGCGCCAGCGGCGAGGACAGATGGGTGACCATGGCCGGAGCCATGTCGAGCCCCGTTTGTTGGCCGCCGAAATGAAGCGCAAGCGCCGTTGCCGCCAGCAGCGGCAGCGCTACCAAAAGCGCGTATCGCCCAAGCGATGCTTTGCCGGCGCGCCCGGTCGCCGGCGGCGTTGCCTGCCTGTGCATGGTATTCCCCGATTGATGCCCGCGTCGGCATTCTAGCGGGGAGTGGCGGAATCCAGAACGCTGGCCTGTTGACGCTGCTGAAACTGGCAGCGCTGGCACAGAGGGTGCAGCGGACAGCGAAGGACGCCGATAGCAACGCAATCTGTCCCCGCAGCGCGATAGCGCCGCAGGCGCCTGCGAGGCCAGGGCTGGCATGGGCGTGGCACGCGATGGCTGCTTTTCGCCAACGCTGCGTTGGGGCCAGCGCGGCCCGCCACCGCTGATATCGCCGCCTGGTGGGAGCGACGTAAGTCGCGACGGAAGCATCAATGTCGCGACTTATGTCGCTCCCACAAGGATTTCTATTCTGGTGCTCTTGAGCTCGCTCGGTTGGCCGTTCCGAAGCCCATGCACGAACAGCAGTGGATACCGCCCGGGGAACATGGACAAGCTCCGCTTCACGGTGCGCGCAGGCCCGATGATCGGATGCAACGACGCCTTAAAACTCGGTACGCCCCAACCGCAGCGCGTTGACCACCACCGAAACCGAACTCAGGCTCATCGCCAGCGCGGCGATCATCGGGCTCAGCAGCAGTCCGGTGAGCGGGAACAGCACGCCGGCGGCGATCGGCACGCCCAGCGCGTTGTACAGGAACGCGAAGGTCAGGTTCTGCTTCATGTTGGCCACCGTCGCCGTGGAGAGGACGCGGGCGCGGACGATGCCGCGCAGATCGCCCTTGACCAGGGTGACCTGGGCGCTGGACATGGCCACGTCGGTACCGGTGCCCATGGCGATGCCGATATCGGCGCCGGCCAGGGCGGGCGCATCGTTGATGCCGTCGCCTGCCATCGCCACGGTCCGGCCTTCGGCTTTCAGCCGCTGCACCAGTTCGATCTTGTCCTTCGGGCGCACTTCGCCGTGCACCTCATCGATGCCCAGCGTGCGCGCCACCGCCTGGGCGGTCGCCGCGCCGTCGCCGGTGGCCATGACGATGCGCAATCCGGCCCGATGCAGCGCGCCGATGGCGTCGGCGGTGGAGGCCTTGATCGGGTCGGCGACCGCCAGCAGGCCGGCGAGCTGGTCGTCGATGGCCACGAACATCACGCTGGCGCCTTCCCTGCGCAGGGCCTCGGCGCGCTCGCGCAGCGGATCCGGATCCACGCCCAGTTCGCGCATCAGCGCGGTATTGCCGATCGCGATCCCGTTTCCGGCGACCCGGCCACGCACGCCGATGCCGGTAGAGGATTCGAAGCTGTCCGGGGCGGTCAGCGTCAGCTTGCGCTGGCGCGCCTCGGCGACGATGGCATCGGCCAGCGGATGCTCGCTGTTCTGATCCAGGCTGGCGGCCAGGCGCAGCACGTCGTCCTCGCTGCGTTCCCCGATGGCCACGACGGTGCGGAACTTAGGACGGCCTTCGGTCAATGTTCCGGTCTTGTCGACGATCAAGGTATCGATCTTGCGGAAGTTCTCGATGGCCTCGGCATCGCGGAACAGCACGCCGCCCTTGGCCGCCTGCCCGGTGGCCACCATGATCGACATCGGCGTCGCCAGCCCCAGCGCGCACGGGCAGGCGATGATCAGCACCGACACGGCGTTGAGCACGGCGTAGGTCCATGACGGTTCGGGGCCCAACAGGCCCCAGACCAGGAACGTGGCCAGCGCCACCGCCAGCACCGCCAGCACGAACCAGAACGCGACCTTGTCGGCCATGCGCTGCATCGGCGCGCGCGAACGCTGCGCCTGCGCCACCAGTTGCACGATCTGCGACAGCACGGTTGCCGAACCGACCTTCTCGGCGCGGATGACCAGGCTGCCGTTGCCGTTCATGGTGGCGCCGATCACCGCGGCGCCGACGGCTTTTTCGACCGGTATCGGTTCGCCGGTCAGCATCGATTCGTCGACGTTGGAGTGGCCCTCGATGACCTTGCCGTCGACCGGCACCTTCTCGCCCGGGCGCACGCGCAGGCGGTCGCCGACATGGACATGGCTCAGTTCGATGTCCTCTTCGCTGCCGTCCTCGCGCAGGCGGCGCGCGGTCTTGGGCGCCAGCCCCAGCAGGGCCTTGATGGCGGCCGAGGTCTTCGAACGCGCACGCAATTCCAGTATCTGGCCCAGCAGGGTCAGCGAGACGATCACCGCGGCGGCTTCGAAATAGACGCCGACGCGGCCGTGTTCGCGGAACGAATCGGGAAACACGCCCGGCGCGACCGTGGCCAGCACGCTGTAGCCGAACGCGGCCGCCACGCCGGTACCGATCAGCGTCCACATGTTGGGGCTGCGGTTGCCGATGGACTGAGCCCAGCGCACGAAGAACGGCCAGGCCGCCCACAACACCACCGGTGCGCTCAGGACCAGTTCCAGCCAGCTGCGCAGCGTCGGCGAGAACAGGTGCAGGTATTGCCCCGCCATCGCCAGCAGCAGGGTGGCGACGGTCAACGGCAGCGTCCACCAGAAGCGGCGGCGGAAGTCGCGCAGCTCCGGGTTCTCGTCCTCGTCCAGCGACGGCATCATCGGTTCCAGCGCCATCCCGCAGATGGGGCAGGTGCCGGGCGCATCGCGAACGATTTCCGGATGCATCGGGCAGGTGTACTGGGTGCCGGGCGGGGCCGCCGGCGCGGCGGCTTCGCCCGGATTCAGATATTTCTCCGGATCGCCAACGAACTTGGTCCGGCAGCCGGCGGAACAGAAGTGGTAGTCCTGTCCCTGGTGTTGGGCGTGGTGCGCGGTTTGCGCCGGGTCCACGCGCATGCCGCAGACCGGGTCTCGGGCTTTCCCGCCGTCTTCCTGCCCAGCAGTGCCATGCCGGCCGCAGCATGCATGCGATGGAGCGCCATTGTGGCTGTGCGCGCTCATGCGGTTTCCTCCGTCAAGGCATTGAGGATGGGGCACTGCTCCAGGGCCCCGTGGCCCGGGCAGACGTCGACCAGGGTGCGCAGCGCATCGCGCATGCGGGTCAGTTCCTGCAGGCGTTGTTCGACCACCGCCAGCTTGGCCGCGGCAACGGTCTTCATCGCCGCCATGTCCTGGTCGCGGCTGGCGCTCAGGGCCAGCAGTTCGCGGATTTCGTCCAGGGTGAAACCCAGCCCTTTGGCGCGGCGGATGAAATGCAGACGGACCACGTCGCCGCTTTCGTAGCGGCGGTAGCCGCTGGCGCTGCGCGGCGGATCCGGCAGCAGCCGCTGGCGTTCGTAGTAGCGGATGGTATCGATGGCAACGCCGGCCTGGCGCGCGAGCTGTCCGATATTCATGGCGGTCTCCGGAATGGCTGACCCGCGCATTCTGCACCTTTGACCTTGGTCAAGAGTCAAGGGTTTGTCGGGCCATCAGGCGCCGGACCGACCAACGGTTCGCCCGCTGGCGCTGCGGCAGCTTTGATTTCCGCGAACTTGTCGAAAACGGTAGCCAGAGGGAGCCGGTCCGGCGCTTGGCAGTCCGCGGATTCTCCGACGCTGGCGGCGTGGCGGACGACCCGCAAGACGCCGATGCGTTGACACGGGTTTTTAACGCGTGTTATTGCTTGGGGCGTCAACCCCACGTTGAACCCCCCACGCCACCCATGCCGTCCGCCAAGTCGCTGCTGCGAGTGCTGTTGATTTTCGTGCTGTGCGCGGAAGGCGTACTGGGCGCCTGGGCCTCCACCCGGATGGCGGTTGGCGCAATCGCGCACGCCGAAGCGTCCGCGGCGGCGGGACAGGGGAACATCGAAGATTGCGAAGACGGCAGCGCTGCGGACAGGCAACAGAATGATGGCCGGACCGCGCACCAGGGCTGCGATTGCGGCGCCCAGGCCTTCTGCGGCTGCAGTTGCATGCTCACCTTCTATCCGCCCGGCGGCAGCGTGCTTTTCTCCGCCCAGCACGCGCTGGCTTCGGTCTATCTCGGCACCCTGAGGACGCACAGCGTCCGCAACGAGATCTCCCCGGTCTTCCGACCTCCTATCGCCTGATCTTGTCCGCTCGCCTTGCCGGCGAGCTTCCGTTGGCCCTGCCATCCGCGGCGCGCCTAGCGCCAAGCGGGCCGAACCCGAACAAGATCAACCCGATTGGGGAGAGAACCCATGTCTTTCAAGCGTAACCCACTGGCGACAGCGGTCGGCGTGCTGCTGTGCGCCGGTGCCGTCAATACTTCGCAAGCGCAGCAAGCACAGGCCGAACCGGCATCCGGCCAGGCCGCCACGATGGAAACGGTGAGGGTCACCGGCAGCCACATCAAACGCGCGCAGATATCGGGCGTGGGCCCGGTCACGGTGGTCGATGCCGAAACCATCCAGCGTTCCGGCGCCACCACTGTGGAAACGCTGCTGCAGCGGCTGCCGGCTTCGGCCGGTTTCGCCGGCAACCAGACCAACGCCTATTGGGCCGGCAACGGTTACGGCACCACCCAGGTCAACCTGCGCGGGCTGGGCATCAACCGCACGCTGGTGCTGCTCAACGGCCGCCGCATCGTCAATGGCGGTACCGGCGCCAATGCATCGGTCGATCTCAACGTGATTCCGGTGGCATTGATCGAACGCATCGAAGTGCTGAAGGACGGCGCATCGGCCATCTACGGCGCCGATGCGGTGGCCGGCGTGGTCAACATCATCACCAAGAAGGACTTCGATGGCGGTCAGGTCGGCCTCCGTTACGGCGAAACCTTCCAGGGCGACGGTGCCGACTACGCTTTCGATCTGTCCTGGGGCACCCAGAGCGACCGCGGCTCGCTGATGGCGGCGCTGAGCTATTCCGAAGGCAAGGCGGTCAATATGGCCGACCGTGCGCCATGCGGGCTGGGCGAGGTCGACGGGCGACTGCAATGCGTGGGCAGTTCGGCCACCATCGGCGGCCGCGCGCGCCTGGCCGACGGCAGTACTGTCAACTTCAATCAGGACCCCAACGGCGATGGCGACTTCTATGAGCCGTATTCGTCCATCCACAACTACAACGGCAACCCGTCGCTCAATGCGGTCAATCCGATCAAGCGCCTGAGCTTCAGCGCATTCGGCGACATGGCGCTGGGCGAGGACCTGAACCTGTTCACCGAGCTGATGTTCACCAACCGGCGCTCCAATCAACTGGCGACGCCGGGTTCGCTCGGCCAGTACCGCGCCATGAACATTGCCGCAGACCATCCGACCAATCCCACCGGCCAGGATCTGGTGCTGCAACGCCGCCGCCTGGAAGAAGCCGGTCCGCGCCATTTCTACCAGGAGACCGACACCTTCCGTGCGGTGCTGGGCCTGGAGGGGCGCTTTGGCACCGGCTGGGAGTGGAATGCGGCCGTCAACTGGGGCCGCAACACCGGTATCGACGGTTCCAGCAATGTCGCCAATCTGGACCGGGTGGACCAGACCCTGAACACCGCCATCTGCAGCAATGCGCCGGGGGCGGCGATTCCCTGCGCCGATTATCTCGGCTACGGCGACGTGACCCGCGAGGTGCTGGACTACATCCTGTTCACCACGCGCGACACCGGCGGCAACGAACAGCGCAGCTTCACCGCCAACCTGAGCGGACAGTTGTTCGAAATGCCGGCCGGCTGGGTGGGTTTTGCCGCTGGCGTGGAGGCGCGCAAGGACCGCGGCTGGCGCGACCCGGATCAGCTGACCCAGCTGGGCATCGCCAACAGCAATGCGCAGCAACGCATCGATGGCGAGTACGAGGCCAGGGAAGCCTTCGCCGAATTCGCGGTGCCGCTGCTGCAGGGATTGGCGCTGGCCGACTCGCTGACGTTCAATGCCGCGGTGCGCTACTCCGACTACGATCTGTTCGGCAGCGACACCAACTACAAGGTCGGGCTGGACTGGCAGGTGGTGCCCAGCTTCAAGCTGCGCGGCATCTATTCCACCGCGTTCCGCGTGCCCAACGTGCCGGAACTGTTCGGCGGCGTCAGCGAGGGCAACCTGACCACGGCCGATCCCTGCAGCGGCTGGAGCAGCCAGCCGGCGTCGTCGACGGTCTACCAGAACTGCCAGGCCCATGGCGTCCCGGCCGGATACACCCAACTGGGCAACACCATCCTGACCACCACCGGCGGCAATATCGATCTGGAGCCCGAGGATGCCAGGACGACGACGCTGGGCGCGGTGTGGACACCGGGCTTCGCCCCCGGACTGACGCTCACGCTGGACTACTACGACATCAAGATCGACAACGCCATCCGCAGCGTGGCCGGTTCGACCAAGTTGGCGCTGTGCTACAACACGCCCAATCTGGCGCATCCTTTCTGCAGCAGCAGCAACTTCACCCGCAATCCGGTCACCGGCGAGGTGGATTTCCTGTCCGCGCAGCCGGTCAATACCGCCAGCGAACGCGTCTCCGGCATCGATCTTGGCATGCTGTACGAGTTCGACCTGTCGGGCTGGGACACCACCGTCAACTTCGATCTTTCGTACCTGGACCGCTACGACTTCGTCCCTTATCCGGGCGGCGAGGAGATCGACTACGCCGGCAGGATCACCGGCGGCCAAGGCAGCTATACGCAGTGGCGCGCGTTCGCTTCGTTGACGATGGCGCGGGACGCGTGGTCGGGCTCCTACAGCCTGCAGTACATCGGCTCGGCCGACGACATCAATGCCGCGCCGGGGGATATCGGCGACCACGCGCCCAGCGTCAGCTATCACAACGTGCAGCTGAAGTATGCGGTCAGCGAAGCCTTCGACGTGTCGCTGGGCATCGACAACCTGTTCGACAAGGACGCGCCCTTCATCCAGAGCTATACCGATGCCAATACCGACACGATGACCTACGACTTGCTGGGTCGCCGTTGGTACGCGCGCATCGGATATCGCTGGTGAGCCGCAGGTGAACGCGCGCGGCTTCGCCGGCCATGCGCCGGCGGAGCCGCCTGGCGTTTGTGAACGCAGTCGAATCTGGAAGAATCCCGCTTATGAAACCCGCATTCTGGGCGCGCCGCGCCCACAAATGGATCGGCTTGATCGTCGGTGTGCAGGCCTTGCTGTGGATGATCAGCGGCGTCTACATGACGGTCATCTCGCTGGACATCATCCACGGCGACCATCTGGCGCACACCCATGCAGAACCGTTGCAGCCATCGGCGCAGCGCATCGATCCGGCCGCGCTGTCCGAGCGCTATCCGGGGATGACTTCGTACCGGCTCAAGCGCCTGCTGGAGCGGGAGGTGTTCGAACTTCGCCAGGGCGAGCGCAGCGTGCTGATCGATGCCGCCTCCGGCGAACGGATCAGTCCGCTGGACGAAGCCACGGCCAGGGCGCTGGCGGTGGCGGCGTACCAGGGCCAGGCCGGCGTCAGCAGCGTGCAGTGGATTACCGATGCGCCGCAGGAGGTCGCCACCCGGCCGGTGCCGATGTGGGCGGTGCATTTCGCCGACCGCGGCGCCACCACGCTGTATTTTTCACCCGATACCGGCGCGTTGCTGGCGCGCCGGCACAGCCTGTGGCGCTGGTTCGATTTCCTGTGGATGCTCCACATCATGGATTACGAAACGCGCAGCGACGTCAACAACAACCTGCTGCGGTCCGCCGCCGCCATTGGCCTGGGGTTCGCGCTGAGCGGCATCTGGCTGCTGTTCTACAGCTTCCGCCGGAGGGCTTCGGCATGACGCCCTGGATGCGGAGGATGCACAAATGGCTGGGCCTGCTGATCGGCCTGCAACTGGTGCTGTGGATGGCCAGCGGACTGATGATGAGCCTGCTGGATCACGACGAAGTGCAGGGACACGCGCGCCGCGCGCATCCGGCGCCCGATGCCGCCTGGCCGCAGGGCCTGCTGTCGCCCGGCCAGATCATCGCGGCTTCGCCAACGCCGATCCAGACGGTGGCGGCGCGCTGGCTGATGGGACGACCGGTCTACCAGCTCGCAGACGAACAAGGCATGCGCCTGATCGATGCCGCCAGCGGCGACGCGATCGCCATCGACGCCGGAATGGCGACCGCGCTGGCGGCGGCCTCCTACCGCGGCGAAGGGCAGCCGACGGCGCCGCGGCTGTTGAACGGAACCCTGGAGGCGCGGGGCCACGAGGGGCCGCTGTGGCGGGTGGATTTCAGCGATGCTGAAGCCACCACGGTCTATCTGTCCGCGCAGACCGGCGATGTGCTGGAGCACCGCAACCGCACCTGGCGGTTGTTCGATGTGTTCTGGATGCTGCACATCATGGACTACGGCGGCCGGCAGGATTTCAACAATCCGCTGGTGGTGACCATGGCCATCGGCGGCTTGTGGCTGGCGGTGTGCGGCATCTGGCTGCTGGTCGCCAGTTTCCGCGTCAGCGAATTCGTGCCGCAGCGCTGGCGGCGCAGCCGCGAGCTGGCGGTGTTCGATCCCGATGGCACCCGCTTGCGCACCGTGCAAGCGCCGGCCGGCGACAGCGTCTATCAGGCGCTGGCCCGGCATGGCTTGCAACTGCCGTCCAATTGCGGGGGAGGGCAGAGCTGCGGGCTGTGCGAAGTGCGCTTCCGCGGCGCCGCACCGGCCCCGACCAGCGCCGATCGCGCGCATCTGTCGGAGAGCAAACTGAAGCTGGGTTACCGCCTGGCCTGCAATCTGCGCGTCGACGCCGACACCCAGGTGGAAGTGGCCGGCGGCGCCGGCCTGTGGACCGAACATGCCGCCACGGTGGAAAGCACGCGCGCGGTGACGCCGTTCCTGCGCGAAATCGTGCTGAGGACGTCGGCGGCCTCCGCTTCCTCGTTCCGGCCCGGCGCCTACCTGCAGATTCACGTACCGGACTACTCGCTGCACAAATGCGATATCGCCCATCCGGATCATCACCGCGACGACTGGGCCGCGCTGGACCTGCCGCCGACGCTGACCAACAAGGAACCGGTACGCCGTTCCTACTCGCTGTCGTTGCCGGTGGAGAAGGCCGGCGGCCATCTGACCCTGCTGGCGCGCTTCAGCCCCGGACGCCAGGAACGCAAACGCCAGCCGGCCGGCAAGGGTTCGACCTATCTGTACTCGTTGAAAGCGGGCGACAGCGTGCGCTTCAGCGGCCCGTTCGGCGACTTCGCGCTGCAACCGGGCGGGCGCGAGAAGGTGTTCATCGGCGGCGGTGCCGGCATGGCGCCGTTGCGGGCGATGGTGCATGCCTGCCTGGATGGCGGCGCCAGCGAACGCATCCATTTCTGGTACGGCGCACGCAACCTGCGCGAAGCGCCCTATGTGGAAGAAATGGCCGCGCTGGCCGATGCGCATCCCAACTTCAGCTGGCACCTGGTGCTGTCGGAGGACGCCGAGTGCGGTGCGGGTCTGCTGAAGGGACTGGTGCACGAGGCCGCGCACGAGTCGCTGCTGCGCGATCACCCCGACCTGCATGCCTGCGACTTCTACCTGTGCGGCCCGCCGGCGATGCTGTCGGCGACCCGCCAGTTGCTGAAACGGCTGGGAGTGGCGGAAGAACGGATTGCGTTCGATGACTTCAAGATCTGAGGACCTGTCCAAAGTCTTGTTGCGCTTGCCATCTGGCGCGCGTGCAGCGACGGTCGCTCATGTGCCTGCGCCAGCGCCGATGCCCAGAGTGGGCGCCGGCGCGGAATGCCTGCAGGAGCGAGTCGCGACGGAAGCATCAACGTCGCGACTCATGTCGCTCCCGCAAGGATCCGTCTCCGCAAGCGAGGGTTACTTCACAACCGTCAGCTTGCCCTTCATCAGCGTCGAGTGGCCAGGAAAGCTGCAGAAGAACGCATAGTCGCCGCCCACGCTGAGCTTCTTGCCGGGGAACGTCATCCGGGTCTTCTGGCCGCCGCCGATCAGGTCGGTGGCGGCGATAACCCGGGCATCGCCCTTGGGCACGTAGTGGCCGGCCACGCCGGCCTTGATGCTGTCGCGGGCCACGCCGGCCAGATCGGCGGTGGAGGTGATCAACACGTTGTGTCCCATCACCGTCGCCGGCAGCTTGCCGGTATGGGTCAGCTCGATGGCGATGGTGGCGCAGGAGGCCGATACCGTTGCCTCCTTGAGATCGAATTTCATTGCATCGTCGCCTTTCAGCGCGATGGTGCAGTTGTCGGCGGCCTGGGCAACGCCGGCAGCGGCGAACAGGCCAAGGCAGAGCAGCGAGGTGGTGAGCAGTTTCATGGGATGACTCCGTGGTGTTGATTAGGGGTGTTGGACAGGCGTTGGCGGATGCGCCGCCAACAGCGTTTTGACCTGGCTCAGGAAGCGCGGATCCGGTTGCACGCCGGTCACCTCCGAACGGGCGATGATGCGGCCGTCCGCATCCAGCAGCAGCCAGGCGCTGGTGTGGTTGATGCTGCCGTCCTCCAGCGGACGGTAGCGGATATCCAGTATGCCGGCGATGGCGCGGACATCGGCCTGCGCTGGCGCCAGGAACAACCAGTGTTCCATCTTCACGCGGTGGTTCTGCGCCACCGCCGTCAGCGCCGCGGGGTCGTCGCGCAGCGGGTCCAGGCTGATCATCGCCACGCCAAGCTTGCGGTACTCGTCCGCCGACAACGACTTCTGCAGGCCCTTGCCGCTTTCGATGATGAGCGGGCACATCAGGTGGCAGTGGCTGTAGAACATCGATACCACCCGGGGGCGGCCGCGCAGATCCCGCCATGCCAGCGGGCGGCCATCCTGATCGGTCAGCTGCGCATCCAACTGGTAGACCGAATCGCCGGGCAGATCAGCGGCCGCCGCGGACGCAGCCGGCAAGGGCAGGCAGATCGCGAGCAGCAACAGCAGCAGTTTCATTGTGAACTCCTTGCGCAGCGGAAGCCTAGATTTCCCAGCGTGTTTGCCGGTTGCAGCGCCGACAGCAGGGCGATGCGCTTCAGCACCGCGTAGTTTTCCCGGTCGTTGAACGACAGCGCGGTTGCGCCGCAGAACTTGAGCCGGTCGCCATCGTCACCGGAGCGCCTGTCGGGCGCGCCCAGCAGCGAAGCGTAGTCGTCGGTCCATTCCCAGTTGCGGCCGTGCAATCCGGATACGCCATGGGCGTTGGCGCCCGGCTGGGCGCCGGCATCCATCGCATTGGCGGTCCCGTCATGCAGCCAGCGCGCCCGCCACGCCGCGTCATGGCGGGCGTCCAGACGGCTACCGTCGGCCGCCGCGGCGTATTCCCATTCGGTCCAGGTTGGCAGGCGCGCCCCCTGTTCCTTGCAGTACGCGGCCGCGGCGTACCAGCTGACCTGCACGACCGCCTCATCGGCAGCGGCACCAGGGTCGTCGCCGGCGTGCCAATGCGACAGATAGCCGCCGCCGGCCAGCAGCGCCGGCGCCTGGTCTCGGCGCCACTGCGGATTGCGCTCCACAAAGGACAGGAACTGCCGGTTGCTGACCGGCGCCTTCATCATCAGGAACGGCGCGACGGTCAGGTTGCCGGCGTTTTCCTCATAGCGGATCGCCGAGCGGAAAGCGCCGCCGGGAAGCTCGGCATAATCGGCGCCCGGCGCTATGCCGGATGCCGACAGCATCGATAGCAGCAGTAGCGGCAGCTTTCCCATGGCGGCGCCTCAGCGTTGCTCCGGGGCGGTCGGCTGGTATTCCTTGCTGGACTGCTGGCCGGTGTAGATGTCGTGGTTTTCCTCGCCGTCCACGCTCAGGATGCCCAGCGTGCCTTTGTGGAAGGTGCGGAAGATGCTGTGATCGACCAGCACGTAGTTGCCGGGAACATCGGCGGTGAAGTCGACGATGGCCGAGCCGCCGGCCGGGATCAGCGTGGTCTGCACGTTCTCCTGGTACTTGCTGCCGCCTTCGATGTAGACCCTGTCGAAGATCTCGCCGATGACGTGGAAGCTGGAGATCAGGTTGGGACCGCCGTTGCCGACGAAGAAGCGGATCTTCTCGCCCGCGCTGGCCTTCAGCGCGTTGTCGCCGGTAAGCGAGCCCTCGGCGCCGTTGAACAGCACATAGGTCGGGTGCTCGTCGATGGCTTTTTCCAGGCTGAAGGGCTGCAGGCCGGGCTCGCCGTACTTGCCTTCGGTATAGAAGTCGCCCTGCATGACGTAGTACTCCTTGTCGACCTTCGGCAGGCCTTCCGGCGGTTCGACCAGGATCAGTCCGTACATGCCGTTGGCGATGTGCATGCCGACCGGCGGCATCGCGCAGTGATAGACGTACAGGCCCGGATTCAGCGCCTTGAATGTGAACTGGGTTTCGTGGCCGGGCAGGGTGAAGGTGGCCTCGGCGCCGCCGCCGGTGCCGGTCACCGCGTGCAGATCGATGTTGTGCGGCATATGCGAATCGTGGGCGTTCTTCAACCGGAATTCGACGGTGTCGCCCTGGCGGACGCGGATGAAGCTGCCGGGCACGGTGCCGCCGAAGGTCCAGAAGTTGTAGCTGACGCCGTCGGATATCGGCATGTCCTGCTCGATGACTTCCAGTTCGACGATGACCTTGGCCGCGACGTTGCGGTTGGTCGGCGGCGGCACCATGGGCGGTGCGGTCAGGACCGCGTGGATGGTTTCCATCTGGGCGGCGCCGGCGGGAGGCGCGGCAGAACGCTGCTGGCCGGCGAGCGCCTGCCCGGCAGACATGCCAAGACCGATTGCGAGTGCACAGAACATCAGATTGTGGGTGAGCCGCTTCATTGCTGCTTTCCTGTAGTGGCCGGTGGCCGATGGTGCAAATCTAGGCGCCGGGCGAAGAGGCCATCTTGATTTTCGTCAAGTGCAATCGAGATTCGCGCCGCCGCGCCTGCGCCTGCGACAACCTGTCGCACCCGCGCTGCGGGCTGGTTGCCGAACAATGCGGCAAACCCTGGAGGAGATGCAGACTTGGCAAGAAATCGATTGGCCGTCCTGGTGGCGGCCGCGCTGTTTTCAGCCGCAGCGCAGGCCGGCGAACACGCCGCCGGCAACATGCGGGTAACCACGCTGGACGGCGTGGTCGTGACCGGCGTTGCGCCGAGCATGGCCACCACCTTCGTCACCGATCCGCGCCTGCCGCGGCAGCCTGTGCCGGCCAGCGACGGCGCCGACTACCTGAAGACCGTGCCCGGGTTTTCCGCGTTGCGCAGCGGCGGCACCAATGGCGATCCGGTGCTGCGCGGCATGTTCGGTTCGCGCATCCATCTGCTGACCAACGATGGCGCGATGAGCGGCGCCTGTCCTTCGCGGATGGACAATGCCCTGTCCTACGTCGCGCCTGAAACCTACGACCGCCTGACCGTGATCAAGGGGCCGCAAACCGTGCTGTGGGGCGGCGGCGCTTCGGCCGGCACGGTGCGCTTCGAGCGCGAGATTCCGTATTTCGACCGCCCCGGCATGCGCGTGGCCGCCAGCGCGCTGGCCGGAAGCGCCGGACGCAACGATCAGGTGCTGGACATGGCGGCAGGCAATCCGACCGGTTACGCGCGCGTGACCGGCAACCGTTCCGAAGCCGACGACTACCGCGACGGTAGCGGCGCGGTAGTGCCGTCGGCCTGGAAAAAATGGAACGCCGATGCCGCGCTTGGCTGGACGCCCGATGCCGATTCGGTGCTTGAAGCCAGTGTCGGCACTGGCGACGCGCAGGCCCGCTATGCGGGCCGCGGCATGGATGGCTCGCAGTTCAAGCGCAGCAGCTACGGCCTGCGTTACGAAAAGCGCGAATTGCCCGGTGCGCTGGATGCGTTGACCGCCAACCTCTACTACAACGATGTCGATCACGTCATGGACAACTACACGCTGCGGGATCCGGACCCGACCGGATCGATGCCGATGCCGATGGCCAGCAACGTGGCCCATCGCACCACCGGCGGACGCGCCGCAATCGCCTGGCGGACCGAGCGGCTGGAACTGACCGCCGGACTGGACCATCGCGACAGCCGTCATTCCCAGCGCAGAGCGTCCGGACGCGGCGCTTATCGCAATCAGCCGTGGAAGATCGATGCGCGGCTGCGCAATACCGGCGCGTTCGCAGAAGCGGCCTGGCAGCTCGGCAAGCACGACAAGCTGGCCAGCGGGCTGCGCCTGGATCGCTCGCAAGCGCAGGATCTGCGCGCGACGGTGGGCAGCATGATGCCGATGCCCAATCCCACCGCCGGCGCAGTCCGGCACGAGACCTTGCCGGGCGGATTTCTGCGCTACGAACGGCAGGCGAGGGACAGGCCGCTGCACTGGTTCGCCGGCATCGGCCAGACCCATCGCATGCCCGACTACTGGGAGCTGTTCTCGGCCGGAAGAGGCCCGGTTGGCAGCGTCAATGCGTTTGCCGGCGTGCAGCCGGAAAGAACGACGCAACTCGACGCCGGACTGCAGTACCGGAGCCAGCGCGTGGAGGCATGGGTGTCGGTCTACGCCGGACGCATGCACGACTACATCCTGTTCGAGTACCTGCCGGGCGGTACGACCCGCGCCAGCAATGTCGACGCGAACATCGGCGGCGGCGAAGCCGGCATCGAATGGCGTCCGGCCGCGGAATGGAAGCTCGGCGCCACGCTGGCCTATGCCTGGGGTGAAGTGGCCGGCAGCGGCGCCGCACTGCCGCAGATGCCGCCGCTGGAGGCGCGCCTGTCGGCCGGCTACGAGCATCGGCGCTGGTCGCTGGGGGCGCTGCTGCGCGGGGTGGCCGCGCAGCACCGGGTCAGCCCCGGCCTGGGCAATGTGGTGGGCCGCGATCTGGGGCCGAGCCCGGGCTTTGCGGTGTTCTCGCTCAATGGCGGCTATCGGCTGAGCGATTCGTTGCAGCTGGCCGCCGGGATCGACAATCTGTTCGACCGCAGCTACAGCGAGCACCTCAATCTTGGCGGCAACAGCGCCTTCGGCTATCCCGCCGAACCGGTGCGCATTGGCGAGCCCGGCCGCACCGCATGGGTCAAGCTCAACTGGAAGTACTGAGCGGTGCTGCGCAGGGGCATCCTGCGCCGGATGGGCGGTTATAGTGCAGCTGATGCGAGCGGTCCGGATGCCTGCGCGTCCGGAGCACGAACCCCCATGAGGCGCGATGATGATCGACTATGACGCGGCGCTGGCGGCCATCCTGCAGCGGTGCCGGCCGCTGCCGGCCGAAAGCGTACCCGCCGCGCAGGCGTTGTCCGCGGTGCTGGCCGAGGATGTGCGCAGCCAGATCTGCCTGCCGCCTTTCGACAGTTCGGCAATGGATGGATTCGCTTTGGATACGCAGGGCGGGCTGGCGCGCAGCGGCAGCGAGTTCGCGGTGACGGGCGTGCAGGTGGCGGGCGATGCCGGAGTGCCCGCCACCACGGGCGCCTGGGAAATCACCACCGGCGCATGGATTCCGCAGGGACTGGATGCGGTCGTGCCGGTCGAGCAGGTGCAGATCGCCGCGGCTGCGGACGATGGCCATGCGCTGCGCTTCCGGCTGTTGGCCGATGTGGCGGCGGGCAGCAATATCAGACGGCGCGGCGAAGACATCGCCGAGGGCGTGCGGATCATGCGCGCCGGTCAGATCCTGCAGGCGCCGCAGCTGATGCTGCTGGCCGCGCAGGGAATCTCGCAGGTGCAAGCGGTGCGGCAGCCGCGGGTGGCGGTCGTCGTCAGCGGCCGCGAACTGGTCGCCGATCCGATGCAGACGCTTGCGCCGGGCCAGATCCGCGACAGCAACGGGCCGTTCCTGCATGCCCGGCTTGTCGCCGCCGGCGCCGACGTGGTGTACCGGACCCGCGTCGGCGACGATCCGGCCGAGTTCCTGTCGGCGCTGGACCGGGCGCTGGCGAACGCGGCGGATGTGGTGGTGAGCACCGGCGCGGTGTCGCGCGGGCGCCACGACTTCATTCCCGATGCCCTGCGCCGGCGCGGCGCGGAGATCGGCTTCCACAAGGTCGCGATGCGGCCGGGAAAACCGTTGCTGTTCGCCACCCTGCCTGGCGGACAGCTCTGCTTCGGGCTGCCCGGCAATCCGGTGTCCAGTGCGGTCGGTTTGCGTTTCTTCGTCGAGCCGGCGTTGCGGGCGATGCTGGGCATGGCGCCGGAACGTCCGCTGAGGCTGCCGCTGGCGGCGGCAACGAGGAAGCGGTCCGGGCTGCGTACGCACCTGCATGCGCAGGTGCTTTGCGATGCCGGCGGCCAGCTGCGCGTCGGTGTGCTGCAACAGCAGCAATCGTTCCGCTTGATGCCGATGCTGGATGCCAATGCCTGGGCGGTGCTGCCGGCGTCGGCCGCCGGCGCCGACGCTGGCGAGATGGTCGATGTCTACGGCCTGGGCCATCTATTGCCGTTGCAGATGGGCGCCTGCCTGCAGGACACCGGAGGGAGATCCGGCAATGGCCGGTGAGTCCGGCGTTACCGCTTCCGCCTGGACCGGCGTCGTGCTTGCCGGCGGACATTCTTCGCGCATGGGCCGCGACAAAGCGTATCTGCACTGGCGGGGACAACCGCTGATAGAACATATGCAGGCGCTGCTGACGGCGGCAGGCGCCAGCCAGGTGCTGGTGAGCGGGCCCTATCCGCAGTACGGCGCGGTGGCGGATGTCGCGGCCGGACTGGGGCCGGTGGGCGGGCTGATCAGCATTGCCGCCGCCGCGCCGGACGGCCTGCTGGTGATCGTGCCGGTGGATATGCCGCGGCTTACTCCGGCGCTGCTGCGGAACCTGGCCGCCGCGCCGGATGCGGCGTGCACATGCTATGCCGGCCACGTCCTGCCGCTGCGGTTGCGCCTGGAACGGCGTAGTCGCGACGTACTGGATGGTCTTCGCAGCGCTGCCCGTAGCGGCCGCTCGCTGCGCGCGTTGCACGCGGCGCTGGGGGGAACGGAGATGGCGCTGACCGGGCATGCGGCAGGCGAACTGGAAAACTGCAACACGCCGGAACAGTGGCAGGAGATCTCCCGATGAAACTGCAGATAGAAGGCCAGGCATTGCGGTTCCGCATCGACGAAGCGGAACTTGCCGGATTGCTGGCCGGCGACGGCGTAAGCGCCAGCACATCGCTTGCAGGCGGCGTCGTGTTCGCACAGTCGGTGACGCTGGCCGATGTTTCCGATGTGCGGCTTTCGTTCGAAACCGGCCTGTGGAAACTCGTGCTTCCGCAAGCCGCAGTCGCTGCCTACAGCCAGCGGCTGCCGTGCCGGGAGGGGCTTGTCTTTACATGGGCGGACGAAAGCGCAGACACGCCGCTGCAGATAACCTTTGAAGTGGACGTGCGCGACAGTGTCAGGCAGCGCATAGGGTCCACGCGCAAGCCGCGGCAATCGCAGCATCGCTGAAGGCATTCCCGTCTTTACGTTCTCCACAGAAGGTGTGGTAGGCTCCAGCGGCATCAGCCAAGCCGTGATTGAGCCAGGGGCGCGTCATGGATAAGCCACAGCACGTCGTTTCGACAAAGGGACAGGAGCGCTTGGCGTTCCTGCTGCTGGTGGGGGTGGTATTCCCGCTGCTGGCAGTGCTTATCGTCGCCGGTTACGGATTCCTGGTCTGGATATACCAGATGTTCGCAGGCCCGCCGACAGGTCCCTGAGCCATGTCCGCCGCGCGCCTTTCCCGCAGATCGTTGCTGTTCGGCTCCGCGCCTGCAGGCCTGCGGCCGCCGTGGGCCTTGCCGGAAGCGGAGTTCATCGAAGCCTGCACTGGCTGCCGCGCCTGCGTCGAACGTTGTCCTGAGCATGTTCTGCGCATTGGCAGCGGCGGGTTTCCGCTGTTCGACCCGCAACTTGGCGAATGCACGTTCTGCGGCGATTGCGCTGAGGCCTGCGCGCCGCGGGCGTTGACCAGAGAAAACGCTGCGCGGCCGTGGAATCAGCTGGCCATTGTCGATGACGCCTGCCTGGCCGCCCATGGCGTGGTCTGCGGCAGTTGCCGCGAGATCTGCCCTGAGTCGGCGATTCGCTTTTTGCCCGGCACCTTGTCGAAACCAGCGGTGGACAGCGACCGCTGCAGCGGTTGCGGCGCCTGCGTGGGCGTGTGCCCGGCCGGAGCGATCGCCTTGCGCGCCGAGCAGGCGCAGGCGGAGGCGACATGACCGCCCCGGCGGAAACAGAGGTGCATATCGCCAGTTTCGTGGTGCAGCACCGCCGGGAAGCGGCGGCCGCGCTGGCTGCGGCAGTCGCCGCTTGCCAGGCCCTGGATCTTGCCGTGGCCGGCGAGTTCCGCAGCATCGTGCTGTGCGAATCGGAGGATCAGTACGCGCTGATCGATCACATCGAGACATTGCGGGCAGTGACCGGCGTGCTCAACGTCTCGCTGGTCTACCACCACGCAGAACCGCGCGCCGCGCTGGAAGCGCCGATGCCGCAAATCGTACCGACCGGAGCAGACTGATGACCACACGCAGGGAGTTCATCCGCAACAGCGCGGTTGCCGCCGCGGCGGCCGCCGCCGGCGTTCCGCTGCAGGGCGAAGGCAGCAATCTGGTTACCGAGGGCGATCTGGCGTCGCTGAAATGGGACAAGGCGCCGTGCCGCTACTGCGGCACCGGCTGCGGCGTCAACGTGGCGGTCAAGAGCGGCAGGGTGGTCGCCACCCACGGCGATGTCCATGCCGAAGTCAACCGCGGTCTCAACTGCGTCAAGGGCTACTTCCTGTCCAAGATCCTGTACGGCCAGGATCGGCTGACCATGCCGCTGCTGCGCAAGAAGAACGGCGCCTATGCCAAGGACGGCAGTTTCCAGGAGGTCGGCTGGGACGAAGCCTTCGATGTGATGGCCGCGCAGTTCAAGAAGGTGCTGAAGGAAAAGGGACCTGGCGCGGTCGGCATGTTCGGCTCGGGGCAGTGGACCATCTTCGAAGGCTACGCCGCCAACAAGCTGTGGAAGGGCGGCTTCCGCAGCAATCATATCGATCCCAATGCGCGCCATTGCATGGCTTCGGCGGTGGCCGGCTTCATGCGCACCTTCGGCGCCGACGAGCCGATGGGCTGCTACGACGACATCGAGGCCGCGGACGCATTCGTGCTGTGGGGCTCCAACATGGCCGAGATGCATCCGATCCTGTGGACCCGGGTCACCGACCGCCGGCTGTCGCAGCCGCATGTGAAGGTGGCGGTACTGTCCACCTTCGAGCACCGCAGTTTCGAGTTGGCCGACATCCCCATCGTCTTCAAGCCGCAGACCGATCTGGTCATCCTCAACTACATCGCCAACCACATCATCAGGACCGGCAAGGTCAACAAGGATTTCGTCGGCAAGCACACCAGCTTCAAGCGCGGCAACGACGACATCGGCTATGGCCTGCGCGCCGAGCACCCGCTCGAGCGCAAGGCCAAGAACGCAGGCGACGCCAACGGCGGGCAGGTCATCGACTTCGATGCGTTCGCCGCGTTCGTGGCGCCGTATACGCTGGAAAAAGCGGTGCAGATGACCGGCGTGGAGCGCGGCTGGCTGGAAAAGCTGGCTGAGCTGTATGCCGACCCCAAGGTCAAGGTGACCTCGTTCTGGACCATGGGCTTCAACCAGCACACCCGCGGCGTGTGGGCCAACAACATGGTCTACAACCTGCACCTGCTGACCGGAAAGATTTCCACGCCCGGCAACAGCCCGTTCTCGCTGACCGGGCAGCCGTCGGCCTGCGGCACCGCGCGCGAGGTCGGCACCTTCAGCCATCGGTTGCCGGCCGACATGCTGGTGGCCAATCCCGAACACCGCAAGCACGCCGAGGAAATCTGGAAGCTGCCGCACGGCACCATCCACGACAAGCCCGGTTATCACGCCGTCGAACAGAACCGTGCGCTGCGCGACGGCCGGCTCAATGCCTACTGGGTGATGGTCAACAACAACATGCAGGCCGCGGCCAACCTGCGCGAGGAAACCTGGCCGGGCTACCGCAACCCGGACAATTTCATCGTCGTGTCCGACGCCTATCCCACCGTCACCGCCCAGGCCGCGGACCTGATCCTGCCGGCGGCGATGTGGGTGGAGAAGGAGGGCGCCTACGGCAATGCCGAGCGCCGCACCCAGTTCTGGCACCAGCTGGTGAAGGCGCCCGGGCAGGCGCGTTCGGATCTGTGGCAACTGATGGAATTTTCCAGGCGCTTCACCACCGATGAGTGCTGGCCGGCGCAGTTGCTGGCGGACAATCCGCAGTTCAAGGGCAAGACGCTGTTCGACGTGCTGTTCGCCAACGGCAATGTCGACAGGTTTCCGGTGTCGGACATCGAGGCAGGTTACGCCAACGACGAATCGGCGGCCTTCGGCTTCTATGTGCAGAAGGGACTGTTTGAGGAGTATGCCGCTTTCGGCCGCGGCCACGCGCATGATCTGGCCCCGTTCGACACCTATCACAAGGAGCGCGGACTGCGCTGGCCGGTAGTGGACGGCAAGGAAACGCGCTGGCGCTACCGCGAAGGCGCCGATCCCTATGTGAAGGCCGGCAGCGGCTTCCAGTTCTACGGCAATCCCGACAACCGCGCGGTGATCTGGGCGCTGCCGTACGAACCGCCGGCCGAGTCGCCGGATACCGAATACGATCTGTGGCTGACCACCGGGCGCGTGCTGGAGCACTGGCACTCCGGATCGATGACGATGCGGGTGCCGGAGCTGTACCGCAGTTTCCCGGCGGCCGTGGTGTTCATGAATCCGGACGATGCCAGGGCGCGGGGACTCAAGCGCGGCGACGAGATCAGGGTGATATCGCGACGCGGAGAAATGCTGTCGCGGGTGGAAACGCGCGGCCGCAACCGGATGCCGCCGGGCATGGTGTTCGTGCCGTGGTTCGACGCCGGCCAGTTGATCAACAAGGTGACGCTGGATGCCACCGATCCCATCTCCAAGCAGACCGATTACAAGAAGTGCGCCGTGAAGGTCGTGGCCGCATAGGAGGGTTGTTGTCATGCGTAGCAAGCCATTGCTTGTCGCAGTTGGATTGACCGCGGTGCTGATGGGACTGGTGTTCTTCGCCGGCTGGCTGTTCGGTTCGCGCAGCGGGGAGGATGCGGCGGCGGTTCCGGCTCCGCCCCGCGCAAGCGCCGGCGCGCAGTGGCATCCGGATTCGCTGCTGGAACCGCAGATCGACGCGATACGCCGCGGCGTGCCGGTGGACCAGGAAGGCAGCCCGCCGCCGCTGGCGCGGGTGGAGAATGCCGACCTCAAGCGCGTACGGGCGTATCCGATGCAGCCGCCGACCATTCCGCACACGATAGACGGTTACCAGGTCGACAAGAACAGCAACCGCTGCATGCTGTGCCACGCGCGCGCGAACGCGGCGACGTTCCAGGCGCCGCCGGTCAGCGTGACCCACTACATGGATCGCGACGACCAGTTCCTGGCCACAATTTCGCCGCGGCGCTATTTCTGCAGCCAGTGCCACGTCGTGCAGACCGACGCGCAGCCGCTGGTGGCCAGCGGTTTCCAGGACATCGACAGTCTGATATCCGCCCAGCCGGGGAGCGAATAGGCCATGTGGAAACGCATATCGACGCGGTCGAAAGGGATCTGGCGAACGCTGCGCTCGCCCAGCGTGCACTACAGCCTGGGCTTTCTGACCGTGGCCGGGTTCGTCGCCGGGATCCTGTTCTGGGGCGGCTTCAACACCGCGTTGGAGGCCACCAACACCGAAGCCTTCTGCACCAGTTGCCACGAGATGCGCGAGAACGTCTTCGAGGAACTGAAACCGACCATCCATTACAGCAACCGCTCCGGCGTGCGCGCCACCTGTCCGGACTGCCATGTGCCGCACAACTGGACCGACAAGATCGCCCGCAAGATGCAGGCGTCCAAGGAAGTGTGGGGCAAGGTGTTCGGCACCATCGACACCCGCGAGAAATTCCTCGACCACCGCCTGGAACTGGCGATGCACGAATGGGATCGCCTGAAGGCCAACGACTCCCTGGAGTGTCGCAACTGCCACGACTACAACTCGATGGACCTGACCCGGCAAGGTTCGCGCGCCTCGCAAACCCATCAGCTGTGGCTGGGAACCGGGGAAAAGACCTGCATCGACTGCCACAAGGGCGTGGCCCACCGGCTGCCGGACATGAAAGGCATACCGCAGGGGTGACCGCTGCGGGTTGAGAGGACGCAAGCGCGCATACGCCCATTGAGAGGACGCAAGCGCGCATACGCCCACCAGCTTCTGGCCGCGGTTGAAGAGCGCGGCAGGCGCTTGCGTACCTACGCATGCGTACGGGGAGGGCCCTTGACTCAAATCAAGGCGCAACCGAAACCGAGTCTCCAGACTCGCGCTTTCCGTCCGAGACCCGCCCATGAATCTGCCTTCGTCGTTCGACCGCGAGCAGCTGCTGCAATGCGCACGCGGCGAACTGTTCGGCCCCGGCAACGCCCGCCTGCCTGCGCCGCCGATGTTGATGTTCGACCGGATCAGCCATATCGCCGAAACCGGCGGCAAATACGGCAAGGGCGAGATCCATGCCGAACTGGACATCACGCCGGAAAGCTGGTTCTTCGGCTGCCATTTCATCGGCGATCCGGTCATGCCGGGCTGCCTGGGCCTGGATGCGATGTGGCAGCTGGCCGGATTCTTCCTGCCGTGGCTGGGCGGCAAAGGGCGGGGACGGGCGCTGGGCGTGAGCGAGGTCAAGTTCGTCGGCCAGGTGCTTCCCACCGCCCGTCTTGTCCGCTACGAGATCGACATCCGCCGCGTCGTGCGTGGGAGGCTTGAGATGGTGCTGGCCGATGGCCGCACCCTGGTCGATGGCCGCGAGATCTATACCGCCAGGGATCTGCGGGTGGGCCTGTTCGCTTCGACCGAGGGCTTCTGAGATGCGCCGTATCGTCATCACCGGGATGGGCATCGTTTCGTGCCTGGGCAACGATCTGGACAGCGTGTCGGCGTCGCTGCGCGAGTTGCGTTCCGGCATCGGCTACCAACCCCGGTACGCCGAGTTGGGCCTGCGCAGCCAGGTGGCCGGGGTTCCGCAGATCGATCTGGATGCGGAAGTGGACCGCAAGCACAGGCGCTTCATGGGCGATGCCGCGGCCTATTCCTATGTCGCTACACGCAGCGCGATTGCCGACGCGGGATTGACGCAAGCGCAGGTCAGCGACCTCCGCACCGGCGTCGTCGCCGGTTCCGGAGGCGGGTCGCCGGCATGGCAGATCGAAGCGGCGGATCTTCTGCGCGCCCGCGGCGTGCGCAAGATTGGCCCGTACATGGTGCCCAGGACGATGTGCTCGACGGTGTCGGCATCGCTGGCCACGGCCTATTCGATCACGGGCGTGAGCTATTCGCTGTCCGCCGCGTGCGCAACCTCGTCGCATTGCATCGGCGCCGGCGCCGATCTGATCCGCGCCGGCAGGCAGGACATCGTGCTGGCTGGCGGCGGCGAGGAGGAGCACTGGGGCATGAGCTGCCAGTTCGATGCGATGGGCGCTTTATCCACCAGCTGCAACGAGACGCCGGAATCGGCATCGCGGCCGTACGACGCCGGACGCGATGGCTTCGTGATCGCCGGTGGCGGCGGCATGCTGGTGCTGGAGGAACTGGAGCATGCGCGTGCGCGCGGGGCGAAGATATATGCCGAGCTGGTCGGCTACGGCGCCACCTCCGACGGCGCCGAAATGGTCGCGCCTTCCGGCGAGGGCGCAGTGCGCTGCATGCGCATGGCAATGGCCGATCTATCGGCACCGGTGGACTATCTGAATACCCACGCCACCGCAACGCCGCTGGGCGATGTGACCGAACTGCAGGCGATCCGGACCGTCTTCGGAAACGACATTCCGCCGATTTCCTCGACCAAGGCGTTGTCCGGGCATTCGCTGGGCGCGGCCGGCGTGCATGAAGCCATCTACAGCCTGCTGATGATGCGCGATGGTTTCCTGGCCGGCTCGGCCCATATCGACCGGTTGGACGAGAAGGCGGAGGGCTATCCGATACTGCGCGAAAGCCGCGATGCGGCGATCGATACGGTGATGTCGAACAGCTTCGGTTTCGGCGGCAACAACGCATCGCTGGTGTTCGCGCGCGTGCGCTGACGATTCGCTGGATGACCAGCCCTTCAACTGTCGATGAGCTTCGCGTCTGAGTGGGGCGCGAGGAAACGCCTGCGCGGAAGCCGGGCGCCATGACGGTGCGGGCACGCCGTAAACACCCGCTGCGCGGGTCCGGCCCGCCATCGCAGATGGCGGGCGTTCGGCTACGCGCGAAGCGGTGCTGCGCAAACGCTTGCCTCACCTTTGTGGGATCTTCCGCGGCATCCATGCCGCGTACGGTCCCGACCGAGCCCGCCGAAGCCGACATCCCCGGAAACGGGAAACGACAAAAGGAAGGCCTGACCGCTGCTGCCGCAGATGGCAAAGGAACAAGTCACTCGGACATTGGTTCTTTCCCTCCCGTCATAAGCGGCAGATCGCAGCTCGCTTGACGAAGGTCAATGCCCTGGCCATACGGGAAATGGATCATCCGGATCTGTCATCTGGACCAAGGAAACGCATATGCAGTTCAAGATAAAGACATTCGGAAATGCACCGGATCTGGGTGCGATAGAGCGCACCGTCGGTGAGGTGGATCCGTCTGCGGTCATCGATATCGACGCTGGCGGCGAAGTGCTGCGGATTTCCACCATGATTGGCGATACGGAGCTGGTTTCCCTGATCAATCAGGCCGGATACCGGATGTCGCTCGACCACCTGGAGCGGGTACCGTCGGAGTGCTGCGGCGGCTGTGGCGGATAGGCGGGCGCGCCCGGTAGCGCCCGCATGAGCTTTCACGATCTCAGGCAGTTCCTGGACCGCCTTTCCGGCCAGGGGCAGTTGCTTGACGTCGATGCCGTGGTCGATCCCGAACTGGAAAGCACCGCGCTATGCCTGCGCGCATTGCGCAGCGAAGGCCCGGCGCTGCTGATGCGCCATCCGGCAGGTTCGCCACACCCATTGCTGGGCAACCTGTTCGGACACCGCCGCCGCATCGAGCTGGCGCTGGGGGACCGGCCGCTGGCGTCGCTGCGCGAACTCGGCGAACTGCTAGCGGCGGTGAAGGAACCGCGCTGGCCGTCCGGCTTGCGCGGCGCGCTGAGCAGTTGGCCGGAACTGGCGCAGCTGGCCAACGTCGCGCCCAAGCGGGTGGAGCAAGCGGCGTTCTGCGAACAGTTGCTGGAGCAGGACGAGATCGACATCCGCAAGCTGCCGTTGCAACGCTGCTGGCCCGAAGACGTCGACCGCCTGCTGACCTTCGGCATGGTGATCACCCGCGGCACCCGGCAAACGCGCCAGAACGTGGCGATCTACCGCCAGCAGCCGATCGCGCCGAACCGGCTGATCATGCGCTGGCTGGCCCACCGGGGCGGAGCGCAGGACTACGCCAGTTGGGTGAAGGCCCATCCTGACAAGCCCTTTCCGCTGCTGGTGGCCATCGGTGCCGATCCGGCCACGATGTTGGCCGCGGTGGCGCCGGTCCCCGATACGCTGTCCGAATACGAATTCGCCGGGCTGCTGCGCGGTGCGCGTACGCGGGTGTGGCGCAGCGAGCTGACCGGACTGGATGCGCCGGCTGGCGCGGAAATCCTGCTGGAAGGGTTCATCCATCCGGGAGATACCGCGATGGAGGGGCCCTTCGGCGATCACACCGGCTACTACAACGCGCAGGACAGGTTCCCGGTGTTCACCATCGAACGCATGCGCCTGCGCCGCGACGCCATCTATCACGGCAGCTATATGGGGCGTGCGCCGTTCGACGAACCTTCGGTGCTGTCGATGGCGCTGAACGATGTCTTCGTGCCGATTCTGCGCAAGGTCTTTCCGGAAGTCGTCGACTTCCATCTGCCGCCGGAGGCGTGTTCGTACCGGATCGCGGTGGTCAGCATCCGCAAGCAGTATGCCGGCCATGCGCGCCGGGTGATGATGGGCATCTGGTCGTATCTGCGCCAGTTCACCTATACCAAGTTCGTCATCGTCACCGACGAGGACATCGACGTGCGCGATTGGGGCCAGGTCATCTGGGCGGTGTCGACGCGGGTGGATCCGGCCCGCGACAGCATGCTGGTCGAGAACACTCCCATCGACTACCTGGATTTTTCCTCGCCGGTGGCCGGACTGGGTTCCAAGCTTGGCCTGGACGCCACCCACAAGTGGCCGGGCGAGAGCCACCGCCGATGGGGGCGCCCCATCGTTCTGGATCCGCAGGTGGAAGCGCGCATGGCGGCGCTATGGGAGCGCTTGTGCAAACCGCCGCCGTCTGCGTAAACCACGCACGCGATTCTCCAGCGATCACTATCCGTTCCAGAAGATGAGGTGAACCATGCAGCTAGTCTGTCCTGCCGGCAACCTGCCCGCGCTGCGCGCGGCTGTCGATGCCGGCGCCGACGCGGTCTATATCGGATTTCGCGATCAGACCAATGCGCGCGCATTCCCGGGCCTGAATTTCGACAATGAGGAAATCCGCAGCGGGGTCGCCTACGCCCACGCACGCGGACGCCAGGTATATCTGGCGCTCAACACCTATCCCGACAGCGCCAGGCTGACCCACTGGCAGGCCGCGGTGGACCATGCCGCCGCGCTGCGGGCCGACGCCATCATCGCCGCAGACATGGCGGTGCTGGACTACGCCTGCCGGACGCACCCGGCGATGGCGCGGCATCTTTCCGTGCAGGGGTCGGCCACTACCGCGCCGGCGCTGCGTTATGCCTTCGAACGCTTCGGCATCGCCCGCGCGGTGCTGCCGCGGGTGCTGTCGATCCAGCAGGTCGAGCGCCTGTGCGAAACCGCGCCGGTGCCGCTGGAGGTGTTCGGTTTCGGCAGCCTGTGCATCATGGTCGAAGGCCGCTGCCAGTTGTCCAGCTACGTGACAGGCGCATCGCCGAACCGGCACGGCGTCTGTTCGCCGGCCAGCTTCGTGCGCTGGGAAGAACATGCCGAGCACGGCAGGACGGTGCGTCTGAACGGCATACTGATCGATCGCTTCGGCAAGGACGAACCGGCCGGCTATCCGACCGTCTGCAAGGGACGTTACCAGGTCGGCGGCGAGATCTTCCACGCGCTGGAGGAACCGACCAGCCTGAACACGATGGAGCTGTTGCCGCGGCTGGCGCAGGCCGGCGTGGCGGCGCTGAAAATCGAGGGCAGGCAGCGCGGCGTGGCCTATGTCAGTGCGGTTACCCACGCATGGCGCCAGGCGTTGGACCGGTTTGCCGTTTCCGCCGAAGGCTGGACGCCCGCCGCCGCCTGGCAGCAGGCGCTGTCGGCGCATGCCGAAGGCCAACAGACCACCCTGGGACCCTATCACCGTGCCTGGCATTGAACCGATGAAACTCAGTCTTGGACCCCTGCAGTACTTCTGGCCGCGCGAACGGACACTGGCGTTCTATCGCGCCTGCACCGGCTGGGCGGTGGACATCGTCTACCTGGGCGAAACCGTCTGCAGCAAGCGGCGCGAGCTGCGTACCGGCGACTGGCTTGCGCTGGCGGAAGAACTGGCCGGCGCCGGCAAGGAAGTCGTGCTGTCGTCGCTGGCATTGATCGAAGCCGAGTCGGAGCTGGGCGTGGTACGGCGGCTGGCCGAGAACGGCCGCTTTCTGCTGGAAGCCAACGACCTGTCGGCGGTGCAGACCTGCCGCGAGCGCGGCCTGGCATTCGTCGCCGGACCGACCTTGAACGTCTACAACCACCGCACGCTGACCCTGCTGATGGAGGATGGCCTGCGCCGATGGGTGCCGGGAGTGGAGCAGGGCAGGGTCTTGCTGCAGGAAATGCGCGCAGCGATGGCGGCCGAGGAGCGGCCGATGCCGGAACTGGAACTGCTGGCCTGGGGGCGGCTGCCGCTGGCGTTTTCGGCGCGTTGCTTCACCGCGCGGGCGTTGGACATACCGAAGGATCAGTGCGGATTCCGCTGCATCGAGTACCCCGACGGATTGCCGCTGTCGACCCGTGACGGCCAACCGTTCCTGACCGTCAACGGCATCCAGGTCCAGGGCATGGAGACCGTCGACATGGCGCCGGAACGCGACGAAATGGCCGCCTGCGGCGTCGACATCCTGCGCATCTATCCGCAAGCCGACGAGACCGCCGACGTGGTCGATCACTTCCACCGCATGCTGCGCTCGCCGGTGCCGCCGCCGCGGCTTGGCGCGCGCAACGGTTATTGGGATGGAAAGCCCGGAAAGGCGTCGCTGGCCGCTCCCACCCTGTAGGAGCGATGCGGATCGCGACCGCACAATGAATCGAGCATGGCGGCCGATGCCATGTGATCTGCCATTGGGACATTGCGGTGCTTTCCCATCGTGCCGACCGGGCAGCCATCGGACGCCGCCGTGCCCGAAGCCTGCTGAAGGCAGGGATTGCACCGTTCTGCGACAAGGCTGCCGAAGGCCCGCCCTGTGCTGTCGGTGCGAGGTGGCTGCTGGAGCTGTCGCGACTGACGTCGCTCCTACAAGCAGAAGGCCCTTACTGCGTGAGCGACGTCAGTCGCGACAAGGAGAGTGAATCTGTCGTGGCGATGTCCGGCCGACCGCTGCCAGCACAAGCACGCCGGTCTCAACCCTGCAACGAACGCAACGGCACGGACTGCACCGACTGCCGCTTTTCCGCATCCTGACGGTAATGCGCGCCCAGACTGCGCCGCCGCAGCAGCGCCGCTTCCAGCATGCGTGTCACCAGCTTGCCCTGCCAACTGGAATGCAGCGCCGCGTCATGATGGATATGCGCCAGCGCCTGCCGCATGGTGGCGCCGTCGCGCACCGGGCCCAATGCCCGCCATGACAGCGCACGCAGCTCCGCCAGCGCAGAGTCGGTTGCCGACTGGCCGCGTTCGACCAGCCGATGGCTGCCGCTGCGGCAGGCGCTCAGCCGCACATCGGCCAACAGCCTGCCCAATCGCCGGCCGTACACGATGCCTTCCAGCAGCGAATTGCTGGCCAGCCGGTTGGCGCCATGGACGCCGTTGCAGGCCGTTTCGCCGACCGCATGCAGACCGCGGATCGCGGTGCGGCCGTCGAAATCGACCGCGATGCCGCCCATGTGGAAATGCGCGGCCGGGGTTACCGGGATGCGCTGCGTGCGCGGGTCGATGCCGTGCCGCCGGCAGATGGCATCGACGGTCGGAAAGCGGCGCTGCCAGTCGCCGGTTACCGCGGTGGCGTCCAGCCAGGCGCGGCCGCCGGCCTGCAACACCTGCCAGACCTGGCGGGCGACCAGGTCGCGCGGCGCCAGATCGGCCAGCGGATGGCGTCCGGCCATGATGCGCGCGCCATCGTCGTCGCAGAGCACCGCACCGGCACCGCGCAAGGCCTCGGTGATCAGCGGCAGCGCGCCGTTGCCGGCGACCGCCAGCGCGGTCGGATGGAACTGCATGAATTCCAGGTCCAGCGCCGGTGCGCCGGCGGCCATCGCCAATGCCAGGCCGCTGCCATCGGCGCCAGCGGGATTGGTCGTGGCGGCAAACAACGCACCGATACCGCCGGTGGCCAGCACCGCTTCGCTGCACTCCAGCGCGTTCTCCCGGCCGTCCCGGTCGCGGACGCGGACACCGGCAACGCACTGGTCGCGCAGCAGCAGCGCATCGACATCGCATGGCGGCTGCCACTGGATGTGCGCTGCCCGCAGCGCCGCGCGGTGCAGCGCGGCCAGCAGCGCCGCGCCGCTGGCGTCGCCGCCGGCATGCAGTATCCGGTGCAGGTGGTGACCGCCTTCGCGGCCCAGCGCCAGCTTGTCGCCGTCGCGGTCGAATTCCACTCCCAGCGTCTGCAGCCAGCGCACCGCAACCACCGCGTGATCGACCAGATAGCGGACCGCGTCGGGACGGTTGTGTCCCGCGCCGGCCGCCAGCGTGTCGCGGGCGTGTTCGGCAGGCGAGTCGCCATGGCCCATCGCCGCGGCAATGCCGCCCTGCGCAAGCGCGCTGGCGCAGTCCTGACCGACCGTTTGGCGGCCTATCAGCAGGACCGGCCGCGGCGCGGCGGCCAACGCCGTCGCCAGCCCGGCCACTCCGCAGCCGACCACGATGACCGGCAGTTGCGCTCCGGTCATACCCGGTCGCGTCGGCCGACCGCCAGCATCCGCTGCAACGCGCTGCGCGCCCGCGCGGCGACATCCGCCGGCACTTCCACCGGGTACTGCAGATCCGCCAGGCAGGCATGGATGTTGGGCAGGGTGATCTTTTTCATGTGCGGGCACAGGTTGCACGGCTTGATGAATTCGATGGCCGGAAACTGCGCGCGCAGGTTGTCGGCCATCGAGCATTCGGTGATCAGCGCCACCCGCTCCGGCCGCTCCTTCTGCAGCCAAGCCGCCATCGCGGTGGTGGAGCCGACGAAGTCCGCTTCGGCCAGGACTTCGGGCGGACATTCCGGATGCGCGACCAGCCTTGCCTCGAAGCGCTCGCGCGCGTGCCGGGCCTGCTGCGCGGTGAATTGCTCGTGCACTTCGCAGCGGCCGTCCCACAGCACCAGTTCGACATCGGTCTGCGAGGCGACGTAGCTGCCCAGGAAACGATCCGGCAGAAAAATGACCCGCTCGGCGCCCATCGCCTCCACCACCTGCACCGCATTGGCCGAGGTGCAGCAGGCATCGGATTCGGCCTTCACCGCCGCCGAGGTATTGACGTAGCTGACCACCGGCGCGTCCGGGTAGCGCGCGCGCAGCGCACGGACGTCGGCAGCTTCAATCGAGGAGGCCAGCGAACAGCCGGCACCGGGATCGGGAATCAGCACGGTGCGGTGCGGCGCCAGGATCTTCGCGGTTTCGGCCATGAAATGCACGCCGCACAGTACGATCAGGTCGGCGTCGCAATCGGCGGCGGCCTGCGCCAACGCCAACGAATCGCCGGTGATGTCGGCCACGCCGTGGAATATTTCCGGCGACTGGTAGCTGTGCGCCATGATGACCGCGCCACGCTGCCGTTTGAGCGTGTTGATCGCATCGATCCAGGGCAGATGCAGCGGCCATTCCAGGCACGGCAGCAGGCGCTGCAGGCGGTCGCCCAGTTCGGCGTACCGGTGTTCCAGTTCCGGGCGCCATTGCGGGCGGGGCAGGGCGGATGGGCGATTGCTCATGTCGGGATACCGTCAATGGTCGCGGTGAAACGAAGAACGGGCCGCGCGGGTCAGGCGGCTGCCGCGCTGCAGGGCGATGCGCAGCCCCAGCGGAACCTCCTCCCAGGGCAGCCGGTCAAGCAGGTTGCGCACCGTCAGGCCCAGCTCGGTGTCGCCGGTGATCGTCAGCTTGCGCTGGAAAAACAGTGTGTCGGCATCTTCCAGCCGGCTTGCCAGCAACAGCAGATCGGTGGCGCTTCCGCAGATGTTGGCTTCGGCCGGCTCGCGGCTGACCTGCAGCCGCCCTTGCCGCAGTTCCAGCACCCAGTACAGTCCCAGGTCGCTGACCTCGATGCCCAGCCGGCGGTGCCGGATCGGATCCAGCAGGCCGCTTTCCAGCGGCGCCGACAGCGAATGTTCCAGCACCGCTTCCAGCATGGTTGCCTGCGCTGGCGGCGGAATCAGCGGCAGCAGCCGCCTCCAGAACCGGGGTGGCGGGAGCAGCCGCAGCAGGCGCGGGTAAGCGCCGTTGGTGGTCGTGGACGACATGTGGATTCCATTGCCGGAGAGCAGGGGCGGAGACGGCGGTGGCGCCGCGTTGGGAGACGACTGTTGCCGGCATGCTTCGGCAATCAGCAGCGCCATCAGCCTGACGGCGGCATCGGGAGGCACGCCCAGGCGGCCGGCCAGCCGCTGCGAGCGCTGGTATACGCGCTGCTCCCGCCGTACATCCCGCACCGGCAGGCTGGCGCCGCGCTTGATCCGGGCCAGTGTGCCGACCACGGCGCGCCGTCCGGCCAGCAACGCGATCATTGCGTCGTCGACCCGGTCGATGGCGTTGCGTGCGCCGGCTATTGCCAGCAACGTCAACGGTCCCATGGCAGCGAATCCCGATGGGCTGTTTTCGTCAAAGCAGGATCTCCCGTGGCCTCAGGGCCGGGTGCGGGATGGATGCTAGCGCGCCATCCGGTGAGGCCAATTGATTCAAATCAAGGCGGGTCATGAAGCTCTGAATCCGCACAACGCCGCTCCCCGGCGTTTGTGCAAGCAAGCCGGGCGCCCGCGCTGAGCGTCTTATCGTTGCTGGCGGTTTTCGCGGGCAAATACTGCGCTGCGGCGCAGGCAGCGCAGCAGGCACCACAACGCGACCGCATAAGCGGCCAGCAGCAGCGCACCGGCAGTGCCGGCCAGCGCCGGCCGCAACGCCGCAGCCAGCAGCGCCAGCGCAGACACGCCATGCGCGGCCAGCGCCCAGCGCTTGTCCGTTTCCGGCAGTAGCGTATCCACACCGGGAATCCGGATGCCGCGCGCGCAGCGGCGGCGCAGATCGATCCAGCTCAGGAACCCGACGATCTCCAGCATCATGCCGGTCAGCATCGATGGCAGGCCTATGCCGATGAACAGCGCACCGATCAGCACGGCGCGGTCCTGGTGCGCATGGGCGCTTTCCGCAAGCAGCAGCAGGCCCGCCGCCGCGATCGCCACGGTACCCAGCATCCAGAACAGTGTCAGCACCGGGTTGCGGCGACGGGGCGCACCGAGCTGGAGCAGTAGCGAGGTCCCTGCGAACAGCAGCACCGGCACGGCGATGCCGACCGCCGCGAGCATAGGCATTCCGTTCCAGCGGGCGCTGCCACCGACGATCAAACCCGCCAGCGCGATCGCCTGCCAGCTCCACTGCGCGGCATCCGGAATACGGCGGGTGCCTTGGAACATCGGCAGCGTGACCGCGCCCACCGCCATCATCAGCATCAGCACCCAGCCCAGCAGCCCCGACGCCGCATGCAGATCGGCAACGCGATCGATAGGCCACGCCAGCCGGCCCAGCACGATGGCGACCAGGGCCACGCCCAGCAGTGCGGTCGGCGCCAGCGCCGACACCGCCATCGCGATGCCGGCGCGCAGCACGCGTGAACCGCTGCCCCGGATCAGTCCGTTCAGGGCAGCAACCGCGAAGCCAAGCAACGCACCGGCCAGCAGCAGCGAGGCCATCGTAAGCGCCAATGGATGCGCCAGCATCATCGCCGGCACGAACAGCAGCAATCCGATATTGAGCAACGCATGCAGCCAGGCCGCTGACCTGTGCAGGCAGATGCGGCTGCCGGCGGCGACCGGCAGGAACTGCAGCAGGCTACCTAGCATGGCATTGGCCAGCACGCCCAGGGTGAACAGGTGCACCAGCACCACGGTCGGTATGGCCCAACGCGAGGTCATCGCTGTTTCGCCATGCGCCATCAGCCAGCCGCCGGCGGTCATTCCCCACAACGGCGCCGTCAGCAGGAAACGTAGCGGCCGCCGCAGCGGCGGTGCGGCAGCAATCGTCAGTCCGCTCATGCCTCTTCGGCAGATGCACCGGCGCCGGCATCCTGGTGCATGCCCACCGATACGCAGGCATGGCCGGAGCTCAGCTCCTGCACACGATAGGCATAGCCCCAAGCGTCAAGGATTTCCAGCAGCGGCCCCGGCCGCTGCGGCGTCATCGCCACCAGCCACTGGCCCGATTGCAGGTCGGGCAATGCATCGAGGATGCGTTGCATCGGTTCCGGAGGCGGCAGGTGGCGAAGGTCAAGCCAGAGCAGCGGTGTCGGGTTGCCTCCGCCAGACGGGATGTCCGCTACCGGCGCCGTGCCGTCGCCTGCGTTCATTGCGACGTCTCTGTTTCGGCAAGGTCGGTGGCAACACCGGCCGCATCCAGCGATTCCTGCATCCAGCAACCGAACGGAGAGCCGGGCTCGGGAAGGCTGAAATCATCGATCATTGCGATTCTCCTGGTTCAACCGAGCAGGTACAGCACGCCCAGCGGATGGTGGGCGCGCGCGATGGCGTAGATCTGCCCGTACGCCAGCAGGGCCGAAACGAATAGCAACATGCGCGCCAGACGGCTGCGGTTGCGTCTGAGCGCCAGGATGCCCAGGGTGATGTAGCCCAGCAGGAAACCGATCTTGACGGCCAGCCAGCCATTGGCGAACAGCCCGCCAGGCAGGATGGTCAGCAGCATCATCGCCGCGGTCAGCAGCACGGTATCGATGGAATAGTTCAGGTAGCGCACCGCGGCGAACATCGGCCAGCGCATTCCGGCCAGGCTGGCCGCGCCGCGCAGCGCGAACAAACCGCCGCTGGTCAGCGCGCTGCCGATATGGACCAGTTTGATCATCGGATAGAACTCGATCATCGGCTCATCCCGGTTTGCCGTCGGCGCGCGGGCTCAGGTAGATGCGGCCGATGCGGCTGACCCACGGCAGGAATGCCAGCAGCCAGCCGGCCGCGGACGCGGCCTGCCAGAACAGCGCATCGGGCATGAGCTCGGCAGCGACGCGCATGACCGCGACGATCTGGATGGCGACGAAGGCGAACCAGGCCACCGCCGGCATCTTCAGCGGCCGTCCGGAGTGGCCCTGGGTCACCCGCGTCACCATCGCCACCAGCAGGCTGCCGAAGAAGCCGATGAACAAGGCGTGCATCGGCGCGCGGCCCAGCATGAATTCGCCGGTGAGCAGATAGCCGACGCTCTGCACCACGTACAGAAGAAAGGTCGCCGGCATCCACGCCAAGCCAATGAACAGCACCGCCAGCAGGCCGGGCATGCGCGCACGCGGCCACCAGCGCCACAGCGACCAGCCGCTCAGCAGCAGCAACGGCGCGTCGGCCAGCCACAGCCAGGCGTAGGCATGCGACAGTTCCAGGCCAAGGTGCGCCAGCAGCAGCGCCCAGACCGCCGCCAGCCAGCCCATCGGGCGCCATGGCCGGTAGCCCGGCACGACGTTGGCGGCGAAGAACGGAAACATGCGGTGCGCCACCGTCAGGTAGATCGGAAGCAACAGACCGATGCTGCCCAGCTTGATGCTGGCGAACACCCAGAACGCGGAGCCGCCAAGCACGAAGCCGATGAAGGCAAGCAGGCCAAGATAGCCCAGCGCCAGCGCGGCGAAGCAGGAGCGGGCGTGCCAGGTGCGGCCGGTTTCGGCCAGCACTTGCCGGCCCAGCAACACCAGGCCGGCGCTCCAGCCGGCCAGTGCCATCCACAGGCCCACCATGAAGCCTGCTTCCCAGCCGGCGGTGCTCAGCAGGATCGCCAGCTGGCCTCCCATCAGGCCGGCGCCCACCGGCGCGTAGTGCCAGCGCTTGAGTTCCGGCAACCCCATCCAGCGCGGGAATACGGTCAGCAGAAAGCCGAAGATGAAACTGGGAAACACCAGGTACTGCATGACGAAGGCGTGCAGCCAGCCTGCGTAGATCGGTGTGGCCGGTATTGCCGGAATCGAGCCGCGGCTGGAAGCCAGCCACAGCGTCCACCACAGCATCGCCAGCAGCAGATTGCTGGCGCCGATGAAGAACATCAGCCGGTGCGGGGCCTGGACCAGGCGGGTCGCCGACATGCTTTGCCTGGCTGGTTTGAAGATCATGTCCATGCCGTCAGTCTGGCGGCGGTGGAAAACGGACGCCTTGATCTAGGTCAGCCGCTTGGCATTGGCATGGTTCTGCCAGGCAAAAAAATCTTCTCACAAGCCTGGGGAACGTCTACCTGGAAGCCGGTGGCCATGGCGGTGCGGGACACGCCGTAAATACCCGCTACGCGGGTCCGGCCCGCCATCGCAGATGGCGGGCGTTCGGCTGCGCGCGAAGCAATGCTTCGCAAACGCTTGCCTCGCCCATGTAAGCTCTTACGCGGCATCCGTGCCGCGTACGGTCCCACAACGTCTGGGCCATCGGCTTCTGGATAAGTCAATGGCGCCCGGAAAAAAGAAAAGAAGAAGAGCCGCAAGTGCGGCTCTTCTCCTGTTGCAGGAAACTCCAACAGTTAGCTGCGCACGGGGACGGCGTCTATCGCCGGTTCCTTGCGCGGTGCCACCCACAGCCGGAACACGAACCAGGCCAGGGCCACCGCGCCTACGCTGAACAGCGTATCGGACGGCACCCGCATCCACACCAGCAGATCCACGATGGGCTGCTGCATGAACTCGGCCGAGCGCGCATACCAGTAACCATGCTTGAGCGCGGCGGTAAGCTGCAGGATACCCAGCGGCAGCAGGGTGAACAGCGCCATCCCGGCCAGGCCGATATTCAGCGACCAGAAGCTGAACTTCAGCAGCTTCTCGTTCCACTGCACCTGCGGCTTCATGCCGCGCAGGCAGAACAGCATCAGGCCGATGCCGAGCATGCCGTACACGCCGAACAGCGCGGTGTGGCCATGGGTCGGGGTCAGGTTCAGGCCCTGCATGTAGTACAGCGCCAGCGGCGGGTTGATCAGGAAGCCGAACAGACCGGCGCCGACGATGTTCCAGAACGCCACCGCAATGAAGAACATGATCGGCCAGCGGTAGCGCTGCATCCATGGCGTGGCCTTGCCCAGCTTGTAGCTCTGGTAGGCCTCGAAACCGACGTAGGCCAGCGGCACCACTTCCAGCGCCGAGAAGCTGGCGCCGATGGCGATCACCGCGGTCGGCGTGCCGGTGAAGTACAGGTGGTGCAGGGTGCCCAGTACGCCGCCGGCCATGAAGATGACGGTGGCAAACAGCACCGCCACCGTCGCGGTCCTGACCTGCAGCAGTCCCAGGCGGGTGAACAGGAAGGCGATCACCGCCACCGCGAACACCTCGAAGAAGCCTTCAACCCACAGATGCACCACCCACCAGCGCCAGTATTCGACCATCGACAGGTGCGTGTGCTCGCCCCACATCAGGCCGGCGGCGTAGAACACGCCGATGGCGACGGTGGACAGGAACAGCAGCGAGACGATCGAACGCGATTCGCCGCCGTGGCGGATTGCCGGCCACAGGGCGCGGCCGACCAGCAGCAGCCACAGGCCCAGGCCGATGAACAGGAACCACTGCCAGAAGCGGCCCAGGTCCACGTATTCCCAGCCCTGGTGGCCGAACCAGAAGTTGTGCTGCAGGCCCAGCTTCTGCATCACCGCGAACCACTGCCCGGTGAACGAGCCGACCACGATGATCAGCAGGCACGCCCACAACACGTTCACGCCCAGGCGCTGGAACTTCGGTTCGTGCCCGGAAATCGCCGGGCCGATGTACAGGCCCATGCCCAACCAGGCGGTGGCGATCCACAGCACCGCCAGCTGCGTGTGCCAGGTGCGCGTCAGCGAGTAGGGCAGCACATCGGCCAGCGCGAAGCCGTAGGCTTCCTGGCCTTCGACCTGGTAGTGCGCGGTGATGGCGCCCAGCAGGATCTGCACCAGGAACAGCGCAATCACCACCCAGAAATATTTGGCGGTGGCGCGCATCGACGGCGTCACCTTGATCGACGCCAGCGGATCGCTCTTGGGCAGCACCGGCGCCATCTCGTCGCCGTGATTGACCGCGTAGTGCCAGCCGAGCAGGGCGATACCGGCGATCAGGAACAGCACGCTGAACACCGTCCATAGGAAGGCGCTGGGCGGCGGCGTGTTGCCGACCAGCTTGTCGGCCGGCCAGTTGGCGGTGTAGCTGATGTCCGAGCCGGGGCGTTCGGTCACCGACGACCACGCCGCCCACCAGTAGAACCCGGTCAGCATGCGCCGGTGCTCGGCGTCCGGCACCGTGTCGTTGCGCATCGCATAGGCTTCGCGCAGTTCGGCGGTGGCCGGGTCGCGGCTGAACAGGCTCTGGTAATGCTCTGCGACCATCCGCATGGCGGTGGCGCGGTCGTTGTCGATGCGGATGGTGCCGGTTTCGGCGTCGTAGCCGTTGGGCCGCATCAGCATCTGCACGCGTTGCGCGTAGGCAGCCTGGGTGGGCGCGTCCAGATCCTTGTAGCTGGCAACGCCGGCTTCGCGCTGCGCCCACAGGTCCAGGATGGCCTCGGCTTCGCGATGCAGCCAGTCGGCGCCCCAGTCCGGCGCCACATAGCCGCCGTGGCCCCAGATCGAGCCCAACTGCTGTCCGCCTATCGACTGCCAGACCTGGCGGCCGGTTTCGATGTCCTGGCGGGTATAGATGACCGTGCCGTCCTCGCTGACGACCTGCTCGGGCATCGGGGGCGCTTGGCGGTGGACCTCGCTGCCGACCCATAGCAGGACAGCGAACGAGGCGATGAGCAGGGCTGCCAGCCCGACCCAAAGCTTCTGTGTTGAATTCATGATGCGGCTCTCCAGAGAACTGGCCGCATCTTCAATCGGCGCCGCGCCTGCCACCATGACATACGTCAAGTTGGCGGCGATTTCCCAATCTTGTAGGAGCGACGTGAGTCGCGACCGCACCTGCAGGAACCAGCGTCAGCGGGCAGGGCGGGGCGAGCTCCGCCCCGCCTCCGGCTCAGTCGCGCAACACGGCCAGTGCCAGCGCTTCCAGGCGCGGGAGATCGATGATTTCCACGTCGCGCTGTTTGATATGCACCAGGCCGTCGCTCTCGAAGCGGCGCAGCACGCGGCTGACCGTTTCCGGGGCCTGCCGCAGGTAATTGGCGATGTCGGTGCGCGACATGGTCAGCTGGAACCGGCGCGGCGAGAATCCGCGTGCGGCCAGCCGTCGCGACAGCCCAATCAGGAAAGCGGCCATGCGCTCGTCGGCGGTGTTGTCGCGGGCGAACAGCGAGGCCACGCCGATGTCCCGGCTCATCAACCGGAACAGGTGCTGCTGCAGGTTGGGCAGGCGGCTGGCCAGCAGTGCGATCCGCGGAAACGAGAACCGGCACAGCATGACCGTGTCCAGCGCCACCGCATTGCACGGGTAACGCTCGTCATGGATGGCGTTGAGCCCGATCACTTCGCCGGGCAGGTGGAAGCCCAGCACCTGTTCGTGGCCGTCGCGGTCGATCTGGTAGGTCTTGACGGTGCCGGCGCGTACCGCGGCGATGGCGCCGAACGCATCGCCTTCGCGGAACACATGCTCGCCGGCCTGCAACGGCCCGACATGCTCGACCAGGACGTGCAGATCCATCAGCGCGGCCTTGTCCATTCCTTCGGACAGGCAGGCCTGGGAGAACGCGCAGGTGGAGCAGAAGCTCAGGGTATCGCCGTCGTCGGCCAGCACGCTGGCGTCGGTCCGCGGAAAAATGACCCGTGAACTCATGCGGGGGTTCCGGCGGCGCTCAGACGGTCCGCGAAAAACGCGGTGCGGCGGCCTCTGTATGAGCGGGGAGATAACGGTCGAAGCACATGGCGATGATACGCAACAACAACCTGCCGCGCGAGGTGCTGCGCAGGCCGTCCGGGCTCAGTTCGACCAGCCCGTCGGCCTGCAGCGGCAGCAGCTGCTGCAGCGCATCGCCGAAGTAGTCGCCGAAATCGATGACGTGGCGGCGCTCGATTTCGCGGAAATCGATGCTGCCATGGCACATCAGCTGCTGGATGACGTCCGCGCGCAGCAGATCGTCCTGGTCCAGGCGCATGCCGCGCCAGACCGGCAGCCGGCCCTGGTCGATGGCCTGCTCCCAACTGCCGATATCGCGCGGATTCTGGCTGAAGCTGGCGCCGATATGGCTGATGGCGCTGACCCCCAGCCCGACCAGGTCGCTTTCGGCGTGGGTCGAATACCCCATGAAGTTGCGATGCAGATCGCCGCGGCTCTGCGCTTGCGCCAGATCGTCCTCCGGCAGTGCGAAATGATCCATGCCGATATAGACGTAGCCGGCTTCGCCCAGTCGCTCGATGGCGCAGCGCAGCAGGTCCAGCTTGAGCTCCGGCGAGGGCAGATCCTCGGCGCGGATGCGCTGCTGCGGCCGGAACATCGCCGGCAGATGGGCGTAGCTGTAGATGGCCAGCCGGTCCGGCCGCGCGGCCAGGGTGATATCCAGCGTGCGGTCGAAGCCTTCGCGGGTCTGCAACGGCAATCCGTAAATCAGATCCACGTTGACCGAGCGGAACCGGTGCAGGCGGCAGGCCTCGATGATGGCCAGCGTTTCCTCCACGCTCTGGATGCGGTTGACCGCCTGTTGCACGACCGGGTCGAAATCCTGCACGCCCAGGCTGGCGCGGTTGAAGCCGGCGTCGGCCAGCACGCCGATCTCGGCAGGGGAGATGAAGCGCGGGTCCAGTTCGATGGAACAATCCAGTTCCCTCGGTGCGGCGAAGGAAAAGTGGCGGCGCAGCACATCCACCACTTCGGCAATCTGGTCGGCGGCCAGGAAGTTGGGCGTGCCGCCGCCGAAATGCAGCTGGGAGACCTGCCGGTCGCGGTCGAACAGCGTCGACATCATGCAGACTTCCCGGTACAGCCGGGTCAGGTAGCTGTCGCCGCGCGAGCGGTCGCGGGTGATGATGCGGTTGCAGCCGCAGTAGAAGCACGGACTGGTGCAGAACGGAATGTGGACATACAGGGAAAGCGGGCGCGGAATCGGATCGCCATTGGTGACCGCCGCCACTTCGCGCAGCTCGTTCTCCTGGAACTGCGCCGAGAACTGCGGCGCAGTGGGGTAGGAGGTGTAGCGCGGTCCGGGCCGGTCGTAACGGCGCAGCAGATCGGGGTCGAACAGGGAGGCGAGCGAACTCATGGCGCCAAGGTAGGCATTGCCGTTGCGGCTGTCCTTGATCTGCATCAACCGGGAACGCTTTGCTGCGCCAACGGCGGCAAGCGGCCTGCTGGTGGGAAGCATCAGCCGGATCCTGACGCATCAGCGGCGCGCCGGCCTGCCGCTACGCTGCCGCGTCGATCCCGGCAATCACTTCGCAGGCGATCCGCCGTCGCTCCAGTTCGTCCGCCAGTTGCATGTCGGGCGGAAGCTGGAAGGCGTTGCCCGGTTTCAGGCAGACCACGCGCTGGCCGGCCGTGGCGTGCTGGACCAGCAGCGCCAGCCGCGCATCGTCATCCTCAGGCATCCGCAGGCGGGAGGCGTCGCGGCGCGCCAGCGCCAGCACGGCCGGCGCCACGGCGTCGTCCACCACAAGCAGGTCGGCCTGGTTCAGCGCACGCAGCGCATTCAGCGTCAGCAGGCCGGGGTCGCCATTGCCGGCACCGACCAGCGTTACGCTGCCGGCGCTGGTCGTGTCGGCGCTGGCCTGCAAGGCGGTCTGGAAGGCTGCCTCGGCCGCTTCGCGCTGTCCGGCCCGCAGCAGCACCGGCACCGGGCCGTCGATCACCTGGTCGAACCAGCGCCGTCGCTGCGCCAGTTGCGGCAGCCGCGCGCGGATGGCGGCACGGTGGCGCGCGAACAGTGCGGCCAAATCGCCCAGCGAATGATCCAGCAGCGTTTCCAGTTGTTCGCGCAGCCGCCGCGCCAGCATCGGCGCCGCGCCGCCGGAGGAGATGGCCACCAGCAGCGGGTCGCGGTCGACAATCGCGGGAATCTGGAAGGTGGACAGCTCGGCGTCGTCGACCACATTGACCAGCCGGCGGCGGCGGCCGGCTTCGGCCGCCAGCCCGGCGTTGAAGGGGCGGTCGTCGGTGGCCGCCACCAGCAGCCAGACCTGGTCCAGCCAGGCCGGGTCGAAACCGCCTTCGCGGCGTTGCAGCCGCCCCTGCGCCCACCATTGCGCCACCGTCTGGTTGAGCGCGTCGGCGTAGACCTGGACCTGCGCGCCGGCCTGCAACAGCGCCTCTATCTTGCGCTGGGCGACTTCGCCGCCGCCCACCACCAGCACTTCGCGGCCCGACAGATCGGCAAACAACGGAAACAGCGGCATGGACGCTCCTGGACGGGGGATGGCTCGCCAACCGGCGATGCTGCATGGCAACATGAGGGCAGTTCCCGTGAGGTTCCCGCCCGCAATGCTGCGCGTTCTGCTGGTCAACGATACCGAAAAGCCGATCGGCGAGCTGCGCGCAGCGCTGCTGGCGGCCGGCTATGAGGTGTTGCAGGAAGTGGCATCGGCCAGCAGCCTGCTCAAGGCGGTGGAATCGCTGCAACCGGACGTGGTCATCGTCGACGTCGAATCGCCGTCGCGCGACACCCTGGAACAACTGGCGGTGATGCACCGTCACGCGCCGCGGCCGGTGGTGATGTTTTCCGGCGACAGCGACGACCAGTTGATCCGGGCGGTGGTCGGGGCAGGGGTCACCGCCTATGTCGTGGACGGGCTGGCGCCCGCCCGGCTGGCGCCGATCATCCAGGTGGCGCTGGCGCGCTTCGAGCAGCAGTCGCATGTCCGCCGCAAGCTCGACGAAGTGCAGCAGCAGTTGCTGGACCGCAAACAGATCGACCGGGCCAAGGGGCTGCTGATGGAAAAGCGCGGCATGAGCGAAAGCGAAGCCTATGCCGCCCTGCGCCAGCAGGCGATGAAACAGGGACTGAAGCTGGCGGACGTGGCGCGCCAAATCATCGCCATGGCCGAACTGCTGGGATGAGGTACGCATGACAGGACACGACAACCGCGACATCCGAACGCTGCGACTGGGCTATATGCCGCTGATCGACTGCGCGCCACTGGTGGCGGCGGTGCGGCTGGGACTGGACAGCAAGCACGGCCTGCAGCTGCAACTGCAGCGGCAGGCCTCGTGGGCAGCGATTCGCGACAAGCTGCTGTCGGGAGAACTGGACGCGGTGCACGCGCTGGCCGGACTGGTCTACGGGGTCGAAACCGGTATCGGCGGTCCGCAGGCGGAACTGGCCATCCTGTTGACGCTGAACCAGAACGGCCAGGCGATCACGCTGTCGCCAGCGCTGGCGCAGCAGCTGGAACAAGGCGTACCGCTGCGCGAGGCGCTGGCGGCGCTGCCGCGGCGGCCGGTATTCGCGCAGACCTTTCCCACCGGCACCCATGCGATGTGGCTGTACTACTGGCTGGCCGCGCAAGGCGTCGACCCGATGGCCGACATCCGCGGGGTGACGTTGCCGCCGCCGCAGATGCCGGCGGCATTGGCGCGTGGCGAACTGGACGGCTACTGCGCCGGCGAACCGTGGGCGGCCCAGGCCGAAGCGCTCGGCGCCGGTAAGCGGGTGATCCGCAGCGGGCAGATCTGGCCGGGGCATCCGGAGAAGGTGCTGGCCTGTCGCCGCGAGTTTGCCGCGCTGCATCCGGAAACGGCGGTCGCGCTGACCGCGGCGTTGCTGGAAGCCTGCCGCTGGCTGGATGAACCGGGAAACCGGCGGCAGGCGGTGGACTGGCTGGCCGATCCGGACGTGATCGATCTGCCGGCCGAACGCATTGCCGCCTGCCTGCTGCCTGTGGACAGCGACCCGCCCGGGCAGGGGCTGCGCTTCCACGCCGATGGCCAGGTCAACTTTCCCTGGCAGTCCGATGGCCGCTGGTTCCTGCAGCAGTTCCGCCGTTGGGGCCTGCTGCCGGATGGTGCGGCCGCCGCCGACGATGCCTTGCTGGGCAACGTGCACCGCTTGCAGACCTACCGCCAGGCCGCGGCGCAGTTGGGCGTCGCGCTTCCTGCCGCCGACACGCGCCAGAACCTGCTATTCGACAGTCGGCTCCGGTAGAACCGGGCCTCGCGGGTATGCCGGCCGCGTAGCGGCAGCGGTGAGGCCTGGACGAACGCACCGCGCACTGAGGCGCCACCAGGGCCTTGCCGGGTCGATGCCGCCTTATCGGAGCAGTGTTTCCGTGTGGGAGCAATCTTCCTTGTGGGAGTCGTGCCGGCATGCCGGCACGGGTGAGTCGCGACTCGAACACCCACATCGCGACTGACCAGCCGGCATGAGCGGCCGAAGGCCGCCCTGCGTGAAGCGGTACGCCTCGATGCTCATCCCATTGATGCAACGCACAAATCAAGTGCGTCCGCGCACGGCATTAGTGCAAGCCGGCGAGGGACCGGCCTCCCCGCAATCCGATGTCCATTCGAGATAGTTTACTCAACCAATTGAATTTAATGGAGATACGCCTGGCTGAAAAATGCGGAAACAAGTTGGCACGCTGATTGCTATGTAGTCACCGTGGGCGCAACGGCGGGCCCACCACAATCCCGATCCGGTAGATGGGCCAATGGCGGTCCTGCTTACCAAGACAACGGCGTCTCCCAGCGAAAGCTGGAAGCACGCCGTTTTTGTTTTCAGTTCCAGCAGACCTTCTTCACGATGCGAGGCTTTTCATGCACAGCAAATTCGTACTCATCGCCAGTCTTGCTATGAGCCTGGCCGCAGCGTCGCTGATCACATCCTGCGGCTCGGACACGGCTTCGGCTCCGGTCGCCAAGCCTGCCGCCAGCACCACGGGGGTCGAAAAACCCAATCTCAAGCTGGGCTTCATCAAGCTCACCGACATGGCGCCGTTGGCGATCGCCAAGGAAAAAGGTTTTTTTGCTGAAGAAGGCCTGAGCGTGGCGCTGGAGCCGCAGGCCAACTGGAAGGTACTGCTGGACGGCGTGGCCGACGGCCAGCTCGACGGTGCGCATATGCTGGCGGGCCAGCCTATCGCCTCGGCGGCGGGGATAGGCTCGAAGGTGAAGATCATCGCGCCGCTGTCGCTCGACATAAACGGCAAGGGCGTGACGATTTCGAACCGCGTCTACGACCAGATCGCAGCGGATCTGCCGAAGGACGCGGACGGCAAGATCGTCCACCCGGTTTCCGCCGCCGCGCTCAAGCCGGTGGTCGCCAGGATGAAGTCGCAGGGCAAGCCCTTCAAGATGGGCATGGTCTTCCCGGTTTCGACCCACAACTACGCGCTGCGCTACTGGTTGGCAGCCGGTGGCTTGAACCCCGGCTATTACCTGCCCGGCGATACCGCCGGCACTACCGGCGCGGAAGTCCAGCTCTCGGTCACGCCGCCGCCGCAGATGCCGACCACGCTGGAGGCCGGCACCATCGACGGCTATTCGGTGGGTGAACCCTGGAACCAGGCCGCGGTGGCGAAGAAGATCGGCGTGCCGATCATCGTCGATCCGGATATCGCCGGACTGACCGGCGAGAAGGTCTTCGGTCTGACCGAGGATTTTGCCAGCAAGAACCCCAAGACCACCCAGGCCTTGCTGCGCGCGCTGATCCGCGCTGCCAAGTGGCTCGATGCCGACGACGGCAAGAACCGGGCCGAAGCGGTCAAGATCCTGGCCCAGTCGAAATATGTCGGCGCCGACGAAAAGGTGCTGATGGCGTCGATGACCGGCAAGTTCACCTTTGGCCAAGGCGATACCCGCGACACGCCGGTTTTCAATCTGTTCTTCAGCCAATATGCCAGCTATCCCTACTACTCGGACGCGATCTGGTACCTGACCCAGATGCGCCGCTGGGGGCAGATCGCCGAAGCCAAGCCCGATCAGTGGTATTTCGACACCGCCAAAGCGGCTTACCGCCCCGATCTGTACCTGCTGGCCGCCGAATCGCTGATCGCCGACGGCAAGGCTGAGCCGGCCGACTTTCCCCAGACCGATGGCTTCCGGGTCTATACCCAACCGGCGATCGACGGCGTGGTCTTCGATGCCAAGCAGCCGGCTGCCTATGCCGGGGGCTTTGCCATCGGCCTGAAGCAGGGCCAGACCGTCACACCTGCGGGTGTCAAGTGAGGGCCGGCGCCATGACAGCTGCGACATTGGCAAAAGACGAGTTGGCGGCGAAGAGCGCGGAAGTCGAGCCGCCGGTGGGGACGGTTGCCGTTGGTGCAGCCGTCGCAGGCGCGGCTGCGGTGCCCGCCGGGGAGGCAGCCATGCGCAAGCGCCCGAAGCTGAGGGTGAAACTGCCGCCGGGCAGGGAGTGGTTCGACGCCGCCTGGCCTCCGGTGGTGGGGGTGCTCGCATTCCTGGGCCTGTGGACAGCACTGGCGCCGATGGTGCAGACCTCGCTGGGCGCGCTGCCGGGTCCCGGCGATGTCTGGGACGCGTTCAAGGGTCTGCTGGTCGAATACTCCGCCGCGCGCGCCGATGCCGCGGCAGCGGTGGCCGACGGCCAGCGTTATTCCGGTCCGCCGACCTTCGTCGATCAAATCTTCACCTCGCTCAAGACGGTGGCGATGGGCGTCACCTTGGCCTCGCTGGTCGCCATCCCGTTGGGCCTGGTCGCCGGCATGTCGAAGCGGTTCAACGCCGCGATCAATCCGCTGGTGCAGGTAATGCGTCCGATCAGCCCGCTCGCCTGGCTGCCTATCGTGACGATGGTGGTCTCGGCTTCGATCAGCGGCGACGATCCGGCCTTGCCCAAGAGCTTCGTCATCTCCGCAATCGTGGTGATGATGTGCTCGCTCTGGCCGACCCTGATCAATACGGCCATCGGCACGGCCTCCATCGACAAGGACCTGCTCAACGTAGGCCGCGTCCTGCGGCTGACCTGGCGCGCCAAGCTGACCAAGCTGGTGTTGCCATCGGCGTTGCCGTACATCTTTACCGGCATGCGCCTGTCGCTGGGCGTGGGCTGGATGGTGCTGATCGCGGCGGAGATGCTGGCGCAGAACCCCGGACTGGGAAAATTCGTCTGGGACGAGTTCCAGAACGGCAGCGAAAAATCGCTGTCGCGGATCATGGTGGCGGTCATCGTGATCGGCCTGATCGGGTTCGGCCTGGACCGCGTCATGCTGGTGCTGCAGAAGCTGGCCGGCCGCGATGCGCGGAGTTGATGACATGAATCCTGCGCCGATCCTGCAACTGCGTGACGTCAGCAAGGCCTACACCGGCCAAGGCAAGCAGCAGGCCGTGCTGGGTGGAGTGAACCTGTCGGTCAACGAAGGCGAATTCATCGCCATCCTGGGGTTCTCCGGCACCGGCAAGACCACCCTGATTTCATTGCTGGCCGGCTTGATTCAACCCGACAGCGGCCAAATCCTGGTCAAGGGCGAGGTATCGAATGGACCCAGCGCCGAGCGCGGCCTGGTGTTCCAGTCCTACTCGCTGATGCCGTGGCTGAGCGTGGAAGGCAATGTCCGGCTGGCGGTAGATGCGGTGCATAAAAGCCTGGATCGGAAAGAACGGCGCGCACTGACCCACGCCACCATCGACCTGGTGGGCCTTGCCCACGCACGCGAGCGCAAGCCCGCACAATTGTCCGGCGGCATGCGCCAGCGCGTCGCCGTCGCCCGCGCCCTGGCCATGCGCCCGGAAATCCTGTTGCTGGATGAGCCGCTTTCGGCGCTGGACGCCCTGACCCGGGCGCGCCTGCAAGACGAAATCGAACGCATCCGCGGCCAGGAAAAACGCACCATCGTCCTGGTCACCAACGATGTGGACGAAGCCCTGTTGCTGGCCGACCGCATCGCGGTGCTGCAGCCCGATCCTGCCGGCAGCCGCATCGGGCACCTGTTCGATGTGCCGCTGCAACGGCCGCGCGTACGTGCCGCGCTCAACCACGATCCGGCCTATACCGCGCTGCGCAACCGGATCGTCGCCTGTCTGGACAGTCTGAACCGTACCCGTGGGGTAACGATCGGCGAGGCAGTCCCGTCAAGAACGGCCTTGCCCAAGGTGAAGCCCATCCAGATCGCGCGTCTGCCCAAGGCCTACACGGAGGCGAGCCGTTCGGCGGTGCAGCGTCGGTATCTGGAACTGTTCAATGTCAGCAAGACCTATCCCACCCGCAACGGACCGCTGACCGTCGTACAGGATTTCAACCTGATGATGGACCGCGGCGAATTCGTTTCGCTGATCGGTCATTCCGGCTGCGGTAAATCGACGGTGCTGAACATGGCCGCGGGATTGAGTTCCGTTTCCGGCGGCGGCATCGCGCTGGACGGGCATGAAATCGACAGCGCCGGGCCGGACAAGGGCGTGGTGTTCCAGGCCCCCAGTCTGATGCCTTGGCTGAGCGCACGCCAGAACGTGAGCATCGGCGTGGAACGGGTCTACCCGCATGCCAGCGCCGCCGAACGCAGCGACATTGTCGAGTACTACCTGCAACGCGTCGGCTTGGGCGACAGCCTGAACAAGCTGACGTCGGAGATGTCCAGCGGCATGCGCCAGCGCGTGGGCATTGCCCGCGCCTTCGCCCTGTCGCCGAAGCTGATGCTGCTGGACGAGCCGTTCGGAATGCTCGACAGCCTCACCCGCTGGGACTTGCAGAACGTACTGATGGAGGTATGGCAACGCACCCAGGTCACCGCCATCTGCGTCACCCACGACGTCGATGAAGCCATCCTGCTGGCGGACCGCGTAGTGATGATGAGCAATGGCCCCAATGCCACCATCGGCAAGATCCTCAAGATCGATCTGCCGCGGCCGCGCGATCGCAAGGCGTTGCTGGAACATCCCAGGTTCTACGCCTACCGCGAAGAAGTCCTGCAGTTTCTCGCCGATTACGAGCATGGCGCCCATCTCGATGCCGCCTGAGCCCGCCCGGCAAATCGTCCATCCCACCCATGGCCACCATCAAGAGACCGGAATGAAAACAGCGTTTTCGATAATCAGTGGTCTGCTGCTATCCGCCCCCGCGTTCGCGGCCGAAACCGCGGTCAAGCCCATCGTCGATCTGCGTCTGCGCCAGGAACTCGTGGATCAGGCGGGTCTTGCCCGCGATGCAGAGGCAATCACCTTGCGTGCACGCGTCGGCGCGGAGATCAGCAACGGAGCATTCGCCTTCCTGGCCGAAGCGGAAGGGACAGCAGCAATCGACGAGCACTACAACAGTGGACTCAACGGTAAAACGGCCTATCCGCTGGTGGCCGACCCCGAGAATCTTGAATTGAACCGGGTGCAAGTCCAGTACAAGGGTTTCAGCAACACCGTGCTGACCGCAGGCCGTCAGCGCATCAATCTGGACGACCAGCGTTTTGTCGGCGCGGTCGGCTGGCGCGACAACGAGCAGACGTTCGACGCGGCGCGGGTGGAATGGAACGGCCCGGGCAAGTTGAAGCTGGATGCCAGCTATGTCTGGAGCGTGCGCACGATCTGGGGGAAAGATGGCACCGGAGCGCGCCAGCAGGCGATCGACGGCGACAATTTTCTGGGCAATCTTTCCTACCCGACCCCATGGGGGACGCTGAGCGCGTTCACCTATCTGATCGATCAGGACGAAGCCGCGGTGTTCGGGCGGCGATTGTCCAGCCAGACCTATGGCGTGCGCTTTGCGGGCGTACGTCCGTTCGCCGCCGTCAAACTGAACTACGCGCTCAGTTACGCCGGGCAAAGCGACTATCAGAACAACCCGAACCATTATTCGGCCGAGTATTGGCTGGCCGATGGCGGCGTGGATATCGGCGCGGTCCGGCTGGGTGCCGGCTACGAGGTGCTGGGAGCGGACACCGGGCTGGCGCTGACCAGCTTCCAGACGCCGCTGGCCACCGGGCACAAATTCCACGGCTGGGCCGACCAGTTCCTGACCACGCCTCCCAATGGCTTGCGCGACGCGTATTTTTCGCTCGGCTGGAATCGCAAGCAGCTCGGAAAGCTCAGCAACGTCGGCGTGAACGCCGTCTGGCACCGGTTCGACAGCGATCGCCTGTCGCAGGATTACGGCGATGAACTGGATTTGATCGCAACCGCCAAGGTCGGCAAGTTCAACCTGCTGGCCAAGTACGCCGATTACCGCGCCGACCGATTCTCCACCGACACGCGCAAGACGTGGTTGCAGGTCGAGTGGTCTTACTGAAGCCATCATCGGGCCCGCCCTTCAGGTCACGGGGCGGGTTTCGGCAAACAGGGCATAGCGTATGAATCCCCAGAAAAAACCGAGATTGGTGCTGATCGGCAACGGCATGGCGGGCATCCGCACGCTGGAAGAGCTGCTGAAGCTGGCGCCGGACATGTACGACATCACCGTGTTCGGCGCCGAACCGCATCCCAACTACAACCGCATCCTGCTGTCTCCGGTGCTGGCGGGCGAGCAGACCTTCGACGACATCGTGCTGAACCCGCTGGACTGGTATGCCGAAAACGGCATCCGCCTGCACCTGGGCAAGGAAGTGACCAAGATCGACCGCGTGCAGCGGCGCGTGATTGCGGTCGACGGCACCGAGGCCGAATACGACCGTCTGCTGCTGGCCACCGGCTCGCTGCCGATCATCCTGCCGGTGCCGGGCAAGGACCTGAAAGGCGTCATCAGCTACCGCGACATCTTCGACACCCAGACCATGATAGACACCGCCAAAGTGAAGCAGCACGCGGTGGTGATCGGCGGCGGCCTGCTGGGCCTGGAAGCGGCCAACGGCCTGAAGCTGCGCGGCATGGAGGTGACGGTGGTGCACCTGGCCGGCTGGCTGCTGGAACGCCAGCTGGATCCGGTGGCCGGGCAGTTGCTGGAGAAGTCGCTCAGCGACCGCGGCCTGAAATTCCGCCTCAACACCTCCACCACCGAATTGCTGGGCAACGAAAACGGCGAAGTGCGGGCGGTGAAGTTTTCCGACGGCAGCGAGGAGCTGGCCGACCTGGTGGTGATGGCGGCCGGCATCCGCCCCAATACGCAGTTGGCGCAGGCGGCCGGCATCCATTGCACGCGCGGCATCGTGGTCAGCGACACACTGCAGACCTACGACCCGCGCGTGTACGCCGTGGGCGAATGCGCCAGCCACCGCGGCATCGCCTACGGCCTGGTGGCGCCGCTGTTCGAGCAGGCCAGGATCTGCGCCAACCATCTGGCCAGCTACGGCATCGGCATGTACAGCGGTTCGGTATCGTCGACCAAGCTCAAGGTCACCGGCATCGATCTGTTCTCGGCCGGCAACTTCATGGGCGGCGACGGCAGCGAGGAAATCGTGCTGTCGGATCCGGCCGGTGGCGTCTACAAGAAGCTGGTCATCAAGGACGACAAGCTGATCGGCGCCTGCCTGTACGGCGATACCGGCGACGGCGGCTGGTACTTCAAGCTGCTCAAGGACGGCGCCCGCGTCGATGAGCGCCGCGATCAGTTGATGTTCGGCGAAAAGGCGCTGGGCGATGCCGGCACCGCCGGGCAGGACCGCGCCAGCGCGATGAGCGACAGCGACGAGGTCTGCGGTTGCAACGGCGTGTGCAAGGGCACGATTGTCAGGGCCATCAACGAGCAGGGCCTGTTCACGGTCGACGATGTCAAGAAGCACACCAAGGCGGCCAGCTCCTGCGGTTCCTGTACCGGCCTGGTCGAACAGATCCTGATGAACAGCCTGGGTTCCAACTTCCAGGAAACACCGAAGACCAAGGCGGTCTGCGCCTGCACCGACCGCACCCACGGCGAGGTGCGGCAGGCGATCCGCGAGCACAAGCTGCTGACCCATCAGGCGGTGTACGCGTTCCTGGAATGGCGCAGTCCCAATGGCTGCGCGACCTGCCGGCCGGCGATCAACTACTACCTGATCTCCACCTGGCCGCGCGAGGCGGTGGACGACCCGCAGTCGCGCTTCATCAACGAACGCGCGCACGCCAACATCCAGAAGGACGGCACCTTCTCGGTGATTCCGCAGATGAAGGGCGGCGTGACCAATGCTTCAGAACTGCGCCGCATCGCCGATGTCGCCGACAAGTACGCCGTGCCGATGGTCAAGGTGACCGGCGGGCAGCGCATCGATCTGCTGGGGGTGAAGAAGGAGGACCTGGTCGATGTCTGGAAGGATCTGGGCATGAAGTCCGGGCACGCCTACGGAAAATCCATCCGTACGGTGAAGACCTGCGTAGGCAGCGAGTTCTGCCGCTTCGGCACGCAGAACAGCACGCAGATGGGTATCGATCTGGAAACCATGCTGGCCAACATGTGGAGCCCGCACAAGGTCAAGCTGGCGGTGTCCGGCTGCCCGCGCAACTGCGCCGAGTCCGGCATCAAGGACGTGGGCATCATTGCGGTGGATTCGGGTTGGGAAATCCACATCGGCGGCAACGGCGGCATCAAGACCGAAGTCGCGCAGTTCCTGGTAAAAGTGAAAACCAGCGACGAGGTCAAGCAGTACACCGGCGCCTTCCTGCAGTTGTACCGCGAAGAAGCGTACTACCTGGACCGCACCGTGCATTACATCGATCGGGTCGGCATGGACTACATCCGCAAACGCGTGGTCGACGATGCGGAAAACCGCCAGGCCCTGTACGAGCGCCTGCTGTACGCGCTGGAAGGCCTGCCGGATCCGTGGGCGGCGCGCATCGCCGGCGACAAGCCGCGCGAGTACCAGCCGCTGCGCCTGGCCAAGCGCATTCCCGCCGAAGTGGAGGGCTGAGATGAGCGCAGTCGAACTGGAACTTGGACCGGCGCTGCAACCGGCAGCGTGGGTACGCATCTGCCGGCTGGAGGACATTCCGGCGTTGGGAGCGCGCGTGCTGGAACGGGAGGGCGAAGACGACATCGCCTTGTTCCGCACCGCCACCGATAAGGTCTATGCGGTGCTGGATCGCTGCCCGCACAAGGGCGGGCCGCTGTCGCAGGGCATCGTGGCTGGCGAAACCGTCACCTGTCCGCTGCACAGCTGGAACATCGCGCTGGCCAGCGGCGAAGCCTGCGCGCCCGATGTGGGCTGCGTGCGCAAATTCCCGGCGCGCGTGGAGGCCGGCGAAGTCTGGTTGTCGCTGGATGACTTGCCGGGTAGTGCAGGGAGCACGGGGTGATGGACGGCACCGGCGCCCCGGTCGTACGACGCACCCGCACAAGCTCGACGTGCTGCTACTGCGGCGTGGGCTGTGGCGTGCTGATCGACGCCGAACACGTCGACGGCGGGCCCAGCCGCATCGTCGGCATCGAAGGCGATCCGGAACATCCGGCCAACTTCGGACGCCTGTGCACCAAGGGCCGCAATCTGCCGCAGACCAGTGCCGACCCGGCCGGCCGCCTGACCCATCCGGAACTGCGGCGCCTGCGCAATGAGCCGCGGCATCCGGTGGACTGGGCGGTGGCGCTGGATACCGTGGCCGACCGGTTGGCCGGCATCGTCCAGCAACATGGGCCCGATGCGGTGGCGTTCTACGTGTCCGGGCAATTGCTGACCGAGGACTACTACGTCTTCAACAAGTTGGCGAAGGGGTTGCTAGGCACCAACAATATCGACACCAATTCGCGCCTGTGCATGTCCAGCGCGGTAGCCGGCTACAAGCTGGCGTTGGGCGCCGATGGTCCGCCCACCTGCTATGAAGACCTGGAGCTGGCCAGGACGGTGCTCTTCGCCGGCAGCAACATGGCCTACGCGCATCCGGTGCTGTTCCGTCGCCTGGAAGACGCGCGCGAGCGCGACCCGGAGGTGCGCTGGATCGTGATCGATCCGCGCCGTACCGATACCGCGGCAATGGCCGACCTGCACCTGGCCATCCAGCCCGGTACCGATGTGGCGCTGTTCAACGGCATGCTGCATCACCTGATCTGGGAAGGCCTGATCGATTCGGCGTTCATCGCCAACCACACCGAAGGTTTCGCCGAACTCAAGCAACTGGTGCGCGACTACACCCCGCGCATGGCCGCCGACCTGTGCGGCGTTGCGCTGGCCGATCTGATCCAGGCTGCCGAATGGTTCGGCCGCAGTCCGGCGGCGCTGTCGCTGTACTGCATGGGCCTGAACCAGTCGGCGCACGGTACCGACAAGAATCTTGCGCTGATCCATCTGCATCTGGCCACCGGCCAGATCGGCAGGCCGGGCGCGGGGCCGTTCTCGCTGACCGGTCAGCCCAACGCGATGGGCGGGCGCGAAGTCGGCGGCATGGCCACGATGCTGGCCGCGCACCGCGAGATTGGCAACGAGCAGCACCGCGCCGAAGTGGAACAACTGTGGGGTCTGCCGGCGCATACCTTGTCGGCCAAGCCGGGCCTGTCGGCGGTGCCGCTGTTCGAGGCGCTGCGCAGCGGCCAGGTCAAGGCGGTGTGGATTGCCTGCACCAATCCCGTGCACTCGATGCCCGACATCGGCCGCGTGCGCGAGGCCTTGCAGCATGCCGAGTACGTGATCGTGCAGGAAGCCTTCCGCAACACCGACACCGTGCCCTATGCCGATGTGCTGCTGCCGGCAGCCACATGGGGCGAGAAGGAGGGCACGGTAACCAATTCCGAACGGCGTATCTCGCGCGTGCGGCAGGCCGTGGCGCCGCCGGGCCAGGCGCAGCCCGACTGGTGGATCGCCAATGAAGTCGCACGCCGCATCGAAGCGCGGCTGGCGCCGCCGGGCGTGGCGCCGATGTTCGAGTTCAAGGAACCCTCGGCCATCTTCGACGAGCATCGCAGCCTGACCGTTGGCCGCGATCTGGATATCGGTGGCATCGATTACGCGCGGCTGGAAGCGGAAGGACCGCAGCAATGGCCGTTCGCCGCAGGTGCCGCCGCGGGCCAGGCGCGCCGCTACGGCGATGGTGTGTTCGCTACCGCCAGCGGCAAGGCGCGTTTCCACGTCACGCCGTACCGGCCGGTGGCCGAGCCGACGTCCGCGCGTTTCCCGTTGCGTTTGCTTACCGGCCGCCTGCGCGACCAGTGGCACGGCATGTCGCGCACCGGCCGCGTGCCCGGTTTGTTTGCGCACAGCCCCGAGCCGGGCCTGCGCATGCAGCCGGAGGACGCCGCACGCCGCGGCCTGGCGGCGGGCGAACTGGTGCGGGTGATCAGCAAACGCGGCGAACTGGTGTTGCCGCTGGAACTGTCGGACGAGGTGAATTCCGGCACCGTGTTCGCGGCGATGCACTGGAGCGGGCAGTTCCTTTCCAGCGGCGGCATCAACGAAGTCAGCCAGCCGGCGGTGGATGCGCGCTCGCTGCAGCCGGAACTCAAGCATGCGGCGGTGCGGGTGGAGAAGGCCGAGTTCGGCTGGCATCTGCTGGCGGCCCGGCGCGGCGACGTGCTGGCCATGCAGGCGGCGGTGCAGCCGCTATTGAAGGATTGCGGATTCGCCGCGATCGGGCTGTATGCCGAAACCGGCGCTTCGGAAGAAAAGGCCTGGCTGGCGCTGCGCGCCGCCGCCGAGTCCGCGCCAGCGGAAGACTGGCTGGAGACCCTGATCCAAGCGCTGGATCTGGCGTCCGGCCCCGACACGCTGGAGTACCGCGACGCGCGCCGCGGCCTGCTCAAGCGCGTGGGCTGGCGCACGGAAGCGGACGGCAGCCATATCGACGGCCTGCTGCTGACCGACGCGCAGCGCAATCCCGCCAGCGAGTCGCTGCTGGATACCGCCTTGTCCGGCCGCGCATGGAGCGGTTCGCGACTGGCGGTGTTCGCGCAATCCGGCGGTGGCGCGCGCGATCCGGTGGTCTGCAACTGCATGCAGGTGCGCGAATCGCAGATCCGTACGCAGGTGGCGCAAGGCGCCGGCGTGGTCGAACTCAAACAACGCCTGGGCTGCGGCACGGTTTGCGGCTCGTGCCTGCCGCAACTGGCGCAGCTGTGCCGGCAACCGCAGCGGGCATGACCAACAATCCGCAGCTGGCTTCACCCGTAGAGCCGGGCAAACTCGGCCTGTGGGAGCGACGTAAGTCGCGAGCTTGATGTTTCCGGTCGCGACTTACATCGCTCCCACAGGATGCCATGTCGGCACTACAAAAAAGCACCACGAAAGGAGCATCCATGTACAGCGAATCAACCCAGACACCGCGCCGCGTTCCCGGCGAAGTCGTGCTGCTGTCGGCCGGCCCCGGCGATCTCGACCTGCTGACCATCAAGGCAGCCAAGACACTGGCCTCCGCCGAGGTGCTGCTGCTGGATGAGCTGGTCAATCCGCAAATCGTCGAACTGGCGCCGCTGGCGCGGGTGATCCGGGTCGGCAAGCGCGGCGGCTGCCGCTCCACGCCGCAGGCGTTCATCTGCCGGCTGATGCGACGCTATGCCGCGCAGGGTCTGCGCGTGGTGCGGGTGAAGGGCGGCGATGCGCTGCTGTTCGGTCGCGCCGGCGAAGAGATCGAATTCCTGCGCCAGGCCGGCATCGGCGTGCGCATCATCAACGGCATCAGCGCCGGCTTCGCCGCCGCCGCCAGCCTGGGGGTTTCGCTGACCCATCGCGATCACTGCCACGGCATCACCTTCGTCACCGCGCATACGCATGATCACGGCGAGCCCGACTGGGCCGCGCTGGCCGCCACAGGCACCACGCTGGCGATCTACATGGGCATGAGCCGGATGGACTCGATCGCTGCCGGACTGCTGGGGCACCTGCCGCCCGATACTCCGGTCGCTGTCGTGCAGGCCGCCAGCCATTCGGAGGAATGCCGGTTGCTTACCACGCTGGAGCGGCTGGTCGGCGACCGCCACCATCTGCAACCGGGAATGCCAGGCGTGATCCTGGTGGGAAAGGCGTTGGCCGAAGCCGCGCTGCAGGACGCGTTTACGGCACCGCCCGCGCAGCTATTGGCGCAGGGTTGAGCCGCTGAAGCGCGTTCGCGCCCGTTGTCGCCGTGCTAGCGGTCTATTTCATGACTTCCAGCGGAATCAGCGCCAGCCACAGCAACAGAAGTAACAGCCATAGCCAGCGCCAACGGCCCATGCCGCGCCAAGCCAGTTTCCAGGGGCCGGGATCGGGATGTTTCATGACCTGTTCCGCCTGCGCGCCGAGCGCAGCGCGTCGGCCACGCGCAGCCCGTACAGATAGACGCCGGTAAAGCTGAGCGCGGTCAGCGCGGCGCCGAACAGGAACCACAACAGCCGTACCGGCCAGCCGCCGAAGCTGCCGAAATGCAGCGGGTCGGCCATCTCGGCGATGCGCTGGTGCAGGCCCATGTCGCGGCCATCCTGCCGCTCCAACAGGCGGCCATCGCGCAGATCGAAGCCGGCGACATTGGCGCGGTCGCGCACCAGCCAGGCCTGGGCCTGGCCATCGATCAGCAGTCCCTGCCCATCGACGCTGGGCCGCATGCCTCCGACGTCCAGCTCCGGCCAGCGCTGCCGCAGTTCGGACACCGCGCGGTCTATGGCGGCCGGGTCGGCGGGCGCTGCCGTCTTGCCATCGCCAGGCACGGCGATCTTGGCCGGAGGCGTGGCCTTGCCACCGAGCGATTCGACCAGGTACCAGCCGCCGGTCAGCCCGATCAACGCGACAAACCACAGGCTCCAGACGCCGAACAGGCGATGGATATCGCCCCACAGCCGGCGCGGGCGGTCGCCGCGGGGCCAGCTGAAGAATCCGCGCCACCAGCGTTTGTAGATGAAGAAACTGCTCAGGAAAGAAAGCAGCAGTGGAATCGACAACGCCGCCACCAGCGGCACGCCGTACTTCACCGGCAGCATCAAGTGCCGGTGGGTATTGCGCAGCAGGCGGTGGGCGTTGAACCAATGGGTGTCGCCGGTGACCTGCCCGGTGTAGGGATCGACCCAGACAAAGCGCCGTGGCCCTTCGACTGTGCGCATCTGCGCCACGGCGGCAAAGCGCGAGGCATGCGGCGCGGCCAGTCCTTCCAATGTCCAGCGCGGATAGGTCCGCTGCACCGCGCCGACCATCTGCCCCCATGTGGCGCGGGTTTCGCGCGGCGTCACCCGCATTTCCGCATGCAGCAGCCAGTCGATCTCCGCGGCGAACACGGCCAGCGTGCCGGTCAGGCAGATGAAGCCCATCAACAGACACAGCTTCAGCCCGACCCAGCTATGCAGATCGAACCAGCGCCGCCTGCCGCCGCCTTTGGACGAGGGCAGGGCAGGGGAATATCTATCCGCTGGCGAGAGCTGGCGCATGCAATCCAGCTCAGAACGCGTAGGCGGCCTGCAGGTAGAAGCGCCGCGGTTCGCCGGGGAAGTGGCCGTTGCGTTCGATGAAACCGCTGGCCGCATAGACCTTGTCGAACAGGTTCTTGATGTTGGCCTGGAACTTCCAGTCCTTCCACTGCGTCTGCCAGCTCAAGTCGAAGATGGTGTAGGGCTTGACCCGCTGCCCGTCCAGACTGATGCGCTCGTCGGTGTAATCGGCGCCGAAGCCAATCGCCGAGGCGATGGCCGGCAGATCGTAGCGCGTCCAGATGCCCAGCTTGTTTTGCGGCGCGTTGGCGAAGCGGTCGCCAGAGGAATTGGTGATGCCGTTGCTGCCGGCATCGATTACCCGCGCGTCGTTGTAGGCGTACGCCAGGTTGACCACCCAGCGGTCGGTGACATCGGCCAGCAGATCGATTTCCAGGCCTTCACTGCGCACCAGGCCCAGGGCGGCCAACTGATTGACGCCATCGACGACTTCGCCGGTCGCCTGCACGATGTTGCTGCGCTCGATCCGGTACAGCGCGGTATTGAGCGTGAGCCGGCCATCGGCCAGCAGGCTCTTCAGGCCGATTTCCCACTGCTTGCTCTGTTCCGGGTCGAACGGGCCGCCAGCGGCGGCATTCTGGTTGCCCGTCGATTGCGGCACGAAGCCGCTGGCGATATTGGCGTAGGCGTTCAGGCCTTCGCGCAACACGAACGTGCTGCCCAGGCGCCAGCTCACATCGTGGCCATCGACGCGGCTGCCGCCAATCAGGTCCTCGTCCTCGAATCCGTCCCAGCGCAGCCCGGCCAGCACATGCCAGCGCGGGGTCAGGGTCATTTCGTCCTGCACGTAGCCGCCGTAGCGGATGCCGCGGGTGCTGGTATGGCGCCAGGGCAGGGCGGCCAGGCCGTAGTCGTGGTAGGAGGTCACGCCATAGATCGGGTCGAACAGATCGATGCCGGGCACGGCGCCCCCAGCTTCTACCGGGTTGACGGTCTGCGCGCTGAAATCGGCGTCGATGCGGTAGTAGTCGGCGCCGAACAGCAGCTTGTGTTCCAGCGCGCCGGTGGCCAAGCGCCAGACCGCATTGCCGTTGACCGTGAACGCATCGTTGTCGCGGTACTGGTTGCGCAGCTGCCGCGTCATCCATTCGGCGGTACCGTCGCCATCGCGATCGATCAGGCCCATCGGCTCGTGATAGATCTGGTGTTCGCTGTTCTCGAACCAGCGCGCCGCGAAGTCCACGTCCCAGGCCTGCGATGGCGAGAAGCGGTACTGCGCCAGCGCCACCTTGGCCTTCATGTCCAGGAAGTCGGTGGACTCGTTGTGGTTCCAGCGGCGGTCGGTCAGGAAGTAGCCGTTGTCGTTCACCGGTACGCCGCGCAGGCGGTTGCCGCCCAGGTTCTGGGTGATGTCGGTGTACTGCAGGATCAGTTCGCCGGTCTGGCCCACGTCCACGGCAATGGACGCATCGCCGATCAGGCTCTGGCTGTCGGCATTCCAGCGCACGCCTTCCTCGCCATCGGCGTAGGCGCCCGCGCGGTAGCGCACGCTGCCGGCGTCGTTGACCGGACCGGTGGCTTCGAACGACCCGGCGACGAAATCCTCGTTGCCGACCTGGATCTCGATCCGCCGCTGCGCCCTGGACTGCGGCTTGCGGGTGACATAGTTGATCACGCCGCCGGCATCGCCGCCGCCGTACAGCGCGCCGGCCGGGCCCTTCAGCACTTCGACCCGTTCGATGTTGAACAGCTGCGGCACCGAGAAACCGGCGTAGGGGTCGCCGCGCAGGCCGTCATACAACACGTTTTCCTGGCGGAACCCGCGCAGGGTGACGCCGGCATAGCTGAAATGGCTGATGCCGCTGATGCTGCGGTACAGGTCGGTGACCTGGCGCGCGGCCTGATCGTCGATCAGTTCGCGCGGCAACACCTGCACCGACTGCGGCACCAGCGCCAGCGGCGTATCGGTGCGGGTGCCGACCGCCGCGTCTTCGGCCTTGTACAGCGTCTGCGCGCGGCCGACCACCTGGACCGAATCCAGTTCGGTGACGCCGGCATCGGCCACCGTCCCGCTATCGGGCGCGGTTTGGGCGCGCGCATCGGCCAGGGCCAGCAACAGCGCGGTTGCCAGCAGGGAACATACGACGGGGGAGGGAGCCATGCGGATTCCGAAATGCGAATGATTATCAAGCGCATCAGTCTAGCATTGGCTCCCGGCGATTGGATACGCCTCAGCTTGTGGGAGCGGCCGGCCAGCTGCTTCCACGCAAGCGCGGCGGCCGGAGAGCCGCCGCAAGGTATCGGATGTTCGGCGGCCGGCGTTACCGGAGCGCTGTTGCCCGGAGCAAACCGTGTGCGGCCAACACGCCCATCAGAATCGTCAACATCGACAATGCAAACAGCGACAGCCACGGCAGCGAGCCTGCCGAAGGACGCACCGCGTAGCTTGGCATGGCGTCGAAGTCGGAGCGCCGGAAGGGACGTTCCTGGAACAGGTAAGGATAGAAGTAGAGCCTCAGCGATTCATGGAACGATGCAATCCTGTCCTGATAGGCCAGTTGCGCGTGCAGATCGGTATCGGCCAGCCGGTGCAGCAGCCCCTGGGTCGCAACACCGGGCAGCACCCAGCCGACCCGATCGGTCCATCGCTGCCGCGTCAACAGGCTGTTGCGGTAGTCCGCCGCCTGCCCGGCAACGCTGTCGTCGCCGGCCTGGTGCATGGCGAAATACCATTTCCAATGGAAGCGCCCGGTCACCGGCGGCGTGCCGCGCCATTCCGGATGGCTTCGGAAAAACCGTTCGAAGGTTTCTTCCTTGGGCTGGTCCCAGCCTGCGTGCACCTGTTGCCGCTGCTCCAGCATCAGATCGACGCCGCGGCCGGCGGGCACCGCACGCTGGATCAGCGCGTTGGCCAGGGTAGGCAGCAGCAGGGTGACGGTCAGCCAGATGCCGATCATCAGCATCGCGCTGGTCGCCGAACTGCGCTGGCGCGCCGCCGCCCAGGCCGATACCGCAAACCACAGCGTCGTATAGAGCACGCTGACGATGGTCACCGCCAGCGCCTGCCAGCCCAGGGCTCCCGCATAGGCCAACCCGGCCAGCAGAGGCAGCAGCAGCGCGGCCAGCACCAGTCCGATGCGCAACAGGATGCGCCGGCACCAGAGACCGCGCGCATCGCCCGGAACGGTGGCCGCCAGCAACCGCAAGCGGCCGCTTTCGCGCTCGCCGGCGATCAGATCGTGCATCAGCGCTATCGCCACCAGCGGCATCAGATAAATCAGCACAAAGGCGAAGTCGAACCCGCCGGGCAGCGCCAGTTCCGGATTGAAGTTTTCCGACTCGTACAACTGCGCCTGCAGGCCCAGCAACCGGATCCGCAGCAGGTAGGGATGGACGTCGCGTTGGCCCAGCGCCGCGAACGCCAGCGGGGAAGGGGGATCCCAGGTGGCGTGGAAGGTGTAGTAGCCGGTATCGCCAGCGTCGTTGCCGGCGTAGGAATGCCGTGCGGCCTGCGTGGCCATTTCTCCGGCCTGCGCCTGCAGCGCCCGCGCGATGGTGCTCTGTTGCAGCGATACCGCGTGCAGGCCGGCAACGATGGCGGCCGCGCTGACGGCCAACAGCAACGACAGGGCAGCCACCGCCATGCGCGAGCGCAGGATCAGGGCCAGTTCGGTGCGCCAGAGATTCATCGCACGCTCCTTCCCAGTTGGCGGCCGCGCCGGATCAGCAAGCCGGATATCAGCAGCAACCACCCCGCAAACACCGCAAGCGGATGGAGCAGGTGCGCCGGTTCGCGGAACGGATCGATGGGCCGGTAATCGAAACGTGGCAGTCCGGTCCAGTTCTGGTGCGAAAGACGGTGGTCCTTGTCGCCTTCGTACTGCACCTGTTCGGCGTGCATGCGGTTGAGGTCCAGGATCAGCCGGTAACGGTAGCGCTCGGCCTGTTCCAGGAAATCCTGGTGGCTGCGCCCATCGGTGCCGGCCAGGCGCATCGACAATTGGCGCAGCGCAATCACAGGGCTCAGCCATGCCGCCCGGCCTACCCAACGGTTCTGCGCGGCTTCCACTGCAAAGGCCTGTCCGGCGTAGCGATCGAACAGTTCGCTGGTCAGCCGCTCGCCTTCCATCGAGACCAGCCCGGAATAGTTGACCGGCAGGTCTTCGATACGGGTCACGTTGTAGCGTTGCAGCACCTGCTGCCGGAAGCTGCTGAAGTAGGGGTCGTCGGGATTGTGGCTGTCGCCGATGGCGGCCATGTCGTGATGGATGGCGATATCGGTTTCCAGCCGGGTGGGCAAGGGATGCAGCTGCTGCGCCAGCCCGGGCACCGTGCGCGGAACCAGCATCACCCCGGCAATCCATATCCCCACCAGCAACAGCAGGGCGTCGCGGCCGCGCCGGGCCCAGGCCGATACCAGAATGCCGAGGGCCACCCAGCCAATCAGATAGCAGGCATAGGCGAAGATGATGGCGGCGACCGCAGCGGGGCGCGCGGCTCCCGTCGCGGCGCTGGCCACAAGTGCCAGCGCCGCCGGCGACATCACCGCCAATGCGATGCCGGCATGTCCGATGCCCTTGCCGAGCAGCAACTGGAAACCGCTGATGCCTTGCGACAGCAGCAGGCGCAGGTTGCCGCTTTCGCGTTCGCGCGACACCGAAGCGAACGCCAGGAAGATGATCAGCAACGGCACCAGCGTCTGCAGCACGAACGCCGGCGACAGCTGCCCGAACCGCAGCAGCAGCGAGGACTGGCGGACATCGGCAAAGTTGGCGCTGTTCTGCCGGTGGCCTTCCAGGAACAGCGTATTGCCGGTGAAGGCGTCCACGCCGAAATCGAAGAAGGCCAGCGGAGTCAGCGGCCGGAAGACGAACTGGCCGTAATGCACCATGCGGTGCGGATGGCGGTCCGGCTGCGCGCCGAATTGCTCGTCGACCATCGCCTGGTAATGCGCGCGGCTCTGCGCAAGCGAGCGCCGCTGTTCGTGGCTGACCAGGGCGGCGGTCAGCACCAGCGCCGTCGCCAGCACGCTGGCGCCCAGCGCCGTACGATTGCGCAGCAGCAGTCGCCATTCTTCGCACGCCACCCGCAACACGATGGCAAGGCTGCTCATGCCGGCATCGCTCCCAGCGCATAGCGCCGGTGCAACGACTGCACGTCGAAGCGCTCCGGCCCATCGGCTTCCAGCTCCGCGTCCAGCCGGCCCCGGTCCAGAAAGCCGATGCGATCGGCCACGTCCGCCGCACCCAGCAGGTCGTGGGTGACCATCAGAATCGCAACGCCCTGGGACTTCAGCGTTTCCAGCAAGCGGTTGAACTCGGTGGTGGCGCCCGGGTCCAGCCCTGAGGTGGGCTCGTCCAGCAACAGGACCGGCGCCCGGCGGGCCAGGGCCAGGGCAATGGCGACCTTCTGCCGCATTCCCTTCGAAAAACCGGCAACGCGGCGGTCCCAGGCCTCCTGCGGCAACGCCACCTTGCGCAGCGCGGGTTCGACGACGCTCGCCTGGTCGCGCGGCACCCGGGCCAGCGAAAGGAAGTAGCCGATGTTCTCGCGCGCCGACAGGTGATCGTAAAGCGCGACGCTTTCGGGCACATAGGCCAGCAGCCGGCGGGCCTGCGAAGCCTCGGTGTAGGCGTTATGGCCGCAGACGTTCGCCTTGCCGGCCGAGGCGGCGATGAACCCCAGGAACAGGTTCAACGTGGTCGATTTGCCCGCGCCATTGCCGCCCAGCAGCGCGTAGATTTCGCCCCGCCTGACTTGCAGATCGAGTCCGCGCAGCACGGCGTTGTCGCCATAACGGTATTCCAGCGCTTCGGCCTGCAGTGCCGGCGGCGATGCGTCGGCGCTGGATGTGTGCATCGGTGTTTCCATGGTCATGTTCAATCCTGGGAATTTTCAAACCGGGTTGGCGCGCCGGCCATCAGCGAGGGTCAGCAGCTTGGCGGGCAGCGGTAGCGGGTTGACGCCATTCGACGGAAGAGGGATGTTATATCATCACAATTCAAGTGCAAGACCAGCGGTTCCTGACCGCTCCGGTCCGGCTTCACCCCCATCCCGCAAGGCGCCCCAATGCCAATGCCTGCCACCGATCCCGCTTCCCGCTCCGCCTCCCGCCCATTGCCCGTTACCGTCCTTTCCGGCTTCCTGGGTGCCGGCAAGACAACGCTGATGAACCAGGTATTGCGCAATCGCGACGGTCGCCGGGTCGCGGTGATCGTCAACGACATGAGCGAAATCAATATCGACGCGCAACTGATCCGCGAGGGTGGGGCGGGTCTCAGCCGTACCCAGGAGGCCCTGGTCGAATTCAGCAATGGCTGCATCTGCTGCACGCTGCGCGAGGACCTGCTGCAGGAGGTCAGACGCTTGGCCGCGGAGGGGCGCTACGACTACCTGCTGATCGAATCGACCGGCATCGGCGAGCCGATGCCGGTGGCGGCAACCTTCGCAGTGCGCGACGAGCAGGGCTTCAGCCTGTCGGATGTGGCCAAGCTGGACACCATGGTGACGGTGGTCGACGGCGCGAACTTCCTCAGCGACTTCTGCTCGCCGCAGCGCCTGTCCGATCGCGGCATGCAGGCCGGGCCGGAAGACGACCGCGGAATCGTCAACCTGCTGGGAGAACAGATCGAGTTCGCCGATGTCATTGTGATCAGCAAGTGCGATGTAATCGAGCCGGCGTCGATAGACCGCACCCGCAGCGTGCTGCGCGCAATGAACCGCGATGCGCTCATCATCGAGTCGGGCAACGGCGACGTGCCGCTGGAACAGCTACTGGATACCGGACGTTTCGATTACGTCAAAGCGCAACTGGCGCCGGGCTGGATGAAGGAACTGCGGGGCGAACACACGCCCGAGACCGAGGAATACGGCATCTCCAGCTTCGTCTATCGCGCACGCCGCCCATTTCACCCGCTGCGTTTCGCGCGTTTGCTGGCGGACGGCATGGACGGCGTCATCCGCAGCAAGGGATTCTTCTGGCTGGCCAGCCGCATGGATTGGGTGGGGGAACTGTCCACGGTAGGCGGTTCTACCCATTCGCAGGCGGCAGGATTCTGGTTCGCCGCGCGCGAGCGCGTGGATGCGCAACAGGTAGGCACGCTCCCTGATCCGGGACCAACGGCGCCGCTGCCGTATACCGACCTGGGCTGGCAGCGCCGGCTGCTGTCCCGCTGGACGGCCCCGCTGCCACGCAAACAGGAAGTCGCCGATGAGCGCGAATACGAGGCCATGAAGCGTCTCTGGCACCCGCTGTGGGGCGACCGCAGGCAGGAGCTGGCCATCATCGGCGTGGACCTGGATGCGGACGCAGCCACGCAGGCGCTCGATGGATGCCTGTTGCAGGACGATGAGATGGCGCTTGGGCCGCATGCATGGACGGAGTTTCCGGATCCGTTTCCGGTGTGGCGCAGATAGGAGAACAGTGCCTGCCTGCCGCTCAGGCGCTTGGAAGACAAAGACAGCGCACCCACCTCATGCGCCCCTACGTATCGAGCCTGGTGGCCAGTCGCATCATCAAGTCCATGCGCTCATGGAAGATGGCGATCAAGCGCGGCGGCCTTCGGCCAGCTCCTCATCAAGAATTTCGCCAATACTCTTGGCTGACACCTTTCCCGCCAGCCCTTCGTTGATGCGTTCACCCAACAGGGTCTTCAGCTCGTGCCATGCCTGATCGGCATTCGCGTCGCCGGGGAATAGCCGTTCGAGTGCGTATTGCTTGATCGTCTTGCCCTGCATGGCGGCCAGCGCCTTGAGGCTTTGGTGCTGCTGGTCGGTGATATCGATGGTCAGTCGGCTCATGGACGCGATTCCAGCAGGTTCCCACAAACCCACATTGGCGCCTATGTGGAGGCCAGACTGGGAGCCGGGGAACTTCACTGACTGGATGCCTTATTTCAGGTAACTGATTGATTTATCAGACAAAGGTAAGTGACTGCCGCTAAACCGCACTCCCGTTCTATGCGCCCCAAAACCGGGGAGCTGGACAGCCCTGCGCCTGAGGTATATATTCATGCATATACTTTTCCGGCCCCGCTGGGAGACACGACATGATCGAGACCCGTACTGCCAAGTTGTTCAAGAACGGCGCCAGCCAGGCGGTCCGCCTGCCGATGGAGTTCCGCTTCGAGGGGGAGGAGGTGTTCATCACCCGCGACGAGGCGACCGGCGATGTCGTCCTCTCGACCCGGCCCGGCGCCAAGGCCTGGGGCGAGTTCTTCGAGTTGCTACGCGCCGTGGACGTGCCCGACGATTTCATGGCCGAGCGCCCGTTGAACGTGGTGCCGCCTGAGCGCGGCCTGTTCGATGATGAGACCCCGCAATCGCCGGCAGGGCGCTGACGATGTTGCACATGCTGGATACCGACACGGCCAGCTACCTGATCAAGGGCAAGTCTTTGGCGATCGAAGCCAAGCTGGCCGCGCTCGCGCCCTCGGCGGTCTGCGTTTCGGTGATGACCCGAGCGGAATTGCAGTACGGCCTGAAGCGCTTGCCCGCCGACCATCGACTGCACCTGGCGGTGCGCCAGTTCCTCAAGATTGTCCGTATCCTGCCCTGGGACACCGATGCGGCGGACTGGTACGCCGAGATTCGCCACCAACTGGTCAGCACCGGCCAGCCGATCGGCGAGATGGACATGATGATCGCCGCACACGCGCTGTCGGCGGGTGCGGTGCTGGTCACCAACAACAGCCGCCACTACGAGCGAATCGAAGCACCGCTCATTCTGGAAAACTGGGCATAGCACGCAGTACCACAAGGAACTGATGCATGAGCGCGATCACCGAATTTGCTCACCAACGGCGACCAGCAGCACCGCTGCCACCTGGCGGGGGCTGTGGCTATTTGGTCGTGTAGCCGCCATTGACCAGGATGGTCTGCCCGGTCATCCACCAACCATCGGATACCAGGAAGCGGATGAAGGGCACGATGTCCTCAATATCGGTAAGCCCGGTTTTCGAGAAGTTCGAGAGTGCGGCGGCCGTCTTGTGATAGGCCACCGCGTCGGCGCCTTCAGCGGGATAGAAGAATGGCGTGTCCATTGGCCCGGGACCGATGGCGGTGACGGAGATGCCGCGGTCGCCGAATTCCTTGGAGGCCGCGCGGGTGAAGTGTTCCACCGGTGCCTTCGTGCCTGCGTACGAGGAGTAGAAGGGCGTGAACGCGCCCAGCAGCGAAGTGACCACGGTGCAGATCTTGCCGTTGTCGTTGAGATTCTTGCCAGCCTCCTTGAGGAAGAAGAACGCGGACTTGGAGTTCACCGCGGACATCTCGTCGTACTCGGCTTCGCTGATGTCCGCCATCGGCTTCTTCAGTACCTTGCCGACGGTATTGATGGCGATGTCCGGCTTGCCGACCGCTGCCACGGTATCGGCGAACAGCTTTTCGACAGCGCCTGCGGTGGTCAGGTCCGCCTGGAAGGCCACAGCCTTTGCCCCGGCAGCCTGGATCTCCTTCACGGTCTCTTCGGCATCCTTCGCCGCCGCCACGCTGTTGTAGTGGATGGCCACGGCCTTGGCACCATTCTGCGCGAAGTCGCGGGCCAGCAGCCCGCCGAGGTTCTTCGCGCCGCCGGCGATAAGGACGACTTTGCCTTTGATGCTGTGGTCACTCATGAGTGCTGTCTCCCGTTGGATGTGGGTTGGGGGGATGTCATTCGCCCACGATTCGCATTTGCTGGATGCGTCCGTCGACGAGCGTGAAAAGAAAGCGGCTTGCGCCTGAGTAGTGGTTGCTCTTCCAGGCGGCATCAACGGTGATCTGATTGCCTATCCGCGCGACCCGGGTGACGGTCATATAGCCCTGCGCACCGATGAATTCCCTATCGCTCCAAGCGCGCATCGCTTTTGGGGTGGTGAAACGGCGGCCCCAATCGTCGATCTCGCCTTCCGGGGCGAACAGGGCAAGCGCGGCGTCGGTATCACCCCCGTTCACAGCGGCCACAAAGGCGTCGAGCGGAGGCGGCAACGTGGGAACAGGCATGAGTCTCCTTTACCAATGGGGCAGCCGCCCCGATCCGACGGGAAGAACGCTGGTCACGCGGGAGGAGTACCCTCAAGATAGGACCAGCTGCCCACCTGTCGTTGGTACCCTTTATAGGAAGTCCCTCGCGGCCTGGCTTTCAGAATGTCCGACGAACTTTCAAATTTTTCCGCGACCGCGCGTGCCGCCGGAGAGGAGGCGCTGGGACAGCTGGCGCGCAGTCGCGGTGGGCCCGCCCCAGGCTATCGATGGCGAAAGATGATCGCGAGCCAGGCGGTGCCGTTCGTGGGGGGAGAGCTTTCGGTAGCCTCGGAGGACATTGCCGAGCCCACGCAATGGGAGATCGAACGGGAGCAACACACGCTGATCGTTCACTTGGAAGGCGGGATGCGGCGTCTTGAAACGCGGATCGGGCGAGGGGAGGCGTGCCGCGCACCCGCCAGGATCGGTGAGATATGGCTCATCCCGGCAGGCGCGCATTACGTTGGGCGTGCTCAGGGCGGCAGCATCGCCTATGCGGAATACCACATCAACCAAGCCTGGCTGAGGTCGCTCACTGGCCACCGGCCGCAGATGAGCTCAATCCGCCCGCTGATGAAGCTTCGCGATCCGCTGCTGCATGGGCTCACGGGCCGTCTGATCCAGCTCGGCAACGAGAGTGACGACTTGTCGGGCATGCTCCGCGAATCCATGGCACAGGTGCTTGGGCTTCACCTGCTGCGCGAGTACGCCGAACAAGCCCAGCCAAGCGCGTCAAACGGAGCCAAGCCAACATTCTCCAATGGCACGAAACGACGGCTAGAGGATTACATCGTTTCCCACCTGGACCAGCGCTTGTCCCTCGATGAGTTGGCAACTCTGGTCGGCATGACGTCCCATCATCTGATTGCCGCATTCCGTCATACCTTCGGAATGACACCGCTTCAGTACGTCATTTCGCAGAGGCTCCACGTCGCATGCACTTTGCTGGAAAGCACGCGCCAGGACATCACGAGCATCGCCTTGGCGACGGGGTTCTCCAGCCACAGCCACCTGACTTCCGCCTTCAAGCAGCGATTCGGAATTGCGCCTCGTCAGTTCCGGAGGCAGGCCAAAGGCGTCGATGAAGCCTGACAGTTACGTGATATGTGCAGCCGGCGGAGCCGCCTGTCGCAGGATTATCTTTACATAATATGCATTATGCGAAATTGAGGATGGCTGGCCGCTACTACTGGTCCCTGCTGAAACTGCTGCTGGAACGATGCCGTCGCGGCGGATGTGGCCCCAGATCCGCCCCACACACGGCTTTTGCAGCGGCAATCCTCTCAGCCAAGGCGCAGCCCTGTGCGTGTGTCGTGGACAACAAGTGTCGTGGACAACAAAACGTCCGTACGGCCTGCGGACCGGCTGACACACGGCTGCGCGTGATCTGGTAACGCCCCCGAGGGCGACAGTGATGATAGGGTTCGGCCAGGCTAACCGGGGAATGCCATGGAACGCGAAGAACCACGAATGGGAAGACCGGACCTTTCCAGCATCGAGTTCAGGGAGCCTATCCGGATCAACGCAGTACCGGAAGAAACTCGCTCGCTCTGGTGGCAAGTGGCACTGGGCGTATTCCTCGCCCTGATGGCTCACAGCATGATTGTAGGGGCTTACCGACGCTACGAAATTCGGGAAGCGACCCTGCAGCTAAACGCCGATATCAAGAAGATGGACGCTCAGTGGCAACGAGAAGGTGCGGCCGCAGAGCAAGCGATTCAACGAGCGGCAGCAGGTTATCCGGCAGCGCCATCACGCGCACGCCCTGCCCCTTTGCTGGACGGTCAACGCTGCGTACAGAAAAGGCGATTTCAACGTGTAGAGAACGGTTGGGTACACCTGCCAAACGAACCTTGCTGAAATCAAAAAATCAGGGGAACAGCACTGGAGTCGATGCCAATTTCGTACTGGCGATAAGTGATGATTATCGTGGCTATACTGCTTTATTCGTAGCATACATTACATACTATGAAAGATAATCACCCGATTTCTGCCCTCGCGCAACCGACTTCCAGCCTGGTGCTGCCCGATCAGCTGGCTCAACAGGCGGCCGACGCCGTGCGCGAACTGCTCGCTGAAGCCGCGGCGGCCAACACCACCCGCAGCTACGCCAGCGCCTTGCGCTACTGGGCTGGCTGGCACGCCGCACGCTATGGAATTGAGCTGACCCTGCCGGTGCCGGAGGCCGCCGTGTTGCAGTTCGTGGTCGACCATGTCGTGCGACGCTCAGCCGAGGGTGAGCTGATCTGGGAGCTGCCGCCGGCGGTCGATCAGGCGTTGGTAGCCGCGGGCCTGAAAGCCAAGCTCGGTGCGTGGACGTTGTCGACCGTGAGGCATCGCGTCGCCGTGCTATCGACCGCGCATCGGCTTAAACAGCTCCCCAACCCTTGCGAGCAACCTGCGGTTCGGACCGTCTTGAGCCGCGCTGGGCGCGCGGCGGTCAAACGCGGCGAACGGCCACGTAAAAAAACAGCGATCACTTTGATTGAACTGGAGGCCATGCTGGCCACCTGCGATGACACTATGGAAGGACTCCGCGACCGTGCCCTACTCTGCTTTGCTTTCGCCAGCGGGGGGCGGCGGCGTAGCGAGGTCGCTGCCGCGGACATGCGTGACCTGCGGCGAATCGGCCCACAGGGTTACATCTACCGCCTTGAGCACAGCAAAACCCAGCAAGCCGGTGTCACCGCCTCCTCCACGCCGGACAAGCCGGTGCTCGATCGGGCGGCGCTGGCTTTGGAAGAATGGCTGGACGCGGCCGGGATCACCGAGGGCGCGATCTTCCGGCGGTTGTGGAAACAGCGACTAGGCCCTGCCCTGTCGCCGGCGGCCGTGGGTGAGATCGTGCAACGGCGCGCGCGTCTGGCAGGGCTGGAGGGGGATTTTGGGGGGCACAGCCTGCGGTCGGGGTTCGTGACCGAGGCTAGCCGTCAGGGCGTATCGCTACCAGCGATCATGCAGTTGACCGAACATCGGGCAGTGTCGAGTGTTGTAGGGTATTTTCAAACAGGCGGAGCTACGGCAAATCCAGCCGCTCGCCTTCTCGAAGACTAAGAATCGCCAGTGCGCAAAGCGCTGTGCGTTACTTGCCGCCATTTTGCTGTGGAGACGAAAGATGCGACCTTACGCCCTATCCTCCGCTGTTCGAGGAAAGTGCCCTAAGTTTCGTTCAACGTCTCGGTTTGGGAGAAGCCATGCGCGTTGCTCGCGTTCACATTGAAAACTTCCGTGGCATTCGACTGGCCGACCTACGCTTTGCCGGGACCACGGTCCTGCTTGGCGACAACAACACCGGAAAGTCGACGGTCTTCGAAGCCATTGAGCTCGCCATCGGCGCAGACAGGCTAGCCAGAAGCCAGGTCATCGATGAACACGATTTCTTCGGCGGTGCCTACCGGGGTGACGAGGAGCACCCAGCACCGAAGATTGTTGTCGAAGTAGTCATCGCAGGGCTCGACGCACAGCATTGCGAGCGTTTCCGGAACAATCTGGAGTTTTGGCGCGAAAGCGATGGCGTGCTGATCGGACCTGGCGGTGCAGCTCAGGCAGCACAGCCCGGGGTGGAGCCAGCGGTCCGGATCAGGTTCGAAGGCGAATACGACCAGGAAGCCGACGAATTCACCGCCAAGACATGGTTTGCCGTTCCTCGAAATGTTGACGATGTTCCTACAAGCGAATGCCGGTCCTCGGACAAGAGGGAGTTTGGGTTCCTCCATCTTCGCGCGCTTCGCACTGGAAGCCGTGCGCTGTCGATGGAACGGGGTTCTTTGCTCGATGTAATCCTGCGGACCTACGAGGTTAGGACGCGGATGTGGGAAGGACTCCTGGATCGCTTGCGCGTGCTTGATGTGGTTGGGGAACAGGACCCGGAGTTTGGCCAGATCCTGACCGCCATTCGGGATGCAATGCGGGAGATCGTTCCGGGCGAGTGGGCGGATGCTCCGCATCTCCGGGTTTCGGAACTCACACGCGAGGACCTCCGACGCGTCTTGAAATCCTTCCTTGCCACAGGTGTGCCCGGCTACGCGGCACCCTTTCAGCACCAAGGTTCGGGAACGATCAACGCGCTGGTGCTGGCCATGTTGGGATTGATTGCGCAACGTCGAGCAGGTCGCGTGATCTTCGCAATGGAAGAGCCTGAGCTTTCGCTTCCACCGCACGTCCAGCAGCGAGTGGTCGACAAAGTGCGAGGCCTCGCGTCTCAAGCCTTGTTCACGTCCCACTCCCCATATGTCATCGAGCAGTTCAAGCCCGAACAGATGACGGTTGTGCGTAGGGACGCTGCTGGGCACATGTCCGCCACGCCCGTGTTGCTGCCGCCTAATCTCAAACTCAAAATCTTCCGAGATGGCTTCCGCACGCGCTTCTGTGAAGCGCTTCTCGCACGAAGAGTTCTTGTGGTCGAAGGAAAGACTGAGTTCGTTGCATACAGTGCAGTATCACGTCGTGCCGCTGAAATCGCGCCCGCTGCGCACAAGCGTCTTGACTCGCTTGGCTGGGTTCCATTCGACGCGGTTGGGGATACTGCCGTTGCCCCGTTTGCCACATTCTTCCGTGGTCTGGGCAAGACCGTGGCAACGATCTTTGACCAGCAAGAGCCCGTGGCGAAGGCCGCTATCGAGGCCGCAAGTGATCGAGCATTTGAACAGCCTTACCCAGGATTCGAGCATCTTCTCTGGGCAGAAGTTCCAATCGCGAGGCAAAGACAGTTCGTCCAATGGCTTGTAGAACAGGGCGAGTGGCCACAAGCACTGCTCAACGTGCTGCCCTCGCCAAATTCAGCAGATGATGCCTATGCCGCCCCCTTCTTTGAGGTTCTTCGACACAAGAAGGGCAATGACTACCTCACTCTTTTCTTCGATCAATGTGAGATTGGGCATCTTCCCGCAACCATCATGAGAATTCTCGGCGAACTAAGACTGATGGTTGAACCGCCTCCGGCACCCCCTGCTCCTCCCCCGCCGCCCCAATTGCCTCCTCTTCCTATTCCAATCATCTAAGCAGGGGACATAGCGCCATGCCTTTGGTGCTCTGCGAACAACGACAACGCCTACTTAGAACGGATGGCCACATCGTAGTTCGAGGCGGCGCTGGGTCAGGCAAGACAACAATCGCACTTGCCAAAGCCTGCGAAGACCTCGCGACCGGACGCATAGGAAATTCGGGGAAGGCGCTATTCCTGAGCTTCGCTCGTGCCACGATTGCCCGCGTCACGGAGCAGGCTACGGCGACGCTTCCCAAAGATCAGCTGCGCCGCATCGAAATCAACACCTACCATGGCTTCGCGTGGTCGGTCCTGAAGAGTCATGCGTATCTGCTCGGCACAAGACCCGGAGTTTCCCTTTTACTTCCCGCCCAGGCACGAGAACGCCTTGTGGGACTCGCCGGCGATGCACGCACCGCGCGCCAGAGGCAGCTATTTGATGAGGAAGGATTGGTTGCATTCGATCTTTTCCCCATCCTGCTAGCAGAGTTGCTGGAACAATCGCTCGTTTTGGCTCAGGCCTTCGGCAATGCCTATCCGACGATCATCGTGGATGAATTCCAAGACACGAATGATCAAGAGTGGGCAATGATCTCCCGCTTGGGCCAGCACAGCCGTCTTATTGCACTGGGCGATCCAAAGCAGCGCATCTACGACTTCAAGGGTGCGAGCCCTCGGCGCTTCAATGATTTCATTGAAGCATTCGCCCCGACCGAGTTCGACTTCCTCAGCGAGAACAATCGCAGTGCTGGCACGGACATCACTGCATTCGCGGATGCGATTCTCGAAGGGGCATTCCGCCAACAGCCCTACACAGGTGTCTCTGTGGTTCGCTACGCAGGTCGCAGCCTCAGACCTTTGAAGCAGAAGGTGCTTGAAACTGCAAACCGACTAAGGCGAAGGGAAACCTGGTCGTTGGCTGTTCTGGTGCCGTCGAATCCCCTAGCCGCAGCCGTGTTTGATTACATGCACGGTGCAGAGCACGGGCTTCCGAGGTATCCCGTCGACATTGTTGTCTCGGCCGAGGGCCCGATGCTGGCCGGTATGCTGATTGCGCTGCTACTTGAACCCAGAACCTCCGACATCGAACTTGGTGCCGCTGTTCTGGAAGCACTTGCGGCATTTGAGGTCGGGCGCAGTGAGAATGCTTCGACTACTGCGATCACCAGGTCCCGGCGGATGCGCACCCTAGCGACCGCAGTCAGGACACTAGGCGACAGGGGCTACGGAGCAGCAGGCGTTGGACCAGGAGTCCGCCAGCTATTAGTGGACGTGGCACAACTCCAACTTACTGGCGACCCAGTCTCAGATTGGCGCGCGGTGCGAGCTGCTATCGCAGCGAGCCACAGAACCGAACTTCAATCCGTAGCGAAAGAAGCGCGGCACATGCGATTGCTGCGCCGAGGCGCCCAGATTGAGGCAGTCCTCGCCGACGCCTGGCGGGCACGCGGTGCCTATGTCGACGCGAGGTCGCTCCTGCGAGCAGCCGTCGTAGAGGATCAGTTTTCGGCCACAGGACGCGCCCACCAAGGCGTATCCGTGATGACAATACACAAGGCCAAAGGAAAAGAGTTCGACGAGGTCATCGTGTTTGAGGGACCATTCCAACGCTACTTCGTTCAACGAGGACCCGACTCGGAGCGATCCACGCGATTCAACTTACATGTCGCCTCTACACGCGCGCGATCCAATTTAACCGTGATGACTCCTTCAATAGATCCTTGTCATCTACTCCCACCTGGCTGACAGTTGAGAACACAGTCCTTGCCTTACCTATCGGTCTAACGCATGAGCATCGCCGCCAGAAGATCCCACCGTGGAGACGAGTACCAGCTGGCTGTCGCCGTGCACTGGCTAATCAGGCTGCTGTCCGACCCGAGCATCGCCTCCGTACAAGTGGACGCCGTGGCTCTTCCGGGGGGGGCCGAGACCGTCGATGTGGACGACATCGTCGTTACCTATAGCAGCGGCACGACCCGACACATACAGGCAAAGAAGAATCACCCGAACCACCGTAACTGGCAGATATCGGATTCGGATCTGAAGGAAGAATTGGTCAAGGCGCGCCGACAGCTGCAGAAGACGCCGGATGTAATTATCGAGTTCTGCTCGCAAACGCCGTTCGGCGACTTGGCAGCTCTGGTCGAGAGTACCCGAGATTACGCAAGCCACGAGGTATTCGAAGCGCAAGCCAGCTCCCGACTCAAAGTAGCTCTTGCCAAGCTCCAAGGTGTCTTGGACTGTCCCGTTGATAGCGCCTTCGATCTGGTCAGACACACCCAAATCGGCAGCGCGCACAACTTCGAAGGCTGGGAAGCCGTCAACCTCTCAGCGCTACAGTTTCAGGTCGATGACCCCGAAACCGCAGCCGACGTGCTCACCGCAATGGCGCGTGGCAACCAGAGCGGGCTGCGGGCTCCACCCGGACCGCTGGACCGCGACCAGATCGTGCAGGCGCTGGATGAGCGTGGTGTCGGCTTCATTCGCAACGCCATTTCGCTGGATCCGGCCCAAGTGTCCAACCGCTTTGCCGCAGCGTCGGCCGACCTGGCCGACTGGAAGACGACGCTGCCCAACGACGACTGGCTGGAGCGGCCCGAGCTAGACGCGCTTTGCGAACGAATCGCCGAAGAGCCGGCCTCGTTAACGCTCCTACTCGGCGAGCCTGGCTGCGGCAAATCGGCGCTGCTCGCCAGGCTGGCGCGGGAGCAGGCCGCGCTCGGCATCCCTGTCCTCGCGATCAAGGCGGATTACCTGTCCGAGGACGTCGTCGACACGCCTTCGCTGGGCGATCATCTGAACCTGCCCGCCGATCCGATCGATTGCGTGGTCGCGCTGGCCAAGTCCACGAAAGTGCTCGTCCTTATCGACCAGTTGGATGCGCTTGCGGATCTGGTCGTCCAGCACTCCACGCGCCTGCGTGCGCCCATGGACCTGATTCGCGGGCTTTCGGGCGTGCAGAACGTTCACATCGTGGCCTCCTGCCGGGTATTCGAGCATCGGCACGACACACGGTTGCGGAATCTCGACGCAGAGACGATGACGCTCGATCTGCCCACGTGGGACAACGTCGAGGCGACACTCGGGAAATATGGCATTCACGCCAAAGGATGGAATGCCTCGATCCGCGAGGACCTGCGATCGCCCCAGACCCTGAACCTGTTCCTGCAGCTGATCAACACCACCGACGAGGAAGAGCTGCTGCTCGGGTACCAGCACATGCTCGGGGAGCTGTGGAAACAGGAGGTCCTGTCCGACGTGAGCCGGCGCTCGCGCACGGCGCTGTACGAGATCACTGCGCGCATGGCAGAGCGGGAAGTCCTCTGGTTGCCGGAGGCGCTGTTCGATGCCTTCCACCCCGAACTACAACGACTCTCGAGGTCCGGCATCCTGCTCTGCGAGGGTGGCCGCGTCGGCTTCCGGCATCAAACGCTCTACGAGTACATCCGCGCACGGAGCTTCGTCGACGCGCCCGGGCAGCTCACCGATACCGTGCTGGCGCGCCAGCACAGCCTGCGGATCAGACCGCTGCTGTGGCACTCGGTCGCCTACATGCGTGCAGTCGACCGCCCCACCTATTCTCGGGAGATCGAACGGCTCTGGCACGCCAATCTTCGCCCCCACCTGAAAATGCTGCTGATCGAGTTCCTCGGCCAACTGCAGGACCCCGACTCCAACGAGGCGGCCCTGGTCGCGGAGAAGTGGTACGACGGCTGGTACCGGCGCCGCATCCTCGCCACGGTTCCCGGAAGCCCGGGCTGGTTTGACTGGCTGGCTAACGACCACCTGGTGGAGATCCTGCGACTGCCGGTCGAGGATGCCCGCGTCGCGCTGCCGGTGCTGTGGCGGGCGTTGCCTTCCCGGCAATCCCGTGTACTGGACTTGATCCGGGACCATTGGCAAGCCAGTGCGGAGAAGGATCCGCTGACCTGGTTCGTGCTGGAGCAACTGCCGGCCTGGGACGCGGACTGCATCGCCCTATGCCGGCAGATTCTTGCCAGGACGGAGATCTCGGGCTGGCAGGCCAACCACATGCTCAGCGTCGTCAGCGGCGCGGATCCGAGTCAGGCGCCGCTGTTACTCGATGCCTGGCTGCGGCAGAAGACCGCCGACGTGCGGCAGCCCGCTGAAGAGGCGGTGCGTCTCGCGGAGATATTGAACGGGCAGGAACTGCACGACCTGCGGGCAGTCGCTGAAGCCGCACCGCGAGAGTTCATGGCGACGGTCTGGCCTTGGGTGCTGAAGTCGATCCGGCTCCTTTCGCAGGATGCTCATGATTTCGTCGTCGGGTACAGAAGCGTCGACATGAGATTTCCCGATCTCGACGATGAAGAGCTGCGTCGCGAGAAGCCTTTCATCTCGGCGGTGATCGCCGGAATCAAACTGCTGGCAGAACGTCATCCCGAAGACTTCCTTGATCTCCTGCAGTCCAATCGACAGTCCGACCTGATGCCCGTCCAGCGGCTGCTTGCGCTGGGCCTGCAGCGGGTGGCCCCGCGGTACCCTGCTGAAGCGCTCGAGTTCCTGCTCGAGAATCCCAGGCGTCTGGTGATTGGCAGCTATCGCGATGCACATGGCGACACGAAACGCCTCATCCGTGCGGTCTCGCCGCACCTCGACGAAGAGCAGATCCAGCAACTGGAACGGGCCATCCGTGGCTGGAACCGATACATCTACCTTCCCGATGACGATGCAAAGACGCGTCTTCACCGCCTGCAATGGACGCGCCAGCATCGTTTGCGCCTGCTGCGGGCCATCCCGCCGGAACGCATGAGCGCGGCCTGCCGCCGCCATGTCGCCGAGGAGGAGCGGGCATTCCCGGGCCTGGACGACGCTGATGTCCGCATTTCCGGATTCAGCAGGATCGACAGCCCCATGGACGCCACGCGCATGCAACGGGCGTCGGAGGAAGACATTCTCAGCCTGTTTGCCGAACTCACCGATCAGACGCAGTGGGACCATCCAAGACATCACATGCGTGGCGGCGTAATACAGGCTAGCCGTGAACTGGCTGAGCTCGCCAAGGTCGTACCGGACAAGGCCATCCGCCTCATCCGCCAGATGCATCCGGACAACAACGAAATCGCGGTCGGCGCCGTGCTGCGAGCGCTCGGAGAGAGCAAGCACGACGCTACCGCGCTACATTCGCTCATATTAGAGTTGAACCACAAGGGCTTTGACGGTGTGGAGTTCCGCAGGGATGCGGCGTATGCCGCCGGCGCGGTCGTGAGTGCCGATACGCCACTGCCACAGGATCTGTTCGATCTGTTGACCTCATGGCTGCAGGACGATCCCGACGACGGCACCCAGACCGAAGACGATGCCGAAGACAAGGATCCATCGGGCAGCATCCTGTGGAGCCACGGCGGCTTCGTCATCATGCCTAGCGGCAACTATCCCATTCTCTCGGCGTTGACCCACGCCTGCCTTTCACAGGAACCCCCGCTTACGGATGCGTGGTTGTCCCTGCTCGAGACACATCTCGGCCGCGAAGAACAGCTAAAGGTCTGGGGAACCCTGGCCCACGACCTGAGATGGCTGGTATGCGCCGATCATGACCGCGCACAGCGCTTCCTTCTGGAACTGTTTCAATCCTATCCCGGGCTCTGCAACTTCAAGGCCGGCGCAGTGCTCCTCGCAAACAGCCAGCATTGGATTTCGGCGGCAACTGCCCACACATTACTGGATGCGCTGTACGCAACGCAGACAGCTTTTGCTGCCCAGGCCGCGGGTGAGATCCTCATGCTTCGGTTCGCCCTGAAGGGCGAGGACGAACCAGATGTGCAGGAACTGCTGGGGCAACACTTGAAGGACCCGGATGATGAGCCCTTCCTGGTCCAACGCCGCACCGGCATCGCCTATGCCACCGCCGAGCTGTGGCAGGAGGCGGACTTCCGCGCTCGGCTCCAGCCCTACTTGCTGCGTCTGCTGGACTCGGGCGACGACAAGGTAGTGGCAGCAGCGGCTTGGGTGTTCGCCCGGCGACTTCTGAAGTCGGACGCCGCCAGCCGCGAGTTGCTCGAACACTTAGCGGCTCGCCCCAACCTGCTCAAGCAGGTTGCTGACAACAATTTGGGGGACTGTCTGGTCTCGATGCTGGAAGCCGCACCCCTGATCGTTGCCAACGTCGTGCGATCCCTGTTGGATGCAGTCGACGACGATTTCCTCGACAACAACTCATCGCGCTATTTCCTCACAGAGCACCTGCTCACCGTTTCCCTTCGACTGCAGGAGATGGCGGCGCCGCACCAAGAGCTTGGCGCTTACATCTTCGAGCGCATGCTTGAGTTAAACACTTCCGAAGCTAGAAGTATCACACTGGATCTCGATAAAAGAACCGTCAATGCCTCAAGCTATTTTCGCCCCAAGACGCGACGGCATCGCTCATCGAGTGGATGATGAGCCTACAGACCTCCCCTACCCTCGATAAATCTTCCTAATCCTCCGCGCTGTTGCCGCCATCAGGAACTTATGACAAGCACCACGAAGCCCTCGAGGTCACCCTATGGACACGAGCAGCTACTACAATCAGTGCTGGACCGGCGTGCTAACTAGTCGTAGCTGTGATATTTCCAGGCCATCTTCCGATATCTGGTCATCAAACTTAAGCACAGGGCCAAAAACACCTACCGGAACGCCGCCAATGAACCGTACATCACGTACTTCCAGCAAGCTATAACCCTCACCGATGTAGCGTGCCGTGGACCCGTTATGGGATCTTCTGAAAGAAGTATCGAGCTTGGCGTGTACCGGATGCTGGCCAGCCAGGACGGCGCAGTAGTCGGCGGATGCTGCGTTGAAAATCGCACGGTCAGGGGCCGACACCTCTGTCAGTTCGACGTCTCCGAAAACCGAGCATTGCGGGCTTGGAACTATCGAAGTGCTTGACGAAGAGGTCGGTGGCGGTTGTGAACACGCTACCATAAGCGCAAAACAAGTCAGCAAATAGATCTTCATCTAACTTCCTCTTTAGGCGCTACATACTAAGGTCGACTGAAGCAGGATGCGTGTTGGTGGATGCTGAGATCATGGACCGCAGGTAACGCCCGTCCGTGCTGATTCCCGGCACATGCTTTCGACAGAGGCATCTGCTTGCTCGTCGATAGCCTTCATGTCAAATCCGCCCTTCCGAGTCCAAAACCATTGAGGGTGATCTATACCAAGTCCCTTAGCGAATATGCCTTCAGTAATTCCCGCGCGACGCTCGTTGAGCTTGGACCAGGAGCGGCCCCTTGGATCCCAAGAGCACATTGCCGAAGTCAAGCGCCAACAGCCGTTTCTGGCCTCACCGAAGGTGGGTTAGTTGTCCGAAGCCGAATCCAGTTTTCGAACCTCTTTTAGATACTTGTAAAGCAAGGCGCGGGAGATGCCCATCCTGCTGGCCACTGCGGGTGCAGCATTGCGGATGTCCAAGATTCTGGCCTCATGCAGCCGGGCAATCAGTTCACGACGTCCAGTGGCGTCCAGTGCTCGGGCGGACATCCCCAAACCTGTTTCGTGATTGCTGACGATCTGTTCCAGGACTTGCCGCCAGTTGTCATGAAAGAAGCGTTCTGGCTCGGGTGACGGGGGAAGAAACGCCAGCGTCTCGAGACTGTCCCGGACGCGCTCCAGCATGGTCACATCGAAGTTGACACAAAGCATGCCATGTGGATTACCTTTCTCATCGCGCAGCACCGCCGTGATGCACCGCATGTTGCGGCCATCGGTGTTGGTCTTGCGATAGGGACCGATCACATGCTGCACCAGTGCCTCATCCGGAAAGCGATCACCGCTGGAACTATCGCCCACTTTGCGCTTGGAGATTGGATTGGCGATATGGGCGATCTTCATCGTTAGAAGGTCATGGACGACCACTTCAACGTGAGGCCGAAACAGCGCCGCTATCGCGTCGGCAACGGGGAAATGCGGCGCAAGAGAGGCGGCAGGGCTGGGACGATTGGGCATGTCGGGACGTGGCGGCAGCCGTGTTGGAAGCTTGCAGCGTAGCTTGATCAAGTAGGCTTGTTCAAATTATCTATAGTTGACAAAATGTCTAGACCGGATCTAGCCTAGCTGCGACCGGACGTTCGGCGCGGCAACAGAAGGCATTGTGTGGCGAGCAAAAAAGGTCTTGGCGTTATCTCGAGTTGGCTGGCTCTGATCCTTGGCGCAGTGGCCGCGTTGGGCGTGCCGACCTCGGCCAGCTGTCATTCGCGGCAGGACCTGCAGCAGCCGGACATTGCAGCACCGCAAGACCGGAGGTTCGACGGCACGATACGACTCGAGGTTGACGCTCGCGATGTCGTGCGCAGGGTTTTCTATGTCCGGGAAACCATCCCCGTGCAGGTGCCGGGTAAAACGACCTTGTTGTATCCAGAGTGGGAAGCATCCAGCCACGCGCCCACCATATCTGCGGCAAGTTTGACCGGACTGGTGGCGTTCGCCGGCTCGCAGCGCTTGGAGTGGCAGAGAGATGAGCTTGAGATGCACGCCTTTCATGTCGATGTACCTGAAGGCGTTGATGACATCACGGTCGAGTTCCAGTACGTAGTACGGGCAGGCGAAGCGTTCCTGCGTCCGGACCTGGTTGCGGTGCAATGGCAAAGGCTACTGCTCTACCCCGCTGGCTGGTACGCGAGAAACATCCCCATCCAGGCAGGTGTCCGTCTCCCGAGCGGCCTGCACACTGTTTCTTCATTGCATGCCGAAGAGACCTCAGATGAATCAGTGCGGTTCGCTGCCACGACGCTGGACGCGTTGTTGGACGCCCCGGTGATAGCCGCGAGATACATCCACTCTCACGACTTGGGCCTGCCCGGACAGCCCGCCTTCCGGCTGAGTCTCTTGTCGGACAGCGAAGAAGCACCCGATCTCCAGAATCGAGACGTGACCGACATGCGGCGCATGATGCGAGAAACCCATGCTGTGTTTGGTCGGGCGCCCTATAGAAGGTTCCAGGCCATGGTGATCCTGAGCGATGCATTTCCTCCTGGAGGCGTCGAGCACGCTGACTCTGCGGAGATCTATCTCCCTGCGGATTACTTCCGTGATCGCTCCAGCCAGCTCAACAACCTCGATCTGATCGTCCACGAGCATGTGCATGCATGGAATGGGCGCTTCCGTGTGCCGACCGGACAATGGACGCCCACACCGAACACACCGATACGCAACGGAATGCTGTGGAGCTACGAAGGTCAGACCGAGTTCTGGGGGCGAGTACTGGCGGCCAGAAGCGGCCTTCGCAGCCACCAGGAGACGCTGGACAAGCTTGCATTGGACGCGGCCAACGTCCAAGCGATGAATGGCCGAGCGTGGAAGACGCTGCGAGACACTACGAACGACCCCGTCTACTTGTCGAGCCGCGCTGCCGTATGGCCGGAATGGCAGCGTCGTAAGGACTACTACACAGAGGGAGTCCTGCTCTGGCTGGAGCTCGATATGATGCTTCGCGAGGGTTCCGACGACCAGTATGGTCTGGACGACCTGGCTGCCGCGTTCTACTCCGCCGACATCGGGCCAGGTCCGCATACCTATACGTTCGGTGATCTCTGTGCCGCCTTGCACAGGCTTCTGCCCATTGACTGGTCGAAGCATCTCAACGAGCGACTCGATACGCACTTGCCGCTGGTACTGGGCGGTCTGGATCGTGCGGGCTGGGAGCTTGTCTATGATGACAAGCCCACATCCACCTTCCTGCAATACGAAGCAGAAATGGGGGGCTACGACGTGCGTCACTCCCTTGGCATGGTGGTCGACACGCGGGGACGGGTGCAGTCGGTCATGTGGGACGGCCCGGCTTACCGTGCGGGCATCGGCCCGGGGGCGGTGCTGGAGGCGATCAATGGCGAAGCGTTCTCTGGCGAAGCGCTGCTGAGCGCGATCGAGAAAAGCGCCGATAACCCCATCTTTTTTCGGATGAGCATTGACGCTTATCGATCCGACCTGGAGATCGACTATGACGGAGGCCCGCGCTATCCGCATTTGCGCAGGATTGGCGGCCGCCCTGACCGACTGACGCAACTCTTGAAGTCACGATCACCCTAGATGCCGAGCTTTCATTCAAATGACGCTATTGTGGGAGCACCTATGTCGGCCAACGAGCAAGCGTAACTAGAGCTTCCGGGCTTGCGTCCGGCCAGAAGCGGACATTCGGCTTACGTTTGATCTCGTATTGGTGTTTCAACCGAAGCGTCGGCCCGGGCAAGCCGGGCCGACGGCGGAACACAACAAGCTCCCTACTGCAGCGTCCTGTTCAGATCATCACCAAAGCCGAGCTGCGCCCCCGGCCTTGCGGTCGCACCCGCAAACCCTGTGTCGTACACAGCCCGCGTTTCGCCCACGCGGTTTAGCGGACGCCGCGACGGCCCAAGCGGTTGGTCTTCCACCTGGTCCAGGATGGCGCGTACGGCTTCCACGCCGTCATAGATGGCCTGCCCTATCCGCGGCAGCGTGTGGTCGGCGAACTCGGCTTCGTGGCTGCCGGCCACCACGTCGCCGTGCGCGGAGATGGTCTGAGTCAGAAGGTCCAGTGAATCAATCTGAGCCAGGGTGACGCCAAAGGAATAGCGTTCGGCGACCGCGACGGAAATTTCCTGCATCTTCTCGGGCGCATCGTCCTCGTCCTCGTCTTCGTCCTCTTCGTCCTCTTCCTCTTCCTCTTCCTCTTCCTCCGCATCGGCATCGGCATCCGTACCCGCATCCGCATCCGCCTTAACCGCCCTCGCCTTCCGCTCCGCGGGCCTCGACAGCTCTTCCAACACCAGGTCAACCTGCTCTGACAGCAACTCCAGGCAGATCGCAATCTCTCCTACCCGCACGTCGGGCGTGCTTTCGTTGGTCTCGTCCGACGTGCGCGGCTGCGCCAGCCGGGACAGGAACTCCGTGTAATCGCGTAGCTTCTTCAGCCGGAACTGGCTGTCTTCCGGCAGGAAATAGCCGGGCGTGCTCAAATCGTTTGATTCATGCTTCGACATCGTTGCCTCCTTATTCCATTAAGTGACCCGCCCACGGCGGACGGGAAGTCGGGAGGTTCGAAACCGCACAGAGCCGGCGGGCATATTCCCCTTGCGGGTGTTGTATTAGCCGCCCTCCCGACGCAGGCATCGCGTCGGTTGCGCCTGTGGAAAACAGGCACAAAAAACCCACCGGTTTGACGGAGGTGGGTACCGCTCTGTGAGGAGTTTCGACGCTCCTTGTTCCGAAGCTTGCACCTGAAGAATCGCGGTTGTCAACCATCAAGGAATTTGCGGGACACTGCACCAGAGAGTCAGGGAATCCTGCCCTCCCGTAGCCACCGGAGAGCGTCTTCCGTCCATCGGTCGGCATCCTTGCCCTGCTTCCGGACCCCGAAGGCATGCCCGCCGGTTTCATAGACGATGAGCTCCACGTCGACGCCTGCCTTCCTCAGCTCTCGCTCATACACCACAGAATAGTGAACCGGATCGACGGGGTCGTCCTTGGCGTGTATCAGCAGCGTCGGAGGCACATCCTTTGAAATGACGATGTCGGTGTTGAGTTCCTGGGCTGCGATGGCTCTGGGCGTTTTGTTCTTGTGTTCCATCGTCATGTGCCCCGGATAAACCGGGATTGCGAAATCGGGACGACTGCTGACCTGGTCAACTTCGTCAACCGGCTCATAGGAACGCGAGTGGAATGCCGTGCTGGATAGGACCGCAAGATTGCCTCCGGCAGAAAACCCCATGACGCCGATCCTGTCTGGATCGATGCTGTATTCGGCCGCTTTGAACCGGACCAGAGAGATAGCCCTTTGCGCATCCTGCAATGCCATCGGCACTTCAGGCGTGTCGTGCCTCCTGGCTTCCTTGTTCCAGTTGCAGCCGGTATTGGGAACGCGGTACTTCACCAGGATACAAGTGATCCCGGAGTCTGTCAGCCACCGGCAGACATCGGACCCATTGGGTCCGATCGTGCTGTTCGGGCCGATCGCCAGTGCCTTGTAGCCGCCTCCAGGGAAAACGAGGACAGCGGACCGCGTCGAACGGACCTGCGGGGAATAGAGCAGGAATGTCGGACGGGTGAGAGCCCATTTTTCGTTGGCGAGCTCTCTGATTCCGTCCTGCAGGACTTGCGAGTCCTCAGGCCATAACGGCACTTCTTGTGGGTAGTCCGCCGCAATCGAAGCCCCCGCACAGGAAAGGGCCAGTAGACAAGTGACCGTCAAGGCGAGAAGACGGACGGTGTGCATTTGCTTCTTCCTGTGCCGCGCCGGGCCGTGGCTTCGAGGATTGCCCAGCAGCTTAGGCTGCCCCTGGTCGGTAGGCAACCAACCGCAAGATCGAATGTCCGCATCAGGTCGGCCACGGCCTGTCCTACCCCCGATAACCTTCCCTAATCCTCCGCCGCGATGTCGACCCCAACTACCGGCGGTCTCTAGTCTTGTCGGACGCTTCCTGGAAGCGCGCCTGAGCTCACGTTCGTTTCGAAGTACTCCTCGGACGATTGGCGACGCCGATGGAATCCCGGCTTCGTCCACTCAGGGGTTAGTCCTCTAGGGAACTCTCCAGCAAACTCACATAAGCATCGAGCTGAAAACGTAAGCCGACCAGGAACCAACCGCCAGCGTATAGAAGTAGCATTGTCCAGATGAGAAGTCCCGCCACTAGATTGACGTCGAACGCGCTGGTCCAATCGCCCCACTCCCAGTTGCGGAACTGCAGGTAAAGCGCGACCAGAAGCGGGAGTATCCCCAAACGCTGGATGCCTCCCAGCAGCAGACCCATCCGCTCGCTCATGCTATACCGCAGGGTGGTGACGAAACGTAGCCGCGCTTCCCGCTCCCGACGTGGGAAACGGCGCAGGTCGGCAACCACATCCCACCACTTGGCGAAATCCACATCCAGCGCGACTGCATGGGATTCTCGTGGTCGCACGAACTGCGGTAGTTCTCGTCTGATCATCAACCCTACAGATACTGTGAGGCCAACCAACTCCGCGATGAGGCAAACCACCGCCACCGGAGTCACCACCGTGGGCGGAACCCAGCGAGTGAGCGCATCGGCGCCGAGGCCGATACCCGCCATTCCTAGGCCGAACCAGAAGGACCACTTCTCCAGCTTGGATGCATTCGGCTGATGGCTTTCGACTACGTAACTCTGCACGCGCTGATACAGCCATGCGAACGTGAGTGAATCAGGCCGCGCCGCCGACGTCACGGAAGCATCTGTTCTCATTTCATCCAAATCATTCCCCTTGGGCGTCCTTTGTGTGGATGATAGCGCCGGGTATTAGGGAGGGTCAGCTATAGATAACCAGCGCAGCCTGGACCGCGCCAGGTCTCTTTAGATAAGGGCGTTCTGCCCGCTCCGGCAGCCCTGGCATCAAACCCATTTTCTCAAGAATCGGTTTAACATAGGAGATAGCGACGGGGGATTAGGGGCAACAGGGATGGCTTCAAACATTCGATGGTTGTTGGGGCTTGCGATCATGGCAACTGGCCATGCTTCGGCCCAATCCGATTCCACGACTGCTCGTGCGGGTACAGCGCTTCCGGTTTGCATGCTGGGGGCGGCGGCGCCAGTTCCCCTGGCGAAGCCCGTGTTGACGTCGGATTCGGCCGTTGCCAGAACCTGTCTGGTGGACGCAGCAACTGCCAGCAAGGATGCCCGGGTAATCGATCTTCGCCCGCGGGATCAGTACGCCGCCTTCCATATTCCTGGGGCCGACAACCAACCGATGACGGCGCTGATGAACCAGGGTTCCAAGAAGGCCGTCGTTTACGATGGCGGCAAACTGCCGCAGGACGCGCAACTGCTTTGCGAGCGCCTGGCGCGCTACGGGCTCACGCAGTTCCAAGTGATAGATGGCGGTCTGGCGTCGTGGTCCCAGTTGCATGCGCCCGCCCGGGCGGCAGAAGTCAGTCGGCTGAGCGATGCAGATGTATCCTCGGCGCTGTTGGCCAATGAAGGTCAGGTACTGGCGCTGTCAGCGGAGTTCAACCCGGTGTTGAAGTCCATCCAATCCCAAGCCCGTAAACCGGGCAAGCGGCTGATTGTGTTGGCGAGCTCTCCCGCTCTGCTGCCGCAGATTCAGAAACAGCTCTCGCGGAAGCCGGGCGGCCGAACCGCCTTGTACTGGATTGGTGACGCCGGTCGATTGCAGAGCCTAATCAGTACGCACATCGCCCAGGATCAGAAGCGGCTGGAAGGCCCCGGCCACAGCAACACCTGCAGCTCCCTTTAACGGCCCTGCACGGAAGGTTGATCGACCGTCACCGCCAGGAACTTCCAGTCCGAATAGTGGCTGGCGCTTTCGAACTCCGCTTCTTCCGGGTCGAACCCGGCCTGCTTCAGCGGTTCTTTCAGCGATAGCGAGTACACGCCGACGATCTGGTCGCCCTGGGTAACGAGTCCCCATTCCTGCTGGCGCGTGATCGGATCGACATAGTTGCGGCGCAGATGGCGTCTGATGACAGGCCCCCGTTGGTCCAACAGAAGATCCTGCATGGAACGCGGAAACGCACGCTCCGGGCCCGCCATGCGATAGCTGAGAAGTGCCGCTCGGACCTCTCGGCCGATCCGTAAAAGCTCCTGCTCCTCCTGTCGTCGCGTCTCATAGAACTGCACCGTAGCCACCGCCGTCACGCTGATTGAAAGCAGGGCAATCAAAAACAGTACGTAGAGATAAGCATAGCCTTGCTGACGGTTCATGGCGCCAAGTTGGTGTATGACACGCCATTCAGGGCGACGCCTTTGGCGCCACTGCGCACGTCGCTCATCCCTCCCCTACCCTCGCTTGTGTCTTCCATTGGCAGCCAGGTCGTCTTGCTGTCGGTAATCGGATCCAGCGGGATCTCGCGAAGGTACTTTTCCTCCACCAGCTCTTCGAGGTTCTGTGGGTAGCGCCCCTTGTCCTCATGAAATCGGTCAATGCTCTCGCGCATGGTCCGTAAGCTGGACGACAACGCAACGAACTCGGCCCGGTCAAGCGACGATTGGTAGCGCGGCAGGGCCACCACCAGCAGCAGCGCGATGATCGCAACGACCACGATCAGCTCGATGAGGCTGAAGCCCCGAGACATCCGGCGGCTCACGTCGACTCACCATTCACGGTAGGGCACATCGTTCAGTCCATTTTCGGTTGAGGTGCTGTAGACGTCGAAGACGTCCTCCCCTGCCTGCGGATCGTCAGGTGGACTGGCGTAGCTCCTCAATCCCCAGGTCTCCTCCGGGGCGGAGGTTTTGCTTTCGGAAAAAGGATCGGCCGGCACCCTGCGCAGGAAATAGATTTTTGCCCCAGACGGACTGCTGACATCGTCCACACCGGACGCCAGTACGGCAAGATCGGGGGGATACCCCGTCGCCCCGCTCTTGGTGGCGATCCGGCCGGCATCGACGGCACGCTTGTACTGATCGATAGCGCCACGGATCTGGCCCAAGGCCAATCGTAGTTCAGCCTCCTGCTTACGCTTGACGACGCTTTGGGCCACCGGAACGGCAATGGCCAGCAACGTGGCGATGATGGCCAGGCTGGCCAACAGTTCAATGAAGCTGAAGCCACGGGACGCGTTGGCTCTCATCGGATACTCAGGCTGCCAGTCGACGTGCGTACCTGTCCGGTGGCTGGGTTGGTTTGCGCCGAGAGGATCTCCAAGTCGGTCTTGGACGAAGCTGCCAGCGCTTTGAACGTCACCTGCAACAAAGTACCTTGCCCAGACACCGCACTGCCCTGCCGGACGACGGCCGCGACGATCTTGCCATCGCTCAGGTTGACCTGCTTGGTCAGACTGCTCTGCCCCCCGCCCTGGTTCATGTACTGCCCCTCCTCCACGCTGACCACCTGCAGTATCTGCGGATCGAAACCGAGCATTACCGGCACCTGGTCGATCGGCTGCGTCGAGCTGATATTGAGTAGCGCGGTGAACTGTTCTCCCGCTTTGACTTCGGCAGGAAGCTGCCAGCCCAGAACCACCTGCGACGATGCAGGCAAGGGCGTCTGGCTGACGTTCGGCTCGGCGATGGGCGTGATGACCGGACTGACTACCGGCACATCGGCGGCCACGTCTGCAGCCACGCCAGAGGCAGGCGCCGCGCTCTCGGAGGCTTGCGGCAGCTCGGCCGGCCGCATATCCGATACGCCGCCCAAGCGAGTGGCGGTGCCGCTCTCAAACTGCAGCTCGCCCAGCCCTGGGCGTGCGATGCCACGGACCAGGCGTGGCGTGATCGACAGCACGATCTCGGTATCCTGCTGATCGGACTTGCGCGTACCAAAGATGCGGCTCAGTACCGGAAAGCGGGATATCCAGGGCAACCCGCTTGCCGTCTTGCGATCCTCCTTGTTGATCAGGCCGGCCAGCACCTGCGTCTCGCCGTCGCGAAGCCTGAGCGTGGTTTCGGCATTGCGCGTGCCAATCTGATAGGACAGCGTTCCGGACTGGGTGGTGATTTCCCGTACCAGGCTGCTGACCTCAAGGTTGATTTTGATGGACACTTCGTCCGAAGCGAATACATTGGGTTCGACTTCCAGCTTCAGGCCGACGTCGACATAGTTGACCGTTTCCGACACAAACCCCGTCGAGGTCGAGGTGGAGGTAATCACCGGGACCTTGTCGCCAATCAGGATCTTGGCCTTCTGCCGGCTTTGAACCCGGATCTTGGGATTGGCGAGGATCTTTGCATCGGAGCGGTCATCGGTCAGGCGGATGCTGGCATTGGGAATGTTGGCCAGCACGCTGCTGGAGTTGAGCGCCCTGAGCTGATCGACGTTGAGCCAATCGCCAGACTGGTCGGCACCTTTGATGGACAGGCCAATCTCCTTGGGAAGGTTCAAGCCCGCGTCCAGCAGCGCGGTCCGCTTCACCTCAAGAATCTCCACGTCCAGCATGACTTCCGGGTCGCCGATGTCATGCAGCGCTACCAGCTTTTCGGCAAGCCCGATCGCCTCGGGGCTGTCGCGCATGACGATCATGTTCAACTTCTCGTCCACTACGATGCTTTCGGTCTTCAGGATGGACTTCAGGCTCTCGGCCACGGCTTTGGCATCGCCGTTGGAAAGAAAGAAGCTGCGCACGCTGAGCTGGCGGTAGTCGCTGATCTTCTGCGGCGTGCTGGGGTACACCAGCATCGAGTTGGCATTCAGTATCCGGGTTTCCAACTGCGTGGAAAGCCCGATCATCCGTATGGCTTCGTCCAGCGGCGTCTCGCGCAGGAACACCGAGACCTTCAGGTCAGGCCGGATCTCCTGGTCGTAGACAAAGTTGATGCCGGATGCCTTGGACAGCACCTCGAACACCACTTTGGCCGGCACGTCCTTGAACTCCAAGGTCACCGGCTTGCGGAAGCGATCATCCAGTCCTTCGTCGAGTTTGCGCTGGAAGGTCGCGGCGCGAATGCGCTCCATCGAATTGAGCGCCCGCGGGTGGCGCGGGTCCTCTGTCAACACCAGCGAAGCCATTCGCTGCGCTTCGGCGAAGTTGCCCGCGCCGATCATCTCGTCGATCTTCGTCGCCTGCTCATCATGGCGACGCCGCATGTTCAATGCGGTCTTCCGGTCCTGGATCAAGGGATTGCCGGGATCGATCTGCTGTGCGGCCTGGTAGGCCCCTTCGGCCTTGGCCAGGTCGCCAGCGGCCAAGTGCTGCTCTGCTTGCGTTGCTAGTGCAGACAAGGCTTCGCCGCGCTTGCGCAAGTAGTGCTGCCGGTATCGGATGTTGTCCGGCGAACCTTCCGATGCCGCTTGGTATCGTTGGACGGCATTGACGTAGTCGCCGGCTTCGAACAGCTTGTCGGCCGCCCGGTAATGGCCCTGCGAGGCACAGGCGGCCAGAATGGTCAGCAGTGCGAATAGCGCAATGCGGCGCGTCAGTGTTCCGGGGCTAACCTTGCTGTACATCGAACATCATTCCTATTCAGACATCGTGACGCTGCTCACCGGGTACTGGCGGGTGGTGCCATCCAGCAGGAAGGTGAACTGGGCGAATCCTTCAGAGATTCCTTCGAAGCGGTAGAGATCGGCCACCACCTCGTTCGGTTGCAAGGTGTAGCTCTCCTTCTCCCATTCGACGAAGACATAGGGCACCGCATCGGTGAGCATCCAGCCCAGGATGAGGACTTCCGCCGGCGGTGGCGGCGGCGCGGACGGCGCCTCCACAACAGCAGGCGGGGGTGGCGGTGCGGGCGCGGTAAACAGGTCGCGCGGCATGGCTTGTCCGCCGCGTTCGACCAATGACGGCAACACTGGCGCCACCGGCTGGGGACGATTAACCGCAGCCACCACCGACACAGTCTCCGCATTCGGTTCGGAGGGAGCCGGCCGCAGCCATAGCGCGGTGACCAGCGAGATCACCGCCAGCGCATAGAGCTTGGCGCGCGTGGCTCCCTTCATTGCGCCCCCGCCTCTTCAACGTCGCGATAGGCGATAGTGACCTGGATTTCGGCTTTCAGCTCGGATTGGCCTGCATCCTCGCGCGCCAAGCGCAGCCGGGACAGATAGGCGGTGCGGCCGATGGCCTGCGCGCTATCCAGCATCGGCCCAAGCTCCTGCCAGTTGGCGTTCATTGCAACAGTGGCCGTCTGGCGAATCACACGGCTGTCCTGAATCGGGTCATACGCAAACTTGATCTTGCCCGGGGCGATCTCTCCGGCTTTCAGCTTTGACAACGCTTGTGCGGTCAGCGCAAATCGCTCCGAGAACGCGGGAAATGGCTCGTCGGTTGGCGGCGCGACGTCAACGGCAGCAACGATGGCCGCGACCCCTTGTTCCTGGTCAATCGACGCAAGCCGCAACAACGACATCGCCAACAGCAGCACCTGGGTCGTCAATACCAGCCACACGGCGCTGATCAGCCAGGCCAGCTTCCCTCGCATCAGGAACCAGCGATTCACGGCCCATGTCAGGCGGCGGAAGTCTATGGCGCCCACTGTGCACTCACCTCGAAGATCGTCTGTTGCGGTTGGCCATCGAGCGCCATCAGCTTGACCTGCCGCAACTGTCCGCGCTGCTGCAACAGTGCGGTGTAGTCGTTGGCCTGCGCAGCGGTCGCGGCACTGGCGGATACCCGCACACTGCCGGTGACAGGGTCGACGTCCAGCGTCAGCAAGCGGATATCGGCATCGGCCGGCACCAGGCTTGCCAGCAGGCCGTTCCAATCCCGATTGATCAACGCCAGTTGCTGGATCATCTGCGCGAGTCCGGCCTCATTGAGACTCGGTTCGCGCGGGGACTTTCGAGCAGGCCCGGGAGCGGCCGCAGGAACAGGCGAAGGTCGCGCAGCGGCCTGTTGTCGTTGGATGCTGTTATCGACCGAACGCTGTCCCCATACCAGGGCCGCCGACACGGCCAGTGCGGCGGCGGCCCATACCAGCCGTTTCCCCCGCTTGGGTGGCCGGAAGTGCAGACCGCTGCCCCCTGCCCAGCTCATGCCACGGCTCCCAGCAGGGCCACGCCGTAGGGGTGAGGGGAATCGGGAAGCGCCAGCAGCGCCGTCGCGTGCTCGGATCGATGGAACTGGCTGGGCAGGAACCAACGCACCTGCCCGGCATCAGGAAAGTCCATCTGTTTGCGGTGCAACCAAACAGGCACCTCGTCCAGGCCCTCGCCTTGCGGCGACAGCACCTCGACGTCGGTGAGCGTGCCGTCCTGCAGGTGCAGGCCCACCACCGCGTCCTCTTCCTCGATGACCAACAGCGATGTCCCGCGCGGCATCCGCGCTGCGTAGCGTTCGGCAATGGCCACCGCGCTGCAGGTGACCGTGCCAATCGTTGCGCCTGCCGTTGCCAGCAGATCTTCGACCGACCGCAGCCACGCCGATGGGTAGGCGACCGCGACGATTGGCTCGCCATAACGAGGCCATTGGATCCGGATGTCGTGGGCAGTGCCGTCCAGCCCGTTCTTCTCCCAGGCGTGCAGCACCCGTTTCCTGATGGCGGCACCGGTGTTGGCGGTGGACAGCCAGGGCAACGTCAGGAAACCCGCGGTCGCTGCCGATATCAGAACGTCCACGCGAGTCTTTCCGGCTGCCTGCGATTGCAGCCACTGCGCCACGGGCGCCAGGGTTTGAGCGCTTTCCGGAATGAGCGCGCCGGACGCATGGGCGTCCTGGCTGCCACGCGCCAACGCAAACCAGGACTGAGAGGTGAGATAGAGCAGGCAGGACTTCATTTCGCTAGTCGGCAAAGGTGACGCGGTTGATCTCGGCCAGCGTGGTCTGGCCGCTGAAAAACAACGCCAGGGCGGCCGACCTCAGGCTGGGTCCACCCTGGCGGGCCGCCTCCGCACGCAGACTGCTGACCGGCGCCTTGGTGGTCACCAGTTCTCGAAGCCTGTCGTTCATGGTCAGGTACTCCGCCACCGCCCGCCGCCCCTTGTAGCCGGTGCCACGGCAGTGGGAACAGCCGACGCCGGCGCGCAGGTCCCGCCCTGCGATGTCTTCGGCGGTCAGGCCCGAGAGGGCCAGTAGTTCGTCGTCGGGCCGGTACGGGCGGGCGCACTCCGGACAGTTCAGGCGCAGCAGCCGTTGCGCCCATACGCCAACCAGCGCCGACGCCAGGCTGTAGGAGTCCACTCCCATGTGCAGCAGGCGCCCGACGACATCGAAGACATTGTTGGCATGTACCGTGGTCAGCACCAGATGGCCGGTGAGCGCGGCCTGCACCGAGATCTGCGCGGTCTCTTCGTCGCGCACCTCGCCGACCATGATCTTGTCGGGATCGTGGCGCAAGATGGAGCGCAATCCGCGAGCGAACGTCAGCCCTTTCTTCTCGTTGACCGGAATCTGCAAGACGCCGGGGAGCTGGTACTCGACCGGGTCTTCGATGGTGATGATGTTCTCATGGCCGTGGTTGATTTCCTGGATCGCCGCGTAGAGCGTCGTGGTCTTGCCGGAGCCGGTGGGACCGGTCACCAGGATCATGCCGTAGGGTTGGGCCACCAACCGGCGCAAGGTGGTGACGGCGCCATCGTCCAGCGAGAGGTCCGCCAACTGGAGCAGGTTCTCGCGGCTGCCGGTCAGGGAACTGCGGTCCAGCAGTCGCAGTACCGCATCCTCGCCGTGGATGCTGGGCATGATGGACACGCGGAAGTCGACTTGCCCCTTGGCCGTGCGCACCCGGAAGCGGCCGTCCTGCGGGACGCGCCGCTCGGCAATGTCCAGCATCGAAATCACTTTGATGCGGGAGATCAAACGCTGCGCCATATCGACGCCCGAGATCTCGGAAATGGCGACCAGCACGCCGTCCAGGCGGAACTTCACGCTCATCCCCGACGGCGTGGATTTCAGGTGAATATCCGAGGCGCGCTGCTTCAATGCATCGTACAGGATGGCGCTGACGGCCCGGATGACCGGGTTGGAGTCCGATTCGATCGTCTCCAGCGAGATGACTTCGCCATCCGTGCCGTCGACGTCGGTTGCGTTGTCGCCGAGTTGCTGTTCGGTCGCCCTCACCGCCTGCTCGGCGCTGGCCAGCAGCAACTGGATGTCGTCCAGATGGGCCAGCTTGGCCTGGTAGGGCCGGCGGATGGCAGAGCGCGCCAAATCGACGGTGTCGCGTGAGTACGGGTCGGCCAGCACCAGCAGCAGGCGGTCGTCGGCTTCGCGCAGCGCAATGCAGCCACGGCGCGCGCATTCCACATAGCTCAGCAGGTCGAAGTCCGGAGTTGCGGCAAACAAGGCCTCAGAACCGATGGCCGGAATACCGGACAAGCGCGACAACGCGGCCACGAAGTCCTTCGCCGCCAGCGCCTGTTCCTGCTGCACCAGCGCCATCCAGCTGGTGTCGCCCGCCACCGAGCGCAAGCGCGCCTCACGTACCTGCTGCGCAGTCAGTTCCAAGGTCTGCTCTAGCGTATCCATCAGCCGACGTTGCCCACCAGATCGAAGATGGGCGCGTACATCAGCACGACGATGGCGCCGATGACCACGCCGATAAGCGTCATCAACAACGGCTCGAACAAGCGTGAGAACGTCTCCACCTTGCGGTCCAGGTCGGCGTCCAGGAAGTCGGCCAGCTTGTCGCTCATCGCTGCCAATGCACCGCTGCGTTCGCCCACGCGCAACAGGCTTTCGGCGATGGGCGGCACCATGCTGGTGCCGGCCAGCGATTCGCTGAGCATCTGCCCGGAGCGCAGGCGCAGCATCGCTGCCGAAACTTCGGCGGCCTGCAACGGATTCAACACTCCACGCACCATGTCCAGCGCTGGCAGCAACGGAATGCCGCTATCGAGCAACAGCGACAACGTCCGGTAGAACCGCGATAACCCCAAGGCGCACAGGATGTCCGAGAGCACCGGCACCCGCGCGGCCGCCCGCAACAAGACGGCGCGCCCCTGGGAATGCAGAATCAGCCAAGCCCCGCCAGCGACCATCGCGGCCAATGCCAGCACCAGCGCCCACGGGTATTCATTGATGAACTGGCCGCACCGCAGCAACACCCGCGTGCCCACTCCCACCTGCCGACCGGACCCATCCAGAATCGCGGAGAACTTCGGCACCACGTACGCCACCAGAAACAGAATGACGCCGCCCCCCACGATTAGCAGCAGCAACGGGTAGATCGCACTGGCTGTCACCTTGCGCTTGATCTGGCCGATGCGGGCGTCGTACTCAAGATAGCGCTCCAGCGTGGCGGCCAGTCCGCCGGCCGTTTCACTGGCGGCCACGCCGGCAACCAGCACCGGGGGGAATAGCTCGGCTTCATCGGCCATCGCCGCCGAAAAGCTGGCGCCCTCGCGCAGCCGCGCCAGCATGCGAGCCAGCACATCGCGGAAGCCGGGATTGCTTTCCTTGCGATGAAGGGTTTCCAGCACCTCCACCACGTTGAGGCCGGCGCGAAGCAGCGTCAACGCTTCCTGCAGAAAGACCGTCTGCGAATAACGGACCGGCGACTTCAACGCGACATCGTGGCCAGATTCCACCCGCAGTACCCGCGCGCCGCGGCGGGCGGCTTGCAGTTCCGCCGCCTCAGCCGTATCGGCGTCGATCTCCAGCCATGCGGTGCCCGTTCCCACGGACACCAATATCCGGTGCTTCATCGCTACCCATCCACTCCGATGTCGGCATCCTCGCCATCCCCGCCCGGCCGGCCATCCTTGCCGTAGGAGATGACATCGTAGTCCGCCGTGTTCCCGGGGATACGGTAGATATAGGCATTTCCCCACGGATCGGCCGGTACGGCTTTCTGCAGGTACGGCCCGTTCCAACGGGGTTCGGCATCGGGCTTGGTGACCAGCGCGCTGAGTCCAATCTCGGGACGCGGGAAATGACCCACATCCATCCGGTAGGTGTCGATGGCCTTGCGCAAGGCGTCGATCTGATTGGCGGCGGCGGTGCGCTCGGACTTGCCAATCTGCTGGAAGTACCGGGGCGCCACCAATGCCACTAGCAGGCCGATGATGACCACCACCACCAGCAACTCCATCAAGGTAAAGCCGCGTTGTCTGTTCATGCCTAACGTGCTCATCACAGTGCCTTCAGCGACCAGGTCAAATCAGGATCCTGCTCGCCAATATCAGTGGTGGAGGTCAGGATGATTTCGTTCAAACTATTGGCCGATTCGTTCTGGCCGATGGCGCCGAATAGCAACGTGCCGCTGACCACGTTGAATCCCGGTGCCGCCGAAACCGTGGCCGTCACGGTGTTCACCTTGGGCCCGTCGTTGCTGATGGATATCCGATAGCGATAGGTCCAGCGGCCCAGCAGAGGGATATAGGTCTTCGATACTCGCTGATATCCGGAAACACTGAGGTTGTCGGTCGAGGTATGGACGCCGTTATCCACCGTGGTACCGCGGACGCTCTGGCCCAGGGCGCCCATGTACTGCGGGTCTTGACTGCTGGCGCGGCCCACGGTGATCTCGAACGGCTGGTCGCCATCGCGCACGTTGTCTTTCACCGCAGAGATTTGCGCGATCTGCGGCAACCACCAATTCTGCGGTGTGAAGGTCAGCTGCTGCGGCTGCACGGTAGCTTCCGAGGTGTCGCTCGAACTCAATGGCACCTTGACCTCATGCGTTGGGGCACGGGTCAGCGTGACGGTGAACATCGCCAGTCCCAGCGTTTCGTTGATACGGATGTCGCTCGGTGCCGTGACCCGGATGCCTCCCAGCTGCGGACTGGCCGGAATCACCAGCGAACCGGGCGCATACGCGCGTGACAGTCCCTTGTCGTCGTAGATGACGCCGTAGACGTAATACACGCCAGACGACAGCCCCGACATGTTCCAGGTGTAGCTGCCGCTGTGGGTACCGGCGTCCTGAGTCAGACCGTCGACGATACGGATACCGGCGAAGCCGCTGCCGGTCTGATCGTAGTAAAGGGCGATCTTCGGTTCGATGTTGGGATCGGTGCCGTTCCAGGCAATCGTCGCCATGCGCGAACTGGCATCAGTCAGCGTCGCCGGACTGGTGACGGCGATGGTCGGTGGCACGTAGCTGTCGGTGCTGATGAACAGCGTGGACAGCGGCGTCCATTCGCTGGCTGCACCGCGTACGTCCCGGGCACGGGCGCGCCAGTAGTGCGTGGTCTTGTCGGTCAGCGCGGTGGTGGACTGCCAGGACGGCGTGCTGCTGGTGCCGGTGGCCACACGCGAGGACATACCCGCATCGGTATACACCTCGAACGCGTACAGCAGCGCGTCCTCCTCCGGATCCTGGGACGGATGGACCGTAAAGGTGGGATGCAATGTGTTGACCCAGGCACGGTCGCCGGGGTTGGCCAGGGTTGGCACCGATGGCGCTTCGTTTTGGGCATCCAGGATGAAGTCACCCTGCACCCACTCGCTCTGGCTGTGTCCATCGCTGGCTTTCACCCGCCAGTAGTAGTGCTGATTCTCTACCAGCCCCACCGCCTGCCAACTGGTGACGCCACCGGCCCCCTCAGGCAACGAAGGCGATGCCTGACGCGCAGATGAGTCGAAGGTATTGACCACATCGATTTCGAAGTCGTAGGTCACCGCGTCGCCGTCCGCGTCAACAGCGTTGTTGACTTGCAAGGTCGCCGTGCCTTCAGTGGTCACCCGCGAACCTGGCAATGGGCTGGCAATGGTCGGGGCAGTCGGGGCCTGGTTGCCGGTGAACACGCGGAAGCTGCGCGCCGGCGTCAGCGTCCTGGCCCCATGCGTATCTGTGGCGATAGCGCGCCAATAGTAGGTGGCGTGGTTGCTAAGCGGGATAGCAACCGTCCACTGCGTGGAACCGCTCTCGCCGCCGGTCAGCCCGCTGACGCTGTCGTGCAACTGCGTCAGCGCGGTGTCGGTATAGACCTCGAAGCCGTAGGTGACTTCGTCTCCATCCGGGTCCACGGCATTGGTCGCCGACAGTTGCGGGGTTAGTGTCGCCACGTCCGCCCCGGCTTGCGGCGATGTCAAGTTGAAGCTGCCCGGCGGGTCGTTGAACAGGTTGACGAAGAAGGTACTGCTTACCCATTCGCTGTTGACGCCACCGGCACCGATGGCACGAGCGCGCCAGTGGTAGCGGCGGTTGTCGTCAAGATCGGACTCCGGCTGCCACTGCGTCGGCTGTCCGGCGGTCGGGTTCTTGGGCACGGTCGCTTCGCCAACCAGTTCCGACATGCCCACGTCGCCGTAGATCTGGAAGTGCACCGACTGGGTAGGATCGTTGCTGGCCTCGCCCGTCAACACCTGCAGCGCCGGCTTCTGGCTGGCGACCTGTGCGCCCGAAAGCGGGGCGACAACCTGCGGGATGGCCGGACCGGCCGGCGGCGCAATCGATTCCACCCGGATCTTGGCCGATCGGGTGCCGCTCAGGCTACCGTCGCTGGCTACGTAATTGATCACATAGCTGCCCGCCTGCCCTTCCTCAGGCGTCCAGTCGAACACCGCGGTGCCATCGCGCTGGTCCTGGAAAGTCGCGCCGGCAGGCAGTGGGCTGGCCGAGAGCGTGACGCTCTTGCCCATGGGACTGGACGCTTCCACCAGGAACGACACCTGCTCATTTTCCTTGACCACGCGGTCGGGAATGAACTGCAGCACCGGTGGCCTGGGGTCCTGATCCAGCGGCTTGAACGCTACCTGGTAACCACCGGGCGAATTGACGTCGAACACGTTGAACCAGTAGTCCCACTGCTGGGTGTCGCGGTTCTTGGTCTTGGACAGCCACACATTCTCCGGCGCCATCTGCTTGGCGTCGGCACGCACCACGGTGGACAGGGCCATCTGGCCCCGGTGCGGGTCGGCCTTGCGGACGTAGAAGAAGCCTTGGGTTGCCGGCATGACCAATTGGTAGGCACTACCGGCCACCGCCAGTTGCGCCTCAGCCGAGCGGTCGGTGACCGCGCTGTCGACGCCGTCGGATTCGTAGACCTTGTAAAGCCCGCCATCCACCGCCAGGAAGTCGCGTACGATATCGCGGCCGGGCAAGTCTACGCGCACATCACGGACCAGCAGATGCGCGTTGGTACCCTGCAACAGCGAAGTCAGCGACCCGCCCAGTTCGTCCGAATGGGTGAACGTGGCGCTGAAATCGACGAAGGTGCCGGCGAGGTTGCTCTCCATCTGCCAGCGGCCCATCTTGCTGCTGTTGGGGGCGATATTGCCGAAGTCGATCAGCAGCGAGTTGGTCGCCGGCATGTCCTGCACATAACTGCCCAGGATCACAAAGTTGATCGGCAATCCCTGCAGGTTCTCGACGATGCGCGGCTGCGCCGAATCGATCTTCAGCTTGTTGGCCGCGGCCAGGCCGCTGTTCTTGACGCGCACACCTAGCGTATAGGGTTCCGGTGCCTCGATTTCGGTAGTAAAGGGATCGTCGGCAATGATGTCGCGGGTCAGGAAGTAGTCCAGCGTCAACGAGGGCATCGGCTTGACCAGGATGCTGTCGGGGTTCAACTCCATCGTGTGGGTTTCGGTGCCGAACTGGTAGCGCAACGTGGCGCCCACCAGATAGCGCTTGCCGAATGGCGTCTCGCCGGCGGAACCAGGTGCGGGAATCAGCATCCAGTTCAGCACTGCCGTCGATGACGCAGGCACCTGGCCGCTGCCGCTGGTGTCGTCCTTGGTCTGGCGGATAAAGAACTTGGCGGTCAGATCGTTCGGGTCGGTCGTAATGGTGACCGGCACTCCGTTCTCGTCGGTGACCTTCACGTCCACGCTGACATGGGTCAACGGTATGGCGGGCAGCGAATTGGTGATGCGCATCTCGGCGTCGAACGCCTGGCGCTCCAGCGTCAGTTCCTGCTTGATCTCGATCTTGACGCGCGCGCAAACCGACTCCTGCGCAGCCAACGGCCCAACAAAGATCCCAAGCAGCGCCAACGTGGCCAAGCCCGATTTGATGTACTTCCCTATGCCCCGAACCATTCCATCACCCCTGTACGCCCTTCCCAGGACGCCTTCTGAATTCCCCGATACCCCGTGCCCATCCGCAGCCGGGCATTCCACCACCAGCGCTTCACTACCCCTTACCGCCCTACCCCGACTCAACCCTTGCTTGAACGCGAATGCTCGGCCTCAACTTCTTCCGGCGTAGGATTCGCCTTGGCTTTCCCGTTGACGTAGACCACTGGGATGGGGCCATTCATCACCGACATAACACGAGAGGCCTCTTCTGCCGACGCCAGGTTGTCGTAGTTGGCAGAATCGGTCCGGGAATAACGAATCCCCTTTGACGACAAGTGCTGGACCAACACCTCGGTGCGCCGAGCAGCATCCGAAGGGCAGTTCCGTGGAGCGAAGATGACGATGCCGCGAGATGAAACACCATCCGGCGTCGGGATGGACGCAAATCCAGTGGAGTCGCTACCTTTAACCTTCTCGATCAGTCGGCTTCCCATCTCGTTGAGTTCGCCAGTCGAAACATAGGACTTCCAAAGAGCGGTTGCCGCAACGACAACGCCCAACGCCGCACAAACCTTAAGTACATTCATACATCTCCTCGGGAGAAACTCATGAGCAAAGAGGCGTGGCCGCAAGCCAGTCATAACTGATAAGCATGCCCCGAACTCAACCTTTCGCTCAGCTCATATCGCATCGATCGCATACCGACATAATCAATAATAGCTTCGAATCGAGTTTCCCAGTTCGTTTAAAGGCCGAGGATCTCGCAACCAAAGCAAAGTAAGAAACGACTACTTCTTCACTCCAATAAACGGGGAAAATTTAGGCGGCGGAGATATAAACCTATATGAAGTTTTCTCTAATGTAGTCAAGTCGGCTACCTAGCATTCCCGCATATTCAACAGTCGCAGGGGCATCGACTGGAAATTTATCGTCTACTGATAGATTCATGTTCACCGAGTTAACCCATTCCTGCATTATATCTACATAGGCTTTCAGAGCCTCGTCTGCACATGACGGGCCATCGGCGACCACCAAGTATGCTGGGGGGATATCGCCAACAACAACCCAGAGCAAGTTATCTGAATTACTCGCTTTATTGGCGATATCAAACATAAAAACAGAAAATATTCCGCCAATTCCACAGCCAAAATAAACTGATTTTATGTAAGAACACCAGTCGAACCCTGACAGGTACTCGCGCGCCTCATCAAGCATCTTATACAGAAGTGCCCGCTCCTCATCATCTGGAATACTGTCGAGAAAGCTAATGTTCTTAACGCCATATTTATCAGCAAGGCCATTCATGTGATTCTCTGAGCTCATCTGGCGCCCCACTTCTTAAAATCACCTCTTTGCTGATGTAATGCCTTATGATCATTGGGGTGCATCGGATTGACTTCTCCTAAGATATCTTGCCCGCCTTCGGCGAGTGGTGGCTCGTGATGGCCATGATAGTTTTTTCCATCTTCTGTTTTTGGCCACGGTTTGCCGTTCTTCTTCTCCCATGCCGATCTGTGCTGTTTGGGCGTGTATTTTCTCTTGGGGCAATTATGTGTAAGGATTCCATCCTCGCCCACGAAGAATGTGTGCGAGTTCGCCACCTCCAGATTATAGGCCGGAATCACATCCGTTCTACTCTCCACTTTGGCGATGACTACTGCTGCTAGATCCCCGTCATTACCTCTGATATTCAATCGCCCGCCGGCCAGCAATAGTTGTGCTGCACGCCAACCCTCAGGGGTATGCATCGGGTGTCCGCCCGTTACTACGACACTATTCCCGTTCTGTAGCGTCACTGTGACGAGTGTTTGTTGTCGGTGCGAAACAATCACGTCCGTCACCTTTTCCGGACGAGACACATCCAGCCACTCCGCGTATGCCACTACCTCATCGCCGGGACGGACTTCATCGATACGCTTGTGCCCATCTGGTGTCATCACCAGAGTGCTTCCGGGAAAGCTGTTGGTCATGTCAGCTAGACCACTGCCCGCCCCATCGACCAGCCCGGTACCACTTAGCGCCGAACCACCGGCTAACACGCCATTCAACATGCCGCGGAACTTACATGGCTTCGGAATAGGCAGCATCCCGAGGATGCAGTCCTTGGCGCAGTCGGGGAGCGCATCCAGACTGATGCACTCACCTTGCACCAAATCACCCAACGCACTCCATGCCATACACCCAAGAACGCAGCGCAAATAGTTTCCGACCAAGGGAATAAGGAACGCGACCTCACCCGTCGGGTCGATCAGATTGCTAGGCGAGTTTTTTGCGTAAGGATAGAAGTTGATCGCAGAGTCAAATCGCAGCGGGTCCTCGCTGACATAGCGACCAGTGTCGGCGTCGTAGTAGCGTCGCAGGTTGTAGTGCAGGCCGCTTTCCGTATCGAGGTACTGACCTGGGAATCGCCACGGCTGTTCGATTTGTGCGCCACTGGCCAGCTTTGCAGTGCCATAGGCGGTGTAGTCGGTCGCTGACCACACTACCGCGCCAGCGCGATTGGTGACGCGCCACGGTGTTCCCATGTGGTCGTTGTGATAGTAGTAGTACTGACCGCCGGTGTGCTGGAACATCGGGTCGGTCGAGTACAGCCCGTCCGGATTCCAGCCATAGCTACGGACCACCGTGCCCGAAGCATCCGCCTCGGCCAGCAGCCCTTCTTCACCGTGTAGAAAGAAGGTCTTCTGGCCATCTGCCAGTTCCTTGCTCAGGCGATTATCGAACGGGTCGTAGCTGTAGCGGGCAACCAGTTGGTCGTTGCCGTTGCGGATCTGGACGAGGCGATTGAGGGCGTCATAGACGAAATGGGTGGTGCGCTGAGGCTCGGACTTGCTGGTGTCGACACGGCGCGTCAGGTTGCCGGCTGCGTCGTAGCTGTAGCTGAAACTACCACGGCTCTGCAGACGGTTGGCGTCGTCGTACACCCAGGCGCCACTGACCGCGCTGTATTGGGTGCGGTTGCCCGCTTTGTCCAGCACAAAGGTTTCGCTGGTGCCGGCGATAAAGCTTGGGTCGGCTTTCACCAGGCGCAAGGCGTCGTCGTATTCGAATCCGGTCTCTTTGCCGTCGGCCTCGCGTGAAGTCAATTCGCTCAGCTTGCCATAGCGATTGACAAGTTCGAACACGGTGGCCTGGTTGGGGTTGCGGACCTTCAGGCGGGTGATATTGAGCAGACCGTCGCGTTCGATCTCCTGTACCGAGCCGCCAGGCAGGATTACTTTCTTTGGCGCGGTCCAATGCCGTTCGGTGATGCTGATGGAACCCTCATTGGGGATGTCCAACCGCGCCAGACCGCCGTAGCCGTCGTAGGTATAGCTCAGTGTGATGCCGTCTGGCCCGGTGTAGGTCTTGACGTCGCCATTGGGGTAATAGGTGTAGGAACGGGTCAAGGTGACCGTCCCCAACGTGACGGCTTCACTCAACAGCCTGTCGGCGTCGTCGTACTCCAGCACCCCCTGCGCGCCGCTGGTGGACCAGGTCTTGAGGTTGTCGGCGGCATCCCAGCTGAAACTATCCTCCAGCTCAAGGCCGCCGTCAGCACGATAGGTCTTGCGCGACAGCAGGCGGCCGGCGGCGTCATAGCCGTTGGTCTCGCGCGCACCATCCGGACGGATGGATTCGATGGGATTGCCAGCATCATCGTAGACGTAGCGAAAGACTTGACCCAGCGGGTTCGTTTCCCGCACCAGCAATCCCCGGCCGTCGTACGCGAAACGGGTGGTCTTGTCGTTCTGATCGGTGACCGCAATGACGTTGTTGCGATGGTCATAAGCCAGGGAGACCGTGTTGCCCAACTGGTCGATTACCGCGGTCAGGCGGCCCAATGCATCATATTCGTAGTTACGCGCATGGCCATTGGGATCGGTGAGGGTCTTGATGCGCCCCATCACGTCGTAGGCGATGCCATTGACACGTGCATCATCCGGTAGCAGCTCGGTTTGCTGCACGGGCCGCTTGCGAGAATCGAAACGGAACTTCCGCTCGAACGTGGGGTAACGAATGCTGGACGGTTGCCGTGCGCCCTGGTCCTGTCCGTTGACTTCGGTATAGCTGAGGAGTGTATCCAGCCCGCCGCCGTCTACGACCTTCACGATGCGGCCAGCAGCATCATAGGAGAGCGACGACGCCTGTCCCGAAGCATCGGCGCGGTGCCGCAATCGGCCCGCCAGATCGTAGCTGTCGGTGAAGGTGGCGCCGTAAGGATCGGTGAGCGTGTTGGCGCGACCTACGGAATCGTAGCCTTGGCGGCTGACTTTGCCCCGGCCGTCGGTAACGCTGGTGGACTTGTCGGTCGCGTCGTACCCGTATTGCCAGCTTATTTGGGTCGGGTCGGTTTCACGGACAAGATTGCCATGGGCATCGAACTGCGTTGTCCACTCGTGGCCCAAGGGATCGACAACGCTGGTGCGATTGCCCTGGTGATCATGGTCGTACCGCCAGACCTTGTTCTCGCCGTCGGTAAACTCGTCCACATTGCCTTGGTCATCGTAGGCAAGGCGGATTTGCACGTCGCTGTCGGAAGAACCGTCGGGATTGGCGCCGCCCTTGATGGTTGCCGTTTCGACTTCTCCGCGTGCGTTGTATACGTAGTCGCGAACCTGTTGTTCTGGCCGGCCGGCGGCGACAGTGCTCTTGATCAAATTGCCGCGGTTGTCGTAGGCATAGCGATAGATAACCCCTGCGGCATCAGTCATTTCGCGCAGATCGGTTGACCCTGACTCATACGAGTAGCTCATCGATGAGCCATCGGGATAGGTGATCTTGGTCACCTCTCCGAAATTATCGCGCTGGATCTCGGTGCTGCCGTTGCGCTCGTCGATATAGATCATCGAGCGACTGCCGCCTTGACCGGTCAACACTACCTTGCCGTTGACCTCACGATAGATCAACCGGCCTTCGATATCGAACCGCTGGCTGTCGATGGTGCTTCCGCTGTCGGTCTGCGGCAGCTTCAGGGTGACGCTGAATTCCTTCTTTAGCTTGTCGTAGCCATAGTCGATGGTGGTTTCACCACCATCGGCAGCGGTCAGCTTCTCTATTCTCCCAGTCGGTCCGTAGTCGATCCGTAGTTCTCGCCCTTCGGCATCGGCTACCTTGATGATCTTGTTGCGATTGTCGGTACCGTTGAGCGGATTACTGCCGTAGTGGAACCTCGTTGTATTGCCCCGCGCATCGATTACGCGGGCCAGACGATCGTTGCTGTCGTACTCGTAGCGAACACGGCGTACGCTGGGCGCGGTGTGGTCGCGGACCTCGGTGATGCGCCCGCCGTTATCCGCGTACAGCAGGGTGAAGACCGTCCTGCCGTTGTCGTCAAGAACGCGCTCAAGCTCGCCATGCCCGCCATACTGGAACCAGACGCGTACATTGTTACGATCGCCATAGCTACTGATGCGCCCCAGGTTGTCGTATTCGATCCATTGACCACTGCGATCCACCCATCGGTAGCCGCTGACATTGCTGGTCGCAGCTCCTCCCTGCCCTGGCTTTCCTGCTACAGGGTGGTTGTCGGGGCTGCTGCTGGCGCTCAGCGTGGGTACCGGCGCCGGCCGCACCAGATAACGGGGGTGCTTGCTGCTGACGTATACGCTGCCGTCCGAGTTCGGGCTGAATACCACGCCCTTGCGCGCAAGGGCTTCATGACGAAAACCGGCTGGCAACGGGTTCCCTTCTGCGTCGCGGCCGAAGGTAGGGTCATTGACGACGCGGGTTTTGATGGTTCCCAGTTCCCGCGCCCTACTGATAGCACCTGACTGAGCGGTGGAGTCGCAAGTGGTGATGCCATCGATAGTGGTGCAGTTGCTATTGGTCGCCGAGAAGTAGAGGCCCTGACTGAAGTTCCGCGTCGTCAGCCCCGACCATTGCCGGTTGAAGGCCCATTCGCCGCCGTCGAAGTCGCGATTGATCCGCACATACCCGCCGGGGACCTTAACCTCCAGATCGTCCTGGGCTACGGTGAAGTCTCCGTTCGGCGTACCCAGTCCCATGCTTCCGCGCGCACCCAGCGGATGCACTGCCTGAGCCGTCGCCGTCTGCGGCCAGCACGCTGCTACCGCAAGTACGAGGCCCAGCAGTACCGCGAATGCGAGCTTCAGCCGATCTGGCGTTGTACCTGTTCTAGCGGTCACTCGGTTCTCCCTATTGAATACGATCACTGCCCACCTTCCTTGCCTGGCGCGGACTGCTTGTTCTGTGCGTCATAGCAGTCGCCACTGCCCTTGGCGCATAGCGGCAACCCGGGCATGCCGGAGTAGCCCGGTCCGCCGGAACCGCCCCAACCGCCCCCACCCGCACCACCGGAACCCACCGGAGAGCCACCCACCGGACAGTTGCTCTTCTCGACGTAGAACCAGTTGGCGGATGAGCCACACGATTCACTTTCTGTGCCATTGGCACAGATGAAACTGCAGGTGGTGCGATAGCGGGCGGTATAGGTGTAGCAACCCGGGGTACCGGAAACGTTGGTCGGCTCGGTCGGCGAACTATTTCCCGTACCGCCGCCCGAACCCCCGCCTTGGCCGGCGTCGATACCACCACCGTCACCAGTCCCTCCGTCGCCACCGCCACTTCCACCGTCGCCACCTCCGCTTCCACCACCGGATGAAGGCCCGCCGGTTGCGTCGCTGCCATAGCTGCGCAATGCAATGACACGGTAAGGCAACCGAACGCGCTGCTTGGCTTCCAGCGTGGTGGGCGGCTGGGCGAGGAACTCGAACTTGAAGTACTCATCGCTGGCCGGGATGCGGGCCTGAACGTTGTCGGCGCGGATCAATCCGTAGTTTGTCATCACCAGTTCGCCCTGCAGCACTTCGCCAGGTTTCATCTTCGGCAAGTTGATGCTGGTCGGCTGGATCACCACCACCGGTGCGGGGACATCGGTTTCGAAGGTGGCGTTGAGGGTGATTTCGTAGCGGTCCTCAATGGTTATTTCCCGTACCGACCACTCCACCGAGATCAGCGTGTATTCCAGGAATACGGATTGGTTGATGGTCAGACCCGGCTTGATGACGAAACGCCCGGAAGCTTCCTGATGGTTGCTGGCGCTGGCCTTGAACTTGTAGCTGCCGGCCGGCAGGTTCTGGAAGAACGCTTCGCCGAAGGCGTCGGTGGTCAGTTCGTAACTCTGGCTGATCACCGCTTCGTTCTGCAGCACCAGGCGCGCACCGGCCAGGCCGGGAATCAGATTGCCGTTCTGGTCGCGGGTGGCCGTGTAGATGTCCGATGCCTTGAACAGCACGCTGCCCTGCCCGGACTGGGTAACCGACACGAAGACATTGATGTCCTCCGGCGCCAGGTTGCTACCGGCAACGCGCAGCTTGAACTCGTGGATGCCTTCGGCCACCTGGGCGGTTGGCGCCACATTGATGTCCAGACTGCGTTTTTCGCCGATGGCGATGGAACCCAGGTTGGGCGTGGAGGCCAGCGCAACCCAGGACGGCGCCGGACTACCGGTCTGGTCCACCAGGGCGACGGTGACGTCGCTCATCGCCACGAAACCCTTGTTCTCGATGACGACGGTCTCGATGACGCTTTGCCCCTGCGAAAGGCCGGCTTCCACGTAGTTGGGTGTGGCGAACAACGCCGGTACCGCTTCGGTCAGGGTGTAGTCGACCGCCAGCAGCGACAGCGGCTGGTCGGCGCCGTCGGCCATCACGGCCAGGAACAGCCGACCGCTGGGCGGCGCGGTGTTGTCGCCGGACACGGAAACCGGCATCGCCAGGTTCTGCTTTGGTCCGATATTCAGCGGTGCGCCCGGTTCCACCTTGATGCCTGGAATCAAGGCGCCGCTCTGCTGGTATTCCGGTGCGTACACCACCCGCAGGTTGCTGGCCTGCGCGCCTACGCCGGTGCTGGCGCGGAAGTCGACGCGGTAGGCGTAATTGCGCGGCACATTCAACTTGAAGGTGCCAGGGGTCACTGCCACCCGATTGATGGTGAACTGGCCCTGTTTCGGCCGGTCGGTCATGTCCGGATGGATCGCACCCACATGGTAAAGGCCGGAATCGGTCGTGGTGGGCTTGAACACGTAACGGAAGGCGCCGGTCTCGTCGCTGGTGACATCGGCCAGGCGCTCGAAACCTTCCTGGTTGATGGCAATCCGCAATGGCGCATTCGGCACCGGATCGCCGCTTTGGCGGTCGATGGCCCTGCCCTGCACGGTGATGTCCTGGGTACCGAACGACATCACCGGGCTGACGCTGGCGACCTCGCCGAAGTACGGCGTATTGGCCAACGTCAGGGAGCGCTCGCTGCCCATGCCCGGAATGGCCACCTGCTCAGGCTCACCGGTGCTGTAGCGCAGCGCATCCACTTCCAGGCGCAACCTGACCTGGTCCGGGCTGTTGCTGGGCACCGGCATCAGGAAGGTGTCGGAAACATAGCGCTGCCCAGGCGCGATGCGCGCCACGGTCTGGCCGTTGGCCAACGTGATCACGCCCGCTCCGGTGACCTGCTTGTACGGTGTGGCGCTGAGCAGGTTGCCGTCGGCATCCAGCAGTTTGAGGCGCAGCTCATTGGAGGCATCACGCCCATTGTTGCGGGCCGTCAGCAGTTCCACTTCCACCTCGGACGTGTTTTCCACCGTCAGCCGCACCTGGCCGGATGCTCCGCGCACGAAGCTTTCGGTTTCCAGTCCGACGACCAGCGCGCTATCGACCACCGTCGCCTCGCGCTCGGTGCCCAAGCGGACGTGTTCGCCTTCGTTGGGTACGTTCTCCACCGCAACCACCAATGCTGCAGGGTTGGTGATGTCGGGGTAACCGCCGACAATCACCGGCACCATCTTGCTGGCGTTGCCCGCCAGCGTGAACTCTTCGGACTGGAAGCGGCGCGAACCCAGCGTTACCACCACGCGGGCGGCGGCAAGGTTGCCGGCGGACAGATTGGAAACCTGCACGCCGAGGCGGTTCATCACGTTGCGCTTCAACGGCAGGCCGGTGACGATCTGGGTGCCCAGGTTGGGCAGCACCAGGCTGCGTCCTTGACGTTCGCCATGCTCGTCCACCGCTTCGACCGTGTAGCGGCGTTCGCCGCTGGTGAAGCCGGTGTCGGTCAGCTCGTTAGCCGTGATTGGCGTACTGGTCAGCTTGACGCGCCCGTCGCCCTCGCCCACGTAGACGTCAAAGCCCACCGCACCAGACCCATTGGGTGTCCAGCTCAATCGCGGCAGCGCGGTGCCGACCTGTTCGACCTCCAGCCGGCGCACAGGCAACAGGCTGAAGTTCAAATACGCCGAGTTGGAGATGGCCGACTCGTTGCCGGCGCTGTCCACGGCCGTGACCACGTACGCGTGTTCCGACTGCGACGGCGCCGCATCGACCACCTGGGTCAGCTTGATGCCCTGCTTGATGGGCGTCAGGCCCGCCACTGATGTAATCGGCGAAGTGGCCGAACGGTACAGGCGATAGCTGGCCGGTGCAGTGCCGACAGGCGGCTGCCACGACGCCAGCACACCCTGGCTGGTCAGGCTGAGTTGCAGGTTCTGCGGCGCCCCTGGCGCCGTGCGGCTGCTGTTGACCTGTGCCACCGGCGATTCGGCGCTGAGCGCTTCGGTGCCGTTGCTGCTGCGCACCGACGCCACGGTGTACCGGTACAGACCGTCCTGCGGCGTGGCATCGACATATTCTGCGACGGCGCTGCGCGTCAGTTCGCTACGCTGCGCTTCGCCCGGGGCCTGCCGGTACAACTGGTAGGCGGTGGCGCCGTCGACCGGCTGCCACTCCAGCTTGACCTGGCCTGCCGGCAACGCGCTTGCGGCCAGACCCAGCGGCACATCCAGCGCCGGCAGTTCGCCCTGGTAGACCTGGAAACGATTGACCGCATCCACTTGGGAACTGCTGTTGCCCAGTGCGTCGGCTGCAGCGAATTCGAAGCTCAACAATTCCGTCGCTGCTGCGCCCGCATCCTGCGGCAGTTGGAAATCGGCACGCCAGCGATCGGCTGCCAATCGCTGCAGCCCGTTCAGCACCACCGGCATGCGCGCGGCGCCGGACAACCGGTACTGCACGGCCGGCGGCGTACCGCTGGGGATGGCTTCGCTGAACGTAAAGGTTGCGGAGACATCCTGCGAGGCTTCGGCATCGATGGGCGCGGCCGGACTCAGGTCGATAACGGTCAATACCGGGCCGATGGTATCGATTCGCAGCGTGGCCCCTTGCCTGACCTGGTCGCCGCGGTTGCCCGACGTATCGCGTGCGGAGAACAGCACGTTGGCGATACCTGTGCCCGCACCCGGACGCAGCGTCAGCACGCCGGTGTAGTGCGTATCGTCCTGTTTGACCAGGTCCACCGGGATGGGTAGGCCGCCCTCGGGTACAAGGCTCAGGTAAGGCGTGCCTTGCAGTGGTTCGTTGACCTCTACCGACACCTGCACCGCGCCCTGCCCGTAGGTCTGACTGGCGGGGTCGTAGGCGCCGCCCTGAGCCACGTATTCGATCTTGACCGCGAAGGGTGCGGTGCGGTCGATGGCGGCGCTGGCGGAATTGGTGGGCGCACTCGGCGTACCAGCCGCATTGACGGCAATCACTCGGTAGAAGTAGGTGCCGTCGTTCTCCGGCACATCCTCGTATTGCGTGGCGGTCTTTGCCAACCGGACAACCCGCTGCGCTTCGCCGACCGTCTGGAAGTCCGTCGGCGCGCGATAGACCTCATGCGCCACCGCGTTGGGATCGCTGGAGCCGGCCCAGGCCAGCCGGATCTTGCCCGCGACCGGAGTTGCCGAGAGCGCCGAGGGTGCCGACGGGACGGTCACATCCAGGGTGACGACGACTTCCGCGGACGGCCCGCTGGTGCCGTACTGGTTGGTGGCGGTGGCTTGAATCCGATTGCTTCCCGCGACAAGCGTTATCGCGACCGAGAAGCGGCCGGAACTGTCTGCGGTCGCCTCCCCCGCGGGCTCGCCATTCAGGCTGACCTGTACCGCGCTGGCCGCCGCTGCGGTACCGGTGACGGTCATCGCGGCAGTGCGGGTGCTGCTGCCTGTGGTCGGTTGCGTGATCACCGGCGCTGCGGGAGGCGCATGGGCAACGACGATGTCGTATTGCTGTGTCGTGGTATTACCCAGCGAGTCGAATGCGCGTAGCGCCAGCACATGCGGGCCATTGGCAACGCCATTCAGCGAAAGAGGCACGGTATAGCTGCCGTTACCGGTTGCGGTGGCGACCACCGCGCCATCCAGCAGCAGTTCGATGCGGGAGATCGCACTGCGGTCCGACGCGGTGAAGCTCAGGGTGGCGCTACCGGTGAAGGTGCTGCCCTGCTGAAGCGGCGTACCATTTGCCGATACCGCGGACAGCACGGGGCCCTCGGTGTCCACTATCGGGGCGCCGCGCGAGACGGTGACGTTGGCGCTGGCTTCGCTGGACCTACCCGCCAGGTCGGTGGCGACGGCGCGGATCACATAGTCACCCTCGGCCACGCTGCCGGGGTTCCAAGAGAGATGGTAAGGCGCGGCGCTGCGAGTACCCAGCGATTGCGTGTCCAGATAGAACTGCACCTGCTGGATGCCAGAGGCATCGCTGGCATTGGCTTCCAACGTAATCGGATCCACCAGCACGCTTCCCGCGGCCGGTGTATTCAGCGCAATAGCAGGCGGCTGGGAATCCAGCAGTGCGCCTCCTGCCAGGGTAGCGGTGACCAGGGAGCCACTGGTATCGCGGAACTGCGCAACGAGATTCTTCCGACCATCGCCGGCCGACAGGGCGAAGTCGAATTGGGCACGGCCGTTGGTGAGTGGTATGAACGGCACACCTGCGAAGGCGCCATCTTCCGCCACGCGATATTCGGTTGCATTGACGCAGGACACCTCCAGCGCAATCAGCGGTTGTTCGTAGAAGGCTGCCGGTGCTACCGCTCGCACTGTTGGATTCAGCAGCGGTGTGGCGGTCAGGAACCCGCCGTAGGCAACACCGGCGGAGACACGATCACCCTGCCCTTCGGGATTTGCCGCGTCGTCCTTCGGTCCGCTGGCATGTCCCCACCAGTTTCCTGCCGCGTTGATTGTGGTGTCCGGGGAGAGATTGCGGACGCCCCACCCACTATTCCCGGAGAACTGCGTGCTGCCGATGACGGGTTGGCTCTGCCCGCTGGCTTCCAGGCCTGTTTCGTTACGCAGGAAGCTGGCGCCATTGATGGCGGGCGATGCTCCATCGACCAGGCGCAGTCCGGTGGCACTGTCGCTAATTTGTAGATACTGGATGTTCGGATTGACGCCACGGATCGTCAGTGCGGCGCCTGCTTCCCCACCCCCGCCGTAGCGGATCAGAAGGTCAGTCAATGGCTGGGCACCGAAACCAGAGGTGGACTTCTCGACGCGGACGCCCCGCCAGTCGCCAACGCTGGCCTGCTGCGGTACAGCCTGTGTCTGGCCGCCGACGCTGTCGTCTTTGCTGCTGGTCAGCACCACACCTTTTCCGTTCACCAGTTTGTCGCGCACCACCAAACCGGCGTCTTCGCCGAACTTCACTACGACGCCGTCCTGGAGGGTCAGCTCGGCGGCCCGTCCAGAGCCTGGCATTGCGGCCGTCATCGAAAGCAGCAACGCAAGCGAGCTTACGACCGCCATGGTCCTGGCGTTCACCTTCATCGGCCTGACAGAAAGGGACTTCTTAGCTCCATGCATGGTCGTCACTTCCTCAAGGCGCAATGGTGATCGTGGGGCTGGTGACGCTTCGCGTCTGCGTACTGCTGGCGGTCACCGTGGTCGTGCCTGGCGCAACGCCCGTCAAACTGGCTGTGGCCGAATGGCGGCTACCCGCAGCGATGGTGGTGCTTGTCGAGACGGTAGCCACTCCTGGCGCGCTGCTGGTCAGGTTGATCACCAAGTTGGAGACGACGGTTTCGTTGCCCGCGTACACAGCCCCCGGAACGCGTGGATACACGGTGAAGTTATTGCTCTGGCCAACTCTGCCGCTGGTTGACAACCCGCTGAAAACAAGGTCGGCGATCACCGTCGTAACCGGTACGTCAGCCGAGGGCAGGTAGCCTGTCGCTGTGGCATTGATGACCGCGGTTCCAGGATTAACGCCCGCCACACGGAAGTTCACGGAACTGGCGTTCGCCGGAATGGTGACGGTAGTCGGCGCGATGCAGACCGCCTCCGAGCTGCAGGCCAGCGAAACGACCAACGCCTCGGCACCATTGAACGCTTGGCCATTGGCGATGCGTTCGACATAAACCTCATAACTGTAGGAATACATGCCTGCGCCCAAGGTGACGCTCGCTTGATTATTGGCATTGCGGATGCGCAGTTCCGGGGCGCTCACCGTTTGCACCGCCGATGTGACCTCGGCGATGCCTGCCGCGCTGGCGCGGACCTTATAGGTACCCGCTGTCGCTGGGCTACCCACATGGACGTAGCTGCTTCGCCTGTCCCCTGCAGGAATAACGACCTGGCTGATGGTGCTACCACCGGTCAACGCCGCATAAAAGCCATCGACGACATTCGCCGGGGTTGGTTCTGTCAACGACAACTGGAACGGCATGTCCGACACAGCCGTCTCGTTTCCGCTGTAATACGCACCCGGTACGCGGACATAGAGGCGGAAATTGTCCCGCGCACTGCCTGGCGCGCGATTCCCATCCAATGATTCAAACGTCACCGTCGGCGCCACTACCGTAGCCGCCAACTTGGTCGCTGGCGAGATCACTCCCTCTGCCGAAGCATCGATCGTTACCGGTGCTCCATCAGTCAAGTCCACGCCGGTGACGTAAAAGCGCTCCAGATCGGCATTCGCCGGAATGGTGACGGTGGCCGGCACACTGACTTTGCTCGGATCGCTGCTTGTCAAAGTCACCACTAGCGGATCGGCACCGTTGAACGCCTGGCCATTAGCAGTCCGTTGCACATAGACTTCATATAGGTACGACCGCATACCCATACCCACGACCACAGTCGATTGGTTATTGGCATTGCGGATGCGCAGTTCTGGGGCGCTCACCGTCTGCACCGCCGATGTGGCCTCGGTGATGCCTGCGGCGCTGGCCCGGACCTTATAGGAGCCCGCTGTCGTCGGGCTACCCACATGCACGTAGCTGCTTCGGTTGTTCCCGGCAGGAACAACGACCTGACTGATGGTGTTACCACCGGTCAGTGCCGCATAGAAGCCGTCGACGACATTGGCCGGAGCCGCTTCGACCAGCGACAACTGGAACGGCATCTCCGAAGCCACTGTTTCGTTGCCGGAGTAAGCCGCGCCGGGCACACGGACGTAGAGGCGGAAGTTGTCCCGCGCACTGCCCGGCGCACGATTGCCGTCCAGCGATTCGAACGCCACCGTCGGCGCTACGACATTGACCGACAGCTTCGTTGTCGGTGAGGAAACTCCCTCTGCCGACGCATCGATCGTAACCGGAGTGCCATCGGTAAGGCCCACGCCTGTGACGTAGAAATTGACAGAGTCCGAATTCGCCGGAATGGTCACGTTTGCCGGTACGCTGACCTTGCCGGAGTCACTAGAGGTCAAGTTCACTACCAGAGGCTCGGCGCCATTGAATGCCTGGCCATTGGCAATGCGCTGCACGTGCACTTCGTAAAGGTACGAACGCATACCCTTGCCCACCACCGCCGTGAACTGGTTATTGGCATTGCGGATGCGCAGTTCTGGGGCGCTCACCGTCTGCACCGCCGATGTGGCCTCGGTGATGCCTGCGGCGCTGGCCCGGACCTTATAGGAGCCCGCTGTCGTCGGGCTACCCACATGCACGTAGCTGCTTCGGTTGTTCCCGGCAGGAACAACGACCTGACTGATGGTGTTACCACCGGTCAGTGCCGCATAGAAGCCGTCGACGACATTGGCCGGAGCCGCTTCGACCAGCGACAACTGGAACGGCATCTCCGAAGCCACTGTTTCGTTGCCGGAGTAAGCCGCGCCGGGCACACGGACGTAGAGGCGGAAGTTGTCCCGCGCACTGCCCGGCGCACGATTGCCGTCCAGCGATTCGAACGCCACCGTCGGCGCTACGACATTGACCGACAGCTTCGTTGTCGGCGAGGAAACTCCCTCTGCCGACGCATCGACCGTCACTGGGGATCCACTCGTGAGATCGACACCCGTGATAGCGAAGTACCCATAGTAACTGTTAGCCGGAACGATGACTTCAGTTGGAACGAGCAGCTTGCTGGTATCGCTGCTGGTTAGATTGATAGCCAGTCCATTCTGTTGAACAGCCAGGTAATTCACGCCATCAGTCTTGAGATCGACATAGGCTTCGTTCTGATACGAGCGCATGCCCTTACCAGCCGCAGTCGTAGTCTGGTTGTTGGCATTCAACACACGTAGCACTAACTTGCCCGTGACCGTGACGGGTACATTGGCCGTAGCCAGACCCGGAGCGTCAGCCACCAGCGAGGTGCTGCCCTTGACCAGGCCGGTGACGCTCACCTTGATGGCATTGCCGGTGATTTCACCCTCGGCGATGACGATACTGGATGGAGATACCGTAGCGATTGACGGATCGGCGGTGCTCAAAGCGACCGTCACACCGCCCTTGGGCGCGGGGCGCGACAGCGTCAGGGTGTAGGAATGGGTCAACTCTGCCGGCACCGAAACCGACGCCAAGGCGGGGCTTCCAATGCCGATGTTGATCGTTTCGACCACCACAGGGGCCGATCCCGTTTGATAGCCATTTGCCGTGGCGGTGATTGTCGCGTTCCCCGCTGCGATGCCGGACAGTTGGAAGTTGACCACGGTTTCGCCTTCCGGCACGGTCACGCTGGCCGGCACACCCGCTATTGCGGGATGGCTGCTTTGCAGAGAGACCAACAGGCCGCCCGCTGGCGCAGGGTCGGACAACGTCAGCGGCAACGAGCGCGTCAGACCAGGCGCCACTAGCAGGCCTTCTGGCAACAGCACCGACGCTGGGCGCACGGAGATGGTCGAAATGCCACCGATATACTCGGTTGCATTCGCGCTGACCGTGGCCTCGCCCAACGTACCCGTGCTGATCGCTACCGTCGCATTGCGGCTACCGGCAGGAATGGTTACCTCAGCTGGTACGGATACCACCGCTGAATCGGTGCTGGATACCGCCACGACCAGACCGCCCTCGCCCGCTGCCACGCTGGACTGCAGAGCAAGCGCAGTGTTGCGACCTTGGCCAATCGACAGCACGGACGGAGTGAGTGTCAGCGTCGGCGGCTGCACCACGGTGATCGACGATTGCCCACTGATGAAGCCGACCTTACTGGCGGTCAGCGTAGTGACACCCAGCCCGACGGCGCTGACAGGCACCTCCGCTTCCATTTGTCCTGCCGGCACGAGGACATTCGCAGCTACGGTCGCCACGGACGGCACGCTCGATACCAGCGCAACCGTTACGCCGTCAGAGGGCGCAATATAGGGAAGCCTTACCGTGAACGAACGGCTAAAGCCACGGGCCACCGTCGCGCTGGACGGACTCAGGACGATCCTTGCGGCCTCGACCGGGAGGTCCACCGCATTGGAAACCAGGAATTCACCCGGCGCTGCAGGATCTGGTGTCTGCAACGACACCGACAATACTGAAGCGGAAGCAGGTGCGGCGATCGTCGCCACGACTTCGGTAGCGGAGACGAAGCGGGTGGTCACCCCGCTGCCATTGACGCGTGCCTGAGAGGTAGGCAGGAATCCACGGCCCGACACGGTCACCTCGACGTCGCCTTGCCCCGTGAACAGCTTTGCGGGAGTCAGCGTCGTCAACGTGGGCTGTGCTTGCGCCACGGTCAACGTGGCCGAAGCCTTGGCCGGCCCGGCATCGGTCAGAGCCTGGAATGCGGCTGCACCCAGCGGCGCGTCAGCGCTGGCCGTAATATCGAACTGCGCTTCGACCGCGCTGCCACCGGGAACCGCAACCGCGGCAATGCCGGGGTTTTCAAAACTCAAGGTGTTCAGCCCTGTCAGCCGTGTGCCCTGGAACGTGTAGGTAGCGGTTTCGCCCTGCTGGATCTGCGCGGGGGAAATCGAGTTGATGGTCGGTGATGCACCGACCGATACGGTGCCGTTCTGCACGACATAGGGAATTCCGCGTAGTCCCCAGCGGACGGAGCTGGTGATGTCGCCTTCGGGAACGGCGATACCGTTCAAGGTGTTGCCCGTCGCGGCGTTGCCCACGCCACTCGGTGACGCAGCCAGATCCACGCTGACCGCGGCACCCAACTGATTCTCGATACTTACGTGATTGAAAACAGGGGCTGAGCCATGCACCGCTACGCCACGCCCATGCGAGAACACGACATGCTCAAGCAGCGTGTCGGCAGTACCTGCCGTAAAGACCCACTGCCCCCAATCTCCGGGCTGCGGAGACGAGCCGATACGAACACGGTCCGATTGCACATGAATCGGCTCAGCCGCGGTGCCTATAGCCTGCACACGGCCTGCCTGCACTCGCAGGCCCGCATTGGCTTCCATGAAGATCTGCGTGCCGGCGGCAATGTGCAGAGTGGCCCCGCCTTGCACGACGACATCGCCCCGCAGCACGTAAGGACCAGAAGCCGCTTGCCACTGCGTGTCCACCGCAATGGCGCCTTGCACTATCGTCTGCGCGAACGCTTGAGCACTGAAAAAGAGGCAGAAGGCCAGCATCCAGAGCCACCGCAAGCGATCGATAGTCCTCGATGCGCTACGCGAACGTTCTGGAGTGACTGCAACTTCCTGTCTCATAGAGATATCCATCGTAAAGGACATGCTTCGCTACAGGCGGGCTTGTTCCCGCCAGGGCACCGCCAAAGGCAGCGCAGAAAACTTACCTAGTTCACGGCTGTGGCCGATGCGGTCCAGGTGGAATATCGCGATCAGCCGAAGTCTGCCAGGCCACGTAACCACCTTGCAGGTAAGCGACCAAACTCAATCCGTCGCCGTTCAATGATCTGGCGATCTGGGGAGCGATAATTCCACCGTCGTCCACGACCACTACCCACGCGTGCTTTGGGAATGTCGCGCTATGAGTTGCCACCTGATTAGGCAGCAGCGCAAGTGCGTCCGCGAAGGGCTGAACAGCATCAGGCCCCTTCGCATTCCCTCGCACATCCACAATCAGCAGATCGGTTCCATCACGCAGGGCTTGCGCCAAGATCTGAGGAGATAGCGCGATAGGCTCGTTTAGATCGAATGGCTCAGCTAGCGGCAACTTCAAACGGTTCCATTCAACCGGAGTGCCCATCAGACGCTGGCTGGACTGCGAAGCTCGCTCACTGCGGTTGCGCAGCGCAGCGGCGCGCGCATGGCCTGAGGCAGGAGTGGATGAGTAATAGATGATGCGAGCTTCCGCGGGTAATGCCACAGGCTCTCGCTGGCGATCAACGTCGACCAACTGGAATGGCGCGCCGCTTCTCAGCAGCTCAGCAACCCCTTCTGGAGTGATGTCCAAAGGCAATGCCGACCTATCGCTCGGATCGCCCGTACTTCCAGGCTCCTGGGCAGCGGCAGCCCACGGATACAGCATCAAAGAAGTAGCCCAGCCAAAGAGCAAGGCAACGCTTAGCCCGGCGCCTCTTGCGCCGGCTTCATGAATTCCCACAGTCGAACCCCTGTAAATCCGTTTATCGACGATGGCAGGAGCACCGATGATCCCCATCGCTCCTGCACCGGACAAGATTAAACATCAACCTGATTGCATTTCAAGAGCAAATGGCAAGTAAACGTATTTACTTGTGCAGATGGATTCGACAATGCAGCGGAAAGCGTTCTCCTTCCTGGCAATGGGTGTCGACGTAGGGGAAATCCCTACAGGTTCTCTCCGTCATGGCACGGAGAAGATTTCGTCAACTTGCGACGAGCACGGAGAAGCAGCCTGTTGATGCTGACCTGCCTCAAGTTCCCGAACACCATCTGGTTTCGGTAAGGCCATGTAGCGCATCGACTCCTACTGCAGGACCGCTGTGATGGAACAGGTCCTCGTCCTCGGCTCGCCGTCGAATGCGCAGCACCTGCTCCAGCGTATCAACTTCCGCCTCATGCCTTCCAACCCTCCGGAGGCGCGCGGACGCCGATTGCAACGCAACGTGCACTAGCACCGTCCAAGTGTTGAGTCGCTCTCCCACAAAGCGGGTTGACGCGACGAGCGCCTCCAACGAGTGGCGTCGCAGGCCAGAGCGCTCACACTCAAGACCGAAGCAGCCCTCCCTACCCACGATAACGGCCCCTAATCGACGCGCTACTCAAAACCGGGGGGACGCCAACGCCTACATGTCGCGCTCGGGATTCGACGATAGGCACCTCGCCGATGGAGTACGTGACGCGCTGGCGCATGCTGCTGGCGGGAGACAGGCTGGAGAACACCAGCGATTCCGTTTCCGCCATCTCCCTGTCGCTCGGCTACGAGTCCGAAAGCGCGTTCAGCACGGCGTTCAAGCGGGTCATGGGTACTTCACCGCGGCAGTATGCCCGGCGTCCGACACCCGCTCCGGATGGCCGGGCTGCCAGTCTCAATGGATCCAGCCAAGCTCAGCCGGATGCTTTCGCTGGTCAGGGATAGTCTCGGCCCTGCGTCGCTTCACGAATGACCGCAATGAATGCCTTCAACGGCGCAGGCACGTGGCGATAGCTGGCGTAGTAGAGGCACAGACCCGGTGACGCCGGGGTCCAGTCTTCCAGCAGCAGGACCAGCGCGCCGCTATCCAGGGCTGGCCGAGCGAAGGATTCCGGGACGAAGGCGACGCCCAAACCATCGGTAGCCGCCTCGACCATCAGGTCGTTGTCGTCCAGGCTCAGCATGCCGGGGACATCCAGTGCGAGTTGCTGTGTGCCCTTCTCGAACTCCCATCGATAGCGCTTGCCGCTGGGGAGCCGTTGGCGAATGCAGCGATGGGACATCAGGTCGGCCGGCGTCGCGGGCGCTCCGAACGCCTCGACGTAGTCCGGCGCAGCCACCGCAACGAAACGGATGTCGCCGCCGAAGGGCACGGACACCATGTCCTTCGGTACCGACTCGGCCAGGCGCACGCCGGCATCGAAGCCTTCGCCCACGATGTCCACCAGTTGCCCTTCGGCGACCAGGTCCAGCACCACGCGCGGATGACGCTGCTGGAATATCGGCACGACGTGCCTGAGCAACCAGCGCGCGCCGCCCCTGTTGGCGTTGATGCGCAGTGTGCCGACCAGTTCGTCCTGGCCATGGCTGACCGCATCCAGTAGGTCGTCCAGTTCCCGCAGCAAGGGGACCAGACGCTGCAGCAGTTGCTCGCCGTCCTCCGTCACCGCAACGCTGCGGGTGGTCCGATGCAGAAGGCGGACGCCGAGTTGGCGCTCGAGCCCCTTCAAGGCATGGCTGAGGGACGACCGCGATACGCCAAGCGCGTCGGCGGCCTTCTGGAAGCCGCGGTGTCGCGCCACGTGGGCGAATGCTTTCAGATCGGAGAGGCTGACGTCCGTCATTGGTGAATGCCTTTCACCAGCTTGTTCGTATTGGTGCGACTTATCATACGCCGCCCGGGCCCCTACCTTGTATGCATACCCCACAGGAGGCACCCGATGAAGACATGGTTGATCACAGGCGCGTCGTCCGGCCTTGGGCTGGTCATGACCACGAAGCTGCTGGCGCGGGGCGACCGGGTGGTCGCATGCGGGCGGCGTGCGACGCCGTTCGAGGCGCTCCAGCAAACGGTGGGCAACAGGCTGCGCGTGGCGCGCTTCGACCTCACCGATACGGCCGCACTGCGGCAGGAAGTGGATGCCGCCTTCGCTGCCTTCGGCCGGATCGATACGGTGGTCAGCAACGCCGGTTACGGACTGTTTGGCGCCGCAGAGGAGGTCGCCGATGCGCAGATTGAGCGTCAGATCGCCACCAATCTGACCGCATCGATCCAACTGGTGCGCGCCGTGCTGCCCCATCTGCGCGCGCAGGGTGGCGGCCGGATCGTGCAGGTCTCGTCCGAAGGCGGACAGATGGCCTATCCCAATTTCAGTCTCTACCATGCGACCAAGTGGGGCATCGAGGGCTTTTTAGATGCGGTCGCCCAGGAGGTGGCGCTATTCGGCATCGACATCGTAATCGCCGAGCCGGGGGCGACCGCGACCGGGTTCGCCCGTGGTCTGGATCACGCGGCCCCGATGGAGGTCTACGACGCGACGCCGGCCGGCGATGTGCGCCGCGCCGTATCCAGCGGCGCGTTCGAGATCAAGGGCGACGCCGACCGCACAGTCGATGCGATGATCCAGGTGGCGGATTCAGCGCAGCCGCGGCGCCGGATCGCGCTGGGCAGCACGGCGTTCGAGAACATCCATCGCGCATTGACCGCCCGTCTGGACGATCTGGTGGCGCAGAAGTCGCTGACGCTGACGGCGGACAGGGTATGAAGTGGTCGCTCGCGCTTCTGCTTGCGGCTTCCATCGTCGTCCGGGCCAGCGAGCCTGTGCCCTCCCCTGCCGCACCCAACCAGGTTGCCGGCACGTGGCGCATGGTTGCTGCCACATTGGAGACCGATGGCGAGACCCAGCGACCTTATGGCGAGAATCCCCAGGGCATGCTGGTCTTCACTACCGACATGCACTTCGTCGAGGTACTGACCGATGGCGACACCCCACGCTTCGGGTCGGACGCGCGGGGCGGTGGCACCGACGATGAGAACAAGCGTGCCATGGCGTCCAGCATCGGGTTCTTCGGTACGTACACGGTGGACGAGCACGGTCGCTTCGCCGGCAACCGCGTCGAGGGCGCCACGTTTCCCAACTGGGTGGGCGCCGTTCGGACTAGGCGGGAACTGCAGCTGACGGTCGAGGGTGATCGGATGTACGAAACGTTCACCCGCCCGGACGGAGGACGGGTGAGCGCGGAGTTCGTGCGGGTCCGTTAGTGCGCAATGGGCGCCGGGGAGGATCTACGGAAAGGCGTTCCCCGACGGGACGACCGACCATCCGGTTACCCTGTCGGCGCTCCGGCGGTCGTACGCAATCTCCAGGCATCCTTGGCTGGAGGCATGCCAAACATGCGGGCATAGTCGCGGCTGAATTGCGAGGGGCTTTCGTAGCCGACGCGATATCCAGCGCCTGCTGCATCCATGGCCTCGGCAACCATGAGCCTGCGCGCTTCCTGCAGCCGCAACTGGCTGCGGAATTCCAGCGGGCTCATCGACGTGACCGCCTTGAAATGCGCATGGAACGTGGAACGGCTCATGCCGGCGATATCGGCGATTTCATCGATCCGGCATGTTTCGCTGTAGTGCTCCCTTAGCCAGGCGATGGCCCTGGCGATTTGGTTCAGGCGGCTGTCCGCTGTCGCCATTTGCCGGACGATGCCGTTGCCGGGGCCGGTCAGAAGACGGTACAGAATCTCCCGAACTACCAGCGGGGCCAGCGCTTCGATGTCACGCGGCCTGTCGAGCAGTGCCGCAAGCCGTACCGCCGCGTCCAGCAGTTCGGGCGTCGTGGCGTTGAGGGCAAGGCCGGCGGATGGTGCACCGTCATTCTCGCTCGGAGCGGGATGACGCAGGGCAAGCTCACTCAGTTCGGTCATGTCCAGATCGAGCATCAGGCACAAATAGGGAGCCGACGCACTGGCCTCGATGACCGATCCCGTGACCGGCAGATCGACCGATGCGATCAGGTACCTGGCCGGGTCGTACACATAGGCGGTCGTTCCCAGCATCACCCGCTTGCGGCCCTGCGCGACAAGACACAGCGTCGGCTCGTACACCACCGGCATCGGCATAGTGGGTGTGCCCGAGCGGATCAGGCTGACGCCTGGAATCGGTGTGCCGTGTATGCCGTCGTCCCGGACGTGACGACCCACGATATCGACGAGCCTTGTCAGAGAACCCATGCGTCACTCTATGAACAGGTCGGTGTGCAGGCGACTGGAAAGCCGTCCGTTCGGATGATCGCACAAGAATTCCGGACGATCCTGCTATGCCCGTCCTGCGCTGCGGCGGCAAACTTCTGCCTTACAGATTCACGTATCTGCTCTGGCTGGAGTTCATGATGCCCCACCCCGTTGTGCCCGAACAACACCGCCTGCCCGGACGATCAGGCATGCGCGCCTCGCCACCATGACCTTCGGCTCCGACCGGGGCTGGGGCGCGGATGACGCGGAGGCGCGCCGTCGTTGCGCCCGTCACCGGCGTGCGTGACGGCCACGACTGGGCTCCATCGCGTACGCCGAGCCATGTTTTCCGACCTTTTGGATACATCTTGGGAGCAAACGATATGACGATGCCAAGACGCTTCACCGTGGTGGTGACGCTGGCGTTCGCTACGCTGATCAGCGGACTGGCGCTTGCGCAGAATCGCGATTCGACCATCGAACGCAATCGCCAGTTCATTGCACAAGCCTTCGAGAAGTGGGCTGCTGGCAGCGGGACATTCTTCCAGGACGTGCTGGCGCCGGACGTTGTCTGGACCATCAAAGGAACGAGCCCGGCGGCCGGGAGCTACAGGGGTCGCGATGCGTTCATGGAGCAGGCAGTAGCGCCATTCGCGGCACGCCTTTCCTCACCCGTCCGGCCGACGGTGAAGGACATCTGGGCCGACGGCAACGACGTCATCGTGCACTGGGACGGTGCCGCAACCGCCGCCGACGGAGCGCCCTACAGCAACAGCTACGTGTGGATCTTCCGAATGGCGAATCTTCGCGCAACCGAAGTCACCGCCTTTCTCGACCTGGTGCCCTACGACGATGTCATCAGGCGGATTCCGATCGACCAGCAAGGAGATACTCAAATGAACCAGCACCCCTACGTCGGGATGTGGGTGACCGATGACGGGCGCATCCGTCATGAGCTTCTTCTCAACGGCCGCTATGACGAGGCGCGCGGCACCCGGGAAAGCGCCTATCAAGGTCGCTACGAGGTGAAGGGCAATCACATCGACTATTGGGACGACACTGGGTTCACCGCCGACGGCGTGTTCGTTGACGAAAACACCCTCCACCACGGCGGGATGATCTTCCGCCGTCGATAGCCGCCACTTCTTGCCCTGTATGCCAAGCGCCCGCCGCAAGACTCGCCGTCATGCCGGTTGTGTTGGGGACGATGCGCTTCGCGCCGGAGGTTGAACCGGGCGATCTGTCACAGCATTCGGTCTTGGTACACAGTCAAAGCCCGGATTTCAGGCTGTCGAAGGCGTCCCGCAGGAACTTGGCCGCCGACTTCCGCTGGCCGGTCTGTTCCCTCCATGCCTGAAGCGCGACTCTCATCGCACCGATGGACACCATGGCCACCATCCGCAGCGCCCGACGGCGCTCAGGCTGCCGCCAGACCTCGCACATCGCGTTGAAGAGCGCCTGCTCCTGTCTTGCGTAGAACGTCTGCTTGCGCGCAAGCAGCGATTCGCTCGACAGCATGAGATCGTCGATGGCTTTCATCTGCTCGGTCGTATGGCGCGCGATGCGCTTCACCATCACATCGCGAACGGCATCGAGCGGCGGTACGTCGGGCGATGTCTTCAGCAGGTCGGCGATCATCATGGCCGAATCCGCGTCTAGCCCGAACAAGATGATGTCGTCCTTCGACTTGAAGTACGAGAAGAAGGTGCGGCGCGAGATGCCGGCCTCCGCCGCGATGGCGTCCAGCGTCGTGCCCTCGTAGCCCTTGGCGAGGAACAAGCGCAGCGCGGTTTCGGCGATGCGCTGACGTGTTTCGCGGCGCTTGCGTTCCCGCAAGCCTTCTGCGGGCGCAGTGCCCGCTGGGGGGAGGATTTCCGACATTCGAGTGCCTGGCGTATGTATCGCTTAAAGAATCTTTAATTTGCACTCGGTACGTTAAATAAAGCACTCGGTGCATCTATTTATGCATCCAGCTTACCCTCCCGTCCCTTGCAAGGCAAAGACCATGGCCAACTGGACAGCTTCTGGCATTCTCTCCCGACGCGGCCGCACCACGGTCGTCAGTACCGCGACCTCGGATTCCAAGGCGCGTCCGATGTTTTCCCGGTCGCGAACCTGTCTCGCCGCCTTGGCTGCGTTGCTCCTCTCCGCGTGCGCCGCGGGCGGCTCGATTGCGCAGGGCCAGCCGAAGCCGGATTGGAACCTGGCCGACATGCCTTCCCAGGATGGACGCATCTTCCTGGTCACCGGCGGAACCAGCGGCATCGGCTACGAAAGCGCCAAGGCCCTGGCGGCCGCGGGTGCGCAGGTCGTGATCGCGGCACGCAATCCGGAGCGAGGCGAAGAAGCGATCGCGAGCATCCGGCAGGAAACACCCGATGCGCGCGTGCAGTTCGAAGCGCTGGACTTGGCCGACCTGGCTTCAGTTCACGCGTTGGCTGAACGTCTCAACGCGGCGCTGCCCCGTCTCGACGGCCTGATCAACAACGCGGGAATCATGGAACCGCCGGATCGCGGCACGTCGAAGGACGGTTTTGAGATGCAATTCGCCGTCAACCACCTGGGCCACTTTGCCCTGACCGCGGACTTGCTGCCGTTGTTGCAGAAGGCCGATGCGCCACGCGTCGTCACCTTGTCCAGCATCGCCGCCGCACGAAGAGGGGCGGCGATCAACTTCCCTGATCTGCAGTTCGAGCAAGCCTACGATCCGTCTGCGGCCTACGATCAATCGAAGTTGGCCTGCCTGATGTTCGCCCTCGAACTGCAACGGCGCAGTGATGCGGCCGGCTGGGGCCTCAAGAGCATCGCGTCCCATCCGGGGCTCTCACGCACCAACCTGCTGCCTTCGCAAGGCCGAAGCACCCTGCTGTGGCGCTTCTTCCAGACGGCCGCACAGGGCGCAGTGCCGACGCTGTACGCCGCCACCGCGCAGGAAGCGCAAGGCGGCGCCTACTACGGGCCGACCGGCTTGATGGAAGCGCGTGGCTCGCTCGGCCTCGCCAGGGTGCCCGCCGCCGCAACGGATGCCCAGGCAGCCGCCCGCCTGTGGGCCGTCAGCGAACAACTCAGCGGCACGCGCTACCCGTCGCGCATTGCCGACTGAATGCCAGCACGCGCTTGTACAACGCATTCCTAACCAGGCCCCCTCTCCATGAGTAGAACCGCGATACCGGCGCCGCGTCGCCCACGCCTGCTGCAGGCCTTGTTCAACCTCCGCCGCGAGGAAATCGTACCGGTACTGATCGCCGCGCTGTTCTTCTTCTGCGTGCTGACTGCGCTGATGCTGTTGCGACCTGCACGTGACGCGCTGGGCATGGAACGCGGTATCGAGAGCATCCGTTGGCTGTTCATCGGCACCGCGGTGGTGACGCTGGCGGTGAACCCGCTGTTCGGTTGGCTGGTCAGCCGCCTGCGGCGGCTGCAGTTCATCGGTGCGACCTACGGATTCTTTGTGCTGAGCCTGGTCGGCTTCTGGGCGTTGCTGATGTTCGCGCCCGACGCTGTGGGCCAGCGCAGCGGCCAGGTGTTCTTTGTCTGGTTCAGCGTGTTCAACCTGTTCGTGACCATGGTGTTCTGGGCGTTGTTGGCCGACCGCTTCACCAGCGACCAGGGCAAACGCTTCTTCGCCCTGATCTCGGTGGGCGGCACGCTCGGTGCGATCTTCGGCCCCTGGCTCACCTCGCAACTGGCCCAGCCCTTGGGCACGCCCAGCCTGCTGCTGGTCGCTGGCGGCTTCCTGCTGCTGGCCCTTGCCATGGCCTGGCTGCTGGTTCACGTGGCGCCGGATCGGGTGGGCACCGGTGCGCCGGCCGCCACGACCGCGACGGCCGGTTTTGCGAGCGAGGCCGAGCGCATCGGCGGCAGCGCGTGGGCGGGCCTGCGTGCGGTGTTCCGGTCGCGCTATCTGACCGGCATCGCCGGCTACATCCTGCTGATGACCGTGGTAGCGACGCTGGTCTACTTCACCCGCCTGCAGATGGTCGCGGCGGTCGCCGACGACACCGACGCGCGCGCGGCGATCTTCGGCAACATCGACATGTGGACGCAGGTCGCGGTGCTGGTCCTGCAGCTCACCCTGACCGGAAAGATCATCAAGCGCTTCGGCCTGGGCGTGGCATTGGCGATCCTGCCGGTGGCCACCGCGCTCGGCTTCATCGGCCTGGCGGTCTACGGTTCGTTTGTGGTGCTGATCCTGCTTGAAGCCGTCAACCGCGCCGTGCAGCGCGGCATCACCCGGCCGGCGCGCGAGGCGCTGTTCACCGTGGTCAGCCGTGAGGAGAAGTACAAGGCCAAGGCCTTTGTCGACACGTTCATGTACCGCACCGGCGATGTCATCGGTGCGCAGACCGAAGGCGCACTCGGAAGGTTGGGGCTTGCCATGGGCGGACTGGTCAGCATGGTGGTACCGCTGGCACTTGTGTGGGCCGCGCTGGGCATCTGGCTGGGACGCGCGCAGGCACGGCGCGTGGTGCTTCCTCCGGCGCCGACGATCGCCACGCCTGAAATCTCTGACGGCGCACACGACAGTCCTGGCCCATCGGCGGCGTCCGTGGCGGCATTCCCCGCGCGTCCGACGCGACCTGGCCCGCCTGAACTCCAAAAGTAGAAATTCCAATCCCTGTTACTGGAGCCATTGAATGAACATGACCGCACGAACGCTCGCAAAGCTCGCTCTTCTTGCTCTTCCTGCCACTGCGTTGGGCCAGGAATCTTCTGCGCCATCGGGAAAATGGTCAGTCGGCGTCGGTGCTGCTGTCATCGACAGCCCCTATGCCGGCGAAGAATCGCGCGTCCGGCCGTTCCCTCTGATCAGCTACGAGGGAGAGCGTGTGTTCCTGCGTGGGATCTCCGGTGGTGTGCACCTGTATGAATCGGGCGGATTTACGTTCGATGCGATTTTGTCCGCACGCCTATATGGGTTCGATATCTCGGACCTCGGGCACGCTGAGCTCGTGGCCAACGGCGTGGACCCCAGCCTGTTGAGCGATCGCGATGACGGTATGGATGCCGGCTTTCGAGCGACCTTCGCCTCGACATGGGGTGCGATCTCGCTTGAGGGTGTTCATGACATTTCAGATGCCAGTGGCGGTTACGAGATTTCCCTCGACTATCGGTACACGTGGCTGTTCGACCGGACCGCGCTCACGGCCAACGCGGGGGCAAGCTGGATGTCCTCGGATCTCGCGGGCTACTACTTCGGAATACTGGACGAAGAGATCGCGAGAGGGGTCGCAGGGTACTCCCCTGGATCTGCTGTTATCCCGCGTATAGGTCTGACGCTGATGCATCCGATCGGAGCATCGAAGTGGCAGCTTCTCGGGTCGGTTGAGTACCAGTTGCTGCCGAGCGAGCTCAGCGACAGCCCGCTGCTGGAGCCTGACCGCGACGGGTTTGGGCGTGTGGTGCTGGGACTAAGCCGGCGCTTCTGATCCCTTCAAGGGCGTTGGTTTCGGTGCCTGCAACCGCACCAATCCTTCGCAGAAACCTCCGCCCTTGCCTACGGCCGTGCTTCGAACCTGACCGAGAGTTTCCCGTTGCCATGGCCGCGCGAACCCTGCGCGCTCAAGCGTCGCTGTACTGCAGGCATGGACCACTCAACCGCGTTACCAAGTGCCGGGACTGATCAGACGCTTCTGATCCCTTGATGCACATCTCCAACCAACCGTGAGGACAGAAAGATGATCAACACACTGCGAATAAACAACACGCGCGCGACGCGTTCCGGATGGCGCAGCCGCCTTGCCGCCTTTGGCCTGCTGTTGGGCTGCTCATTTGCCGTGGGCAGCGTGCTGGCGCAGAGCCCGCCCAAGCCTGATTGGAGCCTGGCCGACATGCCCTCCCAGAAGGGGCGAATCTTCCTGGTCACCGGCGGAACCAGCGGCATGGGGTTCGAGGATGCCAAGGCGCTGGCTGCCGCGGGCGCGAAGGTGGTAATCGCAGCGCGCAACCCACAGCGGGGTCAGGAATCGGTCGACCGCATCAAACAGGAAGTACCCGACGCGCAGGTACAGTTCGAAGCCTTCGACCTGGCCAATCTGTCCTCGGTTCGTGCGCTGGGCCAACGTCTCAGGACCACGCTGCCCCGGCTCGATGGATTGATCAACAATGCGGCGATCATGGCGCCTGCCGAACGTGGCACGTCCGCGGACGGCTTTGAGATGCAATTCGCCACGAACTACGCCGGGCACTTCGTTCTGACTGCCGAGCTGTTGCCACTGCTGCGCAAGAGCGATTCTCCCCGCGTCGTCACCCTGTCCAGCATCGCCATTCACCGGGGGGGCAGGATCAACTTCGACGACCTGCAGTTCACGCAGGCTTACGAGCCGATGACCGTCTATGCCCAGTCCAAGCTGGCGTGCCTGATGTTCGCATTCGAACTGCAGCGGCGCAGCGATGCCGCGGGCTGGGGCATCCAGAGCATGGCCGCCCATCCCGGCGTCTCGGTGACCGAGCTGGTTGCGCGCGGACCCGGTCTGGAGAGCGAACAGGGACGTCAGTGGTCCGCCATGCGCGAGCACTTGCAGACTGCGGCCCAGGGGGCCGTGCCCACACTGTACGCCGCCACTGCACCGGAGGCACAAGGCGGGATCTACTACGGCCCGACTGGCCCGAACGAGATCGCAGGGCCGCTTGGCCTGGCGACCGTTCCCCCGCCTGCCAGCGATGCTGCGGCTGCCGCCCGCCTGTGGACGATCACCGAAGAGATCACCGGCACGCGTTTCCCCGCGCGCGGCCGTTGATCGCATCGTCACCGAATCGATCCCCCGCTTGCTTCCTGGGCGCCAGCGCGCCCAAGAAGCCCCATGAGCCCAACCCAGATGCCAACAGCCTCGCGCCGCCCGCGCCTGTGGGAGGCCATGTTCCACCTCCGCCGCGAAGAGACCGGGCCGGTGCTGATCGCAGCACTGTTCTTTTTCTTCCTGCTGACCGCGCTGATGCTGCTGCGGCCGGCGCGCGACGCTTTGGGCCTGGCGCATGGCATCGAAAGCGTGCGTTCGCTTATCGTCGTGACCGCGGTGGTGACACTGGCGATGAACCCGCTGTTCGGATGGGTGGTCAGTCGCTTGAAGCGACTGCAGTTCATCGGCGCGACCTACGGCTTCCTGGTGCTGGCCCTGGTGGGCTTTTGGGGCCTGATGAGGTTCGCTCCCAGCGCGGTGAGCCAAGCCAGCAGCCAAGTGTTCTACATCTGGTTCAACGTGTTCAACCTGTTCGTGACCATGGTGTTCTGGGCGTTGCTGGCCGACCGTTTCACCAGCGACCAGGGCAAGCGCTTCTTCGCCCTGATCGCGGTCGGCGGCACGCTTGGCGCGATCTTCGGCCCCTGGCTCACCTCGCAACTGGCCCAGCCCTTGGGCACGCCCAGCCTGCTGCTGGTCGCTGGCGGCTTCCTGCTGCTGGGCATGCTGGCCGCGTGGCTTCTGCTGTGGATCGCACCCGACCGCACGACCGACACCGATGTCGCTACGTCGTCGCGTGCGGACGAGAGCGAGCGCATCGGTGGCAGCGCCTGGGCCGGCGTCCTCTCGGTGTTCCGGTCCCCATACCTGATCGGCGTCGCCGGCTACGTGATGTTGACGGCGGTGATGGTGACGTTCGTGTACTTCACCCGCCTGCAGATGGTCGCAGCGATCGCCGACGACCTGGACACGCGGGCAGCGATCCTGGGAAAGATCGACATGTGGACGCATGTCGCGGTGCTGACGCTTCAGCTCACCCTGGCAGGACGAATCATCAAACGCTTCGGCCTGGGCGTCACGTTGGCGATGCTGCCCGTGACCACCGCGTTCGGCTTCATCGGGCTGGCGATCTACGGTTCCTTCCTGGGGCTGATGCTGCTGGAGGTCGGTACCCGCGCGGTGCAGCGCGGCATCGCCCAGCCGGCGCGAGAGGCGCTGTTCACCGTGGTCGACCGTCAGGACAAGTACAAGGCCAAGGCCCTCATCGACACCTTCGTCTATCGCTCAGGCGACGTGGCCGGTGCGCAGGCCGAGGGCGCGCTGGGTCGGCTCGGGCTGGCGATGGGCGGCCTGGTCAGCGTTGTCCTGCCGCTGGCACTGGTATGGGGGGTACTCGCCCTGTGGTTGGGGCGCGCGCAGTTTCGACGCGCGGCGCAACTGCCGGCGAGCGCCGCACCCGCGGACTCCGACGGTATACACGATGGCGCTGTTCTATCCGTGTCGCATGCCGCAACCTCGCCCCACCCCACCGACACGCCCCGGACCATCCAAGCTCAGGGCGGCGCCGAGACGCTCGTCTCACCTGAGATTGCCTGCGTGCAGCGGGAACATCAAGAACACCCGTCCCGGACCCGCCGATATTCCGGAACTCTTCAACCGCCCGGCACCCGACTTGGTGCCCAGGCGCACAAGTCGATCCCTTGACTTGGCACACCTTCCTCTCATCTACAAGGCAACCATCATGACTAGCTGGACAGCTTCTGACATTCCTTCTCAACGCGGCCGTACGGCGGTCGTCACCGGAACAGGCGGACTCGGATTCGAAGACGCATTGGCGCTGGCTCGCGCCGATGCGCACGTCATCCTTGCGGGCCGAAGTCCCTCAAAAGGGGCGGCCGCTGTCGAGCGGATTCGCCAAAGTGTTCCTGGCGCGACGGTGAGATTTGCGGCACTGGATCTCGCCAGCCTGGATTCCATCGAGGCATTCGGCGAACGGTTGCATTCCTCCATCGATAGCCTCGATCTGCTGATCAACAACGCGGGTGTGATGACGCCGCCGGAACGCCAGGTAACCGCCAACGGATTCGAGTTGCAGTTCGGTACGAACCACCTGGGCCACTTCGCCTTGACTGCCCAATTGCTGCCGCTGCTGCGCAAGGGCAATCAGCCGCGCGTCGTCACGCTCTCAAGCGTGGCCGCTCGATCCGGTGCGATCGATTTCGACAATCTTCAGTCTGAGCACAGCTACAAGCCAATGGTCGCTTATGGCCAGTCGAAACTGGCGTGCTTGATGTTTGCCTTCGAACTGCAACGCCGCAGCGATGCGGCTGGCTGGGGCATCCAGAGCACTGCGGCCCATCCGGGCATTTCGCGCACCGACCTGCTGCCCAATGGCGCTGGCGCATGGAGCGCTCCGGGCATCGCCCGTCGCTTCTTGTGGTTTCTGTTCCAGCCGGCCGCGAAAGGTGCGTTGCCGACGCTCTTCGCCGCGACTGCACCGCAGGCTCAAGGCGGCGCCTACTACGGCCCGGACAAGCTTGGTGAGACACGAGGTTACCCCACCGTCGCCAACGTGCCTCCACAGGCACTGGATATAGGCATGGCCGAAAGATTGTGGAGTGAGTCGGAACGGCTTACTGGAGTGACTTTTTTTTAGATGCCGCGCTTGGCACGCGTCCGACTCAGCCCATTTCATCCCGCATGGCTGCGCTTCCGGAATTGCGCCGCCTTATGCCGATTGCCGCATTGGGTCATGCTGCACCAGCGTCGCTTGTGCGACTTGGTGCGGTCGTAGAACCACAGGATGCAGTCAGGGTGCTCGCACTGCCTAACCAAGGCGAAGTCACCTTCTACGAGCAGTTGGGCCGCCGCTTCGGCCACAGGGCCCAGCAGCGACGCGGAGCCGTCGCCCCGTCGGATACGTGTCAACGCCAACCCGCCGGTGTCATCGCGCTGCAGAAGCGGGGACGTCTGGTAGGCCTGCAGGTGCTGATTGAGGGCATCGACGGCCACCGGCCCACCCGCCTTGCGTGCGGAGATTGCCTCCCGCACCGCGTCCCTCAGCTCGCGGCCACGCACCAGCAGATTTGTCGGAATCTCATTGCCTGCGCTCTCGGTCGCGACGCCCTGCCGCACCAGCCATCGGTGCACATCCTCACCTGTCGCCCAGTAGTCCACCACCTGGTCTTGCCTCCTGGCCTCGGTGTTGAGCAGATCCAACGCCAAGTGGTCGCCCACTTGGGGGGCTTCGGGCATGCCAGCGCTTTTTTGCAACGTCGTGGCGCTCATAACAGTAACCTTTAAAGTGACTATTGACAGGTTACCACGGCTGGAGGAGACTATGTCAAAGTAACCTTTAATATTCGATTTGAAAGGTTACTTAGCTCAACATTCCAACCTGTTGCGAGAACCTGTCATGAGCCTCAAAAGCCTTCTCCTTGCTGCCGCTACGCTGAGCAGCACACTGCCGGCCGCGGCGACCGAGCCCGCCCCGCAGCTCCACTACCGCACCGCCGACATCCAGGGCGTCAACATCTTCTATCGCGAAGCCGGACCGGCGGACGCCCCTGCCGTCCTTCTGCTCCACGGCTTCGGTGCCTCCTCCCACATGTTCCGGGACCTGATCCCGGTCCTGGCGCAGCGCTACCGCGTGATCGCCCCCGACTTGCCGGGCTTCGGGCAGACGACGGTCAAGCAGGGCGTCGCGTTCGACTACACGTTCGACAACGTAGCCACGGTCATCGACGCCTTCACGGTCGAAAAGCGCCTGGATCGCTATGCGATCTACGTGTTCGACTACGGCGCGCCCGTCGGCTGGCGCCTGGCCGTGGCGAACCCCCGGAAGATCACCGCCATCGTGAGCCAGAACGGCAACGCCTACGAAGAAGGCTTGAGCGAAGGTTGGGCCGACATGCGCAAGGCCTGGGACGCCCCCACCCCCGAGAACCGCGAGGCGCTGCGCCGCTTCAATACGCCGGACATGATCCGGTGGCAGTACACCGAAGGTGTCCGGGACACCACGTTGATCGCGCCCGAGAGCTATCAGCTGGCGTCGGCCGCGATCGCGCGCATCGGTGTCGAACCGCAGATGGACCTCCTGCTGGACTATGGCAGCAACCTCCGGCAGTACCCGCAGTTGCATGCATTTTTCCGCCAGTACCAGCCGCCGACGCTCGCAATCTGGGGCAAGAACGACCCGTTCTTCATTCCTGCCGGCGCCGAAGCCTACAAGCGCGACAACCCGAAGGCCGAAGTGCGCTTCCTCGATACAGGCCATTTCGCCATCGAAACCCATGGCAGCGAGATCGCGACGCGCATGCTTGAGTTCCTGGACCGCAACATCGCGCGGTGAGCGTGGTTCGCAAGGACGGACGTTGGGATGCACTACCTGAGCACCAGGACAGGGACGTCCGCCTTTTGAAGCTCACGCCAACTTCCGTTGGTCTTAACTTCGGGGCAAAAGGGATCGCCTCAGGTTATGGTGTAACGTCGATCGTCGCCCTGCATGCGCCCGACTTTCGCACAGCACTCACTTCCTTGTGGCGCTATAAGCGCCTGACTTGCCCAGAACTCGTTGAGCTTGATGTCCAGGATAACGGGGCTGTGACTTCGGCGCACCAGCCCCGGCTGCGTGCTTCGCAAACCAAAGGCAATACGCCGATGCGCCCTTCACTGTCGGGCGGTCCGTGCGCGTCTTCCATCGTTGCGTTGCGCAGTCGAGCGACTTTGCGCGAACTCCGGGAAGGTCTCCGCCAACGGCTCCGTGTCCGGCAGGATATAGAACACCCCTCCCCGCTCGAACGTCGGACGGATGATCCGCTCGTAAAACTCGGGCGAGACGTTGATGCAGCCATGAGTGACGCGATTGTCGTCCGGCGAAGGCGATGCAAGGCGTTCGGCGCGTCTCTCGGCCGGGACGCCAGTAGCGGTAGGGTGGATGGAGACAGCGGAATCGTAGTCCACCCACAGCACGCGCCCAGCGTCGAGTGACGGACCGAAACCGCCCACAAAGCGACCAGCAGGCGTCGTGCGATCCCGGCCCGGAATCTCGCGAAGCGCGAGACCGGCGATGCCGGGGGCCGTATGATCACCGGTTGCCGAGCCAAAAAGCCCAGGTGCCGCGCCGCGAAGCCGGCCGTCGCCGCCGAACACCAGGATCTGTGCGGCGGCTTTGTCTATGACCGCGAACGGATAGCCTTGGCTGTCCTCGGCCGCGACAACCCAGCCCGCCAGCTCAATCACCGTGTCGGACACTTCCTGGTCTTTCGGAAGTTGATCGAAGGACTCTACCGTTTGCGCGGCAGCATCCTCGGCGGCCGCCACGCCGAAGCTCGCGAACGCCAGCGCCAACACCAGCGCGCCATAAGCGGACCGGATCGCAGGGTGTATGCACGTGCGGATGGGGCGGTTCCTTACAACTAAAGAGTGGGTCAAGAAAGGAGACCGGTGGCCAGCAAGGGCCACCGGGTCCTGGGTCAAACTCAAACCGTTCGTCACAACTTGTGCAGGGGCGACTAACCGCGCGGCACGCGGCGCGGTGCCGCTTCCAGCTGCCGGACGCGGCTTTCCATTTGATCCAGCCGTTGGTTGGCCTGCTGTGCGGATTGATTGGCGGATTCGGCGCTCTGGGCCGCGCCCTGCACCCTCGTGTCGAGTTGATCGAGGCGCGAGTTGATCCCTGCAAACTCGTCATCATAGGTGGCGCAGGCGGCAAGGCCCAGGGTGGCGACGATCGCCACGCCGAGGGTACGCGCCATCACCACGTGTTTTTTGGTAATCGTAAACATTCCAACCTCCTTCGTCTTGGGCCTCGAAATATAGCGGCCTTTTAGCTGGAACCATGACTCGTCTTCAGCTTACGTTGGAATACGTAGATAAGCTGTGAAGATGGCAACTCGTGAGCGTTGCGACTTGAACCCAACCAGGAAAACAGACCCGAGGCCGTGTGAAAACTCCACGCATTTCGACGAACGGCTTCGAATCGACGTACCGGGGACATGCTCGGTCGTTAGCGTCCCTGTCACATGCGGTCTCTCCAATCCTTACCCGCCGCCCAACAGGCCTGGCAGCTTCAACGCTGCCGTGTCTTCTGTATCGCTGACCAGTGCAAAGCTGGTGTTCCGGTTTGACCAGTATCGCGCCAGAAGGTCACCGTCACGGCGCTGGCCGTCGCTGCGCAACAAGCCGCGCGGACGCAGATAGAAACCCACGCGCGCGCCTGAGCCGTCCTGGTAGACCAGCATCGCCGCCGCCCCCTGTTCGGTAGAGAGCAGGCGCCCCCCCATCAGCCGATAACCTGCTGCGCTCAGGTCGGGTACCCGCCCCGCTTCGCCGAAATGGCGCCGCAGCCAGCGCTGCAGGTCATCGGTGCGGCTGGCATCGAACTCCATGGGCGGCGCATCGGCATTCACGAACTGGCGGTACGCGGCCACGGCGTCGGCCATCGGCAACGAAGCTTGCACCGGCCGCGATTCGCGCGCCTGCCAGCCCGCACCACTTCCCATGCCGAAGGCCAGCAGCAGCGATGCGGCGATGCCAAAGCGCGCACGCCGCCGCGAGCGCAGGCGGTTGCGCACGCGCGCCGGTTCCAGTGCGGTGTTGGAAGCCCAGTGTTCCGGATGTGCATGAAGTGCGCGTAGCCGCTCGGCATCGCGCTTCCAGCCCTCCACCTGGACGGCATGCTGCGGGTGCGCGGCGAGCCAGGCTTCAACATCGGCGAGCCGGGCAGGCTCCAGCCGACCGTCCACATAGGCATGCAGTTCACTGTCGTCGGGCCGGTGGCGCATGGCATCGATGTTCATTGCAGGACCCTCAACACGGGGGAGGCAGGCATTTTTTCCTCATCCATCGCACGCAACGCCTGTCGGGCGCGCGACAGGCGCGACATCACCGTGCCGATGGGGATGCCCAGCACATCGGCCGCTTCGCGGTAACCCAGGCCTTCCACGCTGACCAGCATCAGTAACGCGCGCTGTTCCGTCGGCAGGTGGGAGAATGCCGCCAACGAGGTGCGTGCATCGAAGACCTGGTCCGGCGTCGGCGGCCGCGGCTCGTCTTCGGTCGCGAACAGCGATGCGATGCGCTTCCAGCGCACCGCACGCCGATGGTCGTCGATGAACTGGCGGTACAGCACCGAGAACAACCAAGGTTGCAGGGCGTCCTCGTTGCGGCGGCTCGTGCCCCGGGTCAGTGCGCGCTCCAGCGTGGCCTGGACCAGGTCATCGGCCGCGGCAGGATCCGCAGCCAGGGACCGCGCGAACCGGCGCAGCCGCGGGATCAGCTCACGCAGGGTTTCATCATCCAGAGGGGGCGGTGAAGCAGGCATCGGGGAGCGCAGGGTCGGTGTTGTGCTTAGGACGTATGGGCAAGGCGGATTATTCCGCATTGCCGCCAACGCAACGGGCGGATATTGCCGATACATGGAATAAATCCAGCCGCCGTGCGTCCTACGCCATCCCAACGATGCCGGAACTGCCCATGCCCACCCTTCCTCCCGATCCGCTGATGCCCCCGAAACCACCGATGCCGTGGCCCGCATTGGCCGCCATCGCCACCATTGTCCTGCTACTGGCCACGGCCTTCGCCTGGGCGGCCGGCTGGATCGGGAGGGACCGCCTGACGGCACCACGCCTGGTGGACGCCATCGAGGGCGGCAAGCCGTACGCGGGGTTCCGCCGGGCGCACAGCAAGGGCGTCTGCGTGGCGGGCTATTTCGAACCTTCCACGCAGGCTGCGGCGCTTTCGCGCGCGCAGGTTTTCAGCCAGCCGCGCACGGCGGTGCAGGGCCGGCTGTCGATAGGCGGTGCCGATCCGTACGCGCTGGACGCGCAGGCACGCGTGCGCAGCCTGGCGTTGCTGCTGAAGACCGAGAACGGACAGGAGTGGCGGATGGCGATGAACAGCTTCCCCTTCTTCCCCGTGTCCACACCGGCCGGATTCCACAAGCAACTGGTTGCGTCGCGTCCGGATCCGGCGACGGGCAAGCCGGATCCGGCAAAGATGGCGGCGTTCCTTGCCGAACATCCGGAAGCGAAGCGGTTCCAGGCCTGGGCGAAGTCCGCACCGTGGTCCAGCAGCTGGGCCAACACGGCATACAACGGCGTCAACGCCTTCCGTTTCGTTGACGCAGCGGGTCGCGAACGCTTCGTACGATGGTCGATGGAGCCACAGGCCCCATTCGAACCGCTCAGCGAAGCCGAACGCCAGCAGGCCAATCCTGACTACCTGCGTGAGGATCTGCAGGCACGACTGCAGCAAGGTCCGCTGCGCTGGAACCTGGTCATCGTCGAAGCTGCGCCCGGCGATCCGGTCGATGATCCCTCGCAGGCGTGGCCCGAGAACCGTCCGCGCCACATTGCCGGCGTACTGGTGTTGAAAACCAGCCAGCCGCAGGCCACCGGTCAATGCCGGGACGTGAACTACGACCCGACCGTGGTGCCTGACGGCATCGCCCTGTCCAGCGATCCGATACTGGCGGCGCGCGCGGCGACGTATTCGGTTTCCTTCAACCGTCGCGAACGCGAGACCGCCCGCAACCAGGCGCCGCCGGCGACCGCCGTCACTGCGCAGGAGGCTGCACGATGAATCGCCACGGCCATTTCGATACGCTTGCGCGGCTGTTGCACTGGGGCATGGCCGTGCTGGTCATGGCCATGCTCTTCATCGGCGTGGGCATGGTCGCATCGTTGGCGCTGCGCCCGATGCTGATCGAGCTGCACCGGCCGCTCGGCATCGCCATCCTGCTGTTGGCGCTGGTGCGGCTGTACCACCGCTGGCGCAGCCCGCCACCCCCGCTGCCTGCGGACCTGCCGCGCCCGCAGGTCCTCGCCGCGAAAGCCTCGCACTGGCTGCTGTACTCGCTGATGCTTGCTATGCCGCTGCTCGGCTGGTCGATGCTGTCGGCAGGCGGTTACCCGGTGCAGATGGTCGGCGCGCTGGAGCTGCCCGCACTCGTCCCGCACGACCCCACGCTTTACGCTTGGTTGCGCGGCGCGCATGGCGTACTTGGCTATGCGCTTTTCGCCCTGGTGCTGACGCACCTGGCCGCGGCGTTGTACCACGCCTGGGTGCGTCGTGATGGCGTATTCGATGCAATGGCGCGGAGCGGGCGACCAAGGCCGATGCCATCGAACGAAACCGTGGCTGAGCCGCCCCCCGGCTTGCAGGACTGACCTGCCCCGCTGATGGCATGCGCTGTGCCGGTCGTCCATCTCGGAAAAGTATCGAAAGAATGAGTCGACAAAGGATTTGACCCTCCGGGGGCACACAGCCTCGGTCGGAAGCGGACATCGCAGTGCCAGGACTCCCCTGCGCGCTCAGCGGGCACTTCCGGACGTGGGATGATCCTTGCTGCCTAAATCGCGATCCAACAGGCAATCGATGAAGGCGCGAAGCGCGGGCAGCATGTACCTTCGACTGGAGTAATACAGATACAGGCCCGGCACGCTCGGCGACCAGTCGGAAAGGACGCGCTTGAGTCGTCCGTCCTGCAGTGCGTCGGCAATGCCCTCGTCGTTATAGGCGTAGAAGATGCCAAGCCCCTGGAGTGCCGCAGGCACGACGATGTCCTGGTGATTGGAGATCACTGTGCCTTCGCCAAGGAACTCGACCGCTTTTCCCTTCTTCTTGAACTCCCACCCGGCCACTTTTCCGCTGCCCGGGAATCGCCAGTTGATGCAAGCATGATGGTTCAGGTCTGCGGGCGTCCTGGGCTCGCCGTGTCGGGCGAGGTAGTCGGGCGACGCTACTGCCAGCAGTTCGATGTCGGGCGTGAGCCGCACGGCGACCATGTCCTTCTGCAGGCGGCCTCCCACGCGGATGCCCGCATCGAAGCCTTCCCCCGCGATATCGCTCAAGCCGTCATCGATCACGATGTCGAGCACCACCTCCGGATGGGCTTTCGCGAAACGACCCAGCCTGGGTGCGATCACCTTTCTGGCGGCCATGCTGAGGGTATTGATCCGCAGGGTTCCCGCAGCACGCGCATTTGCGCCTACCGCCTGCGCGACGGCATCGTCCATGTCGCGCAGCATCGGGGCGATCCGCTCATGCAGACGCCGCCCCGGTTCCGTCGGCGAGACACTGCGCGTCGTCCGGTTCAACAGGCGAACGCCCAGCCGTGATTCGAGTTGTCGAATGACCTGGCTGAGGGCTGACCGGGACAGCCCCAGGTGATCGGCTGCCCGGGCGAAGCTGGCCCGGTCGACAACGGCCACGAAGGCCTTGAGTTCAGCAAATTCAGCGCCGCGCATTGTGTCCTGATTCCTACATAGCCTGGCCAGATAATAGGTGATTCTCTTATCTGCCTGGACGGTTCAACCTAGCTCCACGGACCCCAACGGAGCATTGCAATGAAAGATTTGAACCTGCCCGAGCCTATCGCGGCCTACTTCGATGCCGACAACCAGGGTGCCCAGGCCGTTGCCCGCTGCTTCACCACGGACGGGCGGGTGCTGGACGAGGGCAAGACCCACGCCGGGCCGGCCGCTATCGAAGCGTGGAAGGCGGACGCATCTGCCCGGTACACCTACACCGCCAGACCTCACATGTGGGAGAAGCATGGTCGCAGCTACATCGTGACCAGCCATGTGTCGGGCAACTTCCCTGGCAGCCCCGTGGACCTGCGCTACACCTTCACCCTGGAGCGCGGAAAGATCGCAACGCTGGAGATCGTGCCATGAGCTTCGGCCTGCAATTGGCCGGCAAGCGCGCCTGGTCACGGGCGGTACGCGTGGCGTGGGCGCAGCGGTGGTCGCGCTCTTGTCCCAGCTAGGTGCACGGATCTTGGCGACCCAGCAGAGGCGGCCGCTGCCCACCGTACCGACCGCGTGATGGCGCCCATCGGGCTGCTTGGCGAGTTGGCAGCACGACCGATCAAGTTTAGGCAACCGAGCGCTGTCGTGCGCCGCAAAGTAGCCTGCTTCGCCGAAGAAGCAGGCGACGATGCGTGGAGTTATCGTCCGGTGCTCGACATCTATCGACGCGTTGAGGACTGGCGCGGTGCCTCCGATGCCGTCCGGCGCGGCAGCGGCGGACCGGTGCGCGTGGAAACGTCACCCCCAACCGGTGGCGATTGCCATGGTCGAGGCAGCTAAGGCGCTTGGGCTCCCGACGTTCGACAGCCCCGATGGCGCCATGATGGAAGGGCGCGGCGGCGTTGCGCTCAACGACCTGATCGCGAAGGCAGGCCGGCGCTCATCGTTCTTCCGCTCCTGCATCTTCTCGGAGCTGGGGCAGCCCAACTTGACGGTGGTGACTTGCCGGTCCGATGGCGAACCAATGCCGCCTGATGCCTTGGCCGTCAGTGGCTCATGGTTTCCAGGATGGCGACCGCCATGCGCTTCTTCGCTGGCGCCATGTGACGCAGGTGGCCCAGGGCCTGCGCCTCGAGATCATCGCCGGCATAGTCGTCCATCAGCAATGCAGGGGCGGTGTTCTGCGGATCAAGCACGCTGGGTCCGCGGCCTGTTGCCAGCCACTCGAATCCGGTGCCGGTCTCGGTGGCGATGCGGATCAGGTGCTCCACGCTGGGCTTGGTGCCCTGCGGATGCTCCCACTGGGTGACCGCGCTGCGCTTGATGCCAATCCGCGCGGCCAGGCCGGTCTGTGAGAGGCCGGCGCGGGTGCGGGCTCGGCGGATGCGCTGGGGCAACGAATTCATGGCGTGCTCGCTGGATTGATGACGGCAAGGGCTGACGGATGCCACCCCTGAACTACGACCAACGCAGGAGAGCGTGTCTGTCCGGCCAGCGATTCTGGCATCACGCGGTCCAGCAGCGCTGTCCGTTCGTCGGTGGCAGCGGACGACGACGCGCCAACCCGCCGGTGTCAGCGGCGCTTGCTCGGACGGGCGGTTGCATCGCGGCCGGATCGGGTGCGTGATTCCTCTGTGACATCGGCGCAGGGGCGCCGACCGCGCCGGCAGGATGCCGGTCATGGCAGAAGACACGCTGATGCTGCGCATTTCCCTGTTCGGTTCGATGGCGCTGGCCGCGGGCGTTGGCGGTGCCCCCGAAGTGCCCGTAGCCGGGCGCAGCGCCAGCCTGCTGGCGTACCTGGCGCTGGGTCATGGCCGCAGCTTCAGCCGCTCGGAGCTGCTGGCCAGCCTGTGGCCCGACCCCGAGGCCAGCGCGTCCACCGGATCGTTCAACACGGCGCTGTGGCGCCTGCGCCGGCTGCTGGAAACCCCGCCGCTTGCGCATGGCAACCTGATTACCAGCGACCGCCGCGGCGCCATAGCGATGTGCCCGCAGGCGGACGTGTGGCTGGACGTGGCCGAATTCGACCGTCTGATAGCGCCGCGGCTCACGCGCGCGGCGGAACGGTTGAGCGACGAGGACATCGACGCGCTTGAGCGCGGCGTGCGGCTATACAAGGCCGATCTGCTGATCGATCTATCCGACGACTGGGCCCTGCGCGCGCGCGAACGCTATCGCCGCAACTTTCTCAACGCGCTGTACCGGCTGATGCAGATCGCCACCATGGGCAGGCGGTATGTCGACGGCATTGCGCACGCGCAGCGCATTCTGGACCACGATCCGCTGCGAGAGGATGTCCATCGCGACCTGATGCAGCTGTTCGTCGCCAGCGGCCAGCGTGCGCTGGCGTTGCGACAGTTCGAACATTGCCGCGATTCGCTGCGCCGCGAGCTGGCGATCCAGCCGATGCGGGAAACGCAGGCACTGTACCGGCGGATTGCCGACAGTGCGTTGGGTTTGCGCGACCAGGCGACACCATATACCGGTGCAATGCCGGCGGTTGCGGCACCCCCAATCAGCTCCGGCGCCGCGCCGCTTGAGCTGCTTCAGGATGCCCGCGCGCATCTGGCGGCGGCGGACGCGCAACTGCAGTTGAGCCTGGATCTGCTGACCTGACTCAGGCGGGCGGGCGTCTTCGGCAGCGTAGGCCCATGCTGACAAAGCCATGGCGGAAAGAATGCTGCAGCGCCAGATTTGCCGGGCGGCCGTTGTGGATTGCCGTTGAGAACCTAAGCAACGCGACCGCACCACAGGTTCCGCCGGCGCCACTCTTTGAAGCGTAACGAATCTTCTCACCCCCTCCTTCAGGCCGGGGAGCGTTTCTGTGCGGGCAGCCGAACATCACACGTTCAGCCTGCGCGAGTGAGTCCGGCGTGATTCACGCGTGATCCGACGGTGATGTCCACGGCGTAGCGTCGCCCTGGAATCTGCCGCCGGAGCCCCGAGATGGCCCTGCTTGAAGACCGCACCGCCGTTTTCATCGTCCGCGTGTGGTGCGAACGTGGCGATGGTGATGCCGCAATCACCGAATGGCGCGGCTCGGTAGAGCACATCCAGAGTGGGCAGCGCGCTTTCTTCCGCAATCTGGAGGCGGTGCTGGAGTTCGTCCGGCCGCACCTGGAGGGCATCGGCATCGATGCGCAGCAACGTTTCTGGGAACGCATTTCCTCGGTGCTGGACGACCCGCCGCCGGCCGCTCCCGTCGACATCCCCATTCCTCCCGCGGACGCAACTCTCGCGGGCGAACCACCCGCCCCCGCCCCCGCCGTCCTGCAAGCCAGGAGTTCGTCATGACCCGCATCCGTGCCAACCGCGAATCGATCGACGATCGCTTCAGCGTGCTCGGGTTCACCGTCAACGCCGACCAGCCGCTGTACGAGGTCGGGTTGGCGACCGACCCTGAGCTGTTCAAGCCCGAGCACCGCGCGCGCCGCACCGCGGACAACTTCTATGCAAGCCCGTTGCAGGGCACGCGTCCGCGCAGCGATGCGGTGTATCTGGTGCCACCGTCGGTGGTGGCGCGATTCGTCGGCCAGCCACGGCTGTACTTTGGCGTGGCGACCTACGCCGACAGCGATCGCAGCAAGCCGGTCAGCGTGCGTCGCCCGGACGGCGGCCATATGTATGTGAGCCTGCGAGGATTGACCGAGCGCGGCCTGCGACGCGGTGTGCGCAATGGCCAGGCCGGCAATGGCGCCAGCTACGGCACGCCCGTGCCGACGCCCGCCTGGGGCGGCGACGCCGTGGTCGACACCGTTGCGGCGGCACCGCCACAGAACGGCGACGGCGCAGGCGCAGGCGCGGCCACCTCCCCGGCCCCGTACAGCGACGGTTATTCCGATGATCTGTGGCGGCAATCGCCCGCTGCCGCGGCTGAGCCCGGTGCGGCGCCGGCGACCGCCGCGCACAATCCCGCGGTTCCCGCACCTGGCACCGCAGCGCCGGCCACCGCGCAGGCGTTCCGACACAATGGCAACGGCCAGGCAGACGCGGGCTACAGGCAGGCATCCTTCCGCGCCGCGCAGCAACGCGACGACTACGACGACGGCTTTGGGCCGATGCCGGCCGCGCGCAGCGCATTGCGCCCCGCCCCACCCATTGCCCCGACCGCCCGCGCGCTGCGCGTGGTCTCCAGCTACTACAACCCCAGCGACTGGCTGGATGCGCTGCGCACCCAGATCGGCTTCTTCGCCGCCAGCGCGCAGTGGTGGGCCGGTGTGGAGAACACCACGGTCATGCCGCACAGCGCAATCTGCCAGGCGCGTACCGTCGACGGCAGTACAGAGGGTGGCCAGCACGGTAGCGCATTCTTCATCGCACCAAACCTGCTGCTTACGGCCGCGCACGTGGTCGACGGGCAGAGCGAGCTGATCGTCGTTCCGGGAAAGAATGGCGCGGGCACCAGCAGCGCCAACGAGCCGTTCGGGCGGTTCCGCGTATCCGCTGCGGACATGGTCAAGCACCCCTCGTACGTGGCGTCCAGCCGCGACTTCGACATGGCGTTGATCCGCGTGCCTGCGGCCCACGCGTCGCCCAACTATTTCGAACTGGTCGAGGAACTCACCCAGTCCAGGCCCGAGGGCGTGGTGGTCTCCGGCTACGCCGCGTATTCCGACCCGCAAGGCATCATCGACAGCATCGTCAATGCGACCATCGATGCCGACAAGCAGCACATGCATGGCGGCTACATCCGTTCGCTGCCCACCGACGAAACCTTCGACTACGACCTGCAGTCGCTCGGCGGGACCAGTGGCTCGCCGGTGTACTACATCGAAAATGGCGATGCGCCGCGCACGTACATGGTCGGTGTGCACGTGGCCGGCCACAGCGACACCACCAATCTCGGCTGTCGCATCACACCAGCCAAGTTGGCCTGGATCCGCCAGCAAGCGGCCGCGTGGCGCCAGTCGCTCACCTTCTCGCTCGGCGCGCGCGCGTTGTCCGATGAGGCCGCGACCACCGACGACGCGGGCTTTGCCGACGCCGAGCGCTATACCCATGTGCCCGAACCGGTCGAGGCGGAATTCGCCGAAGCGCAGGCCTTGCGCACGCGCGCATTCACTGCCTCCACGCCCGACTACCCTGGCGCCAGCCGTTTCGTGCCAGCGCATGCACGCAACTTCCGTGCGGGCCGGCGCCAGGGCGCGGTCATCGATCGCATCGTCATCCACATCACCGCCGGCGGGCCGCGCATCGACGGGACCATCCGGTGGTTCCAGGACGGCGAGCGGCGCAACGCCACGACCGGCGAGCAGGCCGGTCCCAGCAGTGCGCATTACATCGTTGGCCGCGATGGCGAGGTGGTACAGATGGTGCGCAACGCAGACACCGCTTACCACGCGTCCAGCGCCAACAGCCGCAGCATCGGCATCGAGCACAACGCCAACAAGCCTTACCGGCTCAACCGGCGCGACCTGCCGCCTACCATGGAGCAGTACCAGGCATCGGCGCACCTGGTGGCGTGGCTCGCCGCGCAGTACGGCATTCCTCTGGACCGCACGCATATCGTCGGCCACATCGAGGCCACGCCCGCCGATAACCACGACTGTCCCTCATCGTACTGGGACTGGGAAACCTACATGCAGTGCGTGCAACTGGCGGCGCAGGCGCTGGCGCAGAACAGTTCCACCGGCGAGGTGCCGGCGTCGTCGCAAGGGCTGCGCAACCGCGCGCCGGTGCGCGCGCAGGAGATCATCACGCCGTTCTACGACCCGTCGAACCCGTCCACCGCACTCACCTGCCAGAACGATGCTTTCAGCCTGGCACGCGAGGAATGGTTCGTCGGCGTGGACGACACGCGCTCGTTCCCGCATTCGGCGATCTGCCTGCTGGAGATGAAGGACGCGGCCGGCAACGTGACCGGGCGCGGCACCGGCTTCTACATCGGTGCGAACCGGATCCTCACCTGCGCCCACAACCTGCACGGCGAGCACAGCGTCGACATCGTTCCCGGCAACAACGGCCGAGGCAACGAGCCGTTCGGGCGTTGCAACGTCAGCTTCGACAGTTGGCGCATCGCACCAGATTATCCGTCGGGCGGCTACGATCGCGACCTGGCGGTGATTGAGAACGTGCCGATCGCCGCGCCGGGCAACGCATGGTTCTCGTTCCTCAATGCCACGCCCAGCGACCAGATGCCGCTGGTGGTGTGCGGCTATTCGTCGCGGTCCGAGGCAGTCCCATCGCTCACCGCGGCCATCGATGGCTTCAAGCAGCATCTGCACGGCGGTTACGCGCGGAAGATGGAGACGCAGGACACCATCGACTACCCGATCCTCACCCTCAAGCGCGCCAGCGGTTCGCCCGTGTACACGCTGCGCGACGATGGCAACGGCCTGCAGGCGCTGATCTGCGCCGTGCACGTCAGCGGCGTGCGCGCCGACACCCAGGGACTCAACACCGGCTGTTTCATCACTCCGGGCAAGATCGACTGGATCGAAGGGCGCACCACCAGCTTCGCGTACCGCGCACCGACCCCGGCCGCGCGGAGCACCAGCGCCGCCATGGCACCGCGCGCACTGGTCCGCGCGCAGGAACTGATCACCCCGTACTACGACCCGTCGAACCCCGGCACCGCCCTGCAGTGCACCAACGATGCCTTCAGCCAGCAGCGCGAAGAGTGGTACGTCGGCGTGGAGGACACCTCCGCGTTCCCGCATTCGGCGATCTGCTACCTGCGCATGACCGCACCGGACGGCAAGGCATCCACCGGCACCGGCTTCTACATCGGCCGCAACCGCATCCTCACCTGCGCGCACAACCTGCACGGCAAGAGCACGGTGCAGATCGTGCCGGGGCGCAACGGGGCTGGCACCGCGCCGTTCGGCCAGGCGACGATCGACTCCACGCAGTGGCGCATCGCGCCACGCTACACGGGCAACGGCGACTGGGACAACGACCTGGCGGTGATCGACAACGCGCCGATCGCGGCGCCCAACGGCGCGTTCTTCCGCTTCATGCAGGCAACGCCCGGCGGCGCGATGCCTCTGGCCGTGTGCGGTTACTCCTCCGGGTCGAAGTTGCATCGCGAACTCGGCCCCGTCGCCGACCGCAACAAGCAGCACCTGCACGGCGGGCATGCGCAGGGCCAGGCGACGTTCGACACCATCGACTACGACATCCTCGCCGTTGCCGGCGCCAGCGGCTCGCCGGTCTACACCGTGCGCGATGAAGGCAATGGACTTGAGGCCTTCGTCTGCGGCGTGCACGTCACCCGCGGACCGATCGATCCGGGCACCGGCGGTACCAGCGTCAACCGCGGCTGTTTCATCACCCCGGCCAAGATCGACTGGATCGAAGGCCGAGCCACCACGTTCAACTACCGCGGCCCGCGCGCGCTCTCCAGCGAGGGCGTGGAGCACCGTGTCGCACTGGTCCCGCAACCGGACAAGAACGCATGCTGGGCAGCGTCGATGGCGATGCTCAAGTCGTTCCGCAGCGATGCCTCGTTCGACCCCGAAGCATTCGTGCGCGAAGCCGGCGGCTCACTGGCCACCTCCTACGGCTGGGACCAGCTTGAGCGCGTGCGCGACCACTACGGCTTCCGTGTCATCGAGCAACCGTCCAACGCCAGCCTGTACCACACTCCGGTGCAATGGGCGCAGTGGCTGGGCGACCTGGGACCGCTGTGGGTGGTGATCGTCGGCGCGCCGCACGCGGTGGTAATCTCCGGCATCCGCGGCGACCTGAGCGACGCAGCTTCCACCGAAGTCTACGTACTCAATCCGTGGGACACGACCACGGTGTTCGATAACGATGCGGTCGCGTTCAATCCTCCCAACCGCGGCCATGAAGGCTGGATGCCGTTCGAAGAATTCGCCGCCGATTTCGGCAATATGGCCCAGCCCGATTACGGCAACTGGCGCGTGCTGCATCTGCCGGCAACCACCGCGCAAGCGCAGTCGCTGAGCGCGCAGGGGCGCTATCGCCTGGCGCCGCCACCGGCACCGCTGGGACGCGCGTTGTCGGACGGCGTGCCCGAGCCCATCGAACCCACGCGTGTGCCCGGCACGCGGATGAGCGTGGTCCGCGGCAGCGCAGGCGCCAGCCGCTGGGCGCTGGACCAGCTTGAAGGCTACAAGCCGCCGCAGGCCATGGTGCCATCGGTGTCGTCGCTGCAGCCCACCGATGTGGTGATCGACCTTGGCGAATGGCCCGCGCTGGAAGGCCAGGCTGCGCCGCTACCGCTCAGCGTGCGTTTCCGTAGCCAAGCCGATGGTTCGGTGGGTGACGTCGCCATCATCGCCGGCACGCCGACACAACCCGGCTACGGCGTGGAGGTGGTGGCGCGCATCGACGACGCCCCCGATGCCGATGGCGTGGCCGCGCTCACAGTGGGTATCGATGTACGCTTCAGCGGGCTGGCACAGGGAGCTCCCAGCGCTCGCATCGAACTGCGCCTGCTCGGCAACGGCCGCTACGAGCGCAGCAACCGCTGGACCGACACGAGCTTGGCGGCCTGAGACGCCCCATGTCCGCGCGCCCTCCCGTCAACGGAACGCCAGCCCGCGGCGGGATCTTCCCGCCCGGCATGGCAGGTAATGCGCAGGCCCGTGGCACACGCTCGTACGCGCTGGCCAACGGCGATGAGCCGGCACCGGCGGCGGCCACACCGGCCAAGCCCCAGGCCACCGAGACCATCGCGCGCCGTGCCGGCGCAATGGTCGACGAGATCGATTTCCCCGGCTTCGTCGCCCAACTGGTGCATGGCACGTTCGACGCGATAGTCGACGCATCGATCCGGCAGATGGAGAGCTATTCGGAACTGGTCAGCGCCTGCGCCAAGACCGTTGACGAGTTCACCGAGGCGAACGTCACCGCCAACCAGGCGCGCGACTGGCTGGCCACCCGCTATCCCGGCGACGTGGCCCTGCTGCTGCCCGATGGCGGCGAACGCAGCGAACCGCAGGTTGCGCCACGCGCAGAAGGCCTGGAGCCGGCATGGCTGGCCGACTACGGCATCGAAGGCGAGGAGCTGACGCCGGAGCTGCTTGAACAGCGCGTGGTGCCTCGGGTACGCGCGAATATCGGCGCCGAGCGTCACCAGTTGCTGTCGACGATGGTGCTGTTGGGTCTGAACCGGGTGGCCGTGCGCGACGGCAGCATCAGCGCCAAGGTGATGTTCCGCGCCGCCGCGCGCGACGCCGCCGGCGTGCAGTACGCCACCGCCAGCGATCCGAAGTCCGTCAACAACTGGGGCGAGCGCGGCTCGCAAAGCTACGCCGGCCAGAGCTCGACCATGGTCTCAACGCTGGCGGTCAACGCGCAGAACGAATCCAGCGTGCGCGCGGATCTCTTTGGCGAAGTCAAGTTGAATTTCGTCAGCGAGACCTTGCCCCTGGACAAGCTGGTGGACCCGGTCAAGGCCTCGCTGGTGCAGCGCCACGCGCCGGCACTGCGCGCCGCTGCGCCTGCTCCGTTGCCGGCACCGCCGGCACCCGCCGAAGGAGCCGCGTAATGTTGCGCGAACTCCACCATCTGCTGAATGAGCTGCACGACGGCCTCAACGCCATCGAGCGGCATGCCGGCGTGCGTCTGTCGAATGTCGACATGACCTTGCCGCTGGAACTGCGCCCCTTGTTTCGCAACGGCGGCTGCGTGCTGCTTGCGGACGTGCCGCGGCAGCGGGCGGTGGATGCCTGGGTGGCAAGTCCGTCGAAGCTGGTGATCGGGTGGAGTGCGGATGGCGATGTCCCGGACCGGGACGCGTTTTCCGCCAGCGCGCCCGCTTCCTCGGAGCATCTCCCATGAGCGCCCAGTTGCCACTGCTGGTGCAGGATTCGGGCGTGCCGTTCGACCTGTTCATCCAGGCGCTCACCGAGCAACTCGACAAGGCGCAGGCGTCGATGGCGATCAAGGCCCGCGTCGGACGCATGCCATTGACCTTTGCGGTCAAGGACATCTCCATCGACCTGCGCGCGTTCGTGCAGATGGTCGACGATGAGGTGTATCTGCGCCCCGCAGGTCCGGGCGAATCGGACGCCAGCACGGTCAAGCTTTCCCTCACCACCATCACCAAGGCGATGGTCGAAGAGAACGCGGTCGACTTCAAGGCCGAGGATCCGAAGTTCAATCTCAAGGAGGCCCTTGGCGACGGCATTTCCGACGATGAGCAGCGCCGCTTGGAACGCATCGGCGTGCGCACCATCACCCAGCTCAACGAACTCAAGGCCACCGCGGGCACCGATGTTATCGCGCGCCTGTCGCGCATGCCGGTCAACCGTCTGCAGCAGGCGATGATGCGTGCCGCCGCGCCGCGGGTGACACGCGTGGATCGCAATGGCCACGGCGAGCGCGTTCACATCAATGCGCCGGGCCTGCGCACCGGCCGTCTGCCGCTCGTGCGTGCCGCCGGCACCGCGGTGCCGGTAGTTTCGGCCAGCGACGGCGAGATCGTGCTGGCTCCGATGGCCATGCAACTGGGCTGCGAGGCCGAAGTGGACTTCGGCGATGGTGAGTTCGCCCGCGTGCAACTGGCCGAAGGCCAACTTGGCCGCTGGGAGGCCGCGCCATGAATAGTCACGTCGCCAACGCACATACCGCCCGCCACCGCCTGTTGCTGACGCTGAAACTCGGCGAAATGCCGGAACACGTCCCCGGCCTGCGCGCGGTGCATGGCTTCGGCACCCAGCCGGCCGACCACGTCGACGGCGGCATCATCGACCGCATCCTGCGCCACCATGGCGGCGCCATCCGCGTCGCCCGGCTGCACAGCGCCCGCGTGCGGCGCGCCGAGCGGGGGAAAGTCATTGGCGCACGCCGCTTCGATGACGTCGAGCAGATCAGCGGCGTGGCGCGCGTGCTACGGATCGAAGTGCGCGAGATCGGCCGGATGCAGTCGCTGATGGCCGCGTTGGCGGAACTGCCGATGGTCGAACGTGTCAGCGCGGACTACCTGTGCCACTCGCCATTCGACGCCCCCGCCATCGCTGGCGACGCGCGCCATGCCGGCAACGCGGCCTGGGCACAGGAAGCCACCCGCCTTCCGCAGGCGCTGCGCCTGGAGCCTGGCGACCCCGCCATCGTCGTAGGGCTCGCCGATACCGGCGTCGCCTTGCGCCATGCCGAACTCGATGCGCGCCTGCGCGCGGGATTCGACAGCGTCGATCTGGATCCCGATGCGGTCGGCGGGCTCACGTTGGTGGGCGATTTCCGCCATCGTGGCCAACGCCCGGACGACGACGTGGGCCATGGCACGGGTTGCGCGGGAATCCTGGTAGCTCGCGGCGCCGGCATGCCATCGGGCGGTGCGGGCCTCTGCGGCCTTACCCCCGTGCGCGTGCTGGGCGCAGCGCTCGGGCCGGACGCCAGACGTTTCGGCGTCGGCGCGCTGGACAACATCGACGCCGGCATGAAGCGGCTGATCGACCTCGGCGCCAAGGTCATCAACATGAGCTTCGGCACGCCCGACTCGCTGCTGACCGGTGACGCGCCACGCCCGCACGAGGAAGTCATCCGCTACGCGTTGGCGCGCGGGGTGATCCTGGTGGCCGCCAGCGGCAACTCCGGATTGGAGGAGCGCTTCCACCCGGCCGCGCACGAGGGCGTGATCGCGGTTGGCGCGGTGGACGAATCGCTGAAGCCGGCGTCATTCAGTACCCGCGGTGCGCACGTGGCGTTGTGCGCCCCCGGCCGCGACATCGTCACCTGCGGCCTCGACGGCTATCAGCGCGCCACCGGCACCAGCTTCGCCGCCCCGTTCGTGGCCGCAGTGTGCGCGTTGATGGCCTCGCGTGCGCAACGTCGCGCCTGGCCGTTGACCGGCGAGGACTGCAAGCGCCTGCTCATCGCCAGCGCACGCCCGTTCTCGCGCGCCGGCATCACCGGCTGTGGCCATGGCGTGCTCGATGCGGCCGCCGCATTGCGTGCGCTCGATGACGATATCGACCTGCATCTGCGCGATGCCGATGACGGCGGCGCATGGCTTGAACCATCCCCCGCGCCTGCCGCGGCCTGAGACCCGAGGAGACTGCAATGGCGACGAAGCGAAGTCCTAAGAAGTCCGCAACTCGGAAGACACCGAGGCTCAAGGCGCGGGGCGACGGCCCGGCCGCGCGCACAACCGCGTCCGCGACCGTCACCAAACCCCTAGGCAAGGCGACCGGCGCGGCGCGATCGGACAAATCTTCGGCAAACCCAAACGCACCCCCGCCCGATGCGGTAGCCGCCGCAAGAGGCATTCCCCGCAACACCCCTGCACACCACGATGAGAGAAACGCCATGAACCGCATCCTGCTGGTCGATCTCGGCGAGCGCGAGCACAAGACCCGTGAGGAATTGCGCGGACGCAAGCTGAAGTACGAATCCATTCTCGCCAACAAGAACCTCGACGGCCTCAACCCGACGCAGCAGCGCGAGTACGAGGCGATCAAGAAGACGCTCGCCAGCGACATCACCGCCGACCCGTTCTACCAGGTCGTCGCCGAAACGGTGACGCAGCGCCCGTGGAAGGAACTGGCCACCGTCAACGACTTCATCCATCTGTACGGGCTGCTCGGCAGCCAACGGATGATGGGCAAGCTGCTCGGCGAGCTGCGCGAGAACGAGCGCGAGATCGCCGGCATCGCCGGCCTGTTGCAACTGGACAACCACGTGGATGGCACGCGCGACAAAGGCGGCCTGGTGCGTCACATCAGCACCGCCCAGGGCGAGTATCGGGCCAACCGCGCACTGTTCGATGCCGCTTTCAAGCAGCTTTCGACGCAATACCTGGTCACCGTTCAATCGCAGATCGACGCGGGACTGATCGACCCCGACATCGTCGGCTGCGAATGGCCAGGCGACGATCCGGGCGAACGGCGCGATGCGCCCAGTGCCGACCGTCCGTTCCGCCCCAGCGGCAGCGACAGGGTATGCGCGCTTTCGGCACGCAACGTGGCCGCGACGGTACGGCGCATGGCCGCTACCGGAGTGACCGCAAACGATCCGTGGCTGACCAGCCGTATCCAGAACGGCTACGACATGCAGGCCGGCGTGATCGAAGGCGCGCCGATTTCATCGACGGAAATTTCGCTACCCGAGTTCGATGACGCCAGCGATCAGGTCGCCGTGCGCGAGAACCTGCTCGGCGCGCAGGCCGTCGCGTTCGCGGCGCACTGCGAGGACATGAACATGTTCCAGGTGGTCGAGAAGTGCGTGGACCTGTTCCGCATGGGCCTGCTGCCGATCAGTCGCGGCAAGGCGGGCGACTATCTTTACAGCTACCTGAAGAAGTCCGCCGAGCGCATGACCCAGAACGAGCGCCTGGACCTCTACCGCCAGGTGCTTGGCCGCAACGAAGGCGACCCGGCCACTCCCGGCAATCCGGAGTTCAAGGAACTGTGGTTGCGCTTCATCGCCGCGGTATCCAATTTCGGCCGGCAGCTGTCGGTGGACCGCATGCTGCGCACCAACGTGCCGGTCTCGGTCTCTCAGGAGCAGGTGCGCAAGGCCGGGCGGGATCTGGCTGCCAACCTGTCGGTGCACAGCTTCGGCATCGTGCGTTTCGCCGCCGCCGAGCTGCAGCAGACGATCCTGGAGTTCCGCGATGCGCTGTCCGACCCGGAGCTGCGCGGCTGCGTCGGCGCGCGCGACATGTGGCAGTTGATCGATCAGGTCAACGCCAACTACCTGGGTGGGCTGCGCAATACCCACCAGCACCGCACGCAGGCGCGCTCAAGCGCGGTCGTCATCCGCTGGCTGGCCAATCACAGCGACCGCCTGGCCGGACGCTACGGCGAAGTCATCAGCGTCAACGCCCTGACCAACCCGCAGATGAGCGGCAGCGACCAGCCGATGCTCAACCCCAACGATTGGGACCTGGTGCAGGCTTGCGAGCAGTGGCTGGCCGTCGAAGGCGTGCAGGACGCAAGCGTCGAGCAGTACTCGCAGTCGGCGCTGTCGCCGCCGATTCCAAGCCGACCCATCGGCAGCGGCAACGGCCTGCCGCCGGAGGCGCGCGCCGTGCTGGACCAGGCCGGCTTCAGCCTGCCTGGCATGTAACCCAGCGACCCTGACCGACTCCGGAGCCTTGCGATGAACATCTCCACCTTTCCCGAGCAGGCCGGCCCGCGGCCGGTCAAGCACCTGGTCACCCGCTCGCTGCAGTCGGCCGCACGCGCGCTCGGCACGCGCGATCCGCTGCCCTACCTCGACAACCTCATCGAGCGCACGTTCTACCTGCCCGACGACGACTATTCGTACGCGCACAACTCTCTGGCGCCGGGCGCGGTGCCGTACGAGCCGTCGTTTTCCGAAACCGAGCCCGGCAAGCTGCGCTTCACCATCGAGCCGCTGGGCCCCGGTGCCACGCCGATGGCGCGTCGCGACGAGGCCACCAGCGAGATGCGCCGTCTGGTCTCGCCGATCTTCGGACGCGACGCGCTGAAGTGGTTCGATGCGCGCAGCGAGGAATGGCGCGGTTTCGGCGGGCTGTCGTGGATGAACTACGGCGCCTGGTTCGGCAGCGCGTTCGACGAGGACGGGCTGTACGCGGCGAAGGTCTACTACGAGCTGCTTCCCACCCAGATCGACGCGCTCCCGCCCAGCCTGGCCAACCTGACGCGCCAGGTGATGACCGAAATGCCGAACCTGATGCCGATCTTCACCAGCATCGGCTGCAAGCGCGATAGCGGCAGCCAGCGGGTGACGTTCCTGCATCGCGGGCCGATGGCGGTATCCGCGCTCGGTCCGCTGATGAACCGGCTCGGCATCGGCCATCAGTTGCCCAGCCTGATGCGCATCGTCGGCGTGGCGCTGGGTGGGCGATTCGAACTGCCTCCCGGCGGCGTGCTGGTGGGCGTGCGCGAGGCCCCGGAAGGCGCCGAGCTCAAGCTGGAAGTGCTGCTGGCGGCGATACCCGACTTGCCCTCGCGCTTCCTCGATCTGCTCAAGCTGGGGCTGTCGGAACGGCCGCGGCAACTTGCCGCGCTCGCGCGCTGGCTGGACGCCTTCGGCATGGACGCCGGCGACGAGGGCCACTTCTCGGTGCTGAGCATCCGCGTCAATCCGGCGTCGCCGGCACGCATCAGCCTGTACGTGCGCCCGATCGAATTCGAGATGCGCGACGCCATGGAGGAGGCTCGCTCGCTGCGGTAGCCCCAAGCCCGTGCGGCGGCTTCTGTATCCGCTTCCGCCCGGCAGCTGCACGCCGATGCGACGTTCCATCGCTCACCGATCCATCCGGAGCCCCGCCATGTCCACCGCCCGCGCCTCGCTGTTTCCACCCGGTTCGCGCAGCTACTCGCCTCCGGCGCCGGCGCCCGCAACCGACGCCCGGACGCCGGTACGCCATGCGGTGCGCAACCTGCTCGAGGCCAGCCCCGCCTTTCGCCGGCTTTCGCCAGACGCGCAGCGCAGCCTGGCGCAGGGCATGGTGCGCATCGGCGAGGAACTGGTGGCCCCGCGCGGCGACATCGCCCGTCCCAGCGCGCAGGTACGCGCCCTGGCGGGCGAGAGCGACGACAAGCATGCGCCGCCGGCGACGCCGAAGTTCGATGCCCAGGGCGCGCGCGAAGGAGCGGCCGTGGCTGGCGCGCTGTTGCAGCAGGTCAATTTCCCCGATTTCTGCGCTGGCCTGATCAACGGCGTATTCCATTCCATCGTGCAAACCTCCATCGAACAGATGGAGGCCTACGCCAAGCTGGTGTCGGACGTCTCCAAAAGCCTCAACGAATTCCGCGACGAAAACACCACGCAGAACCAGGGACGCGATCACCTGGTGCAGAACTTCCCCGACATATTCCAGCTGCAGACCGGCGGCGACGACCCCTTCGGCTTCGGATCCGGCTCCTTCAACGAGATACCCACAGCGCCGCAGCCGCGCGTAGTTCTGCGCGAAGACGTGGACGAGGCAGCTGCCATCGCCCGCATCAACCAGTCGCTTCCGCTGGACAAGCCGATCGAAACGCTCGACGACGAACTCGTCGAGGCGCTACTGGTCCCAGCCGCGCGCACCCAGATCGCCAGCGGGCGGCAGCAACTGCTGGCGACGATGGTCATGCTGGGCATCAACCGCATCGTGGTCACCGACGGCGAACTCACCGCGAAGGTGATGTACGACTTCCAGGCGCGCGACAACTTCCAGTTCCAGCACACCGCACAGGCGTTCGACTACGGCAGCGCCAGCGTGACCACCGAGCAGGTCGCCAATGGCGCGATCCTGCGCAGCGGCCCGACCACGACGATGGCGCGCATGCCTGATGGCCGCGTCATCGAGCAGCGCCGCGATGCCAGCTTCTACACCAAGGGCGACTACAAGAGCGTCAGCCAGCCGCTGATCTCGATGCAGTCGGTGACGCAGACCCAGGGCGACTCGCAGCTCACCGCCAAGGCCTCGCTTGCCGGTACGATGAAGGTGAAGTTCAAGAGCGACTACCTGCCGTTGGAGAAGCTCGCCAATCCCGAATCGATTGCCGCCATCCAGATGAACGCGCAGCCGGGCATGGTCAAGACGCTCGCCTCGCGCCCGGCGCCCGGCCAGGCCGCGACACCCGCGCCCGTGCCCGCCCCCACCGCCTGACTTCGCAACGGAGCCTTCCCATGTACGCCGCCGCGCAACGCGTTCCCAGCAGCGAACCCGGTTGGCTGGGCGATGCCACACTCGACGTGGTCCGCCCGCAGGTGCGCCGCATGCTGCAGTCTTCGCCGGGCTTCCGCGCATTGCCCGCCCACGAACAACAGGAGATCGCGCGCAACATGGTGCGGGTGGCCTCGTACATGGCCAACCCGGACGACCTGGCGCGCCAGGAACTCGGCGCCGGTGGCGGCGTGCTGGCGCGCGAGGAACCATCGGCGACCGCCGCGTCCACCGCGGCTTCGCCTACCGCACCCACCGCCCGCGCACTGGCCGGCGTCAACCAGCAGGCCATCAACAAGGCGACAGGCGGTGTTGGCCGGTCGGCAGGCGCCGACTTCGTCGATGCCTCCACCAGCACGCTGGGTACCAACGCCCGCAAGCTGATGGAGGCGGTGGACTTCCCCAAGTTCGTCGGCGGCCTGATCCAGAACGTGTTCCAGGCCATCGTCGATGCCACCATCCAGCAGATGCGCGCCTACGGCGAGCTGCTGAAATCGGTGTCGCAGTCGGTGGACCAGTTCGCGCAGGACAACATCACGCTGGACAATGCGCGCGACTATGTCGCCGACAAGTTCCCCGATGCGCTGAAGGTGCAGGACAACCCCGACAGCGGCGGCAAGATGCTGGCCATGGGCGACGTCGAAGACGTGGAAGCCACGATGGCGCGCATCAACGCCGAACTGGGGCTGGCCCAGCCCATAGAGGATATTTCCGATGAGGAGCAGGAGCAGCGCTTCGTGCAGGCTGCGCGCCTGCAGATGGCGCGCAGCCGCCAGCAGATGCTGTCCTCCATGGTGATCCTGGGCATCAACCGCATCGTGGTCACCGATGGGCAGATCAACGCCAAGGTGGTGTTCGACTTCCGCGCCAGCGACGAAATGATGCGCGATGCGCAAGCCGGCATGTCGGAACGCGATTCCAGCTTCAACCGCAACACGACCAAGGCGAGTATTGGCCTGCCGTGGAGCGGCGCGTCGACCAAGAACGAGAACGTGCAGCGGCACATGACCACGGTGTCGTCCTCGGTCAGCGAGGAGTCCGAATCCAAGCAGGAGATGAAGGCAAAGCTGACCGGCGAGGTACGCGTCAACTTCAAGAGCGACTATTTCCCGATGGAGAAGCTCGCCTCGCCGGCGATGCTGGCCGCCATCCAGGGCAACTCCACACCGGTCGACCCCAATATTCCGCCACCGCGCGCGGGGGGCGCCGCCGGCGCCACGCCCGCACCGGTCTGAGGCGCACGATGCGCCTGGCTCCGCCTCCGCCGGACGTACGCCTGCCGTGGCGGCCGGCTCATGCCGGGTTGCTGCATGCGCTGGCGTTCGCCACCTCGCAGGTCGCCGGCCACGAGCGCGCGTTGGCGCACGCGCTGGTGTTCGATCCCGGCGCCATCGATTTGCCCGACGGTGCGCCCAACGCCATGGACGCCGCGCAACTGCGTGCCGCAGGGCCGCTGTACTTTGCCGCCGAACTCGAAGCCGCAGGCCTGCTGCGCTGCGCGGAGCTTGTCGCCGGCCTGTTCGCCAGCGGCGCCATCAACCAGCCGCTGGGGCCGGTGGCGCAATCGATCAACGCGTTCTGGCGCGGCCGTCGCGACCGGCTGGAGGCCGGCGAGCGCGAGGCGATCTTCAACCGCGTGGTGGAACCGCCGCATTTCGAGCGCCTGATGGCTGCGCTCTGCCGCGCCATCGTCGCGCAGGCCGACAATGCGGATGCCACGGGCGTCCGTCCGGACCTGCGCGAACACGTCGGCCTCGCCGTCAGCGCGCAGGCGCTAGCCGAGTTCCTGGCTCAGCGCGTGGACGCCATGGCCTCGATCGCCGTACGCGACATCATCGACACGATCAACCAGGCCATCGGCTTCCTGCGCGACCGGATGCTGCAGGTCGCGTTCGGCACGCATTCACTGTGGGCGCTGGTGGCCACCGCATCCAGCAGCGATGGCATGACCGCCGGAAGCGCCACCGCGGCGCAACGCCATGCCGAGCGCGGCCGCGCGGGACAGTCGGTGCTGGCCTGGCTGGCCGCGAACTATCAGAGCACAAGTCTTGCGCTCGACCCACGCAATGCCGAGGACATGGAGCTGATCATGTCGGCGCAACGCTGGCTCGATTCGGCACCGCTGGCTTCAGCGCGACTCGCGCCGGGCGCAATGCCTCCGCTTCCCATCGCGGCCTGAGACCGCGCCATGGACGCGGTTCCCCTTACGTCGACCCGCGCTCAGGCCCCGCTGCCTGCGCGGGAGCGCCTGACGAGCACGACGAAACGCCCGACGCGTGAAACCGCACCGCCGACGTGGATCCGCGGCGCCGTGCGCGAGGTGCTGGAGCGGACCTCGGGCTACCGGACGCTCGCCGAAGCCGATCGCAAGTCGCTGGCCCACGCAATGGTGCGCGTGTCGGCATTGGCCGCCGAACTCATCGACGAGGAAGGAGATGCCCGCACCGCCATCGAGTCGCCGCCCGCCGCTGTGCCGCTGGCACGCGCGCAGTCGCAACCCGACTTCGCCGCCGCTGCCGACCGGGTGGCGCAGACCACCCACAACATTCTCAACGCCGTGTCGTTCCCACGCTTCGTCACCGATCTGATCAACGGCGTGTTCCGCGCCATGCTCGACTCCAACCAGACGCAGATGCAGCAGTACGTCAATCTGCTCAATGCCGTATCGGCATCGGCTGAGGGCTTCGAAGGCGCGCAGTTCGGGCTGATGCGCGTGCGCCAGTGGCTGGCGGACCAGTTTCCCGAATCCATCGAATACGACGCGCCAGAAATCGAGCCCGGCGAGGCGCCCGATCCCGAAGAGGTCGCCAACACGCGTCTGCGCTTGCGCAGTGGCGCGTCGATGCCGCCGCTTGAGGTAATCCGCGCCACGCTGGGCATGGCACCGGAGGACCCGCTGGAGGCCGGCTCACCCGAGCAGCTCGTGCCGCTGGCGCGCCGGCATCTGGCCCGTCAGCGCCAGCAGATGCTCGCGACCATGGTGATGATGGGAATGCAGCGCATCGTCATCGACAGCGGCAAGATCAACGCGGCGATGCGCTTTCATATCGACACCCGCAGCGCCGCCAACCAGGATCAGGGCAGCCAGACCAGCATGCAAAACCGCATCAAAGGCAGCGGAAGCTTTGGCCTGGGGCCCTGGGGCGCCAGCGCCGAAGTCGAGAACACCATCGGTTACGTGTCCACGCAGCGTACCCAGTCCACCGAAGAGATGAACACCGATCTCGAGCTCAACTCGTCTGTCGAGCTCAACTTCCGCAGCGACTACCTACCGCTAAACCAGATGGCCAACCAGGCGCAGGCCGAGCGCATCCGCAGCAGCACGCTGAATCCCGCCGCGGCGGTTGTGGAAGACCCTGCGGCCGCCCGCGCCGCGCGCCAGGCCGCACAACGCGCCGCGGAAGAGGCACGGCGCACCGCGACGCCGATCTCGATGCCTGCCCCTGCCGCACCGGCTGCGCCCACGCCCCCTGCACCAGCCACGCCAGCGCGCCCTGTCGCGCCGGCGAGTGGCGGTGCAGCCACCGTCGCGCCAGGCAGCGCACCCGCGCCTGCGGCATCCGTCACGCCCGGCAGCACCACCACTGCGACGCCGGTCACGCCCCCCGCTGCCGTTGCGTCGCCCGTGACGGGTTCACCGGCGACAGGCGCCCCCATCACACCCGCGGTAGGCGCGCCGGCTGTAGGCGTACCGGCGACCTCCCCCGCCGCGCCGGCTCCGACGGCTCCGCGTCCCACTGCCGGGCCTCCTGCGCCGACTTCCCATGGTGCGACCGGCACATAGGCTCGGGCCGTCGCCTCCCGTCCCGACGGCGTACCCATCTCCGCTGATCGTCTTCGTGCGCCGGGTGCTGCGTCGTCAGCGCACGTTGCTGAGCCGGGTGATTCGCGACATCGGACGCAAGCCGGAAGGCGTCGATGAGACCGCTCGCGCCACGCTGCAATCATGGCTGGAGCAGGCCCAACGACTGTACCGCCAGCGGCCGAAAGACAAAGGCAAGCTGTACGCGCTGCACGCCACGGAAGTGGAGTGCATTGGCAAGGGTAAGGCGCGGCAGCCGCATGAGTCCGGGGTGAAGGTCGGCTTGGCGAGTACCGCGCGCAAGGGCTTGATTGTCGGTGCGCGCAGCTTCCCGGGCACGCCGAATGACGGCGATACACCGGCTGAGCAGTTGGAGCAGGCCGAAATCCTGATGGGCCACAAGCCGAAGGTAGCCATCGTGGATCTGGGCTACCGCGGCCGCGAGGTGGAGGATGTGAAGATTCTGCACCGGGGCAAGTCCAAGCGACTGACCCGACGGTAATGGACGTGGGTGAAGCGACGACAAGCCATTCACTACTCTCTTGAAGCGGGACTAACCGGATTTTCGTTCTCTGTAGCACCCTCAAACTGCACCAGTTCAGACAATAGCCTGATCGTAAAAGCGACGTCCTTTTCTGAGACCAGAACAACCCGGCTGTGTTCGCTGCCCCGTGCCGGGTGAGGCGTTTCACCTGGTTCTGCATCGCGGACAAAAAATGGAATTCCGTGCGCATACAGGAGGCTGGCCATCATCGTGGCTTCCGGCTCGGCGTTTGGCCAAGCTACTGAAACAAGACTCATATCATTTCTCTTTGGTAAGACGACGCGGGCCAGCGAAAAGCCCCGCACTTCACGCTGGCATCAACCGGCTGCAAGAAGCGTCTTTCGACTGCTTGCAGGACCTGTGCGATGGCTCTGTTCGACCCGGCGCCTGCAGTCATTTCCGCAGCTTTCGGTTGCACGGCTCGACGCAGGCCGCTCTGGGTGCGCGGAACCTGCTCGGGAAGATGTATGCGAGCGACTTCGCCTGCGCTCTTTGCGCTGCCGAACGTATTTATCGATCCTTGTTCCGGAGACTGCTATCGAGAACGAGTGTCCGACAAGGTGGCCAGATTCAACTCCAGCATTGCGGAGGCCGGCATTTCGATGCCGGCTTCCGCGAAGGAAGCCGGAGTTTCATCGGCGATTTCGCTTCAACGAACTACATTCATTTCACCAGCGCACCCGCACACCAAGGTTGGCTTCGCGCTGCTCGTAGTCGGTGCCGTCGAGTTGCTTGCCGACCGACAGTACGCCGAACAGGCTGACGCGCTGGTTCACTGTTGCCTCCACTCCAACCTCCAGCGTTGCGGACGTGCCCAGTTGATGATTCGGGAACGCTTGCGCGTCGCCCGTGGCGCCGGGGGTCATCAGGCTTACGCTGGTGTCGTTCTGCCCGATGATTCTTTGCACGGCGAATGTGGCCCAGGGCCGGATCAGCGCACCATTGCCGCGGGCGATCTCCTTCTCGATGCGTAGCCCGGCGCGTGCCGTGGTCACCAGATCGTCGTCGAAGCCGACCTCCTTTCCGGATTGGTCGATCTTGCTGCCCCAACCCACGGCGCTGACCGTCAGCTGCGCCTGCGGCTCGAGCGTCCAGTCGCCCTGGAGGCGATAGCGATGCCCCACGCGCGAACTCAGGCTCAGGCTGTTGCCGGGGATGTGTTCGCTGAAGCCATCCGAAGTGCGGATGCTTGCGCGCGGCAGGTGGCCGGTGAGCACGAAGTTGAGGTAACCACCGCTATCCCAGGTATGGCTCATGTACATGCCAGCGACCAGGGTGTCGATCTGCACGTGGGCGAGTCCCGAGCCGGGCAAATCGGTGGAATTGACGCCAGTCGTCCAGTAGTTGCCGTGCCGGTAGCCCAGATAGATGCCACCACGCAGCGTCCGCCCCGGACGATCGAAGGCGCTGTCGACGCCCACGTACAGACCCACGTCGTCGCCGGAGACCTCGAAGCCCGGATTGGCTCCCAGTTCCACTTCGCTTCCCGTAGCCGCCACCCAGACGCCGCGGCAGTCGTCGATCACTTCGGTACCGGCGTGCTGCACCGGCCATTCGGGTGTGATGCCGCACTGGGGCAGCTCGCGGCCACGGACGCCAGCCAGACGCTGATGGATCAGATTGTCGCTGTTCTGGACGGCCAGCAGCCCCAGGGTCGGCAACACGCCATAGCCGGGAACCTCAGGCAACACGCCGGCTTCGGCATTCAGGTACCAGTTGTTGTCCGCTTGCTGCCCGAAGCTCCACGGGTAGATGCTGCCTTCCAGACGGATGACATCCTCGGCCGCCTCGAAGCCGCCGGCCGTGGCGGCGTTGTCGTTCGGGCTGGAAATAACCAGGATCGAGGCGGTACCGCCCTGCGTGAAATCGCTGCCGTCGCCTGCAAACGCCACACGCGTGGTACCGGCCACGTCGCCACCGATGTCCAGTCCGCCCGCACTCAAGGTGCCTGGCGACACCGTCAGCCGCAACAGGCCTTCATTGCCGGTGTAATTGCCGCTGATCGCCAATCGGTTCATCCCGACATCGATCAGGCCGGCGTTCTCCACGCTACCGCCGATGGCGGCGCCAACGCGAGCCAGTAGCTGCGAGGTACCATCGATCGCCAGCACGCCGCCGCCCAGATCGAGCGCATTGGCCAGGTTCAGCGTACTGTTGTCCAGCAGCTCCACGCGTTCCCAGCTCGTCAGCACCGGCAGGGTTGCGCTTTCCAGTTCAAGGCCGCTGAAGCTGAGCAGGTCGCTGCCCAGACCGCCATCCAGCGAAGTGACGCCGCTGGGATCGCCGCCGATGAATGCCACCGTATCGTTGCCGTCGCCGAAGGCGAATGCGCCACGCACGGTGCCTTGCGAGGTGAAGCTGTCGTCGCCGTCGGTACCCGTGTAGCTGCCCTGCACATCGAGCGTGGCGCCGGCGGCGACCGTGGTGGTCTGGGCCATGACGCTGCCGCCCGCCGTCACGTTCAAGGTGCCGCCCAGCACGTTGACGGTGGTGAAGTCGGAACTGGCCGGGCCGTTGACGTTCAGCACGCCGCCGCTTGTCTTGCTCAGCGTTTCGAAGTCCTGCACCGCGCCCAGGTCGGCCTGGGTGGCGATATCGGCGTTGAACGTGTCGTTGCCCTCACCCGCTGCCACCGTGCCGATGATGTGGGTGTCGTCGTGGATGGTCAGGGTGTCGTCGCCGTCGCCCAGGTCGAACGTTCCCCCTAAGGTGTCGAGCGTACCGGCCACGTCCAGCACATCATTGCCATCGCCCAGGTCGCCGGTCGCCAGCAAGGTGCCGCCCTCGCCCACCGTCACGGTATTGACGCCGGCGCTGCCGGTGATCGTCACGGCGGTACCGCCGACGGCGTCCAGCCTGCCGTCGACATTGAGCACGGTGTCGTCGGCGAGCGCCAGGGTCGGCGTCTGCAACTGGCCAGCCACGGTCAAGGTGCCGCCGTTGAGAGTGGTGCCGCCGGTGAAGCTCTGGGCTCCGACCAGGGTCGCTTCGCCGGCGTTGTCCTTCTGCAGGTACTCGAAGTTGATCGTGTTGCTGGCGTCGAATGTGAACGCGTTGGCGGTGTCGAGCACGACCGTGTCGCCGCTGCCATGGCTTCCGCCACTGATGATGTTGGCCAGGACGGCGCCGTCCTGCAGCGTCAGCACGTCTTCGCCGCCGCACAGATCGATGGTGCCGGTGCCCGACACGGTGCCGGCCACGGTCATGGTGTCGTCGCTGTCGCCGCAGCCGTAGCTGCCGTCGACGTGCAAGGTTGCCCCGCTGGCGATGACCGAATCGAGCGGACCGCCGGCGATCGCCGCGACGCTGGCGTCTGGCCCAATGTTCAGGGTGCCGCCCAGCACGCTGACCTCCTGCAGGTCGGTCGTGCCCGGGCCGGTGATGTTGAGCACGCCGGAGCCGGTCTTGGTCACGCCCTCGAAGTTCACCAGCGCACCGAGCTCGGCGGTGAGGTTGATGTCGTAGACGCGCGTATCCAGGCCCGCGCCACCGTCGACGGTGCCCAGCACCACGGTGCCGTCGTGTACCACGAACGTGTCGTCGCCATCGCCCAGCGCAAACACCCCGCCACCGGTGTCGAGCGTGCCGGTCACATCCAGCACGTCCTCGCCTGCGCCCAGATCGCCCGTTGCCAGTGCCGTGCCGTTGATGATCACCGTATTGACGCCGTCGCTGCCGGTGATGACCGCAGCCGTACCCGTGCCTGCATCCAGCGCACCATCGACAGTCAGCGTCGTATCGTCGCTCATCGCGACGGACGGTGTGGTCAGGCCGCCATCGACTACCAACGCGCCGCCGGCGAGCGTGGTGCCGCCGCTGTAGCCCTGCGTTCCGGTCAGGGTCGCAGTGCCGGTGTTGGTCTTGCTCAGGAACTCGAAGTTGATGACCGCGCCGGCACCGAAGGTCAGATCCATGGCGTTGTTGAGCGCCACGGTATCGCCGCCGCTGTGGGCGCCGCCGTCCAGGGTGCCGGAGAAGCCGCTCAGGTCGGCACCGTCGTTGAGCGTCAACACGTCGTCGCCATCGTCGAAGAAGATCGTGCCGTCGCCGTTGATCGCACCGGCCACCGTCATCGTGTCGTCGCCCGCCGAACCACTGTAGCTGCCGTCGACATTCAGCGTGGCGCCACCGGCCACGGTACTGGTGACCACGCCACTGATGCTGCCGGCGACGCCGACGTCCAGCGTGCCGCCATCAACATTCACCGTGGTGAAATCCGACGGCGCCGGGCCGGCGACGATCAACGTGCCGGTGTTGGTCTTGCTCAGCGTCTCGAAGTTGGTGACGCCACCCAGGGTAGCGGTGCCGGCGATGTCGGCGGTCAAGGTGTCGGTACCGGCGCCGCCGTCGATGGCGTTGTCGAGTCCGCTCAGGTCGGCGCCGTCCTGCAGGATGAGGTTGTCATCGCCATCGAGCATGTCGATGATGCCCGAACCGCTGACGGTGCCGGCCACGGTAAAGTTGTCGGCACCGGCCGTGAACAGCATCGAGCCGTCCGCGATCAGGCTGGCGCCGCTGGCCACGGTCGCGTCCTGCACACCGTTCAGGCTGCCTGCCACGCCGATGTCGAGCGTGCCGCCATCCACATTGACGGTAGCGAATGCCGACATCGCCGGGCCGTCGACATGCAAGGTGCCGACATTGGTCTTGGTCAGCGTTTCGAAGTCGACGGCACCGCCCAGGACGGCGCTGCCGGCCAGATCGGCCACGAAGGTATCGGTCCCTGCACCACCGCTGACCGGTGTGGCCAGTCCGGACAGGTTCGCACCGTCCTGGAGGGTGAAGGTGTCGTTGCCGTCGCCCATGTCGAGCGTGCCGCCACCGGTCACGGTGCCGGCCACGGTCAGAGTGTCGTCGCCTGTGGTGAACAGCAGGTCGCCATCCAGGTTCAAGGTGGCGCCGCCGGCCACGATGGCATCCTGCACGCCGCCGAGTCCCGCGGCCGGACCGATATTCAGCGTGCCTTCCAGCACGTTCACCTCAACGAAATCCGACTGCCCGGGACCATTGACGTTGAGCACGCCGATGCCGGTCTTGGTCAGGATCTCGAAGTTGGTCAGAGCGCCCAGGTCGGCGCTGGTGTCGATGTCGGGATTGAAAGTATCCAGTCCCGCACCGCCATCCACCGTGCCCAGCACCACGGTGCCATCGTGGATGGTGAACGTGTCGCTGCCATCGCCCAGGGAGAAAACGCCGCCGCCGGTGTCCAGGATGCCCGCCACATCCAGCACATCGTCGCCGTCGCCCAGGTCGCCGCTGGCGATCAGCAGACCGCCCTGCCCCACGTTGACGGTGTTGACGCCGGTGCTGCCGGTGAGAACTGCAGCTGTGCCGCCACCGGCCTGCAGCAGGCCGTTGACGTCGAGCACGGTGCCGTCGCCCATGACGACCATCGGGGTATCGAGCGTACCGTCCACGGTGAGGGTGCCGCCGTTCAATTCGGCGCCACCGGTGAAGCCGTGCGCGCCGGTGAGGATCGCCTCGCCGATGTTGTCCTTCTGCAGCACCTCGAAGTTGGCGATGTCGCTGCCGTCCAGGGACAGGACTCCGGCATTGTTGAGCACCACCCGGTCATCGCCGGCGTCGCCGTCGACAGGATTGATCAAGCCCGCGATGTCGGCGCCGTCGTTGAGCGTCAGCGTGTCGTCGCCGCCGCACAGGTTGACGGTACCGCTGCCGCTCACGGTGCCGGACACGTTCAGGGTATCCGCCCCGTCGCCGCAGCCGAATGCGCCATCCACGTTCAGGGTCGCACCGTCGGCCACCAGGGTATCCAGCGACTCGCCTGCAGTCGCCACGATGCTCGCGCCAGCATGCACGTCCAGCGTGCCCTCCAGCACCTCCACTTGCTGCAGGTCGGTCGCCCCGGGCCCGGTGATGTTGAGCACACCGGTGCCGGTCTTGGTAACGCCCTCGAAGTTCAGCAGCGCGCCCAGGTCGGCGCTGGTGTTGATGGCGTAGGTACGGGTGTCGAAGCCGGCGCCACCATCCACCGTGCCTATCACCACCGTGCCGTCGTGCACGATGAAGTTGTCGTCGCCGTCGCCCAGCGCGAATACGCCGCCGCCGGTGTCGAGCGTGCCGGCGATGTCCAGCACATCATTGCCTTCGCCCAGGTCGCCATTGGCCAGCAGGGTGCCGCCGATGCCCACGCTGACGGTGTTGGCGCCGGCATCGCCGGTCACGGTGGCCGCGGTGCCGCCCCCGGCTTCCAGTGTGCCGTCCACGTTGAGCGTGGTGCCGCCGGCCAGGTCGACGGTGGGGGTTGCCAGCGCGCCATCCACATCCAGCGTGCCGGCGTTGATGGCGGTGCCGCCGGTGAAGTTCTGCGCACCGGTGAGCGTGGCGATGCCGGTGTTGTTCTTCTGCAGCAGTTCGAAATCCGCTGTGTTGCCCGCATCGAAAGTGAGTGCGCCTGCATTGTCGAGCACCAGCGTATCCCCGGTTCCCGAGCCGCCGCTGATGGCGTTGGCCAATACCGCGCCATCCTGCAGGGTCAGCGTATCGTCGCCGTCGCACAGATCGATGGTGCCGGTGCCCGATACGTTGCCGGCTACGGTCATGGTGTCGTTGCCGGCACCGCAGCCGTAGTTGCCGTCGACGTTGAGGGTCGCGCCGCTGGCCACGAAAGTGTCCAGGGTATTGCCGGGCGCCGGAATGACGCTGCCGCCAGCGGTCACGTCCAGGATCCCTTCGCGCACGTTGACCGTGGTGAAGTCCGAACTCAGCGGACCGTTGATGTTGAGCTCGCCGGTGCCGGTCTTGTCCAGGGTCTGGAAGCCCTGAACCGCGCCCAGGTCGGCGACGATCGCGATGTTGGTTTCAAGGGTGTTGTTACCCGCCCCCGCGTCCACGGTGCCGATGATGTTGGTGTTGTCGTGGATGACCAGGGTGTCGTCGCCATCGCCCAGCGCGAATACGCCGCCGCCGGTGTCGAGCGTCCCGGCGATGTCCAGCGCATCATTGCCTTCGCCCAGGTCGCCATTGGCCAACAAGGTGCCATCCGCCCCCACCGTGACCGTGTTGTCGCCGGTGCTGCCGGTGATTGCCACGGGGCTGCCAAGGCCTCCTTGCAGCGTACCGTCCACGTTGAGGGTGGTGTCGTCGGCCATGTCCACGGCACCCGTCTCCAGATCGCCGGCGACGGTGAGCGTGCCCGCGTTGAGGGCGGTACCGCCGCCGAAGCTCTGGCTGCCGGTCATGGTGGCCTCGCCTACGTTGTCCTTTTGCAGCAGTTCGAAGCCGGCGGTCTGGCTGCCGTTGAAGGTCAATGCGTTGGCGTTGTCCAGGATCAGGGTGTCGTTGCTGCCGGCGCCGGCAGCAACGCCGCCGCCTCCGATCACGGCGCCGTCGCGCAGGGTCAGGGTGTCGTCGCCATCGCCCAGGGCCAGCGTGCCGGCACCGGTGTCGAGAAGCCCGGCCAGGGTCACGGCATCATTGCCGTCGCCCAGGTCGCCATCGGCCAGCAGAGCGCCGCCGCTGCCAACGCTGATGGTCTGATCGCCCGCACTGCCGGTGAGGGTGGTCTGGGTTTCGCCGGCGCCCTGCACCAGGCCGTCCACGTTCAGCGTGGTGTCGTCGGCCATGGACAACGCGGGCGTGATCAGGGCGCCGTCCACGCTCAGGGTGCCGCCCTCGATCTGGCTGCCTGTATCGAAGTCGTGCTCGCCGGTGAGCGTCAGCTCGCCGCTGTTCCGCTTGGTCAGGATGTTGAAAGCGTCGATGTCGCTGCCGTCCAGGACGAAGCCGAGCGCGGTATCGATCACCAGGGTGTCGGTGCCGCCGCCGCCTGCGGCGTTGACGCCGGCTCCCAGCATCTGCGCACCGTCGTTGAGAATCAGGGTGTCGTCGCCGTCGCCCAGGGCCAGGGTACCGCTGCCGGTATCCAGGGTGCCGCTCAGGTCCACCGTATCGTTGCCGTCGCCCAGGTCGCCATTGGCCAGCAAGGTGCCGCCGGCATTGACGGTGACGGTCTGGTCGCCCGCATCGCCGGTGATGGCCGTCTGGGTGGGCCCGGCTGCCCGAACGGTGCCGTCTACGGTCAGGGCGGCATTGCCGGTCATGCCGATGGTGGGCGTCGTCAAACCACCGTCCACCTCAAGCGTTCCGGCGCTGATCGTGGTCGCGCCGACCTGGTTGGTCGTCGAGGTGAGCACACTGGTACCGGTGCCGATCTGTGCCAGGGTGCCCGGGCCGCTCAGGGTGCCGCTGAAGGTGAAGGTGTCGCTGCGGTTGAGGGAAAGCGTCGAAGTGGCCGAATCGATGATCACATTGCCGGCGCCGGCATTGCCGGTGGTGCCGCCGTTGCCGATCATCAGGTTGCCGTCGTTGATGACGGTGTTGCCGGTGTAGGTATTGTTGCCGGTGAGCACCCAGGTGCCGCTGTCGTTCTTGGCCAGGGTGGTGGCGCCGGTGCCGTTGTTGCCAATGGCGCCGCCCATCGTGTTGTCGCCGGTGTTGGTGCCGCCCAGCGCGATGGTACGGGCGGTGTTGGTGCCGGTCAGGGCCACCGCGCCGGTGTTGGTGAACTGCAGCGCGCCGCTGCCGGAGGACTCGATGAAGGTAACGCCGGTGGCCAGGGTGAACTGGCGGTCGGTGGTGTCGCCCGCGCCGGTATAGCGCAGCGTCGAGCCGTTGCCGATCACCAGGTTGGCGGCCGCATTGGACGAGGCGCCGATACTGCTGGCCATGCCGCCGTCGGCGAATTCGTTGACCTCGAGGATGCCGCCGCTGATGGTGGTGACGCCGGTGTAGCTGCTGGTGGCGCTGGTCAGGCGCCAGAGACCGGTGCCGGTCTTGGTCAGCGAGGTGGCGCCGCTGCCGTTGTCGTCCAGTTGCGCGGAGAAGATGTTGGTGCCGGCGTTGGGGCCGGTGAGCGTCAGCATGCGCGCGGTGTTGGTACCTGCCAACGTCACCGCGGCGGTGCTGCTGAAGTTGATTGCGCCAGTGCCCGAGGCGTCGATCGTCCCGCCATTGGTGCCCAGGGTGAATTGGCGGTCGGTGCTGCCGCCTGTGCCCGCATATCTCAGCGTGCCGCCGTTGAGGGTCAAGTTGGCAGGGGCGGAAGAGGAAGCGCCGATGGAGCTGTTGACGCCACCATTCCCCAGGCAGTTGACCTGCAGCACGCCGGCATTGATGGTGGTGGTGCCGCTGTAGCTGCTGTTGCAGCCACTGAGCGCTTGAAGCCCATTGCCGTTCTTGACCAGATTGCCGGTGCCGCCGATCGCACCGGCATAGGACTGGGTCGCGCCGTCGAGCAGCGTCAGCGTGGCGCTGCCCAGGCTGATGTTGCCGCCGTTGGCGCCGCCGCCAATCAGCGAGGTCACCACGGTATCGAAGCTGTCCAGATCCAGCAGCACGCCGGCGGTGTTGTTCAGGGTCATATGGCCCTGGGGACCGAAGGCATTGGTTGCCGCGGCGCGCAGCACGCCGCCTTCCACTTGGGTATTGCCGGTGTAGGTGTTGTTGCCCGACAGCACCAGAGTGCCGGCGTTGCGTTTGATCAAAGATCCTGCACCAATCGCGTTCCCTTCGAACTCCAGCGTGGTGCCGGCGTTGGTCACGTTGATGCCACCGCTTCCCAGCAACTGGAAACCGCGGTCGATGGAGACGCTGCCACCGGTGTAGGTCAACGACCCGGCGTTGAACACCAGGTTGGCGGAGGCAGCGCCGGACGCGCCGATGCCGCTGGCCAGGCCGCCGTCCTGAAGGCAGTCCGTGCTCAGGGTGGAACCCTCCAAAGTGGTGGCGCCGGTGTAGGTGTGGTTGCAGCCGTTGAAGGTCTGGATGCCGCCGTTGGTGCGCAGGATGCCGCCGGTCCCGCTGATGACACCGGAATAGTTGCCGTTGCCGCCGGCAATGCGCAGGGTGGCCGAGCCCAGGGTGACGTTGCCGCCATTGGCGCCGCCGCCGTTGAGGGGGCCGATGGTGTTGTCGAAGCCGTCCAGGTCCAATGTGACGCCGGCCGTGTCGGCCAGGGTCATGACGGCAGCGGTGCTGGGGGCACCGAAGGCCTGGGTGGAACCGGCGCGCAATGTACCGCCGTTGACGGTGTTGCCGCCGGTGTAGGTGTTGGTGCCGGACAGCACCAGGGTGCCGTCGCCCTCCTTGGTCAGCCTCCTGTTCCCTACCGCCTGCACCACTGTGCCGCTGACGGTCAGGGTGGTGCCCGCGTCGGCGACGTCGACGGTGCCGTGGTTGGTACCCAGGGTGAAGCCGCGGTCGGTGCTGGTGGTGGCGCCGGTGTACTGCAGGCCGCCGCCGTCCAGCACCAGGTTGGCGGAGGCGCTGCCGGACTGACCGATGGGACTGACCACGCCGCCGTTGGGCAGGGTGTTCACCGACAGCAGGCCGCCGGTGACGGTGGTGATGCCTACATAGTCGTTGTTGGGATTGGCCAGGGTCAGCGTGCCCGCGCCGCTCTTGGTGAAGTTGGCGTCGTCCGGGCTGGTAACCAGGCCGCTGAAGGTCAGGTTGGCATTGGCGTCGGTGACTTCGATGCCTGCGCCGAGGATGTCGCCGGATTTGAGGAAGGTGAAGCCGCGATCGCTGGTGTCGCCAGTGCCGGTGTAGCGCAGGGTGCCGCCTTCCATGACCAGGTTGGAGGAATCGGCGCTGGAGGCGCCGATGCTGCTGTTCACGCCGCCATCGGCGATATGGTCCACCGACAGGGTGCCCTGGGCGATCAGCGTGGATCCGGTATAGCTGTTGTTGGCATTGCCCAGGGTGACCAGGCCGGTGCCGGCCTTGATGAACCCGGTTGGGCCGCCGTTGTCGACGACTTGCGAGTCGATGGTGAAATTGCCGGTGCCGTTCTGCTGCACGCCCAGATCGCCGCCGATGCCGCCGGTGATCATGCCGCCGGTGATCAGCTGGTTGGTGCCCAACACAAAGGGCGCGACGATGATGGTGCCGTCCACGCCCAGGGTCTCGCCCGGCTCCACGGTCACGGTGGTGGACACCGGCTGGGTGTAGCGCAGGCCGCCCAGCTGCACGCTGCCGTTGACCGTGCCGAAGAAGCCGCTGACGTCGGTGATGAACTCGTTGTCCAGCCAGTTGGCGGCGTTGTCCTTGTCGGTGTAGTCCTCTTCGACAAACGCGAGGATGTTGCCGCTCACGACCTTGGCGTAGTCGGTGCCGTTGACCGTCGCCCAGCCACCGAGCGCGGTGTTGGTGGTGGTGATATTGCCGCTGCCCGGCAGGTTGAAATTCATCAGGCCGCCGGTGCGGGTGATCGCACCGAGATTGACGGTGATGCTGCCACCGGTGCCCGAACTGGCGTCGATGGTGTTGTTGCCGGCGGTGATGTTGAGGCCGTCGAAGGTCTGGCCGTTGGCCTCGCCCGCGGCGCCGATCACGTTGAGCGTGCCGCCGCCCATGCTGAGGGTGGAGCCGCTGCCGATGATGTTGCTAGTGGGGCCACCCGCCCCGCTGAAATCCAGGTTCAGGGTGCCGCCGCCAATGGTGGTATCGCCGGTATAGGTGCTGGCACCGGTCAGGGTCTGGGTGCTGCCGCCGAGCTTGGTGAGCCCGCCAATGCCAGTGATGCTGCCGGCATAGGTGGCGCTCACGCCCTCATCGGCCTCCAGGGTCAGGGTGGCGCTGCCCAGGTTCACCGTGCCACCGGTGCCGGTCAGCCTGACGATGGTTCGGTCGAAACTGCTCAGATCCAGGCTGCCGCCATTGACGACGAAGGTGTCCGAGGCGCCGAAGGCGTCGGCTGTCCCCGCGCGCAGCACGCCGCTGTCGACGATGGTCTGGCCGGTGTAGGTGTTGATGCCGGTCAGTATCCAGGTGCCGTCGCCGCCACTGCGCAGATTGCCGCCGCCTGAGATAACGCCGGTGATCGCATTGTTGGCACCGGTGAAGCTGCCGCCAAGGGTGGCGGTATTGCCGATGGCCACGTCCCCGCTCAGCGTCAGGGCGCCGCTGCCGTCATTGCTGAGGGTACCGTTGCTGAGCGACCAGTTGCGGTTGCTGCCGGCGCCCGTGCCGGTATAGCTCAAGGTGCCGTTTCCGCTGATGTTGGCGCCGGTCCCGGCGCCCAACGAACTGGCGATGCCGCTGTCGGCGATGGTGCCCGCCACTACCGTGCCCGCGCCGCTGACGTTGGCGCTACCGGTGAAGGTGCTGGCGTCCCCCAGGGTAAGGATGCGCCCGGCATCGGTGATGAAAGAAACAGGACGCGCGTTGTTGCTGCTGATCACACCCAGCAGTTCAAGATCTGCGCTTTGTGCATAGAACTGGGGGCCGTTGCCCGAAGCACCTCCCAGCGAGATATTGCCGGTCAGGGTCAAGGTGCCGGTACCGCCGTTGCGGAGCTGCGGCCGGACGCCGCCCGGGCCCGAACCGGGGTTGATGACCCAGTTGCGGTTCGAGGTATCGCCATCGCCGATGTAGATGAGGGTATGGTTGGTCTGGCTTGAATTCTGGAAGGTGATGGTGCCGTTGGCGACCGTGGTGGGCGCCCCCAGTGAGCTCGCCTCGCCCAAGTTGCCGATCGAAGTGAAGGTGGCAGTGCCGCTCCCGATGAACGCCGTCGAGCCCGTGTAGTCGTTGGCGTCGTTGCTCATGGCAACCGAACCAGAGGCGCTGATGCCGCCGGCACCGGTGAAGAAGGCGCTGCCAACACCGCCGCCGCTGATGCCAACAGCGCCCGGGCCGATCAGATTGACCGTCCGGTTGCTGGAGAGCGCGCCGGTGGCGGCCAAGCCAGTGCCTGCCTGCATGTTGAGCACGTTGCCGATATCGCCAAGGGCGGCGTCCCCGACAACACCGACGCTGCCGCTGTTGACGTTGATGTCGCCGGCGAAAGTGTTGGCGGCGTCCAGGTTAAGGCGGCCGCCATTGATGACGATCCCGCCGTTGAAACTGTTGCTGGCGGTCAGGGTCAGGGTGCCGGTGCCTGCCTTGTTCAGCCCGCTGGTGCTGTTGATCACCGAGTTGATGGTTTGGGTGACGGCGCCGTTGCCGGTGTGGATGGTCGGGTCCACACCGTCCAGGATCAGGGTGCCGCCATTGAGGATGTAGCCGTTGGTGACGAAGGTCAGGTTGTGGACGGTGATCGAACCGTCCAAGGTCACGGTGCCGGCGGTACCGCCGAAGAACGCATCGTCCAGGGCGCCATTGTTCCAGGCGCTGTAGGGGCCGCTGACGCCGTCGTTATTGGGACTCCAGAAGGCGGAACCGGCGTTCCAGGTACCGCTGCCGCCCAGGCCGATGGCGGTGTTGTTGGGGTCCCACCAGCGGTCTGCCGCCTGCGCCGGTGCGCACAACGCCACCAACGCCATGAGGATGCCCAGGCGCAATGGCCAAGGCTGGCTCGGCGGCGAATCTTCAAGCGCGCCCTGAACCTGCGCCATGTCGACCATGGCAGCCCTGTGATCGACGGTCCTGCCGTTCTTGCCGCCGGGAGAAGCCAACTCCGAAGCGACTACCCAGGCGCGCAGGGCCTTGGACCAGAGAATGCGGAAAATGCGGTTCATCAGCTTGCTCCTGGATGACATCCGTGTAGCGGACGCGACAATCGATGGGGCGGCGCAGCGCCGCGGGAACTTGCGAAACGATCAACAGCAGGCGGTGCGGTTCAGGACCGCACAACGCGTCAGCAAGAGGAAAAACGGCGACCGCCGCAAGCGGCGCCAGTGCGGAATCGGCACATGCGCCTGGCGTTGCGGGAAAAGGCAGGCGAGTTGTTGGAACGATGCCCGCACGCGGGCTTCCGACTCACCGCCATCGCAGGATGGCAAACAAGAGCCGCATCGTGCGTAAGACCGCCGCATCTGGTGCGATAGGAAATCTTCCCCTGCACTGCTTTCATCACCATGCCCCCCAAAAGAACCGGCCGATGCAGCGGCTCAGCTTCTACACCGTTCCGCTTGAACATTCAAATCCGACCTGCCGCGCATGAACGAATGCTAGATGGAACCCGCGATTGCCGATATTGGGAAAAGTCTTACGGCCCGGGCCCTGCGGCCCGATGCGAACCCCTCCCTCCCCTGCCATGCCTGCTCATGCCACAGAATCAAGCTCATCGGCAGCGGCATACGCTTCGGCAAGATTGAGCACCTGAATAAGGCCATGGCGCGCGCCGCGGAACTGGCGCGCGAAACTGCCCGCACCGGTGCGCGCGCATTCGATTGCGGACACCACATCGGAGATGAGCTCTTCGGCCATGCGCTCTTCGCCGATCTGCCGGCAACCTATCGATATGCGATGCGCCAGCCGCAGGACCACGAACCACTGCCCGCGAGCGGCGGCCTGTTCGATCGCCTCGATGTCCTTGCTGACCGACAGGTGAAAGACCCGCAGGATCGACCTCATCTTGCGGCCGTCACCTCCCAGCAGTGCCGCAAGAACGGGATACGGCGGCGTTTGTTCGCGTCCCATTTTCATATTCGTGCCAGGAATCACTACGGGAAACCATCGTAGGGCCAGGCCTGAAGAAACGATATTGGGAAAAGTCCTAGCGGGTAGCGGACGCTAGGACTTCTCCCCAGCAAAGAAGGGAACGCACCTCCCGTTCCGGCGCAGCGCAACGGCGCTTCAGGTCGATTCTGTCAGCAGGTAGTCCAGGCCGTGATTCGCCAGATATGGACCGATCTCGGTATTGGCGCGCAATCCAAGCTTGCGTAATGCGTTGTACTTGTGGGTCGTGACGGTCTTGTAGCTGCGCTCGCTGTCGATCGCCAATGCCTGCAGGTTGTTCCCCTGAGCGAGCGCAATGAGAATGCCTTGCTCGGCTGCCGTCAGACGCATCCAGGGGTGGTTTCGCGCCGCCTGAAGGTCGATGGTGGGATCCACAAACTGTCCGCCGGCGACAACCGCGCGCATCGCCTCCATGGCCAAGAATGGGCCACTGTTCTTCGAGACATAGCCAGAGGCGCCCAGGTCGAGCGAGGCCAGCGCCAGGCAAGGATGCACATGGCCCGTGTAGACGATGACGCGCAAGTCCGGGCAAATGCTCATGACCGCCCTCAGCAGCGGAATGCTGGTTGGCGAACCGGGCATCTGCAGGTCGAGCACAAGGTAGTCGTAGCGCGCCTGCCCCACTTTATGCAGGAGACCGGGGCCATCGACGATCGCCTCGATATGGACATCGCCCGGAAACGCGGTCTTCAGCATCTCCGTGAGCGCGATGGCGATGATGGGGTGGTCGTCGGCAATCAGAATTCTCATCAGCACGTTCTCCGTTGTGCGCGTTATCGCCTTTGCCGGAACCCAACGCCTGCAACCAGCTCCATCCACCAGAACACGCCAGCTTGCTGCTCACGCCCGGGAGCTGCAGAAGCCAGCCGCCGCCGAGTCGTCCCCCGCATCCGCATGAAGTTCCGTCTCAAGCCGGGCCCTGACGTGCGCCAATACCTGTTGAAGTTCAGAACGCGCTGCTGCGAATTCGCTGTCGAACTCGGTATCGCTTTTCGCTTTGGATTCCAGGCCATCCAGCGCGATTGCCGCCGACTCTTCGCCAAGTTGCCGGCATCCGGATTTCAGCTTGTGCGCCAGGTCGCGCACGCGCCTCCAGTCGCCGGCGGCATACGCCGCATCCAGCAGTTCGCAATCGGCGCGAGTCGAGCGCTCGAACACGCCAAGCACATGACAAAGCTTCTGCTCGTTGTTCCCCAGGATGTCCGCGAGCTCGCGGAAGCGCGCCATGGCTCCGTCAGCCGCATGAACGGTCGTGACCGGGCTGGAGGTGGCGGCCGGCGGCAGGAACTCGTCCATGATCCGTTTCAGCTCGCACATCTGCAACGGCTTGGCCAGGTAGCCATCCATGCCCAGGGCAAAGCATCGCTCTCCTTCCCCCTGCAATGCATTGGCGGTGATTGCGATGATCGGCAAACTGGGAGCCCCGCTGCTTTGCTCATGGGCACGGATCCGCCGGGTAAGCTCGTAGCCGTCCAGCCGCGGCATGTGGCAATCCGTCAATAGCAAGCCATAGCGGCTTTGGCCTTGGTGGAGCATCGTCCAGGCGCGGGCGCCGTCCTCAGCCACATCGCACGCATAACCCAACCTGGCCAGTTGCCGGCAGATCACATCGCGGTTGGTAGCATTGTCTTCTGCCAGCAGGACCAGCCGGCCAGCCGCCTCCTCGTGTTCCCTCGAGGGCGCCGCCGCAGCGATATCCATCTGATCGGCGGCAATGGCCGGCACCGGCGCGCTGATCCGTCCCAGCGCTATCGCAATGCCGGGAATAAGATTGGCGCGGGTCAGCGGATTGCCGTTGACCAGCGTCGCATTGGAAATCAGCTGCGCATGCAGGGACTCGGCAGAACGCACAACGACGAACGGCACGCCGCACAGCGCCGGGACTTCATCGAAACGGCGCCGCAGGCCCACGCATTCGGAGATCGACCAATCCCGATCCAGCAGGACGAGATCGAACGAACGTCCCGCCCCCCCTGCTTGCGCACGCACCAGGAGGCTTTCGGCGGAATCGAAAAACTCGACATCGGCATCGAACTGCTGCAGAAGATCGGTGAGGATTCTTTGCCGAATATCGCGCGCCACCAGCGCCAATACGCGAACCCCCGCTATCGAATAGCCCCAGTCGTACTCGCTGGCGGCCACCGCCCTGAAGGGAATCACCGCACTGAAACGGCTGCCATGAAGCAATTGGCTTTCGCACTCCACCCATCCCCCCATGAGTTCGGCCAGATGCTTGACGATGCTCAACCCCAACCCGGTGCCGCCAAAGCGCCGCGTCGTCGCTGCGTCGGCCTGCTGGAACGGCTGGAACAGGTTTTTGACGGTGTCTTCATCCATGCCGATTCCGCTGTCGGCAACGTCGAAGCGCACCAGGATCGGGCTTTCCCGTCCGGTCTCCGCGCCGCCACGCTCCAGCGACAGCGTCACCACCACGCCGCCCCGGTCGGTGAACTTGATGGCGTTGCCGATGAGGTTGGTCAGTATCTGGCGCAGCCTGACCCTGTCCCCGATGACGCGGCGCGGCACCTCGGGTGAAATGTCGATGTCCAGAGCGATGCCGCGCTGCGTGGCGTGGGTGCCGAGCGATTCGCCTACGCTCTCGGCCAGCCGCCGCAACGACAGCTGGGTATGCTCCAGTTCCAGCTTGCCGGCCTCTATCTTCGAGAAGTCCAGGATGTCGTTGATGACGGTCAGCAGCGCGAACGCCGAGTCCTTGCAGGTCCTGAGCATCTGCTGCTGTTCGGGGGCCAACGAAGTTTCCAGCAGCAGTTCGATCATGCCGACCACGCCGTTCATCGGCGTCCTGATCTCATGGCTCATCATGGCCAGGAAGCGGGCCTTGGCCTCCATCGCCAGCTGCGCCTCCATGGCCGTTTTGCGCAGATCCGCCTTGAGGTCCTCTTCCTCGGTGATGTCGCGGGCGATGCCGGTAATCCCCCTGTTTGCGGCGGGGTCGGAATCGTTCCGCGGCTCGATCGTGGCGTGTACCTCAACCCAGCGCATCCGACCGTCCGGCAGCCTGACCCGATACTTGTCCGTGTAGTATCCGCCGCGCTCGGCGGCATCGCTCAAGTGGTCGAGGACCCGCCCGCGGTCGTCAGGATGCAAAGCGTCGAAGAAATCCCGGCGCGTAACCCGCTCGTCGGCGCCGCGACCGAAGATGCGGCGGACGTTGACATCCCAGTCGACCGGGTCATCCAGCCCCGGTTCGTCCGCCCGGTCGGCTTCGCTGACGTCGCGGTACTCGGAACGCCACACGCCAAGCCGCCCGCTCCGCAACGCCAACTCGAGAGCAGCGCGAGCCTGTTCCAGATCGCTGGTCGCCTGCTGCGCCTCGCGCACTTTCTGGCGCAAGTCGGCCTTGAGGTTCTCCTCGTCGGTGACGTCGTGCACGATGCCGGTCATCGACAACAGGGTTTCGGCGGTATCGGGGTCGACCCGTATCGTCGGCGCCGCGGCGTAAACGGCGACCGTGCGCACCTGCCCGTCGGGACGGACGATCCGGTACTGGTCGGCGTATTCGCCGCCTCCCGAACGCGCAAAGCCGGCCAAGACGCGCTCCCGATCTTCCGGATGCAGCGCTTCGAAGTAATGCCGGCGCGTCACCGGTTCGTCGGGACCGCGACCGAAGATGCGGCGCGTATTGGTGTCCCAGTCGACCGGTTGCTCGAGTCCCAACTGACCTGGGCGATCGGTACTGTCGGCACCGCGAACCTCGGAATGCCAGACGCCGAGACGCCCGCTACGCAGCGCCAACTCGAGATCGGCACGCGACCGCACCAACGCGGCCAACGCACGCTCGGCATCGTACCTCGCCTCGGCCAGTTCCAGCTCCTGGCGTTTGCGCTGGGTGATATCCCGATTGACCCCGATCAGATAGGTCGGCTTGCCAGGTATGCTTTGACGGAGAGCCGAACCCTCGACCCAGTACCAACCACCGCCTTTGGCCGGGACTCGGAATTCGTAATCGACAGCCACCCCGTCCTTCAGAGCGCGCTGTACCGCTTCCCTCAATGGCCCGATGTCCTCCGGATGCATGTGCAATGCCAATTCCGCGGCCTTGTGCGGGCCCTCGCCAAGACCAAACAGCTTGCGCTCGAAAGCATCGAGATCCAGTTCGTCGCTCTCCGAGTCCCATGCCCAGGTCCCCATTTGCGCCGCACGCAACGCCATGTCCAAACGCGCGTTGCTGACTTCCAGCTGCTGGCGCAGTTCTAGTCCGTCCGAAGCGTTCATTGGCGTCGCCAGGATGCGAGATGACCGGGTTCACGGGCCGAAAAAAGCCGCCTTGCGCATCCGCGCAGAGCGGGCGTTCCCGTTGGCTGGCTGGCCGTGGAAAAAAGAGCGCAGGTCCCGGTCGGCCAAGATGGCAAAGTCCTGGACGGTCGAAACGGAGTATCGCTGCGGAATGGCGACGAACCGGCAACCGCCTGCATCCGGTGGGTGGCTTGCCATCCGTCCGGCCCCGCAGCGGCACCCCATGCGGGTGTCCCCCGGAACGCATCCGCGGCCTTGGTTATCGCCGGGCCGGCGATGCAACTGGCCGCGACAACCGGCAGTATCGGAACAACGCTGCCAGGCAGCGTTCCGCCTTCTTCCTGCATCCCGGTATGTCCTCGGTCCAAGCCTCTGCGCCTCCATAAGACGAACGACTGCCTGGCCTGTTCAATGTCGCTCTACTTGCTGTTGTTTGTCAATGTGAAAAACCTGCCCTAAAGTCGCCTGGGGATCATCTTCAGGGACTGCGCCGACCGTGCCCGACCGCTTTGCCAACTTGCGTGCGCTGGTCGTTGACGACGACCCCTTGATGACGGAGCTGATTGCGATGCTCCTCCGTGATTGCGGATTCGCGCAGGTCGACATTGCCGATGGCGGACAGGCGGCTCTTGCGCATCTCTCAAGGCATACCGCGGATCTTCTCATATGCGATCTCAACATGCCGGGCATGGACGGCGTTCAGCTGATGAGCCGGATCGCGGCACTCGAGCAGCGCCCCGCGTTCATCCTTGTCAGTGGCGAACATTCGCGCATTCTGGATTCCAGCCGCCAGTTTGCCGAAGCCAAGCAACTGACCTTGCTTGGCGTGCTCCGCAAGCCGGTTGCGCGCGAGCCGTTGGTTTCCCTGCTCGATCTCTATCGGCCAGGAATCGGGCGGCCACGCGCCGAGCCTGTGCGCGCTGTCTTGGACGCGGCGTATCTGAGGAAAGGTATCGAGGATGGCGCCGTGCGCTTGCTCTACCAGCCGAAGATGGAGTTGCGTTCGGGCGGACTGGCGGGCGTGGAGGCATTGCTGCATTGGACCGATCCGGCATTCGGCATCGTGCCTTCTACCCAGGTGGTCGATGCGGCGGAGAAATGCGGTCTTATCGACGAGTTGACCCTGGCGGTGCTCTCCCGAACCGCGCGCGACCGCCGCACCGCTGCCGACAGGGGGGTCTTTCTCGACTTCGCCATCAACGTATCGCTGAAAAACCTGCACGGCCCGGACATCGTCGAACGGATGCTCGATGCCGTGGCGACCGAACTCGGCGAGCCTTCAGACTTCACGCTGGAGATAACCGAAACCCACCTGGTCGATGATCTGGCCAAAATCCTAGAAACTCTGCTTCGCCTGCGCTTGTCCGGTTTCAAGATCTCTCTGGACGACTACGGTACCGGCGCATCCAGCATGCAACTGCTTTCGCAGTTGCCGAGTACCGAACTGAAGATAGACCGCAGCTTCGTTTCCGCCGCGCCGAAGAGCAAGCAAGGACGCGCTTTCATGCAGTCCGCCGTCGAGTTGGCGCTCCAGATGGGACAATCCGTCGTGGCCGAAGGCATAGAGACCGAAGAGGAGCGCGCACTGGCCCTGGAGCTTGGCTGCCAGATCGGACAGGGCTATCTTTTTTCCAGACCCCTCCCCTTGAAGGAGCTGTTGGAAATGGCGACAGGCATGCCGCCCGTTCCAGACGGCATGCCGTAGGATGCGGCCGTCCCCCGAGGACGATGGTCCGCGACCTTCTCCCGCACAGATGCACCCTCCGCCTGGCCCGATCCGCCGCGGCTCCTCACCAACCGGGCGTAACGCAGGCGACTGATCCGCGCGCTCTGTTGGTGCAGTGCCGCAGTCGAAAACGATATAGCTCACTTGAAACAATTCATTGGTGTGGCATGTCACGCCTGCCTATGCTCGCCTTGGCGTTGCTCCATGACCGTTTCGTGGCACAGCGGGAGCAGCCGGCAACACCAAGCCCTGAAGCGCCAGGTGATGGCGTTGCGGATTAGCCCATTCGTGTTGATCGAAACCAGGAGGATTCATGTCGGGTCCCAGACTTCCCGCTTCCGTTCGCTCGCTCCGGTCCAGGTTGATTGGACGATTGTCGATGTTCTGCGCGGCGGCATTCCTGCTTGCAGGGCCCGCATTCGCCCAGCTTCCGCCCGCCCAGCAGGTCGCAGACCAGATCCGGATCGGCTGGAATGTGGGCAACACCCTGGAAGCCATTTGCGGCGAGACGGCCTGGGGCAATCCCGCCGTCACGCAGCAACTCATCAATTCCGTGAAAGCCGCTGGCTTCAATGCCATCCGCATTCCGGCGGCCTGGGACTGCCATGCCAACCAGCAGACGCAGACCATCGACCCCGCCTGGATGGCGCGCGTCAAACAGGTGGTGGACTACGCGTACAGCCAGGACATGTACGTGGTCCTGAACATCCATTGGGATGGCGGCTGGCTCGAGGAGCATCCTCTTTACTCGCATCAGGCGGCGAACAATCAGAAGCAGCGCAACTATTGGACCCAGATAGCCAACACGTTCCGCAACTACAACGAACGCATGCTGTTCGCGGGCACCAACGAAGTCCGCGCGAACTACGGGGCGCCGACCACCGAGCACAACACCGTCCAGCAGTCCTACAACCAGACCTTCGTCGATGCCGTGCGCGCTACCGGGGGCAACAATGCTTCGCGTACGCTCATCGTGCAGACGTACAATACGAACATCCAGCACGGCCTGAACTTCTTCAATATGCCGTCGGACTCGATTGCCAACCGGCTGATGGTCGAGGTCCACTATTACGATCCCTTCCAGTACACTTTGGATCCGAGCGGGAGCTGTCTGTATTGGGGCTCGCCTTATCCCCCGCAGAGCGACTGCTCCTGGGCCCAGGAGAGCTATGTTGACAACCTGTTCGCCCAGGTCCGGTCCAGGTGGGTGAACAACGGCATTCCGGTGATCATCGGCGAATATGGCGTCGAGCTTCGCTCGGGCATGAATCGGCAGTCGCGCGAGTACTACCTGGAATACATCAACCGCGCGGCCCGGCTCAATGGCCTCAAGACCTTCTACTGGGACAATGGCACGGCCAATTTTGCGTTGTTCAACCGTTCCAATGGCTCGGTCGTCGATGCCGGTGCGCTCGATGCGATCAAGCGGGGCGCCAGTTCCGGCCAGATCATCGCAAACGGTACGTATCGGGTAATCTCCCGGCATAGCGGCAAGGCGCTCGACGTGAGCGGCGGCAATACTGCCGACGGTGCGAACGTCCTTCAGTGGACCTATGGCGGCGCCAACAACCAGCGCTGGACGTTCACTCACCTGGGCAACAACACCTACCGGATCACCGGCGTGCAAAGCGGGAAGGCCTTGCAGGTCGCGAGCACATCCACGACGAACGGAACCAACGTGGACGTCCGCACCTATACCGGCGCCAATAACCAGCGCTGGATCGTCTCGGCGACCAGCGGGGGCTTCTATCGGCTGTCGCCGGCCAGCAGCACCGGCTCTGCACTGGATGTCTCTGGCGTCTCTTCGGCTGATGGCGCAAACGTCCAGCAGTGGAGTTGGGTGAATGGCAACAATCAGCAGTGGGCCATCCAGGTTCCCTGACCGCCCTCCAACGCCGGGCTTTCGGATGGCGGTCGCGGCGGTCGCCGCGGTCGCCTTTTGCAGTTCCGTTTTCAGGCGTCGCGGCCATCGCTGCAAGTCCTTGTCCCGCCTCGCCGCCGCCCTGCCCTCGCGCAGGGCGATATCCGACGTCGACGTGGACGATCCGCAGGTCCGGCGACGACCATTGATGTCCATGTTTGGAGAGGCTGGAACAGCCCTGGCCGACCATTATTCACAGAAGGGACCGCCCATGAAATTTCTTCCGCGCGTACTGCTCGCCGCTGCGATTCCGTTCCAGCTTGCGGCTTGCGCCCCCGGCCCGGGGACTGCCGCGGGTCCGGGTTCGAATTCGGGTTCGGATTCGGGCCAGGCCGTTTTCGAGTGGGTGGAATATGCCGGCGCCGATCCGGTGTTCGAGCAGAAGCCGCCAGCCGGAACTTTCCAGAACCCCATCCTCGCCGGCTTCTATCCGGACCCCAGCATCGAACGGGTCGGCGACGACTACTACATGGTCAACTCCACCTTCGGTTTCTACCCGGGCGTGCCGGTCTTCCATAGCCGGGACCTGGTGAACTGGACGCAGGTCGGAAACGCCATCGACCGCCCGGACATGATGCCGTTCGGCTCGAGCGTCAGCTTGAACGGCGGCGGCATCTACGCGCCGACCATCCGCTTTCACGATGGGCTTTTCTATCTGGCCACCACCTGCGTGGGATGCGGCGGCAACTTCATCGTCACCACCAGCGACCCGGCGGGCGACTGGAGCGACCCCATCTGGTTGCCGCATATCGGCGGCATCGATCCATCGCCGTTCTTCGACGACGATGGCCGTGCCTACATCGTCCACCATGCCGATCCGCCTGCGAAAAAGTATCCCGCGCACACGCAGATCCGGATCATGGAAGTGGATCCGAAGACATTCGCCCCGCTTTCGGAGGACGTCCTGCTGGTCGACGGCAGCGACAAGCAGCCCTGGCATACCGACTACATCGAAGGTCCGCACATCTACAAGGTCGGTGGCCGCTACTATCTCAGCGCGGCCGGTGGCGGCACCGGATATTTCCATCAACAGCTGTTCTATCGCGCGGACACGCCGTTCGGCCCGTTCGAGGCCAATCCCGGCAACCCGGTGCTCACCCAGTTCGGCTTGCCGGACGAGCGACCCGATCCGGTCACCGCCACCGGCCATGCGGACCTGGTGCAGGACCAGGCCGGCAATTGGTGGACGGTGTTCCTGGGCACGCGGGTGTACGACCTGGCGACTCCGCCGCAGGACCCGGGCAACTTCCACACCGGTCGCGAGACCTTCCTGCTGCCGGTGCGGTGGGAGGACGGCTGGCCGGTGATGCTGGCCAAGGGCCAGCCGCTGCCGTGGACGCCGAAGGCGCCTGCACTGCCGGCCGGCAACGCGCCTGCCGTGCCCACCACCGGCAACTTCGGCTGGCGCGAGGAGTTCGACGCGCCCGCACTGCCGCCCCAGTGGCTGTTCGCCAGGACGCCGACGAGCCAGTGGTGGAGCAGCGGCGATGGCGGCGCGCTGGTCCTGCAGCCGCGGGCAGAACGCATCGGCGGGAATGGCCAACCCTCCTTCGTCGGCCGCCGGATCCAGCACATGAAGGCGTCCTTCGCCACCCGGCTGAAATTCTCGCCTTCCCGAACAGGCGATGAAGCCGGGCTGTTGGCGGTCCAGAACGACGACTTCTACTACGCCTTCGGCCTGGGCACCAATGAACGGGGCGATGCCGTGCTGCGCGTCCATCGCCGCCGCGGCAGCGACGAGCCTGCCGATGGCGTCGTGCTGGCCGAACGCTCCCTCGGTGCGGAAGTGCGCGACGGCGTGACCCTGAAGGTCGACATCGACAGGGCACGAATCGATTTCGCCTACAGCGCCGACGGCGAAACGTTCGCCACCCTGCTGGGCGATGCGGACGCGCGCGTGCTGACCTCTGCGGTTGCCAGCGGATTCACCGGTGCCGTGGTGGGGCCGTATGCGCGCCGGACCGACTTGCCCTGAGAAAGCGCAGGCCGGAGGGCGCTTGCCAAGCGCTCCCGATGCGGGACGCCGAACCTGCGCCGCATGCCGGGGAACGATCCGGCGCCGGCCCGTTCGCAGACGACGGGCCGGCGATGACTGCGGCGCGGTTTTCGATCAGGCGAGCGCGCGGTAGCTGAAGTCGCTGAACCGGACCGCGCCGTCGCCGGCACTGTAGACGCCTATCTTCAGGCTCAGGAAGCCGCCGAAGACGTTGTGGTGCAGGCCGGAGACTTCCATGCGCGTGTCCAGCCGCGTCCACGTCCGGCCTTCGTCGCGCGAGTAGTGGTAGGTCACGACGTGGCTGTCGTTGGTGATGCGGATGCGTAGGCGCCGGTTGGCCATCTTCTGCCGGGCCCAGGTCTGTTCCTCGGCGTACTGGAACACGCGAAGCTCGTCCGGGGTGAATCCGATGCCGACGAAGGCCTTGTGGTTGTAGAACAGCAGCATGCCGCCCTCGCCTGCCCCGACCAGTTCCAGCGCCACCTCGGCCTGGTAGACGCGGTCGCCGACGATGCACGCCAGCGGGCTGCTGTCGATGGGCGAGGTGCCGCTGCCGGCCAGTTGCAGCGTCCCGTTTCTGCGGCTCACCCGTTTCATTTCGTCGGGACGCGGGTCATGGAACGCCCACTGCACGCCGAAGCTGTCGGCGGAGAAGTTGCCCGATAGCGCGAATCCGGCGGCGCCGGGCTTGCCGCGCGCCGGTTTGGGCAGCGGCCTGGAGAGATCCCCGCCCTTGGCCCGGAACCAGCCGTCCCCGGTCCATTCGATCGGTTCCAGCAATGCCTGCCGGCCCAGCGTGCGGAAGCCGTTCTCGTAGCCGTGGTAGACCATCCACCAATCGCCGGCGGGTCCTTCAACCAGGGTCGCATGGCCCCTCGACCACCACGGCTCGGCTTCCTCCAGCGTGCGCACCAGCGGATTGTGCGGGCAATGCTCCCACGGCCCATGCACCGAGGCCGAGCGGGCGGCGATGACCATGTGCCCGGTAACCGGTCCGGCGGTGCCGCCCACCGCGGTCACCAGATAGAACCATGGTCCGCGGCGAAGCAGCTTGGGGCCTTCCGGCGCGAAGTTCTCCGTTACCCAGTCGTCCGGGTAGCGCCATGGGCTGTAGGCATGTTCCAGCGTTCCGTCGGTCGCCAGTCCATCGTCGGTCAGGCGGATCTTGCGGATGCCGTTGACGAACAGATAGCGCTTGCCGTCCTCGCCCACGACATGGCCGGGGTCGATGCATCCATCGATCTTCAGATCGACAGGATCGCTCCAGGGGCCGCGGATGTCGTCGGCCCAGACGGCGAAGATCTTCCACCCGTCGCCATCAGGATTGGCGGGCAGATAGATGAAGTAGCGGCCCGCGTGCTTGCACAGGTCTACCGCCCAGACCACGCCTACGCTCTTGTGCAGGGCCGGGCCGACGGGAGCCCAGTTGACCAGATCGGTCGAGTGCCAGATCACCAGGCCGGGATAGGCGTAGAACGACGAAAACGTCATGTAGTAATCGTCGCCGTCCTTGAGGATGGTCGGATCCGGACGGTCGCCTGCGATGATCGGATTCAGGTAGGTCCCGTCGCCAAGATCGGCCGTTCGCTGCCCTTCGATTCCGGGCTTCCAGCCTGGCGCCCGGGTCTTCGCAATGCATGGCGCAGGCGCGGCGGCGGCGCGGAGCGGCACCGCCACGGCGCCCGCAAGCGCGGCCTTGAACAGGTTGCGGCGGGTCGTCTCGGGCATTGCTCAATCTCCGGATGGATGTGGCCGCATTGCAACGCTGGCGGACGCCGGCAAGCAACCGGGTGCGGCAGGCAAGCGCATTACTTCGCCGCGGAAGCGTCCTGGCGCCGGTAAGCGTAGAGTCCGAAGGTATTGCCGATGAAGCCTCCGGCGGTCTGGATGCTCAGCAGACTCGAATCCAGGCCCTTGGCCACAGGCTGCCAATCGCCGCCATCGACCGCATACAGCGCATCCAGTCCAGGCGCCTTGAGTTCGAAGCGCAGCGAGACCGGTTTGTCCGTCGACGCCAGCGCAACGCGGGCCAGCCGCTGGCCCACGGCATCGGTGTCCTTGCCGGCGCGCCGGTACAGCGAAACCGCCGGCCCTTGATCGTCCCGCTCCACCGCGACGATGTAGTGGTAGTTTTCGTTCTGGATCAGCGCCAGCCCGGCCAGTTCGCCGGCCGCGGGATCCCAGCGTGCGAGCGTTGCCGTCAGCGTGGCCTGATGATGCTGCAGCCTGTGCGCCACATAGGCCGGCTGGATGGGCCCGCCGATGCCCTGGGTTCCCAACGGAACCGTCGAGGGCGTAATGGACAGTCCGCCGGCACCGGTCCTGAACCACGCCGTTTGCGGCGGATGTATCGTCACCCATTGCGGCGGCAATGCCGGCCCGGAAAAACGTTCGACCCATTCGATCCGGCCGCTGGTGGCAAGCGGCTGTTCGCCGCGTGGCAGCGCCGGACGCTCCAGCACCATCGGCACGCGCTCGCCGCGCGGCAGGATGACCGGCCAGCCGTCCTTCCAGGTTACCGGCAGCAGGAATGTCTCGCGGCCGAGCTGGGTCTTGTACTGATCCCCGTGGTACGGGCGCACGGCCAGGAATACCGCCCACCAGGTACCGTCCTCCAGCTTGACGAACTGCGCGTGGCCGGTGGAGGTCACCGGCTCGGGACGCTGCGGGTCCAGGTCGCGCTGGGTCAGCGTGGGATTGCCCGGGAACGGTTCGTAGGGACCGGTCACCTGGCGGCTGCGCCACACCATCTGCGCATGCATGTCGCCGGTGCCGCCCTCGGCGGCGGTCAGGAAGTACCAGCCATCATGCTTGAACAGGTGCGGGCCTTCGATGTGTTCGGGCTTGCTGGCCGGGTCGGCGCCGCCATCGACCAGCACGGTGCGCGGCCCTACCATCTTGCCGGCGGTCACGTCGTACTGCTGCAACCAGATGGCGCGATGGCCGTCGTAGCGCATCTCGCCTTCGGGGATGTCGTTGTTGACGATCCAGGCGCGGCCGTCGTCGTCGAAGAACAGCGACGGATCGATGCCGGAAAAACCCAGCCAGATGGGATCCGACCACGGACCAGCGGGATCCTTGGCGGTGACGATGAAGTTGCCGCGGTCGCAATAGAAACAGGTATTGGCGACGTAGAAGGTGCCGTCGTGATGGCTGATGGTCGCGGCAAACAGGCCGCGGGTGATTTGCTCGTTCTGGCCATAGTCGATCTGGCCCGGGCGGTGGATGGCATTGCCTATCTGTCGCCACGACACCAGATCCTTGCTGTGGAAGATCGGCAGGCCGGGGAAATAGCCGAACGTCGACGTGACCAGGTAGAAGTCCTCGCCCACGCGGATCGCCGACGGATCCGGGTAGAAGCCGGCCAGCACGGGATTGCGGAACTGCGAAGCCGCCACCGCGGGGCCGCCATCGTCGCCGGTATAGCTCACCTCGGAAAACAGCGCGTCGCCGGCCCAAAGCGGGGCCGCCGCCAGGCATGCGGCCAGCGCAAGAACATATCGCTTCATCGTTCCTCCCAGTATCGATGGTGCTCCACTTCGGGTCGCGGCACGCGGCGGCGGCCTGGACTCGCGTTGGCAGCCTGCGACATACGGTCCCGAATCGGTGGCGTCATTCCCCCTCCGAGGTCGCAGCCAGAATCACAATGTGTCTGCCTGCACCGGCCGGTGGCGTTTTTGTCCCCGTGACGGAGACAACCGGGCCAGCATTGCATGGCGACGTATGCGTGACCAATGAAAGATTCGCCGCGAACTATTCCGAAATGCGGATGGTTCGCGGGCACCAGCATGCTTGGCGCTTCTTCGGCGTTTTTGCGTGGCGCTCACCCGGAGCCTTGTTCCCCATGATTGGTCGCGGTTCACCACTTGGTTGGCGCGGCACCCGCTATTGCAGTGATCCTGCCTATACGGCATGCCCCCGCGAGCTTTGCGTTTCCGATCGCATGCAGATGCGGCTTTGACTCACCTGCAGACAAGATACGACCAAGCGTTGCCCGGTTGCGCCAAACCGAAGCCGGGCAGCGAGCCGTGCGTGCTACAACGTTCCGGCGTATGCCGCGATTGTTCCATCTGCGGGCAACCGGCGCAGGCGCTGTCGCTGCGCACCGGTGAACGTCAGCGATGCAGCGCCAACATCGGAGCAGGTATTGGCCACAGGTCTGCGCGCTCACGCGCACCGTACGGGTGTTGGCTTACCGTTTTGTCCATTGCCAGCTATCGCCAGCCAAAGGAGTCGCCTACGTGGACGGTTTACCAAAACTCAATCTCACGCGCAGGGAGTTGCTCAAGGCCGGTGCCGCCTCGGCCGCCGCCGTGGCGGCGCCCTCCGTGGCGCTTGCGCAGGCAGCAGAGCGCCCGTCGCCGCCGCCAACCAGCGTCTCGTTCGAGGTCAATGGCAAGGCCCAGACGCTGGAACTGGATACCCGCACCAGCCTGCTGGACGCATTGCGCGAGCACCTGCGCCTGACCGGCACCAAGAAGGGCTGCGACCACGGCCAGTGCGGCGCCTGCACGGTGATGGTCAACGGCCGGCGCATCAATGCCTGCCTGACGCTGGCGGTGATGCACGAAGGCGACCGCATCACCACCATCGAGGGCCTGGGTACGCCGGATAACCTGCACCCGATGCAGGCCGCCTTCATCAAGCATGACGGCTACCAGTGCGGCTACTGCACGCCCGGGCAGATCTGCTCGGCGGTGGCGGTGCTGGAAGAAATCGAGGACGGCATTCCCAGCCTGGCCAGCGAAAATCTCACGTCACCGCCCAAGCCTACCGCCGAGGAAATCCGCGAGCGCATGAGCGGCAATATCTGCCGCTGCGGCGCCTATTCCAACATCATCGACGCGATCGCCGAGGTTGCCGGGAGGACCGCATGAAGGCCTTCACCTACCAGCGTGCGGCCTCGCCTGCCGAAGCCGCCGCGGCGGTCGCGCGCGAGCCCGGCGCCCGCTTCATCGCCGGCGGCACCAACCTGCTGGACCTGATGAAACTGGAAGTGGAAACCCCTACCCATCTGGTCGACGTCAACGCGTTGAAGCTGGACCGGATCGAACCCACCCGCGATGGCGGCCTGAAGATAGGTGCGCTGGTCCGCAACACCGACCTGGCCGCCGACGCGCGCATACGGCGCGACTACGGACTGATCTCGCGTGCGCTTGTTGCCGGGGCATCCGGACAGCTGCGCAACAAGGCCACCACCGCCGGCAACCTGCTGCAGCGCACGCGTTGCCCCTACTTCTACGACACCGACCAACCCTGCAACAAGCGCCTGCCCGGTAGCGGCTGCGCTGCGCTGGAAGGCGTCAGCCGGCAACTGGCCGTGATCGGCGGCAGCCAGGCCTGCATCGCCACCCATCCCAGCGACATGGCCGTGGCCATGCGTGCGCTGGATGCCACCGTGCAGACGGTGCAAGCCGATGGCACCGAGCGCAGCATTGCCCTGGCCGAGTTCTACCGTGCGCCGGGCACCACGCCGCACCTGGAAACGGTGCTGGCCAAGGGCGAGCTGATCGCCTCGGTCACCCTGCCCCGGCCCATTGGCGGCACGCACATCTACCGCAAGGTGCGCGACCGCGCGTCGTATGCCTTCGCGCTGGTGTCGGTGGCCGCGGTGGTGCAGCGCGATGGCAGCGGCCGCGTCGCCGTCGGCGGCGTGGCGCACAAGCCCTGGCGCGTGGAAGCGGCGGAAGCCGAACTGCCCAACGGCGCCAAGGCCGTGACCAGCCGCCTGTTCGCCGGCGCCAGGCCAACCGAGCACAACGCGTTCAAGCTGCTGCTGGCCGAGCGCACGCTGGCGTCGGTACTGGCCGAGGCGAAGGAGTGATGCCATGAAATTCGATACCCCCGCCACGCAGAATCCCGTCGATCGGCTCAAGGTGGTCGGCAAGCCGCTGGACCGCATCGACGGCCCGTTGAAGGCCACCGGCACCGCGCCCTATGCCTATGAACAGCACCAGGCCGCGCCCAACGCCGCATACGGCCATGTGATTGGCGCCGGCATCGCCAAGGGCCGCATCGCATCGATGGAGCTGGATGCCGCGCGCCGCGCGCCCGGCGTGCTGGCCATCGTCACCGCCGCCAATGCCGGTACGCTGGGCAAGGGCAACTTCAATACGGCCAAGTTGCTGGGCGGCCCTGAGATCCAGCATTACCACCAGGCCGTGGCGCTGGTGGTCGCGGAGACGTTCGAGCAGGCGCGCGCCGCCGCCGGCCTGGTGCGCATCCGCTACCAGCGCGGGCGTGGCGCGTTCGACCTGGCTGCGGCCAGGGATGCTGCCGTGGTCTCCGAAGGCGAGCAACCGGATATCGCGGTGGGCGACTTCGCCGGCGCGTTCGCCGCCGCCCCGGTGCAACTGGATGCCACCTACACCACGCCCGACCAGTCGCACGCGATGATGGAACCGCAGGCATCGATTGCCGCCTGGAAAGGCGACAAGCTCACGCTGTGGACGTCCAACCAGATGATCGACTGGAGCCGCGGCGACATGGCCAGGACGCTGGGCATCCCGAAGGAAAACGTCCGCCTGGTATCGCCCTACATCGGCGGCGGCTTCGGCGGGAAGCTGTTCGTTCGCGCCGACGCCGTGCTGGCGGCGTTGGGAGCGCGCGCGGCCGGCAGGCCGGTCAAGGTCGCCCTGCCGCGCCCGCTGATCGCCAACAACACCACTCACCGCCCCGCCACCATCCAGCGCATCCGCATCGGCGCAGAAAGCGATGGCAGGATTACCGCCATCGGCCATCAAAGCTGGTCCGGCGACCTGCCCGGCGGCGGCATCGAGAATGCGACCCAGCAGACGCGTCTGCTGTATGCCGGCGCCAACCGGATGATCCAGGCGCGGCTGGCCACCCTCGACCTGCCAGAGGGCAATGCGATGCGCGCGCCGGGCGAAACGCCGGGCCTGATGGCGCTGGAGATTGCGATGGACGAGATGGCGGAGAAGCTGGGCATGGATCCGGTGGAGTTGCGCATCCTCAACGACACCCAGGTCGCCCCCGAAAAGCCGGAACGGCCGTTCTCGCAGCGGCAACTGGTGCAGTGCCTGCGCACCGGCGCCGAACGTTTCGGCTGGGCCAGGCGCAACGCGACCCCTGGCAGCGTCCGCGATGGCCGCTGGCTGGTGGGCATGGGCGTGGCCGCGGGCTTCCGCAACAACCTGGTGAGGAAGTCTGCCGCGCGCGTGCGCCTGGCGGGCGATGGCACGGTCACGGTGGAAACCGACATGACCGACATCGGCACCGGCAGCTACACCATCATCGGGCAGACTGCCGCCGAGGTGATGGGCGTGCCGCTGGACAAGGTGGTGGTGCGGCTGGGCGATTCGGATTTCCCGATCTCCGCCGGCTCCGGCGGCCAGTGGGGCGCCAACAGTTCCACCGCCGGAGTCTACGCCGCCTGCATGAAACTGCGGCAAGCCGTTGCGCAGAAGTTGGGCCTGGGAGCGGAGGAAGCGGTCTTCGCGGACGGCAAGGTCAGCGCAGGCGGACGCAGCTTGCCGCTGGCGCAGGCAGCCGAGGCTGGCGAACTGGTCGTGGAAGACGCCATCGAGTTCGGCGACCTCACAAAGAAGTTCCAGCAATCCACCTTCGCCGCGCATTTCGTCGAAGTCGGCGTGGACATCGCCACCGGCGAGTCGCGCGTCCGCCGCATGCTGGCGGTGTGCGCAGCCGGCCGCATCCTCAATCCCAAGCAGGCGCGCAGCCAGGTCATCGGTGCGATGACGATGGGTATCGGCGGCGCGCTGTCGGAGGAACTTGCGGTGGACAAGCGCCTGGGCTTCTTCGTCAATCACGATCTGGCCGGCTACGAAGTCGCCGTGCATGCCGACGTGCCGCACCAGGAGGTGATCTTCCTGGATGAAACCGACGACAAGTCCTCGCCGATGAAGGCCAAGGGCGTGGGCGAACTGGGCCTGTGCGGGGTAAGCGCCGCCATCGCCAACGCCATCCACAATGCCACCGGCATCCGCGTGCGCGACTATCCGATTACGTTGGACAAGCTCATCGACCGCCTCCCCGCGTTGGCGTGAGGGTTGGATGGTCGGAACACAGCGCCATCGCCCGGAACCGCGCGTGCCCAGAGGGTGCGCGCCATCTTCTGGCGACTTTCGGACAGGTTGAATGCAGGGTCATCCTGCCGGCCAACCGCCGGCGCCGAGGGTGACCGGCCTACGGCGCCGCCGCCTCGGGTACGTAGACCATCCTTCCGTCCGCCAACCGGTAGGTCACCCCGGCACGCACCCCGCCGCCTTCGCCGATCTCGCCGGTGGATTCGTACTGGGTCAGCTCCTGCCCCTCCTTCACCGTGATCCGCATGTTTTCCGCGCCGGGATTCTCCACCACGACCACACGGTCTTCGCTGAAGGGATTGAGCGGATTGCGTACGATCACGATCATCAGGATGCCGATGACCACGAGGAACAGATCGATCAGATTGACGACCGAAAGAATGGGGTCGTCGGCCTCGTCGTGCTCCAGGAACCGCATCACGCAGCCCCTGCCGGCGTCGGGAGACCGCGTTCCACCGACCTCAGCTCCTGCAGCAACCAGCGCCGGCGGACCGTGAGAATCAGAAAGGTGATGCTGGCGCTGATCAAGGCCAGGATGACCGAGGAGAACGCCACGACAAGATTCTCTCCCACGGCCTGCGCATCGCTGCGGGTCAAGGCCAACAGCGCCGGCCCCATCGGAATCATGGTGGCGACCAGGCCCAGCATCGGCGCGGTGCGCGAGGTGATGCGCAGCCACTCCAGCCGCTTGAGGATCCACAGTTCCAGGTCGTCGCTGCTGCCGCCGTGGCGCGCATGCCAGGAGGCCAGTTGCGAGCGGTAGCGCCCCGTGCGCCGCTGCCAGGCCTCCACCATAAAGGCGCCCAGTACGACAAAGGCATAGGCCAGGGCCAGCAGGATCAGCGCGAGCACCGGAAACATAAACAGATGGGACAGTTCATACAGACCTGCTTCGAACGCTTTCATGGGTGGACAGCTCCGGGAATCATCGGGAAGAAGCGGTATTGCGCCGCAATTGGAACCAGGCGCCGGCGGCGATGCAGGCCGCCAGCAGCAACAGCATCGGCAACTGGCGCAAGGCGTCGGCGGACGCTTGCGGCGGCGCGTCGACTTCGCGCATGACCTGCCCGCGCACCGGCGCATCGGCCGGCGAGTCGACGGGCTGCTCGGCGGCAGCCACGTCGGCCACCGGTGCCGATGGCGCTGACGGCGGCGCGGCTTGCGCGGACGCGGTCGCATTGCGATCCACGCCGAATCCGGCCGCGGACAGGACTGGCGCGGCGTTGGCGGCAACGCGGCCGGTCAACTGGCCAAGACGCTGTTCCAGTTCTTCGCGCGTGCGCGCGTCCGGTTGCCAATAGCCGCGCTTGATCGCCTCCTGCATGCGCTCGATCAGCTGGGCATGCGCGGTCGGATGGTTGGCGTCGAACCACGCCTCGATGCCAAGCCTGCGTACATCGCGGACGTAGGTGTCATGCACGGCCTGCCACTGGTCCGCACGCACCATGGAAGGATCGGTGACCTGCCAGCCGAACAGGTTGTTGACCACGTTGAGCACCTGCAACGTGCCGGCGTAGCCTTCCTGCTGCATCTGGCCGATCCAGTGCGGATTGAGGTAGCGGCTGCGCAGCTCGCTGGCCAGGAACGCATCGGCGCGCGCGGTCCTGCCCTGCTGCTGCCGGAGATCGGACACGTACAGCGCCGGGCTGGCACCGTCCAGGTGGCGCACCGCCAGCGACAGGCCGCCCAGGTATTCGAACGGATGGTCGGTAGACAGCATGCCGTGCAGGTTCGAGGACCTGGCCAGGACGGCGGCCTGCACGCCCCGCAGCTGTTCGGCGAACAGATTGCCCGCCTCCGCCGAACCCAGGCCCCATTCGCGGGCGCCGTAGGCGTACTGCAGGCGCGCCAGGAAGCCTTCGGCCAATGCCTCGTCGCTCTTGTCCTCGCGCTCTTCAAGTACGGCATCGGTCAGCCCGCTGCCGTATTCGCCCGGTGCATTGCTGAAGATCCGCAACGCCGCCAACTGCTGCGCGCGCGGCGATGCAAGGCCGCGCTCCACCAACCGCGCCGCCAATGCTTCGCGGTTGCGGGCCACCGGGTTGCCGTCGTCCAGGTTCGCCACGCGGTCGATGGCCTCGGCCAGCAGTCGCATGAAACCATCGAACTGATCGCGGTAGACGCTGGTTACCTGCAGCACAACGTCGATACGGGGATGGGCCAGCTCGGCGTCCGGCAGCAGTTCAAGCGCGGTCACGCGGCCGCCCTCATCCCATACCGGGCGCAGGCCCAGGGCGTGCAATACCTGGCTCTCCAGCACGCCCAGATGCCGGATGGCTTCCGAGGACCACAGGCTGAAGGCCAGCTTGGCCGGTGCCTGCCCGCCATGTTCCTGCCGGTAAGCCGCCACCAGTTGGGCCAGCGCCTCGCCGCCGGCGGCATAGGCCGCACGGGTGGGAATCTTGTTGGGCTCGAAAGCGAACAGATTGCGGCCGCTGCGTACTTCGGGATTGCGGATGGGGTCGCCGCCGGCGCCCGGCGGTACGAAAGCTCCTGCCAGCCCGCGCAGCAGCGACTCGATTTCCTGCGTGTCCGCCAATGCGGCATCCCGTTCCAGGGCGCGCTGGATCTGCTCGCGCAGGGCTGGCGAGGCCGCCTGCTCCGGCGGCACGCCTTCGCGCAGGTGGCGATGCAGCACGCGATAGGGTTCGCTGCGTTGCAGGTCGGCGTAGTCGTCCGCGAAAACCTCCGCAGGGTCCAGGCCAAGCGCGAGATAGTAAGGCTCGCCCAGCTGCTGCATCACGGTGGAAAGCCGGTGCTCGGCCGCGGCCGGCTGGCCGAAGGTATGCAGCCCCAACGGCATGGCGCTGCGCGCGAGTTCGTGCAGATGATCGTGGAGCGCCTGGAAGAATGCCGGAAAGTCGCCGTCAATGGCATCGGCCGTCCAGCCCATGTCGGCGGCGATGCCGGCATCGACCGCCGCCGCGCCTATCAGCGCGGCGGTGCGTTCGCGCACGCCGCCTTCGTCCAGTTGCATGTACTCATGGACCTGCGCATGCAGGTCGCGCAGCTCGTCGTACAAGCCGGCCGGGGCGAAGGCGGGCGTCTGGTGGCTGACGATGACCGCGCGCCCGCGGCGCTTGGCCTGAATCGCCTCACCGATGTTGTCCTGGATGTACGGATAGAACACCGGCAGATCGCCAAGCGCCAGATACGGGTAATCGTTGACCCACAGGCCGCGGTCCTTGCCAGGCGTCCACTCCTGGGTGCCGTGGGTGCCGAAATGGATCAGCGCATCGGCGCCATACGATTCCCGGATGAACTGGTACGCGGCCAGGTAATAGTGGCTGGGCAACGATTGCTGATCGTGCGACGACTGCCCCAGCCGATCCGAGCGCGGCGGCTGCGGCATCACCAGCAGGTGGCCCAGGCGCAGGCGCGGAATCACGAAAACCGCCTCGCCGTCGATCGTGCGCACGGCAGGGTGGCGTTCGGGCTGTCCCCACCGCGCCAGCAGCGCTTCGCGTTGCAGCGCCGGCAGCGCCTGCAACCAGCGCCGGTAGCGCTCGACCGGGAACGCTTCGGCCAGGTCGCGGTCGAGCAGCGATTGCAGCACCTCAGGGCGATGATAGGCCGACAGCATGGCCTGCCCTGCCATGATCAAGCCTTGCTCGGTCGTGGGCCTGACCTTGTAACCGGAGGCCGCCAGCCGCTCGGACAGCAATGCCACGCTGCGCGGCACATTCAGATGCGACGCCGAAAGGTTGTTCTCGCCGGCCGGATAGTTCCAGAACATCAGCGCCAGGCGCTTCTCCAAATCAGGTTTTCGTCGTAGCGCCGCCAGCCGCGCCAGCTTGGCCGCCAGCGCATCCACCTGTTCCGGGATGGGCCGTTGCTCGCCCTCTTCCACCGCTCCGATCACGATGGGATCGCTCATCCCCCACCCTTCGGGTACGGCGATAAAGGTGGCCACCAGCGCAGGCGCCACGCCACTGCTGGCCGAGCGCCAGGCCTCGGCCGTTCCCTGGCGCGAGCTCAAGGTCTGGATCACCGGCACATCCAGTTCAAGAAACTCCGCCTGGCGCGCCTGTCCGTTCTGCAGATGGGTCAGATTGACGATGGCATCCACCATCAGCGGTTCAAGCGCAGCAGACAGGCCGCGCTCGTCGCTGGCGTCGAACCACAGTCCGAAGGCCTGCACCCCGTGCGCCGCCGCCCGGTCGATGACGGCATCGAGCACACCGGTTTCCATAGAGCCGATGGCATTGGCTGCCACCAGCACCGCCACCCGGGGCATTCCGGCCACGCCGCGCGCCTGCCACCACGCCGCCAGCGCCTGAGCGTTGGCGAAAGCTTGCCCGGCCTGCGGGTGGTAGTAGCCGGTGGCCGGCAGCGGTTCCGCAGCTGGAACGCGCTCGGGATCGTCATCGCGATGCCAGCGCCCCAGGTACTCCAGAAAGCGATGGAAATTGGCTTCACCGCCTGCAGCGTAGTAACCGCCGATGCGGCGCGCGACCGCTGCCGGCAACTGCGCCGAAGCCGGAGGACCGCCCCCCACCTGCACCCACGGCAGGCCGGCTGCCGCCAGCGCAGGCTGCAGCCGTTGCTTGACCTCGGCCGCATCCGAGGGGCGCGGCGTGTCCAGCACCAGCAACTGCGCTCCGGCGAACAACCGCGAAGGATCATCGTCGCCGTCGACCGACCGGTGCGATACGCACACCCCGAACGGGCGCCCCCAACGATCCAGGCGTGCGGCCTTGGCCGGCAGCACGAAATCGTTGCTGACCACGCGGACCTGCAGGCATTCGGCCTGCTCGGCAGCCGCCTGGACAGCCCCTGGCGGAGACTGGGCCAGCGCCGCCTGCGCGACAGATGCCGCTGCCAGCAGCGCGCCCGCCAGCGCGTATCGCAAAGGCCGCATGTCAGAACGCCAGGTTGATGCCGGCGCTGTAGTAGCGCCCGACCTCTCGATAGGAGTACAGCGTGGAACTGTCGCTCAGGCGCTCGTTGCGCAGGTTTTCCACCCCGGCGCGCACGCTCACCCGGTCGCTGATGCGGTAACCCAGGTCAAGCGACCACAGCGTATAGGCGGGCAGATCGACCTGGCGGGAGCCGGAGGTCTGCCGTTGCGTGCCCTTGTATTCCCCGCGCAATGCCGCCCTGAAACGCGCGTGCTGCCACGCCAGTGTCGTTGCGCCGCTATGCCGGGGGCGCTCGACCAGCGGCAGACCGCTGACGCGATCATGCGCCTGCAGCCAGGTGTAATTGGCGTCCAGCGAAAAGCCCGCCGCCAGCGCGGCCTTGCCGGTCACTTCCACGCCGCGCAGGCGTGCCTGCGCGACATTGATGTAGTTGCGCACTTCGCGGCCGCGGATGCCGCAGTCGGCCACGCAGCGCGTCTGGATCAGATCCTCCAGATCGTTCTGGAACGCGGTCGCTGCCAGCGACCACTCGCCTGCGTTCCAGTCGGCGCCCAGCTCGTACGTGGTCACCGTTTCCGGCTTGAGATCGGGATTGCCGTAGATGGTGAACAGCCCGCCGCCACCGACGGCCGAATACCCCGGCGAGAGCTGCTTCAGGCTGGGCGCCTTGAAGCCGCTACCCACCCCGCCCTTCAACGCGAAACGATCGTTGAGGCGGTAAACGGTGTAGGCGCGCGGGCTCTGATGCCAGCCGAATTGCTGGTGATGATCGAAACGATTGCCCACCACCAGCGACCAGCGCGGCGCCAGTTCCATCTCGTCCTGAAGAAAGAACGATCTCCCCACGGCCTGGTCATGTCCGGCCGGATTGACGGTGACGTCTTCCAACCGTTCGCGGCGCCATTCGCCGCCCAGCGTGAAGCGATGGCGCTCGCCGAACCACAGGCTGGCGTGGCCGTCGACGGCGTCTTCGGTCAGTCGTTGCGGGCCGGTGGCCGTTCCGCGGGAACGCTCGTTGCTGCGATCGAGCGTGGAGCGGTAGGCGCGCAGCGCGCTCTCGCCCCACTGCCATTGGCCGCGGTAGGACAACGAACTCTGGCTGCGGTCGATGCGATCGACGGTTTCGTAGACGTAAGGCACCGCGCCGGCCTGCAGTGCATTCCGCCAGCGCTTTTCGTTGCCCTCCAGGTGGGAGACGTCGATGCGTTGCCCTTCAACCGGCGTCCACGACAGCACCAGGTTGCCGCTGTCGGCCCGTCGCCCTTCCTGTTCGGTCAGACGCTCGTCCAGCGCATCGGCAGCGGCATCCTTGCGGCGGTTCTCGCCATAGAAACTAACCCCCAGCTTGCCCGCGATCAGCGGGCCGCCGGCATAGACGCCGGCCTGATAGGTATCGCCGCCCAGGCGTCCATCCACGACGCCGCCATTGAAGCTCAGGCTTCCCTTCCACTCATCGGTGGCCTGGCGGGTGATGATGTTGACCACGCCGCCCAGCGCTTCGGAACCGTACAGCGAGGACATCGGCCCACGCACGACTTCGATGCGCTCGATCGCCTCCACCGGCACCCAGCCCAGGTCGAAATCGGCATGCGCGATCGCATCGCTGGCGGCATTGATGCGCCTACCGTTGACCAGCACCAGCGTGTACTCGCTGTCCATGCCGCGGATGCGGATTCCGCGGCGCGTCATGCCCACCCCGCTCAGCGTCACTCCAGGCGTACCGCGCAAGGCATCGGACAGATCCAGGATGGACCGCTGCTGCAGTTCCTCGCGCGTGATGACCGTCATCGATGCCGGCGCGTCGGCCAGATTGCGTTCGGTCGCCGTGGCGGTAACGACGATGGTGGAGAAGTCGGTGGCCTCGCCGCCGGCGTGCGCGACGGCGGCATGAAGCGTGGCGATGCTTCCCACGGCAAGTGCGAGGCCGCGGGAAAGATCATGCATGGTCATTGGATGCTCTTCTGGAAGGTGGTGGAAAATCGCGGAATCAGCGCGGCCGGCAGGCCGGAGGCGTCAGGCGAGCAAGGCCAGGGCCTCCTGGATGGAGCGGGCAGCCCTGCCGCCGGTGGAGGTCCAGCCGCCGGGACCGCTGCGTATCAGCGCATGGCTGGCCTCTTCCGGACGCCCCGCCAGGGCGAAGCCGCGCCGCCGCAACGCCCGCTTCAGCCACAGGGAGGCGATGTCGTCGCCGTCCACATGCACAGCCCGGGCACCGTGAGCGGGGCGTTCGAACCTTCCGCTGCGGACGGAGAACACCAGATTCGGCTGATCGAAGGCCTGGCCAATCTCGCCGGCCAGCACGATGTCTTCCGGCACGCCGTCCACGAACCGCCCCTGGCCCGGCAGCAGCCATAGCCGGTCGGCCGTCTGCAGCGAAAGCTCCAGATCGTGGCTGGAGAGAATGACCGCTACGCCCTGCTCTGCGGCGATCCGGCGCAGCAGATCGATGATGGTGACGCGGCTGGGCAGATCCAGGAACGCGGTGATTTCGTCGAGCAGCATCACCTTCGGCTGCTGGGCCAGCGCACGCGCGATCATCGCGCGCTGACGCTCGCCGTCGCTCAGGCTGTCCACCGTCCGCATCGCCAGATGCGCGCCATCGACCTGCTCCAGCGCGTGCGCGGCGATGCGCCTGTCCTGGCGGCTGAGCGCGCCGCTCCAGCCGGTGTGCGGTTGCCGCCCCATCTCCACCAGTTCGCACACGCGCAACGCTGCCGCCTGCGGCCGGTCGGTGAGCACCACGCCGATGCTCTGCGCCCTGGCCCGTCCGGACATCTGGCGCACAGCGACTCCGTTGAGCCGCACCTCGCCGGCAAGGGTCGGAATGAAACCGCCCAAGGTCCGCAACAAGGTGGATTTGCCCTGGCCATTGCGGCCCAGCAGGCAGATGAACTCGCCGGCCCGCACGCCGGTATCGGCGATGCTGGCCAGCCGCCGCTGGCCATAGCCAATACCCAGTCCGTTCAACGACAGCACGTCAGCCTCCCTCGCGCATTGCGCGCGAGCCGAGCAGCAGCACGATCACCACCGGCGCGCCCAGGATGGCCAGGATGGCGTTGAGGTGCAGGAAATGCTGGCTCCACGGCAGGTGCACGACCAGGTCGGCGGCAAGGGCCAGCGTTGCGCCCATCGCCGCGGTGACCGCGACCAGCGGACCGATGCGCGCCGACCCCATGGCGGCCCGGGCCAGATGCGGGGTGATCAGGCCGATGAATGCGACAGGGCCGCAGTACGCGGTGATCGGCGCGGCCAGCAGGATGACCGCCACCAGCACCAGGCGGCGCAGGCGCGGCACATTGACGCCCAGGCTCTCGGCGTAGGTGTCGCCCAGCAACAACGCCGTCAGCGGTTTGGAAAGCGCCACTGCCAGCGCCAGTCCCAGCAGCAACGGCGGCAGCAGCGTGGCGAAATCGGTCCAGACCACCGACGCGAAGGTGGCGTCGTTCCAGGACGCGAATGCCCTGGCCTGCGAGCGGTTGGTGAAATGCAGCAGCACGCTGATCAGGCCCTGGGCCATGAAGCCCAGCATCAGCCCCAGCACCAGCAGCGTGACCGTTCCCACCCGCCGGGCAAGGCCCGCCATGGCGGTGGCAATCAGCAGCATGCCCAATGCCGAACCGGACACCACGCCAATGCCTTCCAATCCAGCCAGAACGCTCAGGGCGGCCGGGCCGACTACCGCTCCGGCAACCACCACCAGCGCCGCTCTCAGCTGTCCGCCTGCCATGAGGCCCAGCGACCACGCATCGGCCAGCGGGTTGCGGAACAGCGCCTGCATCAACAGGCCGGCCAAGGCCAACGCGCTGCCGCCGGTCACGGCCGCCACCACGCGCGGCAACCGCAGCTCGACGACGATCCGCGATTCGATCGAACCCTCCCCCGCGCCCAGCAGTCCTTGCATCACCTGCGCCGGGCTCAGGACCACCTGGCCGATGCACAGGCCGGCTATCGCGGCGACGATCAGCAAGGCCACCAGCGCCGCAAGCAATCCCGGGGTGCGCCATGTGCGGTGCCACGACGGCCCGGACGGGACAGAAACCGCCGCACTCATCGGTATTCGCCCTGTTCCAGCGGCTTGAGGAAACGGAACGGTTCGCTCACCAGATCCGGGTGCAAGGCCTTGACGAAGTCCGTCAGCACCCAGTCCGGGCGCACCAGCGCGGTCTGATACCAGTCGTAGGCGTTCTCGGCCGCCACCGTGCGCCCGGTATTGCCGAACAGCCGGCCTTCGCGCCAGGCCCGGAAGCCGCGTTCGACCTCCGTATTGCGCGGTGCGACCGCGTGGATATCGCCGATCAGCCAGACATCGGCGCGCTCGCCCAGCGGAAGCAATGCCTCGGTGGACAGCGTCTCCGCCGAATAGCGCTGCGGGTCCTCGGGCCGTGCCAGCAGGTTGATGCCGCCGGCATCGGCGACATAGGCCGCTTCGGCGCCGCGTACGGTGGCGATCCAGCGGTCGGCACCGTTCGGATAGGCCCAGAGCACGTTGACTTCGGGACGGTCCGCCACCTTGGCCTTGAGGTCGGCAACCCGTTGTTCGACTTCAGCGAAAATCGCATCGGCCCGCGCTTCGGTCCCGGTAAGCAGACCGTACAGCCGAATCCATTCGGCGCGCGCCAGATACCCTTGCTCCTCCTCGGCCAGGGTCGGCACTACGGTCAACCCCAATGTCCTGGCGCGCTCCAGCATCGGGGTATGCGCGGGATCGCTCAGACGCATCAGGAAGACGTCCGGCTGCCTGGCGATCAGCACGTCCAGGTTGGGCGGCGAATGCCAGTTGTAGCCAACCTGGCCGATGTCGCCGGCCTTGGCGCGCCGGCGTATGCCGTCGTCGTAGGAAGCCAGTCCCCCCACCGCCACCAGACGTTCCTCGACACCCAGCTGGGTCAGGAACGCTTCGTCCGAGCCCGCATTGCTGGCAATGCGCTGCACCGGAGTGCGGATGACGGTCGCGTCGCGCAGATCGCCCGTCAGCGCCGGCACCGGCGACTCATGGGGCAGCAGAACCAGGACCTCGCCTGCCAGCGCTTTGGCGCGCGCGTCCGCGCCATCGGCTGCGCCCTTCAAACGGGCCACGACAAAACCTTGGTGCCGCTCCAGTGTCAGCAACCTGGCATGACGCAACGGGATTGCCTCGCCGGCAAGGGCATTCGGGGTTGCCGGCGATGGCGTCGATGAGGGTTGGCACCCTGTGACGGCCAGTGCCGCCAACAGTCCACCCAACAGCGGCGCGCGCAATGACATGGGACTGCTTCCTCGCGTTGAAACCGGAACGGCTATGGATTGCTATCGGTATGTTATAGCATATCAATTCATATCCGCCGCTACCCCTTGCGAATGAAAACAACCCTGACTGCCGCAATTGCGACGGCGCTGCTGGCCGCATACCCGGCCACCGCGCAGGAAAGCGCGACCGACCTGGACACCATCACCGTCTACGGACGCCCGTTGGGAAGAATTCCCGGCGAGACAGCCACCAAGTCGGGCGCGCCCGTGCTGGAAACCCCCTTCAGCGTGAACATCGTGCCGCGCGAACTGCTGGACCTGCGCAGCGTGGCCAACATCGGCCAGGCCGCCGAAACGATCAGCGGCGTGCAGCGAACGATGGGCTTTTCGGGCAACCAGCGCTTCCGGATTCGCGGCTTCCAGGCCATCAGCACGCTGCGCGACGGTTTCCGGCAAAGCGTGTCGCAACCGGAGATCGACCTGCAGGGCGTGGAGAGCATCGAAGTGCTCAAAGGGCCGGCCTCTGCCCTGTATGGCCGGTTCGAGCCAGGCGGCGTCATCAACTTCGTTTCCAAACGGCCGCAGGAGGCTTTTTCCGCCTCGGCCAACCTGACCGCCGGCTCGGACGACTACACCCGTCTGGGCGCGGACGCGACAGGGCCTCTGAACAGCGCCGGCACGCTGCTGGCTCGCGTCAATGCCGCCCATGAGGATGCCAATAGCTATCGGGATGGCATCGACAACCGCCAGACCTATCTGGCGCCCGCACTGGAGTGGCGCCCCGACGAGAGGACCAGTCTGCTCGCCAGGGTGGAATATCTGGAGCGCGACGCTGCGTTCGATCGCGGCCTGGGCAATCACCCATTGTTCCTGCAGGTGCCGCCGAGCCGGAACTACGGCGAGGACTTCATGCGCATCCGCAAAAAGCAGAAGACCGCCAGCCTGGAATTCAACCGGATGCTGTCGGATGACTGGCGATTGCGCCTGGGCGCATTCTGGTCCGACGTGGATGTGCCGGAGGAAGAGTTCTTCAACTACGGCTTCCCTGCCCTGAGCGGCACCACGGTCAACCGCAACTTCGTCAGCTATCGCGAGCGCCAGAAGGACGGCACGCTTCAGGCCGAGATCTACGGCCGTTGGGTCACCGGACCGGTCCAGCACCGGCTGATGTTCGGGGCCGAACGCACCATCGACCGCCTGGCCTATCTGGACGGCAAGATTTCCTACGGCAATCCCATCGACCTTTACCAGCCCGTGCCCAGCGGCCGTCCGGACAACTACCTGGACACCGGGAACAGCCGCTACGAGTTCGAAACGCTTGCCGTCTACGCGCAGGACGAAATGTCCTGGGGCCGTTGGCGCCTGCTGCTCGGCGGCCGCCAGGAGCGCACCGAAACGCTGTCGTTCTACACCGGCGGGGTCGATCCGGCGGTCACCCGGCGCGACTCGCCGTTCTCGCCGCGTGCCGGCCTGACCTGGCTGATCGATCCCGACCTGTCGGTCTACGCCAGTTGGGCGCGCTCGTTCCGCAACGAAGCCGATGTGGGTCTGCTGGAAAGCGGCATCACGCCCAAGCCTACGCGCGGAGAACAACGCGAGCTGGGCGTCAAATCCATCCTGATGGAGGGCCGGATGGAAGCGACGCTGGCCGCCTTCGACCTGCGCAAGACAGACGCTGTCGTCGCCGACCCGGTCGACTGGAACTTCGTGATCCAGGCCGGCGAACTTCGCTCGCGCGGCGCCGAGGCCGAAGTCTCGATGCGGCCGGTGGATGCCTGGACGCTGGTCGCCTCCTATGCCTACATCGACGCCACCATCCGCAGGGACTCCAACGCGAGTCTGGTGGGCAACCGGCTGGCCGGGATTCCCCGGCATCAGGCCAGCGTATGGACATCCTGGGCCTTCGACGGCGCACTGTCCGGCCTGACGGTCGGCGGCGGCATCTTTCACGCCAGCGACCAAGCAGCGACCACGGCCAACACCCTGTATCTGCCCGGCTACACCCGCCTCGATCTCAATGCCCGCTATGCCTTCGGCAACGGACTGGACGTGCTGCTGAACATCGACAACGTGACCGACAGGCGCTACTACATCACCGGCGGCTTCTCGCAGCTTTACTCCCAGCCACCAAGGACCCTCCGGCTGACCCTTACCAAGCGCTGGTGAGCGCCGCCGCAAGAGCAAGAAAGCCCGGCTCGCGCCGGGCCTTCTTGTCGCAACAGCCGTCCTGGCGAGCGGATCAGTCGAACCGGTATACGACCTCCGCCGCCACTTCACGACCGACCGGATTGGCCACGCAGTAGGCGAAGCCGCCGCACCACTTGTCCTGATAGTGATCGTCGAAGATATTGTTGACATAGAAGTTCAGGCGCAGCGCGTCGGTGGCCTGGTAGCCGACGCTGGCATTCCAGTAGATCCGGTCCTGGTTGTAATACTTCACCAGCTCGCTCTGCTGGCCGTAGCTGATGCTGCGCTCGCCTGCCGCATTCTCGCGCAGATCCGTGCAGTCGGTGGCCACGTCCGGGCGGAACCCGTTGGGCAACGCGGTGCAGCCGCCATAGCGGTCGCTGCGGGTGCCCGCGGTCCAATCCACGTACAGCACAGCGGTCCAGGGATTCAGGCTCCAACTGGCGCTGGCGCGGCCGCGATAGCGCATCTGCCGATCCTGGTCGCGGGTGTTTTCGAACAGATCGCCCGGGAACTGGGCGATCTTGTAGGTCAGCTGGCGGGTGTAGTTGAGTGCGAAGTCGAACGTTCCCCAGCGCGCGGTCTGCAATTGATAGCGCGAGGCCACATCGACGCCGCTCACGCTTTGCCTGGCGCGGTTGATCGGGCCGATTTCGACGCCGGTGACCATACCGTTGGCGTCGCGTGTCACCCGGCTGATCTGCAGATCGCACAGCGCCTGGCTGGGCGGAGTCCGGGCCGGCTTGTCCGCTGGCGCCTGGCCGGTCAGGCAGTAGGCCTCATCCAGCAATACCTGATCGGGGCCGACATCGTCGATCGCATTCTCGATGTTGATGCGCCAGTAATCGGCGCTGAGCGAGAAGCCGTCGAATGCGTCCCAGACGAAGCCGTAGGTCAGCGAATCGCCGGTTTCGTACAACAGGTCCTGCGTGCCCTGCCGGGAGATCAGCGGATTGTCGATGTGGTACGGATCGCCCACACCGCCGGGACAGTTGCTGGTCTGCCGGTTGGGATCGGTCAGGCAGGCCAGGTAATCGACCTGGTCGGCCACGCTTTCGCTGGGCTCGGCGTAGACATAATGCATGTCCGGCGCGCGGAAGCTGGTGGCATAACTGCTACGCAGCAGCAGGTTGGCGAACGGACGCCACTCCAGGCCCAGGTTGTAGGTGGTGGCGGCATCGTCGGCGACCGCGTCGTAGCGGTCGTAGCGGCCCGCCGCCGACAGGGTCAGGTTCTCGAGCAACGGGATCTTGAATTCCAGGCCCGCCGCGTAGCGGTCGCGCTCGCCACCGCCGGTCTCGATATTGCCGAAGGGCGTTTCGTAGGCGGGATCGGTGCCCATGGTGTTCGGATCGGGGCTCAGCTTGTAGCCCTGCTGCGCGGCTTCCAGCACGCCGGCAAAGCCGATCGGGCCGGCCCAGCCTTCGAACAGATCGCCGCTGAGCACGAAGCTGGCCTGGGTGAGCCAGGTGCGCGCCCGCTTGTCGCCAAGCGCGCGAACGCCTTCGTAGTCGCTGCGTGACACCGGGTTCCAGAGCCGGTTGTAGTCGGGGGCGTGGATCTCCAGGCCGCTCGCCGGATCGGTGCCCAGCGATTGACCCAGGAAGAACTCCGTGGCACGCGCGTTGTGGATGGTCGGGAAAAGCTCCCGGATCTCGTATTCGGCGCGGCCGGCCATGACCTCCCAGTCGAAGCGGTCGCTGAAGACGGTGCCGCGCAGGCCGGCGCTGAAATCCCAGTTCGTTTCCTTGGACTTGGTCAGTGCGCGGTCTTCGCCGCCTATTTCGCCCGGCACGAAATAGCGCAGCAGGCTCATCTCCCGACCGCTGTTGGCGTCGATGTAATTCTGGCTACCCCACGCCGGCATGAAGGTATTGCTCTTGCCGGTCGAATCCCAGTACCCATAGGTCACCCAGGCTTCGACATTGCCGAACTGCTTGGTGCCGTACAGGTAGAGCGAAAGGTCCTTGCTGGCATTGCGCAGCGTCCAGTGCTGGAACACGGAACGGTTGGCGCACTGCCAACCGGTGTCGGTCTGCGCGCCATTGAAATCGTTGTACAGGATGCGGTTGTGCTCGTAGAAGGCGCCGCCGAACTGATCGCAGGCGCCGGTCGGCGGCCGGATCCGTACATTGTTGGTCACGTCGAAGAGACGGATGCCGACTTGCGGCGTGTTCGTCGCGCCGCCTTCCCGCACGCCGCCGTAGCTCCAGGTACGGCGCGGCGCATCGTTCTCCTCATCCATGAACGGCCGTTCGTGCGACCACAGCGGCTCGCGGTCGAAGAACTGCAGCGTATAGGCCACGCTCCAGTCCTCGCCGTGCCGGCCGCCGGACCAGGAGACATCGCGCACCGAGCGCCCGCCTTCGGTGGTGGTGCCGTAGCGTGCGCGCAAGGTATCGCCTTCGATGTCCTTTTTCAGGATGACGTTGACCACACCGGCCACCGCGTCGGAACCGTAGATCGCCGAAGCGCCGCTGGAGAGCACTTCGATCCGGTCGACAATGCCGGTGGGGATATTGTTGTAGTTGGCGAAGTTGCTCTTGCCCTGGTACGGCAGCGGGTAGTCGGCCACGCGGTGGCCGTTGATCAGCAGCAGGCTGCGGCCGGGGCCTAGATTGCGCAGGTTGAGCGGGCTGGCGTTGACCGAGCTCTGGCCCCAGTCGTAATCGTTCTGCACGGTGCCGGTGACCTCGGTCAGCGAGCCGAGCGCCTCGTAGATGGTGGTGAAGCCTTCCTTGCGGATCTGATCGCCGGTGATGATGGTTACCGGCGCCGGACCCTCGACCTCCGCGCGCTTGATGCGCGAACCGGTCACGCTGATCGCATCTAGCGTCTTGGCGCCCTGAGCGGTCCCGGATGGGCTGGGCGGTTCCGCAGGCGGCGGGTCCTGAGCCTGGGCCAACGCCGCAAGCGGCGGAAACATCGCCAGCGCGAGCGCGCTCGCCAGGACATTGCGGTGAAAGACTGATTGCTGCATGGGTACCCCTCTCCGGTCGTTGAATAGGCCTGATGGTCCAAGCGCGATGAGCCGATTGCGCTCCCGTAACCAGCGCGTTCGCTTGGCGTGCCGAGATATGAAGCCGTATGACATCGATGGCCTCGCTGGGACCATACGCGACAAAATCGATGCAAAGATGTGGCTCGCATCACTTTTTTGGAACGATCCAAATCAGGGATATTTCGCAGATCGGCGCCGCCGTGTCCCGTCACGCGGCGTATACAGACAACCCAAGCAATCTATGCGTCCTTGCGTCTTCGCTCCGCCGGCGATGGCGACGAATCGAAGGCCCATCGGCCGTTACGGCTTGGCCACGGGTACCTGCAGCGCCCCGCCGTCCCGGCGCGGATTTTTGGCGTCCGTCGCAACCGGGCAGCAAGAAACCGCAGGCCGCGCCGCACCTCCGACCGTTGCTCAGTGCACGCGGTGAAGAACGCGCCGCGGCGCGTCCAGTGGGCGAACGATAGATTTCAACCGCTGTTCGCTTCCCGCGCGATCCGACGGGAAAAACCGGCGGCGGGCGGCCGGCCGCTCCGGCAACAGACGGAGGCCGACCAGCTCACCCCTGCTTCGCGCCATAAACAGATCGCGCATCCAGCAATGCGTCCTGGCTGTCGGCATCGCACACCGCATAGACAAAGCCATGATGTAGCGCAAACGCGCCGACATCGCCGGCCTTGTTCATCGCCAGGAAGCACACCTGCAGGGTCTTGCTTGCCTCCGGGCGCTTGCGCACCACGCGCTCGATTGCCTCGCGGCATGCGTCCATCGGCGAACGGCCCTGGCGCATCAGCTCGACCACCAGGAAGCTGGCCGCGTTGCGGATCATCTCTTCGCCCACGCCGGAAGCGGTTGCGGCGCCGACCTCGTTGTCGACATACAGCCCGGCCCCGACGATCGGGCTGTCGCCGACCCGGCCGTGCAGCTTCCAGGCCATGCCGCTGGTGGTGCAGGCGCCGGCGAGACGGCCATCGGCGTCGAGCGCAAGGATGCCGAGGGTGTCGTGGTTTTCACGGTTGCCGGGCAGCTTCGCGCGTTCGGCGTTGATCTGCGGCCGATACTCCGCATCCTTCAGCCATTCGCGCCACGCCTGTTCCGCCGCCGGCGTCAGCAGCGTCTTCTTCTCGAAGCCCTGCTCCACCGCGAACTGTTGCGCGCCATCGCCGGCCAGCAGGACGTGCGGCGTCTTTTCCATCACTGCGCGCGCCACCGAAACCGGATGCGCAATATCTTCCAGCGCCGCCACCGCACCGCAGCGGCCGTCGCCATCCATGATGCTGGCATCCAGCGTCAGCACGCCGTCGCGGTCCGGGTAGCCGCAGCGGCCCACGGTGCTGTTGCACAGCGTGCCCTCGGCCCAGCGCGCACCCGCTTCCACCGCATCCAGCGCGCTGCCGCCGCGCGTCAGCACCGGCCACGCCGCCTGATTGGCGCCAACGCCGAAGTCCCAGGTCGACACCACCCGCAGGCGCGGCGGCGCGATTGCGGCACTGGCGCTCGACGGCAGCGCCAACGCACCGCCAGCCAACAGGGACGATTGCAGAAACTGGCGGCGCGTGGTCATGCGGGTCTCCGCTGGCGGGCGACCCGGCGGCCGTACCCGCAATCCCCAACGGTTCGCAGCGGCATGCTCCTGCAGGTTGAAGCATGGAACAGCGGCGCTTGGCCAGCTTCCTGAGGTCTCATCACCGCACGACTCCATCTTGTTGGTCAGGAGCCAGTGAACCAGCTTCATGGAACCGATTCAATCGGGATGTTCGTGAGCTCGGTAGCAGGCTAGCGCGGACGCAACGGCGCGGTCGAACCGCGCACCACCAGTTGCGGCAGAAAGCCCTGGTTGCGCGGAGGTGTCGGACTGTCGACGTAGGCGTACTGGCGCAGGCCGGCGATCAGCAGGCGCGTCGCCTGCCTGGCGATATCCGCAGTGGCCTGCTTGGCGGTGGTCAGCGGCGGCCATGACTGGCGCGAGAACGGGCTGTCCTCGAAGCCGGCGATGGACAGTTCATACGGTACGTCAACGCTTGCGGACTTGGCCGCCGCCAGCACGCCGGCGGCGATCTCGTCGTTGCTGCCGAAGATCGCGGTCGGCGGTTCCTGCAGCGCCAGCAGCCGCCGCGCGCCGCGGAAACCTTCGTCGAAGGTGTAGTCGCCCGGCACGACCAGGTGCTGATCGACGGTGATGCCGTAATCCTTCAGCGCCTTTTCGTAACCCGCATAGCGCTCGCTGCTGGAACGGTGCTGCGGCCCGCCCCACAGGAAACCGATGCGCCGATGGCCGAGCTGGATCAGGTGCTCGGTGATCTCGTAGGCGGCGCCACGGTCATCGACGTAGACGCACGGCAGGCCGTCGTCCGGGTCCTCGGTGGCGGCGATGATCCGCACCAATGCGATGCCGCGTTCGGCCAGCGCATCGACTAATTCCTTGCGCTCGGACATCGGCGCAGTCAGCACCAGTCCGGCCAGGCGCGAACGCTGGACGAACTCGGCCAGTTCGTCGGCCAGCAACGGCGAAGTCGAGTCCACCGGCTGGATCTGCAAACCGAAGCCGGTTTCGCGACAGGCCGCCAGCACGCCTTTCTGCATGGCGATGATGTGATGCGGGTTGGGGTTGTCGTAGACCAGCCCGATCACGAACGACAAACCGTTGCGCAGGTTGCGCGCGGAAGGATCGGGCTCGTAGTCGAGTTCGGCGATAGCCTGCGTCACCCGCGCGCGCGTGGCCTGCGCCACCGACGGTTCGTTGTTGATCACCCGGGACACGGTCTTCAACGAGACATTGGCGCGTTCGGCGACGTCCTTGATGGTTGCTCTGCGCATGGCGTCGTTCTGCCTCCCTGTTCGGTTCATGCGCGCACGACGGCACGATGGCCGGGCACGGTGTGAAGGATGTGCACATAGGTCCGCAGCAGGAACGCCGGCCGCGGACCATGCTGCCGTTCTGGCCGGAAGGAATGCCGCAGGAACGGCACGCGGTCGCTGCCGCATGCGAGCGTGCGTTCAACCGGCTCCCGAGGCTGCCCAGGCAGTGCCGCTGCGCGCGGCAGGACACGCGGGAGCGCCGCGGCAGGGTGGACCTGGCTTGCGTTGTCATGGATTCCCGGATTCACCCGCTTTGACCCTCCTCCAACGCCCGTCCGCTTCACCGCCCCTCCGGCGCCACAGATGCCGTTTGGAACGTTCCAAATTGGCAAAATACCAACAAAATTGGCGCTAATCCAGGACTTTTGCCAAGCTGAACAGGAGGGGCTGTCGCTTATTTGGGCGGGGCTAGCACACTCCGGTGACGATCGATTGACAACGTTGTTTAGATCGATCCAAACTCGAGCCATATCGAGGTGCCTACCCGGCGCCACGGCGGATACAGCGTATGGGAGGGATGTGTTCGCAATGGTCGGTCCAGCTACAACGGCTTCACTGGTGAACGGCATGCCGTTCCTTGCCGCAGATGTCGGCGGCACGCACGCGCGCCTGGCCCTGGTGCGCGCCGGACGCGCGGGGCAGCCGGTTGAAGTGCTGGCCTTCCGCAAGTACGACTGCACCGATCACCCGTCGCTGGTGGACTTCATCACCGACTTCCTGGCCGCGCATGGCGGCGGCGGCGTGGACCGCGGAGTCGTCGCCAGCGCCGGCTACGCGCTGGACGACGGCACGGTCATCACGACCAACCTGCCCTGGCCGCTGTCGATCCGCGAGACCCGCGAGCAACTCGGTTTCGCCGACCTGCGCCTGGTCAACGACTTCGAAGCCGTGGCCTATGCCACGGCCGCCCTGCCCGTTGCCGAAACCGTCCGCATCACCGGGCCGGACCAGGCCGCGGTGCATGGGCCGGTACTGGTGCTGGGCCCAGGTACAGGCCTGGGAGCGGCGCTATGGATTCCCCGCGACGACCGCCCGTTCGTGCTGGCCACCGAAGCCGGCCAGGCCGCACTGGCGGCCAACAACGAACTCGAACTGGCGCTGCTGGCGCAACTGCTGAAGCAGCACCGGCATGTGACGATTGAGCACGTTCTGTCCGGTCCCGGCATCCTCAACCTGTACCGCGCGCTCGCAGCGCTGCGTGGCGCCAGACCGGCGCTATCCACGCCAAGCCAGATCACCGCGGCGGCGCAGGCCGGCAACGATGCGCTGGCGCGCGAAACCCTGGAAATCTTCTGCGGCTTCCTTGGCAGCGTGGTCGGCGATATGGCGCTGACCTACGGCGTGCAGGGCGGCATCCGCCTGGCCGGCGGCATCCTGCCGCAAATCCGCGATTTCCTGCTCAACAGCGCTTTCGTCGGGCGCTACCTCAACAAGGGGCCGATGCGCGCGGCGCTGGAGCGCATTCCGGTGCGGCTGGTCGAACACGGCCAGCTTGGCGTGGTCGGCGCAGCGCATTGGTATCTGAACTAGGCAATACAGGCTTTTCGCAACGCAATACCGCAGCCAAGGGGGCGCACGCGGCACCAGGGGAGAAATCGTGGACGCAACAACCGCTCAGGGACACCACAACCAACGCAGCAACCAACAGTATTGATCGGGAGAGTGGCATGAAATACCGCAAGTCAGCACTATCGGCAGCCATCGTCGCCAGCATCGCGTTCAGCGCCCACGCGCAGGAAGCCGGCAGCCAGGGCGACGCCACGCAACTGGACACCATCACCGTTACCGGCTACCGCGCCTCGCTGGAGCGCAGCCAGATAGTCAAGCGTTCGGCCAACGCCATCGTCGACGCAATCAGCGCCGAGGACATCGGCAAGTTCCCTGACACCAATGCAGCCGAATCGCTTTCGCACCTGCCCGGCATCAGCGTGGATCGCCAGTTCGGCGAAGGCGAAAAGGTCAGCATCAACGGCACCGACCCGGCGCTCAACCGGATCCTGATCAATGGCCAGACCATCGCTTCAGGCGACTGGGGCGGCAATCCCACCGATACCAGCGGCCGTACGTTCAACTACACCCTGCTGTCGCCGGAAATCATCGGCCTGATGGAAGTCTACAAGTCGTCGGAAGCGCGCATCGACGAAGGCAGCATCGGCGGCACCGTGATCGTGCATACGCGCAAACCGCTCGACCTGCCGGCGAATACGCTGCGCGGTTCGCTCGGCTACAGCTACAACGACCGTTCCGAGCAGGGCAACCCGCGCGGGTCGGTGCTGTGGAGTTGGAAGAACGCCGACGAGACGTTCGGTTTCCTGGCTACGGCCACCCACGACAAGCAGGAAATCTGGCGCGCCGGCATCGAGTACTGGGGTTATGCCAAGGGAGGTTTGCCTGACGATGTTAACGTTACCGGAAGCGGCGACCCCAACGAAGCGCTCTATCCGTTCGGCGAAAACAGCGCCTTCTTCCAGCAGGAGCGTGAGCGCGATGGCATCCAGGCAGCAATGCAATGGAGGCCGAACGACCGTAATGAATTCAACCTCACGGGTCTCTACGTCAAGGGCAAATACAACAATTTCAGCGAGTCGCGCTACGTTTGCCCAGGCTGCTCGGTCGGCAATTTCACTGATGTGACCATAGAGAATGGCTACATCACTTCCGGTACCGTGGGCGGGGATGCTTATGCGCAGTTCGACGCCAATTACCGCATGAGCGAGGTGGAAACCAAGAGCCTCAACCTCCGCCACGATTTCTTCGGCGACAAGTGGACCTTCACCACCCAGGCCGGCACCACCAGCGCCAAGGGCGGCAAGGATCCTGAGTACCTGATGAAGTTCCTGCTTCAGTCCGGCGGCTACGATTTCAGCTACGACGGAAAGAACGCTAGCGTGCACTACGACGATGGCAGCGCCTCCAACTGGGGGCTGGCGACCGGCCAGCAGGCCGGCGGCATCGAGTACACCACCACCGATGATCGGGAGAAATACTTCCAGTTCGACGCCGAGCGCGACCTCGATTGGGGCCCGCTGAGCAAGCTGCTGGTGGGCTACAAGTACATCAACCATGAAAACGGCCAGAGTTCGCGCGGCAACCGCATCGATGCCACCGATCCGATTCTACTGACGCAGTTCAACCCTGGCACCGCGCCGAACGGTCTTTACGACGGTCTGGGTGCCAGCGGCGACCTCATCGGCTGGCCGACCGCCGATCTCAATTCGATCCTGGCCTACCTCAAGTCGCAGCCGCAGGGCGAGTTCGAGACAAAATATGGCCAGCAGTTCGACGTCAAGGAAATCACCAACAACCTATACGCACAGCTGAACTTCGAGTCCGGCCAGTGGCGCGGTAATCTGGGCGTGCGCTATGTCGACACGATGGACAAGTCGTTGTACTGGCGCAATGTCGACGGCGTCGGCTATGTCCTGACCATGGACAAGAAGAGCTACTACAAGCCGCTGCCGAGCTTCAACCTGGCCTACGACATCGATGACACCAAGGTGGCCCGCTTCTCCGCAGCCAAGGTAATCGCGCGTCCGCGTTACGGCGATCTGGCTGGTGCAGTCACTCTCGACACCACCACAAAGACTGCAGGCGGCGGCAATCCGGATCTGGATCCGTACGAGGCTACCAACTACGGACTGAGCTTCGAGTGGTACTTCGCCCCGTCCAGCATGCTGGCGGCGGAGGTGTTCTACCGCGACATCGGCAGTTACATCGTCAACACGACGACCGAACAACGGCTGACCGATCCCGTCACCGGAAATACGGATCTCTACCAGGTCAGCTCACCAGTGAACGTGGCCGATGCAAAGGTCAGCGGTTTGGCGCTGTCTTATACGCAGGACATCGCCTACGGCTTCGGCGTGCAGGCGAACTACACCTACACCCATACCGACACCAGCGAGGGACTGAATCTGCCGTACGTGTCCAAGACCACGTACAACTTCATCCCCTACTACGAGAATGGACCGTTCAGCGCCCGCCTCAACTACAGCTATCGCTCCGAGTACTTCACTCAGGTCGGCCGGCTGGACTCCAACGTGTTCACCGACTACTACAAGCAGTTGGATTTCACCGCAGCCTACCAGGTCAACGACTGGATGGGGATCAACTTCAGCGCGACCAACCTGCTTGACTCGACGTACTACTGGTATAACCAGGTCAAGTACGCGCCATTGGGCACGTACAAGACCGGTCGCGGCTACCAGGTGACGTTGAACTTCAAGTTCTGATGCGGTACGGGCGGGCCATCGTTCTCTCCACGATGGCCCGTCTTTTTTGCAGGGCCGCGATAGGCGGCCCCGCAACTTTTCCACAAGGAGCGCCAGTGCTGTACCCGATGACGTCCGATAGCCGCTGTCGCACGGCAGTTCCGCTGCGCGGCCATGCTTCAGCCATGCGTCGAATGCCGGCATCGCTGCCCGCACTTCTCCCCTTTTTCGCCACCGCGGCAGGGGCGCCCGCTGCGCAGACCGCGGTCACGCTATTGTTCCTGCGACAGACAGAGACCGGCTCCAACGCCGGGCATGCCCGGCAACGCGGACCCCTGACATGCGCAACCGATACCGGCCCTGGCGATTGTCTGCCGTTGGCCCTTACAAGAACGACGAAGAGAGCGACTGAATGATCACGCCCCCTGCCCGTTCCACACGCATCGGCACGCTGGTGCGCGCGTTCGCGCTGCTGGTTGCCGTCTTGTCGCTGCCAGGCTGCGCCGAGCGCACTGCGCCGACGGCCGCCGCCACATCCGCCGAAGCCCTGCCGCTGATTCCCGCACCGGTCCAGGCTGAGCGCGGCGAAGGCCGGTTCCGGATCGCCGCCGGAACCATCGTTTCGATCGCGCCGGGCGATGAGCCGGCGCGCGATGCCGCCAATCACCTGGTCCGGCTGCTGCGCGATACGCGTGGTCTGGACCTTTCCGTACGCGAGGAAACCACACCGTCGCCGGCCAGTATCCGTTTGCAGCTGGATGCCCAGTCGCCGGTGAGCCAAACCGAAGGCTATGCGCTGGACGCGGATGCGCAGGGCCTGCGCATCCGCGCGCGCGACGCCGCCGGCCTGTTCTACGGCGCAATCAGCGCCTGGCAACTGGCGGGCGCCGACACCGGCCGCGATGGCGTTGAAGGCGGTGCCATCGACATACCGGTGGTAACGATCCGCGACTGGCCGCGTTTTGGCTGGCGCGGCCAGTTGCTGGATGTGGCCCGCCACTTCCATGACGTGGATACGGTCAAGCATGTAATCGACGCGATGGCGCAGCACAAGCTCAACGTGCTGCACCTGCACCTGACCGACGACCAGGGCTGGCGCATCGAGATCAAGCGCTACCCCAAGCTCACCGGGATCGGCGCCTGGCGCACCCCGCCGGGCGCAGGCCGCCACGGCACGCCGCAACGCTACGGCGGCTACTACTCGCAGGATCAGATCCGCGAACTGGTGGCCTATGCCGCCGCACGCCACATCACCATCCTGCCCGAGATCGACATGCCCGGCCATGCGCAGGCGGCGGTGGCGGCCTATCCGGAAGAAATCGGCGTGACCGGCGAACGTCCGCCGGTGGCGGTGGACTGGGGCGTCAATCCCTACTTGTTCGATACCGACGAACGCAGCCTGGCCTTCATCCGCGGCGTGCTCGACGAAGTACTGGAACTGTTCCCCTCGCCTTTCATCCATATCGGCGGCGACGAGGCGGTGAAGGATCAGTGGGAGGCGTCGCCGGCTGTCCGCGCGCAGATGCAGCGGCTCGGCGTCAAGGACGCGCATGCCATGCAGGGCTGGTTCAATGAGCAACTGGCGGACTACCTGACCAGCAAGGGCCGGCGCCTGATCGGCTGGGACGAGATACTGGAAGGCGGACTGCCGGCAAGCGCATCGGTGATGTCCTGGCGCGGCGTGGACGGTGCCGTGACCGCGGCCAAGCTGGGCCATGACGTGGTGCTGGCGCCGGCCGGCTGGATGTATCTGGACAATCTGCAGACCGAACGCAGCGACGAGCCGAATGGCCGTCTGGCGGTACTGCCGCTGTCGCGCGTCTACGAACTGGATCCGGTGCCGGCGGAACTGACTGCCGAACAGGCCCGGCATGTACTGGGTGCGCAAGGTGCGTTGTGGAGCGAATACATTCCCTCGCGCCGCCACATCGACCATGCCCTGTTCCCGCGCCTGGCGGCGGTGGCCGAAGTGGCCTGGTCGCCGATGGCTGCGCGTGACTGGAACGGCTTCCTTGCGCGGCTGCCGGCGCAACTGCAGCGCTACCAGGCGCTGGGAATCGGCTATAGCGACGGGGCTTTCGCCGCCGACATCGGGATCGATGGCGGCGCCCACACGGCGCTGGACGGCGGCAAGGCCAATATCGCGCTGGGCAACCAGACCGGCGCCGGCCAGATCCGCTACACCACCGACGGCAGCGAGCCGACGCTGGATTCCCTACGCTACCAGAAGCCGTTCGCGGCGACGCTGCCGGTGACGGTCAAGGCCGCGGTGTTCACCGAAGACGGGCAACCGCTGGCCGCCACGCGCAGTCGCCACTTCGATCGTCAGACGTTGCTGAGCGTCGACACCCAGGGCCTGCGCAACTGCCACAATGGCGGTCCGCTGGGTCTGCGCGTACCGCTGCTGCCGGATATGCCCGGCATGGACACGCCGGTCTACAACGTGGATCTGTTCTACGCGTGCTGGACCTACCCGCAGGCGCGGCTGGACGGTATTGCAGCAATCCGGATCGACGCCGCGCGGCTGGCTCGCAATTACGGCCTGGCGCACGACCAGTCCAAGGTGCATCAGTATCCTTCCAGTTTGCCCCGGGGCGAACGTGCTCTTGGAGAGCTTGAAGTGCTGCGCGGTTGCGATGGCGAGATGCTGGCCCAGATGCCGTTGCCGGAAGGCTCGGCGCTGGGCGAACAGTTCGAGCTGGAAGTCCCGTTGCCGCCGCGCGAAGGCGTCCATGATCTGTGCCTGCGCTTCACCGCAGCCATCGATGGCCCGCTGTACGCGATAGGCGCCGTCCAGCTGATCGAAGCCACCGCGCAGTCGCCACCCGTTCAACGCTGAAAGGAGTCTGTATGTTCCCGCCACGCCGCCGTTCCCGTTTCTGCCGCCTCTCTTGCCTGGTCCCGCTGCCGTCGCTGATCGCGCTGCTTGTCCTGGCCATGCCGGCCTGGGCCGCGCCGCCCACCTCGATCGACCTGGACCAGGGCTGGCAGATCCGGCTGGTACCGGGACAGCCGCAGGCGAAGGAACATCCCAAGGCGGCCGCGTGGCTGCCGGCGCAGGTGCCGGGCACGGTGCAGACCGATCTGATCGCCGCCGGGCTGGTACCGGATCCTTTCGTGGCCAGCAACGAAGGCGCGATCCAATGGGCCGGCCTGAGCGACTGGCAGTACCGCGGCCGTTTCAAGGTCGATGACGCCACCCTGAAACGGAAACGCATCGAACTGGTGTTCGACGGGCTGGACACCTTCGCCGACGTCCGCCTCAACGGCAAACCGCTGCTGCAGGCGGACAACATGTTCCGGCGCTGGCGGGTGGACGCCAAGCCGCTGCTCAGGCGCGGCGAAAACGTGCTTGAAGTGACGTTCTATTCGCCGATCAAGAAGATCCAGCCGTGGCTGGCGCAGCAACCGTATGCCCTGCCCGGCGGCTACGACTCGGCGTTCGGCGACGAACCGGCCGGACGGCTCAGCACCACCTACGTCCGCAAGGCGCCCTACCATTTCGGCTGGGACTGGGGGCCGCGCATCGTCACCGCCGGCATCTGGAAGAACGTGCGCCTGGAAGCCTGGGACACCGTGCGCGTGGAAAGCCTGCACATCGCCCAGCAACGGGTGGACGCCGGTGCGGCGCAGCTCGAAGCGCAGATCGAACTCGAGGCCAGCGCCAGCGGGCCGGTGCAGGTCGTGCTGGAAGTGCGCGACCCGGACGGCGCCACGGTGGCGCGGATCGAACGCGATGCGGTGGTCGACCCCGGCAGCAACCGCATCGACCTGCCGCTGCGCATCGCCAACCCGAAGCGCTGGTTTCCGTACGGTTATGGCGCCCAGGACCGTTACACCTTCGCCGCGACGCTGCGCGAGGCAGGCGGCGACTCGCACGCGGTCCAGCGCACCACCGGTCTGCGCACGGTTGAGCTGCGGCGCCAGAAGGACCGGTGGGGCAAGAGCATGGAATTCGTGATCAACGGCATTCCTGTCTTTGCCAAGGGCGCCAACCTGATCCCGCTGGACAGCTTCTCCACCCGCGTGGACGAGGCGCGCCTGCGCCGCACGCTGCTGGACGCGCGCGATGCCAACATGAACATGCTGCGCATGTGGGGCGGCGGCCACTACCAGGACGACCGCTTCTACGAGCTGGCCGACGAGCTGGGCGTGATGATCTGGCAGGACTTCATGTTCGGCGGCGCCATTCCGCCTTACGACGTGGCGTTCCGCGAGAACACCCGCCAGGAGGCGATCGAACAGGTCAAGCGGCTGCGCGATCACCCCAGCATCGTCATGTGGTGCGGCAACAACGAAGTGCAGACCGGCTGGGAGCACTGGGGCGACCGGGTCAACTTCAAGCGCTCGCTGGATCCCGAGGAGCGCAGCCGCATCGAACGCGGCATGGTGACGCTGTTCGGTACCGTGTTTCGCGAGGTCGTCGCCCGCTACCATCCTGACGTGCCGTATTGGGCCACCTCGCCGGGCACCGACTTCGACGGCGATGCGGACGTGAGCGACGACGGCGACATGCACTACTGGCAGGTCTGGGGCGGCGACGCCAAACCGGCCGAAGCCTACCTGGACGTCGATACCCGCTTCCTGTCCGAGTACGGCCTGCAGTCCTTCCCCGACATGCGCACCATCCGCGCCTTCGCGCAGCCGCAGGACATGCAGGCGGAATCGGCGGTGATGCGCGCGCACCAGAAATTCGACAACGGCAACGGCAATCAGCGCCTGCTGCTGTACATCCGTCGCGAATTCGGCGAACCGAAGGATTTCGAGAGCTTCGTCTATCTGAGCCAGCTGATGCAGGCCGAGGGCATCGGCCTGGCCGCCTCGCACCTGCGCGCCTCGCGTCCGCAGGCGATGGGGTCGCTGTACTGGCAGCTCAATGACGTGTGGCCGGGCGCCTCGTGGTCCAGCGTGGACTACTACGGCCGCTGGAAGGCGCTGAACTACCACGCGCGCCGCTTCTACGCGCCGGAACTGGCTGCCGCGCTGCGCAAGGACGGCACGACCACGCTGTCGCTGGTCTCCGACCGCACCGCGCCGCTGGCCGCGCGGTGGCGCTTGCGTGTGCTGGACTTCGACGGAAGAGAGCTAAGTCGCCGCGAGCAGAAGACAACGCTGCCGCCGCTGAGCAGCACCCGCGTGGGCCGGTTCAGCGACGCGCAGTTGCTCAGCGGCGCCGACCCGAAGCGGAGCTTTGCGGTGTTCGAACTGCTCGACGGCGAGCGCCTCAATGGCGCGGGCGTGCTGTCGCGCCAGCTGGTGTTCTTCGATGCGGCCAAGCAGCTCGCCCTGCCCGCGCCGCAGGTCCGCAGCGAATGGAACAACGACGGCGACGGTCTTGCGCTGACCCTGTCCAGCGACGCGCTGGCACGCGATGTCTGGCTGTCGTTCGGCGATCTCGACGCGCAGCTCTCCGACAACGCCTTCGACCTGCTGCCGGGCGAACCGCTGACCGTACGCGTGGATAGCCAGGCCACGCAGGAACAATTGCGCGCGGCGCTGCAAATTCGCGATCTCGCCACGACGCTTGCCGGCGCCCCGGCCGAACCTGAGGAGGCAAAGTGATGGTCTATCCGTCATCCCGGCGAACGACGGGACCCAGCGGCTTTGCGCGCGGGAAGAACAAAAGGCAACGGGTCCCGGCGTTCGCCGGAAGCGCTTTTTCAACAGCCGGACGGCTGGTCATGACGGCATTGGTTGCAATGGCGGCTATCGCGCCTGTCCACGCAGATGAAGCCGAGGACAAGGCCGCCGCGCTGGTGGCCAAGATGACCCGCGAAGAAAAAATCGCGCAAACCATGAATGCTGCGCCGGCCATCCCGCGCCTGGGCGTGCCGGCCTACGAATGGTGGAATGAAGGCCTGCATGGCATCGCCCGCAGCGGCCACGCCACCGTGTTTCCGCAAGCGATCGGGCTGGCGGCGAGCTGGAATACCGATCTTCTGGAACAGGTCGGCACGGTGACCTCGACCGAGGCGCGCGCCAAGTTCAACCTGGCCGGCGGCCCGGGCAGCGATCACAAGCGCTATCACGGGCTGACCGTCTGGTCGCCGAACATCAACATCTTTCGCGACCCGCGCTGGGGCCGCGGCATGGAAACCTACGGCGAGGACCCCTACCTTACCGGGCAACTGGCGGTGGGCTTCATCCGCGGGCTGCAGGGCGATGACCCGCAACACCTCCGCACCATCGCCACACCCAAGCACCTGGCCGTGCACAGCGGCCCGGAGCCGGGCCGCCATGGCTTCGATGTCGACGTTTCCCCGCGCGATCTGGAAGCCACCTACCTGCCGGCGTTCCGCGCGGCGCTGGTCGACGGCGGCGCCGGTGCGGTGATGTGCGCCTACAACTCGCTGCACGGCACCCCGGCCTGCGCCGCCGACTGGCTGCTCAACGGCCGCCTGCGCGGCGATTGGGGTTTCAAGGGCTTCGTGGTGTCCGACTGCGACGCGCTGTACGACATGACCTATTTCCATTATTTCCGGGCCGACGAAGCCGGCTCGGCCGCCGCCGCACTGAATGCCGGGCACGACCTCAACTGCGGCAACACCTACCGCAAGCTCGGCGAGGCGCTGGACCGCGGCGAAACCGACGAAGCGCGGCTGGACCGGTCGCTGGTGCGGCTGTTCGCCGCGCGCTACCGCCTGGGCGAACTGCAGCGGCCGAAGCACGACCCCTATGCGCGCCTGGGTGCCAACGACATCGGCACGCCTGCCAGCCGCAAGCTGGCGCTGGAGGCCGCCTTGCAATCGCTGGTGCTGCTGAAGAACCAGGATGCGGCGCTGCCGCTGAAGCCGGACACCCGGCTGGCGGTGATCGGCCCGAATGCCGATGCGCTTGCCGCGCTGGAAGCCAACTACCAGGGCACTTCGGTCGACCCGGTGACGCCATTGCCGGGCCTGCGCCAGCGCTTCGGCAGCGACCGCATCAGCTATGCCCAGGGCGCGCCGCTGTCGGCCGGAGTGCCGGTCACGATTCCGGAAACCGCGCTGCGCAGCGACGGGCAGCCCGGCCTGAAGGGCGAGTACTTCGACAACCCGGATCTGGCCGGCACCCCGCGCGTGGTGCGCCAGGACCGCGTGGTCAGCTTCAACTGGGACCAGGTGGCGCCGGCAGCAGGCGTGGACAAGGATCGCTACTCGGTGCGCTGGAGCGGCGAACTGCTGCCGCCCGGTCCTGGCGACTACACCCTGGCGGTGCGCGTGGCGCGCTGTTTCGACTGCAGCGGCCACGACCCCGTACGTCTGTACGTGGACGACCAACTGGTGATTGCCGGCAACGCCGAAGACAGGCGGGTTGCCGCCGGCGTGCACAACGCCGATGGCCGCAATGTCGAAGCTCAGCTGCGTTTTGAAGACGCGCGCCCGCGGCGCATCCGTCTGGAAATCGAGCACCAGGGCCAGGACCAGGGGCTGCGCCTGGAATGGCTGGCGCCGGCGGAGGCGCAACTGGCCGAAGCCGAGCGCGCGGTGGCGCAGGCCGACGCGGTGGTCGCGTTCGTCGGCCTGTCGCCGGATGTGGAAGGCGAGGAGCTGAAGGTCGACGTGCTCGGTTTCGACGGCGGCGACCGCAATGCGATTGGCTTGCCGCCCATGCAACAGGCCATGCTCGAACGCGCCAAGGCCAGCGGCAAGCCGCTGATCGTGGTGCTGATGAGCGGCAGCGCCGTGGCGCTGAACTGGGCGCAGGAACACGCCGACGCGATCCTCGCCGCGTGGTACCCCGGCCAGTCCGGCGGCACCGCCATCGCGCAGGCGCTGGCCGGCGATTTCAATCCCGGCGGCCGCCTGCCGGTAACCTTCTACCGCTCCACCAAGGATCTGCCGCCCTACGTCAGCTACGACATGCAGGGGCGCACCTACCGCTACTTCAGCGGCACGCCGCTGTACCCGTTCGGCCACGGCCTGAGCTACACCACCTTCGCCTACGACACGCCCCGGCTGTCGACGCAGATGCTGAAAGCGGGCGAGCCGCTGCGCGTCAGCGTGCGGGTGCGCAACAGCGGTTCACGCAGCGGCGATGAAGTGGTGCAGGTCTATCTGGAGCCGAACGCTACGGAGCAGCGGCCGCAGTTGGCGCCCCACCAGCAGCAGCCGCCGATCCGCACGTTGGTCGGATTCCGGCGGATAACGCTGAAACCCGGCCAATCGCGTGAGGTGAGGTTCGAACTGGATGCGCGCAGCCTCAGCAACGTCGACCGCGCCGGCCAGCGTGCGGTCGAGGCCGGCGACTATCGCCTCTTCGTCGGCGGCGGCCAGCCCGGCACCGGTGCGCCGGGCGAGGCTGCGGCGTTCTCGATCATCGGCCACGCGCCGCTGCCGAAATGAAGCCGGGACCGGGGACCGGGGACCGGGGACCGGGGACCGGGGACCGGGGACCGGGGACCGGGGAAAAGCATCATCCTTATTCGCACGTGTGGGAGTTTGTTGAATGTCCAATGATCGTTTCTACTCCAGGGCCGCCAAGGCGCCTTTCCCTGGTCCCCGGTCGCCGGTCCCCGGTCCCGGCTTTACGCGCCGCGACATCCTCCAGTTCCTCGGTGCCGGCGCTGGCGCCGGCCTGCTCGCCACCACGCTGCCCGCCTTTGCCGCCGGTACCGCCGCTTTTCCAAGCCGCCGCCCGCCCAAATCGCAACGCAAGTTCGTCAGTGCGGCGGTGGAACGCCAGCTGGCGCAAGTCAAGGCACGCATCGGCGATCCGGAACTGGCCTGGCTGTTCGAGAACTGCTACCCGAACACGCTGGACACCACCGTGCAGACCGGCACCCGCGACGGCAAGCCGGACACCTTCATCGTCACCGGCGACATCGACGCGATGTGGCTGCGCGACTCCTCCGCGCAGGTGCATCCCTATCTGCCGTTGGCGAAGCAGGACCCGGCGCTGCGGCGGATGCTGCATGGCCTGATCCGGCGTCAGGCGCACTGCATCCGGCTCGACCCCTACGCCAACGCCTTTCTGCCCGACGGCGTGACCGAGTTGCTGGAGTGGTCGGTCAACGACATCACCGAGATGAAGCCCGGCGTGGGCGAACGCAAATGGGAAATCGATTCGCTGTGCTATCCGATCCGCCTGGCGCACGGCTATTGGCGGGCAACGGGCGATGTCGCGCCGTTCGATGACGACTGGCGCGAGGCGATGCGCGCCGTGTTGCGCACCTTCCGCGAACAGCAGCGCCTGCACGACCGCGGCCCGTACAAATTCCAGCGGCCCTCGCCCTTCGCCACCGAAACCCTGGTGCTGGGCGGCTACGGCCAGCCGACCCGGCCCAACGGCATGATCCACTCGATGTTCCGGCCTTCCGACGACGCCTGCCTGTTCCCGCTGTTCGTGCCGGCCAACCTGTTTGCGGTAGCGGCGCTGCGGCTGCTGGCCGAGATGAGCCGGACCATCCACCGCGACATCGACTTCGCTTCCGACTGCATCGCGCTTGCCGATGAAGTGGAAAAAGCCACGCGCCAGCATGGCCTGATGCGCGATGCCGATGGCCAACCATTCTGGGCCTACGAGGTGGACGGTTACGGCAACCAGTTGTTCATCGACGATGCCAACGCGCCGGGTTTGCTCAGTCTGGCCTATCTGGGCTGCTGCGATCGCAACGACCCGGTATTCCGGCGTACCCGCCAACTGGCCTGGAGCGAGCGCAATCCCTACTTCTGGCGCGGCCGCGCCGCCGAGGGCGTAGGCAGTCCGCACACCGGCCTGCGCACGATCTGGCCGATGGCGCTCATCCAGTACGCGATGGCCAGCGACGACGATGCGCAGATCCGCCAATGCCTGCACTGGCTCAAGACGACGCACGCCGGCACCGGCTTCATGCACGAGGCCTTCGATCAGGACGACCCGGCGAAATTCACCCGCGACTGGTTCGCCTGGGCCAATACCCAGTTCGGCGAACTGATCGTCGATCTGGCGCAGCGCAAGCCGCATCTGTTGTAAGGACTGGGGACCGGGGACCGGAAAAGCTTCGCATCCGGCGCATTCAATCGGGAATTTGCTGCATGTCCAATGATCGTTCCAACACCAAGACAGCTATGGCGCCCTTCTCCGGTCCCGGCTTCGCCCCCTCCCGACGCGGATTCCTGCAAGGCGCCATTGCCCTGGCCTTGTTCGGAAGCGGCGGTCTGCCCGGCCTCGCGTTCGCACGCGCCGGCAACTTCGCGCTGCCCGCCGACGCGCGCGCAAAGGCCGACCTGACCCGCCATGTCGACGTGTTCATCGGCACCGGCGGCCATGGCCATACCTTCCCCGGCGCCACACTGCCGTTCGGCATGGTGCAACTGAGCCCGGACACCAACAACACCACCTGGGACGGGTGCAGCGGCTACCACGAGTCCGACGGCTCGATCATGGGTTTCTCGCATACCCATCTGTCCGGCACCGGCATCGGCGACATGCTCGACTTCCTGGTGGTGCCGCGCACCGGTGAGGTCAAACTGCAACCGGGTGCCCTGGATGCGCCGGACACCGGCTACCGTTCGCGCTACGACCACGCCGACGAGGCCGCCTCCCCCGGCTACTACCGGGTGCTGCTGAAGGACACCGGCATCCATGCCGAACTGACCGCCACCGCGCGCGCCGGCCTGCACCGCTATCGCTTTCCCGATGGCCAGCCCGGCCACCTGCTGCTGGACCTGTGCCACGGCTACCAGGACAACCCGTCCACGCCGACGCGGCTCAGCGACGCGCAGTTGCGCATCGTCGATCAGCGCACCGTGGTCGGCGGCCGGCGCGTCTACCAGTGGGCCAAGGGGCGCTATCTGTTCTTCGCGATGCGGTTGTCGCGTCCGTTCGCGCGCGCGCAGCTTTACGCCGACGATCAGCCGCTGGCCGAAGACGCGCGCCAGGCGAGCGATGCCACCCGGCTCAAACTCGCCCTGCACTACCCCGACGCCGGCGATGCGCCGTTGCTGGTCAAGGTAGGCATCTCCGCGGTGAGTGCCGAGAACGCGCTGGCCAACCTGGATGCCGAGTTGCCCGACTTCGATTTCGTCCGCGTGCATGCCGAAGCGGTCGCCGCATGGGAAAAGGAACTGGCGCGGGTGCGTATCGACACCGGCGACGAGGCCCAGCAACGCATCTTCTACAGCGGCCTGTACCACAGTCTGCTGGCGCCGACGCTGTTCAGCGACGTCGATGGCCGCTACCGCGGCATGGACCTGCAGGTGCACACGCTGCCCGAGGGCTACCGCAACTACAGCACCTACTCGCTGTGGGACACCTACCGCGCGCTGCACCCGTTGCTGACCCTGGTGCAGCCAGAGCGCGTCCCCGATCTGATGCAGGGCCTGGTGCGCGGCGCGGCCGAATGCCCGGACGGCGTCGGCATCTGGCCGCTGCAGGGCGTGGAGACCGACACCATGATCGGTTACCACTCGGCGGTTGCGCTGGCCGAGGCGCACAGCAAGGGCTTCGAAGGCATCGACTACGCCGCGGCCTGGCCGCTGTTCCGCAAGCGCGCGATGGACGACGATTTCCACGGCCTGCCGTACTACCGCCGGCTCGGCTACATTCCCAGCGACAAGGTCAGCGAAGCGGCCAGCCGCACCCTGGAGTACGCCTACGACGATTGGGCCTGCGCGCATCTGGCGCGTGCGGCCGGCGCCGGGGACGACTACCGCGTTCTGCGGGAGCGTTCGCGCAACTACCGCCATCTGTTCAACCGCGACAGCGGCTTCATCCAGCCGCGGCGGGAAGATGGCAGTTGGGCCACCCCGTTCGACCCGCGCGCGCTCGGCCACATGAAGTGCTGGCACGACTTCACCGAATCCAATGCGTGGCAGGCCACCTTCCTCAACCAGCACGACCTGTACGGCTACATGGATCTGTTTGGCGGCCGCGACGGTTTCGTGGACAAGCTCGACGAACTGTTCAGCGCCAGCTCCGAGCTACCGGCCGGCGCGCCGCCGGACATCGACGGCATGGTCGGCCAGTACGCGCACGGCAACGAGCCCAGCCACCATGTGGCCTACCTCTATGCGTACGCCGGACAACCATGGAAGACCCAGGCCATGGTGCGCCGGCTGCTGCGCGAGCAATACCGCGACGCCCGCGACGGACTGTCCGGCAACGAGGATTGCGGACAGATGAGCGCCTGGTATGTGCTCAGCGCGCTGGGCTTCTACCCGGTCGATCCTGTCAGCGGCAACTACGTGCTGGGCAGCCCGCTGTTTCCTCGTGCCGAACTGGACGTCGGCGGCGGCCGCGTGCTGCGCATCGTTGCCCGCCGCACCAGCGCGAAGAATGTCTACGTGCAGCGCGTGCGCTGGAACGGCCAACCGTACACGCGCAGTTGGATACGCCACGCCGATCTGGCCGCGGGCGGCACCCTGGAGTTCGAGATGGGGCCGAAACCCAACCTTGCATTCGGCGCAGCCGAAGAAGATCTGCCGCCGTCGTTTGTTTGATGGCATGGACACGAGAATGGGGAATCTGGAATCGTCAAAGTCTGCATTTCCCTTCTCCCTTTGGGAGAAGGTGCCCAAAGGGCGGATGAGGGAATGGCAATGAGCCGCAAGCCGACTTCATTACAAGCGGAAGCTTCACGCCCTCATCCGTCGCTGCGCGCCACCTTCTCCCGGAGGGAGAAGGAGACAAAGTTCGGCACCGCGCTCCTGTTGGCGCCATACATCAAAGAGACTCCCATGTTTCGCAACATCTTCGCTTCGCTCATCATCGCGCTCGCGCCAATCGCACCGGTCGATGGCATCGCTGCAGACGCCTGGCCGGTCTTCTCCACCCAAACCACCCACTTCACCCGCGACGGCGAGCCCTACCAGATCGTTTCGGGCGCGATCCATTTCCAGCGCATACCGCGCGAATACTGGAAAGACCGCCTGCAGAAGGCGCGGGCGCTGGGTTTGAATACCGTGGAGACCTACGTCTTCTGGAACCTGGTGGAACCGCGCCGCGGCGAATTCGACTTCACCGGCGACAACGACATTGCCGCCTTCGTGCGCGAAGCCGCCGCGCAGGGTCTGAACGTCATCCTTCGCCCCGGCCCCTACGTTTGCGCCGAATGGGAAGCCGGCGGCTATCCGGCCTGGTTGTTCGCCGTGCCGGGCATGCGCGTGCGCAGCCGCGATCCGCGTTTCCTGGCCGCCAGCGGCGCCTATCTGCAAGCTGTCGCCGAACAGGTGCGCCCGCTGCTCAACGGCAACGGCGGCCCGATCATCGCGGTGCAGGTCGAGAACGAGTACGGTTCCTACGACGACGATCATGCCTATATGCAGGCCAACCGCGACCTGTTCGTGCAGGCCGGCTTCGGCAAAGCGCTGCTGTTCACCTCCGACGGCGCCGACATGCTGGCCAACGGCGCGCTGCCCGACACGCTGGCGGTGGTGAACTTCGCCCCCGGCGAAGCCAAGAGCGCATTCGGGAAGCTGGAGAAGTTTCAGCCGGACCGGCCGCGCATGGTGGGCGAATACTGGGCCGGCTGGTTCGACCACTGGGGCAAGCCGCACGCCAGCACCGATGCCAGCCAGCAGGCCGAGGAACTGGAATGGATGCTGCGGCAAGGACATTCGGTGAACCTGTACATGTTCATCGGCGGCACCAGTTTCGGTTTCATGAACGGCGCCAACTTGCAGGGCAATCCCAGCGACCACTACGCACCGCAGACCACCAGCTACGACTACGACGCGGCGTTGGACGAGGCCGGGCGGCCGACGCCCAAGTTCGCCCTGTTCCGCGATGCCATCGCACGCGCAACCGGGGTGCAGCCGCCGCCACTGCCGGCACCGCTGCGCTTTTCCGCCTTGCCCAAGGCCACGCTGCGCGAATCGGCCTCGCTATGGGACAACCTGCCCGCGCCCATCGCCAGCGACACGCCGCTGCCGATGGAAGCCTACGGCCAGGACTACGGCTACATCCTGTACCGCACCACCGTGACCGGCCCGCGCAAGGGCGATCTCTACCTGGGCGAAGTGCGCGACTACGCCCGCGTCTATCTCGACCGCAAGCTTGCCGGCAGCGTCGAGCGCCGTTTGCAGCAGGTGTCGCTGACACTGGACGTGCCAGCGGGAGAACACACGCTCGATGTGCTGGTGGAGAACAGCGGGCGCATCAACTACGGCCCGCGCATGGCGGACGGCCGCGCCGGGCTGGTCGACCCGGTGCTGCTTGATGGCGAGCAACTGCTGGACTGGCAGGCGTTCCCGCTGCCGATGCGTTCGCCCGACAGCCTGCAGGGCTGGACCACGGCCAGAATCGAAGGCCCGGCATTCCATCGCGGCAACGTGCGCATCGCTTCCCCGGCCGACGTCTGGCTCGACATGGCGGCCTTCGGCAAGGGCTTTGCCTGGGTCAACGGCCGCAACCTCGGCCGCCACTGGAACATCGGCCCGCAGCGCACGCTGTACTTCCCGGCCCCCTGGCAACGGCAAGGCGACAACCTGGTAGTGGTGTTCGACCTGGACAGCGCCAACGCCGCCGGCGTACGCGGCGTGCCGGATCCGCGCTGGAGCGGCGGCGGACATGAGTGAGTTCCGCCCCGCACCCTGGGCGACAGCGGAGGCATGCCCGCAGGACTGCGCTTCCCATCCGCTTTCCCAGCCGTGCGGCGATGGCCGCGCCTTCCCCCTTGAGGTAGTGCCCGATGTCGTATCGCCTCCCATTGCCGCTGCAGCCGCTGGCGAAGCCGGCGCTTGCCTCGACGCCGACCGCCGCAGCGTGGACGGGCAATGCCGGCAGGAACCGGACTACATGATGAACGCGCCACGCCGCAATGCACTAAACCGGACGCCGCCGCGCAGTCCGGATTTCCATCTGCTTCCCTCAGCAACAACCCGTGCCATGCCCGCCCTGCTGCTTGCCACCGCCGTCGCCGCCTGCGATGTCCCAGCCAACCGCGACCCGGTCGTGCTGGAGGAATTCGTCGCCGAAAATCCGCCCACGCCGCAAAGCCATTCTTCCACCCTGGTCGAAACCCGCGACGGCGCCCTGCTCGCGGCGTGGTTCGGCGGCGAACATGAAGGCGCCGCCGATGTCGGCATCTGGCTTGCCCGCCGCGATGCGGAAGGTTGGCAACCGCCGCGGCGCGTGGCCGATGGCGGCCAGCATGACGGGCGCCCGCAACCGGCATGGAACCCGGTGCTGTTCCAGCCCGCGCGCGGCCCTTTGCAGCTGTATTACAAGGCCGGTCCCAATCCGCGGCAATGGTGGGGACTGCGCGCCGTTTCCTCCGACGGCGGCATGCACTGGTCCACGCCCCGGCGCCTACCCGACGGCGTTCTGGGCCCGATCAAGAACAAACCGCTGCAACTGCCCGATGGCCGTATCCTGGCCCCGAGCAGCCGCGAAGACGAGAGCGACGGCTGGCGCGTGCACATCGAGTACAGCGACGACGGCGGCGGGCATTGGCGCACGGGCCCCGCGCTCAACGACCCGGCACAGATCGGCGCCATCCAGCCCAGCCTGCTGCGCCACCGCGATGGGCGCTTGCAGGCACTGGGGCGCAGCAGGCAGAACCGGGTGTTCAGCACGTTCTCCCATGATGGCGGCGCCAACTGGGAGCCGATGACATTGCTGGATATCGAAAACCCCAACGCCGGCACCGATGCGGTGATGCTGCACGATGGTCGCGCACTGCTGGTCTACAACCCGGCCGTCGCCGGCAGGGACTGGTGGGACGGCCGTGGTGTGCTGGCGGTGGCGTTGTCGGACGATGGCGTGCAATGGCGGCGGGTGCTGACGCTGGAAAACAGTCCCAAGGACGAGTTCTCCTATCCGGCCGTGATCCAGACGCGCGATGGGCGGGTGCATGTCAGCTACACCTGGAAGCGCCAGCGGATCAAGCATGTGGTGCTGGACCCGCGTTGGTTGCCATCGCCGGCGTCGGAGGGCGGATGACCGGTAGCGCGCTCATGCGCGAAGACCCGGCCGGCAGTTATGCTTTGCCGACGGGCCCGGCCACGCGCGGCCCGTTTGGCCGATGGCGCACGCCACATGCGCACCCGGCGCGCAATTGCAGAAAGCGAGGCTTTGCGACTTGCAGGTATGTCCGCTTTGCCGCAGGATATGGCGGTTGGATCGATCTAAAACCGGATTGGTGACGCCTTGGAAAAGCCACGCAGGATCACCCTGACCGACATCGCGAGCGCTTGCGGGGTTTCGCGCGCGACGGTGTCGCTGGTACTGCGCCGCAGCCCGCTGGTGCATGCCGAAACGCGTCGCCGGGTCGAGGCGGAAATGCAGCGCCAAGGCTATATCTACAACCGCGCCGCCGCCAACCTGCGCCAGCGCGTGTCCTCCACGGTGGCGCTGGTCATCAACGATCTGTCCAACCCGTTCTTCGCCGAGTTTGCCGCAGGCGTCGACGAAGCGCTCGGCGCAAAAGGCTTCGTCACCCTGCTCGGCAGCAGCAACGAATCGCCGGCCCGGCAGCGTCAGGTACTGGGTTCGATGATCGAGCACCATCCGGCCGGAATCATTCTGTCGCCGGCCGAGAACAGCGACATCGCCGATGTGGAACTGGCGATCGGCCGGCATGCGCCATTGCTGGTGTTCAACCGCGAGTTGACCGGCGCGCCGGTTGCGGGTTTCGAATACGACTTCCTTGGCCTGGACAACCGCGCCGGCGCGCGCGCCGCGACCGCCCGGCTGCTGGCGCTGGGGCACCGCCGTATCGCCTTCTACGGCGGCCACGCCAGTTCCAGTTCCTGCCGCGAGCGCCGGTTGGGCTACCTGGACGCGCTGGCCGAAGCCGGCATCGCGGTCGAACCACACTGGATGATCGAAACCGCGCCTACCCGGCTGGAGGCCAACGCGCACGCCGCGGAGCTGTTCGCCGCCGACACGGCGCCTACCGCTGCGGTCTGCTACAACGACGCGGTGGCGCTGGGCCTGATGCTGGGACTGGCGCGCCTGGGCCGCCATCCGGGCGTGGACTTCGCCATTACCGGCTTCGACAATATTCCTGAAGCCGCGGTCGGCGTCCCGCCGCTGACCACATTGAACGCCGACCCGCGCGCGCGCGGACGTCAGGCCGCCGAACTTCTTTTGCAGCGCGCCGCCGCACCGTCGTCGCCACGACAGTCGATCATCGTGCCCGTGCTGCTGACCGAACGAGAGAGCACCCCGCATGCGCCGAGCGCCTGAATCCCCTTGTCCGCAGCTTCTGGCCGCCGTTCGATGAGCGCGGACAGCAGCACGATCCTCTGCTTCGGCGAAGCGCTGATCGACTTCCTTGCCGGCGAACCCGCACCGGGCGAAGCGCGCACATTCCGCCAGTTCGCCGGCGGCGCTCCGGCCAACGCCGCAGTCGCGGTGGCGAAACTGGGGGGCCGCTGCGAATTCGTCGGCATGCTTGGCGAAGACATGTTCGGCGACTTCCTGCTGCACAGCCTGAGCGAGGCCGGCGCAGGGGTACGCTACGTGCGCCGCACCGCCGCGGCCAAGACCGCGCTGGCCTTCGTCTCGCTGGACGCGCACGGCGAACGCAGCTTCAGCTTCTACCGCCCGCCTGCCGCCGACCTGCTGTTCCGCGATGCGGATTTCGACGCCGGTTGCTTCACCGCCGCCAGCGTGTTCCATGCCTGCAGCAACAGCCTGACCGATACCGGTATCGCCGCGGCCACGCTGTCCGGCATGGCCCGCGCGCGCGCCGCCGGTGCGCTGGTCAGCCTGGACCTCAACCTGCGTCCTGCGCTGTGGCCGGACGCGACGCCTGCGCTGCCGGTGCTATGGCAGGCGCTTGAGGCCGCCGACCTGATCAAGCTGGCGCGCGAGGAGCTGGAATACCTGAAGGAGCAAGGCCGCTTTGGCGACCGCGACGTCGTCGCCCGCCTGCTGCGCAGCGCACGACTGGTGCTGGTCACCGACGGTGCCGCGCCGCTGCGCTGGTTCACGCGCAGTCGCAGCGGCGAGCTGCCGGCGTTCAAGGTCAAGGCGGTCGATACCACCGCCGCCGGCGATGCCTTCATCGGCGGCCTGCTGTCGCAGCTTCAGCGCGAACGGGTGGATGCGCGCAGCTTCGACGCATTCCTGGGCCAGCCGGCAGAACTCGAACGCTGCCTGCGCTATGCCTCGGCCTGCGGCGCATTGGCAGTGACCCGGCATGGCGCATTCGCCGCGCTGCCGACCCATCTGGAAGCGAGCGCGCTGCTGGGCGCCGTTGCGGTGGAAGCCTAGGGCGCGTCATGCATTGGGTAGCTGCCCGCGCCTCACCGCCGCCCGCACCCGACGCCAAGCGGGCGCGGCGGATTGCGGTCGGCGGCGGTGTCGGGCCGTTGCTTTCGCGGCAACTACCGCATGCTCATGCCGCCCTGGCGGCGGCATCCAGCGCCTGGACCAGGCGGCGCACCTCGGCGGCATCGCTGCGGGTCTCGCCGCCGGCCATGCCCAGTGCGCTGGCCGGGGCGAACCGCATCAGCGAAGGCAATGCGCGCTTGGCCGAGGCATGGAACTGGCGCGCGCCGGTCGCGGCCATCAGCGAGGCGACGTTGTCCGCGTCGATGCCCGCACCGGGCATGACTTCGATGCGACCGGCGGCCTGCTCGACCAGGCGCCGCAGATTGGCGCTGCCGTCCATCGCGCTGGCGGCGCCGCCGGAACTGAGCACGCGGGTGAAACCCAGGCCAATGATGGCCTCGAGCGCCGCCGCCGGATCGCGGCAGACATCGATGGCGCGGTGGAACGTGAGATCGAGCCCGCCAGCGGCGGCGGCCATTTCCCAGCAACGCGCCACATCCACCTGGCCATCGGCAGTCAGCGCACCGACCACCACACCGTCGCAGCCGGCGGCGGCGCAGTATGCGATGTCGGCCAGCATGGTGGCGTGCTCCTCGTCCGCGTATGCGAAATCGCCGGCGCGCGGCCGCACCAGCACATGCACCGGAATGGACAGGCGCTCGCGCACCAGTGCGATCTGCCCTGGAGACGGGGTCAGGCCGCCAAGTTCCAGCGCCGTGCACAGTTCGATGCGCGAAGCGCCTCCCTCCTGCGCGGCCAGCGCCGAGGCAAGCGAATTGGCGGCGATCTCGACGACGTACGCTTTGGCGCGTTCCTGTTCCACTGAGGTTGCTCCCACGACGTGCCGGCTCCCGGTTCTGGTTCGGATGACGATGATGCCATTACCTGCGGCATTCGTCGGCGAAGAGGCGCAAGCCGGCAGCGCCGCTGTTGCGGTTGCAGACAACGATCCTGCGGGGCCGGTCCAGCCTTGCGGCAAAAACAATCCACCAATCGAGAACGACGAATGACCCCACTACGACTCGTATTGGCCGCGCTGCTGTGCGCGGCGCCATTCTCCGCCACGCATGCCGAAAGCCCTGGCGAGTACGTACCGGAAACCGACCCGCTGGTGGTGCGCAAGCTGGACCAATGGCAGGACTGGAAGTTCGGCTTCATGATGCACTGGGGCCCGTACAGCCAGTGGGGCGTGGTCGAATCGTGGTCGATCTGCTCCGAGGACGTGGAGTGGTGCGAGCGCCCGGAGGGCGAAGCCTATGTCGACTACGTCAAACGTTACGAACGGCTGCCGGAGACGTTCAACCCGGTCAAGTTCGACCCGGAGCTGTGGGCGCAAATCGCCAAGGACGCGGGAACGAAGTACGTGGTGTTCACCACCAAGCACCATGACGGCTTCAACATGTACGACACGCGCCAGAGCGATTACAGGATTACCGCACCGAACGTGCCCTTCCACGCCAACCCGCGCGCGGACATCACCCGCGAGGTGTTCGATGCGTTCCGCGCCGAAGGCTTCGGCATCGGCGCCTATTTCTCCAAGCCCGACTGGCACAACGACGACTACTGGTCGCCGCGCTGGGCCACGCCCAACCGCCACAACAACTACGACACGCGCAAGCATCCGGACATGTGGAAGCGCTTCGTCGATTTCACCCATGCGCAGATCGGCGAACTGACCTCGCAATACGGCCCGGTCGACATCCTGTGGCTGGACGGCGGCTGGGTGCGCCCGACCGACACCCTGGACAACATAGCCGAAGGCAATGCCGGCGTGCCGTGGCCGCAGGACATCGACATGCCGGGACTGGCGGCGATGGCGCGCAAGCACCAGCCCGGCCTGATCGTCGTCGACCGCGCAGTGGGCGGACGCTACGAGAACTACCGCACGCCGGAGCAGAAGATACCCGACCAGCCGCTGCCCTACCCGTGGGAAACCTGCATGACCCTCGGCGACTCGTGGTCGTACACGCCCAACGACAACTACAAATCCGCGCGCAGCGTGGTGCAGATGCTGGTCGACGTGATCGCCAAGGGCGGCAACTACCTGCTCAACGTCGGCCCCGACGCCAACGGCGAGCTGCCGCCGGTCGCGGTGCAGCGCCTGCAGGAAATCGGCGCATGGATGAAGGTCAACGGCGAGGCGGTCTACGCCAGCCGCTCCATCGCCCCCTACCGCGACGGCAAGTTCCGCTATACGCGGCTGAAGGACGGCACCGTACACGCGTTCTACCTGCCCGATGCCGATGAAACCAGGTTGCCGGCGACGCTGCGCATTCCGGGCCCGGCACCTGCCGCCGGCGCGGAAGTGAAACTGCTCGGCAGCGACGCGCCGCTGGCGTGGCGACGCGAGGGCGATGCGACGGTGGTCGAGGTCCCGGCATCGCTGCGCAAGCAGACCGCCAACGCCTACGCCTGGGTTTTCCGCCTGCCCGGCGCAGCGCCTGCCCACTGAGCCCAGCAAAGCCGCTGACCGTCCCCGGCAAAGCCGGGGACGGTCGCGAAGCGCTTGGCGGTTGCTTCCTGAGCGCAAAGGTTCGATGCAACCGCGGTGGCCGGCGCCAGGCCAGCCATGGACAACAGCAGCGCTATCTTGCGCCGGCTTGCACCAGCCCAACGTCAACCAACGCGGTTCCAAGCTGTTCGAAAGCCTGTTCGGCCTCGGCAAGGGCATCGAAGCGCTCGGCGCAGGCGACGACGACAACCGCGCCATCGCGGCCACGGTCAGGATCGATGATGCCCAGATTGCAGGCGCGTCCGATCTGGGTACCTGTCTTCTGGGCAAAATCGGCGCCTTCCGGCAGACCCGCCTGGATGCGCCGCGCACCGGTACTGATCCGGCGCATATGGCCCAGGACGCGCTGGCGCGATTCGGGGCCGAGCAACTGGCCGGCGGCCAGTTGCTCCAGCACCGCCGCAAATGCCCTCAGCGTGGCCGAGTTGTCGCCGCGGCGGTAGTAGTTTTCGAACAGCGCATCCAGCGTTCCAGCATCGAGTTCGCTGCGCGGCACGCCCAGCGCCTGCGCCAGCGCCTGCAGCCGCGGTTCGCCGGCCTCGGCATTGCGCAGCCTGACCAGATCCATGTTCGACAGTTTCGCCACGCCCGGATGTGCCGCCCCGTAGACGTCGTAACGAACCTGCTGGATCGTCGTCAGCGGCCCGAAACCACCACCGCTCCAGGCCTGGACGCGCTGGTTCAGTCGGCGCTGTCCGATCAGCCGGATCAGCATGTCGGTGGCGGTGCTGTCGCTGTCCTGCAACGATTTTTCCAGCAGGTCGGCGACCGTGTAGCGGCTGCCGGGCTTCTGCCAGATCAGGTCGCCCGAGCCGTCAACGAAGTCCGACTCGGCCAGCACGCGTTGGTCTTGCAGCGCCAGCTCGCCTTCATCCACCTGCTCCAGCACGGCCATGGCCACCGGCACCTTGATGGTCGAGGACAGATACCAGCGGCGGTCGCCACCGCGGTCGAGGATGCCATCATTCTCGCCAAGACGTTTCACGTAGACGCCAAATTCGCCCGGCATGGCTCGATCGATGCGTTCGACCCGCTCCGCCAGCGCTGCCACCCACGCCGGCGCATCGGCCGGAACATCCGTTGCCACCGCCTCGCGTTGCGCCGGATCCTGGCGCTGGCAGGCGGTCGAAACCAGCGCCAGCATCAGCGCGATGGCGACGGTGCGGCCAAGCCAGCGGCTCATCGCGGCACCCGCCCAGTGGGGCTGGGCAGCGTCCACAGACCGGATGCGGTCACAGCAGCGGCGATTTCGCGAAGCGCCCGTTCGCCTGCAGCCTGCGTACCGCCACGCGCGCATGCCGCGATGACCACGCGTTCCTGCCGTCGGCCCACCGGCGTGGCGACGATGCCCAGGTCGCAGACGCGGCGGTGCTGGGTGCCGGTCTTGTGGGCGAACCGCGACGCCACCGGCAGCCGCGCCTTGATTCTCTGCTCGCCGGTCTTTACCCGCGACATCAGGTTCAGCAGATAGGCGGTACCTTCCGGATTCAGCGCCAGGCCATCGGAAAGCGTCGCCAGCATGCGGCCGAAATCGCTGAGCGGAGCGGTATTGACCTCGGTGGCGTAGTACGCCTCGAACGCGCTGTCCAGATCCGGCAGCAGAAAGTCCTCGGCCGACACGCCCAGTATCGTCGCCAGTTGCCGCACCCTGGCTTCCCCGGCGGGCGTACGCCGCAATGCCAGCAGCTGCTGCGAGCTCAGTCCGGCCGCGCGCGGATCGAACATGGCATAGGTAAGCCGGCGCACGTCCGACAGCGAAGTGACGATCAGCTTGTTGGTGGCCAACAGTTCGGTGGCGACCGAATTGACCTGGTCCAGGCCAACGGTCCGGATCAACGCATCGCTTGCGGTGTTGTCGCTGTGGATGATCATCTGCTCGAGCAGGAACGACACCCGCAGCCGGGTGCCTGCCGGATAGCTGTTGGTCTGGCCGGCGCCATCGACGAAGTCGCTTTCCTGCAGGCGCACGCGCGTATCCAGTGCCAGCCTGCCCTGTTCGACTTCACGCAGTACCGCGATCGCAACCGGCACCTTGACGCCGGAGGCCAGATACCACGGCTCATCGGCGTGGTAGGACAGAGATTCGTTGCGTCCCAGATGGTGCAGGTACACCCCTATCCGCCCGGAGAAGCGCTTTTCAACCGCCTGCAGCCGCGCCTGCAGCGCCGGTGCCCACGACGGCGCCAGTATTGCGGCGCTGTCGTCCGCGGGCCTGGCCGGCGGCGCAGGCGCCTGCGCGGCCTGCCCTGCCGGCGATGTTCCGGTCAGCAGCCATGCCGCCAGCGAAACCCGCAGCCAGAACCGCAGCATCAGCGCTTCCTCCGCCACATCGCCCACATCCGCTCCCACAACCAGATCCACAGCGAAGTCGCCGCGATCAGCAGCAGCGTCAACGCCAGCGCATACGGGTAGGAAACCGCATGCAGGTAGCCCAGCGCATCGCGGAACAGCACAAAGATCACGGTGATGTGGAAAATGAACGCCATCAGCGCGTTGGTGCCGATGATGGTGAGCGGCCTCAGCAGCCGCGCCAGCGCCTGCCCGCCGGCCAGGGACAAGGCCAGCAACAACAGCGCACCGCCCATGCTGAACAGCATGAACATCAGCTCCGGCGGGTGCTTGCCGGCATTGCGGGCGATGCTCTGCAGCACCTCCTCACGCCCGGCGCCCGCCAGTTGCTGGAACAGCACCAGCAGCACGGCACCGATCGCCGCGAGCGCCCCCGCCAATGCGATCCGCTGGCCGGCATCCCGGTAACGTGGCAGCAACAGGCCGCCTATCAGCAGGCCCAGCAGCACCAGCGGCCCGCGCGCCAGCTGCCCCCAGGTGTAGTAGTCCGGATGCTCGACCAGTAGTGCCTGCAGTTGCGGCACTCCCCAGAAATCGAAATGACGCAGCAGCCACCACGATAGCCCCGCCAGCAGCAACGGACTGCTCCAGCGCAACCAGGCCGGCGTGCGCGCCCACAGCGGCAGCAGCCATGGCAGCCACAGCAGCGCAACGGCGTAAAAGCCAAGAACCTCGACATAGGAAGGAAAATCGCGGTACAGCAAGGTGTCGGCGATCTCGCCGCGGCTGTGCTGGCCATACATCTCGATCACCGTCAGCGCCTTGTACCAGAACAGTATCAACAGTCCGCGCAGCAGCAGCCGGTTGCGGCGCTGCGCCCAGTCGGGCCGGTTGGTCTTGGGTACGAACGCGATCCCCAGCGCAACGCCGAACACGATGAAGAACAGCGTCGAGGCGACCTTGGTGACCGCATGCACCGGCACCAACCCCCAGTCGGTGAAATCGTCGAATGGCAGCAGCCCGTTGACGCCATGGCTGAGGATCATCAGCGCCACCGCGATGCCGCGCGCCAGATCCACCGCATCCATGCGCCCGACCGCTGTCGCGGCAGTGCGTTCGGCGGAAACAGCGCTGGCCGTTGTGGCGTTCATGTCGTCGCGGGAAAACCTGTCGTAGGGGCGTTGAACCAGAGTTGCACGCAACAAGCTTTGCCACCGTAGCGGCAAGACGGTGTGAACGAATCGCTATGGGCAGTGAGGTGGCGAAAGCGTTCACTTTGCACGCCTATGCTTGCGGCTGACTCAGGAGCGTGGCAGCTGGCAGCCGCGTGGATCCGCGCAGGCCATGGCGACCTGGCACCCGGCGGCGATCCTGCGCATGCCAGGAGCTGGCCGGCAGCTGGTGCGCGAGCAGTTCTTTGCGGACCTGGCGCAACCGGGGCAGCGGCTGCGGCAGAACTAAGCGGCGCCACCATCATCGGGCCACTAACTTGGCATCACCGTTGGCGCGGGCGAGGCGTCCCGTCGAGGCGACAGCTGACGCCGCTGCAGCAGCCGGTACGCCGCCGGGACATCAGCCGATTCGCGGCGTGGATCCCGACAACACGCGCACCCACTGCGGGCACCTGCACCGCCGCGATGTTGATCGGGATCAACGGTTCGGCAAACGATACGCCGCTAAGATGCCTGCATGAACGTGGCACGGCTGAAGGTCGTGGTCGACGGCAAGGAACGCGAGTTCCCGGCCGGCCTGAGCGTGCTGCAGGCCTTGCGCGCCTTGGGAATAGAGGTCCCGACGTTACGCCACGACGATCGTCTGGCCCCGGTCGGCCAATGCTGGTCATGCACGGTCGAAATCTCCGCAGGCCCAGGCCTGCCTTTCCATAACCGCCCTGGCTGCCACGAGCCGCTGCCCTAGAGCTGCGAGATCAAGGACACGCCATGGTAAGCCAGACACTATCGTCCGACGATCGGACATCCGCTCTTGCCGGACAAGGAGCCACTGATGCTCAGCAGACGACTCTTTCTTGGTAACGCCGCCGCAGCAGCCGCTTCGGTAGCGGCATCCGGCTGCACGGTAAAAAGCGAAAGCGAAAGCTACGACGCCGCAGTCCAGCGAACCTGGCGCCACCGCGATGGGCATCCGGGCGATCCCACTGCCGTGCTACGCGAGCTCGTCCGCTATGCGACGCTGGCGCCTTCCAGTCACAACACGCAATGCTGGAAGTTCAGCATCGGCGATGGCGCAGTGGCAATACTGCCGGACTTCTCGCGACGGTGTCCTGCCGTCGACCCAGACGATCATCACCTCTTCGTCTCGCTCGGATGCGCCGCAGAAAACCTGGCGCAGGCGGCGATGGCCCATGGCCTGATGGCCGAAAGCCGCTTCCGTTCGGAACTGGACGGCGCGCTCGACTTCGCGCTGATGCCGACCCGCGCCATCGTCTCGCCGTTGTTCCAGGCTATTCCAGAGCGCCAATGCACGCGCTCGCCGTACGACGGAACGCCGCTCTCCGGCCCGGAGCTGACGAAGCTCGAGCTCGCAGGCAGCGGCGAAGGCGTGCAGGTCCTGCTCTTTACCGAAAGCTCCGCCACGGACAACATCCTGGACTACGTCGTTCAGGGCAACACTGCCCAGATGCATGATCCCGCCTTCATCGATGAACTGAAGGCGTGGATACGGTTCAACGAAGATGAGGCGGTACGCACCGGCGATGGCCTGTTCACCGGCGCGACGGGAAATCCGACCGCGCCACGCTGGCTGGGCAGCCGCCTGTTCGATCTATTCCTTACGCCGCAGCGCGAAAACGACAAGTACGCAGCGCAGGTGCGTAGCTCGGCGGTAATCGCCGTTTTTGTTTCCGAGCACGATGATAGGGAGCATTGGATCGAAGCCGGACGTTGCTATCAGCGCTTTGCGCTGCAAGCCACGGCGCTCGGCATTCGCAATGCGTTCCTCAATCAGCCCGTCGAAGTTGCAGCGCTGCGGCCGCAGTTCGGCGGCTTTCTTGGTATCGGCGAGCGCAGGGCGGATCTGGTTGTGCGCTTCGGCCGCGGCCAGCTGATGCCTCGCTCGCTGCGGCGTCCGATGCAAGCCGTGCTGATCTAGCTTGCACATGGGAAATCCATTCCCGCCGAAGACGCCGTCGCCCATCTGAGTCGAGGCTGGGAGTCCGAAGCCAGGGACAATCGTATCGCCATCACTGCCGGCTCCGGAGATGAAGCTTCCCTTCACGCAGGCGTGGTCCTTTGAAGTCTTAGCCGTCTACAACCAGCGATATGGCCATTGCAGAACGTTCTGGACGCGGCTACGTTCGCGATGATCGCGGTTGTGCTCCTGGCACCTCGAATCCCGGACGTTGGGTATCCCTCGCCGGCATTGCTGCGGTCGTGGCTGGCGGTCGGTTATCACCTGCTCTCCTTCTGGGCGCTCAATCCTGCCGCCCCCGTTTACGGCGATGAAGGCCGGTGCGGGCGCGACAGCTGACGCCGTTGCAACAACCGGTACGCCGCCGGGATCACCAGCATCGACAGCAGCGGCGCGCTGAGCATGCCGCCGACCATCGGCGCGGCGATGCGCTGCATCACCTCGGCGCCGGCGCCGCCGCCGAGCAGGATCGGCAACAGGCCGGCCAGGATCACCGCCACCGTCATCGCCTTGGGCCGCACGCGTTGCACCGCGCCATCGCGGATTGCCGCATCCAGTTCGAGCGGACCGGCATCCGGATTGAGCGCCAGCTGCCGTTCCCATGCCTGGCGCAGGTACAGCAGCATGATGATGCCGAACTCCGCCGCCACGCCGGCCAGGGCGATGAAACCGATCAGCGTGGCCACCGACACCGCATGGCCCATTGCCCAGATCAGCCACAGGCCGCCGACCAGCGCGAACGGCAGGCTGAGCATGATGATGGCCGCCTCCGATGCGCGCCGGAACACCAGGTAGATCAGGCCGAAGATGATCGCCAGCGTCGCCGGCACCACCACCCGCAGGCGCTCGCTGGCGCGCTTGAGGTACTCGTACTGTCCCGACCAGCCGACCGCATAGCCGGGCGGCAACTCCACCTGTTCGCCGACCTCGCGCTGCAGATCCGCCACCACTGAGCCCAGGTCGCGCCCGGCCACATCGACATAGACATAGTTGCTCAGTCGCGCGTCGTCGCTGCGCAGCATCGGCGGCCCCTCGCTGAAGGCCAGATCGGCGACCTGGCCGAGGGTCAGCTGCACCCCGCCCGAGGCGATCAGCGGCAGTTGCGCCAGCGCGGCCGGCGAATCGCGAATGCTGCGCGGATAGCGCACCACCACCGGGTAGCGTTCGCGGCCCTGGATGGTCTCGGCCACCGGTTCGCCGCCCACCACGGTGGCGATCAGCCGCTGCACCTGGGCCTGGCTCAGGCCGTAGCGCGCGGCCATCTCCGGGCGCACGGCGACATCCAGATAGCGGCCGCCGCCGATGCGTTCGGCCAGCGCCGAACTGACTCCGGGCACGGTGCGGGCGACCTGTTCGATGCGATCGCCCAACTGCGCCAGCACCGCCGTGTCCGGACCGGATACCTTGATGCCGATGGGGCTCTTGATACCGGTGGCCAGCATGTCGATGCGGTTGCGGATGGGCGGTACCCACAGGTTGGTCAGGCCGGGCACCTTGACTGCACGGTCCAGTTCCATGCGCAGCTTTTCCGGCGTCATCCCGGGCCGCCACTGGTCGCGCGGCTTGAACGTCACCGTGGTCTCGAACATCTCCAGCGGCGCCGGGTCGGTCGCGGTGTCCGCCCTGCCCGCCTTGCCGAACGCGTGCGCGACTTCCGGCACGCTCATGATCATGCGGTCGGTCTGCTGCAGCAGTTCGGCCGCTTTGCCCGCCGACAGCCCCGGCAAGGCGGTCGGCATGTACAGCAGCGTCCCTTCCTCCAGCGGCGGCATGAATTCGCTGCCCAGGCGCGACATCGGCAACAGGCTGGCCAGCAGCACCACGCCGGCCAGCGCCAGGGTCAGTTTCGGGAACCGCAATACCGCCTCCAGCGCCGGCCGGTACAGCGCGATCAGGCCGCGGTTGAGCGGGTTGTGCTTCTCCGGACGGATGCGGCCGCGGATCAGATAGCCCATCAGCACCGGCACCAGCGTGATCGCCAGGCCGGCGGCAGCGGCCATGGCGTAGGTCTTGGTATAGGCCAGCGGCGAGAACAGGCGGCCTTCCTGCGCCTGCAGCGCGAATACCGGCACGAACGACAGCGTGATCACCAACAGGCTGACGAACAGCGCCGGTCCGACTTCCGCAGATGCCTGCGTGATCAGCTGCCAGCGCTGGTTGCCGTCGGGCTCGCGGCCGTGCTGGTCATGGAAGTGCTCCAGATGCTTGTGCGCGTTTTCGATCATCACCACCGCCGCATCGACCATTGCGCCGATGGCGATGGCGATGCCGCCCAGCGACAGCAGGTTGGCGCTGATGCCCTGGTAATGCATGACGATGAAGGCCGCCAGCACGCCCAGTGGCAGGCTGACCACCGCCACCAGCGCCGAGCGCAGATGCCACAGGAACAGCGCGCATACCAGCGCCACGACCAGGAATTCCTCGCCGAGCTTGCCGGTGAGGTTGCGCACCGCTTCGCGGATCAGCTCGGAACGGTCGTAGACCGGCACGATTTCCACGCCGGCCGGCAGGCTGGCCTTCAGACCCTCCAGCCTGGCCTTGACCGCCTCGATGGCCGCCAGCGCATCCTTGCCCGAGCGCAGCACGATCACGCCGCCGGCGACTTCGCCTTCGCCGTCGAGTTCGGCGATGCCGCGCCGCAAGGTCGGGCCGCGGCCCACGCTGGCCACGTCCCGCAACAGCACCGGCACCGCATTGCCGGCGGATGCCACCGGCACCCGCTCGAAGTCCTCGCGCGTGCGCAGATAGCCTTCGCTGCGCACCATCACCTCGGCTTCGCCCTGCTCGATGACCGAGCCGCCGGTGGCGCCGTTGGCATCGCGGATGGCCTCCACCAGCTGTTCGATGCCGATGCCGCGGGCTGCCAGCGCCTGCGGATCCGGTTCGATCCGCCAGGCCTGCACCATGCCGCCGATGCTGGCGACCTCGGCCACGTCGGCCACCGTCTTGAGCTCGTAGCGCAGGAACCAGTCCTGCAACGCCCGCAACTGGCCCAGGTCGTGCTTGCCGCTGCGGTCGACCAGCGCGTACTCGTAGATCCAGCCCAGCCCGGTGGCGTCGGGTCCCAGCGACGGGCTGACTTGCGCCGGCAGGCGGTCGCGCACCTGGCTCAGGTATTCCAGCACGCGCGAGCGCGCCCAGTACAGGTCGGTGTCGTCGTCGAACAGCACATAGACGAACGAATCGCCGAAGAACGAAAAGCCGCGCACGGCCTTTACGCCCGGCACCGACAGCATGGTCGTGGTCAGCGGGTAGGTCACCTGATCCTCGACAATGCGCGGGGTCTGCCCGGGCCATTCGGTGCGGATGATCACCTGGGTATCGGACAGATCCGGCAAGGCATCCAGCGGCGTGTGCGACACCGACCAGACGCCGGCCACCGCCAGCGCCAGCGCGGCAACCAGCACGAACAGCCGGTTGGCGATGGATGCGCGGATGATGCCGGCGATCATGGCTGCTGCTCCGCAGCGGCGGCGGATACATCGCGGATCGTGCAGCCGGGATCGGCATCGGCGGCGAACTTCGGCACCAGTTGCATGTCCATGAACGGCGACTTGCCCGGCTGCTCGAACCGCTGCTCCGGAACCATCGGGTCGTACCAGTACAGCACCGGGCAACGGCGCGCTGCAGGCGGTGCGGACCGCTGATCCGATGCGGGTGCGGGTTCAGGTGCTGGCGGGAGCGCCGGCGTTTCGCTCTTTGTCGCTGCCGGCCTGCCGTCCGCGTCGGCATCGTCCGACCCGCGCGAGTCATGCGCGCCATGCGATCCGTCTTCGGCCGCGGCAGCCGGCAGCGCGGCGGCGCCTGAATCCATGCGCTGCAGCGCACCGGAAAGATTGGCCTCCGAATCGATCAGGAACTGCCCCGATGCGACGATGCGTTCGCCGCCTTGCAGGCCGGCGATCACCTCGGTCATGCCGTTGCCGCTGCGGCCGGTTTTCACCTGCACCGGACGGAAGCGGTCGTCCTCGCCCAGCACGATGACCCGCGCCTGCGCGCCGCCGCCGATCAGCGCATCCGACGGCACCAATGGCCATTCGTCGCCTTCGCGCGGCGTGAGCGCGACCTGGGCGAACATGCCCGGCGCCAGTGCGCCGTCCGGGTTTTCCAGCACGATCCGCGCCGGCTGCGTGCGGTTGCCGGCATCCACTTGCGGCAGCAACGTTTCGACATGGCCGCGGAACAGTTGCCCGGGCCGCGCATCGACCATGGCTTCCACCGGCGTGCCGGCGGCGACCGTGGAAACGGCCGCCTGCGGAATCGCCGCTTCCAGCCAGACCGTGGCGGTGCCGTTGATGCGGAACAGGGTCATGCCGGCGGGCGCGGCCTGGCCCTGGCGCGCGCCGATCTCGCTGACCACGCCGGCGATGGGCGACGTCAATGTGATGCGGCCGTTGCCGGTAGCGCCGGCCGGAACGCCCAGCGCACGCAGCCGCTGTTGCGAGGCGGCCTGCAGCTCGCGCGCCGAAGCCGATTGCGCGCGACCCAGCGAGCGGCTTTCGGCCAGCGCGCTGCTCCATGCCGGTGCCAGGATGGTGGCCAACGGCTGCCCGGCGCGCACCGGCTCGAACGGCGCCTTGACGTGCAGACGATCGACGATCGCGTCGAGGCGGGCACTGACCACATGTTCCTGGCGCAGATCCCAACCGATGGTGCCAGGTACCCGCAGCGTGCTTGCCAGCCGGCCGCGTTCCACCACCACCGTGCGCACGCCCAGGTTCTGGCGCAGTCCGGGGTCGATGGCGATACCCACCTCGCCCGCGTCCCCCGGATCGGAGTCCGAGGCATACTTCGGCACCAGTTGCATGTCCATGAACGGCGATTTGCCGGGCTTGTCGAAGCGCTGGTCGGGCACCATCGGGTCGTACCAGTACAGGACTTTCCGTTCTTCCGGCATGTCCGCGCTGGCGGCAGCCGGTGACGCGGCCGCACGCGACTGGCCCCATCGGTAGCCGAGTGCCACGGCGGCCGAAACCACCGCCAGCGATGCGAGCAGGGCGGCAATGCGATAACTGCGGTTCATGGCTGGGTCTCCGGCAGCAACAGGAAGGCCAACGCGGCCCAGGCGCGGCCGAGTTCGCCCAAGGAACGGGCGTACGCGACCTGCGTATCGAGTTCGTCGCGGCGCGCGTCGAGCCATGGCTGCAGTTCGCCGCCGGCGCGATAGGCCGCCAGCGCGGCGGCGCTGCGGTCGCGGCTCAGCGGCAACAGCCCACTGCCGTACCGCGCCGCCTGCCGCTTGAGCGCTTCCCAGCGCGCCACGTCGGCACGGATGCGTGCGGTTTCCTGCCGGCGCAGGTCTTCGCGACTGGCCAGGGCCGCCCGGTACTCCGCCTCGCGGGCTGCAATGCCGCGGTCCTGGCGGTTGCGCACGAACAACGGCAGTCCGATGCCGACCTCCAGCATCAGCATGTCGCTGCGGTTGCCGCTGCGCTGGCCATATGATGCGCCCACGCTCCAGTCCGGCCGCTTGTCGGCGCGAGCGGCGTCGATCGCCGCCGCCGCCGATTCCACCTGTGCGTTGGCCGGCAGCAATGGGCCCACGCGTTCGACCGCGGCCAGCAGGCGTTCCGCGGCTATCGGCAACGAATCGAAATCCGGCATGCCGATACCGGCATGGACCGCTCCCCCGCCAAGCCAGCGCGCCAGCGCCGCTTGCGCTGCCTGCTCGCTGGCGAGCGCGGCTTCGACACGGTTGTCCAGTTCCAGCACTGCGGCCGCGGCCGCCAGCGCATCGCCGACCGTTCCGGCACCGCCGGCAACGCGGGCCTTGCCCAGCCTTGCCGCCAGCGCCGCTTCCTCGCCCGATGCCTGCAGCGCGGCGAGTTCGCGCTGCGCGGCCCACAGGTCGATCCAGGCTTCGGCCGCCGCGCGGCGCACCGCAAGCGCTTCGGCCTGCGACTGCGCCTGCGCTTCATCGACCTGGCGCCCGGCCAGGGCCCGCTGGGCATCGCGCTTGGCGCGCGCGGGAATGTCCTGGCGCAGGCCGATCTTCTTCATCGTCATACCGTCCATGCGCGTATCGAACGCATCGGCGCCGGTGACCGGCAGGTTGTCGATACCGACGCTGAGCATCGGATCCGGCAGGGCGCCGGCACGTTGCGACTCCTGCCGGGCCGATTCGACCGCGGCGCGGCGAGCCTCCAGCAGCGGCGCGCTCTGGACCGCACGCTGGACCGCCTCCTGCAGCGATACCTCCGCGGCAACGGTGGCGAAGGGCGCCGCGAGCGCCGCGGCGATCAGGCATGGCACAGCCGTGCGCATGGCGCCGGCTAGGGAATGGAAGAACATTGCGACCTCCGAAACGACAACCGAACAGGCGCCGCAGCGCAAGCGCGCCGGCGCGGATGGGTCAGATCGCTTCGGGGTCTAGATCAGCAGACTGCAGTAGCGCAGTCGCGGGGGCGGATCCGCACATGCGGCGGCGGCCCGGGTTTGTACGGTCGCATGGGAAAGCGGTTGCGCCAGGACGGGCCCGAATGGCGCCGGCGGCAACGCCAGCGGCAGCACCGACAGCTTGACGATGTCGGCGGCGACCACCCGGTCTGGATTGCAGTGCTTCTGGCACAGCACCGGATTGTCCTGCTGCTGCGCCATGCCCATTTCGGCGCAGTGCCCCGCAGCCGCTGCCGGCTCCGGCGGCGCCTGGGTCAACGTGCAGGCATAGGCCGCCATCGCCAACTGCTGGAACAGCAGGCACAGAATCGCCGCTAGGGCGATGCGCATGCGCTGGCGGGTACGTCGGGGCATGAGGCGGATACTACTCCTGGGGCGCCTGCAATGGCGCAGGGAATGCGGGAACGGAATGGAATCTACGCCGTCCCGTTCCGACTTTGATTGATTCAGATCAAGGACGCTGAAGGACGTTGGCGCATGCTTCCGCCATGAATCCGGATGACAAGCTCCCCGCCCCGAACGCGCCCGCCACCGGAGACGCACAACGATGACGTTGGACGGCCACAAGCGGATGCGGCTGGTCCCGGCCGGCATCGACACCTACCAGCAGCCGGTGGTCTACATGCACCGCGACTGCGACATCTGCCGGTCCGAAGGCTTCACCGCGCTGACCCGAATCCTGGTGAGCAGCGGTGGCCGCGAACTGGTCGCCACCCTCAACGTGGTCACCGGCGACTGGCTGGGGCTGGACGTTGCGGCGCTGTCGGACGAGGCCTGGGCGGCGCTGCAACCGGAACCGGATGCGTGGGCCGTGTTCAGCCACCCAGACCCGCCCGCCTCGACGCAGGCATTGCGCGCCAAGGTGTTCGGCCAGCGTTTGAGCGATCGCGATCTTCTCGGCCTGATGCGCGACACGGTCGATGACCGGCTGTCGGATATCGAACTGGCGGCCTTCGTCACCGCATGCGCTGGCGAACGGCTGGACCATGAGGAAACGATAGGCCTGACCCGCGCCATGGTCGCGGTTGGCCAGCGCATCGACTGGGGCGGCGGCGCGGTGCTGGACAAGCACTGCGTGGGCGGACTGCCCGGCAACCGCACCACGCCGATCGTGGTCGCCATCGTGGCCGCGGCCGGGCATCGCATTCCCAAGACATCATCGCGCGCCATCACCTCGCCCGCCGGCACCGCCGATACGATGGAAGTGATGGCGCCGGTGGTGCTGGATCTGGCCACGATGCGGCAGGTGGTCGAGCGCGAAGGCGGATGCATCGTCTGGGGCGGCAACGTGCGCCTGAGTCCTGCCGACGACATCCTGATCCGCATCGAGCGCCCGCTGGACTTCGACAGCGACGGGCAGTTGGTGGCCAGCGTGCTGTCCAAGAAGATCGCAGCGGGCTCCTCGCATGTGCTGATCGACATGCCGGTGGGAGCCACCGCCAAAGTGCGTTCGCCGCAATCGGCCGATTCGCTGGAGGCGCGCCTGGCGATCACGGCGCGGATGCTGGGGCTGACCGCAGCCGTGCTGCGGACCGATGGCCGGCAACCGGTCGGCCACGGCATCGGCCCGGCACTGGAGGCGCGCGATGTACTGCAGGTCCTGCGCGGCGACGCGCAAGCGCCGGCCGATCTGCGCGAACGCTCGCTGCACCTGGCCGGCGCCCTGCTCGATATCGCCCCCGGCGCGGTCCCCGGCCAGGGCCGCGCCCGCGCCGAAGAACTGCTGGACAGCGGCGAAGCGCTGCGCAAGTTCATGGCCATCTGCCAGGCCCAGGGCGGGTTTTCCGAACCGGTCATGGCCGCGCATACGCAACCGGTGCTGGCCATGCGCAGCGGCCGGCTGTGGGATGTCGACAACCGCCGCCTGGCCAGGATCGCCAAGCTGGCCGGAGCGCCCCGCGCGGTCGCTGCGGGCATCGATTGCCGGTTCCGGCTCGGCACGCAGGTTCGCGCCGGCGAGCCGCTGTTCCATGTGCACGCGCAAAGCCGCGGCGAACTGCAGTACGCGCTGGAGTACGCCGCCGAGCACCCGGACATCTTCTCCATCGAGGATCGGTGATGAACCGCGTACTGCTGCCCTTCCCTGCCCAGGCCGCGCTTGCGGATGCGTTGGCCCCGCGCGTGGGCGCGCGCATCGGCCGGCTCCAGTGGCGCCGCTTTCCCGATGGCGAATCGCTGGTGACAGTCGACGAAGCGCTGCACGCGGCCGATGTCGCCATTCTGGCCAGCCTGCACCACCCCGACGAGATGGCCATGGCGTTGCGCTTCGCCGCCGCGACTGCGCGCGAATTCGGCGCGTGCTCGGTGGGGCTGATCGCGCCGTATCTGGCCTATATGCGCCAGGACAAGCGCTTCCATCCCGGCGAAGCGATCAGCGCAACGCTGTTCGCGCGCTTCCTTGAGGAAAGCTTCGACTGGCTGGTGACGGTCGACCCGCATCTGCACCGCAATCCCGACCTCCCCAGCCTGTACCGGATTCCCGCCCGCCGCGTTGCCGCGGCGCCGGCGGTGGCCGGGTGGATACGCGAAAACGTTGCCGACGCCGTCGTCATCGGACCTGACAGCGAAAGCGGGCAATGGGTTTCCGATATCGCCCATCGTGCCGGAGTGCCGTACCTGGTGCTGAACAAGATCCGCCGCGGCGACCGCGAAGTGGAAGTCGGCGCGCCCGACATCGCCGACATCGGCGGACGCACGCCGGTCATCGTGGACGACATCGTCTCTTCCGCCAGGACCATGATCGAAACCGCGGGACAGCTGAAAGCGCTGCACCTGCCGGCGCCGGTATGCGTGGCCATCCACGCGGTGTTCGCACCGGGCGCCTACGAGCAGCTGCTTGCCGCAGGCGTCGCACGGGTGGCCAGTACCGATTCGATTGCCCATGCGTCCAATGCCATCCCCATCGCCACGCTGCTGGGGCACGCCAGCGCCGACATGTTCGGCAACGACTAGTTTTTGATGGCTTGTTGTGATCTGGATCAATGCTGCGGCTACCGGGCAGGTCTGTAATGGTCGCGGCCGGGCAGCGGCCGCAATCCAGGGCAAGGTCATGCTGAAGGACATTTTCATCCCCATGACAGGCGCACCGGCCGATGGCGCTGCGTTGAATGTCGCCGTGGCGCTGGCGGCGCACCACCAGGCCCATCTGACCATCGCCGAGCTGGTGAACCTCCAGGCGCCGGTCACCGGCCCGTGGGATCTGGCGCCGGCAATGGCGATGGGCGAAGTGCACGACAGGCTGCGCTCGCAGGCGCGGGCGAATGCGGCCAAGCTGCGCAACCGGCTGCAAAAGGAAGCGGTGGACTCCGAAGTGCGCGTGGTCGAAGCGCTGTCCAGCCCGCCGCCGGAGATGGCGGTAAGCCTTGCGCAATGCGCCGACCTATCCGTGCTGGCCGGCACCGCCGGCAGCCCGGTGGGCGACGCGGTCGCCAACGCATTCTTTTCCGAACTGCTGTTCGGCTCCGGGCGCCCGCTGCTGCTGGTGCCGCCGCGCGGCAAGCTGTCGTTGCCGCTGAAGCGGGTCGTCATCGGCTGGACCGCCAACAGCCATGCCGCCCGCGCCGTCCACGATGCGCTGCCGCTGCTTGGCGATGCCGAGCAGGTCGATATCCTGATGATCGATGCGCCTGCCGGACAGCCGGACAAATCGCCGGATCCGGGCAGCGGCATCGCCGATCATCTTGCCCGCCATGGCATTGCGGTCAAGCTGGTGAAGAAGGCATCGCACGACAATCCGCTCAGCCAGATCCTGATCGAGCACGCGCAGAAAGCGAAAGCGCAGATGATCGTGATCGGAGGCTACGGCCATTCGCGGCTGCGCGAATGGGTGGCCGGCGGAATGACCCGGGAAATGCTGGTAAGAAGCCCGCTGCCGGTGCTCTATTCCCACTGACACCTGCCGCACGACAGGCAACGGCGCCTTCGCCGGCACGGGCCGCGCGCCATCAACCTCGCACGACAAGAGAAATCATGACGCCATTCCCACTCAAAATCACATTTCAAGGCATGGACGCATCGCCTGCCCTGCAGGCCGACATCGAACAACACGCCGCCAAGCTGGAGCGCTTCGCGCCCCGGCTCACGGCCTGCAGCGTCAGCGTACAGCAGAGCGAGCGCAGGCACCAGAAAGGCAACCGCTATCTGGTGCGCATCCACGCGACGCTGCCCGGCGGCGAGATCGAGGCTGGCCATACCGCGGCGCCGGACCGCAGCCATGAAGACCCCTACGTGGCCGTCCGCGACGCCTTTACGGCCTTGCGCCGGCAGCTGGAAGACTTCGTGAGGATCCAGCGCGGCGACGTCAAGCGACATTCGCTGGCATCTCCGCCGCCGTAGCGGACTCCGGCGCGGCCATCGAGTTTGTCGAAGAAAGCCAGGTCATCATTCACGGCCGTTGCGAGCCCCATCCCGCGGCCATGCGAAGGAATAGAGCCCATGCGTATCGCCGACATCTGCACCAGCAACCCCATCCATATCGCCGCTTCGGTGCGGGACGCGGCAAGCTTGATGCGCCACCGCCATGTAGGGGCATTGGTCGTGCTCGGCACGGCAAACGGAGACCGCGCCCCGGTCGGCATCCTGACCGACCGCGACATCGTGGTTTCGCTGGTCGTGGAAGGGGTCGACCCGGACACGCTGCAGGTATCGGACGTAATGACCCGGGAAGTGGCCACCTGCGGCGAGGATCAGGATCTCTTCGATGCCATCGGCACCATGCGGCGCAACGGCGTGCGCCGGCTGCCGGTGCTCGATGCCGCTGGCGAGTTGACCGGCATGGTTTCCGCCGACGACATCTATGGCGCAATCGGCGCCCACCTGAGCGAGCTCGGCCAGGCCCTCACCCGCGAACAGGTCCGCGAGATGCAGACGCGGATCTGAGCCACCGCCGGCGCGCAGAGTTTCCTTGCGGCGCCGAAACCGGGCGCGGTCGTCAGCGCCGGTCGACCGAAGACGAAGCCGCAGCTGGCGGAAGCAGGTCCTCCAGAAAGAACGCCGACAGTTCGGAACGACCGGCGAGGCCGGCTTTGGCGTAGACCGCGCTGGATTGCACCCGTGCGGTTTTCTCCGTGGTGCGGCGCGCGGCGGCGATGTCCTTGAGACTCAGGCCTTTGAGCAACAGGAAGGCCACTTCCTTCTCGGCGTCCGACAGCTGCCATTGATCCAACTGCCTGGCGATGGCGCGCGAAAGCCCTTCGACGTGGTTTCGCGATTCGGCGCGCCAGGCCTCGGCTTGTTGCCGGAAGACCGAGAAGTCATGGGCCTGCACATCCAGGCGGCGGCGGAGTTCCCAGCCACCGCGCAGCAGATAGAACGCACCGAAACAGGCCGCAGTCGCCACCAGGGCCTCGGCCAGGACATGCCATGCGGTTACGCCGTCCCGCAGATCGATCAGAAGATCGACCGCGGCCAGCAATGCGATCAGGACAAGCACGGTGGCCGTGACGGCACGCTCCTTGGCCCCCATACCCGGGCCTGGGGTTTCCGCGGTATCGCTCGTCTCGATCATCGCTGCCGGCCCCGCCCGTCAAAGGCCTCATTCGTGCTCGTTCGCGCCCTCATGCCTGTCCCGATCCTTTGCGCCGGAGCTGTGGCTTGTTTCGTCTTCGCCCAGTTGCAATACCTGGCCAAACAGGTCCAAGGAACGCGTCTGCGCATCATAGTGCTTCAGCAGGTAAACGACGGACAACCCCGTCAGCGCAACGAACGCCAGCCCGACGAACGGATGGGAACGCACCGCCTGCCGATCGCTGGAGAGCGCCTGTTTCCTGCCCGTGACCATGCTGGCCGCCAGACGGTCATGATGCCGTAGCGCGTGCACGATCAACCCAGCGATATGCAGCAGCACGACGGCAAGGAATGCGTTGGCCATCAATTCATGCGCATCCTCCAGGATTTCGCTTCCGGAACCGCTGGCCATCAGATAGCCGGTGGTGCCCAGCCCGATTCCCAGCCCCACCATGACGACCGCCGCCCAACTGGAAGCCGGGTTGTGCCCAACCCAGCGCTGGCTGGTGCCGCCGAACGTTCCTTTCAGGTACGACATCAGCTGTGCCGGACCCAGCTTGAGGTCCGAGAGTCGCGCATGACGGGTGCCTGCCAGGGACCAGACAAGCCGCAGCAGAACCACGCCGCACAGCGCCATGCCCGCCAGCATATGCAGCGGGAATCCGGCTGAATCGTCGTCGAGCAGATTGGAGATGGCGAAGGCCGTCACGAAGAATGCCGCAAACAGCCAATGGAAAATGCGGGTAGGCCAATCGTAGACAGGCAACGTTAGCATGAGGAATCTCCACGAGAAGGGACCGGCCCGACTTTGGAGGACTGGCCCCTGCCAGGCCATAAGGCGAATGGCCTAGCGCCCGCTCGATCAATGATTTGCATGCAGGCACGCGCTGCCGCGACCGGGCGATTCCGGTGGCGCTCGGCGGTTCCCGGGCGCCAGGCCTGGCAGGTACTGAGAATCACTCTGCCGCAAGCGGCACGAATCGGGTAAACAGGAGCCGGGGCGACCGGTGCGGCGCTTTCGCCAACGCCAGGTCGCGCGTACCGGCCCGCCAGGAATTTGCCATGCGCCATACAGAACGGCACAGGAACCAGAGAATCGGGTGGCTTCGCGCCGCCGTCCTTGGCGCCAATGACGGCTTGATCTCGACCAGCAGCCTGATTGTCGGCGTCTCCGCGGCGGATGCGTCCGTACGCAGCGTGCTGCTCGCCGGGTTGGCGGGCCTGGTGGCCGGCTCGCTGTCGATGGCCGCCGGCGAGTACGTTTCCGTCAGTTCGCAATCGGACACCGAGCGCGCCGACACCGAAAAGGAACGCCGCGAACTGGCCACCCAGCCGGAAGCCGAATTGCAGGAGCTGGCAGGAATCTACGAAAAGCGCGGGCTCAGCCCTTCCCTGGCGCTGGATGTGGCCAAGGAGCTGACGGCGGCGGACCCGCTTGGGGCGCATCTGCGCGATGAACTGGGCATCCACGAAGCCACGCAGGCCCGTCCGCTGCAGGCCGCGCTGGCATCGGCGGGGTCGTTCTGCGTGGGAGCTGCGCCGCCGCTGCTGGTGGCGGCATTCTGGACTGGCAGCGTCACCCTGGTCATCGCGCTGGTTTCGTTGCTGCTGCTGGCAATCCTGGGCGGTGCTGCGGCCCGCATGGGCGGGGCCTCGATCGTACGCGGCGCGCTGAGGGTAATGGTCTGGGGCGCGCTGGCGATGGCGATTACCGCAGGCATCGGCAAGCTGTTCGGCACGGCGGGGCTTGCATAGAGCGTGTTATGACCTTTGGGATGAGATGCGTTGCGCGCCAGCGCCGTTGCAGCGGCGCCCGCTGCGGGCGCCTGACCGGTCCCGGCAATTGACTGCGATCAATGAAAGAACGGGTCATTGGCGCAAACTGGGCCCATGGAACCGCGCGGGCGGCCTCCGGCTGTCGCTCCGAACGCGATCAACCGCGTTTTGCGACGCGACGGCAGCAGCCGACAGGCAAGGTGGAGCATCGTGAAAAATGGTACGGACTTATCGATTGCGGCAAGCCCCTTGAGACTCGGTACCGGCCCGCTGGTGGTTTTCCTGGTCCTGGCGAGTTTCGCGGCGCTGCTGCCTGCGATACCAGCCGGCACCTGGTGGAGCACGGCAGCGCTCAGCCTTGGTTCCGGCGTGGCCGCGGTTTCGTTGATGGCGATGGCGGCCATACTCGGTGCGCGCTGGAAGTGGATGGAGCCGGTTTTCGGCGGTCTGGACAGGATCTACGAAACGCATAAATGGCTGGGCGTCTGGGCGCTGGTATTCGGCTCGATCCATTTCGTCTTCAAGGCCGGGGACGCGCAATGGCAGACCGCGGCCATCGTGACCCTGGGCCCGGCAACACGGCTGGTCAGGCAGTTGAGCTTCGTGGCGCTGATGCTCATCGTCGTGCTGGCGCTGAACCGCAATATCCCCTACCGCGTCTGGCGCTGGTGGCACAAGTTGTCCGGGCCGTTGTTCCTGATAGTCATCGCGCACTGGTTGAGCTTCAAATCGCCCATCGCGCTGGTCAGCCCGGCGGGCATATGGCTGACGGCGCTGTCAGCCCTGGGCGTGATTGCGGCCGCGTACAAGCTGCTGCTGTATCCCCTGCTGTCGCAGCACGCCGAGTACCGCCTGCAGGCGGTGTCCGCCAATGCCAGCGCCGTGCATCTCCAGCTCATGCCGGTGGGCAGGAAGATCCCCTTCGTTCCAGGCCAGTTCGCGTTTGTTTCCTTCAAGCGCGACGGCCTGCGCGAGCCGCATCCTTTCACCATCGCAAGCGCCGCCAATGAGGACGGCAGCATCGCCTTCATGATCCGTTCGCTGGGCGACTACACGGCGCGCCTGGTGAAAGAAGCCGGGCCCGGGTTGATGGCAGAGGTCTATGCGCCGTTCGGGCGTTTTCAGCGTACGGCCGACGGCGGCGCTGAGATCTGGATCGCCGGCGGGGTGGGAGTGACGCCTTTTCTCGCCTGGCTGCAGGAGGCCAATGACAGCCGCTCCGGCCAGGTGACGTTCTTCCACTTCTTCACTCCCGGGCGCGAACTGCCCGAGGCGATCGATCTGCAGGCATTGGCCGACCGGCGCGGCGTGGCGTTGGCGAACATCGCCACCGGCCCCGGCGCGCCGGAGTTCCGTCACCGTTTCGCCGAGGTCGTTGCCCAGGCAGGGCCTGCGCAGGTCCGAATCAGTTTCTGCGGCCCCAGGGGCCTGCTCAGGCAAGTGCGCGAGCTGATGCGGGAAACCGGCGTGCCGGACAGCCGCCTTCGCCACGAACTCTTCGAGTTCCGCTGACGCAACGGCAACGGCAACGGCAACGATGGCGGAGGTGGAAGCTGCGGCTATCGCGCCCCTGATGCGTTCCCGTTGTCGCGCCCATGCATGGCGTCCTTGGCGAACCAGCGGTCGAACCAGTCGGCTGCCAGCTTTGCCACCTGCTCCAACGCGCCAGGTTCTTCGAACAGATGGGTGGCGCCGGGGACGGTGGCAATCACCGCCCACGGCCGCATCATGACTTCCGCCAGTCGGTTCAAGGAACGCGCTTCCGGGTCGTTGCCGCCTACGATCAACAGCGTCGGCGTCCTGACATTCGTCAACGTTGCCCGGCCGGCCAGGTCCGGCCGGCCACCGCGGGAAACCACCGCCGCAATCTCGCCGCGACGGGCCGCCGCGACCGCCATCGCCGCACCGGCACCGGTGCTTGCGCCGAACAATCCCAGCGGAATGTCGCGCTGGGCCGCTTCGCCTTGCGCCCAGGCAACCGCCGCGTCCAGCCTTTGCGCCAACAGCGGAATATCCAAGCGGCACGCAGGGTCGCGGTCTTCCGCTGGCGTCAGCAGATCGAACAGCAACGTGGCAAAACCCCGCCGGTTCAACGCCTCCGCCACTGCGCGGTTGCGCGGGCTGTGCCGGCTGCTGCCGCTGCCGTGCGCAAAGACGATCATTCCGCGCGGCGACGGCGGCGAACGCACCTCGCCTTCCATCGCTACCGTTGCGCAGGCAATCCGGACCGGATAGCCGGGCGCCGCCGTTGCGGCCGGGTTTGCGGTCCGCACCGGTCCGAGCGCCTTGGCCACATCGTCATCGGTCACCTGATCGAAACGGCGGTAGTGCAGGCCTACCGAATAGAACGGGGAAGGCGTCTCCAGGCAGACCACTTCGTCGGCCAGGCCGGCCACTTCGGCCAGGCTGTCGGCCGCAGCCACCGGTACCGCGCATACCAGGCGCGCAGGCCGCTGGCTGCGGGCAGCGCGCAGCGCGGCGGTCATCGTGGCGCCGGTGGCCAGCCCGTCATCCAGTACGATGACGATCCGTCCGGCCAGATCCAGCCCGGGCTGGCCAGCCGCGTAGCGCTGGCGGCGTTCGCGGATCAACGCCAGCTGTCGCTGCGTCTCTTGCCGGACATAGGCATCGCTGCCGCCAATCCGCTCTGCGATGTCGTTCAGCCACACCCTGCCCGCCTCGTCCACCGATCCCATGGCCAGTTCGGGATTCCCGGGAGCGCCCAGCTTGCGTACCAGCACCACGTCCAGTTCGCCTTCCAGCGCATCGGCGACCCTCCGCGCCATCGGCACCGCCCCGCGCGGGATGGCCAGCACGATCGGGTGCTGGCCGCGATAGCGGGACAGCGCTTCGGACAGATAACGGGCGGCTTCTTCGCGGTCCCGGAATGGCAGTAGCGGCATGGTGCACCTCCTGTTGCGTTTTGCGGCCAATGGCCGCATCGCACCCTGTCGCTACGATGCGCCGGTTGCCGGAGCGCCCGTTGATCTGCATCAAGGTTCCTGTCCGTTTACCCGCGACACTTGATGTGGCATCGCACCGCCGAGAAGCAAGGTTCAGTCGAATGTCTGCCCGCCATGCGCCCACCATGGAAACCATCCGGACCGTACCGCTGCGACGGGGCCGCGGGAAGTCGCCGGACGCTGGATGGCGCATGAACTGCCGGACACCCGTCCTGCCGGCCTGTAAGCAACCGATGCGCAGCAGCGCACCGGCCATCGCCGGCAGACGCGCGGCGCTGGGGTTGGCCTACCATGGGTGACGAAAATCTGGTGATGCTGCTGCCGCATGCCGGTTCGGCGCTGGTTCCGACCCGGCGCCCGCTCCCGGTCCCCGGCGCTGGCCAGGTGCGGGTACGGGTGGAGGCCTGCGGCGTCTGCCGCACCGATCTGCATCTGCTCGATGGCGAACTTGCCCAGGCCCGCTACCCGATCGTGCCGGGGCACGAAATCGTCGGCATCGTCGAGGCGCTGGGACCGGCAACGCCCCGGCTTACGCTTGGCATGCGGGTCGGAATACCGTGGCTGGGCCACACTTGCGGGCACTGTTTTTTCTGCGGCCACGGCCAGGAAAACCTCTGCGATCAGCCCGAATTCACCGGCTGTACGCACGACGGCGGCTACGCCACCCACGTCGTGGCCGCGGCCGACTACTGCATTGCGCTTGATGCGCGCTGGAGCGACCCGGTGGCAGCCGCGCCGCTGCTGTGTGCCGGACTGATCGGCTGGCGTGCGCTGCGCGCCGCGGGCGCATGCCAGCGCCTGGGAATCTTCGGCTTTGGCGCGGCCGCGCACATCGCAACCCAGATCGCCCGCTGGCAGGGTTGCCAGGTCCATGCGTTCACCCGCCCGGGCGATCTGGACAGCCAGGCCTTCGCGCGCTCGCTGGGAGCCTGCTGGGCCGGCGGTTCCGATCAGGCCGCGCCCGTCAGCCTGGACGCGGCCATTCTGTTCGCGCCGGTCGGCGCACTGGTTCCGGTCGCTCTGGCCGCGGTGCGCAAGGGCGGCCGGGTGGTATGCGCCGGCATCCACATGAGCGATATCCCCGCTTTTCCCTACCGCCTGCTGTGGGGCGAACGGCAACTGGTCTCGGTGGCCAACCTGACCCGTGAAGACGCCGCGGGCTTTTTCGAAGCGGCCGGCCGCGCCGACGTGCATACCCAGGTCCGGCGGTTCCGGCTGCAGGACGCCAACCTGGCCCTGGCCGAACTGCGCGCCGGCCGTTTCCAGGGAGCCGCCGTGCTGGTGCCGGAGTGATTACAACAATCTATCCGGCCCGGCGTCAGTGCAGGCCCGACAGCAGCGCCAGCATGCCGGCGCGATCCTCGATACGGATTTCGCGCCTGGCCACGTCAATCAATCCCCTGCCCTGCAACCGCGACAGCACCCGGGCAACCGTTTCCAGTTGCAGCGACAGGAAATTGGCCAGGTCGGCACGCGACATCCGCAGCAGCAGGCACCGCGGGCTGAAGCCCAACCGTTCCATCTGAACCGCAAAATCCAGCAGGAAGGTGACCACACGCTGTTCGGCATTCAAGGTGGCCAGCGCCAGCATCCAGCTCCAGTCGCGCCGGATTTCATTGGCCAGCGCCGCGGTCAGGCATTCCTGGAAACCGGGCAGTCCGTTCTGCAACTGGGCGACCGGGATCTCCCAGACTTCGCCGAAATCCAGCGCCACCGCGTCGCAGCTGTGGCTCGCCAGGTCCAGCGAATCGATACCCAGCAGATCGCCGCGCATCCGGAAGCCGGTGATCCTCTCCCGCCCGTCCTCGCTGCCCAGGCAGGTCTTGAAGAAGCCGGCGTGCACCAGGTACAGGTGCTGCCTGGGCTGGCCGGCATGAAAAACGTACTGGCGGCTGCGCAGGCGCCGGCGCTGCAGCGGCAGGCCGCTGAGCAGGGATTCCAGGCGGTGGCTGGTGGCAGGCTGCGAACCGCCGGCGCACAGCAGCGGGGACGGCGCGGATTCGGTAGGGCTTTCGGCTGCGTCGAACATGATTGTCGGCCTGCGGCGGGAATGCCAGCCACGGTAACCGCGGTAGGCGTTCCCACGACGATAGTTGCGCAACACTTGGTAACACTGTGTAACAAAGCGCAGGCATGTTGACGCCGATCAATAAAGCCGCCACCGGGGGCCAACACACTACGGCGCGACCCGTTTCGCCGAGTTCACGCATGTTGCCGACCACCCGATTCACCGATCCGGCCGCGGTGGAAGCCTGGGATTCGTGGTTCCGGTGGCGCGACGGCAGCGGCCTGCGCGATCTGGACATCGATGCCACATGGTGGCGCGTGGCCAACGCGCTGGCCGTCGTGGAGGGTCCGTTCTCTCCGCTGCTGGTGCGCCACCTCGTCAACGCCTTCTGCCGCTGGTCGCTGCTGCCCGATGAGCGCCTGCTGCAGTACGCCGGCACCGACACGCGTATCGAAGAGCTGGACAGTCCTGCCGCCGTGCTGAACGTCGCCGCGTTCGTGTCCTCGCCGCTCACCGGCCTTGCCCGGTTCGATCGGGACAGCTTCATGGCAACGGCCGGGCTGGCGGTGCATCTTCTGGACAACGCGCTAACGCTGTTTTCCTCCGCACGCCTGCCGGTTGCCCTGTCGATCGGCGTGATCGGCCTGACCGATGCCATGCGCTACCTGGGCTGCCCGTTGTCCAGCACCGAAGCGCGCGAGCATGCGCGCGAGATTGCGATGTGCCTGGCCGAAGGCTGCCTGCGCGGCTCGGTCCTGCTGGCCAGCGAGCGCGGTTCGCCGGTCACGCCATCCGAGCGCAGCCGCCTGGCCGAACGCTGGCGCGAACGCGGAATGCCCGAATCGCTGGTGGCCGATGCCCTCGCCCATGGCGTTCGCCATACCTCGCTGACGGCCATCCAGCCGCATCCACGCCTGGCGGCCCTGGCCAACAACGTTGCCGATGCGGCCACCCCTGCGCGCTATCCCACCTGGCAGGCACCGGCGCCCGCTGGCGGACCGATGCAGTTCTCCGCCGCACAGGGCAACCTGCTTGCGGCAATGCAACCGTGGATCGACGCGCCCATCCGCACATCCGGCATAAGCCGCGCAGAGGAGGCTCCCAGGATCTGATCACGCCGGTGGCTCATGCGACCGCCTCCACCACTGCCGCGGCGACGGCCTTGTGGATGCCGTCGCGCGCTGCAGAGGCCAGCGGCGACTCGGTCAGGTAGCAGGTCAGCAGCAGTGGCGCCCTGCCCGGCGGCCACAGGATGGCGATGTCGTTGCTGGTGCCGTTGCTGCCGTTGTTGGCGGTGCCGGTCTTGTCGCCGGCCTGCCATCCGGCCGGCAACCCGGCGCGCAGGCGGTTGTCGCCGGTGAGGTTGCCGCGCAGCCATACCAGCAGTTGCTGACGCGATGCATCGGCAAGCGCATCGCCCAGCAGCAGCCGCTGCATGCTGTGCAGCATGGCCAGCGGCGTGGTGGTATCGCGCGGGTCGCCCGGAATGGCGCTGTTGAGGCTGGGCTCGGTGCGGTCCAACCGGGTGCGGGTGTCGCCCAGCGTGCGCACGAATCGGGTCAGGCCCTCCGGTCCGCCCACCAGCGGCAACAACAGGTTGGCGGCGGCGTTGTCGCTGACGATCATCGTCGCCTCGCACAACTGGGCGATGCTGGCGCCTTCGCCGCCGACCAGCTTTTCGGTCACCGGCGAATGGCTGACCAGGTCCGAGGCCAGAATCGGTATCCGCCGTTCCAGCGCCTCTTCGCCCTTCTCGACCCGCGCCAGCACGGCGGCAGCCAATAGAAATTTGAAGGTGCTGCACATCGCAAAGCGCTCATCGCCGCGCCAGTTCGCCTGCTGGCCGCTGCCGCTGTCCAGCACCGCCACGCCCAGCCGGCCGCCGCTGTCCTTCTCGATGGCGCGCAGCCGCTTCGGCAATGCCGACCCGTCCTTTTCCCTGGCTGCGCCTGCCTTTGCGCCGAATCCAGCCAACGCCAACGCGGCGATGGCCGCGCGCAGAAAATCCCGTCGTTCAATCATGTCGTGCCTCCTGTTTCAGGCGAGTATTGGCCGCTTGACGCTCGTCCACAAACGAGGATATTTAATCCAAGCCATAAATTTTACTAATTGCTGAAATGGTTCGTCCGCAACTGCCGCTCAACGCCCTGCGCGCCTTCGAGGCCTCCGCCCGGCACCTCAATTTCACCCGTGCGGCACTGGAGCTGTGCGTCAGCCAGGCCGCATTGAGCCATCAGATCAAGGGACTGGAAGCGCGCCTGGGCGTGGTGCTGTTCCGGCGGCTGCCGCGCGGGGTGGCGCTGACCGATGAAGGTGCAGCATTGTTCCCGGTGCTCAACGAGGCCTTCGACCGCATCGGCGCCAGCCTGGACCGGTTTGCCGGCGGGCGCTTTCATGAAGTGCTGACCATCAGCGTCGTCGCCACCTTCGCCACCGGTTGGCTGCTGCCGCGCCTGGACGATTTCGCTTCCGCCCACCCCACGGTGGACCTGCGGCTGCTGACCAACAACAACCGCATCGATCTGGCCGGCGAAGGGCTGGACTTCGCCATCCGTTTTGGCGATGGCGTCTGGCAGGGATGCGAGGCGACGGAGATCGCGGCGGCGCCGTTCACGCCGCTGTGCTCGCCGGCATTGGCCCGGCGCCTGCGCCAGCCCGGCGACCTGGCCGGCGTGCCGCTGTTGCGCTCCTACCGCCCGGACGAATGGCCGCGCTGGTGCGATGCGGCGGGCCTGCCGCACTTCGGCGCGCGCGGGCCGATGTTCGATTCGTCGCTGGCCATCGCCAGCGCCGCCGCATCCGGCGCCGGCGTGGCGCTGCTGCCGTTTGCGATGTTCGAGCAGGATCTGTCCGCGCAGCGGCTGGTGCGGCTGTTCGATACCGAGGTCGATGTCGGACGCTATTGGCTGACCCGATTGCGTTCGAAGGCCGAAACGCCGGCGATGCAGAAGTTCAGGCACTGGCTCGCCAGCTGCCAGGGCGAGCCAGCCGTGGACACGAAGGCATCTGTGGCTTGAACGACCAGATCGCCCCGTGGTGCAAGCCTTCCGCAAGCATCGTGCAATGGCACGCGGTGCCTTCGATCCCTATGGCGGACACGCCGGTTGCCAGCCGCTGGCCTGAAGCAGTTGCCTGGCATTTTCCGGGGTGACGTCGAGGATGTCGGCAATGGCCTGGGTCTTGTCCTTTGCCTGCGCATAGTAGGCACTCACTACGCGGTAACCCGCCCAGTAGCCAAGATCGCCGGGACGCTCGGCATCGCCCCGGCCGTTGTAGAGCCAGCGCGACAGATCGGTGGCATCTGCATCGGCCTGGAATTCTCGTTCGATGGCGCACTCGCGCCCCTGAGCCCATCGGTGCAAATGGATGTTGGCCACCTGGCCGGAAATCAGCTCGCCGACCAATTCCGCGCCGCCTTCCAGCAGGGCCTGATACAACAGGCTCGCATCGGGCGTATCGACCGCGGCGCCAGGTTGCTGGACATGCACGTACTCGTGCGTGGCCAGATGGACAAAACGGTCGCTGACATCGGCTTGCAGCCAGTCGGCCCTGCACAACATTTCCAACCCGATGATCACGCCGGCCGGCGTGGTCACGCCGCCGGTGGTGCCGCGTCCTATCAGCACGGTGACCGGCGGAAAAGAGGCTGCCGGATAAAGTCCCGCCAGCTTGTCCAGCGATGCTCCGATGCGGTTGCGGATTTCTGGCAGCGCGCTGGCGCAGCGGCGCGCATCCTCGAACATTGCAGGGTCGGCGGCGATCTTCTGCGCCAGCCTTTCCGCGGAACCGATGCGCAAGGCCGCGAACTGACGCAGGCCGGCGCTGCCGGCTTCAATATATTGCGTCTGCAATTGCACGACCGAGGGCTTGCCGTTGGCGGCATCGTAGACCCGGAAGAAGCGCGTCACATCATCGGTGCTGACCTGTGCGGTACTGGCGGCTTCGGCAGCGGCGTTCATGGCTGCCGCCGGCGAGATGGCGGCAAAAAACAGCGCAAGCCCAATCAGGCGATATCGGCTTGAGCGCCGAATGCGAATGGCCAGCAAACAGGTTCTCCTGAGGCGAAAGGCAGGATCCGGCAGCCACGGTCGCACGGCGGCGGAGCGCAAAGAATATCGCAATGCCCGTCTTGAGGGTTCGCGCGGTCTCACCCGCTGAGACCGCCAGCCCGTACAACACGGCGCTGCCTGTGGAGTTTGCCGATGCCTGCGCCTGGTCCTGCCCGCCTGTTCGAAGCCGAAACCGAAACATTGCCGGCCCGGCTGGACGGCGCCCGGCTGTCCGCGCAACTGGAACGCAAATTCGTTTCACGCGTGACCGGCAGCCAACTGCTGCCGGGGCGGCCGGCGCGGAGGGTGCCGCTGCCGGCGGCGCTGCCGCCGCAGATCGCACAGGCGCTGCGCAGCCGCGGCATCGAGCAGTTGTACTCGCACCAGGGCCAGGCCTGGGACGCGGTGCAGCGCGGCGAAGACGTTGCAATCGCCACCGCCACCGCCTCCGGCAAAAGCCTGTGCTATCTGCTGCCGGTGCTGGCCGCGACGATGAGCCGCCAATCCAAGGCCTTGTTCCTGTTCCCGACCAAGGCGCTGGCGCAGGACCAGGTGGCCGAACTGCTGGAGCTCAACCAGGCCGGCGGGCTTGGCGTGCGCAGCTTCACCTTCGATGGCGATACGCCCGGCGATGCCCGCCAGGCCATCCGCCTGCACGGCGATATCGTGGTCAGCAACCCGGACATGCTGCACCAGGGCATCCTGCCCCACCACACCAAGTGGGCGCAGTTCTTCGAGAACCTGCGCTATGTGGTGATCGACGAAGTGCATACCTACCGCGGCGTGTTCGGTTCGCATGTGGCCAACGTGCTGCGGCGGCTGCAACGCGTCTGCGCGTTCTACGGCTCGCGGCCGCAGTTCATCCTGTGCTCGGCCACCATCGGCAATCCGCAGGCGCACGCCGAGGCGCTGATCGAACGCGAGGTCACCGCCATCACCGAGTCGGGCGCGCCGACCGGCGACAAGCATCTGTTGCTGTGGAACCCGCCGGTAGTCAATCCGGATCTGGGCCTGCGCGCCTCGGCGCGTTCGCAAAGCAACCTGATCGCGCGGCTGGCGATCCGCAGCGGCCTGAAGACGCTGGTATTCGCGCAGTCGCGGCTGATGGTGGAAGTGCTGACCAAATACCTGAAGGACGTCTTCGATCACGACCCGCGCAAGCCGGCACGCATCCGCAGCTACCGCGGCGGCTATCTGCCCACGGAGCGGCGCGAGGCCGAACGGGCGATGCGCGCCGGCAGCATCGATGGCATCGTTGCGACCTCGGCGCTGGAACTGGGCGTGGACATCGGCAGCCTGGACGTGGTGGTGCTGAACGGCTATCCCGGCTCCATCGCCGCCACCTGGCAACGGGTCGGCCGCGCCGGCCGCCGCCAGCAGCCATCGCTGGGCGTGCTGGTGGCCAGTTCGGACCCGCTGGATCAGTACATCGTCCGCCATCCGGAGTTCTTCGCCGCCGCCTCGCCCGAGCACGCGCGCATCCATGCCGATCAGCCGGTGATCCTGCTCGATCACATCCGCTGCGCCGCGTTCGAACTGGCGTTCCAGCAGGGCGAGCGCTTCGGCCCGGTCGATCCCGAGGTGTACCTGCAACTGCTGGCCGAAGACGGCGTGGTGCATGCCGAGAACCAGCGCTGGGAATGGGTGGCCGACAGCTACCCGGCCAACGCGGTCAGCCTGCGCTCGGTGGCCGACGGCAACTTCGTCGTCGTCGATCGCAGCGATGGCCGGCAGACCATCATCGCCGAGGTCGACTTCACCTCCGCGCCGCTGACCTTGTACGAAGGCGCCATCTACATGGTGCAGTCGCTGCCGTTCCAGGTCGAACGGCTGGACTGGGAAGGCCGCAAGGCCTATGTCACCCGCACCCACGCGGACTACTACACCGACGCCATCGATTACAGCAAGCTGAAGGTGCTGGAGCGCTTCGACGGCGCCATCGCCGGCGACGGCACCTGCCATCACGGCGAAGTGCACGTGGTCCGGCGCGTGGCCGGCTACAAGAAGATCCGCTACTACACGCACGAGAACATCGGCTACGGCCCGGTGACGTTGCCGGACCAGGAACTGCACACCACCAGCGTCTGGTGGCAGCTGCCGCAGGACCGGTTGGCCGCGCTGTTCGATTCGCGACAGCAGGCGCTGGATGGCTTCCTCGGCGCCGGCTACGCGCTGCAGGTGGTGGCCAAGGTGGCGGTGATGGCCGATGCGGCGGATCTGCAGAAGGCCGTCGGCGACGGCAACGGCGCCTGGTTCGCCACCGCCGATGGCCGCGGCCGCGGCCAGCTGCGCAGCGCCGACGGCAGCCTGCTCGATCCCGAGCAAGGCGACCGCTTCGTGCCGACGATTTACCTGTACGACAACTTCCCCGGCGGCGTCGGCCTGAGCGAACCGCTGTGGCGGCGCCAACAGGAACTGCTGCAACACGCCGCCGAACTGGTGCAGCGCTGCGACTGCAGGGCCGGTTGCCCGGCCTGCGTGGGGCCGGTGCTGGCGGCCGACGAGGATGCCGCGATCACGCCGCGGCAGATCGCACTGCAGGTGCTGGCGGCATTGAGAAGCGCATGAGCCTGTCGCTGGCACGACTGCAACGGCTGAAGGCGCAGGCCGGCGGTGTTGCACCGGCTGTCGCTCCCGTTGCCGCGGCAGGCGGCGAAACTTCGCTGGAAATGCTGCGGCGCCTGCTGCGGGCACGCCCGGCAACGCCGACGGTGCGCGCCGGCGCGGCCGAACGCGAACTGCCCGGCATCGAAATCGCGCCGGCGGTGCGACTGGTGCAGCGGACCTTGCCCGCTGCGGATGTTCCGGCGCTGCTGGATGGCGCCTTCGACCGCCGCGATGCCATCGATACCCAGCGGCTGCTTTTCTTCGACACCGAGACCACCGGCCTGGCCGGCGGCACCGGCACCCGTGCCTTCATGATCGGCGCGGCCGACTGGGTCGCGGACGAGTTGCGCATCCGCCAGTTGTACCTGACCGCAATGTCCGGCGAGCGGGCGATGCTGGAGCTGTTCCGCGACTGGCTGACGCCGGACACCATGCTTGCCAGCTACAACGGCAAAAGCTACGACGCCCCGCTGCTGGCCACGCGCTACCGGCTGTGCCGGATGGACAATCCGCTGGCGGGGCTGACCCATGTGGACCTGTTGTATCCGACCCGCCGCCGCTACCGCGGCGTATGGGAAAACTGCCGGCTTGCCACCATCGAACGGCAGCTGCTGCAAATCGTCCGCGAAGACGATCTGCCGGGCTCGCAGGCGCCGGCGGCATGGCTGGATTATCTGCGCGGCGGTTCGGCGCGCAACTTGTGCCGCGTGCTGCAGCACAACGATCAGGATGTGGTGACACTGGCGCGACTGATGATCCAGCTGGCCACTACCTACCCCGCACTGGCACTGGCCGAAACCGGCCAGCCTCTCAGAACGTCACCGGCACCCGCGCGGTGAAGGTCACATCCGGCGTATCGCGGGTCACCCCAACGCCCAGCGCGACATTCAGCGACACCTTTTCGTTGAAGCGGTAAGTGCCGCCCAGCAGCAGCGTTCCCAGGGTGACACGGACCGCACCGGCGACTTCCTCGCCGTTCTGCTTGGTCTTGCCGACGATGTTCTGGTCGTAGCCCAGGCTGATGGCGGCCTTCTCGTTGAGCGCCAGTCCCATGCCCAGGTTGAAGCCGATGATGTCGCCGGCCTCGACCTCGCCCAGCGATTCCGTCACCCCGCCCAGCAGCGTGCGCGAGACGTTGCTGCGCTTGAAGTTGTGCAGGTAGCTGAGGCTGCCGAAGAACACCACCGGGTCCGACGGATACAGCCAGGTCAGGCCCGGCTGGATGGCCTCGAAACCGGTGCCGGTGGGCAGTTCCAGCGGCAGGCCGGTGCCGGTGGTATTGGCCACGCAGCGGGTCACGCAGTCGGTGACCACTTCGAACAGGTCCTTGCCGGTACGGCTCTTGTAGCGCAGCCAACCGACGAAGAACGGCTTGTCCGGCCCGCCGCGATTGATCTGGTAACGGGCGGTGACTTCCGCGTCGCCGATGCCGTTGCCGTTGGCGTTGAAGACGTTGTCGACCGCAGAACCGGTGAAGATTTCGCGACTGACCGTATCGCTGTTGACGTACACATAGGGCAGCTTGGCTTCCAGCTCGAACCGGTTGTTCAGTCCGTAGCGTGCGGTCAACGTAGCCGTGGCAGTGGTGGTCTTGACCTGGCGCACGTCGATCAGCCCGATCAGCAGCGCCGGGATGATGGTGTAACCGACCAACGCGACGCGGTCGTTGGCCGAATAGCCGTACTGCAGGGAGGGTTCCAGCACGAATTTTCCGCGCGGCGTCAGCACGCCTGGCTGGTCGAAGATCTGCGCGACTTCCGGCGGGCGCGAATCCGACTCAGGCGCCTGCCCTACCGGTTGCGGTTGTTGCGATGGCTGTGGCGCTTGTGGCGGCGCCACCGCTTGGCCGCCTGATTGCTGCGCCAGCAACGGCGCCAACGGCGTAGCCGTTGCGCCACGCGCGCGCGCATTGGCCAGCAGTTCCTCGTTCAATGCCTGCTGCAATTGCGAGATGCGTTGCTGCTGTTGTTCCAGCGACTGCCGCATCTGCTGCAGTTGCGCGGTCTGCTGGTTGATTTCCCGCTGCAGGGCATCCAGGCGAGCGCCCTCGGCATCCACCTGCGGCAGGACTTCCTGCGCCAGCACCGGCCCGGCCAGCGCCATGCCCAGACAGGGAGCCAGCGCCATATGCGACAGCGCGGCAATCGACGTCCTTTTCATTGGCGATTCCTCATAAAGCCATCATCGGTTCACGGCGAACCGGGCGCGCCGTTCAGCGCATCGCCCAGCGCGGAAAAAGTATTGAGGTTCTGGAACGCGCCCAGAGTGTCCACGCCGATGCTCAGCCGGGTGGCTGCGCGGATATCCTGGTCGTTGAGGGTGTTCTGGATCACCAGCGCGCCGGAGCCGGCGCCGCTGGCGTCGAAATGGTTGCCGCCGCCGATCTGCACGGTCATGCCGCGCTTGAAATCGGCCAGATGCTGGGCCTGCTCGGCAGTCATGCGCGCAATGTCCGGAATATTGACCACCACGCTGGCGACCAGTTGGCCGTTGACGTAGACCACGCGTTCGATGCCGAACGACAGCGACAATCCTGATGGAAGTTCGAAGCCGCCGCGCATCCGTTCCAACCGGGCCGGGTCGATCGCTGTCCATTCGTTGCCCAACGGCGCCGGAGCCGGCACGGAAACCGGCGCTTGCTGCGCGAAGGCGGCACCGGCCATCGGCAGCGACATCGCCAGGCAGATGAAGAGCGCCGAAGAGAGTCCTCGGATGTCCATGGCTTCAGATGTCTCCCGGCCCGCGCTTGGGCATGGCGATATTGCGCAGTCCGTCGCGCTGGATGCCCATGTCCAGCGGCGCCGGCGGTGCGGTACGCCAGTCGCTGACGTGATTGAACCGCGCCATCTCGCGCCGGTTGTGCACGACAAACAGCACGCGGTTGTCCCATAACGCCTCGAAACGCGAACGCGGCATCGCCCGGGTGCCGCGCGCCGGGTCGCCCAACAGCACGCGGCCGTTGCGCAGCCCCTTGACCACCACGAAATGGCGGTAGCCGCGATCGTTGAGCAGCACGATCGCCGGCAGCCCTTCTTCCAGCAGCTTGTCCAGCGGCAGTTCGAAACCGTCGGCCTCGAAGCCCTTGGAATTCAGGTAGCGGCGCATGTCCAGCAGCGAGAATCCTTCGCGCCGGATCTTGCTCTGGTCGCCGTTGTTGTACATCTGCACGAACACGTCGGCCTCGCTGACCGCCAGCCCGTACTGGTAGGTCAGCAACGTGGCGGTGGCCGCGGAGCCGCAGCTGAAGTCGTATTGCTGGGGAATGGTGGTGGCAAAGCGCGCCTGTTTCAGGCTGGTCACCGCCAGCCGGTAGCTGCCGCCGTGCGGCACGCGGATATCCGCGGCGCAGGCCAGCACCGGCGCCAGCCCCAATACCAGGCCGGCAACCGCGGCGGCGACCGACGCGGCGCGTTTCACGGGCCCGGGTCCGCGAACTGCACGTTGACGATCATCGCGTTCTGGATCAGCACGTTGCTGCCGGTGTTCTGGATCACCGTGTTGATGCCGCTGGCATTGGCGAACGAACCGCCATTGATGGTGTTGGCGCCGCTGACGATTCGGTCGGCGGTGTTGTCGTTGACCGCACCGTCCACCAGGATGTCGTTGTTCACCTGGCTGTCGCCGCCGCGCAGTTGATGCAGACGAACCGCATCCAACGGAGTCCCGAATGCCGAGGCCGCCAGCCTGTCGTCCGCCGGCGGCAAAGATGCCTGGATTTCGACGGGTGATGCCGTAAACGTCAGAAAATTATCGATTGGCTGCTGCCCGGCTTCGCTTGCCGCCGCTACCGCGGCAACGGCGAACAGCAAGGCGGCCGCGGTCGCCCGCGGCATGCCCGATGAATGGCTACGCATGATCTTCTCCCTTCCCTGCGGTGCCACGCTGCCGGGGCGGCAGCCCATCCGCTGGACCGCCGCCCCTTCGCATGTGATGCGCCGGGATGAAACCTCAGCCCGGCGCAGCGCGGACGCTTTACGGTCCTACGGTCAGGTTGGCCTGCACGGTGACGCCCTGCTGGATCAGCGAAGCGAATCCGCTGTTCTGCGCGGCGACCATGATGCCCGCGGCCGACTGGCCGACGCTGGTCATGTTGCTCGACATGTCGAACACACCGGCGCTGTTGCCAACCGTACCGCCGTTGCCGCCGGCTCCGCCGGTCGCACCGTTGCCGACGCCACCATTGCCGACGCCGCCGTTGCCGTCGCCGCCCACACCGCCGTCGGCACCGACCGCACCTACCGCGCCATCGCCGGCATTGGCGCTGCCATTCGATGCCATCGACGAAGCGCTGCCATTGCTGGCATCGCCGTTGCTGGCCGAACCGCCATCGCCGCCGTCGCCACCGGTACTGGCCAGGGCACCGCCCTCGCCGCCGTTGCCGCTGCCGGCACCGCCGCTGGCAGTGGCCGAACCGGCCGTGCCGTCGCCACCGGTTCCGCTGGAGGCGCCGCCGGTCGCACTGGCACCGCCGGAGGTGCCGTCGCCGCCGGCCGCATCCGCGTTGCCCAGGACGAAGCCATTGCCGGTGCTCGCATCGCCGCCGGCCGCCGCATCCAGCGCGCCCGCATCGCTGCTGCCGCTGCTGCCGTCGCCACCGGCCGCAGCGCTCAGGCCGCCGGCCGCTCCGCCAACACCGACGGCATCGCCGCCGCGTCCGCCGCGATTGCGTTCGGAGTCGCCGCCACGGCCGCCGTTACCGGCGACAGCGTCGCCGATCGAAGCGCTGCCGTTGCTGGAATCGCCGGCCATGGCGCTGCCGTTGTTGGCCGAGCCGCCATTACCGCCGTTGCCGCCGTTGCCGCCATCTCCGCCATTGCCGCCGTAGCCGTCGCCACCGTAGCCGTCGCCACCGTAGCCATCACCCCCCTGTCCACCCCTGCCACCGCTGGCGTCGCCCCAGTTGTTGGCGACGTTGCCGATGTCATGGACCGTGATGCCCGATACGCTGCCGCTCAGCGTGGTCTCCGCAACCGCTTTGCTGTGGTTGAAAGAATTGGAGAAGCTGGATGTTGCGGTTCCGCCGTTGTTGGCGGCCGCGGTGCCGAAGCCATCGGCGTTGGCTCGGCCGCGGTTGTCGCGGTTGTCGCCGTCGTGCGTACTGTTGTCGCTGTTGTCGCTACTGTCCGTATTGGTAAACGTGAGTTCGAGATCGATGGCCGTCAGCGTATCTGCACCTGGCCCGTTTTCCGTATTGGTTGCCTGCGCGAATGCCTGTCCCGTCAGACCGAGTCCCACCAGCACCGCGGATGCAATCAGCGTTTTTCTAATGCACATGTTTATTCTCCTGCGCGTCTTCCCGGAGCCCAGGGGAGGCCCAGAAAATAAGACGCGCGTCACATTTGCACGGCCTTTGTTATCCGACCGAGGGAGAATTGTTTGAAATTCGTTAAACAGAAACCGCTCGTCTGCATCGGAAAAAACGCACCGAAAACAGTGGCCTACATAGTTGTCGTTACCCGGTATTGATGTTCACGGGGAGGTGCGGCCCGGTATTCCGGCGACCGTCCGCCTATGGCTGCTGCGCATCGCCGTAGCTGATCACCTGGACCTTTTCCAGCGTGACCAGGCCGCTGCCGACCATGTCCTGCAGCAGCGGCAGGAAACGGCGGATGCTCTCTTCCGAATCGATCAGTTCCACCACGATCGGCAGATCCTCGGAAAGCCGCAGGATCTTGGCCGTATGCAGACGGCTGGATCGTCCGAACCCCATCGGTCCGCGCAGCACCGTGGCGCCGGCCATCTGCTGTTCGCGGGCTTTCAGCACGATGGCCTCGTAGAGCGGGCGATCGCCGTACCGATCGCTTTCGCCGATGTGGATTCGCAGCAGCATGGCCGACTCTGGCAGATTCATGGCAGATCTCCTCGATGACGCGGACCAACCCGGTTGAAATACTGGCCAGCCAGATAACCACCCCAGACGCCAACCAGCCAGGCCGGCACGGACAACACGATGATGGCAGCGGCCAGCAGCGGCTTTCCGCTGGCGATGCTGGCCAATACTTCTGCGGTAAACAACGAAAACGTGGTGAAGCCGCCGCAGAAACCGGCCATCACGAAATTCCGCTGCTGTGGCGAAGCAAGCCACCTGCCGTCGGCGGACACGATGGCAGCGTAGCAGCCAATCAACGCCGAGCCGATGATGTTGATCGCCAGCGTGCCCCACGGGAAGCCCACCTGCGCGGAGGTTCCCAGCAGGTGGCCCAGCCCCCAGCGTGCCGACGCGCCCAGTGCGCTGCCCAGCGCCACCCACGCGACCATCGGTAGGCGCGGACCGCTCACAAGCCGCCCAGCCACAGACCCAGCGCGCCTGCGCCCAGGCCGGCGAACAGCGACAAGCCCAGGTAGGCAAGCGCACGCGGCCGTTGCCGGTCCTTGAGCAGCAGCAACGTCTGCAAGCTCAGCGATGAAACCGTGGTGTAGCTGCCGATGGCGCCTACTGCCAACAGCAACCACAGACCGTCGGTGGCGGGGGAGCCTGTCGCCAACCCGCCCATCAGCGCGCCCAGCAGGCCCGCGCCGCTGGCGTTGACGATCAGGGTTCCCCACGGAAAGGTCTCACCGATGCGCCGGGCAAACCAGCCGGACACCGAGTAGCGCAACGCACCGCCGACCGCACCGCCGGCCGCCACCATCAGCCATTGCAGCCAGAGGCCGCTCATCCCTTGCGCGGTTTTCCGGATTGGGCATTGCGCCTGGCCTCGCGCAGGCGGTCCAGTTTTTCCTTCAGCTTGATCTCCATGCCGCGCTCGACCGGTTCGTAATAGACCCGCTCGCCCATCGCATCGGGAAACGCGGTCTGGTCCAGTGCGATGCCGCCGGCGCTGTCGTGGTCGTACTGGTAGCCGGTGCCGTAGCCGAGTTCCTTCATCAGCTTGGTCGGCGCGTTGCGCAGATGCATCGGCACTTCCTGGGTGCCGTATTCGCGCACGTCGCGCTTGGCCGCGCCGAAGGCCTTGTAGCCGGCATTGGACTTGGCGGTGCTGGCCAGATAGATGACCAGCTGCGCCAATGCCAGGTCGCCTTCGGGGCTGCCCAGGCGCTCGTAGGTATCCCAGGCCTCGATCGCCATCTGCAGGGCGCGCGGATCGGCCAGGCCGACATCCTCGACCGCCATCCGGGTCATCCGCCGCGCCAGATACACCGGATCGCAGCCGCCATCGAGCATCCGCGTCAGCCAGTACAGCGCGGCATCGGGATTGGAACTGCGCACCGACTTGTGCAGCGCCGAGATCTGATCGTAGAACTGCTCGCCACCCTTGTCGAAACGGCGGGTGCGGTCGGCCAGCACCTGCACCAGCGTCTGCGCGGTGATTTCGTTGCCCTCGTCGGCCGCCAGTTCGGCGGCGATTTCCAGCAACGTCAATGCGCGGCGGACATCGCCATCGGCAGCGCCGGCAATCTCGCCCAACGCTTCGTCGGAAACCTTCAGGCCCTGCCCGCCCAGTCCGCGCTCCTCGTCCTCCAGCGCGCGTTGCAGCGCGGCCCGGATGTCCTCGCCGGAAACGGCCTCCATCACATGCACGCGGCAACGCGACAACAGCGCCGAATTCAGTTCGAACGAAGGATTCTCGGTGGTGGCGCCGACAAAGAGGATGGTGCCGCGTTCGATATGCGGCAGGAAGGCATCCTGCTGGGTCTTGTTGAAGCGGTGCACCTCATCGACGAACAGCACCGTGCGGCGCCCGCCGGCGAATCGCTGCGCGGCTTCGGCCAGCACCAGCCGCACCTCCGGCAAACCGGACAGCACCGCGGAAATCGCCTTGAACTCGGCGTCGGCGTACTGCGCCAGCAGCAGCGCCAGCGTGGTCTTGCCGCAGCCCGGCGGCCCCCACAGGATCATCGAATGCACATGCCCGGATTCCACCGCGCGGCGCAGCGCGGTCCCCGGCGCCAGCAACCGGCGCTGGCCGACCATCTCGTCCAGCGTGCGCGGGCGCACGCGCTCGGCCAGCGGTCGCATCGCATCGCGATCCACACTGAGCAGATCGGCTTCGTCAGGGAGTCGGGTCTTGGCTTTGGCCACGCGTCATTCTAACGCGGCCGCTCACGAGGATTCGTAGGGCAGGCCCTGGCCTGAGGTCTCCCCACAAATTCTTTCAGATATTCAACAAATTGACGCCACGCTTGCATTTCCTCCATTTCTCAAAGGTTCTTTTCCCGTTTTTCGGGATGTCGGCGTCGGCGGGATCGGCGTCGACGGGAGCCGCCGCCCGGCGGGCTGGGGGTGCTCCGCCCTCCTGACGACGTCGTGTCTTTACGTCGGGCCGCAGACCATCCATGGCCTGCTCTCCGCACCCCCAGCCCGCCGGCCGTCGCCTTTCGCGAGATGGCAGATCGCGACTTCGGAAGGCCCTTCTTCGAGCGCCGACCAGGTGTCCAGAAGCCGGTGACCAGGGCAGTGCGGGACCGTACGCGGCATGGATGCCGCGGAAGAGCTCACATGGACGTGTTTACCGCGTGTCCCGCACTGCCCTGGTCACCGGCTTCCACATAGACATTCCCACACTTGGGAGAAGAATCTTTTCAAAGGGGAGACGACCATCTTCGGAAAAACGTGGGGAGACCTCAGGCCCTGGCCCACCATCACCATCCTTCCGCTAACCGTGACAACGAGCGAAGTCAACGGCGACATCGCGGTCATCTTTGTATTAGCCACGCACCCGAAGTGGCGGGCCTGGGCCCGCCCTACGCCATCAAAGATCGCCGACCACGTCGACGCCGGCGGCCGGGCTGTACTTGAATGTGGTCGCGGCGAACGCGGGGTTGCGCTTCCAGCCGCTGAAGCGGATCGCAGTGCGCTGGCCGACGGCATCCACCACTTCCATCTGCGCCAGGCCGTTGCCGTCGAAACCCAGCCGGGCCGACTGGAAGCTGGCATCGCCCTCGTTCTTCGGCGTCAGCGCCAGCCATTCCAGGCCGTCGCGGCTGCCGCCGTCGCTGACGTTGAACTGCTGGTCCAGCTTGCCCGGGTCGATCAGCGCCGATAACGGGCTGTTCTGTTCCTCGACGCCCTGCTCGCGCACGGTGACCTGCTGCAGGTCCGGGTCGTACACCCACACCTTGCTGCCATCGGCGACGATCAGCTGCTCATATGGCTTGACGTACTCCCAGCGGAACAACCGCGGCGCCGACAGTGCGACCCGGCCGCTGGAGCTTTCCTTCAGCTTGCCGCCGCCGTCGAAGACCTGCTGGGTGAACTGCCCGTCCAGTCCCTTCAGTCCCGTGGTGAAGCTCTTCAGCTGATCGCGGGCGCCGGCAAACGCGGTTCCGGCGAACAGGGCGGTGGCGAGGACGGCGTAGCGGGCGATGCGAATCATGCGGGTTTCCGGAATGGACAGGCTGGAGCGAGTGTGGCGCGTAAAAACTGAATGGGAGTGGAGGAAAGGCGGAACCGGCGGACGGCGTTCAGCCGGGCTTGATAACCCATTCTTTGTGTTTGTGGGAGCGACGTAAGTCGCGATGGCATCCCGAAGAGCGGTTGAAGCCGCCTATTCGCCATCCGGACGCGCTGCGGCGCGTTCTTCATCGCGCGCTCTGAATGGTTATCGGGGCGCCATCGCGACTTACGTCGCTCCCACACGGACCGCCAAGGCCGCTCAATTCCTCGGCGGCGGCGGCGCCAGCACCTGGCGGTCGCCATTGTGTTCGGGCGGGGTGACCACGCCGGCCGCTTCCATCGCTTCGATCAAGCGGGCCGCGCGGTTGTAGCCGATCTTCAACCGCCGTTGCACGCCGGAAATCGAGGCGCGCCGGCTTTCGGTGACGATGCGCACCGCCTCATCGTACAGCGGGTCGGACTCATCCCCGCTCGCACTGCTGGTCTCCGGCAGGCCGGTGGGACCGACCACCACGCCATCGCCCATGGTCTGGATTTCCTCCAGCACGCCTTCGATATAGTCGGCGGTGCCGGTAGCCTTCAGGTGTTCCACCACGCGGTGCACTTCCTCGTCGCTGACGAAGGCGCCATGGATGCGTTCGGGCATGGCCGTGCCCGGCGGCAGGTACAGCATGTCGCCCATGCCGAGCAAGGTTTCCGCGCCGGACTGGTCCAGGATGGTGCGCGAGTCGATCTTGCTGGACACCTGGAAGGCGATGCGGGTGGGGATGTTGGCCTTGATCAGGCCGGTGATCACGTCCACCGACGGACGCTGGGTGGCCAGGATCAGGTGCATGCCGGCGGCGCGCGACTTCTGCGCCAGCCGTGCGATCAGCTCCTCCACCTTCTTGCCGACGATCATCATCATGTCGGCGAACTCGTCGATGAAGATGACGATGAACGGCAGCGGCTCCAGCGGCCGCGGCGCTTCGGCCAGGTCCGGGTTCGGTTTGAACAGCGGGTCCATCAGCGGCTGGCCGGCGTCCTGCGCGTCCTTGACCTTCTTGTTGAAGCCGCCCAGGTTGCGCACGCCCACCGCGCTCATCAGCTTGTAGCGCCGTTCCATCTCCGCCACGCACCAGCGCAGGCCGTTGGCGGCTTCCTTCATGTCGGTGACCACCGGCGCCAGCAGGTGCGGAATGCCCTGGTAGACCGAGAGTTCCAACATCTTCGGGTCGATCATCAGGATGCGCACATCCTTGGCGCTGGCCTTGTACAGCAGGCTCAACACCATCGCGTTGACCGCGACCGACTTGCCCGAACCGGTGGTACCGGCCACCAGCAGATGCGGCATGCGCGCCAGGTCCGCCACCGTGGGCCGGCCGGCGATGTCCTTGCCCAGCGCGATGGTCAGCGGACTGGGCGACTTGTCGTATTCCTTGGAGCGCAGCAGCTCGCTCAGGTAGATCATCTCGCGGCTGGTATTGGGAATCTCCAGGCCGATCACCGACTTGCCCGGGATCACGTCGACCACGCGTACCGACTTCACGCTCAGGCCGCGGGCGATGTCCTTGTCCAGCGAGTTGACCTGGCTGACCTTGACGCCGGGCGCCGGCTCCATTTCGAAACGGGTGATGACCGGGCCCGGATAGGCGCCGACCACCTGCACGTCGATGCGGAAATCCTTGAGCTTGAATTCGATCTGGCGCGACAGCGTTTCCAGGGTTTCTTCCGAATAGCCCTTGGTCTGCGGCTTGGGATCGTCCAGCAGCGACAACGGGGGGATGCCGGAATCGTCGCCGCCGGTGCCGTGGAACAACGGAATCTGCTGCTCGCGCTTGGCGCGCTCGCTCTTTTCGATGATCGGCGCCGGCGGCGGCTCGATATGCACCGGCTCGCGCTTGGCGCGCGCCACCGCTTCGACCTTGCGGACGATCTCGCGCTCCTCGCGCATGGCCCGGGTCTGCTGCCATTCGTTGGCCTGCTGGCTGCCGCGGCGGAACAGCGCCGGCATCATCAGTACGTACTTGCCGATGCGTTCCATCACCGCAAACCAGGACAGGCCGGTGGCCAGGGTCACCGAGACCAGAAACAGCGCCAGCAGGAACAGGTTGCCGCCCAGGCTGCCAAAGCCGCTGAGCAGCGACTTGCCGACCAGCGTCCCCAGGATGCCGCCGGGCCCGGCCGAGAAATGCGCCGCCGGCACGCCGCGCAGGTATAGCAGCCCGGTGGCCGAAATCAGGAAACCGACCATGCCGACCAGCCGCAATGCAGGGCCCAGGTCGGCTTCGCCATCGCCATCGCTGTCCATGCCGAACAGCGCGATCCAGGCCACCGCGCCCAGCACCACCGGCAGCAGGAAGGCGACATAACCGAACAGGTACAACAGCATGTCGGCCAGCCATGCGCCGACCCGTCCGCCAAGATTGTGGATGGGTGCGGTCAGGCTGCCGGCCTGCGACCAGCTCGGGTCCTGGGGCGAAAACGTGAACAGGCTGGCCAGCAGATACAGCAGCAACGGAGCGATGGCGATCAACGCAAGATCTCGCCACAGCCGCTGCCGGCGCGGGTTCGGTGGCGCCGCCTGCTTGCGGGCGGCCGCATTGGCGCCTTTGGATTTGCCGCTTTCCGGAAGCTGTTTTGCCACCTTTCGACCAGACCTTAGGAATATTTCGTTAGTCTTTGATAGTAAACGAGTCCGCACCTGATTTCAGCATCGGAACAAGCGCTGGCCCAAGCAGCCCGCCCTGGCCAGGGGCTATTGCCGTTTCCCGGGTGGGCCGCAGAAAAAACGCCGCAACCGCGGCGGCGCTTCCGGAGCCTTGTTCTGTTCGTTTCGCATCAGCGCATTCCATCCGCGTGCCTTGATCCAACCCAGCCGCACCGCCACTCTATGCGCCTGCGATGACGGACCCTGTGGTGCGCTCGCGGGGCCATCTCCCACTTTTCGCGAGTATACATGAGCACTTCGAAGCACTGCCGCCTGTTGATCCTGGGCTCCGGCCCCGCTGGTTGGACCGCCGCCGTCTATGCCGCCCGTGCCAACCTCAAGCCCGTCGTCATCACCGGCCTGCAGCAGGGTGGCCAGCTGATGACCACCACCGAGGTGGACAACTGGCCCGGCGATGCGCATGGCCTGATGGGCCCGGACCTGATGACGCGGATGCAGGCGCACGCCGAACGCTTCGAGACCGAAGTCATCTTCGACCACATCCATACCGCCGACCTGTCCCAGCGGCCGTTCAAGCTGATCGGCGACAACGGCGAGTACACCGCCGATGCGCTGATCATCGCCACCGGCGCCACCGCCAAGTACCTGGGCCTGCCGTCGGAAGAAGCGTTCAAGGGCCGCGGCGTATCGGCCTGCGCCACCTGCGACGGCTTTTTCTACCGGGATCAGGACGTGGCAGTGATCGGCGGCGGCAATACCGCGGTCGAGGAAGCGCTATACCTGGCCAACATCGCCCGCAAGGTCTACCTGGTCCACCGCCGCGACACCCTGCGCGCGGAGAAGATCATGCAGGACAAGCTGTTCGCCAAGATCCAGGCCGGCAAGATCGAACCCATCTGGCACCACACCGTCGACGAAGTGCTCGGCGACGAGGCCGGCGTGACCGGCATCCGGGTCAAGTCGGTGCAGGACGGCGGCACCCGCGATGTGCCGGTGCACGGCTTCTTCGTGGCCATCGGCCATACGCCCAATACCAGCCTGTTCGAAGGCCAGCTGGACATGAGCAACGGCTACCTGAAGATCCGTTCCGGCCTGGAAGGCAATGCCACCGCAACCACCATCCCGGGCGTGTTCGCCGCCGGGGACGTCACCGATCAGCACTACCGCCAGGCCATCACCTCGGCCGGTTTCGGCTGCATGGCCGCGCTGGACGCTGAACGCTTCCTCGACAAGGACGCCTGATGCTGCGATTCAGCACGGATCCGGCCGACCTGGATGTCGTGCTGATCCACGATTTTCTGGGCCGCCATTCGTACTGGGCCGCGGGCATTCCGCGGCCGACGCTGGAGCGCGCGCTGGCCAACTCGCTCTGCATCGGCGGCTACCTGGGCGAGCGCCAGGTGGCATTCGCCCGCGCGGTGACCGACCAGGCCACCTTCGCCTACATTGCCGACGTGTTTGTGCTGGATGAGTTCCGCGGCCAGGGCCATGGCCGCGCCATCGTCCAGGCCCTGCTCGCGGATCCGCGCTTGCAGGGGCTGCGGCGGATGCATCTGGTCACCCGCGACATGCATCAGCTTTACCGCGGACTCGGTTTCAGCGAACTCGCCCAGCCAGAGCAGCACATGCAAAAGCACGACCCGGACGTGTATCGCCGCCCCACCCCGGCATGAGCCTGGAAGCGCGACCGCTGGCATCGTTGTCCGCTGTCGCGGCGGCGGACTGGGACGCCCTGCACGACGGCCGCAATCCGTTCGTCCGCCACGCCTTCCTGTCCGGGCTGGAAATGCAGGGCTGCCTGCGCCCGGACTGGGGCTGGACCCCGCAGCATCTGACCTTGTGGGAAGGCGACGCGCTGGTGGCCGCCGCGCCGGGTTATCTGAAGACCAATTCGCATGGCGAATTCGTGTTCGACCACGCCTGGGCCAACGCCTACGCGCGCCACGGCCTGGACTACTTCCCCAAGTGGCTGGGCGCGGTGCCTTACTCGCCGGTGACCGGGCCGCGCCTGCTGGCGCCGGATCCGGCCCACCGGCAAGCGCTGCTGCAGGCCATCGCCGCTCAGGCGACCGGCTTGGGATTGTCCTCGGCGCACGTCAATTTCCACACCAGCGAGGAGGACCCCAGCTTCGGGCCCGAATGGCTGGCCCGCAGCGATATCCAGTACCACTGGCGCAACCCGGGCCACTGGAAGGATTTCGACGGCTTTCTGGCCGATTTCGACCACAAGCACCGCAAGAACATCCGCCAGGAACGCGCCAAGGTGCAGCGCGCCGGGGTGGATTTCCGGGTGCTCCATGGCGACGAGGCCAGCGACGCGGACCTGGAGGCGATGTTCGGCTTCTACCTGCGCACCTTCCTCGACTACGGCAATTCCCCTGCGCTGACCCTGGGGTTCATCCGCCATCTGGCCACCGCAATGCCGCGCTCGCTGGTGATTTTTCTGGCCGAACAGGAAGGCCGGCCGATCGCCGGCGCGCTCTGCCTGCGCGGCGGCGATACCTTGTACGGGCGCTACTGGGGCGCCGACCAGTCCCTGCCCGGGCTGCATTTCGAAACCTGCTACTATCAGGGCATCGACTACTGCCTGCGCGAAGGCCTGCGGGTGTTCGAGCCCGGCGCCCAGGGCGAGCACAAGATCGCACGCGGCTTCCTGCCGGCTTTCGTCCGCAGCCGGCACTGGATCGCCGACCCCGATTTTGCCGCAGCGCTGGGGCCCTGGTGCGCCGAGGAGACCCGTGCGCTGCAGCGCTACGCCGCCACGCTGGCCGCGCATTCTCCGTTCAAGGCAGGCGGCCGCTCTCTTCCTGCAGGAGCGACGGCTCTCAACAGCTGAATGGCTGGTCAAGTCGCGATGAGGCGCCACCGGTAAAGCCTCCGCGACTTGCGTCGCTCCTACCAGCAATTGAAGGAAACAACGGCAACGAATACCCGGCAGCGATTGGATATGCTGCCGCGATGCGAAGACGCCCTTTCCTGCTGCCGCCCGATCCCGATGCGCCCTTCCCATCGCCGGAGCATGCGCTGCGCGATCCCGACGGCTTGCTGGCCATCGGCGGAGATCTGTCGCCGCAGCGCCTGCTCAATGCCTACCGGGCCGGCATCTTTCCATGGTTCTCGGAAGGCCAGCCGCCGCTGTGGTGGTCGCCGGACCCGCGCATCGTGTTCCGCACCGATGGCGTCCATCTTTCCTCGCGTTTCCGCCGCTGGCTGCGCGGCTGCGACTGGCGTATCCGCGCCGACAGCGCATTCGCCGATGTCGTCGCTGCCTGCGCGCACTCGCCGCGGCCGGGCCAGGACGGCACCTGGATCACCGCCGGCATGCAACGCGCCTATTGCGAGCTGCACCGTCTCGGATACGCGCATTCGGTGGAAGTCTTCGATGGAGAACGGCTGGTCGGCGGCATCTACGGGGTCGCCATTGGCCGCATGTTCTTCGGCGAAAGCATGTTCAGCGCCGCCTCGGGAGGTTCCAAGACGGCGCTGTCGGCGCTGGCGCGGCGGCTGGCCGGCTGGGGCTGGCCGTTGATCGACGCCCAGGTCGAAAACCCGCACCTGCTCAGCCTGGGTGCGGAAAGCTGGCCACGCAGCCGCTTTCTGGCCGAGACCCGCGCGCTGGTCGGCCAACCTGCCCCGGTCGGCGCCTGGACGCGGTCGTTCGGTACCATGGCGGCGAAAGAGCTGGCGGCGGTGCGTCCGCCTTAACGGGTTTTTTGCACGCCGGTCCACTCAGGCGTACAATCCCCGTTTTATGGCTTCGGCCTTCCCGCGGCAACCCACAGGTCTACATGTCGAAAGACGATTCCATTGAATTCGAAGGCACCGTCGCCGAGACGCTGCCCAACACCATGTTCCGGGTCAAGCTGGAGAACGGGCACGAAATCATTGCCCATATCTCCGGCCGGATGCGCAAGAACTACATCCGTATCCTCACCGGCGACAAGGTCAAGGTGGAAATGACGCCCTACGATTTGACCAAAGGTCGAATCACTTATCGCATGAAGTAATTCATGTAAATAATTGTTTTAAAAGGCGGCCATTGGCCGCCTTTTTGTTCTTCTCCGATTTGCGGGGAGAGTGCGGTACCGGATGCAGAAACCGTGCCGGCTCCGGTACCACTCCTGCAGTAGACCCGATTCGGAGGCGACTCCCCGAAGCGCCTGCAACCTCTGTCCCAAAGCCGGTGGCCATGCGGTGCGGGACCTTCCCGGCAGGACGCCGCGTATCAAGCTGCATGTGAGGCAAGCTGCTGGCAAAGCATGGCTTCACGCGCCGGCCACCTGCGGTGGCAAGCCAGGCCCGCATAGCGGCATCACCGCGTGTCCCGTGTTGCCTGGCCGCCAGCTTCCCCGCGGGGTTTGCTCTGGAAACCTCTTGGGTCCGCTGACGCAGCCTACTTCTCAGGCGGGCTGTTCGATGCGCGCGTACGCGAAAACGTCGCACGCCAGAAGTCACGCATGACGCAGGTCACGCGGACTTTCGCCAGATTCGCCGTGGATGCGGCAGCCATAAGGTTCGCTGGCCCAATGACGGGCCAAACCCGAAGGCTATCGATGAAAATCTTCCTCTCCCTTGCCGCGGCAAGCCTGTCGCTCGCCCTGGTTGCCGGCAATGCGTCGGCCGCGGATGGAACCGAGTTGGCCGAATGCGTGGCTCTGGGCAATCACCAGCAGATCGTCCGGGCCGGCAGCAGCGAGCAGTTCTACCTCAAGGATGGCGACAACCATTACCGGATCGGATTGGGCCGGGGCTGTGGCTCGCTGGCGATTGCTTCGAAGATCGAACTCAGCACCGACGGCAACGCCAACCGCCTGTGCCCCAGCGGCAGCAAGGTCAAAACCAACCGGGAAATCTGCAGGGTCGATCAGGTCACGACCATCAGCGCCGAAGATTTCGCGCGCCGCCAGGCCCGCGCCAATCGCTAGGGCGTACCATCAATGGCCGCCGGTTCGGGCCGCACGCACTGGACGCTACCGGAGCGCAAGACAGGTTCTTCTCCGATTTCCGGGGATAGCGGTTTCGGAAGGAGCCGTCGCCTTTCGCCAGCGTGGCTGTTCGCGACCATGGATGGCATTCCCGAATGCCGACTGCCTGCCCAGAAGCCAGCGGCCGTGGCCACCGGCTTCCCTCTGGACGTTCCCTCTCCTGGGAGACACAAAAAAACGGGGAGCCTCATCAGCTCCCCGCTCCTTTCGCTGATGCTGTTGGCGCAATCACACCGTCGCCGGCAGCAGCTTTTCCGGTTCGGCCTGCGCTTCGACGACCAGCTCGCCGTCCTTGACGTCGATGCTGACGCGGCCGCCGCCGAGCAGCTTGCCGAACAGCAGCTCGTCGGCCAGCGGGCGCTTGACCTTGTCCTGGATCAGCCGCGCCATCGGGCGGGCACCCATCAGCGGGTCGAAACCGTGCTGGGCCAGCCAGTCGCGCGCGGCCGGCGTGGCCGACAGGCTGACGTGCTTCTCCTGCAGCAGCATTTCCAGCTCGATCAGGAACTTGTCGACAACTCGCAGAATATGGTCGAAGCCCAGGCCCTGGAACTGCACCACCGCATCCAGGCGGTTGCGGAACTCCGGGGTGAAGCTCTTGCGGATCACTTCCATCGCATCGGTGGAGTGGTCCTGGCGGGTGAAGCCGATGGTCCGGCGCGCCGCCTGCGCGGCGCCGGCATTGGTGGTCATCACCAGGATCACGTTCTTGAAGTTCGCTTCGCGGCCGTTGGTGTCGGTCAGCACGCCGCGGTCCATGACCTGCAGCAGGATGTTGAAGATGTCCGGGTGCGCTTTTTCCACCTCGTCCAGCAACAGCACGCAGTGCGGCGTCTTGACGATTTTCTCGGTCAGCAGGCCGCCCTGGTCGAAGCCGACATAGCCCGGGGGCGCGCCGATCAGGCGGCTGACCGAATGCGGCTCCATGTATTCGCTCATGTCGAAGCGGACCAGTTCGATGCCCAGTTGCAGCGCCAGCTGCTTGGTCACCTCGGTCTTGCCGACGCCGGTCGGGCCGGCGAACAGGAAGTTGCCGATAGGCTTGTCCGGATTGCCCAGGCCGCTGCGGGCCAGCTTGATCGCCGAGGCCAGCGTCTCGATGGCCGGATCCTGGCCGAAGATCACCATCTTCAGGTTGCGCTCCAGGTGCTGCAGCACGTCCTTGTCGGACGAGGACACCTGCTTGGCGGGAATCCGCGCCATCTTGGCCACAATGGTCTCGATCTCCTCGACGTCGATCAGCTCCTTGCGGACGTTTTCCGGCAGCAGGCGCTGACGCGCGCCGGCTTCATCGATCACGTCGATGGCCTTGTCCGGCAGCAAGCGGTCGCCGATGTGCTTGACCGACAGATCGACCGCAGCCTGCAAGGCCTCGTCGGCGTAAGTGACGCCGTGATGTGCCTCGTACTTGGGCTTGAGGCCCTGCAGGATCTGGAAGGCCTCGCCAACGGTCGGCTCGACGATGTCGATTTTCTGGAAGCGCCGCGCCAACGCCCGGTCCTTCTCGAAAATGCCGCGGTACTCCTGGAACGTGGTCGACCCGATGCAGCGCAGATCGCCGGAAGCCAGCGCCGGCTTGATCAGGTTGCTGGCGTCCATGGTGCCGCCGCTGGCCGAGCCGGCGCCGATGATGGTGTGGATTTCGTCGATGAACAGGATGGCGCCATCGTGCTTCTTGATTGCGCTCAGCACCGCCTTCAGGCGCTTTTCGAAATCGCCGCGGTACTTGGTGCCGGCGACCAGCGCCCCCAGGTCCAGCGAATAGATGGTGGCGTCCAGCAGCACTTCCGGTACGTCGCCGTCGACGATGCGCTTGGCCAGGCCTTCGGCCAGCGCGGTCTTGCCGACGCCGGCTTCGCCGACGTACAGCGGGTTGTTCTTGCGCCGTCGGCACAGCACCTGGATGGTGCGCTCGACCTCGTCGCCGCGGCCGACCAGCGGATCGATGCGGCCATGGCGCGCCAGGTCGTTGAGGTTGCTGGCGAACTCGGCCAGCGCATCGCCCTTGCCGTCGCCGTCGCCACCCTCGGCCTTGCCCTCGCCGTCCGCCTGGCCCTGCGCCTCGTGCTCATCGCCCTGCTTGGCGATGCCGTGCGACAGGTAGTTGACGATATCCAGCCGGGTCACGTCCTGTTGGGTCAGGTAATAGACCGCATGCGAGTCCTTCTCGCCGAAAATGGCCACCAGCACGTTGGCGCCGGTGACTTCCTTTTTGCCCGAGGACTGTACGTGGTAGACCGCGCGTTGCAGCACGCGCTGGAAACCCAGCGTCGGCTGGGTATCGCGGCCGTCGTCTTCGGCCAGGCGCGACACTGAGGCCTCGATGGCCTGTTCCAGTTCGTGCTGGAGGCGGCCCGAATCGGCGCCGCAGGCCTTCAGCACCGCCTGCGCGGACGGGTTTTCCAGCAGCGAGAGCAGCAGGTGCTCCACTGTCATGAACTCGTGCCGCGCCTCACGGGCGCGCTTGTAGCACTGGCCGATGGTTTGCTCGAGATCTTTGCTGAACATGGTTCGCCTCCGGGGCCGATGCCAACAATATGCGGCTTGCGGGTGAAAATTCCATCTCCTGGATGAATTTCACTGTTCAGCCGGTGTTGCCTTGTCCCGGCAGCAACGGCCCTCACCTGCAGCGTGTCATGAACTCCGGGACGAGATGCGTTGCGCGCCGGCGCAGCATGGCCGCCGGCGCCGTTCCAAGGCGAGCCTGGCGCCGCTGCAGCGTTTTTCGCACTTGCCCCACTAGGTATAACTCGTTCCAGGGGCCGGACCGGTCAGGATTTTTCCATGGTGCACAGCAGCGGGTGCTGGTTGATCCGCGAGAACTCGTTGACCTGGGCGACCTTGGATTCGGCCACCTCCCGGGTGTAGACGCCGCAGACGCCGCGCCCGCGGGTATGCACATGCAGCATCACCTGGGTGGCCTTTTCCAGGTCCATGGCGAAGAACTGCTGCAGGACCACCACCACGAAATCCATCGGCGTGTAATCGTCGTTGAGCAGCAGGACCTGGTACAGCGGCGGCGGCGCGACCTCGGGCTTGCCGGTCTCGACCATCACGCCGTGGTCGCGTTCGTTTTCGTGCTTGCGGGGCATGCGGCAATTATACGGATTGGACGGGCTGGGCTGCTGCCCGCACAATTCACGTTCCAGTCAACGGATACTTCCATGAAACCAGCCCTGCTCGCCGCCCTGCTTGCCCTGTCCGGGGCGATCCTCCCCGTCGCTGCCCAGGAGGCGCCGGCGCAAGCTGCAGTGGCGCCGGATCCGGGTATCGCGATGCTGCTCAAGCAACTGGAATACGAGTACGAGGTGGACGACGACGGCGACTACAAGCTGCTGATGGCCGTGGGCGGGGACGACGAACGCAGCCAGCTGGTATTCATCCGCTCGGCGGTGGAAACCTACGGGCAGATGAAGATCCGCGAGCTATGGTCGTATGCCTACCGCGCCCCGGGCGAATCGTTCCCGGCGCTGGTCGCCAACCGCCTGCTGGAGGCATCGCACAATCTGATCCTGGGCAGTTGGGTCAAGCAGGGCCAGAGCGCGGTGTTCGTGATCAAGCTTCCGGCCGATGCGGGCGCACAGGTGCTGGACGAGGCCATCGGCGCGGCGGTCGCCACCGCCGACGAGATGGAACTGGAACTGGCCGCCGACCCGGCCGCCGACGAGTTCTGAGCGCAACGCCGATGACCTACCGCGAAGGCCGATTCTGGCAGCCGGATGTGACCGTGGCGACCGTGGTGGTGCGCGACGGCCGGCTGTTGATGGTAGAGGAGCGCGCCAATGGCCGGCTGGTATTCAACCAGCCGGCCGGGCATCTGGAACCGGACGAGAGCCTGCAGGACGCGGCATTGCGCGAAACCCGCGAGGAAACCGGCTGGGACGTGCGCCTGACCGGGTTCGTCGGCGCCTACCAGTGGCAGGCCGAGGGCAGCGCCGACGGCGGCAACGGCCGCCACTACCTGCGCTTCGCGTTCGCCGCCGAGCCGGTCAGCCACGATCCGGCGCGGCCGCTGGACGACGGCATCGTGCAGGCGCTGTGGCTGACCCCGGCCGAGCTGCAGGCCCAGCGCGAACGCCATCGCAGCCCGCTGGTCTGGCAGGCGGTGCAGGATTTCCTGGCCGGACGCCGCTACCCGCTGTCGATGCTGCAGCACCTGGCATGAGGCTGCTTGGTCTCCGACGACGGCCCCGCCCTACCTCCTTCGCATGCCGGGGAGGTGCGTTGGCGCCGTGCGGGTCCGGTTGCGCAAGCGGTGCGGTGACCGTATGACGTCCAGCCCTCGGATCATTGTGGGTGTTTCCGGCGGCGTCGATTCGTCGGTGGCGGCGCTGCGCCTGGTCCAGGCCGGCGAATCGGTGGCGGGCCTGTTCATGCAGAACTGGGCCGACGACGGCGATGCGCAGGCCAGCGGCGACTGCCGCGCCGAAGACGACCGCCGCGATGCGGTCGCGGTCTGCGGCAAGCTGGGCATCGCATTCCATTTCCGCGATTTTTCGGCCGAATACTGGAAAGGCGTGTTCGAGCATTTCCTGGCCGAATACGCCGCCGGCCGCACGCCCAATCCGGACGTGCTGTGCAACCGGGAAGTGAAGTTCAAGCATTTTCTCAACGCTGCACGCGAGCTGGGCGCGGAAAAGATCGCCACCGGCCACTATGCGCGGGTGGCGCGCGTCGGCAGCCATTGGCGGCTGCTGCGCGGCGTGGACCGCAGCAAGGACCAGAGCTATTTCCTGCACCAACTGGGTCAGTCGCAGTTGTCGGCGACCTTGTTCCCGATTGGCGATCTGCAGAAGTCCGACCTGCGCCGGATTGCCCGCGAGGCCGGCCTGCCGACCCACGACAAGAAGGACTCGACCGGCATCTGCTTCATCGGCGAGCGCGATTTCCGCGAGTTCCTGGGCCGCTACCTGCCGGCCAAGCCGGGCGAGATGCGCGACCCGCAGGGCCACAAGATCGGCGAGCACCCCGGGGTTTTCTACTTCACCCTGGGCCAGCGCGAAGGCCTGCAGATCGGCGGCGTGCGCGGACGCCCGGCCGCGCCGTGGTACGTGGTCGGCAAGGATGTGGCCAGCAACGTGCTGTACGTCGATCAGGACACCCATAGCCCGTTCCTGCAATCGCAGCAGCTGTGGTCGGAAGCCGCGCACTGGGTTGCCGGCGCGCCGCCGGCGCGGGCGTTCGAATGCACGGCGCAGACCCGTTACCGCCAGAGCGACGAGCCCTGCACGGTGACGGTGGCCGACGACGGCACGCTGGCGGTGCGCTTCCCGCGCCCGCAGCGCGCCGTCACGCCCGGCCAATCGCTGGTGCTGTATGACGGCGAACAATGTCTGGGCGGTGCGATCATCGCCCGCACCGACGCCCCTCTTGAACGACGTATCGCGGAGCAAGCAGCTTGAGCAACCGATTTTCCGAACGCGTACTGGCGCTGGCCGGCCTGGCCCAGGCGTTGCAACAGGTCAGGCGCATCGCCGAAACCGGCCAGTCGGAAGCGGCCGTGGTGCAGGCCTCGCTGGACAGCGTGTTCCGCATCGACGCGGCTTCGCCTATCGAGGTCTACGGACAGGTCGCCGGTGTCTCTTCGGGGCTGCGGCTGCTGCGCAGCTACCTGGGCAACGAGGCGCGCGACGAAGCGCTGCCCAAGCTGGCATTGTCGGTGCTGCAACTGGAGCGCCGTTTCGTCCGCGAAACCAATACCGTCAACGCGGTCGGTTCGGGTATCAGCGAAATCGCGCCGCAAGCGCAGGCCCAGGGCAGCACCCATCCGGAAGTGCTGGCCGCGCTTGGCGGCCTGTACGCCGACACCATCAGCCATCTGCGCCCGCGGGTGATGGTCCAGGGCAATCCGCACTACCTGGGCCAGCCCGGGGTGGTCGCGGAAATCCGCGCGATTCTGCTGGCGGCGGTGCGTTCGGCGGTACTGTGGCGGCAACTGGGCGGCAGCTACTGGGATTTCCTGTTCTCGCGCAAGGCGATGCTGGAAGCCGCAGACGAGTGGCTGCGCTGAGCTGATCTTTTTGGTTTTCCAGATTCAAGGCAGCGGCTTCTGAAAGCGTCGTCGCTTTTTACGAACACGAACGCGAGTAGAGCGTTTCCTTGTAACGCTCAATCGCGACTCACCGGCGCCGGCATGCCGACGCCACTCCCACAATTTTTTGCCCGCACGCCGGTAACCTGTCCAGAAGCCGATGGCCCCAGCGTTGCGGGACCGTACGCGGCATGGACGCCGCGTAAGAGCTTACATGGGTGAGGCAAGCGCTTGCGAAGCACCGCTTCGCGGGCAGCCGAACGCTCGCCATCTGCGATGGCGGGCCGGCCCCGCGTAGCGAGTATTTGCAGCGTGTCCCGCAACGCTAGGGCCATCGGCTTCCATGTCGACGTTCGGAGAAGAACCTTTTCAGAGCGGCTCCATCCTCGCCGGCGGTGCGTGCAGGTAAACGGCGGCGCGGCGCTTGGCCGCGATATCCGCGTACACCGCCTCGGCCTGCGCCACCGGCATCTGCAACGCAGCCGCCAGTTCGGCCGCCGGCCGGTCGTGGTCGTGCGCCCATAGCGCCAGATCCATCGCCGCATACGGCAATGCGAAGTAGAACTCGTCCTGCCCCTGCGGCAGGCTGTAGGTGTCGGTGGTCGGCGTGGTGGCGCAGATTTCCTCCGGCAATCCCAACTGCCGCGCCATCGCATAAACCTGGCTCTTGAACAGGTGCGCGATCGGCTTCAGATCGGCAGAACCGTCGCCGTTCTTGACGAAGAAGCCCTGGTCGTACTCGAGCCGGTTGGGTGTGCCGATCACCGCATAGTTGAGCCGGTCGGCGTGGTAGTACTCCAGCGTCTTGCGCAGGCGCTGCTTGTGGTTGGTCGCCGCGACGATCTGCAGATAGGCCTGCAACGGCAGCCGCGCCTCCTGCATGTTTCCCTCCGGCGACTGCACCACCAGCTTGTAATAGTTGATGCCGCCCTGCAGGCCGCCGTGCAGCACGATCTTGTTCTTCCAGCCATCGCCGTAGTCGGAAAATACCTGGCGGATGGCCGCATCGCGGTCGCGATAGCAGCCCAGCGCGTCCAGCGCCGGCGCGATGTCGTGCAGTTCATGGGCGATGCCCAGGTGTTCGGCCAGCAGCCTTCCCAGCCGGCTGGACTGGCCGCTGGAATCGCGCTCGGGCAGCAGCAGTCCGAATACCTTGTCCGCACCGACCGCGCGCACCGCCAGCGCTGCGCAGACCGAGCTGTCGATGCCGCCGGACATCGCAATCACCAGACCGCGCCGGCGCAATTGGCGGGTGGTGCCGCGCATCCAGCCGGCGATGCGGTCGGCTTCGGCGGCCAGATCGATGTCCAGTACCTGCGGACCCAGCGCGTTCATGCGGCCTGCTTGCGCATGACGAACCGCGCCACCGCGTCCAGCGAGTCCAGGTTTTCCGGCATCATTTCCTCGTCTTCGACCTTGATGCCGTAGCTGTCTTCAAGGAAATGGACCAGTTCGAGGAAGCCGGTGGAATCCAGCAACTGCGCATCCATGAACGAGGCATCGTCGGCATAGGTTTCGGCGCTGCCCATCAGGAAGTTGTCCTGGATGTACTGGCGGACGGAGGTCTTGATTGCCTGCATCTGTGGTTCCATGTCGAAGGAGAGGATCACGCCAGCAGATGTTTGCTGACCTTGCCGCTATCAGTACGTGGTAAGGCATCCAGAAAGGCCACATGCTTCGGCGCCATGTGGCTTTCCAGCCGCGCCAGGCAATGGCGGATGATGTCGCGTTCGCCCAGCGTGGCGCCTTCCTCCAGCACCACATGCGCCTGGATGGCCTGGCCCAGCAGCGCATCGGCAACGCCGCTGACCGCGCACTCGCGCACGCCGGGGATGTCCAGGATCGCCTGCTCCACTTCATGCGGACTGACCTTCTCGCCGCGGGTCTTGATGATGTCGTCCTTGCGGGCGATGAAGTACAGCCAGCCGTCGGCATCGCTGCGGAACAGATCGCCGGTGCGCATCGCGATACGGCCGCTGGCCGGGTCGCGGAACAGTTTCTCGGCGCTCCGCTCGCGGTCGTCCCAGTAACCGGCCATGACATGATCGCCCTGCACCACCAGTTCGCCGCTCGAGCCATGCGGCAGCCGTTGTCCGTGCTCGTCGATCAGCCAGCAGTCCTGGCCGGGCAGTCCGCGGCCGACGCTGTCCGGCCGCCTGTCCAACTGTTCGGGCGGGAGGTAGCTGATGCGGGTGCACTCGGTCTGCCCGTACATCACATACAGCCGCACGGACGGGAGCCGCTGCCGCAACTGCTGCAGCAGCGGTTGCGGCAGCGGTGCCGAGGCGCTGGTCATCAGCCGCAGCGACGACAGATCCCAGCGCGACAGATCCTGCAGCCCCATCAGCATCGCGTACATCGTCGGCACCGCCGGAAATACGGTGGCACGTTCGCGCGACAAGGTCTCCAGCACCTTGGCCGGGAACGCGAAGGAACGCTCCAGCACCAGGGTGGCGCCGGTGGCGAACGCGGTCAGCAACTGGGTCAGTCCGTAGTTGAAGCTCAGCGGCAGCGCGCTGAGGATCACATCGTCCTGGCGCAGGGCCAGGTATTGGGCAATCGTACCGGTGATGCTGGCCAGGTTGCGGTGCGTGAGCATCACCCCTTTCGGCAGTCCGGTGGTGCCGGAGGTATGGCTGATGAAGGCCAATGCGTGCGCATCGATGTCCGCGTCGATATCGGGCGGTTCGCAACCGTCATCGACCGTGCCGTCGGGCCAGGGCAGCTCGCGGGCCGATGCCGGTTGCCAGCCATGGCCGCTGATCAGTTGCAGACGCAGCTCCGGTGCGGCTGCCGCAGCCTGGCGCCACACCGTTGCCAGCGTCGCCTGGGTCAGCAACGCCGAGGCGCGGGTTCTGGCCAGCACCGCCCCCAGCTTGCCGGCCTTGGTCTGCGGATTGAAGGCCATGCAGACCGCACCCAGCCGCAGCAGCGCCAGAATGGCCACGACCATGTCGGGACCGTTGTCCAGGAACAGGCCGACCCGTTCGCCGGTCGCGATGCCCTGTTCCCGCAGGTGCCGGGCCAGTTGCCGGCTGCGCCGGTCGAGCTGCGCGTAGCTGAGCCGCGCATCGGCGCATACCAGCGCCAGCCTGTCCGGCTGGCGCTGCACGGTGGCGTCGAACAGCCTGTGCAGCAGCATCACTACGCTCCCGGCGCTGTCTGCACGAACCGTTCGTGCAGCAGCAAGGTGGACAGGATGCCGACGAACGCCATGTTGTCGGGAAAGCCTATGGCGCGGCCGCTGCGGCATTTTTCGACCAGATGCGCAACCGCGGCCGTATCGAACAGACCGCTGGCGGCCAGGCGATCCGGCGCCAGCGCCGCTGCCACCCACGGCAGCGGCTGGCCCTGCGCGAAGAAGCAGCCGCTGTCCGGCGCCCGGTACGGTTGCTTGTGCCGTTGCAGGATCGATGCCGGCAACTCGTCGCGCATCGCCCGCTTGAGAAGGTACTTCTCGCACAGGCCGCGCAGCTTGAAACGTGCCGGCAGCCGGTTGCCGAATTCGACAACCCGGTGATCCAGGAACGGATATCGCCCCTCCACCGAACGCGCCATGCTCATGCGGTCCCCCTGCGAGGACAGCAGATAGCCCGGCAGCAAGGTGGTCGCTTCGACCTGCTGGTCGCGGGCCAGCGGCGGCCAGTCGCGGATCCCGGCCGGCAATCCCGCCTGCAGCGCATCTTCGGCGCGCCAGCCCTGCAACTGCCGGCGCAGATCCGGATGCAGGAAGCGCAGTACCCGCTGCGTGCTGCGGATGCGCGGCAGATGCGCGAACCACGGTTGTGCCTGCTGCTCGGCGCCCTCGCGGAAGAAACGTTCGGCAAAGCCGGGCGAACGCACCGGCGAATGATCCAGGTACGGATACAGCCGTTCCAGGATGCGGCCGCGCCAGCGGCTGCCGGGTTGCCGCGCCATGAACCGCCGGACCCTGGCTTCCTTGAACAGATCGTAGCCGGCGAATACTTCGTCGGCGCCCTCGCCGGTCAGTGCCACCTTGTAGCCGGCATCCTGCACATGCCCGGCCAGCAGCATCAGCGGCGTCGGCGCGGTGCGCACCAGCGGCGACTCGGCGTGGAAGACCGATTGCGCGAAGGCGGCGGCGATATCTGCCCGGTCGACCAGGATCTCGCTGTGCTCGGTGCCCAGCGCGTCCACCAGCGTGCGCTGATGGATGCGCTCGTCGAACTCGGCATCGGAAAAACCCAGCGAAAACGTCCGCAACGGCGTCTGCGTATGCCGGGCGATGAGGGTGGCGATGACCGCCGAATCCAGACCGCCGCTCAGGTACGCGCCGACCGGCACATCGGCGCGCAACTGAAGTCGCACCGCATCGATCAGCAACGCATGCAACTCCGCGGCGTAATCGTCCTCGCTGCGGCCCGGCTCGTCTGCCGACAGGTGCTGCCAGGCCCAATAGCGCTCGATGCGCGGCTGCAGCGCCGGATCGCGCAGGTCCACCACCATCCGGTGGCCTGGCGGCAGCTGACTCACGTCCTGAAACACGGTGCGCGAGTCCAGCGTACCCCAGAAACTGAAGATCTCGCCCAAGGCCTGCACATCGAAAGCGCGGTGTTGGCCCGGCAACGCGAACAGCGCCTTGATTTCGGATGCGAACGCCAGCCGTCCGGGCAGGCGCCGGTAGTGCAGCGGCCGGATGCCGACGCGGTCGCGCGCGAACACCATGCGCTGCCGGCGCATGTCGTGCAGCGCAATCGCGAACTGTCCGTTGAGATGCTCCACGAACGCCTCGCCGTAGCGATCGTACAGATGCACGATCACTTCGGTATCCGAATCGGTGTAGAACCGGTGCCCCTGGCGTTCCAGCGCCGTCCGCAGCTCGATGTGGTTGAAGATCTCGCCGTTGAAGATCACCCAGACATCGCGGCCCGGGTTATGGATAGGCTGCCAGCCGCCTTCCGGGTCGATGATCGAAAGCCGCGCGTGGGCCAGCCCGACCTGCCCATCCGCACGTATCCGGCTGCCGTCCGGCCCGCGATGATGCAAGGCCGCGATCATCGAACGCAGTTCGCTTTGCTCCGGAGGCGCCGCCGATGCCGCAGCGATGATCCCGGCTATACCGCACATGGCGATCCTGCCTGCACGAACGGATGACGCGGTTCAGTAGCAGCCATCGTTGTCGAAACTCAGATCGGTGATGCGCCAGCTGCCGGGCGCTCCCGCGCCGGGAAGCGGCAGCTCGGTGCGGATACCGGTCAGCAGGTGCTCGCTCGGCCGCCCGCGCAGAAAGCCGATGCGCCCAAGCAACGGACCGGCGCGCCGATCCAGCGCGGTGGTGAACAGGCGCTGGCAACGCTCCTGCCTTGCCATCGCCACCGCCTGGCGCAGCAGGCAGGCAAGAATGTCGTCCGCACGCTCGGCCACCGTTTTCCAGTCGATGATATGCATGCCTGTCATGCCGTTGGCGTCGACCAGCCGCCGCATGGCCAGATAGCCGACGCAGCGCCGATCGCGCAAGGCAGCCAGCACACGGTATTGCGCGCGCGGATTGTCCTGCAATCGCCAGTTCAACTGAGCCGCCGCTGGCGCGATGCTGGCCTCATCGGCCTCCAACCCGGCGTAAAGCGGTTGCAGCAACGCATCGCTGAAGCCGGCGATTTCGCGGACCTCGGTGCCGCCGTCATCGCGCGGACCGGACAAGCCGGCACGCAGTCGCCAGGCACCGCCGATCACCGGACCGGCCACGCCCGCCAGCAGTCCGGGAACGCCATGCTGGCGCAGCATCGCGCCGGCATCCAGCGGCAGCACGTAGTAGCTGCGCGGCGGCAATGGCAGGAACAACCGCCGGACCAGTCCCAGCGAATGCGTATTGGCGCCGACCGCCAGGGTAATCGGGGCCTTGCGGAACATCGCCTGGTTCAGCCACACGCCGCCCCCCGCCCCTTCCGCGGCGGAGTCCAGTTGCACGTCCATCAACAGCTGGCCATCGTGCACGGCACCGCGATAGCGGATCGGCTGTTTCTCCACGCCGATGACCGCGATCACCGACGACGCTCGCCGCAGCAGCCACAACCGGCCATGGCCATTGCCGTCCGCCGAATCCAGTCCGTACCGCCAGCGCAGGTAGGCCTCGTCGTCCCAACCGCGGCGGGCACGGAAAGCGACCAGCGCAGGCAGGTCTTCCGGAACCGCCGGACGCAAGGCCTCCAGCAGCGCTTGCGGGGTCCACCCCAGCGAACGCGCGAACAACCGCGTGGTGGTTTCGAACTCCGGCGTCCGCACGGGCCCGCTGTCCATCGGCCTACTCATCCAGCACACCGTGCGCGCGCAGGTAGGCCAACACATCGCCGACGCTGCGCATCGCCTTGGACTGCTCGGCATCGAGCTGCAGGCCGAAGCGTTCGTCCAGCTCCGCCATCAGCATCAGCGCGCCCATCGAATCCCAACCGCCGATGTCGTCGCGACTTCGCTCCGGCGCCAGTTCATCGGCGGGTTCGGCGAAGGCGTCGGCCAGCATCTGTACCGCCTCGGCAATGGTGATCCTTGCGGCGCTCATGCGCGAACCCCTTCGCCGCTGTACACGGCATGCAGCAACGGCGCCTGCGCCTCCAGCGTCAGCAGCGCCGAAGCCCACGACAGCCCCACGCCGTAACCCACCAGCATCACCGTCTGTGCCGCTGGCGGCTGCGGCGAGCAGCGGGTCAAGGTCACCGCCACCGACGGGCCGCCGCAGTTGGCGGTGTCCTCGATGGTCATCGGCACGCGCTCGTCCGGCAGTCCGCATTTCTTGGCCAGGTGCTTGATGATGAAACGATTGGATTGATGGAATACGAACTGGTCGACGTCCTCGACCTGCTTGCCGGCGAATGCCAGCGCGTCGCGGATCAGCGCCGGCACGCGTTTGATGGTGAAATTGAAGATGGCCGCGCCGTCCATTTCCAGCGCAAGATCGCGCGGGTTGTCCGGATGGCGGTCGCGGAAACCGCCGCCGCGGATGATCAACCCCTCATAGCCGCTGCCATCGGTGTGCAGGCAGAAACTCGCCTCGCCGTCCGCACTGCTTTCCAGCGCGGTCGCCGAACCGGCATCGCCGAACAGCAGCGTAGTGGCATGATCGTCTGGATGGCTGAAGCGGCTGGGGGTTTCGCCGTGCAGCATCAGGATGCGCTGCTGGCCGCCGGCCTTGAGCATGGATGCGGCCACATACAAGCCATACGGGTAGCCGGAACAACCCAGGCCGATGTCGAACGCAGCGCAGCTGTCCGCCAGGCCCAGCCACTTGTGCAACAGGCAACTGGTGGACGGCAGGAAGTAATCGGGCGACTGGCTGACGAAGATCAGCCCGGTGATGCTGTCGGGCGCCCATCGAAGCCGTTCCATCAGCGCGGTCGCCGCTTCGAAGCACAAGTCCGCCGCGGTCGTTCCCGGTTCCACCACATGCCGGTGCCGCACGCCGGCCATCGAAACCACCTTGCGTACTTCGTCGGCGCCGAAACGTTCGCTATCGGCCAGATTGTCCACGCGCTGCGGAGGAACGCAGGTGCTGACACCCGCCACGCGAAATCCCTGGATCCGTGCTTGAGCCACGCAGCCCTGCCCCTGTTATGTCGAATGACGGTACTGCGCCGGCTCCGTGCGCCGACATCGCTACCTGTTGCCAGGTTGAACGCGCAATCCGGGGCAAACCGGACGCTCCAGGAGCGCAATCCGTCTGCCATTCGGCAGACCTTCGTTATTCGGGTCGTGCCGGCATACCGGCATGACTTCCGCAGAAGCCACCCACAAAAAGCTCCCAAGTACAGGGAACTTCTATGTGGAATCCGTTGCCCAGGCGAACGTTCTGTGTGCAGGCTTCGGAAGCAGCGGCGTCCCGACCGGGGCATGCTGCCCGGCTCGGTCAGCCATCCCTGGCTGACTCGCCGCCGCAGGCCATCCATGGCCTGCTGTCCGTATACCCCGATCGGGACGCCGCATCGGCGATTCGTTATTACCGCTTCTATGGCCTGCCACCGAAGCCCCGATGGCCTGGCCAGGCTGTGAGCCGTGTCCTGGCGGCCGGGGGGCCGCGCAGAGCGCGCCAGGGATGGCGCGCGCCCGAGTCAGGGCAGGGTGAGCGCGGACGGCTTGCGCGGCATCGCCGCGCGTGCGCGCGAACGCCCGGCGCGCTGCGCCGGGCCGGACCGCGAAGCGGCCCTGACCGAGGGAAAAGCGGTCCCCGGTCGCCAGGATACGGCGCCCTTCCGGAGCCCGCCCATGAGCGCCCCGGTAGTGCCTCCCCACATTGAGGAAAAGAATAAAAAAAACCCGGCGCAAGGCCGGGCTTTGGGTACAGCATGCAGCCGTCGCGATCAGGCGCTGACGGTGTCGGCCACGTCCTTGTAGTCCTGGATCTGATCGAAGTTCATGTAGCGGTAGATCTCGGCGCCGTTGGCATCCAGCACGCCGATGTCGGCCATGTACTCGGCCTTGCTCGGGATGCGGCCAAGGCGCGAGCAGATGGCGGCCAGTTCGGCCGAGCCCAGGTAAACGTTGGAGTTCTTGCCCAGGCGGTTGGGGAAATTGCGGGTGCTGGTGGAGAACACGGTGGCGCCCTCCTTGACCTGCGCCTGGTTGCCCATGCACAACGAGCAGCCCGGCATTTCCATGCGCGCGCCAGCGGTGCCGAAGGTGCCGTAGTGGCCTTCCTTGGTCAGTTCGGCGGCGTCCATCTTGGTCGGCGGCGCAACCCACAGCTTGGTCGGGATGTCGCGCTTGCCTTCCAGCAGCTTCGACGCCGCGCGGAAATGCCCGATATTGGTCATGCACGAACCGATGAAGACCTCATCGATCACCGCGCCGGAGACTTCCGACAGCGTCTTCACGTCGTCGGGATCGTTCGGGCAGGCCACGATGGGCTCGTGCACATCGGCCAGATCGATTTCGATGACGGCGGCGTATTCGGCGTCGGCATCGGCCTTCAACAACTGCGGATCGGCCAGCCAGGCTTCCATCGCCTTGATCCGGCGCTGCAGGCTGCGCGGGTCCTGGTAGCCCTCGGCAATCATCCACTTCAGCAGCGTGATGTTGCTGTTGATGTATTCGATGATCGGGGCCTTGTCCAGGTGCACGGTGCAGCCGGCAGCGGAACGCTCGGCCGAGGCGTCGGACAGTTCGAACGCCTGCTCCACCTTCAGGTCCGGCAGGCCTTCGATCTCCAGGATGCGGCCGGAGAAGATGTTCTTCTTGCCCTGCTTGGCCACCGTCAGCAGGCCCTGCTTGATCGCGTACAGCGGGATGGCGTTGACCAGATCGCGCAGGGTCACGCCCGGCTGCAGCTGGCCCTTGAAGCGCACCAGCACCGATTCGGGCATGTCCAGCGGCATCACGCCGGTGGCCGCGGCAAAGGCGACCAGGCCCGAGCCGGCCGGGAACGAAATGCCCACCGGGAAGCGCGTATGCGAATCGCCGCCGGTGCCGACGGTGTCCGGCAGCAGCATGCGGTTGAGCCAGCTGTGGATCACGCCATCGCCCGGACGCAGAGAAATGCCGCCGCGGTTGCTGATGAACGCCGGCAGCTCGTGGTGGGTCCTGACGTCGACCGGCTTCGGGTAGGCCGCGGTGTGGCAGAACGACTGCATCACCAGGTCGGCGGAAAAGCCCAGGCAGGCCAGGTCCTTCAGCTCATCGCGGGTCATCGGACCGGTGGTGTCCTGCGAACCCACCGAGGTCATCTTCGGTTCGCAATAGGTACCCGGGCGCATGCCCTGCCCTTCGGGCAGACCGCAGGCGCGGCCGACCATCTTCTGCGCCAGCGTGAAGCCCTTGCCGGTATCGGCCGGCACCTGCGGCAGGCGGAACAGCGTGGAAGGCGGCAGGCCCAGCGCCTCGCGCGCCTTGGCGGTCAGGCCGCGGCCGATGATCAGCGGAATGCGGCCACCGGCGCGCACTTCGTCGAACAGCACGTCGCTCTTGACCTGGAATTCCGCAATGACCTGCCCGTCCTTCAGCGCCTTGCCCTCGTAGGGGCGCAGTTCGACCACATCGCCCATGTCCATCTTCGACACGTCCAGCTCGATCGGCAGCGCGCCGGCGTCTTCCATGGTGTTGTAGAAGATCGGTGCGATCTTGCTGCCCAGGCAGACGCCGCCGAAGCGCTTGTTGGGGATGTACGGGATGTCCTCGCCGGTCCACCACAGTACCGAATTGGTCGCCGACTTGCGGCTGGAACCGGTGCCGACCACGTCGCCAACATAGGCGACCGGGTGGCCCTTTTCGGCCAGCGACTGGATGAAGGCGATCGGGCCGCGCTTGCCGTCTTCTTCCGGCTGGAACGGCGCGCCGTCGCGCTTGTTCTTCAGCATCGCCAGCGCGTGCATCGGGATGTCCGGGCGGGTGGTGGCGTCGGGGGCCGGCGACAGGTCGTCGGTGTTGGTCTCGCCCGGCACCTTGAACACGGTGACGGTCAGGCTTTCCGGCACTTCCGGCTTGCTGGTGAACCATTCGGCGTCGGCCCAGCTCTGCAGCACGGATTGGGCGTTGGCGTTGCCGCTCGAAGCCTTTTCCTGCACGTCATGGAAGGCGTCGAACATCAGCAGCGTGTGCTTGAGCGCGGTAGCGGCGATGGTGCCGACCTGGGCGTCCTCCAGCAGTTCCACCAGCGGATGGATGTTGTAGCCGCCCAGCATGGTGCCCAGCAGTTCGGTGGCGCGCTCGCGGGTGATCAGCGGGCATTGCTCCGTGCCGAAGGCGACGGCGGCCAGATACGAGGCCTTGACCTTGGCCGCATCATCGACGCCGGCCGGCACGCGGTGGCCGATCAGTTCCAGCAGGAATTCCTCTTCCCCGGCCGGCGGCGCCTTCAGCAGTTCGATGACCTCGGCGGTCTGCTGCGCGGTCAGCGGCAGCGGCGGGATTCCCAGCGCGGCGCGCTCGGCAACGTGGTGGCGGTAGGCTTCCAACATGGTGACTCCGGTGGTTCGGTGAAGGGGGTTATTCGGTGGCCGGGACGATCAGCTTCAAGCCCTTGAAGTAGTCCCGGTAAAAACTGTCGTCGCGAGTGATCAGGCCATTGCATTGCAGCAGCGCATGGGCGCCGATCAGGAAATCGGGCACCGCGCGGACCCGGCTGCCGCCGCGCTGGCGGTAACGGCGCAGCATCTCGCCGGCGCGCAGCGCCGACTTTGCCTCCAGCGGGCTGTAACGGATGCTCATTTCCTCCAGCACCGCCAGCGCCTCGGAGCCGTCGCGCAGCGCGCTGCAGACCTCGGCCAGCGCCACATCGCAGATCACCACCGGCCCGCTGCTCAGGCACTGGCGCAGGCAGGCCTCGGCGGCGTCGGCCTGGGGGCCGTCGGCCAGCAGGTCGACCAGCACGGAAGAATCCAGCGCGATCAAGGCCTACGGATCCAGCGCTTCGCCGGGCGCGCGGCCGCGAATGGCGCGCATCGCCTCGTCGGTGGAGGCAAAGCCGTCCAGCTTGAAGCGCCCGCGCGCGCGCGAAATGGCGTCGTCCACGCTCTTGCGCAGCACGATGCGGCTGCCGTCCAACTCCACTTTCAGTACGCTGCCCTTGGTCAGGCCCAGCGCATCGCGCACGGCCTTCGGCAGCGTGATCTGCCCGCGTTCGGCAACGGTGGCTTCCATCGCTATGCCCTCGAAAGTATGCGCAAATAATACATACTTTTCCATGCATACTCAAACTGCGGCGGTGGCTGCGGCGGATAATCCTGCCCTGTCATCCAATTGGCGGATAATGAACGCCAGCATTCACAAGGCGGCTTTGCCCGGGTGGTTACGCTCGGAACCGCGCGCCTTTCCACTTCCCAGCTACAGGAGCCTCCCCACATGAGTGATTCCTTCGCCACCCGCAGCACCCTGGACGTCAACGGCAAGTCCTACACCTATTTCAGCCTGCCCAAGCTGGGCCAGCAGTTCCAGATTGCCCACCTGCCGTACTCGATGAAGATCCTGTTGGAAAACCTGCTGCGCTGCGAGGACGGCGTCAGCGTTGCTCCGGCGCACATCGAAGCGGTCGCGCGCTGGGATGCGGCCAAGGAGCCGGACACCGAAATCGCCTTCATGCCCGCCCGGGTGGTGCTGCAGGACTTCACCGGCGTGCCCTGCGTGGTCGACCTGGCGGCGATGCGCGATGCGGTGGTCAAGCTGGGCGGCGATCCGGAACAGATCAACCCGCTGATTCCCTCCGAACTGGTCATCGACCACTCGGTCCAGGTGGACTCGTTCGGCAACGCCGGTTCGCTGGACATCAACGGCCGGATCGAATTCGAACGCAACAAGGAGCGTTACGGCTTCCTGCGCTGGGGGCAGAAGGCGTTCGACAATTTCAAGGTGGTGCCGCCCAACACCGGCATCGTCCACCAGGTCAATCTGGAGAACCTGGCGCGGGTGGTGATGACCGCCGACCAAGGCGGCGAAACGCTGGCCTACCCCGATACCGTGTTCGGCACCGACTCGCACACCACGATGATCAACGGCATCGGCGTGCTGGGCTGGGGCGTCGGCGGCATCGAGGCCGAGGCGGCGATGCTCGGGCAGCCGTCGTCGATGCTGATCCCGCAGGTGATCGGCTTCAAGCTGAGCGGCCGGCTGCCCGAAGGCGCCACCGCCACCGACCTGGTGCTGACCGTCACCCAGATGCTGCGCGCCCACGGCGTGGTCGGCAAGTTCGTCGAATTCTACGGCGACGGCCTGCAGCACCTGCCGCTGGCCGACCGCGCCACCATCGGCAACATGGCGCCCGAATACGGCGCCACCTGCGGCATCTTCCCGATCGACGCCGAATCGCTGACCTACCTGCGCCTGTCCGGCCGCAGCGAGGAGCAGATCGCCCTGGTCGAGGCCTACGCCAAGGCGCAGGGCCTGTGGCACGACGCCGACAGCCCGCATGCCCAATACAGCGCCACGCTGCACCTGGACATGGCCGAGGTGAAGCCATCGCTGGCCGGCCCCAAGCGCCCGCAGGACCGCGTGCTGCTGCAGGATGTAAAACAGAACTTCCGCGACAACCTGGTCCCGATGACCGCGGTGCGCGAGAAGAACGGCACAGCCGAAGCGCGCCTGGAAGACGAAGGCGGCGGCACCGCCATCGGCAATCGCGAAGTCCTGCCCAAGGGGCGCGCGCAGGTCCGCATCGATGGCCAGGACGTGGAACTGAAGGACGGCTCGGTGGTCATTGCCGCCATCACCTCCTGCACCAACACCTCCAACCCGGCGGTAATGCTGGGCGCCGGCCTGCTTGCCCGCAACGCCGCCGCCCGCGGCCTGACCCGCAAACCGTGGGTCAAGACCTCGTTGGGGCCGGGCTCGCTGGTGGTCACCGACTATCTGAAGAAGGCCGGCCTGCTGGACGAACTGGAAAAGATCGGCTTCTACGTGGTCGGCTACGGCTGCACCACCTGCATCGGCAACTCCGGCCCGTTGCCGGTCGAGGTCAGCGCCGCTATCGCCGCCGGCGACCTGGTGGTGGCCTCGGTGCTGTCGGGCAATCGCAACTTCGAGGGCCGCATCCACTCCGAAGTGAAGATGAACTACCTGGCGTCGCCGCCGCTGGTGGTGGCCTACGCCATCGCCGGCACCACCGACATCGATCTGACCAGCGAACCACTGGGCACAGGCAGCGACGGCCAGCCGGTCTATCTGAAGGACATCTGGCCAAGCAACAAGGAAATCGGCGATTTCATCGCCCGCACCATCGGCCCGGAAATGTTCAAGAAGAACTACGCCGATGTATTCAAGGGCGATAGCCGCTGGAACGCCATCGCCTCGCCCGACGGCGAGCTCTACGACTGGGACGGCGCTTCCACCTACATCAAGAACCCGCCCTACTTCGACGGCATGTCGATGGCGGTGGGCCGCATCTCCGACGTCCACGGCGCGCGCGTGCTGGGGCTGTTCGGCGACTCCATCACCACCGACCACATCTCGCCGGCTGGCAACATCAAGAAGGACTCGCCGGCGGGCCGCTTCCTGCAGGAGCGTGGCGTGCTGCCGGCCGACTTCAACAGCTATGGTTCGCGCCGCGGCAACGATGACGTCATGGTGCGCGGCACCTTCGCCAATATCCGCATCAAGAACCTGATGTTCGGCGGCGAGGAAGGCGGCAATACGCTTTACTTCGGTGGCGCATCGCCGGAGAAGATGTCCATCTACGACGCCGCGATGAAGTACAAGGCCGACGGTACGCCGCTGGTCGTGCTGGCGGGCAAGGAATACGGCACCGGCTCCTCGCGCGACTGGGCGGCCAAGGGCACCAACCTGCTGGGAGTCAAGGCCGTGTTCGCCGAAAGCTTCGAGCGCATCCACCGTTCCAACCTGGTCGGCATGGGCGTGCTGCCGCTGCAGTTCATCGAGGGCCAGAACGCTGCGACGCTGGGCCTGGACGGCTCGGAGGTGTTTGACATCACCGGCCTGCAGGATGGCGCCGCCAAGGTCGCCACCATCAGTGCGAAGAAGGCCGATGGGCATGAAGTGAAGTTCCAGGCCAAGGTATTGCTGCTGACGCCGAAGGAAGTGGAGTACTTCCGCCACGGTGGCCTGTTGCACTACGTACTGCGCCAACTGGCGGCGCGCAGAGCCGCCTGACCCGCGGCGCCGGCGGAAGACCCGCCCGCCGCTACGCGGCGGGCGTTCGGGTTTGCCGCTCACTGTTGGCTCATTGCCCGTCCTGGCGGAACGCCTGAAACACCCCATGCGGCGCAGCCTGCCCGGGAGAAACGGCAGGCGCATTGCCATTGGCCGGCCCTGCGGCGGATTTGCGTTGCGGTGAAAAGGAGCCTCTCCCGAAGCGGCTCCCCTTCACGGAGATTGCCATGCGAAGCCGCAACGACCGCCCCGTTCTGTCCGGATGTCTCCTGTCCCTCGCCATGGCCGCAGCCATCCCCGCCCACGCGGTGGAGATAACCGGCCTGCAGGACTTCAAGGCCCTGCATGGCCGTTATGCACCCGGCGGAGACTGCAAGCGTCAGCCGCAGGTGCTGGTGGACGCCAGCGGAATGACTTTTGAAGTTTCCGGCGGCAAGGAAAAAGTCTCGCGCATGGAATTTGCCGCCAGTTACGGCGGCAATTTCTACGAAGGCATCAGCCAATGGTTCTTTCCCTTCGGAGGGAACGGCAACTACCCGCTGCTGATGACGTTCAACGCCAACGAAAAGGAAGGCGCCATGACCATAGAGGGCCAGGACGAAGGCTGGAAAGGCGGCCCGCCTTTTACCGCGCGCAATCGGGCGCTGGTCGACGGCTCGCCCTATGCCAGGTGCCGCTGACGCCGGACAGCGCGCCAGTGGATCGCAAGCCCGCGCTGCTGCCAGTCCCCTGGCGAATCGATGGAGAGCGGCAATGAAATCGCTGATTGTCATCATGCACGCCGCGTTGTTGCCGGTGCTGGCCGGCACTGCCGGCGATGCCGGGGCGGCGACGCCGGATGCCGCCAGCGTGGAAAGCGTCGTGCAGCGCCATGTCGCAGCCGCCAACGTCCAGGCCAGGCTGAACCAGGAGAGTGTCGAGCCCAGCCAGACCGAAATCGCCGATCTCGATGGCGACGGAAAGGCCGAAATAGTGCTGTTGACCGTTTCTTACGGGCCACCTTCTGGAGCAATTCGCTGGCCGTATTCACCGACCGCGGCAACGGCTATGCGCTGGCCGCGGAGTCTTCCGATGCACTGGGCAGCGTGGAGAAAATGGATATCGAGCGTGGGTTGATCCGGGTCAAGGCCAAGTGGCCGGGGCCCAACGACCCGCGCTGCTGCCCGAGCATCGACAAGACCGCGTACTACCGCTGGCAAGGCAACCGGCTATTGCAGACCAGTCCGGCAGCGGCGCGGGCTGCCCCGGCAGCAGCGGCGCCCACTGCCCAAGGGTGGCAGATACGTCCCGTCGGCGGCCGTCCGCCGGTGGCCACGGTGAGCGGCCCGGGCGTCGTGCAAAGCATGAGCCTGCTCTGCGAAAAGAACGTACCGATAGCGGCGTTCGCATTGAAGGCCAAGCCGCCTGCCGGGCCGGTGGTGCTGGGCCTGGATTTTGCCGGCCAGCGCGTGTCATTGACGCTGACCCAGCCATCGGCCGGTGGCAGCGTCTGGTACGGCGACTTGCGGCCTTCGCCGCTGCCACGCCTTCTGCTCGCCAGGCGCGGCTCTGCCGTGCTGACCATCAACAACGGATTGCAGGGGCAGCTTGCGCTCGACGGTGCCGATGCGGCGGCAAAAGCGGCGCTGTCGTCCTGTTATCGGTTCTGAGCCGAATCCGCGGCGGCGCTACAACTGCGGTTCCCACTGCGCGTAATGGATCCGCCATTGGCCGCCTTCTTCCCGCCAGCCGCTGGTGACACGATAGACCTGCGCCGAATCCGGCAGCAACCGGCCGCTGCCGCCGGTCAGCACGGCGGTGAACCGGACAGTGGCCTGCCGTCCGTGCATCTCCACCTGGGCCGGGCCGAGCTTGGCGCCGACATGCCGGTTGGCCAGCAGCTGTACCCGCAACAGGTTGTGCACCGCAGCACGATCCATGCCGCCATTTCCGGAAAACTCCTCGCTGACGCCGTCGATGAACTCCGCCGGGCGGCGTTCCGACAACGCCGTCTGCATTGCGTCCAGTCGCTCGCACAATCGCTGCTCCGGAGTCGCCCGCTCGCAGGCGGCCAGCGCCGCCAGCATCAACAGCAGCGCCGTCGCCTTGAGCAGCCCGGTCCATCCCGGCGCATTGAGCGCCGCTGCAATCGGTAACCGCTGTAACCGCTTCGCCTTTTCCATCCGGAACGGTATGCTCCTGTCGTGGACCCCCACAAGGCCGCATGCGCCGACATGCGCCGGAACCGAGCCCATAAACCCTGGGGAGGGAGTACAAGATGAGTCAGGATCGTCCGTGGTTCAACAGCTATCCGCAAGGCGTGCCGCATGAAATCGATCTGGGGCAGTACCGGTCGATCGTTTCGGTATTCGAAACGGCGGTCGCCGATTACCGCGACCGGCCTGCCTTCAGCAATTTCGGCAAGTCGCTGACCTACGGCGAAATCGACGCGCTGAGCCGGGATTTCGGCGCCTACCTGCTGGGGGAACTCAAGCTCAAGAAAGGCGATCGCGTCGCCATCATGGCGCCCAACTGCCTGCAGTATCCGATCGCCATTTTCGGCATCCTGCGCGCCGGGCTGACGGTGGTGAACGTCAATCCGATGTACACGCCGCGCGAACTCAAGCACCAGCTGGCCGACGCGGGAGCCTCCGCGTTGCTGGTGGTCGACAATTTCGGCAAGACGGTGCAGGAAGCCATCGCCGAGACGCCGGTCAAGCAGGTCATCACCACCGGCCTGGGCGATCTGCTCGGTTTCCCGAAAGGCGCGCTGATCAATTTCGTGCTCAAGTACGTCAAGAAACTGGTGCCGGACTACGACATTCCCGGCGCGGTGCGGTTCAAGGACACCTTGACCCTGGGCAAGCTGCACAAGCTGCCTGAAATGGACATCGATTCGGAAGATATCGCGTTCCTGCAATACACCGGCGGCACCACCGGCGTTTCCAAGGGCGCCATGCTGACCCACCGCAACCTGGTGGCCAACATGCAGCAGGCCGGCGCGTGGCTGGGCAACGATCTGCAACTGGGCCACGAGATCATCATCACGGCGCTGCCGCTGTATCACATCTTCGCGCTGACCGCGAACTGCCTGGTGTTCATGAAGCTGGGCGGGCTGAACTATCTCATCAGCAATCCGCGCGACATGCCCGGTTTCGTCAAGGAACTGTCCAAGACGCGCTTCACCGCCATCACCGGCGTCAACACGCTGTTCAACGGCCTGCTCAATACGCCCGGTTTCGACCAGATCGATTTCTCCAGCCTGAAGATGACCCTGGGCGGCGGCATGGCGGTGCAGCGCGCAGTGGCCGAACGCTGGAAGAAGGTCACCGGCGTGACCCTGGTGGAAGCCTACGGGCTGACCGAAACCTCGCCGGCCGCCTGTATCAATCCGATGAACCTGAAGGACTACAACGGCGCCATCGGCCTGCCGATTCCTTCCACCGACGCCTGCGTCAAGGATGACGACGGCAACATGGTGGCGCTTGGCGAAGTGGGCGAACTGTGCATCAAGGGGCCGCAGGTGATGAAGGGCTACTGGCAGCGGCCGGAGGAAACCGCCAAGGTCATCGACGGCGATGGCTGGCTGCATACCGGCGACATGGCCAAGATGGATGCCGATGGGTTCTTCTACATCGTCGATCGCAAGAAGGACATGATCCTGGTGTCCGGCTTCAACGTCTATCCCAACGAAGTCGAGGATGTCATCGCCGGCATGGACGGCGTACTGGAAGTCGCCGCGATTGGCGTTCCCGACGATAAATCCGGCGAGGCAGTCAAGGTATTCGTGGTCAAGAAGGATCCCGCGCTGACTGCGGAGCAGATCCGGACGTTCTGCCGCGACAAGCTGACCGGTTACAAGCAGCCTAAGCATGTGGAGTTCCGGACGGAACTGCCGAAGACCAACGTCGGCAAGATCCTGCGGAAGGAGTTGCGCGACCCGCCGCAAGCGCCAGCGCACTAGACGCGACGACCAGGCCGGCTCCACGCCGGCCTTTTTTTGTTCTTCTCCCAGGCGCCGAGGGCGTCATGTTTGCGGCATGTCCGGGCAATACCGCGGTCGCCGGCTTCCTCTCGGATGCTCTCCCAGCGCGCGCACTGGTGTTCGAGCCAGGAACCGGCCTTATGTTGCGTGATTTTCATCACATTTTTGTGCTTAGCCCGGCTGTTACCGGCTTACCAGTGCTGCAAGCGATGATCTCCACTTGCTTTTAACTCTTCGTTCAGGTGTAGCATCGCGACGTGATGCCAAATCCGTCACATTATCCGCACCCGCCGCCACGACATCGCGGACCCACACCTGCCGAGGACATCGACATGAGCAACATCGAAAAACTGCAACGTACCCGCCACTACTCCACCATTCGCGTGGAATCCGCTCCCGATGCCAACAGCCACTGGATGTACATGCACAACGATGCCGGCACCGGCTCGCGTCCATGCTTCCGCAACGAACTGCTGGACGAAATGTGGAGCTTCACTTCATCCATCACGCTGCGCGAAAGCGAACGCCAGCCCGGCAGGCTGCGGCATTTCGTGCTGGCTTCCGCCGCTTCGGCGTTCAACCTGGGCGGGGACCTGGATCTGTTCTCGAAACTGATCCGCGCCAACGACCGTGCGCACCTGCTCGCCTACGCGCGCCGCTGCGTGGAAGGCGTCTACACCCTGCATACCGGCCTGGGCGGCGACGTGCGCACGATTGCGCTGGTACAGGGCGATGCGTTGGGCGGCGGTCTGGAAATGGCGCTGGCGTGCCACACCATCGTCGCCGAGGAAGGCGTCGAGATGGGGCTGCCTGAGGTTCTGTTCGGGCTGTTCCCCGGTATGGGCGCCTATTCGTTCCTGTGCAAGCGGGTCTCGCCGCAGCTGGCCGAACGCATCATCCTTGATGGCCACATGTACAGCAGCGAGGAATTCCATCGCATGGGCATCGTCGATGTGCTGGTGCCGAAGGGTCAGGGCGAAGTGGCCGTGCAGGATCTCATCCGCCAGCAGCAGCGCGCACCCTACTCGCATCTGGCGATGAACAGCGTGCGCGGCATCTCGCAGCGGGTCAGCTACGACGAGCTGATGGGCATCACCGAAATCTGGGTGGATACCGCACTGGCCCTGGGCGACAAATCGCTGCGGATGATGGAGCGCATCGTGCGGGCGCAGGAAAAGCGCGCAAGTATCAAGGCCGCCTGAGAACCGCCAACGCCAACTGACAGGGGGCAAAGAACATAGCCGTTCTTTGGAGTGGCGGGCCGGATCGTTCCGCCCGCCAGCACTCCGCTTTCATTGCCTTCCCTTTCCGCCAGCAGCCATCCTCCGGCCTCTGCCGTTGCCGGCACAGGCATACGCTCAGGTACGATCGCTGCCGTGCTCGCTGCTCTGCTGACGCGCGCGCGCGCGCGTTTCCAACGCAGAACGGCCCTGCGCCAGATAGGAATTGAGCGCAGCCAGCCGCTGTTTCCATTCGCGCGAAATCTGCCAGTCGCTGAGCCGCATCAGTTCGCTGGCAGCCGCTGCAACCTTGACCAGGCCCAGATTGCTGGCGACGCCCTTCAAGGCATGGGCGTGGTCGCGCAGATTCTCGCCGGTCTCCTGCTCCATCGCATGCGCCATGGCGCCAATGCAGCCATCGGCGTCGTTGAGGCATTGCGCGATGAACTCGCGCTCGAAAACATCGCCCATGCCCAGCGCGCTGAGCTCGTCGAGTACGGTCAGATCCAGGATCTCATCGCCCAGGCGCATCGGCGCCGACGCCGGCGCGGCCGGAGTCGCGGTGACGCTGATGTTGCCGTTGGTGGCCACTTCGGCCAGCACATCCAGCAGCCGGCTGGCGACAACCGGTTTGGCCATGAACGCGCGCGCACCGGCCTTTTCGCAGTTGCGGATCGCCTCGGGAGTGACGTCGGCGCTGAGGATCAGCACCGGCGTGCGCCTGCCGCCGCCGGCTTCCATGACCCGCAGCTGCTTGAGCAGATCCAGTCCGCTGACATCGGGCATGTGCAAATCGCAGATGACCGCATCGTAATCGGAGGATTCCAGCGCATTCAGCACGTCTTCGCCGCCGTTGACGCAGGTCACCTTGTGGCCCGCCTTCTGCAGCAGGCGCTGCACCACCATCCGGTTGGCCTCATGATCGTCGGCGACCAGCAACTGCATGCTGCGCACGCGGGCGCGGTGGCGCAGGAACGGATCCGAGAAAGCGATGATGTTCTCGGAGCCGGCCGGCACGGATTCTTCCAGCCAGCTTTCCGGAGCATGGACGGGCGCCACTGCCGGCCGGGCCTGCACGGTTTCGAACGGCAGCTCGACCCAGAACGAACTGCCCTGCTGCTCGGTGCTCTCGAAGCCGATGGTGCCGCCCATGGCCTCGGTCAGGCCCTTGGCAATCGTGGTGCCCAGGCCGGTGCCGCCGTAACGGCGGGCCAGGCTGGCATCTGCCTGCTCGAACGCTTCGAACAGGCGGGTGCGCACCGCTGCCGGTATGCCGACGCCGGTGTCGCTGACGGTAAAGCGCAGGCATACGCCGCCGTCGGTGCGCGCCGCGCCTGGGGCCACTTCCAAGCGGACATGCCCGGCATCGGTGAACTTGACCGCGTTGCCGGCCAGGTTCAACAGCACCTGCCGCAGGTGGCCAGCATCGCCGCGCAGCCGCTCGGGTACGCCCGGCGCGAAACTGACCTCGTAGTTCAACTGCTTGGAACGCGCCTGCGGCGCCAGGATCATGCCGATGTTGTCGACGATCTCGCGCGGCGAGAAATCGACCAGGTTGAGCTTGAGCTTGCCGGCCTCGATGGCCGAGATGTCCAGCACGTCTTCCACCAGTGCCAGCAGGCTGCGCGCGGACGCCTGGATGGTGGACAGGCATTCGCGCTGTTCGCTGTCCAACCGGGTGGTCGCCAGCAGCTCGGACATGCCCGACAGGCCGTTGAGCGGGGTGCGGAATTCGTGGCTCATATTGGCCAGGAAGCGGCTCTTGGCCTCGTTTGCGCGGCGGGCTTCCTCGGTGGCGCGGGTCAGCTGGCGCAGCAGCCCGGACAGGTACATCGGCACCGCGATCAGCCCGAACCACAGCCCGATGCCCAGGCTCAGGTTCTGCTGCCAGTATGGGTTCAGCGCGACGACGGTGCCGAAGGACACGCATGCCGAGGCGACCGCGCCCAGCAGGAAACGGTTTCCGTAGCGCAGGCCGTTGCCGACGGTCACCCACATCAGAATCACATAAAGCCAGGCCAGCGGTTCGCCCTTCCACGTCATCGCCACGGTCATCAGACCGTAGTCGGTGACCATGCCGATGATGCGGCGGACGTTGGACTTGCCGGGCGAGGCCAGGATGCTCATGAACAGCGCCAGCCCGATGCCGGCACCGGCCGCGCTCATCGCGATGGCGGCCACGTACACATCCGGCGACAGGCTGCCGTGCCAGGCGGCGCCGGTCATGTAGAGGATGACGCCGGTAAAAATGGCGACGCGGATCAGCGCCTGCCCGTGTTCGCTGTCGGGCCGGTTGGATAGCCGGGTTTTGACCCAGTCAGACAGGTTGCCCATGGCTTACTCCATCCCTGGACGGCTCTGCACCGTCGAGTATCGATCGCAAATGTCGTCCAACCGCGCCCGCCCCCGAATCAGCGCGTCGACACATGCAGGGTCGAACAGGCGGCCGCGCTGGGCGTACAGGTAGGCCAGGGCGGCATCCTTCTCCCAGGCCTTCTTGTACGGGCGCGGCGAAACCAATGCATCGAATACGTCCGCAACTGCCACTATCCTGGCTTCCAACGGAATCTCGTCGCCCACCAGGCCATCGGGGTAGCCGCTGCCGTCGTAACGCTCATGGTGGCGCAATGCGATGACCGCGCCGGTCTGGATGAAGCGGTTCTGGCTGCCGGACAGCAGCTGGTGGCCGATTTTCGGATGCCGGCGCATGACCTGGGCCTCCTCCTCGGTCAGCGGACCCGGTTTGAGCAGCACCGAGTCGGGAATGGCGATCTTGCCCATGTCGTGCAGCGGGGCGGCCATTTCGATGGTGCGCACGTCGTCTTCCGGCAGGCCCAGCTGTTCGGCGATCAGGCCGGCGATGTGGGCCATGCGTTCCAGATAGGCGCTGGTCCCGCTGTCGCGGAACTCGATGGCCCGCGCCAGCCGCGACAACGTCTCGCGTTCGCGTTCCTCGACCTCGTGCATGCTCGACAGCAGGCGCTGCTCCAGCGACAGCGCGCGTTGCTTGACGTTCTCGGACTGCTGCCGGAGCTGCAGCAGGTTGCGGCAGCGCGCCCGCAATTCGCGCGGCCGCACCGGCTTGACCAGAAAATCGATGACCCCGGCCTCCAGCGCCGCCTGGCGGATCGGCTCATCGCCGACCACGGTCACCAGGATGATGGCGATGTCGCGGTGCTTGGGCAGGCGGCGGAAACGGCGTGCGAATTCCAGCCCGTCCATGCCGGGCATCCGGTAGTCCAGCAGCAGCAGGTCGGTACGGTTCTGCTCGCACCACTCCAGGGCCACCTGCGGGTCGCCAAAATCGTACACGGTCAGTTCCGAGGCGATATCCTCGATCACATGGCGCAACATGGTGCGCGCAGAAGTCTGATCGTCGACGATGACGATGTTCAAAGCGCTACCTACCCCTTGGGGCCACAGCAAGTGGCTATCGGGCAAGGATACTCCGCTGTTGACTGCGCTGGCATCAAGCATTTTCCGTACGCCTTCTCAGTTGGAACGCCGGTGCAGGGACACCGTGCCCTTCGCCCCTGGGCGGAACCGGGTGCTTGCCTAGGGATTATCGGCCAGCGCGGTTTCGCATTGAGCGTGCGTGAAAAGCAAGCAGAAAACATGCCATTCACAAAAGTGAATGAATGAAACACTTAATGTGATGGCTGTCACGCTATTTGCACCATCGAGGCCCCGAAGGCCGAGTTTCCTCCGGCGTGTTCTACCCGGCAGCTGCCCAATCGCGGCGGCCGCGGCCCTGCAACGTCAACTCCCATCCTACCAGCAAGCCGCTGATGGCCAGCTCAACCATGGCTTTCCGGGCGCATGTACGGAAACAGCAGTACGTCACGAATCGAGTCCGAGCCGGTCAGCAGCATCACCAGCCTGTCGATGCCGATGCCCAGGCCGCCGGTGGGAGGCAACCCGACCTCCAGGGCGCGGATGTAGTCGGCATCGAAATGCATGGCTTCATCGTCGCCGCCCTCCTTGGCCTCGACCTGCGCCTGGAAACGCGCCGCCTGGTCTTCGGGATCGTTGAGCTCGGAAAAGCCGTTGGCCAGTTCCTTGCCGTTGATGAACAGCTCGAAGCGGTCGGTGTAACCGGGATCGCTGTCGTTGGCCCGCGCCAGCGGCGACACCTCGACCGGATGGTCGGTGATGAAGGTCGGCTGGATCAGGGTGTGCTCTACCGTCTTCTCGAAGATTTCCAGCAGCAGCTTGCCCCACCCGTATCCCTTCTTGACGTGAATGTTCAAGCGCTCGCAATGGCGCAGCAGCGCTTCGCGGTCGGTGCAGTCGGCAACGCTGATTTCCGGGTTGTGGTGGCGTACGGCTTCGTCCATGCGCCAGCGCCGGAATGCCGGTTCCAGATCGATCTGGTTGCCTTCCCAGGCCACCTTGCCGGTGCCCAGCACTTCATGGGCGACATCGCGGATCACCGCCTCGGTCAGGTCCATCACCTCGTTGTAGGTGGCGTAGGCCTCGTACAGCTCCAGCATGGTGAATTCCGGGTTGTGCCGGGTGCTGACGCCTTCGTTGCGGAAATTGCGGTTGATTTCGTAGACGCGCTCCAGCCCGCCGACGACCAGGCGCTTGAGGTACAGCTCCGGCGCCACCCGCAGGTACAGGTCCAGCCCCAGCGCGTTGTGGTGGGTGGTGAACGGTTTGGCCGCAGCGCCGCCGGGAATGTAATGCATCATCGGCGTCTCCACTTCCAGGAAGCGCCGGGCGTCCAGCCATTCGCGCATGGCGCGGACGATCCTGGAGCGCTTGACGAAGACATCGCGCGCCTCCGGATTGACGATCAGATCGACATAGCGCTGGCGATAGCGCTGTTCCACATCCGACAGGCCGTGCCATTTGTCCGGCAACGGGCGCAGCGACTTGGTCAGCAGGCGCAGCGACTGGGCCTTTACCGACAATTCGCCGGTGCGGGTGCGGGTCAACCCGCCCTCGACCGCAATGATGTCGCCGATGTCCCAGCCCTTGAACGCGTCATAGACCTCGGCCAGCGCATTGGACTGCAGGAACAGCTGGATGCGCCCGGACTCGTCCTGGATCTGCACGAAACTGGCCTTGCCCATGACCCGCTTGGCCATCAGCCGGCCGGCCAATCTGACCTGGCGCCCCGACGCCTCCAGCGCTTCGGCCGACCACAGTTCCGGATCGGCGTATTGCGCCTGCAGGTCGCCGGCGTAGTCGTCGCGGCGGAAATCGTTGGGAAAGGCGATGCCCTGCCCGCGCAGCGCCGTCAGTTTCGCGCGGCGCTCGGCGATGAGGCTATTCTCGTCGGCGTGGGTCTGCGGCGCGGGATTCTGGTCGGTCATGGCGGGGAGTCTGCGAGTGAGAGGGGGGTGAGGAGTGAGGAGTGAGAAATGAGGAGTGAGAAATGAGGAGTGAGAAATGAGGAGTGAGAAATGAGGAGTGAGGAGTGAGGAGTGAGAAGTGAGGAGTGAAGAGGTACCGCCTTTACTCGTTTCTCACTCCTCTCCACTCGTTTCTCGCTTCTCGTTCCTCACTCCTCTCCACTCGTTTCTCGCTCTCAAGCGTCAACACGTTTGGCTCCGGCCTCCAGGCCGGACTTCAGGCTGGCTTCGACGAACTCGTCCAGGTCGCCGTCCAGCACTTTCTGGGTGTCGGTGCGCTCGATGCCGGTGCGCAGGTCCTTGATGCGGCTTTGATCCAGCACGTAGTTGCGGATCTGGCTGCCCCAGCCGATGTCCGACTTGGTGGCCTCCACCGCATCGCGCTCGGCGTTGCGCTTCTGGATTTCCAGTTCGTACAGCTTGGCCGCCAGCATCTTCATCGCGGTGTCGCGGTTCTGGTGCTGGCTGCGGCCGTTCTGGCAGGCGACGACTATCCCGGTCGGCACATGGGTGATGCGCACCGCCGATTCGGTCTTATTGACGTGCTGGCCGCCAGCGCCGGAGGAGCGATAGACGTCGGTCTTCAGGTCGGCGGGATTGATGTCGATGTCGATGTTGTCGTCGACTTCCGGCGATACGAACACCGAGGTGAAGCTGGTATGGCGCCGGTTGTCCGAGTCGAACGGCGACTTGCGCACCAGCCGGTGCACGCCGGTTTCGGTCTTCAGCCAGCCGTAGGCGAAATCGCCCTCCACCCGCAACGTGGCCGACTTGATGCCGGCGACATCGCCGCCGCTGACTTCCATCAGCTCGGTCTTCCAGCCGCGCGATTCGCACCAGCGCAGGTACATGCGCAGCAGCATTTCCGCCCAGTCCTGGGCCTCGGTGCCGCCGGCGCCGGCCTGGATGTCGACGAAGGCATTGGCCGAATCCATCTGCCCGGAGAACATGCGCTGGAATTCCAGCTTCTCGACATGGGCGGCGTAGCGGTCGACATCGGCCACCACCGCCAGCGCGGTGTCCTCGTCGTTTTCGCTTTCGGCCAGTTCCAGCAGTTCCAGGGCTTCGCTCAGGCCCTCGCTGACGCTGGCGATGCCGCCGACGGTCTTGTCCAGCAGCGAACGTTCCCGGCCCAGGGTCTGGGCGTATTCGGGATTGTTCCAGATGTCGGGGTTTTCCAGCTCGCGGTTGACTTCTTCCAGACGCTCTTTCTTGGCGTCGTAGTCAAAGATACCCCCGTAGCGAGACCAGCCGTTCCTGCAGGTCGGCGATGCGCTGGCGGATGGGGTTCAATTCGATCATGGTGGTGGGGAGCGGTGCGAAACGGCCGCAAATTCTAGCAGCAAGGCGCGCTCAGGCGCCTGTAACCGCGTTTTCGCCCCCTACCCGCTCCCGCAGGTCGCTCCGGTAGCGGCGGCTGCAGGGCAAGGCGGTGGCGTCCTTCAGGTGGATGCGGGCATCGCCGGTATCCAGCGGTTCGATGGAAGCCACCTGGTCCAGGTTGACGATGTAGCTGCGGTGGATGCGGGCGAAGCGGCCGGGATCCAGCTTGCCCTCGATGCCGGCGATGGTGCTGCGCAGCGGGTAGTCGTGCCCGCGCACGCGCAGATTGACGTAGTTGCCGGACGCCTGCAGCCATTCGATGTCGTTGGCGGCCACCAGGAACTCCCGGCCCAGCTTGCGCACCAGGAAGCGTTCCGGCCGCTCCACCGGCTCCAGCGGCGGGCCCTCGTCCGGTTCGGTCAGCAGGCTGGCCTCGCCCTGCCAGCGCCGCAGCAGCATCCGGTAGCCCTCCATGGTCACGACGATATAGACAAAGCTGCGGACGTCCTTGAGGTACTCATAGAACAGCTCGCGTGGCCACGGGCCGAAGTCGTAGCCCATGCCCTGCGTCCGGTAGGCGACGATGCGCAGCGCCACCATGCCCGCCACATGCACCAGGCAGACCGCCACACTGGCCCCAACATAACCGGCCAGTTGCCGCCGCCAGTTCCCCCAGTGGAACGGGAACCGGCGCGTGTACCAGGCGATGGCCGGCAGCACCACCAACAGCCACATCAGGCCACTGCTGGCCTCCCAGACCACCGGTTCCCACGCCTGGATGGACGAACCGCCGCGACGAAAATCCATCACCGTGGTGATGCTGTTGCCGACGCAGTTGGCGCCGATCATCGCGACCCAGAAGCCGATCTCGACCCAGCGCCTCCATGGCAGGTAGCGTTCGTAGCTCATCGAATCGGCATGGCTCATGCGCGCATTCTAAGCCTCGAACCTTCTGCATCCGTCCCGCTTCGTCCCCAGCTTCCGCGATTCGTCCCTGTTTCAGGGCGCGCCGTCCCCTCGCAGTGGTCATACGGCAGCCGCGTCGCGAGCCTGTGCGGACACTACTAGACGGGAGACGATTCGATGCAACGCCGCCATGATCTGGACTGGGTCCGCGTCTGCGCCTTCGGGCTGCTGGTCCTGTACCACGTGGGCATGTACTACGTTAGCTGGGACTGGCATGTGAAAAGCCCCGAGGCCGGGACGGCGCTGGAGCCGTTCATGATGCTCAGCTCGCCATGGCGGCTGTCGCTGCTGTTCCTGGTGTCCGGCGTGGCCACCGCCTTCCTGCTGGGCAAGGCGCAGCGCGCGGCCACGGCAGCAGGCACCCGGGTGCGCTTCCTGGGCGGACGCTCGTGGCGGCTGCTGCCGCCGTTGATCTTCGGAATGCTGGTAATCGTGCCGCCGCAGTCCTACTACCAGGTGGTGGAACAGTTGCCGGGCGGCTACCACGAAGGCTACCTGGCCTTCTACGGACGCTACCTGGGCGCCTACCAGGGCTTCTGCGGCGCCGATGGCGGCTGCCTGATCCTGCCGACCTGGAATCACCTGTGGTTCGTCGCCTACCTGTGGGTGTACACCGTGGCGCTGTGGCTGCTGTGGAGGTGGCTGCCACGCCTGCTGGACGCGGCCAGGGCGCCGGTGGCCCGGGCGCTGTCGGGGAGCGGCATCCTGCTGTGGCCGATCCTGTTCTTCGCGGTGGCGCGCGTCACGCTGATCGGGATTTTCGACTCCACTCACGCCCTGGTCGATGACTGGTACAACCACGTCCAGTACTTCGGCATCTTCCTGCTCGGTTTCCTGATCGCACGCAGCGAAGGCATCTGGGCCGCGATGCAGCGCTTCCGCTGGCTCGCCCTGGCGCTCTGGCTGGGCAGTTGGTGGGCCATCACGGCCTATTTCGGCCATTTCGTCGAGGTTGCGCCTGCGCACTGGCTGCGGTTGCTGATGCGGGCAGCGTGGGGCCTGAACCAGTGGTGCGCCATCATCGCCATCCTCGGCTTCGCGAGCCGCCTGGCGCCCGGCGACAGCCCGGCGCTGCGCTATCTGTCTCAGGCGGTGTTCCCGGTGTACATCCTCCACCAGACGGTCATCGTGGTGCTGGCCCACCACTTCAAGGCGTTCGCCCTGCCCCCACTGGCCGAGGGGCCATTGCTGGTCGTGCTGACGTTGGGCCTGTGCTTTGCCGGATACGAACTTGTCCGCCGCATCGGCTGGTTGCGGCCGCTGTTCGGCCTGAAGATGGAACCTCGGCAGATGAAGACGGCCCGGGTGTCGCCGGTATCGGAAAGCTGAACGGCAGTCCGGCACGGGTCGCGGCGAGCCGACCGCTCGATCCGTGCGGGACATCCGTTCGAACGTCGCAACTGGCGCCGTGCTATCGCTCCGGGTTTCACTTCACCTCGAATTCGCCGACCAGCACGGTCTCGGACTCTTCCTTCAGGCGCATCGTCACCAGTTGCTCCTGCGCCTTGGCGGTGCCGAAGTGCGTGGTGAGCTTCAGCTGCAGCGTAGTGGCGCCTGTCACCAGTTGCTGCTGGTCGCCGAAGAAATTGGCTTCCACTTTGTATTTGCCGGGCTTGGCGTCGCGCAGAGAGAACTCCTCCGGCCCGTAGCCGCCAGTGAAGTCGTCCGACAAGCGTCCTCCCTGGTAGGTCAGCGAGTTGCCGTAGTAGCACTTCTCGTCATTGGGATCGGTGACCCACAGATCCATGTCGCTGTTGTCGCTGTCCCAACTCAGTACCACGCGCAGATCCAGCGGCAGATTCTTCAGCAGCCGCGGATCGAGGGCACGCGTATCCGGCCGCTGACGTGCGTTGGCGATGATGGCGTTGAGCTCGGCCAATGCGATCAGCGTGACGCCATCGAATCGGTCATCCCAGTCGCGTTTCACCACTTCGTACAACTGCTCGATAGCCGGCTGGGTCCTGCCGACTGCCGCGTAGGCCAGGCCCAGATCGCGGAAACTTTGCGGCTCTTCTTCGGCCAGGCGCTTGACCTTCTCGAATACCGGCACCGCCAGCACAGGTTGCCTGGCCTGCATCAGCCGATACGCCAACACGCGCAGGATGTGGCGGTTCTCCAGCTCCATTTCCGCCAGATTCGACAACACGCGCAGCGCAAGGTCATCCTGTCCTTTCTCGAACAGCACATCGGTCACGTCCAGGTAGAACGCGACGCTATCGGCATAGGAGTCTCGCTCATCCAGGTACAGGGCATAGACCCGATCCGCTGCCGCCTCACGCAGCCGGCGACCGTAGGGCGATTCCGGTTGCCAGGCCTGCAGTGCGATGCGGATGGCACCGGAGTTGGCCGGGCTTTCCTGCCTGTCCTCTTCGGCCAACCTGGTGCCGGTCACGACTATGCTGTCCAACGTCCCTTGCTGGCTCGCGGCAGCCTGCTCCCGAAGCCGATAGGCATCACCGGCCGCCTGTGGCGACGATATCGAAGGCGCAGGTGCGGCCAGTGCCGGAGGCGGCGAAGAGGCGAATTCCGCGCCAGTTGCCGCCACCGCTTTGTCGAGCAAGCGCTGCGGTGGGCCTTTCGGCCACCTGTTGTGCCACCAGGCGATCTTCTCCTCGAAGGCCTCCGCGACCCAGTCCAGGCGCTCGTGCGCGGACTCGGATTTCTGCCGATCGTCCGCCGATTTCAGCGCCGCGAACTGCGCCTCCCATCCAGCGGGCGGCGCGATGTCGTAGCGTACATAGTCCTCCACCGTTTCCAGCACGATCAGTGAGGTTTCGGCGGTCACCAAACCGAACTGCTGACCAAGACGACGGATACGCGCGCGGTTGGCCTCCCCATCGCCAGACAGGCCGTCCACCCAGTAAGCCGCCCATAGCTGGCCGATAGGTCCGCCCTGCGCTGCATGGCGCGCGTCGATGGGCAACTCCAGCGTCCGCAGCCGACCATCGGCATGCCGGTATTCCACGCGCAAGGCGCCGGAAAGCGCGCGCAGCTTGCCGGCGATGCGAAACACGCCGTCGCGCGGAACCGCGGATTCGTACACCAGATCCTCGCCACCGGCCAGATCGTGCGACAGCAGCCGCGGGCGTTCGCTCAACAGGCGTTTCACCGCAACGGGAACTCCCTCGGCATCGAACGCGATCGATTCGCCGCCGTTGCCTTCGGCCCAGGCCCGCAGGCGCTGGCCGTCGGCGTGTGCCCCCGCAGTATGCAGCGTGTACAGGCGCTGGCCGGATGGTAGCGCGGGGAACGCCTGCGCGCCGTAGTTGCTCAAGCCATCGCTGAAAAGCAGGTACTCATCGGTGCCGGATTGAGGCTGCCAGTCACCCAGATTACTGGCCCCGTCGTAGATGGTTTCGCGCAACGCTGACTTGATCGCCCGCCAGTCGCCGCCGCGCACCTGGAACGTCACCGCAGGCTCGGCGCGATCACGCAACCGAATCAACGACACCTCGATGTCGCCTGCGGCCTTGAAGTAGGCGTCCAGTACGGCCGACTCGCTGCCGAAATCACGCCGACGCGCGGACGCCGAACTGTCCCACAGCAGTCCCATCTTCTTCGGCAAGCGGCGCTGTGCGGAACCTTCGTCTGCCGGCACTTCCGCCAGGAAATAGACCTGGCCATCGATGCGTTGCGTGTAAACCCGCGGCTCCAACGTGCGCGGCAGGTCAACCGCCAGTTCGCCGACGCGGAACTTCGCGAAACGGGATTCCGCCGACCAACCATCGCCGTCGCGTTCGAATGCCAGCGCACCCAGCGTGTCCTCGGCGACCGGCTTTTCTGTCTGTCCTCGTACCTCCAGCCGCAGCGAAAGCGAATCGGCGCCACGGGCGAAATCCAGCGGCAAGGATAGGCGGCTGATCCTGCCGCGTTGCGTCAGGCTTTCGCTGTACTGCAGCCTGACCCGCCGGCTGCCGCGGGCGGGTATCGGAAAGATACGCAGCTTGAAATGATTGCCGGCGGTCTGCTCCAGCAACGCCGGGTCCACTTGGCGGCGCTCAATGGCCTCGAATACCTGCTGCCCCTTGGCTTTTTCCACGGGGACCGCCGGACGCATCCGCCCCTCGAAATCCAACGCGAAGCCGGTGATGCGCTGCCCGTCGCGCAGCGGGAAATTCAACTGACCTTCCAGTGGGCGGTTGTTCGGGTTGTAGAAGACCAACTCGACCGTGGTCTGCGCCAGGCTGCCGAAAACCGTGGCGTCCACATCCGCAGTACGCAGCGTGACCGGCGATTCGCCATCATGGACCTCCAGCAGCGGCGGCAACCGCGGCGCAGTCAGATCCTGCGCGCCAGAGAGCGAGGCAGCTGCCATCCACGCCAATAGTCCAAACCAGGCCAGTCCGTTGCGTTTGATCCGCGTCATATGCGTGCCGCTGCCGAAGTGGAAGACAGGCTAGCAAACGGACCGGCTGTCCGGATGGGGTTACACGTCTTTCGGCGAACGCCGTGGTAGTTCGCCCGGTCGGTGCCGGCTAGACCGGCAGCCAGTGCCGGATCACCAGTTGGATGCCGCGGCGGTCCTGGTAATCGTCGGTATCCAGCTGGTAAGCCGCGTGGATGCGCAATGGCGGTGGCTGATCCTTCCAACCGCTGAAATGGATGGCGTTGACCGGCTGCGCCCGGCCGACGGCGCGCAGCGAGAACTTCAGGTGGCGCTCGCCGACCACACGCCATTCCAGCACGTCGAATTCGCCGTCGAACAGCGGCTCCGGAAAGCCCTGCCCCCACGGCCCGCCGTCGCGCAGGGCCTCGGCGTGCAGACGCTCGAATTCGTCGCCGCGCAGTTCGCCGTCGCTGTGCAGCTCGGCCCGCAGCAGGCTTGCATCCAGTAACGCCTGTGCCCGTGCATGGAATACCTCTGCGAAGCGGGCAAAATCCGCCTGTTGCAGACTCAGCCCGGCCGCCATCGCATGCCCGCCGAACTTGACCATCAAACCGGGATAGGCGGCGTCGATCGCAGCCAGCGCGTCGCGGATATGGAAACCGGGAATCGAGCGTGCCGATCCGCGCAGACTGTCGCTGCCCGGCTCGGCCGGCGCGAACGCGATGACCGGACGATGCAGCCGTTCCTTCAGCTTGGACGCGACCAGTCCGACCACGCCGGGATGCCAGTCGGCGTCGAACAGGCACAGCGCCACCGGCGGCTCATCGCCGTCGACGTGGAACTGCCCGAGCGCCGCCACGGCCTCGTCGACCATCTGCTGCTGCACGCCGCGGCGTTCGGCATTGATGCCATTGAGCAGTTGCGCGATCTCGGCGGCCTGTACCGGGTCATCGGTCAGCAGGCACTCGATACCCAGCGCCATGTCTTCCAGGCGGCCGGCGGCATTCAGGCGCGGAGCGATGGCGTAGCCGATATCGCTGGCGCTGAGCGTGGCAGCAGTGCGTCCGGCCACATCGATCAGCGCGCGCAGGCCGGCGCTGCCCTGCCCGGCCCGCAGCCGGCGCAGTCCAGCGGAGACCAGCGCCCGGTTGTTGACATCCAGCGGCACCAGATCGGCCACCGTGCCGACTGCGACCAGATCCAGCAGCACGGTCAGGTCCGGCTCGCCAGCGGGGAAGGCCCCCGCCCGGCGCAGATGCCGCCGCAGCGCCAGCAGCACGTAGAACATCACCCCGACCCCGGCCAGCGCCTTGCTCGGGAAGCTGTCGCCGGGTTGGTTCGGATTGACGATCGCATCGGCTGCCGGCAACGCATCGCCGGGCAAATGATGGTCGGTGACCAGCACCTGCCAGCCTTTGGCTTTGGCGGCGGCGATACCGGCGTGGCAAGCGATGCCATGATCGACGGTGACCAGCAGGTCCGGCCGCATCGCCGCCAGCTCCTCGACCAGCGTCGGCGACAGTCCGTAGCCATGCACCATCCGGTTGGGAACTGCGGGTGTCACCCGCGCGGCACCGAGCATCTGCAGGCCTCTCACTCCCAGCGCGCAGGCGGTGGCGCCATCGCAGTCGAAATCGCCGACCACAACGATGTGGCGATCCGCAGCGATCGCTTCGGCCAGCAGACCGACCGCCTTGTCCATTCCGCTCAGCAGATCCGGCGACAACAACTGCGCCAGTCGCGGCTGCGCCTGTTCGATCGCGGTCGCCCCGCGGGCGCAATAGATCCGTTGCAGCAGCGCCGGCACGCTGGCCGGCCAGGCTCCGGAGATTTCGGCATGGCGGCGGCGGATACTGGGACTGACGGTCATGCCGGCACGGCGTCGGACTTGGTGGCATCCAGATGCGGCTGCGGCCGGCGCCAGAACCGCCAGCGCTGGTTGCGCTGCAGTTGGAAGATCGCCCCGTCCTGGAAGTCCAGCGTCAGCGCATCCAGTTCGCGCCGCGCCAGCGCCGCCAGCAGCGGCTGCAGCGCATCGCGTGCCAGCAGATCCAGACTGCGCAGGTGACGCAGATCGATCAGCGCATCGATATGGCCATCGTCGCCGCCATCGGCGTCCACACCGGCGGCCTTGGCCAGCGAGCGCAGCAGCACTTCGCTGCCCTTGACCTGACGGAAGCGCGTACGCACGAAATCCGGCAGCACGCCGCCGCCCCAGAACCACAGCGAATTCACCGGCGGCTTGCCCTGCGCGACGCGCTGCGCGTTCCATGGATGATTGTGCAAGGTCACCTGCGCCTCGCTCAGCAACGCGCGCCAACGGCGGCCGGCATCGCCCTCGGGCAGGTGGGCGAACAGATCGTCGCCCAGCACTTCCTCGACCGGTGCGAACGCCGGCAACCTGGCCTCGCGCGGCACGCGCAGGTACCAGCGCGATGGATGCGGCGCGTCCAGGGTGAAGCCGGCATCGCCAAACATCGGGCGCAGCGCCGGCAGCAGTTGGGCGACGTCCTCTCCGGTCAGCTCCAGCGCCTCGCCGTGCGCCATCATCCTGGCGCCGGCGGCATCGGGAGCGATCCTTACCGGATCGGCGCGCAGCCAGCCGCCATGCGCGGCATCGTCGCTGTCCAGTTGCCGGGTCAGCGCCGCCACCGGCCAGTGGTCGGGCAGCAGTTGGAATTGCCGGCGCAGTTGCTCACGCGCACCGCCCTCGGCCAACGACCGATCGGCGCGGCCCAGCGCCCGCGCCAGCTCCACCGTCAGCGCCTGGCCGGGCAACCGGCTGCGCAAAGGCAGCAGCAGCGTGGCCGAGGCCATGATCGCGTCAGTCGTCGTAGGAAACGTTGACGATTTCGTACTCGCGCTGGCCGGCGGGGGCGTCGATGGTGACCGCGTCGCCCTCATGCTTGCCGATCAGCGCGCGCGCCAGCGGCGAGGAGATGGCAATCAGGCCCTGCTTGATGTCCGCTTCCAGATCGCCGACCACCTGGTAGCGCTTCTCCTCGTCGGTATCGACATCGGCCAGCGTGACGATGGCGCCGAACACCACGCGCGAGCCGGCATTGAGCTTGCTGACGTCGATGATTTCCGAATGCGACAGCTCGCTTTCCAACTGTTTGATGCGGCCTTCTATGAAGCCCTGCTGTTCGCGCGCGGCATGGTATTCGGCGTTTTCCTTCAGATCGCCATGCGCGCGCGCCTCGGCAATGGCGGCGATGACTTCGGGCCGCTTCACCGACTTCAGCAAATCCAGTTCCTGGCGCAGACGCTGTGCGCCTTTCATCGTCAATGGGGCTCTCACCCTTGTAGCTCCTTGTGCAGTTCCTGCAACGCCAGGACCGGGCCGGTGCCGCGGTACTCCAGCGAATGCACCAGCGCCCTGGCGCCGGCGACGGTAGTCGAATAGGTGACGCGATGTTGCAGCGCCTCGCGCCGGATCGAGAACGAGTCGGCAATCGCCTGGCGCCCTTCGGTCGTATTGACGATATACACGATTTCGCCGTTCTTGATCAGATCCACGATGTGCGGGCGGCCCTCGACCACCTTGTTGATCAGCTCGCACTGCAGGCCGTTCTGGCGCAGCCACGCGCCGGTGCCCTGGGTGGCGACCAGGCTGAATCCGCGTTCGACCAGGGCCTGCGCCACCGGCAGCACGCGCTTCTTGTCCGGGTCGCGGACCGAGACGAAGGCCTTGCCCGGTGCAGGCGCCTTGATGCCGCCGGCCTCCTGCGCGCGCGCCATCGCCGCGCCGAAGCTGCGGCCCACGCCCATCACCTCGCCGGTGGAACGCATCTCCGGCCCGAGAATCGGGTCCACGCCCTGGAACTTGGCGAACGGGAAGATGGCTTCCTTGACCGAATAGTAGTCCGGCACGATTTCCTTGACGGCGCCCTGCCCGGCCAGCGACTTGCCGGCCATGCAGCGCGCGGCGATCTTGGCCAGCGGCATGCCGGTGGCCTTGGACACGAACGGCACCGTCCGCGAGGCGCGCGGATTCACTTCCAGCAGGAACACGGTGTCGTCGCCGTCATCGTTGGACTGGATGGCGAACTGGGTGTTCATCAGCCCGACCACGTTGAGCGCCTTGGCCAGCTCCACCACCTGCCGGCGCAACTCGTCCTGGGTCTTGGCCGACAGCGAATACGGCGGCAGCGAGCACGACGAGTCGCCCGAATGCACGCCGGCCTCCTCGATATGCTCCATCACCCCGCCAATCAGTACCGCACCGGTGTGATCGGCAATGATGTCCACGTCCACCTCGACGGCATTGTCCAGGAAGCGGTCCAGCAGCACCGGCGAGTCGTTGGAGACCTTGACCGCATCGCGCACGTAGCGCGCCAGATCGGATTCGCCATAGACGATTTCCATCGCCCGCCCGCCCAGCACGTAGGACGGGCGCACGACCAGCGGATAGCCGATCTCACGCGCCAGCACCAGCGCTTCGTCGGCGTTGCGGGCAATGCGGTTGGGCGGCTGCTTCAGGCCCAGCTTGTCGACCAGTTGCTGGAAGCGCTCGCGGTCCTCGGCCAGGTCGATCGAATCGGGCGAGGTGCCGATCACCGGCACGCCGTTGGCTTCCAGCGCCCGCGCCAGCTTCAGCGGGGTCTGCCCGCCATACTGCACGATGACGCCCTTGGGCTGCTCCAGCTCGACGATGGCCAGCACGTCTTCCAGCGTCAGCGGCTCGAAGTACAGGCGGTCGGAAGTGTCGTAGTCGGTGGACACGGTTTCCGGGTTGCAGTTGACCATGATGGTCTCGTACCCGTCTTCGCGCAGCGCCAACGCCGCATGCACGCAGCAGTAATCGAACTCGATGCCCTGGCCGATGCGGTTGGGACCGCCGCCCAGGATCATGATCTTGTCGCGGTTGCTGGGCTCGGCCTCGCATTCTTCCTCATAGGTCGAATACAGGTAGGCGGTGCTGGTGGCGAACTCGGCCGCGCAGGAATCCACCCGCTTGTACACCGGCTTGATGTTGTGCGCGCGGCGCAGCGTGCGCACGGCCGCCTCGTCGGTGCCGGCCAGCTGCGCCAGCCGCGCATCGGAGAAGCCCATCCGCTTGAGCTTGCGCAAGCGCGCCGCTTCCAGCGAACCCAGGCCATCGCTGGCGAGCTGCCGCTCCTCGGCGATGAGTTCCTCGATCTGATCCAGGAACCACGGGTCGATGAACGACAGCGCGTGCACCTGTTCGACGCTCATGCCGGCGCGGAACGCATCGGCCACGTAGAACAACCGCTCCGGCCCTGGCGATTTCAGCTCGCGGCGCAGTTCGACCAGTTCTTCCTCATTGGCCAGGTCCAGCCCGGTCGGATCCAGCCCGACCTTGCCGGTTTCCAGCCCGCGCAGCGCCTTCTGCAGCGATTCCTGGAAGGTGCGGCCCATCGCCATCACCTCGCCGACCGATTTCATCTGCGTGGTCAGGCGCGCATCGGCGGCCGGAAATTTCTCGAACGCGAAACGCGGAATCTTGGTGACCACGTAGTCGATGGCCGGTTCGAACGAGGCCGGGGTCAGCCCGCCGGTGATCTCGTTCTTCAGTTCGTCCAGCGTATAGCCGACCGCCAGCTTGGCGGCGACCTTGGCGATCGGGAAGCCGGTGGCCTTGGACGCCAGCGCCGACGAACGCGATACGCGCGGGTTCATTTCGATCACCACCACGCGGCCGGTCTGCGCGTTGATGCCGAACTGCACGTTGGAGCCGCCGGTATCCACGCCGATCTTGCGCAACACCGCGATCGAGGCATCGCGCAGGCGCTGGTATTCCTTGTCGGTCAGGGTCTGCGCCGGCGCCACGGTGATGCTGTCGCCGGTGTGCACGCCCATCGGGTCCAGGTTTTCGATCGAGCAGACGATGATGCAGTTGTCCGCGGTGTCGCGGACCACTTCCATCTCGAATTCCTTCCAGCCCAGCACGGATTCTTCGACCAGCACTTCGCTGACCGGCGACAGCTCCAGGCCGCGCTTGACGATGTCCTCGAATTCTTCGCGGTTGTAGGCGATGCCGCCGCCACTGCCGCCCAGGGTGAAGCTGGGGCGGATGATGGTGGGATAGCCGACCCGGGTCTGGATCTCGACCGCCTGCTCGAAGGTCTTGGCGACCTCGGCCTTCGGGCACTCCAGGCCGATTTCGCCCATCGCCACGCGGAACAGTTCGCGGTCCTCGGCCATCATGATGGCCTCGCGCTTGGCGCCGATCAGTTCGACGCCGTACTTCTCCAGCACGCCGTGGTCGGCCAGGTCCAGCGCGCAGTTCAGCGCGGTCTGCCCGCCCATGGTCGGCAGCAGCGCGTCGGGCTTTTCCTTGGCGATGATCTTCTCGACCGTCTGCCAGTTGATCGGCTCGATATAGACCGCATCGGCCATTTCCGGGTCGGTCATGATGGTGGCCGGATTGCTGTTGACCAGCACCACCCGGTAACCCTCGTCGCGCAGCGCCTTGCACGCCTGCGCGCCCGAGTAGTCGAACTCGCAGGCCTGGCCGATGACGATCGGGCCAGCGCCGATGATGAGGATGGTTTTTAGATCGGTGCGTTTGGGCATCAGTAGCTCCGGGACCGGGGACCGGGGACCGGGGACCCGGTAGATTCCAGTCGTTGAATGAGTGAACGATGCAGCTTGTGCAGCATCTTGCTGACCCGCTCCGCGGTTTCCATCAGGGGAATCATCCTGTCCCCATCAGCCAATGAGAGCTCCGTAGCCAGCGTCAACTGAGTTTGCAGCTCGGCAACCGAACCGCTGGCCATCGAAACGAAACGCGCATAGTCGCGGGTGGAGGCCCGGGCGTTGCCTTCGGCGATGTTCGAGGGGATCGAAACGGCGGCGCGCTGCAACTGCGCACTCAAACCATAGCGTTCTTCCCTTGGGAACTCCGACGTCATGACATAGACCGCCTTGGCGAGATCGATGGCCAAGCGCCAGACCTCCAGTTCGCGGAAATGCGATGGGTTCAAGGGACCTTTCCCCGGTCCCCGGTCCCCGGTCCCCGGTCCCGCATGGATGCGAGGAACCTATCGAACAACGGCGCCACATCGTGCGGACCTGGCGAAGCTTCCGGGTGGCCCTGGAACGAGAAGGCCGGTGCGTCGGTCAGCTCGATGCCCTGGTTGGTGCCGTCGAACAGCGAGCGGTGGATTACACGGACATTCGCCGGCAGGCTGGTTTCATCGACCGCAAAACCATGGTTCTGCGAGGTGATCATGACCCGCCCGCTGTCGAGATCCTGCACCGGGTGATTGGCGCCGTGGTGGCCGTGGCCCATCTTCACCGTCTTCGCCCCGGCGGCAAGGGCCAGCAACTGATGGCCCAGGCAGATGCCGAAGGTGGGGATTTTCCTGGCGATGAACTCGCGGATGGCCTCAATCGCGTAGTCGCAGGGCTCCGGATCGCCGGGACCGTTGGACAGGAATACGCCATGCGGATTCAGCGCCAGGACCTCGGCGGCCGGAGTCTGCGCCGGCACCACGGTGATTTCGCAGCCGCGCTCGGCCAGCATGCGCAGGATGTTGTGCTTGACCCCGTAGTCGTAGGCGACGACCTTGAACTTGGGCTCTGCCGCCACGAATGCGCCGCTGTCCAGATCCAGCTGACCATCGCGCCATGGGTAAGCCTTGGTGGTGGACACCACCTTGGCCAGGTCCATGCCCTTCAGACCGGGGAACTTGCGCGCGGCTTCCAGCGCCTGCTCGACGTTGACTTCGCCCGCCATCAGCGCACCGTTCTGGGCGCCGCGTTCGCGCAGCAGCCGGGTCAGCTTGCGGGTGTCGATGCCGGCGATGGCGACGATGCCGCGGGCGATCAGCCACTCGGGCAACGGCGTCTGGCTGCGCCAGCTGCTGGGGCGGCGCGGCACATCGCGTACGATCAGGCCGGCGCACCAGACCTGGCCGGCTTCGTCATCTTGGTCGGTGCAACCGGTGTTGCCGATATGGGGATAGGTCAGCGTTACCAGCTGACGGGCGTAGGACGGGTCGGTCAGGATTTCCTGATAGCCGGTCATGGCGGTGTTGAACACCACTTCGCCGACCGACAGGCCGCTTGCGCCTACGGATTCGCCCTCGAACACGGTGCCGTCTTCGAGTACGAGAATTGCGGGTTGAGTCACGGGGCTCGCCTTGGGGTGGAGGAACCCTGTTCCACTGACTTGCGGCTGCAAGAAACCGCGAACGCGGTATTTCTCCGGTCCGGGGCGATGGGTAACAGGCGAGCGAGAATTGTACTGGGGAAAGCCGCAAAAGAAAACGGGCGCCCCGCTTTGACGCGGCCTGGATTGTGCCGTTGCCGGGTTTCTGGTATCCCATGCAACGGGGGCAGGCGCACGGCAGACCTGCGTGGGGGACAATCATGAACGCCGATACGATCTACACCAAGACCGATGCCGGCCTGCGCGAGATGCAGCACCGGTCGCACGGGCTGGACATACGCCACCGCACGCTGCTGATCATGCTGGACGGCAAGCGTGCCGTTTCCGACCTGGAGACCCAACTGGGCCGTGGCGACATGCTGCTGCCGATGCTGGCCCGGTTGCTGGAACTGGGGCTGATTACCGGCCTTTCCACGACGGCGTCGGCAGCGGTCGCATCGCCGGCTGCACCGGTGAAGGCCCCACCGGCAGCGCCGGCGCCAGCGGCCGATACCGACTGGAAGCAGCGGCGCCAGCGCGCGACCCACTTGCTGAACGAAATACTCGGCCCGATGGGCGACGGGCTGGCGGTGCGGATGGAAGCGCTGAAATCGCCCGAACAACTGCCGGAACTGCTGCAGCGCGGCCGCGAACTGGTCCGCGACCTGCGCGGCCAATCCGCGGCGCAGCGATTCGAGGAAGCGATCGGACCGCTTGAACCCTGAATGGCCGACCGCCGCCTAGAGGCCGCCATCGTTCGCAGCCGCAGATCCGGAACCTAGCCGGCAAACAGCAGATCGCGCATGCCGTACAAGCCAGGCGCGCAGCCGCGCAGGCGCTGGCCGGCCTGCAACGCTCCGCGGGCGAAGATGTCGCGGTTGGTCGCGCGGTGAATCAGTTCGATGCGCTCGCCAAGGCCGGTGAACTGCACGGTGTGTTCACCGACGATATCGCCGGCGCGCAGGCTGGCGTAGCGGACATCGCCGCCGGCCGTTCCCGCGGCCTGCCCCAGCGTCAGCGCAGTCCCCGATGGCGCGTCCTTCTTCTGGGTATGGTGCGACTCGACGATGTCGCAGTCCCATCCCTGCAGCGCCGAGGCGGCACGTTCGACCAGTTCGGTCAGCACCGCAACGCCCAGGCTGAAATTGGAGGCCCAGACCACCGCTATCCGGGTGGCCGCCTGCTGCAACGCCGCCTGCTGCGCATCGGACAGGCCGGTCGTGCCCGACACCAGCGCGGCGCCGCGTTCCGCACATAGCGACAGGATGGGGTCGAATCCCTCCGGCAGGCTGAAATCGATGGCGACATCGAAAGCGGGCGCCGCGGACAGTTCGCTGGCCGAAAAGTGCGGCACTCCCGCCACCACGCGCTGCGGCGGCGATTTGCGCGTGATTGCGGCGACCACGGCAAACTGCTCGGGCTGCTCGGCAGCCAGCCGCAACAAGGCCTGTCCCATGCGCCCGGAAGCGCCATGGATAAGAAGTCGGGTGGGAGATGTACTCATGTCGGCATGGTAGCGGCGACAGGCGGCATTGGCGACCGGGCACGGTGCGGGACCGGCTTCACTGGTCCAGTCCGCGGATAGCCGCCTTGTTTGCCGAAGCGGTTTCAGCCACGCCTGCTTCGGTGGGGACGTCGCGGCTGGTTTTCGACAACCGAATGGCCGCTCAGCCGCTCCCATCCCACCTGCCGCCCGGGAACCGGCTCAATCGGCAGAACGCGCAATCAGGACCCTGGGACCAGGCGCGTTTCGCCCTGCCCGGAGCCGCTCAGGGCGTGCCGTTGCCGCTCAGGCCGCGACCGCGCCCGCCTTGTTGGCGGCCACCGCCGCCTTCACCAGCACGCCCAGTTTTTCCATGCCTTGCTCGATCTTCTCGGCTGGCACGGTAACGAAGGACAGGCGCAGCGTGTTGACCTGCGGGTCGGCGGCGAAGAACGGTGCGCCCGGCACGAAGGCGACGTTCTGCTCGATCGCCTGCGCCAGCAGCGCGCCGGTATCGATGCCTTCCGGCAGGGTGACCCAGATGAACATACCGCCGGCCGGCCGGTTCCAGCGCGCTTCGGCCGGAAAATGGCGCTCCAGCGCCGACAGCATCAGTTCGCACTGATGAGCGTAGAGAGTGCGAATTTCCGGAATATGCCGGTCCAGGAAGCCGCCCTGCAGCGCTTCGTAGACGATGCGCTGGGAAAACGATGGCGTATGCAGATCCGCCGCCTGCTTGGCCTGGACCAGCTTGCCGTGCAGTTCTTCCGGCGCGATCAGGTAACCCAGGCGCAGCCCGGGCGCCAGCACCTTGGAGAACGAGCCCATGTAGACCACGTTGTCCGGATTCATCGACAGCAGGCTGGGCAGCTGCTCGCCGTGGTAGCTGAGTTCGCCGTACGGATCGTCTTCGACCACCAGCACGCCGGCTTCGGTGACCCGCTGGACCAGCGCCTGGCGGCGATCCAGCGGCATCCGGCGGCCGGTCGGATTCTGGAAATTGGGCAGGCAGTACATGAAGCGTCCGCCCTGCAACTGTTCGGCGGTCAGCGCCTCGGTGACGATGCCCTGCTCGTCCGTCCGCATCGGCACGAACTGCGGCTGGAACAGCGAAAACGCCTGCAATGCGCCCAGATAGCTGGGGGTTTCCACCAGCACCTTGCTGCCTTCGTCGATCAGCACCTTGCCCAGCAGGTCCAGGCCCTGCTGCGAACCGGTCGTGATCAGCACCTGGCTGGGGCGGATGGTCACCCCGTTCTTGCTGTGGCGGGCCGCAATCCACTCGCGCAGCGGGGTGTAGCCCTCGGTCGGCCCGTACTGCAGCGCCGCATGCGGGGCTTCGTCGAACACCTTGTCGGTGGCTTCACGCATCCGCTGGACCGGGAAGGTGGCTGGCGACGGCAGGCCGCCGGCAAAGGAAATGACTTCCGGGCGCTCGGTGACTTTGAGGATTTCGCGGATCGCCGAGCTGGTCAGCGCCTGCGCACGTTTGGAAAGAGTGAATTTGACGGTCATGGCCATAGTTTAGTGGCTGCCGCGGCTTTTGGGGGGACTGTTCCAGACGCCCGCCCGCTTCGGGTCGCCTTGCCTTACCCTGCCCTGTCTCGCCCTTCCCTTGCCGCGCCCGCCAGCTCCTTCCCGCCGCTGTCGTTGCCCCTCTCGTTCCTGGTTCCTCGTTTCTCGCTCCTATTGCCGCTATTCCATCCAGCTGCGCGAGTCGCTGCGGCGCACCACCAGCCGGCCATGCTGGCGCACCACGGTGTCGGTCGAGCGCGAGGTTATCCGCATCCGCCCCAGGCGGGCGACCGAGCGCACCTTGACCGTCGCGCTCTTGCCGTCCTCGGCCACTTCGACGCCGTTGATCGTGTAGTCGCCGTCCACCTCGAACTGATCCCCGGCCATGGCATGAAGCTTCTTGAGCTGGTCGTAGAACTTCTCCAGCGCATCGCAGGTTTCGTCGCGGTCGTTGAGTTCACGCAGCTGGCGCGGGCCGACATGGGTGATGTTGACGCCCTGGAAGTCGCTGGCCAGCATCCCGCACAGTCGCCCGACGTCGCCTTTGCTGGAAGCTTCGAACTGGCGTTGGTAGAAATCCCGCACTTCGGCTTCGTTCACCTGCGTACGGCCGAAGAAGTACCAGGCGGCAGCGGCGGCCAGCAGCAGGCACAGCAACAGTTTCTTCATGGGTTCCCCTTGGAGTTCCGTTCCAGGCCGCCATCGCGGCTATCGTCAGGCGCCGCTCCCCGCAGCGCCTGTCCGGCAATCCTGCCCGAGCATGGCCGCTGGTTCAACCCTGGCGGTTTTCGCGGCGACGGCGCGAAACGCCGCCAGCGATGCGCTAGCGTGCCAGTACCCGGCCCAGACCGCTTTGCTCGATATCCCGCACGGCGTCGGCCAGCGCGCCGGCTTCGCTGTCGGCGGAAAAGCCGATGCGGAAGTGGACTTCGCCCTCGGGCGTGCGCGAGGAATGCACCGAGGAAAGACTGACGCCATGGCGTTCGAAGACATGCAGCAACGCGCGCAGCGAGCCGGGACGGTCCTCGGGAAGGTGGACGCTGAGCGCATTGGCTTCGGTCAGGTCCGCCAGCAGGTAGCCCAGCCGCTCGTAGTTGTAGTTGCCTTCGTCCAGCGCGGTTGCGCCCAGGGCCGCGTGATTGGCCTGCAGGAAGTCGCGCCGGAAAACCGCCCGGGCCGCGTCGTCGCCGGCCTGCACCAGCGCCCGCAGGCCGGCAAGATGCGCGTCCAGCCTGTCCAGCATCTCCGGCACATACGGGTTGCCGAACTGGATGTCCTCATAGATCGCCGGGTTCAGCGACAGGATGCGCGCGATGACGGCGCTGTCCATCTCGAAGGAGGTCGAACGGTACGGCAACAACGCCTGCAGGTCGCCGAGTTCGGCCGCGTAGTCGCGCAGCACGCCCGCCTGCAACAGGTGGCTGGCGTGGACCATCGCCTGCACCAGCGCCATCACCCGGTCGTGGTGCTCCGGGCTGCTGCGTACGCATTCGGCCTGCATCGCCAGCAACAAGGCCTGCAGCCAATCCCGCCAGCGCTCCAGGCGGGCTTCGCAAACCACCATGACCCTGCCCTTCAGCGTCGGCGCCTTCGGCGGCGCCGTCATCGGGTGCAGTCCGGCCACTTCCGCCTGCGACTCCAGCATCGCGGCGACCGGGCCGGCCTTGATGGACGTCACGTCCAGCCACAGCTTGCCGCGCTCGCAGCCGTCGGCGAGGCGCACATAATCGCCTATCAGTTCCACCGTCCGGCGTATCGGCGCCGAGAACACCAGCACGTCGGCACGTTCGATCAGCTCCCGCTCCGGCGGCGAATCGGCCGCGGCCGGGTCGCGCCCGATCACCTCCAGGCCCATGCGCTCGCGAAAAAAACGCCGCAACCAGCGCCCGTAGGCGCCCTCGATGCCGACCACGCCGATAACCGGTTGCGGGTTCATCTATCGCTCAACGCAACCGCGGGCGATCCGTCCGCGCATGGAATGTGGCCGTCGCCGGCGGTATTGCCGCGCGGCGATGCGCACGGCGCAGCCGCGCATTCCCCATGCCCAGGTTTCATACGACGTCTGGCCTCTTGCGATGAAACGGCCCGGCTCAAAGCGTGTCCTGCACGTTGAGACCCGCCTCAAAGTAGGTCACACGCTCCAGGGTCCGGCCCCGCGGCGGTGCGGAGCGGGTCCATCGTACACAATCCCGGAGCAGGAACCGGACAGCCAGGCGCAGGTTCTCAGGACGTCATCCGGTCCCAGAAGCCCTTGATGCCGTCAACGAACGTGGCCGATCTTGGCGAGTGCTTGCGCGCGTCCTCGCCGGAAAAGCTGGCTTCGAACTTCTCCAGCAGCTCACGCTGTTCCGGCGTCAGGTTGACCGGGGTTTCCACCACCACCCGGCAGAACAGATCGCCTTCGCTGCGGCTGCGCACCGATCGGACGCCCTTGCCGCGCAACCGGAACAGCTTGCCGGTCTGGGTTTCGGCCGGGATGCGGATCTCCGCTTCGCCATTAAGGGTGGGCACGCGGATGGTGTCGCCCAGCGCCGCCTGCGAGATGCGGATGGGCACTTCGCAGTGCAGGTCGTCGCCGTCGCGCTGGAAGATCTCGTGTTCGCGCACGCGCACTTCCACGTACAGATCGCCCGGCGGCGTTCCCGGCGGACCGGCTTCGCCCTCGCCGGTCAGGCGGATGCGGTCGCCGGTGTCCACGCCGGCCGGAATCTTGACCGACAGGACTTTTTCTTCCTCCACCCTGCCGGCGCCATGGCAGTGCTTGCAGGGATTGCGGATGGTCTGGCCGCGGCCGCCGCAGGCCGGGCAGGTCTGCTGCATGGCGAAGATGCCGCGCTGCATGCGCACGTTGCCGCGGCCGCCGCAGGTGCCGCAGATTTCGGTCTTGCCGTCTTCCGAGCCGGAACCCTTGCAGGGTTCGCACGGCGACAGCGTCGGGATTTCGATGCGTTTCTCGAGTCCGGCGACGGCTTCTTCCAGGTCCAGTTCCATCACGTAACCGACGTCGGCGCCGCGCCGTGCGGCACGCGCACCGCCGCCGCCCCCGAAGATGTTGCCGAAAATATCGCCGAAAATATCGCCCATGTCCGGCGCGCCATGGCCGCCGCCCATGCCGTGTTCGAATGCGGCATGCCCGTGCGCATCATAGGCGCGGCGCTTGGCGCCGTCGGACAGCACTTCGTAGGCTTCCTTGCATTCCTTGAATGCCGCTTCAGCCGCGGCATCGCCCGGATTGCGATCGGGGTGATGCTTCATCGCGCAGCGGCGATAGGCCTTCTTCAGCTCTTCATCGCTGGCGTTGCGGGCCACGCCCAGAACTTCGTAGTAGTCGCGTTTTGACATAGGTCAATGGTCAGTTCGGCCTTCGGCCTGTCAATTCGGCGGCGGTGCCGCCTGTAAAGGGAAATCGCTGCAACAAGGTCTATTTCGCCAATCGATCGCGTTGCGATTCGACCAGCGCCCCAAGCGCCGCCTGCAATCGTTCCGTAGCCGAAAGTAGAGAATCGATATTCGCTGCAAACTCCAGATTTTTAGCGATCCGCAGCTGAGTATCCAGTTCGGAAAGCGAACCTCGGGCAATCATCAAAAACTGTATGAACTCCTTGCGACTACCCCGGGCTGCGCCTTCCGCGATGTTCGAGGGAACGCTGACCGCCGCCCGGCGACTCTGGCGGCTCAATCCAAAACGTTCGTCAGCAGGAAAAGTCCTGGAAGCCGCATAAACGTCGGCGACCAGTTCCATGGCTTCCTGCCATACCCGTAAATCATGGTGTGGACGCATCTGCCCTCCTTGGCAGCAAGTCGGGCATAGCCCGACTTGCGACTTCTCCTTTTCCTGTTTACCGCTTTACTTCTTCTCGTCGTCCTTGACCTCGGTGAACTCGGCGTCGACGACATCATCGCCGGCGGGAGCCGCGCCGTCACCGCCTGCCTGCGCGCCCGGCTGGCCGGCAGCGGCGGCAGCCGCGTACAGCGATTGGCCGGCTTCTTCCAGCGCCTTGGACTTGGCTTCGATCTGGGCCTTGTCGTCGCCCTTCATCGCCGTTTCCAGGTCCGCCAGCGCAGCTTCGACCTTGCCGATGATGTCGCCGCCGACCTTGTCGCCGTGCTCGGCGATGGCGCTGCGGGTGGCGTGGATCAGGCCATCGGCCTGGTTGCGCGCCTGCACCAGCTCGTGGAACTTCTTGTCGTCTTCCCGGTGCGCTTCGGCATCGGCGACCATGCGCTGGATTTCCTCATCGGACAGGCCCGAACCGGCCTTGATCTCGACCTTCTGCTCCTTGTTGGTCTTCTTGTCCTTGGCCGACACATGCAGGATGCCGTTGGCGTCGATGTCGAACGACACCTCGACCTGCGGCAGGCCGCGCGGAGCCGGGTCGATGCCGGCCAGGTCGAACTTGGCCAGCGACTTGTTGAAGCGGGCCTGTTCGCGCTCGCCCTGCAGCACATGCACGGTCACCGCGGACTGGTTGTCCTCGGCGGTCGAAAACACCTGCGAGGCCTTGGTCGGGATGGTGGTGTTCTTCTCGATGATCTTGGTGAACACGCCGCCCAGGGTCTCGATGCCCAGGCTCAGCGGAGTCACGTCCAGCAGCAGCACGTCCTTGACGTCGCCGGCCAGCACGCCACCCTGGATCGCCGCGCCCAGCGCGACCGCCTCGTCCGGGTTGACGTCCTTGCGCGGTTCCTTGCCGAAGAATTCGGCCACCGCCTGCTGCACCTTGGGCATGCGGGTCTGGCCGCCGACCAGGATCACTTCGCCGATGTCGCTGGAACGCAGGCCGGCATCGTTCAGCGCGATGCGGCACGGTTCGATGGTCTTCTTGATCAGATCCTCGACCAGGGCCTCCAGCTTGGCGCGGGTCAGCTTGATGTTCAGGTGCTTGGGACCGGAAGCATCGGCGGTCACGTACGGCAGGTTCACTTCGGTCTGCTGCGAGCTGGACAACTCGATCTTGGCGCGCTCGGCCGCGTCCTTCAGGCGCTGCAGGGCCAGCGGGTCCTTGCGCAGATCGATGCCCTGGTCCTTCTGGAATTCGTCCACCAGGTAGTCGATGACGCGCTTGTCGAAGTCTTCGCCGCCCAGGAAGGTGTCGCCGTTGGTGGCCAGCACCTCGAACTGCTTTTCGCCATCGACATTGGCGATCTCGATGATCGATACGTCGAAGGTGCCGCCGCCCAGGTCATAGACGACGATCTTGCGATCCTTGGCATCGGTCTTGTCCAGGCCGTAGGCCAGCGCGGCCGCGGTCGGTTCGTTGATGATGCGCTTGACGTCCAGGCCGGCGATGCGGCCGGCGTCCTTGGTCGCCTGGCGCTGGCTGTCGTTGAAGTACGCCGGCACGGTGATGACCGCCTCGGTGACGGTTTCGCCAAGGAAGGCTTCGGCGGTCTTCTTCATCTTCTCCAGCACCTTGGCGGAGATTTCCTGCGCGGCCATCTTGCGGCTGTCGCTGGTTTCCACCCAGGCGTCGCCATTGTCGTGGGCGACGATGGCGTAGGGCACCAGGCCGATGTCCTTCTGCACTTCGGCGTCGGTGAACTTGCGCCCGATCAGGCGCTTGACCGCATAGAAGGTGTTCTTGGGATTGGTGACCGCCTGGCGCTTGGCCGAGGCGCCCACCAGCACTTCGCCGTCCTTGGTGTAGGCGACGATGGAGGGCGTGGTGCGGTCGCCTTCGGAATTTTCGATGACGCGCGCCTTGCCGCCGTCCATGATCGCCACGCACGAATTGGTCGTGCCCAGGTCGATGCCGATGATCTTGCCCATGAGGGTTGCTCCGTAAGAGATTTCAGTATTGGCCGGTTGGCGGCCGGGTTGATGGGTTGGATGTGGGGGTCGGCGTGGAACATTCAAGCCGGCGATGGCAGCGTTGGCCTGAACGCATCGCAGGCGAAGGTCCGTTCAGCCCCCCGGTCAGTCGTGCCTGGCGACCACCACCAGCGCCGGCCGCAGCAGGCGGCCATTGAGCAGGTAGCCCTTCTGGAACACCTGCACCACGCTGCCCGGCTCGGCGCCGGCGGCTTCGGCCTGGCTGATCGCCTGGTGATGCTCGGGGTTGAAGGGTTGGCCGGTCGGGTCCAGTACGCTCAGGCCGTTGTCGGCGGCGACCTTCAGCAGCTGCTTGAACGTCAGCTCCAGGCCATCCTTGAGCGGGCTGGGGCCCTCGCCTGCGGCGGCCAGGCCAGCGTCCAGGCTGTCGAACACCGGCAGCAGGTCGCCCAGCAGCCGCTCGTTGGCGAACTTGCGCGCCTGCTCGATGTCGCGGGCCACGCGTTTGCGCTGGTTTTCCAGATCCGCGCGTTCCAGCAGCGAGGCGGCACGCAGTTGATCCAGTTCGTTGCGGAGGGTTTCGATTTCCGCCTGCAGCAGGCTTTCGGTGTCTTGCTGTTCGGCGCTCTGGCCAAGGTCGGTGTCTTGTTGGTTCGGGTTCATTGCGGGTTCCGTCGCGGCAGGTCCGGCCGCGTGACCGGAAACCTATGGGGGCGGCGGCTCAGGATTCAAGGCGGCACCCAGCGCGTCCGCGGCGGCCTGGACCACCGGAATCACCCGGTCGTAGGCCATCCGGGTCGGCCCGATGACCCCCAGCACGCCCAGCACCTGGCCGCCGGCCAGGTACGGCGCGGTCACCACCGAGACGCTGTCGTGCGGCGCCAGCCCGGTGTCCTCGCCGATGAAGATGCGGACCCCGGGCGCGCGGATGGTGCGCTCCAACAACTGCAGGATCTCGCGCTTGCGGGCGAAGGTCTCGAACAGCTCGCGCAGGCGGTCCAGATCGGCCAGGTCCTGCAACCCCATCAGCCGGGTCTGCCCGGCCAGCACCACATCGTCGCCCGGCGGTACCAGCGCTTGTTCGGCCAGCTCGATGGTCTGCGCCAACAGCCCTTCCATCTCCGACTGGGCCACGCGCAGATCGTGCAACAGGGTGGTACGGATATCCGACAGCGGGCGGCCGGCGAAATGCGCATTCAGGTAGTTGGCGATGCGTTCCAGTTCCGACCGGTCGTAGCTCCGGCGCGGTTCGATGACCCGGTTCTGCACGTCGTTGTCGGCGAACACCAGAATCGCCAGCACCCGGCGCGCGTCCAGCGGCACGAAATCGATATGGCGGAACGCGAACTGCTCGCGCTTGGGCGCGCTGACCACGCCGACGAAGTGGGTCATCGCCGACAGCAGTTCCGAAGCATTGCCCAGCAAGGCCTGGGTGCCGGCCCCGGCCGGCAGCTCGGCGCGCAGCCGCGCCACTTCGCCCTCGCCCAGCGACTTCACCTGCACCAGGCTGTCGACGAACATCCGGTAACCCTGCGCGGTAGGCACCCGGCCGGCGGAGGTATGCGGGGACGTCAGCAGCCCCACTTCTTCCAGCTCGGCCAGGATGTTGCGGATGGTGGCCGGGCTGACGTCCAGGCCGGCGTGCTTGGCCAGCGTTGCCGAGCCCACCGGCTCGCCATCGCGGATGTAGCGCGCGATCAACGTGCGCAGCAAGTGGCGCGCGCGCGGGTCGAGCTGGGAGGAAGGCACGGACATAGCCGATAGATAGCCGTCCGGCCCCGGCTTTGCAAGCGACGGCGGCGGCCGGCCCGTCTCAACGGATGCGCCGGCAGGCCCTACAATCGCTCCCCATGCTCAGACACCTCGCCATCAAGGATTTTGCCGTCGTCCGCAGCGCCGAGCTCGAATTCGGCGCCGGCATGACCGTCATTTCAGGAGAAACCGGTGCCGGCAAATCGCTGCTGGTCGACGCGCTCGGCTTCCTGTCCGGGTTGCGCGCCGACAGCGGCGTGGTCCGGCACGGTGCCGAACGCGCCGAGCTGTCGGCCGAATTCAGCGTCGCCGCGGACAGCCTGGCCAGTGGCTGGCTGCGCGAGAACGAGCTGGACGACGACGGCCAGTGCCAGTTGCGCCGGGTCATCCGCGCCGACGGCGGATCCCGGGCCTGGATCAACGGCCGCAGCGTGACCCTGTCGCAGCTGGCCGAACTGGCTGGCCGGCTGGTCGAAATCCACGGCCAGCACGAACACCAGGCGCTGTTGTCGCGCGGCAGCCAACTGGAATTGCTGGATGCCTACGCCCGCAACGGCAAGGAACGCGACGCGGTGCGCGAGGCGGCGCGGCGGTGGAGCGCGTTGCTGCAGGAACGCGAAGCGCTTTCGGCGCAGGGCGACGTTTCCGACCGCATCAACTACCTGGAACATCAGCTGGCGGAACTGCAGCGCGAGGACTTGGCTCCGGCGGCCATCCAGGCGCTGGTCGCCAACCACAAACGCCAGGCCCATGCCGCCGGGCTGATCCAGGCCTGCGACACTGCGCTGGCGGAGCTGGGCAGCGACGAGGCGCCATCGGTATCGCGCCAGCTGCAGCAGACGCGCAGCGATCTGGCACGGCTGCGCGAACACGAGAATCGCCTGGGCGAAGTCGATGCGCTGCTGGAAAGCGCGCACATCCAGGTCGACGAGGCGCTGGCGCTGCTGGGACAGATCCGCGACGACCTGGATGCCGACCCGGCCCAGTTCGACGAACTCGAACACAAACTGGGGCGCATCCACGACCTGGCGCGCAAGCACCGGGTCATTCCCGACGAACTGGCCGCCCATCGCGATGCGCTGGCCGCCGAACTGGAAGGCCTGCGCGGCGCCGGCGAGCGGCTGGTCGGGTTGAATGGCGAAATCGACGCTGCCCGTTCGGCCTGGCGCGAGGCGGCGCTGCGGCTTGGCCGGACCCGCCAGCGCGCGGCCAAGGATCTGGCCCGCGCCACCACCGCGCTGATCGGCGAACTGGGCATGGGCGGCGGACGCTTCGAAATCGCGCTGGAGGCCAACGACAACGAACGCCCGGACCCGGCCGGTTCCGAACGCGCCGAGTTCCTGGTCGCCGCCAATGCCGGCCAGCCGCCGCGGCCGCTACGCAAGGTCGCCTCCGGCGGCGAACTCTCGCGCATCTCGCTGGCCATTGAAGTGGCGGCGCTGGGGCTGGACGCGGTACCGACCATGGTGTTCGACGAAGTCGATTCGGGCATCGGCGGCGCGGTGGCCGAGATTGTCGGGCAGAAACTGCGCGCGCTGGGCGGCAAGCGGCAGGTGCTGTGCGTGACCCACCTGCCCCAGGTCGCGGCCCAGGGCCATGCCCATTACCGGGTCAGCAAGGCGCCGGTGGACGGCATGACCCAGAGCGCGGTCGAATCGCTGAGCGCCAAGCAACGCGAGGAAGAGCTGGCGCGCATGCTGGGCGGCGTGGAAGTCAGCAAGGAAGCCCGCGCAGCGGCCAGAAGGCTGCTGACCGACGCGGTATGACACCCGCCTTGCAGGACGGGTCGGGACCCGCCTTGCATTCCCGCGAATCCCTGTTTCAGCGCTTCTTGCGCACGTACAGCACCAGCGAATGCTCTTCCAGCACGTAGCCGTGCTTGGCGGCGATTTCGCGCTGCAGCTTCTCGATTTCCGGGCTTTCGAACTCGATGATCTTGCCGGTATCGATATCGACCATATGGTCGTGATGGCCGCCGCGGTCCAGTTCGTAGACCGCCTGCCCGCCCTCGAAGTTGTGCTTGAGCACCAGCCCGGCGGCTTCGAACTGGGTCAGCACCCGGTACACCGTGGCCAGGCCGATCTCATCGCCGTGATCCAGCAGTTGGCGGTAGATGTCCTCGGCGCTGAGGTGGTGCTGGGGCGTCTTCTGTTCCAGCAGTTCCAGGATGCGCATGCGGGGATGCGTCACCTTGAGTCCGAGCTTGCGAAGGTCCTGGGATTCCATTGGCGTCTCCGTTCATTAGCGGTTTAGCGCCAGCTGCCTGTCGTGCGGTTGCGGCGGTCGGCAGGAGTGTATCATCGGCACGATTTCATCGACTTCAGTGCCTCATGCGCAAATTCCTGCTGGTTGCCGCCCTTGCCTCCACCACCGCCGGTTGCGGCATCCTCTACAAGCAGCCGATCTACCAGGGCAACCTGATCGAACAGAGCGCAGTGGAACAGTTGCAGGTGGGCCAGAGCAAGCAGCAGGTGCAGGCGCTGCTGGGCAGCCCGTCCATCGCCGATCCGTTCCATGCCGACCGCTGGGACTATACCGCCAGCGAACGCACCAATCGCCGCGGCCAGACCGAAATCAAGAATTTCACCCTGTACTTCGACAGCAACAGCCTGGTCCGTTGGGAAGGCGACTACTTCCCCGAAAACGATCTGCAGCTGTCCAAGGACGTGCGCAAGCTGGGACCCAACCTGGCCAAGGACAAGAAAAAGGGCCGCGGCCGCTGATTACGCGCCGGGTTTGCCCGCGCGCCGCCGGCGCGCTTCTTTCGGATCCATCTGCAGCGGCCTGAGCAGCTCCAGCCGGTCGCCGTCTGCCAACGGCGCATCCAGGGTGACGATGGCGCCGAAGACCGCATAGGCGCATTCTTCGGCACCGTCCAGCAACCCCGACGCCTGCAGCGCATCGGCTACCCGGGCGGGCGCCGGCAGTTGCACCACCACCGACTGGTGCCGGCGTGGCCAGGCACGGATCACTTCGATACGCATCAGCGGCTCAATACCCGTCAGCGGCCTAGTCGCCGCGATCGGCGACACGGACGAAATCGTCCACCATGCGGTCGGCCAGCCCCTGGAAACCCAGCGCCAGCGCCGGTGCCAGCAAGCGGCTGTTGGGTTCGAATTCCAGCGTCAGCGTCACCTTGCAGGCGCATTCGTCCAGCGCGTGGAAGTCCCACTGGCCATGCAGCTTGCGGAACGGGCCGTCGACCAGCTTCATGTCGATGCGATGCGGGCGGTCCAGCGCGTTTTCGGTGGTGAACCAGGTCCGCAGCGAACCCAGCCCCAGATCCAGCTTGGCGGTCAGCCGGTCCTCGCCGGCTTCCAGCAATTCGGCGCCGCGGCACCAGTCGAAACGGCGGGGATAGGCGGCAACATCGTTGACCAGGTCGAACATGCGGGCGGCCGAATGTTCGACCAGGGCGCTGCGGCGGATGGTATGCATTTGACTCGCTTGTGGTTCCGCCTTCGGCGACAATGGACGGATGGGCAAGAAACCGGACAAGAATAAAGCAACTGGCACCATCGCGTTGAACAAGCGCGCCCGCCACGAGTACACGCTGGAAACGCGCTACGAGGCGGGACTGGCGCTGCAGGGCTGGGAACTGAAGGCGATCCGCGCCGGCCGCGCCAATATCACCGAAGCCTACGCGACCATCCGCGGCGGCGAGATTTTCCTGTTTGGCGCGCAGATCACTCCGCTGATCCAGGCCTCGACGCACGTCGTGGCCGATGACCGCCGCACCCGCAAACTGCTGTTGCACCGGCGCGAAATCGACACCCTGGTCGGCAAGGTCGAACGCGACGGCTATACGCTGGTGCCGACCGCCCTGTACTGGAAAGGCAACAAGGTCAAGGCCGAAGTGGCGCTGGCCAAGGGCAAGCAGACCCACGACAAGCGCGCGGCCAGCAAGGACCGCGACTGGGCGCGCGAAAAACAGCGCACCATGCGCCAGCACAACCGCAACGCGTAGCACGCCGTCGGCTTTGCCGTAGGAGCGACGTCAGTCGCGATTGGCTTTCCCATGAAAGCTTCTCGCGCCTGACGTCGCTCCAGACATCGACCGGATCAGGTGGAAGCCAGCATCCGGACCAGATTGGGAATGCCCCTGCCCTGCGTGTACGGATCTCGGCCGATGTCGATGGCATTGGCAAGCAACAGCTGCTTGACCCTGTCCGGAAAGCCGATGAATTCGCGGCGTACCGACAGGAAACCGGCAATCAGGCCCGACACATGCGGCGCGGCCATGCTGGTGCCGCTCATCTCCACCATCCAGGTGCTCGGATCGTCAGAGCGGAAACCATGGTGGGCGGAGATGATTTTCTCGCCCGGGGCAACGATGTCCGGTTTGTGGCGGCCATCGGCGGTGGGGCCGCGCGAAGAAAAATACGACACGCCATAGGTGTGCGGATTGCTCTTGTGCACCGAACCGACCGCAATGGCTTCCTCCAGGTTGGCCGGGTCGCCGATGGTCATGTCCATGTTCATCGGGTACGACAGGCCGTCGCTCTGCACCAGCCAGGCCAGGCCTTCGTTGCCGGCCGCCAGCACCACCACCACGCCTTGCCGCCACAGCCGGCGCAGCTCGTTGCATAGTGGAGTGTGGCCGCAGCCGTAGCTTTCGACGTCGAAATAGCCGCCCAGACTCAGGTTGACGCCATGGATCAGCAGCTCGCCGGCCTGTTCGTTGAGATCGGCGACCTGCTGCACCGCCTTGATGATCCACGAATCGCGGCCATTGCCGTCATCGTCCAGCACCTTGAAGCCGTACAGGCGGGTGTCCGGCGCCACGCCGTGAAAGTCGATGTCTTCCCTGCCCTCCGGCAGGCGCGCCCGGCACTGGCCGGCGATGATCCCGGCCACATGGGTGCCATGGCCGTTGCCGTCCAGCCGCGAGAATTCCTCGCCATCGCCGCGTACCAGCTTCTTCGGCTTGCCTCGCCGCGTGCAGTCCCATTGCGCTGCCACCAGGTCGCGCTCGCCGTCGCGGTAGAAATGCGGGTGGCCAGCCGCGATGCCGGTATCCAGCACCGCCCAGCCGATCCGGCTGCCGCGCGCCTGGTAGGAGGCCTCGGCGGCATCGGCATGGATGACGCCGCGCGACTGGTTGAGCAGCGCGCGCTTGCTGGCGTCGCGCCACATCCGCTTGAAGCTGAGCGTGCGGTAGTCGTTGCGCAGCATCTCGATTTCGAAGCGGGTCAGCCGCGCCGAAACGAAGCGCTGCAGGCCGTCCTCCAGTTCGATGGCATCGTCCAGTTTGCCGCCGTGCAGACGGGTGGTTGCCGCCGCCAACTGGCGGATGCGCGCCAGCAACGCTTCACGCGTGGCGGCGCGGTCGCCATCGGCGGGCAGCCTGTCCAGCTCAATCAGGATTTCATGGCGGTGTTCGGCGTCATGGGCTTCCAGCTGGTCCGACAGATCCTTGATCAGCACGGTGTTGGAAACCGGCTGGTCGAAACCGGTACCGACCGCGTCGCGCACTTCGGCCCGCGTCCGCGGAATGGACAGATAGCCCGATGCCGAATGCGGATTGCGCCGCCAGTCCGGATTGAGGCCGCGTTCGGAAACATTGGCGAAGCGAGTGCCCGGGCGCTCGATGTCGTCGCGCAGATCGTGGTCCAGCGACACCGGATCCAGGCGGTCGGCGATGTTGACCCAGCGCCGCACGCAGGCAGGAAACGGCAGCTTGTTCTTCCGCGTCCAGCGCTTGAACATGCTGCGCACGCTGGGCAGGCCCAGCGGCGAGCCGATGGTGACGAACAGCGCCACCTCGTGCCGATCGGCCGACAGCTCCCGCAGCACGTCGTAGGCGATCATCGAGCCCTGGCTGTGGGCGACCACTACAAACGGCCCGCCGCCGGCCTGCAGGCGCTCCAGCAGGCTGCGCCGCATCCGTTCGCGTTCGCCGGGGACAAAGAAGAAGTCGTGCACGTCCTGCAGCAGCGCCGCCGAGATCATCTTCAACAGGATGCGGTTCAGGCTGCCGGCGATGCCCTTGGCGGCAGGGGTGCCCGGCGCCGGCGCACCGGCTTCCAGTTCGGCCAGCATCTGCCGCAGCAACCGCCGTTCCTGTTCGCTATCGGCCAGCGAATCGGCCAGGATGCCCAGATCGCGCACGCCCGGGTCGATGCCCAGCGCACCCAGCACGCGCTGCTCGGCCTGGTTCAGCATGGGCCCTTCGTCGCGCTGGTCGATGCTGGCCGGCTCCGGCGATGGGTAGCGTTGCCGGTTGACCCAATAGGCCAGGCGCGTGCGTTCGCCCATCCCGCGGCCGAACAAGGCGTTGTCCCATTGCCGCCGCAGCACTTCGGCCGGCGGCTTGTTGCCGATGCCATGCACGTAAATGACGGTGCAGGCATGGCCCTGCGCCATGGCCATGAACTCGGCGTCCATAGGGTTGGTAGACGCGGCGGTGCGGGCCTTGGCCGCAGGCTTCCGGCGCGGGGTTGCCGATGAAGCCGGGGAGGCCTTGCCGGTCTTGCTGGCGGTCTTCTTGGCTGCCATGAATCGTTCTCCTTTTGCGCGGGGGCGCAGACAACACGGTATCGATACGGCTCGGGGCGGTGTTGAAACGGGTGAAGCCGGAGTAACCGTTGATTGAGCCACACTTGTGGGCACCCCGGCACGCCCTTACACTGCCGTTCGTCAGCAATGACTGATTCCCGGGGGTGCACTGGCTTCGACGGGGGTTGCGAAATTGCCTGGCGCATGCCGAGGGGGCAGCTTTCCTCGTTAATCCAGCGGCAAAACTCTAGTTGCCAACGACGACAACTACGCTCTCGCCGCTTAAGGCGTAAGCCCCGAACCCACTTGTGCCCGTGCTCGTGGATGTAGGGTCATTATCACGGAACCGGCTGTGACGGCTGCCTGTCAGTCGCGGCTTAACCAAAACAGGCTGGTTACCGGGTGCGCTTTGCGTGCCGTGCTGCCCGGGAACGAGATCTAACGGAACGCTAAGCATGTAGTGCCGGGGATGGAGTACCTTCGGACGGCGGTTCGATTCCGCCCACCTCCACCATTAGACGGTCCAAGACGGACCACGAAAGGCCGGAAAGCCCAGCAACCTCAAGGCTTCCGGCCTTTTTTGTGCCTGTAGCGGTCCGAAGACGCCCCTGCAATCCGCCTCCCAGTGGCGGTAACAATGGCGGTAACAGCTACCGCCAAGGCAGTTGCCGCCATGCCGCGTGCAGGTTCCCCGCTGGGCCGGCTCTTCGGCTTCCCGGGCGTCCCGGTTCGTGCGGCGCGTTGGTCAGAACGCCAACTGGAACCACCGGGCTACCGCCACGTTGACGGCCCAGCCGCCGGTCAGCAGGAACAGGAACAACGCCGCCGCCAGCAACAACGGACGGATGCCGGCCTGGCGGATGGCGCCGGCATGCGTACGCAGGCCCAGCGCCGCCATCGCCATCGCCAACAAGGCGGTATCGATGCGCACGATGCCTTCCACCCAGCTAGCCGGCAGCAGTTGCAGCGAGTTGAATCCGCAGACCGCGATGAAACCGAGCGCGAACCAGGGCACGGCCAGCGGCGTGCCTGTTGCGGCCACCCTGCCCCGCCCGCGGCGCAAGGCCCATCCCAGCAACAACAGGAACGGCGCCAGCAGCATCACCCTGAGCATCTTTTCGATCACGGCGCTGGCGGCTGCGGTCTGGTCCACCGCATTGCCCGCCACGATCACCTGCGCCACTTCGTGGATGGTGGAACCGGCATAGACGCCGTAGGCGTGCGCATCCATGCCCAGATACGGATACAGCCACGGGTACAGGAACATCGCGACGGTTCCGAACACCACCACCGTCGCCACCGCCACCGATACCTTGTGCGCCGGTGCGCGCACCACCGGTTCGGTGGCCATGACCGCGGCCGCGCCGCAGATGGCGCTGCCGGCGCCGATCAGCATCGCGGTCTGCCGGTCCACTCCCAACCACCTGGGTCCCAGCGTTACCGCCAGCGCGAACACCGACGCCACCATCGCCGCATCGATGATCAGTCCGGCAACGCCAACCTCGCCGATTTGCTGGAACGTGATCCGGAACCCGTACAGGATGATGCCCAGCCGCAGCAGGCGGCTGCGCGAAAAATCCACGCCGGCGGCGGTCGATTTTGCGATGGCCGGGAAGAAGCTGTTGCCTGCCAGCATGCCCAGCACGATGGCCAGCGTCAGCGCGCTCAGTCCCCAGCCCCGCAGCCGCGGCAACTCGGCCAGCCACAGCCCCAGCGCAGCGATGGACCCCGCCAGCAGCAACCCCCGCCAGAACGACGCCTGCCGGCCGTGGGCCAGCGGCGACAGCAGGACAGCGGTTGCGCGACGGAACATGCGGGACGCGGCCGGAACGAGGACCGGCGCAGCCTAAGCCGGCCCCCGGGGCAGAGTCCAAGGCATATAATTCCGTTTTCAATGAATTCTACTCATGCAACTGAATCTGCACCTGCTGCGCATGTTCATGGGCGTGGTGGAACACCAGGGTTTCTCGCGCGCGGCGGTTGCCCTGCATGTCACCCAGTCGGCCATGTCCAAGGCGGTGCGCGAACTCGAGCACCAGCTCGGCCTGCCGCTGCTGGAACGCGCGGGACACGATGGCAGGAGCGCGCGCGGCGTGCGCCTGACCGAGGGCGGCCAGGCGCTTTACCAGCACGCGCGCGGGATCTTCGCAATGGAGCGCGCCGCCGTCGATGAGGTCCGCAGCCGGGTCGAACTACGCAGCGGACGCCTGCGCATAGGCGCCAGCACCACCGTGGCCGGCTACTGGCTGCCGGCGGTGATGAGCCGGTTTTCCCAGGCTTTTCCGCATCTTGAGCTCGAACTGCAGGTAGCCAATACCGAAGAGATCGGCGAGGCGATTGTGGGCTATCGCATCGACGTGGCCTTCGTCGAAGGCCACGTCGATGCGCCCGGCATCAGCAGCGTGCCCTGGCGCGACGAAAACCTGCTGCTGGTGGCCGCCACCGACTCGCCGCTGGCCCGGCGGCGCAAACCCGACCGTGACGCCCTGGCCTCTCAGACCTGGCTGGTGCGCGAGCAGGGCTCAGGAACCCGGCAGGTCACCGAGCACCTGTTGCGCTCGCATGGCATTCAACCGCGCAGGCGTGTGGAGATAGGCAGCAACGAGGCCATCGCCCGCACCGTGGCCGCCGGCATGGGCATCGCCGTGCTGCCGGAAGTGGTGGTAGCCGACCTGCTGGGCGCCCGCCGGCTGCACAGCGTTGCCATCGGGCAAGGCGGCATGTCGCGCCCGCTGTTCCGGCTGGAACTGGCCAACCGGCCGCGTTCGCCCGCGCTGCAGGCGTTGCTGTCGCTGCTGCGGGAGTAGCGTGTTGCCAGTCGACCCGAAGCGCGTTGCCGAACCCGCAGGGCTCAATCACTCGCCTTCCCTGTCCTGGTGCCGCGTCTCTTCGCCTCGAGCGCCAGATAGGCGGGAACGGCCAGCAGCATCGGCAGCAGGTAATACATCGCGCGGTACGCCAGCAGCGTGGCCAGCAACTGCGGCTTGGCCACCTGTCCGCCCAGCATCACCAGGAACGCGCCTTCCAGCGCTCCAAGACCCGCGGGGATGTGCATCGCCGCAGCCAGGATCGCCGAGGTCAGCAATACGCCCAGCAGTTCCAGGTAATCCACCGGCTCCGGCATCAGCACGAATACCACGCCCGCTATCGTCATCCAGTTGAACGCCGACAACCCCAGTTGCAGCGCCGCCATCGGCAACGACGGCAGACGCAGTTCCTGTCCACGGACGCTCCACGGCCGGTGCGGCCAGCGCGCGCAGGCCCAGAGATAGAGCCCAACCAGCAGCAGCATGGCAACCCCTAGGGCTTGCAGTCCCAATGCGGCGCCGCCGCTCCAGTTCTCGGGCAGCCGCACGGCCCGCGCCGCCAGTATCGCGCCGGCCAGCAGCAGATACCCGGACCAGTTGGCGGCAATGGCGAAAGCCGCGATGTGCGCAACGACGCCCGGACGCACGCCGTTGCGGGTGTACATGCGCAACCGCAATCCGCCGCCGCCTACCCATGCGCCCAGGTTCAGGCTGAAGGCGTAACCGATGAATGCCATCAGCATCACCCGCCGCGCCGGCAGCCCGTGGCCGGTATGCGCGCGCGCCGACAATTCATAGCCGCAGTAGATGAGATAACTCAGCGTAACCAGCGCCAGCGCCGCGGCAATCGTCTTCGGCCGGTAGCCGGCCATCGCCTCGGCCACCGCCGGCCAGTCCACCGAACGCGCATAGCGCACCATCAGCACCGCTACCACGATGAACAGCGCCGCCACGATGATCCGGCCGATGCGGCCGCGCCATTGACGCTTCACGGCTCCGCCACCGGGCTGTCGGCGGCGTCCCCGTTGGCCGGCGCCATCAGCACCACCTTGGGAGTATGCGCCGGCAACAGGCCGGCCCAGGCCGGAAAGCGGCGCAGCATGTGATACAGCACCGGCGCCGGCAGCCGCAGTCCGCCCGGTGCGGGCAGGCACTCGGGATCGATGGGCCGGCAATGCCGCTCACGCAACCGTTCCAGGCGCTGGCGCAGGTCCTGGTTGAACGCGGCGTCGCGGATGAAGACATTCGCTTCCAGGTTCAACGACAGGCTCAACGGATCCAGATTGCTGGAACCTACGGTTGCCCAGTCCTGGTCCACCAGCGCGACCTTGCCATGGAAAGCGCGCTGACCGTATTCGAAGATGCGTATGCCGTCGGCGACCAGATGCCGGTACAGCGAACGCGCTGCGCTCATCGCGATGGGCATATCGGGCTGGCCCTGGACCAGCAGGGTGACGCGCACGCCGCGCCGCGCCGCGTGGCGCAGATCGCGCAGGAAGCCGTAGCCGGGGAAGAAGTAGGCGTTGGCAAGGACGATTTCCTGGCGCGCGGCACGGATCGCCTCGCGGTAGGCGCGCTCGATATCGGTGGTGTGGCGGTCGTTGTCGCGCACCGCGAACGACACCGTTGCCTGGCCGCGCGCGCTGGCGGCCACATCCGGCGATGGCCGTAGCGGCCCGTAACCGTTGCGAAGGCTGGCCGCGGCGAACGCGTGGATGTCGGCCACGACAGGCCCCTGCAGTTCGACCGCGTAGTCCTGCTTGGAGGTAGGCCCGAAGTCGTGCAGATGGTCGGCGCCATAGTTGATGCCGCCGACGAAGGCGGTCTGTGCATCGACCACCAGCAGCTTGCGGTGCATCCGGCGAAAGATGTGCATGCGCATGCCCAACAGCGGCCGATGCGGATCGAATACGCGCAGCGTCACGCCGGCGTTGTCCAACTCGGTCAGGAACGGTTCGGAAAACCCCGGCGATCCGTACCCGTCAACCAGGACCTGCACGTTCACTCCGCGCCGCGCCGCTCGCACCAGCCGGCGCTGCAGCTCCAGGCCAACCTTGTCTTCGAACAGGATGAAAGTTTCCAGCAGCACCTCCTGCCGTGCCTCGGCGATGGCAGCGAAGGCCCGCTCGAAGTACTCCTCGCCGTTCTCCAGCAAGGCCACGCGGTTGCCGGCGCGCCAGATGCCGGTGGCGGGAGGCGTTCTCACGGCGCGCCTGCCGCGGCGGGAATGCCGACGCGCGCGCGCAGCACCGCATGATCCGACAGGTGCGACCATGGCCGCGAGGACAGGACGTCCAGCTCCATCGCGCGAAGATTGCGCAAGTAGATGCGATCCAGCGGCAGCAACGGCCAGCGCGCCGGGAAGGTGCGCGCCAGGCGGCCAGTGGCATGGGCGAAGGCCTCGTGGAAACCGCAGCGCAACAACAGCGCATGGCCGGCCTTGCGCCAGTCGTTGAAATCGCCGGCCGCGATCAGCGGCGCATCGTGCGGAATTTCGTTGTCCACGATACGGCACAACAGTTCCAGCTGCCGCCTGCGGTGGGTTTCGCGCAGTCCCAGATGCACGCACAGCGCATGCAGCCGCTGCCCGCTGGCCGGCATCTGCAGCACGCAGTGCAGCACCCCGCGGCTCTCGTGGCCATCGATGGAGACGTCGCGATTGCGGTAGCTGACTATCGGAAACTTGGAAAGCAGGGCATTGCCGTGATGTCCCGCCGGATAGACCGCGTTGCGGCCATAGGCGAACTGCGGCCACAGGCTGTCGGCCAGGAATTCGTAGTGCGGCACCTGCGGCCAGTCGGCAAGCCGCGACGAATGGCCGCTGTGCTCGCCCAGCACTTCCTGCAGGAACACCACATCGGCAGAGACCTCGCGGATGGCCTGGCGCAGTTCCGGCAGCACGAATCTGCGCCGCGTGAAGCTGAAGCCCATATGGATATTGGCGGTAAGCACGGTCAGTTCGATCATCCGTGGCAGCGCCCGCCCAGGCTTGCAGAAACGGACCGACGCGCCGCCGCTGCGATGAGCCGCCCTTGCGCTTGCGCTTGCGATTGCGCTTGCGAATCTATTGCGCCACCTCCACCGGAGGCCAGCATGTGGGCCCGCGATTCGCCGACGCCGCCGGCGGTGCCGGCAATCAGCAAAATCGGTGTTTCGCTGGCCATGGTCCATCTCCGGTGGCGACGGTCGTTACCTGCGGTCGATCACTTCGGCGTTGCCGCGTCCGGGCGAATCCGCATGGCGGAGGCGGCGCACCGCGGCAACCGGCCACGCCATCGACTGACGCGCCGGAACGCGCCCAGCCATCATCGGCGCCGGGCGATCAATCATCTGTGAACCTGCAGTTAAGTCCACGTCGACAGGGCGGCCAAGCGCGCCGCACGACGATGCAACGCACATGCGCCTGCGGCCGCAGCAACAGGCGCTATCCGCCGGGGATGCGATTGCGGGCTCAGCCGATGGCGCGCGCGGGATTCCCGACCACGGTTGCACCGGCGGGCACGTCGCGGGTGACGACGCTGCCGGCACCGATCAGCGCATCGTCGCCAACGGTGATGCCGGGCAGCAGGATCGCGCCGCCACCAATCCAGACATTGCGGCCAATCCGGACCGGGCGACCGAACTCGGCGCCGCTGCAGCGCTGCTGCGGGTCGCGCGGGTGGTCGGCAGTGTAGATCTGCACCGCAGGACCGACCTGGGTGCCATCGCCAATGACCACTTCAACCACGTCCAGAATCACGCAGTTGTAGTTGAGAAAGACATCGGCGCCAAGACGGATGTTGTAGCCGTAGTCGCAATGGAACGGCGGCCGAATCACCGCGCCATCGCCGACCGCGGCAAAGCATTCGCGCAGCAGCGCCCGCCGCTCCGCGGCCGGCAGCGTCGAGGCGGCGTTGAAGCGCGCCATCCATGCCTTGGCCGCCGCCTGATCGGCCTGCAGTTCGGCGTCGCCGGCGTGGTACAGCTCGCCGGCGAGCATCTTCTGCTTTTCGCTTCTGGCCATGCGTCCGCGCCTCAGGCCGTGCCCTTGGCGCGGGCGAATGCGGCTGCCAGCGCATTGTCGGCCGGCGGCGGCGCCGGTTTGGCGGAACCGCCCTGCCCGCGCGCGCCGCCAGCGCCTGCGCGCGGCCGCTGGCCCGTCGCTGCGCGCGATGCATTGCGGTCTTCGCGCGGCGCCTGCGGCACCGGCGCATCGTCCAGGCGCCGGGTCAGCGCAATGCGCTTGCGGGCGATGTCCACTTCCAGCACGCGCACCTTGACGATGTCGCCGGCCTTGACCACTTCGCGCGGGTCCTTGACGTAGCGGTCGGCCAGCGCCGAGATGTGGATCAGGCCATCCTGGTGCACGCCGATATCGACAAAGGCGCCGAACGCGGCAACGTTGCTGATGACCCCTTCCAGGATCATGCCGACCTTCAGGTCCTTGATTTCCTCGACGCCCTCGGCGAACCGCGCGGCCTTGAATTCCGGGCGCGGGTCGCGGCCGGGCTTTTCCAGTTCCTTCAGAATGTCGCGCACGGTCGGCACGCCGAACCTGTCGTCGGTGAACTGTTCCGGCTTGATACTGCGCAAAAAGCCGGCATCGCCGATGATCTGCTTCACCTCGCGGCCGCAGCTGCCGACGATGCGTTCGACCACCGGGTAGGCCTCCGGGTGCACCGACGAGGCATCCAGCGGCTGGTCGCCGTCGGCGATGCGCAGGAAGCCGGCGCATTGCTCGAAGGTCTTTTCGCCCAGCCGCGGCACCTCCAGCAAGGCCTTGCGGCTGCGGAACGGACCATGCTGGTCGCGGAAACGGACGATGTTCTCGGCCACGGTCGCCGACAGCCCCGATACCCGCGACAGCAGTGCCGCCGAGGCGGTGTTGACGTGTACGCCAACGCCGTTGACGCAGTCTTCCACCCGCGCATCCAGCGCCCGCGCCAGCCGGAACTGATCGACATCATGCTGGTACTGGCCCACGCCAATGGCCTTGGGCTCGATCTTGACCAGTTCGGCCAGCGGGTCCTGCAGGCGCCGCGCTATCGATACCGCGCCGCGGATGCTGACATCCAGATCGGGAAACTCGCGGGCGGCGAACTCGGAGGCCGAATACACCGACGCACCGGCTTCGCTGACGACGATCTTCTGCAGCTTCAGTTCCGGCGCCAGCTTGATCAGATCGCCGGCCAGCTTGTCGGTTTCGCGGCTGGCGGTGCCGTTGCCGATCGAAATCAGTTCGACCTGGTGTTTTGCGCACAAGGCGCGCAGCACATGCAGCGACTGGTCCCACTGGCGTTTGGGTTCATGCGGGTAGATGGTGGCGTGATCGACCAGCTTGCCGGTGCGGTCGACCACCGCCACCTTGACCCCGGTACGCAGGCCTGGATCCAGGCCCAGCACCGCCTTCGGCCCGGCCGGAGCGGCCAGCAGCAGATCCTTCAGGTTGTCGCCGAATACGGTGATCGCCTCGGCCTCGGCTTTCTCGCGCGCCTGGCTGAAAAGATCCAGCAGCAGGTGCATGTGCAGCTTGGCGCGCCAGGTCAGCCGGCAGGCATCGAGCAGCCATTTGTCCGCCGCGCGGCCTTGCGCGCAGACGCCGGCATGCTTGGCCACGCGTCCTTCCGCCAGTTGGTGTCCGGCCTCCGGTTCGCTGCCCGGCTCCAGGTCCAGGAACAGGATTTCCTCGCGGCGGGCGCGGAACAGCGCCAGCAGCCGGTGCGAAGGGATCTTCGCCAGCGACTCGGCGTGGTCGAAATAGTCGCGGTACTTGGCGCCGTCGTTTTCCTTGCCTTCGGCGACGCGGGCGCGGATCACGCCGACTTCGTGCAGCCATTGGCGCAGTTCGCCAACCAGCGCCGCATCCTCGCCCCAGCGCTCCATCAGGATCGCGCGTGCGCCTTCCAGCGCCGCCTTGGCGTCGGCGACGCCTTTTTCCGCATCGACGAAACCGGCGGCGAATTCCTCCGGCACCCGGGTCGGGTCCTGCAGCAGGCCCTCGGCCAGCGGCTCCAGCCCGGCTTCGCGGGCGATCTGCGCACGGGTGCGGCGCTTGGGCTTGTACGGCAGGTACAGATCCTCCAGCCGCGCCTTGCTGTCGGCCGCTACGATCTCCGCACGCAGCTCTTCGCTCAGTTTGCCCTGCTCTTCGATGCTGGCCAGCACCGCGGCGCGGCGATCCTCCAACTCGCGCAGATAGGTCAGCCGGGTTTCCAGGTTGCGCAGTTGCGTATCGTCCAGTCCGCCGGTGACTTCCTTGCGGTAGCGGGCAATGAACGGCACGGTGGCGCCCTCGTCCAGCAGCGCGATGGCGGCACGCGCCTGTGCGGTTTGCGCACCGATTTCGCTGGCGATGGTGGCGGCGATCTGGAGGGAAATCTTCGAATTGCTGTCTTGCATTGAGTCCGTACGGCGAAGCACCGGTCAATCCGGGCGGGATGGCGATTGTGGCAACCTCGGCGCCGCGACGGAACCGGTTGACAGCAGCGGCCATTCAGGCTTGCGTCGCGAGGTCCGGCCGACGGCATCGGCACGGGTTACGATAACCGGCCACCGGCAACGATCCGCACCGCAGCAACCGATGCGCAGGCAGTTCAAGACATTCGGCGATGGCTCGCTGATCGAATACGGGCGCGGCCAGTTCGACGCCTGGTGCGTATTCCTGTCCGGGCCGGATCTGCCGCGCTTCGCCCCGCGCGATGCCTGGTACTTCGCCGAGCTGCAGCGGCTCGGCGACAAGCACGGGCGATACCGGCTATACGACGATTTCGTCCGCATCTACGACAGTACCTGCGCGATTCCCGATGCCGGACTGTTGGCGCTGATCACCGGACTGGCCGCCGGCTATGGCGAGGATGCGTTGCAGGTGGACCGGCTGCTGTCGGTGGTCTACGCCGGCATGATTGCCGAGGAGAACAAGACCCACGCGCCGCTGAAGAAGCGCATCAAGCGGCTGGGCATGTACCAGTGCCTGATCGAGAACATGGCCGCCGAAGACGCGGCCAACTTCAGCCGCCACCGCGACTGGAAGCTGATCGACAAGGAGTGCCTGGCGCGGGGGTTCTAGGGCGTTCGCCCTATGTAGGAGCGACGTGAGTCGCGACCGGCTTTTCGTGCAAGCCCAATCGCGACCCACGTCGCTCCTACAACAGAATTCTTTTGCAAAAAAGGAAAAGGCCGCATGGCGGCCTTTTCCTGATTCTCTACATCACTTCGACAGCACTCAGGAACGCAGCGGCAACACGCGGATTTCCACCCGGCGGTTCAGGGCGCGGCCGGCGTCGGTGTCGTTGCTGGCGATCGGGTAGCGCTTGCCCATGCCGACGATCTCGAAACGCTCGCGCAACAGGCCCTGGCCGATCAGGTAATTGCCGACCGAAGACGCCCGCTGCTCGGACAGGCGCTGGTTGACCGCATCGCTGCCGATGCTGTCGGTATGGCCGGTCACCTCGACGATGGTCTGGTTGTACTCGGCCAGCGTGCGGGCAACGTTGTTGAGGGCCGGGTAGAACTGCGGCTTCAGGTCGGCCTTGCCGAAATCGAACGTCACGCCATCGGGCAGGTTGAGCTTGATGACATCGCCTTCGCGGCTGACATCGATGCCGGTGCCGGCGGTCTGGCGGCGCAGTTCGGCTTCCTGGCGGTCCTGGTAGGCGCCGATGGCGCCGCCGGTCAGGCCGCCAACGCCGGCACCGACCAGCGCGCGCTGGCGGCGTTCGGTCGCATCGCCGCCGCTCAGCAGGCCGACCGCAGCGCCGATGCCGGCACCGATCAGCGCGCCGGTACGGGTGCGGTTGGGGTCGTTGGGGTCGTTGGTCTGGCCGGTATAGGTGGCGCAGGAACCGAGCATCACCGTTGCCGCCAGTGCACCCAGGGTGGTTCTCACTACGGACTTGTTCATCGTCATCCTCCTCGTCATGGGGCGCGGCCCCGTCAGTTCGTTCAGGCTTGTCAAACTACCGAAGCGAACGACAACCTTGGCTAAAGGTCCGTGAAAGACGTGTTGCGATTTTCGGTCCTGTTCAGCTGGCCGGAAGCAACGCGGCAGCGGCATCCGCGCTCATGGCGTGATCCCAGTCGCCCATCAGCGACAGGAACAGCAGCTTTTCGAATTCCGGCCCGAAACGGCGGATCACCGCATCCGGGTCAGGAATCAGCTTGGCGTCCGCAATCAGGCCGAAATGGACGCGATTGTTGTAGCTGAGGATCGACACGCCCAGGCCGATGGAACCGGTCTGCGGCACCCAGAACATCATCTCGCGGACCTGGCAGCCGCCCATGTACAGCGGTTGCTGCGGCCCGGGCACATTGGTGGCCACGGCCGAAGCCTTGCGGCTGAACAACTCCAGCGCGACGCTTTGCAGCGCGGTGGGCGCCATCCCCAGGGCGGCAAGAAGTCCAAAGGCAACAATGGCTTGCCTAGAATTCTTGAGGTTCTGCATGCAACTGGCGACATGCTCCAGCCGGCGCATCGGATTGTCCTCGCCAACCGGCAGTTCCAGGAACACCAGGCCGAAGTGGTTGCCGAGTTTTTTGGCGTGTTCCAGCGGACGCAAATTGACCGGCACCGTGGCGCGCAGGGTGATGCCGTCCAGGTTTTCGCCGCGCTCGATCAGATAGCCGCGCAGCGCGCCGGCGGCGGCAGCCATCAGCACATCGTTGACGGTGCAGTCGCAGGCGCGGCCGACCGCCTTGACCTCGTCCAGGTTCAATGGCTCGGCCCAGGCCACCCGCTTGCTCACGCCCAGCCTGCCGCGCAGCAGGGTCGGCGGGTCGTCGGACAGCGCCAGCGCCGACAACAATTCGCGGCCGATCTCGCCGCCCTCCTTGGCCAGCACCGCAGCCAGCGACGGATCCCGGTACATCTCCATGCCCTTGTCCAGCACCTTGCCGCCCAGCTTGACGTAACGGTCGATGGCACCGACCCGGCGCACGACCTCCACGCCGTCCTTCTTCAGCCAGGCCGCCCGCAGCTCACTGCCGCTGTCCGGCTTGCGGGTGGTGTCGGTCAGCGACAACAGCACCTGCACCAGTGCAATGCCGTCTGCGTAGCTGTGATGTATCCGCGCCACCAGCGCCGACCCGCTGCCGTATTTCTCGACCAGGTGGAACTGCCATAGCGGCTTGGTCTTGTCCAACGGAGTCGAAGCCATCTGGCTGACGAAGCGCTCCAACGCCCTTTTTTCCGAACGCGGATCGCCGCGGCCAGGCAATGCGGAAATGCGGACATGCCAATCCAGATCGAAATCGGCATCCTCCACCCAAGACGCGCCGGCCGGCGTATCCACCGCCTTCTGCCAGAAACGCGGGTAAGCCAGGAAGCGCTTCCTGATCACCTGCTTCAGCCGTTCCAGCGTCATCGGCTCGTCGAACATCAGCACGCCGGTGATCATCATCGGGTTGGTGGGACGGCACATCCGCAACCAGGCGGTGTCGACCCGCGACATCGGTTCGCGGCGCGGTTTCCTGAGCGCTTGCTTGGTCGCCATCGGTTCTCCTGAGGGCCTGTTAACGCTATTGGGATAGGTCACGTTGCTTTCCAGCGGTCGCCAGGTGATTGTGCGTGGCGCAGCGGCAGGCTGGCCGCCTGTTCAAGCCGCGCGCGACCGCCTGGCGACGCTGGGCAGCAACCCGAAGAGCCTGCCCCGTACTTGATACGGGGCCGCAACGGAATGCACGCGGTACCGCGTCATCACCCGGGCGTGTATTGACATGCACTTCCTCGCTCTTCCTTGTCCCGCACGCATTCCGTTGCGGCGTGACCTGTCCCGAGTATTAACAGGCCCTTCCGTTGCGAGTGAAGCACGCGGCGGTTGAAGGCGTCAACGCGCGCGCTCAGCGCGGCCCGCTCTTGCGGTAGGCCGCCAGCGCGGCATCGCGGCCGGCATCCAGGTCGATGACCGGCAGGCGCGGATAATCCGGCGCCGCCGTGGCCAGCGCCTCGGGCTGCCGCCACGGCGCGAACCGCAGCGGCAGCGGCAGCGCGGCCAGCTCGGGCAGCCAGCGCGCGATGTAGACCCCGTCCAGGTCGAACCTTTCCGCCTGCGTGACCGGATTGAACACCCGGAAATAAGGGGCGGCGTCGGCGCCGGTGCCGGCCACCCACTGCCAGCCCAGCGTGTTGTTGGCCAGGTCCGCGTCCACCAGGGTTTCCCAGAACCAGCGCGCGCCATACGACCAGTGATAGCGCAGGTGCTTGCTCAGGTAGCTGGCCGCGATCATGCGTACGCGGTTGTGCATGTAGCCGGTGGCCCACAGTTCACGCATGCCGGCGTCGATGATGGGTACGCCGGTGCGGCCGCGTTGCCAGGCCGCCAGCAGGGTCAGGTCCGGCTCGGCCCAATCGAAACGCCGGAACCGCGGATTGAGATCCTCGTCCGGGGTCTGCGGAAAGTGGTGCAACAGATGGTGGGCGAATTCGCGCCAGCCCAACTGGCGCACATAGGCATCGATGTCGGCGCCGTTGTCCCGGTTGCGGAGCGGTTCCAGCATGCGCACGATCCGCCAGGGCGCGATTTCGCCGCAATGCAGGTGCGGCGACAGCCGCGAGGTGCCGATCCGGTCGGGGCGGTCGCGCTCGCTGTGATAGCCCTGCAAGGCGCCGTCGGCAAAGACTTCCAGCGCCTCGCGCGCGCCGGCTTCGCCCGGTTGCCAGTGCTGCCAGAAGCTGCGGTCCCAGTCCGGCCGCGGCGAAAGCGGCAGCGATGCGGCGCTCTCATCGGCCAGCGTCGCCGGCACTGCCGGCAACCGCGCCGGCGCATCCCACAGCTCCGGCACGCGCCACTGCGCCTGCGCCGCGCGCCAGAACGGGGTGAAGACCTGGTATGGCCCTCCCTGCTGGGTAGCCAGTTGCCAGGGCTCGAAGAACAGACTCCCGTTGAAGCTCTTCACCCGCAGGCCACGTTCGCGCAACTGCTTTTTCAGCGCGGTATCGCGCGGCTGGGTCGTGGGCTCGTACTTGCGGTTCCAGAACACCGCTTCGGCGCCGCTGTCGGCAATCAGGCGCGCCAGCGCGTCGGCAGTGGGGCCATGGCGCACCAGCAGGCGCGAACCGCGGCTGCGCAGATCCGCATCCAGCGCAATCAGCGAACGCGCGCGCCAGGCGTCCGACGCCGCGCCGGGCGCCCAGGCGCCCTCCTCCGCCGGCGCATGGATGTAGGCCGGAACCGGCGTATAGCCCCCCTCCAACGCGGCCCGCAGCGCCGGATGATCATCCAGTCTGAGATCGTTGCGAAGCCAGACGATGGCATTGGGCATGGCGACTCCGTGCGTTGCAGGTGCGACGGTTGTCAACGGTGAAGCGGCTTACCGGTATGGCTTTGTCGCGACCGGCCTCGCTCCGGCGCTCACGCGTCGCCGAAACAAACGGGCCGGCGGGTACGCGAACGACCCGGTCTGGCGCCGATGGTACCTGCAGCGGTGCCGATGGTCTTCACCGCGCGGTTGCCCTGCACCCGCCAGCGCGAAGCCGGCCGGCCGCCGACCGTACGGCGCCTATTCGAAGGCGCCGATGTTGTCGTGGCTGAGGTTGTCGAAGCGGGTGTACTCACCGAAGAACTTCAGCTTGATCGAGCCGGTCGGGCCGCTACGCTGCTTGCCGATGATGACTTCGGCCAGGCCCTTGTCCGGCGAGGTTTCCTTGTTGTAGTAGTCGTCGCGGTAGATGAAGATGATGACGTCGGCGTCCTGCTCGATGGCGCCGGATTCGCGCAGGTCGGCCATCACCGGGCGCTTGTCGGTACGGGTTTCCAGCGAGCGGTTGAGCTGCGACAGCGCGATCACCGGCACGTTGAGCTCCTTGGCCAGACCCTTCAGCGAACGCGAGATTTCCGAGATTTCGGTCGCGCGGTTCTCGCTGTTGCCAGGCACCGACATCAGCTGCAGGTAGTCGATGACGATCAGGCCCAGGTCGTGCTCGCGCTTGAGCCGGCGCGCCTTGGAGCGCAGCACTTCCGGCGACAGGCCGGGGGTGTCGTCGATGAAGATCTTGGTTTCCTTCAGCATGCGGATGGCGCTGGTGACGCGGCTCCAGTCCTCGTCCTCGAGCTGGCCGGTGCGCAGGCGGGTGGCGTTGACGCGGCCGTTGGAGGAAATCAGGCGCAACGCGAGCTGGGCGGCCGACATTTCCATCGAGAAGATGGCGACGGCCTTCTTCGACTTGATGGCCGCGTACTCGGCCATGTTCAGCGCCAGCGTGGTCTTGCCCATCGCCGGGCGCGCAGCCAGGATCAGCAGATCGGTAGGCTGCAGGCCGGCGGTCATCTCGTCGAATTCGGTGTAGCCGGTCGGCAGGCCGGTGACGCTGCCGCCGTTCTCGAAGCGGCTCTGCAGCACCTCGAAGGCGTCCTTCAGCGCGCTGTTCATCGCCACGAAATCGCTGCGCCCGCGCGCGCCGGCTTCGGCGATGGCGAACACCTTCTGCTCGGCGGTGGCCAGCAGCTCGCCGCTTTCCTTGCCCTCGGGCTGGAAGGCGTCGTTGACGATCTCCGTGCCGACATCGATCAGCTGCCGCATCACCGCCTTGTCGCGGACGATTTCGGCGTAGGCGACGATATTGGCGGCCGATGGCGTGGAACTGGCCAGTTCGACCAGGTAGGCGCCGCCGGCGACCTGCTCCATCTGTCCCTGCGATTCGAACCACTCGCCCAGGGTCACCGCGTCGTAAGGGCGATTGCGCTCGGCCAGCTCGCAGATGGCGCGGTAGATCAGCTGGTGATCGCGGCGATAGAAATCGCGCTCGGTCAGCTTGTCGTTGATGCGGTCGTAGGCCTCCGGCGCCAGCATCAGCCCGCCCAGCACCGCTTGTTCCGCTTCGATCGAGTGCGGCGGCACGCGCAGCTGTTCGATCCGTGCTTCATGCTGGTCGTAGCGGTAACTCTGGCTGGCGGGCATGGGGCGGGAAGACTCCTACAGAACGAGAATGAGACGGGAGGAGACACTTGCGGGCCGGCCATCCTAGGCGCTTCTCCTGTGGACTCGCGATGGAGCAAGCTGTGGATAACAATTCTTCTGATAGCCGGTTGCTGTCGCAAAAACTGCGACAGCCACGCTTTTCCTTGCGTCGACTGGAAACAGAACGGGCGCCTTGCGGCGCCCGTTCGTGAAGCGTTGACTCAAACGGCGGTTCAGGCTTCGGCTTCGACCACGACCTTGATGGTGGTCTCGACGTCGGCGTGCAGCTTGGCGATGACTTCGTACTCGCCGATGTTGCGCAGCGCGCCTTCGCCCATGACCACTTCGCTCTTTTCCAGCGGCAGGCCGGCGGCGGTGAAGGCCTCGGCGATATCGCGCGGGCCGACCGAACCGAACAGCTTGCCTTCGGTAGAAGCGTTGGCGCGGACGGTGACGCTGGCGCCTTCCAGCTTGGCGCGGCGGCTTTCGGCTTCGTCATGCACGGCCTTGGCCTTGGCTTCGTATTCGGCGCGCTTGGCCTCGAACTCGGCGACGTTGGCGGCGGTGGCCGGCACGGCCTTGCCCTGCGGGACCAGGTAGTTGCGGCCGTAGCCCGGCTTGACGTTGACCTTGTCGCCCAGGACGCCAAGGTTGGTCACTTTCTGCAGAAGAATCAGTTCCATGGTGTTGCTCCGTATTCGTTAGCGGCGCTTTAAGCCGCAACGTGTGCTGTCCGAATGGACGGGATGGTGAGGAAAGAAAAGAGTGGAAAGGAGTGAGAAATGAGTGAGGGGTTTGCCTCTACTCGTTCCTCGTTCCTTGCGGCGAAGCCGCGCCACTCGTTTCTCGCTTATCAGACGTCGTGGTTGTCCGTGTACGGGATCAGCGCCAGGAAACGCGCGCGCTTGACCGCGGTGGACAGCTGACGCTGGTAACGCGACTTGGTGCCGGTGACGCGGCTCGGCACGATCTTGCCGGTCTCGGTCAGGTACTGGCGCAGGGTGTTGAGATCCTTGTAGTCGATCTCTTTGACGCCTTCGGCGGTGAACTTGCAGAACTTGCGGCGGCGGAAGAACTTGGACATGTGTGTGCTCCTAAAGGGCGCGCTTAAGCGGCTTCGGCGGTGTCGGAATCGGAATCGGCGGCGGCAGCAGGTGCCTCGCCTTCCTCATCGTCACGGCGGCGGCGCTCGCCACGCTCGGGCTTGTCGCCCTTCTCGTCCTTGTTCTTCATGATCAGCGACTGCTCGGTATCGGCCGCATCGCGCTTCATGATCAGGTGACGCAGGATGGCGTCGTTGAAGCGGAAGGTCTCGGTCAGCTCGGCCAGCACGGACTGGTCGGCTTCGATGTTGAGCAGCACGTAGTGGGCCTTGACCAGGTTCTGGATCGGGTAGGCCAGTTGGCGGCGGCCCCAGTCTTCCAGACGGTGGATCTGGCCGTTGCCGGCTTCGATGATCGACTTGTAGCGCTCGATCATGGCCGGTACCTGCTCGCTCTGGTCCGGATGGACCAGGAACACGATTTCATAATGACGCATCGTTGTTTACCTTTCGGATGTTGGCCCGGTTTCGCAGGGAAACCCGGGCGGGACAGCCCCCCGGCCGCCCGGAACGGGCGCGGTGGAGCAAGGGTCCTGCGGCGAACTGCCCGCAGGAAGCCCTAAATTATGGCAGCTCAATGACTTAGCTGCAAGGTGGGGCTGGCCGGACCTCCGGGCTTGTCCTTGGGGGACTAAAGGGCTCCCACAACCAGAGTCCCCGGGGCGGCCAAGCCTCAGCCGCCCCGCTTCTGCGCCAGGATCCAGGCGTCGATATGCTTTTCCAGCGCCTCCAGCGGGACCGAGCCGGTGTTCAGGACCTCGTCGTTGAAGCTGCGCAGGTCGAACTTGTCGCCGAGCTCGCGCGCCGAACGCTCGCGCAGCCCGGAAATCTTCAACTGGCCGATCTTGTAGGCCAGCGCCTGCCCCGGCCAGGCGATATAGCGGTCGATCTCGTTGACGATGTCCTGCTCGGTCTTGGGCGCGTTGGCGGTGAAGTAGGCAATCGCGCGTTCGCGGCTCCAGCCCATCGCATGCATGCCGGTGTCCACCACCAGCCGCACCGCCCGCCACATGTCGTAGGTCAGCTGGCCGAAGCGGTCGTAGGGGTCGTCGTACAGGCCCATGTCGTAGCCCAGCCGCTCGGCGTACAGGCCCCAGCCTTCGCCGTAGGCGACGAAATAGGCGGTCTTGCGGAACATCGGCAGTTCCGGCAGTTCCAGCCCGCGGGCGAACTGGAAATGATGGCCGGGCACCGCTTCGTGCAGCGACAGCGCCATCATTTCCCACTTCGGCCGCACTTCCGGCTTGTACAGGTTGACGTAGTAGAACCCTGCCCGGCTGCCGTCGGCAGCGCCGGGCTGGTAGTAGGCGGTGGTGGTGTCGGGGGCGATGTTGTCGGGAATCGGGCGCACGCCGTAGGGCTGGCGCGGGATGGTATGGAATGCCTTGACCAGTTCCGGGTCGATGCGCTTGGACAGCGCCCGGTACGCCTCCAGCAGCTGTTCCGGGGTCTGGTAGAAGAACTTCGGGTCGCTGCGCAGATGGGCGAAGAAGGCAGGCAGGTCGCCCTCAAAGCCCACCTGCTTGCGGATGGCCTCCATCTCGGCGCGGATGCGGGCGACCTCCTCCAGGCCGATGGCGTGGATCTGCGCCGGCGTCAGGTCGGTGGTGGTGTAGTACGCCGCCCGCGAGGCGTAGTAGGCGGCACCATCCGGCAGCGCGGTCGCGGCGATGCTGTCGCGGGCATGCGGCAGATAGTCCGTGTCAAAATAGGCCTGCAGGCGGCGGAAGGCCGGCACCGCGGTTTCGCGGATGGCGGCCTGGGCCTCGTTGCGCAGCGCCGCCTGTTCGGCTTCGGCAATGGTCCCGGCCATCTTCAGGAACGGCCGGTAGAAGGCGCTCTGGGCCGGGTCTTCGACGATCTGCGCGGCAATCTGCGCCGGCACGCGCTGCATCAGCACCTTCGGCGGCACATAGCCCTGCTTCACGCCTTCGCGCATCAGCACGATGGTCTGATCGACCAGCGCGTCCAGGCCGCGGATGCGCGCGATCCAGTTGCGGTAATCGCCCGGCTGGGCGAACGGCATGGCCTCGGCAATGCCGTCGGCGGTCTGCACGCCGCCCTGGTGACCGAGCGGCTGCAGGTATTCCTTGTATTTCTGCCGCAGCAGCGCCTGCTGCAACAGCCACTGGAAGGTGTCGTAGTTCAGCTGATCGGCCGGCGACAGGCTGGCGCGATCGATGGCCTGCAGGCGCTGCAGCGCGGCGCGGTCGCCGGCCTCGCGCCGGGCGATGGCGGCCAGGCTGTAGTCGGTCCAGCGGTCGTTGTAGCGGTTGTCGCCGTTGTAGGTGGCGTTCTCGGGGTTTTCGCGCAGCCCGCGCTCCCACTCTTCGGCGAACAGCTGGTGCAGCGCGGCATGCTTCTGCGGCGCCTGCGCCGATAAAGGCGCGCTGGCCAGGGCCAGCAACGCCAAAGCAGTCCAACCCAGTCTTCGCAGCATGGCACGGCTCCCGATAACTTCGATCCGCGGAGCTTAGCGTTCGGATGCCTGCGCTGTCAGTGCCGGTCGTACCGGCCGGCAAACGCTCAGGCCAGGTCGGTCTCGGTGGTGAAGCTCTCGCCGCAGCCGCATTCGGCGGTGGCGTTGGGATTGCGGAACAGGAAGGTCTCGCTGAGGCCCTGCTTGCCGAAGTCGATCTCGGTGCCGTCCACCAGCGCCAGGCTGTCGGCGTCGACGAAGATGCTGATCCCGTCCTGTTCGAACACGGTGTCGCCGTCGCGCCGCTCGCGGGCCAGATCGGCCACATGGCCCCAGCCGGAGCAGCCGGTGCGGGTAACGCCGAACCGCAGGCCAAGCGCTCCGGGCGTCTCGGCGACAAAACGCTGCACACGTTGCAAAGCGACCGGGGTCAGGGTGATGGCCATAGCAATCTCAACCGATGGAAGACAAGTATAAGGCAGCCCGGATGAAGCCCAGCACGCTCGCGCCGGTGTGCTGGCGCAGGTCCGATCCGGGCGTCCCTGCCCGGGCGGCGCCCGGCGCGCGGTGCGATGCCTCGCAAGCGTGCCTGTTCACCCGGTAAACTCCGCGTTCCCTACATGGTTCTGTTGCCGAAGGATTCAAGTCATGACGGTGGTAAGCGTCGAACATGCGCTGGCGGGCAAGATCCCCGCGGGCGGCGAAGTCACGGTGCGCGGCTGGGTGCGTACGCGGCGCGATTCCAAGGCAGGCCTGTCCTTCGTCAGTGTCAGCGACGGTTCCTGCTTCGCCGCCATCCAGGTGGTGGCGCCGAGCACGCTGGCCAACTACGAATCCGAGGTCAAGCACCTGAGCGCCGGCTGCGCGGTGGTGGCTACCGGCACGCTGGTGGCCTCGCAAGGCCAGGGCCAGAGTTTCGAAATCCAGGCCGAGACCGTGGAAGTGGTGGGCTGGGTCGAAGATCCCGAGACCTACCCCATCCAGCCCAAGCCGCACTCGCTGGAGTTCCTGCGCGAAGTGGCGCACCTGCGTCCGCGCACCAACCTGTTCGGCGCGGTCACCCGCATCCGCAACTGCCTGTCCCAGGCCGTGCACCGGTTCTTCCACGAAAACGGCTACCTGTGGATCAGCACCCCCATCATCACCACCTCCGACGCCGAAGGCGCCGGGCAGATGTTCCGGGTCTCCACGCTGGACCTGGCCAACCTGCCGCGCGAGAAAGACGGCTCGGTGGATTTTTCGCGCGACTTCTTCGGCAAGGAAACCTTCCTGACCGTGTCCGGCCAGCTCAATGTCGAGGCCTACTGCCTCAGCCTGAGCAAGGTCTACACCTTCGGTCCGACCTTCCGCGCCGAGAACAGCAACACCACCCGCCACCTGGCCGAGTTCTGGATGGTGGAGCCGGAAATCGCCTTCGCCGACCTGATCGAAGACGCGCGGGTGGCCGAGGAATTCCTCAAGTACCTGTTCCGCGCCGTGCTGGACGAGCGCGGCGACGATATGGCCTTCATCGCCGAGCGCGTGCAGAAGGATGCCATCAGCCGGCTGGAGGGCTTCATCAACGCGCCGTTCGAACGCATCGACTACACCGATGCGATCAAGCTGCTGCAGGGCGCCGGCAAGAAGTTCGATTTCCCGGTCGAATGGGGCCTGGACCTGCAGACCGAGCACGAACGCTGGCTGACCGAGGAACACGTCGGCCGTCCGGTGGTGGTGATGAACTACCCCGAGCACATCAAGGCGTTCTACATGCGCCTGAACGACGACGAGAAGACCGTCGCGGCGATGGACGTGCTGGCGCCGGGCATCGGCGAAATCATCGGCGGCAGCCAGCGCGAGGAGCGGTTGGACGTGCTGGATGCGCGGATGGCGCAGTTCGGCCTGGACCCGGCGCATTACGGCTGGTACCGCGATTTCCGCCGCTACGGCACGGTCCCGCACGCCGGCTTCGGCCTGGGTTTCGAACGGCTGGTGGTCTACGTTTGCGGACTGAGCAACATCCGCGACGCCATCCCCTACCCGCGCGCGCCCGGCAATGCGGAATTCTGAAAACAAGGAACGAGTGATGAGGAACGAGAAACGAGTAACAGCGAAGCGGGTCGGCTCCTCTCTCGTTCCTCACTTCTCACTACTCGTTTCTCGTTTCTCATCACTCGTTTCTGCTCCCAAACCATGATCCTGTTCCTCGCCCTGTGCTTCGTCGGTATCGCCATCGCCGGTTTCTGCGCGTTCGTGATTTTCTGGCCGCTGACGCTGGTGCACGTGCGCGACAAGCATGATGCGCTGTCGCGCCAGTGGGGCGAAGGCGCGTTCCTCAAGCGCCAGGCGCTGGGCTGGCTGCTCAGCGGCCGCTATCGGGAAACCGCGGACAGTTCGCTGACCGGGCTGGCCACGCCCGCGCGGATTTCGCTGCTGGTGATTTTCTTTGCGCTGGCGATGGCCGGCCTGTTGTGGCTGTGGTCGGTGACGTTATGAAAGAAGATGTCCGTGATGAATGGTTCGTCGCCTCGCTGGGGCGCACGCTGATCTGGGCGCGGCTGCGCGTGCGCGAGGCCGGCACCGCCGAGGTGCTGGACAGCGACGGCAATACCCTGCCCTACGACAGTGAAGACAGCGCCCGCGCGGCATTATTCGATGCCGAGTTCGTCGCTTTCGACGGCTTGGACGAGGAAGACGCGCTGGCGCGCGGCTTTTCGCTGGACGAGATCTCGCCGCCGCGCGCCGACAGCGATGAGGCGCTGCGCGGGTTGATGGTGCAGTCGCTGGGCGGACGCGCCTGAGCCGCGATGTATCAGCCAGCAAGATTCATGGAGACCGACCTGGCCGGACTGGACTGGCTGCTGGCGCGCGATCCGTTCGTCACCCTGGTCACCAGCGCCGATGGCCTGCCCTTCGCCAGCCACCTGCCGGTGCTGTACGCGCGCGACGGCGAGCGCGTCATCATCGAAGGCCATTGGGCCAAACCCAACCCGCAGGCGCGCCATGGTGGTCCCGCGCTGATGATCGTCCATGGACCGCATGCCTACCTCTCCCCTGGCTGGTATCCGGACAAGGAAGAAGCTGCGCGCGTGCCGACCTGGAACTATGCGGCCGCCCATCTGTACGGCCGGCTCGATGCCACCGAAGACAGCGCGGCGCTGGCCGATATCGTCGACCGCCTGAGCCAGGTCAACGAGGCCCGGATCGGCAGCGACTGGCGGTTCGAGCACGATGACGAACGATTCACGCGGCAGTTGCGCGGCATCGTCGGTTTCCGTTTCGTCCCCGAACGCATCGAACTGAAGTTCAAGCTCAGCCAGAACCATCCGGCGGCGAACGTCGAAAGCGCGGCCATGGCGCTGCAACGGCAATCCAGCGCCCAGGCCGATGAGATTGCCGAGCTGATGCTGGACAGGTTGGCGCGGCGCCAGAACCCTTAACTGCCTCCCTGTAGGAGCGATGCCGCGATGGGGCTTTCCCATGAAAGCTTCATCGCGACTGACGTCGCTCCTACGGTTACAGCCGTCGCCCTGATTGGCCCCTGCCGGAAACCGCCGGCACGCATTAGACTCAAGGCAAGTCCCCAGGAGTCGATGCATGGATCTGAACCTGTCCGGCAAACATGCGCTGGTCTGCGGCGCCTCCGAAGGCATTGGCCGCGCCGCTGCGCACGAACTTGCGCTGCTGGGCGCCGATGTCACCGTGCTGGCCCGCCGCGAATCGGTGCTGCAGGACGTGGCGGCATCGCTTCCGCGCATTGCCGCCGGACAACGGCACGAATGGGTCGCCGCCGACGTCGCGCAGCACGACAGCCTGCGCGAACGCCTTGCCGCGCTGACCAGCGTGCGCCCGCTGCATATCCTGATCAACAACACTGGCGGCCCGCCGGTCGGCCGCGCCATCGATGCCGACACCTCCGCCTATCTCGAGGCCTTCCAGCGCCATCTGCTGGCCAACCAGATCCTGGCGCAGGCAGCCGTGCCGGGCATGCGGCAAGCGCAGTGGGGCCGCATCGTCAACGTCGTTTCCACGTCGGTGAAGGAGCCCATCGCCAACCTGGGCGTGTCCAACACCATCCGCGGCGCTGTCGCCAGTTGGGCCAAGACGCTGTCGCGCGAGCTCGCCGGCGACGGCATCACCGTCAACAATGTGCTGCCCGGCTATACCCGCACGCAGCGGCTGCAACAGATTCTGCGCGACCGCGCTGGCAGCAGCGGCAAGGACGAAGACGCAGTGGCCGCCGGCATGCTGGCCGCCGTGCCGGCCGGACGTTTTGCCGACGCCAGCGAAGTCGCCGCCGCCATCGCGTTCCTGGCCTCGCCCGCGGCCGCCTATATCAATGGCGTCAGCCTGGCGGTGGACGGCGGGCGTATGCTGTCGATCTAGCGCTTGCCGGCCGTGCGCCGCTCAAGGCGCGCTGAAGGCCTCCGTCCCGCACTGGCCGTCAGACGATCTAAGCTACCCGCCATGCAGACCCTGACCCATTGGATAGATGGCCAAGCACGGCCTGCGGCCAACGGCCGCTGGCTGGAGGTATTCAATCCAGCCAGCGGCGAAGCGTTCGCACGGGTCGCCGCCGGCGATGCCGCCGACGTCGAAGCCGCGGTGGCCGCCGCCGAGCGCGCCTTTCCGGCCTGGTCGGGGCTGCGCAATTCCGAACGCGCGGCCTGGCTGGAGAAGCTGGCCGCCGCGCTGGAGGCGCGGCTCCAGCAATTCGCCCGCGCCGAATCGCTCGATGGCGGCAAGCCCTACGCGCTGGCGCACGATGCCGAAATTCCGCGCGCGGTTTCCAACCTGCGATTCTTCGCGCATGCGGCCACCCAGTTCGCCAGCGAATCCCACCATGGCGAGGCAGGACTGAACTACTCGCTGCGCGCGCCGCTGGGCGTGGTCGCGACGATCTCGCCGTGGAACCTGCCGCTGTATCTGTTCACCTGGAAAATCGCACCGGCATTGGCCGCCGGCAACACGGTGGTGGCCAAGCCGTCGGAAGTCACGCCGCTGACGGCGACGATGCTGGGCGAACTGGCCGCCCAGGTCGGCCTGCCAGACGGTGTCCTCAATATTGTCCATGGCAACGGCCCCGACGTGGGCGAAGCGCTGGTTGCCCACCCTGCGGTCAGGGCGATTTCGTTTACCGGCAGCACCCCGGTCGGACGGCGCATCGCCGGCATCGCCTCGCCGTTGCTGAAGAAGATCTCGCTGGAGCTGGGCGGCAAGAACCCGACCCTGGTGTTCGCCGACAGCCACTGGCGCGCGCACCTGGATGTCATCGTGCGTTCGGCGTTCCAGAACTCCGGCCAGATCTGCCTGTGCGGTTCGCGCATCCTGATAGAACGCGCTATCTACCAGGAATTCCGGGAGGCATTCATCGAACGCGTCGCCGCGCTCAAGCATGGCGACCCTGTCGACGCGTCGACCCGGCTCGGCCCACTGGTTTCGCAAGCCCATTGCGACAAGGTCATGGCCTGCATCGAACGCGCCAGGGCCGAAGGCGGACGCGTGCTGCTGGGCGGGCAGCGATTGCCCGGCGCGGGCTGGTACGTCGCCGCCACGGTATTCGAAGGCCTGGGCCCGGAGACGGCCAGCAACCGCGAGGAAATCTTCGGCCCAGTGGCCACGCTGCAACCGTTCGACGACGATGCCCATGCGCTGGCGCTGGCCAACGCCAGCGAGTACGGACTGGCGGCGATGCTGTGGACCAACGATCTGGGGCGCGCGCACCGCCTTTCGGCGCAGCTGCAAGCCGGCATCGTCTGGGTCAACAGCTGGCTGATGCGCGATCTGCGCACGCCGTTCGGCGGCGTCGGCGCGTCCGGCCTGGGCCGCGAAGGCGGCGCGGAAGCGATGCGATTCTTCACCGGGGCCAAAAACGTCTGCATCGCGGCGGGTTAACGCGATTCGCGCTGCAATCGTCCTGCCGGCTGCTGACGTCCCTGCCGGATGCAGGCAAACTATGCGATCAGACCTGTTGTCCCCTTCTCCATCGCACGGAAACCTTCAGTGATCGAACTCGACAAACTGCTGCGCAACAACCGCGAATGGGCCGAACGGATCCGGCAGGAGGATCCGGGCTTCTTCGAACGCCTGTCGCAGCAGCAGTCGCCACGCTACCTGTGGATCGGCTGCTCGGATTCGCGGGTGCCGGCCAACCAGATCCTTGGCCTGGACCCGGGCGAGGTATTCGTCCATCGCAACATCGCCAATGTGATGTCGCACGGCGATCTCAATTGCCTGTCGGTGATCCAGTTCGCGGTCGACATCCTGAAGGTCGAGCACATCCTGCTGGTCGGCCACTACGGCTGCGGCGGCGTGCATGCGGCCATGACCGGAGCGCGCGTGGGCCTGGCCGACAACTGGCTGCGCCATGTCGCCGACGTGGCCCAGAAGCACGCCGCGCTGCTGGAGCAGGTAGAGAGCGAACCGTTGCGCCATGCCCGCCTGTGCGAACTGAACGTCATCGAACAGGTGGTCAATGTCTGCCAGACCACCGTGGTGCAGGATGCCTGGGCACGCGGCCAGGCGCTGGCCGTGCACGGCTGGGTCTACGCCCTGTCCGATGGCCGCGTGCGCGAACTGGGCATGGACGTGGCCGCCGCCGATCGACTGATGCCGGCCTACCAGCAGGCGGTGGCAGCCATGCCGGTCAAGGGCAGGCGCGATGAGTGATGCGGTCCGCACCGATGCCGCGCCGGCGCCGGTGGGCGCGTACCCGCATGCGCGCCGGGTCGGCAACCTGCTGTTCCTGTCCGGCATCGGTCCGCGCGACCCGGCCAGCAACGCCGTCGTCGGCAACGTGCACGATGCCGAGGGCCGTCTCATCAGCTACGACATCGACGCGCAATGCCGCGCCGTATTCGCCAACGTGCGCGCGGTGCTGCAGGCCAGCGGCGCGCGCTGGGAAGATCTGGTCGATGTGACCGTGTACCTGACCGATATGGCGCACGACTTCAAGGCCTACAACCGGGTCTGGGCGGAGTATTTCCCGGATCCCGCCACGGCCCCCTGCCGCACCACGCTGGGCATCACCGCGCTGCCGACGCCCATCGCGATCGAGCTCAAGTGCGTGGCCGCGCTAACGTCCCCTCTCTTGCACGCGGGAGAGGATTAGGTGAGGGCCTGAGCGGCTCGCACTCTCACCCTGGCCCTCTCCCGCAAGCGGGAAAGGGGGAGAAACTCCATGCTTCCCAATCCCATCAACCTGCAAGCCTGGATCGACGAAAACCGCCACCTGCTCAAGCCGCCGGTCGGCAACAAGACGATCTATGTCGATGATTTCATCGTGATGGTGGTCGGTGGCCCCAATCAGCGCACCGACTACCACTGGGACGAAGGCGCCGAATGGTTCTACCAGTTGGAAGGCGAAATGGTGCTGAAGATCCAGGAGGCCATGCCCGATGGAAGCAGCACCGCCCGCGACATCCCCATCCGCGCCGGCGAAATCTTCCTGCTGCCGCCGCGCGTGCCGCATTCGCCGCAGCGCATGCCCGGCTCGGTCGGGCTGGTGATCGAACGCAGGCGCCTGCCGCACGAGAACGACGGCCTGCTGTGGTATTGCGAAAACTGCAACCACAAGCTGTACGAAGAGTATTTCCCGCTGAAGAACATCGAAACCGACTTCCCGCCGGTGTTCGAGCGCTTCTATTCCTCGGCCGAACGGCGTACCTGCAAGGCTTGTGGCCATCTGAATCCGGTGCCGCCAAAGTACGCGACGCCGGAAACCTGAGCCGAAGGACTGGAATACGGAGCTTGTCCCTCGACCCCTGTCCGGCAAGCTGCCGGCCGATCCGCGGGATTAACAGGCTCCGTCGCTGCCGCTCGCGTCCATTGGCTGTCCGCACCAGCGCTGCGGAAAATCCGGCCCCGCCAAACCCTGGAGAAGGCCTTCCCGCACGTGTACGGGCCCTGTTTTGCCTTGCATCGCACCGTGCCCACCCAAGCGCGCTCGGCTAAACTGCGGCGATGCTCAAAATCGACACTCTTGAGCATGTTGGTTTCATGGCATCCCGCACAGTTCTTAGAAAGATGTATATCCGGATATACATCAAACACTTAGAGTTTCATTGGGAACCAGAGCCACCCATTGCATCCCGGCACAAAGTGGGGTGAAAATGCGGGTGAAATCCAACTTCACCCAAAGGCTCTTGAGTATGGCCCTGTCTGATACGGCGGTTCGCAACGCGAAACCTGAGCCCGGGAAGCGGGTCACCAAGCTCCACGACCGGGACGGACTTTTCCTGCACATCGCCCCAACCGGCACAAAGTCATGGGTGGCGCGGTACCGAATCCACGGCAAGGAACGAAGCATCGCGCTAGGCCGCTATCCATCGCTCGGCCTGGCCGGGGCACGAACGAAGGCGCAGGAGGCGCGCCGAACGCTTGCCAGTGGCGTGGATCCTGTCCAGGAGAAGCGCCGACAAGCCGCCGAGGCAGCCACAACGGACGCCGCCCGTTTCGCCGTGGTCGCAGATGATTGGCGGAAGCGGCAGGCCTGGTCACCGGCGGTCCGGAAGCAATACGACAAAATGTTCGAGCGGGACATCCTCCCAGCACTTGGCCGCCTACCCGTGGCCGATATCGATATCGATGCCGTGCAGACCGTCGTGGATCGAGTCGCCAAGCGGGGCAAAGTCGTCGCCGGCCATGTGCTCCTGCTGATCCGCGGTGTGCTTGCCCAGGCCGTTGCGAAAAAGCAGATCCCCTACAACCTCGCCCGCGAGGTCCGCGCGCCAAAACGCCCCAAGGGCGCCAAGCAGTCGTATCGCCACCTTGAGGGATCCACCGCGGTCCGGTCGTTGCTGGACAAGCTGGACGGCTACGGCGGCCGGCCGGAGACCGTTATCGCCCTGCGGTTGTTGTTGCTGTGCTTCACCCGCCCTACCGAACTGCGCGAGGCGCGCTGGGTAGAGTTTGACCTCGATGCCGTCGACGCGAATGGAAAAGCGGCGCCCACTTGGACGATCCCAGGCGAAAGGATGAAGCGCGGCCGACCTCACATCATCCCCCTGAGCGATCAGGCGACCGCCCTACTTCGCGATCTGCAGACGCTGACAGGCACCGCGGGATGGCTTTTCCCGCATAGCCGCGACACCAAGAAGCCGATGGCCCGCGAGACGCTGCTGCGCGCGCTGCGGGACTATATGAAGTTGCCTACCACCGTGCACGGATTCCGCCACCTGGCATCCACGACGTTGAACGCCCAAGGCTTCAACCGCGACCACATCGAGCTGCAGTTGGCACACTGGCGCGAGGATACGCGCGGCGCGTACAACAAAGCCCAATGGTTGCCGGAGCGCCGGAGCATGCTCCAGGCCTGGGCGGATTGGCTGGATCGCATTCGTGTGCCGGCGGATAACGTGATCGAACTGCGAGGCGTCGCGTGAAGCGCGGGCGTGGACGCCCTGCCCTCGATGTGCGGCGGGCAGACGGGCAGCGCGCGCTGGATGCGGTGATGCTGTTGCGGCGATTCCGCCGTGGTGCTCGTGGGAGAAAAGTACCCGCGTGCGCTCGTGTCGCGACAAGTTACGGCGTGAGCACGCGGACCGTCGAGCGATGGGACAAGGAGCTTGGCCGGCTCGCCGACACCATGTTGCGTCTGCATGACAGGTTCTCATGGGCACCAGCCGCGGTCGCCGGCATAGAACGATGGAATCGCGCGTATCGGCTATTGACCATTGACCTGCAACCGATCGTCGCTGCATCAGACACCGAAATGGCCGTAATCATCGAAGCCGTCGAGGCTGAGGCAGTCACGGCCCATGCGGTTAGCGTTCCCATCGAGAGGTGGATGGCGCAAAAAAACACCCGACAAAAAATCGCGGAGTTGCTGACCACGGCGTAATTGCCGCACAACATACGTGTACCCCAACTCATCCCCGAGGGTACCGTAATGAAATCTCCGCTCATCCTCGCCCAAGGTGGCGAACTCCGCGAAGGCGAGCGTTTGCTGCGCCTTCCCCAAGTCCTCCAGATCATCCCTGTCTCACGCTCGGAATGGTATCGACGCCTTGCCGCCGGCGACGCACCAGCCGCAGTCGAACTAGGTCCGCGCGCCCGTGCATGGCGCTTGTCGGACATCAACGACTATCTGATCCGCATCGCCGCCCGTGACCGCACCCAGGTGGGCAGCGCGAAGTGAACCCTCGCCGAACTACAAATCGAGGGTTGCCGAGGGTCCGCGTCGCTGCGAGCGTGCTGCGCATGAACATCCGTGCCAGTCTCCGTTCGAAACCGCCGCTTCGTGACGCGCCCCCAGTGTCCGCTTACCTTCGATCTCCGGTTCACAGCTGCGAGGTGACGGAATGACGGAAGCAGTGCCAATGCGTCGTCGTGCCGCAAAAGTCGACCCTAAGGCACCGTTGGATGCCGCGCGTTCTTTCTGCCTGCAATACCGGGTCGGCAACGTAAACGGCTTGCGATGCTGGAACGGTGACCACTACCTGTGGATGGGAACACACTGGCGACATCTGCCAGAGCCTGAGTTGCGCGCGCTTCTCTATCAGTGGCTGCAGGGTTGCACCGACTACCAAGGACAGGAGATCAAGCCCACCCGGCGCTTGGTCAACGATGTGCTCGACGCTCTCGCTTCCGACGTCTACCTTGCTCTGGCGTCCGAACCCAACTGGCTGCCAGGTCACGCTGGCGAAGGTGCCCCCGGCAATTTGTTGGTATGCCGCAATGGTCTCCTCGACATGCCCAGCCGGAAGCTGCAGCAGTCGGACGTGCGCCTGTTCGCGACCACGGTGCTGCCGGTGGACTTCAACCCGAGGGCCGGACAGCCCGTCGCGTGGCTGCGATTCTTGGCGATGCTGTGGCCCGATGATCCCGAAGCGATCGCCCTGTTGCAAGAATGGATCGCTCTTTGCGCGTTGACGGACGATACCAGCCACCAGAAGGCCCTACTGATCGTTGGGCCGCGCCGCTCTGGTAAGGGAACGATCCTAAGAATCCTGCGCGAACTGGCGGGACCGGCAAATGTCTGCAGCCCTACCTTTGCGTCCTTGGGTATGCCGTTTGGCCTGCAAAGCCTCATAGGCAAACGGGTCGCCTTGCTCTCCGATGCACGGCTATCCGGTCGTGCGGACGTGGCTGTAATCGCGGAAAACCTGTTGAGGATCACTGGCGAAGATGCCGTGAGCGTGCCGCGCAAGCACCAGATCGATTGGAACGGCACGCTGCCCAGCCGCTTCACTGTGGCGACGAATGAGCTACCAGCTATGGCAGATGCTAGCGCAGCGCTCTCGTCTCGATTCCTGATCCTGCGGCTAACTCGGACCTTCTACGGTGCCGAAGACCACCAGTTGACGGCCAAATTGTTGCAGGAACTACCGGCGATTCTGCTATGGGCGCTCGACGGTCTCGACCGGCTGCGAAGGCGCGGACGGCTAGTGCAGCCCGCAAGCAGCCAGGAACTGGTCGACGAACTCGAGGCGCTGGCGTCCCCAATCACGATGTTTGTCCGGGACTGCTGCGTTCTCGCGCCGACGGCCGAGGGCTCCATCTCGTCGCTGTATGACCGTTGGCTGGATTGGTGCCGCGACGCCGGTCGCGACCACCCAGGAACCGCTGCTGACTTCGGAAAAAAGCTGCGAGCAGCCTTCCCGCAGATCCGCACAACGCAGCCTCGGCGCCAGGGTCGTCAGGTCCGCTGTTACGCCGGACTCCGGGTCCGCCATGTCGGCGACCCCGACACGCGCTGACACGCGCACTTTTCCATTGTGGGTTGCACGAGAGAAAGCGCAGGTAGCAATAGAAGGATGCGCGCTTCAACACGCTTCACCCGCTTCACCTTCCGAGACCATTTCCACGAGAACAGGGTATGAACAGCAGATTCGACCATCACCTCCTCGCCGCCGACATTGAGGCCCTGTACGGCCTCAGCACCCGAGTTGATCACCGCCTGCACGATTCGGGTCTCGTCTCGTGGATTGATCCAGCGAGGCGCGCGTCGCTTCAGATTTTGGAGCAACTCGCTGCGCTGCGTGCCGAACTGGACCACATCGCAGTGGCCGCGGGCCTCGACGCAATGCGCTCGCCTTACTTCCCGGTGCGATCAATGAAGCCTACTACCGAAACGAAAGCCGCGGCCCGCCGAGCCCACGCCGAGGCGCAGGACGCCGAGCGCCAGGCACAGCTACAGCGTGAGGCCCTACATGCCGAGCGCGGTCGGGCTGGCTGGGCAGTGCGAGGTGGCGCGTGATCGTCGGCCTGCTCTCTCCTGGGCGCGTGATGAGACCGACTGAGACAGCGTGGGTCCCTCTGGGACAAAAACAAAACATGGGGGACGGAGACCCTGATGCCTCACTACACGAACACGGAAATGAAATTGCTCCGCTTCCGCCGCCATCGGCTCTCCACGCCTCGCCAATCGCTTCTGACGACCACGAACCCACCGAAAAAACCGATGCGCCCAGCGAGGCGCACATCGCGAGCTAGCCGGTATAGCCGGATACACAACCCGCCGCGACCGCGGCACCAACCGAGGAAACAACGATGAACGCAACACGATTGACCCTGCAGGCAGGCGCGATGCAGGCCGGCCAATCACTGGATTCAGGAGCCGCGGCACTACAGCGCGCGAGGGCCATCCTCAATCACGCCGCCGCGAACGAGGCGCCGGCGCTCGCGCTGCAATTGGTCGCCGGGACGATGCCGACCGACGCTGCCGTGACCGCGCTGGAGAAAGCTACGGCGCCCACCGACCTGATCGCAACCGCCAAGGCCATGGGCCTGGCCTGACCGAGGAGATGAAGATGACGAACAACCGATCGACGGCCCAAGCCGGCCACGTACAGGCAGGACATACCCTCGACCAGGAGGCGGCAGCCCTGCCGCTTGCTGACCTGCTGACGCCCCGAACGGTGGCGGAGGCGGATGACGCGCTGGCACTGATCGCTGCACGCCTGGAGCCCGCCAACGACGCGGTGGCTGCTCACGCTGAGAGCCGAGATGATGCCCTGCTGGCCGGAACTGAGGCCGAGCACGACGCACATGGCCAGCGCCTCGCGGACGAAGCTCGCCGGCTGACCGTGGCTGCCGAGCGGCTAGCCATCCGTCGCGCGGAGCTGGTCGCCACCGAGGAGCGCGCCCACGCCGAGCGCGATGTTCAGGCAGGTCGCGATGCCGCCCAGCGCGCGGAGGATCGGACGCTCAAGTACCAAGGCCTGGCGCACCAGTTGGCCGAGGTCTTGGCCGAGCTTCCAGAGCTGCACGCCCAGGTCGAACGCGCCCGGCGCATTGCGCGCCAGCATGACCTATCGGCGGATGGCCTCGTTCTTCCCCACGAGACGCGCAGCCGCCCGGCGGAATTTGAGGAGGTAGAAGTCGAGGTCGTACAGCACGGGCCGCGCGTGACTGATGGCGAGGGCCGCCGCCTGGGGGCCGGACCGGACGATCCGATCGCGCGATTCCACCGCACCGAGTCGCGCATGATCCGTCCCCAAGTCACCGCCGCCAATCTGACCGCCGCGCGCATTGAGCTCCCGGCGATCGACGGTGGCGCGGCGATCGTGTCTCAGGGCCCGGACCGCCGTTGATGGCATCGAAAGCGGCCATCGTCGCCCCCTGGCCCGCAACCTGCAGCGCCGCCGAACTGGCGGCGTTGCTGGACGTGTCCGCGCGCCGGATCCGCGAACTCGCGCAGGAAGGTGTTGTTCCTCGCGCACCCGGCGGTCGGTACGAAACCCAGGCCGGCGTGCGCGGTTACATCGCCAGCCTGCGCGCCGCGGCAAAAGCCAAGCCGACTACCGTTGATCCCCAGGTAGCTGCTGCTGCGATTGATGGTCGCCAGCAGCGCGCGCGCCTGGCTCGCTTGCAGGCCGACCGCGTCGAGCTGGAGATCCAGCGGGAGCGCGGGCGCCTGGTGGACGCCCGGGAGATAAGGACCGCCTACGTCACCTTGGTAACGCAAGCTCGCAACCGGTTGCTGGCGGTCCCCGGGGCAGCGAAGGGCCACATGCCGCACCTCACGGTCGACGAGGTAGAGATGCTTGAGGAACTGATCTCCCGCGCCCTCGAGGAAGTGGCAGACGGCGATGACGAGGATGACGCGGAGGGCGAGCCATGACCGAACATGCTGCGGAATCCCTGCAGCAAGCGCGCCACGCCTTCCGGGACGCGCGGCGAGACATGGCCGCCGCAGTGCTGGCCGGCGACCGCCGCGCCACCGTGGCTGCCGCTTGGGCCGTTCTGCGTGCGGGTGACCGTCTGCGTGCTCTCAACGCGTGCCCGAGCGCCCGCGATCGCCGAACCCGTGTCCGCTGGCGCCGCTGGGCATTGGCGGCGCTCCGGCGCGATCCGCCCGACTTCGGTCTGCTGCGGCGGGCGATGCAGCTAAACGGATGCGAAATATCGCGATCTAGTGAGTAACGATTCAGGGGCATTCCAGCCGAATGTCAGAGCACGCGCCGCCGGCGCATAGGAGAAACCATGACCGCAACCACCAGCACCAAGACCGAGCGCGACGCGCTCTACTTCCAAGGGGAGCGGGAGCGCGTTGTCGCCCTGCACGAGATGGAACTGGATGCGGCCCGGCTCGCCGCCGAGCTGTACCAGCGCCTCGACCATTTCGACGAACTCGACGAGGCCGCTTCGATCGAGGCCGAGGGCGCGCCGATCCGCCACCGCTACACCGGTCACGGCCTGTGTTGGTTGCAGCAGCGTCTTGGCGAGGCCCGTGCCGTCCTCGCAACCGCTGCCCGACGCTTGCAGGAAAGCGCCCGTGAGTTGGAACTGGCGGCCGGAACGACCAGCCGATCAGGCCGTGTCGATCACATTGCGCGCGGATACCAAGCGCTCGCTGGCGAGGCGGCGCGCGTGGCCGAGAGCTTTGCGCCTTGGAACGAGCCTGTGCAAACCGATTGGACCCGCGTTGACGCCATCTGCGACGGTATTCGCCTGCTCGAAGATCGCCAGGACGCCGAATTCAAGGCCGAGATCGTCCACGACCTGCGCAGCTTCGATCGTAACCGCGAGGGTCTGCTGGCGCTGGGGATGCACGATTACGTCGCCTCGCAGATTGATGGCAATCCGGCGCTACAGCGGGCGCTGGCGACGATGCGGACCTACGTGGGGGAAGCGCCGGCACGCCAGCAAGCGCCGTGAACCTGGATTACGTGGCGATGGCGGCCGTCGCTACTGCTCGCTATGCTGAAATGACCCGCTGCCCGGGGAGGGCACATGAAACACTTGCCGATACTCGCCACCCTACTGTTCCTCACTGCATGCACTGCCGGCAGCGACGACAGTAGGCCATCGAAAAAATTCAAGGCCGAATCGCTGGACGTGACCGCCTCGTCTGATACCGCGCCCGTGATGAGTGCCCAAGAGAGGTTCAGAGACGCCTTCCTAGCCGAAGTCGGCCAGCTTCGCCCCAATTGGAACGACATCGAGCTTCTAGAGTCTGATAATCGCAGCTATCGGTTCGCGATCAACTATCGGGAGGATGCCTCGATTGGCGGATACGAAGAAGTCGCCGCGGATACAAAGCACGTCGCCCGGGCAGCACTCCGAACGCTGGTCGCGCAGGGTCGCAACCCGGCGAAGGAGTGGATCGCGGTCCACGTCCACGCCCGCCAACCTGCGGGCACTGGGGAAACCGGACAGGCGCTGACCCGCGTGCTGGGCAAGTCCCATTATGATTCTAATGCCGACCAAGTGATTTTCACATTTCCAAAGTGATGCTTAGCGCCAGCGCCGTAGAGAGAAAAATCGGAAACCGTCTTCACGTTGTATCGCAAGAAACTCGCGCCAGGACCCTGACGCGAGTTCGATTGCATACTATTCCCACTCCTCGCTGACGGAGTTCCATATTCCGGCACTAGTCGATACTGACGCGACAAGGCGCGCGCCGTGTATACAGTCTGCCTTGTTCTTATAACCTTCGGCGCTATCCGCGATCTTCTTGCATTGGCCGCATAAAGCGTCCAGCGCCATTCGCTTGCATTGTCTTTGTATAGCAAGAATTGCTTCGGCTCACCTGCCATTTCGAGTCTCTTAGAATCGCAGCCTGTTGCTGCACCACCACGGTACATCCTCCAAGCCCACACCGTTGCAGATAACCTTGTGGATAACCGGTAGGAATCTCATCCGTTTCGACAAGTAAATCACTTGCTGTGATTACGAAAAGTGAGCACAAGCGGACGGGCGCTTCCAGGCGCCTGTCGCTGTTATAGGCTTAATCGACAGCCGAAGCACGGCTTTGCATCGCGGCAGGGTCTCAGGCCATGGAATGGCCCGATGTATCCTCTCTGCATGCTCCCCGACGACTTCCACTGGCACCTCGACGATCGGTACGGCCATCATTGGCTGCGGCGCAATAGGCATGAAGTTGCGCTGATTAACAGGGTGTCAGAGGGACGATGGCTGATGACCGTCAACCGCCAACGCTCGGACGCAAAAGGGCATGGCTATGCCGCAACGTTGGCCCACGCAAAGCGGATGGTGGAGCGCTGGGCGGCCGTCAACGCGGAGCGGCTGAGGCTGGAAGTCCTCGACGACCGCCTGGGAGCGCCGCCGGCCATTGAGCCGACACTTTCGCGGGAAGATCTGCGTGCGGGGCGGAAAGCCCAGCACTGAGAGTCGGCGCCGGCGGAAGATGCACCTCCGTCAGGTGAACGCAGCCACCCGTTCACGACGATCGCCCATCTCCACCTCAACCGCCGTGGGCGCGCCGCTGTAGAAGTTCCGAGCGTCGGCGATGGTCCTCGCAACGTGGAGCGCGGCATCCTTCTCTGGAAACCACAGCATCGGCTCATCGCGTTCAACGTCGACGCCTTCTCGGTGCCGGTGAAGATTGGCAACCGGTCCCGCTGGGCCGAGACGGAGGTAGACGCCTGGATCGCCAGCTTGAAGAAAGGGCGCGTGGCGGCGTAGTGTTGGCGTGTCAATCACGGAGCTGCCATGTCCTCCGCTGAGGAAGAGAAGAACAAGCACCATTTTGTGCCGATGGTGTACCTGAAGCGGTTCTGCAACCCGCAAGGTGAGCTATTCACCTACCGCAAGGATTATCCTCGCCGACCGAAGCTGAGACACCCTAGTCAAGTCGGGTACGAGTTTCACTACTACCGCCAGCCAACATCGGACGGCGGCTGGGATAGTAATTCCATTGAGGACTTTCTGGGTAGATCCGTCGAGGATGGCTGGAACGATCTCGTCGACTATCTGCTTACGCGAGAACCGCTTGCGTCTCAGCACTACAACAGACTTGCGGAGTTTATCGCCGCACAGTATGCGCGCGTTCCCAGTACCCGAAACGCATACGAGCGCCTGCATGCTGAGAGGCTGCATCACAAGCTCCGCTACAACATCGCGACCGGGCGAATCGTCCTGCCCCCACCTCCGCCTGCCCTCGCTGAGGCTGTCTTTCAATCGGAGAGCGGGGAGTTGGTCGATCAACTTCGATTTGCGGTGGATCCGCACGCCTCTATCCACGCGATCCCGGAGGCGATAACGCATGCAGAGAGCGTGTTCAACAAGTCGACTTTCTTTCTGCTCCACAACACGAGCGGAATCCCCTTCGTCACCAGTGACAACCCGGTCGTCTGGTTTGATCCAACGCTGCCACCGGACCGGCTTCTGCCCTATGTCCATCAGCCGGACGGCCACGTGCTACTCCTGTTTCCGGTAACCCCTTGGCTTCTGGTCTACGGGGCTACGGGGTACGACGTGCCCGACGATTGGACGCACGTCGACGTCTCAGATGCCGACAAGGTGCAGCAGATGAACTCAATGATCTGCCGGTTCGCTTATGAGCGCGTCTTCGCCAGTTCGCGGCAGTCCGACGAGGTTGTGCTGGCGCACGCTGAGCTATCGCCAACGATGCGGACGCATGCCGTCACACACCCCGGAAACGCGCCGGTCATGTTCTGGCATTGGGTATTCGACAAGCGCTGGCACAAGGCACCCTGGAATGACGGTAAGGACGACCGCGCCTAGTAGCCGTAGAACTTCGCCCATGCCGCCATCAACTTGTGGCGAGGGCTTTTGTCCGAAGGATATTGACGGTGCGGGCATCAAATTCCGCCCGTCATAGACGGTAAGAGTAGGATTAATCGACCTCGCCAGCAAGGATCCAACCATGCCCAAAGCAATCAGCATCACCGCCGCCCCTCCGGGCTGGTTCTCCGTCTTCAAGGATACCGAGGGCACGTTCGAGCAGCCTGTTGCGCTGTGGGCGTTGATGGAAGACGAGGACAACCCAGCGATGCGGTGGCCGACCTCCTACTCCACGGCCGCGGACGACCCGATGAGCCTAAACCACCCCGACGACGAAGACGCCAACTTTGTCGGTCATGTGTACCGGATGCCCGCGAGCTGAACCGGGCGGGCGCAACCGGGCGCATCACCCTGACCGGTTGCCGGCGTTCGGGTACCCTAACCACATTGGTGCAGCGGCTTGGAAACAGGGGTGTAGATGCGGGTGAAAATGCGCCCGAATCCGCCGACGAGCCGCCAAGGCTAGGCAGCACAAGGCTTTCGGGAATTCATGCTCAAAATCGACACCCACGCGCACTTCCTGCCCCGCGACTGGCCCGACCTGGCCAGCAAGTACGGCGATGCGCGGTTTCCGGTGATCCATCACGGCGACGACGGCCGCCACCGCATCTACAAGGACGGCAAGTTCTTCCGCGAAATCCTGCCCAAGACCTGGGATACCCAGGTGCGCATCGACGATTACGCCCGTTTCGGCGTGCAGGTGCAGGTGCTCAGCACGGTACCGGTGATGTTCAGCTACTGGGCCAAGCCGGACCGGGCGCTGGCGCTGCACCAGGCGCTGAACGACCACACCGCCACCGCCTGCCGCGATCATCCGCGCCACTACGCCGGCCTGGGCACCGTGCCGCTGCAGTCGCCGCGGCTGGCGGTGCAGGAGCTGGAACGCTGCATGGATCAGCTGGGCCTGCAGGGCGTGCAGATCGGTTCGCATGTGGGCGACTGGAATCTGGATGCGCCGGAGCTGTTCGAGTTCTTCCAGGCCGCCAGCGAACTGGGCGCGGCCATCCTGGTGCATCCCTGGGACATGATGGGTACCGCCTCGATGCCCAAGTACTGGCTGCCGTGGCTGGTCGGCATGCCGGCCGAGCAATCGCGCGCGGCCTGCTGCCTGATCTTCGGCGGCGTGTTGGAACGGTTGCCCGGCCTGAAGGTCTGTTTCGCCCATGGCGGCGGCAGCTTTCCCTACACCATCGGCCGCATCGAGCACGGCTTCCACATGCGGCCGGATCTGGTGGCCACCGACAATCCGCGCAACCCGCGCGAATACCTGGGCCGGGTGTATTTCGATTCGTGGGTGGCCGATCCGCGTGCGCTGCGCTACCTGCTGGACACCGTTGGCACCGAGCGCGTCATGCTGGGCACCGACTACCCGTTCCCGCTGGGCGAGCAGGAGCCGGGCGCCGGCATCGCCGCGCTGGGCCTGGACGAAGCGCAGCAGGCGCGGCTGTACCACGGCACCGCGCTGGAATGGCTGGGGCTGCCGATGTCGAGATTTCTATGAACAACTGCACTCCGTAGGAGCGACGTCAGTCGCGACCGCATCCCGGGCCCCCTAAACCATCGCGACTGACGTCGCTCCTACAGCATCCCAAGAACTCCATGACCGACCCTCTATCCCGCACCCATGCCATCGCCCTGGACGCCGCCGATCCGCTGCGCCTGTTGCGCAACGAATTCCTGATTCCCAAGCACCAGCACAACGAGCAGCTTTATTTCTGCGGCAATTCGCTGGGCCTGCAGCCGCGCGCGGCGCGTACCCAGGTCAACGAGGTGCTGGACAAATGGGCGATGGAAGCCGTGGAAGGCCATTTCACCGGCCACGCGCAATGGATGACCTACCACGAGCTGATGCGCGAACCGCTGGCCCGCGTGGTTGGCGCACAGCCTGCCGAAGTGGTGGCGATGAACTCGCTGACCGCCAATCTGCACCTGATGATGGTCAGCTTCTACCGGCCCACCACCGAGCGCTCCGCCATCCTGATCGAGGCCGGCGCGTTTCCGTCGGACCGGCATGCGGTGGAATCGCAGATCCGTTTCCATGGCTTCGATCCGGCCACCGATCTGATAGAACTCGAACCGGATCAGGAAAACGGCACGCTGTCGATGCAGGCCATCGAGCGCGCCATCGCCGAGCATGGTGCGCGCCTGGCGCTGGTGCTGTGGCCGGGCATCCAGTACCGCACCGGCCAGGCCTTCGATTTGGCGGAAATCGCCCGCCTTGGCCATGCCCAGGGCGCGAGCGTGGGTTTCGACCTGGCCCACGCGGCCGGCAACCTGCCGTTGCGGCTGCACGAGAGCGGCGCCGACTTTGCCGTGTGGTGCCACTACAAATACATGAACGCCGGCCCGGGTGCGGTGGCCGGCTGTTTCGTGCATGAACGCCATGCGCGCACCGACCGGCCGCGCTTTGCCGGCTGGTGGGGCCACGAGAAGGAAACCCGTTTCCGGATGGGGCCGGAATTCGTCCCCACCGCAGGTGCCGAAGGCTGGCAGCTGAGCAACCCGCCGGTGCTGGCGCTGGCGCCGCTGCGCGCTTCGCTGGATCTGTTCGACAAGGCCGGCGGCATGCAGGCGCTGCGCGCCAAGTCGGAAAAGCTGACCGGCTTTCTGGAATCGCTGATCCGCGCCCGCGTCGGCGACGTGCTGCAGATCGTCACGCCCTCGGATCCGGCGCAGCGCGGCGCGCAGTTGTCGCTGCGGGTGGTCGGCGGGCGCGAACGCGGACGCGAGTTGTTCGACTACCTGGTGTCGGTCGGCACGCTGGGCGACTGGCGCGAACCGGACGTCATCCGCATCTCGCCCGCACCGATGTACAACCGCTTCATGGACGTCTACCGGTTTGTCGAAGAAGTGGAAACGTGGCGGGGAGTGTGATCGATTGAACGCAGCCGACAGCCGCTCCATCACCATCATCGGCGCCGGTCTGGCCGGCGCGCTGCTGGCCACCCTGCTGGCGCGCGAGGGTTGGCGGGTGGATGTGTACGAAAAGCGCGGCGACCCGCGCTTGCAGGGCTACGAGGGCGGACGCTCGATCAACCTGGCGCTGGCCGAACGCGGACGCCATGCGCTGCGCCAGGCCGATGCCGACGACGCGGTGATGACCCAGGCGGTGATGATGCGCGGGCGCATGGTGCACACCAGCGACGGGCGCCAGCAGCTGCAACGCTACGGCCGCGACGACTCGGAAGTCATCTGGTCCATCCACCGCGGCGATCTGAATATCACCCTGCTGAACCTGGCCGAGCAGGCGGGCGCGGCGCTGCATTTCCACCGCCGGCTGGACACGGTCGACTTCGACGCCGGCGTGGCCGATTTCGTCGACGAACGCGACGCTGGCCGGCAGGCCATCGGCTTCGATTCGCTGGTCGGCGCCGATGGCGCCGGTTCGTCGCTGCGTGCGGCGATGATGCGGAAAACCGATCTGGGCGAACGCACCGAGTTCCTTGGCCATTCCTACAAGGAGCTGGAGATCCCGCCGGCGGCCGATGGCGGCTTTCTCATCGAACCCAACGCCCTGCACATCTGGCCGCGCGGCCGCTACATGTGCATCGCCCTGCCCAACGACGAAAAGACCTTCACCGTCACCCTGTTTCTGCCCAACGAAGCGGCCGCGGACAACGCCGACCCCAGTTTTGCCACGGTGCGCAGCGGCGCCGATGCGCGGGCGCTGTTCGAACGCGATTTCCCCGACGCGCTGCCGCTGATCCCGGATCTGGAAGCGGACTGGGAACGCAACCCGCCCGGCCTGCTGGCCACACTGTACCTGCAACGCTGGCACATCGACCGGCGTGCGGTGCTGCTGGGCGATGCCGCGCATGCGATGGTGCCGTTCCACGGCCAGGGCATGAACTGCGCCTTCGAGGATTGCGTGGCGCTGGCGCGCCAGCTGATCTCCCAGCCTGACCGCGCCGCGGCGTTTTCGGCTTTCGAAGCCGAACGCAAGCCCAATGCCGAGGCGATCCAGGCGATGGCGCTGGAAAACTACGTCGAGATGCGCGACCGCGTCGACGATCCCGATTTCCTGCTGCAACGCGAGCTCGAACGCGCGCTGCAGGAGCGTCACCCGGGCCGTTTCGTGCCCCACTACAGCATGGTCACCTTCATGCTAATCCCGTACGCGCTGGCGCACCGGCGCAGCGAAATCCAGCGCCGGATCCTGGTCGATGCCACCCGCGGCCGCGACTCGCTGGCGCAGATCGACTGGGATGCCGTCGACGCCGCGGTGATGCAGCAACTCGACGTACTGGTGGACGCCGCCTGATGGCCGCCAGCTTCCTGTTCTACGATCTGGAAACCTTCGGCAGGGATCCGCGCCGCACCCGCATCGCCCAGTTCGCCGCCGTGCGCACCGATGCCGAGCTGCAGATCGTCGATGAACCGATCAGTTTCTTCGTTCGTCCGGCCGACGATCTGCTGCCCTCGCCTGCCGCCGCGCTGATTACCGGCATCGCGCCGCAACAGGCGCTGCGCGAGGGCGTCAACGAAGCCGAAGCCTTCGCCCGCATCTTCGACGAGATGGCGCGGCCGGAAACCTGCACGCTGGGCTACAACTCGCTGCGCTTCGACGACGAGTTCGTCCGCCACGGCCTGTTCCGCAATTTCTACGAGCCGTACGAACGCGAATGGCGCGGCGGCAACTCGCGCTGGGATCTGCTGGATGCGATGCGCTTGATGCACGCGCTGCGCCCGGAAGGCATCCACTGGCCGCGGCGCGAGGACGGCACGACGTCTTTCAAGCTGGAAGACCTGGCCAACGCCAACGGCGTCCGCGAAGGCGACGCCCACGAGGCGCTGTCGGACGTGCTGGCGACCATCGGCATGGCCCGCAGGATGCGCCAGGCGCAACCGCGCCTGTGGGACTATGCGCTGCAACTGCGCGACAAGCGCTTCGCCGCCGGCCTGCTCAATACCACGGCGATGACGCCGGTGCTGCACATATCGCAGCGCTACCCGGCCAGCCGACTGTGCGCGGCGCCGGTGCTGCCGCTGGCCCGACACCCGCGATTCGACAATCGCGTCATCGTCTACGACCTGGACGGCGATCCGCAAGCGCTGCTGCGGCTGGAAGCCGACGAGATTGCCGACCGGCTGTATACCCCGGCCGCGGATCTTCCCGAGGGCGAACAGCGCGTGCCGTTGAAGGAAGTGCACCTGAACAAGGCCCCGGCGCTGGTGGCCTGGTCGCATCTGCGCCCGGCCGATATGGAACGGCTGCAAATCGACCCGGTGCGCATCGAAGCCCATGCGCAGACGCTGCGCGATGCCGGACCGGCGCTGGCCGAGAAAGTCCGGCGGGTCTTCGCCGGCGAACGCGAATTCGCCCCTTCCGACCCGGATGCGTCGATCTACGATGGTTTTCTGGCCGACGCCGACAAGCGCCGCTTCGCCGACGTGCGCGCCACGCCACCGGATCAACTGGGGCTGCGCGACTTCGGTTTCCGCGACGGCCGGCTGCCGGAACTGCTGTTCCGCTACCGCGCGCGCAACTGGCCGGACACGTTGACGGCGCCCGAACGCCAGCGCTGGGACGATTACCGCCGCCACCGCCTTGCCGCGGACAATGGCCTGTCCGAATACGGTTTCGACAGTTTCGAACAGGAGATCGCCGCACTGCGCCTGCAGCACGCCGGCGATGGCGGCAGACAGGCACTGCTGGACCAGGTCCAGGCCTGGGGCGAGCAACTGAAGGCGCAGCTATGACTTCAGCTTCTTTCTGTAGGAGCGATGCGAGTCGCGACCGCAGCCCTGTACCCGTTGCGCGTGCCAAGCCCCGCCCTCTCCTTGACACCCACTTGCCTACAATCCCTCCATGACCAGCTACTTCTCCGATGCCAGCTTCAAGTTCCTGCGCGCACTGGCGCGCAACAACGACAAGACCTGGTTCAACGCGCACAAGCAACGCTACGAAGATCACGTCCGCCAGCCGTTCCTGCGCCTGCTGACCGATCTGCAGCCGGACCTAGCGCAGGTCAGCGCGCACTTCCGCTCCGACCCCAGGACCGTTGGCGGGTCGTTGTTCCGCATCTATCGCGACGCGCGCTTCTCCACCGACAAGTCCCCGTACAAACCCTGGCAGGGCGCGCGGCTCTATCACGAACGCCGCAAGCAGGTACCGGCGCCGTCGTTCTACATCCATCTGCAGCCGGGCGAGAGCTTCGTCGGCGCCGGGCTGTGGCATCCGGAACCGGATACCCAGCGGCGCGTGCGCCAGTTCATCTTCGACAATCCCGGCAGTTGGAAGGCCGCCGCGCATGCGCCTAAGTTCCGCAAGCGTTTCGATTTCGAGGAAAGCGAAGTGCTGGTGCGCCCGCCGCGCGGGTTTCCGGCCGATTTCGAGTTCATCGACGATCTGAAACACAGGAATTTCGTGTTCTGGCGGTCGCTGGACGATGCCGCCTTGACCGGCCCGCGGCTGCGGCAGACGCTGGCCGCCGACCTGGCTGCGTTGGCGCCGTTCGTCGACTATCTGTGCGCGGCGCTGGATCTGGAATTCTGAGCGGCGGTGCCGCCCACGGCCGGCACTGTGCGATGCTGGCCCTCTCCCGTGGCCGCCGGCAAGCATCATGAAAAAATGGATCGCCCTTGTCCTGGTACTGCTGCTGGCGCTGGGCGGCTATGTCGCCGCCGGCCCCTATCTGGCCATCCACGGCATCCGGACGGCGCTGGCCGAGCACGACACCGCCAGGCTGCAGAAGCATGTCGATTTCCCCGCACTGCGGGTCAACCTGCGCGCGCAGTTGCAGGATCATCTGGTGCGCGAAGCCGGTGCCGACATGCAATCCAGCCTGTTCGGCAGCGTCGCCCTGTCGGTTGCCGGCAGCGTGCTGGGGGCCGGCGTCGACACCCTGGTCACGCCATTGGGAATAGGCGCGCTGCTGCAGGGCCGATCGATGTGGAAAAAAGCCCTTGGGGAAACCATCGGCGGCGACACCCATGCGCCGGCGACACCGGCCGACCCGCTGAAGCATGCCCAACACCGCTACGAATCGCTGTCCCGCTTCACCGCCACCGCTCCGGACCAGGACGGCGACCTGGTGGTATTCGTGTTCACCCGCCAGGGCCTGCGCTGGCGGCTGACCGATATCCGCCTGCCGCTGTAGGAAGGGCCCTGGCCTGCCACTGGGATGAGGCGCAAAGATTGCCGCGTGCGGGCCCGCCCATTCGCGGCCCGGTCGGACAGATGGCGATGGCGGGCCAAGGCCTGAAGTATCCCCATAGATTCTTCTCCGCCCACTTCCGGGGGGCTCGGCTTCGGCGACTTTGGGGCAGATGACAGAGCGCGACTTCGGAACGCCTTTCTTCTAGCGCCAGCCAAGTGCCCAGAAGTCGGTGGCCAGGGCAGTGCGGGACCGTCCGCGGCATGGATGCCGCGGAAGAGCCTGCATGGGTGAGGCAAGCGCTTGCGAAGCATCGCTTCGCGCGCCGCCGAACGCCCGCCCTCTGCGATGGCGGGCCGGGCCCACGCAGCGGGCATCTACGGCGTGTCCCGCACTGCCCTGGCCACCGGGTTCCACACGGACGTTTCCCGCACCTGGAAGAAGAACCCTCTTGGGCGTCTTTCAACAGCTCAATGGCTGGTCAAGGGGGACGACCGGCTTCGAAAATAGTGGGGATACCTCAGGCCGGGGCCCGCCCTACGGATTGGCCACCCCATGCGGGACGTGGCCGGCGGCTACATGCAGGCGGGCGCTGTCGATGTTGTGCTGCGAATCGTCGAAGAAGATGTCGGCACCGAAGGCCTCCAGGAACGGCCCCTTGTGGCGCCCGCCGAGAAACAGCGCCTCGTCAAGACGCACGCCCCACGCGCGCAACGTGCGGATGACCCGCTCATGCGCAGGCGCAGAACGCGCGGTCACCAGCGCGGTGCGGATAGGCGAGCGCTCGTCGGCGGGAAACGCCGCCTGCAGCTGGTGCAGCGCCGACAGGAAATTCTTGAACGGGCCGCCGGAAAGCGCTTCCCGGGCGCGCTCGCGCTCGTGCCGGCCAAACGCTTCCACGCCCTGCTCGCGCGAGATGCGCTCGCTTTCGTCGCCGAAGATCACCGCGTCGCCGTCGAAGGCGATGCGCAGTTGGGTCGACAGACGTCCGGCATCGGCGTCGCCGCCGGCCGCGGCCGTCTCCCGCGCCTGCTCGCCTGCCGGCTTGGGCAGGATGGTGGCTGCGGCGATGCCGTGGGCCAGCGCACGCCGCACCGATTCCGGATTGGCCGACAGGAACAAGTCGGTGCCGAACGGCTTGACGTAGGGCCAGGTGGGCTCGCCGGCGGTGAAGGTGGCGCGGACGATGCCCAGGCCGTAATGCTGGATGGAGTTGAAGATACGCAGGCCGGTGTCGGCGGAGTTGCGCGACAGCAGGATCACTTCGACCCGCGGAGTATCGGCCGGCGCACCGACATTCAGCGCCAGCAGCTTGCGCACCACGGCAAAGGCCACTCCGGGCGCCAGCACATCATCCTCGTGGCTGCGTTGGTATTCGCTGTAGGCCTCCACTCCCTGGCTCTCGAACAGCTGGTGGCTTTCCTCCAGGTCGAACAGGGCGCGCGAGGTCACCGCAACGGTCAGCAATCGGGGAGTGTTGTCGGCCATGCGCGCAGTATCGGCGATAGCGGTCGCATCCGGCGAGAGTTGCCGATCAGAACCTTCCGGACTCTGTCGCGAGCGCAGCCAGAGCTTGCCCCGTAGCTGATACGCGGTGCGTGGCCGTGCGTGTACTGCAGGGCCATCAGCAACCGGCGCCTCCGGCGCGCCGGAGGGCCAGCGCAGCAAGTCGTTGAACAGTTCTCAGCGGCCGGGCGCGGCGCCCACTCTGAGCCGGGCCGGCGGCCCGCGGCGGTTGTCCGGGGTGACCGCGCGCACTTCCAGCACCAGGTCGATCGGCTGCTGCTGGTCGGGCGGGCCGTCCCGCCACATGAACAGGAATTCGCTGCGTTTGCCGTTTATCCGACCGGCCACGGGTCCTTCCGGAAAGATCGGATAAGCCTGGCCGCCCTCGACCACGTGGAACTCGAAACCCAGATCGCGCAGCTTGTAGTCGGTGCCGCGCGGCCACTCCAGTTGCAGCGTCAGCAGCCCGGTATCGTCGCAGGAAGCATGACGGGTTCCAACGCCGCGGGTGATGCCGGCGATCTCCACCTGCGGCGGTTTCAACGCGCCGGCATCGGCCTGGCGCGGCGGGTTGTCGCCGGTGGCGAATGGCGCAACCCCGCTGGACAACTGGCAGGCGGCGGCAGGTACCGCCAGCATGGCGCACAGCGCCATGGCGAACTTCATCTGCATCGTAACCCTCCCCGGTCGGATGCGAATCGAAACGCGGTTTTGCCATCTATACCCGCTGACGCGCCCGGCTGGCAACCGCCGTGCGGATTCCGGCGCCGGACTCCACCGGCGCAAAGCGTGACCGCCGCAGCGGTTCACACCATGAACTGCTCGCTGAGGATGCGTTCTTCCAGGTTGTGTTCCGGGTCGAACAGCAACGTGATGGTGCGGTCGCGCGACTCGCGGATGATGACCTCCACCACGTCGCGGACTTCGTGCGAATCGGCAGTGGCGCTGACCGGGCGCTTGTACGGGTCCAGAACGCGGAACCGCACCTCGGTATCGGCTTTCAGAATCGCGCCGCGCCAACGGCGCGGGCGGAACGGAGCGATCGGCGTCAGCGCGATGGTCTGCGAACCCAACGGCAGGATCGGCCCGTGCGCGGAAAAGTTGTAGGCGGTGCTGCCGGCCGGCGTGGCGACCAGCACGCCGTCGCAGACGAGCTCCGGCAACCGTGTCTGGCCGTTCAAGTCGATGCGCACATGCGCCGCCTGCCGGGTCTGCCGCAGCAGCGAGACTTCGTTGTAGGCCAGCGAAACGATGGTGGCGCCGGATTCGGTCAGCGCCTGCATCTCCAACGGCCGCAGTTTTGCCGGCTCGGCCGCGGCGATGCGTTCCAGCAGATCGTCGCCGCGGTAGTGGTTCATCAGAAAACCGACCGCGCCCAGCTTCATGCCGTACACCGGTTTTCCCAACCCGCCGTGACGGTGCAGCGTCTGCAGCATGAAGCCGTCGCCGCCCAGCGCGCAAAGCACGTCGGCCTGTTCGGGGGAGGCGCTACCATGCCGTTCGATCAAGGCCACGAGGGCCTGCTGGGCTTCCTCGGCCGGGCTGGCGAGAAAGGCGATGCGTGGCGTCTGGCTCATTCGCGTCTTCCAAGGGTACGCCGCTAAGGATAGCCGGTGTCACTCGCGAGCGGGTGATACGACCAGGCCATCCCGTAGGAGCGACGTGAGTCGCGACCGCGCCCCGATGGGCATCGGTGCCAACAACGAAGAACGCGCCGCAGCGCGTCCGGATGGCGAACAGGCAAGCTTCAACCGTTCCAGGCATCACCATCGCGGCTCACCCATTCCCGCTCGCGTCGCGGTCGTGACTCACGTCGCTCCTACATGACGACGTGGCGGGCGTCAGGCAGGCCGGACCCCTTCCCGGCCTGCCATGGGGCTTAGCCCTGTGTCGCCAGTTGCCCCAGCCGCTGCACCGCCACCGATGCGGTGGGGTAATCCAGCGTCTTCTGCGCAGCCAGTTCGTTGAGCATCGCCAGGGTGAAGCGCAGGCCCGCGTCATCACGCCGCATCCAGTGCCCAACCTTGGCATCGGGGCTGGCGCCCGGCATCGACAGCACCTGGCCGGTCAGCGTGCGCTGATGGTTGGCCAGCTCGTCGCGCAACACCCCGCGCGCGACCGCATGCCAGCGGCCGTCGACCTGCAGCGCATCGATCTGCTGCAGCAGCCAGGGCAGGTGCAAGGCCTCGCCCAGGCGGTAGTGCGTCTTGGAAACCTCCACCGTCTTGAGCTTGCGTTCGCGCGCCAGCTCGATGATGTCGCACGAAGGTTCCAGGTACGGCAACGCGGCGATCTGGCCGGCCAGCGCGTCCGGCAGGCCTTTCTCCTTCCATTGCCGCAGGCTGGCCTCGTAGGCCGGGCGCAGCGAATCGGGCAGCACGCCGTCGGCGGCGCGGATTTCGTTGTAGCCGTCGTGGTAGCGGTCCACCGCCACCGCAATACCCGGAATGGCGCCCGGCCGGGCCAGCAGCCAGCGGGTGAAGCTGCGCTGCACCGACCAGATCACCTGCAGCGCGTCGATCTGCACCGATTCGGGCACCTTGCCGTCCAGCGCATCGATCTGGGTCCACAACGCGCGCGCGTCCAGCGTTTCGCGGGTAATCGTGAAGGCCTTGGCCACTTCCGCAGCGGTGCGGCCGGTGTCCTCCTGCATGCGCAGCAGGAACGTCGCGCCCATCCGGTTGATGGTGGAATTGGTGACCGCGGTGGCGATGATTTCGCGCTTGAGGCGATGGGTTTCCATTTCCGCCGCGTATTTCTTCTGCAACGGCAGCGGGAAGTAGCGCTGCAGTTCCTTGGACAGGTACGGATCCTCCGGGATATCCGAATCCAGCATCTGTTGGAACGCCACCAGCTTGGAATAGGACAGCAGCACCGACAGCTCCGGCCGGGTCATGCCCTGCCCGCGCGCCTTGCGTTCGGCCAGCTCGGCATCCGACGGCAGGAACTCGATCTGGCGATCCAGCAGGCCCTGCGCCTCCAGGGTCTGGATGAAATGCTGTTTGGAACCCAGCCGGGAAACGCTCATCCGCTCCATCAGGCTGATGGCCTGGTTCTGCCGGTAATTGTCCCACAGCACCAGATCGCCGACCTCGTCGGTCATTTCCGCCAGCAGCCGGTTGCGGGCGGCCTGCTTCAGCTTGCCGCTCTGCACCACGCCGTTGAGCAGGATCTTGATGTTGACCTCGTGATCCGAGGTGTCGACACCGGCCGAATTGTCGATGAAGTCGGTATTGAGCAGCACGCCATGCTGGGCGGCTTCGATGCGGCCCAGTTGGGTCAGGCCCAGGTTGCCGCCCTCGCCCACCACCTTGCAGCGCAGCTCGCGGCCGTCCACGCGCAGGCCGTTGTTGGCGCGGTCGCCAACGTCGGCATGGGTTTCGCTGCCGGCCTTGACGTAGGTGCCGATGCCGCCGTTCCACAGCAGATCCACCGGCGATTTCAGGATGGCGCTCATCAGCTCGTTGGGCGACAGCGCCTTGACGGTTTCGGCCAGTCCCAGCGCCTGCCGCACTTCGGCGGTGATGTCGATCGATTTGGCGCTGCGCGGATGAATGCCGCCCCCCCTGGAGATCAGTTTGGCGTCGTAGTCGGCCCAGCTGGAACGCGGCAGCGCGAACAGGCGCTGCCGCTCCTTGAACGAGCCCGCGGCGTCAGGATCGGGATCCAGGAAGATGTGCCGGTGGTCGAACGCGGCCAGCAGGCGGATATGCGGCGACAGCAGCATGCCGTTGCCGAACACGTCGCCGGACATGTCGCCAATGCCGACGCAGGTGAAATCCTGCGACTGCGAATCGCGTCCCAGCGCGCGGAAATGGCGCTTGACCGATTCCCACGCGCCGCGCGCGGTGATGCCCATGCCCTTGTGGTCGTAACCGACCGAGCCGCCGGAGGCGAACGCATCGCCCAGCCAGAAGCCGTGATCGATGGCCAGGCCGTTGGCGATATCGGAGAACGTCGCCGTGCCCTTGTCGGCCGCCACCACCAGGTAGGGATCGTCCTGGTCATGCCGCACCAGATCCTGCGGCGGCACGATCTGGCCATTGACGATATTGTCGGTGATGTCCAACAGGCCCTGGATGAACATCTTGTAGCAGGCGATACCCTCGGCCAGCACCGCATCGCGGTCCGCTGCGGCGTTGCCGGTAGCAGCGGGCGGACGCTTGACGAAGAAGCCGCCCTTGGCGCCGACCGGCACGATCACGGTGTTCTTGACCATCTGCGCCTTGACCAGGCCCAGCACCTCGGTGCGGAAATCCTCGCGCCGGTCCGACCAGCGCAGGCCGCCGCGCGCAACCGGGCCAAAGCGCAGGTGCACGCCCTCCACGCGAGGGCCGAACACGAAAATCTCGCGGTAAGGCCGCGGCTTGGGCAGGTCCGGCACCCTGGCCGAGTCGAACTTGAAGCTGATGGTGTGCGCCGGCTGGCCGTCCTTGCGCTGGTAGTAGCTGGTGCGCAAGGTGGCCTCGATGGCGCCCATGTACGCGCGCAGGATGCGGTCGTCGTCCAGGCTGGAAACCCGGTCCATCAGCTTGAGCAGCGTCTTGTGGGTGGCTTCGGTCTGCAGTTGGCGGTTTTCGGCGCGCGCATCGATGACGTACTGCAATGCCTTCAGCGTGGCCTCGTCGCCGGCGGCCAGCGCCGCCAGCTGTTCGGCGAAGCGCTGCTGGTCCAGCTTGATCTGCGCCTTGCTCTCGTTGCCGGTGGCCGGATCGAAGCGCGCCTCGAACAGTTCCACCAGCAACCGCGCCAGCAGCGGATAACGGTTCAGCGTTTCTTCGATATAGCCCTGCGAAAACGGCACGCCGGTCTGCAGCAGGTATTTGCAGTAGCCGCGCAGCAGCGCGACCTGGCGCCAGCCCAGGCCCGCGCCCAGCACCAGCCGGTTGAAGCCGTCGTTTTCGGCATCGCCGCCCCAGATGCGCGCGAACGCCTCCTCGAACGGGCCATGCAGGCGCTCGACATCGATCTCGCCGCTGACCGCCTCGACCTCGAACTCCTGGATGTACACCGGCGCAATCGGCGATTCCAGCCGGAACGGATGTTCGGAAATGACCCGCAGTCCCATGTTCTCCATCAGCGGCAGCGCGTCGGACAACGGGATGTCCTGCTGCTGGCGGTACAGATTCAACCGCAGCCGGCCTTCGCCGGCGCGCTGCCGGCGCGAGCGGTGCAGGCTCAGGCGCACATCGTCCGGCCCGGTCAGCGCGGCGAGCTGCTCGACATCATTGGCGGCGACCTCGGGCGACACGGTTTCGATATAGCCGGCCGGCAGCACCCGGCCGTAGCTGCTGTTCAGCCGCAAGCCTTCGGATTCGCCATGCCGGGCAATCAGGGTCTCGCGCAGATCATCCTGCCAGTTGCGCAGCAGATGGGCCAGGCTTTCTTCCAGCGCGGCGGTGTCCACATCGACCCGTTCGCCGGCCTTGGGCCGGATGGTCAGATGCAGCTGCGCCAGCGGCGACTCGCCCAGTTGCACGTTGGTATCGACGTACTCGCCGTGCAGCGTTTCCTTCAGCAGCGCCTCGATGCGGCGGCGGACATCGGTGTTGAAGCGTTCGCGCGGAATATAGACCAGCGCGGAAAAGAAACGGCCGTAGCGGTCGCGGCGCAGGAAAAGCCTGCTGCGCACGCGTTCCTGCAGCCCCAGGATGCCCATCGCGCTGCGCGCCAGTTCCTCTTCGCTGGACTGGAACAGTTCCTCGCGCGGCAACGTCTCCAGGATGTGCCGCAGCGCCTTGCCGCTGTGGCTGTTGGGGGACAGCCCGGACTGGCGCATCACGTATTCGTGGCGTTCGCGCACCAGCGGGATTTCCCACGGGCGCCGGTTGTAGGCGCTGGAGGTATACAGGCCGATGAAACGCTGCTCGGCGACCGGTATGCCCTTGGCGTCGAACTCCAGCACGCCGATGTAGTCCATGTTGCCGGGCCGGTGCACGCTGGAGCGGGTATTGGTCTTGGTAAGAATCAGGGCATCGGCCGAACCCGATTGCGCCATGTAGTGCGCGGCCAGCGACTTGACGCTGCGCGGCGTGGTGCTGTCCTTGCCGCGCAGCAGGCCCAGGCCGCTGCCGTCGACCGCGCGCAGGATGCCATCGCCCTTGCCCTTCTCCACCCGGTACTCGCGGTAGCCGAAGAAGGTGAAGTGGTCGTTGGCCGCCCAGCGCAGGAACTCCTGCGCTTCGTGGCGGCCGGCATCGCTGATCGGCAGGCGGCGGGTGGCCAGATCGTCGGCCAGCGCCAGCATCTTCTCGCGCATCGGGCCCCAGTCCCGGATGATGGCGCGGACCTCCTCCAGCACCTTGCGCACGCGGGTTTCGATGGCGGCCATGTCGCCGGCCGGCTGGCGGTCGATTTCCAGCAGCATCAGCGATTCCGGCTTGCCCTCGCCGACCGCGGTCACTTTGCCGCTCTTGTCGCGGTTGAAGCGCACCAGCGGATGCCCCAGCACATGTACGCCCACGCCCATTTCGGCCAGCGCCATGCTGACCGAGTCGACCAGGAACGGCATGTCGTCATTGACCACCTGCAGTACCGTGTGCGGCGATTCCCAGCCGTTGGCCTTGTGGGTGGCGTTGAATACCCGCACGCTGGCCGTGCCCGGCTTGCGCGTACGCGCGAAGTCCAGCATGTCGCAGGCGATCGCCGCCCAGCCCTCCGGACTGTGGTGCGGAAACTCGTCGGCTTCCATGCGCTTGTAGAACGCTTCGGCGAATGCCCGGGTCTCGGCATGCCGGGCACTGGGCACGCGCTTGCGGATGGCCGCGAAGATCGGTTCCAGCGAGAACGACGGCGCCGCCGGACCCGGCAATGCCGTTTTCGGGGCCGCCGCCGCGGTCTGGCCTGCCGGCGCCTTACGGGGGGCCGCTTTTGCCGCCGCCGGCGCCTTCGACTTGCCTGCTTGAGTCCTGGCGGCGGCTTTGCCGGACTCGGGTTTGGGTTTTTGTTTTTGCGTCTTCTTCGGGTTGCGAACAGCGTTCATGCAGGCCGTGGCTCAACAGGTGGTATGCGATTGGATATTGTAGCTCTGCGGGCGATGACACCCTTGTTGCGAGGCGTCATAAGCAATGCTTGCAAAACCGCCGGCGATTGATTACCGGCAAGCGGGCCGGCGCCGGCGCGGCGATAGCGGCGGGCTGTCGGTTACCCGCCTCGCCAGTCGCCGCCTTCCAGCAAGCGTGAGGGTTCGCGCTTCGGATGTCTTTCCCGAATGCCGGAAGCCCACAGCGGGAGGCCTGCGCTTGCGAAGCACGGCTTCGCGCGCCGCCGAACGCCCTCCATCTGCGAGGGCGGGCCGGCGGCGCATCGCGGGTGTAACGGCTTATCGCGCACTGCCCCGGCCACCGGATTGCACAGGGGCGTTCCCCGCAGTTACGGGAAGAACTTTTTAATGGCTTCTTAAAGCCCGCCGGCCAGCATGTCGGGTTCATGGATTCTTTCCCGCCAACAGGGTTGGCGCCGCCTGCCGTCTTTCATCACGAAATTTTCACAACTACTTGTTTGTACAGAGAATCCTCGGCCTTGCAAGACTATTCAAATTCTAAACTGGACGGTATAGTCCAGCCGCCATGCAACCCTCTCCCCTTCCCAGCGCCAGCGAGCGCCGCCAGCGCGTGCACCGTGCGGTGCGCGAATTGCTGGCCGAACAGGGATTCCGCATCAGCATGGACGCAGTTGCCGCCCGCGCGGGTTGCTCCAAACAGACGCTCTACTCGCAGTTCGGCAGCAAACAGGGCCTGATGCAGAGCGTCATGCGCGAACGCCTGGATCTGACCGCCGCCAGCCTCGACCGGCACGGGCAAGACCCGCGCCAGACGCTGATCGACTTCGCCCTGGAGCACCTGGAGCATCTGTGCGAGCCCTCGGTGGTCGCCACCTGCCAGTTGCTGAGCGCCGAAGCGCACGAGTTCCCCGAACAAGCACAGACGCTGTACCGCGATGGCTGCGATACTCTGCAGCAACGCTTGGCCAGCTGGATCGAGAACGCCATGCGGAAGGGCCAGTTGAGGCATGACCAACCGCACTTGGCGGCCGAGCTTCTGCTGAGCATGATCGTCGGGCTCGACTTCGAAAGACAACGCTTCGCCGTGCCGCACCGCGCCAGGCCATCCGCGCGACGGCAATGGGCAGAGTATGCCGTGGATGCCTTCCTCCGCGCTTTCGCAACCGCCGGGGTTCCGCCGGCGGCTACTGCACCGCTTCTCCAAAACAACTAAAACTGACACGGAGCTTCACCCATGACCTCCCCCGTCCGATCGCTCGCCCTGGGCTGCGCCATCCTGTTGGCGCTGGCCGCGTGCAAACCGCAACAGCAACCCGAAATGCCGCCGCCGGAAGTGGGCGTGGTAAAGGTCAACCCGCAGGCCGTCCCGCTGCAGCGCGATCTGGTGGGGCGGCTGTCGCCGTTCCGCAGCTCCGACGTGCGTGCCCGCGTGGCCGGCGTGCTGGTCAAGCGCGTTTACAAGGAAGGCAGCGACGTCAAGGAAGGCCAGGTGCTGTTCCAGATCGACCCGGCCCCGTTGCAGGCATCGCTGAGCGCGGCGCAGGCCAATCTGGCTTCGGCCCAGGCCACCTACGCCAATGCCAAGGTAGCCGCCGACCGTGCCCGCCAACTGGCGCCGCAGAATTATGTGTCCAAGTCGGATGTCGACAACGCCGAAGCGGCCGAACGCAGCGCCGCCGCCGCCGTGCAGCAGGCCCAGGCCAACGTCTCCACCGCCCGTATCAATCTGGGCTATGCCAGCGTCACCGCGCCGATTTCCGGCCGCGCCGGCAAGCAGCAGGTGACCGAAGGTGCGCTGGTCGGCCAGAGCGAGGCCACGTTGCTGACCACGGTGGACCAGATCGACCAGCTGTATGTCAATTTCTCGCTGAGCGTCAGCGAGCTGGAATCGCTGCAGCGGGCGCAGAGCAACGGCGGCGTGGAGCTGTCCGGCACCTCCGAATCCAAGGTGCAGGTGGTGCTGTCCGATGGCACCGTCTACGGCCACGACGGCGTGCTGGACTTCTCCGACATGGTGGTCGATCCGGCCACCGGCGCAGTGACTTTGCGCGCGCTGATTCCCAATCCCGAGCAGCAACTGCTGCCGGGCATGTTCGTGACCCTCAAGGCGACGCTGGGCGAACGCAAGAACGCCTTCGTGGTGCCGCAGGACGCGGTGCTGCGCGATGCCAGCGGCGCGTATGTCTTCGTAGTCGGCGCCGACGGCAAGGTGGCGCGCAAGAACGTGGTTGCCGAAAGCCCGCGCAACGGCCAGTGGATCGTCACCAGCGGCCTGGCGGCCAACGACCAGGTTGTGGTTTCCGGCGTGCAGAAGGTCCGCGACGGCGCGACGGCCAAGGCCACGCCCTGGCAGCCCGGCGCACCGGCCGGCGGTGCACCCGCTGCCGGGCAACAGCCGCCCGCGCAGGCTCAGGCCGAGGCCGAACCGGCGCCGCCTGCGGCGGCCGCATCCGACGACGCTGAGCAGAAGTAAGGGACTCCCCCAATGCCCAAGTTCTTCATCGACAAACCGATCTTCGCCTGGGTGGTGGCGATCCTGATCTCGCTCGGCGGCGTGATCGCGATCTTCAACCTCGGCGTGGAGTCCTACCCCAACATCGCGCCGCCGCAGGTGACGGTAAGCGCCACCTATCCCGGCGCCAGCGCCTCGACCACCGAGCAGGCGGTCACCCAGGTCATTGAGCAGCAGCTCACCGGCATCGACAACCTGCTTTACTTCAGCTCCTCGTCCGATGCCAGCGGCGGCGCCAGCATTACGCTGACATTCCAGACCGGTACCGATCCGGATATCGCCCAGGTGCAGGTGCAGAACAAGGTGGCGCTGGCCGAGCCGCGCCTGCCCACCGAAGTGGTGCAGCAGGGCGTGGTGGTGGCCAAGGCCAATGCCGGCTTCCTGATGGTGGCCGCGCTGCGCTCGGAAAACCCGGCGGTCGGCCGCGACCAGCTCAACGACATCATCGGTTCGCGCGTGCTGGATCAGATCTCGCGCATCCCCGGCGTCGGCAGCACCCAGCAATTCGGCTCCGAGTACGCCATGCGCATCTGGCTGGACCCGAACAAGTTGCAGGGCTTCGGTCTGTCCACCAGCGAAGTGCTGGCGGCCATCCGCGGCCAGAACGTGCAGTTCGCCGCCGGCTCCATCGGTACCGACCCGGCGCCGGAGGGCCAGGGATTCACCGCCACGGTGACCACCGAAGGCCGCTTCAACTCGCCGGAGCAGTTCGAGGAAATCATCCTGCGCGCCAACAGCGATGGCACCACCGTGCGCCTGAAGGACGTTGCGCGTGTGGCCATCGGCGCCACCTCCTACGGTTTCGAAACCCAGTGGAACGGCGCGCCGACCGGTGCGTTCGCAGTGCAGCTGCTGCCCGGCGCAAACGCCTTGAATGTGGCCGGTGCGGTACGCGCCAAGCTGGACGAGCTGCAACCCACCTTCCCGCAGGGCGTCAACTGGTTCTCGCCGTACGACAGCACCACCTTCGTCCGCATCTCGATTGAAGAGGTGGTCAAGACGCTGTTCGAGGCGGTGGCGCTGGTGTTCCTGGTGATGCTGATCTTCCTGCAGAATTTCCGCGCCACCATCATCCCCACCCTGGTCATCCCGGTCGCTCTGCTGGGCACCTTCCTGGGCATGACCGTGATCGGCTTCACCATCAACCAGCTGACCCTGTTCGGCATGGTGCTGGCCATCGGCATCGTGGTCGACGACGCCATCGTGGTGATCGAGAACGTCGAACGCATCATGACCGAGGAAGGCCTGCCGCCAAAGGAGGCCACCCGCAAGGCGATGGATCAGATCACCGGCGCGGTGATCGCCATTACCGTGGTGCTGTCGGCGGTATTCATCCCGTCGGCGCTGCAGGGCGGCTCGGCCGGCGAAATCTACAAGCAGTTCGCGCTGACCATCGCCATGGCGATGGCGTTCTCGGCGTTCCTGGCGCTGGGCTTCACTCCGGCGCTGTGCGCAACGATGCTCAAGCCGACCGAACACCACAAGTCCAACTTCGTGTTCCGCCTGTTCAACAAGTACTACGACAAGATCAGCCATACCTACGTCGGCCATATCGGCAGCGCGGTCAAGCACGCGCCGCGCTGGATGGTGGCGTTCGCCGGCCTGACCCTGCTGTGCGGCTTCCTGTTCACCCGTATGCCCGGCAGCTTCATTCCGGAAGAGGACCAGGGCTACGCACTGGCGATCGTGCAACTGCCGCCGGGCGCGTCGATGGAGCGGACCAACAAGGTCTTCACCCAGATCAGCGGCATCCTGGAAGGCATGGAAGGCTTCGAGGGCATGATGCAGGTCACCGGCTTCAGCTTCGTCGGCCAGGGCGAAAACGTCGGCATGGCCTTCATCAAGCTCAAGGACTGGAGCGAGCGCGACGTCGATGCGGCTACCTTCATCCAGCAGGCCAACGGCGCCCTGTTCGGGATCAAGGAAGCCGGCATCTTCGTGGTCAACCTGCCCACGGTGAACGGCCTGGGCCAGTTCGGCGGTTTCGACATGTACCTGCAGGATCGCACCGGCCAGGGCCAGGAGGCGTTGACGCAGGCGCGCAACATCCTGTTGGGCAAGGCCGCCGAGAAGCAGGACCTGTTGACCGGTGTGCGCCCCAACACGCTGGAAGAAGCTCCGCAGCTGAAGCTCGACGTGGACCGTGTGCAGGCACAGTCGATGGGACTGTCGCTGTCCGACATCTACAACGCCATCGGACTGATGCTGGCTCCGGTCTACGTCAACGACTTCTTCTACGAAGGCCGCATCAAGCGGGTGACGATGCAGGCCGACGCGCCGTTCCGGATGAGTCCGGATTCGCTGGGCAACTTCTATACACCCAGCAGTCTGCAGAGCGGCTCGATGATCCCGCTGACCAATGTGGTGAAGTCCGAATGGGTGACCAACTCGCCCTCGCTGACCCGCTACAACGGCTATGCGTCGGTCAACATCGTCGGTTCGCAGGCGCCGGGGCGTAGTTCGGGCGAAGCGATGCAAGCCATGGAAGATATCGTCGCCAACGATCTGCCCGCGGGCTTCGGCTACGACTGGACCGGCATGTCGTACCAGGAAATCCTGGCCGGCAACACCGCGACGCTGCTGATGGTGCTGTCGATCCTGGTGGTGTTCCTGTGCCTGGCGGCGCTGTACGAAAGCTGGTCGATTCCGGTGTCGGTGCTGCTGGTGGTGCCGCTGGGCGTACTGGGCGCCATCATCTTCGCGCTGCTGCGCGGCCTGCCGAACGACATCTTCTTCAAGATCGGCCTGATCACCATCATCGGTCTGGCGGCCAAGAACGCCATCCTGATCGTCGAATTCGCGGTGGAACAGCGCCGCGAAGGCAAGACCTTGCGCGATGCGGTGGTGGAGGCGGCGCGCCTGCGCTTCCGGCCTATCCTGATGACCTCGTTCGCATTCATCATGGGCGTGCTGCCGATGGCCATTTCCACCGGCGCTGGCGCCAACGCCCGCCATGCCATCGGCACCGGCGTGATTGGCGGCATGCTGTTCGCCACGTTCCTGGGCCTGCTGCTGATCCCGGTGTTCTTCGTCGCGGTACGCCGCATGCTGGGCGACAAGATGGACGAGCCATCGCGGGAATACCTGGAAGAGCACAACAAGCCGCCGGCGCGCTGATTCGCCCGTACAGGCAAACGCAGAGCCCCGGCCATGCCGGGGCTTTTTTTCTCCCAAATGAGCGGAATGGCTATGGAAGCCGGTGACAGGGCAATGTCAGGACACGCCGTAAATGCATCCATGTCGCGTACGGTCCCGCACTGCCCTGGCCACCGACTTCTGGACACCTGATCGGCGCTCGAAGAATGGCCTTCCGAAGTCGCGACCTGCCAACTCGCGAAAGGCGACGGCCGGCGGGCTGGGGGTGCGGAGAGCTGGCCATGGGTGAGCCAAGGCGGTTTGCGCGGCACTGCCACGCGTCTTGGCGAACGCCCGGTCTGCACTGCGCCGGGCCGGTTCGGCCGCGAAGCGGAACGAGCCTGCGGCCCGACTTAAAGACACGAGGTCGTTAGGAGGGCGGAGCACCCCCCAGCCTGACGACCGGCGACCCAGAAACGGGAATGAACTTCTTCTTGCCTGCGGCGCGAGTGCCGCCTTCGCGACGGCGTCCATAGCGTGCTGTACGGGCAGAACCGTCCATTTCCACAACAAAAGTGAACAATGTTGCGACTGCAACATGCCGATGCTGCCTTGCGCGGCGGTCTCAGCCGGTGATAATCCGGCAGCGTACGATGTCGATCCGGATGCCCGCCATTCGTCGTCCTACCGATCCCATTCTTTCGCGAACCCTGCCCATGACACGGAAAGACCCCAGCGCCAGGAAACCGCCCTCCACTACCCGCCGCATGATCGTAATGCTGGTCGCCGTGCTGGTGATCTTCGGCGGCGTATTCGCCGTCAAGGCGATCATGGGCAAGGGCATGAACGACTTCTTCGACAACATGCCGCAGCCGGCCGCCTCGGTGACCGACTGGACCGCCAAGGAAGAGGAATGGAGCGATGCCCAGCAGGCGGTCGGCACATTCGTCGCCATCAACGGCACCGAGGTCACCACCGAGGCCGGCGGCGTGGTGCGCCAGTTGTCGATCGATGCCGGCCAGCCGGTCAAGGCCGGCACGGTACTGGTCCAGCTCAACACCGCCAACGAACTGGCCGTGCTGAAATCGCTGGAAGCATCGGCAAAACTGGCGGTGGTCCAGCGCGACCGCTGGCAGGCGCTGGCGCGCGACAAGCTGGTCTCGCAGGCCGAGGCCGAGGAGCGCGCCACCCAGGCGGCGACATCGTTGGCGCAGGCCGAAGCGCAACGCGCCCTTATCGCGCAAAAGACGATCCGGGCCCCGTTCGACGGTGTGCTGGGCATCCGCAAGGTCAACCTGGGTCAATACCTCAATCCTGGCGACGCGATCGTCAGCCTGCAGGCGCTGGATCCGATCTACCTGGACTTCACCCTGCCGGAACAGCGGGTCGGCCAGATCGCCAACGGCGCCACCATCCGCGCCACGGTCGATGCCCTGCCTGGGCGGACGTTCGATGGCAAGGTGACCGCCGTCGAGCCGCAGGTCGACCCGGCCACCCGCAACTTCAAGGTGCAGGCCACGCTGGCCAACCCCGACTACATCCTGCGCCCCGGCGCCTTCGCGCATGTCGGCTTCGACACCGGCGGCACGCGCAAGGTCGTGGTGGTGCCGCAGACCGCCATCAGCTTCAACCCCTATGGCAACGCGGTCTACGTGATCCAGGAAGTGCCGCGCGGCAAGGGCGAAACCGACATGCAGGGCAAGCCGCTGACCGGCAACAAGCTGGTGGTGAAGCAGCGTTTCGTGAAGACCGGCGCCACCCGCGGCGACCTGATAGCGGTGACGGACGGGCTAAAACCGGGCGAGCGCGTGGCCACCAGCGGCCTGCTGAAGCTGCGCAACGACGCCGAGGTAGCGGTCAACAACAAGGTGCAGCCCACCACCAGTGCCACTCCGGCACCCGAGAACCGTTGACGGACCGCCGGCATGAAATTCACCGACATCTTCATCAACAAGCCGGTGCTGGCGATCGTGGTCAGCCTGTTCATCCTGCTGTTCGGCCTGCGCTCGTTCACCGAATTGAACGTGCGCCAGTACCCGGAACTGCGCAATGCCGTGGTCAACGTCAGCACCACCTATTACGGCGCCGACGCCGACCTGATCCAGGGCTTCATCACCACGCCGCTGGAACGCGAGATCGCCAGCGCCGAAGGCATCGAATATCTCAGCTCCACCAGTTCGGCCGGCGTCAGCTCCATCCAGGCCTATATCCGGCTGGACCAGGACCCCAACGAGGCCCTCACCCAGATTGCCGCCAAGGTCAACAAGATGCGGGGCCAGTTGCCGCCGGAATCGGAAGACCCGGTGATCGATCTGCAGCAAGGCCAGCAGATCGCGGCGATGTACGTGTCCTTCGCCAGCGAAACGCTGGACAACAACCAGATCACCGACTACCTGACCCGGGTGGTCCAGCCCAAGCTGGTGACGGTGGCCGGCGTACAGCGCGCCGACATCCTGGGCGCGGGCACCTTCGCCATGCGCGTGTGGCTCAAACCCGACCGCATGACGGCGCTGCGGGTCACCGCCAGCGACGTGGCCACCGCGCTGTCGTCCAACAACGTCCTGTCGGCAGTGGGTTCCACCAAGGGCGAGATGGTGGCCATCGACATGACCGCGCGCACCGACCTGCGCAACGCGGATGAGTTCCGCCGGCTGATCGTGCGCGAGGAAAACGGCGCCATCGTCCGCCTGGGCGATGTGGCCGACGTGGTGCTGGGCTCGGAAAACTACGGCACATCGGTGCGCATCAATGGCGAAGCCGCCACCTTCATGGGCATCTTCGTCGCCCCGGACGCCAACTCGCTGGATGTGATCAAGGAAGTGCGCGCATTGTGGGACAGCCAGATCGTCCCGCAGTTGCCCGAGGGCATCAAGGCCACCATCCCCTACGACAGCACCGAGTCCATCCAGGACGCCATCAACGAGGTGGTCAGCACGATCGTGGAAGCGGTGATCATCGTTATCGTGGTGATCTTCCTGTTCCTGGGCTCGCTGCGCAGCGTGCTGATTCCGGCGGTGACGGTGCCGCTGTCGTTGGTCGGCGCGCTGTTCCTGATGCTGTTGATGGGCTTCACCATCAACCTGCTGACCCTGCTGGCGATGGTGCTGGCGATCGGCATCGTGGTGGACGATGCCATCATCGTGCTGGAAAACATCCACCGCCATATCGAAGAAGGCATGGCGCCCTATGACGCCGCCGTCAAGGGCGCGCGCGAGCTGGCCTGGCCGGTGGTGGCGATGACCACGACGCTGGTGGCGGTGTACCTGCCGATCGGCTTCCAGGGCGGCCTGACCGGCGTGCTGTTCACCGAGTTCGCCTTCACCCTGGCGGGTTCGGTGCTGCTGTCGGGCGTGATCGCGCTGACGCTCAGCCCGATGATGTGCGCCAAGATCCTCAAGCCGCACACCGAAGGCGGCAAGGGCAGACTTGAGAAGTGGCTCGACTCCCGCTTCGACAGGCTGCACCAGAGCTACCAGCGGCGCCTGCACAGCACGCTGGAGACCAAGTCGGTGATCGGCGTGTTCGGCATCCTGGTGCTGGTGTCGTGCGTGTTCCTGTACGCCACCGCGCCGAAGGAGCCGGCGCCGCTGGAGGATGAAGGTTTCATCTTCTCGATTGCCAACGCCGACCCCTACTCCACCCTGGACTACGTGGAGCGCTACACCGAGGAGGTCACCGCGATCGCCAAGGGCGTGCCGGAAGTGCAGGACTACTTTCTGTTCAACGGTGGCTTCGGCGGCAGCGGCGGCGGCGCCAGCCCAATGGCGATGGCCGGCTTCGTGCTCAAGCCCTGGAGCCAGCGCGATCGCTCGACCAACGCGGTGCTGCAGCAGGAACTGCAGCCGAAGATGAGCGAGGTCAGCGGCCTGAACATCTTTGCGCTGGTGCCCCCCTCGCTGCCCAGCGCCGGTGGCGACGGCGGCGGCGAGTTCGTCATCGGCGGCGTGGGCGAGCTCAGCCAGCTCGACGAACTGGCCGATGCCATCCTGCAGAAGGCCATGGACAGCAAGCGTTTCATCTTCCTGGACAAGGACCTGAAGATCGACAAGCCGCGCATCGAGGTGGAAATCGACCGCGACAAGGCGGCCACGCTGGGCATCGACATGCGTACGCTGGCGGCGGACATGTCGGCGATGCTGTCCGGCGGCTACACCAACCGTTTCGCCATGCAGAACCGTTCCTACCTGGTGATTCCGCAGGTGCAGCGCAGCAGCCGCCTCAACGCGACCGACCTGGAGAACTACTACACCCGCACCCGCGACGGCGAGCTGATTCCGCTGTCCACCCTGGTGACGCTGAAGGAAAGCGCGCAGCCGCAGTCGCTCAAGCGCTTCCAGCAGCTCAACGCGGTGTCGTTCACCTTCGCCCCACGCCCGGGTGTCAGCAAAGGCGAGGCCTTGGCGATCCTGGAGCAGGCGGCGCGGGAAGTGCTGCCGCCGGGTTATTCGGTGGACTACGCCGGCGAATCGCGCCAGTTCAAGCAGGAGGGGGCAGCCATGCTGGTGACCCTGGCGCTGGCGCTGATCGTGATCTTCCTGGTGCTGTCTGCGCAGTTCGAGAGTTTCCGCGATGCGCTGATCATGCTGCTGACCGTGCCCATGGCCATATGCGGCGCGTTGCTGACGCTCAACGTGCTGGCGATAATCAGCGGCATCCTGGGCATGATGCAGATCGAGGCGTTTCCCGGCATGAGCATCAACATCTACACCCAGGTCGGCCTGGTGACGCTGGTGGGCGTGATTTCCAAGCACGGCATCCTGATTGTGGAGTTCGCCAACAAGCTGCAGATCGAACAGGGCCTGTCCAAGCGCGAGGCCATCGAGGAAGCCACAGGCATCCGCCTGCGTCCGGTGCTGATGACCACGGCGGCGCTGGTGTTTGCGATGATCCCGCTGCTGATGGCCAGCGGCCCGGGCGCGGCCTCGCGTTTCTCGATGGGCGTGGTGATCGCCTCGGGCATGACCATCGGCACGCTGTTCACGCTGTTCGTGCTGCCCGCGTTCTACCTGTACCTGGCACGCGACCACGCGCACGAGCGCGCAAGCCGCCAGGAAGCGGCAGGAGCGCTGCCGGGAGAACCCGCCGGCCAGTACTGAAGGCGGCCGTCTCCTGCATGGCGCCGTCGGTCTTGCCGCGCCACCGGACCGCGGCAAGACCTGCCCGCCGCCATGCGGGCAGGCTGCGCGGCACTCGTTCTTCACCGCGCGCACCGGGCGGCTATCGGGGCGCGGCCGGGGCCAAGGCCCCTCTCCCTATTTCGGTGCGTTGGCCGCCGGCGCCACGTATGCCCTGCGCGCGGCCTTGACCGCCTCGTGGTTCTCCGCGGCCCATCGTGCCAGCATCTCCACGCGTTCGAAGAACGATGTCCCGAGCGCTGTCAGCGTGTAGTCCACGCGCGGCGGCACGGTGGGGAATACGTCCCGCTTCACCAGTCCATCCTGCTCCAGGTGGCGCAGCGTCTGCGCCAGCATGCGCGGCGAAATGTCGGCGATGCGCTTGCGCAGTTCGGAGAAGCGCAGTGTGCCGGCGGCCAGTTCGTGCAGCACCAGCACGGTCCAGCGGTCGCCCAGGCGATCGAGCACATCGCGGATGGGACAGGCCTCGGTAAGGATCAGGGATTGGCGGTGCAGGGTCATGGCAGGTTCCGGTAGCAGGCGGTTACCGCGCGGTAACCGGGTTACTCCAGCCGCCCTGCTTGTGCGGGCGACGGCCATTAGTACCATACCGTAACCAACAACCTTTCCGTTACTTAACAAGGAACCGCATGAACGCCAACGCCCCCACCCTGCTGGTCACCGGCGCGTCCGGCCATTTCGGTCGCGCCGCCGTCACCCACCTGCTGGACACGTTGCAGATTCCCGCCGGGCGCATCATCGCCACCAGCCGCAAGCCCGAGGCGCTGGCCGATCTCGCCGCGCGCGGCGTCACCGTGCGGGCCGCCGATTTCGACGACCCGGCGTCGCTGCAAACCGCCTTTGCCGGCGCCGACCGCCTGCTGCTGGTCAGCACCGATGCGCTGCTCGAACCAGGCAAGCGTCTGGCCCAGCACCGGGCCGCCGTGCATGCCGCGGCGCAGGCCGGAGTGAAGCATGTGGCGTATACCTCACTGCCGTCGGCGGACAGTTCGCGCATCTCGTTTGCGCCCGACCATTTCGGCACCGAACAGGCACTGGCGGCGTCGCCGCTGGGCTGGACCGTGCTGCGCAATGCCTGGTATTTCGAGAACCTGGCCTATTCGGTGCCCGGCGCATTGGCCGGCGGCCAATGGTTCTCGGCAGCGGGTGAAGGCCGCATTGCCTACATCGCGCGCGATGACCTGGCCCGCGCAGCGGCCGCGACGCTGGCTTCCGGGGAAACCGCCAACCGCACGCTGACCCTCACCGGCACGCAGGCGTTCAACGCCCGCGAGGTTGCCGCACGCGTTGCCGCCGCGGCCGGAAAGCCGCTGGAAGTGATCGACGTGAACGTGGAGCAGTTGAAGGAAGGCCTGCTCGCGCATGGCTTTCCGCCCGCGCTGGCCGAGGTGTTCGCCTCGTTCGATGTCGCCACCGCCGCCGGCGACCTGGGCCAGATCACCGACGACTATGCCGCCCTGACCGGCCGGACGCCGCAGACCTTCGAGGACTGGCTGGCGCGCAACGGCGCCTCGCTGTTCGCCGCCTGACGCGCGCCGCGTGGCGCACCGGGCGCCATCCTGCCCCCGGTGAACGAAGAACCCCGGCCTTGGCCGGGGTTCTTCGGTGCGGCTATCCGCGTCCGGCTCAGCCCTGTTCCGCCTTCACACGGGCGATCCACTGGTCCACGCGCTTGCCCAGCAAGGTCAACGGCAAAGCGCCGCCGCCCAGCACGGTGTCGTGGAAGCCCTTGATGTCGAACTTCTCGCCCAGTTCGGCCTCGGCTTTCCTGCGCAGTTCCTGGATCCGGATCATGCCGATTTTGTAGGCGGTGGCCTGGCCCGGCATGATCAGGTAGCGCTGCACCTCTGATTTGATGGCCGCCAGCGGCACGGCGCTGTTGGCATCGAAATACTCCACCGCCTGCTGCTCGGTCCAGCCCTTGGCGTGCAGGCCGGTGTCCACCACCAGACGGATGGCGCGCCACATCTCGGAGCTCAAACGGCCGAACTCGGAATACGGATCCTGGTAGGTGTTCGGCATTTCCTTGGCCAGCCATTCCGAGTACAGCCCCCAGCCTTCCGCGTAGGCGGTGAAGCCGGCCTGGGTGCGGAACTTCGGCACGCCGGTCAGTTCCTGCGCGATCGAAATCTGCATGTGATGGCCGGGCAGGCCTTCATGGTAGGCGATGACTTCCAGTTCCGGCTTGGGCATCGCGCTCATGTCCGACAGATGCGCGTAATAGATGCCAGGACGCGAACCGTCCGGCGTACCCGGGAAGTAGTGCTGGGCGGCGCCATCCTGCTCGCGGAACGCCTCCACCCGCTTGACCACCAGATCCGCCTTCGGCAGCAGGCCGAAATAGTTCGGCAGTTCCTTCTTGATGTTGTCGATGGCCTGGGTGGCCTGGTCGATATAGGCCTGGCGGCCGGCATCGGTGTTGGGGAAGTTGAACTGCGGGTCCGAATCGATGAAGGAGAAGAAGGCATCCAGGTCGCCCTCGAAGCCCACCTTGTCCTTCAGCGCGGTCATCTCGCCGCGGATGCGCTCCACTTCCTTCAGGCCCAGCGCGTGGATTTCCTCGGCGCTCATGTCCGTGGTGGTCATCTGCCGCAGCTGGTACTCGTAGTACGCCTTGCCGTTGGGATGAGTGCTGCCCACGCCGGTGGCGTTCACCGCAGCATTGGGCAGATCTTCCTGGCACCAGGCGATGATGCGTTCGTAGGCCGGTTTGAACTGCTCCAGCAGCGCCTTGCGGGCTTCTGCCTTCAGCTCGGCCGCGCGCTCGGCGCTGATCTTTCCATTCTTGACCAGCTCATCGGCCTTGGCCTGGGCATCGGCCCAGATGGCCGAATCCTTGCCGGACGTGAAGGGCGCACCGGTGATGACCTTGCGCGACTGGTCTATCACACCTTCATAGGCGAACTTGGGCGGACGGATGCCCTGCCCGGCCGATTTGCGGCCGCGCTCGAGCAACTGGTCGAACGCGCGCGCGCTGGCCTTCAGGCGCGAGACGTAGGCAGTGTAGTCGGACTCTTCCTCCACCTTGTGGAAGCTGATCATCACGGTCGGGAAGAAACTCTGCGCGCCGTTCATCTGGTCGAACGCATAGCCATCGGCCATGAACGGCACGCCGTCGCGCGCGTTCTCGTACTGCAGTTTCCACAGGTCGTAGGAGAACTTGGCCTCGTCGTTCAGCTTGGCGTAGTCGAAGGCCGATTCCATTTCCTCGACGCTGGCCTTCTGCCAGGCCACCTGGTCCAGTTGCGCCTGCTCGGACAGGTCGTCGATCTGATCGTACAGGTCCTTGCGGCCCTGGAACGTCAGCTGCAGCGGGCTGAACTGCAACTGCTCTTCGTACTTCTTCTCGAACCACTGGTTCAGGCGTTCGGTTTCGGCGGCGATGTCGGCCTGGGACACGGCGACGGCTGGCGTTGCCCCGGTGTCGGAGGTGGGCGTACGGTCGCAGGCGCTCAGGGTCAGGGCCAGCGCAAGGGCACTGACGATCAGGGTTTTACGCATCGGGTTCTCCTGTTGGGACACGGGAGATGGACTCCCGCATCGGGCGACTCTAGCGGAACCGCCATAGGTCCGTCCCATTACTAAAGATGGGGGCGCCCCCATAACCTTTCCGCATACGCAATGACGGACGCGCCGCAGCGCGTCCGAATGGCGAACAGCACCCTGTCCGCCCAGTCGCAGCCCAAGGCTCCTGTCCAGCGACCGGACATGCGGAGAGGCAAGAGCACGCGCCGGGGACCGTGCCCCTACTGAAAGGGCCGGGGCACCCTGCCGTTGCCGGCGGGGTGTCCAGGCATAACCTTCAGCGCAGCCCGGTCTCGTTGCGGGCGATCACCAGGCGCTGGATTTCGCTGGTGCCTTCGTAGATTTCGGTGATCTTGGCGTCGCGGAAGTACCGCTCCAGCGGCATTTCCTTGGAGTAGCCCATGCCGCCGTGGATCTGCACGGCCTGATGGGTGATCCACATCGCTGCCTCGGAAGCGGTGAGCTTGGCGATGGCCGCCTCGTTGCTGAAGCGCTGGCCCTGGCCCTTCACCCACGCCGCGCGCAAGGTCAGCAGCAGCGCCGCGTCCAGCTTGCACTTCATGTCGGCAATCTTGGCCTGGGTCATCTGGAAGGTGCCGATAGGCGCACCGAAGGCCTTGCGTTCCTTGACATAGGCGATGGTGGCCTCATAGGCCGCGCGGGCGATGCCGATGGCCTGCGAAGCGATGCCGATGCGGCCGGCATCCAGCACGCCCATTGCGATCTTGAAGCCCTCCCCTTCGGCGCCCAGCACGTCCTCGGCGGCGACCACATAGTCGGCGAACTCGATCTCGCAGGTGGCCGAGGCACGGATGCCCAGCTTGGGTTCGGTCTTGCCGCGGTGGAAACCCGGCTTGGCGGTATCGACCAGGAACGCGGTAACCCCGCGCGCGCCCTTGTCGGGCTCGCTCATCGCATACAGCACAATGTACTTGGCGACCGGACCGGAGGTGATCCAGCTTTTCTTTCCATTGATGACGAAACTGCCGTCGGCCTGCCTGGCCGCGCGGCAGCGCATCGCGGTGGCGTCGGAGCCGGACTGCGGCTCGGTCAGCGCGAAGGCGCCGATCTCGCTGCCGTCGGCAATGGCGCGGACATACTTCTGCTTCTGTTCCTCGGTGCCGTACTTCAGGATGCCGTTGCAGAACAGCGAGTTGTTGACCGACATGATGGTCGAATGGGCGGCATCGCCGGCGGCGATCTCGATCATCGCCAGCACATAGGCAATCGGGTCCATGCCGGCGCCGCCGTACTCGGCCGGCACCTCGATGCCCATCAGGCCGTTCTCGCCCAGCAGGCGGATGTTGTCCAGCGGGAACTCGCCCACCCGGTCGAAGTGCTCGGCGCTGGGCGCGATCTTCTCCTGCGCGATGCGCCTGGCCACGTCCTGAATCATCAACTGCTCTTCGGTGAATGCGAAATCCACAACTACCCCTCACATACCAATTGAAGCCGCCATTGTAGCCGGCACACCGTGCGCTGGCGTATGCCGCTTGACCCGGGCGGACACTGGTCGGACAATATCTTTATATCGCGATAGGAAGATATTTATGGACCTGGAAGCCTGGTCGACCCGGCTGAAAGTCTTTGCCGACGCCACCCGCGTGCGCCTGCTGGCGTTACTGGCGCGCGAGGAGCTGACCGTGGCCGAGTTGTCGGCGATCACCCAGCTGGCCCAACCGCGCGTGTCCACCCACCTGGCCAAATTGAAGGAAGCCGGCCTGGTGCGCGACCGCCGCGCCGGCGTTTCGGCCTACTACCGCTTCGACGAGGAACAGCTGGACGCCGCCCAGCGCGAACTGTGGCGGGCGCTGAAGGAAGGCAGCGACGATCCGTTGCTGCGCCAGGATGCCGAACGCGTCCCTGCGGTGCTGGCCAGCCGCGCGCTTGACCAGAACTGGGCCGATTCGGTGGCCGGCGACATGGAACGCCACTACTCGCCAGGCCGCACCTGGGAAGCGCTGGCGCGGACCGCCCTGCCGCTGCTGGAAACCGGCGACGTGCTGGATATCGCCTCCGGTGACGGCGTGCTGGCCGAACTGCTGTCGCCGCATGCCAAGCGCTATGTCTGCGTCGACACCAGCGCCCGCGTCGTCGCCGCGGCCGGCGAACGGCTGCGCCGCTTCCCCAACGTGGAAGTGCGCGAAGGCGACATGCATGCGCTGCCGTTCAAGGACAACAGCTTCGATCTGGTGGTGCTGATGCACGCGTTGACCTACGCCGGCAAACCGGCGCAGGCGGTGGCCGAGGCCGCCCGCGTACTGCGCCGCGGCGGCCGGCTGCTGCTGAGCAGCCTGGCCCGGCACGAGCATCGCGCGGTGGTCGAAGCCTACGGCCACGTCAACCTCGGCTTCACCGACAAGGAACTGCGCCGGTTCGCCGAAAAAGCCGGCCTGGTCATCGCAAAGGCCGAAACCGTGACACGCGAACGCCGGCCGCCGCATTTCGAAGTCATTTCCCTGACCGCCAGCAAGCCCTGAGCCTATGAACACGCTGCCCTGGTTGAATCCCGTCCGCACCGAAGCCCTGCTCGCCGCGCTGCGCGAGCGCATCCTGATCATCGACGGCGCGATGGGCACGATGATCCAGCGCCACCGGCTGGAGGAAGCCGACTACCGCGGCGAACGTTTCGCCGATGGCTGCGACAGCCAGTTGCCGGCCGACAAGCACGCGCATGGCCCCCACTGCGATCACGACCTGAAAGGCAACAACGATCTGCTGTTGCTGACCAAGCCGGAAGTGATTGCCGGCGTGCATACGGAATATCTGCAAGCCGGCGCGGATCTGATCGAAACCAACACCTTCAACGCCACCTGGATCAGCCAGGCCGACTACCGCCTGGAACACCTGGTCTACGAGCTCAACAGGGAAGGCGCCCGGATAGCCCGCGCCTGTTGCGATGAGGCGGAAGCCGCGGATGCCGCCGCAGGCAGGCCCGACAAACCGCGCTTCGTCATCGGCGTGCTGGGCCCGACCAGCCGCACCGCCTCCATCAGCCCCGACGTCAACGACCCGGGCTTCCGCAATACCAGTTTCGACGAGCTGCGCCAGGCCTATCGCGAAGCCACCGAGGGCCTGATCGACGGCGGCGCCGACACGCTGATGGTCGAGACCATCTTCGACACCCTCAACGCCAAGGCGGCGCTGTACGCCATCGAGGAGGCGTTCGAGGCGCGCGGCGGGCGCCTGCCGGTGATGATTTCCGGCACGATTACCGATGCCTCCGGACGCACGCTGTCCGGGCAGACCGCCGAAGCCTTCTACGCCTCTGTCTCGCATGGCCGGCCGCTGTCGATCGGCCTGAACTGCGCACTGGGCGCCAAGGATCTGCGCGAGCATGTGGAAACGCTGGCGGCGGTCTCGACAGATGCCTATGTCAGCGCCCACCCCAATGCCGGCCTGCCCAACGCGTTCGGCGAGTACGACGAGACGCCGGAAGAAATGGCCGCCACGCTGAAGGAATTCGCGCAATCAGGCCTGCTCAACCTCGTCGGCGGTTGCTGCGGCACCACCCCGGCGCACATCAAGGCCATCGCCGAGGCAGTACGCGGCATCCCGCCACGGGAGCTGCCGCGGGCGCTGGACCAGGCTGCGTGAATAGCTGAGGAGCGAGTGGAAAGGAGTGAGAAGCGAGTGAGCGCTTGCTTTTACTCACTCCTCTCCGCTCACTTCTCGAACCCGAGAATCCACCGATGACGACCGCTCCTTCCACCACTCCCCGCCCCACCCGCCTCTCCGGCCTCGAACCGCTGGTCATCACACCCCAGCTGCTGTTCGTCAATGTGGGTGAGCGCACCAACGTCACCGGCAGCGCGCAGTTCCGCAAGCTGATCAAGGAAGAACGCTACGAGGAGGCCGTGGAGGTCGCGCGCCAGCAGGTCGCCAACGGCGCGCAGATCCTCGACGTCAACATGGATGAGGGGTTGATCGATTCGGAAAAGGCGATGGTGCGTTTTCTCAACCTGATCATGTCCGAGCCCGACATCGCCCGCATCCCGGTGATGGTGGACTCGTCCAAGTGGAGCGTCATCGAGGCCGGCCTGCAGTGCCTGCAGGGCAAGAGCGTGGTCAATTCGATCTCGCTGAAGGAAGGCGAGGCGGCCTTCGTCGAGCACGCCCGCAAGGTGCTGCGCTACGGCGCCGCCGCGGTGGTGATGGCCTTCGACGAGGACGGCCAGGCCGATACCTGCGCGCGCAAGGTGGAGATCTGCACGCGCGCCTACCGCATCCTGACCGAAGACGTGGGCTTCCCGCCGGAAGACATCATCTTCGATCCCAACATCTTCGCCGTGGCCACCGGCATCGAGGAACACGACAACTACGCGGTGGACTTCATCGAAGCCACCCGCATCATCAAGCAGACTCTGCCGCATTGCCACGTCTCCGGCGGCGTGTCGAACGTGTCGTTTTCGTTCCGCGGCAACGAGCCGGTGCGCCAGGCCATCCACTCGGTGTTCCTGTACCACGCCATCAGGGCCGGCATGGACATGGGCATCGTCAATGCCGGCGCCATGCCGATCTATGACGACCTGGATCCGGAGCTGCGCGAACGCGTGGAGGATGTGATCCTCAACCGGCGCAAGGACTCGACCGAGCGGCTGCTGGAAATCGCCGAACGCTACAAGGGAAAGAAGGGCCAGGCCCAGGTCGAGGATCTGACCTGGCGCGACAAGCCGGTACGGGCGCGGCTGGCGCATGCGCTGGTGCACGGCATCGATCAGTACGTGGAAACCGATACCGAGGAAGCGCGCCAGCAGTCGACGCGGCCGCTGGATGTCATCGAAGGCCCGCTGATGGACGGCATGAACGTGGTCGGCGACCTGTTCGGCGCCGGCAAGATGTTCCTGCCGCAGGTGGTCAAGTCGGCGCGGGTGATGAAGAAGGCCGTCGCCTATCTGCTGCCTTTCATCGAAGCCGAGAAACTGCGCACCGGCGACGTCGGCAAGTCCAACGGCAAGATCGTGATGGCCACGGTCAAGGGCGATGTGCACGACATCGGCAAGAACATCGTCGGCGTGGTGCTGGCCTGCAACAACTTCGACGTGGTGGATCTGGGCGTGATGGTGCCTACGCAGAAGATCCTGGATGCCGCCCGCGCCGAGAACGCCGATCTGATCGGTTTGTCCGGCCTGATCACGCCATCGCTGGAGGAGATGACCCACGTTGCGCGCGAAATGCAGCGCCAGGGCTTCACCATTCCGCTGCTGATAGGCGGCGCCACAACCTCGCGCGCGCATACCGCATTGAAGATCGATCCGCACTACCAGGCGCCGACGGTGTGGGTGAAGGACGCTTCGCGCGCGGTCGGCGTGGCGCAGTCGCTGATCAGCATCGACATGAAGCAGCGCTTTGTCGCCGCCAACGATGCCGACTACGCGGAGATCCGCGAACGCCACCGCAACCGCGGCGACGCCAAGCGGCTGGTATCGCTGGAGAAGGCGCGCGGACAGAAGTTCGACGGCGGCTGGGCAGATTACACGCCGCCGGCACCGAACAAGCCCGGTGTCACCGTGTTCGACGACTACCCGTTGGCCGAACTGGTCGACTACATCGACTGGACACCGTTTTTCCAGGCCTGGGAACTGGCCGGCAAATACCCGGCCATCCTGACCGACGAGGTGGTCGGCAGCCAGGCCAGCGAGCTGTACCGCGACGCCCGCGCGATGCTGGACCGTATCGTCAACGAGAAATGGCTGACGGCCAAGGCGGTGTTCGGTATCTGGGCGGCGAATAGCGTTGGGGACGATGTGGAGGTCGTGCTAGCGGGGTCCCCGGGACCGGGGACCGGGGACCGGGAAGAAGCGACAGCGTCCTCCGGTAGCGATGCAGCACCCGGCTTTTCCGGGTCCCCGGTCCCGGGTCCCCGGTCCCGGCTTCTCCTGCATTTCCTGCGCCAACAAGTCGACAAGCCTGTCGAACGACCGGATTTCTGCCTGGCCGATTTCATCGCGCCGAAGGACTCAGGCAAGCAGGACTGGATTGGCGCCTTCGCGGTCACCGCCGGCATCGGCATCGACGAGCATGTCGCCCGCTTCGAGGCCGATCACGACGACTACAACGCGATCCTGCTCAAGGCGCTGGCCGACCGCCTGGCCGAGGCGCTGGCCGAGCGCCTGCACCAGCGCGTGCGCAAGGAATTCTGGGGCTTTGCCGCGGACGAGTCGTTGGACAACGAGGCGTTGATTGCCGAAAAGTACCGCGGCATCCGCCCGGCTCCGGGCTATCCGGCCTGTCCGGAACATAGCGAAAAGGCGACGCTGTTCCGTCTGCTCGATGCCGGCCGCAATGCCCGGATGAGCCTGACCGAAAGCTTCGCGATGCTGCCGACCGCCGCGGTATCCGGCTACTACTTCAGCCATCCGCAGAGCCAGTACTTCGTGGTCGGCCGCGTGTCCAAGGAGCAGGCCGCCGACTACGCCCGGCGCAAGGGTGTGGATCTGGTGCAAGCCGAGCGTTGGCTGGCGTCCAACCTGGACTACGATCCGGAGTGAGCGGGACCGGCGCCAACCCAGCGGAAAACGCAGCCCGGGCCATTCCGCACATCCCGCTGTCCAGCTTCTACCTGGCCTACTACGCCGCGCTGGGCGCGTTCACGCCGTACTGGAGCCTGTATCTGCAGTCGCGCGGCACGGACGTGGCGGCCATCAGCGTGTTGATGAGCCTGTGGTACGCCACCCGCATCGTCGCGCCCAGCACCTGGACCACGCTGGCCGCGCATTCGTCAGCGCCGATCCGCTGGCTGCGCGCCGGCTGCGCGTTGACGCTGCTCAGTTTCACCGCGTTCCTGCTGCCGCTGGATTTCGCCGGCCTGTTTGCCGTGATGTGTGCGTTCTGCTTTGCCTACAACGCGGTGATGCCGCAGTTCGAGGCGATCACGATGTCGCACCTGGGCGAACGCAGCGATCGCTATGGACGCATCCGGGTATGGGGATCGATCGGATTCATCATGGTGGTGGCCGGATACGGCGTGCTGATCGATCGCTTCGGCGTGGCCACCCTGCCCTGGCTGATGCTGCCCCTGCTGGCAGGCCTGCTGCTGTCCTCGTTCTGCAACCGCTATGCGCACCTGCCCGAGGACAGCGCCGACGCGCAGCCGATAGCTTTCCGCACCCGGCTCAAACACCCGCAGGTCATCGCCTTCTTCGCGGCCGCGTTCCTGGCCCAGATCTCGTTCGGGCCGTACTACACGTTCTTTTCCATCTATCTGGCCGAACACGGCTACTCGGCGTCCATGCTGGGCATGTACTGGACCGTCGGCGTTCTGGCCGAGATCGCGGTGTTCTTCCTGGCCAGTCGCATCTTCCGGCGCTGGGACGCCGGCAAGGTACTGACGTTCGCGCTGCTGAGCGCTGCGCTGCGCTGGACGGCAACCGCGTTGTGGCCGGAACAGATGGCGGTGATGCTGCTGGCCCAGCTGACCCATGCGATCAACTTCGGCGCCTTCTTCGCCGCGGTAATGCAATTGCTGGCGAGATTCTTCCCCGGGCGCATGAACGGGCACGGGCAAGGAGTTTTCTATGGCCTGTCCTCGGGCGTCGGTGGCGTCGCCGGCGCACTGATCGCCGGTCAGCTGTGGCGGTTCGGCGGCCAGGCAGCATTCCTGGCAGCGGCCGGCTTCGCGCTGCTGGGCGCAGCCATCGCCTGGTACTGGTTGACCCGGCACCCGCAGGCCGGGCATCGCTTCTGACCCTGCCGCCGCGGACAGCGGCTCGGCGTCATTCTAACGCGGTTCCCGACAACCGCCTTTGCAGATGGTCGCGGATCGCAGCCGCGCATTGCGCAGCCGCGGTCTGGAAGATGAAATGCGGCGCTTCGATGCGGTTTTCCTTGTAGGAGCGATGTAAGTCGCGATGAAGCATTATCGGTAACGCTTCATCGCGACTTACATCGCTCCTACCGAAGACGCGACTTCGGCTGTTTTTTCCCAAACGCCGACAATCCACCCAGAAGCCGGTGGTCACAGCGGTGCGGGACCGTACGCGGCACGGACGCCCCGTACGCGGCCACATGGGTGAGGCAAGCGCTTGCGAAGCGGGCATTTGCTGCGCTTCCCGCATCGTCGTGGCCACCGGCTTCCACGTGGACATGCCCCCACTTCAAAGAACAACCAGAATTCCCGGCCGACAGCTGTGGCAACGACCTTTCGGCCAGCCAGTCGTAACCGCGGAAGCTGTCCGCGGGGTAGTCGAGAACCTGGATATCGAAGTCGGCGCCCAGCGCTTCAGCCAAACGCCGGTACAACAGACCGCTGCCATCCAGCCCGGGCAGCAGGCATAGCGTCAGCCGCCGCGCCGGCACCGGCTACCAGACCAGATCGTCAGGCACCTGATACTGCGGATCGGCATAAGGGTCCTCTTCCGCCGGCGCATCGGGATCGACCTTCAGGGCGATGCTGGGCGCAAATGCCGCTTCGGCCTGCGCCAGGGTTTCCGCCGTCACCAGCAGATAGCGGCCATTCTGCTGCACCACGCCCAGTTCGCCGGCGTTAAGCGCCTTGAGCTGGGTTTCGTTGACATAGATGCGCTTGATCTTGCCGCCATAGGGAAAATGCCGGGCAATCTCGGCATCGGGATCGTTCAGCGCCTTGTCCTTCAACAGCGCTTCCAGCTTTGCCTTGGCTTCGCGGCGCTGCCGCGCCTCTTCCTGCTTCAGGCGTTCGGCCTCGATGCGCTCTTCTTTTTCCTTCTGCGCGCGGATGGCGTAGGCCTTGGCCAGGTCGATCTCTTCGCGCGTGCGTGCGGGCCGGTTGCCGCCGGCCTTGTGTGGAGAATGCGGCTTGCCGCTGCCGCCGCCCGGTTTGCGCGAATCCTGCCTGCGCCCGGAGCCGTTTTCCTGGTTCCGCCCGGGTCTGCCGCCCGGCTTGTGGCCAGGCGTGGGCCCGCTTTTCCGCTCGGGCTGGCGTTCGGGCTTCGGGGCCGGCTTGAAGCCAAGACCGAGGAGTTGATCGCGTAGGGAATCGCTCATGCTTGCTTTCGTGAAATGGAAGCCGTTGCGCCGGATATCCGGCGCGGCCCCAGCGTATCAATAATGCGGCGGCGGCGGTTCTTCGCCCGGATCCGCGTACAGCTCGGTGCGGACCTTGCGCAGATCCGACAGCATGTGCCGCAGCAGCTCGGCGTTGCGGCTGCCTTCGGCGCGCGCGTCGGCCAGCGCTTCGCTGAGCTCGGCCAGCGCGTGTTCCTGGAACGCCAGCCGGGTCTCCAGTTCCACCAGCCGTTGCTCCAGTGCCCTGTCCGACAGCGGCAAATCACCCTGCATGCAGCGAACGTCCCCTGCCGATACCGTAATAGGCGATGCCCGCCGCCTCGACTTCCGATGGCTCGTAGAGATTGCGGCCGTCGAAGACCACCGCGTCCTTCAGCGCGGATTTCAGCTGGCCGAAATCCGGACTGCGGAACTGCTTCCACTCGGTCACCACCGCCAATGCGTCCGCGCCCTGCACGGCCGTCGTGGCCGAATCGCAGAAGATCAGGTCATCCCGTTCCCCGAAGATGCGCCGCGCCTCCTCGCCCGCCTCGGGGTCGTAGGCGCGCACGCGGGCGCCGGCTTCCCACAGCTGCGCCAGCAGGCGGCGGCTGGAGGCTTCGCGCATGTCGTCGGTGTTGGGCTTGAACGCCAAGCCCCAGACCGCAAAGGTCTTGCCGCGCACGCCTTCGTCCTCGCCCAGGTCGTAATGGCGCTGGATCAGCTCGAACAGATGGCCCTTCTGCGCATCGTTGACCGCCTCGACGGCGTTGAGCAGGCGCGCTTCGTAGCGGTACTGGTGGGCGGTGCGGGCCAGCGCCTGCACGTCCTTGGGAAAGCAGGAGCCGCCGTAACCGGCGCCGGGATAGATGAAGTGCCAACCGATGCGCGGGTCCGAGCCGATGCCGTGGCGGACGTGCTCGATGTCGGCGCCGACCCGCTCGGCGATGTTGGCGATCTCGTTCATGAAACTGATCTTGGTCGCCAGCATCGCGTTTGCCGCGTACTTGGTCAGCTCGGCCGAACGCACATCCATCGCCACGATGCGTTCGTGGTTGCGGTTGAACGGCGCGTACAGGCGGCGCAGTTTCTCCACCGCCTCGGGATTGTCCGAGCCGATCACGATGCGGTCCGGGCGCATGCAGTCGTTGACCGCATCGCCTTCCTTCAGGAACTCGGGATTGGACACCACATCGAACGCTATCGCGGCGCCGCGCGCCTCCAGTTCGCCTGCGATCGCGGCCTTGACCTTGTCGGCGGTACCCACCGGAACCGTCGACTTTCCCACCACCACTGTCGGCCGCTGGATGTGGCGGCCGATGGTGCGGGCCACCGCCAGCACGTACTGCAGATCCGCGCTGCCGTCTTCGTCCGGCGGCGTGCCCACCGCTATGAACACGATCTCGCCATGGCCGATGGCCTGGGCGGCGTCGGTAGTGAAACGCAATCTGCCGGCGGCATGGTTGGCCTTGACCATCGCTTCCAGGCCGGGCTCATAAATCGGAATCACGCCGCGGTTCAGGCCATCGACCTTGGCCTGGTCGATGTCGACGCAGAAAACATCATGGCCTACTTCGGCCAGGCAGGTACCAGTGACAAGACCGACATAGCCGGTCCCGAATATCGCAACTCGCATCCAGACAGCTCCTGAAGACTTGGGGGAGTAGGAACTACTACTGCAGGATACCCATCAATTCGACATCAAAGGTCAACGTGGCGTCAGGACCGATCACGCCGCCCGGCGCGCCATTGGGGCCGTACGCCAGTTCCGACGGAATCCAGAACCGGTACTTGGCACCGACCGGCATCAGCGACACACCTTCGGTCCAGCCCGGAATGACCTGGTTCAGGCCGAACTCGGCGGGTTGGCCGCGATCGTAGGAACTGTCGAACTTGGTGCCGTTCAACAGCGTGCCCACGTAGTTGACGCGCACCCGGCTGCTGGGCAGCGGACGCGCGCCATTGCCTTCGCGCAGCACCATGTACTGCAACCCGGTCGGGGTGGTGATGACGCCCTTCCTGGTTTTGTTCTCGGCCAGGAAGCTGATGCCCTCGGCGCGGTTCTTGGCGCCGGCCTGACCTTGCTGCCGGGTCATGAACGCCTGCATCTCGGCCTGCGCCTGCTCCACCGTCAGCAATGGCGTGCCGGTCTTGCCCAACGCCGTACGCATGGCCTGCATCAGCACCGCCACGTCGATGTCGTCCTTCATCGGCGCCAGCGCCTGGCCCACGACGAATCCGCCCAGCATCAGGCCGACCTTGCTTTTATCGACCGGAGGCGGCGTGCTGCCGGGCGGCATGCCCGGAATCGGCTGGCCCTGGCTGGCGGCGATATTGACCCGCAGCGCCTGGTCGGTCTGGCGGGCTTCGTCTTCCGAGATCAGCGGCTGTCCGCCACTGAACGCGTTCTTCAGCGCCTTCTCGAATGCGGCCAGATCGATGAACGGACCGACCGGTTCGAACGAGCTGGCCACGTCCACGCCAACCGCATAACTGACCTTGTCGCGCTCGCTTACCAGCGCGGTTTTTTCCTGTGCAGACAAACTGCCTCCCAGCATTGACATCGTGATTGCCACCAAAGCGGCAATGCCGCTGACCGACCGCTTCATCCAGAACTCCTCAAACCCGTGCCATGAACGCCATGGCAGCAAACCGTTATTGTGGCATATGCGCGCAACCGCCTAGAGGGTGTTATGAACTTTGGGGTGAATGCGAAGGCCGCTGTTGCGGTGTCAGGCAAGGCGCACGCTGCGGGGCAGGCTGGCCGCCTGGCCAAGGCGGGCAACGCCGCATGGCGCCGCAACAGCGGCCTTCCCGAAGGGTTGCCCGCCAGCGTCGCCGCAGCCGCGTTGCCCGGCTGGCCTTGGGCACCACACCCAAGGTCGGCGCCGGCCGCCTTGCTGCAGCGGCGCTGGCGGGCAACGCATCTCATCCCAAAGTCCATAACACCTCTATCTAGCCGGCTTCTCTTTCTTCAGCTCACGCTCGATGGCCGCGATCAGCTGAGGATCGTCGGGCTTGACCTTGCTGGGAAAGTTGGCCACCACGCGGCCATCGCGCGCAATCAGGTACTTGTGGAAGTTCCAGCCGGGAGCCACGCCAGTGGCCTGCGCCAGCGAACGGTACAGCGGTGTGGCCTGCGGCCCCTTGACCTGCACCTTTTCGAACATCGGGAACTTGACCCCGTAGGTCAGCGTGCAGAATTCCTGGATCTCCTCTTCGCTGCCGGGCTCCTGCCCCATGAAATCGTTGGACGGGAATCCGAGCACATTGAAACCCTGCCCGCCGTATCTCTGTTGCAGCGCTTCCAGGCCCTCGTACTGCGGGGTGAACCCGCATTTGCTGGCGGTGTTGACCACCAGCAGGACCTGGCCCGCATAGGTCTGCTTCAGGTTGACCGGCTCTTTTCCGGCCAGCGGACGGTAGCTGAGGTCCAGCAGATCGCTTGCCAGGGCGCTGGCCGAGACCAGAAGGAACGCAGATAAACCGATACTTTTCAATAACTTGATGTTCATCGCCAGAACTCCATCAGGGCTGGGGACAGTATGCCTTTAGTTGGGTGGCAAAAACCTGCCGGATGACTTGACCTTGCGTGTATCGGTGTTATAGTTACATACAACACCACTCACCCAGTTGACAGGGGGGACGCCATGAACCACAAGCTCACCTATCCATTGTCCGTGACCGGCGCCGGTCTTGCGCTGCTGGCCATGGGCCTGCTGAACGGAGGCGCCCGGCCCGGACTGTTGCCGGATGCCGGCATGGACGACCCGCTGTCCGGAGCGCTCAAGGCGGAACTGCTGACGCCCGAAAGCGAAACTGCCGGCAAGCCCAAGCCGCGCCGCGCACGCGCCTCGCTGTCGATGCCCTACTTCTCTTTTGCGCAGTCGCTGCGTCCGCGGAGCTGAAACATGACCTCCATCCAGTGGAGCGACGGCGCTCCCATCTACCGCCAGCTGAAGGATCGCGTGATCGCGATGATGCTGGACGGATTGTTGAAGCCGGGCGACGCGCTGCCCTCGGTGCGCCAGGTGGCCGCCGAGTACCAGCTGAATCCGATCACGGTATCGCGCGCCTATCAGGAACTGGCCGACGAAGCGCTGGTGGAGAAGCGCCGCGGACTGGGGATGTTCGTGACCGAGGAAGCGTCCAAGAAGCTGCTGGGCAGCGAGCGCGAGCGCTTCCTGCACGAGGAATGGCCGGCGGTGGCCGAGCGCATCGAACGCCTGGGCCTGTCGCTGGAAGAATTGTTGCAATCCAAGGGGAAGAAATGATGAGCGCCGCGATTTCCGACGGAATGGCACCTGACACGGTGGTTTCCGCCCACGGCCTGCGCAAGGCCTACAAGAACAAGCTTGCGTTGAACGACACCAGCTTCGATATCGAAGCCGGCAGGATCATCGGCCTGATCGGGCCCAACGGCGCCGGCAAGACCACGGCGTTGAAGGCCATCCTGGGGCTGATCCCCTTCGAGGGCCAGCTGAAGGTGCTGGGCCTGGACCCGCGCAAGCAGCGCGATGAGCTGATGAACGATGTCTGCTTCATCGCCGACGTGGCCGTGCTGCCGCGCTGGATGCGGGTGAAGGAGGCCATCGACTTCGTCGCCGGGGTCCACCCGCGCTTCGACCGCGCCAAGTGCGAGCGTTTCATCGCCAACACCCAGCTCAAGCCCAACCTGCGCGTGCGCGAGATGTCCAAGGGCATGATCGTGCAGTTGCATCTGGCGCTGGTGATGGCCATCGACGCCAAGCTGCTGGTGCTGGACGAACCCACCCTGGGCCTGGACATCCTGTACCGCAAGCAGTTCTACCAGCGCCTGCTGGAAGACTACTTCGACGAACAGAAGACCATCATCGTCACCACCCATCAGGTGGAGGAAATCGAGCACATCCTGACCGATGTGATGTTCATCCGCGACGGCAGGATAGTGCTGGCTTCGCCGATGGAGGAAGTCGCCGAACGCTATACCGAAGCCCTGGTTTCGGCGGACAAGGTGGAACAGGCGCGCGCATTGAAGCCCATCGACGAACGCGGCCTGCCGTTCGGCAAGACCGTGCTGCTGTTCGATGGCGCATCGCGCGAGCAACTGGCGCTGCTGGGCGAAACCCGTACCCCCGGACTGGCCGATCTGTTCGTCGCCATCATGAAAGGAACCTACGCATGAACGCTGTGACGACCGCACACGCCTCCAAAGGCACTGCCTTCAAGTGGCTGCTGAAGCGCGAGTTCTGGGAAAACCGCGGCGGCTTCTTCTGGGCGCCGGTGGTAACCGGCGCCATCGTCAGCGCGTTGACGCTCATCGCCTCGATCATCGGCGTGGTCAAGGTCAAGAGCAACGCGGATTTCGACATCAACATCGGCGACGATGCGGTCGAGTACGCCCGCCAGATTGGCGCCGTCGGCGACGGCATCCTGATGGGCGGACTGGGACTGACCCAGATCGTGCTGGCCTTCGTGGTGTTCTTCTACGCGCTGGGCACGCTCTACGACGACCGCCGCGATCGCAGCGTGCTGTTCTGGAAATCGCTGCCGGTTTCCGACACCCAGATGGTGCTGTCCAAGGCAACCTGGGCGCTGTTGCTGGCCCCGGTGCTGTCGATCGTCATCGGCATGCTGGTCGGACTGGTGCTGTGGATCATCACCGCCGGCTCGATGGCGGTGATGGGTGTGCCCGGCGGGCTGTCCATGTTCACCCACTCGCATCCGCTGACGGTCATCGGCAACGCGCTGTCGACCATCCCGCTGTATCTGTTCTGGGCCCTGCCGGCGGTTGGCTGGCTGATGTTCTGCTCGGCCTGGGCACGCAGCAAGCCGTTCCTGTGGGCGGTGCTGATTCCGGTGCTGGCCTGCGTGATGGTGAGCATGCTGGGCATCCTGGGCATCAAGATTCCCTATGCCGGCTTGTGGTACACGGTGGTCTATCGCGGCCTGCTCAGCGTGCTGCCGGGCGCCTGGTCGCCGCGCAGCCTGCAGACCGGCAGCGAACTGGCGCAGACGCAGGTGGAATCGCCCGCCGATCTGATCCGGATGCTGAACCTGGGCAACAACTGGCACATCTTCGGAACCGCCGACCTATGGATTGGCGCCGTGGCCGGCATCGCCCTGATCGCCGGAGCCATCTATCTGCGCCGCTGGCGCGAGAGCGACTGATTCCCGCGCCACGCCGGGACTATCGACCCTCTCGCAGCTTCAGCCTTTTACCTGGAGAACCCAGTAATGCATAAATTCCTGATCGCCGCCCTGCTGTCGCTGCCAGCCACCGCACTGGCTGGCGAAAACTGCAAGCATTCCCAACCCCGCGATCTCCAGCTCGAACTGGCCGGCGTGAAGGCCGTGGTGTTCGAGATCGGTCCCCACGAGCTGAAGGTGGATTCCCGTCCCGGCGCCAGCGCCGCCGTCCATGGACGCGCCTGTGCCTCGGAAGCCGGCAGCCTGGAGCAACTGAAGCTGACCCAGCAGAAGGTAGGCGACAAACTGCTGGTCCGGGCCGCGCGTGACGACCAGTCCTATGGTCTCTTCTTTGGCCGCAATTACGCCTACATGGAATTGAGCGCCAGCCTGCCAGACGACATGCCGGTGCAGCTGAAGGTCGGTTCCGGCGATGCCGAGGTCACCGGCGCGCCGGTGCTAAGCGTCGATGTCGGATCCGGCGACGTCCTTGCCCGCGGCATCCGCGGACTGGCGGCAGCGTCTGTCGGTTCGGGCGATATCAATTTTGAAGACGTCGGTTCGTTGCAGGTGTTTTCCATCGGCTCCGGCGACGTGGGGGCCAGGCAGGTCCGCGGCGACGCCAAGGTGGGCAGCATCGGCTCGGGCGACTTCGAACTGGACCGCGCCGATGGCGACGTCGAAATCGGCTCCATCGGATCCGGCGATGCCGACCTGCGCAACATCGCCGGCAGCGTGAGCGTCGGTTCGGTCGGCTCCGGCAGCGTCGATGCGCGCGATGTCGGCGGCGATTTCACCGTGCGCTCAAGCGGCAGCGGTTCGCTGAAGCATTCCAATGTCTCGGGCCGGGTGGATCTGCCGCGCAAGCGCTGATTCATTCGTACATCCCGTTTCCAACAAGGACTCCCGCCATGCCGATACGACATACCGCCCTGCTCGCCTTGCTGTCCGTCATGGCGCTGGCCGCCTGCAAACCCGACACCGGCACGGTCGGCGAAAAAGTCAGCGCCGGCCTTCGCGGCAAGGACATCACCCTCAGCGCGACCGGTATGCCCAAGGCGAAAATCACCGCCGATGGTGAACTGGTCATCGGCGGCGACAAGGTCGACACCAACGCCGAACAGCGCGCATTGCTGCTGGCCTACCGCAAGGAGATGGAGGGGATCGCGCAGCAGGGCGCCGAAATCGGCATACAGGGCGCGGCGCTGGGCGGCAAGGCGGCGAAAGAGGCGATCAAGGGCGTTCTCAGCGGCAATCCCGATGCCGGTCGCGAAAAGATCGAAGCCGAATCGCAAAAGCTGCAACAGGAAGCGCTGAAGATCTGCGACCGGGTGGCGGCACTGAAAACAGCGCAGGACGCAGTGGCCGCCGCGCTGCCGGAATTCCAGCCTTACGCCAACATCAGCGACGACGAAGCCAGGAACTGCCGCATCGACAGTACCGGCGATTGATGACAGCGGCGGGCGCGACGAGAACCAGCTTGGCGTCGCGTCGATTCACCCGCCGCCGCCGCCCGGTTTGCCGTGGATGCCGCCCCTGGCCAGCACGGCCGGGTCCAGCAGCGGCCTGAGCGTGGTTTCCGCCAGCCCGGTCACTTCCATCGCCACTTCCAGCACTGGCCGGTTCTGCCGGTAGGCCTGCTTGGCGATGGCGGCGCCCTTTTCGTAGCCGATCGCCGGGTTGAGCGCGGTGACCAGGATCGGGTTGCGATCCAGCGCCTCGCGCACGCGGTCCTCGCGCACCTTGAGCCCGGCGATGGCCGAGTCGGCCAGCAGTCGCGAGACATTGGCCAGCAGCGCGATCGAATCCAGCAGGTTCACCGCGATCAGCGGCAGGGCGACGTTGAGCTGGAAGTTGCCGGTCTGCCCGGCAATGGTGACCGCGGTATGGTGGCCCATCACCTGCGCGCAGGCCATCACCGTGGCCTCGGGAATCACCGGATTGACCTTGCCCGGCATGATCGAACTGCCCGGCTGCAGCGCGGGCAGCTCAATCTCGCCAAGGCCCGCCAGCGGGCCGGAGTTCATCCAGCGCAGGTCGTTGGCGATCTTGATCAGCGCCACCGCCAGGGCGTTGAGCTGGCCGGACAGCTCGACGGCGTCGTCCTGCGCGGCCAGGCCTTCGAACTTGTTCCCGGCGCTCTCGAACTTGCACCCGGTCAGCGCCGATAGCGCCTTGGCGCCTTTTGCGCCGAAGCGCGGGTCGGCGTTGATGCCCGAACCGATGGCGGTGCCGCCCAGCGGCAGGCGGCGCAGGCGCTTCAGCGTATCGGCGAAACGCTGTTCTGCCGAGGCCAGTTGCGCGGACCAGGCCGAGAACTCCTGTCCGAAAGTCAGCGGCATCGCGTCCATCAGATGGGTGCGGCCGGTCTTGACCACCTTCGCCAACGCCTTGCCGCGACGGTCGATGGTCTTGCGCAGGTGCGCCAGCGCCGGCAGCAGGTCTTCGACGACCGCCAGTTGCGCCGACACCCGGATGGCGGTCGGAATCACGTCGTTGGAGCTCTGGCCCAGATTGACGTGGTCGTTGGGATGCACCGCCGCACCCTTCCGGCGCTTGCCGGCAGCATGCGAGGCGAGCGCGGCAATCACCTCGTTGGCGTTCATGTTGGAAGAGGTGCCGGAGCCGGTCTGGTACACATCGACCGGGAACTGGCCATCATGGCGGCCCTGGGCGACCTCAAGCGCAGCGGCGCGCACCGCCCGGGCAATGCCTTTGGGCAGCAAGCCCAGTTCGGCGTTGACCTCGGCGGCGGCGGCCTTGACCAGGCCCAGCGCGCGGATGAAGCCGCGCGGCATCGGCCTGCCGGATACCGGGAAGTTCTGCACGGCGCGTTGGGTCTGCGCGCCCCAGAGGGCGGCCGCGGGCACCTGCAACTCGCCCATGCTGTCGCGCTCGGTACGATAGGCGCGTCCGCGCTGCTGCTTCTCGGCCATGGTTGCGCTCCGTTCTTGCGGAAACTCCAGATCTTACGCCGATGGTCGGGCATGAGCGGCGCAGACGTGCCCCAGGTGGCGCAACAGGCCGTGAATCCATCCATTGGAGTTTTTTTCGGCGACATCCGTGTTGCCGAAAGTCGCGCCTCCCGGTGCCGGTCTGCCTGGATCCGCATTCCGTCGTTCCGAAAAGCCGCTTCGCTCCGGCCCATCCCCCAGCCAACCCCGGTAGAATTGCGGTTTGCCCTCTCCCGCCTCCGAACCCGCATGTCCGTGGAAACCCAACTGCTCGCCCTCTCCCCGCTCGATGGCCGCTACGCCGGCAAGGTCGATGCGCTGCGCCCCATCTTTTCCGAATACGGGCTGATCAAAGCGCGGGTCACGGTGGAGGTGGAATGGCTGCTGGCGCTGGCCGCCGAACCAGGCATCGCCGAGCTGGCACCATTCTCGGCCGCCGCCGCGGCACGCCTGCGCGCGCTGGCTTCGGACTTCTCGGTCGCCAATGCCGCGCGGGTCAAGGAAATCGAACGCACCACCAACCACGACGTCAAGGCGGTCGAGTACTTCATCAAGGAACAGCTGAAGCACGATGCCGAACTGGGGCCGGCGCTGGAATTCGTCCATTTCGCCTGCACCAGCGAAGACATCAACAACCTGAGCTACGGGCTGATGCTGGAACAGGCGCGGCGCGAAGTGCTGTTGCCGGCGCTGGATGGTGTCGCCGCCACGCTGCGCGACCTGGCCCACGCCCAGGCGGCGCAGCCGATGCTGTCGCGCACGCATGGCCAGACCGCCTCGCCGACCACGCTGGGCAAGGAAATCGCCAACGTCGTCGCCCGCCTGGAGCGCCAGCGCAGACAGATCGCCGCGGTCGAGCTGACCGGCAAGATCAATGGCGCGGTCGGCAACTACAACGCCCATGTCGCCAGCTATCCGGACGTGGACTGGCCGGCCTTCGCGCAGCGCTTCGTCGAGAGCCTGGGCCTAGTGTTCAACCCCTACACCACCCAGATCGAACCGCACGACAACATCGCCGAGATAGGCGATGCCGCCCGCCGCGCCAACATCATCCTGATCGACCTGGCGCGCGATGTCTGGGGTTACATCTCGCTGGGCTACTTCAGGCAGAGGCTGAAGGAAGGCGAAGTGGGCTCGTCGACGATGCCGCACAAGGTCAACCCCATCGATTTCGAGAACGCCGAGGGCAACTTCGGCCTGGCCAATGCGCTGTTCGAGCACTTCAGCGCCAAGCTGCCGATCAGCCGCTGGCAGCGCGACCTGACCGACTCCACCGTGCTGCGCGCGCTCGGCACCGCCTTCGGCCATACCCAGGTTGCGCTGGATTCGCTGGCCAAGGGCCTGGGCAAGCTGACCGTGGCGCCGGAGCGGCTGGATGCCGACCTGGACGCGGCCTGGGAAGTGCTGGCCGAAGCCGTGCAGACCGTCATGCGCCGCCACGGCCTGCCCAACCCGTACGAGCAGCTCAAGGCACTGACCCGCGGCCAGGGCATCACCGCCGATTCCATGCGCGGCTTCATCGAATCGCTGGATCTGCCGGCCGATGCCAAGCAACGCCTGATCGCGATGACGCCGGGCAGCTACACCGGGCTGGCCGAACGCTTGGCGCGCGGCATCTGACCGAGCGGCGGAGCGCCGGCCTTTGTCGGCGGGAGGACTTCGGAAAGGCCTCGGAGAAGATTCAGCCGGGCAAGCTCGGCGCCATCCGGCAAAAGGACGGTGAACATGCAGTTGCTGATCAACATCGATGTCCCCGACCTGGCGGCTGCCGAAGCGCTGTATACGCAGGCATTCGATCTGACTGCCGGCCACCGCTTCGGTGCCGGCGGCGTGGAACTGCTGGGCTTGCAGGCGCCCATCTATCTGCTGCAGAACGCGGCCGGCAGCGTGGCCGCCGCGGACGCGCGCCGCGGCTATGGCCGACACTGGACGCCGATCCATCTGGATGTGGCCGTGGAGCGGCTGGAACCTGCCCTCGAGCGCGCCCTGCAGGCCGGCATGCGGCAGGAAACCGAACTCCGCGAAGCGAACTGGGGCCGCATCGTGCGCCTGGCCGACCCGTTCGGCCACGGCTGGTGCCTGTTGCAGTTCGTGGGCCGCGGCTACGATGAAATCACGACGAACTGAAAAGGATCTGCATGCGTTCGCTGGACACAACAGGCCGTTCCTCCCGCCATTCCGGCGGCTTTCAACAGCCGAACGGCTGGTCAAGCGGGAACCCGGCGGCTTCCGGTGAGGAACGCGCAAAGGCACCGGGTCCCGGCCTGCGCCGGGATGGCCGCGCCGGGTGTTCTTTGAGGCTTCCGGTGCGCGCCATGCGGGCCGCCCTGTTTGCGGGCTTCACGCTCGCCACACTGGCGTCCTGCAGCACCGCACCATCGACTGCACCGGCTCCGACGACGGCCGACGCCACGCCCAAGCCCTGCGCCGCCAATGCCGGCTGGAACGACCCCGCCGTACCGCAGCGCATCCACGGCGATAGCTGGTACGTCGGCACCTGCGGCATCAGCGCGCTGCTGATCGCCTCGCCCGAGGGGCATATCGTGATCGACGGCGCCACACCGGAGGGCGGTGCGCAGATCCTCGCCAACATCCGCACGCTGGGTTTCAAGCCGGAGGACGTGCGCGCCATCGTGTTCTCGCACGAACACTTCGATCACGCCGGCGGCCTGGCCGAACTGCAACGCGCGAGCGGCGCGCCGGTGCTGTCGCGCGCAGCCGCCGTGGCCACGCTCCAGCGCGGCGCCAGCGATCGCAGCGACCCGCAGTTGCTCGAGCTGCAACCCTTCGCCGCGGTCGCCAACGTGCGGACCATCGCCGATGACGAAGTGGTCAGGATCGGGACGCTGGCGCTGCAGGCGCTCGCCACGCCGGGCCACACGCCTGGCGGCACCAGTTGGACCTGGCGCTCGTGCGAAGACGGCGACTGCCGCCAGATCGTCTACGCCGACAGCCTGACCGCCATCTCCGACAACGAATACCGCTACAGCGACGAGGCCGCGCATCCGGGCTACGTCGCCGCCTTCCGCCAGAGCCTGGCGCGCGTCGCCGGACTGCCCTGCGACATCCTGATCACGCCGCATCCGTCGGCCAGCCGGCTCTGGTCGCGCCTGGGCGCCGGCGCCAGCGAACCGTTGGCGAACACCGGCGCCTGCCGCGCCTACAGCGAAGCGGCCAGCAGGCGGTTGGACGCGCGCTTGGCCGAAGAAGCTGCCGCCCCTGCCGAAAAGACCGCGCCATGATCGAAGTCCACGCCACCGCCAAGCATTTCCTCGGCATGCCCGCCGCGCGTTTCCTGCGCGAGTACTGGCAGAAGAAGCCGCTGCTGATCCGCAATGCCTTCCCCGATTTCGTCTCGCCGATAGAACCGGAGGATCTGGCCGGGCTGGCCTGCGAGGAAGCGGCGCTGTCGCGCATCGTGGTGCACGACCGCCAGCAGGACCGGTGGACGCTGCGCAGCGGGCCATTCCAGGAAGAGGAATTCCCCGGCATGCCCGACCACGACTGGACCCTGCTGGTGCAGGACGTGGACAAATGGGACGCCGACGTGCGCGAATTGCTGCGCCACTTCGGTTTCCTGCCGCGCTGGCGGCTGGACGACATCATGGTGTCGTTCGCCGCCACCGGCGGGTCGGTCGGCGCGCATGTGGACCAGTACGACGTGTTCCTGCTGCAGGCGCAGGGCCAGCGCCGCTGGCAGATCGATGCCGGCCCCAATCCCCCCACCGCGTTCCGCGATGATGCCGAACTGAAGCTGCTGCGCCAGTTCACCCCGACCCACGACTGGGTGCTGGAGCCGGGCGACATGCTGTACCTGCCGCCGGGCATGCCGCACCACGGGGTGGCGGTCAACCCGTGCCTGACCTTTTCCTTCGGCATGCGCGCGCCCTCCTCGGCCGAGTTGATCGGCGACTACCTGGACACCCTGGTCGCCGACGCCGACGAGGCCATCCGCTACCACGACGAGGATCTGGCGCCGCCGAAGGACCCCAACGAGATCGACGCCGCGGCGATGGCGCGCGTGGTCGAAGCGCTCAACGCGCTGCGCATGAACGATCCCGACAGGCTGGGCGACTGGTTCGGCCGTTTCATCACCACCTATCGCGCTTCCGGCGAAGTGATGCCGGCACCGGAAAGCCGCTCTCGCATCGAGGTCGAATGGGATCTCGGCCAGGGTGCCGTGCTGCAGCGGCACCCGTTTTCGCGGCTGGCCTGGCGCCGGCGCAAGCGCGGCGCCAGCCTGTTCTGCAACGGCGACGACTACGCCCTGCCGGTCGCCGACGCGCAGCGCATTGCCGCGGCCGAAACGCTGGATGGCGCCGCCTACGCGGCGCTTTCCGACGGCGGCCGCGACGCCGTCATCGCACTGATGACCCAGGGCCATTACCAGTTGCTGCTGGGCGACGAGGACTGAGGATGGCCGATTTCCGGGTCGAATCGATCGATTACGCCAGCGGCTGCGACGATCTGCGCCGGGTGCGCGAAGCGGTGTTCGTGCAGGAGCAGCAGGTGCCTGTGGAGGAGGAATGGGACGCCCTGGACCCGCTCTGCCGGCACGTCATTGCCCGCGATGCGTCCGGCCAGCCGATCGGCACCGGCCGGCTGACGCCCGAACGCAAGATCGGGCGGATGGCGGTGCTGGGCCCATGGCGCGGGCGCGGCGTCGGCGACGCCATGCTGCTGGCGTTGCTGGAGCAGGCCCGGCAGCAGCGCTGGCCGGAAGTCTCGCTGCATGCCCAGGTCAGCGCCGAGCCCTTCTATGCCCGGCACGGCTTCCTGCCCTATGGCGAAAGGTTCTGGGAAGCCGGCATCGAACACCAGTCGATGCGCAGGCGCCTTGGCGGCGCGGCCGCGGTGGAGCTGGCGCCGGTGGCGGTCGCCGCAGTGGTCGGGCTGGTGACCCAGGCCCGCCGCTCGCTGTCGATCTACAGCCGCGAGCTCGACCCGGGCCTGCTGGATCATCCGCAGGCGCTGGAAGCGCTGCGCCGCTTCGCTATCCGCGGGCGCGGCGGCGAGGTGCGCATCCTGCTGCAGGACGCGGCGGCTCCGCAACGCAACCTGGCGCCGCTGCTGGGGCTGGCCCAGCGCCTGCCCAGCGTATTCGCGTTCCGCGAGGTCTCCGACCCGGTCGATCGCGCCTACCCGTCCGCGTTCGTGGCCAACGATGCCGGCGGCTATTACTTCCGTCCGCTGGGGCATCGTTTCGACGGCGAGACCGATCTGGAAAGCCCGGGCCGTGCGCGCCAGTTGCAGGAGGAATTCGCCCGCATCTGGGAACGGGCACGCCCCTGCAGCGAGTACCGCGCGCTGGGCATCTGATCGCATGCAATGGCATGTCGCCGGGACAGCGCACCGGCGATGGGTGCGGAGCGACGGGCTTGCCGGCACGATAGGCGCCGATTCCGTGCGCCCGCCCTGCATCTTGCTCCTTTAGTCCTATGTGCGTACGCCCCTCCGCTGGCATACGGGTATAATTCGAAAATTGCCTTCCGTTCCGGCGAGCGGCCGTCATCGCCCGCCGAACCAGCCTCCCACCCCTACGCACGCCATCGCTATCGCCATCGTGGACAATCTCCTGAAGCAGTTTGCGCAATCCTCGCAGCTCAACGGAGGCAACGCCTCCTATGTTGAAGACCTGTACGAGCAGTACCTGGTCGCTCCCGATAGCGTCGGCCCCAAATGGAAGGCCTTCTTCGACGGCTTCAAGGGCCGCGAAGCCGGCGATATTCCACATTCGGTGGTCATCGAACAGATCAGCGGCGCCGCCCGCCAGGCCGCCAACAACGGCTATGCCGCCGCCCCGTCCGGCAGCGGCGATGAGCGCGAGCGCAATATCGGCCGCCTGATCACCGCCTACCGCTCGCGCGGGCACCTGGGCGCGCGGCTGGACCCGCTGAGCCTGAGCCCGCCGGTGAACCCGCCGGATCTGGGCCTGGATTTCCACAACCTGTCCGAAAAAGACCTGGACAGCGAATTCAGCACCGGCGGCCTGGCCGGCCAGCCGCGGATGAAGCTGCGCGATCTGCTGGCCCGGCTGAAGGCGACCTATGCCAGCTCGATCGGCGCCGAATTCATGCATATTCCGGAATTCGAGCAACGCCAATGGCTGTACCAGCGGCTGGAAGCGGCCGGCGGCAACTACGGACTGTCGCCTGACGACAAGCGCCGCACGCTGGAGCGGCTGACCGCCGCCGAGGGCCTGGAACGCTACCTGCACACCAAGTACGTCGGCCAGAAGCGCTTCTCGCTGGAAGGCGGCGATTCGCTGATCCCGATGCTGGACGTGATGATCCGGCGCGCCGGCGAAGGCCAGGTCAAGGACATCGTGGTCGGCATGGCCCACCGCGGCCGCCTCAACGTGCTGGTCAACACGATGGGCAAGAGCCCGCGCAAGCTGTTCGACGAATTCGAAGGCAAGTTCGAGCACGACAGCCTGGCCCACGCTGGCGACGTCAAGTACCACATGGGTTTTTCGGCCGACATCGCCACGCCGGGCGGTCCGGTCCATCTGGCGCTGGCGTTCAACCCCTCGCACCTGGAAATCGTCGACCCGGTCGTGGTCGGCAGCGCGCGTTCGCGGCAGGAACGCCGCGGCGACAGCGAGCGCAAGGCGGTGCTGCCCATCATCATGCACGGCGATGCCGCCTTCGCCGGCCAGGGCGTGGTGATGGAACTGTTCCAGATGTCGCAGGCGCGCGGTTTCGCCGTCGGCGGCACCGTGCACATCGTCATCAACAACCAGATCGGCTTCACCACCAGCGCCCGCGACGACGCCCGCTCCACCCTCTACTGCACCGACGTGGCCAAGATGATCGGCGCGCCGGTGCTGCATGTGAACGGCGACGACCCGGAAGCGGTGGTGTTCTGCGCCAACCTGGCGTACGACTTCCGCCAGCAGTTCAAGAAGGATGTGGTCATCGATCTGGTCTGCTACCGCCGCCACGGCCATAACGAGGCCGACGAGCCGGCGGCGACCCAGCCGCTGATGTACCAGACCATCCGCAAGCATCCGACCACCCGCGAGCTCTATGCCAGGCAGTTGGAAGCGGACGGGGTGATTGCGGCCGATCGCGGCAAGGCCATGGCCGATGAATTCCGCGCCAAGCTGGATTCGGGCGAGTTCACCACCGAGTTGGCCAAGGCCAAGACCGAAGACCTGGCGATCGACTGGTCCAAGTACGTGACCGGCAAGATCAGCGATCCGGTCGATACCCGGGTCAAGCGGCAGTCGCTGGAACAGCTGGCCAGGATCATCAACACCATTCCGACCGGCGTCACCCTGCACCCGCGTGTGGCCAAGATCTACGAAGACCGCGCCAAGATGACCGCCGGCGAACTGCCGGGCGACTGGGGCTTCGCCGAAAATCTCGCCTACGCCACGTTGCTGGCCGAAGGCCATGGCCTGCGCCTGGTCGGCCAGGACGCCGGCCGCGGCACGTTCTTCCACCGCCACGCCATCCTGCACGATCAGAAGACCGACAGCTGGTTCCTGCCGCTGCGGCAGCTGGTGGAACAGCCCGAGCAGGCCACCGTCATCGACTCGCTGCTCAGCGAGGAAGCGGTGATGGCGTTCGAGTACGGTTTTTCCACCACCGATCCCAACACGCTGTGCATCTGGGAAGCGCAGTTCGGCGATTTCGCCAACGGCGCGCAGGTGGTCATCGACCAGTTCATCGCCGCCGGCGAAGCCAAGTGGGGCCGTATCAGCGGCCTGACCCTGCTGCTGCCGCACGGCTACGAAGGCCAGGGCCCGGAACACAGCTCGGCGCGCCTGGAGCGCTTCCTGCAGCTGTGCGCGCTGGAAAACATGCTGGTCTGCGTACCGACCACCCCGGCCCAGTGCTTCCACATGCTGCGCCGGCAGATGCGCATGACCACCCGCAAGCCGCTGGTGGTGATGACGCCCAAGTCGCTGCTGCGCCACAAGCTGGCCGTGTCCAGCCTGGACGAACTGGCCAACGGCGAGTTCCAGCACCTGATTCCGGACGATGCCGCCGACCCGAAGAAGGTCAAGCGCGTGGTGGCGTGTTCGGGCAAGGTCTATTACGACCTGCTGGAAGACGCGCACAAGCGCGGCCAGGACGATGTCGCCATCCTGCGCGTCGAGCAGTTGTACCCGTTCCCGCGCGAGGCGCTGGCCGCCGAACTCAAGCGCTTCGGCAAGGCCACCGACGTGGTCTGGTGCCAGGAAGAACCGCAGAATCAGGGCGCGTGGTACCAGATCCGCCACCACCTCAATGCCTGCCTTGGCGACAAGCAGGTTCTGCACTACGCCGGCCGCCCGCGTTCGCCGTCGCCGGCCGCCGGGCATCTTGCCGAACATGTCGAAGAGCAACTGAAGCTGATCGCCGATGCGCTGGTCAACAAGCTCGGCGACCAGACCGTCGCCGAATAGGCGCCGGCTGCCCCGCAATTCGAACCATTACCCGATTAACACCACCAGGACGCCCCACCCCATGGCCACCGAAGTCAAAGTTCCGGTTCTTCCCGAATCCGTTTCCGATGCCACCATCGCCAGTTGGCACAAAAAGGCCGGCGACGCGGTCAAGCGCGACGAGAATCTGGTCGACCTGGAGACCGACAAGGTCGTGCTGGAAGTGCCGTCGCCGGTGGATGGCGTGCTGAAGGAAATCAAGTTCGCCGAAGGCGACACCGTCACCAGTTCGCAGTTGCTGGCGATCATCGAAGAGGGCGCCACCGCCGCCGCACCAGCCGAGGAAAAATCCGGTGAAGCCAAGCCCGATGCCGGCGCGCAGGAAGTCCAGTCCAGGGGCGCAGCCGCCCAGGCCGAAGCCAAGGCGCCGGCCAGCACCAAGCCGGCCCCGGTCGCCAGCGCCGATGGCCTGCCCCCGGGTGCGCGCTTCACCGCGGTCAGCCAGGGCATCGACCCGGCCAATGTCGAAGGCACCGGCCGCCGCGGCGCGGTGACCAAGGAAGACCTGGTCAATTACGCCAAGGCCGGCGGCGCCGGCAAGGCCGCAGGCGCACGCCCGGAAGAGCGCGTGCCGATGACCCGCATCCGCCAGCGCATCGCCGAGCGGCTGATGCAGTCCAAGGAATCGATCGCCATGCTGACCTCGTTCAACGAGGTCAACCTGAGCAAGGTCGCCGCCGCCCGCAAGCAGATCGGCGAGGAATTCCAGAAGGCCCACGGCGTCAAGCTGGGCTTCATGAGCTTCTTCGCCAAGGCCGCCGCCAACGCGCTGCAGCGCTTCCCGGTGGTCAACGCCTCGGTCGACGGCAAGGACATCATCTATCACGGCTACGCCGACATCTCGATCGCCGTATCGACCGAGAAAGGCCTGGTCACGCCGGTGCTGCGCAATGTCGAACGGATGTCGTTCGCCGACATCGAAAAGGGCATCGGCGAGTACGCGGCCAAGGCCCGCGACGGCAAGCTGGGCCTGGACGATCTGCAGGGCGGCACGTTCACCATCACCAACGGCGGCACCTTTGGTTCGCTGTTCTCCACGCCCATCGTCAATCCGCCGCAGAGCGCCATCCTGGGCATGCACGCCATCAAGGAACGCCCGATCGCCGAGAACGGCCAGGTCGTGATTGCGCCGATGATGTACATCGCGCTGTCCTACGATCACCGCATCATCGACGGCAAGGACGCGGTGCTGTTCCTGGTCGACATCAAGAACCAGCTGGAAAACCCCAGCCGGATGCTGTTCGACCTGTAAGAGCCAGGAACGAGTGGAGAGGAACGAGGAACGAGTAGATCGCCTCGCTCCTTGCACCCTGCTCGTTCCTCGTTCCTCGTTCCTCGTTCCTCGTTTCTCACTTCTCGTTCCTCGCTTCTCGCTTCTCGTTCCTCGCCCTTAGGCAACAAGGATTTCCGCAATGGCTGAACAATTCGACGTCGTCGTCATCGGTGCCGGTCCGGCCGGCTATCACGCCGCCATCCGCGCCGCGCAACTGGGCCTGAAGACCGCCTGCATCGATGCGGCGCTGGGCAAGGACGGCAAGCCGGCGCTGGGCGGCACCTGCCTGCGCGTGGGCTGCGTGCCTTCCAAGGCGCTGCTGGATTCCTCGCGCCAGTTCTGGAACATGAGCCACCTGTTCGGCGACCACGGCATCAGCTTCAAGGACGCCAAGATGGACGTCGAGGCGATGGTTGGCCGCAAGGACAAGATCGTCAAGCAGTTCACCGGCGGCATCGCCATGCTGTTCAAGGCCAACAAGATCACGCCGTACTACGGTTACGGCCAGCTGCAGCCGGGCAACATCGTCAAGGTCAAGCAACACGACGGCAGCGAAGTCGAACTCAAGGGCACCAACGTGGTGATTGCGGCCGGTTCGGATTCCATCGAACTGCCGTTCGCCAAGTTCGACAACGAATACATCGTCGACAACGTGGGCGCGCTGGACTTCACCGAAGTGCCCAAGCGCCTGGCCGTGATCGGCGCCGGCGTGATCGGCCTGGAACTGGGCAGCGTGTGGAAGCGCCTGGGCGCCGAAGTCACCATCCTGGAAGCGCTGCCGGACTTCCTGGCCGCTGCCGATGCCGAAGTCGCCAAGACCGCCGCCAAGGAATTCAAGAAACAGGGCCTGGATATCCGCCTGGGCGCCAAGGTCAGCAAGACCGAGATCGCCGGCAAGGGCAAGAAGAAGGAAGTCATCGTCAGCTACACCGACAGCGAAGGCGAGAAATCGCTGACCGTCGACAAGCTGCTGGTCGCCGTCGGCCGCAAGGCCGCGACCAAAGGCCTGCTGGCCGAAGGCACCGGCGTCAAGGTCAACGAGCGCGGCCAGATCGAAGTCGACGAGCATTGCCACACCGGCGTGGACGGCGTGTGGGCGGTCGGCGACTGCGTGCGCGGGCCGATGCTGGCGCACAAGGGTTTCGAGGAAGGCATCGCGGTTGCCGAGCTGATTGCCGGGCTGCCCGGCCACGTCAACCTGGACACCGTGCCGTGGGTCATCTACACCGAGCCGGAAATCGCCTGGGTCGGCAAGACCGAGCAGCAGCTCAAGGCCGAAGGCATCCCGTACAAGGCCGGCAGCTTCCCGTTCGCCGCCATCGCCCGCGCGGTGGCCATGGGCGAGCCGGCCGGATTCGTGAAGGTGCTGGCGCATGCCGAAACCGACCGCATCCTGGGCCTGCACCTGGTCGGCGTTGGCGTGTCCGAACTGGTCCACGAAGGCGTGATCACGATGGAGTTCAACGGCTCGGCCGATGACCTGGCCCGCATCTGCCACGCCCACCCCACCCTGTCTGAGGCCATCCACGACGCCGCGATGGCGGTGGACAAGCGTGCGATTCACAAGGCCAACTGACGGGTAGTAAATGGCGAAGGGGAAAGGGCGAAGAAAAGCGCCCTTTCCCTTTTCTGTTGAGCGCGCGAAGCGTGCAATCTATTCACTATTCACGGCTTCCATGAAAAGCATCTGCGTCTATTGCGGCTCCAACGCCGGCAGCAAACCCGCCTACAGCGAACGCGCCATCGCCCTGGGCGACCGAATCGCCAAGGAAGGGCTGCAACTGGTCTATGGCGGGGGCAACGTCGGGCTGATGGGCATCGCCGCCGATGCGGCATTGCAGGCCGGCGGCGAGGTGATCGGCGTAATTCCCGAGCAGTTGATGGGCTGGGAAGTCGCGCACAAGGGCGTGACGCGGCTGGAAGTGGTGGCCAATATGCACGAACGCAAGAAGCGCATGTTCGACCTGGCCGACGGCTTCATCGCCCTGCCCGGCGGCTTCGGCACGCTGGACGAGATGTTCGAAATGCTGACCTGGCGCCAGCTGGGCATCGGCAACAAGCCCTGCGCCTTCCTCGACGTGGAGGGTTTCTATGCCCCGCTGATCGGCATGATCGACCGCATGGTCGAAGAACGCTTCCTGCATCCGGATCAGCGCAACGATCTGTGGCACGGCGAAGATCTCGATGCGCTGATGCAATGGATGAAGGACTACCGTCCTGCGCAAGCGTCCAAATGGATCGATGAGAAGCGGCGGCAGTCGTTGCGGTAGCGCTGAGCCGCTGAGCCGCTGAGCGAAAAGGTTGACCTGGGCGCAAGACGCTGGGTCCCGGCTTGCGCCGGGATGACGGCGGTTGGAGATGGTCCGCCAGTAGGAACTATTGCTTCGGTTCCATCCATGGAGTTCAGCACGCTCGTATCACTTGAAAAAGACCGTCGTCCCGGCGCAAGCCGGGACCCAGCGTCTTTGCTCTCGCATCATCTTGGATAGAACGGCAGTATCCCGCTCCAAGAACGAGCGGCACCACGGAACACGCTATGCGGGAACGGATTCCCTGCGTCTATATCCTTGCAAGCAAGCGGAATGGCACGCTGTATATCGGCGTCACTTCCAATCTGCCCGCGCGCGTCTGGCAACACAAGAGTGACCAAGTATCGGGTTTCACTCGGCGCTACGGCGTGCATATCTTGGTTTGGCACGAAGCGCACGACAGCATGGAATCGGCGATAGCGCGCGAGAAAGCGCTCAAGGGATGGAAGCGCGCGTGGAAGATCGCGCTGATCGAAAATGCCAACCCGTACTGGCGCGACCTATACCCGGCCTGCGATAGCCATTGCCTGAAAGCCACGCTCCCCCGCAACTTCCGTTGTTCCGGCGGCTTTCAACAGCCGGATGGCTCACCAGGCCGGGCGCCATCGCCTTTGCATTCGGTGCAGTAAGCAGCAAGAATCCAAGCCACTGTCCCGGCCTTCGCCGGAACGACGAGCAATAGCGATGGCCTTTCCAACATCTTTCTCCGCCTTCCGCATCCACAACGACGCCAGCGGCTACCGCAGCGGCGTCGAATCGGTTTCCGTCGATGACCTGAGCGCGGGCGAGGTGGTCATCAAGGCGGCCTATTCTTCGGTCAATTTCAAGGACGCCCTGGCCGGCACCGGTCAGGGCAAGATCCTGCGCCGGTTTCCGCTGGTCGGCGGTATCGATGTGGCCGGGCATGTGGTGGCCTCCACCGATCCGGCCTTCAAGGAAGGCGACCCGGTGCTGGTGACCGGCTGCGGCCTCAGCGAAACCCGCGACGGCGGCTACTCCGAATACGTGCGGCTGCAGGCGCAGTGGGTCATCCCGCTGCCTACCGGCCTGGGCCTGCGCGAAAGCATGATCCTGGGCACCGCCGGCTTCACCGCGGCGCTGGCGCTGTACCGGATGCTCGACAACCGGCAGACGCCGGAACTGGGGCCGCTGGCCGTCACCGGCGCCACCGGCGGGGTCGGCTCGCTGGCCGTGGACATCTTCAGCCGTGCCGGGTTCCAGGTGCACGCGATCAGCGGCAAACCCGAACATGCGGATTTCCTGAAAGCCATCGGCGCCAGCGAGGTCCTGGGTCGCGACGCCCTGGCCACGCAACGGCCGATGGAAACCGCCCGTTTCGGCGGCGGCCTGGACAATGTGGGCGGTCCGATGCTGGCCAGCCTGCTGGCGCAGACCGCGCCTTACGGCAACGTGGCCACGGCAGGGCTTGCCGCAAGCCAGCAATTGGACACCACCGTCATGCCGTTCATCATCCGGGGCGTCTCGCTCGTCGGCGTGGCTTCGGCGGGAACCGCGCGCGGAATACGAGACGACATCTGGCGGCATTTGGCCGACGACTGGAAACCGGCGCATCTGGATGCGATTTGCACCCGGGAAACCACGCTGGACGGGCTTTCCGGGGTGTTCGACATGATGCTGGCGGGCGCTTCCCGTGGTCGTACTCTGGTGAAAATCGGGTAAACCGGACTCCCGTCACAGCAGGCGCCGGCACCGGCCGCTGGCGGCTGGCTTTTTGTTCCTCCAATCAGGCTCTACAATCGACGCGGGGACAACTTGGGGAACTCCATGGCACGTATTCTTATCGTCGACGATTCACCATCGCAATTGCTGGGCATCCAGCGCATCGTCGAAAAACTGGGGCATGAATCTCTGACCGCCGAGGATGGCGCCGCGGGCGTGGAAGTCGCCAAGCGCGAGTTGCCGGACATGGTGCTGATGGACGTGGTGATGCCCAACTTGAACGGCTTCCAGGCCACGCGTACGCTGAGCCGCGAATCCACCACCAAGCACATCCCGGTGATCCTGGTGACCACCAAGGATCAGGACACCGACCGCATGTGGGGCCTGCGGCAGGGCGCCAAGGCCTACCTGACCAAGCCGTTCTCCGAGGACGAACTGGCCGAGGTCATTGAACGCATCTTCAGCGCCAGCGAAGCGCCGCCGGCCGCCTGAACCTGCCCGTCCACTTTGACAATGCAGAAGAGCAGGCCCCGGCCTGCTCTTCTCGTATCCGCCGCCCCATCTGTAGGAGCGACAGCTCTCCATAGCCGAACAGCTGGTCAAGTCGCGATGAAGCGTTCCCGGTAAAGCGCCGTCGCGACTCGCGTCGCTCCTACAGGGCTGGAACGCTCAGCCGCTCTTTTCGCCGAAAGCCTTGGCCAGCTCGCGGTACGCCGCGCGCTGCGTCTCGCCGGTGGCGCGCGGCGCGGTGATTTCCAGTTCGACGATCTGATCGCCTGGCGGCGTGCCCGGCAGCCCGCGTCCGCGCAGGCGAAGCTTGCGGCCGGCATCGGAGTCGGCGGGGATCTTCAGATCGACCGGACCTCCCAGGGTCGGCACGCTCAGGGTTGCGCCCAGCGCCGCCTGCCATGGCGTCACCGGCAATACGAAAATGATGTTGCGGCCATCCACTTCGAACTGGGGATGGGCGGCATACTCGATTTCCAGCAACAGATTGCCGCCACCGGTGCCCTGCCCGCCCAGCCGGATGACCTGTCCGGGCTTGACCCCGGTCGGGACGCGTACATCCAGTTGCCTGCCATTGACGTTGACCCGCACGCTGCCGCCGTCGTGCACCACCTGCAGCGGCACCGCCAGCTTGGCGCGCGAATCGCGCGGCGGTTGCGGGCCGCGCGGCTGCGCTCCCTGCGCACGGCGTCCGAACAGCCCTTCGAAGAAATCGCTGAAGCCGGCGCCGCCACCGTTGCCGCCGAAGACTTCCTCGAAATCGAAGCCCTGGCCGCCGCCAAAACCGCCCTGCCCGAAATCCGGCGGCGGGCGGAACTCCTCGCCCGGACGGTAGCCGCGCGCGCGCAACTGATCGTAGGCCGCGCGCTTCTGCGGGTCGCGCAACGCCTCGTAGGCCTCGTTGACGGCCTTGAACTGATCCTCGGCACCAGCCTCCTTGCTGACGTCGGGATGGTATTTGCGCGCCAGCCGGCGATAGGCCGTCTTGATTTCGGCGTCGCCGGCGCTGGGTTCGACCCCGAGCACGGCGTAGTAATCCTTGAACTGCATGCAGACTCCGCGTTGCGCGACAGGGGCCGCATCGTTGCGAGGCAACGGCAGCGCCCGGCCAAGAAGGGCCCGCGACGCGAACGCCGCGGGCCGATTCTAGAGCGTGTTGTGTACTTTGAGGTGAGCGCGAAGCCGCTGGTAACGCGTAGCGACAAGACGGGCGCGGCTGCCCAGGCAGCCAGCCCGGGCAAACCGCGCAGCGCAATACCGGCGCGTCCCAGGCGACTTCCCGCAAGGCTGGCCGCCATTGCCGATGGCAATCATTGGGCCTCTGCCCTGCGGTCCGCGCCCTGTTTACTGCACCTGGATGCGGCGCGGGGTGGTTTCCGGCTTCTTGGGAATATCGATCTGCAACACGCCCAGCTTGCCGCTGGCGGTGATGCCGTCGGCATTGGCGCTGTCGGGCAGCGCGAAGCGGCGGTAGAACGTGCCGTGCGAGCGTTCCACGCGCGAATAGCGCTCGCCTTCCTCTCGCTTTTCGGCGCTGCGCTCGCCGCGCAGGGTCAGAATGCCTTTTTCCATATGGATTTCGATGTCCTTCGGGTCCACCCCGGGGATATCGGCCAGGATCACGAAGCGGTCGGCGTCCTCGCGGATGTCCACGCGCGGCACCCACTGGCTGGTGACGACGTTTGACTGGTCGCCTTCGCCGTCGCCGAGGAAACGGTCGAAGACCTGACGGATTTCTTCCTGCAGGCCGCGCGGATTGGCCCACGGGTTGTACTGCACGATACTCATCTGGTTTCTCCTGGTTAGAGCGCCGCGATGGTGGCGCCGCTCCACCCCACGTAGGTTTTTCCGGCGATTTTTCAAGCCCCTCACGTCCGCTGAAGGCAGTGGCGCTAAAATCCGTTCAGCTACCCTCTACCGCAGGCCTCCCGCATGACCATCCAGATTGGCGACCGCATCCCCGAAGTCATCCTCAAGCGCATCCGCGAGGGGGTGGAAACCATCGATACCCATGCCCTGTTCGAAGGCCGCAAGGCCGTGTTGTTCGCGGTGCCCGGCGCGTTCACGCCGACCTGTTCGGAGAAGCATCTGCCCAGCTACGTGCAGCATTTCGACCAGTTCCGCCATCGCGGCATCGACGTGTTCTGCGTCTCGGTCAACGACCCGTTCGTCATGCAGGCCTGGGGCAAGACCCAGCACGTCCCCGACGGCCTGCAGATGCTGGCCGACGGCAATGCCGATCTGGTCCGTGCGCTGGGCCTGGAAATGGACGCCAGCGCCTACGGCATGGGCACCCGCGCCCGGCGCTTTGCGCTGTACGTGGAAGACGGCGTCGTGCGCAACGTGTTTGTCGAGGCGCCGGGCGAATACCAGGTGTCGTCGGCCGAACATGTGCTGGAACAGATCGGTTGATGCCCGCCCCGTGAGAAAGGCATAGAGCGGAGCTTGCTCGGCTCTACAAGGCGATCAGCTCAGCGCAGCACGGCAAAGCGCACCCGCGTCCATGCGCCGCTGTCGGCCAGCGCGGTCAGCTGGTGCTCGCCGGTTTCCGCGAAGTCGCGCTGGAACGCCTGGGCGCCGCGGGTTTCGGCTATCCAGCGGCCATCCAGCAGCCATTGCACGCGGCTGTCGGTCCCCAGGGCGCGCAGTTGCAGGCGCACGCCGTGGGCGCTGCCTGGCGCGCGCGCCAGCCGGGCGTTGTCGTTCAGGCCCTCGATGCGCAGCTCTTCTGCCGCCTCGCGGCCATCGGCCGCGCAATCGGGCGACAGCGCGGGCAGGCGCGACGCCAGCCGGTGCTGTGCCGGCAACCATGGCGAAGCCAATGCCGGCCAGCGGGCGATTTCGGTACTGCGGGCCTGGTGCGGCCTGGCGCAATCGGCGGACAGGCGCAGGCCAGTGGCGGTATCCACGTCGAAACGCAGCCGGCCTGCGCTCCACAATCGCGCATCGCGCTCGGCAAAGGTCGGCGGCACCACGCCATCCAGCGTCCACGCCTTCATCCGGCGCTGGCACAGTTGCGGCGCGCCAGGTTCCGGCGGCAGCCCCAGCGGCCAGCAGATTTCGGTTTCGGCAACATTGGCCGGCGGCGGGTGCGGCACCGAATCGCCGCGCGCCCGCGGCAGGCTGTCGATGACCTCGAACATCAGCGGCAACGCGGTCACCGCCCCGTACTGCCCCGGCAGCGGGGTACCGTCCGGCCGCCCGACCCAGACCCCCACCGTATAGCGGCGGGTGCTGCCGATGGCCCAGGCGTCGCGGAAGCCATAGCTGGTGCCGGTTTTCCACGCCACCCGCGGACGCGAGCCGGTATCGAAGGTGCCCGTGCCATAGCCCGGCCGCGGATTGGATTCGAGGATGTCGCGGGTAATCCAGGCCGCACCGGCCGACATCAAGCGGCGGTCGGCACCGGCATCGGCCGGGGTATAGCGCACCCGGCCGGACAGCCCCTGGCGGTTGAGCGCGGCGAACGCGCCGACCAGATCCTCCAGCCGGGCGCCGGTGCCGCCCAGAATCAGCGCCAGATTGGGGCTGGCGCCGCGCGGATACTTCAGCTCCACCCCGCTGTTGGCCAACCGCGCCGAGAACCGCGCCGGCCCCACCCGCTCCAGCAGGTCCACCGCCGGCACGTTCAATGACAGCCGCAGAGCGGTGGCGGCGCCGACCGGGCCGTTGAAGGCGGCATCGAAATTGCCGGGCCGGTAACCGCCAAACGACTGCGGCGCATCGATCAGCAGGCTCTCAGAGTGGATCAGCCCATCATCCAGCGCCAACGCGTACAGGAACGGCTTGAGCGTGGAGCCCGGCGAACGCCAGGCCTGCACCATGTCGACGTGGCCCAGGCGCGCCTTGTCGCCGAACGACACCGAACCGACATAGGCCAACGCTTCCATGCTGGCGTTGTCGACGACCAGCAGCGCCGCCGAGGTGCGCTCGGGCAGTTGCGAGAAATACGCCGCCACCCGTTCTTCCAGCGTGCGCTGCAGGCCGGGGGCGATGGTCGATTCGATGCGTGCCTGGCCGGGCTGGTCGCGCCGCAGCCGTTCGGCCAGCAGCGCAGCGCTCATCGGCGACTGCAGCGAGCGTGCCACCACCGGCTCGATGCGCGCATCGGCAACCTCTTCGGCCGACCATACGCCTAGCGCCTGCATCCGCCCGAGCACCTTGTCGCGGGCGCGCTGGGCCGCTTGCGGGTGGCGGTCCGGCCGCAACCGGCTGGGCGATTGCGGCAACACCGCCAGTAACGCCGCCTCGGCCTGCGACAGCCGCGCAGCCGGCTTGCCCAGATACGCCCAACTGGCCGCTTCCACCCCTTCGATGGTGCCGCCGAACGGCGCCCGCTGCAGGTACAAGGTCAGGATTTCCGCCTTCGACAGATGCGCTTCCAGTTGCAGCGCCCGCAACAGCTGCTTGGCCTTGCCCCAGGGCGTGCGGCTGTGCGGATCCAGCAACCGCGCCACCTGCATGGTCAGTGTGGAACCGCCGGAAACGATGCGTCCGCCGCGCAGCCACTGCCCGCCGGCACGCAGCAGCGCCCACGGGTTGACGCCCGGATGCCGCCAGAACCAACGGTCCTCATAACTCAGCAGCGCCTGCAGATACAGCGGCGACACGCTTTCCGGCGTGGCCGGATAGCGCCAGACCCCATCGCGGTCGGCGAACGCCCGCAGCGGCGTGCCATCCCGCGCCACCACCAGCGTGCTGGTATCGCGCGCCTTGGGCAATGGCGGCGGAAACGCGAAATCCAGCGCCAGCAGCGTCAGCAGTAAGGCGACGGCGCTCCAGCGCAGGAAGGCGAGGAACGAGTGGAGAGGAGTGAGGAACGAGTGGAAGCGCGACTTCTTCATTGCCGGATTAGGTTTGTCGCGCCCTCGTGCGTTTCCACGGATGCGCGCGCGGAGCGAGGAACGAGTGAAGAGGAACGAGGAACGAGTGGAAGCGCGACTTCTTCATTGCCGGATTAGGTTTGTCGCGCCCTCGTGCGTTTCCACGGATGCGCGCGCGGAGCGAGGAACGAGTGAAGAGGAACGAGGAACGAGTGGAAGCGCGACTGCTTCATTGCCGGATTAGGTTTGTCGCGCCTCGTGCGTTTCCCGCGGATGCACGCGCGGAGCGAGGAGCGAGTGAAGAGGAACGAGGAACGAGTGGAAGCGCGACTTCTTCATTGCCGAAGGACAGCACCCCGTCCAGACCCGAGGATGTCCGCTCTTACTCGTTTCTCACTCCTCTTCACTCGTTCCTCGCTCCTCGCTCCTCGCTTCAAGGCTGCACCACCGTCATCGTCGCCGGCGACGACCTGCCTACCCCGCGAATCTCCGGCCGGTACATGTCCTCCACCAACGACGGCGGCACGGTGTAGGTGCCGGGCGTCACCGCGCGCACCAGATAGAACAGCTTGGCGGTGCTGCCGCGGTTCAACTTGAGCGCGGCCACGTAGCGGTCGTCGCGGAACTCCTCGTGCTGCACATCGGCGGCGCTGGCGCGGTCGCTGATTGCGATACCGTCGACCACCACCTCGGCCCATTGCTTGGCATCGCCCAGGTTGAAGTTCTCGATTTCCAGGCCGGCCGGCAGCAGATCGGTGAACAGCGCGTCGGGCATGCTGACGTTGGCGGTGATGCCGACCCTTACGATCAGCGCCTCGCCTTCTTTCAGATTGCCGCCGCTCCATTCCTTGCCGTCGGTGGTGTAGTAACGGCGCTCGATGCCGATCTGGCTGTTGTCCGGCGCCGGGGCGGTGCGCGGCACGCCGGCGACTTCCAGGCTGGCGAACAACGGCGGCTGACCTTCCGGATCGAAGCGCACGCCCTTGGCCAGGGTTGCGTAGTCGAAGCTGCGGCCGAACACCTTGGTGGCGGCGATGGTCTCGCTGTCGCCACCAACGCTCCATTGCCCGGATACCAGCTTCTTCTGATCGACCATCAGCGCCTTACCCAGGCGCGCCAGCGCCACCTGCTCCTGCGTGCTCAGCCACAGGTAGCCGCGGTTGCGGCGCGCGTCCAGTTCGCGGCCCAACGCCACCGAGCGCGCGTCGTACTCGGGCTTGGCCAGCTTGCGCTCGTGCACCAGCGCGATCATCAGCGCGTCATCGCGCAGACGGGTGCCGTAGTCGCCCAGGTACTCCGGACGTTCGCCGTCCTTGCCGAAACCGGCGGCGATCGCCTTGGCGCCGCGGTTCTGGTCGCCCTGCAGCGATAGGGCCAACCCCAGATGCACCAGCGGCAAAGCGGTCATGCTCTTGCCGCGCTCGTTGTCGTAAAGCGCGCGCAAGGTACCCAGTGGCGCGCGGCCCACCCGTGCCAGCGCGTAGCCGGCATAGGCCTGATAGGCGAAGCGCAGATGGTCGCGATGGCTTGCGCCGTAGAACTGCGCGCCGCCGGACAGCAGATCCTCGCTGAGGCGGGTCAACGCCTTCTGCAAGACCGCATCGGGCACCGCGAACCCGGCATCGCGCGCGTCCAGCAGGAATTCGACGATATAAGGCGTCAGCCCCGGATTGACGTAGCCGTCGTCGCCCCACATCGAGAAATGGCCGTTGGCGACCTGCATCGAAGCCAGCCGGCCGAACGCGCCTTCCATCCGCTCGCGGCGCTGCTTAGCATCGAGCCCGCCGACACCCAGTTGCCTGGCGGTTTCCTCATCCAGCTGCAGCGCGGCATAGCCCTTGCTGGTGGTCTGCTCGGCGCAGCCGTAGGGATAGTTCAACGCGCCCTGCAGGGCGCTGGCGAAGGGAATCGGCGGCAGTGCGCTGACCACCATCCGCGCACTGACCGATCCGGTCATCAGGCCATCGGCAAAACCGGCGCCCAGTTCGACCGGCGCCACCGGGTCCAGCACCCGCGTCTGCGCGCGCAGCACCGACGGCCATGCCGCGCGCACCGGCAGGTCGTAGCGCCGGTCCACCTTGAAGCCGCCGCCGTCCACGCGCACCCGCACCTTGGCGGTGGTATAGCCTTCGCCGGCGGTAACCGGGAAGCTCAACGTGGCCTTGGCATCGGCGGCCAGCTTGGCCGTGCGCGTGGGCTCGCCGAACGACAGCGGGCCCTCGCCATTGACGGTCACGCTGAACTCGCCCGGCTTGCCGGTGAAGTTCTGCACATCCAGCGTTACCGTGCTGCGATCACCCGGCGCCAACACCCGCGGCAGGCTGGCCTCGGCCACGATGGGCGCGCGCACCAGCGTTTCGCGGTCGCGGTTGCCGTAGCGTTCGTCCGAATACACCAGTGCCGAAACGCGCAGGGTGCCGTTGAAATCGGGCACCCGCAGCTTCACCCGCGCGTTGCCCTTGGCGTCCAGTTTCACCGGGCCGGCGAACAGATCCACCGTCTGCACGCGCGAGGTCGGGCGCTTGGCCTGCGGCAATGCGTCCAGCGCCATATCGCCGCCGAAACGCAGTTTTGCGCTGCCGCCTTCGAAGCTCTCGATGACGCGGCCGTAGATGTCGTACGCATCCACTCCCAGCCGGCGCTGGGCGAAGAACTGCGCGTTGGCGTCCGGCACCGGGAAGCGGGTGATGTTGAGGATGCCGACATCGACCGCGGAAACGGTCACGTGCGCTTGCTTGCCTGCCAGCTCCGGCACGCTGACGGTCACCGGCAGATCCTGCTCGGGACGCATCTGCTGCGGCATCGACAGGCCTACCGCCACCCGCCGCGCCTTGCGGTCCATCGGCACATGGGCCACGCCCACCGCACGCGCCGGCGTGATCTTGCTGGGCACCGAGCCGCCGCGGAACACCAATGCGGTCACGTAGACGTCATGGCGTTCCCAGTCCTTGGTCACCGGTATCCTGAACTTGCTGCCCGGCTTGGCGTCGATGTCCTGCACGTACAGCATGCGGTCGGTTTCGACCATCAGCAGGCCTTTGCCGGGGTGCGGCGGCGTCACCGTCACTTCCAGCGTGTCGCCCGCCTTGTAGCCGGTCCTGTCCAGCGCCAGCTTGACCTTGTCCGGACGCGCATCCAGTCCGCGATTCTGATCGTCCCAGCTCCAGCCGGCGCGGAACGGGTAGCGGGTGGTCAGGCCGGTGGCCGGGTCGAACACGTCCAGCCGGTATTCGCCCCATTGCACCGGATAGCTGACCTTCGCCGCGCCGCTGCCGATGTCCAGCGTCTTGGTTTCCAGGTTTTCGAAACGGCGGGTGAAGTCGTAGTTCCAGCCGCCTTCGTCATCGTGATTCCAGTGGTAGTCGCGGTGCTCGCGCACCAGCGTGACCTTGGCGCCCTTGACCGGCTGCGGCGTGCCCTGCGCATCCACGCGCACCAGTTCGAAACCGGCATCGCTGTTGGCATCGGCGCCGTCGCCATCGTCGAACAGCGGGCGCACGCCCACCAGCGCATCGGCCGGCCACAGCACCCGCTTGAGCGTGCGGTTGACGGTGCGGCCGCCGGTCTCGTAGACGCTGCCGGATACCAGCGCGGCGATAGGACTGACCGGCTTGGCTTCGGCCGGCAGCGCGATGTCTTCCTGGTAACGGCCGCTGTCGTCGAACGCGGCGTCCACCACGTCCTTGGCTTCGCGCGGCAACCGCAGGGTCGGATCGCCGAAGAAATAGCCCGGCAGCTGCTGCAGCGGATGTTGTTCCACCGCCACCGCCAGCTTGGCGGTAAAGCGGTTGCCGGCCGCCGGCGCGCCGTACAGGTAGGCGGCCACGGCCTGCAGCTTGAACGGCTCGCCCGGCTTCAGGACTTGCTGCGGCGTTTCCAGATCCAGCTTCATGCGCTCGGGCAGGAACTCCTCGATGCGCAGCGTCATCCCCTGCACCGCTTCCTTGCTGGCCGGATCGGTACGGAACTCGACCTGCCAGCGGCCGGTGGGCGCTTCCTGCGGGATGACCTGCTCGAAACTGAAATAGCCCTGCGCGCCGGCCTGCAGGCGGGTTTCGCGGAAGGTCTTGCCGTCAGGCTGCTTCAGCCGCAGGAACACCGGCTGCGCGCCCTTGTCGGGACCGGCGACCGGCTTGCCGTCGTTGTCGCGCAACAGCGCCGAGATGCGCACCGTCTCGCCGGGCCGGTACAGATCGCGGCCCGACCAGGCGAACACGTCGAACCAGGCCTGCTGGCGGCCGGCGACGGCGAACTCGGACAGATCCAGCGCCGGCTGGTTGAACGGCAGCATCGACACATCCTTGCCGCGGCGCGCCACCAGCACATGGCCGGCGTCCAGCGCGTAGTTCAGCAGCGCATTGCCGTTGCTGTCGGTCTTGCCGGCCAGAAAGGTCTCGCCCTTGCTGTCCAGGATGCGCAGCTCCACTCCACCCAGCGATTCGCCGCCGTGCAAGGAGGCGGTATGCACGAACAGCTTGTCCTTGTAGGCGCGGGTATGCAGGCCGATATCGCTGACGGTGAAGAAGGCGGTCTCGAAATCGCCGGAGAACTTGCCGGTGCGCTTCATCACCGCGAAGTACAGGCCCGGCTCCTGCAGTTCCTTGACCTCCTGGATCGGCAGATAGGTCAGCATGCGTTCGTTGGGCTTGCCGCCCAGCACGAAGCGGTTGAGATAGACCGGTTCGGCCAACTGCCCCAGCGGCGTATTGTCGCCGTAGTCGCTGTCCAGGTCCCAACTGCCGCGGCGGCCGCCGCGCTGGTACTCGGAAAAGAAGCGCGGCAGCGATTTCTCGGTGACGCGCAGGAACTCGACATCGACCTCATCGACATTCAGCGACACTACCGGCAGACCGCGGCTTTCGCGCGCCGGCAGCACGCTGCCCTGCGAGGCGAAGCCTACCGCGGGGTCCAACTGGCCGGTATGGATGGTTTCCTTCAGTTCCTTGCCCAGCCGGCTGCCGTCGGCCGCCAGCAGATCCGGCTTGACTAGCACCTGATAGTCCTTGGCCGCTTCGACCGACGGAAAGCGCAGGATCAGTCCTTTGTCGTCCAGCACCCAGCCGCCCTTGACGGCTTCGCCCTTGGCGCCGGAAACCACGAGCAACTCGTCGAAATTCTGCGAACCGACCAGCGGCCGGCTGAATTCCAGCGCGATGGCCAGGCTGCCGTCGTGCTGATCGGGATAGATGGACGCCAGCCCGAAGTCCTTCATTTCCTCGCGCTGGGCCTTGATCGGATCGCCGCTGGCGGCAGGCAACTGGCCGCTCTCGTTGCGTTTGCAGCCCCCCGCCAGCGCGGCGAACAAGGCCAGAACGAAAAACGCGCGGCCCAGACGGGTGCGCGCGTTGGCGAAGCGTTGCGATGCCGGTTCCATGTGCCTATCCCTGCCCCGATGTTGTCGGCAGTATAGAACGGAGACCGGCGGCTTGCTGGCCATCGTGCCGAAAAAACACGGAACCTTGTAGGAGCGACGTGAGTCGCGATGAAGCTTCCATGGGAAAGCCCGTCGCGACTCACATCGCTCCTACGGAATGTTCCTACCGGATGTCCCTTCCGCCGACGCTGCCGGAAGCGCCGGGACGCGCGCAATGCGCGTCCCGGCAACGGCACTCATGCCTGCGGCTGCGGCTCCACAACCGTCTCGGCGACGGCATCCGCCTCGCCATCGTCCTCGTCCAGCGAGGCGTCCAGGCGTTCGACCGCCTGCAGGGTTTCGCCTTCGGACAGGCGCATCAGGGTGACGCCCTGGGTATTGCGGCCGACCTGCGAGATTCCCGACGCCCGCGTGCGCACCAGCGTGCCGCCATCGGAAATCAGCAGCACCTCATGATGGTCGGACAGTTGGATGGCGCCGACCAGTTTGCCGTTGCGCTCGCTGGTCTTGATGGCCAGCACACCCTGGGTACCGCGGCCCTTGCGCGGGTATTCGTCCACCGGCGTGCGCTTGCCGTAACCGCGCGCGCTGGCGGTCAGGATGTCGCCATCGCCTTCGACCACGATCAGACTGACCACCTCCTCGCCTTCGGCCAGACGGATGCCGCGCACGCCGGTGGCGGTACGGCCCATCGAGCGGACTTCGTTCTCGGCAAAGCGCACCGCCTTGCCGTTGGATGCGAACAGCATCACGTCGCGTTCGCCATCGGTCAGCGCCACGCCGACCAGCGCATCGCCTTCGTCCAGGTTGATCGCAATCTTGCCGCGCGCCAGCTTGAACGCGAATTCGGTCAGCGGGGTTTTCTTGACCGTACCGTTCTGGGTGGCGAAGAACACATAGCGGCCTTCTTCATAGGCGCGGATCGGCAGCACCGCCTGCACCTTCTCGCCGGCTTCCAGCGGAATCCAGTTGATGATCGGGCGGCCGCGGGCATTGGGGCCGGCTTCTGGCAGCTGATGCACCGGCAGCCAGAACACCTTGCCGCTGCTGGTGAAGGTCAGCAGGGTGTCATGGGTGTTGACCAGCCACAGCTGGTCGATGAAGTCCTCGTCCTTGGTCGCCGCCGCATTGCGGCCGCGGCCGCCGCGGCGCTGCGCACGGTAGGCGCTGGCCGGTTGGCGCTTGGCATAGCCGGCGTGCGACAGCGTCACCACCACGTCTTCCGGCGCGATCAGATCCAGGATGTCCAGATCCTCTTCGCTGTGGCGGATCTCGCTGCGGCGGGCATCGCCGAACTCGGCCTTGACGTTGTCGAGCTCGTCGCGGATCACCTGCATCAGCACATCCGGGTTTTCCAGGATGCGGATCAGGCCGGCGATGGTTTCCAGCAGCAGCTTGTATTCCTCGGTCAGCTTTTCCTGCTCCAGCCCGGTCAGGCGATGCAGGCGCATTTCCAGAATCTGGGTAGCCTGGGTCTCGGTCAGCTGGTACACCTTGCTGGAATCAGGACCGTCAAGGAACCCGACATCGGCCGGCAGGTCCTCGGGGCGCGAGGATTCGGCGCCGGCCGCGGCCAGCAGCGCACCGACCAGACCCGGTTCCCAGGTCTTGGCCAGCATGCGCTCCTTGGCTTCCTGCGGATTGGCCGACGTCTTGATCAGTTCGATCATCTCGTCGATGTTGGCCAATGCGACGGTCAGGCCTTCCAGGATGTGCGCGCGGTTGCGCGCCTTGCGCAGCTCGAAGATGGTGCGGCGGGTGACCACTTCGCGGCGGTGGCGCACGAAGGCTTCCAGCATCTGCTTGAGATTCAGCAGCTGCGGGCGGCCATCGACCAGGGCGACCATGTTGATGCCGAACACCGACTCCATCGGGGTCTGCGAGTACAGATTGTTCAGCACCACCTCGGCCGACTCGCCGCGCTTGACCTCGATGTAGATGCGCATGCCGTCCTTGTCGGACTCGTCGCGCAGCTCGCTGATGCCTTCCAGGCGCTTTTCCTTGACCAGCTCGGCAATCTTCTCGATCAACCGCGCCTTGTTCACCTGGTACGGAATCTCGGTGACGATGATCGACTCGCGGCCGGTGCGGTCATCGACTTCGATATCGGCCTTGGCGCGCATGCGCACGCGGCCACGGCCGGTGCGGTAGCCGGCGACGATGCCGCTGGTGCCGTTGATGATGCCGGCGGTGGGGAAATCCGGGCCGGGGATGTACTGCATCAGGCCATCGACGTCGATCTCCGGGTCTTCGATCAGCGCCAGCAGGCCGTCGATGACCTCGCCCAGGTTGTGCGGCGGAATATTGGTGGCCATGCCCACGGCGATGCCGGCAGAGCCGTTGACCAGCAGGTTCGGGAACCGGGTCGGCATCACCGACGGCTCGTATTCCTTTTCGTCGTAGTTGAGCTGGAAATCGACGGTTTCCTTGTCGATGTCGGCCATCAGCTCGTGGGTCAGGCGCGACATGCGCGCCTCGGTGTAGCGCATTGCCGCGGCGGAATCGCCGTCGACCGAACCGAAGTTGCCCTGCCCGTCCACCAGCAGGTAGCGCAGCGAGAATGGCTGCGCCATGCGCACCAGGGTGTCGTAGACCGACTGGTCGCCGTGCGGGTGGTACTTACCGATGACGTCGCCGACGATACGCGCCGACTTGAAGTGGGCCTTGTTGCTGTGCGCGCCGAGTTCGTTCATCGCATACAACACGCGGCGATGGACCGGCTTTAGGCCGTCCCGGACATCCGGGAGCGCGCGCCCCACGATCACGCTCATCGCGTAATCGAGATAGCTCTTGCGCATCTCGTCTTCGAGGTTGACGGGGATGATTTCCTTGGCGAGATCGACCATTCGGGGTCCGTTTCTGGGTTCTGGTTTTCGGCCAATAACCGGGCTGCCGAAACGCTGTCGGCAAGCCGGAAAAAGGTGGGATTTCTAACCTGTCGATGATACCACAAGCGGGCATGGATTGCCCGTCCATGGCTTACAGAAACAAGCACTTAGGATGGCCCAGGCCCGCCGCCAAGCCACCGTCACGACCGCGGACGAAAACCGATGGCCGGCCGGGCCCGCCCTACGGATTCCAGTCGTTGTCACGCCTGGTCACGAAACCGACGACGTGCCTTGCTTGCGCCACCGGTCGTTGCCGGAATGGTGGGTTGCACGCGGCAATGGCGGCGGCCCGGGGCCCGCCCTACGGGGCGCTGAAGGCGGCGCGCATCTTTTCTTCGTCGGGCCGCTCAATCACGCCCTTCTCGGTGACGATGGCGTCGATCAAGGCGGCGGGGGTGACGTCGAACACCGGATTCCATGCGCTGATGCCCTCGGCGACCGTGCGCACGCCGCCGATGCCGAACATCTCGCCCGGTTCGCGTTCCTCGATCTCGATGCTCTCGCCGCTGGCGGTGGCCATGTCCACCGTCGAGGACGGCGCAACCACCATCACCTTCACGCCATGATGATGGGCGGTGATGGCCAGTTGGTAGGTCCCGATTTTGTTGGCGACATCGCCATTGGCGCAGATGCGGTCGGCACCTACCACCACCCACTGCACCGCGCCGGTCTTCATCAGATGCGAGGCGGCGGAATCGGCGATCAGCGTGGCCGGAATATCGTCCTGCTGCAGCTCCCATACGGTCAGCCGGGCGCCCTGCAGCCACGGCCGGGTTTCGCCGGCGTACACCTTGCCGATACGCCCCTGGGCGACACCGGCGCGGATCACGCCCAGCGCGGTACCGAAACCTGCCGTGGCCAGCGAACCGGTGTTGCAATGGGTCAGCACGCCGCTGCCGGGCGCGATCAATGCCGCCCCCAGCGTCCCCATCAACCGGTTGGCGGCCAGGTCCTCTTCGGCGATGGCCAGCGCTTCCAGTTCCAGCATGCCGCGCCAGTCGTTGCCGGCGGCGCGCAATGCCGTACGCATGCGCTGCAAGGCCCAGGCCAGATTGACCGCGGTCGGACGCGCCGCGTTGAGCCGCTGCAGCGCCGGCTCCAGCCTGGCCAGCGCTTCGGCCGGATCCGCCGCGACTATTTCGCGGGCGGCCAGCACCACGCCCCAGGCCGCGGCGATGCCGATCGCCGGCGCACCGCGCACCGCCAGCGCGTGGATGGCGGCGGCGACTTCGTCGCTGCTGGTGCAGGTCAGGTACTCGACCTTGAATGGCAGTTGCCGTTGATCCAGCAGCTCCAACGCGGATCCGGTCCAGCGAATCGGGCGGATGCGGTCGTAGCGGGCGTAGTCGATGCTGTCATTGTCGATGCTGTCGTTCATCCCGCTATTGTAGCCGTCCGCCGTAAAGTCCCCGTGCGCCTGCGCGGGGACTTTACCCGGCGCCTCACCACGCGCGGAATTCGCCACGGCAGCCGTGGCTGACCCAGACGCCGCGACGGTCGGTGCCCCAGGTACGGCCCTCGATACAGGGCGAACTGGAAAGTTGCCGCTGCAGGCTCACGCGGCGCCCATCGACCTGGCAATAGCGGGTCCGGCCATTGTCCGATTCGCAACGGAACAACTGTCCGCCGCCATGGCCGTATCCGTCATCCCAACCTCCGCCGCCCCAGTTGCCGCCGCGCCGGCTGACCTGGAATTCGCCACGGCAACCGCGCGAAACCCAGATGGCGCCGCGTTGCCGGCCCCAGTTGTGGCCTTCGATGCAGCGGGTGCCGGACAGTTGGCGGACCAGGCGCACCTGGCCGTTGCGGGGAATCGCACACGTTCGGTGGCGGCCATTGTCCGATTCGCAGCGCAGCGTCTGCGCGTTGCCCCAGCCGGGGCCATAACCGCCGCCTCCGCTACGGAATTCGGCACGGCAGCCCTGGCTGACCCAGACCCCGCCACGGTCGTAGCCCCAGTTGCGCCCCTCCACGCAGCGCGTACTGGAAAGCTGACGCACCAGCACGACGCCGCCATAGGTATCGACGCGGCAGTGGCGGGTGCGGTTGCCATCGGATTCGCAGCGGAAGGTCTGTCCATAGCCATCGCCGTAACCGTAGCCGCGCTCCTGGTGCGGCCCAGCGAATGCTTGATTGGCGGCGGAAAAACCGACCAGCGCTAAGGCGAACGTCAGCAGACTGCGCATGGCTCTCTCTCCAGTGGCGGTAACTGCAGACGAATCTACCGCGCCATCATGAACGTGAATGCAAGAAACCGTTTACGCCCGCAGCGCATCCAGCTGACCGTTATGCCGCCGCTCAGGCTCTGGAAAAATCGAAGGCCAGCGCATCGGCGATGCGCGCGGTTTCCAGCATCGCCATCAGCAGGCGATCCACGCCCAGCGCCACTCCGGAGCAGTCGGGAAAGCCAGCGTCCAGCGCATCCAGCAGCGATTGGTCGATGGCCGGCGTGCCGATACCGCGGGTACGGCGGATGTCGATGTCGCGCAGAAACCGGGCACGCTGTTCGCGCGCATCGGCGAGTTCGTGATAGCCGTTGGCCAGTTCCAGCGGGCCCAGGTACAGTTCGAAGCGCTCGGACACCTGGACATCGCCGTCATCGCGCAACCGCGCCAGCGCGCACTGCGATGCCGGATAGTCGTAGACGGCAAGCAACTGCCCGGCGGGAAAATCCGGTTGCAGGCGATGGGTCATCAGCAGGTCCAGCCAGTCGTCGCGCGTCAGGCCCTCGCCGTCGACGGCGATGTCCGCCGCTGCGGCGCGCAGCATTCCCTCATCCGCGGTCATCGGGTCGATGCCCAGGCGCTGCCGGTAGATCTCCCGGAAAGAAATTCGCGCCACCGCGGCGGTGCGCCCGATCATCGCCAACGCGGCCTGCACCAGTTCGACCGTTTCATCGATCAGTTGCGGCAGATCCCAACCCAGCCGGTACCATTCCAGCATCGTGAATTCCGGGTTGTGGCGGCCGCCGGCTTCGCCATCGCGAAACACCCGACCCAACTCGTAGCAATCCCCCAGGCCGGCAGCGAGCAGGCGCTTGAGCGGAAACTCCGGTGAGGTCCGCAGCCAGCGCTGGCGCGGCCCGGCGTCGACGTGCCCGCCGAACTCCAGCGAAAACGAGGCGATATTGGGATCGGTATTGCCGGCCTGCGACATCATCGGCGTCTCGACTTCCAGCACGTTGCGCGCATGGAAGAACTCGCGCACCAACCGGTTCAGCGCCGCTCGCAGGCGAAGGGCATCGCGCGAGGCGGAAGGCGCCCAGGGCAACGCTGCGCCAATGCCATCCGGCCACGGCGGACCCGACTGCCACGCTTGCCCCCTCACCCCAACCCTCTCCCCCGCAGGCGGGGGAGAGGGGGTGGATGCACTGGCTGCACCAGGCTTGCACGCCGCTGCCGGCACAGGCTGCTGTTGCGTTCGCTGGTCCATGGAATTCGGCTGCCGACTGCGCGGTTGCGCGTGGTTCCCGGCGGGATTCGGAGCATCGCCCCGACCCTGGCCTTGGTGCTGAACCTCCCCCGGGCTCTGACCCTGGTCCCAATCATCACCTGGGCGCGAGCTCTGATCCTGGCTCTGCTGGCAGTGTTCCCGGCCATCCTGATTCCGCTCCTGGCTTTGGCTTTGGCTTTGGCTTTGGCTTTGGCTTTGGCTTTGGCTTTGGCTTTGGCTTTGGCTTGGGCTTGGGCTTTGGCTTTGGCTTGGGCTTGGGCTTCTGCCCCCTCTCCCCCGCTCGCGGGGGAGAGGGTTGGGGTGAGGGGGCCGCTCCTGCAAGGCATGCCAGATCGCATCCATCACCGAATCGGTTCGCAACAGCACATCGTCATTCCAGAAGCGCAGTACCCGCAGTCCAACCGACTCCAGATAGGCCGTCCGCTCCGCATCGTTGCCTGCAAGCTCAATGTGCTGCCCGCCGTCCACCTCGATAACCACGCCCGCTTCCACGCAGATCAGATCGACGATGTAGCCGCCAACCCGATGCTGCCGACGGAACTTGAAGCCCAGTTGCCGGTTGCGCAGGCGCTGCCAGAGCCGATGTTCGGCATCGGTCGGCGCAGTACGCATTCGCTTGGCGTGATCCATCTCCCCCTCACCCCAGCCCTCTCCCCCGCAAGCGGGGGAGAGGGGGCCCAAAGCTTGCGTTCCCGGATGACATCATCCCCGGTCTTCCCTGCCCTCTCCTTCGCAAAAGGGGGAGAGGGGGCGAAAAGCTTGCGCTGCCGGATGACGTCGTCCCCGGTCTTCCCTGCCCTCTCCCCCGCAAGCGGGGGAGAAGGGGCCAAAAACTTGAATTCCCGGATGACGTCATCCCCGGTCTCCCCAGCCCTCTCCACCGCAAAAGGGGGAGAGGCAGCCCAAAGCGTGCTTTCTCAGGCGGCATCGTGCTTGGCCAGGAAGTCCAGCAACTGTGCTTCATCCCAGATTTCGATCCCCAGTTCCTGCGCCTTGGCCAGCTTGGAACCGGCCGCTTCGCCGGCCACCACCAGGTGGGTCTTCTTCGACACGCTGCCGGCGACCTTGGCGCCCAGCGCTTCGAGCCTGGCGCCGGCCTCATCGCGGCTCATCGAAGACAGGCCGCCGGTCAGCACGACGGTCTTGCCGTCCAGCGGGCCGGTGGCTTCGACCACGCCTTCCGGGGTTTTTTCCAGCAGTTCGGCCAGCGCACCGGCACTGCGCGTCAGCAACCTGGCGTTATCCGGGACCTGCAGCCATGCCGTCAGTGCGTTGGCCGACTCCGCCGGCAGGCCGGCGCTGACGAAGTTGTGCGTTGGCGCATCCGGCAATGCCTGCGCAAACCGGTTGATCGCGCCCGGCGAGACTTCGGCCAGGGTCGACGCCAGTTGCTCGGCACGCACGCGGGTCACCTTGGGAATCTCCAGATCCACCAGCAGCGTGGCCAGGTCCAGCCCATCGCGCAGCCTGGCCGTCGGCGGATGCGTGTCGCGGATACGTACCTTGCCGACGGTCAACAGATCGTCGATGGCCTGCTGATTGCCCGGCTGCTCGAAGAAGTGCCCGAGCGAGCGCGCCACTTCGCCGCCGATGTCCGGCACCCGCTTGAACAGCGGCCACGGCAGGCGGCGGATCAGGTCCAGATCGCCGAACCACTGGGCCAGCGCCTTGGCCGTGCTCTCACCCACGTGCTGGATGCCCAGCGCAAACAACAGCCGCTCGAGCATGGCGTCGCGACTGGCGTCGATGGCCGCGATCAGATTGTCGGCCCACTTGGTGGCGATCTTCTTCGGGTTCCATTCGAAGTCGATCTGTTGCGACAGCGCGCGCGCGCGCCAATCCTTGCTACCGCCATCGAGCCTGGCGATGGCGTTGAGCACCTCTCCGCTGCCTTCCGGACGCAGGTGCGGCTTGACCGCGCCGGCCAGCGCCTGCGGCGATTCGGCATCGAGTACCAGCTTCAGATGCAACAGTTGGTCGCGCCGCAGTTGGTACAGATCGGCGACGCCGCGCACGATGCCGGCATCGACCAGGGTCTCGATGTACTTGTCGCCCAGACCTTCGATATCCATCGCACGGCGCGAGGCGAAATGGCGGATGGCTTCCTTGCGCTGCGCCGGGCAGCTGAGTTCGCCGGAGCAGCGCCAGACCGCCTCGCCTTCTTCGCGGACGATTTCCGAGCCGCACACCGGGCATTGCGCGGGCATCTGCCAGGCCTGGGTACCGGCAGGACGGCGCTCGAGAATCACGCTGACCACTTCCGGGATCACGTCGCCGGCGCGGCGCACGATCACGGCATCGCCCACGCGCACGTCCAGCCGCGCGATCTGATCGGCGTTGTGCAGCGTTGCGTTGGTGACGATGACGCCGGCCACCTGCACCGGCGCCAGCCGCGCCACCGGCGTGGCCGCGCCGGTACGGCCGATCTGGATCTCGATGGCCTGGACCGTGGTGGCCTGCTCCTGCGCCGGGAACTTGTGCGCAATGGCCCAGCGCGGCGCGCGCGAGACGAACCCCATCTCGCGCTGTCCTTCGCCATCGTCCAGCTTGTAGACCACGCCATCGATATCGAACGGCAGCGCGTCGCGGCGTTCGCCGATGCGGCGGTAGTAATCCAGCAGGCCTTCGGCGCCTTCCACCACTTCGCTGAGGCCGCTGACCGGGAAACCCCATTGCCGCAGTTGCGCCAGCGTGGCCGAATGCGAATCCGGCAGGACCGCGCCCTCCACCAGGCCGGTGCCGTATGCGAAAAATGCCAGCGGCCGTTGCGCGGTGATGCGCGGGTCCAGCTGGCGCAGCGAACCGGCAGCGCCGTTGCGCGGATTGGCCAGCACCTTGCCGCCATGCAGGCGGGCCTGTTCGTTGTACTTCTCGAAATCGGCACGCGGCATGTAGACCTCGCCGCGGACCTCCAGTACCTCGGGAATCGGAGAAGCGGCCTCATCTGCGTTTTGAGCCGCTCCCGATTCCCCTTTCCCCATTCCCGCCATTCCGCTGCGCAAACGCAGCGGAATGGCCTTGACCGTGCGCAGGTTGACGGTGACGTCCTCGCCGGTGGCGCCGTCGCCGCGGGTGGCGCCCTGCACGAAATGACCCTTTTCGTAGCGCAGGCTGATGGCCAGGCCGTCCAGCTTGGGCTCGGCGGAAAAACGCAAGGTCGGCCGCTTGAGCTTGTCGGCAATGCGGCGGACGAAATCGTGGACTTCCTCGTCGCTGAAGGCATTGCCCAGCGACAGCATCGGAATGGCATGGCGCACTTCGGCAAACTTTGCCGACGGCGCATTGCCCACGCGCTGGGTTGGCGAGTCCGCGGTCAGCAGCTGCGGATGCGCGACTTCCAGTTCATCCAGCTCGCGCAGCAGGCGGTCGTACTCGGCGTCCGGGATGTTCGGCTCATCGAGCACGTGGTAGCGGTAATTGGCGTCTTCCAGCTGGCGGCGCAGTTCGGCGATGCGGGTGGCGGGCGTTGGCTTCGTCATGGGTGAATTCTAAACCGGCCGGGCGTTTGCCGCGTGTGGCCTTCGGCGCAACTGCCGCCGATGCCGCAACCTCATGCGGCGATTCCGCCGGATGCCCGCTTGCCGTTCGCTGGCGGCCAACGCCTGCGGCCATCGGACGTCGCTAACGGGCGAACACCGCCCTTACCGATTCACCACCGCGGCGACTTGGTCAACGGCGGTGCTTCGTGCTGGCGGTCGTAGGCGCGCAATTCCTCGCGGATGTGCTGGATGCGCTGGCGGCCCAGCGCGTTGCGGCTGTCGTCCAGCACCACGCCATTGAGCAGTTCGGCCATGCGTTCGACATTGGGCAGCAGCTTCTCCCAGGCTTCCAGCGCGGTCATCGGCGCCGGCAGGGTCAGGAAGAAGGCGATGGCCGGGGTTTCCAGTTCGCGGATGTTGGCCATGTCGAAGCTGCCCGGCTGCAGGATGTTGGCCATGCTGAACACCGGGCCGCGCTCCGGGTGGCCTTCGATCAGGCGGTGGAACACGTTCATGTGGCCGAAGGTCAGGCCGGTCTTCTCGGCGGCGACCACGATGTCCTCGCCGCGCAGCATGTGCCCTGCCCTGGCGGCGACGTACAGCGAAACGATCTTGTCGAAATCCTGGTCCGGGCGCTTGCCCAGATCGCTGTCCGGTTGCGCGGCAGGACCGGTCCCGGGCAACCCCAGTTCGGGCTGGATGACGTTGTCGCCGCTGTAGTCCGATTCCTGCAGCGAATCGGCGGCCAGGCTGGGTTCGACCCGCGCCGTGTCGCGTTCGCTGGGTTCCAGCCGCCGCCCCTGGCTGGCCTTCTTGGGCCGGCCGAAGAAGAAGATCGCCACCAGCAGGATCACGCCGGCGATGAGGATGCCGATTCGAAGCATTGCCATGTCGGACACTATCGGTTTCTCCTCCGCCAGGGATTAGTCAACGCCGTCGGGACGGTCACGCCGCTCCCGCCAGGCGCGCGGCCTCTTCCAGGTCCACCGACACCAGCCGGCTGACACCCGGTTCGCGCATGGTAACGCCACTGAGCTGATGCGCGGCTTCCATCGTCGCCTTGTTGTGGCTGACGAACAGGAACTGCACCTTCTCGCTCATCTCCTTGACCATGTTGGTGAAGCGGCCGACGTTGGCCTCGTCCAGCGGCGCGTCGACCTCGTCGAGCAGGCAGAACGGCGCGGGGTTGAGCTGGAAGATGGCGAACACCAGCGCCACCGCGGTCATCGCCTTCTCGCCGCCGGACAGCAGCGAGATGTTGGACACGCGCTTGCCGGGCGGGCGCGCCATGATCGCCACGCCGGTATCCAGCAGGTCTTCGCCGGTCAGTTCCAGATAGGCGTGACCGCCGCCGAACAGGCGCGGATACAGCGACTGCACGCCGGCGTTGACGCGGTCGAAGGTATCCTTGAAACGGCCGCGGGTTTCGCGGTCGATCTTGCGGATGGCCTCTTCCAGCGTTTCCAGCGCCGAGGTCAGATCGGCATCCTGCGCGTCCAGGTATTCGGACCGCTGCGAGGCTTCGCCGTACTCGTGGATGGCGGCCAGGTTGACCGGCTCCAGCCGGCGCATGCGGCCATCGATCTGGTTGACCGCCTGCTCCCATTCGGCCGGATTGGCCGCTTCCGGCAGCGTGTTGATCACATCCTCCAGCACGAAGCCGGCAGCGACCACAGCCGTGGACAGCTGCTCGGCCTTCAGCACCAGCGCCTGCTGATCCAGCTTGCGCTGGGAAATGCGCTCGCGCTGGGCCAGCGCCTGCTCGTCGCGCTGGTGGCGGGTCTGTTCGTACTGGCGCAGTTCGTTGTCGATGCCTTCCAGCGCGCTGCGCGCCTCGGCCAGCTTGCGGTCGGCATTGACGCGCTGCTCCAGCGCGGCCTGGCGCTGGGCTTCCAGCTCCTGCACCGGCGAATCGCCTTCGGACAGCTGCGCATTCAACTCGTCCAGGCGCGAATCCAGCTGCCCGCGCTGGCTGCCCATGCGCTCCAGCGCCTGGCTCAGGCCGACGATCTGCGCGCGCTGCGATTCCAGCGTCAACGCCAGCGCATGGGCGGCGTCGCGCGAGGCGCGTGCCGCATCGCGGGCGGCGTCGCGCGCTTCGACCAGCTGACGGCGTTCGGCCTCCAGCGACTGCCGCGCGCTTTCCAGATCGCCCATCTGGCCGACCGCGTCCTCCAGCCGAGTGCGCGCTTCGCGCGCCTGTTCGCGGCTGGCGTCCAGCGTTTCGATCAGCTGCGCCAGTTCGGCATCGATCTTGTCGATGCGGTTGCGGGTCGATTCCACCTTGCCCTGTTGGCTCTGCAACTGGCCGGCCAGTTCGGACACGCTGCGGTGGGCCATGTAGAGCGCGCGCTGGGCGTCCTCGCGCTGCTGCTCGGCGGCCAGCAGTTGATCGCGCAGGCTGAGCAGGCGCTGTTCCAGTTCGGCTTCGCGCTCCTGCAGGGTTTCGATTTCCAGCCGCAGCGCCTGGATGTCGCGCTCGCGCAGCAGCGCGCCCTGCTTGGCCGCACCCTGCCGCGATACCCGCACCCAGCCTTCGCCCAGGCGCTCGCCGCTGCGGGTGATGACCGAATCGCCCTCGCCCAGCTGCGGCAGCAGCCGGCGCGCTTCGGCCAGATCCTCGGCCGTGTGCAGGCGCGCCAGCAAGCGGCGGATGGCGGCAGGCCCCTGCACCTTGGCCGCCAGCGAGGTGGCGGCGAACGGAATATCCGCGCCATCGGACGAAACCAGGGCGATGCGGCCCTCGCCCAGTTCGCCCAGCGCATCGACCAAGGTTTCGGGAGCTTCGATCAGCACGCCCTCGATCAACTGGCCCAGCGCGCCTTCGACGGCGTTTTCCCAGCCCGATTCGACGCTCAGACGCTCGCCGACGCGGGCGGCGCTGTCCAGCCCGCGTGCCTTCAGCCAGGCGACCGCGGCGCCCTGCTCCTGGCCCAGTGCGGCGTGCTGCAGCGTTTCCAGCGACGACAGCCGGCCGCGCGATTCCTGCGCGCGCTTGCGCAGATCCGACAGTTCGGTCTGGGTGGCGCGCTGCTGCTCCTGCACGGCGGCAGCGGCCTGTTTGCGGGTTTCGACCTGTTCGGTCAGCGACTCCAGCGATTCCTTCTGGGTATCGTGCTGGAGCTGCAGTTGCTCGAACGCCGCCGCCAGCGCGTCCAGATCCAGGCTGCTGCGCTCACCGGCCAGCGCCTGGCGGCGGCGGTCGGCTTCGAATGCCTGCCGGTCCAGGTAGTCGACGCGGGTGCGCTCGACCTCGCCGGCGCGCGCGGCCTCGGCCGATTCGCGCGAGTGCGCCTCCCAGCGCTGCTGCCAGTCCGCCAGCCGGGCTTCGGCCTCGCGCAGCGCGTCCTGCTTGAACAGGTCGTCTTCCTGCAACTGCTGCAACTGCGGTTCGGCCTCGGCGACCGATTCGCGCAACACGTTGAGCCGGGTTTCGTCGCCGCTGATGTGTTCGCCCAGTTCCGACAGCGCCGCCTGCGCCTCTTCGTGCGCCTTGCGCAGGCGCTCGGACAGCTCGCGCTGATGCTGCATCTGCTGTTCGATGCGCGCCAGCGCACTGCCGACCTGGTAGACCTCGGCCTGGGCGCGGTTGAGCGCTTCGGCCGATTCCTCGCGGCGCACACGGTCGGTTTCGATGTTGGCTTCGGCTTCGCGCTGCTCGGCGATCAGTTGCTGCAGCTTGGTTTCCTCCTGCGACAGGCCTTCGCGCAGCGCCTGCAGCTGGCCGTCCAGGCCGCGGTACTCCAGCGCCTTCCATTCGGCGTCCTTGACCCGGCGCTCTTCCTGCAGGGCCTGGTACTGTTCGGCCTGCTTGGCCTGGCGCTTGAGGTGTTCGAGCTGCTTGCCGATTTCCTCGCGCAGATCGCCCAGCCGCTCCAGGTTCTCGCGGGTGTGGCGGATGCGGGTTTCGGTTTCCTTGCGGCGCTCCTTGTACTTGGAGATGCCGGCGGCCTCTTCCAGGTAGATGCGCAGATCTTCCGGGCGTGCCTCGATGATCTGGCTGATCATGCCCTGCTCGATGATCGAGTAGCTGCGCGGGCCCAGGCCGGTGCCCAGGAACAGATCGGTGATGTCGCGGCGGCGGCACTTGGTGCCGTTGAGGTAGTAGCTGCTGGTGCCGTCGCGGCTGACCAGGCGCTTGACCGAGATCTCGTTGAACGCGGCAAACTCGCCGCTGACGGTGTGATCGCTGTTGTCGAAGATCAGCTCGACGGTGGCTTGCGAAACCGGCTTGCGCGCGGCCGAACCGGAGAAGATCACGTCGGTCAGCGAATCGCCGCGCAGGCGGCTGGCCGAGCTTTCGCCCATCACCCAGCGCACCGCGTCGATGATGTTGGACTTGCCGCAGCCGTTGGGCCCCACCACGCCGGTCATGTTGGTCGGCAAGTGCAGCGTGGTCGGGTCGACGAAGGATTTGAAACCGGACAGCTTGATGGTGGAAAGGCGCATGCGGCGTGGGCTTCCTGGCATCGCAGCCGCCATGGCGGCGCGCGGCCAACAGTAAGTTTTTAATTAACTAATTTCGCCAAGCCATTGATTTTATTAACAATCACTCGGCAGCATTGTCGAAGCGACCCATGAGTATAACGGGCTGCGGCGAGGCCCGGCGAACCCGGATTGACGGTTCCGGCGCTATCCCGGCCAGGTTCTGTCCAGCCGCGGCACGGCCGCATTGCCCCGCTACGGTAGTGCCGACCTGTGGGCATCGGCCGCTGCGGTGATGTCCCACCGCGGCGGTCGCGGATCTCCGGCAGAGCTGGACTACCGGGTTCCGGCGCCGCTCCGATGGCCGGCATGGCGAATATTCCGATTCGGCCCGCAACACAGGTTGAAGATTCCGCGCCTGCCGCCGTATCCGGGAGATTGCCGCCGCCGCCGGCGCGGCATGCCTGCTACGATTGGCGGGTTTGAATCCTCCCCACTTTCCACTCCCACCACGGGCCCCAAAGACGTGTCTCAATTTGCATCTGTCGAAATGGTTCCAGGCGATCCCATCCTGGGACTGACCGAGGCTTACAACGCCGATCCCCGCCCCGGCAAGGTCAATCTGGGCGTTGGCATCTACTACGACGAACAGGGCCGGATTCCGCTGCTGCGCTGCGTCCGGCAGGTCGAACAGGCCATGGCCGCCGAAGCCAAACCGCGCGGCTACCTGCCTATCGACGGCCTGCCCGCCTACGATCTGGCCACCCAGAAGCTGCTGTTCGGCGCGCAATCGGCGGCGCTGGAAGCCGGCCGCGTGGTGACCTCGCAGACCATCGGCGGCAGCGGCGCATTGCGTATCGGCGCCGATTTCCTCAAGCGCACGCTGCCGCAGGCGAAAATCGCCATCAGCAACCCGAGCTGGGAAAACCACCGCGTGGTGTTCGGCACCGCCGGTTTCGAGGTCAGCGACTACCGCTATTACGACCCGGCCAGCCACGGCCTCGACTTTGCCGGCATGCTGGCCGACCTGGGCGCGCTGGAGCCGGGCACGGTCGTGTTGCTGCACGCGTGCTGCCACAACCCGACCGGCGTGGACCTGACCGCCGCGCAGTGGTCGCAGGTGGTGGCGCTGGTCAAGGAACGCGGCCTGCTGCCCTTCATCGATATCGCCTATCAGGGCTTCGACAAGGGTACCGACGCCGACGCCACCGCCATCCGCCTGTTCGTGGATTCCGGCATTCCGGCATTCCTGGTGGCCAGCTCATATTCCAAATCGTTCTCGCTGTACGGCGAACGCGTCGGCGCGCTGTCGGTGGTCGCCGCCGACCGCGACGAAGCCAAGCGCGTGCAATCCAACATCAAGCGCACCATCCGTTCCAACTACTCCAGCCCGTCCACCCACGGCGGCGCGATGGTGGCTGCGGTGCTGGGCAGTGACGAGCTGCGGGCGCAGTGGGAACAGGAACTGGGCGAAATGCGCGAACGCATCCACCAGTTGCGCGCAGGGCTGGTGAGCAAGCTGGCCGCACTGGGAGCGCCGGAATTCGGCTTCATCCAGCAGCAGGCCGGCATGTTCTCCTATTCGGGCCTCAGCAAGGCGCAGGTGGACCGGCTGCGCGAGGAATACGCCATCTACGCCATCGGCACCGGCCGCATCTGCGTGGCCGCGCTGAACAGCGGCAACCTGGACAAGGTGGCCGAGGCGGTTTACGCGGTCAGCCGCGGCTGAGTTTGCGTCCGCTTCATCGCAATACAGAAGGGAGGCGTCAGCCTCCCTTTTTGTTTGTACTTATGGAGAGTTCCGTCCTGCTTCTCTGTCACGAAGAAGGCCTGCGGTGTTTGGTCAACCTTGCCGAACGATGTCGACCACGGCGAGGAACGATCCTGTGGGAGCGACGTAAGTCGCGACTAACGAGTCCTTCAGGTTCCTGTCGCGACTTACGTCGCTCCCACAGCCGGCTTCAATGACCTGCCGCGCGTCCCCTGATTGGTTCAGCGCTCCAGCCGCAGCCCGCTGTCGGTATCGAAGTAATGCAGGTGGGCGCTGTCCAGCGCCATCGGCAACGACTCGCCTATGGCCGGCAGCGCGCGCGGGCTTACCCGCGACACCAGCGGCATGCCCGCCAAGTCCAGGTTGACGAACACCTCGTTGCCGACCGGTTCGATGACGTCGATGCGCGCGCTGAAGGCCGCATCGCCGCTGCCGTCCGGCTGCAGGTGCTCCGGCCGCACGCCCAGCGCGATGCGCCGGCCCAGCCAGCTTTCCGGCACCTGCGCCTGTCCCATCGGCAGGCCCGTGCCATTGTCCAGCCGCAGCCGCAATCCGTCCTGGCGCTGCAACACGCCGGTGAGCACGTTCATTGCCGGACTGCCCAGGAAGCCGGCCACGAACAGATTGGCCGGCCGTTCGTACAGCGCCATCGGCGTGTCGATCTGCTGGATCTGTCCGTCCTTCAGCACCACGATGCGCTGGCCCAGGGTCATCGCTTCGACCTGATCGTGGGTCACGTAGACCATCGTCGTGCCCAGTTGCCGGTGCAGGCGGGCGATTTCGGTACGCACCGAGTGGCGCAGCTTGGCATCCAGATTGGACAACGGCTCGTCCAGCAGGAATACCGACGGCTCGCGCACCAGCGCCCGCCCCAGCGCCACGCGCTGGCGCTGTCCGCCGGACATCTCGCGCGGCAGCTTGCCCAGCATTTCCGCCAGGCCCAGGGTCTGGGCGGCGGCGGCGATGCGCTTTTCGATGGTGGCCTTGTCGTGCTTGCGCAGCTTCAGGCCGAAGGCCAGGTTTTCCGCCACCGTCATATGCGGATACAGCGCATAGCTCTGGAACACCATGGCAATATCGCGGTCCTTCGGCGCCACATCGTTGACGACGCGTTCGCCGATGGCCACCGTGCCGGCGGAAATTTCCTCCAGGCCGGCGATCATCCGCAGCAACGTCGACTTGCCGCAGCCCGACGGCCCCACCAGCACCATCAGTTCGCCATCGCGAATGTCGAAACTGGCGCCATGGACGGCGACTTGGCCGTTGCCGTAGACCTTGCGGACGTTGTCGAGTCGGACGCTTGCCATCTGTTCTCCCGGTCGGGCTGCCGCCCCGGTTGCGAGGTGTTGTCGAGCCCTGCCGCCGGGCCCTCCCGTGACAGTTGGCGCATACGTATACATGCGCGGCGCCGGCCTCCCGTTTCAACGTCCGGGAAGTTGGGCTATTCTGCCATGTAATCGTTTTCACGGCACAACCCGCCCTACCTTCCGCATCATCTGGCGAACGGCGATGGCGGCTGACGGCACGGATGCGGAGACTGCCGGTCTGCCGCCCGGGCGGGCGCGCACGCTATCATCCGGCAGCCTCTCCCACCCCAACGGCCGGTCGGCCAATCAATCAGGACCCCAGACGCGCATGCCCCGCAACAGCTCCGCCCGCCCGGCTTTCCGACTGAAGAAGTACTCCGCGTGAGCAGCGCCAAACGTACCCTGCTGGCCGACATCGGCGGCACCAACGCGCGTTTCGCACTGGCCGACCTCCAGGCCGCCACGCCCTTGCTGGAAGAAAGCGTCCGCGGCTTTGCCGTCGCCGATTTCCCGTCGCTGGCCGACGCGGCCCAGCATTACCTCGACGAGCCGTCGATCAAGGACCTGGGGGTTTCGGTCAAACACGGCGTATTCGCTGTCGCCGGCCGGGTCGATGGCGACGAGGCCCGCATCACCAATCATCCCTGGGTCATCTCGCTGTCCCGCACCCGCAGCGCGCTGGGCTTCGACGATATCCGCCTGGTCAACGACTTCGCCGCGCAGGCCATGGCCATTCCGTTGCTTGGCCAGGCCGATGTGGTCTCGATCGGGAGCGCCGGCTGGGTGCCCGGCCCGCCGGCCACCACCCGCACCTACGCCGTCATCGGTCCCGGTACCGGCTTGGGAGTGGGCGCGCTGCTGATTCGCGACGGCAAACGCATTGCGCTGGAAACCGAAGGCGGCCATGTCAGCTTTGCGCCCGGCACGCCGCAGGAAATCGAGATTCTGCAACAGCTTTCCGCGCAATACGGACGCGTTTCCATCGAGCGGCTGATCTGCGGCCCCGGCCTGGTCAACCTGCATCGGGCGCTGTGCCAGATCGCCGGCGAGGATCCCGGCAACCTGCAACCGGCCGACGTGACGGCGCGCGCCCTGGCCGGCGATCCGCGCGCCGGCAACGCGATCGACGTGTTCTGCGCCGTGTTTGGTGCGGTCGCCGGCGATCTGGTGCTGACCCTTGGCGCGTGGGACGGCGTGTTCCTGACCGGCGGGCTGACCCCGAAGCTGCTGCCCTCGCTGCAGCATTCCGGCTTCCGCCAACGTTTCGAACACAAGGGGCGCTTCTCCGCAACGATGGCGCGCATCCCCACATTGACCATCGTCCACCCGCGTCCCGGCCTGCTGGGCGCGGCCGCGATGGCGGTGGAAAGTTTCGGCTGCAACGACTGAACCGCCACGCGACGCTGTGAAGCGCCGCCACAGCGGTGGATGATGCGGGAGCGGCTTCAACAACCGCGACCATCCGCGGCAGGAGCGTCGCGGCCGGTTTTCAACGGCCCAATGGCTGGTCGGCCGCTTCCGCGAAACGAGCGGCCATTTGCGCGCCGGATCGGCAACAGGCCCTACTGGTCTTGCTTTGGTCACTTCCCATGCCGGTGCAAAGCCAGTAGAACGTGCGCATGCTTTTGCTGTCGTCGTTTCCTTTGCTCTGATCCGCTTTCTTCCCGCCCCAATCGCACGCACTGCCGCGGCCCGACGGCCGCAGGCGCATGCGCCGATGGGTGCGGTTGCACGTTCGGCATGAACGGTTTGCGATCCCGGCACCGGCAAGCGCGACGATTTAGGCGCAAAATTACCCTTTCGCAGTCCAGCCGACGCCAATGAGCCTGCATCCCCGCATCCAAGAAATCACCGAACGCATCCGCCAGCGCAGCGTGCCGTTGCGCCGCGCCTATCTGGAAGGCATCGAGGCCGCGCACCGCGAAGGTCCCAATCGCACGCGCCTGAGCTGCGGCAATCTGGCCCACGCCTTCGCGGCCTGCGGTCCGACCGACAAGGGCCGCCTGCGCGCCGATGTGACCCCGAATCTGGGCATCATCAACGCCTATAACGACATGCTGTCGGCGCACCAGCCGTTCGAACACTATCCCGAACAGATCCGCGCGGTGGCGCGCGAACTCGGCGCCACCGCACAGGTCGCCGGCGGCGTACCGGCGATGTGCGATGGCGTCACCCAGGGCCGGCCCGGGATGGAACTGTCGCTGTTCTCGCGCGACAACATCGCCCAGGCCACGGCGATTTCGCTGAGTCACGACATGTTCGATGCGGCGCTGTACCTGGGCGTCTGCGACAAGATCGTGCCGGGCCTGCTGATCGGCGCGCTGGCGTTCGGCCATCTGCCGGCGGTATTCGTACCGGCCGGCCCGATGACGCCGGGCATTCCCAACAAGAAGAAGGCAGAAGTCCGCGAACGCTACGCCGCCGGCGAGGCCACCCGCGAGGAACTGCTGGAAGCCGAGGCCGGCAGCTATCATGCCGCCGGCACCTGCACCTTCTACGGCACCGCCAATTCCAACCAGGTGCTGCTGGAAGCGATGGGCCTGCAACTGCCGGGCACTTCGTTCGTCAATCCCGATCAGCCGTTGCGCGATGTGCTGACCCGCGCCGCCGCCGAACGCGCATTGCGCATCACCGCGCTGGGCGGCGATTACCGTCCGATTGGCCGCCTGATCGACGAACGCGCCATCGTCAACGCGATGGCCGCCTTGATGGCCACCGGCGGCTCGACCAACCACACCATCCACTGGGTGGCGGTGGCGCGCGCGGCCGGCATCGTGCTGACCTGGGACGATATCGATCTGATTTCGCAGACCGTGCCGCTGCTGGCTCGCGTCTATCCCAACGGCGAGGCCGATGTGAACCGCTTTGCCGCCGCCGGCGGCACCCAGTTCGTGTTCCGCGAATTGCTGGAAGCCGGACTGATGCACGATCTGCCCACCATCGTGCCAGGCGGCATGCGCGCCTATTGCGACGAACCGCGTTCGCACGACGGCAAGCTGGACTATGCGCCCGGCCTGGCGATCAGCGCCGACGAAAACGTGGTGCGGCCGGCATCGCGACCGTTCGAGGCGCAGGGCGGATTGCGCCTGCTGCGCGGCAACATCGGCCGCGCGTTGATCAAGACCTCGGCGGTCAAGCCGGAATACCGTTTCATCGAGGCGCCCGCAGTCGTCGTGGATGACCCGCGCGCGCTGAACAAACTGCACGCGGCCGGCGTGTTGCCGCAGGATTTCGTGGCGGTGGTGCGCTACCAGGGTCCGCGCGCCAACGGCATGCCCGAGCTGCATTCGCTGGCGCCGCTGCTGGGCCTGCTGCAGAACCAGGGCCGCCGGGTTGCGCTGGTCACCGATGGCCGCCTGTCCGGCGCGTCGGGCAAGATTCCCGCCGCCATCCATCTGACCCCGGAGGCCGCGCGCGGCGGCCCCATCGCGCGCCTGCGCGAGGGCGATATCGTGCGCCTGGATGCCGAGGCCGGCACACTGGAAGCGCTGGTGCCGCTGGAGGAATGGGACGCGCGCGAGCTGGCACCCAATACCACGCCGGCTGCGCTGGATCTGGGCCGCAACCTGTTTGCGATCAACCGCGATGTCGTGACACCGGCCGACCAGGGCGCGCTGTCGATTTCCTGCGGCCCGCCCTTCCATGACGGCACCTGGGAATACGATTCGGAATACGAACTAGGCGATGCCGCGCACGCGGCCGAAGCTCCGCATGAGGCCAAGGATGCCTGATGTCGCGAGCGGCAAGCCCTATGCTGCGCCGATTGTCGATTGTGGGAGCGACGTAAGTCGCGATGCTTTGTCTGAAAAAAACGGAAAGCATCGCGACTGACCGGAACCGGCATGCCGGTTCCACTCCTGCAAAAAGCTACCCATTCAACTTGAAATCTCCCGTCCTCCAAGAAACCCTGCCATGACCATCGAAGCCCGCCAGCAGAAAGCCGAATCCCTCCTCCGTGCCGCCGGCATCCTGCCGGTGGTCACCGTGCATACGCTGGATGAAGCCCGCAAGGTGTCCGCCGCGCTGCTGAAGGGCGGCCTGCCGGCGATCGAACTGACCCTGCGCACGCCGGTGGCGATGGAAGCGCTGGCGATGCTGAAGCAGGAACTGCCGGACATCGTGATTGGCGCCGGCACCGTGCTGAGCACCGATCAGATCGAACAGTCCATCGCCGCCGGCGCGGATTTCCTGGTCACGCCCGGCACCCCGGCCGCGCTGGCCGAAGCGCTGGCCGCCGCACCGATTCCGGTCGTACCCGGCGCGGCCACGCCGACCGAACTGCTGTCGCTGATGGCGCATGGCTTCCGCGTCTGCAAGCTGTTCCCGGCTTCCGCAGTCGGCGGCCTGGCGATGCTGAAAGGGCTGGCCGGGCCGCTGTCGGATCTGAAGATCTGCCCGACCGGCGGCATCACCGAAGACAACGCCGCCGACTACCTGTCGCAGCCCAACGTGGTCTGCATCGGCGGCTCCTGGATGGTACCCAAGGCCTGGCTGGACGCCGGCGACTGGGACAAGGTGACCGAGAGTTCGGCCAAGGCCGCCGCCATCGTCCGCAAAGTTCGCGGCTGATTCCTGCATTACCTGTTGGTTGTAGGAGCGACATAAGTCGCGACGGACTGCCGGGAAAGCTTCATCGCGACTCACCGGCACCGGCATGCCGGTGCCACTCCCACATATGACAGGTTTCTATCAGCCACGCATCAGCATCAACGCATAGCCATCGCGGCGCCAGCAAAGCGCCTGCAACACGAACCAGCCGACCAGCAGCAGACCAAGCTGCCACTCCAACACGTTCTCGATGCGGTCGCGCAAATCCGCATCGGCAACGAATGCCGACGCCGCCACGTTCGTCACGCCCAGCGCCAGCATCGCCACGCAGATGCCCTGCATGCCCCGGGCTAGACCGCCCCGCAGGCGGCCGCTGCGCATCGCCAACTGCATGAACAGCAACTGCGCCAGGAATCCGCAGCCGAAATACAGCACTACGCCGTAGCGGCGCAGGAAGCGGTAGGCTTCGCCTTCCGTGCCCAGGAAGGTCGCATACAACGCGAGCGCCAATGCGGATATCGTCCCCAACGCGAACAGAATGCCTCGATTGAGCGGCATCGCACGCTCGGAATCGCGAAACCAGCAGGCGGCCAACCACCAGTTGAGCGCGTGCAGCAACGCGCAAGGCAGCACCGCCAGCCGGAACAGGTGATTGCCCAGCCCATGCCGGGCGGCGCGACTGACCGAGGTACAACCTTCCCAATAGGGATTGCAGGCCGGGATATGTCCGTCCAGCACGGACAGCCACCAGGCCAGATGCACCGCGAACAGGAACAGCAGTGCGATGCACAACGGCAAAGGCCACAACGCGAATTTCGCACCGGGCACGGCAAACCTGGGCGTCGGCAGCGGAACACTCCGCTGCCGATAGCATAACCGCTACATTCAGGGCACGGCGACAGTCACTTCGGCTGGCAGCGATACGATGCGCAACTCGCCCTGCTTCCACTCGGTCGGCTGGCCGTTGATGCGAGCGTCGCCCGGCGGCGTGGCGAACGGCCACGGCAGCACCAAACCGCCCGCCGGCAATTGCAGGCCGTCGGCCACCGTCAACCGCAGGCTGCCTGCTTCGCGCCGCAGCGAGTAGCCCAGCCGGCCGTAGGGCGTACGCAAGTCGCGGATGGCGATGCCCTCATCCAGCCAGCTGACCGGAATACCCGCCGCCAGCACGATGCTGTCGTCGATTTCGCGTACGTAGGCGAACATGTCCAGCGCCGAGCGCACGAAGTCCGAGCCGACCCAGGCATGCGGCAGGTCGCCCAGGAAGAATGGCTTGCGCGGCGTCTTCGAAACCACCTCGCCCCATTGGTTCCACGCCCGCGGCGCGCGGTCGTCGAAGAAATACTCCACCGCTTCCCAGGCGCGCTCGCGCCAGCCCAGCCGCACGAACGCGGCGACGTTGCGCCATTCGTAGGGCGTGTAGTCGTTCCATTCCAGCCGGCCGTCGCGGCGGTCGAGGAAGCGCTGCCAGTAACGCTCGAACGTATTGTTCAACAATTCCGCCGGCAACCTGCCCTGCTCGCCGCCCGGGGCCAGCCCGATGGTGGTCGAAGTGGCATCGAAATCGCCCAGCTCGGCCGCACCGGGCAGGTAATCGATGCCGTGCAGGCGCGCGGCGGCGCGCAGTGAGGCATCCAGATCCTCGCGAAACTGGTCGCGCGAAACCGCCATCCGGCGGGCATCGGCCGGCTTGTCCAGCGCCTGCGCCACTTCCACCGCATCCTTGTATCCGCGCAGCGCCCAGAAATTGTCCCAGTACGAATGCATCGGCTTGGCCGAGTAACCTTCGTGGCTGATCGAGGCCGGCATCATGCCGTAGAACGCCTCGTTGACCGCACGATTGGCCTCGGTGCGTTCGCTCAGGCGCAGCTTTTCCATGTAGTCGTATGCGCCGCGCACATGCGGCCACATCCGATGCAGCATGGCCCGGTCGCCGCTGTAGCGGTAGTACTCGGCGATGTTGAAGATCAACTCGCCATGGCTGTCGTTCTCCGGCACCGGGTCGCTGCCGCGATCGTCCACGCAGCACGGCACCATGCCGTCCTTGAATTGGTAAGGCGCATACCAGGTGACGTAGTCGCGGACCACATCCTCGCGCCCCATCCGCAGCAGGCCTTCGGAGATCATTGCGCCGTCGCGAATCCAGCTGCGCGCGTACGAGCGCGTGCCCGGCTGCAGGCGCGGTCCGATGCGCGAAATCAGCATATGCGCCAGCGATGTGCGCAAGGTATCGACCAAGGCCTGCCCTTGCGCCGGCACCTCGAACCTCACCTTGTCCAACTGGCTGCGCCAATCATCGGCCACCGCTTGCTGCAAGGCATCGGCGTCCCAGGCTGCAGCGGACGCCGGCAGCGGACCATCCATTGGAATCAGCAACGACACTTCCCACGACTGGCCCGGTTGCAGACGCAGCCGGTACTCCATCGCCGCCGAGGCCAGGCCGGTCGGATCGTTGACCTGTACAGTCGTGCCAGCTCCCGCCACCGTCTCATAAGGCAACAGGCCGGCATCGAAACTGCTGACCTGCGCGTTGTCCGGCAACCGCGACGCGAACACCCGCGGTTGCCCGTCTACCGACAGCACGCTGCCGTCAACGGCGAGCGCATGCAACGGACTGACGCCGCCGATGGTGTTGAGGAACTGGCTGGGCGGATTGACCTGGAACGGGCGCGCGGCCAGCAGCAGGGAATACTCGCGCACCTGCTTACCGGTGTTTTCCAGGCGGTAGCGCGCCAGCAGCCGCGAGTCGCCGCGCCGGCCTTGGGCGAATGCGGTGATGCGCAAACCGAAATCCGGATGCCGCCAAGCGACGCTGGGCAGCGGCAGATAGCCGTCCTGCAGCGATTGCGTGGCCTCCACATCGGCCCAGTTGACCAGCCTGCCATCGATCCGCACGAACGGCTCGATGGTGAAACCGCCCTTGCTCGTTTCGACCGCGCCGTCTTCGCCAATCAATCCCTGCTCATTGCCGCCATCGATGCCCAGGATGGTCCAGTACGGCTGCTGACCGCTGAATCCGCGGGGGAATCGTCCGCGCGGCGCATCGACGGCCAAGGCCTTGATGAAATCGTTGGGGTGGGCGGAGAACGCCAGCGGTTGCACCTGGATCTCGGCCAGGCCGAACGAGGCCAGCGGGCCTTCGGCCAGCAGCAGGCGGATATAGCGCGCCTCCGATTCCGGCAACGCCAGATAGTCGGTGCCACCATTGCCATCGGCCACCGCGCGTACATCGCGCCACTGGCGGCCGTCGTCCGACAACTGCACCAGGTAGGCCGAAGCGTGCTCGCCGGCTTTCCAACGCAGTTTCAGGCCTCCGAACTCGCGCAGCTTGCCCAGATCCAGCGTGATCTGCGGTTCGTCGGCGGCAGCGAAATCCGCGTGCCATGCGCTATGCGGATCGCCATCGACGGCATTGGCGGCGGAACTGCCGGTCAATGCGGTCGATGCGCTGGCCGAGCCGGTCAACGGCGAATGGTCGTCTTCCGGCAGCACCTGCAGCGTCAACTGGTCGAAGCACACCGAACCCTTGCCGCCAACCTGGTTGTAGATGGTGAATTCCAGCTTGGCGCTGCTGCGCAGCACGCGGTCGGGATCCGGCCCCCAGGCCTTGTCGATATGCCGACGCTTGTAGCGCACCTGCGTCCAGTCGCGCGGGTAGTCGTACCTGGGCCGGTTGACCCACCAGACGTTGTCGCCACTGGCGTCTATGACCTTGAACTGCAGATCGTTGCCCGGCGAGTCGCCGCGCAGCTGAAAGCCGAACGCGTAGTTCTGCGGATACTGCAGCGGCAGGTCGCGCTGGATACCGGCGTAACCGGACACGCCGTTGAAATCGTAGTCCAGGCACAGCGCTTTGCCCTGCATGCCGGCCACGCTGCGCAGCTCGCCGCTGACCTGGTTGGAGGTAACCACGCGCCAGTGCGAAGCGTCGCTGAAGTCATCCAGCAGCTGGGTTTCCTGCGCTTGTGCCGCAACGGTTACCGACGCTGCCGCAACACCGGATATGGCTGCTTTTCTGAACCACCTTGTCATATCGCCAGTTCGCTCTTTGAGTTTGCGGCCATCCCTGGCGCGAGTTGCCGGTTCCGGATACGCCGGCCCGGCCATCCATGACCCAGCGTTCGGACACGCGCGAGCCGACGGCTCGCAAGCGCGTGCGCTCACCCCTTGACGCTTCCCAGCAGCAGGCCCTGGATGTAGTAGCGCTGCAGCAACAGGAACAGCAGCAACACCGGCAGCACCGTCACCACCGCGCCGGCCATCATCAACTCGTAATCCATCACATGCTCGCGCGACAGCGACGCCAGCGCCACCGGCAGCGTCTGCATCGCGTCGTCGCTGAGGATGATCAGCGGCCACATGAAATCGTTCCATGCGGCCAGAAAGCTGAAGATGGCCAGCGTGACCAGGATGGGCTTCAGCCCCGGCAGCACGATCTGGAAGAAAATCCGCCATTCGCCGGCGCCGTCGATACGCGCGGCTTCCAGCAGCTCGTCAGGAATCGAGCGCGCGTACTGGCGCACCAGAAAGATGCCGAAGATTGCCGCCATGCCGGGAATGATGGCGCCGGCATAGGTGTTGACCAGTCCCATCTGCTTGAGCAGCAGGAACAGCGGCATCATCGCCACCTGCGCCGGAATCACCAGCGCCGCCAGCAACGCGCGGAAGGTGCGGTCGCGTCCACGGAAACGCAGCTTGGCGAACGCATAGCCGGCCATCGTGTTGAACAGCAGCGACAGCACCGTCACGCAACTGGCGATCAGCAGGCTGTTGAGCAGGTAGCGGCCCATGCCGGCGCGCACGAACAGTTCGCGGTAATTGTGGAGGGTCGCATCGGCCGGCACCAGCGGCGGCGGGAAATGCCCGGCTTCGCCGGTCTGCATGAAGGACACCGACAGCATCCACAACAGCGGTCCCAGGCTGACGATGGCCAGCAGCGCCAGCAGCGTATTGACCGCCACCGTGGCAAGGCGCGGCTTCATTCCACCCCCCGCCTGCGCGCGAACCACAGCAGGCCGCTGGTGACCCCGACCATCAGCACGAACAGCATGAACGCCACCGCCGACGCGTTGCCCAGGTTCCACCACTTGAAGCCTTCCTCGTACATCAGGTACAGCACGCTCTTGGTGCTTTCCAGCGGACCGCCCTGCGTCATCACATATGGCTCGGCGAACAGCTGGAAATAACCGGCCATGGTGAGGATACCGACCAGCAGCAATACCGGCCCCAGCATCGGCAAGGTGACGTGGCGGAACTGCGCCCAGCGCGAAGCGCCATCGATGCGCGCGGCTTCGTACAGGTCCTCCGGAATGCTCTGCAACCCGGCCAGGAAAATGATCATGTTGTAGCCGAAGTTCTTCCACACCGCGAACAGGATGATGGTCGGCATGGCCCAGGCCGGGTCGCCCAACCAGTCGATCGGATCGATGCCGACCGAGGACAGCCCCCAGTTCACCAGACCGTAGCGGGTATGGAACAGATAGCGCCAGATCACCGCCACCGCCACCACCGTGGTCACCACCGGCGCAAAGAAAGCGGTGCGGAAGAAACCCTTGAGCCGCCCCAGTTTGGAATGCAGCAGCAGCGCCGCGCCCAACGACAGGGCCACCGACAACGGCACCCCGACCAGCACGAAATACAGCGTATTGCCCAGCGACTTCCAGAACAGCGGCGTCTGCAGCAGCGTTGCGTAGTTGCCCAGGCCGACAAAGCGCAGATTGCCGATGTCGGCCAACGCGTAGATGTCGAAGTCGGTCAGGCTCAGCGCCAGCGCCGCCAACACCGGCAAGCCGAAGAACACCACGATCACGGTCAGTGCCGGTGCGGCGAACAGCCAGCCGGCGGTACCGGGCCTCATCGCGCGGCTCCCGCAGCCTGCGCCTGATCCAGCATCCAGCGCCGCTTTTCCAGGATGCGGTCCGCGCGCCGGTCCAGCTCTGCGGCGGCGGCCTCCACGTCGATGCGGCCGTTGGCCAGCGCCTCGCCTACCAGCCGCATCTCGGTGGCGATGCGTTCCCACTCCGGCACCTTGGGCGTGGGCCGGGCGCGCTCGAGCTGGTCGCGGAATGCCCGCGCGTGAGGGTCATTGGCCAGCGCCGGCGTTTCCCATGGCGAACGCCGCGGCGGCAGATTGCCGCTCAGCGCATGAAACCGCGCCTGGGTTTCCGGCAGAGACAGGTAGCGGATCAGCGCCCATGCCGCATCCTTGCGCTTGGAATCCTTGAACACGACAAAACTGGTGCCATTGGCCAACGAGGCTCCCGGCCCATCCGGGCCCGGCAACGGCATCGTCATCCAGTCGTTCTGCTGCCGGGCCGGCAGACGCTCCTTGAACTTGGCGATGTTCCACGGCCCGGAGATATAGAACGAATAGAAGCCCTTGCCGAATTCGTCCCAGACATTGGAAATCTGGTTGTTGGTCAGCACCGGCGCCCATTGCTGGTCGAACATTTCCTTGTAGAAGCCCAGCGTCCGCTTGAAACCGTCGCTGCGGAAATTGCCGTAGCGGCCGTCCTCGCGCAGCAGCGGCTCCGGTTGCTGGATAGCCAGGCTCAACAGCGGCTCGAACTCGTTGAGCGGCAGCAGGATGGCGTAGTTGTCCGGGCCGACCTCGCGCTTGATCGCGGCCATCGCCACCCGCCACTGCTCCCAGCTTTGCGGCAGCGTGTCCACGCCGGCCTTGCGCAGGATGTCGGTACGGTAGAACGGCAGCCGCGTTTCCACATACCACGGCACCGCATAGGTGACGCCGTCGATCACCCCGGTGTCCCAGGGACCGCGGTAATAGTCGGCAGCATCGAACCCCGGACTGGCAGCGATGCGCTCGTCCAGCGGATCCAGCGCGCCCAGCAGCGCGAACTCCGGAATCCAGGTATTGCCCAGCGGCGTGACGTCCGGCAGCGAATCGCCGGCGAATGCGGTCAGCAACTTCTCGTGCGCCGACAGCACCGGCAGCTTCTGCAGATTCACCTTGATATGCGGATGCTGCCGTTCGAACTCGGGAATCAGCCGGGCGACGATTTCGCCTTCGTAGCCCATCACCCAGAAGGTCACCGTTTCCCGCTGCTGCGGTTGCCTGCCGCAGGACGCCGCCAGGGATGCCGCCAGCAACAGGAGCAGCAGCTTCCAGCCGCCGTACCGGCTACTGCCGCGGCCGGCAAGCGAAAGCGTTCCGCGAAGGAAATTCGGCAACATGCGCTTGTCAGTTCTGCGGCTGCGGTCTGGGTGGCGGACTGCTGGTGCCGCGCGATTCGGCCGTACCCAGCGCGCGCGCCGCCGCCGCGTCCGGGTCCGCCGGAGACAGCTCCACGGGCTCGCCCGGCGGCGTCAGCCAGCCGCCCTTGAAGCCCGCCCGTTCCAGGCCGCGCCGGATATGCGGATTTTCCTTCATCACGTTCCAGACGAACTCGTTGCGGTAGTTGGTGATCATCGCCAGAATCGGCCCCTGATCGATGCCGATGTAGTCGCTGGACACCCAGCCGTTATCCGGCACCAGCCGCCCGGTCTTCAACGGAATGTCGTAGTCGAAACTGCGGTTGAACGAATCCAGGAAGCCATAGCTGGAATACAGGTACTCGCCAAAGCGGTTGTGCATTTCCTCGGTCGCCGGAATGACGATCTCCGGCGCGAACGGCAACGAAGCGATCGCCGCGGTCGGCGCGATGGTGCCATCGTCGAAGTTTTCGCGGAAGCCGGCTCCGCGCGCGGAATAATGGCGGAACGTCCGCTGTTCGCCTTCGTAGTCCTGCAGCGTCTGTTGCGGACCATCGCTTGCGGTCAGCCCCCATATGTTTTCGCCATAGTCCTTCCATTTCATCGGATTCTCGATGGCGTAGTTGCGTTGCGCGTAGGTGGCGCGGCGGCTGTTCTCGAAATAGTCGATGCCGCGTTCGCGCATGTAGTCGTCCTGGATGCCCCTGAAATCGATCCACACATGGCTGTACTGATGGCCGAAATGCGGGCCGAAGGTGAGGTATTCCTGTCCCTGGTAGACGCCCCAGAAATCGTTGTAGGTGCGCGTCCATACCTGCCACGCGTCCGGACTGACAGGATAGGTCGGCGATCCCATCGCCAGGATGTACAGCAGCATTGCCTCGTTGTAGCCCATCCAGTCGTGCGGGATGAACCCGCTTTCCGGAAACCAGCCCATCGATATCAACGGCTTGTTGACCTGCAGCCAGGGCCATTCCACGCGCCGGTACAGTTGTTCGGCCAGCTCGCGGATCTCCTTCTCGCGCGGGTCGTCGCGGTCGTAATAGGACTGCGCGAACAGCACGCCCATCATCAGCAGCGCGGTATCGATGCTGGAAAGCTCCACCCAGCTGTCGTAGCGGTGACCATCGCGCATGTCGAGAAAATGATAGTAGAAGCCGTGGTAGCCCCCCTTGCCTTCGCGCTGCGGCCCCTGCGGCAGCTGGCGGAAGAATTTCAAGGTGGTGAGCGTGCGGTCCACCGCCTGGGTGCGGCTAACCCAGCCGTTCTCGATGCCTATCGGATAAGCGGTCAACGCATAGCCCACCGACGCGATGCTGGCGAACGGCCGCGACGGATAGCGATCCGGCGTCAGCCCGTTGACCTCGTTGCTGGTGTCCCAGAAGAACTGGAAAGTCCGCCGCTCGATATCGCGGAACAACGGCGGCAGTTCCTGCTTGACCGGCGGCTTGGGCTGCTCATCGGCCTGCCCGGGCTCCGCTGCCGGCGCAGGCGCCTGCTTGGCAACCGGCGCCCTGGCCGGCTCTTCCTGCTTCTTGCAGGCCGTCAATGCGACCGACAGCATTCCGATTGCGAGCCATGCGAATACGGTCGTATGAGATGAGTTCTTCAAAATCGGGAACCTTTGGAGGAAACGTTGTCATCCGCTGCTTGGAAAAGCCGGCCGCTCCGCGGCAGCCGGCACTATCGCCGTTACCAGTTGAATCCGAATGAAAGTTTGAAAGTACGGGTCGTTGCAAACTGGCTGGTAGGTTTGCCGAGATTGGCGTTCGGCTCGCCCGGAGCGCCAAACCAATCGTCCCTGCCGTCATAGTTGACCCAATCGAAAACGTTCAGTACGTCGGCCCGGACATAGAAGCTGAGATCCGTACCGGTATCCCACGTTTTGGTCGCTGCCAGATCCAGTTGCTTGAAGCCAATCGTCCCATCAGGCGTGTAGTAGTCGATGAAACAGTCGTTCCAGCCCAGCAGGCAGTTGGTGCCTTGGCGCGGACTCGGTGAAGCAAGCACCAGCTTGCCGGATAACGTAATTCCCCAGAAGGCATCGTAGATGCCCGTGGCCACGAACCTGTGCTCAGGAACGCCAGTGGACGCCAGCCAGCCAAACCCGGAAAGGTCCGGGTAGTCGAATGCCCCACCGGAAGTCGTGTTGGCGTTCTGTTCGGCATCGGTGAAAGTGTAGGCAAGCGTGACGCCCCATCCGGAGGTCGCGGTGTAAGGCTTGTCCATCTTCAGGGACACGGAGTTGGCCTTGGTCTCCAGACCATTGGTTCCGATGATCAAGCGTCCAAAGCCAGGCACGCCGAAGGCAGCATCGTCCCATGGCGGCCCCCAAGTGGTGCCTGGCGCAAAGAAGTCCCCTCCAGGGCGGCGATTGCCAAGGAAGAACACAAGACCATCATGGCTTTCGATTCTGGACAGCGTGACTTCACTGACCCAGTCTCCCAACGCGTTCCTCATACCCAAGCTGAACTGGTCGGAGTAAGGCGTCTTGATGTCGTTGTGCATCACGTAGCGCTCCCCGCCCAGATTGGGGTTGTCGGCCACCAGTGCAGCCAGCACTGCGGGGTCGTAGTAGCTGGAATCCCACTCCAGGCAAGTCGGCTGCGAGGTGTCGCATTCATGGCCGCTAGTATTGAACGAATAGTTGTAAGCCGGGAACGAATGTTTCACCGTCTCAAGCGCCAATTGGCTGAAGAGATTCCGGTCGTAAGCGCGTCCTGCACCGCCGAATATGACGTGGCGCTGATCTGCGTTCAGATCATAGGAAAAACCGACACGCGGCTGCCAGGCATCCTTGAAATCGCTGCGATTGGAACCATTGGAGATGTAGTCCTCGATATTGATCCCGGACCCCGGCGCATTGATGTTCTCCCAGTTCCTCAGCGCCGTGGCGAAGTCATCCGGCGTCACGTAGTCGGTATAGCTGGGATTGGTTTCATAATCCCAGCGCAGACCGAGATTGAGGGTCAACTTGTCGTTGACTTCCCAATCATCCTGTATGTACAGACCCCATTGCTTGCCTTGGGTCGTGACGCTGCCGGTCCCTATTCCTGCCAACGGCGCTCCAAACCTCACCTGATAGGGGATTTCAACATCCTGATTGATATCGTAGCGGTATTGAGCGTTATAGGGATTTTGCTCCAGCGATGTGATTTCCACATCTTTGAACTTGAACCCCATTTTTATGATGTGGCTGCCTGCCCATTCGAATGCGTTCCAGGTCAGGTCGTTCTGAAAGCCCAGGCCCTTCTGACCCTTGTCTTGGTAGTCCGGCCCGCCTCCGGCCTCCAAGATCACTTGATTCTGATCGGCTGTGGTCAGCACATATCCCGGCCCGATGTTCGCTGCGCGAGGCTGCCAGGAGGCGTCTTCGTAGGTGACATGCAGATCGTTCAGGAACCGGCCGCCGCTGAATTGGTAGCGCAGGTCGATGCGGGTATCTTCGTTGTCCTTGTTGCTTCCGTACATGGCTGTGCGCGTGCCATCAAAGTTGCTGAACTCCGTTTCCTCGCGCACTTTCGCGCTCAACTCGACCAGATGGGAGTCCCCCGGCGTCCAGGTCAGCTTGCCGAAATACATGTCCTGTTTGAATGGAGCGCTGAAGGTGCCGACCAATGGTTGCAGGAAATCAGGCAACTCGCTCACTCGGCTGGCATAACCCTGCCCCGGAACAACAGCACGCGGTTGAACGTACTCCTTGGCCTCGTAGGCCAGGAAGAACTGCAGCCGATCACGGATGATGGGCCCCTCGAAAGAAGCGCCATACTGTTCCTCCTTGAACTCCGGATTCTCGCCGCTTTCTAACGGCTGCCGCCAATCGGTCGACGTCCTGTCCCAGAAGAAGCTGCCACCGAATTCATTGCTGCCTGAACGAGTCACGGCGGTAATGGCCGCGCTGCTGAGCTGGTCGTACTCTGCCTTGTAGTTCGACGTAATGACCTTGTACTCGCCAATGGCCGACTGCGGAAAAGGATTGCCGCGCGTGGAGTCCTGGCCGCTGATGCCGCCAGGCAGGACGTAGTTCTTCTGTCCCACGCCATCGATGAAGACATTGATGCCGTTCGCGCTTTGCGCACCAGAACGCAGGCGTGTAGAACCATCCGAGCCCTGTGTGAACTGCATGCCAGGCACCGTATCGGCAAAGGCTAGGAAGTTCCGAGTGCCCTGGGGCAGGGCTTCAATCTGCTTCTGCGAAATATAGGTGGCAACTTCAGAAGTTCTGGTCTCGACAAGTTGATCCGCCGTCACCCTCACCGTCTCAAGATCCGTCGTCGCGCCCGGCGCCGCCGTTTCCGCCACTCCGCCCACGCCAAGGTTCAGCGTCGCGGTCTGGCCGACCGCGACGGTCACCGTCCTGCTGGTGGTCTGGCCGGCCGCGGTGACGTCAATCCGGTAGCTGCCCGGCGGCAGGCCGCCCAGCGAATAGCCGCCATTGGCGTTGGCCTGCACGCTCCTGGTCAAACCGGTATTGATGTTGGTGGCCGTCACCCGCGCATCGGTGGCGGGTGCGGAATCGGCCATCACCTGGCCGCGGATGGTCGCGGCGGTGGACTGGGCCAGCACCGACGGTGCGGCCAGCGCCAGGCAACTGGCCAGTGCGCAAGTCAGCAGCTTGCGGTTCGGCCGGTGAATCCGGTTACGCGATTGCTTCATGACATTTCCCTCCCAAGGGATACAAGTCGGTGTGGCCAGTTATGTAATCGTTTACATCCAAGGACAAAAACACGGCGCCTCATCGGCGCATCTACTTTTTCGTGGGTTCCGGTTTCCGCGGCGGCGGTACGCTGGAATCGCGGACCATCAGCTCGGGGACCAGGGTCTGCGACGCCGCCGGCGTGGAGTCCCTGGCATCGATCGAGTGCAGGAGGCATTGCATGGCTCCGCCACCCAATCCGGCAATATTGACCTTCATCGTGGTCAAGGTGGGGTGAACGAAACGCGCCAGCGGAATGTCGTCGAAACCGGCCAGGGCGATATCGGCCGGCACCCGCAGGCCGGCCTGGTTGAAGGCGTAAAGACAGCCGAGCGCCATCATGTCGTTGGCGGCGAAAACCGCATCCGGACGCTCCTCGGCCTGCAGGATGCGCCTTGCCGCTTCGTAGCCGGAAGCTTCGTCGAAATCGCCCGGCAACTCCCAGGGCGCGGCATCCGGCAATCCCTTCTTCAATGCGTCGCGATAGCCGCGTAGGCGTTCGCGCGCATCGAAATTGTTTTCCGGGCCGCAAATGAAGGCGATGCGCCGGTGCCCGGCCGCAATCAGATGTTCCATCATCGCCACCGCACCGCCATAGTTGTCGATGCTCAGCACCGGGTAATCGGTGCCCGGCAGATTGGTGTTGATCAGCACGGCCGGCAGCGACGACGGCAGGTTGTCGGTCAGAAACCCCGGACGTTCGGAGTACGGCGACAGCACCAGCAGGCCGTCCACCCGCCCGCGCATCGCGCGTAGCGCCTCGCCCTGCTCTTCCGGCAGGCCGTGGTAGCTGGAGACCAGCAGGTGCTGGCGGTGCGCGCGGGCGACCTGGTCGATGCCGCGGATCAGTTCGGAAAAGAACTCCCCATACAGGTCCGGCAGCACCACGCCGATGGTCTGGGTGCGCCGGCTGCTGAGGCTGCGGGCGGCCGCATGCGGCTGGTAGCGCAGACGGTCGGCGGTGGCAATCACATGCTGGCGGACCGCCTCGGCGACATTGTCGTGGCCGTTCAGCGCGCGCGACACCGTGGCCACGGAAACCCGGGCCTCACGGGCAACATCCTTGATGGTGACTGCGGTTCGCGCCATCTACCGCCCTCCGCGGCTGTGACTGCTCTGGTGGCGCGGACTGTAAACGTTTTCATAACGCTCTGTAAAGCCAACCGGCATTGCGCCAGAAAATCCTTAATAATTAATGACTTGAAAGCCTTCCGGGGTCGAAATGGCTGCTGCGACGCAGCATCCCGGACCAGCAGGACAGCGGCGGTCCTACCTGGCCTCGTCCGGCGTCATGGCCTGTATCGACAGGGCATGGATGTCGGTGGTCATCATGTCCCCAAGTGCGGCATAGACCCGCCGGTGCCGGGCCAGCGTCGACAGGCCGGCGAAGGCCTGGCTGACGATTTCGACGTTGAAATGTCCGCGCCCGTCACGGGCTCCGGCGTGGCCGGCATGGCGGTGGCTGTCGTCCACGACCTCCAGCCGGGACGGGGCGAAGGCGTCCTGGAGCGCGGCACGGATGCGTTCGACCCGGCTCACGGCAATACCCGCCGGAAAGGCCGCACCTCCACCCGCGCGTACGCGCCGGCGACGGCATATGGATCGGCCTCGGCCCAGGCCCGGGCGGCCTCCAGCGAATCGAATTCGGCAATCACGATGCTGCCGCTGTAACCGGCCGGTCCCGGGTCTTCGGCATCGATGGCCGGACATGGGCCGGCCAGCAACAGCCGTCCCTGGTCGCGCAACGCGGTCAATCGCGCCAGATGCTGCGGCCTTGCCGCCAGCCGCCTGGGCAGGGCGTCGGGGGCGTCATAGCCTTCGATGGCGTACCACATCCGGCGTTCTCCATTGCTGATGGCGGCGGGGCCTGAATTGTACGTGCCCCTCCCGCCCGCCGGGTGCTGGACAGCGCGCGCGTCAGCGCTTACTCTTTGTCCCGTTGCACGGCCGGAAGCAGCGGCCCGTCCCGAACCGGCCCGCCCGCCGCCCTTCACGACGACCGATTCGCTGCCCCACACCGCCCGGGCCCGACCACCTCCCGCTGTCTGCCGCCGCAACGACTTCTGCGGCGTGCTTGCTTGTTGATGTACAGGGAATGCGTTCGCAATGGCGGCGCAGATTTCGTGCAGTGCCGGAAACGCGACGCCCCCACCGCGTGACGCCTGCCACCTACGGCTTGAGTAGCACTACGGCTTTCTTTTGATGAGCTCCGACCTCGCGCAAGACGCGAATCCACAAACCCAGCGCCAGTCCCCCCAGCAGCAGGAAATGCCGCTGGCGGTGGTGCATGGGCAGCCGGTGCTGCAGATCCCGCAGGATCTGTATATTCCCCCGGATGCGCTGGAAGTCATCCTGGATGCCTTCGAAGGCCCGCTGGATCTGCTGCTGTACCTGATCCGCCGGCAGAACCTGGACATCCTGGACATTCCGGTGGCGGAAATCACCCGCCAGTACGTGAACTACATCAATGTGATGCAGGAGCTGCGGTTCGAGCTGGCGGCCGAATACCTGGTCATGGCCGCCATCCTGGCCGAGATCAAGTCGCGGATGCTGCTGCCGCGGCCGGTGACCGAGGAAGGCGAGGAAGGCGACCCGCGCGCCGAACTGGTCCGCCGCCTGCAGGAATACGAACGCTTCAAGCAGGCCGCCGAAGACCTGGATGCCCTGCCCCGCCAGGACCGCGACACCACGCCGGTGCAGGCGCATGTGCCGGACCGCGCCTCGGTAAAACTGCCGCCGCCGGTGGAACTGCGCGAGATGCTGCTGGCGCTGTACGACGTGCTAAAGCGGGCCGAGCTGTACACCGGCCACGCCATCAAGCGCGAAGCGCTCAGCGTGCGCCAGCGCATGGGCGATGTGCTGACCCGGCTGGAAGACGGCCGGTTCCACCGCTTCGAGTCGATGTTCACCGCCGAGGAAGGCAAGCTGGGCGTGCTGGTGACCTTTTTGGCCATGCTGGAACTGGCCAAGGAGCAGTTGCTGGACATCGTCCAGGAAGCTCCCCTGGCGCCCATCTACGTCAAGTCGCTGGCGCTGAACAACACCAACGAGCCGCTGCAGTTCTCCAGCGAGTTCGACGATGGCGACGCCGCCAACGACGAAGTCTGACCCTTCCTACCGCAACCGCATCCGCAAGCCACTTCCGCATGGATCAAGCGTTGATCAATCGCATTGTCGAAGCCGCCCTGCTGGCGGCCACCCAGCCGCTGACACTGGCGCAACTGCATGGGTTGTTCCCCGAAGAACAGCCCGCTCCGCCCGGCAGCGTCGAACAGGCGCTGGAACAGCTGCGCGAAGCCTGCGCCGACCGCGGCGTGGAGCTGGTCGAGGTGGCGTCCGGCTTCCGCTACCAGGTCAAGGCCGACGTGCACGCCTGGGTCGCCCGCCTTTGGACCGAACGCAAGACCAAGTACACCCGCGCCACGCTGGAAACGCTGGCGCTGATCGCCTATCGCCAGCCCATCACCCGCGGCGAGATCGAACAGGTTCGCGGCGTGGCGGTCAGCAGCAACATCATCCAGGCGCTGGAAGAGCGCGAATGGATCCGCGTGGTCGGCCACCGCGACGTGCCCGGCAAACCGGCGCTATTCGGCACCACCAAGGGCTTCCTGGACTATTTCGGCCTCAAGCGGCTGGACGAACTGCCGCCGCTGTCCGAACTCAAGGACATCGGCGAACTGGAACCGCAGCTGCAACTGGATGACGCGCCGCTGCCGATCAGCATCGCCTCCGGCGATGGCCCCGCCGAAGACGCCGGCGCCGGTACGGAAGACCGGGCGGACGCTGGAGCCTCCGCAGACGAAAGCGGCGATGCCGGCGACGACAGCGCCAACCCGCAGGTCGCCGACGACAGCCTCGCCGACGGACAGCAGGAAGACGACCTCCGGCACAGCACCTCCACCGCCGGCGCCGAAGACGTTGCCGGCGATGACGGCCAGCCAAACGATACCGGCGAACCGGCCGGCGCCCCCCACCAAGACAACCCCACCCAAGATGACGACGCCGCCGATTCCGATGAGGAAAGCCGGGCACCGTCGGAGCAGAATCAATGAGCACTACCCCCCGTAACAAACTCTCGCTCAAGCGCGATGGCGCCGATGGCGGCGAAACCACCGCCAGGCTGGAAGAGCGCCTGCACAAGGTGCTGGCGCAGGCCGGCCTGGGCTCGCGGCGCGCGCTGGAACAGCGCATCGCCGATGGCCTGGTCAAGGTCAACGGCGAAGTCGCGCAGACCGGCATGTCGGTCAAGGGCGGCGACCGCATCGAGCTCGATGGCAAGACCTTTGTCGCCAGCGCGCTGACCGAACCGTCGCGCGTGCTGATCTACAACAAACCCGAAGGCGAAGTGACCACGCGCGAAGATCCCGAAGGCCGCCCGACCATTTTCGAAGCGCTGCCGGCCTTGAAGGGCGCGCGCTGGATCGCCATCGGCCGCCTGGACATCAACACCACCGGCCTGCTGCTGCTGACCACCGACGGCGAGCTGGCCAATGCGATGATGCATCCGTCCTACGAGGTCGAACGCGAATACGTGGTGCGCGTGCGCGCGCCGGAAGGCCAGGAAACCGTACCGGACAATCTGGTCGACCGGCTGCGCCGCGGCGTGGCGCTGGAAGACGGCCCGGCCAAGTTCGACGAGGTCGAGCGCATCGGCGGCACCGATTCGCATGACTGGTTCCGCGTGGTGGTCAAGGAAGGCCGTAACCGCGAAGTGCGCCGCCTGTGGGAATCGCAGGGCTGCCAGGTCAGCCGGCTCAAGCGCACCCGCTACGGCAAGGTCGCGCTGCCGCAGCCGCTGCTGCGCGGCCAGTCGCAGGAACTGTCGGATGCGCAGGTCGAAGCGCTGCGCAAGGAACTGGGCCTGGAAGACGGCGCGCCGGCCGCGCTGACGCTGCAGCCGGTCATCGGCCAGCGCAAGGCCGCCAAGGCGACCGTGCATGTTTCCCGCGACGGCCGCAGCCAGGCTTACGTCAACGGCCACAACGTCGCCGACGAAGGGCGCGAACTGCGCCGTTTCGATCATGTGCGCGAAGACCGTGGCCGTGGCCGCGGCAAGAAGCCCCATGGCGGCCTGACCGTCAGCGGCGAAGCGGCGGCCAAGCAGTCGCAGAAACCGTTCAAGTCGCGCCCCGCCAAGGGCCCCAAGCCGCTGCCCGATGGCAATCCGGCCGCGTTCCGCAGCTGGTATGTGCCCGAAGGCGTGGACACCGGCCCCAGCGGCCACCGCAATGCCGGCCCGCAAGGCCCCAAAAAGCCCTATGGCGGCAAGCCGGGCGGCCGCCCCGGGGCAGGCGCCAAACGCACCGGCTCGCCCTATGGCGAACGCGGCCAGGGCGGCGGCGGTTTCGGCGGCGATCGCTTCGGCAATGACCGCAGCGGCTTCAACGCCGAACGCGGCCCGCGCGGCGCGCAGGGACAACAGCGCAGCGCAAAGCCCTACGGCCATCCCGGCAATGCCCCCAGCTTTCCCTCCGACCACGCCAACCCCGGTTTCAGCCCGTACGGCCAACCGCGCGGTCCGCGGCCGCAGGGCCGCCCGGGCGGCGGCAACCGGCCGCAGCACACCGGTCCGCGTGGCCCCCGCGGGCCGGGCGGCCGCCCCGGCGGCGGCAACCGCGGTCCGCGCGGCGGCGGCCAGCACGGTTGATACCGGCACAGAAAAAGAGCGCTCCGGCGCTCTTTTTCTTTTGTGCAGCTCTCGCAGGAGCCGTGCCGGCACGGGTGAATCGCGAGCACCTGCCGGTTGGCCGCGCGCAGCCATCTTGTTCGCATCCGGACGCGCTGCGGCGCGTTGGTCATCATGCGATCGAACCGTCGTCGCGGCGCGGTCGGACGCATTGAGCAGGATCAAGGCCGGCCTGCGGCAGTGGGCTACAATACGCGACTGACTCGACCCGATGCGCTCCTCCCCATGTCATCCGCTTTTGGCACCGAGACGGTGCTGGACGTCCGCCACTGGACCGACGACTACTTCAGCTTCACCACCACCCGCGACGACGGCTTCCGTTTCGACAACGGGCAGTTCGTGATGATCGGATTGCAGACCGAAACCAAGCCGCTGATGCGCGCGTATTCGATCGCCAGCGCCAACTGGGAAGAGCAACTGGAGTTCTTCAGCATCAAGGTGCCCGACGGCCCGCTGACCTCGCGCCTGCAGCACATCCAGCCCGGCGACAGCATCCTGATTGGTCGCAAGCCCACCGGCACGCTGCTGATCAGCGATCTGCATCCCGGCCGCAACCTGTACCTGCTGGGTACCGGCACCGGCCTGGCGCCGTGGCTGTCGATCATCAAGGACCCGGAAACCTACGAGCGCTTCGAACGCGTCATCCTGACCCATGGTGTGCGCAACGAAGCCGATCTGGCCTATCGCGATTATTTCGAGAAGGAACTGCCGCAGCACGAGTTCCTGGGCGAGGTCATTCGCCAGAAGCTGCTCTATTACCCGGCGGTGACCCGGCACGCCTTCCGCAACCACGGCCGGTTGACCGATCTGATGGCCAGCGGCGAAATGATGCGCACGCTGGGCATCGAACCGCTGGATGCCGAACGCGACCGCGCGATGATCTGCGGCAGCCCGCAGATGCTGGCCGATTTCCGGGTGCTGCTGGATGGCCGCGGCTTTGTCGCCGCACCGCGCATCGGCACGCCCGGCCACTACGTCTTCGAGCGCGCATTCGTCGAGAAGTAGGCGTCTTCGATTCGCCATAGTCGGCGTGGGAACGCCGTCCCCGGCGCGGGCCTCTCAACAGCACCCGAACAGCGAAAGATCCCGCGAAAAGGCCGCTCCTACCCGGGCATTGGTGTTCGCAGGTTCTTCATGATCCCAGCACCTTTTCGATATCGCCGGCCAGCGATTCGGGCTTGTCGGTTGGGGCGTAACGCTTGATCACCTTGCCGTCGCGACCAATCAGGAACTTGCTGAAATTCCATTTGATGGCGGAAATACCCAACAGCCCGCTCTTCTGCTGCTTCAACCACTGCCACAGCGGATGGGTGCCGTCGCCATTGACCTCGATCTTGGCGAACATCGGAAAGCTGACGTCATAATTCAGCGAGCAGAAACTGCGGATCTCGGCTTCGTCGCCCGGCTCCTGATGCCCGAACTGGTCGCAGGGAAACCCCAGCACCACCAGGCCGCGGTCCTGGTAATCGCGCCACAGCTGCTCCAGACCGGCGTATTGCGGAGTGAAGCCGCACTTGGATGCGACGTTGACGATGAGCAACGCCTTGCCCCGATAGTCGGACAGCGGACGCTCCGAACCGTCGATGTCCGTGGCGGAAAAATCGTATGCAGTGGTCATGGCCGTCTCCCTGGGATTTGCGCTATCAGACACCGCCTGCCCGTATTGGGCAAGCTGCGTGCCGCCGGGGAGCCGCCCCATGGGCCGGCAGAACCCTTGCGCCCCAGTCGCGACAGAATCGTCATCCCGGCCCTGCGCCCGGGATGAGGCCGGATTGTCGATTCGAACAGACATCCGATATCAAATGCTCCCGCTTTCCGCCCGCCGCTGTCGGTTACCGGTTACCGGTTCCGAGCAGCCGATACGAAAATGCTCTAGCCTTGCCGACGCCTTGTCCAGCTCGGAGCCGACGATGCAGCACGCCCCCGATCCCTCATCGATGGCCACCCTCTACGTCCACGTCCGCATCCTGCTGGGGATGATCGTCGGCCTGGGATTGACCCATCTGTTGCGCAATCTGGCCAAGATCGTCGAACGGCCCAAGGCGCGCAGGGTCTACTGGGTGCATCTGGCATGGGCGCTTTTCATGTTCATTTACCTGCTGCATTTCTGGTGGTGGGAGTTCCGCCTGGCGCATCAGGCGCATTGGGATTTCAATCTGTATTTCTTCGTCACCCTGTACGCATTGCTGCTGTACCTGCTGTGCGCGCTGATATTTCCCGAAAGCGTGGACGACTATCAGGACTACCGCGATTATTTCTACACGCGCCGGCACTGGTTCTTCGGCCTGCTGGCGGTGATGTTCGTCGTGGATCTCGGCGACACCGCCATCAAAGGGGCCGGATATCTGCACCAGTTGGGCGGCGAATACTGGTTCCGCAATGCGGCGTACGTGGTCGCCTGCATCGGCGCCATCGCCACCCGCCGGCCCGCCTACCACGGCAGCTTCGCGGTGGCCGCGCTGCTGTATGAGCTGTCCTGGATCGTGCGCCGCTACGAGGTGCTGGCTTAGCACTGCTCATCGCTTGTAGGAGCGACATCAGTCGCGACGGCCTATCGGTAAAGCTTCATCGCGACTGACCCGTGCCGGCATGCCGGCACGGCTCCCACATTCCACATGCCCTAGCCCACAATCCCGGTTTTCGCTTCAGCGCGTGGCCGCGGTCGCCGTCGTCTGCACCTGCACCGCCGGCGCAAAAGGTTCGATGCCCAGCGCCTGATGGATCTCGCCGGGGTAATAGGCCTTGTCGCGCTGGATCACCAGCGCCACCTTGCGGATGTCGGCGATATCGCGGGTCGGGTCGCCGTCGACCAGGATCAGATCCGCCTGCTTGCCGGGCGCGATGGAACCGCTGTCGGCCAACGTGCCGCTGTACTTGGCGCCGTTCCAGGTCGCCACCTGCAGCGCCTGGGCCGGCGTCAGCCCGGCCTGCACGTACAGTTCCAGTTCGCGCTGCAAGGTGAAACCGGGCAGTTCGTCGGTGCCGGCCACCAGCGGTACGCCCGCGCGGTACATGCGGCCGACAAAATCGACCAGCTTGTCGAACGAACGCTTGTAGCGCGCACCGGTGGCGTCGTCGGGGATGTTCATCTCGGCGGCGCGGCGGCTGCGCTGCACGTCCGGCGGCAGGTGTTCGGCCACATCGGCAACGATGGGCGACAGCTGGCCTTCGCGCTGATGCAGGAATTCGAACGTGGCCAGGGTCGGGTCCACGACGATCTTCTTTTCCGCCAGCAACGCAATGAAGTCCTGCACCGGCCTGGAGTCGAAATCCAGGCCGTCGGTCTTCTCGGCCACCAGATAGAACCGCTCCAGCGTGCGGGTGTCGGTTTCGGGGGTAACGAAGAAATTCAGCAGCAGCTGATTGATGTGCTGCAGCTCGTCGTAGCCCTGCTCCACCACCTCCTGCGCGCGCATGAAAGCCGGTACGTGGCCGCTGACGCGCAGTCCGCGCTGGTGCGCATACGCGGCGGTTTCGCGCAGCAGTTCCTTCGGGAACGAGTTGTAGATCTTGACCTGCGGGTAGCCGTTGTCGGCGTACCAGTCCACTGCCTTCTTCGCTTCGGCCAGGTCCTTGATCACAAAGCCGTGGCGCGCGGACATCTTGCTTTCGCCTTCGATGAATCCGGCGGCTATCACCTGCGGCGAAAGCAGGGTGCCGGCCTTCTGCTCGGCCATCAACTGCTGCAGGGTCGCATTGTCGTTGCCCATGTCGCGCATGCTGGTCACACCGGCTGCCAGTTGCAGGCCGCCGTCCCAGCGCCCGGCATGGGCGTGCATGTCGTACAGGCCCGGCAGCAGTACGCGGCCTGCGGCATCCACCACCTGTTGCGCGTCCACGCTGGCGCTTCCGGCAGGCCCGACCGATACGATGCGGCCGTCGCGTACCGCCACGTCGGCGGCATCGCCGAGCACGGCGTTCTCGCTGTCGAAGATGCGCGCATTGCGAATCAGCGTGGTGCCGGCCAACGGACGGGCCAGCCGCTTCTGCATGTCCGCCAGCGCCTCGCCTTCGGCGTCTTTCTGGATCTTCTCCAAGGCGTCGGCATTGCCCTGCCAGCCGTCTTCGATCAGCTGCAGAAAACCGGGGAAGATGTAGGCAAACAGCCGCGGCTGCGCTCCAGCGGTCACCCATACGAACGTCGGCGTCAGGCCGATGCCGGTCAGCGCCAGCAGCTCCGCCTGGCGCTTGTCCGCGCCATTGGCGACCTCGGTGCTGGCGACCTTGCGCGCGCTCAGCGCGCCGCTGGGAACCAGCGGCAGCCTGCCGTCGGCACGCCGCGCCAACGCCGCTATCGCCACCGACGAGCTCTGCGGCGTGCCGCCCAGCGGCGTGTACAGCGCGGTGCCGGAAAAGCGGTGCTCGCCCTGATCGGAAGTGGATTTCCAGCGACCGGTATCGCCATCGCGGGTGAAGGTTTCATCCACCGGCGCACCGAAGGTGGAGCTGCCCTTGACCTGGTAGCGCTTGAAAGTGCCATCCTCGGCCAGTTCGTACTCTTCCTTCAGTTCCGGCCCGCGGCCGTTGTCCTTGAAGATGAAATCGACCCGGGTGACGCCATCATCGCCATGGACGACCACCTGGCTGCCGGCCTGGGTGCCGCCATCGACCAGTGCCACATAGCGTATGGTTTCGGCCGCCATCAGCGGAGAGGAAAACAGCAGCAGACAAACGGCGAGGCTCGGCTTCACGGTTCTCTTCCTCCAGGCGGCAGTCCAATCCGCAGCATGGCCGCCCCGGGGCGCTGCCGCCTATGCCTTTCGTCATGGGTTGGCAGCGGACCCTTGGGTTACCCTTGATGGACCATATCTGGAAGGAAGTTGCGTTTCATGACCACCCGCCTCGCCATCGCGCTTGCCGCGACCCTTGGACTCGCCATGCCCGCCTACAGCCAGGCCGCCACCCCGGCCTCACAGACCGCCCAGGCGGCCAATCCCTTCTTTGCCGAAAGCCCGCTGCCGCTGCACTACCCGCAGTTCGACAAGATCGCCGACAGCGATTTCGGCCCCGCCTTCGACGCCGGCATGGCCGAGCAGCTGAAGGAAGTGGAGGCCATCGCCAACAATCCCGAGGCGGCAACCTTCGACAACACCATCATCGCGCTGGAAAAAAGCGGCCAGGTGCTGGACCGCGCCACCACCGTGTTCTTCGCCCTGGTCGGGGCCGACACCAACGATGCCCGCAACAAGCTGCGCGCTGACTACTCGGCCAGGTTCGCCGCCCACGGCGATGCCATCAACCTCAATCCCAGGCTGTTCGCGCGCATCAAGGCGCTGTACGAGCAGCGCGACTCGCTGGGTCTGGACGCCGAAGGCGTACGCCTGATCGAGCGCTACCACACCCAGTTCGTCCGCGCCGGCGCCAACCTGTCCGAAACCGACAAGGCCACGCTCAAGCAGATGAATGCCGAACTGGCCAGCCTGGGCACCCAGTTCAGCCAGAACGTGCTGGACGAGGTCAATGAATCGGCCGTGATCGTCGACAGCGCCGAGGAACTGGACGGTCTGACCGAAGCCCAGATCGCCACTGCCGCCAACGAGGCCAAGTCGCGCGGCCTGGAAGGCAAGTACGTGCTGACCCTGCTCAACACCACCGGCCAGCCGCCGGAGTCGCAGCTGACCAACCGCGCGCTGCGCCAGCGCCTGCACGAGGCCTCGGTCAGCCGCGGCAGCAAGGGCGGCAAATACGACAACCGCGAAATCGTCAGCAAGGTGATGAAGCTGCGCGCCAACCGCGCCAAGCTGCTGGGCTACCCCAACCACGCCGCCTACGGCCTGGAAGACCAGACCGCGCGCACGCCGGAAGCGGTCAACGCGATGCTCGGCCAGCTGGCCCCGGCCGCCGTGGCCAACGCCCAGCGCGAAGCCGCCGATCTGCAGGCGATGATCGACAAGGAGCAGGCCGCCAAGGGCGAGCCCAGCTTCAAGCTGGAGCCGTGGGACTGGGCGTTCTACACCGAAAAAGTGCGCGCGGAGAAGTACGACTTCGACGAATCGCAGCTCAAGCCCTACTTCGAACTCAACAACGTGCTGGAAAACGGCGTCTTCTACGCCGCCAACCAGTTGTACGGGCTGAGCTTCAAGAAGCGCACCGACCTGCCGGTCTACCATCCTGACGTGACCGTCTATGACGTGTTCAACGAAGACGGCAGCCAACTGGCCATCTTCATCGCCGACATGTACGCGCGCAAATCCAAGCGCGGCGGCGCGTGGATGAACTCCTACGTATCGCAGTCGGCGTTGAGCGGCCTTCAGCCGGTGGTGGCCAACCATCTCAACATCCCCAAGCCGCCGGCCGGCGAACCGACCCTGCTGACCTGGGACGAGGTGACCACCACGTTCCATGAATTCGGCCACGCCCTGCATGGCATGTTCTCCAACGTGAAGTATCCGTACTTCAGCGGCACCAGCGTGCCGCGCGATTTCGTCGAGTACCCGTCGCAGGTCAACGAGATGTGGGCCGACTGGCCGTCGATCCTGCAGAACTACGCCAAGCACTACCAGACCGGCGAACCGCTGCCGCAGGCGCTGCTGGACAAGGTGATCGCCGCCTCCAAGTTCAACGAAGGCTTCAAGACCACCGAGTACCTGGGCGCGGCCATGCTGGACCAGCGCTGGCACCAGATCACCGCCGATCAGGTGCCCGCTGCCGCCGGCGTGATGAAGTTCGAGGCCGACGCGCTGACCGCCGACGGCATCAACTACCCGCCGGTGCCGCCGCGCTACAAGACGCCCTACTTCAGCCACATCATGGGCGGCTACTCGGCCGGCTACTACGCCTACATCTGGTCGGAAGTGCTGGACGCCAACAGCGTGGAATGGTTCAAGAACAATGGCGGCCTGACCCGCGCCAATGGCGACCATTTCCGCAAGACCCTGCTGTCGCAGGGCGGCAGCCAGGACGCGATGAAGATCTTCCGCGATTTCGCCGGCCATGACCCCAAGATCGAACCGCTGCTGGAAAAACGCGGCCTGACCGCCCCGGCCACCGGCAACGCCGGCAAGTAACCACGGCCGCTATTGCAGCCATCACGCCACCTTCGGGTGGCGTGTTTTTTTGTGCGGCGGAAATGGCGGCGCGGCAGACCGAAAACGGCGGCTCAGAGAATCGGCCGCTCGCCGGGCAGCGGCGCCGCCGCTACCGCCCGCGGCGTCGCGATCAACGCGCGCGTGGCCTGCAGTTCGGCCGTTACCCGCGCCAGTTCGGCATTGATTTGGCGGCTTTCGGCAATCAGTGCATTCAATTTGTCCTTGGTGCCGAAAATCGCGAACGGCAACAGAAACCACAGGATCGCCAGCGCCAGCAGAAAAACGAAGATGACGATGCCGAGGATGCCCATGCCACCGCTAAGCAGTTCGTTCATTTCCTTCTCCCATCTTGTCTTGTCGACGGCCGAGAGTAGCGACGGCGCTTTGCCGCAGGCAAGCGGCAGGATGTGAAGATGGCGGGCGAAAAAAAGCCACCGCAGGGGTGGCTTCGTTTCCTGGCCGAGAGGCCAATATGGTGGGCGGTACAAGGTTTGAACTTGTGACCCCTGCCGTGTGAAAGCAGTGCTCTACCGCTGAGCTAACCGCCCGATGTTCGGGGCGCAAATGGTAATGGGGCCGGCGGCTTTGGTCAATCGGATTAGACTGGCCGGATGAACCGGACCCTGCTGTACCACAACCCCCGCTGTTCCAAGTCGCGCGCGGCGCTGGATCTGCTGGCCGCCCATGGCATCCAGCCGCAGCTTGTGCCCTATCTGCAGCAGCCGCCTTCCGCGGCCGCGCTGCGGGAACTGCTGGCCCTGCTGGGCCTGCCCGCCCGTGCCCTGCTGCGTACCGGCGAAGCCGAGTACGCCGCGCTGGGGCTGGCCGACGCCTCCCTGGCCGACGAGGCCCTGATTGCCGCCATGGCCGCGCACCCGCGCCTGATCGAACGCCCCATCTTTGTCCACGCCGGCCGCGCGACGATCGGCCGGCCACCGGAGCGGGTGCTGGAACTGCTGGACCGGTAGCGGCGCTCGGGCGGGCGGCGCCCGGCGCCACCCTGCCGCAGTCTCCGCCCGTTACCGGTCCTTCGAATCGCACAGCGCGCTGACCTTGCGCGGCGCGGCGAAACTGTCGCTGCGCGCATCGGCCCAGAAGTCGCGGAACACCGCATGCGCAGGAATACGGTCCAGCAACTCGCCAAATTCGACGAACCGGTAAATCGATGCCAGCGAACGCACCTCGGTCGGCGAGACCCGGCGCAGGATGTGCTCCGGCCCCAGTTGCTGCGGATGCTCCAGGCCGGCGGCGCACAGCATGTCGCGCAGCGCTTTCAGCGTGTTGTCATGGAACTGCTGCACGCGCACGGATTTGTCCGCCACGTCCAGGCTGCGCCAGCGCCGCGGATCCTGGGTGGCCACGCCGGTCGGGCACCGGTCGGTGTGGCAGCTCATCGACTGGATGCAGCCCAGCGCGAACATGAAACCGCGCGCGGCATTGCACCAGTCCGCCCCCATCGCCATGGTCCTGGCGATGTCGAAGGCGCTGGTGATGCGGCCGGCCGCACCGATGCGGATGCGGTCGCGCAGGCCCAGCCCGATGAGCGTGTTGTGCACCAGCAGCAGCGCCTCGTGCATCGGCACGCCGACATGGTCGATGAACTCGGCCGGCGCCGCGCCGGTACCGCCTTCGGCGCCGTCCACGACAATGAAATCCGGCAGCAATCCGGTTTCGTGCATGGCCTTGGCGATGCCGAACCACTCCCATGGATGGCCGATGGCCAGCTTGAAGCCGGTCGGCTTGCCGCCGGACAACTCGCGCAGGCGGGCGACGAACTGCAGCAGGCCCACCGGCGTGGAAAACGCCGAATGGCTGGCCGGCGACACGCAGTCATGGCCCATCGGAACGCCGCGCGTGGCGGCGATTTCCCGGCTGACCTTGACCGCCGGCAACACCCCGCCATGGCCCGGCTTGGCGCCTTGCGACAGCTTCAGTTCGATCATCTTGACCTGCGACGTCTGCGCATTCTCGACAAAGCGCGCCTCGCTGAACCGGCCATGCTCGTCGCGGCAGCCGAAGTAGCCCGAACCGATTTCCCAGACCAGGTCGCCGCCCTTCTCGCGGTGGTAGGGCGATATCGAACCTTCGCCGGTATCGTGGTAGAAGTTGCCGCGCCGCGCCCCTTCGTTGAGCGCCCGCACCGCGTTGGCCGACAGCGATCCGAAACTCATCGCCGAGATGTTGAACACGCTGGCCGAATACGGTTGCGCGCAGGCCGCGCCGATCACGATGCGGAAGTCATGCGAATCGATCGAGGCCGGCGCCATCGAATGGTTGATCCACTCGTAGTCGACGCTGTAGACGTCCTGCTGGCTGCCGAACGGCACCACATCCATCACGCCCTTGGCGCGCTGGTACACCAGCGAACGCTGCTGGCGCGAGAACGGCACCTCGGCGGTATCGCCTTCGATGAAGTACTGGCGGATTTCCGGGCCCACCGATTCCAGCCCGTAGCGGAAATGCGCCAGGATCGGATAGTTGCGCCGCAGCGTGCTGCGGGTCTGCAGCAGGTCCCAGCTGCCCAGCAGCGCCAGCAGGCCAAAGACCAGCGTCGCCCAACCCCACTGCGGCCAGCGCAGGGCCAGCGCCAGCGTCAACAAGGTCAGCAGCAGGCTGGCGGCGTATGCAAGATAGCGTCCCATCGGAACTCCATGGCCAGGAAAGTCGGGGCGGCCCGGCGCTCGGCCAAGCGTATCCGGCACCCGATTCTATTGGTTTGCGGCAAGTCCCGGTTCGAACCGGCCGAGTCGCATCCCCCTCCCCCCCCCGGGGTGCCCCCAAGAGGGATGGCGATTGATTGAAGTCAATGCCCGGTTCTGCCCAGCCACTACGCTGTGCCCACCTACCGAAGGATGAACACGCATGCACCCGATACTGCGCGAAATACTGTTGGAACCGGTCGGCTGGCTGGCCATAGGCGGCAGCTTTGTCATGTTCGGCATCGGTATCTGGGTGGCGGTATTCCTGCGCCGCCGGATACGCGAGGACGAGCGCAACCGCAAGCGCGATTGAGCGCGTTGGCGGCAAGGCCTGTTTCAGCGTGCGGCGCGTCCCATCCGAGCGTGCAACAGGCCTTAGATGGTGCCCGGAGCCGGAATCGAACCGGCATGGCCTTGCGGCCGGCGGATTTTAAGTCCGATGCGTCTACCAATTTCGCCATCCGGGCATGGGGATAGCCTGCCTCAGCCGCCTCCGATTGGAAAGCGGCGCCTGCCGTTGCCGGCGGCGGCCAGGCGCTGAGGACCGCTCCGGCCGGCATAAACAAAAACCGGCCGCAAGGGCCGGTTTACGCCGAATCGTCGGCAAATATGGAGGCCTGGGTCGGAATTGAACCGGCGTACGCGGATTTGCAGTCCGCTGCATGACCACTCTGCCACCAGGCCGGTGACGACTGCGCCAGACTGGCGCAATCAAGGCGCCTTTTCAAGCGCCGAACCTGTTCAAAGTCTGTCGCGAGCGCAGCCAGGTGGCGCGTGGCGGAGCGCAGAAAAGCGCAGTGTACATACAGTACATGAGCATTTCGAGCACCGCACGCGCGCCAGATGGCAAGCGCAGCAAGACTTCGAACAGGTTCTTACAAAACAAAACCCCGCAAGCGGGGTTTTGTTCCATCCCTCTGAAACTTCCCTAAGGGATCCACGTCTTGGAGCGGGAAACGAGACTCGAACTCGCGACCTCAACCTTGGCAAGGTTGCGCTCTACCAACTGAGCTATTCCCGCGTGGTGAGGTGCGAAATTTTACCTGCATCTCGCGAACTGTCAACAGCCTTTTTTTCATCCGCGCGCAGAATCGGCCAGGCCGCGTGCAGGTACTGGATTCCGGACCACAGGGTCAGCAACGCGGCAATGGCCAGCAGCCAGTCGCCGATCACGAAAACCCACTCGCCCAGCCAGATATCCGCCCGCTGGATGTTGCCCGGGGTGGACGCGTACAACAGGCAGCCCAGCGCCACCATCTGCACGATGGTCTTGATTTTGCCCAGCGCGGCAACCTTGACCGTGGCGCGCTGGCCCAGTTCGGCCATCCATTCGCGCAAGGCCGACACGGCGATTTCCCGGCCAACGATGACCGCGGCCCAGATCGCCATCCACATGGTCGGATTGTCCTGCACGATCAGGAACAGCGACACGGCCACCATCAGCTTGTCGGCCACCGGGTCCAGGAACGCGCCGAACGCCGAGTACTGGTGATAGCGGCGCGCAATCCAGCCATCCAGCCAATCGGTCACCGCGGCCAGGATGAAAATGAAGGCGGCGCCGAAATTGGTCCATTTGTACGGCAGGTAGAACACCACGACCAGCACCGGGATCAGCATGATCCGCAACAGTGTCAGCCAGGTGGGGATGGTCAACTTCATTACAGGCTTACTCGTGTCCCGTGGTCGGCGTGGGCAACCCGTGCAGGTTAGCGTAGATCCGCTCGGCGAGTGCGGCGTTAATGCCATCGACACGGGCGATTTCGTCGGCGCCGGCGGCTTTCAGCCCGGCCAGTCCGCCGAAATGCTTCAGCAGGCTGGCGCGCCGGCGCGGACCGATGCCGGCGATATCCTCCAGCTTGCTGGTCATGCGCGCCTTCTGCCGCTTGCCGCGGTGGCCGGTGATGGCAAAACGGTGCGCTTCGTCGCGGACCTGCTGGATCAGCTGCAACGCCGGCGATGCCGCGCCCGGCCGCACTTCGCGGCCATCGTCCAGGATCAGCGTTTCGTGGCCGGCGCGGCGCTCCTCGCCCTTGGCCACGCCGACCAGCACCACCCCGTCCACGCCCAGATCCGCCAGCGCCGCCCTGGCCTGCGCCAGTTGCCCGGCGCCGCCATCGATCAACAGCACGTCCGGCAGCACGCCCGGCTTTTCGGCGGAATGGTCTTCCAACGCGCGGCGGAAGCGCCGCTCGATGGCCTGGCGCATGGCCGCGTAGTCGTCGCCCGGCTCGATGCCGGTGATGTTGAAGCGGCGGTATTGCGACCGCACCGGGCCGCTGGCGTCGAACACCACGCACGAGGCCACTGTCGCCTCGCCCATGGTATGGCTGATGTCGAAACACTCGATGCGCCGGGCCGGCTCCGGCAGGCCCAGCAGCTGCTGCAGCGCTTCGCTGCGCGCGGTCTGCGCGCCGCGGCTGGAGATTTCGGTGGCCAGCGCGATTTCGGCGTTGCGGCGAGCCAGTTCCAGATAGCCGGCGCGTTCGCTGCGCACGTTCCATTTCAGCTGCACCTTGCGATTGGCCGAAACGCCAAGCGCATTTTCGATCATCGCCGCATCGGGTATCTGCCGGTCCAGCACGATCTCCGCCGGCGGGGTCTGCTCGGCGTAGTACTGCGAAACGAACGCGCCCAGCACCTCCTCGGCGCTGTCCTCGCCGTTGGTCTTGGGGAAGAACGTGCGCGTGCCCAGGTTGCGGCCGTCGCGGAACGCCAGCAGCAGCACGCAGGCGGTACTGCCCTGCATCACGCAGGCCAGCACATCCAGATCCGCAGCGCGGCCGTCGACGTACTGGCGCGCCTGCAGCGTGCGGATGGCGGCTATCAGATCGCGCAATCGCGCGGCCTGCTCGAAATCCAGCGTGGCGCTGGCCGCCTCCATCGCCGCGCTCAGTTCGCCGGTCAGCTCGTCGCTGCGGCCATCCAGGAACAGGCCGGCGCGGCGCACCGATTCGGCATACTCCTCCGCCGCCACCAGATCCACGCAGGGCGCGCTGCAACGGCCGATCTGGTACTGCAGACAGGGCCGCGAACGGTTGCGGAACACGCTGTCCTCGCAGTTGCGGATCTTGAACAGCTTCTGCATCAGGTTGAGCGTTTCGCGGACCGCAGTGACGCCCGGATACGGGCCGAAATAGCGCCCCGGCACCGCGCGCGGACCGCGATGGAAGGCGATGCGCGGCCAGTCCTGGTCGGTCAGCAATACGTAGGGGTAGCTCTTGTCGTCGCGCAGCAGCACGTTGTAGCGCGGCGCCAGCGACTTGATCAGCTGGTTTTCCAGCAGCAGCGCTTCGGCCTCGGTGCGGGTGACGGTGACGTCCATCCGCGCCACCTGCGCCAGCATCGCCAGCGTGCGCGGCGCCTTGGGCGTGTTGCTGAAATAGCTGCCTACACGCTTGCGCAGCGCGCCGGCCTTGCCTACGTACAGCAGGCTGTCGTCGGCCGCGTACATGCGGTAGACGCCCGGCGCGGTGCTGAGCCGCGCGGCGTATGCCTTGCCATCGAAGTCCGGTGTTCCGCTGCCGCTCATTCTTCGATGGCGACTGTGCTCAGTTCGCCGCTGGCGATGTCGTAGCGCAACACCTGGTGGGCGTCGGTTTCGGCAATCCAGACCGCACCGGCCGCCACCGCCAGCCCCGCCGGCCCCTGCAACGGCCGCGGCAGCGCCACCGTGGTCAGCTCACCGCCGCCCAGGCGCAGCATGCGCAGGCTGCCGTTGCCGCTGTCGGCAATCCACATCTGCGGCGCATCCGGGCTGAGCGCGATGGCCTGCGGGTTCTGCAGCCGCGCGGTGTCGCGCGGGCCGTCCTCGTTGCCGAATTCCCACAGGCCCTGGCCCAGCAGCGTCTGCACAACCCCGCTGCGCAACTGCATCGAACGCACGGCCGAACCGACCGCGTCGCAGACGTACAGCGCCTGGTGCACCGCCGCCAGCGCAACCGGCTGTGCAAAGGCGGCCATCGCCCCGCTGCCGTCGCGCACGTCCAACTGGCCGGACCCGGCGCGCTGGCGCAGTTCGTGGTTACCCAGGTCGTAACTCCAGATCCGGTTGTCGCCGGCCTGGGCCAGGTACACCCGGTTGTTGACCAGCGCCAGCGCGTGCGGGTGATTGAGGGCGACGTTGCGCGGCGACCGCACCACGCCTTCGACCGCGTCGCCGGGGCGGCCGTTGCCGCACAAGGTATTGACCGTGCCGGTGAACAGATTGACATGGCGCAGCGCATGGTTGCCGGTGTCGGCCACATACAGCGCCTCCCGCTCCAGCACCAGGCCGTGCGGCCGGCAGAAGCCGGCCAGGGTCAGTTCGCCATCGGCGAAACCGGCGGCCTTCATGCCGAACTGGCGCAGGATGCGGCCGGAATGGGTGCACTCGAGCACGCGGTGGTGGCCGCTGTCGGCAACGAACAGGCGCTCGCCGGTCACCGCCAGTCCGGTCGGAAACCGCAGCGCCGTTCGCGGCTCGGGATGGAGTTCCCGCGGGGTGTCGAGATCGTCATCCGGCGGCGACTGCAGTCCGTCGCACAACGTTGCGACCATTCGCTCCAGCTCCGCCAGCGGTTCCAGCCCGACCAGCCGGTGGCGGATATGGCCCTCGCCATCGATCAGCAGCACGGTCGGCCAGGCCTCGATGCCGAAGCGCTGCCAGGCGACCCAGTCGGCGTCGTGGCCGATAGGCATGCTGACGCCGTGCCGGCGCAGCCGCTTGAGCGCCTGCTGCGGGTCGCGTTCGCTGTCGAACCGGGGCACATGCACCGCCAGCGCCTGCAGGCGCCCCAGATAGCGCGCCTGCAACTGGGCGATTTCGTTCAGCCGCTGCCCGCACCAGGCCGAGGCGGCATTGACGAACGCCAGCGCGACGATCCGTCCGCGCTGTTCGTGCAGCGAACCGCCGGGAGCGTTGAGCCATTGCAGGCCCTGCGGAAGTTCAGGCGCGATATCCATATTCATTGTCCGCAGCATTATGCCGCAGACTCACCCGGCCAACAGCCGCGCCACGACCGCTGACGCGGCCGAATCGACCAGTCGCCATGTGCGCTCGAAATCCTCGCTGCCGCCGGTGTACGGGTCCGGCACCGGGCTGCCGGCGGCAATGCCGGCCCATTCCAGCAGCAGCACCGCCTTGTGCCGCGCCTGCGGCGGCGCCAGCTGCCGCACATCGCGCAGATTCTGCAGGTCGGCGCACAGCAGCCAATCGAAACGCTCGAAATCGGCGGCGACCAGCTGGCGTGCGCGCAGGCCGGAAATATCCACCCCGTAGCGGCGCGCGCAGGCGATGGCGCGGCGGTCCGGCGGCTGGCCGGCATGCCAGTCGCCGGTGCCGGCCGAGTCCACTTCCACCCGCCCCGCCAGCGGCGAGCGGGCAATCTGCGCGCGCAAAGCGCCCTCGGCCATCGGCGAGCGGCAGATGTTGCCCAGGCAGACGACCAGCAGCTTCATGCGCCGCCCAGCCGCGCTTCGGCCCGGGCCAGGTCCTCGGGCGTATCGACACCAGGCGGGAACGGTTCTGGCGTCAGCGCCACGGCAATGCGGAACCCCGCTTCCAGCGCCCGCAACTGTTCCAGCGATTCGGCCTGTTCCAGCCGGCCCGGCGGCAGCGCCGCGAAGCGTTGCAGGAAGCCGGTGCGGTAGGCGTAGATGCCGATATGGCGCAGCCACTGCCCCGGCGGCAGCGCCTGCCGGTTCTGCGCAAAGCCCTCGCGGTGCCAGGGAATCGGCGCGCGGCTGAAGTACAGCGCATCGCCGCTGGCTGCCCGCACCAGCTTGACCGTATTGGGGTCGAACAGCGCCTCGGCATCCTCGACCGGGGTGGCCAGGGTCGCCATCTCAGCGCCGCTGGCGGCCAGCGCGTCGGCTACCGCGCGAATGCCCGCCGGCGGCGCGAACGGTTCATCGCCCTGCAGGTTGACCACGATGGCCTCGTCGGACCAGCCGGCGATGCGCGCGCATTCGGCCAGGCGGTCGCTGCCAGAAGCGTGCGCCGCCGAAGTCATCGCCACCTGCACCGGCGTGCCCTGCAGGGCATCGCGGATGCGTTCGTCGTCGGTGGCCACCCATACCTCCCGCGCGCCGGCGGCAATGGCCCGTTGCGCCACATGGATGACCAGCGGCGTGCCGCCCAGCAGCCGCAACGGTTTGCCGGGCAACCGCGAGGCGGCGTAGCGGGCCGGAATGGCGACGATGAAATCCGCGCTGTCGAGCATCGGCGCGTTGTCGCTTCGTTGGCCCGCCTCGCCTGCCCGTTGTTCGTCCATCGCCCGCATCCTCTTTCGGAGACAGGCGATTCTACCGGCATCGGGCCGGCGCTCCTGCGGTTATCCGTCGGATACGGTGCATCCTCGGGCATGCATGCCGGATAGCCGGGTCTGTCGATGCGCGAAGCCGCGAGCCCGGCGCCTGCGGCGCGTCGATGCCAGCGCCTACCGCCAGCCTGGCGCCGTCATGATCCGCATCGGCGCAAGCGGCCACCGCCTTGAAGAAGGTATAGCAGAACACCGCATCGGGCTCGCAGGCGCGGCAGAGCGCCTCGATGCCGGCGGCGAACCGCTCCGGTTCGATCAGCCCTTCCGCAATGGCCGCTTCACCGATGCCTGCCACCATCGCGGCGAATGTATTGCGGGTGAAGGCCTCCGCCAGGCCCGGGCGGCTCCCGTCCACGTAGACCAGCCGCGGCTCGACGCTGACGCCGGCCAAACCGGCCTGGCGCAGCAGCGGATACAGCCGGCGGCCGAGCAAGGCGTCGCCGCCACGGCGGCGCTGCAGTTCGACCTGGCAGGCGATGACCGCGCGCCCGGCTTCGCTGTCCGGATGGAAATACGCCGAGCCATGATCCCCCTCGACCACGGTGATGGTGCCGCGCGGCCGCAGCAGCGGTTTCAGCAGCGACAGCGCGAAGGCCGGATCCGGCAGATGCTCCAGCACGAAGCAGACGAAGATGTGGTCGAAGCTGGCGGCGGCGAACGGCAGCGCATGGATGTCGGCCTGCAGGAACTCGACATTGCCCAACCCTGCCGCTGCCACCCGCGCGCGGGCCTGCGCCAGCGAAACGGCGGAAATGTCGACCGCGGTGATGCGCGCCGCCGGATGGCGGCCGGCAAGCGCCACCGTCTGCGCGCCAACCCCGCAGCCCACCTCCAGCACCGCGCTGCCGGCGGTGTAGACGGTACCGGCATGGATGAGTTCCTCCAGCGCCGCGGCCTGGTCGCGCAGGCGGCGGGCTTCCGCGCTCCGGTAGCCGTGCACGTAGCGCCCGGCGGCCCCGCTCATCGCGGCATCTCCTGCGCCAGCCGCTCCACATACATGATGTTGACGATGCGGCCGTCGTCGACTTCGTAGACGGTGAGCTCGTCAACCACCGCGCCGTCCGGCAGGCCGCTGACGCGATCATGCACCATCACCTTGTTTCCCAGCGCGATCAGCTGGACGATGTCGACGCGCAACTGCGGATGACGCGGAAACGATTGCGCGTACGCGCGGCGGTTGTGTTCCAGTCCCTGCGAACTCAGTTCCCCGGGGAAACGGAACTTGCGGATATCCGGGTCATACAGCGCCAGAAACGCCTCCAGATCGTTGCGGCTGGCAGCGTCGGCATAGGCGCGGACCACTTCCTCGGCGCTGCCGGCGGCGGCCTGCGGGGCGGCGCAGACTCCGGCCAGGCAAAGGAGTGCCGGTCCCAACTGGCTCTTCAACAGGTTCTTCATCGGGGTACCTCCATCGACGTTGGCGGACGTCCAGACTGGAGGCAGCGGCACGGGTGGTCTTGAACGAAATTGCGGCAGCGGCTCAGGCGATGGCGTTGGCGAAGCTGCGCGGCGACAGGCCGTATTTGCGGGTGAACACTCGCGTCATATGGCTCTGGTCGGCAAACCCGCTGGCAAGCGCGGCATCGGTCAACGGGCTACCGGCGGCAATCAGCTGGCGCGCCAGATCGATCCGGCGCTGGACCAGATACGCATGCGGCGTCATTCCGGTGGCACGGGTGAACGCCCGCAACAGCTGGAAACGGCTCAGTCCGCTTTCGCCGGCAAGCTCGGCCAAGCTGACCGGTGCCGCCGGGTCGTCGTCGATGCGCGCCCGAGCCTTCAGCAACGCCGGCGGGAACGATGGCGGTTCCCGCGCGACCCCGCCTGCCTGCGTTGCCGCCGCCAACACGCCCAGCAGCAGTTCCTCGCGCTGAAGGGCATCGGTCGCGGCCATGCCGGTAACGGCCGCGAACAGCCTGCGGAACCGATCCGCCAGATGGCCATCGCGGATGACCGGGTTCGAGAACTCGTAGGCGCCACGGCCGCTTGCATCAAGGTCTTCGGCAATACCCGCCATCAGCTGTTGCTCGATATACAGCATCCGCCAGCAGCGGCCGCCATCGCTGATGGGAGTGCCGTCGTGGACTTCGCGCGGATTGACGGTGATGACATCGCCCGGGCCGGCCTCGACCCGCCCGCGCCCGCTCAGCGAATGCTGGGCGCCACGCTCGATGACGCCGATGCCGAACTGCTCATGGGTATGCCGCGCGAACGACTGCCCGGATTCGGCGATCACTGCGAACATGCCGGGCATGCTGCTGCGAAGCGATGTGAAGCGGCCGCGTGCCATACATCCGCCGTTGCTGGGTACGGCCGTCATACTGGACCGGCCACCGGCGCGGCCGCAAGCGGAGCGGGCGCCGTCAATCCGCCGCGGCGGGCCTGGCCAGCACGCTCAATCGATCCAGCAAGGCGACCCAGAACGCCTCCGGCAGCTGCGCGCTGACCGGCACGCTGTAGAACCAGTCGTCGGCGAACGCGGCGCACTTGACCGCGTCCTTCTCGGTCATCAGCACCGGCAGTTCGCTGCCGAAGGAAAAATCCGCTTCCGCGTAGACGTGGTGATCGCCAAAGGCGTGCGGCACCACGCCGATGCCGTAGCCGCGCAGCATGTCGAAAAAGCGCTGCGGGTTGCCGATGCCGGCGATGGCATGCACGCGCTGCCCGGCGAAGGACGACAACGGCCGCGGACGGCCGCCGCGCAGCGGCAGCGCGCCCTCGCTGTGCAGCCGCATCGGCCATTCGCCAAAGCCGGCCTCGCCGCCGTTGACCACCCGGAAATCGCAGTCGCGGCCGCGTTCGGGCGGTTCGCGCAGCGGCCCGGCAGGCAGCAGCCGGCCATTGCCATAACGGCGCTGGCCGTCGATGACCTCGATTTCGATATCGCGCTGCAACCGGTAATGCTGCAGACCGTCGTCGCAGACGATGACATCGCAACCGGCGGCGATCAGTTCGCGCGCGGCCGCGTTGCGGTCGCGGTCGACACGCACGCGCAATCCGGTCTGGCGCGCGATCAATACCGGTTCGTCGCCGCCATCGGCCGGCGCCGTAGCCGCGTCCACCCAGCGCGCCTGCTTGGGATCGCGACGGCCATAGCCGCGGCTGGCCACGCCCGGCTTGAAGCCGGCCTGGCGCAGGCGCTGCACCAGCGCGATGGTCAGCGGCGTCTTGCCGGTACCGCCGACGCTGACATTGCCGACCACGACGACCGGCGCCGGCAGACGCTGGCTGCGCAACCAGCCCTTGCGGTACAAGCGCAACCGTAGCGCCACCAGCGCGCCGTACAGCCGGGAAAGCGCGCGCGCCGGCAACGGCACGGCCTGCTCCCCGAACCAGTAGCCCGGGGTCTTGCTGGCGTTCTTGCTCACCCGGCCTCGCCTTCGCGGAACTGCATCTGGTGCAGATGCGCGTACAGGCCGCCGCGCGCCAGCAGTTCGGCGTGGGTGCCCTGTTCGACCAGACGGCCGTGATCCAGCACCAGCACCTGGTCGGCATGTTCGATGGTCGACAGCCGGTGCGCGATGACCAGCGTGGTACGGTCGGGCATCAGCTTCTGCAGGGCGTTCTGCACCAGCCTCTCGGATTCGTTGTCCAGCGCGGCGGTGGCCTCGTCCAGGATCAGGATGGGGGCATCGCGCAGGATCGCGCGGGCGATGGCCAGGCGCTGGCGCTGGCCGCCGGACAGCAGCGCGCCGTTTTCGCCGACGCGGGTGTCCAGCTGCAGCGGCAGGCGCTCGATGAATTCCCAGGCGTTGGCCGCTTCTGCGGCCGAGCGGATGCGCGCGGCATCGGCCTGCGCGCCATAGGCGATGTTCTGGGCGATGCTTTCGTCGAACAGCATCACCTTCTGCCCGACCAGCGCGATCTGGCGGCGCAAATCGGCCAGCCGGTAGTCCTGCAGCGGCACCCCGTCCAGGGTGATACGGCCGCCGTCGGCCTCGTAGAAGCGCGGCACCAGCCGCACCAGGCTGGTCTTGCCGCTGCCCGAACGCCCGACGATGGCCGTTACCGTGCCCGGCCGCGCGGTGAAGCTGACATCGTCCAGCGCCAGCTTGTCGTGATCGCGGTAGCGCAGGCTGACGTGCTCGAACACCAGCTCGCCGCGGGTGCGCTCGACGCTGACCTGGCCGGCATCGCGTTCCTCGGGCGCATCAAGAATCGAGAACAGCCGCTCGGAGGCGGCCATGCCGCGCGATATCGAGGTCTGCACGCTGGTGACCCGGCGCAGCGACGGGATAATCGCCATCATTGACGTCATCAGCATGATGAACTGGCCCGCGTCCAAGCGCCCTGCCAGCGCCTCGCGGGCTGCGACCGCCACGATCACCGCCAGCGCGATCGCGGCCAGCAACTGAACCATTGCCGAGGCCCCGGCGCGGGTCGCCTCGACCTTCATGTTCAAACCCAGAATCCGGTTGGCCAGCCCCGCGTAACGCGAGGTCTCCAGCGCCTGCGCGCCGTGCACCTTGACCTCCTGCTGGGCGGCCAGGGATTGCTCGGCGGCCTGCGCCATCTGCCCCATGCTGTCCTGGATGCCGCCGCTGATGCGCCGGTAGCGCTTGCCCACGTACCAGACGATCACACCGATCAGGGGCGTAATCAGCAGCATCGCCAGGGTGACCTTGGCGCTGGTATACAGCATCAGGCCCAGCAGGCCGGAGATGGTCAGGCCATCGGTCACCAGCGTCTTCAGCGCATTGGCGCTGGCCTCGGTGACCTGCTCGGTGTCGTAGTTGAGCCGGCTGACCATCACCGGGGTCGATTCGGTATCGAAATGGGTGGACGGCAGCCGCAGGTACTTGGCCAGCACCTGTTCGCGCAGATCGCGCACCACGCTGCGGCCGGTACGGGCCATGCCGTAGTCGGTAGCGAAGGTGGCCGTGCTGCGCAGCACGAACAGCCCAACGATGGTCAACGGCAGCTTCCAGGCCATGTCCGGCTGCGGACTGACGAAGTTGTTGGTCAGCGGTTCCATCAACCGGGCGAACGCGACGCCGGCACCGGCCTCGATCAGCATGCCGACGATGGCGATCAGCAGATATGGCCAATAGCGCCGTGTATAGCCCAGCAGGCGGCGGTAGACCGGCCAGACCGGCTGCTGCGCCGCACTCAAGGACGGGCCTCGGGCGCAGTGGCGATGGAGACCTTGCGGAAACCCAACTGGCCCAGCGCATCCAGCGCGGTCACCACCGCCTGGTGCGGCGTACGCGCATCGGCGCGCAGCAGCACCGGGCGTTCGCGGTCTTCGCCCGCCACCTGCGACAGGGTCTGCTTCAGGGCGTCGATGTCGGTGCGCAGCACCTCGCGCTCATCGACGAAGTAGCGGCCATCGGCATTGACCAGCAGGCTCAGCGCCTTGGTCTGCGCGGCCACCGGTTCGCCGGTGGCGCTGGGCAGTTGCAGCTGCAGCATGGAGCGGGAGTCGAAAGTGGTGGTAATCACGAAGAAGATGATCAGCACCAGAATCACATCGATCAGCGGAACCAGATTGATCTCCGGTTCCTCATGGGCACGGTCGTCGCGTATCCGCATCGGAAAGACTCAGGCACCGGCCGTGGCGGCGGCCGGCGCGGCCACCGGACGCACGGCCGGACGCGGGTGGCGCGCTTCCAGCGCATCGACCAGCGCGGTGGCTTCCTTTTCCATCTCGATGACGTAATCGGCGATGCGGCCGCGGAAATAGCGGTGGAACATCAATGCCGGAATGGCGACGATCATGCCCGCCGCCGCGCAGACCAGCGCCTTGCCGATACCGCCGGCCAACTGGTTCACATCGCCCACGCCGCTGTCCAGGATGCCCAGGAACATCTGGATCATGCCGACCACAGTGCCCAGCAGGCCCAGCAGCGGACCGGCCGAGGCAATGCTGCCCAGCGTGTTGAGGAATTTCTCCATCCGGTGCACCACATGCCGGCCGCTGTCTTCGATGCGTTCGCGGATCTGATCGCGCGGCCGGTTGCGCACATCCAGCGCAGCCGCCAGCAGTTCGCCCAGCGGCGAGGTGCGGCGCAGCGATTCGATATGGGCCGGCTCCAACTGCCCGCGCGTGGCCCAGGTACGCACTTCCTGGCCCAATCCGGGCGGCAGGACTTCCTTGCGGCGCAAGGTCCAGAAACGTTCAACCACGATGGCCGCCGCCAGCACCGCCAGCAGCAACAACGGGATCATCGGCCAACCACCGGCCTTGACCAATTCCAGCACGTTCAGTCCTCCAGCCCCTGCGGCCGTTCGCTCAATGGCCGATAGGATAGCCCAGGCGCCCGAAGGGTGTTATCGGCGGCAAAGACGCAGCGCCAGCGGCGGCGTGCCGGTCGCAGGAGAAACGGAACACAATGAACAGGGCAGCGCCGGCCAGGCCACCCGGTCAACAACGCCGGACGTTGCCCCGGCAACGGTCGTTCTGCGCACCGCCCTCAAGAACGCTGCCGCCTCACCGCGTTGCCCGCCATAACCGGCGCCGGTCGTGACGACGTTCACGCAGTTGCAGGCCGTCCGCACCCAGCCAGACCCGCACCGCGCCGCTGGATTCGGTCACCAGCACCTCGGCACCGGCATCCCGCCAACGCTCGATCACCTCGCTCCTGGGATGCCCGAACCGGTTGCCATAACCACTGGAGAACAGCACCAGCCGGGCGCCGCTGGCGGCGACGAACGCCGGATCGGAGGAGCCGGCACTGCCGTGGTGCGGCGCCAGGACCACCTGCGCGCGCACCGCCGCCGGGTCCCGCCGCACCAGTTCGCGCTCCACCACCTCGCCGATGTCGCCGGTCAGCAGGACCGTGCCATGCCGGGTTTCGACCCGCAGCACGCAACTGGCCTCGTTGCGCAGGTACGGGAAGTGCGCGGTCGGATGCAGGAAACGAAAGCGCACGCCATCCCATTGCCAGGACTGCCCGGATTGGCAGGCCGCATCCGCCGGCGTCGGCGACCCGGCCGGCGCCAGAACCTCGCCAGCGGGCACGACGCTCAGTACCGCCTCCACACCGCCGGCATGGTCCTGGTCGCCGTGGCTGACTACCACCCGATCCAACCGCGGCACGCCTAGGGCGCGCAGCGCAGGGACCACCGCGCGTTCCCCGGCATCGAAACCGTCGCGCACGGCCGGGCCGGCGTCGTACAGCAACGCATGACTGGCCGTGCGCACCAGCACCGCAAGACCCTGCCCCACATCCACCATCACCAGTTCCGCCTCTCCCTGCGCCGGCAACTCCCTATCCGGCCACAGCAACGGCAGCCAAAGCAGCGCCGCCAGCGCCTTGCCGGGCACTCCACGCGGCAGCAGCAGCCAGAACGCCCCCAGCATCGCCAGCGGCAGCGCAAACCAGCGCGATTCCGGCAACCACCACAAGGCGAAGCGGCTTTCGGCCAGCCAGACAAAGACCGGCCAGGCCAGGTCGAAACACCAGGCCGCCGCCTGCCAGGCCCAGTCGCCCCAGCCCGGCCGCAGCGCTTCCAGCGCAGTGCCAATCAACGACAACGGCACCACCACCAGACTCCACCACGGAATCGCCAGCAGATTCGCGAACGGTCCCGCCAGCGACGCCTGATCGAACAGGATGACCGTCAGCGGCAGCAACCCCAGCGTGGCCACGCCCTGCGCCGACAGGAACCCCTTCCAAACCGAAGTCTGCTGCGGCAGGCACCAGACCAGCCAGGCGACCCCGGCAAAGCTCAACCAGAAACCGGCCACCAGCACCGACAGCGGGTCGAACAGCAGTACCGCCGTCATCGCCAGCGCCAAGGCGTCTGCCACCCGCACCGGCCTGCGCCACAGGCGTGCCGCCACCACCACGGCAATCATCAAGACCGTGCGCACGGTAGGCAACGCGAACCCGGCCACCGCGGCATAGCCGCAAGCGCCCAGCAAAGCCGCCAACCCTGCCACCTGCGGCCGCGGCATGCGGCGCGACCAGTGAGGGAACAATCGCCAGATGCCGGCGCCCAGCAAGGCGAAGAATCCCGACACCAGCCCGACATGGAACCCGGAAATGGCAATCAGATGGGTCAAGCCGCTGGCGCGCAGAATTTCCCAGTCGCGGTCATCCAGCGCTCTGGTATCGCCCAACGCCAGTGCCCGCACGTAGCGCGAAGAAGATGCCGGCGCCGACGCCTGGATGCGTGCGGACATCGCCTCGCGCCAGGCATCGATACCGACCGGCCCGGCCAGTCGCCGGGCCGTCTGCGGCTGGCGCAGATAGCCGGTGGCGCTGATGCGTTGCGCCAACGCATGGCGCTCGCTGTCGAAGCCGCCGGGATTGATCAGCCCACGCGGTGCACGCAGTTTTACCGTCATTCGCCAGCGCGCGCCGGCCTGCAGGTGCTTGCGCGGCCCTGGCTCGGTGGCGCCAAAATCGTCGTACCACGACAACTGCAGCAGCCGGCCGCGCAGCGCTTGCGGCTGCGTCGGGCTGTCGTCGACGCGAAAACGGAAACGGGTACGCCGCACCTCCATTTCCGGAAGACCGACAATGCGTCCTTCCACCGACAGTTCGGCCTGTTCCATCGCCACAGGCAGTTGCGCCGACAGTCCCCAGGACGCGTGAAGGCTGGCCCAGCCGAATCCGAACAGGACCGGCCCCAACAGATAAGCCCTGCGCCCACGCGCCCAGATCCCCACGCCCAGCAACAGACAGACAACAATGACCGGCCAGGGCGCCAATGCCGGCAGGCACAGGCACGCGCCAACTCCTGCCAGCGTTGCCGCCGCCGTGGCAATGCCCAGACGAGACGGTGCCGACCGAACTACGGCATTTCCCATGTCAACGATCCAGCGGACTCAGCACGCCGCCAGCGCCGCGGTTCAGCACATGCGTATAGATCTGGGTGGTGGAAATATCCTTGTGACCCAACAGCTCCTGCACGGTGCGGATGTCCGATCCCGATTCCAGCAAATGGGTGGCGAAGGAATGGCGCAGGGTATGGCAGCTCGCCGCTTTCTCGATACCCGCCTGCTCCCGCGCACGCTTGATGGCACGTTGCAGCACGCTTTCGTCCACATGGTGGCGCCGCTGCCGCCCGCTGCGCGGATCGCGCGACAGGTTCTGTGCTGGAAACAAGTACTGCCAGCCGGGCTCACGGGCGGCGCCAGGGTACTTGCGCGCCAATGCATGCGGCAGCCACACCTCGCCCGCGCCGTTGGCCAGATCGCGCGCATGCAATACCCGTACCCGCTCCACAGCAGCTTGCAGCGATTCGCACAGCCGTCGCGGCAACGGCACGCGCCGATCCTTGCCGCCCTTGCCTCCCCGCACCGTGATTTCGTTACGGGCGAAATCCACGTCCTTCACCCGCAGCCGTACGCATTCCATCAGACGCATGCCAGTGCCGTACAGCAAGGCCGCCATCAACCAGGCCTGCCCGTCCAGCACGGCCAGCAGCCGCACCACCTCTTCGCGCGCGAGCACCGCAGGAATTCGCCGCGGCCGCTTGGCCCGCACCATGTCCGACATCCAGGGCAGCTCAACGCCAAGTACGTCGCGATACAGGAACAGCAATGCCGCCAAGGCCTGGTTCTGCGTGCCTGCGGCCACGTTGTGGCGGATAGCAAGGTCGGTGAGGAAGGCTTCCACTTCGCGCCCGCCCATCTCGCGCGGATGGCGCTTGCCGTTGACCAGCACAAAGCGCTTTATCCAGGCTACATAAGCCTGCTCCGTACGCCGGCTGTAATGACGGATCCGCACCGCTGCCCGCACCTGATCCAGCAGCCTGGGCGAGCGCCCTCCCCCGTTCGTTACGCCCTCCTTGGCACCTGCGTATTTCATACGCCCCCACTTCAGCCCGATAACGCATGGAGCTTGCCTTTTCTCCGACCACGCGCCTATCGCCTAACCCCTTGTTTACAGGTAGGAATCTTCTGATTGGATTTGTCCGAAAACTACCCCATACTCCGCGCAACGCCCCATTTGAGGGGTCGAATAGTTGTTAGGCCCCGGAGTATTGCTATGGTGGTAGATGCAGAAAGAAGTAGCGCTACGAGCATAGCTCGATGGGTGGCTGTTGTTGTCATTCTCGCCATCATCGCCACGTATGCGGCGCTTAGTTTTATCGCCGCCTACAAACCAGACTGGATACCTGCAAGATCAATACTTCAGGTCGCTATGCTCGGGCCGACCACATTGCTAGTCTGGGGAAGCACATCTACGATGTACTGGGTTTGTACCGCTGTGTTGGCGGGGACGGCGATTATCGGCGCCTTGCACGAAGATCTGCACGTGCCTGCTGTGATTCTGCTCCTTATTGTCTGGGTGAGTTCTGGCTTCTTTTCAGTCGCAATGTCCGTATAGGCTAGGGCCGGGGGGGCCTAACAATTCATTCAAGCCGAACTTGCTTCGCAAGTCGGCTTAATTCAGGCGTTAGGTTGCAATGAGAGTTGGTACAACACTTCTATATCTCGGTGCCTCGGCATGTGCGTATGCCTCGTACCTCCAAGTGTCGTACCTGATTGATTACTTCAGAGCTCCGCTGAATCCGTACAGGGAGGAGTATTTGGGCGGTATTCTGATGGTTGGCTTGCTATCGGCTGCGGCCTGGATCCCAACCTTTGGATTTTCACTGGTTCGAGCACAAGCTCAGATCGCCGGACGCGCCCATTCCGTTCTTCCGCTACTGTTGAGCGCACTCGCTGCCATACTATCGGCCGTCTCAGTGGTTCTTTCGGTTGCAACCTAACCATTCGTTCAAGCCGAGCCCGCATCGTTACGGCTTTGATCTGAAAGCTGGCCAGGGCGGGCCGGCTTAACTCAGGCGTTAGGCCCCAATGCGAACATTCCGGTTGTTCCTCATTGTTCAAATCGCCGCTACTGTGTCTCTGCTTCTTGTCGCTGCTGGAATGGCCTTGATTGGTGCCGTTGATACCGGCCCAACTGGCGGAGCAAGGTTCTTCTTTCAATCTACATTGTTCTTTGGAGCTATTCCTACAGCAGCTGTTGGTGCACCCCTCTATTTTGCACTGCTTCGCTGCGGTAAACCGCGGTGGATCTACGTAATTCTTCTTGGTATTGGCCCTGGCGTTGCCACGATGCCACTCGACGTTTTTCTAGGTATCTTTGCTACCCTTTGCGGGGGCATCGTCGCGTCCTTGACCCACGTTCTGTGCCGCGGGTTGGGCCCTAACAATTCATTCAAGCCGAAGCCGCTTCGCGGCTCGGCTTAATTCAGGCGTTAGGCTGTGGTGGAGCAAGTGCATTGCGGCTTCCCACTTCGGCTAGTTTAGCGACCTACCTGTGGGCGGCTCCGGGGCGTAGTTCTCACGTTCGCTGTCATCGGTTCGGCCGCGGCTTCGCCACCTGACGTGATTACCCCGCTGCGCTCGCTGCCTTTGTCTTCGGCCGCATTCCGCTGCCGGCGCTGCGGGGCAAGCTCCGTCCCGCAACCTGTGGCACACTCGCCCCAGGCGGCAGTGCGGGGAGCACGGTGGCATCATCCAAGCCATTCCGGCCACCCACTGCCTAACAATTCGTTCAAGCCGAGCCCGCATCGTTATGGCTTTGATTTGACAGTTGGCCAGGGCGGGCCGGCTTAACTCAGGCGTTAGGGCGCACATGAAACTATCTCAGCCGCTCGCGATTCTTGTTCTTGCCATCTCGCTCTTCGGCTGCGAAATGACACAGTCACATCGGGACGCTTCTAACGAGCCTGAGTACCGGGACCTTATAGGAGACACATGCGAGCTGCTTGTAACCCTGCGGGCCCATGGGGTTACGAACAGGATCGAGCGGGAGAAGAAGACTGACTACGTATCTATCTGGAACCCTGGGTTTAGCGGGCCGGAAAGGACGTTTCTCCTCCCACTCGAACCGGGGACTCGCATGCGGGTTCTCGCAGCTCGGGAATGTTCCAACTGTCCATTCGATACTCTTGCTGAGTACCAAGTAACAGTAATCCCTGAGCCAATCGAGTTTGAGGGCAAGCCGGCTTTCGCAAGGGTTGATTCCTTTACGCCGCAGCATGTACGGTGCGACAGTGTGCGGTGAATTAACACTCCAAGTGCAACGCTTCTGATGCTTGTTGGATTCTCTGCGCGGGTATCTGGAAGCCATAGCGTTTTTGTCGGTGCCCCGGGAGGCGGTAGAATCGGCGTCGGACTTTTTCTACAGCCACGTTAGACCCACTGATGAAACCATTAATAGTCCCACCGGCTGCACAGCGAGACGAAAAGGCGATACAGCTATTCAGTGCATGGGCGGCGGAGAATGGGCTCCACTGCGCCATGAAGATTGGCCTTTGGCACGACAGCGGACGTGATGAGCCCCTGAGTTGGGGCATTCTTCTGGCGGACGCCGCGCGACACATCGCCAACGCACTTCAGGAGGAATACGGGCTGGACCCAGGGGACACTCTCGCTGATATCCGACAATCTTTTGACAACGAGCTCGGCGACCCAACCTCAGACGTAGAGGGCGGGTTCAATCATGGCCACACGTAGGTCTATCAGTTCGTTCAAGCCGGACCCGCTTCGCAGGCGGCTTAACTCAAGCATTAGGCAGCAATGACAGCCAATCGGACATTTGTGGTCAAAAGCTCGCTCATCTTCGGCGCTTTAGCCCTCGCGGCAGTTGCGACGATAGCCCTCTTGGCTTTCCCGGGCAATTTGCTCGCGTGGCAAATTGGCTCATGGACTCTCGCTTTTGCTCTACTGGCCCTGTTAGGGCTTGTCTTGGCGTCGGCTTACTCGCTCGTCACCAACCGTGCCGCTAGGACTTGGCAGCGGATCGTGTCGTTCTCGCTGGGCTTTGCCTGCTTGGCAGTCATCGCCGCGGGCTCGCTCTAGCCATTCGCATGCGCATCATCGGCACCAGCTCAAGGCTTCGGGAGCAAGGGTGGGTGTTTGTACTCAGTCAAGCCGGACCCGCTTCGGCCCGGCTCAACCCAGGCGTCAGATGGCCTTGGAGGCAATATGGCCGCTCGGACTCAACCGCTTGTAGCCTTCGTGCACGTCGCCAGCGTCGAACGCAGCATCAGGTTCTATGCAGGCCTCGGCTTCAAGGTTGCGCGCACCGTCGTTCCAGAGGGCCAATCGGCGCCAGTCTGGGCCTGGTTGGAGAGTGAGAAGGCCAACTTGATGGTTGACTTGGCTTCCGGACCTATCGACGCATCCCAACAGGCCATTCTGTTCTATCTGTATTTCGACAGCATCAAGCGGACACGCGCCGCTTTGGAAGAGCTTGGGTATTCGCCTGGCGAGATCAAGCATCCGTTCTACATGCCTGGCGGCGAGTGCAGGTTGGAGGACCCGGATGGCTACGTACTCATGCTGGCGCAGATGCAGCCGAGCATCTAACATTCAGGCCGGCGCCGCTTCGCGGGTCGTCGCAATTCGCCGTCGGACAGCAGCAGGAGGTCGAGTGGCTAGTGCTTTATCGTCTGCCGAGTCTTTCGAAGTCCGGGTCCTTGGCGCGCAGGACGTGGCGCTGGCTCGTGCGATGCTCGCCATGTTCGGACGCGGGTTCGACGATGAGCAAACATACAGCGGCAAGCAGCCGGATGACCGCTATCTGCAGAATCTGCTTGAAGGCGACACCTTCGTTGCCATCGTTGCCCTGGCCGGTACCAGCGTGATCGGCGGGCTGGCTGGCTATGTGCTCCCCAAGTTCGAGCAGGCCCGCTCCGAGTTCTACATCTATGACCTCGCTGTCGAGGAAGCCTACCGTCGGCGCGGCATCGCCACAGGGCTCATCGAACGACTCAAGAGGCTGGCCGCAGCCAGAGGTATCTATGTAATCTTCGTCCAGGCGGATTATGGCGACGATCCAGCGATTGCCCTGTATACAAAGCTGGGAGTCCGCGAAGACGTTCTGCACTTCGATATTGCACCTGGCGAAAGCGCTGCCTAGGCTCTTTGCCAACCTCTGCCTGGCTCAGGTGGCGAGCCTCCGCCAACAACCCCGGCTCGGCTTCCGGGCATCAGTCTGCATCGTACATTGGAGAGGAAAAATGCATCATTCCCGGCTTTGCGCACTGCTGGTCGACTGCCTGGTATCGGATATCGACGAGGCTGCCCGGTTCTGGGCGGCTGCCCTCGGACGCCCGGTCGATCCCGAACATCCGGGTACACGCGGCGACTATCGCATGCTGGACACGCCACCGGACGAGCCCATCGTTCAGATTCAACGCGTCAGCCATGAGAGCCGCGTGCATCTCGATATCGAAACCGACAATATTCCTGCGGAGGTTGCCCGCCTTGAAGCGCTTGGCGCCACGGTCGTCGAGCGGTTGGAGCGCTGGGTCGTGATGCAGGCGCCCACAGGCCAGCGGTTCTGTGTCGTCCGGGTGCAGCGCCCTGGTTTCCCGAAGAACGCCACTCAGTGGGACTAGCCATGGCGAACCCGGCAGCACTTGCCCATGCATTCGGTCCATCGCTGCTTCGCGGCGCGGCCCGGATAGCGGCCGCCGAAGGGTTCTCCCTGCGCCCGCCCATGGCCTGTACATTGTGAGGGCGGCTTCAGCGCCGATGCCCCGACACTGGCGGTCGCAGCTGGGGTCGCCGACGCGGAAAAGCGGCTAATCGCGGACCGGATGAATCAGGTATCAGACGCCACTACGCACCAGGAGAGTCGGACGTGAACACAACGAGCCATGCTGATATCCCGGATTTCCTGATGGAACTCGAGGATGCCTTCAACAAGGCGATGATCTCCAACGATGTAGAGCAGATTTCGCGCTGCATCACCGACGATTGGATACTGGTGACTCCGGAGGCCGGCCCCGTGCCCCGCTCTCGCATCCTCGGCGTGATTGCCTCCGGTCTTCTTACCCACGCCACGATGACGAAAGTCGCGACGCATGCCTGCGTAGCCGGAGATGTGGCCTGGATAACCGGCCGCGGCCAGAACACCGGCACGTTCAACGGCGCGCCAATGGCCGCCGATGAGTACATCACCGATATCTACCGGCGAGTGGATGGACAGTGGCGCTGCATGCTGACCCACCTTACGCCCGCGCACACGAGCCAGCAAAGCGCTGCCTGACGGACCCTCCATCCGAACCCGCCTTGCGAGTTGACCTGGAGCATCTGACAGGATGTCGATGACAACGAACGTTCACGCCCCAGGCAGTGGCTACGAGGCGGCAGCCTACAAGGGCGTGCTTGCCGATGCCGGGCTCGCGCTGGTCAGCGAATACCGGGATGAGGGCGGCAACCACTACTACGACAGCGGCATATGTGGATCCTTCGAGGACTGAGCAAAACGCCTGGTTGATGGCAGCGCATGCGTTGTCCGCTACGATAGGTCTTCCCGAAAGCGCTACGCAGGATGCCCGAATGGATCGCCGTCAGTTCTTGGCCGCAGGTGGATTGGCGGCGGCAACACCGGTGTTGGGCCAGAGCGTTGGCGGCGGTTCAACCGCCGGCACCGCGGACGGTCTGTTCAAGCGCGTCAATTTTGTCTCCGATGGCCTCGGGTTGGACCGCCGCGAATACGCCATGTTGCTGCATGAAGCGGCGGTGGCCGATGGCTTCGAGGCGGACTATTACTCGCTGGGCGGGACGGTTACGGCGCTGGAACGGAAGTTCGCGCGGCTGCTGGGCAAGGAAGCTGCGATGTTCGTACCCACCGGCACGCTGGCAAACCACCTGGCCGTCAGGAAACTGGCAGGCGATGGCCGCCGTGTGCTTGTACAGGCGGAAAGCCATCTCTACAACGACAGCGGCGATTGCGCCCAGACGCTGAGCGGCTTGAACCTGGTTCCGTTGGCCAGCGGCCGCAGCACGATAGAGCTCGCCGAGGTAAGAAGCTGGGTCGAGCGTTCGGCCGGCGGCCGGGTCGAGACGCGGATAGGCGCGCTCTCCATCGAGAGCCCGGTGCGGCGGATGAACCATCAGATGGTCGACCCGGCCGAACTCGAACGCGTCTGCGGGTATGCGCGCGAGCGCGGCATCCGGCTGCATCTGGACGGCGCGCGGATGTTCAACCTGCCCTTTCACTCGGGCAGAAGCCTCCGCGACTATGCCGCGCTGTTCGATACCGTCTGCGTATCGCTGTGGAAGCACTTCAATGGCGCGTCCGGCGCCATCCTGGCCGGTGATGCCGGTTTCATCGACGGTCTGTTCCATATGCGCCGCATGTTCGGCGGATCGCTCCCGCATGCGTGGCCGCAAATCGCGTTTGTCGACCGCTACGTGGACGGCTACGAAGAGGAATACGCCAGTGCGTGGCGGGCTGCGGACAGGCTTATCGAATTGTTGCAGGCCGATGGCCGGTTCAAGGCACGCAAGGTGCCGCAGGGCACCAGCAGGTTTTTTCTGTCGGTGTCCGGGGTCGCCCCGGCGGTCCTGTCGGAACGGGCCCTGCGCCGTGGCGTCATTCTTCCGTCGCCAGCCGGCGACGGGATTTTGGCGCTGCAGGTCAATCCCACCCTCCTGCGCATGCCTCCGGCAGCGCTGGCGCAGGTTTTCATCGACTCGATGGCCGGCTGAGGGATAAACCCTTCCCGATGGCCGCCGTGGACGACCGGAAGACCCTACCTGGGGGCCACGTATCCGCCGCGCACGCCGCGCGGGGACAGCACCAGCTGCCACAACTGCGAACGCCGGCTGCGGAAGGTAGCCATTGATGCGGCCAGGTAAAAACGCCACATGCGGCGGAAGCGCTCGTCATAGCGGCCATCCAGCGATGGCCAGGCGCGCTCGATGTTGTTCCACCAGCCCTGCAGCGTGCGGTCGTAGTCGGCACCGAAGCTGTGCCAGTCTTCGATGACGAACAACCCCTCCACGGCTTGCGCAATCTGCGCCGCCGACGGCAGCATCGAGTTGGGAAAGATGTAGCGCGCTATCCAGGGATCGGTGCGATGCACCGACTGGTTGGTGCCAATGCTGTGCAACAGGAAAAGCCCGTCCTCGGGCACGCAACGGTGCGCCACCTCGAAATAGGTGCGGTAGTTCTTGACCCCGACATGTTCGAACATGCCCAGTGAAAACGCGGCATCGAAGCGTTCGTCCAGGTCGCGGTAGTCCTGCAGGCGTATCTCGATAGGCAGGCCCTTGCACAGCTCGGTGGCGAAATCGGCCTGTTCGCGCGAGATGGTGACGCCTACGCCGCTGACGCCGTAACGCTCGGCGGCGTATTTCAGCGCCTCGCCCCAGCCGCAACCGATGTCCAGCACACGCATGCCCGGCTGCAGCCTGAGCTTGCGGCAGACCAGGTCCAGTTTGGCTTCCTGGGCTTCATCCAGGGTCTGCGCATCGCGCCAGTAGCCGCAGCTGTAGACCAGGCGCCCGCCCAGCATGGCGCGATACAGGTCGTTGCCCAGATCGTAGTGGCGCTCCCCTACCTCGCCGCTGCGGCGGCGCGACTGCAGATTGAAAACGCGGGCGCGCAACGCGTCCCAGATTTCGCCGGCGCCATGGACCCGCTGGTCCAGCCGTGCGTCGAGCAGCCGGAACAGCAGCCCATCCAGCGAATCGGCGCTCCACCAGCCGTCCATGTAGCTTTCGCCGAGTCCCAGCGAACCCTGCCCCAGCAGCCGCGCGTACAGATGCGGGTCGTTTACCCGCAGGTCCCATGGGCGCTGGCCATCGATACGCACATCGGCCTCAGCCAGCAGGTCCCTGACCCGATCTTCGAAGCGCGCATTCGGCATGCCTACCTCACCCTCTGGCGAACAGATCCGCGTATTCGGGCGCTACATGCGGCAGCAGCACCGACGCCGGCACATCCACGGTCTGGGTACCGTCCGAATACGGCCCCACCTGATAAGGCGGGAACACGAAGCGGAGCGCCCGGATCTTTCCGTCCACGCCCAGTTGCGGCTGGAACTGGCCGAAATTGCCGGCATCGGGACGGGTACCTTCGTCGATCATCCGGTCGGCGCTCTTGACCAGCTGCGCGCGCTCGATGGGCGGCAGGTCGTCGGCTTCCACCCGCAGCGACACCGCGGTGTGCAGTTGCTCGCGCGCGTAGTTGCTGACTGCAACCAAACCGTCCGCCGTGGGCAGCAGCTCATCGACCGTCAGCAGCTTGTCCTGTTGCGGCAGCCAGACAAAACGCCCGACCAGCGGCTGGCCATGCGCGCCGCCGGTGTAGCTGCTGCCGTCGGCGGACACTACGACCAGCCGCGGCGTCTCCAGCAGCAACTGGTAGCTCAGCGACAGCTCGTACGGGGCGCTGGGTTTGTCATTGCCCAGGCCATCCACGGCTTGCATCAGTTCGGCCCGCGCGGCTTCCGAGTATTCGGCAACCGCCCTGGCCAGGCCCGGGTACTTGTTGACCGCCGGCGGATAGCTGATGCCGATGATGTAGCGATCATTGGATTCGATGACATCCTTCAGCTCCAGCGCGGCGGCAGGGTCGCCTTCGGCGGGTGCGGCGGCCGAATCGGCACCGGCTGGCGGCGGGGTCGCCGCGCCAGGTTCGTCCCGCTTGCAGGCCACCAGCGCGGCCAGCAGGGCGATCGCCAGGCAGGCGGGTTTCAGACAGGGTTTCACGTTCGGACTCCTTCCGCCATGTGATGCGTCAGTGTATTCCGCTCCGCGGGCGCACTCCAGCCGCCCTTGAGCGTCAAGCCATCGCCAGCAGGTCCTGGTACTGCGGGTGCCGCTGCATATAGGCCGCCGCGTACGAACAGGCCGGCACCACCTTCAACCCGGCCGATCGCGCGTAGTCCAGCGCCGCCTTGACCAGTTCCCCGGCGATACCGCGGCCGCCGATGGCCGATGGCACGCCGGTATGTTCGATGACCAGTCGTGCTTGCTGCAGCGCATAGACCAGTTCGGCCTGATGGCCTTCGACAAGGACAACGAAACGGTGCGCGTCGGGTTGATGCTGGATGGGAAGCGACATGGGATTCCTGCCATGAAAGGGGTGCCCATTGTGACCCGGCACACTGAATAGGCGCGGCACAAGCGGACGCGATGCGTCACATTCTGAAGCCAGTCCCGCCTGCGGGGCCTTCACGCCGCCTTGACGAATGCGGCCCGGGGAAGTTGGCACGGATACTGCTTGGTATTCCGGCAAGACCCTCATGCTGCCGGAGACCCGCCATGAACCTAGCCGATGCCTCGCCTGCACCCGCCGAGCAGGAAACCGCCTCCGCCAGCGATTTCACCCTGCTGGAAGGGCTGTACCAGCTGACCGTCACCGGACACACCGATGAATGGGAATTCGAGCGGCTCAACAACGCCGTCTACGAGCGCCTGCTTTCGTCCTACGGCGATAGCGACAACGGCCCGCGGATCACCCAGACCAACGCGATGCTCGACTAACGGAAGCGGAATTGCCGCAGTTTGCGGCAGCCGTTGCGGCGCGCTCCATCACCGGTGGCGCCACGGCAGATGGCAGGACTGCCCTCCGGGCCGCCCTTGCCCGACCAGCGTCTATATTCGGGTCGTGGCCAGGAAGCGCTCGCGGTTCTGCTCGGTATGGCGGCGGATTTCCGCCAGCGCTTCGCTCTCGGTCGCCTCCAGCATGGATTCGAACAGGCGCTGGAAATGGCTGCGCATGGCAGTACGCGCCGCCGCCGGGTCCCGACTCTTCAATGCCATCAGGATGGCGGCATGCTCGTCGCTTCTGGCGCTGCCGTCGTCATGGCAGACCCGCGAATACGCCTGACGTACGCGCGGAAGTTCGTTGCGCATGCGCCACAGCAGATGGATGCAGTATTCGACCACCGGGTTGCCGCAGATGCGGGCGATGGCCAGATGGAACTTGCGATCGTATTCGCCGGCTTCTTCTTCCGACGCCTGCGGGTTGGACATCGCGGCGACCAGTTCTTCCAGCTCCTCCACTTCGGCATCGCTGATGCGGCCAGCGGCAAGCGCCGCCGCCTCGGCTTCGATCACGGTGCGCGCCGCGGTCAGGTCGAAGGCGCTGACGTCGGGAAGCGCACCATGCGCATCGATGGGGCGCGGCTTCACATAGACGCCCGAGCCGGTCTTGATGGCGATCCAGCCCTGCGCTTCCAATGCGATTTCCGCCTCGCGGATGGTGACCCGGCTGACCCCGAAACGCTCAGCCAGGTCGCGTTCGCCCGGCAGGCGCGAACCGGCCGGAAACTCTCCCGATTCGATCAGGGCCAGGATTTTGGCGGCAATGGACTGGTAGAGGCGGTTTTCGGACATCTTGCGTCAGCGTCTGTCTTGGTTTCCTGGTAGGTCCGGGCGGTTGCCCGGGTCCGTTCCTGCATGGATAAACGGCGCGGCCGTCGAGCCGCGCCGCTGCGTTCAGAATCGGTATCGTACACCGAAATACGCGCGTCGCCCGTAGGTCACATATTCGCGGAAGTTGCCGTAGATGGGCTGGTAGGCCACGCGTGGTTCGTTGGTCAGGTTCATCAACTCCAGCGATAGCGACAGGTGTTTGTTGAAGCTGTAGCGGGCGCGGAAATCGACGCTGGTATTGTCGCCGTAGTAGCGGTTCTGCTGGGCGGCGTTGCCGGTGAAATCCTGGTAGTACCGCGACCGGTACTTGGCGATGGCCTGCACGTTGAAGCGGCCCACGTCCCAGTAGATCGAACCGGACATCACATGGCGGGAGAAGCCGCTCAGGCCGGCGGGAGCGACGATGGCGGGGATGACCGTGCCTGTGACCGCGTCCACCTGCTCGCCCAGGCGCGGATCCTGGGTCTGGTAGTCGGTATCGGCGTAGTTGTAGCTGATCTTGAAGCCAAGCCCGTCGAACGGCTTGGGCAGATAGGAAAAGCGATGGGCCGCGCTGAGTTCGAAGCCGGTGAGAGTGCTGTTTTCGTCCGTTGTCACCTGCTGACGTACCGGTACGGTCACGCTCTGGCCATCGATCACGAAGTTCTCGTCGATCAACGCGGTTTCGGTGCCGCCGTTGAACTGCTTCCAGTACACCGCACCGGCCAGGATGGTGTCCGCATTCGGGTACCACTCAAGCGACAGATCGCCATTCCATGACATCAGGGGATCGGCGGCGGGATTGCCGGCAGCGCTGATGCCACCCAGCGCATCGGCCAGGTCGGTGTAGTTCTCGGTGTTGTTGACGGTGATGGTGCGGCCGGCGCCCAGTGCGGCTATGTCCGGACGCGACATTGCGCGGTAGGCGCCGACGCGCAGCAACAGCTCCGGCTTCAGTTCGAAGGCCGCGTTGATGCTGGGCAGCAGTTTGTCGTTGCCAGCCTTGAACACCAAGGTCTGGTAGTTGCCGGTGGGTTCCAGGCGAATCGTGCCATCGCCATTGGTGATGATTTCCAGGTCGGTGCGCACGCCGGCCGAGCGCACGTTGGTCTTGACCCAGCGCACGCCGGCATTGCCGGTCACCGGCAGGCCGAACAGTTCGCCGCGGAAGTCTCCCATCAGGTACAGGGACCTGGTCTTTTCGACCACATCCACGTTGCCCGGGTCCACGGCGTTGGGATCGATCCCGGTGGCGCTGGTTCCGCGGAATGCCTCGTACAGGCAGCTGGGGTCGAAGTAGGCCCAGCTGGAAATGGTGTTGCCGCTGCCACCATCCTTCAGGAAGTCATCCTGCGGGAACGGAGAGCGACAGGCCTGGTTGGCGGCGACGATCGCAGCCTTGTCGGCGGCGTTGCGCTGGTCGTAGTCGGTGGTGACGGTGTTGTCGAAGTAGGTGTAGTCCGACTGTGCGGCACGCAGGCCGGCCTGGATCTGGGTCAGGAAGCCGGCTTCGGGGAAGTAGCTCATGTCGAAGCGGCCTGCGCGGATGGTGTGCTCGTTGTCGGTCTCGCGCGAGGTCACACGGGCTGCACCGCTGTAGGCGTCCCAGTCGTTCACGTCGAAAGCCGGATCCAGGGCGATGCCCGGGATGTCGCCGTCCTTGGACCAGTCGTAGTTCACATAGCCCGTAGTACCGCTGCTGATGCCGGGCACGGTGTCGCCGTTGATGTCGGTGCGGTTGGCGCGCAGGCGGGTCATGCGCTGGGTGTCCTGGCGCAGGGTGTGCGAATAGGACAGGTCGGTGGAGAGTTCCCAGGCCACGGACGGGCGCAGTATCAGATTCAGGCCGCCGCCGGTGTATTCCTCGTTGCGGTCGTATTTGGTGGAGGTCGAATCGATCGAGGTGCTGCCGGAGAAGCTCTGCAGGACGCCATTCTCGTCTACCACCCGGTTGGTGATGCCGCGCCGGGTATTGGACAGGCTCAGGTCCGAGCGGTTCTCGTGCCAGTTGCGGTCGGTGTGTTGGTAATCGAGGTTCACTTCGACCACATCGTTGGGCTTCCACTGCACCGCCGCGAACTCGGACTGGCGGTCGTTGCGCTCCTGCTTGAGCCGGTAGATGCGGCTGCTTGGCGCCAGGTAATACGGCGCGCCGGCGGCAACCTGGTGGCCATCGACCTCGGTGCAGTTGGCATTGGCGGCCACCACCTCATTGCCGTCGCAGGCATACCAGGTCGAGCCGCTGGTCATGCTTTCCTCCGGATCGCTGCCGTCCAGCGCCTGGATGCCCAGCGACACGCCCAGCTTGCCGCCATTGGCGAATTCGAACTGATCGATGTAGCTGCCGGTGCCACGCCAGCCGATGCCGTCCTTGTCGCGGTACTTGCTGTCGTACTCGGCCCAGCTGCCGCGGCCGTCCAACTGGATGGCCCGCTTGCCGTAGTCGAGCGGCTTGAGCGTCTCCAGGCCGATGGTGCCGGCCACGCCGCCTTCGATCAGGTCCGCGCGCTGGGTTTTGTAGATCGCTACGGTGTTGACCAGTTCGGCCGGGAACATGTTGAAGTTGACCGAACGGTCGCCGCTGCCGTTGGTGATCTCGCGGCCGTTGAAGTTGGTGGTGCTGAGGAACGCACCCAGGCCGCGAATCGAGATCTCCGATGCGCCGGTCTTGTCGCGGGTGGAGGCGGCGCCGGTCAGGGTCTCGATGGCGTCGGCCAGCGACGGCGCCGGCAAGTCGCCGATGTCTTCGGCCGACAACACGTCCGACACTACCGTGTCGTTGCGCTTCTTGTTGATCGAGGACTGGATCGAACCGCGGATGCCGACTACCCGTACTTCGTCCAGGGTGGTGGTTTCGCTGTCCGGCGCAGTTGCCGGCGGTGCCGTTTGCTGCGCGCCTGACGCCTCGGCCTGCGCAGTTGCCTGCTGCGCCATTGCTGTGGATGCGCCCAGGGACGCCCAAATGGCGCAGGCCAGAGCGCTGCGCAGCGCTGCTGGACGCCTGACGGACCTGGCTCCGTGATAGTGCCGCATGTTTTCCTCCTCCCGGTGAAGGCCCATTGTGCAGGGCCCGGAGCGGCAGGCTTCAACAACTGCAGACCAATGTCAACAAATTGGTCTAAATATCCGCTCAGGTCTTTTGGAAAGGCCATTTATCGGCCAATTTATGTGCAAATGCAGCATAAAATACGGACCAAATATTCAGACCAAATATCAAAATATTGGTATGCGAATCAGGTTGACGGATGCCTGGCCTCTGTTACCATCCGGCCACTAGCGACGCCAGCGCCTGGTCGCTCCGGGAGGTAAATCATGCGGTTACCAGCTTGCGGCGTGCTGACCATGCTGCTGCTTCTGACGACATCTGCTGCGCCAGCCACCTCCGGCCGCGCACCGGTTCTGGTCCATACCCAGGCCCAATACGCGGCAGCCGCCAAGGCGCTGCGGCCAGGCGACACTATCGTGCTGGCCGACGGCCAGTGGCGCGATTTCCAGATCCTGCTGAGCGGCAACGGCACCGCCCGGCTCCCGATCACTCTCACCGCACAGACGCCGGGCCGGGTGGTTCTGACCGGCCAGTCCAACCTGCGGCTGGCCGGCCAGTTCCTGGTCGTTTCCAACCTGCTCTTCCGCGATGGCTGGTCGCCTACCGCCGAAGTGGTCTCGTTCCGCAAATCGCGGCGGGAACGCGCCAACAACAGCCGGGTGACCGGCGTGGTGATCGACGCGTTCAACAAGCCCGAACGCGACCAGTCCGACCACTGGGTGTCGCTTTACGGGCATGACAACCGTTTCGACCGCAATCACATCGCAGGCAAGTCCAATGCCGGCGCCACGCTGGTGGTGGTGCGCGACGCCGAGCAGGGCCTGGACAACCGCCATCGCATCGACCACAACTGGTTCGGGCCGCGCCCCAACCTGGGTTCCAACGGCGGCGAAACCATCCGCGTCGGCACCAGCCACGACTCGCAGTCCCAATCGCGCACGCTGGTCGAGAACAACTGGTTCGAAGGCTGCGACGGCGAGGTGGAGATCGTCTCCAACAAATCCGGCGGCAATGTCTACCGCGGCAATGTCTTCTTCCATTCGCGCGGCGCGCTGGTGCTGCGCCATGGCGACGGCAACCTGGTCGAGTCCAACGTCTTCATCGGCGGCAACAAGCCTCACACCGGCGGTATCCGCGTCATCAATCGCAACCAGACCGTGCGCGGCAACTATCTGGAAGGCCTGGCCGGGGAAGGCTTCGCGTCGGCCCTGAGCGTGATGTACGGGGTGCCGGACTCGCCGCTGCACCGATACGCCCAGGTCGACAATGCGGTCATCGAGAACAACACCTTTATCGATGCGCGCAGCCTGTTTCTTGGCGCCGGCATGGACGACGAACGATCCGCGCCGCCGATCAACAGCCGCTTCAGCGGCAATCTGATCGTCGGCGCCGGCAGGGATCCGCTGCGCGTGCTGGGCGATCTGTCCGGCATCGCGTTCAGCGGCAATCTGCAAAGCCCTGCCGCATCAGCCGGCTTTCCCGGCGGCGTGGAAGGCCGCAGGTTGGAAACGGTACGCGGCGCCAACGGCCTGCTGACCGTGCCGGGCGCTGCAGGCACAGGTGCGCCCGTCGATCTGCAGCCGGTGCCTCGCAGTGCGGTCGGCGTCGACTGGTATCCGAAAAATGCGAAGGACGCAGCGCTGGACAGCGGCGCCGTGCGCAAAGTGACGCCAGGCGAGGACACGCTCACCACCGCCCTGGCCGCGGCCGGCGCGGGCGACCGGCTGCAACTGGCGCCCGGCCACTACAGCGTCAACCAGGTGCTGGCGGTGGATCGTCCTCTGACCGTCCGCGGACCGGAAACCGGCGACGCGACAATTTCGTTCTCGCGGCCGACGCTGTTCCAGATCGAGCGCGGCGGATCGCTGCGGCTCTGGCGCCTCAGCGTGTCCGGCAAGGCCGCCCCCGACGAAGCCGGCAACGCCGTGATCCGAATCCGGCCAGGTTCCAGTGCGGCCAACTACGCCCTGCTGATCGAGCGCAGCCGGGTATCCGACCTGACCGTCAACCGCCATTTCGATGTCATCTCCGCCGGCAAGGGCACGCTGGCGGATCTGATCGCGCTGCGCGATGTCGTCATCGATGATGTCTCCGGCGCCGTCATCGCGGCGCATGCGGAAACCGACGATCGCGGCACCTACAACGCCGAGCGCGTCGAAATCGAAAACAGCAGGTTCCGTCGCATCGGCGGCCCGGTGGTCGATCTGTATCGCGGCGGCAGCGACGAGAGCACGTTCGGGCCGGAGATCCGCATCGATGCTTCGACCTTCGAACAGGCCGGCAACCGCGCCGATGCTTCGGTGCGCCTGCACGGCGTGCAGCGCGCGCAGCTGACCGGCAACCGGTTCACCGACAGCGCTCCCGTCCGTTTCGCGCATACGGTCGGCGAGCCGGTGTTCGCGGTGGCTCGCAACCAGTTCGTCGCCACGCCCGCCATCCAGTCCGATATTCCGTTGGAGATCGCCCAATGATTCGTCCCGCCTGCCTGGCCATGCTGGTATCCGCCGGTCTGGGGATTGCCGCCCTGCCCTTTGCCTTACCCGCAGCGGCGGCGACTTCCGCGCCAGCGGATCAAGTCGCCGCGGAAGCGGCACCGGTACTGGTCTCCGCAGCGCAGTGGCGGCAGATGGCGCAGAACGGTAGCCGCTATCCGCTGTTCGCCCACGAACAGGCCCGCGCTGCCGAGGCGCTGCGCAAGGCGATGGCCGCCGGCGTCGTGGTGCCGCCACCGAAGGATCCCGGCGGCGGCTACAGCCACGAACAGCACAAGCGCAACTACCAGGCCATCCACGGCGCCGGCGCGCTGTACCGGCTGACCGGCGAGCGCGCCTATGCCGACTACGCGCGCGATATGCTGCTGGCCTACGCCGAACTGTATCCGACGCTCGGCAAACACCCTGCCGGCCGCGGACAGGTACCCGGCCGGCTGTTCTGGCAATCGCTGAACGACTCGGTCTGGCTGGTCCACGCCAGCCAGGGCTATGACGCGATCCGCGACACGCTGAGCGCGGCCGAGCGCCGCCGCATCGACGAGCAGGTATTCCGGCGCATGGCGCGGTTCCTGTCCGAACAGACGCCGGACAGCTTCAACCGCATCCACAACCACGCCACCTGGGCGGTAGCCGCGGTCGGCATGACCGGCTATGTGCTGCGCGACCAGGACATGGTGGACAAGGCCTTGCTGGGACTGTCGAAGGACGGCAAGGCCGGGTTCCTGAAACAGATCGACGATCTGTTCTCGCCCGACGGCTATTACGAGGAAGGCCCCTATTACCAGCGCTATGCGCTGGCGCCGTTCGTGATCTTCGCCAACGCCATCGAACGCAACGAGCCGCAGCGGCGCATCTTCGCGCACAAGGACGGCGTGCTGCTGAAAGCGGTCGATACGCTGGTGCAGAGCAGCTACGGCGGCTACTTCTTCCCTATCAACGATGCCATCCTGGACAAGGGGCTGGATACCGAAGAACTGGTCGCCGGCATCGCCGTCGCCTATGCGCAGAGCGGCGATGCGGCGCTGCTGTCGATCGCCGAACGGCAACGCCGCACCCTGCTCTCGCCGGAAGGACTGCAGGTGGCCGAAGCGCTGGCGGCCGGCCGCGCCAAGCCGTTCGCGTTCCGCCCGGCGATGCTGCGCGACGGTCCCGACGGCGACCGCGGCGGCCTGGCGATCCTGCGCGCGGGCGGCGAAGACGGCCAGACGCTGGTGATGAAGAACACCTCGCAAGGCATGGGGCATGGCCACTTCGACAAGCTGAACTGGCTGTTCTACGACAACGGCCAGCGCGTGGTGACCGATTACGGCGCCGCACGCTTCCTCAACGTCGAGGCCAAGGCCGGCGGCATCTATCTGCCGGAAAACAGCAGCTGGGCCAAGCAGACCGTCGCCCACAACACGCTGGCGGTCAACGAGCAGAGCCATTTCGGCGGCGACTGGAAACTGGGCCAGCGGCATGCGCCGGCGCCGTTGCTGTTTGCCGTAACCGGTGACCTGCAGATCGCCTCGGCGCGCATGCAGGGCGCCTACGACGGCGTTGTATTCACCCGCACGCTGGCTTTGCTGGAGCATCCGGAACTGGGCCTGCCGGTGGCCATCGATCTGCTGCGCGTGCAGGGCAGCAAGCCGGCGCGCTACGACCTGCCGCTGCATTTCAACGGCCACATCATCAATGTGGGTTTCGACGCGCAAAGGGCGCTGGCCACGCGTCCGGTGCTGGGCAAGGCCAACGGCTACCAGCACCTGTGGGTGGACGCCTCCAGCGAACCGTCCAGCGAACCGCGTACGCTCAGTTGGCTGCTGGATGGCCGCTTCTACAGCTACCGCTTCGGCAGCAGCGCGCCGTCGCGGGCGATCCTGGCCGAAAGCGGCGCCAACGATCCCGACTTCAACCTGCGCCGCGAACAGGCGCTGATCCAGCGCGTCGACGGCCAGCCCGAGGTCAGCTTCTTCGCCGTACTGGAACCGCATGGCGAATACAACGGCACCGCCGAGTACGTGCGCGGCGCCAGCAGCCGCATCCGCGCGCTGCACCGCGTGCGCGGCGACGATGCCGAAGCCATCGTGCTGACCCTGGCCTCCGGCGCATCGGTGGCCTTGGCCATCGCCGACGATCCGGCGCCCGAGCGCCGCCACCGCATCGCGATCGGCGGCAAGACCCGGCAGTGGACCGGCGGCTATGCCCGCTTCGACATGCCCGCCGGCGAGCAGGCCAGCTCAGGCACGGAGAACCGCACACCATGAGGCAGCGTTCGGCTTTCCGCTGGGTCATCGTTGCGCTGATCGCCATCGCAACCGTCATCAACTACATCGACCGCAATGCGCTGGCGGTGATGTGGCCGGAAATCTCCGGCCAGATCGGCGCGACCAAGGAGGATTACGCGCTGCTGGTGACGATCTTCATGCTGTTCTACGCCGCCGGCCAGTTCGTGTTCGGGCGCCTGTTCGACATCATCGGCACCCGCCTCGGCTTCGCGTTGTCGATCTCGATCTGGTCGCTGTCCATCGCGCTGCACGCGGTCGCCAACTCGGTGCTGTCGTTCGGCATCTTCCGCGCGATGCTGGGCATCAGCGAGGCCGGTGCGTGGCCGGGCGCGGTCAAGGCCAATGCGGAATGGTTTCCGGCGCGGGAACGGGCGCTGGCACAGGGCATCTTCAACGCCGGCGCGTCCATCGGCGCCATCGTCTCGGCGCCGCTGATCGCACTGCTGTTCCTGGCGCTGGGCTGGAAAGGCACGTTCCTGCTGGTCGGCGCGCTGGGTTTCATCTGGTTGCTGCCGTGGCTGATCATCTACCGGGCCGGACCGGACCGGCACCCGTGGGTCAGCGAAGCCGAGCGCGCGCTGATCCTGGATGCTCCGGCCGAAGCCGATACGGTTGCCAAGCCGGCCTACCTGCCGACGCTGCGGCAGATCATGTCGCACCGGCAAAGCTGGGGCATCGTGCTGGCGCGCTTCTTCCTGGATCCGATCTGGTGGCTGTTCGTGTCGTGGCTGCCGATCTACCTGGCCGAGACCTTCCACTTCGACATCAAGCAGATCGGCATTTTCGCCTGGGTGCCCTTCGTCGGCGCGATGCTCGGCAGCCTGTCCGGCGGCTGGCTGTCGGGACGATTGATTGCGGCCGGCTGGAGCGTCGGCCGTGCGCGCAAATGGACCATCACCCTGGGCGGCGCAATCATGGCGCCGGCGCTGCTGGGGGCGGTATTCGCCGCCGACCCGGTAGTCGCGGTGCTGACCATCGCCGCGGTGCTGTTCGGTTTCCAGATCGCCATCGGCAACATCCAGACCCTGCCCGGCGACGTCTTCCACGGCAAATCGGTCGGCTCGCTGGCCGGCATCGGCGGCATGGCCGCGGTCGCCGGCACGCTGATCACCACCTGGCTGGTGCCGGTGATGACGACCCAGTCGTATGCCCCGATGTTCATCCTGGTCGCGGCGCTGGTGCCGCTGTCGCTGATCGCCGTCTGGCTGGTCACCGGCCCAATCGAAAAGCTCGACCCGGCCGACCGCAACTGACTTCCCCACCCGCAAAACAAAGGACTTCACCCATGCAATTCAAAGACAAGGTGGCGATCGTCACCGGCGGCGGCCGCGACATCGGCCGTGCGGTTTCGCTGAAACTGGCCGCCGCCGGCGCCAAGGTCTGCATCAACTACGCCAACGACGAAGCCAGCGCGCGCCAGACGCTGACGCTGGTGGAAGACGCCGGCGGCCAGGCCATCCTGCACCGCGCCAATGTGACCGACGCGCAGGCGGTCGCCGGCCTGGTGGCGGCCACGCGGGAAGCGTTCGGCGACCGCATCGACATCCTGGTCAACGTGGCCGGCGGCATGGTGGCGCGCAAGCCGCTGGCCGACATCGACGAGACCTTCTTTCACCAGGTGATGGATCTGAACCTGAAGTCGGTGTTCCTGACCACCCAGGCGGTGGCGCCGCACATGGCCGAAGGCGCGGCCATCGTGAATTTTTCCTCGCTGGCCGGGCGCGATGGCGGCGGCGGCGGTGCGTCCCTCTATGCCACCGCCAAGGGCGCGGTGATGACGTTCTCGCGGGCGATGGCCAAGGAACTGGGGCCGCGCGGGATCCGGGTCAATGCGCTGTGCTGCGGCATGATCGCCACCCGCTTCCATGACGATTTCACCAAGCCCGAGATTCGCCAGGCGGTCGCCAATGCCACTCCGCTGCGCCGCGAAGGCCGCGCCGAGGAAGCCGCCGATGTGGCGGTGTACCTGGCCTCCGATGCGGCCAGCTTCATCAATGGCGCCAGCGTCGACGTCAATGGCGGCGTTTTCTTTTCCTGAGCCAAGGGGAACAGCGATGTTCTGGCAACGCCTCTGCATATTCGGATTTGCCCTGGCGCTGGCCGCCACCGCGCAAGCGGCCAGGCCACAGGTGTGGGTGCCGGCCTGGATCGCCTCGCCGGCGCCTGACCGGCGCGATGGCCCGCCGGAGGCGCCGCTGCAGTTCGACAACCAGACCGTACGCCAGGACATGCGGCTGGGCACCTCGGCGCAGGCGCTGCGCTTTCGCATCAGCAACGAACTGGGCGATGCGCCGCTGGTGCTGGGTGGCGCGTCGGCCCGCATCGCTGGCGAGTCCGCAGCGGCGCTGCCGGTGCTGTTCGACGGCCGTGCCGAGGTGGTCGTTCCGGCCGGCGCAGCGCTGCTGAGCGATCCGGTAGCGCTCAGCGCACCGGCGTTCGCCGAGGTATCGCTGAACCTGTATTACCCGCAGCCCGCCCGTCCCGCGGTGCGGCGCACGCCGCTGCGGGTGGCGGAGGGCGATACGCAAGTTGGCGACGACGTCCCGCTCAGCTATCGCCAGAACACGGTATCCGCGGTGCTGGCGCTGCGCGAGCGCAAGCCGGTCGTGGTGGTGGCGCTGGGCGATTCGATTACCGAGGGCGCCACCGCCACCCGCGGCGCCAACGGCGACTGGCCAGCGTTGCTGGCGCTGCGGCTGCAGCAGGCCTGCCCCGACCATGCCGTCGTGCTCAACGCCGGCATCAGCGGCAACAAGGTGATGGATGCCGGCCGCAGCCACAGCGCGCTGGCGCGGCTGGACCGCGACGTGCTGGCGCTGCCCGGCGTGGACCATGTGGTGGTGTTCGAAGGCATCAACGACATCCGCCACGGCGGCGCGCCGGATTTCAAGCCTGGCCGCAATGCCGCCGACATGATGCTCGGCTACCGCCAGATCGCCGCCCGGCTGCAACAGCACGGCATTCGGGCCATCGGCGCAACGCTCACTCCGTTCGGACAGTCCGAGCGCTACGAGCCGGTGGCGGCCGCCACCCGGCGGACACTGAATGATTTCATCCGCAGCACCGATACGTTTTCCGCGCTGATCGACTTCGACGCGGCGATACGCGACCCGGCCAATCCGGAGTCGCTGCCGGCAGAAATCACCCGCGACCATCTGCACCCCAACGACCAGGGCTATGTGAGGATGGCGAATTCGATCGACCTGTCGCTGTTCGGTTGCAGGGCGCGCTGACCGCCACCGCGGCAGCGATGCCCGCGATGTCCAGGGCAAGCGCTGGACAAGCCATCATTCCATCGCAAACGGGAGCCCTGCGGCCTGGCTGCGGCCTGGGCTTTGCAACAGCCGGACGGCTGGTCAGGCCGCCGGCTCCCGGTCTGCGCCGGAAGACGGGGCCACCGGCGCCTGCCAAGCCGCATCACGCCGCTCTGCCGGCGCCAGGGCGGGCGATACCGCCCGCCTTGCGGATCCCGGCTCAATCGCCATCGTTGCGGTGATCGCGTTTGCCCTGGTTGCGGCGGTCGCGGGTTCCCACGCTGCCCTGGATCGCCTTCATCCGGCTCTCGCCGGCATGCAGTTCCAGCGCTTTCCCGGCTGCCTCGGGGGACTGCAACGCCGGTCCGGAGGCATGCGCCTGCGGCGCGCCGTCCAGCAACTGCCATGGCTGCACTTCGCGCCGTGCCTGCTGTTTCTGTTCAAGCAGCTTGCGGGTCCTGGCCAGCGCCTGCCGCGGAGTCACCCGTTTGGGCGCGGCACGTTTGCCGGCGGCTTTTTTCGCGGGGGTGCGGGTGGCTGCCTTCGCGGTCCCGCCTGCGCCCGCCTTGCGCACGGTCTTGGCCGCGGCCGTCTTACTGGCGGCTTTGCTGACCGTCCGCTTGGCCGCTTTCCCGGTCGCCTTCTTGCTCGCCGGTGTGGCGGTTTTTGCGGCGGCCTTCTTGACCGTCCGCTTGGTGGCGGCCTTCTTGACCGTCAGTTTGGTGGCGGCCTTCTTCGTCGCCTTCTTGGCCGATTTTTTTGTCGCCTTCTTTGTGGCCTTCTTTGCGGCCTTCCTGGCCGAACTTTTCGCTGCCTTGCTGGCCGGCTTGCGTACGCCGGCGCTGCCTGCCGCTGACTTGCGTGCCCGGATGGTTGCCATGTGTTCCTCCGCGGTTGTGCAACGGCACCGGGATAACATGGCCCACCTTCAAATCAGGTGAGCGTTTGCGCAGCCCGGTCAGAAGCCAGGACGCGACAACTGCTCAATAAAATGCCCGATGACCCGCGGCTCCATCGCCACCATGAACAGGATGCCGAACGCCGCTCCAGCCAGATGCGCGCCATGGTTGACGTTGTCGCCGCCGCGGCGATCCATCCAGATGCTGTAGCCGATGTACAACACCGCAAACACGATTGCCGGCATCGGGATGACGAACACCAGGATCCGCGCCCAGGGATTGATCAGCACGAACGCGAACAGCACCGCCGACACCGCGCCGGATGCGCCCAGGCACGAGTAGTTGGGGTCCTTCTGGTGTTTCAGATAGGTCGGCAGCACCGACACCACCAGCGCTGCGAGGTAGAACGCGACGTAGGTGATCCGGCTGCCGGTAATCTGCACCATCACGTCTTCCATGATGCGGCCGAAGAAGAACAGCGTGACCATGTTGAACAGCAGGTGGAAAAAATCGGCGTGGAGGAAACCGTAGGTCACCAGCCGGTCGTACTGCTTGTGGCGGTCTATCGCCGGCGGCCACAGGATCAGGCGGCCGGCCAGTGCGGCATTCTTGAAGGCGAGCAGCGACACCGCGCAGGTGACCGCGATCAGGACCAGGGTAATGGGGGCTTGCATCCAGGTTCCTCAGGCGGTCCGGTAGTAATCCTGCATCGGATAACGCCGCGCATACAGGGCAAAGAACAGCGCCGCCACGAACGCGAACCCGGCGAAGAAGAACATCAGGAAGGCGTTCTCGCTCAACCCGGTGCTGGCGATCTGCCCGATCACCGCGTCGTTGCGGACTGCGGCATTGGTCATCAGCACCCACAGGTTGCCGTAGGAAACCGACAGCAACCAGAAGCTCATGATGGTGCCCTTCATCGAACGCGGCGCCTGGCTGTAGGCGAATTCCAGCCCGGTCGCCGAAACCAGCACCTCGCCGAAAGTCAGCAGCAGGTACGGCAGGATCTGCCAGGCCAGCGACACCGGCTCGCCGCCGTCGATCCACAACTGGATGACACCGGCCATTATCCAGGCCACGCCGGAGAAAGCGATGCCAAAGCCCATCCGCCGCAGCGCGGTCGGCTCGAAACCCATCCGCCGCAGCAGCGGGTACAGCACCAGATTGTTGAACGGGATCAGCGCCATCACCATGATCGGATTCAGCGCCTGCATCTGCGCCGCGGTCACCACCAGCCAACTCGGCCACCACCACGCCTCATGCGGGATGCGCATGGTCTGGCCCTGCAACACCCAGGTCGAGGCCTTCTGGTCGAACAGCGACCAGAACGGGGTCACCAGCGCGAATACGATCAGGATGCGCAGCACCACGCGCACGCCCTCGATGGCCGTGTCCGGGTGGGCGGCGCGGGCGCGGTCGAGCTGCACCGAAGCGCCGATGCCGACCAGCGCAATCAGCAGGCCCAATCCGATCAGCACCGCCTTGACGAAGCCCAGCGGCGGAATCAGCGCCAGCGACGCGACCGACAGCACGATGCCCGCGACGGCCAGGGCGGTGCCAAGACCCTTGCCGGGCGCCGGACCGAACAGCGCGCTGCGCACCACGTTGAGGAACGAATCCGGAGCCGGCGGCGACGGCGGCACATGCACGTATTTGTGGCGGCCGGCCCAGAAAATCGCGGTGGCGATGAACATCAGCAGGCCGGGGATGCCGAACGCCACCGACGGGCCGTAGTTGCGCACGAAGATCGGCATCAGCAGCGATGCGAAGAACGAGCCGAAGTTGATCGTCCAGTAGAACGCGTCGTAGACGACCTTGGCCTTGTCCTTGTTGCTCTGATCGAACTGATCGCCTACGAACGCCGACACCAGCGGCTTGATGCCGCCGGATCCCAGCGCAATCAGGAACAGGCCGGTGTAGAAGCCCGTGCGGTTGTCCTCGAACAACGCCAGGCAGGCGTGGCCGGCGCAATACACCAGCGACAGCCACAGCACCGTGTTGTACTTGCCGAAAAAGCGGTCCGACAGCCAGCCGCCCAACAGCGGGAAGAAGTAAACGCCGATGACGAAGGTATGGAAGACATCCTTCGCCGCGCCTTCGCGGTCGGCCTCCGGCAGGTAGGCCAGCAGGATGCTGCTGACCAGGAACGGCACCAGGATGTTGCGCATCCCGTAGAAGCTGAACCGTTCGCACGCCTCATTGCCGATGATGTAGGGGATTTGCCTGGGCATGCGGCCCCGGCTGGCGTCAATCGTCGTGCTCATCCAGACTTCCGGTACAAACTTCCGGAAGGGTACCGTATCCGGCCCAAGGGGTCGAACCGCCAGGGCCTGTCAACGCGCGTTGTGCCGATTCCGTCAACAGGACCTGCTGCACTGGGCGCGGGGAGCATTCGCAGGCATCATCGCGGTTTTTCCCGACCCGACCGCCATGCCCAGACTCCCGTTCCGGTTGCTGTTCGCCGCCCTGCCCCTGGCCCTGAGCCTGTCCGTTGCCGCCGCCGATACCGCGCTGACCACGGTTTCCGAACGTTCCGGTTTTCTGAAGACCGGCCGCTATGACGAAGTCGGTGCGCTTTGCGACGCCTTCGTCAAGGCGTATCCCAAGGCGGTACGCTGCCTGAGCTTCGGCACATCGCCCGAAGGCCGTCCGATGAAGGCGCTGGTGGCCTCGACCAGCGGCGCGCTGACCGCCGATCAGGCGCGCCGCCGCGGTCTGCCGGTGGTGCTGATCCAGGGCGGCATCCATGCCGGCGAAATCGACGGCAAGGACGCGGGTTTCCTGGCCCTGCGCGAAGTGCTGGAAGGCAAGGCCGCCGCCGGTGCGCTGGACAAGCTGGTGTGGGTGTTCGTGCCGGTGTTCAGCGTGGACGGCCACGAACGCTTCGGCGCCTGGAACCGGCCCAACCAGCGCGGCCCCGAGGAAATGGGCTGGCGCACCACCGCACAGAACTACAACCTCAACCGCGACTACGCCAAGGCCGACACGCCGGAGATGCAGGCGATGCTGCGGCTGATCGAGGAATGGGATCCGTTGGTGACGGTGGATCTGCATGCCACCAACGGCGCGCAGTTCGAACACGACATCTCGATCCAGGTCGAACCGGTGCATGCCGGCGACGCGGGACTGCGCGCGGCCGGGACCGCGCTGCGCGACGGCACCATCGCCGATCTGGCGCGGCAGGGTTCGCTGCCGCTGCCGTTCTATCCCTCATTCGTGACCTATGACGATCCGGCCTCGGGCTTTGAGGATGGCGTACCGCCGCCGCGGTTCTCGCACGGCTATTTCCTGCTGCGCAACCGCATCGGCATGCTGGTGGAAACGCATTCGTGGAAGGAGTACCCGGTGCGGGTGCGGATTACCCGCAACACCATTATCTCGGTGCTCGAGCGCACCGCGCAGAACGGCGGCCACTGGCTGCAGGCCGCGCACAGCGCCGATGCGACGGCGGCGGCGCTGGCCGGCCAGCCTGCCCCGCTGACCTGGGCGGCCAGCCCCCGCGCACGCACCATCGATTTCCGCGGCTATGCCTATACGCGCACGCCGTCGGAAGTGTCCGGCGCGCTGATGACCCGCTACGACGAAACCACCCCGCAAATCTGGCAGGTACCGTTGCGCGACGACATCCAGCCGGCCATCAGCGTGACCGCTCCGGGCGCCGGTTATATCGTGCCGGCCGCGCATGCGGCGTGGGTGGGCGAGAAACTCAAACTGCACGGCATCCAGTTCCGCCGAACCGCTGCACAGACCGGTACCGCGGTGGAGACCTACCGCGCCAGCAAGACCGACTTCGCCAAACAGTCGGTGGAAGGCCGCCAGCGCCTGAGCGTCGAAGGCGCGTGGTCGCGCGAGCGCCGCGATATCGGCAACGGTTCTCTGTTCGTGCCGATAGCGCAGCCCAAGGCGCGGCTGGCGATGGCGCTGCTGGAGCCGGCGGCGCCGGATTCGCTGCTGGCCTGGGGCGGGTTCAACAACGCGTTCGAGGCCAAGGAGTACATGGAAGACTACGTCGCCGAACAGGTCGCGCGCCAGATGCTGGAGGATCCGGCGGTCAAGGCCGCATTCGAACAGCGGTTGCGCGATGACCAGGCCTTCGCCGGCGACCCGGCGGCCCGGTTGCAGTTCTTCTACCAGCGGCATCGATCCTGGGACGAACGCTACAACCTGTATCCGGTCATGCGTACGGACGTGGCGCCGCGCTGAACCAGGCGCGTCCCGGCCAGGCGCCGGCCCCGCGCATTCATTCCAGCCGCATCACGCCCCGGCGCGGTGCGGCATTGCCCAGCGTGTCGGCGGTCAACGGCGCGCCAATGGCCGCCAGCGCCTGCCGCTGCTGCTGCACCGGCACCCGCAGCATGTGGTTTTCGTATACGGCCAGGGACTGGAACGCAGGCAGCTGCAGCGTGCGCTGCAGCCATTGCGCGGTGTGCGGCCAGCGTTGCGCATCGATCTGATAGCGCACGAATGCGGCATTGCGCAGGAAACAGGCGATGGCGACATCGGCGATGGACACGTCGCCGAACAGGAATCCGCTCTCCGGCATCTGCGGCTCCAGGTAGTCCAACGCCGCCGGCAGCTCTTCCTCGCGCGCCTTGCGCACCACCTCCTCGTTGGTGGCCTCGTTGAACAACAGCCGCTTGACGCCCACCTGGTAGAACATCCGCCAGACGATCACATCGCCCAGCAGCGAATCGGCGTATTCCTCCAGCCAGCGCGCGCGGGCGCGGGCGGCGATATCGGCCGGGTACAGCGCCGGTTGCGGCTGCCGGTCTTCCAGGTACTGGCAGATCACGCTGGAATCGTTGAGCGCCAGATCGCCATCGATCAGTACGGGTATCCGCCGCAGCGGGCTGATCTGCGAAAAGCGCTCATCGCCCACGAACGGCGCAATCGGATCTATTTCGTAATCGATGCCCTTCAATTGCAGGCACACCAGCACCTTGCGCACATAAGGCGAAAGGTAGTTGCCGATGATGCGGACAGGTCGGTTCATCGCGCGGCTCCTGCTGCGAAGTCCGCAGACTGCCGGCGCCAGCGGGACCGGTCAAGCGCTCAGGCCAATGCGGTGTCCAGCATCATCATCAGGCAGAAACCGATCGCCAGACCGGCCGAAGCGATGATGCCGTGGCCGTGGCGGCCGGATTCGGGAATCACGCTGTGCGCCACCGCAATCAACATGGCGCCGGCGGCAAAGGCAAGGCCCCACGGCAGCAGCACGCTGGAGATCGTCATCGCCGCCGCGCTGAGCACGGCCGCCATCGGTTCGACCACGCCCGACAGCACGCCGATGAACACTGCCTTGGCCCGCCCCATGCCGGCGCCGGCCAGCACCAACGCCACCACCAGCCCTTCCGGCAGATCCTGCAATGCGATGCCCATCGCCAGGCCGGGAGCCTCAGGCAATCTGCCGCCGGCAGCCACACCCACCGCCATGCCCTCGGGAATGTTGTGCAGCACGATGGCCAGCACGAATACCACCAGCCGCGATGGCACCAATGCGCGTTGGGCATCCAACGGCTCGTCGACCAGCGTCTTGTCCAGCCCCAACAGCGCCAGCGCGCCCAGCATCAGCCCGGCGCTGACCAGCCAGCCGGCGCCCCATGCCGAATGGCCCATCGCCCGGGCCGCCTCCAGCCCGGGCAGCACCAACGAAAACGCGCAGGCGGCCAGCATCACGCCGGCACCGAAACCCAGCAGCGCGTCGGCCAGCCGCTGCGGGATGCTGCGCACCACCAGCACCGGCAGCGCGCCGATAGCGGTGGCCAGCCCGCACAGGGCGCCGCCGCGCAATCCCATCCATACGCCGCTTTCCTGCAGTCGCGGCGCGGCGGTCCACTGCAACAGCCACAGGCATGCCAGCGCCACCAGCAGCGAGCCGGTGATGAAAGGCCAGGCGGCGGCTGGCCGGGTGGATGCGAACGGTTGCAGCACTCGGTTCATGCAGCGGACTCCGTCAAGGACCGTGCTCCAGCAAAGCCAACCTGCGGGAACAACACATCCGGATGGTACGCGGCAGCCGCATTGCGGCGATGTCAACGTCCGAAGGCCGCCTCCTGGCTGCCGCACCCATGGCGGACCGCGGCAGAGCACCGCACCGTCACGAAACCCTTGCCCGCCGCGCGCTATGCTGGCGCCCCTTCAATCGCTGCGGGATCCCGGCATGAAATCCCTGTGGTTTCCCACCGCCATTGCGCTGGCACTGACCGCATGCCAGGCCAAACAATCCGAACCTTCTACCGATAACGCGGTCCAGGCAGAGCAAGCGGCCACTGCCGGCGCCGGCGCGAATACCGACACCACGCACTGGCAGTGCGCCGAGACGCGCCTGAGCCTGCGTTTCGACGCTGCCGCCAAACAGGCCGAGCTGTCGCTGCCGGGCAGCGCGCTGACGCTGCCGCAGGCGCCCTCCGCTTCCGGTGCGCGCTACGCCGACGAGCGCGGCAACGAATTCTGGAGCAAGGGCAGCCAGGCCACGCTGACGCTGCAGGGCCAGCCGCCGGTCGAATGCACGCAGGCCGATCTGCCATCGCCCTGGGCACAGGCCGAAGCGCGCGGGCTGGCGTTCCGCGGCATCGGCACCGAGCCTGGCTGGCTGATCGAAGTCGGCTCCGGTGCGGCACCTGCATTGCATGCCGAACTGGACTACGGCGAACGCATCGTCGATGTCGCCAACGCCGAGGCGTTCGCCGGCGGGTACCGCGGCAGCACCGGCGATGGCGTGGCGGTGGAACTGCGGATTCGGCGCGAAACCTGCAGCGACGGGATGAGCGATCAAAGCTACCCCGCCGCGATCGCGCTGACCGTCGGCGAACGCAGCTATCGGGGTTGCGGCCGCTACCTGGGCCAGTGAGGAATCCGCCATGCCGTTACGTTCGCGCAGCCGTAAAAAAACGGGAAGCCGCAAGCCGCTGCTGATCGTCATTGCGCTGCTGGTGCTGCTGGGCGGTTGGTTCTGGCACCAGCGCTCGCAGATTGCGGAAAATCCGGAGGCCCCGCCCGATGTCTCCATACCCGAGACCTCAACGCCCGGCGGTGCGACCCGGAGCCAGCCGCTGCCGCTGCCGCCGCAGGAATCGCCCGAACCCGTCCCTGCCAGGCCCCCTGAGTCCGGCAAACCCTCCGGTTCAGCCTTCCTGCCCGCGGAAGCGCACGACACGTTGCGGCTGATCGCCGGCGGCGGGCCGTTCCCGCACCGCCAGGACGGCGGCGTCTTCGGCAATCGCGAGGGGCGGTTGCCGGCGCAGCCACGCGGCTTTTACCGCGAGTACACCGTCGCCACGCCCGCTCTGAACCACAGGGGCGCCCGCCGCATCGTCACCGGCGGCCAACCGCCGCAGGTCTATTACTACACCGACGATCACTACGAAAGTTTCCGGCGCTTCGACTGGCCGGCACAAGGAACCCCATGATGAGCGAAACCGGCTTCGATCTGGGCCTGGACGATGCCAAGCGCGCCGGCGTGTTCTTCGTCGCCGAAGAAGATCTGGATCCGATCGCGGCGGCCGGTCGCGATGCCGGCCTGCTGGTGCGCCGGGTCGATCTGGCCGGCTGCCGCGACAAACCCACGCTGATGCTACGGATGGCGATGGCGATGGATTTCCCCAGCGGCTCGGGCCGCAACTGGGACGCGCTGTCGGACCGCCTGCGCGACCTCGGCTGGCTGCCGGCGCAAGGCTACGCGCTGCTGTTCCGGGATGCCGGCGATCTGCGCGAAGTCGACGAAAGCGGTTTCGAAACGCTGCTGGACGTCCTGGACGAGGCGGTACAGGCCTGGGCCGGCCAGGATGTGCCGTTCTGGGCCTTCCTGGCCCTGCCGGAAAGCGACTTTTCCGAGATCAACTGAGGCCCGGCCGCCAGGGGCCTACGCAGCGGGCGGCATTGCTGCGATCATGGCGTATGAACCAGTTCGCCTCCCTGCCCCTTTCGCCGCTGCTGTTGCAGGGCGTGCAAGCCCTTGGCTACGACGCCATGACCCCCGTGCAGGCCGAAAGCCTGCCGGCCATCCTGGACGGCCGCGATGTCATCGCGCAGGCCCCCACCGGCAGCGGCAAGACCGCCGCCTTCGGCCTGGGCCTGTTGCACCGGCTGGACCCGGCGCTGATCCGCACCCAGGCGCTGGTGCTGTGCCCGACCCGCGAACTGGCCGACCAGGTGGCGCGGCAGCTCCGCAAGCTGGCGGTCGGCATTCCCAACCTGAAAGTGCTGACCCTGTGCGGCGGCCTGCCGCTGGCCCCGCAGCTCAGTTCGCTGGCCGCGCATGACCCGCAGGTGGTGGTCGGCACGCCCGGCCGCATCCAGGAGCTGATGCGCAAGAAGGCCCTGCATCTGGGCGGGGTGCGGCTGCTGGTGCTGGACGAGGCCGACCGCATGCTGGACATGGGCTTCGAGGAAGCCATCCGCGAAATCATCGGCCGCGTCCCCAAGGATCGGCAGAGCCTGCTGTTTTCGGCCACCTTCGCCGAGGGCGTGCGCGAGATCGGCCGCAGCGCATTGCGCGATGCGCTGGAAGTCACCGTCGAAAGCAGCGTGCAGCAGCAGGCCGACATCGAACAGCGTTTCTACGAAGTGGACCCGGCCAGAAAGCAGACCACGCTGGCGGGATTGCTGTTGGAGCAACGTGCCGAATCCTGCGTGGTGTTCTGCAATACCCGGCGCGACGTCGACGAGGTGGCTGGCTCGCTGGCGCACTTCGGTTTCTCGGCGCTGGCGCTGCACGGCGAGATGGAACAGCGCGACCGCGAGGAAGTGCTGGTGCTGTTTTCCAACCGCAGCTGCAACGTGCTGGTCGCCAGCGACGTGGCCGCGCGCGGCCTGGATATCGAAGACCTGGCGGTGGTGGTCAACTACGACGTGCCCAGCGATGCCGATACCTACGTGCACCGCATCGGCCGCACCGGCCGCGCCGGCCGCAGCGGGCTGGCGCTGACCCTGTGCACGCCTCGCGAACTGCCGCGTACGGCGGTGATCGAGGAACGCCTGGGCCAGCCGCTGCGCTGGCAACGCGCCGCCGCTGCCGCGCCCAAGGCGCGCAGCGCACCGGCCGCGGCAATGGCCACGCTGCGCATCGACGCCGGCAAGACCGACAAGCTGCGGCCCGGCGACATCCTGGGCGCGCTGACCGGCGACACCGGCCTGCCCGGCAGCGCCATCGGCAAGATCAACATCTTCGCCACCCGCTCCTATGTGGCCATCGCCCGCGCCCAGGCCGCACAAGCGCTGCAGCGGCTCAGCTCGGGCAAGATCAAGGGCCGCAGCTTCCGCGTGCGCAAGATCTGAAGCGCTTCCGGTGATGCTTGGGAGCGACGTAAGTCGCGACGCGTTGTCGGTAAAGCCTCATCGCGACTTACGTCGCTCCCACAAACCCATAAACACGAAAACAAAAAACGCCGGAGGCTTGCGCCCCCGGCGTTTCGGCATAACGGGTTCAGCGCTGGATTACAGCGGCTGCACTTCGTCGGCCTGCATACCCTTCTGGCCCTGGACGGCGACAAAGCTGACGCTCTGGCCTTCCTTCAGGGACTTGAAGCCGTTGCCCTGGATCGCGCGGAAATGCACGAACAGGTCCGGGCCGCTCTGCGGGGTGATGAAGCCGAAGCCCTTGGCATCGTTGAACCACTTGACGGTTCCATTCTGACGTTCTGACATCTTTACTAACTCCTGAAAAACATAAGGGTGGAAATAAATCGCGGCACGGAACGTTCCGGACCGAGACTGAGTTGCAGGCGTTGGTAAAGCGGCGGAGATGTAGCAGATGGTTCTACCGCATCAGGCTCACGATTCACGGTGACCCTGGCAAGCACAGTGTCGCGGACTCTACTCGGGTTGCGTGACAAAAGCGAGTCTTTTTATTCGGCCCCCGCCGGAAACCGCCTTCGCGCACCGTTTTTGCCGGGAAGCCGTTCAGCCACAAGGGTTTCGGCGATTCCGGCCCTGGCCCATGCCATGCGCCTTGGACCAAGCCAGGGGCATATTGTCCCTGGCCTGCGCAACACCGCCGGTCCAGCGGGCAACGGATTTCCCGGCCCCGGCCGATACCCAGCGCCGCCGCGACTGGCCCTTGCGGCGCCTGCCGAGCAGCCCATGCCGTCAAGCTCTATCATGGCGCCCCTCTTTCCCCGGATTCGCCATGGCGCTCAAGGCCACCGTCGTCAAAGCCGACCTGCAGATCAGCGACCTGGATCGGCACTACTACGCCAACCATGCCCTCACCCTGGCCCAGCACCCCTCCGAGACCGACCAGCGGCTGATGGTGCGGCTGCTGGCGTTCGCGCTGTTCGCCGACGAGCGCCTGCAGTTCGGCAAGGGCCTGAGCACCGAGGAAGAGCCGGACCTGTGGCGGCGCGGCTATACCGGCGAAATCGAGCAGTGGATCGATCTGGGCCAGCCCGACGAGTCGCGCATCCGCAAGGCCTGCGGCCGCGCCCGCGACGTCGTCGTGATCACCTACGGCGGCCGCGCCTCGGATCTGTGGTGGGAAAAGAACGCCGCCGCGCTGGCGCGGCACCGCAACCTGACCGTGCTGGACATCGCGACCGATACGGTCGAGGCCCTGGTCGGCCTGATGGTGCGCAGCATGCGCCTGAACGTGATGGTGCAGGACGGCGAACTGCAGCTGATCGGCGATGATCTGACGCTCGCCATACGGCCGGGGGTACGGCAGGCAGCCACCGAACCGGTGGCCTGACACCGTGACGGCCACGCATGACGTCATCGTCATCGGCGGCGGCGCCGCCGGCTTGATGTGCGCGCTGACCGCCGGCCAGCGCGGCCGGCGCGTGCTGCTGCTCGAACATGCCAACCGGGTCGGCAAGAAGATCCTGATGTCCGGCGGCGGCCGCTGCAATTTCACCAATACCGGGGCATCGCCGGCCAACTACCTGTCGGCCAATCCGCATTACTGCAAGTCGGCGCTGGCGCGCTACACGCCGGCGCATTTCATCGAACTGGTCGAGCGCCACGGCATCGCCTACCACGAAAAGGAACTGGGCCAGCTGTTCTGCGATATCTCGTCCAAGCTGATCGTCAGGATGCTGCTGGACGAATGCGCGGCCGCGCAGGTCCGCATCGAAACCGGCTGCAGCATCGGCAGCGTGCAGCATGGCGATGGCGGCTTCCGGGTCAAGACCAGCGGCGGCAGCTTTGCCGCTCCTTCGCTGGTGGTGGCCAGCGGCGGGTTGTCGATTCCCAGCATGGGCGCAACCGGTTTCGGCTACGAACTGGCGCGCCAGTTCGGCCATGCGGTGCTGCCCACCCGCGCCGGGCTGGTGCCGCTGACCTTGAGCGGCAAGCACCAGGAACGCCTGCAGGATCTCAGTGGCGTGGCGGTACCGGTGGAGGCGCACTGCGGCAAGCAGAGCTTCCGCAATTTCATGCTGTTCACCCATCGCGGCGTCAGCGGCCCGGCGATCCTGCAGATTTCGTCGTACTGGCAACCGGGCGACCCGGCATCGGCTGCGGGCCAGACGCTTCGGCTGGACCTGCTGCCCGGCCAGGACGCATGGGCATGGCTGCGCGAACAGCAGAACCAGCGGCCGGCCGCCGAACTGAAGACGGTGCTGTCGGACGCGCTACCGCGCCGCTTCGCCCAGCGGCTGTGCGAAATCTGGCTGCCGAACCGGCCGATGAGGCAGTACAACGAGCCGCAGCTGCGCCAGGTCGCCCAGACGCTGGGCAACTGGCCGCTGGTGGCCAGCGGTACCGAGGGTTACCGCACCGCCGAAGTCACCCTGGGCGGCGTCGATACCGACGGCCTGTCGTCCAGCACGATGATGTCCCGGCACGTACCGGGGCTGTATTTCATCGGCGAAGTGGTCGACGTCACCGGCTGGCTGGGCGGCTACAACTTCCAGTGGGCCTGGGCTTCGGGCCATGCGGCGGGCATGGCGGCCTGACGCACTGCGGCGTTCCCGGCCGCGGCAGGTTTGCTAGGCTTGGTAACCGGTGTCAATGGAACCCTTGCCCGCCATGAATTCCACGGTTTCTTCGCGTCGCCACTTCCTGCAACTCGGCCTGGGCGCTGCCCTGGCATCGGCGCTGCCGCTGGCCGCTTCGGCTCGGACCCACCCACCCCGCTCGCTGGCGACGACCCGTAGCGGCCGCATCAGCGGACGCATCGAAAACGGAGTGCACATATTCAAGGGCGTGCCCTACGGCGCCGACACCGGCGGCCGCCGCTTCCAGCCCGCGCTGCCGGAAACGCCATGGCGCGGCGTGCGCGAAACGGCGGCGTTCGGCGCCTCGGCGCCGCAGGCCGGCGATGCCGATGGCCAGCCGATTGCCGAGGACTGCCTGTTCCTCAACATCTTCACCCCTGCCCTGCGCGACGGCGGCAAGCGGCCGGTGCTGTTCTACATCCACGGCGGCGGATTCAACAATGGCTCCGGTTCGCACCCGCTGTATGACGGCGGCAACCTGTGCCGGCGCGGCGACGTGGTGGTGGTGACCGTCAATCACCGGCTCAACGCGTTCGGCTATCTGTATCTGGCGGAGCTGGGCTCTGACGCACTGGCCGATTCGGGCAACCTCGGCCAGCTGGATCTGATCCAGGCGCTGCAGTGGGTGCGTGAGCATGCCCACGAGTTCGGCGGCGATGCCGGCAACGTTACCGTGTTCGGGCAGTCCGGCGGCGGCGCCAAGATCGCCACGCTGATGGCAATGCCGCAGGCCGAGGGCTTGTTCCACAAGGCGATGACGATGAGCGGCCAGCAGGTCACCGCCGCCGGCCCGCGCGCGGCCACCCAGCGCGCCGAGCTGTTCCTGCAGGCGCTGGACCTGAAACCAGGCCAAGCCGATGCGCTGCGCACGCTGCCGGTGCAGCGGCTGCTGCAAGCGACCAAGGCGCGGGATCCGTCGCGGGTGGAAAACTCGGCGCTGTATTTCGGCCCGGTGCTGGATTCGCGTTCGTTGCCGCGGCATCCGTTCTATCCGGATGCGCCGGCCCAGTCCGCGCGCATCCCGATGATCATCGGCAACACCCGCGACGAAACCCGGGCCTTCCTGGGCGGCGACCCGGCCAACTTCGAGCTGGGCTGGGAACAGCTGCCCGCCAGGCTGCGCGAACAGCAGTACGTGGATCTGTCGCCGGAGGTGGTGATTGCCGAATACCGCCGGCTGTATCCGCACTACACGCCGTCGGAAGTGTTCTTCGCCGCCACCACTGCCGGGCGCTCGTGGCGCGGCGCGATCATCGAGGCCGAGGAACGCGCCAGACAGGGGCCACTCACCTGGGTGTACCAGTTGGACTGGGGCCGCACCGTCGACGAGAAGCGACGCGCGTTCCATACCTTGGACATCCCGCTGGTATTCGACAACATCGCCGCGGAGGGCTCGAAGACCGGCACCGGCACCGCCGCACGGCGGATGGCCGAACGCATGAGCCAGGCGCTGCTGGCGCTGGCCCGCAACGGCCATCCCAACCATGCCGGCATTCCGGAGTGGAAGCCGTATTCGCTGCCGGCGCGCGAAACGCTGGTGTTCGACGACGATACCCGCCTGGTCGACGACCCGCGCGGCGGCGAACGCAGGTTGTACGAGCGGGTGCCGTTTGTGCAGCGGGGAACCCTGTAGGCGGCCCCGCTTCGTGACCGCCATCCCATCGCTGCGTCCGCGGCGACAATGCTTACGCTGGCATGGCTTCGGCCGCCAATTCGAACGACCGCAAACGCTTCTGGTGGTCGAAGATGTTTGCCGTCAACAGCAACTCGTCCGGCCGATGGCGCTCGACAAAAGCGCGGATACCCGCACCCACCGTTGCCGCGCTGCCCACCACCGAACACGCCAGCGCACGCTCGACGCCGGCTTTTTCATGCGGCTCCCAGAACGTTTCGATGTCGTCGACAGGCGGCGGTACCAGACCGGGCTTGCCGCGGCGCAGATTGACGAAAGCCTGCTGCTGGGTGGTGAACAGGTACTGCGCTTCGGCATCGGTCTCGGCCGCCACTACATTCAGCGCCAGCATCGCGTGCGGATTGTCCAGGTGCCGCGACGGACGGAAGTCGCGGTGGTAGACCATCAGCGCCTGGTCCATCGCGTCGGGCGCGAAGTGCGAGGCGAATGCGAAGGGCAGGCCCATTGCCGCGGCCAGTTGCGCGCTGAACAGGCTTGAACCCAGCAGCCAGACCGGCACGTCAATGCCGGCACCGGGCACGGCACGCACCGGTTGTCCGGGTTTGGCGGGCTCGAAATAGCCCAGCAGTTCCTGCACGTCCTGCGGAAACCGCTCGGCGCTGTCGAAGTAGCGGCGCAGTGCGCGAGCGGTGGCATTGTCGGTGCCGGGCGCGCGGCCCAGACCCAGGTCGATGCGGTCCGGATACAGCGACGCCAGCGTGCCGAACTGTTCGGCCACCTGCAGCGGCGCATGATTGGGCAGCATCACGCCGCCGGCGCCGACCCGGATGGTCGAGGTGGCGCCGGCCACATGGCCGATCAGCACCGCGGTCGCCGCACTGGCGATGCCGGGCATGTTGTGGTGTTCGGCCAGCCAGTAGCGGCGGTAGCCCAGGCGTTCGGCGTGCCGGGCCAGTTCGCGCATATGCACGAACGCCTGCGCGGTGTCGCTGCCTTCGCAGACGGGGGCGAGATCCAGTACCGAAAAAGGAATCATGGCAGCTCCTGCAAAGACGATGGCTTACGACATGGGGACATCGTTCGAGCTTTCCAGTGCTGCGTTTCGGGACGCAGTATCCCGCGTCCCATATCGGATGACGTCAGTTCCGGCAGGTCGCGAGGAGGATGTGGCAGTCCCTGCTGAGGAGTCATGCCTGCATGCCGGTACGGGTCAGCCGCGATGAGGCTTTGCCGAAGCTTGTCGCGACTGACGTCGCTCCCACAGGAAACAATCCGCTTTCAGCTCAACAGATCGAACGGACCGCCCTGCTCCAGCGCGCGCTGGTAGGCCGGACGCGCATGGATGCGCTGCAGGAAATCCTGCAGCTTCGGGTACTGCCCCAGACCGGCGCGCGCGGCGGCGGCCTCCAGCGGGAAACTCATCTGGATATCGGCGGCGCTGAAATCCTCACCGGCAAACCAGCGTTGCCTGCCAAGCTCGCCTTCCATGTAGTCCAGGTGCAGCTTCACCTGCGGCGAGACGAAGCTCTGCAGGGTCTTGTCGGCAATGCCGCGCGCGATCGGTTTGATGAAGAACGGCATCGGCGCCCGCTTGATCCGCGCAAACACCAGGCTCAGCAGCAACGGCGGCATTGCCGAACCCTCGGCATAGTGCAGCCAATAGCGGTAGCGCAGATGTTCGGCCGTGCCCGGCGCAGGCGCGAAGCGCCGGGCCGCGTCATAACGTTCAACCAGGTATTCCAGCACCGCGCCGGACTCGGCCAGCGTATGCCCGCCGTCCACCAGCACTGGCGACTTTCCCAGCGGATGCACCGCGCGCAATGACGGCGGCGCCAGCATGGTTTCCGGGTCGCGCTGGTAGCGGATCACGGTGTAGTCCAGTCCCAGTTCTTCCAGCATCCACAGCACGCGTTGCGAGCGGGAGTTGTTGAGGTGGTGAACCGTAATCATGGGCATCTCCGGTGGCGGTGATGAAGCCTAGCCGCACTACAACCGTTGCCGTAGTGCCGGAAGCCATAAGCATGCACCATGCCGGCGTCCTGGCAATGGTCAGCGCGCGGGCTAGCCGCGCATGGCCACGCTCACGAACTGCACGACAGCATCGAGCAACCGGCGCGGTCGCGTGCCCAATCCGGCCGGCGCTGGGCGAAGCGCTCGTTGCCGGGCTGGTCGTCGTACGGATGCCGCATCACTTCCAGCAATTCGCCGATCCCGGCCTCATCGCCTGCATGGGCACGGTCGATGGCCAGCTGGGCCAGGTAGTTGCGCAGCACGTAACGCGGGTTGGCCAGCCGCATCCGCTCGCGCCGTTGCGCGGCGGGCAACGGGTCGTCCTGCAAACGCTGACGGTAGCGCGCCAGCCAGGCCAGCAATCCTTCGCTTGCTGATTCGCGCCTGGCCGGGTCGTAGAAGGCAGCGTCGAACGCATCCAGCGACCCCGCCTGCAGATCCGCATCCATCAGTGCACGGAAGAACAGCGTCATATCCACTTCGCCGGCTTGCAACAACGCCAGCAATTGCTCGAACAGGTCCGAATCGCCCTCGCGGTATTCGCCCAGGCCGAGTTTGCCGATGATGTTGCCGCGCTCGGCGGCGGCGAAGGTCTCGCCATATTGCTGCAGACCGTCCTGCAGCGGCTCGATGCCGGCGAACAACGGCGACAGCGCCTGCGCGAACCGGGTCAGGTTCCAGTAGGCCACCTTCGGCTGCCAGCCGAACCGGTAGCGCCGACCCTGCGCATCGGTGGTGTTGGGCGTCCAGTCCGGATCGTAGTCGTCGATCCAGCCGTAGGGGCCGTAGTCGATGGTCAACCCCAGCACCGACAGGTTGTCGGTATTCATCACGCCATGCACGAAGCCCACCCGCATCCAGTGCGCCACCATCGCCGCGGTACGCCGGCAGACTTCAGCGAACCAGGCCGCATACAGCGCCTCGCCTTCGCCGTGCAGGTGCGGAAAATCGCGGCGAATGCAGAAATCGACCAGTTGCCGCAGCAGCTCGATGTCATCGCGCGAGGCAGGCAGCTCGAAGTTGCCCAGGCGCAGGAAAGACGGCGCCACTCGGCAGACGATGGCGCCCGGTTCGGCCTGCGGGCGGCCGTCATAGAACATGTCGCGCACCACCGACTCGCCGGTGCCGACCAGGCTCAAGGCGCGCGTGGTCGGCACGCCCAGGTGGTGCATGGCCTCGCTGCACAGGAATTCGCGAATCGACGAACGCAACACCGCGCGGCCATCGGCGCTACGCGAATACGGCGTCGGGCCGGCGCCCTTCAACTGGATTTCCCAACGCTCGCCGGCCGGGTTGACGACTTCGCCCAGCGTGATCGCGCGGCCATCGCCCAGTTGCCCGGCCCACTGGCCGAACTGGTGGCCGCCGTAATTGGCCGCATAAGGCTGCATGCCCGGCAGCAACGCATTGCCGCCGAATACCTGCGCGAATTCGGCCGAGGCGATGTCGGCTTCGGCAATGCCGAGCAAACGCGCGCATTCGGGCGAATGCGCGATCAGCCTGGGCGCGGCGACCGGCGTGGGCAGCACCGGCGACCACAGCGCGCCCAGCACCTCACGGCGACGCGGCCCGCTTTCCGGGTCTCCCGGCAGTTCGCGGACGAAGGCGTTGTCGAAATGCAGCCGATGCATCTATATACCGCCCTGATAACCTGTTCAAAGTCTGTCGTGAGCGCAGCCAGAGCCTGCCCCGCACTGGATACGGGGTGGCGCGTGGCGGAGCGCAGAGCGCGTAGTGGCAGAGCGGGCAGCGTACCTACAGGGACGTGAGCAACCGAGCACAGCACGCGCGCCAGGTGGCAAGCGCAGCAACCTTGGACAGGTTATCAGGCTGGGTCCACCAGCGGCTTGAGTTCAGGATCCAGCGCAACGCGCTCATCGAAGACGAAACAGCGGCCGTCGTAGCCCTGGCCGCCGACCTGTTCGAAATAGCCCAGGATGCCGCCATCCAGTTGCAGCACGTTGTCCATGCCGTCGGCGCGCATCCACAGCGCGGCTTTTTCGCAGCGGATGCCGCCAGTGCAGAAACTGACCACGGTGGCGTCCTGCAGCGACTCGCGGTGCGGCGCCAGCGCCTGCGGCAGGTCGGTGAACTTGCGGATCGGCAGCGTCAACGCACCGGCGAAGGTGCCGTATTCGATTTCCTGCTCGTTGCGGGTATCCAGCATCACCACCCGCCGGCGCTCGTCGTCATGGCCCTGTTGCAGCCAGCGCGCCAGCGTGGCCGGCTCGACCGACGGCGCACGATGGCCCTGCGGCGTACTGCCTTCGCGGCGGAAGCTGATGATCTCCGGCTTGACCTTGACCTTCAGCCGCGCGAACGGCTGCGCCTGGCTGCGGCTGAACTTGATGCGGATATCGGCAAAGCGCGCATCGGCCTTCAGGCTATCGACGAACGGCGCGATGGCGCCGTCCGCGCCGGCGAGAAACAGGTTGATGCCCTCCGCGGCCACCAGCACGGTGCCGCGCAGCGACAGCGCCTGCGCACGCTCGCGCAGCCGCGCGGCCAGCACGTCCGGCGCATCGATGGCAGTGAAATGGTAGGCAGCGATATTGACGATCATCGCGTCATTTTACGCCCCGGACGCAGCAACTTCGACCTAGGGGCTGTTGCCGTTCGCTGCCATTGGTCGCAGCAGCTGCTCTCCCGCCACCACCTTATTCAACCAAACGGTTGACAATTGGAGAAGCCCGTGCAATCCTCAACCATATGGTTGAACATCATCCCGAACGGCTCGACGCGGTTTTCCACGCCCTGGCCGACAACACCCGCCGCCGCATGCTGCGCAGCCTGTCCACCCGCCCGTGCAGCGTCGGCGAACTGGCCGCGCCGTTCCAGATTTCGCTGGCCGCGGCGTCCAAGCACATCAAGGTGCTGGAACGCGCCGGCCTGGTCACCCGCAACGTGCAGGGCCGCACCCATCTGTGCAGCCTCCGGCCTGAACCGCTGGCCGCCGGGCAGGCATGGCTGCGCCATTACGAGCAGTTCTGGAACCAGCGGCTGGATGCGCTGGAAGCGGCCTTGAACGCCGAATCCGCGCCCGCGACACCGGCCGCCCAATCGATATCGCCAAGGAGCCAACGATGACCCTGGAAACCGGCGCCGAAGTGCAGGTCCGCCGCCATTTCAATGCAACGCCCGAACGCGTGTTCGACGCCTGGCTGACGCCGCGGCTGCTCGGCCAATGGATGTTCGGTGCCGATGTGCGCGACGAGAAGATCGTCCGGCTCGACGTCGATCCGCGTGTCGGCGGCACATTCTCGATGTTGGTCGAGCGCGACGGACAACCTATCGACCACATCGGAACCTATCTGGAAATCGAACGGCCGCACCGTCTGGTCTTCACCTGGGCCATCCGCGGCATGTCCGATGACGATGCCAGCCGTGTGGCGATCGACATCGGCGCCACAGCGGATGGCTGCGAGCTTGTCCTGACCCATTGGCTGCCTGCGCAATGGGCCGACTATGCCGGACGCACGCAGCAAGGCTGGAGCACCATGCTCGATGCCCTGCAGCGCCTGTACGGCGCCGGACAAGCAGGCAACCCCACGCCTTAGGAGAAAATCATGAACCTTCAAGCCGCTCCCGTTGCCCGCACCGAAATGCTGATCCGCAAACCGGTAGAGCAAGTCTTTGAAGCCTTCGTCGATCCTGCGATCACCAGCAGATTCTGGTTCACGCGCGGAAGTTCGCGGCTGCAGGAAGGCCGGACCGTCACCTGGCACTGGGACATGTACGGGGTTTCCGCCGAAGTTGCGGTCAAGGCGGTCGAACCCCTCCGCAGAATCCTGATCGAATGGCCGACGCCGGTCGAATGGACATTCGCGCCGCGGCAAGACGGCACCACCTTCGTGACCATCACCGCATCAGGTTTTTCCGGCAGCGATGACGAAAAAGTCGCGCAGGCAATCGATTCGATGGGCGGTTTCAGCTTCGCCCTCGCCGGCTGCAAGGCCCTGCTGGAGCACGGCGTCGAACTTGGCCTGGTCGCCGACCACAACCCCGATGCGCACGTCAAAACAGATGGCAACCCCTGAATGCCTGATGTGTACCGCATTCGCCCTACCGGAGATTTCTGATGAACGACAGCTACGGCAGCCTGATTGCAGCGGATACCTTGCGTCTTCAGCGCTCCCTGCCCGGCCCGATTGAAAAGGTCTGGGCCTATCTGACCGAATCGGACAAGCGCGGCCAATGGCTGGCGACCGGCCGGATGGAACTGCAAATAGGCGGCAAGGTCCATCTGTTCTTCCGTCATGCCGATCTGTCGCCGCAGCAGGCGCCGGTTCCGGAAAAGTACAAGAGCATGGAAGACGGCGCCGCCATGGATGGCCGCGTCACGCTGTGCGAGCCTCCGCACCGGCTGGGCTACACCTGGGGCGAGGCGGATGGCAGCGAGTCGGAAGTCCGCTTCGATCTCAGCGAGCAGAACGGGCGCGTGCTGCTGACCATCACCCACAGCCGCCTGCGCGATGGCGATGAACTGATCGAGGTGGCAAGCGGCTGGCATACCCATGTCGGCATCCTGGCCGACCGGCTGGAAGGGCGCGAACCGGGTAATTTCTGGGTGACGCACGCACAGCTCGAAAGCCAGTACGCGCAGCGCCTGTTCCCGCCGAAGCCATGAACTGGCCGCGGCGCCGCATCAAAGGAACATCGCCATGCCGGACATAGAACACATCCAGTACGTGAAAACCCCCATAGCCGAGGTCTACCGTGCCCTGACCACCGCCGACGGCCTGGCCGAGATCTGGACCCGGGAACTCGCCTTCACCGCTCAGGAAGGGGCAATCAACGAGTTCAGCTTTGGCGACGAAGCGCCGACCCGAATGGAAATCACCGAACTGGTCCCCGACAAGCGAATGGTCTGGCACTGCGTCGATTCGGACCCGGAATGGATCGGTACGGATGTCAGTTTCGAACTCGCCCAGAGCAACGGCAGGACTTCCGTCGTTCTCCGGCACACCGGCTGGCGCGAGTTGACCGAGTTCTATCGTTCCTGCAATTACAACTGGGCGATGTTCCTGCTGAGCCTGAAGCAGTATTGCGAGGACGGAACCGGTATTCCGTTCCAGGTGCGGAAGTTCTAGCGGCGCCGCCCCTTCTTCCGGGCGTGGACGGCCTTCAGATAGACGGCGCCGGTTCCGGGCAGCGCATACGCAACCTCGATGGCAGGGGGGTCTTCCCGCACCCGCGCCAGGATGGGTCAGCGCAGGAACAGGTACGGCAGCGCCAGCGTCAGCAGCAGGATCGCCACCACCGCGGCCAGCATGCCCAACACATACAGCGGCTTCTGCCTCAACTGACCGAAGAAGGTTTCGGCGCGGCCTTCGCGCAAGGCCTCGGCATGCTCGGCCCTCGCCCGCGTGGCGCGCTCGGCCTGGTAGGCGTCCAGCAACGGCTTGGCGCGCGGGAAATCGGCGCCGTCCTGCAGCCAGATTCCTCCCGCAGAAACTCCCCACGGGCTAGGTTGCGTTTCATAGAACGCAATCTCATGCCGCTTCAACAACTCGCGGACTTCCGCGGCCTCGTCGTCGGGTACGTTGCGCAGGTTCAGCAGCAGTTTTCTCATCCGTCCAGTCTAGGGCCTGCCAACGCGGTTGGGCAGGCCAGGGCCCTATTGGCCTTGCGGTTGGCCAGCCGATCGCCTGCCCGGCCATCGGTTACCCTGTACGCCCTGTGTTCCGGAACCACTCCATGCGCCGCCTGCTTTTTCCGTTGTTGCTGCTTGCCACGATGTCGCTGTCCGCCTGCCAGGATCCGGGACCGCCGCCCGGCGGCAGCGTGGCCGAACTCCAGCGCATCGATGAAGCGACCGGCACGGGCGATACGGCCCGCAGCGGCATGGAAGTCAGCGTGCACTACACCGGCTGGCTGTACGACGAGAACGCGCCGCAGCAGCGCGGCGAGAAATTCGACAGCTCGGTCGACCGCGGCCAGCCTTTCAGCTTCCTGCTGGGTGCCGGCCAGGTTATCCGCGGCTGGGACGACGGCGTAGCCGGCATGCAGGTCGGCGGCAAACGCGTCCTGCTGATTCCATCGGAATACGGCTATGGCCGCAAGGGCGCCGGTGGCGTGATTCCGCCGAATGCTTCGCTGGTATTCGAGGTCGAGCTGCTGGACGTCAAGCCGCGCTGAGCCGCCGGCCGACGCATGGCGCCCCACAAGAGCCATGTTGTGGGGCTGTAGGCGCTGGAACCTCTCACCTCGCCGAATCTTCCGCCACCGGCGTCAACCGCAGATCGTGGAAATCGAAGCTGAAATCGGTCAGCGGCGAGATGGCTTCCATCCGCGCCTCGCGGATCGCGCCGTCGGGCTTCAACGCGAAGCTCAGGAACGCATCGGCATTCAGGCCGCGATCGCGCCAGCGCACGATAAAGGTGTCGTGCTGCCAGTGCGACAGATCGCCGACCAGCGCCGGCGTGCGGCTGAAACGCAGCACCAGCCTGCCGCCCTCCTCGGTCACGTCCACCTCGCCATACCAGGGATCGCGCAATCTGCCGGCGTAGCGCGCCAGCGGCAATGACGGCCGCGACTTGCGGTCGCGCTCGGCCTGCAGCTTGACCCAGCGCTCGTCGGCATCGCCCTGGTTCTTTGCCACCAGCGCGGCGTATGCCGCCAGCCAGTCGGTCGGCGGGGCCGCGAGAAAGGCATCCAGCACCTGCATCGTCACCGCATTGAAGGCGGCGCCGACCTCCTGGTTGGTCAGCACCACGATGCCCAGCTTCTGTTCCGGGACCAGGGTCACCCGGGAAACCATGCCGGGCCAGCCGCCGGTGTGCCAGACCAGCTTCTGTCCGCGGTAGTCGGACACCATCCAGCCCTCGCCGTAGCCAAGGAAATTCGGCCGCGCCGCCTTCAACGCTTCCACCTTGGGTTCGGCCACAGGTATCGGCGTGACCAGCGACCACATCGCCTTCTGCCGGGCCGCGCTGAACAGGCGCCGCTCCGTTCCATCTTCACCGGCATAGACGCCGCCGGCCAACTGCACGCGTATCCAGCGGGCCATGTCGTGGGCGCTGGAATACAGGCCGCCGGCGCCGGCCACGTTCGACCAGCTCATCCGCGGCGCCGGCTGCAATCTGGAGAAATCCGCCTTGGCGTGGCCGCTGGCGACGTTGTCGCCAGGCAACAGGTAGTCGCTGTTGTAGCGCGTCTGGCGCATGTCCAGCGGCTGCAGGATGCGCGTGCGCAGGAAGGCTTCGTAGCTCTGCCCGCTGACGGTTTCGATCACCTGCTGGGCAACGCCATACAGGATATTGTCGTAGGCGTACTGATTGCGGAATCCGCCATTGAGCGGCACGTCGCGCAGGCGCTGCACCACTTCGGCATTGCTGTAGGTCGTTGCCGGCCAGAACAGCAGATCGCCCGCCCCCAGACCCAACCCGCTGCGGTGCACCAGCAGGTCGCGCAGGCGCATCTCCCGGGTGACATAGGCATCGGCCATGCGGAAACCGGGCAGATGATCGATGACCCTGTCGTCCAGGCTCAACTTGCCGTCATCGGCCAGTATCGACAGCGAGGCGGCGGTAAAGGCCTTGGTGTTGGAGGCGATGGCGAACATCGTATGCGCATCCACCGGCTCGGGCTTGCCTGTCTCGCGCACACCATAGCCGCGTTCCAGTACGACCTGGCCGTCCTTGACGATGGCGATGGCCATACCCGGAACGTCAAATTCCCGGCGCACCGCTTCCACATGGGTATCCAAGCGCTGCAGCGCATCCGGTGTTGCCGCTGCCTGCGCAAGCGCGGGCACTGCGCGCAGCAGGGAGAAAAGCAGCAGCAACGGCGCTGCGATGGCGGGAGCATACGGTCGCATTCCGGTTCCTGTGATCGGCCAATCCAGCCGCGACGATACTGCATTGACGCGCGGTCGCCCCGTGCCGCCGGTCATCGCGTTTGCGGCGGACGCTCCTGCACTCGGGCCGCTGGCATAATGCGCCGATGCCAGAATCCCAACCCGCCGCCCCCACCCTCGCCATCGTCGGCGGCGGCCCGGCCGCATTGATGGCCGCGGAAACGGCGCGCGCCGCCGGCCTGCAAGTCGATGTCTATGAGGCCAAGGGTTCGGTGGGACGCAAGTTCCTGATCGCCGGCAAGGGCGGACTGAATCTGACCCATTCGGAGCCGCCAGGGGAATTTGTCCGCCGTTTCGGCTCCCGCCAGCAGGAAGTGGCCGCATGGTTGCGCGATTTCGGCCCGGATGCGTTGCGCGAATGGGCCGCAGGACTCGGCGTGGAAACCTTCATCGGCAGCTCCGGCCGGGTCTTCCCGCTGGATCTGAAAGCCGCGCCGCTGCTGCGCGGCTGGGTCCGCCGGCTGCGCGAACAAGGCGTGCGCTTCCACGTCCACCATCGCTGGACCGGTTGGAGCGAAGCCGGCGCATTGCGCTTTGTCACGCCGGACGGAACCTGCGAGATCGCCGCCGAAGCGGTGGTCCTGGCGCTGGGCGGCGGCAGTTGGCCGCAACTGGGCTCCGATGGCGCCTGGCAACCGCTGTTGGCGCAGCGCGGGGTCGATGTGGCGCCGTTGCAACCGTCCAATTGCGGCTTCGACATCGGCTGGAGCGATCACTTCGTCAAGCATCACGCCGGTGCGCCGCTGAAGCCGGTGGTCATCTACTGGCGCAACGCGGTGGGGCTGGAACAGAGCCTGCAGGGCGAATGCGTGATCACCGAAACCGGAATCGAAGGCAGCCTGATCTATGCGCTTTCCGGCCCGTTGCGCGACGCCATCGCCCGCGATGGCCAGGTCGACATCCAACTGGATCTTGCGCCCGGCCGCGACCTGCCGCGGTTGCAGCGCGACCTGGCCAAACCACGCGGCGGCCGCAGCCTGAGCGAACACCTGCGGCGCGAGGCCGGCCTGACCGGCGCACGCGCCAACCTTATCTACGAGGTACTGGGGCGGCAGACGCAAGCGGACAATTTCGCGCTGGCCGCCGCGATCAAGCGCCTGCCATTGCGGTTGAAGCGCGCGCGTCCGCTGCAGGAAGCCATCAGCAGCGCCGGTGGCATCCGCCTGGAAGCCCTGGACGATGCGCTGATGATCAAGGCGTTGCCGGGAGTGTTTGCCGCTGGCGAGATGCTGGACTGGGAAGCGCCGACCGGCGGCTATCTGCTGAGCGCCTGCTTTGCCAGCGGCCGCCGCGCCGGCCTGGGTGCGGCGCAGTGGTTGAAGGCGCCAGCGACGGAGTGATTGGTCGCCCGCAGGGGCTGCGGCCGGAGGGAGGAATCCGGCACGCAGCGATTGCGGGGCGTGCGCGCAAGATAGCGGTTACCGCGTTCAATTTCGGTTAGCGCCAGCGGTCGGATTTATGACATCGCAGCGCGTTGCGACCTGGCTCACATCCTGTCGCCGGCCGTCGACGAACGGCGTTTCCATTCTCAAACCGCCGCAGTCACCACGATTTCGATCAACCAGTGCGGATTGGCCAGCTCCGCCTGCACGGTAGCGCGCGGCGGCGTATGCCCGGGCACCACCCAGCTGTCCCAGACCCGGTTCATCGCCTCGAAATCCATCACGTCCTTGAGGAAGATCTGCGCATGCAGAATCTTGCTCTTGTCGGTGCCAGCCTCGGCCAGCAGCTTGTCGATCGCATCCAGCACCTGCTGGGTCTGCCCGCAGATGCTGTCTGCGGAATTTTCGGCAATCTGCCCGGCCAGGTAGACCACGCCGTTGTGAACGGCCATCTCGGACATGCGCGGACCGACATCGAATCTCTGAATCATGCTTGCATCTCCGGTGCTTGGGGAAGTAGACAAAAAGCGGCCATAGAGCTTAGCGCCAGCAGGATCATCCGGCCATCGGCCTGTCCGCGGCATCGGCGTCCATGCGCCACAGCCAGCACGCATGCAGGGTCAGCCACGAGACGACGAGCAGGATGATCAGCTTCTGGATGCCGCCGCCCGCCGCCGGACGCCACAGCACATGCAGCCACAGCAACAGGAAGCATGCCGCGGCAAACACGAACGCCAATGGGAATCGCCTCCGCCAGCGCAGATCGCCGCGAAAGCGCCACGCCTGCAGCAGCATTGCCGTAGTGACGCACAGGAACGCTGTCTGCGCCGCGGTGGCATGCACGAAACGGTGCAGGTCCGGCGCCAGTGCAGGCAGATAGGAATCGCCGATGGACACCGTGGCCAATGCCAGGGCCGCCACCACGAACAGCAGCACCGGCGCGGCGCTGCGGGCCGAGCGTTGCAATCCGCCGTACAGACCCACGGCCAGACCGATGATGGCCAGTCCCAGCAGGCAGTACATGGACCTCAACAGCAACCCGTACGGCCCGGTCAGATAGCGGCTGAGGGTGGCACGCTGCCAATCCAGATCGGCACGGACGAACTGCAGCGCAACGGCCACCAGCAAAAACCCGATCAGGGCGATGGCCGCCAAACCGCCCCATTGCCGCGGTGCCACCGGGAGACGAAAGAGTGGCTCGATTCCGACATTGCTCATGCCGGAAGGATAAGGCCAACCCGCAGCCGACCGGAAGTCGCGCCGAAGCCGACTCGCCCCGGCGCGCGCCAGGCGCCATTGCGCGCGCGTCCAGTCCGGACGAGCGGCAAGCCGCTTTCAGGAAACCACGCGTTCAATCCGGCGGGCGGCCAGCGCCGGCTCGGACGGGTCGGCATGCTGGTCGGCGACAACGGTCGAGTCCTGCAGCTGCGGCCCGTGCAACGGCGTGACGGTGTCGTCGTCGGTACCGCAGACACGGTTGCGGCCCAGATGCTTGGCCCGGTACAGCATCCTGTCCGCATGCGAGAGCAATCTGGCCAGACTGTAGCCGGAGGCAAGCGTCGAGGCGACGCCGAAACTGGCCGTGGTGGCGAATACATGGCCGGACTCGCGGCTGTCGATGGCAGCGATGCGCACCCTGCAGTCCTCGGCCAGGCGCTTGGCCGCGCGCATATCGCAGCCGTACATCAGGAAGGCGAACTCCTCGCCGCCCAACCGTCCCACCGTGTCGACCCGGCGGCAAAAGGCCTTGCAGATCTCACCCACCTGCTTCAGCGTCCAGTCGCCGGTCTGGTGGCCGTAACGGTCGTTGATCTGCTTGAAATGATCCAGATCGAACATGATCAACGCGGCCTCTTCACCGCTGCGGGCGCATTGCGCCAGGCTGCGCTCGGCCTGCAGCGTGAAATGGTGGCGATTGCAAAGATCCGTCAGCGCATCGGTCTCGGCCATCTTCTTCAGCGACACCTGCACTCGCTTGATCTTGTAGGCCCAATAGCCGATGGAGGCGACCAGGACCACCAGCAGGATGACCATCAGCCTGGTGTTCTGTGCCGATTGCTGGTTCAGCTTGCTTTGCAGCTGAAGCACCTGGTTCTGCTTGTCCAACAGATCGATTTGTTGATTCTTCTGAAGTATCTGCTGACGAACTATCTGATAGGCAAGCTGCCGAGACTTCATGTCATTGGAATACGCCTTTTCCGCATCGGCATAATCGCGATAACGTTTCAACGCCAACTCGCTGTCGCTGCGATGCTCGGCGATCTCATAAAGCGTGCGATAAGCTGAAACCAGCGGCTGCGACCCAAGCAACCGAGTGCTGTTCTCGACCGCCTTCTGCGCATGGCTCTCCGCAGCGGCGTCTTCGCCCTGCCGGAGTTTGAGATCAGCCATTACAGAATGGTATTCGCTAATTAGGAGCGGATATCCATTCTTCTGAACATCGGGCAAGTAGCGCTCGAGTAACGCAACCGCAGATTTTATCTTGCCAGCTTCGGCCCATACCCGCGCCAGGTACGTCCGCGTCAGGCCCGCCAGAAGAGGCTCCTTCTGCTCTTCGCAGATTTCGATTACCTGCTGCACCGCCCCCTCATCCACGGAGCGCTTCAGTCCCATCTGCGACTCGATCTTCAGGTTTCCGGCTGCGCATCTGCTCCTGCCCACCGGAGAATCGCCTGCAACCTTGTCGGAATAGTGCTCCCCGAGCGCATACTCGCCCACCTGGTTGTAAAGCACCCCCGCTACAAGCCAGCCTCTATGCCTGATATCCGCATCGGCAACCTTGTCGGCCAAGGGAAGCGTGTCGTTCAACGTCCTCAGCCCCTCCTCGAACTGCCTGGTCAATGCATATGTGTTGACCAGCATCGAGCCGGCGCGAAAGATCAGTTCGTCGTCAACCGCCGTTTCCCGGATTTCCTTCAGTTCTCCGACGGCGAGTTCGTACTGGCCCTTCATAAGAAAGGCATGGGATTTGAGCAGTTTGAAACGCATCTTCTCTTCAGAAGACGCGTAATCGGTGCGTTCCTCAAGCAAACCCAGCAGCTTGGCGAACTCGGTCGGATCGGAAGTGCGGACGGCGTCGGCCCGCTTTAGCAATGAAGCCGCCGAGTCTTGCGCAAGCGCCGGATGGCAGGCGAAACACAGCACTAACGCCATCATCAACGCTTTTGCCATTCCAACCTTCATAGCCGACTCCTTGCGCCAGCTCACGCCGACGAGCACCTAAGGGTGGTCACTCTTTTGGACTTTCTTCTTCCGGCTGGTCAACCGGCTCATCGGGAGACTCTTTCTCTTCGGCACCATCGGGAGCGATGATCATGCAAAACATCTTCTCTCGGCCCTTCAGCAGGCCAGTCAATGCAGGAATATCTGCATCGAGCAGCGCTCGCCGCTCCTCCGCCCCCATATCAAACGAATCAAGCGCGGCCGCCAGAACACCCGCAGAAGCCCCACTGAGCCGGGCATCGCTCCCTACCGTCTCGAGAAACCTAATAGCGTTCACCACTCCCCCCGTTTTTCGAAAATTCGATTGATTTCCATTCGCCCTGGAGCGAAGTTCCGCATACCCCTATAACCCATCATCGAACGACCGTTTCCGGTCCGGACGAAGGCCTGGCGGAAACGGCAATACTATCAACAATTTATGCAACAAGCATCGCCTGCTCGATTTCCTCTATCCGCCTGATGACCTCGTTGTTTCGCTCCGGTCTTCGCGCAGGCGGAATGACCAGGGTCGTCTCTGGATTCAGTCTTGCGGTTATCAGTCCGGACAGAGCCATATGCTCCTTTCTCGGCCGCGATATCGGCAGAGTTGCCGCCTCGTACGCGATAACCTCGTGCTCCATCGGGTAATCTTCGGCGAGTATTTCCAACAGTACCTGGCGATAGCCCGTTCCGGTCGTGGCAACGCTGAATGTCCTGTCCCCTGCCACGCCGATCTGCCAGAGCATGAGATAGGCCGAGGGCTCGATCCTTCTACGATAGAACATGAACTGGCTGGCCTCGTAATGCTGGCAACCAACGCTGCCCGGGTCGATGGCCAGATCCGCGTAAAGGCAGTCCTCGGCAGAAACCGCCGCTTCCATGAAAGCCTGATAGCCGTCTTCGCGAGCGCTTGCAATGGCCATGTGCGGCACCATTGCGAATACGCCAGGATGCCCGTAGAAGGCTCCGCAGACGTCGCGACCGCTCCGGACCTCGCACATGATGGCGTCCACCATTTCACGGTAGCTGCGATGTCTCGACTTCCCATCGGCGTAAAACCCTTGCAGGCTGCGAACGTCCCGGTTCATGCCCTGCACCCAAAGCTCGACCAGCGGATCCGACGCCGCGACGAAAACGACATCGGCCTGTTCAATGCAACTGCGCGCACGCGGCCCAAGATGGGCGCCCAATGTCATACCCAAACCGACACAAGCCAAGCTACCTTGTTTGATCATTTGCGCTCATGCCACTGAATTCGTGGTTGGTTTATCTGGATGGGGTCGGTTGCGCGCAGCACTCCATTGGGAACGCGTACGCCGCCATCCGCCCCATCCTTCGCCTCGTGCCGTCGTCTCCATGGCCTCGAACTGCAACGCCTGCATCACTCTCACTACGCCGGTGTTTTCCAGCCGGTGGCAATTGAACATCTCGCTGATTTCGGAGGTCCGGAAGACATAATCCATCAACAGAGGAACGACTTCCTTGCCAATTCCTTTCGCTTGCCATTGGGGCAAAAGCAGCATCCCAAACTCCGCTTTTTCCCCATGCCTGGTTACGGCGACGATTCCTGCCTCCAACCCCGTACCCCGTTCGGATATGACCCAGCACCGGTGGAGGAAGTCGCCCTGTTCGTTCGACCGACACACATGAGCGAAACCAGCCCGGGCGGCCTCGTAAGTCAGCGGCTGCCCCACATGCTTCATGACGTCATGATGGGTATACAAACGACAGTACAGCGCCTGGTCGCCAGTGCCGAGAGGGCGCACCCACAACCGTTCGGTCCCGAACGCTCTCATCGGCATTGCTTATGAAAAGCCCTGCCGATCATGGCTGTGCCGGCCACAGCAACCGAATCTCGAGCGCCACCTGACGTACCCTGCACTACTCATCCACCGTTGCCCGATTGTGGCACGACTCGACAGCCGGCCGTACTGATTTTTATCGGCTAGCTTCTACGTCTTGTCCTTGGCCGGCCGGGGGTGGCGGCAAACTCGGCCCAACCGGGAGCAGCGCCAGAAGTTCATCCTGGCCGATGGGAGTCACTCCCATGCCAAACCCGGCATTCAACAGGTCGACCAGCGACTGCGCCCACAGCGCATTCCAGACCAGGCCGGCGTGGCCGTCGGCGAGGGTGGCGTGGTCGGGGCTGTCGCCGGCGGAGTTTTCGACACGCAGGCCGCCAAACTCGATGGACCGGTAGGCGGGCCGGCCGGCCGCGTCGCGGCCGCCCCAATGGCCGGCAAACCAGGCGCGGTCGTCGAAGAACGCCAGGCGCGGGTCGGGCTGCGCCATTTGCGCCAGGGCATGGTCGAACGCATCCAGCCCCTGGCGGATGTTGGCCAGTTGCCGCGGCGATTGCCAGCGGTCCTGGTACTTGGTCCAGTGGCTGTTGTCGAAGATGCCGACCAGCACGATGCGGGTTTCGGGGTGATGCCGGTGGATGGTCTCCACCGATGCCTTCGCGGCCCGGATGCATCCGGCAATCACGCCCTGGACCGCGCCATCTGCCGGATCCCGGGCCAGACGATCCAGCGAGTCGGCAGTGCCAAAGGAGTTCACGCCGATGCGGATCAGCACCACCCCTTCCCGCCAGCGGTGCGGCGCCTGATCCATCAGCCGGACCAGCCGCGGCACCTGACGTATGCGGCCTCCCATCAGGCTTTCGCAGCCGGCCCCGGATACGGCGAAGTTGTAGCGGTAGTCCTGCTTGCGCGGCGCGCGCGCCTGGCCCCCTGCCAGTTCGTAAGCCCTGGCGAGCAGCCCGTTGCCGCCGTAGACGCCCCATTGGCCGGGGTCCAGCTCACGTCCGCGCAGCCGCGCCAACACCTCGGTCCACTGCAGCGTGCTGTCGCGATAGGCACCGCCGCGCAACGGGGAACCGGCAGGAAACGACACGCGATCCTGGTAGGAGTGGCTGTCGGAATCGCCCACCACCGCAAACGGCGGCGGCGAAACGCCGGTGATGTCCGTCCCCGCGGAGCCTGCCGTGCGGCCACCGTGCGTCCACCACCAGAAGGCAATGGCGGCGATGCCGGCCAACAGCAACGGTTTTCGGAAAGTGGCCAAAGGTGACATGGCAGCGGCGCAGATGGGGAAAAGGACCGCCATGCGGGCGGAACAGTCGCGGCGAAGCCGGTCTCTTGCGTATTTCAACGCAAGTGGCCGGCATTCTGTGCCATCGCCGATGACAGCGTTTCCCGGATTCAGCCTGGGCCAGGGGCGCTCAGATGGGCGAAGCCGGGCTGCTGCGCTCCAGGGTGCGGATCGATTCCTCCTGGCGGCGCTGCCACTCGGCCAGTTCCTGCTCGGTCCAGACATTGCTTTCGGTCAGCCGCACGAGTTCCGGGTCCGGCTCGGCGGGCGCAGGCGGGCGCGGCCTGGGCCGGTTGTCGGCCACGGTCCGGATGGGAAGCGGATTCCACAGCCCGGTCAGCCGCTCCTTCTTGGCCGGCGCAGCTTCGGGCTGCGCCGGCGCTACGAACACCGGACGCCGTGCCTGCGCCAGCGCATCCCGTTGCGCCCGTTGCACGCGCGCAGCCAGGTATTGCGGATAGCCCCACACAGCCACCAGCAACAATGCCAGCGGCAAGGCGGCCAGCGCCCATTGCCGCTTGTCCCACGCGGCCAGCCGTGCGCGCAGCCGCGAGCGCCACGGAGAAAACCGGGTGAGCCGAGCCGGCGAATCGTCGCTCAGCGGCAGCGGCAGCGGCGGCGGCAGGCGGGATCCGGATGGCTCGGGGACCGGACCGATCATCGCGCGCAATGTGGCGCCATCGATCAGCTGCAGCCGTTCCGAAGCGGCAGCCACTTGCAACGCCTCTCCGGAAAACTCGCCGGTGGTGATCAGCAGGGCGGTGGTCTGCGCGCCGGCATCGTCCAGCATTGCGAGCAGCGCCTGCACTTCGTCGGCACCGACCGGCGGCGGCTGCCCGTGCCGGCACAACACCAGCAACCCGCGCCCCGCCCGCTGCAGCCGCAACGGCGACCCGCTGCCGTCGGCCTCCTCCTGCTTCTGGACTGGCGGCTCCTGAAGCCGTTGCTGTTCACCCTCTCGTTCGTCGACCTGGTACCCCTGGCCACGATAGTGGTCGGCAATCAAGCGCTCGAAGTCCAGCCTGCCCACGCGGCTCAGCGCATCGGCCTGGCTCACCGCCTGCCTGCTCATCCTGTGTTGTTCCCCGCAATCATCCCCGTTCGTGCCGCAAATGATGGCGGGCAGCAGCGTTCTCGTCCAGATCCGTCCCCTCCGCGGGCGCATGAAACCGCGTCGCTCAAGCAAAACCGGCGGGGTTTCCCCGCCGGCGGATAACGTCTGAAGCGAATGCGCTATTGCCCCATCGCGGTCATGCGGCGCGCTTCATCGCCAGCTTGCGCTCGCGCATCACGTCGTGGCAGGAGCGGACCTCCGGCAGCAGCCGGGTGACGGCCGCGCGCGCGGCTTCCGGTGTGCCCGGATCCTGGATGACCTGCTTGAAGGCGTTGTTCAGGCGATCTTCGGATTCCTCCAGCTCGGCGATATAGCCGAATTCCTTGTCGCCCAGCGTCGCACGGACCTTGCCGTAGAACTTCTGCATGGCGCCCACCAGCGTGCCGGAGTCTTCCGGCTCGCCGCCGGCGGCCTGCACAACGGCGCTCAATTCGGCGACCACATGAGCCTTGATGCCGGCGATACGGTTGAACAGCGTCTTCAGTTCGGCGCTGTCGACTTTCTGTGCGGCTTCTTCGTAGAACGACTTGCCGTCGCGGGCAATGGCGATCAGATCGTTGAGCGTATGGGGAGTGGTGTGTTTGGATGAATGATTCATGGATGGCTCCATTGTGGGGGCGCGGATCCAGAAGTACTGCCGATCCGGCCGGATGACTGCGGGCGTTGCGGGAGTACGCCGCGGGCAGTGCGCGTTCTTCGCGCTGTGCGCAACACTATCTGCCGCGCCATGAAACCCGCGTGATATGCCGGTACAGGGAATGTCAACGCCGGCGGTTCATCCCGCACCGCTAGCGCCTCGATGTTTACGGCAAGGCCGTTCGAAGACGACAACGCCGCCGTCGATGGCGATCATTCATTGACCGGACATCCTGCATTTCGCTGTCGAGGTGAGCGATGTGCGCGAATCCGCCGCGTTGCGGCGACCGCATCCGGTGCGAAGTGCGACCGCGTCCGCAAATGCGGACATTGCTGCATCGCAGCTTTCCCTAAAGGACGATGGCCGCCGGCCGCAGCCGCTGGCCTACTGCAGCGGTCACTGACTGCGCCCCATACACCCGCGCCGTCTGCACGGGCCCGCGTCAGCCATCTGGTCCACCGCCAAGAGGAGCTGTCCCCGTGACCCAGCCATTGTCCGCCGCCTATCACCGGCGCTGCGCAAGCGCCCCGACGGCATTCGTCGTTCGCTGCCGCCGCCGCATCCTGCGCTGGTTCGGCTGCCCCGCCATCCTGTTGATCCTCCTGGGCACGGCGGCGCCGGTCCTGGCGCAGACCGAAGTCACCGGTTTCGGCAGCAATCCCGGCAACCTGCGCATGTTCAAGTACGTGCCCCCAGGCCTGCCGGCCGGTGCGCCGCTGGTGGTGGCGCTGCATGGCTGCGCGCAAAGCGCGTCCAGCTACGATGCCGAAACCGGCTGGCAGATGCTGGCCGATCGCTGGCGGTTCACCTTGCTGCTGCCGCAACAGCAAAGCGGCAACAACTCCAGCAGCTGCTTCAACTGGTTCGAAACCGCCGACACCGCCCGCGGCCAGGGCGAACCGCTGTCGATCAAGCAGATGGTCGACCGCATGAAGGCCGACCACGGCAGCGATGCATCGCGCATCTACGTCACCGGACTGTCGGCCGGCGGCGCGATGGCCGCGGTGATGATGGCCACCTATCCGGACGTATTCGCCGGCGGCGCCATCGTCGCCGGCCTGCCCTACCGTTGCGCCAGCAGCCAGAGCGCAGCCTTCGGCTGCATGAATCCGGGCAGCGACCTGACGCCGGCGCAATGGGGCGACAAGGTGCGCGCAGCCAGCGGCCATGCCGGGCCCTGGCCCACGGTGTCGATCTGGCACGGCGATGCGGACTACGTGGTGCGCCCGGCCAATCTGACCGAAAGCATGGAGCAGTGGACCAATGTGCATGGCATCGACCAGACCGCCGATGCCAGCGATACCGTCGCCGGCTACCCGCATCGCGTGTACAAGGATGCCGGCGGCAATCCGCGGGTGGAAACCTTCACCATCACCGGCATGGGCCACGGTACGCCGGTGGATCCGGGCAGCGGCGAAAGCCAGTGCGGTAGCGCAGGCGCCTACATCCTGGATGCCAATATCTGCTCCAGCTATTACATCGGCCGTTTCTGGGGGCTGGACGATCTGGACGGCAACGCGCCCACCGTGGTGCTGACCTCGCCGGCCAATGGCACCAACGTCAGCGGCAGCATCAGCCTGACCGCGACCGCCAGCGACGATATCGGCGTGGAGCGGGTCGAGTTTCTGCTCGATGGCGCGCTGCTGGGCACGGACACCACAGCCCCCTATTCGCTGACCTGGAACAGCGCCAGCACCACCGATGGCGCGCATGTGCTGCATGCGCGCGCGGTGGACGTGGCCGACAACGTCGGCACTTCGGCGGCGGTCAACGTCAACGTGGTCAACGGCGGCGGCGGCGGCACGCCGCTGGTGCTGGAATTCGCCAACGAGGACGCCAACGACGGCTACGTCAAGGCCAATGCCGATGGCAGCGCCCCGGCCATCGGCACGCTCGAGCCCTACTCGGGGCTGGCGCTGGGGCGCGGCAGCGACGGCAAATTCAACCGCAGCCTGTTGTCGTTCGATACCTCGGCACTGCCGGACAACGCCACGCTGCTGTCGGCCACCCTGACCGTGGGCTACCGCAGCGCCTATGGCAATCCCTGGGGCAACCCCAGCGGCAACACCCTGGTCATCGATGCCAACCACGGCTGCCGCGGCGCTTGCGCCATCGAAACCGGCGACTATGCCGGCACGGTAAGCGCCGAAGCGGTGGCGCAACTGCAGCCGTTTTCCGGCGGCAGCCAGACCAGCAACCTGTTCAGCGGTGCCGGCCTGAACGCCATCAACCGTACCGGCCGTACGCAACTGCGGCTGCGCTTCAGCGCCAACCCGGCCGCCACCCACTACCTGTGGATCGGCAACGGCGCCAGCGCGAAACTGCGGGTGGAATACCTGCCCTGACCTGCCCAACGATGCAGCGGTAGCGGCAGCGGTGTCGTGCTGTCCGGCGCCCGCTGGCTGCCCATCGCTTTTTTTAGCGTGGATGGGACTACACTGGCCGCCCACATGGGCATGCCGCTGTCCATGCCGGGCACTCCATCGATTCATCCACCAACGAGGTTGTCATGAGCAAGGGCATGGATCAGAAGAAGAACAAGAAGAAGGCTCCCGCCAAGACCTTCGACGAAAAGCGCGCCGCCAAGCAGGAAAAGAAGAAAAAGTAGCCCCGACAACCGGCGCCGGCAGTGTCGGCAGCCGAATATCGCCTGGCCTGCGGAGGACGGCGGTAAAGAGAAGCGCCGCCCGGCGCAGACGCAGATCAGGCCTTGCGCAGGAAACAGGTTTTCAGCACCAGGCCCTTGATCTTGTCGGAGCTGCCTTCGATATGTTCGGCATCGCCGTCGACCAGGCGGATGTTCTTGATGACCGTGCCCTGCTTGAGCGGAATCGAAGAGCCCTTCACTTTCAAATCCTTGATCACCACCACCGTGTCGCCCTGGGCCAGCGCGTTGCCGTTGCTGTCGCGCACGGCCATTGCGTCTTCCACCGCCTCGCCAGCGGCCGGCCATTCGTATCCGCAGTCCGCGCAGACGAAGTTGCCGCCGTCAGGGTAGATATTGGGCAGGGTGCATTGCGGGCAGGCGGAAGGTGTGGGCATGGGCGTTCTGACAGAAAAAGAGCGCGCATTATCGCGCAATCAGGGACCGCGCAATCAGGAACCGTTTCCGCGCAGCGGCAGGCCGCAGCCTGAACGCACGACGGACGGCAGCTTTTTGCCGGTTTCTGCGCATTCTCCGCGCTGGAAAAAGGACTAGACTGGCGCCAGGCAAACATTCCCGCCAAAGGCGCGGGGGTTCCCCATGATCACCTGGGTTTTGGCTGCGGCATTGGCGCTTTCCCCTCCCCTCCCCGCCCCGGCGGTGGCGGCGGCACCGGAACCGCCGCGCCCGGAGCAGGTCATGGCAATACCTGCGGAATTGCACGCGCTTTTCCAGCAGCAGGTCCTCAGCCCCGGCGGCACCCAGCTTCGTCGCCTGGAACGACTGGTGGATTTCATGTTCGCCCAGACCGGCCTGGGCATGCAGTACCAGCACGATGCGACCTATACCGTCGAGCAGGCCTACCTGACCCGGCGCGCGAACTGCCTGACCTTCACCTTGCTGGCAGTTGCGCTGGCGCGCGAGGCCGGGCTGGAAGCCTACGGGCAGGAAATCGAAGAGACCCTGAGCTGGCGCCACGAGCAGAACACCATCTATCGCACCAACCACGTCAATGCCGGCATCCGTCCGGGCCACCAGCGCTTCACCATCGACGTGGCCTGGGACACGCTGATTGCCCGCGAGCCGCCGCAACGGATTTCCGACCGGCGCCTGCTGGGCCTGTACTACGGCAATCGCGCCGTCGAACTGATGAGCGACAACCAGCGTGCTGCCGCGGGCCAGTACATGGCCATGGCCCTGGAACTGGATCCCGCCTACGCGGCCAACTGGAGCAATGCCGGCGTGCTGTATATGCGCAACGGCGATGCCGAAGCCGCCGAACAGGCCTACGCCAAGGCGTTGGCACTGGACCGTCTGCACGCCGCAGCGCTGTTCAACATCGTGTCCCTGTACCAGCGAACCGGCCGGCAGGAGCAGGCGCGCGGCTACCAGAAGCAGCTGAAAGCCGTCCGCGAGAAGGATCCCTTCCATCACTTCCTGCTGGCGGTGCAGTACGAAAAGACCGGCGATTACCGGCGCGCGCTGACCCACTACCAGCGCGCCATCCGCCTGCATGACAGCGAGCACCGCTTCCATTTCGGCCTGGCCCGCGCCTACCTGCAGTTGGGCCAGGCGCGCCAGGCCGGCCGCGCGCTGGCCCGTGCGCACGCCCTGAGCGAAGGCGATACCCGCGGCCTGTACCAGGCCAAGCTGGACCGGTTGCGGCAACAGCAGGAATAACTCCATCCGCCGCGAAAGCCGGGTGCGCAGCGCTACGCGGCTATCGGCCAGGTCCCCAGGATCTCGTACTCCGGCTGGCCTTGTACGCTGGAGATCAGATGAAACGACTGCGGCCGCAGCGTGACCGGGGCCACCTCGCCCATTGCCGGGTCCGGTTTGACATAGCCCAACGTCAGGTGCGGGACGAAGCCATGACCGACATGCTGCTTGAAGCCGGCCCGGATCAGCGCCACCTGCAACGTCCGCCAGAACGCTTCCAGCGGCGCCGGCGCTGCGCGTGCGGCCAACGTCAATGCGGGGCCGGCAGGATTGCCCAGGGCGCGCAGATGATCCAGCGCGACCGTGAACGGCGCCGCCTCCAGCCCGTTGGCGGCGGCCAGTGCCGCCCGTATGTGCGCTTCGCGCCGGCCTTCGCTCTCCCCCAGGTAATGCAGCGTCAGGTGGTAGCGCTGCGGCCGTATCCAGCGCGCATCGGGAAAAGCCGGATGCAGCGAAGCAGCGAGCTGCGCCAGCCGTTCACGCTCCTGCTGGCTTGGCAGCAACGCAAAGAACAGCCGGTGGACGGGCGCCGAAGATGCGAACAGGTTTTCCTGCGGAAAGGACATGACGGCCGGGCGTGCGTAGCGGGCCGTCCATGATGCCATCGCCGGGCATCCGCGCATCGCCGCGCCCGATCGCCCGGCCGTGTCGATTCCGGAATCTCCCGTTCGTCATATGGATGGTAGACGCCCCACGCATTGCCAAGCCACAGGACGACCGATGCTTCCGAAACTCTATGCCCATCCGTTCTCATCCTATTGCCAGAAGGTCCTGATTGCGCTGTACGAAAACGGCACCGCGTTCGAGTGGCGCCTGCTCGAAGCGCCCGGCAGCCCTGCCATGCAGGAATTCGAAGCGCTCTGGCCCCTCAAGCGCTTCCCGGTCCTGGTCGATGCCGGCCACACGGTGCTGGAGTCCAGCATCATCATCGAACACCTGGGCGTGCATCATCCCGGACCGGTGCGGCTGGTTCCGCAGGACCTGCAGGCGGCGCTGGAAGTGCGGATGCTGGACCGCTTCTTCGACAACTACGTGTCCACCCCGCAACAGAAAATCGTATTCGACCGCATCCGTGCCGAAGCCGATCGCGACCCCTACGGAGTCGCCGAAGCGCGCACGATGCTGGACAGCGCCTATGCCTGGCTCGACGGATTCATCGCCGGGCGGGAATGGGCCGCCGGCAATACGTTCAGCCTGGCCGATTGCGCCGCCGCCCCGGCGCTGTTCTACGCCGACTGGTCGCACCCCATCGGCGCTCGCTTCCCCCATGTCCGCGCCTACCGGCAACGCTTGCTGGCGCGGCCATCGTTCGCCCGCGCAGTCGAAGAAGCGCGCCCGTATCGCTCCTATTTCCCGCTCGGCGCGCCGGACCGCGACTGACTGGCCCACCAGCCACGGCGCAACTCGGAAACGGCCTGTCGGCGCCGGTTCCCCACGCTGCCAGCGCCTGCCGCCATTGCTGCGTTCTCCGCTCTTCCGGCCCGCCGTCTCACATGGAGATTTCGCGCACCGCGCGCACCGCGCGCTCCACTTCCTCCGGGCTGTTCACCAGACTGGGCGCCAACCGCGCATAGGAGATCGCATACGGGCTGGTGCTGGCGATCACGTTGCGCGCAAGCAACCGTTTCACCAGCTCCGGCGGGCGGATGCCGTCCACTTCGAACGACACCAGTCCCGCGGAAAGATCCGAAGACATCGGCGTATGCAGCCTGAGCTTGGGAATGGCGGCCAGGCCGGCTTTGCATTGCTCGTTGAGGCTGCGGATGCGCGCGGCCACCCGCGCCCGGCCCATCTGCCTGTGCATGCGGAACGCGGCGGCGGTGGCCCACTGGTGTTCATAGGCATGGAAGCCGCCGGGGCTCATGCGGTTGGCGTTGTTGGGCGAAGCCGGCGCGCTCTGCCGTTCCCAGGCCACGTACTGGTCTTCATCGCTGAAGCTGGGGATCGACGGACGCAGCCGCGCCCAGTTGTCGGCGCTGGCCCACACCAGCCCGGTGCCGCGCGGCGCGAACATCCATTTGTGGGTGCCGGCACAGAAGTAGTCGCAGCCCATCGTGGCCACGGTTTCGTCGGTGGAACCCAGGCCATGGACGCCATCGACCACCAGCAGCACCGGCGGCCCGCTGCGCGCCCGCAACGCAGCCGCCATCTCGCGGATGGGCAGGCGGATGCCGCTGCTCGAGTGCACCCAGGTCAGCCCCAGCACGCGGGTTTTCGGACCGATGCCTTTCAGCATCGCAGCGATCAGCGCATCGGTAGTGGCGGTGGCGGCGTCATCGAACAACGGAATCTTGCGCATACTCGCCCCGGCGCGCTCGGTCGCCAGGCGGATGGACTCATGGTGCGAATAGTGGTCGTGGGTGGTGCACAACACCTCGTCGCCCGGCTGCAGCGGCAGGCCCTGGTAGACCAGCGCCAGGCCGGTGGTGGTATTGCCGGTCAGGCAGACCTCCTGCGCACGCGCGCCCAGGTAATCGGCGATTTCGGTCTGCACCTGCAGCGGCAGATTCTGCTCGGCCGTTTCGAACAACCCCTGCTCCACCACCAGGAACGGATTGCGATCGATCAGGCGGCGATAGCCGTCAATCGCCGCCGCCACCGGCGCCGGATGGCTGGCGATGAAGAAACTGGCGAAATGCAGATACGCCGGATCCAGCGCGAACTGCGCACGCACCGCTTCCCAGTTGGAGAGATCCGGCGGCGCCGGGATTTGGGCATTGAGCGCGGCCAGCAGGCCGGTCGGCAGCAGGGTCGCGGTCAACGCGGCCGGGGCAGAAAGGAATCCGCGTCGTGTGACTGGCATTGCCTGTCCTCCGGTGTCCGGTCCCGCGGACCGTAATGCAAGACGCACGTTGATTCAACGCCGGCCGGAGTCCCTAACGGCCAGCCGCTATGCGGCCGGTCGCCGCATTACCCGAATGGCGCCACACCTATCCAGCGCGCATGCAGGTAGAACGCGAAGCCGTACCAGGCGGCCATTCCGATCGCCAATGACGCTGCCGTGCCGACCAGCGTCCCGCCGCTGCGCGGCGCCGGTTCGCGCCGCCGCGCCATGCGGAAACCCAGGACGGCCCAGATCAGAAAACTGCCGAACAGCAACACGCCATGCAGCCAACCGTTGACCAGCAGATGCGCCACGGCCCACAGCGCGACCGCCAGCAGCATCGGGTGGCCCAGCCATGCCTTGATGCGGTTGCGCGGCACATACGCGGCCGCCAGCAGCAGGAACGCGGGCAACGTCAGCAACGCGGCCGCGTGGCGCAGGCCCGGCGGCGGCACCCACAACAGCACCGGCGAATGCATCCTGGCCTGGCCATAACCCCACACCAGCAACACGAATCCAGCGATGGCCACCGCGCTGTAGAGCCCCTTCCAGCGCCCCATGCCCCAGGCCGCGATTCGCGTCTGGCGCCAGCGCGGGGCCAGCAGATGCACCGAGTGCACGCCCAGAAATATCAGCAATCCCAGAATCAACCCGATCACACGCGTCTCTCCGAGTAAGCGCCATAGCCTTTGGCGCGGGTGCCGGGACCAAGGGCGCCCGTGATTGGCCCACGGCAACAGCCTGGCGCAGTCTGAACCGTCGGCGCCCGGGCAACAACGCTCGATGCCGCCGCTGGCGGAAACGCCGCCCGTTCGTCGGCAGACGGCGGCACCACCGAAGGAATATTTTATTTATATGACCTGGTCGTCGGTAAATAAAATATCGACAAAGTAGAAAGGGCGGGCAACACCCTACCTTCCATACGCAAGGACGAAACCAGATGAAAACGTATTCGGTACGGATGATGTCGGCCATCGCAAGCGGCCTGCTGGCGGCAGGCGCAACGGCGGCTCCGCCAATGACCAGCGCGCCCCTGGCGCAGGGAGATCCCGCACTCGCCACCCGGCTGCAAACCGAGGAAAACCGGCTGCGGCCGCAAAGGGCCGAATTTGCCAGTCATTTCAGACAGGCCTACGCGCGCTATCCGTCGATTCCGGCCGGCACGCTGGAAGCCATCGCCTATGTGCAGAGCCGCTGGATGCACCTGGCTCCCGACCCCGCCGCGCACGGCGGCAATCACCACCACATGCCGCAGGCCTACGGCGTGATGGGCCTGTACCAGGGCGAAGGCTTCGCCGATCAGGTCGGCGAGGCGGCGCGGCTGTTGGGCGTGCCCGCATCGCGGGTGGCCGAAGACCCGCTGACCAATGTGCTCGGCGCCGCCGCGCTGCTCGACCGCGAAATCCGCGCCGGCAGCACGCAATTGAACCCGGCCAGCGACGAGATCGCCCCGGCGCTGATGCGCTACGCCGGCTATTCGCCCCGGCCGGGAAAAATCGAGGATTTCGCCCGCACCAGTTTCGCGTTCGATGTGCTGCTGGCGCAGGACCGCGGCGTCGACGACCGCGGCATCGTCGTGCCCGAGCGCCCGGTGCGCTGGGAACGCGCATTCAACCCCGAGCAACTGATCCAGCAGCGGGCACCGTTCGTGCGGCTGGATGTGGCCGGCGACCGCGTCTTCACCGAGCAGTTCGCCATCGATCCGCGCACCGAAACGCTGCGCCGCGCCAGCACTGGCGCCGACGGACGCGTCCAAACCAATGCCACCGACGTCGGCATCCTCAGCACCGACTATGGCCCGGCCATCTGGGACCCGGCGCATTCGTCCAACTACACCGCTTCGCGCAGCCAGGCGGTCAGCGCGGTCACCATCCATACCGCGCAAGGCAGCTACGCCGGCACCATTTCCTGGTTCAAGAATTCCTCGGCCAACGTCAGCGCCCATTACGTGATCCGCAGCTCCGACGGCCAGGTCACCCAGATGGTGCGCCACGCCCATACCGCCTGGCACGTGGGCAGCCACAACAGCTACACCCTGGGCATCGAGCACGAGGGCTACGTCAACAACAGCTCCTGGTACACCACCGCGATGTACAACGCCTCCAGCGCCCTGGTGCGCCACTTCTGCGCAAGCTACAGCGGCATTACCTGCGCCAGCGCCTACAACGGCGCCGCCAGCAGCGGCATCAACGTGCTGCCGACCAGCGTCAAGATCAAAGGCCACCAGCACTACAGCAACCAGACCCATACCGACCCTGGCATCAACTGGGACTGGCCGCGCTACTACGCCCTGCTCAACCCGGGCAGCGGCGGCACCACCAAGCTGCTCGACACCTTCGAAAGTTCCGTCGGCCACTTCGACACCAGTCCCAGCTACTCCGGCAGCACCACCGGCATTGCCGCCACCTCCAGCGCCACCCGCGACTGCAGCACTCGCCGCAACGGCAACTGTTCGCTGCGGGTGCTGCTGAAGGACAACACCGCCAGTTCGGCCGACTGGGCGGTGCGGTTGCTGTCGGCCAGCGGCAGTCCGTCCGGCAATGTCGCATTGACCCGCGCCAACGGCCGCGTCGGCTTCTGGGTCTACAGCGGAGGCAGCGGCATGAGCGTGGCGGTCGGCATCGACGACAGCGACGGCACCGAACGCTCGGTCAGCCGCGCGCTCGCGGCCAATACCTGGACCTATGTCGAGTGGAGCCTGACCGATTCGGCGCAATGGAACGCCTGGGTCGGCAACGCCAACGGCGCCATCACCGCCAGCAGCGTCCATCTGGATGCGATCTGGCTGTACCGCGCGCAGACCGCCTACGACGTCAACGTCTACATCGACGACGTTCAGATCAGGAACTGAGTCCCGTCGGGGCTTCTTTGCGGAGGCGGCAGGTCGCCGCCCCCGCATCGAGTTTACCGCAAAGGCGCATCGAACCGGTCAGCGCCTCTCGCCGGCAACGAAGTTCAACACCAGATTGCGCTGGAATACCGCTTCGAATCCGGCATATGGCAGCGGGCTGGCTTTCAGCACCGCCGCCTGCAACGAGCGCCTGCCGGCATCGTCGAAAACGCAATCCGGCTGCACTTCCGCATCCAATACTTCTCCGCCAGGCAATTGCCGGATGTGCACCCGGCAGGATTCTCCGGTTGCCAGCGTGGCCGGCATTGTCCACACCTGCTGGACAGCCCTGCGCAAGGCCTGTCCGTAGGCCTGGGTCTGTTCCATCCGTTCGGCCGGGCCCTCCGGCATGTGCGCGGCATCCTGGGCCTGAAGCGGATGGATGGCCCACAGCGCAACCATCAGGATGCCTGCGCACGCCGCGAATGTAGGCCGTGCCCCTGCCCTGCGGGCCGCATCCGAAGTCCCTGTCTCACTACCTGCTGGTCTTTCCACGCCGTCACCCATGCGATTCATCGATGCAGGCGCGTCGCGCCCCTTCTCATTTCCATTCTCCATTTTCCGTTCACCGCTGTGGCCGCGCAATCTTCGGGCAACACCGGCAGGCTGCGCACCAGCGGATGCGGGCAGTGACCGCGCCGCGCCAGCCCGCTCCACCGCCGGCTGATCGGCTCCGCCCCGGCGCCTGCCAAGCGCGCTCCGTTCATCGCCCAGACGCCGCACCGGTGCCAATGCTTCACGATCCCTTCACGGCAAGGAGTATGCTGCGCTTGCGGGCATGCTCCCCTGCACACCCGCGGCGATGCGACGCCGGATGCGCGCGTCCAGCCCACAAGACGGTGCCGCTGCACGGGATGGCAACCGGCGCTGCAACGGAGGCGACCATGCTCTCCCCACGCCTGCACCACTTCCTAGACGAGCGCCATGTGCCGTACACGACGCTCTCCCACCAACGCACCATCACCGCGCAGGAAACCGCCGATGCCGCGCACGTCGGCAGCCGCAATTTCGCCAAGACCGTGATGCTCAAGGTCGATGGCTCCCTGATGATGATGGTGATGCCGGCCGCTTACCGGGTCGACCTTACCCGCCTGTCGCGCGCCATGGGCGGAAGCGAAGTCGAACTCGCGCAGGAGGACGAGTTCAAGGACATCTTTGCCGACTGCGAAGTCGGCGCCATGCCGCCGTTCGGCAACCTCTACGGCATACCGGTGTATGTCGATGCGCGCCTGACCGGAGGGGCGGAGATCGCGTTCAATGCCGGTTCGCACACCGACGTGGTACGGATGCCGTATGCCGAGTTCGAACGGTTGGCCGAACCGCGGCTGCTCTATCTGGCGCATGTGATGTGACCGGCGCGGATCGGCTGCGGGCGCGCAAGCGGACTGCAGCCGGTTCGCACCCTTCCTAGGCTGATGGCGGCCCGCCACTACCGCGTTCGCTGCGCAGCCTGCGCAGGAAACGGCAACAGCCCCCAGGACCCGTTCGGGAAACGGCGTTCGAATTCGGCCTGCGATATCCGCGGCGCTCCCTCGGAACCGGCCAGCAACCAGTTGCCATTGGCCTTTACCACGGTGAAGACCACCGTCTCGCTCCCTCCGGCGGCATGCGGATGGATCCGCTCGGAGGCGAGCGCGATATCCGGATAGGCGAAAACCACCGCCGCCCTGCACACGCCCTTGCGGCATCTGATGGACGCGATCCTGTAGTTCCGAACGACATGAATCATGTCCCAGCCCGGTTCGTCGTAGCCGGCATCCACATCCAGGTACTTGTGGAACGGCCAGCTCTGCAAACGACCACCGGCCAGGTCGAACCGCAGGAACTGATCGACCGCCTGCCTTGGCGAAGGCCAGGCATGCGCCGATGCGCAGCACAGCAATGCCGCAGCAAGAACGATGATTCGCATAGAGGTCCGCGCAGGGGGAAGGCCGATCAGTTTAACGGCCCAGGGTTGACACGCCTGCAAAGACGCTGCGTTGCGGCTGTGGAAGCCTGTAACCGATTACGCCTTCCGCCTGCTGAACGATTCCGGCCGACCCCATGATTCTCAGAATCCATTCATCGCCAAAGCCGCCAAGTAGGTACCAGGCCGACGATCGCGTTGGCATGCAGAACCAGAGGTACCGACATGAAACTTTCCGCCAACGCACAAACCCTGTGGATGGTCGCGCTCGCCGTGGCTCTGGCCGTCGGCTCCGCCGCCCCCGCTGCGGCTGCCGCCCAGGACAACCCGCGCGCCGAACAGCAGAAGAAGGAGCGGGAAAAGGAACGCAACGACGCCCGCGCCGAAGGCCAGCAGCGCCGGCAGGCCGCGCAACAGCAGGCCGAGTCCCGGCAGAACGCGCAGCGCCAGCAACAGGCGCAACAGCGCGAGCGGATGCAGCGCGAGCAGGCCCAGCGCCAACGCTCCGGCCAAGAACAGGCGCAACAGCGGCGCGCCAGCGAACAGCGTGCCGCCCAGGAGCGCCAACAAACCCAGCGCCAGCGTTCCAGCGAATGGCAGGCGCAGCAACGCCAGGCCGGCGAACAGCGCGCCTCCCGCTCGCGCGAGCAGGCCCATCGCCAGCGGCAGGCCATCGCATCGCAGCGCGAAGCCGCGCAACGCCAGGGCCAGCCTGCGCGCCTCACCGGCGGCGACGCCGCCGCGCGTATCGAGCAGGATCGCCGCCAATGGGACCGCCACGAGCGGCAACAGCGGCAGGTTCGCGAGCAGCAGCGCCGCGAACAGCCGCAGCGCGTGGTAGGCGGCAACCAGCCGCCGCGCCGCAGCGACGACCGCAGCGCCGACGACCGTCGCAACGAACAGCTGCGGCTAAGCCGCGAGCAGCAGGAGCGCCGTATCCGCGAGGAGCGCCAGCGCGCCGAGCGCTATCACCGCGAGCGCGAGCAACAGCAGCGCCTGGCCGAGCAGCGCAGCCGCGATCTGCAACAGCAGCGCCGGATGGCCCAGTACCGCTACCAGCAGCAGTACTTCGAGCGCCTGCGCCAGCAGCAGTTGCGCTGGAACGCGCGCAACTACAACCACTACAACGATCCGTACTACTACACTCCCGCCAGCTACCGCTACTACTACGGCGGCAGCTACCGCACCACCAACCGCTATGGCGCCGATCTGATGCGCCAGGCCGTCAACTACGGCTACCAGGAAGGCCTGCGCGCCGGCCGCGCCGACAGCCAGGACGGCTGGCGCAGCGACTACCGCGGCAGCTACGCCTACCGCGACGCCAGCTATGGCTACAACGGCTACTACCTGGGGCATGACGAGTACGCCTACTACTTCCGGCAAGGCTTCCAGCGCGGCTACGAAGACGGCTACAGCCGCCACTACCGCTACGGCCGCCGCGGCGACGATGGCAACTACGTGATCCTGGCGGCGATCCTGGCTACCGTGCTGGGCCTGCAGGCGCTGAGCCACTGAGTCCAGATGAAAACGCCCGGCATGCCGGGCGTTTTTCCATGGCATTGCTACCAGCTCAGATCGTCCGGCACCGGGAAGCGCTGGTAGTACTCGTCATCGCTATCGGAGCCGTCCGTCGAACTGCGGGCATGATCCAGCACCACCATCGCCGGATCGCGGGCGTAGACTTTTTCCGCCGCGGCGCGGGGAATCAGTGCATAGCCCTGATCATGACGGACGATTACCAGACTGCCGCTGGCCAGTTGCGCACGCAATGGCGCATTGATCCAGATCGTCTTGATGGCGCCGCTGTCGGCGAAGTGGTAGGCGATCTCGCCTTCGGCCCGCACCTGGTTCTGCTGAACGATTTGCCGCGCCTGCGCTCGCTGTTCCTGCAACCTGGCTTGCGCATTGCGCTCCGCGGCCAGCGCGCGATCGCGCTCGGCCTTCTCCAGCCGCAGCCGTTCAGCTTCGACCTGCTCGGCGGTCGGCGCTGGTGCGGCCTTGCCGTGGCGCTGCTTGGCCTGCTCACGCGCCACCTGGGCCACCTGGGATTTCTTGACCAGGCCGGCCTTCAGCAGCTGTTCCTGCAGGGGATTACGCATGGCTTGGACCTTTCCGGACCGCAATCACTGGCCTGACATGATAAACCCCGACCGCTGCCCGGTCCCGCCTTCCCACGCCTCCCGCGCCCCTGAGACCCTCACCGCGTACACTGGTGCCCTCCCCTTACCGAGGTATTCGCTTGGCCAAGCCCAATTACTCATTCGAAAAGCGCCAGCGCGAGATTGCGAAGAAGAAGCAGCAGGACGAGAAGGACGCGCGCAAGCGCGAGGCGCGCGAAGCCGCCAGGGCGGCCGCCGATTCCGCGCCAAAGCCGCCCGCCGGCGAAACCTGAGCGGATTCATACGCGCCCACCTTCGGCGGGCGCGCCGCATGTATCCCTGCAGCGGGCATGAGACGTGAATCCGCGAACGATGCGGTAAGCCGCAGGCGCTCCGCTTTGATCGCGTCTTGAACGAAACGAAACGACGCTCCGATCGATGCGGTTCGCTTCGCTCACCGCATCCTACGGGACCCGAAATTCGCGAACGATGCGGTTCGCTTTGCTCACCGCATCCTACGAGGCCTGTTCCATACCACGGTCCGGGTTGGCGAGGATGCTCGCGTTCCCCCTTCCGAGCACCAGAATCCGTAGGATGCGGTAAGCCGCAGGCGCTCCGCATCAGTCGCGTCTTGAACGCAACCACGCTCCACTCCGGCTCCGACATTCGCGAACGATGCGGTTCGCTTTGCTCACCGCATCCTACGAGGCCTGTTCCATACCACGGTCCGGGTTGGCGAGGATGCTCGCGCCCCCCTTTCAAGCACCAGAATCCGTAGGATGCGGTACGCCGCAGGCGCTCCGCATCGATCGCGTCTTGAACGCAAACACGCTCCGCTCCGGCTCCGACATTCGCGAACGATGCGGTGCGCTTCGCTCACCGCATCCTACGAGGCCTGTTCCATACCACGGTCCAGGTTGGCGAGGATGCTCGCGTTCCCCCCTTCCAAGCACCAGAATCCGTAGGATGCGGTAAGCCGCAGGCGCTCCGCATCGGTCGCGTCTTGAACGCAACCACGCTCCACTCCGGCTCCGACATTCGCGAACGATGCGGTTCGCTTCGCTCACCGCATCCTACGAGGCCTGTTCCATACCACGGTCCGGGTTGGCGAGGATGCTCGCGTTCCCCCCTTCCAAGCACCAGAATCCGTAGGATGCGGTAAGCCGCAGGCGCTCCGCATCGATCGCGTCTTGAACGCAACCACGCTCCACTCCGGCTCCGACATTCGCGAACGATGCGGTTCGCTTTGCTCACCGCTTCCTACGAGGCCTGAAATTCGCGTTCGATGCGGTTCGCTTCGCTCACCGCATCCTACGAGATCCGGCGCCTCGTCCGTTACCAAATGCGGACGCGGTCTTCCGGTGCGATCCACAGCGGATCGTTTTCCGTTACGCCAAAGGCCTCGTACCACGCATCGACGTTGCGCAGCGGCGCAAACGCACGGATATGGCCCGGCGAATGAGTGCCGTTGACCAGTTGCTGGCGCAGGGCGTCGTCGCGCCACAAGGTGCGCCATACCTGGCCCCAGCCCATGAACAGGCGCTGCTCGCCGCTGAAGCCATCGATCGCCGGTGCCGGCTTGCCGGCCAGCGAGCGGCGATAGGCTTCCAACGCAATGGTCAGGCCGCCCAGGTCGCCGATGTTCTCGCCCATCGCCACCTTGCCGTTGATGTGCATGCCCGGCAACTGCGGGAATGTGTATGCCTCGTACTGCGCGCCCAGCTTGCTCGCCTGCGCTTCGAACTTGGCCGCATCCTCGGCGGTCCACCAGTCCCGCAACAGGCCGTTGCCGTCGGATTTGCGGCCCTGGTCGTCGAAACCGTGGATGATCTCATGGCCGATCACGCCGCCGATGGCGCCGTAGTTCACCGCCGGGTCGGCGTCGGGGTCGAAGAACGGCGGCTGCAGGATGGCGGCCGGGAACACGATTTCGTTCTTCACCGACGAGTAGTAGGCGTTGACCGTCTGCGGAGTCATGCCCCACTCGCCCTTGTCCACCGGCTGGCCGATACGGCTGCGGCGGTAGTCCCATTCGAACTGGCGCGAACGCAGCGCGTTGCCGAAAACGTCGCCGTTGCGCACGGTCAGCCCGCTGTAGTCGCGCCACTGGTCCGGATGGCCGATCTTCAGGCCGAAATTCTCCAGCTTGGCGCGCGCTTCGGTCTTGGTCTGCGGACCCATCCACGTCAGCGCGTCCAGCCGCGCGCCCATCGCCGCTTTCACATTGGCGACCAGCGCGTCCATCTTGGCCTTGGCGTCGGGCGGGAAATACAGCGCCACGTAGTCGCGGCCGATGGCCTCGCCCATCGCGCTCTCGGCCAGGGCCACGCCGCGCTTCCAGCGGTCGCGTTGCTCCGGCTGCCCGGACAGGAACTTGCTGCGGAACTCGAACTCGGCCTGCACGAAGGCCTGCGACAGCAGCGGCGCGGCCGCGTCCACGGTATGGAAGGCCTGCCACGCCTGCAGCGTGGCGACATCGGTGTCGGCGTAGATGGCGGCGATGTTCGGAATCGCGCTGTCCTGGCGCACTACCGCACGCGGCGCATTGTCCACACCGGCGGCGCGAAAGAACGTCGCCCATGGGAAGCCCGGCGCATTGGCGCCGAAATCGGCCAGCGCCAGCGGGTTGTAGGTCTTGTCGCGGTCGCGGCTTTCGGCGCGCGTCCAGTGCGCTTGGGCGATGCGGGTTTCCAGCGCCAGGATGGCCTGGGCGTTGGCTTCCGGCCGGTTCCAGCCGGCCAGTTGCAGCATCTGCGCGATATAGGCCTGGTAGCGTTCTCGTTGCGGGGCGAAGCTCTCGCGCAGGTACATCTCGCGATCCCCCAGGCCCAGCCCGGACTGGCTCAGGTACAGCGCATAGCGGTCCGGATCGCGCTGGTCGTCGCTGACGGTCAGGCCGAAGAAACTGCCGGACAGGCCGCCACGTTGCCCCATCAGCGCCGCCAGTTGGTCCTTGTCGCGGGCGGCGCGGATGGCGGCCAGCAGTGGCGCGACCGGCTTGCTGCCCAGCGTTTCGATGGTCGCCTCGTCCATGAACGCCTGGTACAGCGCGGCAATCTTGGCGGCGTCGCCATCGGTTTCCGGGTTGCCTGGCGGGTAGCTTTCCACCAGCGCGCGCAGACGGGCCTCGGACAGATCGCGCAGGATGGCGAAGGCGCCATAGCTGGAGCGATCGGCGGGAATGGCGGTGGTGTTGGCCCAGGTGCCACTGACGTAGCGGAAGAAATCCTCGCCCGGCCTGGCGCTGCGGTCCATGCCGGCGGTATCGATGCCCCAGCTGCCGAAACGCTGGGCGGCGATGGTACCGCTGTGGGTGCCGGCGACACCGCCTTCGGCGAACAGCAGCTGCGTGATGCAACCATCGTCGAGGCAGCCGTGGTCTTCATGCGCGGCCAGCGGGGCGGCCAGGCTCAGCGCCAGCAGGGTCGCGGCGGACAACAGGGTCTTCTTCAAGGGATCTCTCCGGATGCAATGCGTTCGGCGCGACACTGGCCACGCGGGTGTCGGACAGGATACCGGCCGCGTCCGTCGGCGACCCGTGCCGGAGGTTGGTCTGCAGGTGGTGCCGGGCCTGCGCGGTGTGCGCGTGTCGGCCGAGCGATAACCGTGACCGGTAGGTAGAACGAAGTTCGATACGCTGCCCTGGCGTTCCCGCCAGCCGGGCTAGCTCGGCCCTGTCATGCAGCAGAATCGAGGCGCTTTTCGAACCAGTGGTCGGCGTAGGGATTGTCGTTGTAGCGCGGTATCTCACGGTAGCCGTTGCGGGCGTACAGCGCACGCGCAGCGGTCAGGGTGCGGTTGGTATCCAGCCGCAGCGTGTGCAGGTTCATGATGGCGGCCTGCGCTTCCAGCGCATCCAGCAGCCGCTGCGCGATGCCCAGCCCGCGCGCGGACGGCGCCACCCACATGCGCTTGATTTCGCCCTCGCCGTTACCGGTGCCCTTCAGTCCGCCGCAGCCGATGGCCACGCCGTCCAACCGGGCGATGACGAATGCCCCGCACGGCGGCACCAGTTCGCCGGGATCGGCGGACACGGAGCGCGACGCATCGAAACCGCCGTCGAACAGCAGATTCAGTTCCCCCAGGTAGGCATCGATGCAGGCATGCGCGTCGGCGCTGGCCGGATCGGCAATGGCTATCTCCACGGCCGATGCCCGCAGCAAGCGCTCCACTTCCGCCATCGCCGCGATCAGGCGTTCGCGCTGGGCGGCGCCCAACGGCGCCAGCAAGGAACTGGCCAGCGTTTGCGAACGCGTGTCCAGCGCCCCCAGTTCGCGCTGTCCCTTGCGGGTCAGCGTCACCCGCCGCACGCGGGCATCTTCAGCCGACGGCTGCACTGCAACCAGCCCCTGTCCCTCCAAGGCGCGCAGCAACCGGCTCAGGTAGCCCGAATCCAGCGACAGCCGTGCGCGCAGCTCGCGCACGTCCGCACCGCCGCCGATCTCGAACAGCAGCCGCGATTCGGCCAGCGGCCGCCCGCGGCCCAGGTAGTCGTCGGTCAACACCCCGATGCGCCGCGTCACCGCGCGATTGAAGTGGCGGACCTGCTGAATCTGCGCTTCGTCCATTAGCTGACTTTAGTCAGACAATCGGGAGGCGTCAACCATCGAACGGGAGCCGCTTAGGCTGGGCTCGCAAGATCCGCATACGACGGTACATCGCGAACTGGGAACGGCAGCTGCGCTGATATGTCGAACCCAGCAGGCGTTCCGTTGTGGGAGCGACGTCAGTCGCGACACCGTTGCTCGTGGCCGCAACTGACCTCGATCCCACAACTTCCCAAGCAGGCGCAGCCAGGCCGCAGGTGAGTTCTGCGGCACCTATTTGCTGGCGACAGCAACCCCACCCGCGGCGATCCACTCATCCACCACCTGTTCGACCAGCAACAGCGGCAGCGCGCCATTGCCCAGGATCAGGTCGTGGAAGGCGCCGATGTCGAACCGGTCGCCCAGTTGCGTGCGTGCGCGTTCGCGCAGTTCCACCAGTTTCAGGTGGCCGATCTTGTAGGAACAGGCCTGGCCCGGCTGCACCAGGTAACGGTGAACCTCCAGGCGGACGTCGGACTCCTTCATGCCGGTCTTGCCGCGCATGTAGTCGATGGCCTGCTCCGGCGTCCAGCGTTTGCGGTGCAGGCCGGTATCGACCACCAGCCGCACCGCGCGGAACATCTCCGCCTGCAGGCGGCCGATGTCGCCGGCCGGGTCGTCGCGATAGACGCCGGCTTCGGCCACCAGTTGTTCGGCATACAGTGCCCAGCCTTCGGTAAAGGCGCTGGGATTGAGCGAGCGCCGCAGCAATGGCAGATCGCTCAAGGTCTGGCCGATCGAGATCTGGAAGTGATGGCCGGGCGCCCCTTCGTGATAGACCAGGGTCGGCGTGCTCCAGCGCGTGTTGGTTTCGATATCGCCCAGATTGATGAAGAAGGTCCCCGGGCGCGAACCATCCAGCGCCGGCGGATAGTAGTAACCGCCGGGCGATGTCGCCTGCGCGTGCTCGGGCACCGGCTTCACTTCCAGCTTCTGCGGCGGCAGCCGGCCGAAGTATCCGGGCAGGATGGGTTCCAGATCGGCCAGGCGGCGTTCCATGTCCTCGATCAGTTGCTGGCGCCCTTCCGCCGAGTCGGCATAGCGGTAGCGCGGGTCATCGCGCAACTGGCCCATCCTGTCGGCCACCGCGCCGTTGCCCAGGCCGATCTGCCGCAGGCGCGCGTCCATTGCCTGTTCGAGCCTTGCGACTTCTTCCACGCCGATCCGATGGATCGCATCGGCATCCAGCCCGGTGCTGGTATACCAGCGCAGCGCCGCGTCGTAGTACGCCGCGCCCTGCGGCGCGGCCCAGACGCCATGATTGCCGGGCTTCCGGGCCAGCACTTCGTCCACGCTCGCCAGCAATCGGGCATAACCGGGATTGGTGCGTTCCTGCACGGCGGCGGCGGCCTCGGCCAGCAGTTCGGCGCGACGTTGCGGCGCAATGGCCGGCAGCTTGTCCAGCTTGCGCTGCAGCGAACGCACCCACACGCTGTCCTGCGGCACCGGCTGCAGCAAGGCGCGGAACTGGCTGGCGGCACCCTGCAACGCCACTTCCGGCGGCACTGCGCCCTGCCCGACCTGCATTTCGAAATTTTCCCGCACCTGGTCCAGCCGGTCGCCCATCGCGCGCAACCTTGCGATGTAGTTCCGTGCGCTGGCCTCGTCGCCGACCGCGTGGTGATTGTCCATGAACTGCGGCAGATTGACCGGCGCGCTGAACAACTGATCCACGGCATAGGTGCTGTCCCCCATCGGCATCCATGCCGGAGCCCATGCATGGGCCATCAGTTCGATCTGGGAGTTGTAGAACCAGGTGGCCAGATCGTAGGTCAGCCGCTCCTGGGCATCGAGCCCATTGCGATCCCAGGCCTGGATCCGCTTCAGGCTGTCGGCCAGATCTGCTCTTATCCCGTCGCGGCGGGCCAGCGAAACGTCGGTCAGGCGATCGGAAGTATCGTCCCCGGTCCCGCCGATTCCCAGCATCGTGCGCAGTTCCGGATTGGCGTTGATGGCGCGCATCGTCTGCGCATCGATCATCGCGTTGAACGACGGCGCAGTGGCCGCGGGCTCAGGCACCGCCGCAACGGCACCGGCACCGGCCAGCAGGCAAACGGCGCCCAGAACGAGCAAGGATATTTTCGTGGGCATGAACGGTATCGGTGGCCGCAAACAGGCCCGCAACTTTACAGGGAACCCACGCCATCGACCCGGTGCGGCAATCGCCGCCGGCGACGACGGAACCGCATGGCTAGCGCAGCTGGCTGTCCTTGCTGCCGCGGCGGTTGTACAGGCCGGCGGCGTGTTCCGCCTCGTCGGCCGCTTCCTGGCAGGCCACGCATAGCCGCACGCCGGGCACGGCCTGCCGCCGCGCCAGCGGGATGGGCGCATCGCATTCCTCGCAATGGCTCTGGCTGGGCCCGGCGGGGAGCTTGCGCCGCGCCCGTTCGATCCCGTCCTTCACCGTGGCATCTATCTGGTCTTGCACTGCACCATCGCCCGCCCATCCGGTTGCCATGGTCGTTACCTCCCGCACTGTCTGCCTGATGCCCTGTTCGACCTAGATGCGGCGGATACCGCTCCATTTCAAGCTGCCCTGGCGCGACGGCGGGGGCGTCCCCAGCCTGGCCTTGTGCCGGCCGGTTGCCGTCAAGGTGACGGCAAGATAAACGCCCGCCTGCCATTTTTTCCGATTGATTCGCATCAATGACATTCCCGCGGAACGGCGAATGATGCGGAGTACATCCACACGCAAGAGGTGTCCCATGTCCAGAATATCCGCACTCGTTGTCGCCACCGGCCTTGCTCTGGCCGTCTGCGCGCCCGCCTATGCGCAGCAAGGGCGCGGACAAGGCGCCCAGGCGCCACAAAGCCTGGGCAACCAGCAGCAGAGCGATCAGGATCAGGTTTACGGCTACCAGCTGATGACGCCGGAAGAGCGCGCCGCGCACCGCAACCAGCTGCGCAGCCTCAAGACCCAGCAAGAGCGCGACGCCTTCCGTATGCAGCATCACCAGCAAATGCAGCAGCGCGCGGCCGAGCGCGGGGTCAAGTTGCCGGACGTGCCGTTGGGCCAAGCTGGCGGCATGGGCATGGGCCGAGGCATGGGTCCGGGCGCCGGCGCAGGGATGCAGCGTAACCAGCAGCAGGCCGGCCAACCTGCCCAACAGCAAGCAACGACACCGCAAAGTCGCCAGGGCGCCCCGAAGGCCGAGGAGCAGCAGGAAAAAGACGACGGCAAGGACAATTGACGACTGCAGGATCCGGCGCATGGCGCCCTGGGACCGGAAAACCGATTGCAGGGCGCTGGCGGTGACCAAGGACATGGTCGGCTGGCTGGAACCAGCCGTCATTGGCCTGCGGGCGCAGCCGCGGCGGCTACGCGCCCGCAGCCGGCGACTGTGCGGCGCGCAGCTGCGCCAGGCGATGCGCCAACGCAAAATCGATGGCTGCGCAGACCGCCGCCACCTGCGCGGCGTTGCATTGTTCTGGGCTGGCTTTCGGGCTGTCGGGATAGACCTCGGTGGTGGTGGTGTAGCGGGCGTTGGTGACGCCCGCGCACAGGCCAAGACGCTTGAACGGATACTCGATGACGCCGTGCGCCACCACCGGCGAGCCGATGATCTCGCCGTTGGCGTCGGCCGGGGCGATATGGGTCACTTTCTCAACCGCCGCCACCACCGCCTGCTGGAACTCGGGCTGGGGATTCTCGCTGTCGTCGACCAGGTAGAAGCCGTCGGGGATTTCTCCGGGTTCGAACGCGTGGCCTTCGCGCGCGGCCAGCGCCGGGCGGAACTCCGACTCGTCGGTGTCGGTGGTCTCATGCAGATCGATATGCACGAGCGCATGATCGCGCAGCGGCGCCACCAACTGCATCAGTGCCGCGGACTCCTGCGCCGGGCTGTCTTCGCGGAACGAGCGGTTGGGATCGACCGCATCCGGATTCCAGCGGTGGATGCGCTCATAGCCCCAAGGGCTGACGCACGGCGCGACCAGCAGATTGATCCGGCCCGCGTAGCCCGCCGCATGCCGTTCGGCGAACTGCAGCGCCCCGTGCACACCGCTGGTCTCGTAGCCGTGCACGCCGCCGGTCACCAGCGCGCAAGGCAACGCGTCGTCCCAGTCGCGGCTGCGGATGGCGAACAACGGATAGACGCCGTCCGGCGCGTAATCCAGTTCGCCGTACTGCACCACGTCGAAACGGCTGCGCAGCCGGTCGATCACTGTCAGCACGTCCTCCTGATAGCTGCGCTGGCGTGTCTGTCGCGACCGCCATTCGGCTTTTTCCGCGTCACCCCACGGCTGGCCGGGCGTACCGATGGGATAGAAGGCATGGCTCGTCATGGTGTCGTTCGCTCTGCTGGCATCCGGGAAGCGAGGCACTTTATCACCGCAGGTTGGCGTTGCCGTCGCCCGCAACCGCTCCTGGTCGGCGGGCTTGGCCAATCCAAACGTTTCGCCGGCGCAAGGCGCCGCGGCGATGCAGCCACCGAACAGCCATGCGTTATCGCCACGCAGGCGTCAAACTAGCCACTGGAAACAAAGCCGACCATTCCATCGGCGTTCCAGGAGATCGCCCGCCATGCCCCATTATTCCGGCCCTCTGCTCACCCGCGACGTTGGCCAGGCGCTGCTGGCCGCGCGCGATGGCGGGATGGGCGCATGGACGGGTTCGCTGGATCTGGGGCGCTCAAGCGGAGAGGCACTGCTGGAGGCCGACACCTGGCAATGGCGGGGCGAGCTCTATCCCTACCCGGGAAAGCTGAAAGACCGCACGATCCACTACTGGGATGGCGACGAATTCGCGCCGATTTCCCGCTATTCCGGCTCGCTGATCAAACTGGTGCCCAGCGAATGGGGCGCGCCCACTTTCGAGATCGACGGCATCAAGATGCTGCCCACTTCGAAGGAATCGCCGTTGCAGGATGCCCGGCGCAAGGTTGCGCTGGTGGAACCGCGCGGGAAGATGGTGCTGGACACCTGCGGGGGCCTGGGCTACTTCGCCGCGTGCTGCCTGGAGGCCGGTGCCGCACGCATCCGCTCGTTCGAGAAGAACGCCGATGTGCTTTGGCTGCGCACGCTCAATCCCTGGTCTCCGGATCCGGAAGATCCCGAAAGCGGCGGCCGCCTGCAACTTGCCCATGCCGACATCTCGCAGGCGATCGCGCAGGTCTCCGATGCCTCGGTGGATGCCGTGTTGCACGACCCGCCGCGCTTCGGCATCGCCGGCGAGCTCTACTCGCAGGTCTTCTACGACCAGCTGGCGCGGGTGCTGCGCAAGGGCGGCCGCCTGTTCCACTACACCGGCAGCCCGAACAGACTCACCAGCGGACGGGATGTGCCGCGCGAAGTGGCCAGGCGGCTGGAAAGGGCGGGATTCAAGGCGCAATCGGCGCTGGATGGCGTGGCGGCAATGCGGCGCTGAACCGGCAGCGCGGTACCGGCCGGGCGGCTTCTTCACGCCGTCTGAGCGCGGCCTGGCGCACATACTCCCGCACAATCGATTCCCGCCACCAGGAGGCACCGCATGAACCGCAAGAAAGCTGTTTCGATGGCCGCCCTCGCCCTGCTGCTGGGCGGCCCGCTCGCCGCGCAGGAAGCCGCACCGCCGCAGATGACGCCCGAGATGCAGGCGATGATGGAGGCGTTCCAGAAGGCCGGCACCCCCGGCGCAGAACACCAGAAGCTGGCCTCGATGGCCGGCACCTACGACCTGACGATCAAGAGCTGGCACAACCCAGGCGGCGAGCCGACCACCGACACCGGCACCGCCACGCGCAGGATGATCCTGGGCGGCCGGGTGATGGTGGAGGAAGTGAGCTCGCAGATGATGGGCCAGTCCTTCAGCGGCCAGGGCCTGCACGGCTACGACAACGTCACCGGCAAGTACTGGGGAACCTGGGTCGACAGCATGAGCACCGGTCTGATGGTCAGCGAAGGCAGCTGCGACGCCAACCTGTCGTGCACCTATACCGGCCGCCACCACGACCCGGTCACCAAGCAGTTGCAGACCACCCGCATGACCACCCGCTGGACCAACCCCTCCACCGAGGTTTTCGACATGTATGCGCCGGGCCCGGACGGCAAGGAAGCCAAGATGATGGAGATCACCTACACCAAGCGCGGGCAATAGTCCGGCGCCAACCGCCGGAGCGATGCGCCGGCCGGGTGGAATCTTCCACCCGGCTGGCCCGCCGCGCGCATGCCGGGCATCGTCGCGTCAGGTCGTTGCTGGGCTGGTCATCATGACGGATATCGGTTCCGGCGAACCGGCGGCTTTGCGCGACCGGCGCTCACTCCAACACCTGCGCCGCATCGACAATCTCCACGCCCTGCAGCTGCCCCAGCCAGCTGTCGAACCACGGCTTGTGCGAGGCGCCGACCACCGACAGCACGCGCGCGCCGGGGCGTTCGCGGAAGGTTTCGCGGATATTGGCGACCATGCGCAGGTTGCGGATTTCCCAACCCGCCACCCACACCTGCGGATAGCGCTCCGGCGAGCTCAAGCGCATCGCGGTGCCGGCATTGAGGTCGGCCAGCATCGCCATGTTTTCGGGATGGTTGATGTCGCGGTACAGCCCCAGCATGTCGTGCTTCTTCGTCAATGCGGCCTGCCGTTTCTCCATTGCCGACAGCGCCGCCCTGCCCGAATCCCAGGCCGCCTGCAGCACCTTGCCGAATGCCTCCTCGTCGGCGACGCGGACGTTGTCGCCGGTGTGGTTGTCGACGGCATGCACGCGCTGCAGGCCCAGCCGCGCGGCCAGCTGCGCGCCAATCTGGTAGCTCTCGTTGTTGCGCGTCTCAAGCGCTTGCAGCATCACCACCAGCGCATCATCCAGGCCATCGCCCGCACGCCGCTCGGCGACCGGCAACTGCAGCCACTGCACCAGCGCGGAAGCGCGGTCGTTGGCCGCCAGCAACCGCGACGCCAGCTGGCGCCGCTGCCACGGCAGCGGCTGCGCGGGCCATGAATCCAGCAGGCGGTTGACCTCGGCAATGGCGGCAGGCACGTCCAGTCCGGTCGCCGCCTTCGCCGCATCGGTATCTCCGCAGTAATCCAGTCCGTAAACGGTGGGATGACGGGCAGCCAGATCGCATTCCTCTCCGGACATCGCCTCAATGGCGATGATGTCCGGCTTGAACGCCGCCAGCCGGTCGAGCACCGGCTCCAGCGATTCGGCCTTGAAGCTATCCGGCATCCCGCTCAGGTGCACCGACCCCAGCACCAGGACCTGGGCAGGCGCCCCGCTCATGTCCTTGTCGAGCACGGTCAGATCGACCTGCGCCTGCGCCACGGCCGGCCCCGCCAGCGCCAACGCCCACCACCACTTCGCCCATCGCTTGCTCATGCACGCCTCCAGTTAAGAGCGCCCATGGGCGCGTGCGCATCTTTACGATGCGAACGCGGATGCGCATGTGACATTGGGCACAGGGCCTTTCTGCGATGCGTCGCGAGCCCATCTGCCGGGTTGGTGAAACCAACCCAGCCTACGGCTTGCGGCCTCACTTCACTCCACTGGATTCAATGCTGCTGGATGCGGATCAGGTTGCCGGCGGGATCGCGGACGGCGCAGTCGCGTACTCCGTACGGCTGGTCGGTCGGTTCTTCCACCACCTCGGCGCCCTTGGCCTGTATCCGCTCGAAAGCGGCATCGACATCGGCCGTGGCCATCAGGAAGGTGGCGAACGTGCCCTTGGCCATCATCTCGGCAATGGTGCGGCGCTCGTCGTCGTTGACGCCCGGGCTGGCCTCCGGCGGGTACAGGACGATGGACGTCGCCGGTTGAGCGGGCGGCCCGACCGTGATCCAGCGCATGCCGTTGTAGCCAACGTCGTTGCGGACCTCGAAGCCAAGGATGTCGCGGTAGAACGCCAGCGAGGCGTCCGGGTCGCTGTGCGGAAGGAAACTGGCGTGAATGCGGATGTCCATGGTAGTCGTGCTCATCGTGAACTGGCTCGGTTTGGGTTGGGCCATCATCCTAGACTCGGCTCGGTGGCCGCCGCTTCTTCATTCCTGACCGATTTCATTCTGACCGGCCGGGTCACCTGCCGCGCCACGCAGGCCGGCATTCCCTTGGTCGCCCGCGCCGCCTCCCGCCGGTAAACGCCGGGCGGCACGCCGACCAGTTCGGCAAAGCGCGTGCTGAAGGTGCCCAGCGACGAACAGCCGACCATGAAGCAGATCTCGGTGACGCTGAGGTCGCCGCGGCGCAGCAACGCCATCGCCCGCTCGATGCGCCGGGTCATCAGGTAGCTGTAAGGCGACTCGCCGAAGGCAAGCTTGAACTCGCGGCTCAGATGCCCGGCGGACATGTGGACGCCGCCGGCAAGCTCCTCGACATTGAGCGGCTTTGCGTATTCGCGATCGATGCGGTCGCGCACGCGGCGCAGCCGTGCGAGATCGCGCAGATGATGTGCCGGGGCAGATGGACGGGTCACGGGCGCGATGATCCCACGGCGCACGCATGACGCTCAAGCCGGCCGGGTTTGCGCCGCTCGGAGCCGCTCCCGCACCCACGGAAGGATTGGCCTGCGCGGTCTCAGTCCCAATCCAGCCATTCCCCGGGCCGCAGAATCCGCACCTGCGGGCCGCCGGGCGCGGCCGCGCGCTGGAGGCGCCCCAGGACGTCGTCCACTTCGGCATACCCTTCCGCACCGCTGACGCCATAGTGGATAGGCACCAGGTACCTGGCCCCAAGTATCGTCGCGGCCGACATCGCCTGCTCCGGGGTCAACACCGCCGACTCGTCGCTGGCCGGCTTGCGCCATGAGAAGCGCGCGCCGTTGACCGGCAGAAATACCGCATCGAAGCGCCCGAACTGGCGGCCGATGCGCCACCAGTTGCCGTGCCACATGGTGTCGCCGCCGTGAAAGATCCGCCGTCCGCCGGCGGAAACCACCCAGGAAACCTGCCGATCGCCGTACCCGTCCACGGCCGGAACCGGAGTGGCGGTGAAATCCCCCAGCAGTTGCGGCTCCCACGGCGGCGAGAGCCGCTCGCGCACATTGGCCGGTAGCGGATGGAACGAAGTCCCTTCCGCATGCACCAGCGTGCCGCCGTTGCGCAGCGCAGCGGCCACCGCGCTGGCATCGTAGTGGTCCGGGTGGCGATGGGTGACCAGCACGTAGCTGTCGCCGACGGCGTCGTCGACGGCCACCATCGGATCGGCCAGCGCCGATGCCCAGATGTTCGGATCGATCAACGGATCGACGAACAGCGTGGCGTTGGCCAGTTGCAGGCGAATACCGGCCCAGGCAAGCCGCTGCACGCGCAGCGCATCGTTGCCGGTCGCCCGCACGGCGGGCACGCCCAGCCCCAGCGAAACCGCCGCGGCAATCCCGCCCTTCAGAAACCCGCGCCGGCCGATGCCGCCGGCAGATGGGCCGCGGGTCATGGCGCTGTCCCTGCAAGCAGATTGAACCCGAACAGGCGCACGCCGGTCTCGGTACGTGGCTGGTGCCGGCTGTGCGCGGCGAACTTGAGATAGCTGCCGGCGCCGAACGAGTGCGCGCCATCGATCATCGTGCCGCTGATCACGTACACATCCTCGCCCTGCGCGTCGTGCTGGTCCACATGCGGCCACACGCTGCCGGGCGCCATATCCACCACCCAGATCCGCACGCCGCTGCGCGAGGGCAGATCCCGGCGCAGGCATCCGGGCCCGATCGCAATCGGCGCCACCGTGTCGATATCCACTGCCTGCACATCGGGCAGCACGTCCTGGGTTTCGGGGTTATGCATGGGGTCTCGCTCATCGGATAAGGGCGGTGCCGCTGCGCATGGCGCAACATCGGCACGGCCGGCTGTCAGACACCGTCCGGAGAACCCGGGCGGTCCAGCGCTACTGTCCGGTTTCACGGGACGCTAGACTAGTGGCCGGATTGACATTGATCGGGATATTCCAGCCATGCACCATGTCGCCGTCCTGGCGTTGCCGCCGGTCACCGCGTTCGATCTTGCGATTCCCGGGCTGATCCTCGGCAATGCGCGGGTCGATGGCGCGCCCGGCTACGAGGTGAAGCTGTGCACCCCGCGCCCCGGCACCGTGGCCAGCGCCGATGCCGCGCAAGGCCTGGACCTGGTCATACGCCAGGGCCTGGGCATCCTGCGTCAGGCGGACACCATCATCGTTGTCGGCTCCGGCTCGCGCGAGCCGCTCGACCCGGTGGTCATCCGTGCCTTGCAGCGGGCGCACAAGGCTTGCAGGCGGATGGTATCGCTGTGCACAGGCGCTTTCGCGCTTGCCCAGGCGGGTCTGCTGGAAGGACGCGGCGCCACCACTTTCTGGCTGCGCGCAGACGAACTGCGTAGCCGCTTCCCCGCCATCGAGGTGCGGCCGGACGTGCTGTTTGTCGAAGACGGCAGCATCGTTACTTCCGCCGGCGTTGCCGCCGGCATCGACCTGTGCCTGCATCTGGTGATGCGCGACTACGGCGCGGCCGTCGCCAACGAGGTGGCCCGCATGACGGTGGTGGCGCCGGTCCGCGCTGGCGGCCAGGCGCAGTTCATTCCGCGCCCGGCCAGCCAGCAACGCGGAGATTCGCTGGCGCCGCTGCGCGAATGGGCATGCCGGCACCTGGACAGACCGATCTCGCTGGCCGAGCTGGCCCGGCGCGCGCATCTGAGCGAACGCACCCTGACGCGAAAATTCCGCGCCGAAACCGGCACCAGCCCGTTGCAGTGGCTGCTGCAGCAACGGCTCGGACGGGCCCGCGAACTGCTGGAAACCACCGCGCTGCCGATGGAGCGCATCGCCGAATCCTGCGGCCTGGGTAGCGCGGATTCGCTACGGCAGCATTTCGCCGGCAGGATCGGTATCGCACCGGCCGCATACCGGGCCGCGTTCGGCCATGCGCGGGCAAACCTGTAGGCGCCTTCAACCTGTCCGGTTGGAACCTTCCAGGCTCACTCCCGCACTGCCTGCCAGACCGCTTCCGCCCTGCAGAACACCCCGCCCCGCTGGCGCATCCGGCTTGCCAGCCAGATGCCCGACATCTGATCGGCCGGCATGTCCAGTACCCGCCACTGGATGGTGAGCGTCCCCGGCGACACCGTGGACAACCGATCCGGCTGCGACAACAGTTCGGGCAACCGCTGGCGCTCACGCACCGGCGAGTCCGTCAACGCCTGCAGCGCAGCGCCCAGCAGTCCGAGTTCTTCCAGCGCCTCGCCGCCCAGTCCGCTGATCAGGTAATCCAGCTGCAGTCCCAGCTCAGGCCGCTTCCGCCGCCCATCGTTGCCGAGCACCGGCACCGCACGCACCAGCGGCAGCACGGCGATGCGGTACAGATGCACGGAAAGGCCTGAAAGCTCTTCGCCCTCGGGCGAAGGCGGTCCCACGACCACCGCGGTAGCGGGCGGCACGGCGGCCTGCATCAAGCCACGCAATGCATCCGTGGCCACTGCAATCAGTTGATCCGACGACATGGTGCCCCCTGGTTGTCATCCGCCGTCAGGCACGGCCTGCGCCGAAGATACGCCGGACTGCGGCCGTTGTGCAGCCAGCCGTGCCCGTTTCACAGCGCGCAGCGCAGGCTCGTTCCGCCTGCTGCGCTTTGCCGGCGCATCAGTACTCCACGGCCACCGACATCAGCCGCAACCCGCCCTGGAAACTGCCTTGCCGGCCAATCTCGAAATACCACCAATCGCCGGCGGGAGTCCAGCCCTGCCCCGGCGAGACGATCAACGAGCTTTCCTGCAGAATCGTGGGCGATTCCGGCACCGGGCCGCTGGCGGTACCGACGCTGCCGTAGGTTTCAAAACCGCTTCCATGCTTCAGCGATACCGCTGTCACCAGCCATTGCAGATCGCCGCCGCTGTCGTCGGTGATTTCGTAGAAGAAACGCAGCCGCAGACGGTTGCCTTTGAATCCCGCTGGCCGGCGCATCGTGAACGACATGGCCCCATTGTTGCCATTCCAGTTCACTCCGCGCGTATGCACGGAAAAAGTTCCGAAACTCGAACGCGACAAGGCATGCGCAGGAAAGCTGAGCGTGTTCTTGAAGCTGGGGCACTTGGCCGGCGTGCGCAGGCAAAGCGCTGTCGCAGGATCGACCACAGGATTGAGCTGCCTGGCCGGCGCTTCGGCCTGCGCCCAGGCGCTGGTACCGGCGCACGAGGCGGCCACGGCCCACAAGACAACCAACAGGTGACGAAGCGGCATGTCGTTCTCCCTTCCGTGCAGACCGCAGCTTGCGGTCGCTTCGCAGAGGAAAACGCACCTTCGTCCGTCCGCCGGACATTCCGCTTGCCTTGTGCTCGCTATGGTCCCGCTGCCCTGCCCCTCCGCCCTCCCCGCAAGTGGGAGAGGGCGTTGAACCTACGGACCGGATGAACGGAATCAGTTTCACGTACCCGTGTTCTGGGACCAAGTTCGACCCGCGACAACAAGCCCACAGGCTAATCGCGCATTGCGAATCCGTCGCCCATGCCAACCCAAAGCACATATTCGAAGTTCTGCATCATGCGGTGAAAGCCGCCTTCGGGCGCGCCGTAGTTCGCCCCCACCACGATGGTGTGCCTTCCCACCGGCAGTGGCGGGATCAACAGCCAGTACCCATCGCTGGCCGCCACCGGCGTGATGTATCGGTCATCTTCTGGCAGATCCGGATATATGGGAAAACAACCATCGCTGCGCACCCGGTAGCTGGCCACGTTTTTCACCGCTACGCCGTCGATCAGGACCACTGCACTGGCCAGATGATCGTTGTTGACCGCCACCGACGCCTGCAGGCGATCGCACGACATCACCGTCTTGCCTTTCTTCACGCCCAACGGGGTCTGCTGGATCATGTTGATCACCGGCAGAAACAGATGCTTGCCCAACGGCACCTTGCATTCGCGCAGCGCATCGAAACTGCCGTCCGTTCCCGCCAGGAACCATATCGGGCCGTCCTGCCCGATCGCGCAGAACCGTCCGTCGGGATCAAGATAGGGTTCAACCGGCATGGACAACGCCCACTGCCACCACTGCGCCGACAACTGGGCATAACCCTTGCCTTCTACCTGCGCCGTCAACGGCAGCACGGTGGGCTGCTTGGGCGCAGATGGCGGTGCCGCCAAAGCGGCACCGGCCCAGACGCCGCACAACAACAACACCCCAGGCATTTTCTTGTTCATGGTTTCGCCTGTTTTTCGCCGACGGATCTGGCCGGCTGCACGCCGCCGGCCAGCATTTCCTTCTTTACCGATTGCTGCCAGGAATCATTGGGATCGGCATGCAACACGAACTGCCCGGCCGCCTCCACCCATCGCTCGTCTCGCGCAGCCACGAGCGCCTGGTAACGCCAAAACCAGCTCATGGCATGACTCGGCCTGCGCTTCACCAGCTCCGCCGTGCAGTCACGCGCCTGCTGGGTGCCTGCGGCTTCGGCCGTATAGACATAGGTGAAGCAGTAATTCTCCAGCGCGTTGAGTTCATGCGCCGGGTGCTGCCGTGCACGCAAGAAGTATGGCCGCGATTCTTCGATGCGGTTCAACGAGAGCAATGCGTGCCCAATGGCGTACTGGGCATCCATCCGTATGTCCATGTCGGCATCCGTATTCATGTCCTCGGAGTCCGCGGCGACGGTAGGCAACAGGTCCTCGAGCGCCCACGCGTAGTCCCCCAGCTGCTGCAGGACCACGCCGCGCAGCCTACCCACCTCCTGCGAACGGGGCCAGAAACGCAGCGCTTGCGAGAAATACACCAGCGCCGTCCAGGAATCGTCCTTCGCCCAATAGGCACGACCCGCGCTGGTCATCATCCGAGCGCCAGGGCCGGCGCGAGAGGCGGCGACGAAGCCTTCCCTGCCTTCGGCATAGGTATCCATCTGCGCGGCTTCGTAGCCCGGCGGCTCCGCAAGCAGCGAATACAGCTTTGGATTTTCAGGGCCATGCTGCAATACATGGGCGCCAACCTGGTTCATCGCCCGCAGGGAGCCGCCCCACTTGGGCATGGCGGCGGTCATCCATTCCCATACCACGTCGTACGACGCCGGATCGGCACTCAGGCATTGCGCCAGCGCTTGTTGTTGCAAGGCATCGGACGACTGCCGTCCGATTCCGGCCAGAGCCAGGCAGGCTGGCGTGAGGCGGGGCTCGCGCTCCAGTGCCTCGGCCAGCAACGGCGCCGCGCCGGCGAACAACTGGCTCATGCGTTTCAGCTGCGCCTCGGAAGTTTTGCTGATGTACGCCCCACCGCGCGCGTCCCAGCCCTGTGCGGCGCGATGCTTGCCCATGGCGGTGAGGGCGAACGGGCTTTGCGGCATCTGGCGCAGCCATAGCGTGGCGATATTGCCGGCACGCTCGCTGCTGTCGAAGAGATTGAACACCGGGAAGAGGCGGTCGCGTTCGCGCGGATCGTTGTAGTTGGCCTCCAGCAATGCTTCCAGCCGCTGTTCCAGCCACGCGGCACCGTCGGGCGTGGCCAGCCTGGCTTCTATCTCCTCCAGCGGCAACACCGGTGCGCGCAGCATGAGGCAGCGCCATTCTGCCGCGCCCGCGGGCCACTGGTTGCCGGGAAGATCCGGATAGGCCAGGCAGCGCTTTTCCGGGTCGGTTATCTGCTCGGCCTGGCGCACTTGCGCGAAATACGCGGCCAAGGCCTCGGGCGGCTTTGGCGCTACATGCGCTGGCACGTGTCCCAACTGCTGGGCAAAGGCCGGCAGGGCCAGCAATCCAAGCACGACCATTGCGCAACCACGGCGCATGCGTTCCTTCATTCCGTTCCCCGTTTTCCAATCCCCGCACGCAAGTTAACCGATGCCAGGCGCCCGCGAAAGAGCCCACGGCACGGTTGCCCAGCAACAGCCCACGGCGCGAATCCGCGGGAGCACTTGCGGCTTGACTCAGGTACAAGACGCGGCCCATCCGGCAGGGCGCGCGAACGCGTGGCGGCGCGGGCGGCGCATATGACGCGACTGCGGTAATCTGCCGCACCCTCGATACTCCTCACCCGAATGGACACCCTGCTGCCGAGCCTGTTGCTGCTGGCCTTGCTGGACAGCCTGAATCCCTCCGCCCTGGTCGTGGCGTTGTGGCTGCTTTCCCGCCCGCAACCCGCGCCGCGCCTGCTTGCCTACGTGGCCGGCATATTGGCGAGCTACCTGGCGTTGGGTGCCGCCATGATGTTGGGCTTCACCGCACTGAGCCAGCGTCTGGGCCAGGCGTTGGATCACCCGATTGCCCTAATCGTGCAGGGCCTGCTGGGCGCTGCGCTGCTGGTATACGCCATCTTCGCGCCGTCCACCGCTCACTCAGCGCACCAACCGAACCTGCCGGCCACCGGAAAACTGCTGGGCTTCGTTGCGCTGGGCATGGCGGTGACCGCCGCAGAACTGGTGACCGCGCTGCCCTACTTCGCCGCCATCGCCCTGATGATAGGCGCCGAACTTGGAGCCGCGCAGTGGCTGCCGCTACTGGTAGGCTACAACCTGATCTTCATCGCACCGCCGTTGCTGCTGCTTGGTTTGCATGCCCTGCTGGGCCGCCGCACCGACGAACGCTTCGCCCGCTGGCGCGCACGTCTGCAACGAGGCGCGCGCGAAGCCACGCTATGGATCTTCGCCCTGGCCGGTGTAGCCCTGATGGGCGATGCCGCCAGCCGCTGGGTAGCCGCGAACAAGGACACCGCGACGCCACCGGCAACGGCGCAGGCGCGGTAGGCCCGCAACGGCGCACAGCTTGTGCCGGTCGGTCGAACGCACCCAACGCAAGAAAAGCCCGGATTCGCCTTGCGGCAGCCAAGGAAGGCCAACGCTTGGAGGCGAAGTCGCTCGTGACCTGTGCAGGAACGACGACTCCGCCCTTGCTCTGTTCATTGCTTGGACGCAACGCAGCTGCCAGGCACGCCGGCTTCGCAATCTTTCTTGAGTTTCCGGCTCTTCTGGCGAGCGGCTTCCAGTCGCGCTGCGTCGGCGGCAGCGGCGCGAGCGGCCTCGGCGCGACGGCTGGCTTCCTCGGCGGCGCGTTTCATGGCCGCCAGTTCCTCCAGCGTGGGAAGGTTGCGGCTGCCAACGATCTGCTCGTCTTCAAGACGCAGCCAGAGCACGCGGCGCGGCGCCGGGTCCTGTTGCTGCGCTTGCCGGTAGTAGTAGTCGGCAGAATCGCGCGAACCGAACGTCTTGCAGTTCACGCCGATATAGCCGCCCTGCTGCGGCACCAGGCCGGAGGTCTGCATTGCGCGAATGAATCGTTCCTCGACATCGTCATCGCGGTTGGGGCCGTCATAGGCGTCGTACTCGTCCCGCGGCCCCTCGTAGGGGTGGTAGATCCGTTGGTTGATGAGCTGGGTGATGAAAGAGTCTCCGCCATGCACGCCATACGCGCAGTAAGACCACCAGTCGCGGTTGTCGGCGCCCTTCACCCATGGCCGCGGTTTTGGCTTGGGCGGATCCGCCGCCTGCGCCAACGCTTGCGCCTCCTCTGCCTCGCGTTTCGCGGCATCCGCGGCCGCGCCAGCATCCCGCGCAAGCTGTTCGAGCCGGGCGATTTCGGCCTGCGCTGCCGATGCAACCTCCTGCTCGGCGGCGTCGGCCTGCGCACGGCGCAAGGCCGCGGCCTGCTCCTGCAACGCGATGGCTTCGGCTTCGAGTTCTTCGGCCGTACGCGGTTTCGCAGGCTGCGCCGGTACGGGGGCCGGTTGCGCTGCGACTACCGCTCCCGAGCCAGCGCCCACAGGCGCAGCCGGTGCATCGCCCGGCAACGCCCCGCCCGTCGCGTCGACCGGAGCAAAGCGGCTGAGATTCTGTGCGGGCGATTCCGACACCACCTGCCCTGCGCGCAACTGCACTCTGCGTATCTCGTAAGTGTCGTTGACGGTAAGCACCACGCGATGAGGCGCCTTCAACAGTCCGCGCCCGATGAAGACCACGCTGCCATCGGGTTCGACAGTACCGTCCCATTCCTTGCCGCCAAGGTAGGACCCTTTGACCCGCAGCGTGCCAGGACTTACACCCGGCATGATGGTATTGGTAAACACGACTTTGCCGGTACGTGGCTCGACCCACTCCTGCACCAGCACTTCGTCCGGCACTTCCCAGCGCCACCGTAGCTGGTAGCCGCTGGGTCCTGCCTGTTTCACCGTCCCTACCAACCGCGCATAGATGCCCCACGTCCCATCGGCGTCGGCGTCGGCGGCGTGGGCCCAACCCGCGCACGCGAGGAGCATCAGCAGCGCCAGCCGGCGCACTCTCGGTTCCAGTACCATCGCAAGCCCCCAAAATTGATGAAACGCCGCGAATCCTCACGCGGGGCGCAGCGCGCTGTACGTTGCCAACCGGCACATCGCATACCGCCCCCCCCGGCGATCGCACGGCCCTCAGTCGGTACGTTCCGTCCCCAAGGAACCACCGCAGCCAAATCCTACCCCACAACGCGGCGGCTAGGGCCTGTTAACGCTATTGGGATAGGTCACGCCGACACTGAGTACGTGTGGGACAAGGAAGAACGAGGAAGTGTATGTCGATACACGCCCGAGTGATGACGCGGTACCGCGCGCACTCAGTGCCGGCCCTCCGGGTTGCTTCCCAGCGCTCGCCAGGCGGCCGCGCGCGGCTTGAACAGGCCACCAGCCTGTCGCTGCGCCGCGCGCAATCACCTGACAAGCGCTGGAAAGCAACGTGACCTATCCCAATAGCGTTAACAGGCCCTAGTCCCCGCCCGTTCGGAAGCCTGGCCACGTCGGAGGCGGTGCATCATGCCTGCACCCGATGCGCCGCTGCCGGCAGCGGCAGGTGCCGGCGCAAGTCGCCAATGCGCCGACATGTGCGCGGCCGCGCACCGCCGCATCGCGCTGGCCTGCACCGCTGCTTGTGCCCTGGCCGAACCAGTCCTGGCGATGCCATCCGGAAAGGTATACTCGCGCCGACATGGCGGGTGCCATACCCGTCCACAAATCACGGAGCGACGATATGGGTCTTGTGCAGGCGGTGGTGGGTGCAGTCGGCGGCGTGCTTGCCGACCAGTGGAAGGATTTCTACACCGTGCCGGAGGGCCTGCCGGCGACGGCGGCGCTGTTCGCCGCGGTGCCGCGCGGCACCAATGCCGGTCGCGGCTCCAACACCAACGGTTCGTCCAACATCATCACCAACGGGTCGAAGATTGTCGTCCCCGAAGGCTACGGCCTGCTGCTGATGCAGGACGGCGCGATCACCGCGTTCGTCGCCGAGCCCGGCGGCTACGAGTGGCGTTCGGACGACCTCAACTCAAAATCGCTCTTCGCCGGCGACGGCCTGGTCTCCACGTTCATCACCCAGAGCTGGGAGCGCTTCAAATTCGGCGGCCAGCCGGGTTCGCAGCAGGCGGCGTTCTTCGTCTCATTGAAGGAACTGCCGGAGAACCGCTTCGGCACCCAGTCCGAGATCTACTGGGACGACGGCTTCCTCAACACCCAGGTCGGCGCGGTGACGCGCGGCTCGTACACGCTGAAAATCGTCGACCCCATCCTGTTCGTGAAGAACTTCGTACCGGCGTCGTACCTGCAGCCGGGCAAGGTGTTCGACTTCACCGATCTGGACAACGCGGCCGCCGGCCAGCTGTTCAATGAAGTGGTCGGCTCGCTGGCGCCGGCCTTCAGCCTGTACTCGAACGACCCGTCCAAGGGCAACCGCATCACCAAGCTGCAACAGGATTCGCTGGGCTTCGCGCAGAGCCTGTCCGCAGCCGTCGAGCAGGGTTACCAGTGGAAGTCCGACCGGGGCCTGGCCATCGTCAAGACCGCCATCGTCTCCATCGAGTACGACGCCAACACCCGCGAACTGCTCAAGACCGTGCAGCGCGCCGACGCGCTGTCCGGTGCGCGCGGCAATGTCAACCTCCAGGCCAGCGTGGCGCAAGGCATCCAGTCGGCAGGCGAGAACGGCGGTGCCGCCGGCGTCATGGGCCTGGGCATGGCCACCGGCATGGTCGGCGGCCTCGGCGCGCTGCAGCAGCCCGTGGCCCCCGCAGCGCCAGCGGCCGAAGATCCGGTGGCCAAGTTGCAGAAGGCCAAGCAGATGCTCGATCTCGGCCTGATCACGCAGGCCGACTATGACGCCCTCAAGGCAAAGGCGTTGGGCCTGTAAACCGGAACCGCACGCTGCCCATGTCCATTCCGAACCGTCCGGCGCCACCGCCGTTGCCGCCGGCGCCCCCCGCCGGCCCTGGCTCACCGCAGGAGGTGCCGCCGCTGCCCGGGAGTTTCCCGGTCGACTCCGCCACCCTGCCCGATGCCATCCGCGCGGAGATCGAGGCCCCCGATCCAGTCGCCATCGACACCGCGTCGGCCGAACTCAAGGACGGGCAGAACCGCTGCCCGAAGTGCGGCGCCACCGACATCCGCCACAAACTGGGCAGCGATGTCCTGGTCTGCCTGTACTGCCGCAACGAATGGGTGGGCGCACGGGTCGAGGATGAGTTCGGGTTGGGCGAAGGCCTCGACCAGCTCAAGGGTACGGTCATCGCATCCGGCGCGCGCGATATCGCCGCCGACGTCACCCACCTGATGACCTTCAAATGCACCGGCTGCGGCGCCGAGGTGACGGTGAATACCGAGAACGCGATGACGGCGCGCTGCCATTGGTGCCGCCACGTATTCGGCATTAACGAGCAGATTGCCAACGGCGCGGTACCCGATGCGGTGCTGCCCTTCCACATCAGAAAGGACGATGCCATTGCGCGCATCCGCCAGTTCGTGGACAAGCGGCGGCTGTTCGCGCTGAAGGCCTTCAAGGAACAATTCACGCCCGAGAATGTCGTGGGCGTGTACCTGCCCTACATGATCGTCGACGGCAACGCGAGCGCCAGCGTGGCCGGCAAGGGCGAGATCCTGACGCGCGAGTACACGCGTGGCACCGACAAGAACAAGAAGACCTACTACGACGCCGACGTCTACCATGTGGAACGCGCGGTCGACTTCACCGTCGACGACCTGCCGCTGGAATCCTCGCGCGAGCGCGGCAACCTGAATACGCGCGTCAACACGCAGAACATCATCAACACCATCCTGCCGTTCGACACCAAGAATGCGGTGAAGTGGAACGCATCGTATCTGTCCGGCTTCACCTCCGAGAAGCGCGACACCGACGTGGAGCAGCTGCGCCCGCGCCTGGAGGACCAGTTGCTGTCCATTGCCCGCGCGCAGGTGGAGAGTTCGGTGCGGCGCTACGATCGTGGCGTGCGCTGGGAGCAGGAACGCCTGGACGTGCACGGCACGCGCTGGGTGTCGATGTACCTGCCGGTATGGTTGTATTCGTATCACCAGCCGGGCAGCAATGGCGGCATGCTGCACTACATTGCGGTCAACGGCCGCACCGGCGAAACAATGGGCAGCGTGCCTGTGCAGCAGTGGAAGCTGCTGCTGACGGCGCTGACCGTCGGCACGTTCCTGGAGGGCATCGCCCTCTGGATCATCTGGGCGGGCTCATGAGCGACGACAATGGACTATGGCTGCTGGCGCTGGGCCCAACGGGCGCCGTGGCGCTGTACTGGGCCATCTACCGTTATTACCGCAACACCGACAAGTCGCACGCGTTCGAGCGCGAGACCGACGTGGCAGCCAAGCCGGTGACCGGTTCCGACCGCAAGGTCGATGAGGTCAAGGGTACCCAGCGCACGCGCATCGATGGCGACAACGTGCGCGCATACCGCCAGCGCGTGGGCCGGATTCACGACGCCAGCGACTGAGTTGGATCGCGGCAGCGCGGCGGGTTGAAGATCCTTGCTCACCGGTCCTTGGCAGGCGGCTGCCAGGTTCCTCCTGAAGCGGCGCCAAGCCGTGGCGCATTCCTTCGGTGCCACGGCCGGTAACGGTTCAGATCTCGCGGCACGGCGTGGCGGAGGACGCGCTTTCCAACGATGCGTCCGCAAGCTCGGCCGGCAGGCCGCGAGTGCCGCGCGGCGGCCGGGGCCGTTCGCCATCGCGGGTACCGGTTGAGGCAGCGGAAACGGCCGGTGCTGGCAGGTAGACGATGCGATAGAGCAGTTCGAACTCGCGTAGCGGAACCACGCGCGGCTTGGGAGTGCCCGGTACCACGATCGTGCGCCCGGTGGTGATGCGTCGCGGCGCGCTGGCGCCGAAGGCCGCACCACGCGCAAACTGCGACCATACCGCTCCGCCCAGCGCATTGACGAACAGCAGCTGCAACCGGTCCGCGCCGCCCAGCGCAACCGTCCGGCAATAGTTGAGCGCCACGCTCCCGCCCTCGGGCGGCAGCCGCAATCCCTCTGGTGCGCCCACCGGGGGCGGAAACGCCACGTTCGCGCCGTTGAGGAACACGTTGAAATACCCAGCCTCGACAGCGCCCGGCTGTGCATGCGCGGCCGCCACTCCAAGCGGCAACGGATGGCGGGTGATGGACAGAAACTCGACCCGCGCCCGATCCGTCAGTACGCCGCCTACGGCATCCAGCCCCGGGCGTACCCCGCCGGCCGTCGCCTGCGCCAGGTCGAATGGCATCGCATCGAACTTGGGATCCTGCGCCAGGCTGACGCCGATGGAACGGCACGCTTCGCCGCCGATGACCGCCGTTGGAATGGTGCGCAGGTAGCCACGGATGGTCGACTCGATGCGCCGCGAAATCTGCACCGGCAGCAGCAGGAAATCGAGCGCCGACTCAAGCGGATGCGGATCGCCCAGCACCGGATCGCCAACCTCGACCTTCACTTCGATGTTGCCGGTACGCGCCCCGTTCTCCGCCTTGCACTGGACATGCACCTCGTAGCCATAGGTGAGGTCCCGATCCACCGGGCCCGGCGGATCGATCTTGAACTGCAGGCGCCCGTACAGCATGGTCTCGCGCAGGTTGGGCTTGTCCACGTGCCGAGTGGCGCTGGCGAATGGCCGGCCGAAGCAGGCGGTGCCGCATTTGAGCGGACGCGCATTCTCGCTGCGCCAATGAACGATGCCATCGCCGGCACGCACCTTGGCCGCAAACGCGGGCGTGCAATCCTGCGGCCGGAAACCGCCCGGGAACGAGTGGCCGGCCTCGCGCATCAGCGCCTCGCAAAGTCCCAGGTCGGCGGCGTCCTCGATGGCCTTGCGCAGGAACGGCGCGGTGACCGCACGCGCCGCGGTTTCGCTGGCTTGTACCGGGTACTGCAGCGCGTCGGGCGGTCCCAGCGCCTCGTCCTGCGCGAGCGCCGTCGCGCCCACCAACAACTGGCCCATGACCGCCCCGGCCACAAGGATGCGTTGCCACATGACACTTCTCCATGTCTCAGCAGCCCCTGCATCCCATTCCACGCAGACGCGGCCAGGATGCGGCCAACGACGGCGGCGTTACCTGTCCCGAGCGCTGACAGGCCCCAGCGCCACATCCAGCGCATGGTCGGCGTCCACAGCGATATCCGGCGCCACGCCCACCCCTTCGATGCGTCCGTTGGCAATCGAAAAGTAATCCGCAACCGGAACCAGCAGGTGGAAGCCGCCGGGAATATCGAAACGCTTTGACGACAGCACGGCGCCGGGTGTCCGCTCCCCGACCACCGTGGCCCTCCCGGTGGCCTTCAGCACGTCGGCGGCAATCTCGGCGGCACTGACCGAGCGGGCGCTGGTCAGCACGTAGACCGGACCCGGGTAATGAGGCTGCATGGGATCGATGCGATAGCCGGTCAGCGGCTGCGCAAGCATCTGCGCCTGGAACGCCCTGAGCGAGTACCCGCGCCATGGCGTGGCGGACGGGAAATCGCGCGGTCCCGGCGGCGCGTCGTGGTCCCGGTACCAGGCGGCGCTGGCAAACACGCCGGCGTCCAGCGGCTGCGCGATCAGGTGCCCCACCAGCGGCACCACCGCAAACGCGCCGCCACCGTTGCGCCTCAGGTCGATGATCAGCCGCGCCGGCTTTCGTGCGGCGATCTTGTCGTATGCCAATTCGATCGCCTCTATCGTGTCGGTGCCGCTCATGGTGGTCACCGTCAGCACCGCGGCGTCGCCCTGCCAGTCCAGCGATACGGCGTTCTCGCCGCCGGGCGCGGTATCCATGCGCGCATACCGCTCATCGGCCGACTCGTCGGCGCGCAGCAAGGCCACATGCGAAAACGGCCCTTGCTTCCAGAGCGCGTTGAAGCCGGTCCGGAACGCCTCGTCGGACGGCGCTGTCGCGGCGAGCACCAGCGCGTCGGACTCGAGCTGGCGGTACCTGTCGTCCTGGAGCAGCGCCGGGCGATAGTGGTTGGCCCTCAATGTGGCATTGATCGACTCGGCAACCACGCGGAGATCGGCGGCCGCATTCGTGGCGCCCGCATACGCGCACATGCCGCCAATCACGGCCGCGGCCACCGTCAAAACGACCCGACTCCGGAAGTTCATGTGGGGTGCTCCCATGGACTGGGCCAATCGGCCGGTACAGGCATGGATGCGGAACCAGGCCCAACGGTTCAATACGGCCTGCTAGATGGGCCTGACCCGGTGTTCCCGCAGCCCACGGCCCTGCCCTGCTTTTGACCACCGGCCGCGAGAGATCAGGCGGCCGGCGCGGGGGTGACCTCTGGCCTAGATATTATCGTTAATCGATATGGTAAATATCGTTTAACGATGCCAACCCAGGTTCCTCGCATGGACACCACCGCCAGCCGCGCCCTCACCGCCGCCCGCCCGGTCATCACCGGCCTGACCGCCCTGAATATCCTCTACGGCCTGTTCATCGCCGCGCTGCTGCTCGCCAGCGTCGTGCGGCCGGGCTGGCCGTGGGCGGCGCTGGGTTTCGACATGGAACTCGCGCACCCCGCGCTTGCGGTGGCCCTGCAGGCGATCGCCGTGCTTGGGCTCGCCGGCGCCGCGCTGGTGCATGTCGTGCTGCGAAAGCTGTGGGCCATCGTCGATACCGTGCGCGACGGCGACCCGTTCATCGCCGGCAACGCCCGCCGGCTGACCGCCATTGCCTGGTGCGTGCTGGCCGGGCAGTTGCTGCGGCTGGCGATCATGCTGATTGCAGCCGCGGTATCCACGCAGGCACAGCCGGTGGACATGGGCGATGGCTTCTCGTTCACGCCTTGGCTGGCGGTGCTGCTGCTGTTCGTGCTCGCCGGCGTGTTTGGGCAAGGGGCGCGGATGCGCGCCGACCTGGAAGGCACGGTCTGACATGGCCATCCTGGTCCGCCTGGACGAATTGCTGTACGCGCGGCGCATGACGCTGACCGAGCTGGCCGAGCGCGTGGACATCACCGTCGCCAACCTGTCGATCCTCAAGACCGGCAAGGCCAAGGCGATGCGCTTCTCCACGCTCGAGGCGATCTGCCGTGTGCTGGATTGCCAACCGGGCGATCTGCTCGCCCACGACCCCACCCAACCCGCCGAGGATTGACCATGGCCATCGCAAACTTCTTCCGCGCCGACCCGCTGCGTTACGAGGGCGTGCGCCCGATCAACATCTGGGGCCTACGGCTGTTCTATCTGCTGATGCTGGTGTTCGTCGCCCCAAGCGCCTGGCAGGTGCTGCTGACGCATGAAGGACCGTGGCAGCCGCTGCCGGCGGTGGCGTGGACGGTATGGGCAACCTACCCCACCCTGGCCTTCTTCGCCCTGTTCCATCCATTGCGCTGGCTGCCGCTGATGTTCTTCACCATCGGCTACAAGTCGATATGGCTGGTCTTCGTCGCCCTGCCGCTGTGGCTGGCCGGCACTATGGACGGGGCGTCGGCACAGCCGATTGCCAATTCCTTCCTTGCCCTGCCACTACTGGTGCTGGTGGTGCCATGGGGCTATGCGTGGCGCACGTACGTGTGCGGCGCGCGGCCAGTCTCCGCGCCGACCGGGCAGCAGGCCCGGCCGTGAAAGATCAGGTACACGCGCGAGCGCAGTAGGCTATCTCCCCTGCGCGGTCTACCTTGTCAGTAAACCTGTCCACGCTCCGGCGATCTGAGCATCTTCGGTTGACCGCACGTCAGAAACGCCAATGCCGCCAATCACCCTTGAATGAACTATCAAGCTTCAATCCTCGGGCAGAAGCTGTGGATTCCACAGTACCTCCCACAAATGCTGATCCGGATCCTGGAAGTAGCCCGCGTAACCGCCCCAAGAGGTTTCATTAGCAGCCTTTACGATAACGGCACCAGCGTGTTCCGCTTGCGCCATGACGGCATCGACCTCTTCCCTCGACGAAAGATTGTGGCCCAGGGTGAACTCTGTGGCACTACGCTTGCCCACCGGCAGGCCAGAATCATGAGCAATGCTTGCGCGCGGCCAGATTGCCAACTTCAAACCCGCTTGGAGATCAAAGAACGCCACGGCGCCATGTTCGATCTCACGTCCGACAATGCCATCTGTCTTTAGACCAAGGCCGTCACGATAGAACCGAAGAGCCCGTTCCAAATCGTCAACGCCAATGGTGATCACGGTAATTCTAGCTTTCATGTGATCTCTCCATGAGGCCCAAGGCAACGCTGAAAAAGATCTGTTGCCCTAACCCCTGAGATGCCGCAGCCCCCTCCAACCGACACCAATAAGAATACCCGCGCCCGACAATAAGGCCAGATATATCGCCGCTGCCTCCGCGCCGAAGAAAGCGAATCCGTACTTGCTGGACGAGAACTGCAAGAGGCCTGTAGCAAGAGAGAGACGAGCTTGATTGATTGTCAGCACCAAGATGGCAACACCGACGACGACGCAAACCAAGTTCCAGCTACTTTTTGAACTATAGGCAGTCATCACAAGGCACCTAACGCTGAGTTGAGCCCGCCCTGGCCAGCTATCAGATCAAAGCCGCAACGATGCGGGCTAGGTTTGAACAAGTTGCCTGGCAGTGTAGGCACGCTAGCAGGTCCAGTAAATCTTGCCGACCAGGTCAACGACCTCCGGGCCATCACTGCACCCTCCTACATCCGGAAGTGTCCGGTCAGTGTCTTTGTGGCCAATGATCCATTGGCGGGATCCAGCATGCCACATGAGCTCACCCTCAGCGATGATACCGGCAGGAAACGGACCAGAGGCCTTGGGGTTGATCAGCACAATATGTGTGCCGTCGATTGTCGCAGTGAGAGAGAAGCTCGGCATCGCGGGATGCTCTGCGAAACGATGCTGAAAGATGTACGTACCTGAAGCGATTGGGACAGGGGGCGCAGGCGCTGCGCCGCACCCAACGACCCAAAGAGCTATCAGCACAAAAACTTCTTTCATGCAGGCCTCAACGCTGAAGAAAGCCGACCCGCAAAGCTGCTCCGGCTTGAATCGTTAGGCGCCATCCGCGCTCACCAAAGCCCAGCGCACTGCATGCACCGGCCACTCGCCGGGAGGCTGCGGGCCTGAGCCAACCCGGCGGAACTCTGCGCGGGCTACTACTGTGGGGCCATCTAATCCGACAGGCGCTAGATCAAACAGATCTATTGCGTCGTCGGCGCCGTACACATCCAGCATGCGAGATTTGAAGGTATGCGGCTTTCCCTGAAAATTGGCGAGGCCCTCGCGAGGGCCGTCGTAGTAGTCCACCAACTCAATGACCTTCTCGAACTCTGGCATACCGCCTAGCTCCTGAACTAAGCCGACCCGCGAAGCGGGTTCGGCTTGGAAATGCCGCGGCGTAGACCGAGAATAGAGTCGCACCGCACACGAACGAACGGCTCTCCATTCACGCCGGAGCTCTGGGTAAGTTGGCTGCCGTCTGGTGAAAGCATGAATGTTGATGCATTGAGCCAAGTCTCGCCTTCGCTTGTAAGCTCAGCGACTAGCGCCACCTCTTTTGTTCCCCGTACGACAACGGCTTGCAATGGACCAGAGCTCTCGTGATACGAAATATGCCTCTTGCCGATACGCAGGGCCGTGTCATCCGCTTCTGTTCCACAGTCCGTTAAGCTGGTGCCCCAATCGCCCAAGAATTGTTCTGGGACTGCCTGAGGCGAGTTGCCTGCACAGAGCGATGCGGACAGGAAGAAAACAACAATCGCTACGGCATACTTGGATTTCATGATCTTTCCTTAGCGCCCCAACGCCTGAACTAGGCCGACCCGCGAAGCGGCTTCGACTTGAATGAATTGTTAGCCACTTTGCCCGCGCCTGACCACTGAACGAAGGATGGCGAACGTAATAATGAGAAACAAGGCAGTGGCAACGTGCTTGAGAATTACCTTGTCACCCGCCGATGCTTGATACGCAAGCCATGCGTCCGCAACTGGCATAACAGTACCCAATAGCGAGGCTACCGCTAGGATTTGGAACTGCTTTCGGTAAAGCAAGTAGCCGATAATGAGTGCGATGAACAGCGTTCTCGATGCATAGATTCTGATCCAGTCAGAGTCGCCAGCAGCAAACAGCTCGGTGCCGCGCATGAGTGAAAAACCTGCTGGGTCAGCGAAGGCATATAGGGCGTAAGCCAACTGCAATCCAGCCATTAGCAGAACAAGAATCATCCCAGTTGTTCGTAGCGCTTTTAGTTCTTTCTTTTCCACGGCTGGAACTCCATTGATGATCGGAGAAGTGCCTATACGACTTACCCACAGCGCCCCGCATTGGTGGCTATCCCCTTGATTGCTTTCAATCCTATGCCGCCGGGGTCCGGCTAACAAGCCGACGTATAACCGGATCCCTGCGCCGTAGGCTGGATTGATTTCATCAACCCAGCAATGCTTGGTCTCGGGGCAAAGGCGCTGGGTTGGAGGAGCTAATCCAATCTACAGCCCGGACCGATTCCGTACAGCCATCGAAGCGCAACGGGGAAGGACGGTCGGCCCCAACCGGATCGGACGGCTGCGCAAGGCGCCAGTGCCAAAAGATGCCGGAGAAAGCCTACTTTTAACCTTGTTCTTGCTGCTATCGTCCGCCCAGCGCCGCCTGCCCCCTGCCAGGCCGAAGAGCCATGCCATGCCGTTGATCCTCGCACGCTCCTTTCTTGCCGCAGTCGCCTGCCTGATGGCGCTGGCTGCTGCCGCGCCCGCACGCGCCACGCCTGACCACGCCAGCGCGCTGCATGTGTTCAACGAAGCCAGGACGCTGTGCGAACGCGACAACGGCGCCCTCTGGGGCCAGTCGCTGTGCGGGCCGATCATGATCGTCGACCCCGCAGACCGCAACGTCATCGCCAACCAGCTCGATGCGGGCGGCGTACTGGTCGCCAAGGACGGTGTCTTCACCGGCACCCTGCCGCCCGCAACCCTGATTGCCAATACCCGCCTCGAGTGGTCGGGCACGCAGTGGACCCAGCTGGTGTGGCCGGTGCCGTTCGAGCCGGCGCTGCTGCGCGTCTTCCTGGTGCACGAGATGTTCCACCGCATCCAGCCCGGTCTGGGCCTGGCGCGCCCCGAAGCCGGCAATCGCCACCTCGACACGCTGGAAGGCCGCTACCTGCTGCAACTGGAATGGCGTGCGCTTGCCCGTGCGCTGATGGCCGGCCAGGCCCAGGCGCGCCGCGACCGAATCGCCGATGCACTCGCTTTCCGGCAGGAACGCCGCCGCCTGTCTGATGCGGCCGCCGCCGACGAGGCCGCGCTGGAGATCAACGAAGGCATTGCCGAGTACACCGGCGTGCGCCTGGGTCTTCACCGCGACGAGCAGCGCCTGGCATACGCCGTTTACGCCCTGGCACGGTTCCTGGATTCCCCCAGCTTCGTGCGTTCGTTTGCCTATGCCAGCGGCCCGGCCTATGGCCTGCTGCTGGACCAGGCCGACCCCGCATGGCACGGCAAACTGGGGGCCGATGCCGACCTGGGCGCGCTGCTCGCCGCGGCGCATCGCATCGAGGTCGCCAACCCGGCCGAACTCAGCACACGCAAGCGCCGCTACGATGCCGACGGCGGCCTGCGCACCGCCGAGGAAGCCCGCGAACGCGAACGCGTCACCCGCCTCGCCAACTGGCGCGCCGCGCTGGTCGATGGTCCGGCGCTGGTGCTGCCACTTGCAAAATCGCACTTCCAGTTCAATCCGCAAACGCTGGCCGCGCTGGACGACGTGGGGACCGTCTATCCCAGCCTGCGCCTGATGGATGAGTGGGGCGAACTGGTGGTGGTCGATGGCGGCGCCGCACTGGTGCACGCCGACCGCAAACGCGCCACGGTGGCCATGCCGCAGGAAGGCAACGGCCTGACAGGCGACGGTTGGACGCTCACGCTCAAGCCGGGCTGGAAGATAGTGCCCGGCGAACGGAAAGGCGACTCGACGCTGGTGCGCGAGGGCTCAGGCTCGGATGGGCTGCAGTAGTCGGAGACCCGTAAACGGCCCGGCGTAATTCGGTACAGCCATCCAGGCAACGGGAACGGCCTACCCTCCCCCGCAGCATCGCGGCAGGCCAGCAAGATGCGGCTAATGCGCTTTTCCACCCTCTTCACCGAGATGCCCGTGGTGGTGGCCGCCTGGGGATAGGTCGGGCCGGCGAAGCGGCCGAGCTTGAAGGCCAGGCGACACCGGGGCAGATGGAAGCCAGGCAAACGCGACATTGGGCGAGCACGGCTGGAGAGTGCCTCCAAAGCGCCTGTAACACGACGCCTCCACATATCTACAGCCAATCCATAGCAAAACCGTAGCTTCCCTCCATTCCGGAAAGCGGTGGATGGGTCTTTTCTATGGGCACCCAACCTGCTTTGGAGGTGCGTTCCCATGATTCGTAACCGCATATTAATCTTCGCCCTGGCTGCCGTGTCTCCGGGCACCGGCATGGCACAACCCAGCGTCGAGCTCGCCGCCGAGACGGCGCTCCGCGGCAACGCGGGGGATGCCTCGCGCCTGCTGGCACGGCTTTCGCCGGACCAGTTGCAGGCCAATGACCAATCATTCCGGCAGTGCATGGTCTCCCGGTTCGACTCGCGCAAGCCCGAACCGCTTTCATCCCCCCCCAGCGATCCCTTTGTCAGAGACGTGTTATCCGCCTATCAGACGTATTGGCATTCAGCCTTGCGAAACCCGGAGCGGGAGCCGTTGGCCCGCAAGACGTTGGGCTCCCGACTGATGCGCCTGGCCCGGATTGATGCCAGCAACGCAGACCAGCCCGCGCTGCGGAACCTGTCTTCCGCCGAACATCAAACGCTGCGGACGCTTTCATTCGCTGGCGGTGGCCCCGGAAACCCTGGCTTTGAGCTGCCGTCCTACCTGGATCTAAGCAAGCGTTCGGCGATGCAGGACAGGCAGGCAAGCGAACAGGCGAGCACACTGGATGCGCTTAGCCCCCTGCTACGGCAGCGGCTGTCGGATCTGGGTTACTACTCGATCGAACGCGAGTCAGGAAGCCTGCGCGACCTGATCCTGTGGGGAAAACAGACCACCCAGCTTCAGCAAGTCCAGGTCGGCAACAAGCCGCGCGAGGTTACCGTGGTCTATCTGGACGACGTCTATAGTCTTGGATGGAAGGACTATGCCACCTGCAGCCGCAATGCGCCCGAAGGCTGGCTGACCACCACCGGCTCACTGTATGTTGTGGTTGGCACGCCCCAAGCCATCGCCAACCAGACGTCGTCCCCATAGGTAAGCCCTCCGGCCAGGACGGCGAGAACGGGGCCGGAGGCGCGATTCAGGCAATCGCCACCTCCGCCCCCATCGTCCAACGGCACCGCCCTATACTCACAGTCCCGCAGGCTATGAATTGGAGGACCCGGATCATGACCGATCGCTCGCGCCGAGATGTCATCGTTGCCGCCGCCGCGCTGGCTGCCGGCGTGGCCGCCACCGGCTCCAGCGCCGCCACTTCCATGTCCGCCAGCAAGGCATCGTTCCCGCCGGTCGTGCACCACGTGTTCTTCTGGCTGAAGAACCCGGACTCCGAGGAGGATCTCGCCAAACTGCTCGCCGGATTGCGGACGTTGGCGGGCATCGACACCGTACGAGGCATCCACATCGGCGTGCCGGCGGATACCGAGCAGCGCGGCGTGGTGGACGGCAGCTACAGCGCCTCGGAAATCCTGTTCTTCGACGATGTGGCCGGGCAGGACGCTTATCAGGTCCATCCCATCCACAAGCAGTTCATCGCCGCCTGCGAGCACCTATGGCAGCGTGTGGTCGTGTATGACGTCAAGGCCGTCGCGCCGTAACTCAGTTCATCAAAAAAGCGGGCAAGGACGACGAGCCCACGTAGGGCGGAACCGCCGAAGGCGATTCCGCCAGATTATCTATCTGGGGATTGGGAAAAATCCGGCGGGTTCTTAGCAGCGAAGCTGTTCATCGCCGTCGGCGGTTCCGCCCTACGTGATTCACTGAGATATCCATCCTGACGGCCACCGGTGATAGGTCACCCCGTCGAAGCTGCTGATGTTGAATGCCAAGCGACAGATGGGCCGCTCAGCGGTCATGGCCCGCCTGCGTGGGGGACGTATCGAAATGGCGCTCGATGTAGTCGATCACCCGCCCCACCAGTTCGGATACCGCCCGGCACACGCCTGCGGCGTCTTCGGCGCCCCCGGATTGACCGGCGGCGGTATCGGCCGCCTGCACGATGGAACGCGCGCACCGAAGGCTGTCGTGCATATCGCTGGCAAATGTTGCGCGCCCGGCCACCGGTACCGCGGTAGCAGCCGCTGCGGCGCCCTTTTTGAGCTTCTGCCGGTAGACCTGGTCGACAATCTCGCGCACCGCCATGCCCGCGTCGTAGATGGCATCCCCCAGCGTAGGTAGGCTGTGGTCATCCATCAGGTCATCCCCGCTGACCGCAATCGCGTCGCTGCTGGCGGTGATGGTCCGGACCAGGCGGTTTAGCTCGTCAATCTGATTGAGCGTGGCGCCAAAACTCAATGATTCGTAGGTCATGTCAGTGCGCCTCCTGCGCTATTGCCGGTGCGGTGGGGTCCGGCCATACCCAGTCTTTGAGCCGCTGGGTGACGGCTTGGCGTGGTTCCGAAGATGTCATGGGATTGCTCCGGGGTTGGCGCGGACAGGTCGTCCGCAGGCAGAGAATATCCCTTTTTCAGATATTTGAAAAGCAGATATAGCGTCATGTCGGCCCCCTTAGACCGCCGCCATGCCTGCCAAGTCCATCCATAAGTCCGAATACATAGTGCTGCTGCGCCGCCTGCGCGCTCTTCGCACCGATGCTGGCCTGACCCAGACCGAGCTGAGCGCAGCGCTCCATCGTCCACAGTCCTACGTCAGCGACGTGGAGCGCGGCTCACGCCGGATGGACCTGCTGCAGTTGCGGGAGTTCTGCAATGCCTGTGGACAATCGCTAACCGAGTTCGTCGGCGAGTTTGAGCAGGAGTTGGGATAAGCGAGGAAGGGACTAAAAGTCGCCCCTTCTTAGTCGGGACAAGGTCACTTCGACTTGAAGGCCCGCGAGTGATTCCGGCGGCGGCGCGTCATACTTCTTCCCCTAGGGTGGCGACATCATCGCCCCAATTGGCAGGCAATCCACTTATTGGCCCGCTCATATTTCCGGGACATTTTTCACTTCGAAAATTCCACTTGATAAGAACCATTAGTGGTTGACACCCTATAAACGACAGGAACCTTCTTACTGGCCCGTCCATTCTTGACGACTATAGTAAACCTGAAAATTCGAAATCCGCTCGCATAACTAATTCTCTTCCGACAATAGAGACACATTTCAACTTTCTCAGACCCAGAATACCCATACTCTTTCTCATATGCAGCAACCACACGCTCGTACGGATCCGATAATAAAATATACGAAGAAATTGAAATATTAAATAGAATCAATATAGCGATCAAGATCGCTATCCCCTTTAAAGTCATCCTTCCACTCATAAAAGCTCCATGCACTAAGGTAAATGTAGAAAACAGATATTAATCTTAAACTCGAAAATAAACATATTGTTTAATATCAATATATTATTACTTCCACTCCAGCGCTCCAGGTTGCCGCCCCTCCTTTTGGTCCTGCTCCAAATTGGAGCCCTGGAAGATTAGCATCACCATAAGGCCTAAATATTGGTCTATTAGGATCATAATTTTGCGTTGTGTTTGTCCTTACACCCGCATGCGCTTCTCCAGTGAGGCTTGCTCCCCATGGACCAAGCGGCGGCACGACTGCTGCTCCTGATGCATAAAGGCCAACACTGGAATTCATCATACGGTCAATCTTTTGGCATGGATCAGGAAACAGTATGTCTTTATCTGGGCGCTCACCCGCGGGATCCCAACTGATCCCAGCTCCTTGCCCACCGCCCCCACGAAGACCGACACCATTCAACTGAAATCCCTTTACTTGATTGTAGTCAAAATAAATATCAATCCCGCCACCGGCTTTAAAAATAAAGTAATCAACGGATAGCTTCTGCAATCCAAAAGGATCTACCCCATCCAACGGAGATTGATTCACATAAGAATAAGTGTTCAACCCTCCCGATATACCAATAGGATCCTCCGAAACGAACCGCCCCATGCTGGCGCTGTAGTATCTAGCTCGATAGTAGTACAACCCCGATTTATCCAGTTCGCGACCGGTGTATAGGTAAGGATTATTGAATATCACGCTTGTCTGAGTCGACTGGCCATACGGCGTGTAGTCATAGCGCTGCACTACTGTTCCCGAAGAGTTCGTCAATGCGCGCGTACTTCCTAAGGCATCCACCAAGTAGTAGGTCCGTCCTACGGCATCATTTCGTGCATAACGTTGATCAATGGACAACCCGCTAAGAATGGCATTCACAGCGCTGCCTGTCGTTTCTTGCACTGCATTTTGTCCATCGTACAAGTAGGTGACGATGGTGCCGCCTTCTGTCTTACTAATTCGGCGACCGACCGCGTCGTAGGCAAAGGCAGAGACGGTTGTACTGCCCTGCTTTACTTCAACGAGTTGGTTCCGTGGGTTCCAACTGAACGTACGGGTTCCATCTGAAATCAGATTGCCGTTGGCGTCGTAACTCAGTGTTTGTCCATTCCAGCCGATCTGCCGATGATTGTCATCAAAAGTGCTGGGCGTAGAACTGGCGCTCGGAAGCAAACTAGACGCGAATGTACCTGTCTGAGCTATCAGTCGCCCTGAACTGTCATATCCATAACCTAGGTCTCCCAGCGATGTGCCATCCGCTTTGAGATAAGCTTGACCGGTGAGCTGATTGGCATCGTTGTAGGCGTAGCCCGTACTGACGCCGTTCGGCAATGTCATTTGTGTCACACGGTTGATGGCGTCGTAAACATAGTGGATGACCTCGGTTCCCTGCTGAATGCTTGTGAGCCTACCGGCTGCGTCGTAGTCATAGACTACTTGCGCCTGCGACGCGGCATTCAGGTGTGTCCTTCTGCCAGCAGCATCATAGCCATAAGAGACATTGCCTTGTGAGCCTACTTCAGAAACCACCCTATTGAATCCATCGTAGTTCCATGTAAGAACGCCGGCGGCGGTATCAGACAAGCTGAGCAGTCGGTTTCCTGCGTCATAGGCACCTGTGATAACCGAACCATCGTAGTATATAGTTGTGATCAAACGGCCAAGAGCATCGTAGCCATACTGCGTGAGTTGCCCTTTTCGATCAGTATGACTGGTAGTCCGCCCCATCACGTCATGGGTCCAAGTTTCACTTTGTCCAAGACTATCGGTGCGGCTCAGCAGCCGGTCACGATTGTCGTAATCGTATGTCATACCATTTCCATGGGGCTTCAGTACTGCAACGACGTTACCATTGCCGTCGTAACCAAGCTGGGTCTCGTAGCCTAAGGGATCTACTGTCTTGATGACGCGATCATTGGTGTCATAGTACTTTCGCCATATCTGACCTTGCGGGTCCCGCACCACTACCACGCGTCCGAGAGCATCATAGGCATATCCCGTGGCTCTGTTCATTGCGTCAACACTTGCGATCAGCTGTCCACCTGAGTAATACAAATGGGTTGTCTTGCCTAGAGCGTTAGTGATGGACTCAGGAAGCCCATCGTCGTTGCACACTACGATCGTACTATGTCCCAATGGATCGGTCGCCTGTGTGAGACAACGATCTAGATAGTCGAAAGTTGTCTGCTGGTTGAGAGGATCAGTGACTGAGGTAATCAGCCCTTCGACGTTGTAGGTGAAGCTGGTCTCAACTGCATCTTGCGTGCCTGCCAACGAGACCACCTGACTAACCAAACCATTGGCATCGTACGTGTACTCGGTTCGCCGCCCCATCGGATCGATGCGAGCAGTGAGCCGCTGACTGAGGGGATCCCGCTCGAACTGGAAAGTCTGTTCCAGAGACGCACCATAGTCGAGAGACTCTGACGCGGGATAGCGCCATGTATCGAAGACTACTCGGCGCTGCCTACCATCCGCCTCTGTCACCAGCACGCCATAGTTCGTGCCATTGAAATGCTCGTACTGAATGTTGATTTCACTGTTATCCGCCAGAGTTTGCTTGATTACGCGGTATGCGCCAGGCACGCCAACATCGAGCGCTGACTCATATGAATTGAGCAACTCGCGGAAGCCTCTGCGATTGGTGATGGATGTAATCCTATGAATAATGATCGAGTCATCGTTCGGAAGGATCACGCTATCCGTGTCATAAGTAATGTCTTCGTGAGTAGTGTCTGGGTACGTCACCCTCGTCAACATTCCTTGCGTTGAATAGGTATATGCCCATGTCCGTCCCGTGTGGTCGACCGCGGTTGATACCCGGTTATCGGAATCGTAGTTCAGATCTATGTAGCGCCCATTGGGTGAGATGATCTTTGTGAGCAAGCCAGCGCTATAGATAAACCGTATCTGATGGCCATGCTTGTTCCGGATGTAACGCAAGCGGCTACTTAGGTCGCCACTGTAAGAAGACGACTCAAAGAAAAGGATGGTGCCGTCCAGCTTGGTAAGCCGGTAGCCCTCTCCATCTACCGGATCATCTACCACCGTCTCGATCACAGAGCCAGCAAAATTTCCCGTAGAGTTGGTATGCCGCCAGCTGCTGACGCTGTAGCTGGGAGGACGGGGACCGATACGATCAAATTCAAGCCCCGCTCCATTCGGAAGGACCAGCTGCAGTTGATCGTAGTCGCCTCCAAGCGACGTATACAGCGTATACCCATAGTTTGAGGTAGTTCCTATCCCAAAGATTCGGCTTCTGGCGTCGTGAGTTCGGTAGCTTCGTCCCAAGGAGATGGGCAAAACATCCCTGATAACGATATCCGTGCTTGAGTTAATAAAAGCACCGGTCTTTAGGTCGATCGGGTCTCCGGCGTTGGAGACCCCACCCGAACCACTGCAGCCACATTCATCACCGTCTTCTGGGAGGTCAGGCTCAGGCGCGGGATCGTCATGATTGACCGTAAATGCTCCACCCGTCATGCGGTGTAACGCTACACCTTGCTCCGCGATGAACTGGCTTCCATCACGCGATAGCGCACCTTTGCCATACACCTGCCAACCGCTGGCGGAATCGTATATCCAAAAGCGACTTTGCGCAGATTTAGCTGACCCATAATTTGGGTATGAAACCCGAATGCCCTTTGCGGCTTCTGGCGTCAACCCCTGGATGACGGCGCCGCCAGGCTCAATCGTGAAGTACATCGGAAAGTTTTCGGTCACAGGGAACGGGGCACGATTGACTGGGGTCGGCACCAGCGCGAGCTCAGTCACGAGCTTTCCTTTGCGATCACGTATGACTGTACCCGCAGGAATGAGCACCTCAAGACCCGGCATCGCCGGGTGCGTCAGAACAGTGTCCTTTATCAAGGGCGAGCGAATCTTCACTTTGTCGCGAGTGGAAATCTTCGGAACATACATGGTGTACGGCAGTTGCGTATAGCGCTTGCTTTGCACATCTACGCCGGCGATAAATTGGCCGTACTCCGCATCCGCCCGATTGGCGGTACTCCCATCCACGTACAATTCCTGTCGGCCGGCAGGTACGTCGTAAAGAATGAACTCACCAACTTCGTTGGTTACCGCTGTCTTGTCGCCCAGATACACCGATATGCCTGCGACAGGTTTTTCATCAATCTGAGCAATACGGCCGGAAATAACGGTTCGATTCGAATATTTTAGCGACCGCTCCAACGCAGTGTTTGGCAAAATCTGGTAAGCCTTTGTGTACAAGCGCCAACGCCCTTTGGTATTGTCGCGGCCGGGCGTCCACACACCATTCTCGACTCGACCACGTGCGTTGCAAGGCGCTATCCGGCCATATCCACGGCAAACTATTTTTCTATTCTGTTCCTGGCTCGACTCCGATTTTGATACTCCCACCCTTGCATCCAAAGCAATGGTTTCAAACTCTAACGTCGATAACGGCAAAACATTCCCTGATAAGTCCTTCAAACGGCTGACCGCTAGGATGTACTTCGATTCTGGAAACAGTGGCTGGCGTGGTTTGACAAACAACAAACGCCCGCCCTCCGCCGAGCCAACATCAATCCCCGTAATGCCACCGGGGCCGATCAACGCCACTGAGCCTTGCCGTAGCTTAGTTGCGTCCACACGCCGAGTGAAACGCAGCGCGATCATGGATGATGGCACAATATCACCGGCGTTATGCTCAGGAAACGTGCCAGCCACGGTGAACTCCGGTGCGTCGTCTCGTCCGCCGCCAGCGGTCGCTGTTTGTTGCTTCAACGGATACACCAGGCTTTCCGTTGTCATACGACGCTGCGTGCCGTCTAAGCCCCCTCGTATTCTTACGCCACCATCGGCCAGCAACTCAGCCTGGTGTCGTACGCGAGCAACGCTGTCCTGGGGCCGAATAGCAACGATTGACCCATCTCGCTCATACCAAAGCTCGGAGGCCTCTTGTAAAGGCCGGTCTCTAGACACTCCACCAGCCATGAACAATGCGCCATCCGTTAGCACTGTGGCAGTATGTCCTGCGCGCGGAGAAAGCCCCGTGTCGCGTGCCTTCGTCAGCGTCAGGGTTTTGGAGTCAAACCAGATGCCCTCATCGTAAACGACACCTCTATCGGTTACTCCACCCCAAATCAAAACTCGGCCACTTGATAGCGTTGTTATTGAGGCATGGAATCGTGACTCGGCTAGTTGGAATGTCTTGAATGACTTCCCCGTTGTAGCGTCAAACACCGACAGAGTCCGGCCATCCTCATGCAGTCTCAATCGACTCCCATCTGCTAACTGGACTTCTTTTGCCACGTTATTCGAAGGCGTCAACCACCCTGTTGCGGCTCCGGATTCAGATGCAGAATGTTGACCTGCAATAGTATCGGTCGATGACCTAGCCAGCAGTATCCCTAGCACACCAAAGAGTGAGAGAACTGATACTTTCAGTGGCTTCTGGCGAGGATTCATTGCTTAAGATCTCCGAAACTTGGTTCCATTGTCGTTTCGTGAAAGTTCGGCGTCGTTATCTATGGCACGTACAGCTTGAAAGAGGCAGAAAACGTTGCTGCTTCCGCCGGGTCCACCAGGACTGTATATGTTCCGCTGCTAGACATAGTCGGCAGATTGATTGTTGCGTCACCTGTTCTGGTGAATGACGTCAATAGCCAGCCATTGGGGCTATAGATACGGTAAGACACCGGCTTCCCGCTAGGGGTAGTTGCCATGTTCTGGATCTCAAACACGCGGCCCTTACCGCTGGTTGCCGAGAAGCTGAGACGCGCGTTCTGCCCGCGATTAGTAACGGAGGTCGCAGCGGGAACATTTGGCTGCAGCGTACTAGCGACGTCCGGGTAAACTCCCAGATCCAATGAAAATGTACGGTCACCGTCGCGCGACGAAAGTATTTCGATCTCGTAGGTTCCGGCCGGGAGATTCTCCAAGTCATAATCGCAACCACTCATCGAACGGATACATTCGCCGAAGGCATACTGCGCACCCGACGTTGCTCGAATATAGAAGCGTGGCCCATAGAACTGCGTCCCCCCAGGCGCATTTAGTTGAGTTATGCCTACCCCTAGGTTAGCCCCCTGTGGCGCGACGAAATGGATATAGACAGGCCCCGCAGGAAAAGGATTACTAAAAGTCACTAAGCTATCGATAGCAATGCTCTGTGGATAGTTTGTCTCTACCTTCGCCACAACAGAAAGTTTTCCACCGTACTCAGGGTCGACAAATACCTCATGCTTGCGAGTTTCCGTGATGTTCTTGTAACCCACCGCCGCAAAAGAACCGGAATTCTGTTCTCCGTAGCTGTCTGAGACAGAGCCGTCGATGTTGACCTTAGAGTACAGGACGCTCTCCCCACTCGGATTCGTCACTTGATCTGCAAATCCTAGCCCCAGCCATTCCCCTTGCGTCGCATCAAATCGAATGCGGACATTCTGGCCGTAGCGAGATACTGCTATTGGTGTTGCTACGCTACGGTTGATGTTCACCACAAGATCAGTGGACAGCGTGACGCCAAAAAGCATGGTCCCCTCCCCATTTATTGGAGGTGAAACTTCCAACGAATAACTACCCGGCGCCAAGTTACTGAAATCAAATTCGCACCCGGTTCGGGAAGCGTTACAGGTTGTTCCTATCAGTTTCGTCCCGCTTGAAGTCAGAACCGTAGCCTCCACGTTGCCAGTGGATCCCGGCGTGACCAGTTCATGAATGCCGACTCCAAGGTGAATCGGTCCTGCAATGGTGAAATTCACTCGAACGCTCTGGCCCGGTTCAGTTGCAAAGTTGACCGAATCACCATCTACGTTCGCTGTAGCGATTAAAGCGGGAACTACCGTTATGGTTGCGGTGAGGGCAACGTCTAAATCTGGGTCCGCTAGCAACGTGTATGTTCCCGTCGTCTGCAAAGACGCAACTGAAAGCACGCCCGTTCCGTTTACGTAAGTCGATCCCTGAAACTCTCCGTTGGGGGCGTACAACGAGTAGTACACGCCTCTGCCCGATGGGACCGTTTGCTGATTGGAAATCAGGATGCCATAGGTATCTCCAGCGCCAGCTTGAAAACTGAAACGACCGTTTCGTCCGGCTGGAGATAGCGCTACTGGGTAGGCTACATTCGGCAGAATTTCTGATCTGTGGTCCAACAACAGTGCGGCCTGCGCTTGAATGCTATTCGAACTGATGGATGGTTCAAGGATCAACGAGTAAGTCGCGACCCTAGGTACGGCGGCATCAAGCTCACAACCCGCTGAGTACGCGCAGTGTACTTGCGAAATATCCTCGCCGTAGTTGCTACTCAAGCGGGCAATAATGTCGCCGCCAGTAATATCCGTAACCTTGACTCCAAATGTTCCACTATCCGCTTCATACACGAATCGTTTTGATTGGCCAGCCAGGACCGAGCCAACAGATAACGTGTCCAAATCTTCTAAGAATCTCTTATCCTTCTCGATCTGCATCTGCCAACTCGCTGCCGATCCATCATTTCGTACAAGTGCCAGATAGGTCCCGGCCATGACGAGCTTGGGAAGATGATATGTTGGCCGCAGGTCTCGGACCTCTCTCTGAACCATTAGCGCACCATCCGGACGATATAGATCAATCTGTAAGGAAGATGCGCTTATGTTGGAGAACTGCATAGATAGCATATGCGCGAACGAAGCATCGAATAGAACGGCTACCCGGTTACCCGGACCCGTGGTCGCCATACTTACCGCCGGAGCATCCGGCGACATACGGATCACCTGAGAAATGTTGCTCGACGACAGTCCTGATGGAAGAACCAGCACATCATCTATGCTGTAAGCCGTGCCATGGAGAGTAGACACTGAAATCTTTCCCGCCATTGTTCTAGCGGGAGCCGCGAAGGTTGCCGTTAGAGGCTCAACTGATGCAGAACCCATTACGGTGCTACCAACCCTTACCGTGGTCTCACCATCTTCGGGCTCCATATGCTGCCCCAACACTGAAATCGTCGCGCCTTGCTGCACGATCAACGGCGAGACTGAGGTGATCAGCGGCGGTCGGGCATTCGCGTCAACAACAAAGGCACGCGAACTACTTGCCGTTACAGCACCTACCGTCACGCTGATCGGCCCCGTTGTCGCATTCAGAGGTACGCTTGCTACGATTTCTCCAGCGGTAGCGGAAACAATCGTTGCAGGAGCACCATTGAAGGAGACAGAGTTCTGCGCAGGCGTGGTTGAGAACCCATGCCCTTGAATGGAAACGTGAGTACCGACCGCACCGCGAAGCGGCGTAAACCCCGCAACAGCAAGTTCGTTTGTAGAAAAGCGGTCAATCCTGACAAGATTTCCGACGTTGTCATATATATATTGTGCTGCCTGACCGCTATCATCCTTGACGACGATCAATCGCCCGTTGGCGTCGTACATATATGATGCCGCTAACGTGATAGTAGCCGAAAAGATGGCGGCGATCAGCGAAAAAGCAACCAGCCAGTATTTCGCGCCCCCGTTGCGGGGACGGCGTAGGCGGCGAGATGTACTAGGATCAGAATCAGACGACGGGGAACGACGGGAAGAACAATCTTCAGCTTCAAAATCCATATATCGTTCCCTCACGCCAAGGTCTATGACCGGTATCGAGGCCGCTTCGTGCGATTGCGTTTGCGAATTGTTACCATGCCGCTAATCTGCCGTCAACTTACATTCATGGATAGCCCAGGCAACCCTATGTGGCAGGCTCGCCTAAGAAGAACAAGTTCGCTTTTCTTGCTCCTTATGATTGGCGGGTGCACTGCCCCCTCCGGCCGCATCAGCGAAACAACCAATGCTCCCCCGGCCGATAGTTTGTTGAGGCTAGGCGAGCAGATTTTCAACGATAGACGATTCAGCCGCGGCCGAGATGTAAGCTGCTCGGATTGCCATCAAGCTGTTCAGCGGTTTGCGGACCGCAGACCCGTTTCTGTTGGCACAGGCGGCGCGGTGGGTACACGCAATGCTCCTAGCCTTCTTGGAGTTTCGGCACATGCCTCCTTTTTCTGGGACGGCAGACAATCGGATATCAGTTTGACGGTACTAGATGCATTCACCAACCCAATGGAGATGGGGCTACCGTCAATGTCCGAAGCTATTTCTAGGTTGAAGGAGGGCAATCAGTACACGGACCTCATCTGTGATACAGATCACGAGACAGTCGTAGCGGCGCAGAAGGCGCTCGTCGCGTTCTTAACATCTCTTCCACCAGCATCTGGCTCTTACGAGCGGTACCGAACCACAGGCGATCAGAATGCGATGAATGACACCCAGCGCGCTGGCCTTGCACTTTTCTCCACCAAGGCGCGCTGCACGCAGTGCCATTCCCTTGACCAGGGGATGCTCACAAATCAATCGTTTCATCACACTGGGGTAGGATTTTCGGCTGTGGAAAAAGGAGTTTCTTCGATTCTCGCCCGTCTTGAAAGCAGTGACATGGTTCCGCTGGGGCATGTTGTTCTGCGTGATGCCGAGATCGCACAACTGGGCCGGTATGCAGTCACTAAGGACCCTAGTGACTTAGGATCATTTAGGACACCGTCGCTGCGAAATGTCGCAGAAACCGCTCCATATATGCATGACGGCAGTGTGGAGACGCTGGAAGAAGCGATAGACCGAGAAATCTACTATCGAGGCCTCAATGAAAACACGCCCATCAGCCTAAGTGTTGAAGAACGCAAGCAACTCACTGCATTTTTGGAAGCCTTGAGCGACGATAACTAAGCTCCCTTACCGATCTCTACAACCTCGATCTCTTGATGCGAAACCACCTTGGAGTTTAGTTTGACTTCCAAAAGGTAGCGGCCGGCACTCCATGCTGGAGAAGGCCTGAAAGTCAATGAAATAGGTCCTGGACTAGGAAGAACGGAGCGAGTTTCCTCGCCCACTTTAGCGCCAGTCTTTAAGTAGAACAGCGCTACGTGGAGATCTGCCTTCTTGTCGCCACTCAATCTTACATTGGCGACGATGGCGTCATTTGGAGAAAGTGGCCGCGAAGCTCTGCTGTCAGCGTCTACGGCTTCTGCGGCATCGGTAATCCATAGCTCTTTTAGCTGCGTCTCCTCCACGTTCCCTTCAGGGCGCTCTTGAGGTAGATGTTCAGGTGCGCGATCGCAGCCACATATGCTTAGCGCCAACAACATCACCAGCACTACTAATCTATTTGTTATGACCATGAAGTGATCCGCTTTGGCTGGAATACTGGCTATTGTTATCATTTCTGATGCACGTAAAGCAATGTCGTTTTTACTGCTGTCTGTTCGTCAAAGGGAACGGAAGCTGAAGTACCCTACGTTTTTCCGAAGCCTGTTGCCCCCTTTGAGGCGCTCTTCAACGGCCGAAGGGCTGGTCAAAAGTGGGGTTCAGCGAACTCGGCCCGCTTCCGGCTCCGGCCCCACGTTAACAAAGCCGGTAGATCTCGAAAGGCGTTATGCGTAAAGCGGCAACTGAGTGTCTATGAAGCTCTGGTCGGTCTAGCCCTCCTGTTGGACCGGCTATCATCGGGCGCATCCCGCCGTTGGCCGATGCCCGGTGACTTACAGGAGAACACGATGTCCCGAACGCCTGCCTCTATGATGCCTGCCGTCGCACCGCCGCTGCGCACGCATGCCTGGCTGCTTGTATTCGCCATGCTGGCCACACCCGCGCACGCGGTACTGGCGCAGACACCCGCCACAGCCGGTACCACGGCGCCGGCGGTCGTGATCGAGGACGTGGAGCGCTTCTACCGCATCTACGACGCCGCTGACGGCAAACCCACCGTCGAGCAACTTCAACGCGACTACCTGGACCAGGGTACGGAAGGCCTGCACCACTTCGCCAGGCACCGCCGCGTCACCGGCGAAGCGATCGCCGCCACCCTGGACAAGCGACCGGCGTTGTACGAAGCCGCCCGCGGCTGCATGCGCGTGATGCCGCAGGTGAAGCAGCGGCTGAGCCAGTCGTTGCACACGCTGGCCACGCTCTACCCCGAAGCGAACCTGCCGCCAGTAACCATCGTCGTCGGCCGCGGCAAACCGGTGGGCATTGGCTATCCCGAGACCGGGCTGCAGATTGGCCTGGAGGCGCTTTGCGCAGTGGGCTGGATGAATCCCGACCTAGAGGACCGCTTTGTCTACGTCATCGCGCACGAGTACGCGCACGTACAGCTGGCCCCGGAAGTCTCGGCCCTGGAACAGCCCACGGTGCTGGAGCGCTCATTGATGGAAGGTGCCGCCGAGTTCGCCGCCGAACTGACCGCCGGCAACACCGCGTATGCGCATTTCGACACAGTGACCCGCGGCCGTGAACAGGAAATCGAAACCGCATTCCAGGCCGACATGGACAAGACCGACCTCAGCGACTGGCTGGACAACAGCAGCGTGGAGAAACCGGGCGACCTTGGCTACTGGGTCGGCTACCGCATCGTAAAAGCCTACTACCAGCGCGCCGATGACAAGCGCCAGGCACTGCGCAACATCCTGCGGATGGAAGACCCGAAGGCCTTGCTTGCGGCAAGCGGGTGGTATCCCGGGATTGAACTGAACTGACGCATTCAGTCCTGGCCCGAATGGCGCCCTCCTTTCGCATCTCCGGTGTTTCGTCATTCCTGCGGCGGTTGGTAGCCGCGGGGTGACCATGCTTAAGGGTGGCCATTGGATTCGTTCGTCCGCTTTCGTTCCCTTCAGTTGTCCTCACGCGCCATGAAACGCAGAAACCATGCGCCGGCCAGGGTGCGCGCATGCGCGATGTCACCCGGCGTGCGCAGGGCGTGCGGAAGGTCCGGCACGATACTCAGCCGAAGGCGCCCGGCGCCGTTGCCGGCATAGTGCGGCTTGAGCACGCGGTGCAGCGCGTGGGCGCCGGTCTGGTCCACCATCGCATCTTTGGCGCCATGCACGATCAGCAATGCAGGTGGCGGCGTTGCTTGCGCAATGTCGGCGGCGCGCCCGATGGCATCCGAACGCCGGGCGAGCAAGCGTGTTTCCGGCGTCCAGTCGAACTTCCTGCCTGCAGCCCGCTCGTAAGCGGCGACCGACGCGCTGAGTCCGGTCGATGCGTTCAGCACCACTGCGGCCTCGACCGGTACCTCGCGTTCGGCCAGCGCATACAGCACCGCGGCACCGCCCGCGGAAAAACCGAACAGTCCGATGCCCTGCCCCCTCTGCAGGCAGCCCCGCCGGCGCAATACATCCACCACATCCGGCAACTCGTGGGCAGCCCCCATGACCACGGGCTCGAACACGCCTGTGGCCAGATTCTCCGCTTGCCGCTGCGCCAGCACTCCGGGCTCCTCCGGCGCACGCTTGCCGAACATCGGCAGCCCCAGATAGACCTTCACCGCCGGCACATCGTCCAGCGGCAGCAGCGCCATCAGCGCCTCCTCGTTGTCGGGCGGACCGAACCCGTGCCACAGCACGATAGGCGGTGCCGAAATGCGGGCAGGCACCCGGATCCATGCGGGAACACCGACCAGTTCGGTCTGGATCACCCGCGGCGCCTCAGTCGACGCCGCGGGCGCGCACGTCTGTCCCGCATCCGGGGTTGTAGACATTGCCCGAACCGGCGAAACGAGCACCAGGACAGCGATCACCCACAGGACCAGGCGCATGAACGCTCCACGATCAGAGTCAGCGCCGGATCTTCCTTCATCCTCGCAAAGCGAAGAAGGCCCGATCGTCATGGCATCCAGCAACACTCGCCGCGCTTGCCCGGATGCCAGCTTGTCCTGAGCCGACCGCCGCACCCGGAAGCATGGCGGCTGTCCGAACGCGGCCGCGCGGCCATGCTGGCGACGGCCATCGTCAAGGAGATGCCGAACCATCATCGGCATCTTCCTCTACGGAGCGCAGCAATCCAGTGTGCCGCCAGCGGATCGCTACCACAACCTGCCCGGGAAGGTGTTCCAGTTACTGGCCGAGCATCCCGACGCCGCCCGGGAGCGCACGGAGTCGTGCCGCCGATACGCATCAACCGGCGTATTTCGTACGCTCCCGCTCCTGTCCGATAACGCATGGAGCCTGCCTTTCAGGCAGGGAGCTTCCAATTGGATTTGACCCACAACTGCCCCATACTCCGAGAAACGGGCCATTTGAGGGGCCGAATAGTTGTTAGACCGCTATGACAATCAGCCTCGACGAGGTGTCTGAACTAAAGAATGCGCTCTCTCCCTTGTTGGATGAATGCACTTTCGAAGAAGCTGAGTATGGTCAGTCCGGTGCTCGAGTGATTCGAGTTCTGATGCCGGGCGGCGACATCGCGTATGTAAAGTATGCCTCCGGCGCTTTCGCCGAAGAACTTCGCGAAGAGCATGAACGTATCGGATGGCTTACAGCACAAACTCGCATACCAGTACCAGAAGTGATCTCGTACGCCTCAACATCAAACGCAACCATTCTTCTGACGAAAGCCTTAGTTGGCCGCAATGCCGCTGACGCCGCGAGTGCGGATCCAACCACTATCGTTGCAGAGATGGCGCGAGCTTTGCGCGAGCTCCATGCGATTGCGCCTGAAGATTGCCCATTCGACGAAAGGCTGCACCTGCGGCTCAAGCAGGCTTTGGCCCGCATGGAAGCCGGCTTAGTTGATGAAGAAGACTTCGATCAGGCAAGGCAAGGCATGCGCGTGCGAGATGTTTACGAGCAACTGTTGAGTAGAATACCTGCAGCCGAGCAACTGGTAGTTACACATGGTGACGCCTGTCCCGAGAACTTCATCTTCCGAGGTGATGCTTTCGTCGGCTTCATAGACTGCGGACGGGTAGGGCTTGCCGACAAGTATCAAGACTTGGCACTTGCATCAAGAAACATTGATGCGTTATTTGGACCGGAACTCGCTGACCAGTTCTTCATTGAGTATGGAGAGCCAAATCCGAGCCCAGTTAAGATTGAGTACTACCGGATCCTGGATGAGTTCTTCTAAGTGCGGTCTAACAATTCAAGCCGAAGCCGCTTCGCGGCGCGGCTTAATTCAGGCGTCCCCCTCACTGTAAGAGTCCATCGCATGACAGAAAATTGCACACTTGTCGAGTGCACATGTGGTCAAGTCACAATTGAACTGCATGGGCCGCACATCTATTGCACGGCCTGCCATTGCGACGACTGCCAGGCCGCAGCACATGAGCTCCAGAAGCTGCCGGGCTCTAAGCCCATCATGGACCCGTCCAACGGAACTCACTACATCCTGCATCGCAAAGATCGCTACACAATCTTGGGTGGAGAGAAACTTCTGCCTCATAAGCTCCGCGAAGAGTCGCCCACTAAGCGAATGGTGACCAACTGCTGCATGTCACCCATGTTCCTGGCCTTTGACAACTCACAACACTGGATTACTGTGTACCGTTCGCGTGTTCGCGGCCATGCTCCTGCGCTTCAATCTCGCATTTCCACCAAGTTCTATACGCGAGCCGAGAGACTTCCAGACGACGCACCAGCCTATAAGACTTTTCCGCTTAAGATGATTGTGCAAATATTGTTGGCCAGAGCGCAGATGGTCTTCGGGCGGTGATGACCAACAATTCATTCAAGCCGACGCCGCTCCGCGGTTCGGCTTTATTCAGGCGCCAGGCTGCTGAAGGGGTTACATGCTCAGACTTGCTAAGTGCGCGATAGCTTTAGGTGCCGCCGCTGCACTCGTGGCCTGCGCAGCGGCCCTCGAACGCACACAAGACTCGTCCATCGACAATGTCGTCACGAGTAATGCGACGATACATGGCATCCCTGCTCAAGCGGTCGTCATTCTGCGAAACGGCGAGCTTGTCTATCGTCGATTTTCGGGGAGAACTTCTTCTGGTGGCGGAATCCCCGTCAATGAGGAGACGGTCTTTCCGGTTTTCTCGGTGAGCAAGCTCTTTGCGGGAACCTTGCTCCTGCTGCTCGTCGAGGAGGGGAAGGTGGATCTTGCCGCGCCCGCCTCGCGCTATGTGGCCGACCTGCCACCCGCTTGGCATGCGATCACGGTTGAACAGTTCCTCAGCCATGTCTCTGGCGTCCCCGAGTACTTCGATCCTGGAAATCTTGCAAAACCGTTCCCACCTTCCCTCAGCGCGGTGTTCGAACATCTTGCTGCCAAGCCGTTAACCGACCCACCAGGTACGCGAACACGCTACACGCAAACAGACTTTCTGGTCATAGAGGCGATCATCGAATCCGTGACCGGAAGAAACTATGGCGACCTGGTACGCAGCCGCATCCTCTCCCCGCTTGGCTTGCACAATACCTGGCTCGGACTCGATGGAGTGCCGCAGGGCAGGCTCGTCGCCGACTATCATGGTGAGGACGGACGGATTGAGCCGGACATTCCGATTGCGTGGCCGAGCTATGCCGTGGCCCATGGCGACATGTACAGCACCGCCGACGACATGGCGACGTTCCTGACCACCGTAGCGGAAGGCAGGCTTGTCTCGCGCGGAGCGTTGATGCGCTTTTGGAAGCCTTATGAGTTTCCCAATGGCAACAACGGCTACTTCGCGTCGGGCTGGGAGTATGCCGAACGCGATGCCTGGCATGAGGTTGGACACGACGGCGGTGCCAAGCTGCGCGTGCGCATCCTGTTCCGGGAATATCTCGATGACCATTTCGTGATTGTCTACCTGACCAACGGCAGCCGAGATAATGTCTGGTCGCGCACGCTCGTCGACTCGGTCCAGCAGTTGGTTCTAACCCAGTAGACGCAGCTTCGGACCGTAGCTGTATGTCGCTGCGGCCTAACAATTCAAACCGGAACCGCTTCGCGGTTCGGCTTGGTTCAGGCGTTAGCCCCTAAGGAGGGCGCATGGAAAACATCAAGTTCACGGAAGATGAGAAGGCTCTCATCGTCCGGAAGATCCAGCTCTACTTCACCGAAGAGCTGAAGCACGAGATCGGGCGCTTTGACGCGGAATTCCTGCTGGACTTCTTCTCCGACGAGGTTGGCCCATACTATTACAATCGCGGCCTTTACGATGCCCAGGCCATCCTCTCCAGCAAGCTGGAAGATCTGGGTGAAGCCATCTATCTCCTTGAGCGCCCTACCGAGTTCCGGAAATGAGCGAGATCCTTGGCACGCTCCGGTCTCCTGCCCAGCACAGCTGTCAGGGCCTTGGCCTTAGGCAGGTGGGCCCTGATAGTTCATTCAACCCGACGCCGCTTCGCGGCGCGGCTGAGCTCAGGCGTTGAGGCTGTAGAAAAGCCCTCGCAGTCCAAGAAAGCCCCGGCTGATGCTCGCGTACGTTGTCAAAACACCGTTTCGACTCGCAAACTGCGCTGAGATCGAAATCTCGCGAGCGTTTTCCGATGTTCGAAGGGCGCTAGAATCGGCACCGGACTTTTTCTACAACCTCGTTGGGCCGCATGATCAGTATCCGGATAGCCATCGGTTCAGACGCTGCCGCGCTGGCCGCGGTCCATGCAGCGGCGTCCGGTTCGCGGGAGATCAATCCGACACGCTATGCCGAGCCAATCGAGCAGCATGCTGGCCTGACATATCTCGCCGAGGCTAATGGCTCGGTTTTAGGATTCCTCATATTGCACAAGGCATCCCATCCTGCCGTTGAGGGCCACGATCCAATCCAGCTTTGGCAGCTGTACGTAATGCCCGAGTTCCACGGTTCCGGTGTAGCGGCGCGACTTATGGCCGCTGCTCTAGACCATGCGCGCAAGCATCGGCACGACGTCATCTGGCTTGGAGTCTCCGAGCACAATGCGCGTGGCATTGCGTTTTATCGCAAGCATGGCTTCGAGCCGCTGGGCCTTCACCAGGTTGGCGGTGGAGGCCACGCCCACCAAGACATCGTCATGTCGCGCGTGGTGCAATGAGGGGTGAATCAACCCTCCAAGTGCAACACCCTTGGGAGTTTTGAAGTCGTTGCGCGGATGTCCGGAAGCCATTCGAAGAGTGCGCCCTTGGCGCACTTGCTTCCAGAAAAATCATCGGCAAGCGGCTGATCCTGCAACAGAAATTGCAGGGACGCCTCAGCACCTGACCCCGTTCTGAAAGCCGCTTCCCAGCCCGGTTTGGATGACCTGGTTGCCTCCATCGCCGTTTTGTTCGCCGGCATGTCGATTTCCCCGCTTCCCGTCCGTCGTGGAAGAGAGGCGGACATGGTGATCCGCCAGGAAACCCGACATGAGCAAGCTCATTGCGGCCGCCATGGTCCGTCTGGACGGCGTGATGCAGGCGCCCGGCGGCTCCCTCATCCCACGGCGTGCTGGGCATGCGTTACCTGCGCGATGGCGACGTGCGCACCGGTTCGTTCGCGAACGATTGACCGCCCGCCCTCGCCAAGGGCTTCACCCTGCTTTTCGAACAGGCTGGCGATGATCGGCCCCCGCCCTGCCCTGACCCGCACACCAACAGGAGAACGAAGATGATCCCCAAGAACACGATTTGCCTCTGGTTCGACGGCACCGCGCTGGAAGCGGCGACGTTCTATGCCAAGACCTTTCCCGACAGCGAAGTCAAAGCCGTGCACCACGCGCCGGGCGACTACCCCGACGGCAAGCAGGGCGACGTGCTGACGGTCGAGTTCACCGTGCTGGGCATTCCCTGCCTGGGTTTGAACGGCGGCCCGGCGTTCAAGCACAGCGAGGCGTTCTCGTTCCAGGTGGCCACCGATGACCAGGCGGAAACCGACCGCTACTGGAACGCCATCGTCGACAACGGCGGTCAGGAAAGCGAATGCGGCTGGTGCAAGGACAAATGGGGCCTGTCATGGCAGATCACGCCCCGCGTGCTGACCGAGGCCTACACCAGCCCGGACCGGGCAGCCGCCAAGCGCGCCTTCGATGCGATGATGACGATGCGGAAGATTGATGTCGCGAAGATTGAGGCCGCGCGGCGGGGGTGAGCACTACTGGCGGCAGTCCGCTGCAACCGTCCCTTGGTTGTTCCCTTTGGCCGATCTCCGTCAGTCCGTCATGACTTCTGGGCGATGAACAAGGATCCTGACCGCTGCCAGACTCGCTGGGCCCATAGACACAGGCTGGCCGTCGACTCGGGACGGGGTTGCGGCGATCGCCGCAATCGCATGGGCGCAGTCTCTCTGACGGAGTCACAGGGTTGCGGAAACAAGCCTCCGATCTGCTCGATGCGTTCCGTACCGGTCTGTCCAGGCCCGCTGCGTGCCTCGCCGTCGCCTGCGCGGCGATGCTGCTCGCCGGGATTGAGCATGGCTATGCGCCCTGGCGGCCGTTCTATCTGTCATATGCATTGCTCTGTATCGCCATACCGCTGTTCGTGGGCGGCCGGTTCACCTGGATCCGGCTGGGCGTATTCCGCTGGCTGCTGCTGATCGCATTGGTCTTCGCGGTTCAGGCCGGTCTTGGTTGGTTCGCAGGTTCCGGATTGCCCGGTCTGCTCTCTACGCTCGGTGTCGGCGCCGACGCGGTGCCGGACTGGAATCCTTCGCGCGCGCTGGCGGCGGCGATCGCGCGTTACGCGCCGCACTGGGGGCTGGAACCGCCGCAGATGCTCCTCGCGTACCTGATGTTCATCACCGTGTGGGCGGGCGTTGGCGAAGAGTTGTTCTACCGGGGCTATGTCCAGGAGCGGCTGCGTCCCTGGGGGACCATGACCGCCGTGTTGCTCAGTGCGTTCGTGTTCGCGATCCGGCATGCCGTCCAGTTGCAGGGACCGGACTATCCCTGGCGGGCGGCGCTGGTCTGGGTTGGGCTCTGCTTCATGCTGGGGCTCATGTTCGCCGTGCTCTACGAATGGAAACGATCCATCTGGCCACCCTTGGCTGCGCATGTCCTGTTCAACCTTATCCCGGCCTCGCAACTCATCTCATCGCGCTTCGGGTAGGCACATGGGCCGCGGCTGCCGAGTGTCGAGTTCACCGTACTGGGCGTTCCCTGCCTTGGCTTGAACGGCGGCCCGGCGTTCAAGCACAGCGAGTCGTTCTGGTTCCAGGTGGCCACCGGCGACCAGGCGGAAACCGACCGCTACTGGGTTGCCTTAAACCCACTGCCCGCCCCGCGCATCGACAAGAGGAAGGCGCGCCGACTCTTTGCGGGCCGAACTTCCTCCCTGCCGACGACCGGATCTTCCCATGCCCTTCCTGCGTTCCCCTGCTGCGCTGTCCCTGCTCGCCGTCCTGCTGTCCTGCGGCGTGGTGTTCCCTGCCTCCGCCACGTGGTCGATCCTTGCGATCCATCCGCGCACCGGCACCATTGGCGTGGCGGCGGCGTCGTGCTCGGGTGGGGTGTTCGGCATCCAGTCGGTCGCGCCGGGTACGGGCGCGGTGATCGTGCAGGCGGAGAGCAGCAACGAGGCGCGCAGTGACGCGATGAAGATGCTGCGCGAGGGCGCGCCGCTGGATGCGATCCTCGCGAAGATCACCGACCCGTCGTCGGGGTACGCACCCGAGCGACAGCAATACGCGGTGCTCGCCGGCGGGACAGGCGACGGGCCGCGGGCCTTCACCGGGAAGGACGTACCGGGCATCAAGGGCAGTACCAGCAGCCGGTATGTCAGCGTGCAAGGCAACACGCTGGCCTCCGACAAGGTGATTCCCGACACGGTGGCGGCGCTTGGTCAGGCCGACTGGCCCGATGATCTGTCCATGGCACATGCCCTGATGCGGGCGCTCGCGGCCGGTGCGGCGGCAGGTGGCGACCGGCGCTGCGGAAGCGCCGGCAGCAATACCGCCTTCATCAGTCTGCACCGCGCCACCGACCCATCCAACGCGCCCTGGGTCAGTCTGTCGGTCAACCGCATTCCCGCCGGCACGGCGAGTGGCACGGCCGAACTGCAGCGCTTCTTCACGGCCTGGCTGCGCGACGGCATGCAGCGGCCCAGTACGGCGATTTTCGTGGTGCCTTGAGCGGGAAAGCGTGGGCACGGAGTGTGCGGTCTCCGGCCAGAAGCGCTGGGTGGTGGAGCCAACCCAGCCTACGGTCCTAACCCGGTCACGAACGATGCGGTACGCCAGCGGCTTACCGCATCCTATCGGGGCTGGCGCCATTCGCGCCATGGAAGGAGTGTCGCTCCAGGGGCATTGGTTCAAGCGCCGGGGCATTCCGAAGAACCACGCAATCGGCCTCGACTTCGACCAGCCAGCCGGGCTCGATGAAGCGGGAGACTTCGACAAAGGTGCAGGCCGGCTTGAACCTGGCAAACAGCTCCCGGTGCGCTTTTGCCGCATCGCGCCAGGTCTGGATGTCGGTAAGCAGGATGCGGGTCCGGATGACATCGCTCATGCCCAGGCCTGCGGCGCTCAGGGCGGTGGCGATGATCTGCAGGCATCGCTTGGTCTGCCCGTACACATCGCCCGGCGCGGCCACCGTGCCATCCGCAGCGACAGGAGCCGTTCCGGCAACGGCCAGCAAATCGCCTATCCGCACCGCACGGGAAAAGCCGGCCGTGGACTCAAACGAAGATCCTGAAGAGATGTTGGCGCGCACTTGCGTGTTCCTTTGGGTCTTGGTGTCCGGACTGGGCCGCACCGCTTGCGATGTCGGCGTTGAAATGAACGCCTACTCCGACCCCGGCTCTGGCCGCGAAACGCGCAAACCCGCCGCCTCCGCCGCACGGGTTCCGCACTCGGCATCGAATTCCGACGATGCGCCGGAGACGCCGACGCCGCCGATTGGCGTGCCGTCGCGGGCGAACAGCGGCACGCCGCCTTCCATGGTGGCCATCATCGGCGCGGTCGGGGCGTTCCATGCGGCGGTCTCGCGCGTCGATCTGCGATACACCGCTGCCGAGCGTCCTTTCCATTGCGCCACGGCGGCGGCGGCCGGCGAGGCCCCGTGGTTGGAGTAGCTGGCCAGGTCGCCCCCGTCGTCGAACACCGCAACGGCGACGGAATGGCCGGCCTTTCCTGCATTGGCCAGGCAATGGTCGCGGATGGCGTCGGCGGTCTTGAAGTCGAGGAACGGCCGCATCGTTTGCGCCTGCGGTCCACTGCTTGCGAACAAGGCTGCCGTGGCGGCAAGACTGGCGAGTATCGGTTTCATCGTGTGCTCCTGGGTGGGATGAATTCATTCCGGGGCGGTCCCGGCGGGCCTACTATTGCCGGCGTTCCTGTTGCGCCGTCAACCGCAGGATCTGGCCGGGGTTGTCGGTGACCAGGTAAATGGCGCCGTCGGGCCCCACCACCGGCTCGTAGGGGCGGCCTTCGGCCCTGAAGACGATCTCCTCGTGCTGGACGCGGTCGCCGTCCAGGGTGAGCAGGCGCAGATCGCGCGGCGCCAGGCCGGTGACCAGCAACTTGCCTTGCCACAGCGGGAATTCGTTGCCGCGATAGAAGGTGAGCCCCGAAACGCCGATGGAGGGGCGCCAGTAGTGGACGGGCTGCTTGATTCCCTCTGCGTGCGTGTCCGGTGTCAGCACCGTGCCATCGTAGTTGATACCGTGGGAGACCACCGGCCAGCCGTAGTCGGCGCCGCGCTCGATGATGTTCAGCTCGTCGCCGCCGCGCGGGCCGTGCTCGGTGGCCCAGATGCGCCCGCTGGACGGTTCGACCGCCATGCCCTGCGGATTGCGGTGGCCCAGGCTGTAGACCGACGCCAGCGCGTCGTCGCGGCCGCGGAACGGGTTGTCCGCGGGGACCGACCCGTCGGCCATGATGCGATGCACCTTGCCGGTAGGCCGCCCCGGCTCGCGCGCCAGTTCCTGCACGCCGCGGTCGCCGATGGAAAAGTACAGCCGTCCTTCGCGGTCGAACACCATCCGGCCGCCGTAATGCCAGAACGGTTCGCCATAGGCCGAGGGATCGGCTTCGAACAGTACCTGCTGGTCGACCCAGGCGTTGCCGCGGATACGGCCGCGCACGACGCGGGTCATGGCCAGCGGTTTGCCTTCCGGTCCGGTCCGCTCCAGGAGGTGGCTGTAGGACAGATAGATCCAGCCGTTGTTGCCGTAGTCCGGGTCCAGCGCGATATCCAGCAGGCCACCCTGGTTCCAGATGTGGGTGCTGACATGGACTTGCGGCGTACCGGTTACCGGTTGCGGCTGCAGCACGCCGTTGCGGACGATTCTGAGCCGGCCGGGGCGTTCGCTGACCAGCGCCGTGTTCGCATCCATGAAGGCGATGGCCCATACGGTTTCCAACCCATCGGCGAACAGTTCCGCGCGCACCGCGTAGTCCAGCGTATCGACCACGCCGGGAACCGCGTCGAACTGGCGCGGCTTGGCGTCCGCTTCGGCCTGCACCTGTTCCGGGTCGGGCTGCGGCTCGCCCTGGCGGGCGGGCAGGAACTCGGCGAGCGCCTGGATTTCCTCCGCCGAGAGCGTTTCGCCGAAGGCCGGCATGCCCTGCGACGCGATGCCGTTGCCGATGATGCGGGCCAGGTCCTCGCGGCCGCCGCCGTAGCGGTAGGTCCGGGTGGAAAGCGGCGGGCCCAGCCCCGTGCCCTGCCGTTCGGCGCCATGGCAGGAGGCGCAATTCCTCTGGTAAAGCGCCGATGCCGCGGTCTGGGCGGCTGCCGGCGCTGCGGCGGCGGCGACCGCCAGGGCCAGCGCGGCCGCCGCCGCGAGGGCGATCGTTCGAGTACGGAAACCGGACATGGGCCATTCCTCCTGGTGGCGTGCGCTCTGGATGCGAGCGTTCGGAAGCGGCCAGTCGGACCGCAACGCCGCAAGCAGAAAACGAATCGCCCGCTGCCTGAATGGAGGGAAGCTATGGTTTTGCTATAGATTGTCTGCAGACGCTGCCGGCATCGCCGGGCGAGCGCAGGTTCGGGCGGTGAGCAAGTGAGCGAACAGACGGCAATCGGAAAGATCGACGAGGCGCCCGGAGATCGGGCGGCCCGCGGCGGGCCTGCGAACTTCGCTGCGGGCGAAGCGCTGATCCAGCCTTCGCTCAACCGCATCTCGGTCCATGGGCGCGTTACCCAGGTCGAACCCAAGGTCATGCAGGTGCTGATCCTGATGGCGGAGCGGCCGGGCACCGTGATCTCCCGGGAGACGTTTCTCGACACCGTGTGGGCCGGAACCGTCGCCGACGACTACTTGCTCAACCGCGCGGTTTCCGAGCTCAGGAAGATTTTCGACGACGACCCGCAGGCGCCCCGTTACATCGAAACCATACGCAAAGGCGGCTATCGCCTGATCGCGCCGATTGCGCCGGCCAAGGTCGCCGCGGCGGTCGCCAAAGTTGCCGCCGACGAGCCGGCTTCCGAACGGCCCGCATCCGAGGGGCCTGCCGCGATGGCGCCGCAGTCTGGCGCGCCATCGGCCGGGGCAACGCCCCCGCCCGCAACGCCGCGCAGTTTCCGAAGCCGGCCCGCGTTGTACGGATTGGCCGCGGCCTGCGTCGTTGCCGCCACAGCTGCGGTTTTCCTGCTGGCTCCACGGCTATCGGGAGACGCTTCCGGCATTGCCGAACGCTACGACGTGCTGCCGCTGACGAGCTTTGTCGGCCTCGAATTCGAACCTGCGCTGTCGCCGGACGGAAGCCGCATCGCCTTCATCTGGGACGGCGGTGGCGGCGCCTTCGACGTCTACGTGAAAACGATAGGCAGCGAGGACGTCCTGAACCTGACCGACAGCCCCGCCGATGAGCGCTTTCCGGTCTGGTCCGCGGACGGGCGCAGCCTGCTGTTCGCGCGTACCGATGGCAGCGGGATGTCAATCATGCGCGTCTCGGCGCTGGGCGGCGGCGTGACCCGCGTATTCGGCGACACGGCGGCGGCCGACATCCGCGGCATGAGCCTGTCGCCGGATGGCGCGCGCATCGCCTACGCAGGCCGGGAAAGTGCCGCCTCGCCCTACCGGATTTTCCTGGCCGCGCTGGACAGCGGAGAAAAGCGGAGCGTTTCGAATCCGGGGCCTGGCTCGCTTGGCGACATCGACCCGCGCTTTTCGCGCGATGGCCAGTCGATCGCCTTCGTCCGTGGCGTCAATGAGGTCACCAAGGATGTCTACCGCATCGCCCTGGACGGCGGCGAGTCGACCCGGCTGACTTTCGACAACCGCAAGATCAACGGGCTGGCCTGGTCGCCGGGTGGCGACCGCCTGCTTTTCACCTCGACCCGTTCGGGTATGTACGGCTTGTGGTCGGCGGATCCTGACGGCGGCGACCTGCAGCAGGTCTTCCTGGGCAACGAGAACGTGCATCAGCCTGCGACAGCGGCGGGCGTGGATGCCATCGCCTTCGAGCAGTGGACGCACCGCTCGCGACTGCGGCAGATCGATCTGGTCCGGCGCACCCAGGCCGATGCCAGCCCATATCTCCAGTCGACCCGGTGGAACTCGAATCCGGTGTGGTCGCCCGACGGCGAGCGCATCGCCTTCGTCTCCAACCGCGGCGGTCCGCACAGCATCTGGGTCAGCCAGCGCGACGGACGCGGTGCCGTGCAGATTGCCGATTTCGGCGGCGCTTTCATCGACAATCCTGCGTGGTCGCCCGATGGCACGCTGATCGCATTCGACGGCAGCCCGGACGGCACCACCGCGATCTTCGCCGTATCGCCGGAAGGCGGCAAACCGCGGAAGATCTCCGACGGGCCGGGCGACAGCCGCAACCCGGCCTGGTCGCGCGACGGGGCGTGGCTCTATTTCGAATCCAACCGCAGCGGCCAGTGGCGAATCTACGCGCAGCCGGCCACCGGCGGTACGCCGATTGCGGTCACCGCCGGGCCGGGCATCGACGCCCGCGAATCGGCCGACGGCCAATGGCTTCTCTACAGCAAACCCGGCCAGCCAGGACTGTGGCAACGGCCGCGGGAGGATTGGAGCAAAGGCATCGCTGGCGGATCGGAAGAACTGCTTATCGCCGCACTCGAACCGCAGGATGGCGGCAATTGGGCGCCGGCGCCGGACGGCATCTACTTTGTGCGCCGGCTGGCCGAAGGCGCGCCTATGCTGTCATTGTTTGATCCGGTGGATTCGTCAGCGACCGATATCCTCGCGCTGTCGCCGTCCTTCGAGGGCTGGGGATTGGACCTGTCGCCGGACGGAACCCAGCTCATCTTCTCCGAGCCGGCGGGGCAGGAAAGCGATCTGCGGCTGGCGGTTCCGCGGTAGCGGTGAATGGCACGAACGGGGCAGCCCGTAGGCGGCTCAAGCCTGCCTTGCGGGTTGGCTGGGTGACAATCCAGGCCTTGACCGCCAGGATTGACTTCAGTTCAACAACTGCCTTGGCGTTGAGGGTGCCGGCTCTACAGACGAAGGCTCTTCAATCATCGAAAGCCGCTCCGCCAGTTCATCATCGCTCAGCGCCCCTTCCTGATGCAGGAACCGATACCGTCTGACCCTTTGTTCAGCAGACTCGTCGGCCGCGACAAAGTCATAGTTCTCGCGAAGAACTGCAACCCGGCGACGCTCAATCTCCGCTATCACGCGCGGACCTTCGGCATCATCTATCACGCAGAGATTGCCCTTCTCACTAGGCAGGATCGTGAACCTGGTCCGTCGGAAGTGGTAGAACGCGTAGCACCCGATACCAACCCAAACCCAGAATGACAGGCGAAACGGCCCTTCGCCGAAATAACTGGCTGCGGTCAGCACCACCCCCAACGCGATCCACAGCAAGCCAACATTGCCTAGCCACTGATTGCGCTCTTCAAACGTCTGCCGGTCGCGACTGATGCCCAGATAGGGAACCGAGAAGCTGCGGCTGCCTGAGCTGTCCTCGATCCGGTACTCCAGTTCTTCTTCCCCGAACTTGAAGTCGATCCGATTGGAATTGCGTTTTTGCCTGATTTCCACGACTACTTCCCCTTGCGTGTGGTTCTGCTCCATTGGGAACCCCACGCGGCCCAACGCGCGGGACGGTTATTGCTACATATTCCTTCGGTACTCCCCACCCACGTCATACAACGCGTGGCTGATCTGCCCCAGGCTGTGGGTCTTTACCGCCTCGATCAGCGCCTCGAACACGTTGCGGCGTTCGCGGGCCGTGCGCTGAAGATACCCCAGCCCGTGGCCGTCATGGGTTTCGTTGGCAATGGTGTCGTCCTCGACCACATGGGCGTGGTCGGTCTCGCCTTCCGGGGCCAATGAGTTGCGATTGGCCTGCCAGGCCTGGACGTTGGCGATCTGCTGGCCCTTTTCCTCCTCGGTGGAGCGGATCAGCTCGATTTCGGTCGCCACTTCGCCGCCGTGTTCCTTGGGCAGGAACGTGTTCACGCCTACCAGCGGCAGGCTGCCGTCGTGCTTCTTGTGTTCGTAGTACAGCGACTCTTCCTGGATCTTGCCGCGCTGGTACATGGTGTCCATGGCGCCAAGCACGCCGCCGCGTTCGCTGATGGCTTCGAATTCCTTGTACACCGCTTCCTCGACCAGATCGGTCAGGTAGTCCACGACGAAGCTGCCCTGCCAGGGGTTCTCGTTGAAGTTGAGCCCCAGTTCCTTGTTGATGATCATCTGGATGGCCACCGCGCGGCGCACGCTTTCTTCGGTGGGCGTGGTGATGGCCTCGTCGTAGGCGTTGGTATGCAGGCTGTTGCAGTTGTCGAACAGCGCGTACAGGGCCTGCAACGTGGTGCGGATGTCGTTGAACTGGATTTCCTGCGCGTGCAGGCTGCGGCCGGAGGTCTGGATGTGGTACTTCATCATCTGGCTGCGTTCGTTGGCGCCGTAGCGCTCGCGCATGGCGCGCGCCCAGATGCGGCGGGCGACGCGGCCGATGACGGTGTACTCCGGGTCCATGCCGTTGCTGAAGAAGAAGCTCAGGTTGGGCGCGAAGTCGTCGATCTTCATCCCGCGCGCCAGGTAGTACTCGACGATGGTGAAGCCGTTGCTCAGCGTGAAGGCCAGCTGCGAGATCGGATTGGCCCCGGCTTCGGCGATGTGATAGCCGGAAATCGACACCGAGTAGAAGTTGCGCACACCGTTGTCGACGAAGTATTGCTGGATGTCGCCCATCATCCGCAGCGCGAACTCGGTGCTGAAGATGCAGGTGTTCTGCGCCTGGTCTTCCTTCAGGATGTCGGCCTGCACGGTGCCGCGTACTGTCTTCAGCGTATCGGCCTTGATGCGCGCGTAGGTGTCGGCGTCGACCAGCTGATCGCCGGTGACGCCCAGCAGGCCCAGGCCCAGACCGTTGTTGGTCGGCGGCAGATCGCCGGCATAGGTGGGGCGTACCCGTCCGGCGAACAGCGCATCGATCTTCCGCTGCGCCTCGGTCCAGCGCGCGTCGTCTTCCTTCAGGTATTTCTCCACCTGCTGATCGATGGCGGTATTCATGAACATCGCCAGGATCATCGGCGCCGGGCCGTTGATCGTCATCGACACGCTGGTGGTCGGCGCGCACAGGTCGAAGCCCGAATACAGCTTCTTCATGTCGTCCAGCGTGGGGATGTTGACGCCGGAATTTCCGATCTTGCCGTAGATGTCCGGGCGCGGCGCCGGATCTTCTCCGTATAGCGTGACGCTGTCGAAGGCGGTGGACAGGCGCGCGGCCGGTTGGCCGACGCTGAGGTAATGGAAACGGCGGTTGGTGCGCTCGGGCGTGCCCTCGCCGGCGAACATGCGGATCGGGTCCTCGCCGGTGCGGCGGTACGGGTACACGCCGCCGGTGTATGGGTAGCTGCCGGGCAGGTTTTCCTTCTGCAGGAAGGTCAGCAGTTCGCCCCAGCCGTTGTAGCTGGGCGCGGCGATCTTGGGAATCGGCTGGTGGCTGAGCGAGGTGGTGTAGTTGTCGATGCGGATGGTCTTGCCGCGCACCTGGTACTCGTTGACCTGGTCGGTCACCGCCTTCAGCCGCTGCGGCCATTCGCGCAGCAGCTTCAGCGCTTCGGAGCTGAGCGACTGCACGGCGTCGTTGTAGCGTTGGCGCAGGGTCAGCAGGGTGCGGTCGGCGGCGGCTTTCCCTTCCCCCTCCGGCAGAAGGGATTTGGCGTCATACAAATCCAACGCCTTCGGCAACGCCAGATCTTGCAGATCCCGCAGCGACTGCCAATAGCTCTGCGCGCGGCTGGCGGTTTCGGCCTCGGTTTCGATGCGGCGGTTGATGTTGCGGCCCTGCTCGGCGATTTCAGCCAGGTAGCGGATGCGCGCGCCGGGAATCAGCACGGTGGCGCGCGGTTCCTTCAGCCCGGTATCGACGTCGGGATTGAAATCGCACCTGTCGCTGCCGCGCGCGCGCGCTCCCGGTTCCGCATTCCCGGCCCCCAGCTTTTCGCGCAACAGCCGGCACAGGTTGGCGAACATCCAGCTGATGCCGGGATCGTTGAACTGGCTGGCGATGGTGGGATACACCGGGACGTCCTCGTCCTTCATCTGGAACGCCACACGGTTGCGCTTCCATTGCTTGCGCACGTCGCGCAGCGCATCCTCGGCGCCGCGCTTGTCGTATTTGTTCAGCACCACCAGTTCGGCGAAATCCAGCATGTCGATCTTTTCCAGCTGGCTGGCCGCGCCGTAGTCGCTGGTCATCACGTATACGGGGAAGTCGACCAGATCGACGATTTCAGAATCGCTCTGGCCGATGCCGGCGGTTTCGACGATGACCAGGTCGAAGGCCAGGCTTTTGAGGAAGCCAATGCAGTCCTTCAGCACCGCATTGGTTGCCACGTTCTGCCGGCGCGTGGCCATCGAGCGCATGTAGACGCGGTGGCTGCGCAGCGAGTTCATGCGGATGCGATCGCCCAGCAGCGCGCCGCCGGTGCGGCGGCGGGTCGGGTCGACCGAGATCACCGCGATGCGCATCTGCGGAAAGCTGGCCAGGAAGCGGTTCAGCAGTTCGTCGGTGACCGACGACTTGCCGGCGCCGCCGGTGCCGGTGATGCCGAGTACCGGAGACCGGGGACCGGGGACCTGCGAGCCTGAGGCAAGGTTCCATTGCTTGCGCAGGTGCGCGAGCTCCGATTCGGAAAACAGGCCGTCCTCTATCGCCGAAAGCATGCGGCCGATGGCGATTTCATCGTTGATCGAGGGGAGCGCCGCATTCGCCGGGTCTTCGGTTCCCGGTTCCCGGTCGCGCGCATGCTGCGCACGCGCCACCACATCCTCAATCATCTCCACCAGCCCCATCTTCATGCCGTCGTTGGGGTGATAGATGCGTTCTACGCCGTAGGCCTGCAGTTCGGCGATCTCTTCCGGGGTGATGGTGCCGCCGCCGCCGCCGAACACGCGGATATGGCCAGCGCCGCGTTCGCGCAGCATGTCGACCATGTACTTGAAGTATTCGACATGGCCGCCCTGGTAGCTGGACAGCGCGATGCCGTCGGCGTCTTCCTGCAGCGCGGCGCGCACCACATCCTCGACGCTGCGGTTGTGGCCCAGGTGGACCACCTCCGCGCCCTGCCCCTGGATCAACCGGCGCATGATGTTGATGGCGGCATCATGCCCGTCGAACAGGCTGGCTGCGGTAACAAAACGCAGCGGCGTTGCATCTGCCTGTACTGCGGGAACATGGAAAGCCGGTGTGCTCATGCGCGCCCTCACTCGTGCATTGTGCGAAGAGCGGAATTGTACCGTGCGGCGGCTTGTCCAAACGTGTTGCGGGCGCAGGCGCAACCGCGACGGCAACCCTACGCGGCCGTGCGGTTTGCGCAATCCGGCGGAAACCCGCCCCGGCTCAGGCCCAGCCGTAAGGCAGGTTGGGCGAGGACACCACCCGGTCGCCGACGGGCTGGCCTTGCAGGAAACGCAGCGCGCTGGCGATGACCGGCGCCGCAGTGACGATGCGGTTGTGGCCCAAGCCGGTGGTGCTGAGCAGGCGCGCGTCGGGCCAGTAGCGCGCATAACGCTCGCCTTCGGCCCACGGCACCTCGCCGTCCTCCAGGTCATGGACGATCAGCGCCGTGCGGCCGATATGCGGTGCGTTGACATGCGCCTGCAGCGTGTCGACGCAAATGCCGGTCAGCGATTCGAATTCATCGAACAACCGTCCCGACAGATGCTCCGCCAGCCCGATGAAACCGGCGAAGCGCTGCGCCGCCAGTCCCGGATCGGCGGCCGGCGCAATCAGTACCGCGCGTTCGGCCGCGATACCCCTGGACAGCGCCAGCATCGCCGCCGCGCCCCCCAGCGAATGGCCGACCACCGCCGCCAGCGGCCCCAGATGGTTGGCGACCCGGTGCAGCACATCGGCGAACATCGGCAACGTGGCCCGGTAACCGCTGCTGCGCCCATGCGCGACCTGATCGAAGGTGGCGACCGCGTAACCGGCGCTCCGCAGCGCCTGCACCCAGGGCAGGAAGAACAGCCCATAGCCGGACCAGCCATGCGCCAGCAGCACCAGCGGTTGGGTGGCGGCATCGCCCCAGACATAGACGGTGATGCGCTCGCGGCCGAACGGCAACTCGTGGATGCGGGCGCCGGCCGTATCGCTGTGGCGCGCGCGCAGGCGGCCGCCGGGCAACGGTGTGCCGAACAGGCGAAACGCCCGCTGCAGCGTGATGACAGGCATCAGCCAGCTGCCCAGCCGGTAGCCGGTGCGCAGTACCGCCAAGCGGGCAATATTTCGAACGTTCGTGCTTTTTTTGGGGGAAGCGATGACAGCCATGGCGATCTCCACGAATGGACCGAGTCAGGGGGCGGAGTTGCGCAGCAGCTGATCCAGCGCGCTGCGGGCGAGCTGTTCGGCATGCTGCGGGTCGTACAGGCGGGCGTGATGCAGCCCTTCGGTGATCGAGAACAACTGGAACGACAGCAACGCCGGGTCGATATCGGAACGCAGCTCGCCGCTTTCGATGCACATGGCGATGGCTTTGCCGAGCTGCGCACGCCACTGGGCCAGCCACTCGACCACGCGGTCGCGCTGCGGTCCGGGGCGGCCGTCGTATTCGCCGGCGGCGCCCAGCATCACGCAACCATCCGGGTTGGCGCGCACCCATTCGAACCAGCCCAGCATGATGGCGCGCAGCCGCGGCAACCCACGCGGTTGCCGCAATGCCGGCCCCATCACCGCATGGCCGAACCGCGCTGCGGTCCAGTCCAGCACCGTCAGTTGCAGTTCCTCGCGCGAACCGAAATGGGCGAACACCCCACTCTTGGACATGCCCGCGGCGGTAGCCAGCTCGCCAATGGACAGGCCTTCCAGGCCGAACCGGCAGGCGATGCCGTAGGCCCGCTCGAGGATCATCTCGCGGGTGGCGGTGCCCTTGCTGGTGGAGGCGGCCAGGTTCATGATGCGATAAATAGCACGACCGTTCGTTTTATTCAAGTTCCGGCTGAGCCATGCCGTTCACCCGGACAGGACCACACTTTCGGCCCCGCTACCGCGATTGCATTAAACTGCGCCCCTGCGACGACCTCGGGCGTGTTCCGGAAACGTCGCTTTTTTGTTTTCTACCAGTCACTTAACCGAATCACAGGCAAGCCTGCGGCAACCCCACGCCGCCCCGGAGCCCGCAATGATCTTCGAAACCCTCGACACCTCCGGCCACGAACAGGTCGTGTTCTGCCACAACCCCGATGCGGGGCTGAAGGCCATCATCGCCATCCACAGCACGGTACTGGGCCCTGCCCTGGGCGGCGTACGCATGCGCCAGTACGCCGACAGCAACCTGGCCCTGACCGATGCGCTGCGCCTGAGCCGCACGATGACCTACAAGAACGCGCTGGCCGGGCTCAGCGTCGGCGGCGGCAAGGCGGTGATCATCGGCGACTGCGATCAGGACAAGAGCGAGGTGCTGTTCCGCTCGTTCGGCCGCTACGTGGACTCGCTGGGCGGCCGCTACATCACCGCCGAGGACGTGGGCACCGACGTCAACGACATGGAAAACGTCTACCGCGAAACCGAATACGTGGTGGGCGTGCATCAGGTCCACGGCGGCTCGGGCGACCCCGCGCCGTTCACCGCCTACGGGGCGCTGCAGGGGCTGATGGCCACGCTCAACAGGAAGTTCGGCCACGAGGAGGTCGGCAAGACCAGCATCGCCGTACAGGGCCTGGGCCATATCGGCATGGAGTTCGTCAAGCTGCTGAAGGAGCGCGGCGCCAAGCTGTTCGTCACCGACCTCAACCCCAGGCTGGTCGCGCACGCGGTGGAGGAATTCGGCGCCGAGGCGGTCAAGCCGGACGAAATCTACGACCTGCCGGTGGATGTATTCGCGCCGTGCGCGCTGGAATACGCCATCAACGCAGAGACGTTGCCGCGGCTGAAGGCCAGGATCATCTGCGGCACCGCCAACAACCAGATGTCGCATGTGACCGGCGATGAAGCCGCCAAGCGCGGCATCCTGTACGCGCCGGATTACGCGGTCAACGCCGGCGGCGTCATGAACGTATCGCTGGAAATCGACGGCTACAACCGCGAACGCGCAATGCGCATGATGCGCACCATCTACCACACCGTCGGCAAGATCTTCGAACTGGCCGACCGTGAGAACATCACCCCGCAATACGCCGCCGACCGCATGGCCGAAGCGCGCATCGGTTCCATCGGCAAGCTCAAGCTGCCGCTCGGCCGCACCGCGCCGCGCTTCATGGGGCACTTGCGCGGCGAGCACTGACCGAATACAGAATACCCAGGCCGCAAAGGAGGGAGGACCGGATGCGACCGTTTGAGTTGGGGGAAGAAATCGACGCGCTGCGCGAGGCGGTACGCCGTTTCGCCGAAAGCGAAATCGCGCCGCGCGCCGCGCAGATCGATCACGACAACGCGTTTCCGCAGGACCTGTGGCCCAAGCTGGGCGAGATGGGACTGCTGGGCATGACCGTCGATCCGGAATTCGGCGGCAGCGGCATGGGCTACCTGGCGCACCTGGTGGCGATGGAGGAAATCTCCCGCGCTTCCGGTTCGGTCGGCCTGAGCTACGGCGCGCATTCCAATCTCTGCGTGTCCAACCTGTATCTCAACGGCAACGACGCCCAGCGCCGCAAGTACCTGCCCAAGCTGTGCAGCGGCCAATGGAAGGGCGCGCTGGCGATGAGCGAACCCGGCGCCGGCTCGGACGTGGTCGGTTCGATGAGCTGCCGCGCCGAATTCAAGGACGGCGTCTGGGTCGCCACCGGCAACAAGATGTGGATCACCAACGGCCCGGAAGCCGATGTGCTGATCGTCTACATGCGCACCGCCGGCAAGGACGCAGGCTCCAAATGCATGACCGCCTTCATCGTCGAAAAAGGCATGCCGGGCTTTTCCACCGCGCAGAAGCTGGACAAGCTGGGCATGCGCGGCAGCAACACCTGCGAGCTGGTGTTCGAGAACTGCGAAATCCCGGCCGCCAACGTGCTGGGCGAGACGAACCAGGGCGTGCGCGTGCTGATGAGCGGCCTCAACACCGAGCGGCTGGTGCTCAGCGGCGGCCCGATCGGGTTGATGCAGGCAGCCCTCGACCTCACCCTGCCCTATGTCCGCGAACGCAAGCAGTTCGATGCGGCCATCGGCACCTTCGGGCTGATGCAGGGCAAGCTGGCCGACATGTACACCCAGTTGCAGTCCAGCCGCGCGTTCGCCTACCAGGTGGCGCGCGATTACGATAGCGGCCGCAATTCGCGCGCCGCCGCCGCCGGTTGCCTGCTGCACGCGTCGGAAGCGGCGGTGCAGGTCGCGCTGGAAGCGATCCAGGCGCTGGGCGGCAACGGCTACATCAACGAATACCCGGCCGGCCGCCTGCTGCGCGACGCCAAGCTGTACGCCATCGGCGCCGGCACCAACGAAATCCGCCGCATGCTGATTGGCCGCGAACTATTCGACGGCCGCGACTGACGGCCTCGCGGACCTCACGCAGTAGAGCGGAATCTGCTCCGCTCTACCGCACCAAGATTGCAGCGCTTCAGAATCCGACAGCGAACCTCGCCGACAGCATCCGCGACCGCTCGCGCGGCCCGAAACTCTGGTCATAGCCGAAGCTGAGCGTGGCAGCATCGGCCAGGTGCGACTCGAAGCTGAAGCCGAACACTCCGCCCGACGCCTCCGGCGAAATGCCCACCAGCGGCGCCCAGGCTTCCGCACCGACGAAGCTCGCATCGATGCCCAGGCCGCGCGCTGCCAGCGTCTGCTGCCACTCGGCATAGCCACGCGCACCGAAACCGCGCCCATGCCGGCCGTCCCATGACCGTGCCAGGCGCACGCCTGCGATCGCCTGCGTGCGTTGACCCTGGCTGGCGTCGGTCCGCAGGCCGAAGCCGCTGGCGCCTGCTTCGCTGAAACCATCGCGGTCGACGCGGGCATGGTCGACGCCCAGATACGGCGTCATCGCCGCCAGCGCAGTGCCGAAGCGGTAGCCGGTTTCGATGCTGGCAGACGTGAAATCTCCGGCGTACTCGCTGTTCACGCCACGATGGGCCTGGCCCAGCCACAGTTCACGCCGCATCTGCCGGTCGTAGCGGCCGAATCCGAGTTGGCCCAGCGCGTAGGCTTGGCCACGCACGCTGCCCAGATAGACCTGCCCCTGTGCCTGCCGGTCCTGACTGCGATCGCGGCGGCCGCCACCGATTTGGCTGTGTGCGCGAATTTCGCCGAAAGCGACGCCGGCTACGCCGTATTCGCCCAGCCGCAGATCGCTGCCCAGCATCCAGCCGTCCATCCGGAAATCGTTGCCGCCATAGCTGCCCTGCCCCGCTTCGCCCAACCGTCGGTACCAGTCGCCGCGTGGCCGCGGCAGATCGATCAGCTGGTCGAAGCGTGCCGACAAGGCGCGCCGGCTGACGTCGATGGCATCGAAGGTCATCGCATCGGCGGCGGCATGCAGTTCGCCGGACAGGCTGGCCAGCGAGGCCTTGGCCTCCGCCTGGGTCGAACTGCGCTGGAATTCGCCGGCGAGCGCTCGGAACGTATCCGCGACGGGCTCGGCGCCAGCGGCGTCGCCATCATGTGCATCCATGCGCTTGAATGCTTGCTCCATGCGAACCGCGGCAGCCGCGGAGGCCGCGCTGATCTGGCCGAAGGCCATCGCAGTGGCAGCAATATCCAGTCGGGTGATATCGAGCCAAGCTTCTGTCGCGTCATAGCCGAGCGTCGCTTGCAGAAACACGCCTGGCCCGTTGCTCAACGAGTCGAAGCGCCCGCTCAACCCGCCCTGTGCCGTCAGCACCAGTTCGCGGTCGCTGCGCACATAGCCGCTGCGGATACCGATCACCTGCAGATCCCCGGCCAGCTGCGCGGTGCCGAAAACGTTCAACGGCGATCCGACCTGATAGGCGAAGCGGCCGCCGCTTCCCTGCACATAGTTGCCCTCCACCAATCGGCTTCCTGCCATGCCTTGCACGGTCAGCGTACCGCGGTTGTCGACATCGCCGTGCACGCCCAGCCCGCGCAGTTCCAGGTTGCCTCCGGCTTCGATGAAGCTGTCGCCGGGCACCGAGGACGAGAACGCCAGCGTGCCACCCTGCACCCGCGTATCGCCGCCATAGTTGGTCGAGAACGCCAGTTCCAATCGCCCGCTGCCGCGCTTGATCAATCCGCCATCGCCGCTGATCGCATTCGACCAGACCGACGTGATGCCGTCGAAGGACACCGTCACATCGCCCCAATCGAACCGCGATGGGCCCAGCACCGCCTTGCCGACATTGAGCAGGCCGTACCCGAACACCGCATCCACGCCGGGATCGCCCAGATCCGTCGCCGTGCCCAGCAATGTCTGCCGCACCAGATCGTTGTTGAAGTACGGAAACGCTTCCCATACCAGCGCGGCCGCGCCGGACACCTGTGGCGCGGCCAGCGAAGTGCCGGATACGGTGCCGTAACTGTGATTGGCCTCGGTCGCGTTCTCGTTGGTAACGATGACGCTGCCGGGCGCGACCAGGCAATAGCGCATCGCAATGCCGCAGGCGTTGGAATAGCCGGCCAGCTGGTGCGGATTGTTCGAATCCAGCGCCGCCACCGCCAGCCAGCCGCGCTCCAGATCGGCGGCCGGCATGCTGCCGCCGACGCCGGGTTGGCTCGGCAGTGCCGCCATGTCGGACGGATTGGCGAAGCCCGAATTGCCGGTGGCAAACACCACCAAGCCATCGTTGGCGAAGACGAAGGGGCGGTATTCGTCGGCGATCGGTGCGGTGGCCGCCGGGTTGGTCCAGTACAGGCCGCCCCACGAGTTGTTCATGATGCGCGCGCCGGCGGCGATCAGATCCTGGTGGACCGGCAGCAGCCCGAGCGCGCCGTCGACCTGGTTGCCCTGGCCGGAGCCATCGTCGCTGGGCGCGCGATCGCTGATGATGCGCGCCGAGACAATCTGCGCGCCCGGAGCGATACCGCCGGGCGAATTGGCGAACGGCGCGCCGGCCAGGATCTGCGACACCCAGGTGCCGTGCCCGACCACGTCGTCGACCGCAAGATTGTTGGTGTTGGGATTGATGTAGGTGAAATTGCGGATCACCCGCCCGGCCAGCGCCGGATGGTTGCGGTTGACCCCGCTGTCGACCACACCGATGCGCACGCCCTGCCCGGTGAAACCGGCCGCGTGCGCAACAGTCGTATTGGTCAGCTGCAAATGCAGGCTGGCGCCTGCCGGCGCCGGCGGGGGCGGCGTAGCCGGCGGCGGACTGACCGGTGGCGGATCGTTGCGGACGTTGCCGCCGCCGCCGCCGCCGCATGCCGCCAACAGCAGTGCCAGTCCGCCCGCAGTGAGCCGCGCGGCCCGCACCATTTCCCTGCCTGCCTGTTCCATTGCCTTCCCCCTTCCGTGAAACGCCCCTCCGGACCAGCCGCCCGGTACCGCCGAATCTACCGCGAAAACCGCACAACTGGCCATGAGCGCACAGTCGCAGCGGCTCGCCGGCCGGCCTGTATCGAAAGTCCGATTTGCCGCCCCGTGACGGGGGGCGGATAATCGGCGGTCTACACCATCGAGGTCCGTTTCATGTCCGATATCGTCATTGCCGGCGCCAAGCGCACCGCCATTGGTTCGTTCCTGGGCCAGTTCACCGGCGTCCCCACACCGACCCTGGGCGCGGCCGCCATCGGCGCGGCACTGGCCCAATCCGGGGTTGCCGCCGGCGATGTATCCGAAGTGATCATGGGCTGCGTGCTGCCGGCCAACCTGGGCCAGGCGCCGGCGCGACAGGCTTCGCTGGCCGCCGGCCTGCCGGTCGCCACCGGCTGCACCACCATCAACAAGGTCTGCGGCTCGGGCATGAAGGCCATCATGCTGGGTCACGATCTGATCAAGGCCGGTTCGGCATCGGTGGTCGTGGCCGGCGGCATGGAGTCGATGACCAATGCGCCGCATATGATCCCCAACTCGCGTACCGGCAACCGCTACGGCAACTTCCAGTCCGTCGACCACATGGCCTGGGACGGCCTGACCAATCCCTACGATGGCCAGGCGATGGGCGTGTTCGGCGAAGCCACCGCCGAGAAGTTCGGCTTCAGCCGCGAAGACCAGGACGCTTACGCCATCGAATCTGTAAAGCGCGCACAGGCCGCGCAGCAGTCGGGCGCTTTCGCCGACGAGATCGTTCCGGTCAAGGTCAGCACCCGCAAGGGCGAGGTCGAGTTCGCCAGCGACGAGCAGCCCGGCAAATCCGACATCGCCAAGATTCCGACGCTGCGTGCCGCGTTCAAGAAGGACGGCACCATCACCGCCGCCAGTTCGTCCAGCATTTCCGATGGCGCCGCCGCCACCGTGCTGATGAGCGCGGACGAAGCCGCCCGCCGCGGCCTGCAGCCGCTGGCCAGGATCGTCGGGCATGCCACGCTGTCGCAGGAGCCGGAGTGGTTCACCACTGCACCGGTCGGCGCCATCGAAAAGCTGCTCAAGCAGGTAGGCTGGAGCGTCGATGATGTCGATCTGTTCGAGATCAACGAAGCGTTCGCGGTGGTGGCAATGGCGCCCATCAAGCAGTTGGGCATTCCGCACGCCAAGGTCAACGTCAACGGCGGCGCCTGCGCGTTGGGGCATCCCATCGGCGCGTCCGGCGCGCGTCTGGTGGTGACGCTGCTGCACGCCTTGCGCGCCCGCGGCGGCAAGCGCGGTATCGCCTCGTTGTGCATCGGCGGCGGCGAAGCGACGGCCATCGCCATCGAGTTGCCGTAACCCGTTTGGGTGCGCGTCAGCCTGGCGAAGCCTTGCCGCTCAAGGACCTGCGTATAACCATTGCCATTTCCGCTTTCCGCTTAACGCGCTATTGACAAAAATGACCCAGTCGCCGCTTGACACGCGTCACGGGCTTGTCATCATGTTGCAGGCGCGCAATAGCGCGTTGCCTATTCAAACGACGAGGAATCGAACAATGACCATCAATAAGGCTCTGATCGCGCTGGCCCTGGGTTTCGCTCTGGCCGCATGCTCGAACCAGGACCAGGCTGCCGACGCCGCTGCCGACGCTGCCGATGCCGCCACCGAAGCGCAGGCCGCTGCTGACGCCGCCGCTACCGAAGTGGCCGACGCTGCACAGGAATCCGCCGACGCTGCCGCTACCGCTGCCGACGCTGCCAGCGACGCCGCTGCCGACGCTGCTGCCGCCACCACCGCGGAAGCTGCCGACGCCGCTGCCGATGCTGCTTCCCAGGCTGCCGACACCGCCGAAGAAGCCAAGGACGCTGCGGAAGAAGCCAAGCAGTAATCTGCTGGCAACTGCCAAGGTTGACGCTAAACTGGGAAAAGCCGCCGGATCATTCGGCGGCTTTTTCCATATCCGAAAGTCCGCCGTCCGCTGATAGTTGTGGCAGCGATGGCAGCGACTCAATCCGACCTCCACATCCGAATCAAGGGGATACGCCATGAAGACCAAGTTCTACATCCTGCTGGCCGCCGCCGTGCTGGCCCTGGGCGCCTGCACCAAGCAGGAAGCCGACCAGGCCGCTAACGACGCTGCCGCTGCCGCCGACGAAGCCGCTGCTGCTGCCAGCGAAGCTGCCGACGCCACCGCCGAAGCCGCTGGCGAAGCCGCCGACGCCGCCGTGGCCGCTGCCAGCGACGCCACCGCCGCTGCCGCCGATGCCACCGCCGATGCGGCCCAGGCCACCGCCGACAAGGCTGCCGAAGTCGCTGAAGAAGCAGAAGCCAAGGCCGAAGAAGCCAAGCAGTAATCGCTTGCTTCCCATGCTGGCAGACAAGGCCCGCGCAAGCGGGCCTTGTCGTTTCTGCGCCATACCGGGATCCCTACGTAGCGTCCATGACACGCTGGAACCATTCCGGTCCAGGCGTCGACGCCGAATCGAATCGTCCGTCGTCGTCCCGGCCTGCGCCGGAGGCGCTGTTCGACGGCCGGATGGCTGGCCATGACGAATCTGTGATGACCCGACAGGTAGCGCTCCAGCCGTTGCCTGGCCGGACGCGACATCGTCCGCCGGCGTTTGGCGCCGCCGTTGGCTTTGTGTTCTGATGCCGCCTTTACGGTTACGGCTCATCGCATGCCCGCTCTGACTACCCAGCTCGATCCGCGGTCGCAGGATTTCCTGGCCAACTCGGCCTATCACCGTTCACTGGTCGAAGAACTCGATCGCCGCCTGGCCCGCGCTGCCGATGGCGGCGGCGAGAAGGCGCGCAGCAAACACACCGAACGCGGCAAGCTCCTGGCGCGCGACCGCATCGCCGCCCTGCTCGACCCCGGTTCGCCGTTCCTGGAAATCGCGCCGCTGGCGGCCGAGGACATGTACGACGGCGCGGCGCCGGCCGCGGGCATGGTTGCGGGCATCGGCCGGGTCAACGGGCTGGAAGTGGTAATCGTGGCCAACGACGCCACGGTCAAGGGCGGCACCTATTTCCCGATGACGGTCAAAAAGCATCTGCGCGCGCAGGAAATCGCCCGCGAGAACCGCCTGCCCTGCATCTACCTGGTCGATTCCGGCGGCGCGTTCCTGCCGCTGCAGGACGAGGTGTTTCCGGACAAGGAGCACTTCGGCCGCATCTTCTACAACCAGGCGCGGCTGAGTGCGGACAATATTCCGCAGATTGCGGTGGTGATGGGTAGTTGCACCGCAGGCGGCGCCTACGTGCCGGCGATGTGCGACGAAAGCGTCATCGTCAAGGAACAGGGCACGATCTTCCTGGGCGGCCCGCCGCTGGTGAAGGCCGCCACCGGCGAGGTCGTCGATGCCGAAGCGCTGGGCGGCGCCGACGTGCATACCAGCGTGTCCGGCGTGGCCGATCACTTCGCCGAAGACGACCGCCACGCGCTGCAGATCGCGCGCAATCTGGTCGGCAATCTCAACCGGCGCAAGACCCTGCCGCTGGCGGTGCGCGATGCGCGCCAACCGCGCTACGCCGCCGAGGAATTGTACGGCATCGTCCCCAGGGACACGCGCCGTCCTTTCGATATCCGCGAGGTCATCGCGCGCATCGTCGACGGCTCGGACTTCGACGAATTCAAGGCCCGCTACGGCAAGACCCTGGTGACCGGCTTTGCGCACATCCATGGCTATCCGGTGGGCATTGTCGCCAACAACGGCATCCTGTTCGCCGAAAGCGCGCTCAAGGGCGCGCACTTCATCGAACTGTGCAACCAGCGCGGCATCCCGCTGGTGTTTTTGCAGAACATCACCGGCTTCATGGTCGGCAAGAAGTACGAGAACGCCGGCATCGCCAAGGACGGCGCCAAGATGGTCACCGCGGTGGCGTGCTCGTCGGTGCCCAAGTTCACGGTGGTGATCGGCGGCAGCTTCGGCGCCGGCAACTACGCCATGTGCGGCCGCGCCTACGGCGCGCGCTTCCTGTGGATGTGGCCGAACGCGCGCATCAGCGTGATGGGCGGCGAACAGGCCGCCAGCGTGCTGGCCACGGTCAGGCGCGACGGCATCGAGGCCAGGAACGGCCGTTGGAGCGCCGAAGAGGAAGAGGCGTTCAAGGCGCCCATCCGCGACCAGTACGAGTCGCAGGGCAGCCCCTGGTACGCCACCGCACGGCTGTGGGACGACGGCATCATCGATCCGGCCGACACCCGCCGGGTGCTGGGGCTGGCCATCTCGGCCTCGCTCAACGCGCCCATCGAACCGGCGCGGTTTGGCGTATTCCGGATGTAGCCGGACCAGCCGCACCGCGACAGCGGTCACTGGAAAACGCCCGGGACAACAAAGCTTCGTAAGGTGAGGCCCATCACAGCATGACAACGCCGAGCGGGCGATAGTCGGCATTCTTTTCGACTGGAGACCCCCGCCCATGTCTATCTGGAAGGATCAAGGCCCTGCCAAGAAGGATTCTCCGGCGCCACAGCCCCCCGAACCCGTCGCGCTGCGGGACACGCCCGCCCCCGCCGCCGCCAGCTTCACCCCGACGGTGACGCCGCCGGCCACGCGTGCCGCCGAGCGCGAAGTCAAGGAATCCCTGATTGCGGCCGATCTGACCATCGAAGGCAAGATCGAGGGCACCGGTCACATCCGCATCGCCGGCAAGTTCAAGGGCGACGTCAATGTGCAGGGCGATCTGACCATCGAGAGCGGCGCCAAGCTCAGCGGCGGCGTCAAGGCCAAGAAGGTCATCATCGCCGGCGAGCTGGAAGGCAATATCGAATCCGCGTCGCGGGTCGAACTGCTGGCCTCCGGCGTGCTCATCGGTGACGTCAAGGCCGGTTCGCTGACCGTCGCCGCCGGTTCGCGGATGCGCGGCCAGGCCGATTTCGGCTGGGACGAAGACGGCAAATCCGCCAAGAACGGCAAGGCCACGGAGTCCGGCGCGGCCGCATGAGCAGTCCGCGCCCGGGAACCGCCGGCGCAACCCGCACCTGTCCGCACTGCAAGACCACCATCTTGGAAAGCGCGGCCGTCTGCCCCGCCTGCAAACACCACCTGCGTTTCGACCCGAACGCAGGTGCGGCTGCGTCGAACACCATCACGCCGCTCCGGGTCGAAGGCAGCATCCGCCACCCGGCCGACGGCGGCGCCTGGGAATACTGCGTGGTGCTGTCGATCCGCAACGACCGCGGCGACGAGATCAAGCGCGAGGTCGTGGGCGTGGGCGCAATGCAGCCCAACGAACAGCGCACCTTCACCCTGGCCGTAGAGGTCAATCCCACCGCCGGCAAGGGCGGCAAGCGCAGCACCCGGCATTAGCTTCTGTTCAATGGTAGAAGCGACGGTTTTTAACAGCCGAATGGCTGGTCAAGTCGCGATGGCGTTTTCGCGGGAAAGCCTCGTCGCGACTCACCGGTGCCGGCATGCCGGCACCACTCCCACCGTGTCAGGTTACCTTCCTGCCGCCGGTGGGTCGCAATTGTTGCAGCCGCCGCAGGCCGCATCGGCTGCACGGCCCGGTGGCGCAATCCGGCGGCCGATGGCGCGCAGCCACTCCGCCCGGCCTTCGCGCAGCAGCCTCAGCGCCAGCGCGATGCGCAGCTTGCGCATGCCGCCGGGGAACTGCTTGTTGGCGACTACCCAGGCGCTGATCAGCACCGCCGCGGCAATCACCAGGTATTGCAAGAGCAGGCCGGTGTCCACTAGGGCCTGTTAACGCTATTGGGATGGGTCACGTTGCTGCCCCAGCGGTCGTCAGGTGGCTGTGCGTGGCGCAGCGACAGGCTGGCCGCCTGTTCAAGCCGCGCGCGGCCATCTGGCGGCCGCTGGACAGCAACCCGGAGAGCCTGCCCCGTACTTGATACGGGGGCCGCAACGGAGTGCGCGCGGTACGGCGTCATCACTCGGACATGTATCGGCATACACTTTCCTCATTCTTCCTTGTCCCGCACGCACTCCGTTGCGGCGTGACCCATCCCAATAGTGTTAACAGGCCCTAGCCCGCCCCCAGCGCCACGGCAATCTGGTAGGTCAGCAGCGAGGCCAGGTAGGCCAGCGCAAACAGGTAGAACGCTGCAAAACCCATCTTGCGCCAGGAGTTGGTCTCGCGCTTGATCGTGGCCAGGGTGGAAATGCACATCGGCGCATAGATATACCAGACCAGCAGCGACAGCGCGGTGGCCAGCGACCAGCCGTCGCTGATCAGCGGCGACAGCGCCTGCGCGGCCGACTCGTCATCGGCGGCCGATAGCGCATAGACGGTGGCCAGCGACGACACCGCCACTTCGCGCGCGGCCATGCCGGGGATCAGCGCGATGCAGATCTGCCAGTTGAAGCCCAGCGGCGCGAAGAATACAGCCATCGCATGGCCGATACGGCCGGCGAAGCTGTAGTCGATGGCCGGCCCGACCGCATCGGCCGGCGCCGCCGGAAACGACAACAGGAACCACAACAGGATGGTCAGCGCCAGGATGATGCCGCCGACGCGCTTGAGGAAGATCATCGCCCGTTCCCACAGCCCGATCAGCAGATCGCGCGGGTGCGGAAGACGGTAGGAAGGCAATTCAAGCAATAGCGCATGTTCGCCCTTGTCGCGGCGCGATTTCTTCATCACCCACGACACCACCAGCGCGCTGACGATGGCGGCCACGTACAGGCCGAACAGCACCAGCCCCTGCAGGTTGAAAATGCCCCAGACCTGCTGCTGCGGAATGAAGGCGCCTATCAGCAATGCGTAAACCGGCAAGCGCGCCGAGCAGGTCATCAGCGGCGCGACCAGGATCGTCGCCAGTCGGTCGCGCGGGTCCTGGATGCTGCGGGTGGCCATGATGCCGGGAATGGCGCAGGCGAAGCTGGACAGCAGCGGGATGAACGAACGCCCGGACAGGCCTGCCGAGGCCATCATCCGGTCCAGCAGGAACGCCGCCCGCGGCAGGTAGCCGCTTTCCTCCAGCGCCAGGATGAAGGCGAACAGGATCAGGATCTGCGGCAGGAAGATGATCACTCCGCCCAGGCCGGCGATGATGCCATCCACCAGCAGACTGTTGAGCGGACCTTCCGGCATCGTTGCGCCGACCCACTCGCCCAACGCGCCGGTACCGGCGTCGATGGCGTCCATCATCGGCGTGGCCCAGGCATACACCGCCTGGAAGATCAAAAACATCACCACCGCCAGCGCCGCCAGCCCAAATACCGGATGCAGCAGCCACCGATCCAGCGCATCGTCGACCTTCGCGGTGCGGGTGGGCATGGTCACCGCCAGCGACAACAGACGGCGGGTCTCTTCATGGTAGCGGTCGGACTGCACATCGGCCTGCCCGCCCAGGGTCGCCTGCGGCTCGCGCGGATGCGCGGCCATCTCGTCGATCCGTTCGATCAGCGAGCGGGCGCCATTGCGCTTGACCGCAACGGTTTCCACCACCGGCACGCCCAGTTCCTTTTCCAGCACGGCGCGGTCGATGCCGATACCGCGGCGGCGCGCGGCGTCGGCCATGTTCAGGGCCACGATCATCGGCTTGCCCAGTTCGCGCACTTCCAGCACGAAGCGCAGGTGCAGGCGCAGGTTGGTCGCATCGACCACGCAGACCAGCACGTCCGGTGCGGCTTCGCCGGGCAGGAAACCGCGACAGAAATCGCGGGTGATGGCCTCATCCAGGCTGGCCGCATGCAGGCTGTAGGCGCCAGGCAGATCCAGCACCGCATAGCTGTTGCCGGCGGCGGTGTGCAGGCGGCCTTCCTTGCGCTCGACGGTGACGCCGGCGTAGTTGGCGACCTTCTGCCGGCTGCCGGTCAGCTGGTTGAACAACGCGGTCTTGCCGCAGTTGGGGTTGCCGACCAGTGCCAACCGCAAAGGCAGTTGCCCGCTCATGCCGACGCTCCGTTGGCGCGCAGCCGCACGCGCGCCGCTTCGCTACGGCGCAGCGCGAAACGGGTGAAGCCAACCTGCACCAGCAACGGTTCGGCGCCCATCGGGCCCTTGGCCACGATCTGCACTTCCTCGCCATTGACGAAACCCAGCTCGCGCAGGCGCCGGGCAATGGCGTCGTTGGGGCCGTGGTCCTCGACGGACTCGACGATGGCGGGTGTGCGGCCAGGAAGATCGCTCAGCGTCACGGGTGAATCTCAAATGCGAACTATTCTCGATTCTACCATTCCCGCACCGCACACAGGCCAGTACCGAGTGTGCCGCTATCATGCGCGGTTCAACGGGAGGGGCCTTGGGATGACGGATTCGCTGGTCAGGGAACAATCGGGCGCGGTCCTGCGTCTGCGGCTGAACAGGCCGGAACTGCACAATGCCTTCGATGCCGCTCTTATCGCCGGCCTGACGGCGGCGCTACGGGAGGCCGCGGACGATGCCTCGGTACGGGTGGTGGTGCTGGAAGGCGCTGGCGCTTCGTTCTCGGCCGGCGCCGATCTGAACTGGATGCGCGGCATGGCCGCGGCCAGCGAGGCGGAAAACCGAGAGGACGCGCTGGCCCTGGCCGGCCTGATGCGCACGCTGGACGAACTGCCCAAGCCCACCCTCGTCCGCGTACACGGCGCGGCGTTCGGCGGCGGGGTCGGCCTGGTGGCCTGCTGCGATATCGCCATCGGCGTACCTGAGGCGAAGTTCGGCCTGACCGAAAGCAAGCTGGGTCTGTTGCCGGCGGTGATTTCTCCGTATGTGATCGCCGCCATCGGCGCACGCCAGGCGCGGCGTTGGTTTGCCAGTGCGGAGATTTTCGATGCGCAGACGGCGCTCCAGATTGGGCTGCTGCATCAGGTGGTGCCGATGGAGCAACTGGACGGCGCTGTCGATCGCCAGATTGCCCTGCTGCTGAAAGCCGGCCCGGTGGCCGCGGCCTCCGCAAAGCGGCTGGTCGCACAGGTGGCCGCTGCGGCCGACCGTGCTGCGCTGGATCAAGCCAATGCCGCATTGATCGCGCAGTTGCGGGTATCCGCAGAAGGCCAGGAAGGGCTGTCCGCCTTTCTCGACAAGCGTCCGCCTGCCTGGGCTGCGAAGGAGTGAACCGATGATCGATCATATGGGCTTGGAGGTCGCGGATTACTCCCGTAGCCGCTCGTTCTATACGCAGGTACTGGCACCGTTGGGCTACACGGTGGTGATGGAAGTGACCCGGGAAATGACCGGCAGCTACGAAGGCTGCGGGTTCAGCCCGCCGGGCCGTCCGCACTTCTGGGTGGGCAGTGGCAGCGGCAGGTCCAGCCAAGGCACGCACGTGGCCTTTGCGGCGCAAACTCGCGCGCAAGTGGATGCCTTCCATGCCGCGGCGATGGCGGCGGGCGCACAGGACAACGGCGCACCTGGGCTGCGTCCGCACTACCACCCGAACTACTACGGCGCATTCGCCATCGATCCGGACGGAAACAATATCGAGGCCGTCTGCCACTTGCCCATGGAAGTTACTGCCTGATGTTCTCGAAAATCCTGATCGCCAACCGCGGCGAAATCGCCTGCCGGGTCATCCGCACCTGCCGCCGGCTGGGCATCCGCACCGTGGCCGTCTATTCGTCCGCCGACGCCGGCGCCCAGCATGTGCGCCAGGCCGACGAAGCCTGGCCCATCGGCGGGCCGCAACCGGCCGAAAGCTACCTGCGCGGCGAAGCCATCATCGAAGTGGCCAAAGCCGCCGGCGCGCAGGCCATCCACCCCGGCTACGGCTTTCTCTCGGAGAACGCCGATTTTGCCGAAGCCGTGGAAGCGGCCGGCATCGTCTTCATAGGCCCGACCGCGGCGTCGATGCGCAAGATGGGCAGCAAGGCCGGCGCCAAGGAACTGATGATGGCGGCCGGCGTGCCGGTCGTACCCGGCTATACCGGCCAGGATCAATCGCCGCAAACGCTGTTGCGCGAAGCCGATCGGATCGGCTTCCCGTTGATGATCAAGGCCGCCCATGGCGGCGGCGGCAAGGGCATGCGCACCGTGCACCGGCTGGAGGATTTCATCGGCCAGCTGGAAAGCTGCCAGCGCGAGGCCGGCAACGCCTTCGGCCGCGACCGCGTCCTGCTGGAGCGCTATGTGCAGTCGCCACGGCATATCGAAATCCAGATCTTCGGCGACGCGCACGGCAACATCATCCACCTCAACGAGCGCGAATGCTCGGCGCAGCGCCGCTACCAGAAGGTGCTGGAAGAATCGCCATCGCCCTTCCTCAGCGAGGAACTGCGCGCCGCGATGGGCAAGGCCGCAGCGCAGGCCGCGCAGGCCATCGACTACGTCAACGCCGGTACGGTCGAATTCATCGTTGCCCCCAGCGGCGATTTCTTCTTCATGGAAATCAATACCCGGCTGCAGGTCGAGCACCCGGTCACCGAGCTGACCACCGGGCTGGACCTGGTGGAATGGCAATTGCGCGTTGCCGCCGGTGAAGCGCTGCCGCTGACGCAGGCGCAGGTCCCACGCCATGGCCACGCCATCGAGGTGCGGCTGTACGCCGAAGACCCGGAAGCCGGCTTCCTGCCCGGCTCCGGCAAGCTGGAAGCGCTGGCGTTGCCGGCAGCTTCGCAGCATCTGCGCATCGACTCGGGCGTGGTCGAGGGCGATGCCGTCACCATCTTCTACGACCCGATGATCGCCAAACTGATCGTCTGGGACCAGGACCGCCCACGCGCCCTCGCCCGCCTGCGCGAAGCGCTGGCGCAATGCGACATCGTCGGACCCAAGTCCAACATCGGATTCCTGGAGCGACTGGCATCGCATCCGGCCGTGCTGGACGCCAGCATCGATACCGGCTACCTGGACCGTCATCTGGACGAGTTCATGCCGGCCGACGCGCAGGATCCGGCATTGCTGGCCGCGGCCGCCACCGTCGCCCTGCTGGACCAGGAAACCGCCGCGCTGGCCGCCGCCGCGGCCTCGGCGGACCCGCATTCGCCCTGGGCCATCGCCGACGGCTGGCGGCTGGGTCACGGCGGGGTCCGCCGGCTGGCCTTCCTGCACCGGGACCGCGAAATCCTGCTCGATGCCCACGGCAACCGCGGCGACTACCGCCTGGAAACCGGCGGCGCCGAACTGCTCATCGAAGGCGCGCGCTTGACCGCTGGCGGGCTCAGTCTGCGTATCAACAGGGAAGCCAGGCGATTCGGTGTCATCCGTCGCGGGCCGCGACTGACCGTTCACGATGGAACGCAGCGACTGCAACTGGACATCGTTGCCGCCTATCGGCCCGGCGAATCGGCCGAATCGGCCGGCAGCGGCCGCATCGTTGCGCCGATGCCCGGGCGTGTGGTGGCGGTCAAGACCCGGGCCGGCGATGCGGTGAGCAGCGGACAGGAACTGCTGGTGATGGAAGCGATGAAGATGGAACTGGCGCTCAAGGCTCCCCGCGATGGCGTCGTCAGCGAACTGCGCGCCGTTGCCGGCGATTTTGTCGACGCCGATGCGGTGCTGGCGGTGCTGGAATGACGGCTGGAGCGTGGCGCGCCGCGGCGCAGGTGGCGTTTTCGCTGGTACTGACGACGATGCTGGGAGGTTGCGTGATGTTTGAGCGGGCTCCGATGGCGCTGAGCTGCGATCCGGATCTGGTCGGGCGTTGGCTGCCGCTGCCCGCAGAAGGCCAGCAGGACACGCCGCTGGGGCCTGACGACTACGCCGACGTGCAGCCCGGCTGCCGCGCGCTGCTCTCCGATGCGGCCAGCGGGCAGTCGCCCCGGTTCAACGCGCTGGGCTTCCGCGATGGCGGGCATCGCTACCTGGCCTTCGGCCGGCAGGATCTGGACAGCCTGTTCCGCGCCATGCCCGAACCCCCGCATAGCGCCGACCTGGCGCCGGAGGCGGTGTTCCTGACCCGCTACCGCATCCAGGACGATGTGCTGGAAGTGGCCCTGCCCAACCTGGTCCAGGTGCTGGGCGAAATGGCGGACCTGACCGTGGCGGCCGACCCGGCGCAACCGACGGTCAGGATGTTCGAGGGCACGCCGGACCAGTTGCTGGCGCTGCTGCGGCAGCATCCGGATCTGTTCGACGATTTCGACCGTGCGGCCAAGGTGCTGCGCATGCGCCGCGCACCGGCCGCAGACGCGGACGCGCCATGAGCGACTTCGTCCGCATCGTCGAGGTCGGCCCGCGCGATGGCCTGCAGAACGAAAAGACCATCATCGCCACCGCCGACAAGATCGCGCTGATCGACCGGCTGTCGCAGACCGGCCTGCGCAGCATCGAGGCGACCAGTTTCGTCAGCCCCAAGTGGGTCCCGCAACTGGCCGACGCGGCGGAAGTGTTCGCCGGCATCCAGCGCAAGCCGGGGGTCGGCTACCCGGTGCTGGTGCCCAACGAAAAAGGCTACGAACGCGCGCGCGCGGCCGGGGCCGAAGAAGTGGCGGTATTCACCGCCGCGTCCGAAGCGTTCAACCGGCACAACATCAATGCCGACATCGACGAGTCGATCCAACGCTTCCGCCCGGTGCTGGAACGCGCCCGCACCGACGGGGTCAAGGTGCGCGGTTATGTCTCCACCGTGCTCGGCTGTCCCTACCAGGGCCAGGTGCCGCTGGCCGATGTGGTCCGGGTTGCCCGGCAGTTGCACGAGCTGGGCTGCTACGAGATCTCGCTGGGCGACACCATCGGCGTCGGCACTCCCCACCAGGCCCGTGCCATGCTGCAGGCGGTCGCCGGCGAAGTCCCGCTGCCGGCCCTGGCGGTGCATTTCCACGATACCTACGGGCAGGCGCTGGCCAACATTCTGGCCTGCCTGGAAAGCGGCGTGCGGGTGGTCGACTCGGCCGTTTCCGGTACCGGCGGCTGCCCCTATGCCAAGGGCGCCAGCGGCAACGTCGCCAGCGAGGACGTGGTCTACCTGCTGCACGGACTGGGCATGGCTACCGGAATAGATTTGCCCCTGCTCAGCCAGACCGGCCAGTGGCTGGCGCAGTTGCTGGGGCGGGAAACCGGCAGCAAGGTCGGCAAGGCGATGGCGTCGGCATGAATCCGTCCAGGCCCCGCGGTGAGGAGGTTCCCGAGCCGGGTGCCGCGGGCGCCGACGAAACCGATGCCGAGTCGGTCCTGCAGGCGCTGCGGCAGGCCGGCGACGATCCTTCGCAGAGCGAAGCGACCCGCGAACTGTTGCGCCAGGCCGGGGATGCGCTGGCCGCTACCCTGCACGCGGCCGAGACCGCGCGGCTGCGCTACCGCACGCTGTTCGATGCGGTGCCCGACCCGGTCAGCATCATTGCCGAGGACGGCACCGTGCTGGACCTCAACAAGGCCGGCATGGATGCCTACCGGCGCCGGCGCGAGGAGATCGTCGGCCAGAACATCAGCGTGCTCAATCCGGATCTGCCGCGCGACCACATGATCCCGGTCTGGGAAGCCCTCAACCGCGGCGACACCTACGTCATCGAAGTCACCAACATGCGCGGCGACGGCAGCCGTTTCCCGGTGGAGGTGCATTCGGCCAACATCCACTTCGACGAGCGCAAGAGCCTGGTGGCGGTGGCGCGCGACATCAGCGGCCGGCGCGAGGCGGAAATGCGCTACCGCGAACTGATGGAGACCATCGACAAGGGCATCGTGGTGCAGAACCGCGATCAGAAAATCGTCTACTGCAACGGCGCAGCGCTGCGCATGTTCGGCATCGGCGAGAACCAGCGCGCCGACGAGGAACTGGCGCTGGAACGCTGGCGCATCGTCGACGAGGACGGAAACGAGCTGACCCCGGAAGAACTGCCCTCGCACCGCGCGCTGGCAAGCGGACATGTGATCGAAAGCGTGCTGCTGGGGCTGTACCACCGCAGGAACAAGCATCTGATCTGGCTGACCATGACCTCGGTGCCGCAGTTCGCGCCCGGCGAAAGCGTACCGACCCAGGTGATTTCGCTTTTCAGCGACGTGACCGAACTCAAGCGCGACAGCGCGCTGTTCGACCGCGCGCAATCGCTGGCCCATATCGGCGGCTGGGAATGGGACATCAGCCGCGACCGCATGTACCTGACCGAGGAGTCGCTGCGCATCCTTGGCGCGGCGCGGCCGCTGGAAACGCTGGACGCGATGCTGTCGTGCCTGCGCGAGGCCGACCGCCGCAGACTGCGCATGGCGGTCCAGCAGGTCGCCGCCGGCAGCGGCGGTTTCGATCTGGAACTGCAGGGTTGCCGCGCCGATGGCCACGTCTTCTGGATCCGCGTCATCGGCGAGGCCGAACCGGCCGACCCTGGCTCGCTGCGCATCACCGGCACGATGCAGGACATCTCGCTGGACAAGCAGGCCGAGGAAATGCTGCGCATCCAGGCGCGCACCGATCCGCTGACCGGGCTGATGAACCGCGATGCGGTGCTGACCGAACTGGGCGCGCTGCTGGAGGACCCGGAGCAGGCGCGCGCGGCGGTGCTGTACATCGATCTGGACCGCTTCAAGATGATCAACGATGTGCTGGGCCACAACGCCGGCGACGAGTTGCTGGTGCAGGCATCGGATCGCATCCGTGGCGCGGTCGGCACCGACGGCATGATCGCCCGCTTCGGTGGCGACGAGTTCCTGGTCATCTGCGACGCCGGCGATGACCGCGATCGTCCCGAAGCGCTGGCCAACGCGGTGCTGCACGCCTTCGCCGACTCGTTCCGCTTCGGCAAGGACGAATTCGCCATCACCGCCAGCATCGGCATCGCGCGCGCGCCGATCGACGGGCAGCGCCCGCAGCAGCTGATCCAGAACGCCGACATCGCCATGTACGACAGCAAGCACCGCGCGCGCAACGGCTGGCAGATGTTCACCCCCGAACTGGCGCGGCGCCAGCAGGACCGCATGCAGATAGAAACCCAGCTGCGGCGCGCGGTGGACAACGAGGAATTCCGGCTGGTCTACCAGCCGCAGGTCGACCTGCGCCATGGTCGCGTAGTCGCGGCCGAAGCGCTGATCCGCTGGCAGAACCACCAGTTGGGCGAACTGCGCCCGGATCTGTTCATCAGCCACGCCGAAACCACCGGCGACATCGTCCGCATCGGCAGCTGGGTGCTGCGCGAAGCCTGCCGGCAGGTCGCCGAATGGCGCGACCAGGGCCTGGGCATCGTCCGTGTCGCGGTCAACGTGTCGTACCGCCAGTTCGTCGGCGAGGACCTGGCCGAGAAGGTGCGCTCGCTGCTGATCGAATTCGACCTGCCCGGTTCGGCGCTGGAGCTGGAATTCACCGAACGCGTGCTGATCGAGGACGCGCCGGCCACGTTGCGCACCTTCGCCGATCTGCGCGCGATGGGCGTGGTGCTGACCATCGACGATTTCGGCGAAGGCTACAGTGCGCTGAACTACTTGCGGCGGCTGCCGATCCACGGCCTGAAGCTGAGCCAGCTGTTCACCGAAGGCGTGCCCAACAACCGCTCGGACGTGGCGGTGTGCCAGGCGGTGTCGGCCATCGCCCGCAGCCTGGGGCTGGGGCTGGTTGCCGAGGGCGTGGAATCGGAGGCGCAGCGGCAGTTCCTGCTGCAGTTGGGCGTACCGGTGGGGCAAGGCTTCCTGTTCGCCCCCGGACTGTCGCCGGACGAATTCGCGCGGCGGCTGGACACGCCGCTGGAACGCGCGTCCATTGCCTGATGCGCCCGTCCGTGCGAGGGATTGGGGGATTGGGGACTGGGGATTGTGGGAGCGACGTAAGTCGCGACGACGCATTGCCGGGAAAGCCGCGTCGCGACTTACGTCGCTCCCACAAACCCACAAACCCGCAACCCAGGGAATGGCCGGATCGCCGTCCACATCGCGTAAAATGCCGGTTTTTACGAACCGGCGGTTTCCTCATGCAGCTTTCCGATACCCGCGCCGCGATTACCGGCGGCGTTTCCGGCCTGGGCCTGGCCGTGGCCCGGCACCTGGTCGCCCATGGCGGCAAGGTCGCGCTGTTCGATGTCAACGACGACAAGGGCGCGGCGGCGACGGCCGAACTCGGCGCGGCCAACGCCCGCTACTTCCGCACCGATGTCACCGACGAGGCCGGCGTGGCCGCCAACCTGGCCGCAGCCAGGGAATTCCTGGGCGGATTGAACGCGGCCGTCAACTGCGCCGGCATTCTTGGCGCCGGCCGCGTGCTGGGCAAGGATGCTCCGATGCCGCTTTCCACGTTCCAGGGCACGGTGATGGTCAACCTGGTCGGCAGCTTCAATGTCGCCAAGGCCGCCGCCGACCTGATGCAGCACAACGCGCCGGGCGAGGATGGCGAGCGCGGCGTCATCGTCAACACCGCCAGCGTGGCCGCGTTCGAAGGCCAGATCGGCCAGGCCGCCTACTCGGCGTCCAAGGGCGGCGTGGTCGGCATGACCCTGCCGATGGCGCGCGAGCTTTCGCGCTTCGGCATCCGGGTGATGACCATCGCGCCGGGCATCTTCTGGACCCCGATGGTCGACGGCATGCCCGAAGCGGTGCAACAGTCGCTGAGCGCATCGATTCCGTTCCCCTCGCGGCTGGGCAGGCCGGAGGAATTCGCCGACACCGTCGCCTTCATCCTGCAAAGCCGCTATCTCAACGGCGAAACCATCCGCCTGGACGGCGCCGTGCGGCTGGCGCCGAAGTAAAGAAGCGAGAAACGAGTGAAGGAGGAGTGAGAAACGAGTAAAGGCGGAGCCTCCTCACTCCCCACTCCTCACTCCCCACTCCCCACTCCTCACTCCTCATTTCTCACTCCTCATTTCTCACTCCTCATTTCTCACTCCTCATTTCTCGTTTCTCGTTCCTCGTTTCTCGCTCCTCCTCACTCCTCTCCACTCACTCCTAACCCTCAACCATGAAAGCCAGCGAAATCAAGAAAGGCAACGTCATCGACCACAACGGAACGGTCTACCAGATCCGCGACATCGAGCGCAGCTCGCCGCAGGGCCGCGGCGGCAACGTCAAATTCCGCTTCACGATGTACAGCGTGCCTGGCGGGGTCAAGTACGATCTCAGCGTCGGCGCCGACGACGATCTGAAGGAAGTCGAGTTGTCGCGCCGGCAGGCGACGTTCTCGTACAAGGACGGCGACGCCTTCGTGTTCCTCGATGACGAGGACTACACGCCATACACGCTGGACGCCGACGTGGTCGGCGACGACGCCGGCTACATCACCGACGGCCTGACCGGCAGCTACGTGCAGATCATCGACGATCTGCCGGTGGCGGTGCAGTTGCCGCAGCATGTGACCCTGGAAGTGGTGGAAACCCCGCCGGAACTGAAGGGCGGCACCGCCACCAAGCGGCCGAAACCGGCCAAGCTCAATACCGGGCTGGAAATCATGGTGCCCGAGTACATCAGCAACGGCGAACGCATCCTGGTCAACACTACCACCGGCGAATTCGGCGGCCGCGCGGATTGACCAACCGGGAAGGGCGCCGCCCGGGGCGGTAGGAGCGCCGTCCCCGGTGCGAGCTCTTGCATGCGCTGCCAATAGCGGTATTCGCGAAGAGCTCGCGGCCTGCGCCGCTCCTGCAATCGTCCTACGGGCGCTCCCAGCCGGCGGCGCTGTCCTGGCCTTCCTGTTCGGCGCGATGCCGTCATTGCAGCTGCATTCCGCCTAGCTGCCCATGCAGGCGGCGCAGCCGTTCGCCCAGTTCGGCGATGTTCTTTTCGGTGCCTTCCAATACCGCGCGCTGCGCCGGGCCCAGCCATTGGCGCGCGCCGGCGCGCAACGCCGCCCCCTGCTCCTGCAGTCGCGCCGCATGGCGGCTGCCCGCCTGCCGCAGGATCTGCCGCTCCTCCGCCTGCGGCAGCCCATAGCCCGGTTCCGGCAGCAACGTCGCCGGACGGCTGAAATAGCCCTCGGTCTGCAGGAATTCCCGCAGCGCCGCTGCGATCTCGGCTGCTCCCGAATCCGCCCGCCCGCGCTTGCCGAGATAGCGGCGCTTGAGTTCATCGCGCGCCAGCAGCTCCTGTTGCCGCAGCGCCGCTTGTTCCAGCAGCAGCAACGCTGCGCTGGCGCGCAGCGCCAGTTCCGGGCTTGGTCCGTGCTCGGCACGCCGCAGCCAGGAGGCGCGCGCATCGGGCGATAGCGCGAACCAGTCCTGTACCCGTCGCTGCGGCAGGTCCAGCGCGGTGCGGGCGATATCGAACATCGCCTGGAAATGCGCGCTCAGCGGCGCGAAACGATAGCCAAGGCGCAGGGCTTCGGCCTCGTCGTCCAGCACCGTGCCGTCGGCGATGCCGCGCATTCGCAGCTTTCTCAGCAGCGCGGTCGGAGTGATGCTGGACAGCGGCTCGCCGGCCAGACGCGGCACGCCGTCATGCAGCAGCTTGAACGTCTCCACCGCGCAGTTGTTGCTGAGAAAGTAATAGCGGCCGTCGTAGCTCCAGTGCAGCTGCGCGGCGCGTTCCAGCAACCCCGCCACCTCGGCGTCGTCCAGCCGCAGCGGAATCGACTGCAGGCCGCGCAGCTCGATCTTGGTGTATTCGTCGATGACCTGTTGCAGCGGCAACAGGAACAGGCGCGACGGATACGAACCAGACAGTCCGCGCCAACTGGAAATCTGCACGTCATCGACGAAGGCACGGAACGACAGCACCCGATGATATTGCAGGTCCAGCCGGCAATCCGGTCCGCGCGGCCGGCCCGGCGCGCAGATCACCAGCCGCAGCATGCTGTGGCCCCAGCGGCTCATTGGCTGTTCGTTGCCCTCGGCCAGCAGATAGTCCACCGCATAGACCCGCTCTGCATCCAACTGCAGCAGCGGCGTTTCCTGTTCCACGCCCGTACCTGCTTGCAGAAACACCAGCCCGGGCGCGCATGCGCCCGTCGGCGGCGCCCAGCCGAAATGGCCGGAGAAGTGGCGGAACAACGCCGGCCGTCGGCAGCCGTAATCCGGATCCAGCAGGAAATGCTCCAGGTTCACGGCAACGAATTCGGCCGGCTTGGTCAGTTCGTACCGGTCCGGACTACGGTCGCTGAAGGAATTGCTTGAAGTGCGCATGCCCAGCCGCAAAGGCGCAACCTGCCAGCCGGCCAGATCCAGCAGGCGCGGATCGCGCGACAGTCGGCCTTGCGGCGAGCGATCGTAGATGTGGGCAAGTTCATGGATCACCGCCGCCAGCGCCGCGCGCGCGTCCGGATGTTCAAGACCGCCGGCGGCAGGCCGCGCCATCCAGCCGTCCAGCAGTCCGCGATCCAGCAACAGCAGGCTGCCGATGGCGCGTCCATGCACCTGCGGCGGCAGGTCGTCGCGCCATTGCACCGTGATACGCCGGTCCAGCCCGTTGTTCCAGGCCGGCGGCAAGCGCTGCAGCGCTTCGTCGAGCAGGTGCCGGGTCGCGGCAGCCTGCGCTGCCGTCAACGCACCGGCATCCGCTTCAAGCTGCAATGCGGCCTGCGCATGGCCTGCGAACAACAACAGACAGCACGCCAGCCGCCGCCAGGGCGGCGACCGGCGGTACCGGGTCACAGCGCCAGGATGGCCTGCGCCAGCTGCATGTCGCTGGCTTCGCGCGCGGCCGGATCGCGCTCGCGCAACTGCCGCAGTGCGGCTTCCAACTGGGCGCCGCGGATGCGGCCTTCGCTGGCGACAAAGCTGGCAGCGTCATCGCGCGCCTGCAACACCACCTTGTCGTCGCCGGAGGTGCTGCCGGATGAGGCCGATGAGCCGGCCGAGGAGGCGCCAGCGGAAGTCCCGGCGAAGCTGCCGGCCAGGGCAGGAAGAGCGGATGCCAGCAGCAGGCTGGCCAGAATCAGTCGAAGCATGGAGGGTCACGGATCCGTCATGGCGCCATCGCTGGCGCGGGGCCACAAGACTACCCGCAAACCCGCTTCGGCGGCTGAACCCGGGCCACGTTTTGCGCGACAACATCCCTGCGTGGGCACCGCGAACCTGGCGCGCTCCCGAAGCGCTTCTCGGCACAGATAAACACGGATAAAACTCGCACGCGTAGGGCGGGCCCCGGCCCGCGTTGCCGCAATTTCTGCACCTCGCCATCTACCGAGCGAGCCGTTTCCAAAACGTCCTTGGCTCGCGGACGCCGCTGCCGCTTCAGCTGTCGAACAGCTTGCCCGGATTCATCAGGCCGTTCGGGTCCAGCACCCGCTTGATGCCGCGCATGATCGCCACTTCCTCATCGCTGCGGGTGCTGTCCAGGTAGGGCTTCTTGACCAGGCCGATGCCGTGTTCGGCCGAGATGCTGCCGCCGTGGCGCTTCAGCGTCTGCCCCAGCAGTTCGGTGACGTGCCCGCACTGTTCGACGAATTCGGCATCGCCGGTGCCTTCGGGCTGCAGCACGTTGATGTGCAAGTTGCCATCGCCGATATGGCCGAACCAGACCACGTCGAATTGCGGGTACGCCTGGCCCAGCAGCGCCTGGGTTTCCTCCAGGAACGCCGGCATCGCCGAAATCCGCACCGACACGTCGTTCTTGTAGGGCTTGTAGCGGGCCAGGCTTTCGGTGATGCCTTCGCGCAACCGCCACAGCTGCGCCGCCTGCGCATCGCTCTGGCTGATCACCCCGTCGCTGACCCAGCCGTTTTCCATGCAGGCTTCGAAGGCGGCCATCGCCGCCGCTTCCTGGATCTCGTCGCCAGCGGCAAACTCGGTGACCACGTAATACGGGTGGGTTTCCTCGAACGGTTTCTGCGCGCCATGCGCCAGCACATGGTGCAGCGCGCGGTCGGTGAAGAACTCGAACGCTTCCAGTTGCAGGCGCTCGCGGAACGCGGCGAACACTTTCATCAGCACATCGAACGACGGCAGCGCCAGCAGCATCACGTTCGACGGCGGCGGCGGATCGGTCAGCCGCAATGTCGCTTCGACCACCACGCCCAGCGTACCTTCCGAACCGATGACCAGGTGGCGCAGGTCGTAACCGCTGGAGTTCTTGATCAGGCCGCGGTTGAGGGTCAGCAACTCGCCGCTGCCGGTGACCAGCTTCAGCCCGGCCACCCATTCGCGGGTATTGCCGTAGCGGATCACGCGGATGCCGCCGGCATTGGTGGCGATGCTGCCGCCGATGGAACAGGAGCCGCGGGCGGCGAAATCGACCGGGTAAACCAGGCCGTGATCGCGCGCGGCATTGTGTACGGCTTCCAGCGCGATGCCCGGCTGCACGGTCAGGGTGCGGTCGACCGCATTGAAGTCCAGCACCTTGTTCATGCGCTCCAGGCTCAGCACCAGCTCGCCGTCGGCGGCTACGGCGCCGCCGGACAGGCCGGTGCGGCCGCCGGACGGCACGATGGCGACGCGATGCTGGTTGGCCCAGCGCACCACGGCCTGCACTTCCTCGACCGAAGCGGGCAAGGCGATCGCCAGCGGCGCCGGCGTCCAGCGCCGGGTCCAGTCGCGGCCGTAGTGCTCCAGATCCGCTGGCTCGGTTTTCAGGCGCAGATCGGGGACAGCTTGCTGCAGGGCCTGCAGGCGCGGATCGCTCATGACGCATCGGTATCGGTAGGGGGTGGTCAGGGTGCCAGCGATGCGCCAAAGCGTCCAGAGGACGGCCCGCGCTTCCGGTCGAAACCGTTGCCGGGCAACGGTTTCATCGGTAACCGAATCGCCGCGGCCGGCAGCTGACGCAGCGCAGCAAAGCGGCCCGTCATCTGGCATAGTGTCGGCCCGCTTTCGCCTTACCCAGACGCTGCCCAGTCAATGTCGAACAAGAAAACCTCGTACCCCAAGCAGGACATCCGCGTGCTGCTGCTGGAAGGGGTCAGCCAGACCGCCGTGGATACCTTCAAGGCCACCGGCTACACCCAGATCGAACTGCATGCCAAATCGCTGCCGGAGGACGAGCTGAAGGCGCGCATCGCCGAGGCCCATATCATCGGCATCCGCTCGCGCAGCCAGCTCAACGCCGAGGTCCTGGCGCAGGCGCGCCGGCTGATCGCCATCGGCTGTTTCTGCATCGGTACCAACCAGGTCGACCTGGATGCGGCCGAACTGGCCGGCATCCCGGTCTTCAACGCACCCTATTCCAATACCCGCAGCGTCGCCGAACTGGTCATCGCGCAGGCGGTCATGCTGATGCGCGGCATCCCGCAGAAGAACGCCGAATGCCACCGCGGCGGCTGGTCCAAGTCGGCCGCCGGCAGCCACGAGGCGCGCGGCAAGACGCTGGGCATCATCGGCTACGGCCACATCGGTACCCAGGTCGGCGTGCTGGCCGAGGCCATCGGCATGCAGGTGATCTTCCACGACATCGAAACCAAGCTGTCGCTGGGCAATGCGCGCGCTGCCGCCAGCCTGGACGACCTGCTGGAACGCAGCGACGTGGTCACGCTGCATGTGCCGGAGACCGCATCGACGCAGGGCATGTTCGGCGCGGCGCAGATTGCGCGGATGAAGGCCGGCGCGCACCTGATCAACGCCTCGCGCGGCACCGTGGTCGATATCGACGCGTTGGCCGCGGCGCTGCAATCCGGCCATCTGGGTGGCGCGGCAGTGGATGTGTTTCCGGTCGAGCCCAAGGGCAACGACGATGCCTTCGTTTCGCCGCTGCGCGGCATCGACAATGTGATCCTGACCCCGCACGTGGGCGGCAGCACGCTGGAAGCGCAGGACAACATCGGCGTGGAAGTGGCGGCCAAGCTGGTGCGCTACAGCGACAACGGCAGCACGCTGTCGGCGGTCAACTTCCCCGAAGTCACCCTGCCCGGCCACGACGGCAGCCGCCGCATCCTGCATATCCACCGCAACGTGCCTGGCGTGCTGTCGCAGGTCAACGACATCTTCCGCGACCGCGGCGTCAACATCGATGGCCAGTTCCTGCGTACCGACGCCAAGGTCGGCTACGTGGTCATCGACGTGACCGCGTCGGAAGAACAGACCAGCGAACTGCGCGAAGCGCTGGCCGCCATTCCGGGCACGCTGAGGACGCGGGTGCTGTATTGATGCGGTAAAGAGCGAAGCCGGCCGCTATGCGGCCTGCAAAGGGCGAGGGAAAAGCGATGGATCTCCTCTTCGCCGCAGGGTGGGCCCATTGCCCTCCTTGCGACTTTCCCTTCTCAGCGCCGCAGACGCGGCTTCACTGTTCACTGTTCACCGCGCCAGCCACTTGCGCGCCATGCGCGCCATCGATTCGTCGGCGTCGGCGGCCATCGGCGCGATCGGGCGCCAGGCCAGGTCCAGCGACTCCTCGCTGACGGCGAAGGTTTCGTCGGCACCGGCGCGCACCACATAACGGACGTCGTAGTGCCAGTGCCCGGGGACGCCTTGGCGCTCGGGAATCCAGTGCCGGTCCAGGTCGAAGATGGCCTGGCCATCCACGCTCAGGCCCGGCAGGCCGGATTCCTCTTCGGCCTCTTTCAGTGCGACCCGGGCCATATCGGTGTCGCCGTCGGCGTGCCCGCCCAGTTGCAGCCAGCGTCCCAGCTTGCGGTGATGGGTCATCAGGATGCGCTGGCCGTCGGCGCTGACCAGCCAGGCGCCGCCGGTGAAATGACCGGCCAGGCGGTCGCGGCTGAACGGATTTTCCCGGTCCTGCAGCAACATCATGAATTGGGCAACGACCGCATCTTCCTGTGGCCAACGCCGCCGATAATCGGCCAACTGCTGCGCCAGCGCATCGTATTTCTCCGCCATCGTCCGCCTGTAGCCCCGCTCCCGACCAGCGCCGATTATCACCTTCAATGCTGCGGTCGCGCTTGTGATCCTGGTCCTGCTTTGGCAAGGTACGGCGGCTATACCCAGCGCCATCGTTCAGCCAGGGGGCCCATTGATTTCCAGCGACCGCCGTACCCGATCCGTCCGCCGCCCGGACGGGCATCCCCGCGCTTGCGCCCCCCACCTGGACCCGGCATGAGCCGCCTTGTTCCCGCGCTGACGGCATTCTTCGCCCTGATGCCGTCGCTGGCCCAGGCCGCTCCAACCAACGGCATCGGTCTGGACGATGCCATCAACAACGCCTTCAAGCCGGTCGCCGACGCGGTGGCCTGGCTGGTGTTCCACCCGGTTCCGATCGGTTTCGGCGCCAGCCTGCCGTTCGTGGTGCTGTGGCTGATCGTGGCGGCGCTGTTCTGCACGTTCTACTTCCGTTTCATCAACCTGCGCGGCTTCGCCCAGGGCTTCCGGCTGATCCGCGGCGACTTCGCGCGCCCGGGCGATACCGGCGAGGTCAGCCAGTTCCAGGCGCTGGCCACCGCGCTGTCGGGCACGGTCGGGCTGGGCAATATCGCCGGCGTCGCCATCGCCATCAGCATCGGCGGTCCTGGCGCGACGTTCTGGATGGTCGTCGCCGGCCTGCTGGGCATGAGTTCCAAGTTCGCCGAATGCACGCTGGGGGTGAAATACCGGCGGGTCAACGCCGACGGCAGCATCTCCGGCGGCCCGATGTACTACCTGAGCCGCGGCATCGCCGAGCACCGGCCGAAGCTGAAGCCGCTGGGCGCGGCGCTGGCGGTGCTGTTTGCGATCTGCTGCATCGGCGGTTCGCTGGGCGCCGGCAACATGTTCCAGGCCAACCAGACCTTCCAGCAGATGCTCAACATCTCCGGTGGCGAGAGCAGCTGGCTGGCTGGCAAGGGCTGGATGTTCGGCCTGCTGATGGCGGGGCTGGTGGCGGTGGTGATCATCGGCGGCATCCGCTCCATCGCCCGCGTCACCGGCAAGCTGGTGCCGCTGATGGCGGTGCTGTACTTCCTTTGCAGCGCCTACATCATCATTGCCGACATCGGTAATGTGCTGCCGGCCCTGCGCGCCATCGTCGCCGGCGCGTTCACCCCGGAAGCCGGCTATGGCGGTTTCATCGGCGTGCTGATCCAGGGCTTCCGCCGCGCGGCCTTCTCCAACGAGGCCGGGGTCGGTTCGGCCGCCATCGCCCATTCCGCCGCGCGCACCCGCGAACCGGCCTCCGAAGGCCTGGTGGCGCTGTGGGAACCGTTCATCGATACGGTGGTGATCTGCACGCTGACCGCGCTGGTCATCGTGATCACCGGCATGTACCAGGTCGAAGGCGTCGGCGACGGCGTGCGGCTGACCTCGATGGCCTATGCCTCGGTGCTGAGCTGGTTCCCGTACCTGCTGGCGGTGTCGGTGTTCCTGTTCGCGTTTTCGACCATGCTGGCCTGGTCCTACTATGGCGAGAAGGCCGCCTGCTATCTGCTGGGCGAATCGCGCACGGTCAGCCTGGGCTACAAGCTGCTGTTCTGCCTGTTCGTGGTGATCGGCGCGTCCAGCAACCTGGGCGTGGTGATGGACTTCTCCGACGCGATGATCCTGGTGATGTCGGTGCCCAACCTGATTGGCGTCTACCTGCTGGCGCCGGTGATCAGGCGCGAACTGAACGGATACCTGGCCCGGCTGCGCAGCGGCGAAGTACGCAACTACCGTCGACAGCCCGCAACCACCTGAACCGTCTGCCGGCACCGGCCGGCGTGATACAACCGCCGGCTACCGCCGCCGCACCGGTGGCTGGTGGCCACCCAAGGAACCTGTATGAAGCTGGAAACCCCGCGGCGCGAACCAAGCCTGTTGCAAGCGCTTACCCCGCTGCTGTTCCTGATGGTGCTGCTGGCGCTGGCGGTCTACCTGTACGCCGACAACGCCTCCTACGGTGCCAACCAGATCGCGCTGCTGCTGGCCGGCGGCGTTGCCGCGCTGATCGGCATCCGCAACGGCATGTCCTGGCGGCAGATCCAGGAAAGTCTGGTCCACGGCATTTCGCTGGCGGTGGTGCCGATTTTCATCCTGCTGGCGGTGGGCGCGCTGATCGGCACCTGGATGCTCAGCGGCACCGTGCCGACGCTGATCGTCTACGGACTGAAGCTGCTGCACCCGTCGTTCTTCTATCCGGCCGCCTGCCTGATCTGCGCCATCGTGGCGCTGGCCATCGGCAGTTCCTGGACCGTCGCCGGCACCCTGGGCGTGGCGCTGATCGGGGTGGCGCAAGGTCTGGACATGTCGCTGCCGATCACCGCCGGCGCGGTGATTTCCGGCGCCTATTTCGGCGACAAGATGTCGCCGCTGTCGGACACCACCAACATCGCCCCGGCCGCGGCCGGCAGCGAGCTGTTCGCGCACATCCGCCATATGACCTGGACCACGGTCCCCAGCATCACCATCGCGCTGCTGCTGTTCACCGCCATTGGCCTGGGCAGCGGCGGCCGCACCGATGGCGATGCCGCCCTGGGCGATCTGCCGACCACGCTGGCGGCGCAGTTCAACATGGGCTGGCACCTGCTGATTCCGCTGATCGTGGTGTTCGCGCTGGCGGTGCGCCGGTTTCCGGCCTACCCCACCATCCTGATCGGCGCGCTGCTGGGAGCGCTGTTCGCGGTGGTGTTCCAGCCCGAGGCGGTGCTCCGTCTGGCCGGGAACGATGGCCTGTCGCGTCCGATGGCGCTGCTGTCCGGCGCATGGACAGCGATGTTCGACGGCTTCAAGGTCGAAACCGGCAATGCGGCGGTCGATGAACTGCTCAGCCGCGGCGGCATGAGCAGCATGCTCAACACCGTCTGGCTGGTGGTCTGCGCAATGGGCTTCGGCGCGGTGATGGAGTCCACCGGCCTGCTGGAACGGATGATCCGCAGCGTGCTGAAGGCCGCCCGATCGACCGGCTCGCTGATCGCCGCCACCCTGGGCACGGCGATCGGCGCCAATGTGGTCGCCGCCGATCAGTACATGTCGATCGTGCTGACCGGCCGCTTGTACCGGCCCGAGTACGAGCGGCGCGGGCTGGCGCCGGTCAACCTGTCGCGCGCGCTGGAAGATGCCGGCACGATGACCTCGCCGTTGATCCCGTGGAATACCTGCGGCGCCTATATGGCCGCCACCCTGGGCGTGGCCACGTTGGACTATCTGCCGTACGTCTTCTTCAACCTGGTCAGCCCGCTGGTCGCGGTGACGCTGGCCTACGCCGGCTTCAAGATCCTGCGGGTGACCCCGGAACCTGTCATCGTCCATCGCGAATGACGGTTGCGCCGCCCTTTACCGCCTTCTAGAGATGATCTGACTCGATTATGGAAAAGACGACCTCAATCCACGGCATGTGGTCCTCGCGCCTGATGTTCGTCCTGGCCGCCGCCGGCTCGGCGGTGGGCCTGGGCAACATCTGGCGTTTCCCCTACCTGACCTCGGACAACGGCGGCGGCGCCTTCGTGCTGGTCTACCTGGCCTGCATCGCCGTGGTCGGGCTGCCGATCCTGATCGCCGAGGTGCTGATCGGCCGCGAAGGCCGCATGAGCCCGATCAACACGCTGCGCAAGATGGCCCGCGAGCACGGGGCCAGCCGCGGCTGGGTCAGCATCGGCTGGCTGGGCATCGTCGCCGGCGTGCTGATCCTGAGCTTCTACAGCGTGGTCGGCGGCTGGACCCTGCATTACACCTGGCTGTACATCAAGGAGCTGTTCGGCGGCGCGCCGCTGGGCGATCCCGGCCTGGCGTTCAGATCGTTGTTGGGGAATCCGCTGGAACTGACCTTTTGGCATGCGGTGTTCATGCTGCTGACCACCGGCGTGGTGGCGCTGGGCGTGGAGAAGGGCCTGGAGCGCGCGGTGCGCTTCCTGATGCCGGCGCTGTTCGTGCTATTGCTGCTGCTGGTCGGCTACGGTTTCACCACCGGCCGCATGGGCGAGGCGGCGGCGTTCCTGTTCAAGCCGGACTTCTCCCGCATCAGCGGCGGGGTGTTCCTCAGTGCGATGGGCCAGGCGTTCTTCACCCTGAGCCTGGGCATGGCCACGATGATGACCTACGGCGCCTATCTGCCGCGCGAAGGCATTTCCATTCCGCGCGTAACCATTGCCGTCGCGTTGACCGACACTTCAGTTGCGCTGCTGGCCGGTCTGGCGATCTTCCCGATCGTGCTGGCGTTCGGCCTGGACCCGGCCGGCGGCGGCCCGGGCCTGATCTTCAACTCGCTGCCACTGGCATTCGAGTCGATGGCCTTCGGCACGGTGTACGGCCTGGCGTTCTTCGGCCTGCTGGCGATCGCCGCCTGGACCTCGTCGATTTCGCTGCTGGAGCCGGCGACCGCATTCCTGACCGAAAAATTCGGTCTAAAGCGCCGCAAGCTGGCGGCGCTGCTGCTGGCCGGGCTGTCCTGGGTGGTCGGCCTGTTGTCGGTGCTGTCGCTCAACCTGTGGAACGATGTGCGGGTTCCTGCCGACGTGAACGTGATCGGCGGCAAGAACATCATGGACCTGGTCGAATTCCTGGCCAACGACCTGATGCTGCCGCTGGGCGGCCTGCTGATCGCGCTGTTCGCCGGCTGGGCGCTGGACCGCAAGATCCTGCGCGGGCAGCTTTCGGAAATGCCGGAGCCCCTGTTCATCGCGCTGCGCTGGATGCTGCGGGTCGTCGCGCCGCTGCTGGTGTTGGTGGTGCTGGTGCGCGCCGTTATCTGAGTTCCACCGCATTCCGCAGCCGGCCCCCGGCTGCGCGGCCAGGGGCCTGACGACACCTGTCCGAGGGCAGCCGCCGGATAGAGCGTGCCTGAAAGCACGCGCCTGATAAGATCGGCCGCATGAGCGCATTGCCCTACAACGTCGACCGCCTGCAGGAATTGGCCCGGTTGCTGATCGCCAACATTCGCGAGCTCTCGCAACTGGGCTGGACCCCGGCCACCAGCAGCAATTTCTCGCACCGGCTGGACGACCGCCATGCCGCCATCACCGTCTCCGGCCGCGACAAGGGCCGGCTGGTCGAGGACGACATCATGGTGGTGGATTTCGACGGCCAGGGCGTGGCGACCGCGCATCGCCCCTCCGCCGAGACCCTGCTGCACACGCAGCTGTACCGGCGCTTCCCGGAAATCGGCTGCGTGCTGCATACCCATTCGCCGGTGCAGACCGTCGCCTCGCGGCTGTTCGCCGGCGCCGGGCATATCCGCCTGGAAGGCTACGAACTGCTGAAGGCCTTCCATGGCAACCACACCCACGAGGCCGAAATCGCAGTTCCGGTGTTCGCCAATACCCAGGACATGCCGACCCTGGCTGCCCAGGTCGATGCCCTGCTCGACCGGCAAAGCCTGTGGGGCTATCTGATCGACGGCCATGGCCTGTATGCCTGGGGCCGCGACATGGCCGAGGCGCGGCGCCATCTGGAGGCGTTCGAGTTCCTGTTCCACTGCGAGCTGGAGCTGCGCAAGCTGGGCTGCCGGCGCTGATAACCGCAGGTAACGCCGGCCCACGCATCCGTAACAAGCGGTTGCTCTGGCGTTTGCTACGCTTGTCCACCCTGTTCATCCAAGCCATACCGTCATGAGCCGCCTTCGCATCTTTTCCGAGAGCGACCCGAGCAAGCCGGAGTTCGCCAGCTACGATCCCGATTTCATCGCCACCGAGCTGCAGAAGATCGGGGTCACCTTCGAACGCTGGAAAGCCAGCCAGCCGATAGCGCCGGGCGCTTCGCCGGAGGACGTGATGACCGCCTACCGCGCCGACATCGACCGGCTGGTCGCCGAGCGCGGATTCAAGACCGTCGACGTGGTCAGCATCGCGCCGGACAACCCGCAGCGCGAGGCGATGCGGGCCAAGTTCCTCGACGAGCATTACCACAAGGAAGACGAAGTGCGTTTCTTCGTCGCCGGTTCCGGCCTGTTTACCCTGCACGTCGGCGGCAAGGTCTATGAGGTCGAGTGCATGCAGGACGATCTGATTGCCGTGCCGGACAGCACGAAGCACTGGTTCGACATGGGGCCGGAACCGAGCTTCGTGGCAATCCGCTTTTTCACCGAACCCGACGGCTGGGTCGGCCATTTCACCGGCACCGATATCGCCCAGCAGTTCCCGCGCTACGACGGACCAAGCCAGGAGCGGTAAACAGCAGTACCGACAGTTCCGCCCTCTGGCTCTTACCCCTACTCCGCCCCGCCATTCATGCCCATCTCCGCCATCCTCACCGATATCGAAGGCACCACCAGCAGCATCTCGTTCGTCAAGGACGTGCTGTTTCCGTATGCCCGCCGCGCGCTGCCCGCGTTCGTGCGCGAGCATGGCAACGAGCCGGAAGTGCGGCGCTGGCTGGATGCGGTGGCCACCGAGCACGGCAGCATCTGCAACGACGATGTGATCGTCGAAACGCTGCAGGGCTGGATCGACCTGGACCGCAAGCACACCGCATTGAAAGCGCTGCAGGGCATGATCTGGCAGGCCGGCTACCGCGATGCCGATTTCACCGCGCATATCTACCCGGACGCGGCACCGGTTCTGCGGCGCTGGTTCGAGGCCGGCTACCGACTGTACGTCTATTCGTCCGGTTCTGTCCCGGCGCAGAAGCTGTTCTTCGGCCATAGCGACGCCGGCGATCTGACCCCGCTGTTTTCCGGCTGGTTCGACACCGAGGTCGGCGGCAAGCGCGAAGCCGACAGCTATCGCCGCATCGCCGAAAGCATCGGTATGGCGCCGGGAAGCATCCTGTTCCTGTCGGATGTGGTGGAGGAACTGGATGCGGCACGCGATGCGGGATTGCAGACGCAACTGATCGATCGGCTGCAGGACTACCCCGAACCGCGCACAGGTGCGGCGGCCAACGGCCATCCGCAGGTGTCGAGCTTCGCCGACATCCAGCTTCCTCATTGAGTGCCATGGCGACGCAGCGCGCCGCCACGCTCAGCGGTCTGCTGGCCATCCTGCTGTGGGCCTCGCTGGCCGTTCTGACCGCCGCGACCGATGGCTTGCCGCCGTTCCAGGTATTGGCGCTGAGTTTCGGTTTTGCGGCAATCATCGGCTTGCTGCGCACCGCTGCGCGCGGCGCAGCCGGCTGGGCGGAACTACGGCAACCGCTTTCGGCGCTGGCGCTGGCCACGGCGGCATTGTTCGGCTATCACGCGCTTTATTTCCTGGCGCTCAAGCGCGCGCCGGCAGTGGAAGCCAACCTGCTGAACTACCTGTGGCCGCTGCTGATCGTGCTGTTCGCCGGCTTGCTGCCCGGCGTGAGAGTGCGGCCCGCGCAAATCGCCGGCACGCTGCTGGGACTGGCCGCTGCCGTTCTGCTGATCACGCGCGGCAGCGGCCTGAACGTGCGGCCGGAATACGTGGCCGGCTATCTGGCCGCCCTGTCGGCGGCGGTGATCTGGGCCGCCTACTCGGTACTCAACCGGCGCCACGCCGCGGTGCCCAGCGCCGCCATCACTGTGGCCTGTGTGGGTGTTGCGGTGCTGGGAGCCATCGCGCACCTGCTGTTCGAACAGACGGTGCCGCCACGCGCCTCGCAATGGGGAGTATTGCTGCTGATGGGCATCGGCCCGGTCGGCGCCGCGTTCTGGCTGTGGGATCACGGCACCAAACGCGGCGACATCGCGCTGCTGGGTAGCCTGTCCTACCTGGCCCCGCTGTTGTCGACGCTGCTGCTGGTGGTATCCGGCCAGGCGCAGCCGCACTGGATACAGGCGGTCGCCATCGGATTGCTGCTGCTGGGTGCGTGGCTGAGCGTGCGCAAGCCGCGGACGCACGCCAGCGCCGCGTCTCCGACGCGCTGACTGCGGCGGCGAGTGGCGTGGGGAACGTTCCCTCACTAGCCGGATAAACAGCCTTTTTTTAAGGTTCTTCTCCCGTTTCCGGGTGTCGGCTTCGGCGGGAGGCGCCGCCCGTCAGGCTGGGGGGTGCTCCGCCCTCCTGACGATGTCGTGTCTTTACGTCGGGCCGCAGGCTCGTTCCGCTTCGCGGCCCGAACCGGCCCGGCGCAGCGCGCCGGGCGTTCGCCGGGGCGCGCGGCAGTGCCGCGCCAACCGCCTTGGCTCACCCCTGGCCTGCTCTCCGCACCCCCAGCCCTCCGGCCGTCGCCTTCGGGCAGATGGCAGCTCGCGACTTCGGAAAGCCTTTCTTCGAGCGCCGACCAAGCGTCCAGAAACCGGTGGCCAGGGCAGTGCGGGACCGTACGCGGCATGGATGCCGCGGAAGAGCCTGCATGGGTGAGGCAAGCGCTTGCGAAGCACGGCTTCGCGCGCAGCCGAACGCCCGCCATCTGCGATGACGGGCCGGCCCCGCATCCTGGGCATTTACGGCGTGTCCCGCACTGCTCTGGCCACCGGATTCCACATAGACGTTCCCCGCTCTTGGGTGAAGAACCTCTTTGAAGAGGAAAAGCAAAGCCGAGCCTCCCCGACTACCGACTCCCGCCCCATTATTGAGATTGATTCTCGTTTCTACAGAAATCGGAACGACTGACTAAACTTCGCGCCACGCAACTCGCCAGCTTTCGCCAGCCAGTCACGCGTTCCGCGCCAGCCCGCCTTCGCCAGCCGCGCCCCCTTAGTCGTTCCGATGTCCATATGAAGAACGCGCCGCAGCGCGTCCGGATGCCTAACAGGCAGGCTTCAATAGCTCTTCCGGCCAATACTCGCGACTTGACCAACCATTCGGCTGTTGGCTTTCAACAGCCGAATGGCTGGTCAAGCCATCGCTCCTGCAACAGTAGCCTTGTCAGGCCGCCTGCACTGCGGCATCAACCGTGGATCTTCTCGCCGCGCGCCAGCATCTCGACCAGCTTGTGTACGCGGGCGGCACGGGTTTCCGGTTTCTTGGCCGTCTGCACGCGCCAGCACACGGCGTAGTAGTTGGTCTTGTTCAAGCTTTCGAAGAACGCCTTGGCCTTGCTGTTCTTCGCCAGTGCCGCCGCCAGTTCGGCCGGCACTTCCATTGTCCGGGCTGAGTCGTAGGCCGCCAGCCAGCGGCCATCGGCTTTGGCGGCTTCCACCTCGCGCATCCCCGCCGGCTGCATGCGGCCGGCGGCGATCAGCGTCTCCACCTTGCCGACATTGATCTTCGACCACACGCTGCGCGGGCGCCGCGGGGTGAAGCGCTGCAGGAAGCACTGCGCATCGAATGCCTGCTTCTGGCCATCGATCCAGCCATGGCAGAGGGCGACATCCAACGCTTCGGCATAGGTCAGCGACGCCATGTCCGCTCCCTTTTTGGCAATCTGCAACCAGACGCCTCGCGCATCCGCATGCGCAACCAGCCACTTCTCCCAGGCGGCGGCGCTCTTGAAATGCTTGACCGGAAGATCGAAGGGTTCGGCCATGCTCACTCCGTCGCTGATTGCAACCGGTAACGGGTGGATGCGCTCACTTCATCATGCCAGCGACCGCTGGCGCGTACGTCGATGCGATATTCGCCTGCCGGCAGGCTGGTAGGCAGCGCGCCGCGCCACAGGTGCTGCGAAGGTTTGGCCTCCGGCGAACGATCGTAGCCGCGCAGCGCATCGGCCAGGTCATCGCGCATGTTCTCGGCCAGCAGCCGCGGATCCGGCTGCGATACCTTCTGCATCGGTTTCCACTCGCCCCCGTCCACGCGGTACTCGACCCGGGTCCTGTCATCGCCCAGGTAGACGTTCGCGTACACGCCCCAGGCCGGGTATGCGCCCTGCCGCAGGACCTTGGGCGCATGCAGGCCGATGGCCGGATCCTGCGCATCGCGAGCCGGGTGCCAGGACAGCGCATAGTCGCCGCCGGTAGCGACCTTCAGCCGCGCATAGCCGTTCGGCGTGCCGTCTGCCATGGTCGCATCGGGAATGCCATCGGCATCCTTCACTCCAGACCAGAACGCGCCGCAGGCGGTGCCGACGTTGTATTCGTGCAGCGGCTGCGGGCCATGCCATCCGGTTGCGGCGTCGTGGTACCAGTGGCGCTGGGTATGGGTATGCCCGCTCAGCAGCAGCACATGCGGAAAGTCGCGCAGCAGCTCGAACAACCGTTGCCGGTCGGCGGCGCGGAAACTGCCGCCGCCGGTATCGAACAGCGGGATATGCACGCCCAGCACCAGCAACCGGTCTTTCCGAACGGTCGGCAGATAGGCCTGCAGGAACGCGAACTGGTCCTCGCGGAAACCGCCGACATACGCCGGCTTCTGGCCGGGCCGGTAGATCACATCGTCCATTCCGATGAACGTCATCCGTTCTTCTTCCCAGGCGAAGGTATCGGGACCGAAATGATGGCGGAACGTCAGCAGCGAGTCGCCGTCGCTGCCGGCGTCGAAATCCAGATCGTGATTGCCCGGGATATGCAGCCACGGCACCTGCAGGCGGGCGGTCTGCGTGTTCAGGGCCGGGTATAGCGACAGATCGTCGTCGACCACGTCGCCCAGCGTGAGTCCCAGTTGCGCCGTGTGCCTGCCGATCAGCGGCTCGACGATATCGCGCCGGTAGTAGCCGACGTCGGTGAGGCTCTTGGTCTGCGTATCGGCGAAGATCAGCGCTTCCAGATCCGGGGACTGCGCCAAGGTCGCGCGCGGAATCAGGCCGAAGTCGCGACAGCCCGGACTGCCGGCCGGAATACCGCCGTATTTCAGCGCAGGGCCTGGCGTGGTGCGCGCATGCGTCCAGAAATCGGGAATGCCATCGGCGCGGCGCGGGACGTCGTAGCCGGCCGGCTTGATCACGAACAGCGTGCGGCCCTCGACCGGGGCGAACCGGTAGCGGCCGTCGGCATCGGTGATGAATACTTCGACGCCGTCGGACAGCTTGATGCCGGTCAGTGGCGTTTCGCCGGCATCGTAGTGGCCGTTGCCGTTGCGGTCCTCCCATACCTGCCCGCCTTCGCAATGCGGCGACGCCTGCGCGGGAGCGGCCAGCCACAGCAACGAAATGACAGAAAGAAGATGGCGCACGGGCGGATCCAGGCAGCTTGTCGGGACGATTATCGCCCGGACTCGCCGTCGGTTGTCGCTTCCCCGGCAGGAGTGGTGCCGGCATGCCGACACCGATGAATCGCGACTCACGTCGCTCCCACAGTCCCACGGATCCCCTATCGGGTCGCTGAGTTGCCTACCGTCGATGGCGGTCTTGCAGCTCCGCAATGGCGTCCTGCAGCGACAACCCGCGGGCGCGCAGCAGCACGGTCAGATGGAACAGCAGATCGGCGCTTTCGCCCAGCAGTGCGGCCTCATCCTGCGCCACCGCCGCCAGCGCGGTTTCCACGCCTTCCTCGCCGACCTTCTGCGCGATGCGGCGCACGCCGCCTTCGAACAGGCGCGTGGTGTAGCTGCCTGCCGGACGCTCGCGTTCGCGTTGCGCGACCAGCGCGTCCAGTTCGGCCAGAAACGCTGCCGGCGCCTGCGGGAAGCAGCTGGCGCGCTGCAGATGGCAGGTCGGCCCGTGGGGACGCGCCTGCACCAGCAAGGTGTCGTTGTCGCAATCGGCGGCCAGCGATACCAGCTCCAGGAAGTGGCCCGAGCTCTCGCCCTTGGTCCACAGCCGCTGCTTGCTGCGGCTGTAGAAGGTGACCTTGCCACCATCCAGCGTGGCCTGCAGCGCTTCGCGGTTCATATAGCCCAGCATCAGCACGCGCAGATTATCGGCGTCCTGCACGATTGCCGGCAGCAGTCCGTCCTGCTTGCTCCAATCCAGGCCGCTCGGATCCAGCTTGCTCCAGTCCTGGCCATCCGCGTCAACCGACATGCCGCACCTCGATGTTCTGTATCGACAGGAAGCGTTTCAATTCGGGAATCGCAATCCTGCCGCTGTGGAAGACGCTGGCCGCCAATGCGCCATCGACATCGGACTGGCGGAACACCTCGGCGAAATGCCCGGGTTCGCCGGCACCGCCGGAAGCGATCAGCGGCACCCGGCAGATCGCGCGCACCGCCGACAGCTGCTCGATATCGTAGCCGCGACGCACGCCGTCGCTGTCCATGCAGTTCAACACGATTTCGCCGGCGCCGAGCCGCTGCGCCTGAGCCACCCAGTCCAGCGTGCGCACCGGCAGCGCCCGCGTCTTGTCGGGATCCCCGGTGTACTGGCGCACGCGCCATTGGCCATCGGCCTCGCGCACCGAGTCGATGCCCACCACCACGCATTGCACACCGAAGGCCTCGGCCAGTTCGGCGATCAGCTGCGGGCGCTCCAGCGCCGGGGTGTTGACCGAAATCTTGTCGGCGCCTGCGTGCAGCACCGCGCGCGCGGTATCGACGCTGCGGATGCCGCCGGCCACGCAGAACGGGATGTCGAGCAGGCTGGACACCCGTTCGACCCAGCCGTAATCGACCGAGCGGCCCTCGGGGCTGGCGCCGATGTCGTAGAACACCAGTTCGTCGGCGCCGGCGTCGCGATAGCGCAGCGCCAGATCGACAATGTCGCCCATGTCGACGTGGTCGCGGAAACGCACGCCCTTGACCACGCGGCCGCCGCGCACGTCCAGGCACGGAATGATGCGGCGGCTCAGCATGCCAGCGCTTCCGGCAATGAAAAACGGCCTTCCAGCAGCGCGCGGCCCAGCACGATGCCGGCACAGCCCTGCGCACGCGCGGCGGGAATGTCGGCCAGTTCGCGCACACCACCAGACGCCTGCACCTGCAACGAGGGCGCAATCGCGCGCAGATGCCGGTACAGCGACAGATTGGGCCCGGACAGCATGCCGTCGCGGGCGATGTCGGTGCTGAGCAGATGGATCAGTCCGCCGTCGGCGAAGCGCACGGCCAGATCGTCCAGCGTCTCGGCCGCGGTTTCGGTCCAGCCGTGCACCGGCAGCCGCCAGATGCCGGCGTCGTCCTGGCGCGCATCCAGCGCCACGGTGATGCGTTCGGCACCGAATTCGGCGATCCACGCCAGTACGGTATCGGTCTGGCGCACCGCCAGCGAACCGACCACGACCCGGGCCGCGCCGGCCTCGAGAATCCTGGCCACGTCATCGCGGCAGCGCACGCCGCCGCCGGTCTGCACGCGCAAGCCGGTGCTGCCGGCAATCCGCTGCAGCAGCGGCGCCAGCGTATAGCCGCCGGCGCGCGCGGCATCCAGGTCGACCAGATGCAGCCAGTCGGCACCCTGCGCGGCATAGTCGCGGATCAGCGCCAGCGGGTCGTCGCCGTAGCGGGTTTCGCGGGCATAGTCGCCCTGCGCCAGCCGCACCACCCGCCCATCGCGGACGTCGATGGCCGGATAGCGCTGGAACGGCGCCGCAACCGACGCCGGAGTGGTAGCCGCAGCGCCCATCAGGCCAGTCCTGTTTCGATGAAGTTCTGGATCAATCGCGCGCCGACGGCAGCCGAACGCTCGGGGTGGAACTGCGCGCCGGCCACCTGCCCGCGCTGGACCACCGCGGCGAAGGCGATGCCGTGTTCGCTGGCCATCAGGCAGTCGGCGGTCACCGGCGCGGCATAGCTGTGGACGAAGTACGCGTACTCGCCCTGGCCGATACCGCGGGTCAGCGACGATTCGCGCTGCGGCGCCAGCGTATTCCAGCCCATATGCGGCACCCGCACGCCGGTACTGTCGGGCAGCCGCGTCACCCGGCCCGGCAACAGCCCCAGGCATGCGGTGTCGTCTTCTTCGGAATGCTCGAACAGCAGCTGCATGCCCACGCAAACGCCCAGCAACGGTTGCTGCAACGTGCGCAACGTGTCGACCAGCCCGGACTCGCGCAGCCGCGCCATCACCTGCGCCGCGGTGCTGACGCCGGGCAGGATCACACGGTCGGCGGCGCGGATGGCCCCGGCATCGGCGGTCAGTTCGGCATCGATGCCCAACCGCTGCAGCGCATAGCGCACCGAGCCGATATTGGCACCGCCGGCATCGACCAGCGCAACCCGCATCACAGCGCTCCCTTGGTCGAGGGCAGTTCGGCGCCTTCGCGGCGGATGGCCTGGCGCAACGCCCGCGCCAGCGACTTGAAGCAGGCCTCGACCTTGTGGTGATCGTTGTCGCCGTGCACGCTCAGGTTGAGATTCAGGCCGGAGGCATCGCACAGCGAACGGAAGAAATGCGGCACCAGTTCGGTCGGCAGGTCGCCGACGCGTTCGCGCTTGAATTCGCCGTCGAAGACGAAATACGGCCGCCCGCTGAAATCCAGCGCCGCCGTCGCCAGCGTCTCGTCCATCGGCAAGGTGAAGCCGTAGCGGCCGATGCCGCGCTTGTCGCCCAGCGCCTCGCGCAACGCCTGCCCCAGCGCCAGCCCGGTGTCCTCGACGGTGTGGTGTTCGTCGATATGCAGATCGCCGTCGCTGCGGATGTCCAGCGCGAAACCGCCATGCTTGCCGATCTGTTCCAGCATGTGATCGAAGAACGGCAGACCGGTGTTGATGGCCGGGTCGGTCACGCGGTCCAGGTCCACTTCCACCCGGATCCTGGTTTCCTTGGTATCGCGCTGCACCACCGCGCGGCGCGGCGCGTCGGCCAGCTCGTGGGCGATGCCGGCCCAGTCCCACTGTCCGCCGAACTGCGGCGTCTTCAGCTGGAAACCGCGGATGCGCAGGTTGTCGGCGAATTTCATGTCGGTTTCGCGGTCGCCGACCATCGCCGAGCGCTTCCAGTCGATGCTGCGGTCCTGCAGGTAATGCAGCACCAAGCCTATGCCGGGTTTGCGGGTGATCTTGTTCTCTTCCGGCCAGCTGCCGTCCACCAGCACCTCGCGGAAGCCGATGCCCTGGCTTTCGAAGATCTGCAGCATCAGGTCGTTGGGGCCGTCGAACGAGGCCTGCGGGTACTTGTCGGTGCCCAGTCCGTCCTGGTTGCTGACGATGACGAACTGGTAGCCGGCATCGCGCAGCTTCAGCAGCGCCGGGATGCAGCCGCGGACGAAGCGGATCTTCTCGTAGGCGTCGATCTGGAAATCGGCGGGCTCCTCGATCAGGGTGCCGTCGCGGTCGATGAACAGGATGGGCGTCATGCCGCCATCTCCAGCGCCCGCAATGCGGCAATCACGCGATCGTTCTGCTCCGGCGAGCCGATGGTGATGCGCAGCGCGTCCTCCAGTTGCGGCGCCGCGCGCTGGTCGCGGACCACCACCCCGGCGGCCAGCAGGGTGCGGAAAGCCGCCTCGGCGTCGCGGAATCGCACCAATAGATAATTGCCCTGCGAGGGATACACGCGCACCACTTCCGGCAGAACCGCCAGCGCGGCCTGCAGCCGCACCCGCTCGGATTTGACCAGTTCCACCCGCTGCCGGGTCTGCGCCAGTGCGGCATCCGACAATCCGGCCAGCGCCAGTTCGGCACAGGGCGTGGGCACCGGGTATGGCGCCTGGCAGCGGCGCAGCACGTCGATCAATTGCGCGTCTGCGACGAGGCTGCCGATGCGCGCGGCGGCCAGCGCGTGCGCCTTGGACAAGGTGCGCAGCACGGCAAGGTTGGCGTGCGCGGCCAGCAAGGTCGTCGCCGAAGCGCTGTCGGCGAACTCGCCATAGGCTTCGTCCACCACCACCAGCGCCACGCCGTCCAGACGTCTGGCCAATACCGCGATATCCGCCAGCGCGATGGCCGATCCCGCCGGGTTGGACGGAGTGCACAGGAATACCAGCTTGGCGCCGCCTGCGATGGCCGCTTCGGCGATGGCCTCGAGATCGGCGACGAATCCGGTTTCGCCATCGACCAGCGGCACTTCGATGATGCGTGCGCCCTGCAGCCGCGCGCACACCGCATACATGCCGAATACCGGCGGCGTGACCACCACCGCGTCGCGGTCGGGATTGCAGAATGCGCGCACCAGCAGGTCGATGGCTTCGTCGCTGCCGCGGCCGATCAGCAGTTGTTCGGTGGCGCAGCCGTACAGCTGCGCCAGCCGCCCGCGCAATGCCTGCGGTTGCGGGTCCGGATAGCGGCGGCACGAGGCCTGCGCGTCGGCCGGATTGGCCCAGGCCGATTCGTTGGCGTTCAACCAGATATCGCCGTGCAATGTCTCGCTGCGCGCGGACTTGTAGCCGGCAAAATCGCGCAGGTCCTCGCGCACCAGGTTGAGCGGCACGCTCATGCGGCCACCTTGCGCATCCGCAGCGCCACCGCATTGGCGTGCGCATCCAGGCCCTCGGCGCGCGCCAGCGTCAACGCGCAGTCGCCGATTGCGGCCAGGCCGCTGCGGCTGGCCGACTGCACGCTGACGAAATTCTGGAAACTGGACACGCTGACCCCGCTGTAGGCGCGCGCGGCGCCGCTGGTCGGCAAGACATGGTTGGTGCCGCTGCAGTAATCGCCCAGCGCTTCGGGCGTGTAATCGCCCAGGAATACCGAACCGGCCGCTTCGACCTGATCCAGCCAGGCGCGCGGCTCGCGTAGCGCCAGAATCAGGTGCTCGGGCGCATAGGCGTTGCTGATGGCGAAGGCATCCTGCAGCCGTTCGACCTTGATCAGTCGCGATGCCGCCAGCGCCTGCCTGGCAATGCCGGCCCGCGGCAGCGCGCTCAGCTGCGATTCGATTTCCTCGCCAACGCGTTGCAACAGGTCTTCATCGTCGGAAATCAGCAGCACCTGCGAGTCCGGGCCATGTTCGGCCTGCGACAGCAGATCCGCGGCGACGAACGCCGCATCGGCGCCGCCATCGGCGATCACCAGCACCTCCGACGGCCCAGCCGGCATGTCGATGGCGGCAGCGCCGCTCTGCGCGACCTGCTGCTTGGCCTCGGTCACGTAGCTGTTGCCGGGCCCGAAAATCTTGTCGCAGCGCGGCACCGAACCGCTGCCGAACGCCATGGCCGCAATCGCCTGCGCGCCGCCCAGTTTGAACACGCGGGTCGCGCCGGTCAGTCGCGCGGCCACCAGCACCGCCGGGTCGGCGCTGCCGTCCTTGCGCGGCGGCGTGCACAGCACCACTTCGCGGCAACCGGCCAGGCGCGCCGGCACGCCCAGCATCAGCGCGGTGGAAGGCAGCGGCGCGCTGCCGGCCGGCACGTACAGGCCGACCCGCTGGATCGGCCGGATCATCCGTTCGCAGACCACGCCCGGCGCGGTTTCCACCGCATAGGGCTGGGCCATGCCGGCGCGGTGGAAGGCTTCGATGCGTTGCGCGGCCTGCTGCATCGCCGCGTACAGCCCGGCCGGAACCGCTTGGGCCGCCGCGGCGAACTCATCGGCACCGACTTCGAAGCCGGACAGCGCAACGCCATCGAAACGCGCGGTGATTTCGCGCAGCGCGGCATCGCCGTTGGCGCGCACATCGGCCAGCAACGCGGCCACCGACTCGCGCGTGCTGGCGGCAACGGTCTGCACCGGCCGGGTCAGCGCGGCGCTGCGTGCGGCCTGGTCCAGGCTCGGCCAGTCCAGTCGCAGCCAACTGATCGCGTCCGCATTCATGCCAGCGACCTCTCCACCGACAGCACCATCAAGCCCTGCGCGCCGGCCCGTTCCAGCTCCTCCAGCAACTGCCAGGTCACCGCGCCGTGGCACATGGTCTGCAGCGACAGCGGACCATCGCCGTTGGCCGCCAACTGGGTGAACGGGTCGGCATCGGGCAGCAGCCGCGACAGTTCGGCGACGGTATCGCGGTGCGCGCGGAACATCAGCAGCTTGCTGTCCTTGACCTTAAGAACGCCATCCATGCGCCGCAGCAGCATCGCCGCCAGCCCGGCGCGGGAATCGTCGAACTCGCGCACCGGCCCGGCCAGCACCGCTTCGCTCTGCAGCAGCGTTTCCACCGGCTTGAGCTGGTTGGCGGCCAGGGTGGCGCCGCTGGACACCAGATCGCAGATCAGATCGGCGGTACCCAGCTTGGGCGCAATCTCGACCGAGCCGGACAACTCGACCACGCTGGCATCCACGCCCTGCGCCTGCAGCCAGTTGGCAAGAATGGCCGGATAGCTGGTGGCGATGCGCAGGCCCTGCAGCTGTGCCGGCCCCTGCCAATCCCAGCTTTCCGGAATCGCCAGCATCAGCCGGCAGGCACCGAAACCGAGCGCGCGCAGCTCCCGGTAGGCCGGAGGCAGCCCGATGCGGGCGCGCTCGCCGGCCTGCTCGTCCAGTTCGTTGCGGCCGACCACGCCGAAATCGCAGACACCGTCGGCGATCAGCCCGGGAATGTCGTCGTCGCGCACCAGCAGCAAATCGACCGGCAGCGATTCGCCGTAGCAGAACAGCTTGTCGCGGCTTTCGCGCCAGCTCAGACCGCACGCCGACAGCAGCGCACGCGCCGGTTCGGCCAGGCGGCCGCTTTTCTGGATGGCGATGCGCAGGCGATCGCGCGTCGCGGAGGCAAGAGCGGGGCTCATGGGGAAAGGCTCAGTAGGAGGCGCCGGCGGTGCGCGGCTGCAGTTGGGAAGCGACCGCGTAACCGCCGGTGCCGCGTTCCAGGGTGCGGGCCACGCGCCCGATCGTGGTCACGCTGACCTGGGTCAGGTCATGGATTTCGCGGTACGGCACGCCCTTGAGCAGCAACGGCACTACCCGCCAGCGATCGGCCATCGCCTCCAGCTCGGACGGCGTGCACAGGTCCTCCAGGAAGGCCTGGACGTCGCCGGCCTGGGTCAGCGCGGCCAGCGCCTGCGACAGGGCGCGGATGGAGGCGCTATCGGTCTGTGCGTCGGCAGGGGGGCGGCGTTTCATCGTGCAAGCGTCACTTGATGTATTAATGCGTTAGCACATTAACGCAACACCAAAGGCCGGTCAAGCCGCGGCACCGGTTCCGGCGCTTCCCGTCAGGGCAGCCTGGGCGCGCTTGCCGCTCTTCCCTACCCCACGGGCACGAGTACACTCCGGGCAAGCAGCGGCCTGGCGAACTCGCGCTGGTCCTGTCGGGAGAGGGAAGGCTATGCGGCGTTGGCGGAACCGACTGGTGCTGGGCTGGGTCCTGACTCTGTTCGGGTGCCTGACCGCAGCCGCGCAAGCTCCCGCCGAACTGGCAGCCACGGCCTCGCAGCAGGATCTCGCCGCGCACATGCGCTATTTCCACGATGCCGGCGGCGAAGCGACGGTCGATGCCATTCGCGCGCGTTCGGCCGATTTCCAGCCGCTGCCCGCAGGCGGCGCAGCCTTCGGTTTCCAGACCGGCGCGTTCTGGTTCCAGGCCGTCATCGTCAACCGCAATCCGCTGGAACCGCGCTGGCTGCTGGTGCAGGACTACCCCCTCAGCGACCTGCTGGACGTCTACGTGCACCATCCGGACGGGCGCGTGCAGCACTATCGCGGCGGCGACCACCTGCCGTTCGACACCCGCAGCGTCCGCCACCGCCATCCCAATTTCTGGCTGACCCTGCCGTTGGACGAACCGGTCGAACTGCTGGTCCGCGTGCAAAGCCAGAGCTCGATGCAGGTGCCGCTGGCGCTGTATACGCCGACCGCCTTCAGCGAACTGGCGCGCTATGCCGAACTGGCCATCGGCCTGTACTACGGCATCCTGCTGGCGTTGTTCTTCTACAATCTGGTGCTGTGGCTGGCCCTGCGCGATGCCAGCTACTTCTGGTACCTGTTCCATATTTCCGCGTTCGGGCTGGTGCTGTTCACCCTCAATGGACTGGGCTTCGAGTACCTGTGGCCCAACTCCGCCTGGCTGGCCGATCATTCGGTGCCGCTGTCGATCTGCCTGGCGCAGATCGGCATGCAGCAGTTCTCCCGCCACTTCCTTGATCTGAAACGGCGATGGCCGGCGGGCGATTGGGTCAGCCTGGGAGTCATGGCGTTCTTCCTGTTGCTGGGCGTCGCCGCGACCCAATTGCCTTATCACCTCGCCACTCCCATCGCTTCGGCGGCGGTGTTCCTCAGCATCGGCTGGATCGCGGTGGCCTCGACGATGGTGATACGGCTGGGCTACAAGCCGGCCAGGCTGTTCCTGCTGGCGTGGTCGATGTTCCTGTTCGGCACCGCGGTCTTCGTTGCGCTGGCGTTCGGCCTGCTGCCCAAGACCTTCTTCACCGAGTACGGCGTGCAGATCGGTTCGGCACTGGAAATGCTGCTGCTGTCGGTGGCGCTGGGCTACCGCTACGCAGCGCTGCGCAACGAAAACGAACGCATCGTGCGCGAGGCCAAGCTGCAGTTGGAGCAGAAGGTGGAGTTGCGCACCGCCGAACTGCGCAGCGCGCTGGGACAACTGGAAGAGGCGCATGTGCGCCTGCGCGAATCCAGCCGCCTGGACGGACTGACCGACCTGTACAACCGCAGCCATTTCCGCGAGGCCTTCGAGCATCTGCTGTCGCAGGCGCGCAATACGCACCGGCCCATCTCGTTGCTGATGATCGATCTGGATCATTTCAAGAGCATCAACGACACCTACGGCCATCTTGCCGGCGACGCCTGCCTGCGCTGGACATCGAACACGATGGCGGTGGTGCTGGCTCCCTACGGCGCCCTGCTGGCGCGGTTCGGCGGCGAGGAGTTCATCGCCGCCCTGCCCGGCATGAGCCTGGTCGAAGCCAGCGTGGTGGCCGAGGAATTGCGGCAGAGCCTGCGCAACCAGCCCTGCCGTGTCGACGGCATCGAAATCCCGGTGTCGGCCAGCATTGGCGTGCATTGCGTCGATACTTCGGCCAAGAACAGTATCGAGTCCGCGCTGCAGGTCGCCGACCAGGCGCTGTACGCCGCCAAGGCCGAAGGCCGCGACTGCGTGCGGATGCTGTAGAAGACGGTCTCCTGACGAGCGGCTTGTAGGAGCGATGTAAGTCGCGATGAGGCGTTACCGGTAGAGCTTTATCGCGACTTACGTCGCTCCTACAGGTCGCCCCCTCTGGGTCCCTGCAGGCGCCCCTACAAAAGCGGGCGGCTGCAGGTCGGCGCCTTGCCGTCCTGACGCATCGGTTCCATTACTGCGAGTTCTTGCCGTGGCAGGTCACCTGCGCTTGCAGCTTGCCCGCTCTCAAGCATTCGCCAAGCAGGCTGCCCTGTTTGGATGGCTGCGGGCGGAACTCGCCGATCTGCGCCACGCCATGCGGGCATTGGCGGATGGCGCGCTCGCGGATGTCGCGTTCCAGCTCGTCGCCGAGCACCGCGCAGCGATCGCTGCTGATCAGATGAACGTCTTTCCCCAATCGGCGGACGCGCTCATCGGGATCGCCCATGCAGCCGGCCAACGCCAACGCCAGGCCCAGGCATGCCGCAGCCCTGTAGCCGCGCACCGTCAGCGGCCTGCGAGCGCGCGCGCCTGCTCCAGTTCCACCTTCAGGCTGCTGGCCAGTTCGTCGCGCGGCACTTCGAACTGCTGCTCGCGCAGCAGATCCTTGACCGTCACCGCGCCGCGGGCCAGCTCGTCTTCGCCGGCCAGCACCACGAAGCGCACGCCGGCGCGCGAGGCGTACTGGAACTGCTTGCCCAGCTTGCGCGCTTCCATCTGCACTTCGGTGTTGATGCCGCCGGCGCGCAGCCGCCGCGCGATGTCCAGCGAATCGGCCAGTTGCGTCTCGTCCAACAGCGCCACCATCGCCTGCACGCTGCTTTCCTCGCTGCCGGCGACAAGACCCGCTTCGCGCAGTTGCCAGAACAACCGGGTCAGCCCGATCGAAATGCCCACGCCAGGCAGCTTCGACTTGGTGTAGTGGCTGGCCAGATCCTCGTAGCGGCCGCCGGAGCAGATCGAACCGATCTGCGGATAGTCGTCCAGCTGCGTCTCGTAGACGGTGCCGGTGTAGTAGTCCAGGCCGCGGGCGATGGAAAAGTTCAGGCAGTAGTCGCTTTCCGGCACGCCCAGCGCCTTGACCAGCGCCAGCACCTCGCGCAGTTCGGCGATGCCCTGGTTGAGGGTTTCGCTGCCCTGCCCCAGCGCGTCGAGCCGGGCCAGTGCATCGGCGTGGCCGCTCGAACGCACCGCGACGAACTCGAGGATCTTCCGCACCGCCTCAGCGGCCAGCCCGAACTCCGGCCCGGTCAGCGTTTCGCGCACATAGTCGGCACCGCGCTTGTCCAGCTTGTCGACCTCGCGCAAAACCAGCGCCTGCTGTTCGCCATCGGTGATTCCCTGCGCTTCGAAAAAGCCGCGCATCAGCTTGCGGTTGTTCAGCTGCACGGTGAACTTGCCGATGCCCAGGTCGCTGAACACCGCATGGATCACCGCCAGGATCTCGGCATCGAAACGGATGCTCAACGCGTCCTTGCCGATCACGTCGATGTCGCACTGGTAGAACTCGCGGAAGCGCCCGCGCTGGGCGCGTTCGCCGCGATAGACGCGCTGGATCTGGTAGCGGCGGAACGGGAAGGTCAGCTCGTGCTCGTGCTCGGCCACGTAGCGCGCCAGCGGCACGGTCAGATCGAAGCGCAGCGCCAGTTCCGGCAGCGCCTCGGCCGCGCCGTCGGCCGAACGCGCATTGGCGATGGCGCCGGTGGACTGCACGAAATACACCTGCCGCTCGGTCTCGCCGCCGGATTTGGTCAGCAGCGTCTCCGACAGCTCGAACACCGGCGTTTCCACCGGCAGGAAGCCGAACCGCTCGTAGTTGCGGCGAATGGCATCCAGCATGCGCTGGAATGCGATTTGTTCGCGGGGCAGCAACTCCATGACCCCGGGCGGCGTGCGCGGCTTGATCAAGCGAAAACTCCAGCAGGCGGCAAACGCACATTCTAGTGTGGTGTCCTGCAAATAGCTTGCCTGTGTGGCGCAGCGGATTGGCCCCCAGGACAAGGCGCGAGGAGGAGGCATCGCGGGACTATGGTGACGACGAGCAACGCAGGATCGGGGGGCAGGACCAAGCCGGATGGGTACGTTGTTTGCGGGACGCCACCCTAGAGTGCGATCGATTCTGCGTGAGCCAGCGGAGCCCGGCGCACGGCCCAGCCCGGCGCATGGCCGCGACGGCAACGCATGCTGCCTATTGCCGTTACCCCCTGCGACTGAATACAATGCGCGGCTCCACGGGGTGTAGCTCAGTCTGGTAGAGCGCTACGTTCGGGACGTAGAGGTCGCAGGTTCGAATCCTGTCTCCCCGACCAGCCGGCACTTTCGATGCCGCTGGTCTTCCCCCAAGGTTTCCTCCCCAGGTATCTCGACGGTCTGCGCAACGCAGACATGCCAGTGCCTTCCGCGCCGTCGTGGCAGCGCCCGGTCCACCGATTTCCGCGCGGCCGACAAAATGTGACGTGACTCGCATTTATGTGACGCGATGCGTCGTTGCAAGTCTCCGCCAATCTGCCAGCGCCGCAAGATCGGGCCGTTGGAGGGTCAGTTGGGCGTCCTGGCGGGAAGTCGTCGCCTACGCGGTGGGCCGCATTCCGTCTACGTCGTACTTGCGGCAGAAATCGTGACTTGCATCACGTTTATTTACGAGACATTAACGAAATTCTCGTTTTGTGACCAAATTCACACTTTTCCCCTAAAATTGGCAAGGTCCATGCATAGCTATGGGCATTGGCTAGGAATGCCTCCGCAGGGGGCCGGTCTGTAACAGGGGCAGACACTCTTGAAGAACTCGAACTTATGGATGGCGCTCGCCTGCGCCTTGGGTGGAGCTTTTTGGCCAAATCCGGCCAACGCCCAGTCCACCGCGAATGCACTGGCCTCCCCGGCGGCGCATTTCCCGATGGAAGAGGCGCTGGCAGAAGCGGCGCGGCTGCGCGAGCAGCGCCAATGGCTGGCCGCATTGGCCATTTACGAACGCCTGCACAACGACCACCCGGACGATGACGCTATCTACCGCCTGCGCGTACTGACGCTGGCCGATATGGGCGGTGCCGACCGTTCCTGGCAGCTCTACCGTGCCCGGCCGCAGGCCTTTTCGGCCGAACAGCGGCAGCGGCTGGAAGACGACCGCCTGGCCCGGCTGATCGTCTGGGGCGGCCTGTATGCCGAAGACGAAGCCAGCCGGCTGGACGAAATGAAACTGGCCGAACGGCTGATGCAGGACTACCTGGCCAGCCTGACTCCGGAACAGCGCGCTTCGGCGTTGCGTCCGCAGTTGGACCGCATCGTCATGCTCAATGCGCTGGAGAAGCACACCGACGCCGTAGCCGCCTACCGCGATCTGCAGGCTCGCGGCGTTGCCATGCCGCCCTACGTGCTGGCCAAGGCCGGCGACTCGCTGCTGGCCGCGCAGCATCCGGAAGATGCCATCGCCGCGCTGCAACAGGCTGCGGCAGCCATGCCCGACGAGTTCGACGTGCAGGTGCTGCTGGCCTACGCGTACCTGGAATCGGAGGACCACCCGCGCGCATTGGCGCTGCTGCAGGCGCTGGCCGATGCCAACGAGCCGTGGCCGCGCGCGCCGGGCGCGGTGCGCGGCCACCAGAACTGGCGCCGCTTCGAGGCCGACAGCAACCACGCCATGCTGATGGCCTACGGCAACCGCCTGGCTCACGCGCAGCAGAAGCTGGAATCGCTGGCCGCCATCGCGCCCAACAACGCCGGCCTGCAATCGCGGCTGGGCAGCGTATTCATCCAGCGCGGCTGGCCGCAACGCGCGCTGGAACGCCAGCGCATGGCGATGACGCTGGATCCGCGCAGCATCGAGGCGCGCATCGGCGCCACCGAAGCGCTGCTGGCGCTGGATCGCGTCGACCAGGCGCGGCCGCTGCATGACGAACTGCTCGCCCAGTTCCCCGACAACCCGCATGTGCGCCGGTTGGATCGCTACTGGGATGCGCATCTGGGCTGGCGCGGCCGCGCCTGGGCGGCCGGCGGCCGCAGCGATGGCGAAGGCAATGGCGACAGCGCTTCGCCGCTGGGCAACCGCGACGGCGAATACGGCGTCTATGTCGAGACTCCGCTGCTGGCCGACCGCTGGCGGCTGACCGCGCAGGCCAGCGACGCCTGGGCCGATTTCCAGGGCGAGCGCGTGCATGGCCGCTATACCGGCGTCGGCGTGCTGTATGCCTACGACCGGCTGAACCTGGAAGCGCAGGTGTCGCGCCCGGATGACGACTATCTGGACGGCACCTCATTCGGGCTGCGCGCCGGCTGGCGTTTCAGCGACACGCTGCGCGCCAGCGCCGCGGCGTTCCATGCCGACCCGCAGGCGTCGCTGCAGGCGCGCCGCAGCGGCATCGGCGCCGATTCCTGGCAGGCCGGTCTGGAGTGGACGCCCTCTGAACTTGGCCAGTTGGGCGGCGCCTACAAGCAGTCAAACTACGACGACGGCAACCGCCGCCGCGAACTGCGCGTGTACGGCCAGCGCCGCGTGCTTACCCGGCCGCACCTGCTGGTCGACCTGCTCGGCGATGGCTATGCCTCGCGCGGCAGCCGCGACGACGCGCCCTACTTCAATCCCGGGCGCGACCATGCATTGAACGTCGGCGCACGCATCGACCACATGACCTGGCGCCGCTATGAGCGGCATCTGCGCCAGCGCCTGGAGGTCACCGCCGGCCCCTACTGGCAGCAAGGCTACGGCAGCGCGTGGGTACCGCGCGCCAGCTATCGCCACGAATGGCGTTTCGGCGTCGGCAAGGTACTGGACTACGGCATCAGCTGGTCGCGTCCGGTCTACGACGGCCAGCGCGAAGAACGGCTTGGCTTCGATATCGAATACCGGTGGGGAGAATGAAACGCATGGACCGTCTGATCCTGAGCCTGTTGGCCTGCTGGCTGCTGTTGCTGCCGCTCTCGGCCAGCGCCAGCCAATCCGCCGGTGCGGCATCCGTCACCGCGGGCAGCGACACGCTGCTGGTGCTGAGCTACCACGACATCCGCGACGATGTGGCGCGCAAGGGCGATCCGGACGCCTACGCGGCCAGCACGCAGAACTTCGCCGCGCATCTGGACTGGCTGTCCGGGCACGGCTATCGCCCGGTCAGCCTGTCCGACGTGCAGGCGGCCGCGCGCGGCGAGCGCCGGCTGCCGGCCAAGGCAGTGCTGCTGACCTTCGACGACGGCCTGCGCAGCGTCTACACGCATGCGTTCCCGTTGCTGCGCGCCTATGGCTACCCTGCACTGGTGGCGGTGGTGACCTCGTGGCTGGATCTGCCGGCCGGCCAGCAGGTGGACTATGGCCCGCGCCCGTTCACCGGCGATGATTTCCTGACCTGGGAACAGCTGCGCGAAATGCAGGCCAGCGGCCTGGTCGAAGTGGCCTCGCACAGCCATGATCTTCACCACGGCGTCACCTCCAATCCGCAGGGCAACATCACTCCTGCCGCCATCACCCGCGTCTACGACCCGCAGGCGCAGCGCTACGAATCCGAAGCCGAATACCGCGCCCGCATCCGCAGCGACCTGGCCACCAGCGCTGCGGCCATCGAGCGCGAACTGGGCGTGCGTCCGCGCGCCATCGTCTGGCCCTACGCGGCCTACAGCAGCATCAGCAACGGTATTGCCGAAGACCTGGGCATGACGGTGTCGTTCGACCTGGAAGGCCGCGAGCAGAAGCTCACCGCGAATCTGCACGGCCTGGCCCGGCTGCTGGTCTACAACAACCCCAACGTGTCCGATCTGGCCTACGAACTGCGCCACGACGAGGATGTGCAGGGCGTGCGCGCGATGCAGGTGGATCTGGACTATGTCTACGATGCCGACCCGGCCCAGCAGGACCGCAACCTCGACGCGCTGATCGAGCGGGTCAAGCGCATCGGTCCCAGCCATGTGTTCCTGCAGGCCTTCGCCGATCCCGACGGCAACGGTTCGGCCGACGCGCTGTACTTCCCCAACCGCCACCTGCCGGTGCGCGCGGATCTGTTCAACCGGGTCGCCTGGCAGCTGAAAACCCGCGCCGAGGTGAAGGTCTTCGCATGGCTGCCGGTGCTGGGTTTCGAGCCGCCGGAGGCGCAACAGCGGCGCGAGCTGGCGCTGCCCGAACGCGACGGCGATATTTTCCGCTTGGATCCCAGCAACCCGCGCGCACGCCAGCTGATCGCCGATGTCTACGAAGACCTGGCGGTGGCCAGCTACTTCGAAGGCTTGCTGTTCCACGACGACGCCTACCTGCGCGACGACGAACTCGCCGCGCTGGGTGGCGCCGATGCGCGCACCCGGCTGCTGATCGACTTCACCCATGAGCTGAAAGCGTCGGCCGAACGCTGGCGCCCCAAGCTGGCCACGGTGCGCAATCTGTACGCGTTGACGGTGCTGCGGCCGGAAAGCCAGCAATGGTTCGGCCAGCGCCTGGATTCCTTTATCGACGCCTACGACTACACCGCGCTGATGGCCATGCCCTGGATGGAAGGCGCGCACCGCCGTCCGCAGGCGTGGATGCGCGAGTTGACCGCAGCGGTGCGCCAACACGACCCGCGCTTCGAGAAGACGCTGTTCGAACTGCAGACCGTGGACTGGCGCAAGCGCAGGCCGATACCCGGCAAGACCCTGCAGGCATTGGTACGACAGTTGCAGGCCGATGGTGTACGCCACCTGGGCTGGTACCCGGACGATTTCATCGGCGACCAGCCGCGCCTGCAGGACGCGCGCGGCAGCCTGTCGGCGCGCAGCTTTCCTTACGAGGAACGGTGATTGCCATGAACACGACTCTCTCGATACTGTTCCAGTTCGCGTTCCTCTACCCCATCGTGATGTCGTTCTTCTGGATGTCCGGCGGGCTGTATTACTACTTCCGGCGCGAACGCCACCAGCGTCCGCGCACCGAACCGCCGCCGATGGATTCCTTCCCCACGGCGTCGATCCTGATCCCGTGCCACAACGAAGCCGACAACGTCGATGAGACCATCGGCGCGGCGCTGGCGCAGCGCTATCCGGACTTCGAGGTCATCGCCATCAACGACGGCAGCAGCGACGACACCGCCGACAAGCTCAACCGGTTGGCGGCGCTGCACCCGCGCCTGCGGGTGGTCCATCTGGACCGCAACATGGGCAAGGCCAATGCGTTGCGGATGGGCGCGCTGGCGGCCCGCTCCGAGTATCTGGTCTGCATCGACGGCGATGCGCTGCTGGACGAGTACGCCACCCACTGGATGGTCTGGCACCTGACATCCGGACCGCGCGTGGGAGCGGTCACCGGCAATCCGCGCATCCGCAATCGTTCGACCCTGCTGGGCCGGCTGCAGGTGGGCGAGTTCTCCTCGATCATCGGCATGATCAAGCGCGCCCAGCGCGTGTACGGGCGCATCTTCACCGTGTCGGGCGTGATCAGCGCGTTCCGCCGCACTGCCCTGCACCGCATCGGCTACTGGGCCGACGACATGGTGACCGAGGACATCGACATCAGCTGGCGCCTGCAGATGGATCACTGGGACATCCGCTACGAACCCAACGCGCTGTGCTTCATCCTGATGCCGGAAACGCTGAAGGGCCTGTGGCGGCAGCGGCTGCGCTGGGCGCAGGGCGGCGTGGAGGTGCTGTTCCGGCACTGCAGCGATCTGTTCGCCTGGCGCAAGCGGCGCATGTGGGGCGTGCTGGTCGAATACCTGTTCAGCGTGGCCTGGGCCTACACCATGCTGTTCATCATCGTGCTGTGGGCGCTGGGCAAGTTCGTGCCGATGCCGGACGGATTGTTCGTCCGCACCATTCTTCCGTCCTGGCACGGCATGGTCCTGGCGCTGGTATGCATGCTGCAGTTCGCCAGCAGCATCATCATCGACCGCCGCTACGAGACCGGAGTGGGCCGCAATTACTTCTGGATGATCTGGTACCCGATGGCGTACTGGTTGCTCAGCCTTTTCACCACCGTGGTGGCCGTGCCCAAGACGCTGATGAAGCGGCGCGGGAAGCGTGCCACCTGGGTCAGTCCGGACAGGGGAATCCGATGAAATACGACTCGCAACTAATCAGCAAACCGTACGCGCAGCCGCGCCTGCAACGCACCGCCTGGGGCTTTGTCACGCTGGGATTCTGGGCGCTGTACTTCTACCTGTGGTCGCCGCTGGCGACGCTGGTGCTATGGCTGCTCGGCATCCGCACCGCGTTCTTCGAGCTGTACACGCGGCAGCATCAGGTCGAGCCGTTCCTGTTGATCTCGCTGCCCATCATCGCCGTGCTGTGCGCATTGCTGTTGATCGGCTGGGCCGAGTACAACCGCCACCGGTTCGGCAAGTCCGACCGCCGCGGCGCGCAGGCCAACGTCTCGCTGGAGGAGGTGGCCGCGGGACTGGGGGCCGCGCCGGCCGTAGCGGCTTCGCTGCGCGACGCCAAGGTCACCGTGTTGCACATGGACGACAGGGCGCAGCCGTCGGCGATGACGCCATCGGCATTGGCCATGGCGTGACCGCCGGACTTTGCCGAAAGCGGCAGCAGTCTTTGCCTGTCCGCACTTCGGCACCGCAGCGACACACCGCATAGCGGCGGCTGGCGCGACACTGCGTTGCGTTCCAACCCGGCTGGCGGTGTTGCCATCGACGATAATGGCGCCGATGACAACACCGCACTCCGCGCCGGACCGGCGCCCCTTCCCTGCTTCGCTCTGGTCCGGACGCGGTCTTGTCCTGATCGGCATCGTGCTGTCCGCATTCAACCTGCGCACGGCGGTCACCTCTTTGACGCCGTTGCTGGATGCGCTTGGCCAGAGCTTCGGCTTCGGCGCCACCATGACCGGCGTGTTCGGCATGCTGCCGACCGCCGCTTTCGCCGTTTTCGGCGTGCTCACGCCCGCCATCGCCCATCGCATCGGACTTGAACGCACCGCGCTGCTGGCGATGCTGCTGGCCGCGCTGGGCCTGCTGCTGCGCTCGGCCGCCGGCGACACCCTGGCGCTGCTGGCGGCATCGGCCGTGGCCCTGGCCGGCATGGGCATCGGCAACGTCGTGCTGCCGCCGCTGGTCAAGCGCTATTTCGCCGACCGCATCGGCACGGTCAGCACGCTGTACATCACCGTGCTGCAGGCCGGCACCATCCTGCCGGCGCTGCTGGCGGTGCCGGTGGCGGCGGCCAGCAACTGGCAGCTGTCGCTGGGACTGTGGTCGCTGTTCGCGGCAACCGCGGCGGTGCCCTGGATCGCGGTGCTGTGGGTGGAGCGGCGCAAGGATTCGCCGCTGGCACGGGTGCACGACCAGGCAGTGGAAGTCGCCGACGAGGCACCGGAACTGGCCGGCCCCGCAGCCGCCGGACGGGTCTGGCGTTCGCCGCTGGCCTGGGGCATGGCGCTGATGTTCGGCATGACCTCGCTGGTCACCTATTCCATGTTCACCTGGCTGCCCAAGCTGTTGGTCGAGGCCGGCGCCACGCCCGCCTTCGGCGGCGCGATGGTCGGCCTGTTCTCGATGCTGGGCCTGCTGTCGTCGCTGACGATGCCTTCGCTGGCGGTGCGCATGCGCAAGCCGTTCGGCCTGGTGCTGGCGTGTTCGGTTTTCTATCTGATGGCTTTCGCGGGACTTTTGCTGGCGCCGATGGCGGCACCGCTGCTGTGGGTCGCGCTGTTGGGCATCGGCCCCAGCACGTTCCCGTTGTCGCTGACCCTGATCAACCTGCGCACGCGCACGCCGGCCGGTTCGTCGGCGTTGTCCGGATTCATGCAGGGGGTCGGCTACAGCCTGTCCTGCGCCGGTCCGCTGCTGGTCGGCTGGCTGCATGAACTCAGCCACGGCTGGCGGTGGCCGTTCGCGTTCCTGCTGCTGTGCGTGGCGGTGCTGCTGATCGGCGGCTACCTGGCCTGCAAACCGCGCCATCTGGAAGACACCTGGTAGCTCCAGCTTGCTGCTTCCAGGGCGGTTCGCGCGTGCGGCTGCCCGAGCAGAGTCTTGCCGGCCGCGCACTTGCGCGGCATCCGGCCAGCCCCGAACATGCATCCATCACATGCGAAGAAGGAGCGACGGGAATGGGCGCAACGGCAGGCAAGTGGATTCTCGCACCGGTACTGTTCCTGGCATCGATAGCGGCGACGGCGGCGGAAGCGGCCAAGCGGCCGGCATGGACCTTCGACACCGCCGAGGCCTTCGATGCCACCGCCATTCCGGCCTATGCCGGCAGGCACGAAGCGGCCTACGCCTATATCGACGCCCACCAGCCGCAGCACATCGCCAACCTGCAGCGCTGGGTCCGGCAGCGCTCCATCAGCGCGCAGGATGACGGCATCGACGACATGGCGCAGTTGCTGGCCGGCGATCTGACCGCGCTGGGCTTCCAGGAAGTGGAACTGGTGCAGACCCCGGGGCACCCTGGCGTGTTCGGCTACTACGACGCCGGCGCCGAAAAGACCCTGGTGGTCTACATGATGTACGACGTCCAGCCGGTCGAGCAGAACTGGCAGATATCCGATCCCTTTGCCGGCACACTGGTCGAAAACGAGCTGGGCACCGTGCTGATGGCCCGCGGCGCCACCAACCAGAAAGGTCCGCAGCGCGCCTTCCTCAATGCGGTCGAGGCAATCATCCGCAGCGAGGGCACGCTGCCGGTCAACCTGTACGTGGTTGCCGAGGGCGAGGAGGAACTCGGCTCCCCCAATTTCGGCGCGGTGCTGGAGCCGTATCTGCCGCGCCTGCGCCAGGCCGATGGCGCCTTCTTCCCGATGAACATCCAGGACCGCAGCGGCGCAGCGGCGCTGAACCTGGGCGTCAAGGGCATCATCTATTTCGAACTGGAAGCGCGCGGCGGCGACTGGGGCGGCCCGGTCGATGCCGAAGTGCACGGCTCGTTGAAAGCGCTGGTCGACTCGCCCGCCTTGCGCCTGGTGCAGGCCATCGCCTCGATGACCAGCGCCGACGGCAACACGATAGAGATTCCGGGCTATTACGATGCGGTGCGCGCACCGACGCTCGATGAGCAGCGGTTGATCAACGCGCTGGCCGCCACCCAGGACGACAGCGCGCTGCAAAAGGCGCTGGGGGTCAGGCAATGGATAGACGGCATCAGCGGCCGCCAGGCGCTGGTCCGCAATCTCTACGACCCGACCCTCAACATCAACGGCATCTGGAGCGGCTATACCGGCGAAGGCACCAAGACCATCCTGCCGCACAAGGCCACCGCCAAGATCGATTCGCGGCTGCCGCCCGGCCTGGAGCCCGATGCGGCTTACCGGATGATCCGCGCGCATCTGCACGCGCACGGCTTCGACGACCTCGCCCTGCGACCGACCTCAGGCTACCCTGCCGCCGCCACCCAGGCCGATTCTCCTTTGGTGCAGGCAACGATCAGCGTATTGAACAAGTACGGCGCCACGCCGCGGGTCAGCCCATGGCTGGCCGGCAGTGCGCCGTTCTACCAGTTCACCCGCACGCTGGGTCTGCCGTTCGTATTCGGCGGCCTTGGCCACGGCTCGGGCGCGCATGCGCCCAACGAATACATGCTGCTCCGTCCGGCCGCCGGCGTCCGCGCCGCCGGCCTGGCCGATATCGAAAAGAGCTATGTGGACCTGCTGCACGCGCTGGCGGCGGCGCGCGGCGAGTGAGGGACAGCCGTCGCCCCCAACTACGGCAATTGGAGGGCAGGCTATGCGCGGAAGCGACGAACAGCGGTGCCCGTAAATGCCGGGCCTGCGATGCCCTAGAGCGTGTTATGGCCTTTGGATGAGATGCGTTGCGTGCCAGCGCCGTTGCAGCAAGGCGGCCGGCGCCGTCCTTGGGTGGTGCCCAAGGCAAGCCGGGCAACGCGGCTGCGGCGGCGCTGGCGCGCAACCCTTCGGGAAGGCCGCTGTCGCGGCGCCATGCTGCGTTGCACGCCTTGGCCAGGCCACCAGCCTGACCGGCGGCGTGCGCCTTGCCTGACACCGCGATAGCAGCCTTCGCACTCACCCCAAAGGCCATAACACGCTCTAGAGCAGATCCGGATGGCGCACCTGCCCTTCGCCGCGAACGACGAAGCGTTCGACGGTCAGCGATTCGGCGCCCATCGGGCCATAGCTGTGCAGGCGCGTAGTGGAAATGCCGATCTCCGCGCCCAGGCCCAGCTCGCCGCCATCGCTGAAACGCGAGGAGGCATTGACCATCACCACCGCCGAACGCAGCGACTGCACGAACTTGTCGGCGGCCGCGCCATCGCGGGTGGCGATGACCTCGGTGTGGTCGGAGCCGTAGCGGCGGATGTGCGCGATGGCTGCGTCCAGGTCCTTCACCACGCGCACGGCGAGGATCAGATCCAGGAATTCGGCGGCGTAGTCGTCTTCGCTGGCCGGCTTGGCCTCCGGCACCAAGGCCTGCGCGGTTTCGTCGCCGCGCAGTTCCACGCCGCGCGCACGCAGCGCTTCGCCGGCTCGCGGCAGGAAGCTGCTGGCGATGGCCTCATGCACCAGCAAAGTCTCCAGCGCATTGCAGACGCCGGGCCGCGAGGCCTTGCCGTCCAGCAGCAGCCGCAACGCCAGATCCGGATCCGCGCTGGCGTCGACAAACAGATGGCAGACGCCCTTGTAGTGCTTGATCACCGGTACCCGCGCGTGTTCGGCGACGAACCGGATCAAGCCTTCGCCGCCGCGCGGGATCGCCAGGTCGATGACGTCGTTCAACTGCAGCAGCTCGACCATCGTCTCCCGCCGCAGATCCTCGACCAGGGTCAGCGCCGCTTCCGGCAGGCCCGATTCGCGCAGCGCGCGCTTCAGCGATGCGGCGATGGCGGTATTGGAGTGAATGGCCTCCGAACCGCCGCGCAGAATCACGCCATTGCCGGCTTTCAGGCATAGCGCGGCGGCATCGGCGGTGACGTTGGGGCGGGCTTCGTAGATCATCGCCACCACGCCCAGCGGCACCCGTACGCGCTCGATGGCGATGCCGTTGGGGCGGGTTTCGCGGCGGGTCACCTGGCCTACCGGGTCCGGCAGTTCGGCCACTTCCCGCAATGCCCTGGCGATGCCGGCCAGACGCGCTTCATCCAGCTTCAGCCGGTCCAGCATCGCCCCGGCGATGCCCTTGGCGCCGGCCGCGTCCATGTCGCGGGCATTGGCCTGCAGGATGCCGGCCTGGTCCGCCAGCAACGCATCGGCCATCGCCAGCAGCAACGCGTTCTTGGCATCGGTGGACAGCTGCGCGATCGCCTGCGCGGCTTCACGGCATTGCAGGGCCTGTTGTTTGATGTCGGACATGGGGCTGGGAGTGAGGAGTGAGGAGTGAGGAGTGAGGAGTGAGGAGTGAGGAGTGAGGAACGAGGAACGAGGAACGAGGAACGAGAGGGAGAAGCGGGACTGGGAGTGGTTGGATCAGTCGCCGAGTCCCGGGTCCCCGGTCCCCGCTACAACAACACCAGATCGTCGCGGTGGATGACGTTGCCGCCGTAGTTGTACCCCAGTATGCCTTCGATGTCGCGCGAGTGGCGGCGGGCGATGCGGCGGATGTCGACCGCCGAGTATTGGCTGACCCCGCGCGCGATGCGGCGGTCGCCGTGCTCGTCGCGCAGCACCACCTCGACCATGTCGCCGCGGCGGAAATCGCCTTCGGCCGTGGTCACCCCGCCCGGCAGCAGCGAGGCGCCCCTGCTTGTCATGGCGTTGGCCGCGCCGGCATCCACCACGATGGCGCCGGCCTCCTTGGGCACGTTGCGCAACCAGTACTTGCGCGCCGCCAGCCGGTTCTGCGCCGGACGGAAGCGCGTGCCCAGCAGGCTGCCGCGCGCCAACGCGGCCACGGTGTCGGCGCGGGTGCCGTTGAACAGGAAGGTCTCGATGCCGGCCGCCGCCGCTTTGGCCGCGGCCTCCAGCTTGGTATGCATGCCGCCGGTGCCGACCCCGCTGCCGGCACCGCCGGCCATCGCATGGAACTCGGGCGTCAGCGCTTCCACGTCCAGAATCGGGCTGGCCTCGGGATGGCTGCGCGGATTGGCCGAATAGAAGCCGTCGATATCGGTGGCGATGAACAGCGCATCGGCGTCGACCAGCGCCGCAACCACGGCGGCCAGATTGTCGTTGTCGCCCAGCTTCAGTTCGTCCACCGAGACGGTGTCGTTCTCGTTGACCACCGGCAGCGCGCCCAGGGCCAGCAGTTCCTGCAGCGTCGCCCGGGCATTGAGATAGCGGCGGCGGTTGCGCAAATCGTCGTGGGTCAACAGCACCTGCGCGACCGGGCGCTCGAAGAAGCGCTGCCACAATCCGATCAGCTGCGCCTGCCCCAATGCCGCCAGCGCCTGCCGCTCGGCCATGGCGATACCGGACTGCGGCTTGCGGTGCAGGATGGCGCGCCCGGCGGCGACCGCGCCGGAGGAGACGATGATCACCTCGCGCCCGGCTGCCAGGCTGGCGGAAACGAACTGCGCCAGATTCAGCGCATGGCGCGGGCTCAGCCCCTCGCCGTCGGCGGCCAGCAGGCTGCTGCCGACTTTCAGCACCGCACGCCGCCACGCTGGCAACGGCTGTTCGGTGAAACCGCGGGCGGCAGGCTGGTTCATTGCAGGCGGCTCAACGTGTGTTCCATTCATAGACGGTGACCAGGGAAGAACCGGACGTGGCCAGCGGGTCGCGCGCGGCAATGGCCTGGGCCTGCGCCAGCGAGTCGGCGGCCAGCACATAGGCGCCGCCGCTCCTGTCGCTGAAGCCGCCGGTCATCTCGAGTTGTCCGGCCGCGCGCAGCTGGTCCAGGAACGCCTGATGCGGCGCGATGACATCGTCGCTGAAACTGGGATTGCGCATGGCCATGACCAAGTATCGCTTCATTCCGTGGTTTCTCTGTTCTGCATTGAACTGCGAAAGACAAGGTGGTCCCGCTGCAGGAGCGAGGTAAGTCGCGATGCTTTATGGGTCAGGCCCCATCGCAACTCGCGTCGCTCCTGCTTGCATCAACTCTCCAGCGCACTCAACCGCGCGCGCAGTTCGTCCAGCCGCAGATCCGCCGCCGAACCGGGCGAAACGCGTGCGGCCAGGCTGGATTCCGGCGTGCGGCCTTCGCCGGCGCTGTCGGCCGACGCGGCGGCGGCCTTGTAGGCCTCGCGGAACGGCACGCCGGCCAGCGCGGCTTCCACCGCCACGTCGGTGGCGTACATGCCCGAATCGATGGCCGCGCGTAGACGGTCTTGGCGCCATTCCAGGTTGGCCAGCAGCGCCGGCAGCAGCTCCAGCGCCGGCAGGCCGCGGCCGAAGCCATGGAAGATCGCGCCCTTGCTGGCCTGCAGATCGCGGTGATAGCCGGACGGCAGCGACAGCAGCTGTTCGATCTCGGTGCGCGCGGCCGCCACGCTGGCATGGGTGGCGCGCATCAACTCGATCACGTCCGGGTTGCGCTTGTTCGGCATGATGGAACTGCCGGTGGTGTACTGCGCCGGCAGCGCCACAAAACCGAACTCGGCGCTGGTGAACAGCGACAGGTCCCAGGCGATCCGGCGCAGATCCAGCGTCGCCCCGCCCAGGGCTTCCAGCGCCGCCATCTCGAACTTGCCGCGCGACAGCTGCGCGTAGATCGGGCTGATCTGCATCCGCGCGAAGCCCAGCGCGGCGGTGGTGTGTTCGCGATCCAGCTTGAGGTTGACGCCGTAGCCGGCCGCGGTGCCCAGCGGATTGGCATCGACCAGCTTCAGCGTGTCCCGCGCGCGGATGGCGTTGTCGATAAACGCCTCGGCCCAGCCTGCCCACCACATGCCGGCCGAGGACACCACGGCGCGCTGGATATGGGTATAGCCGGGAATCGGCAGATCGCGTTCGGCCTGCGCGCGATCCAGCGCAACCTGGGCAATCTCGCGCGACAGCGTGGCGAGGCGGGCAAGCTTTTGCTTCAGCCACAGCCGCGTGGCCACCAGGATCTGGTCGTTGCGGCTGCGGCCGGTGTGGATCCTGCGGCCGGCATCGCCCAGCCGTTCGGTCAGCCGCGCCTCGATGGCCGAATGGCCGTCTTCGAACCGCTCATCCAGCACGAAGCGGCCAGCACGGAAATCTTCGGCCAGCACGGCCAGCTCGCGCTTCAGGCCGGCCAGCTCATCGGCGGTCACGATGCCGATGCGTTGCAGGCCTTCGGCATGCGCGGTACTGGCCTGGATATCGTGCAGGAAGAATTCCCTGTCCAGCAGTACGTCGTCGCCGGCCAGGAAGCGCTGGATTTGCGCATCGACGCTGACACCGGATTTTTGCCACAGCAGGTCGCTCATCGGGAGTTCTCCGGACGTTCGTGGGACGGGAGCGTGATCGGGACCAGGGACCGGGGACCGGGGACCGGAGAAAGCGGATGTCCAATCACCGAGGTTCCCCCGCGTTTTCCCGGGTCCCCGGTCCCGGGTCCCTGGTCCCGAAAAAATCCAATCCTCATACCCCTTCCTCCACCGGAATCGACATCAACTCATCGAACCCGAACGCCAGATTCAGATTCTGCATCGCCTGGGTGGCGGCGCCTTTCAGCAGGTTGTCCAGCGTGGCTACCACCACCAGCCGCTTGCCGCCCGGCGCCACGGTGAAGCCGCCGATTTCCACGCCATGCCTGCCGGCGATGCGGCTGACCCAGGGCGCATCGTCCAGGATGGCGACCAGCGGCTCATCCGCATAGCGCTGGCGGTACAACTCGCGGATGGCTTCCACCTTGACCGGCCGCCGCAACCACAGGTTCACCGTCATCGTGATGCCGCGGAAATGCGGCGCCACATGCGGCATGAACTCCACCGGCACGCCCAGGTGGCGGGAAACCTCGCGCTCGTGCATGTGATCGGCCAGCGCATACGGCATCAGGTTGTCGCGCAGCAGCTCGGGATTGTTCTTGTCCGAAGGCGTGGTGCCGGCGCCGGAGTAGCCGGACACGCCGAAGCACTGCGGCGGCCCGGCCAGTTGATCCAGCAGCGGCGCGATCGCCAGCTGCATGGCCGTGGCATAGCAACCGGGATTGCTGATGCGCCTCTGCCCGGCATAGCCGGCACGGGTCAGCTCCGGCAAGCCGTAGTACCAGTCCTCGTTGAAGCGGTAGTCGGCCGACAGATCCACCACCACCGTGTCCGGCTTCTGCGCATCGATGGCGGCGACCAGCTCGGCGGCCTTGCCGTTGGGCAGCGCCAGGATCACCGCGTCGGCACCCTTGCCGCCGACCTGCTCGTGGCTGAGGTTCTCGTAGCGCAGTTCGCCGGCGAATTCGGCGATCTGCTCGCTGACCTTCTGCCCGGCCAGCTCGCGCGAGGACACGAATGCCAGCTCCAGTTGCGGATGGCGGGCGATCAGTTTGATCAGTTCGGCGCCAGTATGGCCACGGGCACCGACGATGCCGACGGTCTTCCTGCTCATTGCGTTGACTCGTGTTGTTGCAGCTTGAACAGCAGGTTGCGCTTCGCGCCCTGCCATTCGCTGTCGATGATGGAAAAGACGACGGTGTCGCGCGGGCTGCCGTCGGCGTGGCGGCGATGGTTGCGCAGCACGCCATCCTGTTTGGCGCCCAACCGCGCAATGGCCGCGCGCGAACGCTGGTTGAACCAGCTGGTCTCGAACACCACGCTGATGCAGCCCAGCGCTTCGAACGCATGGGTCAACAGCAGCAGCTTGGATTCGGTGTTGACGCCGGTGCGCTGTGCCTGCGGCGCGTACCAGGTATAGCCGATGCTCAGCCTGGGAACACCGGGTTCGAGATCGTAGAAGCGCGTGCTGCCGACGATGGCGCCCCCGGCATCGCGGATGACGAACGGCAGCGCCCGGCCCGATGCCTGCGCTTCCAGCGCGGCGTCGACATAGGCATCGACACCGGCCACCGAAGGCACGCCGGTGTACCACAGGCGCGCCAGTTCATCGCCGGCCAATGCGGCACGCAGGCCATCGGCGTGCTCGCGCCGCATCGCCTCCAACCGCGCATACCGGCCCGACAACCGCGGCACCTCGCGCCAGGCATCGGGGAGATGGCTGCCGTCCATGCTCATTCCGCCAGCGTCGGCATGCGCGTGCGGCAATGCGCCACGCAACGCTCGATATCGCCGAAATCCTCGATGCCGTACCAGAACACCTTCCATTTCTCCTGCTTGTAGCAGCCATCGGATTCGGCGTAATAGAAGATGTTGACCTGATTGTTGTGGCGCGAGCGCCAGAACAGCTGCGGATTCTCCTCGCGCATCACATGCCACACGGCGCGCCCCAGGCCTTCGCCCTGGGCGTCGTCGAGCACGGCGAACTTGTCCAGGTAGGCGAAGCCTTCCTCCCGGGTCAGAATCAGCGCGGTACGGTAGTTCTCGCTGACATACACGCGGTACGGCACGGTGCGTTCGAAATAATCCGGCAGCAGCCTGCGGCCGAAGCTGGACTCGATCAACGTGCGAAGTCGCGGCAGGTCGATGCCCTCCCACGATCCTTCGAACCGCAGCACCCGCTCGCCCTTGCGCACCAGCGTGCCCGAGCCCCTGTGGGTGAACAGCTCCTTGGCCAGCTCAGCCGGCTTGGTGATCGACACCGACGAAGTCAGCGGCAATCTGTCCAGCAGATCCTTGATCTGCTCGATCTTGACCCGCATGCCGCCGTTGATCCACGGCTGCGCCATCAGTTCGTCGTACTCGGTGGACAGGTTGATCGAATCGATCACCGCGCCTTCGGCATTCAGCAGTCCGCCGGTGCCGGTCAGGAAGATGATCTTGTACGGCTGCAGCACCTGCACCAGTTCGTTGGCGGCGAAGTCGGCATTGATGTTGAGAATCTGCCCGCCCCGGGTTTCGCCCATGCTGGCGATGACCGGAATCGAACCGGCCTTCAGGCTGGCCTCGATCGGCGCCAGATTGATGCGCGACACCTCGCCGACCAGCCCATAGGTCGCCTGATCCTTGAATTCGGCCTCGAACACGCCGGACACGATCGAAGTCGCGCGCGCGCCGCCCTGCTGCAGCGCCTCGACCAGCGCCAGGTTCTGCTGCAGGAACACCTTGCGCACGATCGCCAGCACTTCCGGCGTGGTCACGCGCAAGCCGTCGACGGTCTGCTTGGCGATGCCGGCGGCGGTCATTTCCTCATCCAGCTGCGGGCCGGCGCCATGCACAACGATGGGCGTCAGCCCCACTTCCTGCAGGAACGCCAGGGAGGAAGTCAGCGCCTCCAGATCGTCGCGCAGCACCGCGCCGCCGACCTTGACCACGGCAAAGCGCTTGGCATCCAGCTGCGAAAAGCGCTTGACGTACTGCGAAATCTCCTTCGCGCTGGCCATGCTGGACAGCAGCCGGATGATGGTCTGCCGGGTCTGTGTGTGGGAGTTCATTTCGTTTGTGGTCTCTGGTTGAAGGAACGAAGAGCGAGGAACGAGTAGAGAGGAACGAGGAACGAGTAAAAGCCCGTTCCATTCTCCTCGCCGGTTCCCCGTCGCTCACTTCTCGCTTCTCGCTTCTCGTTTCTCGTTTCTCGTTTCTCATCACTCGTTTCTCGTTTCTAGCTCGCCCCGTCACCCACCCTCGGCGAGGATGCGGGTCACGCTATCGGCATAGCTTTGCAGTTGTTCGAGACTGACCCACTCGTCCGCGGTATGCGCCTGGGCGATATCGCCAGGGCCGTAGACCAATGCGGTCAGGCCCGCCTGCGAGAACAGCGAGGCCTCGGTCCAGAAATCCACCGCGTTGCCGATCGGCAGGCCCAGTTCGTCGGCCAGATCGCGCGCGGCCAGGCGGCGCTCTTCCGCGCGCGCCACATCGCCGGACGGCAACGACGGGCCGCGGAAGGTTTCCTCGTACTCGGCCAGCGCATCTGCGTTGGCGAAACCTCTGAACTGCGCATGCAGTCCATCCATGTCCTGCGACGGCAACGGCCGGAAACCGAACCGCACCTCGGCGCTGGGCGCGATCATGTTGGCCTTGATGCCGCCTTCGACCCGGCCGATGTTGAAGCGCAACCCGGTCAGCCCGCCGAAGCGCAGATGATGCTGGGCCTGCACGAAATCCAGCGCAGTGGTCCCCCAGCGCATGGCATTGTGCAGCGCGCTCAGCGACAGCGCGTTCTCGGCCGAAGCGTGCCCGGCCTGGCCGGCGAACGCCATCCGTACCGCGCTGATGCCGCGGTGCGCGAGCACCGCTTCGCAGCGGGTCGGCTCGGCGATGATCGCCTCGCCAAAGCCGTGGTCGCGCGCCAGGAACGCGGCGATGCAGCGGGCATCGTTGGCTTCCTCGTCCGTCGTGAACAGGAACGCGGCAGCGCCCTGCGTCACCTGTGCCGCCGCTACCAGGGCCGCGGCAGCGCCCTTGATGTCGCAGGCGCCCAGGCCGATGGCGCGGCCGCCCTCGATGCGCAGCGTGTGCGGATCGGCGCTCCAAGCGGGTGACGACGGCACCGTGTCCAGATGCACGTTGAACACGCGCTTCGGCTGCCCGCGCACGGCGAAGAACGACACCGCGCCGGCGCCGTGGTCGGTCACTTCAATGGTGAAGTCCGGCAGCTGCGTGCGCAGGTAATCGAAGATGCCGTCGGTGCCGATATCCCGCGGCGGATTGCGGGTGTCGAAGGACACCAGTTTTTCGAGATGGTGGAGGACGGTAGGGAGCATGGGAAGGCCAGGAACGAGTGGAAAGGAACGAGCAACGAGTGGAAGAGCGGAAACCGGAGAACAAGTATTCGCTTCTACTCGTTCCTCGTTTCTCCGAACTCGTTCCTCAACGATTGATCTCGGCCCACAAGGTCGAGCTCATCCCGAACAGCTTGATGAAGCCCTCGGCCTCCTCCACGCCCCAATCGGCCGATTGCGCGTATACCGCGCCCTTGGCGTGCAGCAGGTGCGGAGATCTGACCGCGACCGCATCGACGCGGCCGCCGCGGGTTTCCAGCACCACCTCGCCATTGACGGTGGCCTGCGAGGACTTCAGGTAGGCCTCCAGGTCGGTCTTGATGGGGTCGTGGTAGAAGCCTTCGTAGACCACCTCCACCCACTTGCGCGCCACCTCGGGCTTGAAGCGGTTCTGCTGCTTGCTCAGCACCGCCTCTTCCAGCGCGCGGTGCGCGGCCAGCAGCGAAATCAGTCCCGGCGCCTCGTAGACGATGCGGCCCTTCAGGCCGATGGTGGTGTCGCCGGTGTACATGCCGCGGCCGACGCCGTAGGGCGCGAACAGGCCGTTCAACTTCGCCAGCAGCTGCGCGCCTGCCATCGGCTGGCCATCCAGCGTCACCGCCTCGCCATTGCTGAAACCGAGCGCCACCTGGAGCGGCTGCTCCGGCCATTCGCTGCGCGGCGCGCACCAGCCGCGGGCGCCCTCGCCCGGGGCTTCCCAACGGTCGATCTCGCCGCCGGACAGGGTGACGCCCAGCAGGTTCTCGTTGATCGTGTAGCTCTTCTGCTTGGCGCGCACGCCGAAGCCGCGCTGTTCCAGGTACTGCTGCTCGTAGGCGCGGGTCTGGGTGTGTTCCTTCTGGATTTCGCGGATGGGCGCGACAATCTGATAGTCGCCCGAAGCCTTCACCGCCAGGTCGAAACGCACCTGGTCGTTGCCCATGCCGGTGCAGCCGTGGGCGATCGCGTTGGTCCCCAGTTCGGCAGCGCGCTTGAGCGCGGCATCGACGATCAGGTAGCGGTCGGACACCAGCAGCGGATACTGGCCCTGGTAGCCCTCGCCCGCCCATACGAACGGCTTGACGAAGCCTTCCCAGATCGCAGGGCCGCCGTCGACGGTGACATGGCTGGCCGCACCCAGCTCCGCGGCGCGCTGCTCGATATAGGCACGCTCTTCGGCATCCACGCCGCCGGTATCGGCGAACACGGTATGCACGGCCCAGCCGCGCTCCTGCAGGTAAGGAATGCAGAAGCTGGTGTCGAGGCCGCCGGAGAAGGCGAGGACGATGTCCTTGGAGGAGCCGGGACCGGGGACCGGGGACCGGGGACCGGCGGAAGCGTCGGATTGCGACATGGGGAAACTCCTGTGGGGAATAGCGTGTTGATGGATGAAAGGCGGAAGGATCTGCTGTTACCGGTCCCCGGTCCCCGGTCCCCGGTCCCCGCGCTGGCCCACCAGCGCCGCCATCACCGCCTTCTGCACATGCAGCCGGTTCTCGGCTTCGTCGATGGCGATGCAGTTGGGCGAGTCCATTACCGCGTCGGTGGCCTTGACGTTGCGGCGCAGCGGCAGGCAGTGGCTGAACACGCCGTTGTTGGTCAGCGCCATCTTGCGCTCGTCGACGATGAAGTGCTTGTACTGGTCGCGGATGGGCTTTTCCGGCTCCCAATTGCCGAAGAACGGCAGCGCGCCCCAGCTCTTGGCGTAGACCACGTCGGCGCCAGCGTAGGCGCTGTCGGTGTCATGGCTGACGATCAGCGAACCGCCGCTTTCGGCGACATTCTGCTCGGCCCAGCCCATGTAGCGTTCATCCAGCACGTAATCCGGCGTGGGGCACAGCAACGTCACGTCCATGCCCAAGCGGGTGGCGATGGTCAGCGCGGAATTGGCCACCGCCGTGTTCAGCGGCTTGGGGTGGTAGGTCCAGGTCAGCACGTACTTCTTGCCGCGCAGATCCGTGGTGCCGAAATGCTCCTGCAGCGCCAGCGCGTGGGCCAGTTCCTGGCACGGGTGGGTGATGGTTTCCATGTTGATCACCGGCACCGGCGAGTATTTGGCGAAGCTCTTGAGCACCTTGTCCTGGCGGTCGTCGGCCCAGTTCTGGAACTTCGGAAAGGCGCGCACGCCGATCAGGTCCACGTAGCGGCCCAGCACCCTGGCCACCTCGGCGATGTGCTCTTCGGTGTCGCCGTCCATCACCGTGCCCAGGTCGAACTCGATAGGCCATGCATCCTTGCCCGGCTGCAGCACCACCGCGTGGCCGCCCAGTTGGAACGCGCCCAGTTCGAAACTGGTGCGCGTGCGCATGGACGGATTGAAGAACACCAGCGCTATCGACTTGCCTTTCAGCGCGTCGCCAAGCTTGTTCTGCTTGTACAGCGCCGCCTGCGTCAGCAATGCGTCCAGTTCGGAACGGCTCCAGTCCTGCGTGTTCAAGAAATGCTTCATGGGGTCAGAATTCCATAGCCTTTTTCGGAAAGTCCGGCCAGAGCCGGGCTTGCGGGGGGAAACGCGTACAGCAGAAACGAAAAAACCCAGCGCCAGGCTGGGTTCCGGTAAGACAAGCGATAACGTCCGGTGGCCCAGCTAGGTGCAGGATTCCGGTCGACGCGCACGCGAAGTCATGCTCGAGGCCATCCGAGCGGCGCTGTCGGCGTGCATGTGCGCGTTCATCTTCATGGGGGCGAATCCTCGCATGTGCTGCGACGCAACGCAAGGCTCAGGCGGGATTCAAGGGGAACCGGGCGGTTGCCCGGCCACATAGGGGGTTACCGAAACCCGGATCCGCAGCCGGTTGCCCGGGTCCTCGGCCAGCCGCGAACGGTATTTGATGCCCTTGTAGACGTAATCCACGTCGTAGGCGATCGGGCGGCGGAACTCGCGCTCGACCGGCACCACCCGGCAATTGAGGCGAATCGGCTCCGGCAGCGCGGCCGTTTCCTCTTCCTCGTCGTCGCGGGAAAAGACGTTCTTGACCGAATTGACCATCCGCGACCAGACGCCGTCTTCCTTCTTGGGCTCCGGTTTGGGCTGCGGCACTTCCTCGCACTGCTGCTCCGTGCGGCTGGCGCGCAGGGTCTGGTAGACCGGCTCCACATTCAGCACCTGCGCGTAGTCCAGGCGGACATTCTCCGTCTGCAACACCGTTTCCTGGGCAACGGCCGGCGCCGCGGCCAAAGCAGCGAACAACAGTGGCAGATGTGCGAATCTGGGTAGGTGCATTGAGTCCGGAAGCCTGGATCCCTCGCCGCTAGTGTAGGCAGCGCGCCTTGAGTGGGGCTGAACACAGCAGACCAATTTGCGCCGGATGCGCCGCTGCCGCAGGCAACAGCAGCCTGTAGAATTGCCGGGCTCCCCTCAGTCCGTTGCCTGATGACCCTGCGCCTGCACAACAACCTGACGCGCCGGGTCGAGCCGTTCGCGCCGCTCGACCCCGCCTGCCCCACCATGTACGTCTGCGGGCCCACCGTCTACAACTACGTCCATATCGGCAATGCGCGCGGGCCGGTGGTGTTCGGCGTGTTGGCCGCGCTGCTGCGCCGCCGCTACGGCAACCTGCGCTACGCCCGCAACATCACCGACGTGGACGACAAGATCAACGCCGCCGCGCAGGAACTGGGCGTGGCCATCGCCGCCATCACCGACCGCTATGCCGAAGCCTACCGCGCCGACATGGCCGGACTGGGCGTGACCGGCGAGTTCTCCCCGGACCTGGAACCGGCCGCCACCGCGCATATCCCGCAGATCATCGCGATGATCGAGCGGCTGATCGCATCCGGCCACGCCTACGCCGCCGAGGGCCACGCGCTGTTCGCGGTGGAGACCTTCAAGGACTACGGCAAGCTCTCGCGCCGCGACCCGGAGGAGATGCTGGCCGGCGCGCGGGTGGAAGTGGCCCCCTACAAGCGCAATCCGGGCGATTTCGTGCTGTGGAAGCCGTCCACCGGGGATCTGCCCGGCTGGGACTCGCCGTGGGGACGCGGCCGCCCCGGTTGGCATATCGAATGCTCGGCGATGATCAGCGCCCATTTCGGCGAGACCATCGATATCCATGCCGGCGGCGTGGACCTGCAGTTCCCGCACCACGAAAACGAGATCGCGCAGAGCGAATGCGCGCACGGCGGCAAGACCTTCGCCCGCTTCTGGCTGCACAACGGCATGCTGAATTTCGGCGGCGCCAAGATGGCCAAGTCGGTGGGCAATATCCAGCGCGTGCACGACCTGCTGCAGCAACATCCGCCGGAGGCGCTGCGGCTGGCGCTGCTGTCGGCGCACTACCGGCAGCCGCTGGACTGGTCCGATGCGCTGGTCGAGCAGTCGGTGCGCACGCTGGAGCGGCTGTACGGCACGCTGCGCGATCTGGCGGACGTGCCGGCCGAAGCCGTCATCCCGCAGGCGGTCGAGGATGCGCTGGACGACGATCTCAATACGCCGCAGGCGCTGGCCGAAGTGGCACGGATCGCCGGCGAAGCGCGCAAGGCTTCCAGCGATGAAGACAAACGGCGCCTGAAATCCGAGCTGCTCGGAGCGGGCCTGGCGCTGGGCCTGCTGCAGCAGGATCCGGCCGACTGGTTCGCGCGCGGCGCTTCCGGCAACGACGACGCGCGCATCCAGGCCTTGATCGACGAACGCGCCATCGCCAAGAAGAACCGCGACTTTGCCCGTTCCGACGCCATCCGCGACCAGTTGGCCAGCGAGGGCATTCTGCTGGAAGACACGCCGCAGGGCGTAAGGTGGAAACGGGCCTGAGCCCTCTCCCTTGCCATGCAAGGGTTTGGAGAGGCGTAGCTGACGGCCGGACAGTTGGGAGGCAGGCCGTCGGACCACGTGGAGCCCCCACCCCCTCCCCAACCCTCCCTGCCTTCGCAGCGGAGGGAGCCTAAACAAGAGCGCGCCAAGAGCACACCGTGACCGAAACGATCTTCCCCCTAGAATCCACCGCCGCCGAGGCCCAGCAGGCCATCAAGGAAGAGTTCGCGTTCTTCGGCGACTGGTCCGAGCGCTACCAGTACCTGATCGATCTGGGGCGCAAGCTGCCCGCCTTCCCCGACGAATGGAAAACCGAACAGCACCGCCTGCTGGGCTGCCAGTCGATGGTCTGGATCGTGCCGCAGGGCGATGCACAGCGACTGGACTTCCGCGCCATCAGCGACTCGGCCATCGTCTCGGGGCTGATCTACCTGGCGCTGCGGGTGTATTCCGGCCGTCCGGCCGCGGAAATCCTGGCCACCGACCCGGACTACATCGCCGACATCGGTCTGGCCAAGCACCTTTCGCCGACCCGCAGCAACGGCCTGGCGGCGCTGCTGGGCTTTATCCGGGATACCGCGCAAAACCAGCGTGGCTGAGCCTGTGCCGCCTGCGGCTGCGCCGCTGCTCGGGACCCAGTTCCCGACGTTGCTGGCCTATCGCGTCCTGTCCATCCTGTCCTACCAGATCACCGCAGTCACGGTGGGCTGGCACGTCTACGAACTGACCCGCAATCCGCTGTCGCTGGGCCTGATCGGACTGGCCGAAGTGATTCCGTACTTCTGCTGCGCCCTGTTCGCCGGCTACGCCGTCGACCATCTGCCGCGGCGCAAGCTGGGACTGGCGGCCTGCGCCTGCCTCAGCGTCACCGGCCTGCTGCTGACCGCGATTTCCGCCGGCTGGCTGGGCGATGGCAGCGTCTGGATGATCTACGCGGCCATCGCCGTGACCGGCGTGGCGCGCGCGTTCCTGGGTCCGATCTTCTATGCGCTGTTCGCGCGCGTGCTGCAGCGCGAGCAATTCGCCCGCGGCGCCGGCATCGGCAGCGTCGCCTTCCAGACCGCCATGGTCGCCGGCCCGGCGCTGGGCGGCGTGCTGGTCGGCTGGGCCGGCAAGACCGCCGCGTATGCGACAGCCGCGGCGCTGGCGCTGATCGCCGGCAGCGTGCTGTTGCTGCTGAGAGTCGCCGAACCGGTCGCCGGCGGCGAACGCGCGCCGGTGCTCAACAGTATCGGCGAAGGGCTGCGTTTCGTGTTCGGCAACCAGATCATATTGGCCGCGCTGGCGCTGGACATGTTCGCGGTGCTGTTCGGCGGCGCGGTGGCGCTGCTGCCGGCCTTCATCCAGGAAATCCTGCACTACGGCCCGGAAGGCCTGGGCATCCTGCGCGGCGCGCCGGCCCTGGGTGCGGTGGCGATGGGGCTGTGGCTGGCCCGGCACCCGCCGGGGCGGCACGCCGGCCGCGTGCTGTTGCTGGCGGTGGCCGGCTTCGGCCTCTGCATCATCGGCTTCGGCCTGTCGACGCATTTCTGGCTGTCGGCATTGCTGCTGCTGATGTCGGGCATGTGCGACGGAGTGTCGGTGGTGACCCGTTCGACCATCCTGCAACTGGCCACGCCCGATCAGATGCGCGGGCGGGTGTCGTCGATCAACGGCATCTTCATCGGCTCGTCCAACGAACTGGGCGCGTTCTATTGCGGCAGCATGGCGCGGCTGCTCGGGCTGGTGCCGGCAGTGGTGTTGGGCGGCTTCGTGACGTTCGCGGTGGTCGGCGTGACCGCCTTGAAGGCACCCAAGTTGCGGCGGCTGGATCTGAAGGACCTGCATTAGCGGTGCAAATAAAAAGGTTCTTCCCCTATGTGGGGGAAGGTGGCGATCCAGACAGACGGCCTGTGCGCGGGCTTCGAAAGCAGGCGTCGCCCCGACCGGAACATGCTCCCCGGCTCGGTCAGCCATCCATGGCTGACTCGCCGCCGCAGGCCATCCTGGCCTGCTATCCGCATGCTCCGGTCGGGACGCCGCATCGGCGATTCATTTTTGTCGCTTCTGTCCGTCGCCGAAGCAGCGATGGCAAGTCAGGCAGAGCCATATCCTGGCGGCTGGGGGCCGCGCAGAGCGCGCCAGGGATGGCGCGCGCCCGAGTCAGGGCAGGATGCCCTGACCGAGGGAAAAGCGGCTCCCGGTCGCCAGGATACGGCGACCGTCCGGAGCCCGCACAAGCGACCCCGTAACGCGTCCCCTCACTTGGGAGAAGAACCAATAAAAAGCCCCGCATCAAGCGGGGCTTTCAGTCTCTGGGACAAGCGCTGGCTCAGTCGCCCTGCTGCTTCTGCAGGTGCTCCCAGCGCTCCTGCGCATCGATGGTGCGCTCGGCGGTCAGGCGGGCTTCCAGCCGTTCCAGGCCGATTTCCTCGCCGGTATCGACGCAATAACCGTAGTCGCCGGCATCCAGGCGCTTGAGCGTGCTGTCGATCTTGCCGATGAGCTTGCGGTAACGGTCGCGGGTGCGCAGTTCCAGCGAATTCTCGGTTTCGCGGGTGGCGCGCTCGGCCTCATCGCCGATATCGCGCACTTCGTCCTTCAGGTTTTCGATTGTCTGCTTGGATTCCTCGACCAGATCCGCGCGCCACTGCAGCAGCCGCTGTCGGAAGTACTCCAGCTGCAGCGTGCTCATGTATTCCTCATCGGCCGAAGGCTTGTAGCCCTGCGGAATGATGGGACGTCCGGTCGATTCGTCGGTCTTGTACGGCACCACTTTCACCTTGCTGCGCACCACCGGCGCGGCCGGTTTGGCGGCGACGGCAACAGCCACTTTACCGACAGGACGCGGCGTTGTGGGCTTGGCGGTCACGGCAGGTTGCGGAGCGGGCACGGATTTGGTTGTCTTGGTCGTTGTTTTGGGGGCAGTCACAGGCTTCGCAGGGGACGGGGCCTTGGCAGCGGGCGCAGATGCCGGAGTTACAGCTACCTTGGTCGCAGGCGCTTCGACACGGCCAGCTGCCTTGGGGGGGGCAGATTTGGCCGGAGCCGGCTTGCTCGCCGGCTTCGGTACGGTTTTGGGTGCAACGTGGGGCGCGGTCTTCTTGACCGGTGCCGCCTTGCCAGGCTTGGCTGCCGGTTTGGGGGCCGCGGCCTTGGCAGCAGCCGTCTTGGGGCTGGGCTTGCTGGCCACGGCCTTCTTCGCCACTGCCTTTGGGGCCACCGGCTTCTTGGCGGCAGCATTCTTGGCGACAGCCGCCTTCTTCGCCGCGGGCTTCTTGGCGAGGGGTTTGGCCGCAGCCTTCTTCGGCGCCGGTTTGGCCGGCTTTGCGGCCGGTTTCTTGGCGACAGCCTTCTTCGTCACGACAGGCTTCTTGGCAACGGTCTTGGCGGGTTTCTTGGCGGCCTTGGCGGCCTTCTTGGCAGGTTTTTTTGCAGCCACGAACAGCGCTTCCTTGTTCTTCCCGATCACCGGGAAAGCGCGACTTTATAGCCTACCCTGCCGGCAGCGGCAAGCCAACGCGGTTATCATCCCTACATGATTGGCCGCGCACTCATTGCCGTTCTGCGGCTCTACAAGCTCCTGATCAGCCCGCTGCTGGGTCCGCGCTGCCGTTTCGTGCCCAGTTGCTCGGAATACGCGATGGAGGCCATCGGCCGGTTCGGCCCGATCAAAGGCAGCTGGCTGGCGCTGCGCCGTATCGGCCGCTGCCACCCGCTGCACCCGGGCGGGCATGACCCGGTCCCCGAAAAGCCCTCCCACCCCTCCTCTCCCCCTCCGCCCACAGGAGCCCGCTGATGCCCGGAACCGTGATAGTCAACGCCCGTCTGGTCAATGAAGGCCGCGAGTCCGAAGGCGACCTGCGCTTCGAGAACGGTCGCATCACCCATATCGGCGCCAGCGTGGCAGCGCGCCCCGAGGACAAGATCATCGAAGCCGGCGGCCGCTGGCTGCTGCCCGGCATGATCGACGACCAGGTCCACTTCCGCGAACCGGGCATGCCGCACAAGGGCGATATCGCCACCGAATCGGCCGCCGCGGTCGCCGGCGGACTGACCAGCTTCATGGACATGCCCAATACCAGCCCGCCGACGCTGAACGCCGAAGCGCTGGCCGACAAGTACCAGCGCGCCAAGGGCCGGGCCTGGGGCAACTACGGCTTCTACCTGGGCGCCAGCAACGACAATCTGGCCGACGTCCGCACCCTGGACCCGAAGACCGCGCCGGGCATCAAGGTGTTCATGGGCGCCTCCACCGGCAACATGCTGGTCGACAATCCGGACACGCTGGACGCGATCTTCCGCGAAGCGCCCACGCCCATCATCACCCACTGCGAAGACACCCCGACCATCGACGCCAACCTGGCCGCGTTCCAGGCCAGGTACGGCGATGCCCTCGGCGCAGAACACCACCCCGACATCCGCAGCCGCGAGGCCTGCATCAAGTCGACCCGGCTGGCGCTGTCGCTGGCGCGCAAGCACGGCACCCGCCTGCATGTGCTGCACATCTCCACCGCCGACGAACTGGCGCTGTTCGCGCCCGGCCCGCTGATCCACAGCGATGGCGCGCGCAAGCGCATCACCGCCGAAACCTGCGTGCATTTCCTGCGCTTCGACCGCGGCGACTACGCGCGGCTGGGCAACTTCATCAAGTGCAATCCGGCCATCAAGGACGCCGGCGACCGCGAAGCGCTGATCAAGGCGCTGGCCACCGACGTGATCGACGTGCTGGCCACCGACCACGCCCCGCATACGCTGGAGGAAAAGGAAAAGCCCTATGCGCAGGCGCCTTCGGGATTGCCGCTGGTGCAGTACGCGCTGGTGGCGGCGCTGGAGCTGGTGCACGAGAAGAAACTGAAGGCCACCCAGATCGTGCAGAAATTCGCCCACGCACCGGCGCAGCTGTTCGATGTCAAGGAGCGCGGTTTCCTGCGCGAAGGCTATTGGGCCGATCTGGTGCTGATCGACGACGAGGAATTCACGGTCAAGCGCGAGGATGTGCTGTCCAAGTGCGGCTGGTCGCCGTTCGAGGGCACCATGTTCCGCTCGCGCATCGGCGCCACCTGGGTCAACGGCCGCATGGTCTGGAATGGCGAGCACCTGGTCGGCACGCCTGTCGGCCAGCGGCTGGAATTCGCGCGTTGAAGCTGGGCATCGTGGCGGTGCTGGCGGCCATGGCCGCCGGCTGGTCGCCGCCGCTGGCCGCGCAAGCGCCGGCCCCCATGCCGGCGCTGATCGCGGACGAACGCGTGGTCTTCCCCGCCACCGTACCGCAAGGCGCGCTGGTCTTGGGCAAGGTGCCGCCCGGCAGCATCGTGCGGTACCGCGAGCGCGTGCTGCGCAGCACCGGCTACGGCACGGTGGCTTTCGGCGTGGGCCGCGACGAAAAAGGCCCGCTGGCGTTGACGGTGCTCACCCCGTCCGGGCGCAGCGAGCCGGTACGCATTTCGGTCAGCGCGCGCGACTGGCCGGTGGAACATGTCAGCGGCGTACCGCCGAAGACCGTCAATCCGCCGCCGGCGATCGCCGAGCGCATCAAGCGCGAACAGGCGCTGGTCACCGCCGCCCGCGTGCGCGACGACGACCGCGCCGATTTCGCGATGCCCTTCCAGTGGCCGGTGCAGGGCCGCATCAGCGGCCGCTTCGGCAATGCCCGCGTCTACAACGGCCAGCCCGGCGCCGGGCATTCGGGGATGGACATCGCCGCGCCCAATGGCACGCCAGTGAAAGCGCCGGCCGGCGGCGTGGTGAGCTTCGCGTCACCCGACCTGTACCTGACCGGCGGCACCCTGCTGCTGGATCACGGCCACGGCGTCAGTTCCAACTTTCTGCACCTGTCGCGCATCGATGTGAAAGTCGGCGACCGGGTGGAACCGGGTCAGGTCATCGGCGCGGTCGGCGCCACCGGGCGCGCGACCGGGCCGCATCTGCATTGGGGGATGAACTGGTTCGATGTGCGTATCGATCCGCTGCTGGTACTCGAACGCGGGAAGTAGCTTCCTGGGAGCGGCGTCCCCGACGCGAGCCTTCCACCTTGTAGGAGCGACGTCAGTCGCGATGAAGCTCTACCGGTCACCCATCGCGACCCACGTCGCTCCCACAGGGTAACTTTCCTCACAAACGAGTCATCCTGGGCGATTCAGGCGCACAGCCGGACCCTGCTGCGGCGCATTCGTCATCGTCCGCGTTGAGGCGCTATGGGAGCGCGGTGCTCGAACGCGGAAAACAGCTTCCTGGGAGCGGCGTCCCCGACGCGAGCCTTCCACCTTGTAGGAGCGACGTCAGTCGCGATGAAGCTCTACCGGTCACCCATCGCGACCCACGTCGCTCCCACAGGGTAACTTTCCTCACAAACGAGTCATCCTGGGCGATTCAGGCGCACAGCCGGACCCTGCTGCGGCGCATTCGTCATCGTCCGCGTTGAGGCGCTATGGGGGGCGCGGTGCTCGAACGCGGAAAACAGCTTCCTGGGAGCGGCGTCCCCGACGCGAGCTTTCCATCTTGTGGGAGCGACGTCAGTCGCGATGAAGCTCTACCGGTAACCCATCGCGACTCACGTCGCTCCTACGCAGCTACACAGGATGGGTTCGCAGCGTCAGGGATTGCTGCCGCTGACGCGGGCCACCGCGTCGTGCGGGTGCAGGCTCTCGTAGTGGGCTACGGTGGCCTGGTACCGCGCGATGCGGGCGTCGCTGGACAATACCGAGGCGACCCGGCGTGCGGCGTCTTCGCAGAACATCAGGTTCTCGGCGTTCAGACGGGCGAAGGCCTGTTCGTCGACGCGCTTGACGGCGGTCTGCACCGGCGTGGCCAGGACTGCTTCAACCGCGTCGATCAACGGCACCAGCGGCAGTTCGTCGAACTGCGGGCGCAGTTCCACCCGGATCTGCGCACGGCTACGCTGCGCGTGCGGAGTCGCAGCCAGGCCGCGCTCGGACGCCAGCCAGTCGTGAACGCCTTCCACCGACAGATCCGTCGCCGCGGCGAAATCATCGGCGAAACGCTCGGCATTGGCCTGGCGCGACAGCGCCGCCGAAGCCGGGCAGGTGCTGGAATATTCCACCGCGAACGACAACGCCAGGTGCAGATGGCCGTCGCTCAGCGTGGCTTCGATTCCCACCGGATAGCGCTTCCAGCCCGCATAGTCGCTTTCCAGCGCGCGTCGCTGCAGCAAGGCCTCGTAGCGCAGCGTCAGCCGCGCCTGCGAGGCCAGCCCGTTCTGCGAAGCGATGCCGTCCTGCAGCAGATGGCGCAACCCGGCCGGAGTAATCGCCTCGCGGGCCAATCCATCCTGCAATTGCAGGTACAGCCGCGACATATGGATGCCGCGCGCGTCCGGATTGACCAGGTTGACCGACAAATCGATGCTCGCCGCGACCTGCAACTGGCCGCCTACGCCATCGGAAATCCGGATCGGCAGCGCGATGTTGTCCATGCCCACCCAGTCCAGCGGCCGCGCGAACGGTACGCTGTGGTCGGCGACATCGGGGAGATCGGCGCGGGGCGCTGAAGGCGGGGAGGACATGGCGGTGCCGGGGGAGTGACGGCGGCCATTGTACCCGCTGCGCCGAACCCCTTGATGAAACAGTCTGTTACGTGCCGGCGCCGGCGCTATCGCTGCGATAGACGGCATGGATGGGGACGGCGGTCCCAGAGCGTGTTATGCCCTTTGGGATGAGATGCGTTGCGCGCCAGCGCCGTTGCAGCAAGGCGTCCGGCGCGATCCTTGGGTGGTGCCCAAGGCAAGCCGGGCAACGCGGCTGCGGCGGCGCTGGCGCGCAACCCCCGTATCAAGTACGGGGCAGGCTCTTCGGGAAGGCCGCTGTCGCACTCACCCCAAAGGCCATAACACGCTCTAGCCCCGCGCCGCCCACCAGGCGGTCAGCAGCAGCCGCAGCGGGGCTGCCGCCGCCACCGGCTGCCCCGCGCCAACACGGCGCTGCAGGCGCTGCCGGGCCAGCGCCGCCCAGATCCGCCGTTCGCGAGGCGCCTGCCGCGGCAACGGCCACTGCTTCAGCAAGGCCTCACCCACCTGGAGCATGCCCCTGTCGCCGTCATCGCCCGCATTGCCGCTGCCGGCCAGCGCCGCCGGCCCCGCCTCGGCCAGCCGAGCCGCCAGCGTCTGTGCTGCGATCGCATTTGCCGCTTGCCCGGCGGTTGCGGCGTCGAACAGGCTGGCTTCCACCGCCGCCACGGCCTGGGCGTAATCGCGCAAACGGCTGAAAGCCTCCCCGATATCGTCCACCGGCGCCCGTGCGGCAGCCAACGCCGGCAACGCTCCTGCCAGCGCCTCCCAGGGCGCCGGACACGGTTCCAATACCCGTCCCAGCGGGTGCCGCGAACGCTGGCGCGACCAGTCGCGCAGTTCCTCGCCCCACCAGCCCAGCTTGGCGTCGGCGGGCAGCGGGTCGCCGGCGATGTTCATCGCGTCTTCGAACTCCTGCAGCAACGCGAACCAGGCCACCGCAAGCCGGCGCCGCGGCGCCGGCACGAAGGTTTCGGCCACCTGCCATTCCGGCCAGCGCGCGCGCCATTTGTCCAGGAAACTGTCGAGAGCGGTGGAATCGGACATTCGGGTTCTTGAAAGGGCAGTCTCGTGGAAGCGCCGTCCCCGGCGCGGGCTCTTGCTCTACGTGCCCATCGGTCGCCGAAGAGCTCGCGCCGGGGCCGGCGCTCCTACAGGGTTCGAGGAACCGGCGGCGTGGGCCATGCGGCCGGTTCGGCGAGGTCTTGCGGCAGTTCGCACATGGCATCGGGCTGCCAGCTTTGCGGCTGTTCGCCATCCAGGCGGTACCCCCACAAGGCGGCGATGGACGGCATGCCGGCGGCGCGCGCGGCGACGATGTCGCGCTCGTCATCGCCCACGTAGACGCACCCGTCGATGGCGATACCGATGCGCTCGGCGGCGACCTGCAACGGTAGCGGGTGCGGTTTTTTCTCGGCCAGCGTATCCCCGCCGATCAACACCGCGCAACGGCTCTCCCAACCCAGCTGCGGCAGAATCTGGCGGGCCAGGTATTCCGGCTTGTTGGTGACGATGCCCCAGACCGCACCATGCCGTTCCAGCGCCGACAGCATCGTTTCGACACCGTCGAACAAGCGGCTGTGACGGCCCAGTTCCTGCTGATAGACGGCCAGGAATTCGGCCACCATCGCTTCGCGCCCGGCCTGCGCGATCTGCGGGAAGGCCGCCGCCAGCATCGCCCGCGCGCCCTTGGACACATGCGGACGCAATTCGGCCAGCGCCATCGGCGCGATGCCGCGGTCGCCGCGCAGACGGTTGGCGGTGGCCAGCATGTCCAGCGCGCTGTCCAGCAGGGTGCCATCCAGATCGAACAACGCCGCACGCGGAAAACCGCCCTGCCCCGCCCTTGCCTGCGCCTGCAACCGGTTACCTGTCACCGGCAGCTCCCGGCTTCACGGCACAGGCCAGGTAGTTGACGTCGGTGCGCCGGCTGATGCGCGCCCGGTTGCGCCAGGGTTCGTAGACCAGGCCGCTGACATCTTCCAGTTGCAGGCCGGCCGCGCGCAGCCAGGCGGCCAGTTCGGCCGGCTTGATGAACTCCTGGTAATGATGGGTGCCCCTGGGCAGCAGCCGCGCCACGTATTCGGCACCGACAATGGCCAGCGCAAAGGCGGCCGGCGTACGGTTGAGGGTGGACAGGAACAGCCGCCCGCCCGGCTTCAGCAGCGTGGCGCAGGCGTCGATGATCGAACCGGGATCGGGCACATGCTCCAGCATCTCCATGCAGGCGATCGCATCGAAGCTGCCCGGCCGCTCGGCCGCCAGTTCTTCCACCGGCTTGAGCTGGTAGTCGACCTGCACACCGGACTCCAGCCGATGCAGGCGGGCCACCTTGATCAGCTCCGGCGCCAGATCGATGGCGCTGACCTGCGCGCCCTCGCGCGCCAGCGCTTCGCTGAGCAGGCCGCCGCCGCAGCCCACGTCCAGCACCTGCGCGCCCTGCAACGTCACGCGCTGGCGCACATAGTCCAGCCGCACCGGGTTGAGCGCATGCAGCGGCTTCTGCGGGCCGTCGGGGTCCCACCAACGGTTGGCCAGCGCGCCGAACTTGTCCAGCTCGGCCTGATCGAAATTGGCCGCCGACGGCGATGCCTGTTCATTCATATCGTCGATTCTCATGTCGTTGGCGTCAGTGATGAACCGGCTCCGGCGCGGCCATACCCAGCAAGCGCGCCAGCCGTAGCGGGAATCCCTGGCGGTCGTCGACCATCGGCAGATGGCCGGCCTGGGCGACGATCGTCGTGCTGGCAGCCTGCCGCCAGGCCCATTCGGGAACGTCCCAACCGCTGCGTGATCGCTCGCCCGCGATCAGATGTACCGGATGCCTGGCAAAGACCTCGCGAACGCGGTCCAGATAGGACGGCGCACCGGTCTCATCGACCACCGAACGCGCCATCGCCTGCAACGTCGAGGCCGGCTGCAAGGCCAGCCAGTCCGCCGCCAGCGCCGTCGCCCACGCAGGCGGTTCCTGTACCGCTTGCGCTATCCAGGCCGCCGGTTGCGCGCGCATCGATTCGAGCAAGCGCTCGGCTTCAGACGGTGGCATCGCAGCCAGCGACGCCGACCAGAATGCGTCGGCCAGGGTGAAATTACCCTCGATGCTGACCAGTGCGGCGACCCGCTGCGGATGACGGTGCGCGAACAGCATTGCGACCGCACCGCCGACGGAATGGCCGACCAGATGCACCGGACGTTCGCCAAAACGGGCCGCAATCGCTGACTCCAGCCATTCCACTTGCGCCGGCAGCGTGATGGCCGTTGCCGGTACCCCCCGGTTGCTGCCGTAACCCAGCAGGTTGGGCGCCAGCACCGGCGCCCCGCCAAAAGCATCGCTGTCGGCGACGATCCGCAGATCGCCGATCAGGCCATGGATCAGCACAATGGGAACGGGCTGGGTCATCTCGCTCATGCCGGCACCGCGCAGCGCTGCATCAGGAATGGAGGTTGCGGATGCGCTGGTGCCATTGCCGCGCATTGGCGACCAGCGCGACGGTGTCGATATCGACCAGCTCGCGCTGGATCAGCCTGGGCCGGCCGGCGATCCATACATCGGTGACCTGGTGGCGGCCGGTGGCGTAGATCAGCTGCGAGATCACATGGTGCAGCGGCTGGGTTTCCAGCGCGGACAGATCCACGCAGGCCAGATCCGCCTGCTTGCCGACCTCGATCGAACCGATGCGGTCGCCGAAACCCAACGCCTTCGCCCCGCCCAACGTGGCCGCATGCAGGGCGCTGGCCGCATCCAGCGCGGTGGCGTCGTTGGCCACCGCCTTGGCCAGCTGCGCGGCGGTGCGGACTTCGCTGAACATGTCCAGGTCGTTGTTGCTGGCGCAGCCGTCGGTGCCGATGGCCAGGTTGACCCCGGCCCGCTGCAACGCGCCGGCCGGGCAGAAACCCGACGCCAGTTTCAGGTTGGATTCCGGGCAGTGCACCACCGATACGCCGCGTTCGGCGCACAGCTGTATCTCGGCCTCGGTCAGCTGGGTCATATGAATGGCGATCAGGCGGTCGTTGACCAGCCCCAGCCGGTCCAGACGCGCCAGCGGGCGCTGCCCGTGCTGCTTCAGCGAGTCGGTGATTTCCTGCGCCGTCTCATGGGTGTGCAGATGCACCGGTATGTCCAGTTGGTCGGACAGCATGCGGATGCGTTCGAAATTGGCGTCGTTGACGGTGTAGGGCGCATGCGGCACGAACGCGGTGCCGATCAGCGCATCGCCGCGCCATTGATCATGGACCTCGCCGGCCTTGTCGAAGTACTCGTCCGAACTGCTGGCCCAGGCGGTCGGGAAATCGATCACCGGCAAGCCGACGCGCGCCCGGAAACCGTGGCGCTTGTAGACCGCGGCCTGCACATCGGGGAAGAAATAATTCTCGTTGGCGCAGGTGGTGCCACCGCGCAGCATCTCGGCAATCGCCAGCGCCATGCCGTCGGCGACGAATTCCGGCCCGATCACCGCGGCCTCGACCGGCCAGATATGCTGCTGCAACCAGACCATCAGCGGCAGGTCGTCGGCGATGCCGCGCAGCAGCGTCATCGGATTGTGCGTATGCGCGTTGACCAGGCCGGGGATCAGCGCCGCCTCCGGGCGCGATACGGTCTGCGCCGGCGCAAAGCGCGCGCGAGCCTCGGCCGTGGGCAGGATGGCTACGATTTCGCCGCCACGCACCGCCACCGCGTGGTTTTCCAGCACCGCGCCGGCCGGCTGCACCGGGATGACGAAGCCGGCTTCTATCAGCAGGTCGCAGGTTTCTGGGGGAGCAAAGGATTCGGACATGCGCTGCCGTCTTGGAATGGGGTTCGTCGTCCCCGCGCAGGCGGGGATCCGGTGACTCGCTGTTTGCCTTGGCCCGGCAAAAGCAAAAGCTCCAAGGCGCTGGACCCCGGCCTGCGCCGGGGTGAAGCAATGGCAAAGCCGTGCGCTGCGCGCCTCATTAACCTACCTCGGTCCGGCAAAAGCAAAAGCTCCAAAGCGCTGGACCCCGGCTTGCGCCGGGGTGAAGCAATGGCAAAGCCGTGCGCTGCGCGCCTCATTAACCTACCTCGGTCCGGCAAAAGCAAAAGCTTCAAGGCGCTGGACCCCGGCTTGCGCCGGGGTGAAGCAATGGCAAAGCCGTGCGCTGCGCGCACGGGCCATTGCTTCACTTGACGCGGCTGACGTATTCGCCGGAGCGGGTGTCGACCTTGATGATTTCGTCCTGGCCCACAAACAGCGGCACCCGCACCACCGCGCCGGTTTCCAGCGTGGCCGGCTTGCCGCCGCCGCCGGAGGTGTCGCCGCGCACGCCCGGGTCGGTTTCGACGATTTTCAGTTCGACGAAGTTCGGCGGCTGCACCGCAATCGGGGTGCCGTTCCACAGCGTCACCACGCAGTCTTCCTCACCCTTGAGCCACTTTTCGGCGCCGCCCATGCCGGCCTTGTCGGCCTGCACCTGCTCGAAGGTTTCCTGCTGCATGAAATGCCAGTACTCGCCGTCCGAATACAGGTACTGCATGTCGGTGTCGACCACGTCGGCGGCTTCCACATCGTCGGTGGCCTTCATCGTCATTTCGACCACGCGGCCGGACTTGATGAAACGGTACTTCACGCGGGTGAAGGCCTGGCCCTTGCCCGGCTTGACGTACTCGGTGTCGGTGATGATGCAGGGCTCGTTGTTGACCAGGATCTTCATCCCGTTCTTGACGTCGTTCATGCCGTAACTGGCCATGGTGCAGCTCCTCGGATAAGGCAAAACCGCCGCGGAAGCGGCCGGCCGGATAGAATGGGAAACCTGCCGGGACCGGCGGGCGCTTGTTTTCAGACCGATATGATAACCGCAGCGCATATCCCCATACAGCCCGCAGCCACCGCAACGCTGCAGCCGCCCCGCTGGCAGCAGCTCTGGCGCGATGCCGTGCGCGATCCGCGCGAACTGCTGGCCATGCTGGGCCTGCAGGCGCAGGCCCAGCGCCTGTCCGAGGCCGCGGCCGCGCAATTCCCGCTGCGGGTGCCGCGCGGATTCGTGGCGCGGATGCGCCCCGGCGACCCTGACGACCCGTTGCTGCGGCAGGTGCTGCCGGTGAACGAGGAGATGCGGCCCGTGCCAGGTTTTGGCCTGGACGCGGTCGGCGACGGCGCCGCCAAGACCGCCACCGGCGTCATCCAGAAGTACCGGGCGCGCGCGCTGCTGGTGGCCACCGGCAGCTGCGCGGTGCATTGCCGCTACTGCTTCCGCCGGCACTTCCCGTACGCCGAGGAGACCGCCGCCCGCGACGGCTGGCGCGAAGCGGTGGAAGCCATCCGCAGCGACCCGGGCATCGACGAAGTGCTGCTGTCCGGCGGCGACCCGCTGTCGCTGGCCACGCCCAAGCTGGCCGAGCTGACCGATGCGCTGGCCGGCATCCCCCACCTGAAGCGGCTGCGCATCCACAGCCGGCTGCCGGTGGTGCTGCCCGAGCGCGTCGACGACGCATTGCAGGCCTGGCTGGCCGCCCTGCCCTGGCCGGTCGCCTTCGTCATCCACGCCAACCATGCCAACGAGTTCGACGCCCCGGTCGACGGCGCGCTGGCGCGCCTGCGCGGCAGCGGCGTGCAATTGCTCAACCAGGCGGTGCTGCTGCGCGGAGTCAACGACAGCGTCGAGGCGCTGGCTGCGCTGAGCGAGCGCAGTTTCGCCGCCGGCGTGCTGCCCTACTACCTGCACCAGCTGGATCGGGTGGCCGGCGTGGCCCACTACGAAGTCGACGACGGCCGCGCCCGCCAGTTGCATGCCGCCCTGGCCGCCCGCCTGTCCGGCTACCTGGTACCGCGGCTGGTGCGGGAAATTCCCGGGGACACCGGCAAACGGCCGCTGTAAGGCCCGGAAAGCCTTTGCAGCGCCACCGGGCGCGGCTTGCCGGCTTTTGGGACGCCGGCATTGGACGCCTCCGGCCCCTTTCGTGTATTAAACGCGCTCCCCCGGCGGAACCGTTGCATGCAGATCGGCAAAGACACCACCTTGCGCTTGACCATCATCGACGACAGCGGCGAAGACGCCGAAGCCGTTGTCAGCGCGCTCCGCAACGGTGGCATCGCGGTCCGGCCGCTGCGGCCCCTGGATGCCGATGAACTGGCCCAGGCGGTGAAGACCCAGCCAATGGATCTGGTGCTGGCTGCCCGCTCGGCACGGACCATCCCGCTGTCGACGGTGCTGGCGCAGGTCGACGCCAGCGGCAAGGACATCCCGATCATCGTGATGTCCGAGACGATCAACGAAGCCGATCTGATCGGCGATCTGGCCAGCGGCGCCCGCGCCATCGCGCTGCGCGGCCACAACGATCACCTGCTCAACGTAGTACGGACCGAATGGTCGGATCTGGATGCGCGCCGCGCCTTGCGCCGGCTGGAAGGCCAACTGCGCGAGACCGAACGCCGCTGCGACGCGCTGATCGCCTCCTCGCGCGACCCCATCGCCTACATCCACGAGGGCATGCACATCCGCGCCAACGAGGCCTACCTGGAGATGTTCGGCTACGAGTCCTTCGACGAAATCGAGGGCCTGTCGCTGCTGGACCTGGTGGCCCCGCAGTACGTCAACGATTTCAAGGCGCTGTTGAAGCAGCTGGGCAAGGGCGAAGCGCCGCCGCCGCGGTTCGAACTGGAAGCGCGCAGCCTGGACGGCGACCAGTTTCCGGCCACGCTGGAATTCGCCACCGCCACCTATGAAGGCGAACCCTGCGTACAGGTGGTGTTCCGCCGCCGCGAGGAATTCGATCCGGAGCTGGCCCGCGAAGTCGAGGACCTGCGCCAGCGCGATCTGGTCACCGGCCTGCTCAACCGCCCGACCTTCCTGCGCGAACTCGAGGATTCGGTCAGCCAGGTGGCGCGCGGCGAAAGCCAGTTCGCGCTGCTGCTGGTGGAACCGGACCACTACCAGCGCCTGCTGCAGGACATCGGCCTGGACTCGGCCGACGATTTTGCCGCCGCGCTGGCTGCGCGCCTGACCGAAAAACTGCCCGCCGGCACGATCTCCGCGCGCTTCGGCGAGCGCACGTTCGCGGTGCTGTTGCGCGGCGATCACAAGGACACCAGCAGCCTGGCCGAAAAACTGCGCGCGGCCTTCGCTTCGCATGTGGTCAATGTCGGCGAGCGTTCGGTCTCGGTCACCTGCAGCATCGGCGGCGTGCAGATCGGCGAGAAGATCGCCAGCGTCGGCCAGGTGCTGACCCGCGCCACCGACAGTCTGCAGGCCGCCACCAGCCTGGGCGGCAACCGCTTCGAGATTTTCGACCCCGGCGCGGTCGACCGCGCCGAGGAAGAACGCATCCAGAACTGGATCGATCGCCTGCAGAAGGCCCTGACCAACGGCAATTTCCTGCTGCACTACCAGCCGGTGGTCAGCCTTCAGGGCGAAACCGGCGAAGTCTACGAAGCGCTGCTGCGGCTGGATTCGGGCGGCGAGCTGGTCACGCCGCAGTCGTTCATCGGTATCGCCGAGGAACACAACCTGCTGGGCGCCATCGACCGCTGGGTGGTCAACCGCGCCATCGAGGTGCTGGCCGAACGCAAGAACAAGGGCCAGCCGACCCGCCTGATCGTCAAGGTCAGCCCGGCATCGTTTGCCGACGCCCAACTGCTGCAACTGATCGCCAAGCAGTTGGCGGCGCACGACGTACCCGGCGACAGCCTGTGGCTGGAAACGCCGGAAGCCAAGGTGTTCACCCACCTACGCCAGGCGCAGGCATTCCAGGCCGGCGCGTCAAAGCTGGGTTGCAAGGTGGGGTTGGAGCAGTTCGGCGCGGGCCTGGACTCCTTCCAGCTGCTGTCCCACTTCGAGCCGACCTTCCTCAAGATCGATCGCGTGTTCACCGAGGAGATGCAGAAGGTCCCGGAACACCAGCAGAAGATCCGCGAGATTGCCGAACGCGCGCAGGCGCTGGGCATCATCACCATCGCCGAGCATGTGCAGGACGCGGCAACAATGAGTTTCCTGTTCACCGCGGCGGTGGATTACGTGGAAGGCAACTTCCTGGCCACGCCAGGGCCGCTGATGAACTACGATTTCTCGTAAAGCGGAGCTTGCTCCGCTTTCGATCTAAGTTTCCTCTATATCCTCTAGAGAAGGCTTGAATGCGCGGCTTTTGCTCGTCATTCCCGCGAGGGCAGGATCCAATATCCTTGCTTTCATAGACCAAGCAACGCAAAGGCTTTCGCACCTGTCGGTGCGAGTCACTTTTCTTTGCGTGGCCAAAGAAAAGTAACCAAAAGAAAGGCCACCCTACGGCGCGCCCACCGCGCTTTGCGCGGCGGGTCCGTGTCCTGTCCCGCTCACGCACCCGAAGGGCGCGCCGCCTGGGGTGTGCTTTCTTTGGTTATCTTTCTTTGCACAAGCAAAGAAGCGCTTTTCAACAGCCGAATGGCTGGTCAAGTAACTCGCGCCTACAGGCGCGAAACGCTCTTCAACAGCAAAGCGGACAAAGTCCTCAACGACACACCGCTTAACAAAAGCCCGCCAATAGGCGGGCTTTGCCAATCAAAACACCGGGACGACCCCTCACACCATCGTCGCCTGCGCCTGCCGCAATGCCGCGATGCGCTGCTCCAGCGGCGGATGGCTGAGGAACAGCTTCTTCAGGCCCTGGCCGATGCCGCCGGCGATGCCGAATGCCTCCACCTGCGCCGGCAGCGTGCTTGGGCGCTGCTGCGCGCCCAAGCGTTCCAGCGCCGCAATCATCTTGTGGCGGCCGGCCAGGCTGGCGCCGCCGGCATCGGCGCGGAACTCGCGGCGGCGCGAGAACCACATGGCGATCATCGTCGCGAACAGGCCGAACACCACCTCCAGCGCCATCACGATGAAGAAATAGGCGATGCCCGGGCCGCGACTTTCGCGATTGCCGGACAGATAGCTGTCGATGACGCCGCCGACCACCCGCGCCAGCACGATGACGAAGGTGTTCAACACGCCCTGCAGCAGCGCCATCGTCACCATGTCGCCGTTGGCGACGTGGCTGACCTCGTGGGCGAGCACCGCTTCGGCCTCGTCGCGGTTCATGCCGCGCAGCAGGCCTGTGGACACGGCCACCAGCGCATTGTTGCGGTTGGCGCCGGTGGCGAAGGCGTTGATTTCCGGCGCATCGTAGATGGCCACTTCCGGCATGCCGATGCCGGCCGCCTGCGCCTGCCGTTGCACCGTCAGCAACAGCCACTGCTCGGCCTCGTTGCGCGGCTGCGCAATGACATGGGCGCCGGTGGCCCGCTTGGCCATCCACTTGGAACTCAGCAGCGAGATCAGCGAACCGCCGAAGCCGAAGATGGCCGCCATCACCAGCAGGCCGCTCATCTGTTGCGGGTGGACGCCGAGTACGCGCATCACGATGCCGGCCAGGATCAGCACGGCAAAGTTGGTGGCGAGGAACAACGCGACGCGGGTGAACACAGGGAGCCTCCGAAGGCTGGCCATGGAAAGAAGTGTCGTTGTTCTGCGGCCGCGGCGGATAGAATTCAAGCCGATTCCTGACCGGACATTCAGCTATCGCCGCCACCGCATCGCTGCCGGATTCGTCCGTCTACCGCGGGCGCTTTGCGCCCTCCCCGACCGGGCCGTTGCACCTGGGTTCGCTGCTGGCGGCGCTGGGCAGTTGGCTGCTGGCCCGCCATGCCGGCGGGCAGTGGTTGCTGCGGGTCGAAGACCTGGATCCGCCGCGCGAAGTCGCCGGCGCCGCGCAGCAGCAACTGGACACGCTGGCGGCCTTCGGTTTGCAGCCGGACGGTCCGGTGCAGTGGCAGAGCCGGCGTTCGGCGCTGTACCGGCGCGCGCTGGAGCAGTTGCTCGCCGACGGCCAGGCCTTCGCCTGCCATTGCAGCCGCAGCGACCTGGCGGCCAACGACGGCATCCACCATGGTTGCGTGAGCGGTTCGCTGCGCCCGGACCCGGCGGTGCGATTGCGGGTGCCGCAGGGGGCCGTGGTCGGTTTCGACGATGGCCTGCAGGGCCATTACCGGCAGGACGTGTATGCCGAGGTCGGCGACTTCGTGCTCAGGCGCGCCGACGGCTACTGGGCCTACCAGCTGGCGGTGGTGGTCGACGATGCCGCGCAGGGCATCACCGATGTCGTGCGCGGCGCCGACCTGCTCGATTCCACCCCGCGCCAGATCCTGCTGCAGCGCGCATTGGGATTGCCCATTCCGCGCTACTTGCACCTGCCGGTGGTCACCGGCCAGGACGGCCGCAAGCTGTCCAAATCGCTGGCGGCACTGCCGGTGGATGCGGCCGATCCGCTGCCGGCACTGCGCGCCGCCTGGCGCCTGCTTGGGCAGGACGCAGCCGCCCTGGCCGATGCGCGCAGTGTCGAGGCCCTGCTGGCCCGCGCGGTGCGCGATTTCGATCCGCAACGGCTGCCCAAACGCGCTTCGATCGATTTCGCTGCACCGCACAACGAAGCTGGCGCGAACGCTGTCTAGAATCGGTCGGACCGTCAGTTCCGGCGGTTATCCGGAGAATTCCCCCATGACATCACGCGTCGCTCTGGTGACAGGCGGCACCGGAGGTATCGGTACCGCCATCTGCAAGAAACTGGCCGGCAACGGCCATCGGGTAGCCACCAACTACCGCAACGAGGAAAAAGCCAAGGCCTGGCAGCAGCAGATGAAGGCCGACGGCTACGACATTGCATTGTTCAAGGGCGATGTCTGCAATCCCGCCGAAGCCGAGGCGATGGTGCGGCAGGTGGAAGCCGAACTCGGGCCCGTCGAAATCCTGATCAACAACGCCGGCATCACCCGCGATAGCACCTTCCACAAGATGAGCGCCCAGCAATGGGGCGATGTCATCGACACCAACCTCAATTCGGTGTTCAACATGACCCGTCCGGTGATCGAGGGCATGCGCGAACGCAAGTGGGGCCGGATCATCCAGATCAGTTCGATCAACGGCCTCAAGGGCCAGTACGGCCAGGCCAACTACGCCGCGGCCAAGGCCGGTATGCACGGCTTCACGATTTCGCTGGCGCGCGAGAATGCCAAGCTCGGCATCACCGTCAATACCGTGTCGCCCGGTTACGTGGCCACCGACATGGTGATGGCCGTGCCCGAGGAAGTACGCGCCAAGATCGCCGCCGACATCCCGACCGGCCGCCTGGGCAAGCCGGAAGAGATCGCCTACGCAGTGGCGTTCCTGGTCGACGAACAGGCCGCCTGGATCACCGGCTCCAACCTGGACATCAACGGCGGCCACCATATGGGGTGGTGAGGGCGAGCGAGGAGAGAGGAACGAGGAGAGAGGAACGAGGAGTGAGGAGTGAGGAGTGAGGAGTGAGGAGTGAGGCTAAGCGTCGTTTCCTCTTCCCCATTCCCGGCTTCAATGCTGCGCAGCAATTTACTTGCTGAACAGGGGCCCCTGACCTCCGGCCTGTTGCAAGGGCTGCTGCGCTGCGTCATGCTGCGCAGCATACGTATTCTGAGTGGTTGCTCAATGGCTGCGATCCGCATCATCAAGAAGTATCCCAACCGCCGTCTCTACGACACCGAGATTTCCAGCTACATCACCATCGAGGACGTTCGCCAGTTGATTGTCGACGGCGAGGATTTCGAAGTCCGCGACGCCAAGAGCGGCGATGATCTGACCCGTACCGTGCTGCTGCAGATCATCAGCGAGCAGGAACAGGACGGCGAGCCGGTGCTGTCGACCCAGTTGCTGAGCCAGATCATCCGTTTCTACGGCGACTCGCTGCAGGGCTTCATGGGCAGCTACCTGGAGCGCAGCATGCAGTTGTTCATGGAACAGCAGCAGCAGTTCCGCAGCCAGATGGGCAACCTGCTGGGGCAGACGCCCTGGACCATGATGAACCAGCTGACCGAGCGCAACCTGGAGCTGTGGCAGGAATTCCAGCGCAACCTCAGCGGCGGCATGGGTCGCCCGACCACGGTCAAGAAGGATGCGCCGCGGGAAGCCCCGCCCAAATCGCGCGTACGCTGAAGCCCGCTATCGCAATGCACGGCCCGCACGGCAGCGTGCGGGCTTTTTAATGCCCGGCACCGGCCGGCGCTGTCTGGAGTCTGGGGAGTCACAATGCATCAACGTATCGCGCTGGTCACCGGCGGCATCGGCGGGCTTGGCCTGGAAATCTGCCGCACGCTGGCCACGGCCGGTTGCAAGGTGGTGGCCGTCGATCTGCCGGCAACGCCCGAGCGCCAAGCCGGGTTCGAACAGGCCATCGCCGGCCTGGACATCCATCTGGAAGCCACCGATGTCAGCGACTTCGACGCCTGCGCTGCGCTGGTGGGCACTGTCCAGCAGCGGTTCGGCGCGCTGGACATCCTGGTCAACAACGCCGGCATCACCCGCGATGCCACGCTGCGCAAGATGGAACTCGCGCAGTGGGACGCGGTGCTGCGGGTCAACCTGGACAGCGCCTTCAACCTGTGCCGGCACGCCATCGAAGGCATGCAGTCGCGCGGCTTCGGGCGGGTTATCAATATCAGTTCCATCAGCGGGCAGACCGGCAACTTCGGCCAGAGCAACTACGCAGCCGCCAAGGCCGGCCTGCATGGCTTCACGATGTCGCTGGCGCGCGAAGTCGCCAGCAAGGGCATCACCGTCAACAGCATTTCGCCCGGCTATGTGGAAACCCCGATGACCCGCGCCATGCCCGATGCGGTGCGCGAGCGCATCGTCGCCTCGGTGCCGGTCGGCCGCATCGGCCAACCGGCCGATATCGCACGCACGGTGGCCTTCCTTGCCGAAGACTCGGCCGGCTACATCACCGGCGCCAATATTCCCGTCAACGGCGGTCTGCTGATGGGCTTCTGAGCCCTGCCCGCCGCATCGTTCCCACTCGCCACTGATCCGACAGGAGCTTTCCGATGAGACTCACCCCTCCCACTTTCGGCGTCTGGCTGATCGCGCTGCTGCTGGGCGCAGGCGGCATCGCCGCACGGCTGGGCTACCTGCCAGTGCTGGCGCCGCATGCGTTCTGGCTGGTGGTCGCCGGCTTCGGATTGCTGGTGCTGAGCACGCTGTTTGCCCGGCTGTAATCCCCGCGGGTTGTAGGAGCGACTCACCGGTGCCGGCATGCCGGCGCGACCCCCACAATGCGCCATGTCGCCTACTTGCAGGAGCGACATAAGTCGCGATGAGGCTTCACCGGTAGAGCCTCATCGCGACTTGACCAGCCATTCGGCTGTTGAAAACCGTCGCTCCTACAGGAAGGGTTACGGCGACGGTACCTGGTTGCGCAGATGCTCGGCCAGTCCGCCCAACTGCAGACTCTGCACGCGGTCGACGACCGGTGCGAACTGGCTCAGGTCGTCCGGGGTGTAGCCGCCGGCGCGGTACCACAGGGTGATGCGGGTGCCCTCGTTCTCCGGCACAAAGCGCCATTCCAGCGCGCCGCCGATGCCCATCCCCTGCAACGGGCCCAGGCCGCCGGTCATCCGCATCAGCTTGCCTGGATCGACGAAGCTGACGCTCATGTGCCAGGCCTGGCGCGGGCCATCGGTTTCGCAGAAACAGCCGCCGGCCTTCTCCGAAATGGACAGCCTGGACGCATCGCCCCACCAGGTGTGATCGGCCGGCCACCATTGGCCGACGTCATCGACGAAGGCCCGCCACGCGACATCTGGCGGCGCCGGCACCCACTGCGAATTCTCTAGCGTGAATCCATTCGGCGCCGTGTCCCTGACCTCGGCGTGCGCGGCGGGACTGGCCAGCGCCAACGCAAACGCCAGCGCGGCCAGCGCAAGCGGCAATCCGGCAAAAGCTTTCATTGCGCCGACTCGCAGAACTTCTGCCGGTATGCCATCGCCTTGGGCATCAGCGCGGTCAGGTTCTGGATGCGGGTACCGGGATTGGGGTGGGTGGAGGAAAATTCCGGCGGCGCCTGCCCGCCGCTGGCTTCGCCCATGCGCTGCCACAGCGGCACCGCTTCCTGCGGATTGAAGCAGGCCGCAGCGGCCAGCATCAGCCCGACCTCATCGGCCTGGGTTTCGTGCGAACGCGCGTACGGCAGCAGGTAGCCGTAACCCATCGCCGCCATCACCATCTGCTGTTGCTGCGGGTCCATGCCGCTCATCGCACCGGCCATCTGCCCGATCTGGGTCAGCTTTTGCTGCGACATGCGCTGCGCGCCGTGGCGCAGCAAAGCGTGGGCGATTTCATGGCCCATCACCACCGCCACCGCGTCGGCGTTCTGCGCCACCGGCAGCAGACCGGTGTAGACGGCCATCTTGCCGCCCGGCAGGCAGAACGCGTTGGCCTGGTCGGACTGGATGACGTTGACGTCCCAGTCGAAGGTCTTCCAGGCGCCATTGGGCTGCTGGCCGTGCTCGGCGGCGATGGCCGCTTCGACCACGCCGACCTTGTCGATCAGCCGGCGGGCGATTTCCCGCACCTGCCGGGCCACCTGCGAGTTGGGATCGAGCGGGCGCTCCTGCGACAGGATTTCCTGGTAGGCCTGCAGGCCCAGCGCCTTTTCTTCCTCGATGCCGATCGAACCGTCGATCAGCACCTTCTCGCCGGTGTAGGGATCCACCACCCGGTTGGAGAACCAATAGAAAGCCGCATAGCCGGCGAATGCCAGCAGCACCCACCAGCGCACATTGCCGAACAGGCCGCGCCTTTGCGCGCCGCGCGGGTCCTGGCGCCCGCGGCCGAACGGATCGTTCCTCATCGCCCTCTCCTTGCCCTGCTCAGATGCCCCGCACCACGCGGAAACCCACCCGCGCATTAGTCATATCCGAATCCGACGACGAACGCCATGCCGCCCGCGCCTGCACCGGCGCGCTGGCCCAGGAACCGCCGCGTACCACCCGCGAACGGCAGCCGGGATTGAACCAGGCCGCGCCATCGGCCGGCGCGCGCCGGTAGCTGGCATGCCAGCAGTCGGCGACCCATTCGCTGGTATTGCCGCTGATGTCGTGCAGGCCCCAGGCGTTGGCGCGGAACCTTCCGACCGGCGCCGGCCCCCAGTAGCCATCGCCGTAGCCGACAAAGGCGTTGTTCCAGCGCCGGCCGCTGGGGGAAACGTCATTGCCGCCGGTCAGGTTGCCGATATCGGCCGGCGGCACGCCGGAACCGCCCCACGGGTAGCGGCCCTGGGTGCCGGCGCGCAGCACGTACTCGAACTCCGCTTCGCTGGGCAGGCGGTAGCTGTGGCCGGTCTGCTGGGCCAGCCAGTCGGCATAGGCCTCGGCGTCGTAGACGCTGACATGCAGCACCGGCATGTCGTCGGCGGCCTTGGCGCCGCTGTAGTCGGACTGCCAGTCCACCCCGCTGCGGCGGGCGAAATTGCCGCTGCGCTCGTCGTAGACGATGGAATGGCCGCGGCGGGTGGCGCGCGGCCGGTAGCCGGTGGCCTCGACGAAGCGGCGGAACTGCCCCACCGTTATCGCGTGCCGCGACATCGCAAAACCACGGTTGAAGCGGACGTAATGGGCCGGCCGCTCGGCCTCGCTGGCGCCCAGTTCGTCTTCTTCTGCGCCCATCCGGTAGCCGCCATGCGGCACCACCACCAGTTCGGGGCCGCGGCCGCCGTTGCGCAGGTTGTCGGTGAAGGCCTGGCCCGGGCGGAACAGGCCGTAGTAGGTCGCCAGGTCGATACGTTCGCGGAAATCGGCGGCCACATGGTCGCCCGGCTCGGCGATACGCAGCACTTCGGCCAGTTTTTCCCGCGCCGCCTTCAGCCCCAGCGGGTTGGCGATATCGCGCAGGCCGCCGTCGCGCAGTTCGATGATGCGGGCCAGTCGCACCGCCGCGATGCGCTCGCGCGCGTCGTCGATGGTCGGCGAGGCCTCGCGCACCGTGGCCGCATGCGTCAGCCAGGCTTCTGCGGCCTCGAAATCGCTGGCCTGCGCGGCGTCCTCGGCGCGCCGGATCAGCGCGCTTTCCACCGCCGCCACGCCCTGCAGCGCCCGCGGCTGGCCCGGTTTCCATTTCAGCACTTCGCGAAAACCGGCCAGCGCGCCGCCGCCCTGCTCGCCCAGCCTTCCCTCGCGCAGTTCGCGTTCGCTGGCCGCATTCAGCCGCGCCCACTGGTCGGCTTCATCGACCCGGCCCAGATAGGCCACTACCGCCTCGTCGTCCGCTTTCAGCGTGCGCGCCACCGCGGCGATGGTGCTGGCCCGCTGCAACGCCGCATCGTCGTCATCGGCGCTCTGCAACGCCTCGTTGCCCTGTTTCAGCAACTGGTCCAGCGCCTTCTCCAGTCCCTGCGTGGCGCGGGCATCGTCCGGCTGGCGGGCCAGAATGGCCAGGTACAGCGGAATCGCCGATTCGCCGTCGGCGTACAGCCGCCCTTCCTGCAGCGCGCTGGCGGCGGCGCGGCGGGCGGCGGCCAGGCCTTCTTCGCCCTCCGCCATCACCACCACCGGCGACTGCCAGTTCAAGGCCGCGGTGCCGCTGTCGTCGCCGGTCACAGTGACCGTGGGCATGCGCGGGGCCGCATCCGCCGCCGCCGCGCCTTTTCCGGAGGCGTCCGGATCCCGCGAACAGCCGCCCGCGGCCACCAGCGGGCACAGCAGCAACAACAGGATTCGGGCGGCTCGCATGCTCCTCCATCCGGCGCGAAGGTATCCGGCCGTGCGACGTTAGGCTATTGTCGCCTGCCTGATCAAACCCTGCATTCAGCGGAGATTGCGTGCCCCATTGGATCGATACCCCCGACGCCCTGCGACTGCATCTGCAGCAACAGCCCACCCGCATCGGCCTGGATACCGAGTTCGTCCGCGAACGGACCTACTGGCCGCAACTGGCGCTGGTACAGATGGCGATCGGCGACCAGATCCTGCTGATCGACCCGCTGGCGCCCGGAATGACCAATGCGTTGAAGGCCATCCTGGCCGACACCTCGGTGCTCAAGATCATGCATAGCGCCAGCGAAGACCTGGTGGCTTTCAAGTTCACCTGCAACACCGTGCCCACGCCGCTGTTCGACACCCAGATCGCCGCCGCCCTGGCCGGCGTGGCCGGCGGCATCGGCTACCAGAAGCTGGTGGAGCAGATCACCGGCGTGGCCCTGCCGAAGGGCGAAACCCGCTCGGACTGGCTGCGCCGCCCGCTCAGTTCCGCGCAACTGGAATATGCCGCCGACGACGTCGAATACCTGTTCGCGCTGCACGATGCGTTGCAGGAAAAACTGCGCGCGGCCGGCCGCGAGGCCTGGCTGGTTCAGGATTGCCAGCGTTTCACCGAGCAGGCCGCCCTGGACGAAGCCGAACGCTGGCCGCACCTGTCCATGCGCAGCGCGCAGTTCCTGGAACCGGATGCGCAACGCCGGCTGGTGCGCCTGCTGCGCTGGCGCGATACGCAGGCGCGTGCCAGCGACAAGCCGCGCAGCTGGATTCTGGACAACGAACTGGCGGTAATGCTGGCCCGCAACCCGCCCAGCGACCGCGCCGCGCTGCAATCGCAGCTGGACAGCCACCCCAAGGCGCCGCGCAAGCTGGGCGATGCCATCTGGGCTGCGCTGACCACCCCGCTGGACGACGAAGCCCAGGCGCCACTGGCCCGCGCCGCACGCGACAGCGACAAGGCGGCGCTGAAACGGCTGCAGGACGCGGTATCGCAGCGCAGCGCCGAGCTGGGCCTGCCCGACGGCGTACTGGCCTCGCGCCGCTACCTGGAAGCGCTGCTGGACACCGGCCAATGGCCGGCCGCGCTGGGCGGCTGGCGGCGCACCGAGCTGGAACCGCTGCTGAGCCCGTTGCTGAACCAGCCAGTCCCAGACTTGGCAGCCGCAGCCCCGGAGCGTTAAACTTCGCCTCGCCCCGTGGGGGGGTAGCTCAGCTGGGAGAGCGCGTCGTTCGCAATGACGAGGTCGTGGGTTCGATCCCCATCCTCTCCACCAAAACACCAGAAAGGCCGGACGCGAGTCCGGCCTTTTTGTTTTTTGCCGCGGATTGCTGTGGCCCGGAACGCCCGCTATTGCGGCACCAGGAGTCTGTCATAAGTCTCACGACGACAACCCGGTCAGATAACACCGGATATCCCGGCACCCCAGCGCAGTCCATCCCTTTCGCAAGCGATTGATATCCAAACCGTTCCATCGTTTGACGCCACCCTCGGCGCTCTTCAGAATCGGGTTTATGTCGCATTATTGCGATCCAATAGCTGTTAGCCATCATGCCCACTTCCCCGCAAGTCGTTGATGTAAGGCCGCCAACGCCAGATGAGCTTGATGCGCTCAGTACCTTTAGTACGATTAGTTTCGCCGTTGCTGTTCTGGCCTTTCTCTGTGTTGTAGTAGCCGCCTCGCTTGTAGCCGCCAAGACACGCCTCCCTGGGCGGTATGGAGTTCTCGCCAGTATTCTCCTGCTCCCAATTTGGTGGATTTTCGAGCAGTCCATGGGGGGCAGTTTAGAGATGACTTTCGGTCCAGCAGCGCTTTTAGTGGCGGTAATCGTGTACGCACTCTTTGCCACTTTGTTCTCTATTAGCTTTGTGCGGATGTGCGTGAATTTTCTCAGGCACACGCCAACCAGCCATAGTGATGGCTAACAATTCATTCAAGCCGATGCCGCTTCGCGGCACGGCTTAATTCAGGCGTTAGGCCCGGCAGTAGCATCACCGCATCATCAGGAGAAGCGAATTGAACGTTGCCGTACTCTTGATGGGAGAGAATTTCCCCGTCGCTGGGCGGCCCAAGCTACAAGGCTTCTTCATCACCAAGAGGGTCGAGGCTTCTAGTGAGGAGGTCGCAGCGGCACAAGCTGTCGCAGCTGTTAAGGCCGACCCTCAGTTTTCCCAATCATCCTTCGTAGAGCCCACCGTAACAGTCAACGTCGTTCACCAGCTTCCCGAGTCAAACCTTATGAAAGACACGGAGTATCTGTTCTTTCCAATGGAGGAGGCATGAGCAAGTTTTGCGTTCGCGGCGCGGGTCATAACAATTCATTCAAGCCGAAGCCGCTTCGCGGATCGGCTTAGTTCAGCGCTATGCGCGTTCCGTGATAGATAAAGTCCAGTTCAAGCAGACAATCATAGGCACCGCCTCCGTTGGGGCTGTGGTTGGCATCCTGCCTGTCTTGGGCAGCATCGCCATTCGCTCTGAGCGAGTCGCTGGGCCAGACAGCTTCTACGGCTGGCTCGTTTACGCTCTCAACTTGGCTGGTGTATTTGTTGGCTGTATCGTCTTCTGCGTCACTCTTTTTGGCTTACTGCCAATGGTGCTTCAACATAGGTTTGTAAAACTGGTGCGTCTCTGGACGGGACGTGCCTAACAATTCGTTCATGCCGACGCCGCTTCGCGGCGCGGCTTATTTCAACGTTAGACCGCTAACACTCCGAAGGGATTGAGACCTATGAGTCGTTTGATGCCCGCCGTTCTCGCCTTTGCCTTGATACTGGTGACGGGGCCGCTACTTGGGCAGAACGCACCAGAACCAAGCACCGTCAAAGAGCTTCCCAATGTCGCATTACCGCCTGACTTGGAGCGGGTGATTCGCGATTATGAGCGCGCATGGCGCGCGGGCGACGCGGCAGCCCTGGCCTTGCTGTTTGCCGAGGATGGATTCGTGCTGCAAAGCAACCGTCCGCCAATTCGCGGACGCGCAGCTATCCAGGCAGCCTATGACGGCCAAGGGGGCGGCCCATTACGGCTACGCGCGTTCGCTTTTGCTGCCGAAGACACCGTCGCCTACATCATCGGTGGCTACGGTTACGGCAACAAGCCGAGCGATACAGGGAAGTTCACCCTCACTCTGCGACGAGCACCCGGCGAACCATGGCTGATCTACTCGGACATGGACAATCAGAACGCTGCACCTCCACATCGGGACGCGCCGCATACACCGTCATCACCCGATAGCCCGCCCACACAATGACGTTGCATCCAGGGCAACGCGCGGTCCAACAATTCAATCCGAAACCGTTTCGCGGCTGGCTCAGTTCAGGCGTCTAGGTTCATGTTCAATCTATTGGTAAAGTCGGAAGCAAACTTAGGACGAGCCGGATTTGCGCTTGTCCTGGCAATTCTCGGCACAGCAGCGCTGTCTCTCGCATTGAAAGAGCTTGGCTATGGCCCTGCCTGGGCCATGCTGTTTGCATTGGCCGCGTTTCCATTTGCAGCATGGCTCATGTCACAAGCGGCCCAAAGGCAGGGTCGTAGCGCATTGCTGTACGGGCTGGCATCTTTGTTGCCTCCACTTGCAGTTCTTGCGTTCTTCACGCTCTACAATCGCGACGTGGCGACAAGGCTACTCAAGGAATGACGGGGTAAATTAACGCTCCAAATGCAACACTCTCACGAGAGTAGCGAAAAGTCTCTTTCTATTTCATTCATGCCGAAATTCCTGCGCAAATCGGCTTATTTCAGGTGTTAAATCTTGTCACACCCTTCTCAGAGACATACATGAAAAATCTCATCTCGCTGATTGCCGCCTTGATTGCTACCACCGCGCTAGGGGCATCCGCCGCCACCTCAAGCGGCGCCCCAACCGCCAGACAAGTCGCCGATCCTTTGTTTGAGACTGTCTCGGCGCTCGACAGCGCTGTATTCGACGCTTTCAATAATTGCAGCTCCCCAGAGCAACTTCAAAAGCACGCCGGCTACTTCGCGCCTGACGTTGAGTTCTATCACGACACTGGTGGCGTCACTTGGTCGCGGCAGGAGATGCTCGCCAACACAGAGAAATATGTGTGCGGCAACTTCCGTCGCGAGCTCGTCCCTGGCACTTTCAAGGTTTCCCCAGTCAAGGACTTCGGAGCCATTGCACAGGGATCTCATCGCTTCTGCCAGTTCGCAAGTGGCAAGTGCGAGGGAGTCGCTGATTTCGCAATCGTGTGGAGCAATCAGAACGGGAACTGGCAAATCACCCGGGTTCTTAGCTACGGCCACAGGCCCAACAACTAGCCAGGGTCCGAAAAGAGGCCAGAGAAAATATCGAATTCAAACGGATATTTCCTTCGCCCCCCCTTTTACAGGCAACTGGCGGATCACGTTCGATTTCAGGGACGGAAACGCATTTGTTCTTGACTATGAGGACTATCACTAATGGCTGTGCACAATCCTCCCCATCCGGGTGAGTTCATCACTGACATCTACCTTGAGTCCAATGGCATCAGCGGCCGCGAGCTTGCGGACAAGCTGGACGTAGCTGCTTCTACGCTTAGCCGTATTCTCAAGGGAACCAGCCGGGTCACGCCTGAGATGGCGCTCCGCTTGTCCAAGGCCCTTGGCCGTAGCCCCGAGAGCTGGCTTGCCATGCAGGACATGCATGATCTTTGGTTGGCACGCCAGAGCGTCAACCTGCAAAGGGTTGTCAAGCTCAAGCTGGCCGCGGCCTGACAGTTCCGTAAAGGAGCTCTCGCCTGCATCGTTACGGCTTTGATCTGGCAGTTGGCCAGGGCGAGCCGACTTAACTCCAGCGTTGAGGCCTCAAGGATCAGCATGTAGAAAGTTCTAACACAGCCTTACTGGAAACGCTTTGCGATCGCGCTGTGCTCGGCAGCTGTTCTTGTATTCGCCTGCTCGCTGTCCATGCAACTTCATACGCTCAAAGAACCCGAACGGCTGCTTGTTGTGGCGGCCGGGGTGTTGGTCGCTTCCATACCGGGATCGGCACTATCTGCCTTGGCGTTCCGGCACAATCTGCTTACTCTTATTCTTGGCGCTCAGCTTCTGACCGTGGCGAGCTTGGCTACTTGGTTCGGGCTCAGGGTCTAACAATTCAGGCCGATCCGCATCAGGGCGGCCCCAAAGTGCAAACCTTCGGCTATATTCGCACTTGGTTGCTGTCCTGCTGCGGGGCGGCTCGGTTTGGGCGTCAGCCGTTGCATGACAAGATCCATACCCCTCTCATTCGCCGTACTGGCACTCTTGTCCTCCTGCGCGTCCTCGCCAGTGCAAAGGAAAAGGGTCGATGGATTTTTCATTCAGAACGCCGTCTTTGCGGTTCCAGCGTACCTCAGCAAGCTCGATGCCCTACCGGAGAAGGATGCTGCACCTAATCGTACTTCCATGGGTCTGTTCGCTCACAGACTAGCTGCAGGGACAGGTACGATTTTCGCTTACCGCTTCTATTCGCCTGGCCGGCTGCTGACGGTAGACGACGAAGCGTTCGAGAAGGTAACGATTTGGTTCGATCAGCCACTACCCGTAACGGGCACGACGCCTATCAGTGACTCCGTTGTCGTAGTTCACACAAAAGGTGGCTCTGCTTGGCCACAGTCGGCATGCTCAGGCGTCATGACAAGTGGATCCATCCAAGTTTCTCCTAACGGTGACGCCTTTGATGTGTCCATTAGCGGGGACTTGATTCAAGCGGGGAGTCGAAATCCACAGTGGTGCAATCAACAGTATTTGGAGATTTCCTTCAAAGCAACAGAGATTTCTCTCGCCTCGCTCACGCCTTGGCTTGGGCGTGCTGGAGATCATCCGTATGCAGAGAGCCACCCACGGTAACCCCGCGGGCCAACGGTTCATTCAAGCCGAAGCTGATCGCCGCCCAATTAACTCAGTCGCCAAGCCCCCATGTGCTACCCGCCGCGCGTTGAAGTTGCTCTTGAAATCCTGGCTAGTTCTGGATTGAGCTCCCGTCACTATGCCCCACCGCTCCACAAACTGATGTGGCGCCACGGCATTGCCGTCGCGCCTCCGCACTTCGCGGGATTCTTTTGGAACTTCTTATTCACTGCGCCGCTCACCGTTGCGGCATCTGCAGGGGCTTCTTGGCTCTGTCGATGGATTCGGTACGGAGACGTGGTGACAAGCATCCTTGAAACGGCCGTAGTTTCAGGCTTCTGTGCTTCTTTCTTCACTGCTTTGTATTTTTCGTATGCAGCGGAGAAGCACAATCTGCCTCGCTGGTCTTCCATTTCAACTGAGACAGAGACCTGATACTCACTCAAGCCGCTTCGCGGATCGGTTCAATTCAATCGCTGGACACACCATGATATTTGCCGTCGCTACCGATGAGAGAACCCTGTTTGTATTTTCCTCCGCCGCGGCGGCCAACGCCTACTGCGAAGGCATCGACGTTGAGGACGGCGGTTGGCTGTTCTGGGATGAGGCGGGTACAGCCCTGGCGCCTGAATTCCTCACCTCAAATTATCGCGACAAATTCACCGTCGGTAGCGGGACCTATCAGTTGGTCCCCGCCCCACACAGACCTTTACTTGCAGAGGTCATCACGGAGATCAACCATCTGGAAGCCAATCCGTACTTCGCAGATTTGTCCGCCGTCCGAACACATTTTGCAATTGCTACCCGCACGTCCCAGCATGGCGCCCAATAGTTCGTTCAGTCCAGCCCGTCGTCCTTAGCTCAGGCGCCGCCCTTTCCGAGACCCCATATGACTCGTCTCATTCTCGCCATTACTCTCATCGCCAGCTCCCTCGCCGCTTTCGCTGATGATTCCTTGCCTGAAGAGCTACCATCAGAACAAGAAGTGCCGGCGCTTCTCTCTGCCGAAACTACCGGCTTGACTATCTATCGCCATGATCAAGCCGCTGCCGTCGCTACCGATGCTGCCTTTAAGGTCCGAAGCTTCAAGAAAGACAAACGCATCAACGGTTGGATCACCGAGGAACAGCAGGGAAGTGTCGTCGTAACTTTCATTGATAAAACTCCCGCCGCGCTATATCGAATTACCGTTGCAAATGGGGTTGCTGGGTCCTTAGCCTCGCTAGAGTCACCAACGCCCCTTACCGCCTATGAGGCAGGTGCGGCCGCTGCTCGTCAGGCAGCTTTGGCGTCGAATTTCGAACCTTGCTCCAGCAGCTACAATTCGGTGGTTCTTCCGTCCCCCGTTGACGGCAATTGGCTTGTTTACTTAATACCTGGAACAACCAAGAACAATATTGTTCCGATTGGCGGCACGTACCGCATGGAAATTAGTGGTTCAAATATCGTATCGCAGCGAGCATTCACCCGTACTTGCATTTCTTTGCAGACCGATCCGCGGGCAGCCGCCCTCGTGGTTACCCATCTACTTGATCCGATCCCTACGGAGGCTCATGTTTTTTGGAGCATCTGGGCCCAAAAACCTCTCTACGTTTCGACTCCACCCAATGGAACGCTTTGGCTGGTTGAAGGCAACAACATCAAGCTCGTTGAGCGTAAGCCGGCGGATGGGTAACAGTTCGTTCAAACCGAACCGGTTTCGTGGCACGGTCTAGCTCAGATGACAGGCACGTTGAACATGATCTCCAGATTTCCTCTAGTCCTCGTTGCCCTACTTTCCGCCTGCACAGTTCAAGTGGGCGGCAGCGCGGAGGACGAACAGGTGAACACCGGCACCGCTGTCCAGCAAGAGGAAGTTCGCGCTGCTGCCAGGACAATTGCGGCACTATTCGACGAGGGCAGATTTGCTGAGTCATGGGCATTAGCCGGACCCGTCTTGAAATCGCAGACGTCTCAGCAGGAATGGGCGCGTCACGTCGCAACGCTACGCAAGCCGCTAGGCGCTGCCGGCAAACGAACCATTGAGGGTTTTGGCTTCCCCAAAGAGTTGGATGGCGCTCCACCCGGCGAGTACGGCCTAATTGGAGTTCGTACAGATTTTACCAATGCGAACGCAGTGGAGGAGAAGTTCGTGTTCCAGCGCGTTGGAACCGAATGGAAGCTGATTGGCTACTGGCTGTCCAAAAAGGTCACATTCGGTGTTAGCAAACAAACCTAGCAATTCGTTCGATCCGAAGCCGCTCCGCGGCACGGCTTACCTCAAGCGTTCGCATATCGCCGAACAACCACTTCTATCCGTCAGACGCCCAGAACACCTGCAAAAGCCCAGCTGTTGACACCATCCATTCGCAGTAGCAGACTCCGTCCCAAGGAGCGTAGAAACTCCTCTAACAGCGGTACCCACCTCCGTCAAACCGGTGGTTTTTTTGTGCCCAATCCTCGGGCGCAAGCCGACGCGATGCCTGCGTCGGGAGGGCGGCTAATACAACACCCTTCGGGGGAATACGCCCGCCGACTGTTAGCGGTTTCTAACCTCCCGACTTCCCGTCGCCGTTCGGCTGCGGGTCACTTCATGGAAAGAGGACGCAACGATGTCGAAATTCGATTCGAATGAGATGGACATGCCCGGTTATTTCCTGCCGGAGAACAGCCAGTTCCGGCTGAATAAGCTGCGCGATTACACGGAGTTCCTGTCCCGGCTGGCGCAGCCGCGCACGTCGGACGAGGCGGACGAGAGTGCACCCGAGGTACGCATGGGCGAGCTTGCGGTCTGCCTGGCGTTGCTGTCAGAGCAGGTTGAGCTGTTGCTGGAAGAGGTGTCGCAGCCTGCAGAGCGAAAGGCGAAGACGGCGGACGTGGAAGCGACTGCGGAAGAGGAAGAGGAAGAGGAAGAGGAAGAGGAAGAGGAAGAGGACGAAGACGAAGACGAAGACGAAGATGATGCGCCTGAGAAGTTGCAGGAGATTTCTGTCGCGGTCGCCGAACGTTATTCCTTTGGCGTTACCCTGGACCAGATTGATTCACTGGACCTTCTGACTCAGACCATTTCGGCGCACGGCGATGTGGTGGCAGGCAGCCACGAGGCCGAGTTCGCCGACCGCACGCTGCCGCTGATAGGACAGGCCATCTATGACGGGGTGGAAGCCGTGCGCGCCATCCTGGACGAGGTGGAAGACCAGCCACTCGGGCCGTCGCGGCGTCCGCTGAACCGCGTGGGCGAAACGCGGGCGGTGTACGACACGGGTTATGCGGGCCCGGCCGCAAGGCCAGGGGTACAACCCAGCGTCCACTATGGCCAGAACCGGACGCTGCAGTAACGCGCCTGCCGTGTTCCACCGTCGGCCCGGCTTGTCCGGGCCGACACTCCGGCACGTTGGATTGTTCGCGACCTGCGCAGCCGGGTTGCTCACGGCCTGCTGGCCACCGCGGGTGATGATGATAGGCGCGTGATCCTCGCAAACACGGCGTACCGAAGACTTGGCGGCCGGCCGGGCCGCTGGCGATGGTCTCTGAGCCGAACATGCGGTAATCCGCGCAATCAATGGTGAGATCAGCATGAGGTGCATGCGCTGCCGTCGCTGTCATCTGCAGGTAAACAGCGCAGTCCAGCATGCGCGCTGCGGTTTGGCACGGAAGCTTCCGCATCCCTTCCCCACTGTTTGAGCCCATGAGACCAACCACCCTTGCCAGCGCGGTCCTTGCCGCGCTTTCGGCCATGTCTATCTGTGCGCCGACGTTTGCCGCCAACGAAACTGCCGCCTCCGGCGAAGCCGCCGCACCGGCCACCGCCGATTTGGATGCGGTGATCGTCACCGGTACCCGCGGTGGCACCCGCACCCAGTTCGACACCATGGTGCCGATCGATGTATTTACGGCCGACGACGTGCGCGCGGTGGAGTCCAGCGATGTCAACGACATCCTTGCCCAGTTGGTGCCCTCGTTCGTGGTCCAGCGCCTTCCGATGAGCGACGGTCTGGTGTTTGTGCGTCCGGCAACACTGCGCGCACTATCGCCCGATCACACCCTGGTGCTGGTCAATGGCCGCCGCTTCCATCGCTCGGCCCTGCTTGGCGCGCGCGGCGCGCAGGGACCGGATCTTGCTCAGATCCCGGCTGCGGCGATCAAGCGCATCGAAGTGCTCCGTGATGGCGCCGCGGCGCAATACGGCTCGGATGCGATTGCCGGCGTGATCAACATCATCCTCGACGACAGCGTCGGAGGCAGCGTGACGTTGAACACCTCCGAGTACAGCGCAGGCGACGGCCGTGCCTGGGGCGGCGATGTGGGCTACGGCTTCGCCCTCGGTGAACGTGGGACGCTACGCTTGTTCGCCAGCCACAACCAGTCCGATCCCACCTCGCGCTCGCGTCAGCGGCCCGATGCAATCGCCTTCCAGCAGGCCCATCCCGAGCTCGACGTGCCTAACCCGGTGCAGCGCTGGGGCCAGCCGGAACTGGAAAGCAGCAAGTTCGGTTTCAATCTCGACCTGTCGCTGGGCGGTTACACCACGCTGTACGGCTACGGCCTGTATGGCACCAGCGATGGGCTCAGCGACTTCAACTGGCGCAACCCCGATACCAACAGCGAGCTGTACCGGCAGACCACGGTGTTTCCGGGTTTCGACCTGCGCACGATTTATCCGGTCGGGTTCTCGCCGCAGTATGGCAACGAATCCAAGGACCTGCATGTGCTCGGTGGTCTGCGCGGCCTCCTTGGCGACAATCTGAGCTGGGATGCGAGCGTCGGCCATGGCCGCAGCAGCATCGACTACACCCTGGGAAATTCCTTCAACGGCTCGCTCGGACCCGACAGTCCGACCGACTTCTACCTGGGCAACCTGGAGCAGAAGGAGACCAACCTCAATCTGGACTTCGTCTACCCGTGGCAACTGGCGACGCTGCAGGCGCCGGTCAATGTCGCCTTCGGTGCCGAGCATCGCAAGGAAACCTATACCGTCGGCCAGGGCGACGCCGCATCGTGGGCGGTCGGTCCCGGCGCGGCGGCCGGTCTGGCTCCCAACGCCAGCGGCGCACCCGGTTTCAGTCCGTCCCAGTCCGGCAGTTGGGACCAGACCAGCCGCGCCGCCTATGTCGATGTCGAAGTGCCGCTGGGCGTGCGCTTCTCGCTCGGCGGTGCGCTTCGCTATGAAGACTTCTCCAGTTTTGGCGACAGCCTCAACGGCAAGCTGTCGGCGCGCTGGGAAATGGCCGATGGGCTGGCCCTGCGCGGCGCCTGGTCGACCGGCTTCCGCGCGCCGACGCCCGGTCAGTTGTATTCGACCTCCACTACCCAGGGCCTGGACACCAATACCCTGCTGGTGTTCAACACTGGCCGGTTGTCGCCCGACGATCCGATCGCGCAGGCGCTGGGCGCCAAACCACTGCAGCCGGAGGAATCGGAATCGCTGACCTTGGGCCTGGCCTGGCAGGGCCCGGGCGGATTTTCCGGCTCGCTCGATCTATACCGGATCGCGGTCGACGACCGCTTCGGCACGTCGGCCTCCCAGCAGGTGCCGGCGTCGATGTCCAATCCGATGCGTTACACCTCGGTGTACTGGTTCACCAACGATTTCGATACCGTGACCCGCGGCGTCGACCTGGTCGCCAACCACCGCAGCCAGCTGGCGTTGGGTGATCTGCGCATGACCCTGGCCTGGAACCACAACCGGACCGAAGTGACGTCAGGCAGCACCGCGCTGGCCACCAACGAGGCACAGAAGCGGATCTTCGAGGACCGCCTGCCGCGTAACAAGGGCAGTCTGTCCGCGACGCTGGGCCAGTCGCGGTGGGAATGGATGGCACGCGCGCGCTACTACGGCAAGTGGACCGATTCGACCGGCAACAGCACCGGCGAGATCTTCCAGGACTTCGGCGACATGCTGATGTTCGACCTGGCGGTGACCTGGAAGGCCAGCGCCGCGTTGTCATTGCGGATCGGCGCCGACAACCTTTTCGACCGCTATCCCGACGAAGCCGTGTTCCAGGCCAGCCGCGGTCTGATCTATTCGCGCAATGCGCCCTACGATACCGATGGCCGCAACGTCCATGCGCAGTTGCACTACCGCTTCTGAGTCCGCCGATCCGGCGCGTCGCCGCCTGCTGCAGGCCACCGCCGCGCTGCCGCTGGTCGCGGCTGCCGGCGGTATCCGTGCCGGTGCCGGCACGCAGATCGATGCGCTGGTGCCGGCCGATGCCTGGGCACGGGTGGCGGCGTTGTACGACGTCGCCCGCTCCCCGGTGCCGTTGGAGAACGGCTACTGGGGATTGATGGCGCGGCCTGTCGAACAGGCCTACCTGGGCTATCTTGCGCAAGTCAATCGCGAAGGCGCGTCGTTCGCCCGGGGTGAGTACCCCGCACGCTACCGGGCCGCCCAGGCGCGGGCGGCCGAAGCGCTCGGTATCGGCAGCGATGAGTTGGTGCTGACCCGCAACGCGACCGAGGCGCTGCACGCCCTGATCGGCGGTTACAACCGGCTGCAGCCTGGCGATGCGGTGCTTTGCGCCGATGTCGACTACGACAGCATGATCACCGCGATGCGCTGGTTGCGGCAGCGCCGCGGCGTGGAGGTGGTGGAGATCGCCCTGCCCGAACCAGCGACCTGGCAGGGCGTGATCGACAGCTACGCGCAGGCGATGGAGCGTCATCCCAATCTGCGCATGCTGCTGCTGACCCAGGTCAGCCATCGCAACGGCCTGCTGCTGCCGGTGGCCGAGATTGCAGCGCTGGCACGTGCGCGCGGCATCGATGTCATCGTCGATGCCGCGCATGGCATCGGCCAGGTCGGTCTGGAGGTGGCCGCGCTCGGCGCCGACTTTGTCGGCGTCAACTTCCACAAGTGGCTTGGCGCGCCGGTGGGCGTGGGTGGACTGTATATCCGCCGCGGTTGCGCCGGACGGATCGACCCGTACATGGGGGAGCCCGACCCGCACGGCTCGGTACAGGCGCGGGTGCATACCGGCACGGCCAACTTTGCCGCGTTCATGGCCCTGCCCGAGGCGTTGGACTTGCATGCCCGGATCGACATGTCGACGCGTCGCGCGCGTCTACTGTCGCTGCGCAATCGCTGGGTCGATGCGGCGCGTGCCACCGGAGCCTATGAACTGCTCGGCGGCGATGATCCGCGGCTGCACAGTGCCATCGCCGCGTTCCGTCTGCGCGGCCGGACCTCGCTGGCCGACAACCAGGCACTGTCCATGCGCCTGCACGATGCCTACGGCATCCAGGTGGTGCATCGCGACGGCCTGGCCTCAGGCGCGTGCGTACGGGTGACGCCGGCACTGTTCAACCGTGAGTACGAGATCGACCGCTTGGTCGAGGCGTTGCGGGAGATTGCCGCGACGGCTTGAGAACCGTTGGTCTGGGCCGCGTCTCCGATGTTCCTGGAAGCTGATGCGGTGTTCGACGCTTGTTGGGATAGATCAACCCGATGGATCTTGTGCCAGGGCAAGGCGCAAACGACAGCGCTACCGTGTGGTATCGCGCGGATCTGCAACACCGCTCCGGCGCAAAAGGCGCGGTTCCATTTCGACCCGAAGCCGCTTCGTGGGTCGACCTCCTGATTCAAGCGTCAGGCCAGCTTCCGGATACAATGCCGCAGCCCATTCCGGGCAACATAGGAGGTGTCCCATGAAGCGTCACAACCACAACCCGGCTTCCTTTTGAGATAACGAGCAAGCGCCGCAAAGGATTCCCGTCCGAGACCAACGTCAAGAAGGGGCGCAGATTCGTCCACGGAGACAAAGAACTTTGCGAAAAGCTTGGCCGCAACGATCCCTGCCCCTGCGGCTCTGGGAGGTCGTTTCAAGCGGTGCTGCCTGGTTTCAGGTAGCTTTTGATGGCATCAACCGCCATGACTACTTCCGTTAGGCGTCTCCGGCGCCACGCCCTGTGGAGGGTGTGGCGCTGTCGTGGCAAGGCAGACAATGATTAGGTCGAAATCAAAGGATACAGTCATGCGCATAGTCATTGGCACCGTCGCGATGCTGACCATTGTTATTGCGCTTGGCAGTGTTCTGGACCTGCATGTCACGGCCGCGGCGTCAACCGCCCATGCCTCGCCACAATTTGCCACCGCACTACTCGGCTTGCTTGCAGCCGCCTGCGGAGGATTTATCGCTCGCCGAGCCCACTTCGCACCCATCGCCATGGCCGTATACACGGTCTTTTGGGCACTTGCGATCTACTACGTGCATAGATTCCCTCTTGGCCTGACGTATGCAGATCTCGTTTCAAGCAACGCTGTGCCTATTGCCACCTCGCTTTCCGCTGTAGGGATCGGAGCATTGTTTGGACAGAATCTAGCGAAAGCGTTACGCAAACACGCTGGAGCGCACCATGATTCACGTAGTCAGTCATGATCCCGCCTGGGCGGTGAAGTTTGAGTCGGCCAGGTTGCTAACCTGAAACAAAATGCGCCGGCTACCACTGGCGACAGCCAGGGCATGTGGGTTTCCCCTGCCAAGCGTTTGGCCAAGAACAAGCGGTACGCCCTAGGTCCAATGGCAGGCGTATAGCGGGGGCAGGATGATGGCTTCCGTCAACGCGCAAGACCGCACTGCTCTTCGGTGATTCCCGGTTTTGGGATGCGCATAGCTGTTGGTTGCTGTTTCGGCCGATCGGACGGGGCGCGTGCGCTATGGGGGGCTTGCCGATAACCACCGATTCGCCAACGCCGCTGAGCCGCGGCTTGGTAATCCTACAACTGAGGTGGCGATAGCGATGCACGACGCACCGTTTACTTTCCGCATCATCGGCATGCAAATCCAGGGTAGTGCAATCGATTCACTTCGGGATGAACGCCGATGAACGCGCAGTCGACCGCCGCCACTTCTCCTGACTTCGCCGGCTTGCCCGGCATGGTATGGATTCCACCGGGCACCTACCGGATGGGATCCGACCGCCACTACCCCGAAGAGGCGCCGGCGCATCCGGTCAAGGTGGATGGTTTCTGGATGGACGCCTCTCCTGTGACCAATGCGCAGTTCCGGGATTTCGTCGAGGCAACTGGTTACGTCACCTTCTGCGAGAGGGCTCCCGATGCTTCCGACTATCCCGACGCGGATCCGGAGATGTTGGTGGCAGCTTCGGCGGTGTTCGTGCCGCCGCCGGGCCGGGTGAGTTTGGGAGACGCCTATCAATGGTGGCAGTTCGTAGCGGGCGCGAACTGGCGGCATCCGCAAGGTCCGGACAGTTCGATCACCGCATTGGACGACCATCCGGTCGTGCACTTGGCATACGCAGACATTGAGGCATATGCGGACTGGGTGGGCAAGCGACTACCTTACGAGGCCGAGTGGGAATGGGCGGCGCGGGGTGCTGGCGGCGATACCGAATTCGCCTGGGGTGATGAGCTGGCTCCGGGCGGACGGCATCTGGCCAACACTTGGCAAGGCGATTTCCCTTGGCAGAACCTTGCCGACGATGGTCACGCCGGCACCTCGCCGGTGGGCGCTTACCCGGCCAATGCGTACGGTCTGTCGGACATGATCGGAAACGTGTGGGAATGGACCTGCGATTGGTATAGCCCGCGCCACGCCGAACCTGCGCCCAAGGCGTGCTGCATTCCCAACAATCCTCGCGGCGGTACGCAGGACGCCAGCTATGATCCTGCGCAGCCGCACGTCCGCATTCCACGCAAGGTGATAAAGGGCGGATCGCACCTGTGCGCGCCGAACTACTGCCAACGCTATCGTCCTGCCGCGCGCCTGTCGCAGCCGGTGGATACGTCCACCTCGCATCTTGGCTTCCGCTGTGTCATCCGCGGAGCGTAGACCGTGGAAGATATCTTCAAGAATATCGCGACATACGTTGCGCTGGCGCTGGAAGCGATTTCCATTCTGGTCGTCGCGGTCGGCGGCCTGGAAGCGGCCTACCGCTCCTTGTGGCCGCTATTGCGTGGCCGCGTCACCCACGGAATGCGCCGCGCCGCTTGGCTCAGTTTGGCGCGTTGGCTGCTGCTGGGTCTGGAATTCATGCTGGCCGCCGACGTTGTACGCACCGCCATCTCTCCGGATTGGGAAGCCATTGGCCAACTCGGCGCAATAGCGGTGATACGCACTTTCCTCAATTTCTTTCTCGAACGCGACCTCGAGGCCGCAAGCTTGACCCAGGAGTCCTCATGAATACGACGCAGTCGCCCGACCCCGGGTTGCCCGAGGAGCTGGCCAGTTCCATTCAAGGAAAAGACAGCGGCACCGCCTCGACCTTGCTGTCGACGCACCGCACCAAGCTGTCGATCAAGCGCACCGGACTGGCCGACCTGCGCTCGCACCTGGCCAACGAGCGTACGCACCTGGCGTACCTGCGCACATCGATATCGCTGATCGGCTTCGGCATCACCATCAACCGCTTCAGCCTGTTCCTGCAGGAACACGGAAAACTGGCCTCTGACCAGACCGGGCCAATGCTGCGCAGTTCCGAGCACGCCGGTGCCGGCATGGTCATCATCGGTCTGGCGCTTATCGCGTGGTCGCTGTACCGCTACTGGCACGTCAACCGGGACATTGAGCAGGCGATCTTCAGGCCGCTTCATCGTGCGGTGATCATGCTGACGGTGCTGCTGATCCTGGCCGGTGGATTTACCTCGGCCTGGCTGTTCCTTCAGCAGTAGTCCCGAGGACTCCGATATGGACGAGATGTGGATGCGATTCGTCGAAAACTTGACCGACCGCGTCAGCGGGCCGATGAAGTTCAGGCTGCTTCTGCAACCGGTCATGGCCTCGGTCTTTGCGGTCGTCTCGGGGCTCAAAGACGCCAAGGCCGGAAAACCGCCGTACTTCTGGAGTTTGCTGACCGACCCGGTCCACCGCAGGGACATGGTCAAGGACGGATGGAAGAGCGTCGGCAAGGTGTTCGTTCTGGCGCTGATCCTGGACGTTGTCTACCAGGTCATCGTCCTGCGCTTTGTCTATCCGGGCGAGGCGATCGTCGTCGCGTTCGTGCTGGCGATCCTGCCCTACCTGATTCTGCGCGGATTGGTCACACGGATCGCGCACAGGAAAGTGCGCAATGCCGACCGCTGATGCCGCCCTCACGAAGATGTGAAGAAGTCATCTTGCATCGTGCGGGCTGGGAGATCAGGCATCGGTCTTGAGCGTAGCTATCTGTTTCCGGAAGGTTGTCTTGTCGTCAAATCATCAGGAGCAAGGAAATGAGCACAAAGACTGCAAAGCAGGATTCTCTACCATTCCCGCGCGAACGGTCGGGCAGCATCGCCGGACGCACCATGCAGGAGTCGGTCTATAAGCCGAATCCGAAAGAGCGGCACTTGCCAGAAGATGCGCCCAATATCCTGGTCATCCTGATCGACGACGCGGGCCCTGGCCTTCCCACTACGTTCGGCGGCGAAGTCCAGACCAGAACGTTGGATCGTGTCGTCAAGGAAGGCATCGCTTACAACCGCTTCCACACGACGGCGATGTGCTCGCCGACGCGTGCGTCGCTGCTGAGCGGCCGCAACCACCACCGCGTCGGCAACGGCCAGATCGCGGAACTGGCCAATGACTGGGACGGCTACTCCGGTCACATACCCAAAAGCAGCGCACTCGCGGCCGAGGTCCTGAAACAGTACGGCTATTGCACCGCGGCGTGGGGCAAGTGGCACAATACTCCGGCCGAAGAGACGACCGTCGCTGGTCCATTCGACAGCTGGCCCACAGGGCTTGGCTTCGAGTACTTCTACGGATTTCTCGCTGGCGAAGCATCGCAGTACGAACCCAATCTGGTGCGCAACACCACGGTAGTGCTGCCGCCGAAGACGCCCGAAGAGGGCTATCACCTCAGCGAAGACCTGGCCGACGACGCCATCGACTGGTTGCAGAAGCACAAGGGCATGCAGCCCGACAAGCCGTTCTATATGTACTGGGCGAGTGGCGCGATCCATGGCCCGCACCATGTCATGAAGGAATGGGCGGACAAATACAAGGGCAAGTTCGATGATGGCTGGGACGCGTACCGGGAACGCGTATTCAAGCGGGCGAAAGAGAAAGGATGGATTCCCGCCAATGCGCAACTGACGCCGCGGCACGAGACGATGCCGTCGTGGGAAAGCATTCCGGAGCACCAGCGGCCGTTCCAGCGCCGCCTGATGGAAGTGGCTGCCGGCTATGCCGAGCATGTGGACGTGCAGGTCGGTCGGTTGCTCGATGAGATCGACAAGCTCGGCTACGCAGAGAACACGCTGGTGTTCTATATCTGGGGCGACAACGGTTCGTCGTCGGAGGGGCAGAACGGCACCATCAGCGAGCTGCTGGCACAAAACGGAATTCCGACCACGGTGGACCAACACATCGCAGCGCTCGAGGAACTCGGCGGTCTGGACGCGCTTGGCTCGCCCAAGACCGATAACCAGTACCACGCCGGCTGGGCCTGGGCCGGAAGCACGCCTTACAAAGGCACCAAGCTTCTGGCCTCGCACTTCGGTGGCACGCGCAATCCGATGGCCGTGCGTTGGCCGGCGAAGATCAAGCCTGATTCCACCCCACGTACCCAGTTCCACCATTGCAACGACCTGGTGCCGACCATCTACGAGGTAATCGGTATCACTCCGCCCACGGTGGTCAACGGCATCCCCCAGGACCCCATCGATGGCGTGAGCTTCGCGTATTCGTTCGACGATTCGAAGGCGAAAGGCAGGCTGCTGACGCAGTACTTCGAAATCATGGGAAGTCGGTCCATCTACCATGATGGTTGGATGGCATCGGCATTCGGGCCCCGCACGCCGTGGCTGCCCGGCCTGCCTCCGGGCATCCACGAGTGGACACCCGATGCCGACACATGGGAACTCTACAACCTGGAAGAGGATTGGAGCCAGGCCAACGATCTGGCTGCGAAGATGCCGGAGAAAGTGGCGCAGATGAAGGACATCTTCCTGGTTGAAGCGACAAAGAACAACGTGCTGCCGATCGGTGGCGGGCTGTGGGTGGTAGCGCTGCATCCCGAGATGCGCATCGCACCTCCCTACAAGGAGTGGACCTTCTCGGGGAGCACGGTGCGCATGCCTGAATTCTGCGCGCCGGCGCTCGGCAACAAGCCCAATGTGGTCACCATCGATGCCGACATTCCCGAAGACGCCAACGGCGTGCTCTACAAACTGGGTTCCAACTCCGGTGGCCTCACATGTTTCGTCGAGGACGGCATCCTCTGCTACGAGTACAACCTGTTCCTGATCCAGCGTACGAAGATTCGCGCCAAGGACAAACTGCCGACAGGCAAGGTCAAGATCGAAGTCGAGACCGCCTACGTCGAGCTCAAGCCTGCCGGTCCGCTGAAGGTGACCTTGAAAGCAAACGGCCAGCTCTTCGCCGAAGGAACGGTTCCGGTAAGCGCGCCGTTGTTGTTCACCGCCAACGATTGCCTTGACATCGGAAAAGCGCTCGGATCGCCGGTGTCTCTTGACTACTGCGACAAGGTGCCGTTCAAGTTCAACGGCACCATCGATCAGGTGCATGTGAGGTATGTAACCGCCTAGAGAGCGGTCGTTCCATATACCTCACAAGGCACTGGGAAGTAATCATCGCCGCAGCTCTTTTGTCATAGATTGCCGCATCCGGATTCGTCCTGCGCCTGCAAAGGGTATGGGGCGAGTCCGGCCTTCCCGAGGAGGCTCGTGAAGCGTCGCAGGAAGCTGTCGGATTCAGCCCGGCATCTTGATCTCCCTGCGCATTCCCTGCCTTCGTTGCCAGGTTGCAGATGAAACCGCCAAAAACCACCGCAGATGGCAGCATCGCAACGGCAGCCGACACCGGGGATTTTTCGCTGGTTGTCGGCGGGCCGTTGTACCGGTTGTTCCTCAAGACGCGACTGGTTCGGCCGCCGCTGGATCTGGTGCACCGGCGTATGCTGGTGATTCCGGCGCTGGCCTGGCTACCGCTGTTGGCGCTGACTGTCGCCGAAGGCAACGCCGTGAGCGGCGTGGTCGTGCCGTTCCTTCAGGATGTGGAAACCTATGCGAGGTTCCTGGTCGCATTGCCGATCCTGCTGTTTGCGGAACTTATGGTGCATGCGCGGGTGCGGGAAATCGTCTGGCAATTCCGCGAACGCGGTATCGTGGCCGAAGCATCGATGCCTCGATTCGAGGAAGCCATCGCCGGCGCAATGCGCTGGCGCAACTCGATAGCCGCGGAAATCGCACTGCTTGCGCTGGTGTTTCTGCTGGGGCCATGGGTCTGGCAACATGGTCTGGCGCTGCAGACCGACACCTGGTACGCCAGCGCCGATGCCGGTCGCATCGACCTGAACCGTGCCGGGTGGTGGTTCGTCCACATCAGCGCGCCCATATTCCAGTTCCTGCTGCTACGCTGGTACTTCCGGCTGGCTCTCTGGTGGCGCTTCCTCTGGCAGGTTTCGCGGCTCCCGCTGGAGTTGAAAGCCACCCATCCCGACCGTGCCGGCGGTCTGGGCTTCCTGGGCGAAAGCGTGTCCGGCTTCATGCCGGTGCTGTTCGGGCAGGGTGTGGTTGTCTCCGGCATCATCTTCAGCCGCGTGCTGACCGGCGCCAACGACGCGCTCGAGTTCCGCAACGAGATCGTGGTGCTGGTCATCCTGCTGGTGGCGATGGTCGTGGTGCCCTTGCTGTTCTTCTCGCCCGACCTGATGGAGGCGCGGCGTGTGGGATTGCGCAAGTACGGCGCGCTGGCCACCACCTATGTACGTGAGTTCGAACGTAAATGGCTGCAAGGCGGCCATGTGCCGGCTGGCGATCCGCTGGTCGGCAGCGCCGATATCCAGTCGCTGGCCGACCTGGCGGGCAGCAGCGACATCGTACGCGAGATGTGGCCGGTTGCTTTCGATCTGCGCACATTGCTCCAACTCGTCGCGGCGACAGCGACACCTTTCCTGCCGCTGGTGCTGACCGTCATTCCATTCGCCGAACTGGTCAAGCGCGTGTTGGGCATGATGTTCTGACAGCAAAGGAGCCGTCTTGAACCCGTTCATCGTCCACTTCGTCAGCCTGTTCCTGACTCTGTTGGCCATCATCAATCCTCTGGAGGCCATCCCCGTCTTCCTGAATCTTATGGCAGACAAGGATCGGCAGACGCGCCGCCGGGTTGCCCAGAAGTCGTGCCTCTACGCGATGGGGCTGATGGTGTTTTTCCTGTTGTTCGGAACCTTGGTCATGGAGGCATTCGGCGTCTCGCTGAGCATGGTGCAGGTGGTGGGCGGCATCATCCTTACCCGTATCGGCTTTGAGCTGTTCGCACCGTCGCAGGGCCGGCTTATTCCCACCGCGGGCAGTCGGCAAGCAGACGGAATGGATATGGCATTCGTTCCACTGGCGATGCCCATCATGTTCGGCCCTGGCGGTATCGCCACGCTGATCGGCATGGCAACTCCCATGCATCTGACACTGGCCACCCTGGAAACCTATGCCATCAGTATCCTGGCGATCATGGCCACCATGGTGGTCACCTATCTGTCGCTGGCCTATGCCGGACCGATACTGAAAAAGATTGGCCCGAAAGGGATCGATGCCGCCTCCCGCATCACCGGCTTCTTCGTCTCGGCGATGGGGATGGGGATGTTCTTCAACGGTCTGGTGGAGTTTCTTCGGTCCTATGGTGTCCTGATGACCAAGGTTGCCGGCTGACGAGCTGGTCTACAGGTTCGTCCAGGACCGAAAACTGGCTGCGCTGCTGCGTCGAGCGACGACAATCGAATCAGCCGCCGCTTCGGATGCGTCCGCGGCGTGCAGAAGCACCAGGTCGACGCCCGTAACCGCCACCCCGGCGCGGCTTGTGGAACAGGCTTGCAACTATTCTGGTGACCTATCCATCATGGTCTGCAGGTCGATCATTGGCTGTTGGCTTACGGTGATGAATCCACCGTCGGGACGATTCAGATCCACGATCAGGGTCACCAGCATCGCAAAAGCCAACGACAGCGGCGTTATCGCCAGCAGCCTTCGTTTGCCGGTCAGGCCAATCTGCATGCCGATGGTCAACATGGTCAGTAGGGTGATGGCCATCAGTCCTACCCAGACACTGCCCGGAATCCGGTTGTAACGCGCGCCGACTACGCGCCGCTCGTGTATGTCGATCACTTCGTTGACACCTTGAACCGCCAGCGAGGTACTCGAGGTGGGATGGGCGACCGCCGCAGCCGCCACCTCGGCCCACAACTGGTCGTCGATTTCGAGAGAGCGGTTCAGGGCCGACTGCCAGTCCGTTCTTTTCTGTGCGGCCTGTAAACGGACACTTACGTATTCGCGCAGCAAATGCTTGGCTTTGCTGCCGTGCTCAGGAGCTATCAGATCCATCCGCAGGTAAGCCGTGGCGATCTTTGTGGCTTCGTTGAGCACATTCTGCTTGCGCAGGTCATGCTGGTTGGCCGCCATCGAGAACGTGAACGCAAGGACGAAGCCGAGCATGCCCAGCAAGCCTCCCACTATCGGTCCGACCGAACCCGGTGCTTCCTTGTCCTGATGCGTCCGGTGGTGGCGACTGCCTATCCGGAAGCCGGTCTCGCATGCCGACAGGATCAGCAATGCGACGCAAAGATAGACGGCCGCGATGGGCATGGATCCGAGTAGATAGTCGCTCATAGCGTCCTTCGGCTATTTCTTGGGATAAAGCAGGGTGAAGATGAAACGTACGCCCCACTCGGCGCCGTTGCCGGGCGCTTCCAGGTAGTAGCGGATGCCGCCCTGGTAGCTCACCAGTTGCCTGCCGATGCGGCTGACCTTGCTGTAGCCGATGTTGAAGGGCACCGTCCACTGCCCGCCTTCCCAGTCATAGGTCGATTCCAGGCTGGCCGAGACGGTGTGGCCCGCACCGAGGCTTCTGGCCAGGAACGGCTGCAGGTAGGTGGCGTTGATGTCGGCACGATTGTCGTCGCCAGCGAACGACCAGATATGGTTGAACAGCGCGCCATAGGTCCAGCCGCCGGCGGTTTGCCTGAGCGCCACGCCGGTGGGGCCCACGCCCCATTTCTCGCCGCCCAGCAGTTCATCGGTAGCGGTCGGAATCAGGAATGCCGGACCGATACCCCAAGTCCAGCCGTTGGCGGTCAGGGCCTTGGGCGAAAAGAACAGACTCTGCACCGTATCGCCAAGCCCGAACTGGCTGCCGGCGCCCGGGAAGACGTCCCACTGGCTGGCGACCGGGATGATGGTGCGCGATATCATGTTCCAGTCCTCGCCAATCGAAACCGGAATGACGGGTTGAACGTTCAGGGTGAATTTTGCGCCGTCATCGAAGGGACCGATGCCGCCGTCGTAGTTCAACTGCAGTGGCACGCTGACCAGACTCGCAATCGGGTTGGCCAACTGCTTGGCCAGCGCCTCGGTGTCCTGGGCGTGGATGAGCAATGGCACACAACCGATCGGCAGCAAGAGAAAGGCAGGCAAGCGGCCCCATTGCGAACCCATTTCGCTTCTCCTTGTCGCAGGCGAGCTCACCTGACCGTATAGCCCCGTCCCTGCATGCACGCGCCATATGCGGTGTAGTAAGTGCCCAACGCCTGCGACTGGGCAGCTTGTGCCTGCTGCGCCTGGGCCGCCCTGTTATGCCGCGCGCGTACACCGCCAGCCACTACGCCGGCCGTAGCGCCGACGCCTGCGCCTTTACTGGAATCGCCATCCACGATTTCTCCTACCACGGCGCCGGCCGCTGCACCCCGTGCGGCACCGCGCAGGCGCTCGCCTTGCGGACCCGCTGGCGGGGGCGGTGCGGCTGCAACCGCGGCGGGGTCGATCCCGGTGCTTTGCTTGGCCCAGGCCAGGCACTGGTCGTCATCGGCGCTTTGCTGCGCGGCGGTCTGACCCTTTGCAGGGTAGGCGCTTGGCTTCTGCGCCCAGGAGGCGACCGGCAGCGTAAACGCGAGCGTTGCCAGCATGGTGAAGGTCAATTTTTCCACTTGCATCTCCCAGCGTGTTGAACAGTTGTCGGCGCATGCGAAGAATGGACGCCTCGCTCAGAACATGAATCCGTAACCAACCATCGGACCATTCATGGTGATGTCGAACCGGTTGCCGCGCGTCTCCAGCTCCACGTCCAGATAGCGATAGCCGAACAGCCAGGCGCCATGCTTCATCTTGTAATCGGCAACGACGCTGGCGTTCCAGGTGCCTTCGGTGTCACCGAAGGAACCGTCGCCACGGAACGTCACTCCCCACCGGTCGGAAATCGCCCAGGTGTAACGGACGCCGAGCATGAAATCGCTGAAGGAGGCGCCGCCATCGATCCGGGTGGTGTCGAACAGCGGATTCTCCGGTTCCAGTTGCACGGTGGCGTCGACGTCGATGTAGCGCAGACCCGCGAACACTTCGATGCCCTGGTGCCGCTGTTCTCCCGGGCTCCATACCGCCGCGACTTCAAACAGTCGGGTATCCAGATCCGACTCGGAATGGAAGCGCGGATGATCTTTCTCGTCGGCGAGGCCGAGAAAGGTGAAATCGGCGAACACGCCGAAGTGGTCACCCTGCCCCTCGACGTGAATCTGGAAAGCGCCATCGATCTTGTCGATGATGTCGTCGAAGTCGACATCGCTGCTGACGCCGCCGGACGGCGGCTCTCCCGAACGCAGATCGGTGCCAATGGAGGCCGCCCATCCGTATGGCGCCACCATCCAGTCCCACCCCCCGCCTTCGGCGGCTTGCGCGGCGGGAGCCAGTATCGCCAGACAGGAGACTGCGGACGCGAAGGTCGAGTGTCGTAGGATCTTTTTCATTGCAACTCCTTGGGTAGCGTTGGGATCGATTTCGGAAGGCGGGCCGGTGGTTGAGCCTGCGAAGCAGGCTGAAATCCTTGTCCTTGGAGCACCGACTGCCCTGCAGAGCGCTCTCTTCCGCCCCAGGCGCGAGGCGTTCCTGCGCGCCTGCCCCGATTCAACCCGGGCAGGGATGCAATGGATCCGTATCGAAAGCGCGTTCTCATTGCATGTCCCGCGTGGTGGCCGGAAACGGTTGGGCGCTACATGGCCAGCGGCACTTCCGCCGCTTGCTCGAAGCGGACGATGGCGCGCACCTTGGACTCGACCTGCAGGTAGCGCACTGCCTTCAAGGCGGGCACGGCATGTTTCAGCTTGCGATAGCTTCTCTCCATCAGTGCGGCTTCGTCCCTTTCGATATCCAGAGCTTCCCTGGCGAGCTTGTCCGCTGCGGCATCGTCCAGCGTGTCCGTGTTCCAGTCGCGCGCGTAGGCTAGGATGTTGTCCAGCCGACGCTTGTTGAGGGAGGCGATCCCTGCCTGGTGGGCGTCGTAAACCGGCCAGAATTTCACGGCCTGTTCCGGAGTCAGGGCCAACTGCTCTTCGATGAAGGCACGTTTGCCCTCGCCTACCTGCTCCTGCAGTGCGCGCATGTTCGCGTAGATCTGCGCTTCTTCCGCGGTGTACTCGTGCTTCGCCTCCTTCGACCAGGCCGGCGCGGCCAGCAGTGCGGTTACAAAGATCAAGCGGGCGAAATGATGCATGGTGAACTCCTGTTGGGTTGTTGGTGAAACGCCTCTAGCAGGTTGTCGAAAAAAAACGCGTGCCCCGCGTATTGCCGGCTTGGGTTGCGCTATCCGAAGCGCCCCTGTTGGCTAGGTCCATTCATGCGCAGGAAAGCCACCGTCCAGCGCTCAGGGCCGTACCACGACATGGACGAAACCGTTTCCCGACCACGTCTGCTGGCAGTAGACGCTGCCGCAGTAGCGGCACAGGAACTCGCGGTCACGACTTTCCGACGTTCTCAATTCGTCTCCTGGTTTTCCGTGATGTTTCCGGCATCGGGACCGTGGCCGTTCACGCAAGGCCGTGAGTCGATGTGTCGCCGATAGCGGTGAGGGTATGGCCGGAGGCGAATGGGCGGAATGGGACCTTGATCCCATGGTAGGGCTTGCCGTTGGCCGCAGCCCATTCACCTTCTGGCGGCCCAGGTCCGCTCATGCGCAAAGGCGAACGCCAAGGTCCTGCCTGTCGCTGACGATATCAACCAGTGACCCATGAGCACTGACTCAGCCACCGGCCCGGAATGGATACTTGGTGAAGATTTCAGCCACGGCTACGGCGATTGCGGCTTGCCTGTCCTGCCGCTGCTTTTCGGTGACCCGGCCGACCGCCACGCCTTCCCAGACCAGTTGCTTGCGCTGCGCATCGACCATATCGATATTGATCGTGCCTTCGGTGTACTGGTTCACGTGCGTCTCATAGCCGTAGCCGCTCCACCCGCCATAGATGCCGCGGCGATACCCGTAGTACGCGGGCGGGGCCGGCGTTTGCGTCACCTGGGTCTGTTGCGCCAGCTTGGCGTTGAAGTTGATGAGCAGGTCGGGATTGGCCTCGGCATACCGGTAGCCGCGGGATTCCATTTCGCGCCTCGTCGCCGCCTTCAGGGTTTGCGTCACCAGCGATTCGTAGCCAGCGACATCGGTGCCAAGCGGCTCGAAAAAGCCGAAGCTGCGATAAGCGCTGAAGTCGGCGCCGCTATCGTAGTCGGCGGTCGCCACCGGTCCCGTGGCGCAGCCCACGGTCAGCAGGGTAAAAAAGGCCAGGATGAGGGTGCGCATGGGGTGACGCATTGACGTATTCCTTCCGGTTGCCAGGAGAAAAGATGACAGGCACAGCGCAGCGGCTGCGTTCGCACCCTATGACGCCAAGCCAGGAGGTGGAATTGGACCTTGATCCCATCGCCGTCTGCTTTCAGAAGGGCCGGCCAATCTCCAGGAACAGCACGCCATTGCCGTCTTCCCGCCAGCCATAGCCCAGCAGCATTGGCCCGATCCAGGAATCGAAGCCGGTGTAGATGCTGGCATTCAAGAGCCCATCTCCGAATCGCATGTCTCGGCGCTGCTCCCACGCATTGCCGTACTCGACCGTTCCGCCGACAAGGGCGGAACGCCCGAACAGCTTCGCCAACTCGTAGGTGTAGCCGGCGAACACCAGGGCATAGTGCTGTCCGGTGAGTTCGTTGGTATGGAAGCCGGCCAGGCGGCCGCGACCTCCCAGGCGATATCGGTTCTGGATGGGTAGCAGGCCGGACAGAGTGGAATGGTATCTGCCTCCCAGTTGCCAGCTATGCTGGCCAAAGCTCTTCGCCGCCAGCGCATCGATGTCGACCGTTTCATAGTCCCCGTCGCTGCCCATCCATTCGCGCGCAATGGAGTAACCCAACTGGGCGTAGTAGCCGTTGCGCGGGAAGAACAGGCTGTCCAGGCGGTCCATGTCCAATTGCGCGAACATGCTGCCGTCCTGAAATTCGAACGGTTGCAGTTGCGGATCTCCGATTTCAACGCGCGCCTTGCCACTGGCGCGGTTGGCACCGACACCGATAGCGCCGTAGTTGCCGAACTCGTGGATCGCACGCAGTTCGATGCCTTTCCTCTGTACGTCGAAAGCTGCCACCTTGTTGCCGCTGTCGTCGTAAGCATTCAGACCGGGGTTTTCGTAGAACGCGCTGGCATACAGAATGTTGCGACTGGCTGGATCGAGAGGATGGTAGTACTCGCCTTTCAGGCCAGGTTCGCTGCCAAGGGTAGCGGTGACGCGTGCCTCTGCGCCGTTCGGTGTCAGTGGCGAGAACAGGATGGCCGCGCGTATATTGCTTTCGAACGAGCCGTCGAAGTCGGAGCTGGCCGTTAGCCCGAGCTGCAGGTAGTTCGGCCCCTGCGGCTTGGGACGTGCGCGCAACAGCACTCCCGAGCGGCCGTCTTCCTGCACCACCTCGTAGGTGATGCCGGACAGGGTGCCTAGCCCGTATGCGCGCAGCAATCCCTCCTCCGTTTTCAGCGGGTCCAGCGGCATGCCTGTCGGAATGGAGACATAGGCCATCAGTACTTCGTCGGCGTAGTCGGTTTGGTTCTCGAGTCGCACGAACTCGATGACCGGCGGTTCCGTTGCCCCCTTGGGCCGGCGCGCAAGCAACGCCGCGTATTCGTCAGTGGCGAGGGACAACGGCGCCAGCCGCTCGCGTGCCTGCTCGGCCGCCTCGGTGCCGATGGCCAGTGCCTCGTGCGCTTTGGTGAAATCACCGGTGGCCACGGAATCGCCCAGGGCCGGCACAATCAACACGTCGCGCCCGGCTAACGTCTGGCTCTGCCTGCGGGTGTTTCCTGTGGTCATCATGCCGGAAATTTGCGAGACCACTTGCAGCAGGCTTGCATTGCGGTCCAGCTTCGCCAGCGGCGTTCCTACATCCACCGCAATGACGATGTCCGCCCCCATCGCGCGCACCACATCCACCGGAACCTGGTTGACCAGCCCGCCATCCAGCAATACCCGGCCATCGATTTCCACCGGCTGGAAGATGCCCGGCAGCGACATGCTGGCGCGCATGGCCAAGGCCAGATTGCCGTGATCCAACACTACCGCTTCTCCACTATTGAGGTCGGTGGCCACGGCACGATACGGAATAGGCAGCAGATCGAAGTCCCTTATCGAACTGACATGCTGGGTGGAGCGCTCGAACAGGGCAAGTATGCGTTCACCCTGCAACAGTCCCGGCGTCAGCTTGACGCGGTTGCCACGGAAGCCGATGCCGACCGTGGACAACGCATCCCGGTCGTCGAGCTTGCGTCGGAGCGAACGTTGCGGGCGTTCCAGAGAATCGTCGAACAAGCGCTTCCAGTCGGCGGTGGTAACCAGCTTTTCCAACTCGTCTACGCTCATGCCCGATGCGTAAAGTCCACCGACCAGAGACCCCATGCTGGTCCCGGCAATGCAGTCCACCGGGATACGTAGTTCTTCTATCAAGCGCAGGACGCTGATATGGGCGAAGCCACGTGCTCCGCCGCCACCCAGCGCCAGACCGATGCGCGGTCTGGTATCGTCAACAGCGCGCGCCTCGCACACGACCGTCTCGGTTTGCACTGCCGCGGCGGCTTCCTGCGCGAATGCGTCCACGCCATGGGCAAGCAAGAAGACCAACCCCGCCATTAGGCGTTTCGCCGTATTTGCGCACGCGCCATGGCGGCATCGCGGAAGCGCGGATAGGGTTTTGGCTGTCGATATGGGACGGACGTCCCATGCACTGAACGCGGAGCCCACCACGTGCATCCCGATCATGCCGGACATAGGTTTCATGCTGCTCCTGCGGGAACTTTCGGCTACGCGCCAGGTCATCGCCGAGTTCTGGCTTGCTGCCAACCGCTGCACCGGCCTGCCAGCTAGACATGGCGTGACTGGCTCATGAGGATGTTCATGGCCAATCCTTACGCGGGACGACAGGGTGCGGCCAGGAGCGGCAAGAACCGTGCCAGTTGCCCGCATCTTGCGAACGGCACCATGGAATGGCAGGCGATTCGCATCAATGGGACCTAGGTGCAATGCCCGATGCGGTCCTTGCGTGTGAAGCTGGGGCCTTATGGTCACGGGATGCGCCATTGGCGAGTTGCATCTTGACGTCACCTCCACGCTTCTTTGGGCTCTTGAGTGTTGCTTGCCGAAGCAGACCGGTCTCGGAGGGTTGGGATTTCTGGCCTGTCGTAGAATCGATTTTCGTGTTGAGATGACTGGCGTGCTATACGTCTGGGACGCGCGGGATGGCGAGCTTGGGGGTTGCCCCTCCGCGTACGTGGATCTGACCATCATTCGGTGGGGAGATTTCGTATGGATTGTGGCGATGCAACCGTACTGTTGATCGACGACGAATCGGAGGTCCGCGCGGGGATCTCCCGGCTTTTGCGTGCCGTCGGCTGGAAGGCGGAGGTCTTCGCTTCCGCCGAGGAATTCATGGCGCGGTTGCCCTTCACTGGCGTGGGATGCCTGGTGCTGGATGTCAGCATGCCGGGCATGACCGGCCCGGAGCTCCACGACCGCATACGCGAAACCGACAATGCATTTCCCGTCATCTACCTGACAGGGCGCTGCAACGTCGCCACCAGCGTGCAGGCGATGAAATGGGGGGCGCTCGATGTGCTCGAGAAGCCTGTCGACGACGAGATCCTGCTGCAGGCCATCGCCGCTGCGGTGGAACGGCATCGCCAGGACTGCCAGCGCCGCGACGCCAAGGACAGCATTGCTGCCCGCCTCGGCACGCTCTCCCCCCGGGAACGCGAGGTGCTCGATCAGGTCATGCTGGGGCGCCTGAACAAACAGATCGCCGATGACCTTCGCATTTCCCTGAAGACCGTCAAGGTTCACAGGGGAAGGGCCATGGCGAAGATGCAGGTGCGCTCGGTGGCCCAGCTTGTGCATCTGTGCTGCCGGTTGTAGGCGGCGGCACCGCTCTCCAGGCCAAGGCAAGTCCCATTCCCGGCTGTATGAGATCAAAGTCTCATACCAATGCCCTTCCCTTCGATCTAATGTCCGCAACAGGAGTTGCGTCGACGGCTCGTGCCTGGTGCTGAACGCGGATAGGCACCGGACGTGTCGCAATATTACTGATGGTTAGCAGAGGGCTCCGATGGTGGGCTGGGCAACGAAAACTGCCATCGTGCACATCGTGGACGACGACCGCGACGTCAGACAGGCTTTCGCGCGCCTGATGAGGGCTTCGGGGTTCGAGCCGCGGGCCTACGATTCCGCCGAAGAGTTTCTGGCTGAAGTCCGCGAATCGCCACGTACCTGCATCCTGCTCGATATCACCATGCCAAATATGACCGGCCCGCAGGTATTGGCACGCCTCAATGAACGGGATATCCGCCTGCCGGTGATTGCGGTATCCGCGCGTGACGATGAAGAGACCCGGGCATGGACGCGCAGCCTGGGAGCACGGATGTTCCTTCGCAAACCGGTCGACGATCAGGCTCTGCTGGATGCGATCAACTGGGTCGTCGACAGCGTTGCGGCAAGATGACTGGGAATTCCCCCGTCTGCAATCTGTCGTCAACACCTCCGCAGTCAGCGTCGGCATCGAATCGGGAGCAGGCCGGCCGCTTCGGCGGACCCAGCCCCGCAATGGACATCCTTAACGTGCCCAACATGACGCCGCTCAGTTAGACTCAGCCCGAATCTCGGGGGCATACGGGTTACTGCATGAACGGGATCGACCTGATCTGGCCGATGATGGGGGCCGCGAGTTTGATGTTGGGGCTCATCCATCTGACGATCTGGGCCCGTCAGCGGGAAAACGTGGCGCATCTCATATTCAGCGTCGTCGCACTCTCGGTGGTCGCTCTCGCTCTTTGCGAGTTGTTGGCTATGCAGGCAAAGACGCCTGACCAATATGCTTCCGTGCTGCGATGGGCACATCCTGCAGTGGCTGTCCTGGTCGTTTCGCTGGTGGCCTTCGTCCAGACGCAGTTTCACCTGGGTCGCTCATGGCTGGGGCTGACAGCGTGCACTTTGCGCGTGGGTAGCCTTGTTCCCAATTTCACCACCGGCGTAAACCTCAATTTCGAGCGAATCACCGCGCTCGAACACATCGAGATTTTGGGACATGGGAGCGTTGCCACTCCTGTCGGCGATCCCAACCCATGGATGATCATGGGTCAGCTGAGCAATCTATTCCTGTTGCTGTTCCTGCTTCGTTCCATCGCCGCTGTCTGGCGTCGCCAAGATCTCCATGAGCGCCGCAGGGCACTGTTGGTGTGCGGCAGCATCGCAGTCTTCGTGGCCTTCAGCTCAGTTTGGGCGGCAATCGTAGTGCTGGGATGGATTTCCGGCCCCATGACGGTCAATGTGTCCTTTTTCGGCATTGTGCTGGTCATGAGTTACGAGTTGGGAGGCGAAGTGCTTCGGGCCGCGAAACTTGCGCGCAGCCTGACGAAAAGCGAATCCGATTTGCGCGACAGCGAAAAACAGATGGCCCTTGCCGCGAAAGCAGCTGGACTTGGCCTGTGGAACTGGGATCTGGAAAGCGACGATTTCTGGTTCACCAGTCAGGGTAGCGATCTGCTCGGTTTCCCCTCGACAGATGAACGTATCGGCAGGGAGCATGTCATCACACGGATCCATGCTGACGATCTCAAGATGATGCGCAAGGCGCGGGAAACGGCGGTCAACGGCACCGGTGTCTTTTTCTGCGAGTTTCGCCTGTTGGCACCGAGCGGCGGAACACGCTGGCTAACGGTGAACGGCGAAGTGAAATACTCGCCGGATGGCCGCGCAAAATGTCTGCACGGCGTCATCTACGACATCACCGAGCGGCGCCAGGCCGATGAGCGCTTTCGGTTGGTGGTGGAAGGGGCGCAGACCGCGATGATCATGGCCGACTCGAACGGAAACATCGCTCTGGCGAATCTGCAGGCCGAGAAGGTGTTCGGCTACAGCCGAGAAGAGCTGTTGGGGAGCTCCGTCGACATGCTGCTTCCCGACAACGCCGGCGCAAGCCATGCCCGCAAACGAGCCGGCTATATGAAAAGCCCCGTTACCAGGCCCATGGGGGTCGCCGGCGACGTTTTCGGACGCCGTAAGGACGGCACCTTGGTGCCGCTGGAAATCGGCTTGACGCCGCTCTCTGTTTCCGGCGATATGTTCGTACTTGCTTCAATTGTAGACATTGGCGAGCGTCTGCGTTCCGAGCAGGAAATTGCGCTGCAGCGGGACGAGGTGGCCCACTTGGCCCGCGTCGCTATTCTGGGTGAGATATCCGGCTCTCTCGCACACGAACTCAACCAGCCGCTCACCTCGATTCTGAGTAATGCACAGGCGGCGCTGCGGTTCCTGGGGCACTCCCCACCCAATCTCGACGAGGTGAGGGACAGCCTGACCCAGATCGTCGACAGCGACAAGCGCGCGAGCGAGGTCATCCGCCGCCTGCGGGCAATGCTACGCAAAGAGAGAGTCGACCATCAGAAGCTGGAACTGAATGGCATCGTTAGAGACGTTGTGAATTTGCTGGATAGCGATTTTCTCAGTAGAAACATCTCCGTGATTCTGGAACTAGATTCAAGTCTTCCCTTCATCTACGGAGATCGGGTTCAGTTGCAGCAGGTACTGCTGAACTTGATCGTGAATGGTTGTGATGCCATGAGGAACATGCAGACCGGGCGCACTCTGCGGATAAGCACCAGTACGAACGACGGCACAGTCACCGTGTCGGTCAACGACCTGGGCCACGGCATTCCCGCGGATGACCTCGAACGGATATTCATGCCATTCATCACAAGCAAGCCGGAAGGAATTGGATTGGGTTTGGCGATCTGCGGGACGATCGCACGGACCCACCGCGGCAAGTTGTGGGCAACGAACAATGAAGGGAGAGGCGCCACGTTTCACTTTCAACTTCCTGCTGATGTCAAGCCTGGTCCCTGAGTACCACACCATCGCTGGAATCCAGAGGTCCAATGTCCGCCTACAGCTACGGAAGAGGACCCTTCGTAGATCTGACGTCGGTACAGGTTCGGTGAGATCGACGCATAGAAAAACCCGCCGGCATGACACCGGCGGGTTCTTGAGCTTGTCGCGGGCCCGGGCTTAGAACCTGTAGTTCACACCCAGCAGGTAGGTGCGGCCCCACTCGATGTACTCGAGCGGACGGTCCTTCGTTCCGGCGTAGGTCTCGTAGGCCTCGTTGGTCAGGTTGCTGACCTGGAACAGGACGCTCAGGCCGCTCAACGCATGGCCGTCGGGGAACGAGTAGCTCACCTGCGCATCGGTGATGTCCTCGCCGACCACGTAACGCAGCGTGCGGTCGCCGTCGAAGTTGCCGATCTCGCCGATATAGTCCGAACGCCTGCGCTGGCTTACGCGCGCTTCGAATCCGTTGCGCTCGTAGTATGCGGTCAGGTTGTACACGCGCTCGGACAGGCCCGGCAGCGTGATGTTCTCGCTGCCCACGCTGCTCTGCGCATTCGGCGGCGGCGGGATGGTGATGTCGCTGTCGTTGAAGCCGGCGCTGGCGATGATGCCGAAGCCGGCCAGCGTCTCGCTGAACAGATCGAACGGAATGGAGGCCGTCAGCTCCAGACCCTTCAGCGTGCCGCCTTCGCCATTGAAGGGCGAGGTGAACCTGCCGGTTGTCTGCGTTGGCGGCTCGCCCGGGCCGGGCACGTAATCCACCAGGAAATCGCTGAAGTCGTAACCGTCGCGCGCTTCGGTGAAGATGTAGGTGCGCAGGTCCTTGTAGAAGAACGCCGCGGACACGTATGCCTTGGTGCCGAAATACTTCTCGTAGGAGATGTCGAAGGCATAGGCACGCCACGGATCCAGTTCCGGATTGCCGCCACTGCCGCCGGGTTCGCCGGTGGCGGTGTTGACACCGAACTCCAGCGATGCGCGCAGCTCGTCCACACGCGGACGTGCCACCTGCTCGGCCAGGCCCACACGCAGGGTCTGATCGGCGGGCAGCGAGAACGCAAGGTTCATGCTGGGCAGCACATCGGTGTAGGTCTTGCCGCGTTCGATGGGCTGGATGTTGCTGCCTTCCGGTTGCGTGCTGTCCCAGTAGCGCGAGGTCGAGGACTGATCCACGTGCTGGACCTGCACGCCAATGTTGCCGCGCACCGGCACTGAGCCCCACTCGGTATCGATGTTGGCACGCACGAAGCCGGTGGTGATCTCCTCGTTCACGTCCCACGCCTTCGGAATCAGGTAGGACAGGTTATCGACCGGATTGAAGGTCATATAGCGCGCGACCGCGGCCGGAACATTCCAGGACGGTATATAGCCGACGCCAGCAAAACCCAGATCCACCAGCCCGTACTGCAGGTCGGACCCGATTGCCGTGACGCCCTGCGAACCCAGGTTGATATTGCCTTCCGGCTGGCGCTTCAGCTTGTGGCGGTCAGCGTAGTTCACGCCCACGTCAAAATCCGCAAACCAGCCCAGCATCTCTGGCGCCGGCAGCGAAGCGGCCAGCTTGAAAGCCTTGAGCTCGTCTTCGACCTTGGGGGTCTTGCCGTAGCCGGAACCGTAGATGGTGTTGGCCAGGTACAGCGATTCGGGATTGGAGTAGTCGAAGCCCGGATTGAGCTGAGAAAACCCGCCGCTGCGGAACGACAGATCCACCGAGTCCAGTTGCGGCGCAGGCAGCAGCTGGGTGTTGTTTTCCAGATTGATCTCGTCGCGCTTGGTCTTGGACCAGCTGACATCGGCGACGATGCGCGCCATGCCAACGTTGAACTCGTTGTTCCAACCGAACGCGTTGATCTCGTCTTCGCGGTAGTTGTACATGCCACGGACCAACGGATAGACGTTATTGGCGGTGCCGCCTGTGAAGGTGTTGTTGCCGTTGACCACCGGGTTGGTGACGGCAAGATCGCCATAGCCGCCGTTGTAGTTGCCGATATGGACTTCGAACTGGTTGGCGGTGCTGACCTGCTCGGCCTCGGAGTGGAACAGATCCAGCGTGCTGGTCCAGGCATTGGATGGGCGGAACTGCAACGTGGCCATGATGCCGTCGCGCTTGGTTTCGCCGGTGCGGCGCAGGGCCTTGATGCCGTCGGAGTAGTACGTGAAGTCAGGCACGCCCGGGCGATAAAGCGGCGTTCCGTCGTCGTTCCTGTCCTTCCACGGTTCGTACAGGCCCACCTGGTTCTCCTGGATGGGCGTGGTCGAATGCGAATAGCCGATCGAGAAACCGAAGGTGCGGGCCTGGTTCTGGGTGATGTAGCTGGCGTTGATGCGTTCGCCATAGGCGGATGCGTCAGCGGCCGCGCCCAGGGAATTGCGCTGGCCGCGGAAACCGATGGCGCCCACGGGGCCGTCGAAGCTCAACGGGCGCACGGTCTGCATGTCGATCGTGCCGGACAGACCCTGGCCGACGAGGCTGGCATCGGGCGTTTTGTAGACGGTCACGCCGCTGACCAGCTCGGACGGGTACTGGTCGAACTCCACACTGCGGTTGTCGCCGGTGCTGACCATCTCGCGGCCGTTGAGCAGCGTGGTGGAGAAGTCGGGCGACAGGCCGCGCACGCTGATCACCTGCGCGCGGCCGGCGACGCGCTGCGCGGCCAGGCCAGGCAGGCGCGCCAGCGATTCGGCGATGCTGACATCCGGCAGCTTGCCGATGTCTTCGGCCGAGATGGCTTCGACAATCGACGTGGATTCGCGTTTGACCGAAATGGCGCTTTCGATGCCGCGGCGGATGCCGGTCACCACGACCGTGTCCAGCTCGGTGGCCTGCTGCGGCTGCTCGTCAGGTGTGGTGTCGGCGGTCTGGGCCAGCACGCCGGTTGCGGTCAGCGTCATGGCAGACGCCAGAGCCACGCTCAGCAGGTTGCGCTTAAGTTGCAACATATTCCCCTCTCCAGGATGTTGTTTGCGGTGACACAGGGACGTTGCCGCGGGGCAATCGCCTGAATCTTGTACGCCGGAGCTGCTGCCCCAAAAACGTGCGGCAATGGTAGTCGCCGGTCGCGCTGCACAATTGCCACTGCATACGTATTCATGCGGGAAAAGAGGGTTTTTGGTAACTATCGCTGTCCATGCGCGGGGCTGCCGGCACGATGGTTCAGGCCACAGGCGGTGGCCGCGATGAACCGGCTGGATGGTCGCTGACGAAGGACCTGTTCACGATCTCCGGCTGCACGTCAGGGGCTACCTTGTGGGAGTCCTGCCGGCATGCCGGCACGGGTAAGTCGCGATGGAAGCATCACGTCGCGACTCACGTCGCTCCCACTAGAGTTCTGTTCGTGTTTTGTAGCACCGGGTTGGGATTCGGGGTGTGTTGTTCACGCTATCGGCGCGTGCATAAAGCTCTTCCGGTGGCCTTGCTCTCTCGAAAAAGAACGCGGGGATTGCCGCTCAGCCGTTCACGGCGGCGTAGAACAGGCCGCGCGCCGGCAGGTGCAATCGGTCGCCGTTCACCTGGCCCGACAACAGGCCGTGGCCGGCGATGGCGGTCAGCGACATTCCGTCGGGCAAGCTCCAGTCGATCGCCGACGGCGAAAGGTTGAACACGGCAAGCACACGCTGGCCTTGGGTTTCGCGCACGAATGCCAGCACCGGCTCGGGCGCGTCGATAAAATCGATGCTGCCGTGTTGCAACGCCGGCTGGGTTTTGCGCCAGCGCAGGAAGGCGCGGACCTGGTTGAGTACCGACCGCGGATCGGCTTCCTGATCGGCCACGTTGATGGTCTGGTGGGTCAGCGGAATCGGCAGCCACGGCTGGCCATCGCTGAAACCGGCTTTGTCCGTGCCATTCCATGGCATGGGCGTGCGACAACCGTCGCGGCCCTTGAAGTTGGGCCAGAACGCCTTGCCGTAGGGATCCTGCATGGCCTCGAACGGCACTTCGGCCTCCGGCAGTCCCAGTTCCTCGCCCTGGTACAGGCAGACCGAGCCGCGCAGCGAACACACCAGTGCCACCAGTTGCGCGGCCAGCGCCGGCGAACTGTCGCCGTTGCCCCAGCGGGTTACCGCGCGTTGCACGTCGTGATTGGACACCGCCCAGCACGGCCAGCCATCGGTCATTGCCGCTTCCAGCCGTTCGACCGTACCGCGGATGTACGCCGCGCTGAAATCGTCGGTCAGCAATTCGAAGCTGTAGCCCATGTGCAGGCGCCGGTCGCCGACGTATTCGGCGGTGGTTGCCAGCGAATCCTCCGAGGAGATTTCGCCCAGCGCCGCGGCATCCGGGTACTGGTCCATCAACCGGCGCAGGTCCTCCAGAAAACCGATGTTCTCCGGCTGCGTGTTGTTGTAGTAGTGGTACTGGAATGCGTAGGGATTGTCCGGACTGAAGCCGCGGCCAACGCGCTTTTCCTTGGGTTTTGGCGGATTGTCGCGCAACTGCTTGTCGTGGAAACAGAAGTTGATCGCGTCCAGGCGCAGGCCGTCCACGCCCTTGTCCAGCCAGAACTTCACGTTGTCCAGCGTGGCCTGGCGCACGTCCGGATTGTGGAAATTCAGATCCGGCTGCATGGCCAGGAAGTTGTGCAGGTAGTACTGCTGGCGGCGCGGTTCCCAACGCCAGGCCACGCCACCGAACAACGACATCCAGTTGTTGGGCGCGGTGCCGTCCTCCTTGGGGTCGGCCCACACGTACCAGTCGGCCTTGGGATTGTCGCGGCTCTCGCGGCTTTCCTTGAACCAGGCATGTTCCACCGAGCAGTGGCTCAGCACCTGGTCGATCATCACCTTGATGCCCAGCGAGTGCGCCTTGCCCAGCAGCCGGTCGAAATCCTCCAACGTCCCGAACAACGGGTCGACATCGCGGTAATCGGCGATGTCGTAGCCGAAATCGGCCATCGGCGACTTGAAGAACGGCGAGATCCAGATCGCATCCACGCCCAGGCTGGCAACGTAGTCCAGCCGATCGACGATGCCCGGCAGATCGCCGACGCCATCGCCATTGGTATCCAGGAAGCTGCGGGGGTAGATCTGGTAGATCACCGCGCCGCGCCACCAATTGTTGTTCGTCATTGCTTCCCGATCCTTGAATCGCGCGCCGACCTCGGTGCGCTCAGCGGGCGCAACTATTCCATGCCTCATCGTTGGGGGTGAGGGCCGTCCGCCAAGACAGCCGATGAATACGTATGCAAGCCGGACCGCCTTCGCGGCACCGGCAAGCCGCGCCGAATGCCGCTGCGCGTCAACCAGATCGCCGCAACGCCAACAACGGCAATAGTTTAGCGGCCGATTACGGCGCTGCGGCGAAGCATTTTCTGCACCGCCTCGGAAACCGCCGCTGTTTGCACTGCAACATGGAATTGGAAGCGGTTGCCTGCAAGATGCCGCATCCCACGTTAGCCTTCCGCCGGAATCCCGCCCATGACCGAAAAGCCGCGCCTGTCCTTCTGGCAGATATGGAACATGTGCTTCGGCTTTCTGGGCATACAGTTCGGCTTTGCGCTGCAGAACGCCAACGTCAGCCGGATCTTCCAGACCCTGGGCGCGGATATCGAAGACATCCCGATGCTGTGGGTGGCCGCACCGCTGACTGGCCTGATCGTGCAACCCATCGTCGGCTATTTTTCCGACCGCACCTGGACGCGGCTGGGCCGGCGCCGCCCGTACTTTCTGTATGGCGCATTGCTGGCGACGCTGGCGCTGTTCTTCATGCCAAACTCGCCGGCGCTGTGGATCGCTGCCGGCCTGTTGTGGGTGCTGGATGCGTCCATCAACATCTCGATGGAGCCGTTTCGCGCTTTCGTCGGCGACCAACTGGCACCCCGGCAGCGTCCGGCCGGCTATGCGATGCAGAGTTTCTTCATCGGCATCGGCTCGGTGGTCGCCAGTCTGCTGCCGTGGCTGCTGACCAGGCTGGGGGTGGCCAATGTGGCTGCCGATGGCGGCGTTCCCGATACGGTCAAGTGGGCGTTCTATGCCGGTGGCGCAATCCTGTTCCTGGCGGTGGCGTGGACGGTGCTGAGCACGCGCGAGTATTCGCCCGAGCAACTGGCCGGTTTCGACGATGCCGGCGTCGTCGACGAAAGCCACGCCAGCCTGGATGCAGGCAGGGCCCGGCGCGAAGGCGGCTTCGCGCTGCTGATCGGTGCGGCCGGCATCGCTGCAATCCTGGCGTTGAAACTGGACAAGCAGTTGTTCGTGCTTGCCGGCGGCATTGCCGCCTACGGCTTGATCCTGCTGGCGGTCAGCCTGAGCCGCACGCACAACATGTTCAGCACCATCGCCGCCGACCTGCATGCCATGCCCGCCACGATGCGCCAGTTGGCCGTGGTGCAGTTCTTTTCCTGGTTCGCCTTGTTCTCGATGTGGATCTACACCACGCCGGCAGTCACCCAGGTCCACTTCGGCGCCGCCGACACTTCATCGGCGGCCTACAACGAAGGCGCCAACTGGGTCGGCGTGCTGTTCGCCGCCTACAACGGATTCGCCGCGCTGGCCGCCATCGTGATTCCGCTGCTGGTGCGCATGCTGGGCCTGCGCGTGAGCCACCTGATCAACGTCTGCCTGGGCAGCGCGGGACTTCTGTCGTTCCTGTTCGTCCGCGATCCGCAGTGGCTGTTGCTGTCGATGGTCGGCGTCGGTTTCGCTTGGGCGTCCATCCTGTCGCTGCCTTACGCGCTGCTGTCGGACAGCCTGCCGGCGCAGAAGATGGGCATCTACATGGGCATCTTCAATTTCTTCATTGTGATTCCGCAGCTGGTGGCCGCCAGCATCCTGGGATTCCTGTTGAAGACCTTCGCCGGCGGGCAACCCATCTACGCATTGGCCATCGGCGGCGTCAGCCTGCTGATCTCCGGCCTGTGCGTGTTGCGGGTCCGCGAATCTCCGCTCCCATCCGCATCGCAGGCCGCCTGATGATCAAACCCTTCTCCGTACTTGCCGCCGCGCTGTGCGCCGCATCGGCGTTCGCCGCCGAACCGGCTGGCGAAGCGTTCTACGGCACCACCGAACCCTTCGCCAGCGAAGCGGTGTATTTCGTACTGACCGACCGCTTCGTCAATGGCGACCCGTCCAACGATCATCGCGACCAGGGCGGCGATTACCCGACCTTCGACCGGCGCATCCCTGGCCCGGATGGCGAAAGCGCCAACATCGGTTACCTGGGCGGGGATTTCAAAGGCGTTCTGGACAACGCCGGCTATATCCGCGGGATGGGTTTCAGCTCGGTGTGGATCACGCCCATCGTCGACAATCCGGACCAGCATTTCAGCGGCGGCAAGCCGGTCAGTTGGGGCAGCTTCTGGACCGACCAGGGCAAAACCGGCTATCACGGCTACTGGGGCATCAACTTCTACCGGCTGGACGAGCATCTGCCAAGCCCGGGGCTGGATTTTGCCGGGTTCACCCGTGCGATGGGCGAGCAGGATCTGAAGATCGTGCTGGATATCGTCGGCAACCATGGCTCGCCGGCCTATACGATGCCCAAGGACCAGCCCCAGTTCGGCAAGATCTATGACCGCGACGGCGCGCTGCTGGCCGACCACCAGAATCTGCATCCGGAAAAACTCGATCCGGCGAAGAACCGCCTGCACCGCTTCTACAACCGCAAGGTGGGCGTGGCCGAGCTGTCCGATTTTGCCGAGGACAATCCGGCAGTGCTGGACTACCTGGCCGGTGCCTACGAACAGTGGATAGACCAGGGCGCCCACGCGTTCCGCATCGACACCATCGGCTGGATGCCGCACAGCTTCTGGAAGCGATTTGCTGACCGCATCCGCGAAAAGCACCCGGATTTCTTCATGTTCGGCGAGAACTTCGACTACGACGCTGCCACCATCGCCGCCCATACCTGGAAACGCAACGGCAGCATCAGCGTGCTGGACTTCCCGCTGCGGGCCAAGCTGGTGGAAACGTTCGAAAAGCCTGACAGCGACTTTGCCGCGCTGGAGCAGGCGCTGTATCTGGAAGACGGCCCGTATGCCAATCCCTACGATCTGATGACCTTCTACGACAACCACGACATGCCGCGCATGAATGCCTCCGATGAAGGCTTCATCGACGCGCACAACTGGCTGTTCACCGCGCGCGGCATTCCGGTCATCTACTACGGCTCGGAAACCGGGTTCATGCGCGGCCGCGCCGAACACGCGGGCAACCGCAACTACTTCGGCCAGGAACGCATCGACGTCGCGCCGCAAAGCCCGATCTACCGGCCGCTGCAACGCATCGCCAGGCTGCGCCAGTCCTCCCCTGCCCTGCAACGCGGCCTGCAGCTCAATGTGCGGCTGAAGGGCGATGAAGCGGCGTTCTACCGCGTCTACCAGAAAGACGGCCAGTACCAGACCGCGCTGGTGCTGTTGAACAAGGGCGATTCGCCAGCGCGGATGGCGGTCAGCGACTACCTGCAAGCCGGCACTTGGCTCGACGCGTTCAGCGGCCGCAAGCTGCGCGTGCGCGGTGCGTTGCGTGCGGACGTGCCCGCCCACGGCGTGCGCGTGTTCTTTTTCGACAAGGCCCTGAGCCGCGAAGACACCCGCCAGCGCCTGGCCGAACTGATGGTGCGCAAGTCGCCGAAGTCCGATTGACGTAGGGCGGGCCTTGGCCCGCCTGTTGGGACCCGCATGGACTCATGCGGCACGCCAAGGCCCGAGGCATCCCCACAGATTCTTCTCTGCCCACTTTCGGGGAGCTCGGCTTCGGCGAGAGTCGCCGGCCGTCAGGCTGGGGGTGCTCCGCCCTCCTGACGGTATCGTGTCTTAAGAGCGTGTTATGGCCTTTGGGGTGAGTGCGAAGGCTGCTGTCGCGGTGACAGGCAAGGCGCACGCCGCCGGTCAGGCTGGTGGCCTGGCCAAGGCGTGCAACGCGGCATGGCGCCGCGACAGCGGCCTTCCCGAAGGGTTGCGTGCCAGCGCCGCCGCAGCCGCATTGCCCGGCTTGCCTTGGGCACCACCCAAGGACGGCGCCGGCCGCCTTGCTGCAACGGCGCTGGCGCGCAACGCATCTCATCCCAAAGGCCATAACACGCTCTCCGTCGGGCCGCGGGCTCGTTCCGCTTCGCGGCCGAACCGGCCCGGCGCAGCGCGCCGGGCGTTCACCAAGGCGCGCGGCAGTGCCGCGCAAACCGCCTTGGGGGACGACTGGCTTCGGAAAAAAGTGGGGATACCTCAGGCTCCGGCCCGCCCTACGCTTCTGTTGGCGCGCAAATCGCCTGACCCAAGGTGAGCCGATGCCCTTCCCTGCAGGAGTGGTGCCGGCATGCCGGCACCGGTGAGTCGCGATGAAGCTTTACCTGTCGTCTGTCGCGACTGACGTCGCTCCCACAGTCCACCATCCCACAATTCACCAAGCGGGATTCAAGCGGCGCGGGACGATCCGCGCAACGCCAGCTTGACCGGGATGGTCCGGCTTTCGACCGGTTCGCCGTTGATCAGCTTCAGCAGGCTTTCGACCAGGATGGTGCCGGCCAGCTTGGTGTCCTGCTGCACGGTGGACAGGCCAGGATTGACGAAGCTGGCCAGCGGGATGTCGTCGAAGCCCACCACCGCCACGTCCGCCGGCACCCGCAAGCCCTGCTCGTGCAGCGCCTTCAACGCGCCAATGGCGATCAGATCGCTGGCGGCGAAGATGGCGTCGAAGCCGACCTTTCGTTGCAGCAGTTCCATCGCCGCTTCGTAACCGGACTGCTCGGACGTGATGGCGTCCACCTGCAATGAGGGTTGCGCCGCCTGGCCGATGCCCTGCAACGCCGCCTCGTAGCCGCGATAGCGCTCGAAGAACTCCGGGTAGTGATTGGAGGCATCGCCAAGAAAGGCGATCTGCCGCCGGCCCTGTTCCAACAGGTGCACGGTGATGTCGCGCCCGCCCTGGTAGTTGTCGCAGCCTATCGACACCCCCGGCTGCCCCGGCAGCACCGCGCCCCAGCGGACGAAATGGGTGCCCTGCTGCACCAGCTGCTCCAGCCGCGACTGCGCCTGCAGGTAGTCGCCATAGCCCAGCAGGATCAACCCGTCGGCCTTGTTGCTGTCTTCGTAGTCGGCCTGCCAGTTGGTGGACAGTTGCTGGAATGAAATCAGCAGGTCATAGCTCTGCAACGCGCAGGCACGGGTGATGCTGCCCAGCATCGACAGGAAGAACGGATTGATCTGCGAATCGTCCGGGGTCGGGTCCTCGAAAAACAGCAGCGCAATGGTGCCCGAATGCTGCCGGCGCAGGTTGGAGGCGTTCTTGTCGACCTTGTAGTTCAGCTGCTCGGCGATGGCCTGGATGCGCTTGCGCGTTTCCTCGTTGACCATCGGACTGCCGCGCAGCGCGCGCGACACCGTGGGCTGGGAAACCCCAGCCAGGTGCGCGATGTCCAGCGAGGTGGCTTTGCCTTTGATGGGTGCGGTCACAGTGCGTCTACAACGGAACGTCCGGACTGCGATGATGCCACGCCGCTCCTGTCCAGGGCATGCACAGGACTGCCGTCGCGCTCACGGCGACGGCATGTCCACCGGTATCTCCACCCACAGCAACCCGCGCAGATCGCCTTCGGCAAAGCCGGTGGCCGCGTCCTGCGGGTAGTGCGCGGCAATGGCGGCGGCAATCGGTTCGGCCACCGTGCTTCCATGGCACAACAGGCACCCTGCCTCGGTGCGGATACCCCGCGCATAGTGCAGTTGGTCGCCCTGCAGCCGCTGATAGCGCAACCGCTCCGGCGCCTCGCCGGCCTGCACACGCACGGCGAATTCGTCCAGCGCCGCCTGTTGCCACGGCGAAGGCCGGTTGCCGGGATTGCGCCAGCGCAGCGACGTGCGTCCCACCGTCACGCCATGCTGCCGGCCCACTGCCGCGGTAATCGCCGGCGCCTGCGCCTGGCAGAAATCCACCGCCGCCACCGGCCCGCCCTCGGCCATCCTGGCCTGCAAGGCCAGGCGCAGCGCCTTGCCGAGATCGGTTGCCGCCGCCTCGGCGCGTTGTGCGGCAATCCGCTCCGCCTCCGTGTCGACAGCGATGGCGGGCGCATTGTTTTCGCCGCCGATGCCGGCAGCAGGCTTGCTGCAGCCGGCCAGGCCGCCTAGCGCAAACGCCGCGGCGAAAACGCCAGCTACGCCGGCACGTCGCGATGCGCGATTCACGCCGGCGCCTGCGGCTGGCTGCCGTGCAACTGGGTGCCGTCCTGATCCTGCACGCTGACGTTGACGGCGACCCCGGCACGCACGCTTTCGGTGACGATGCAGAAGTCCTCGAACTGTGCCAGCACCCGCGGCAGCTGCTGGTAATCCTGCGCCAGCCCTGGCAGCGTGATCGTCGCATCGACCGATTCCACCCGCAGCCGGCCGTGCTCGTTGCGCGCCATGTGCGCGGTGGCGCGCGTGACGATTTTCCCCGGCGTATTCTTGAACTTGCGCAGCGCAAACAACAGGCTGGCCGACAGGCAATTGGCCACCGCCGCTGTCAACAGGCGCGACGGATTGGGCCCGGCATCCCCGCCCAGCGGCGGCGACTCATCGGTGACCAGCGAAGGAATCGGCGTGTCGTCGAAAGAAATCCGGAAGACGTAGTCCGACTCCTGTTCCAGCGTGATGGAGAACTCCTGGGTGTCGCTCATCGATGGCTCCTTGTAACTGTGGGGAAATACCGGGTTCTTTCGAAGGCGACTTTGCAAGGCGTGAGTCGCCTTTGGCAAGCGCAAGGGTTCACCGCTTCGGGTGACGCTTTCCCGAACGCCGACAATCCGTGCAGAAGCCGGAGGCCATGGCGCTGCGGGACCATACGCGGCAGGGACGCCGCGTATGAGCCTACAAGGACGTATTTACGGCGTGTCCCGCAGCGCCATGGCCTTCGGCTTCCACGTAGACCTCACTCACCGGAAGAAAAACCATGCACCTGCACTCCGAATCAATGGACAGACGGTTGCTGCCCCACCCATTGCACGATGCCGGGCAGCGACATGGCGCCGGACTGGCGGGCGATTTCGCGGCCCCGGTGCAACAGCACCAGGGTGGGAATGCTGCGGATGCCGTAGCGCGCGCCCAATTCCGGTTGCGCCTGGGTGTCGACCTTGGCCAGATGCAGGCGCGGTTCCAGCACACTAGCGGCCTGCCGGTAGGCCGGCGCCATCATCCGGCACGGACCGCACCAGGGCGCCCAGAAGTCCACCAGCAACGGCAGTTCGCTGCGCACCGCGTGCGCGTCGAAGGTGGCCGCATCCAGCTCGAACGGTTCGCCTGCGAACAGCGGCCGCTTGCAACGCCCGCACGCCGGCGCCTCGGCCAACCGCGCCACCGGCACGCGGTTGAGCGAATGGCAATGCGGACAGGCCAGTTGCATCGATTCGGTATTGGCTGTGCTCATGAAGTCGCCTCGCCGGACTCCCGGCGCCGCTGCCAGGACAGCAGCGCGTAGTACAGCAACGGTATCACCACCAGGGTCAGCACCGTGGAAACCAGGATGCCGAAGATCAGCGAGATCGCCAGGCCGTTGAAGATCGGATCGTCCAGGATGAAGAATGCGCCGGCCATCGCCGCCAACGCGGTCAGCGCGATCGGCTGCGCACGCACGGCGCAGGCGTCGATGACCGCCTGCTCCAGGCTATGGCCGCGCGCGATCAGATGATTGATGAAATCCACCAGCAGAATCGAATTGCGCACGATGATCCCGGCCAGCGCGATCATGCCGATCATCGAGGTGGCGGTGAACTGCATGCCCAGCAGCGCGTGCCCCGGCATCACCCCGATTACCGTCAGCGGAATCGGCGCCATGATGATCAGCGGCACCGTGTAGCTGCGGAACTGCGCCACCACCAGCAGGTAGATCAGCACCATGCCGGCGGCATAGGCGATGCCCATGTCGCGGAAGGTTTCGTAGGTGATCTGCCACTCGCCGTCCCACTTGATCGCAAAGCCCGCGGTGTCGGCCGACTGCGCGATATAGGTCTGCTGCAGGCGCTGCCCGGCAATAGCGTTCGCCGATACCTGCGAAACGATGTCGAACATGCCGTACAGCGGGCTGTCCAGGTCCCCGGCTTCGTCGGCGGTGACGTACACCACCGGCAGCAGATCCTTGTGGTGGATCGCGCCATCCCAGGACTCGCGCCGCACGCTGACCAGCTCCGACAGCGGCACCAGCTGGCCCTGGCTTCCGCGCACGCGCAGATCCAGCACCTGCGCCAGCTGCGCCTGATCCACCGGCGACAGCCGCAACCGGATCGGATATGGATACTTGCTGGCCGCATCCATCAGGTAGCTGGCGTTCATGCCGCCGACCGCGGCGGCCAGCGCCTCGGCGATGCCGGCCTGCGACACACCCAGGCGCGCCGCACGCGCCCGGTCCACCACCAGCACTTCGCGCGGCGCATCGCTCTCGACCGTGGTGTCGATATCGACGATGCCGGCGGTGGCGGCGAAACGATCGCGCAATTCCAGCGCAATCTGGCGGCTGCGCGCATAGTCCGGCCCGTAGATCTCGGCCACGATAGGCGCCAGCACCGGCGGCCCCGGCGGCACCTCGACCACCTTGACCGACGCGCCATGGCGCTGTCCCAGCTGCGCCATCCGCGGGCGCAGGCTGCGCGCGATGTCATGGCTCTTGCGCGAACGGTCATGGCGGTCGACCAGATTGATCTGCAGATCGCCGACATTGGCGCCGCTGCGCAGGTAGTACTGGCGCACCAGCCCGTTGAAGTTGATGGGCGCCGAAGTACCTGCATAGGCCTGGTAGTTGGCCACTTCCGGCGTGTCGTCCAGCAGCGCGGCCAGATCCGCCAGCAGCGCGGCGGTGTCTTCCAGCGTGCGGCCTTCCGGCAGGTCCACCACCACCTGCAACTCGGACTTGTTGTCGAACGGCAGCATCTTCAGCACCACCAGCTGCAGCACCGCCAGGCTGGCCGCCAACAGCACCAGCCCCGCCATGCCGGCGAACAGCCACCGGCGCCGGCGCCCGCCGGACTGCGGGTGCAGGAACGGCGTCATGGTCTTTTCGAACAACCAATGCAATCGCCCGGCCATGCGGCTCTCGCTGTGGCCGCCGCCGCTGTGCAGGTGCCGCCCCAGCAGTTTCAGGGTCAGCCATGGCGTCACCACCAGCGCCACGCCCAACGACAACAGCATGCCAACCGAGGCGTTGATCGGAATCGGCCGCATGTACGGCCCCATCAACCCGCTGACGAACGCCATCGGCAGCAGGGCGGCGATCACGGTGAAGGTGGCCAGGATGGTCGGCCCGCCGACTTCGTCGACCGCCTCCGGGATCGCCTCGCGTAGAGTCTTGCCTCCCATCGCCATATGGCGATGGATGTTCTCGACCACCACGATGGCGTCGTCGACCAGGATGCCGATGGAGAAGATCAGCGCGAACAGCGACACCCGGTTGAGGGTGAAGCTCATCGCCCACGAGGCGAACAGCGTCATCGCCAGGGTCAGCACCACTGCGCTGCCGACCACCACCGCCTCGCGGCGGCCCAGCGCCAACAGCACCAGCAGCACCACCGACAAGGTGGCGAAGATCAGTTTCTTGATCAGCGTCTGCGCCTTGTCGGTGGCGGTCAGGCCGTAGTCGCGGGTGATCTCGACGTTGACGCCGTCGGGAATCGTCTGCCCGCGCAACCCCTGCAGCCGTTGCGCCACCGCGCCGGTGATATCGGCGGCATTGCTGCCGGGCTTCTTGGCGATGGCCAGCGTCACCGCCGGCGCGCTGCCGGCGGCCGGGCCGTCGCGGCCGGCGGGGGCGCCGTGCCAGACGTAGGCGATGGGCAGATCGGCGCCGGATTGGATGTCGGCGACATCGCGCAGGCGGATCGGCCGCCCGCTGGCGACGGTCAGCACCAGTTCGGCGATTTCTTCGCTGTCGGCCAGGAACCGGCCCGCGGTGAGCGGCACTGCGCCTTCGCCGGCGGTGCGCTCGCCGGCATGGCGGACCACGTTGGCCGCCTGCAGCGAAGCGACGACATCCTCCAGCGCCAGGCCGTGACTGGACAGCCGTGCCGGGTCCAGGGTGACGACCACGCCGCGATCCGGCGCGCCGACGGTATAGACATCGCGGGTGCCGGGCACGCGCTTGAGTTCGGTTTCCAGCGTATGCGCAACCTGCGCCAGTTCAAAGGCGCCCTGCTGCGGATCGTCGCTCCACAGCGTCAGCGTCATCACCGGCACATCGTCGATGCCCATCGGCTTGACCACCGGCTGGCCGACGCCGACGTCCTGCGGCATCCAGTCCTGGTTCGACCAGATCTGGTTGTACAGCCGCACCAGCGCCTCCTGCCGCGGCACGCCGACGGTGAATTCGGCGGTCGCCACCACCATGCCCGGACGGCTGATCGAATAGACATGCTTGATGCCCTCGATTTCCTGCAGCACCTGCTCCAGCGGGTAGCTGACCAGTTGCTCGACCTGGTGCGCATCGGCGCCGGGGAACGGCACGATGACATTGGCCATCGTCACGTCGATCTGCGGCTCTTCCTCGCGCGGGGTGATCAGCACCGCCACCAGGCCCAGCAACAGGCCCAGGATCGCGATGATCGGCGTCAACGGGTTCTGCTGGAAGGTGCGCGCGATGCGGCCGGAGAATCCCAGGCGTGGCGGCGATGCATCAGTCATGCCCGGCTCCCGCCTGGCGCTGCCGCGCCAGCGCCTGCAGCGCGGCCAGCGGATCGCTGGCGATGCGCTCGCCGGCCTTCAGCCCCGAAACCACTTCCACTTCATCGCCGAGCACCGCTCCCAGGCGGATCTGGCGCAGCCCCAGCCTGCCGTCCGCCAGTACATAGACGCCGGCGACTTCGCCGCGGCTGACCACCGCCGAGCGCGGGATGCGCGGCAACCCGCCGGCCTGGCCGATGGGAAACACCACCTTGGCGGTCGTGCCCGGCGCGACCGGCTGCTCCAGCGCCGGCAATTGCACCCGCACGGTCACGCTGTGGCTGGCCGGATCGGCGCTGGGAAAAACGATCACCTGCGCGGCCTCGACCTGGCGGCCATCGGGCAGCCGCACCGCGGCCGTCGGATCGCGCCGGATCAGTTCCGCGTCGGCCTGCGGCACCTGCACCTCGATGCGCAGCGCGCCCGGGGCGTACACCACCATCAGGCGCTGGCCGTTGACCACCGCCTCGCCCGGCTCGACTTCGCGCGCGGCCACGATGCCGGCATAAGGCGCGCGCACCACCGTATAGGCGGTCTGCTGCCCGGCATCGGACAGTTGCGCGCGCGCGGCATCGCGGGCGGCCACGGCGGCGTCGCGGGTGGCGCGGGCCTGGTCCAGTTGCAACCGCGATACGTACTGGCCTTCGGCCAGGGCTGCGTAGCGCCGGTAGCTGCTTTCGGCTTCGGCCGCCGCGGCTTCGGCCGCGCGCAGTTGCGAACGCGCGCTGTCCACGCCAGCCTGCTGCTCCACCGCGGTCAAGCGCAACAGCACCTCGCCGGCGGCGACGCGGTCGTTGACGTCATACCGCACCTCGGTGACCCGGCCGTTGGTCTGCGCGGACAGCGATGCCTGCTGCACCGCCTCGACCACACCGTCCCAACTACGGCCGGCGCCGTCCTGGCCGCTGCCGACCAGTTGCGTCCGCACGCCCTCCAGCGGCGCCGGCGCCGCCGGCGACGGCCCGTCGCCGCAGGCAGCCAGCAGCGCCGGCAATGCCAGCGGTACCCACCATCGTCGCAACGGGGCCATCGCCGCGCTCACTTGAAGGCGCAACCGCTGGAAAGGCCCAGCTTGCGGAAGACGATCGCGGCCGGGCAGAAACCGGTCACGCTGGACTGCAGCAGGTTCAGGCCGATGAAAGCGGTGAACAGCAGCCACCAGGGCGAAAAGAAATACACCAGCGCCACGCTGAGCAGAATCATGGCGCCGGCGAAGGCGAGTACGGCACGGTCGAGGTTCATGGGGTTTCTCCAGTGGGGTTGGGTTGTCAGCGCGTGCGCAGGATGCCCAGCAGCTTGAGCACGTACTTTTCGTAGACCGGCTCGGTATTGCCGGACTTCATCTTCATCAGGAAGTATTTTTCGAAGGCCACCTTGGCCAGGTGCACCCACTTGCCGGCCTTGGCCCAGGTGACGTTGCGCGGCGGAATCTGCGGCAGCGCCACGAATGCCACGCCGGTGTCGCCCATGTCGGCCAGGCAGATGGCGTTCCAGGTCGCCTTGCTGGCGGCGGCCCGCCCCTCCAGTTCGGCTTTGATGTTTTCGGCCACCGCGGTGACCATCGATTCGATCATGAAACCGGTCTTGGGCGCGCCGGTCGGCACCGGCGTGACCTCGACCGGCGGTATCGCCACGCAGACGCCGATCCCGTAGATGTTGGCGAACGCCGGGTGGCGCTGGTGCTCATCGATCAGCACGAAGCCGCGCGGATTGCCCAGGCCTTCGACCTGGCGCACCGCGTCCACGCCGGTGAACGCCGGCAGCACCATCGAGTAGCGGAACGGCAGCACATGGGTCTTCTTTGGCTGGCCATCGGCGTCCAGTTCGGACACGGTCATCTGGCCATCGGCGACGCTGGCGATCCTCGCGTTGACGATCCACTGGATATGCCGCTGGCGGAATTCCGATTCCATCAGTCCCTTCGAATCGCCGACCCCGCCCAGGCCCATGTGGCCGATATACGGTTCCGGCGAGACATAGGTCATCGGCACCCGGTCGCGCAGCTTGCGCTTGCGCAGATCGGCATCGAGGATCATCGCGAACTCATAGGCCGGACCGAAGCAACTGGCGCCGGCGGCGGCGCCGATGACGATCGGGCCCGGGTCCTTCAGGAACGCCTGGTAGGCATCCCAGGCCGAAGCCGCGTGGGCCGTGGTACAGACCGACTGCGTGTAGCCGCCCTCCGGCCCCAGTCCGGGCACTTCGTCGAACGCCAGCCGCGGGCCGGTGGCGATCACCAGGTAGTCGTAGTCCAGGCTGCGGCCGTCGCCCAACAGCACGCGATTGGCGGCCGGTTCGATGCGCTGCACGCCGGATCCCTCGAAAGCGATGTGCTTCCTGCCCAGGTGCTTGGGCGCGTCGATCTGCACATCGGCCGGTTTGCGCCAGCCCACCGCCACCCAGGGATTGGATGGCGTGAACGAGAACAACGGCCCCTCGCCCACCACGGTGACCCGATGCTCCTGTCCCAGCAGCGCCCGTATCTCGTAAGCGGCACTCATGCCGCCGATACCCGCGCCAATAATCACGATGCTTGCCATGTCCACCCCTCCAGTAGAGACCTGCGCCGTGGCCGTCAGCCGCCCGTCTGGGCAGGCTGCGCCCGTACTGCGGCCGGGACCTTGATCTGGCTCAACCTGGCCGCTTGCCATTAAATTAGACTTATCTTATATTAGTGTCAACTAATTTAGATGAACCGAAATGACAATCGACGTGAATTCGCTGGTTCGGCAGGCCCTGGCGCGCATCCAGGAGATTTCGCCGCTGGAGGTGACCGCCGCGCGGGCCGACGGCGCGCTGCTGATCGACGTGCGCGAGCCGGATGAATTCGCCGTCGGGCATCTGCCGCAGGCCATCAACCTGCCGCGCGGAGTGCTGGAGTTCAAAATCCAGGCGCACCCGGCCATGGCCTGCCAGGCCAGCGAGGCCCTGTCGCTGCGCGAACGGCCGTTGGTGCTGTACTGCCTGACCGGCGGCCGCGCCGCCCTGGCGGCCGACAGTCTTCAGCAACTGGGGTTCGAGCGCGTAAAGTCGATGGCCGGCGGCATCACCGCCTGGCGCGAAGCCGGGTTGCCGCTTCATACCCCCACAGATTCGTCCGGACCAGATGACTAGCCCATTGCGCGATATCGATCCCCAGGCCATGCGCGAACACGCCGGCGAAGCCGCGCAGTTGCTCAAGGCGCTGGCCAACGAGAAACGGTTGCTGGTGCTGTGCCTGCTGGCCGAAGGCGAGCGTTCGGTCGGCGACCTCAATGCGCTGCTGGACCTGAGCCAGTCGGCGCTGTCGCAGCACCTGGCGGTGCTGCGCGAGGAAGGACTGGTGGCCACCCGCCGCGACGCGCAGAGCATCTTCTATTCGCTGGTGCCCGGACCGGCTTTCGAACTGATCCAGACCCTGCACGGCATCTACTGCGCCACCGGCACCCGCGGCGGCAAGCCATGAACACGCAAGGAGAATCCGCATGTGGAAACTGATTGCCTCGCTGCTGCGCCCAAGCGTGCCGGTGCAGGACGTCGCGCAGCGCATCGCGCAAGGCGCCATGCTGCTGGACGTACGCGAACCGGCCGAACTGCGCGGCGGCGGCCCGCCCGGTGCGATATCGCTGCCGTTGAGCCGCCTGCGTGCCGGCGGCCATTCGGCGGCCGACGACCTGAAGCTTCCCGCGGGTGGCGAATACCTGTTGATCTGCCAGAGCGGCGTGCGCTCGCGGCTGGCGCAGCGCATCCTGCTTCGGGATCGCTCGCGCCGCTATCTGAATGTCGGCGGCGGCATGCAGGCCTGGGTGAAAGCCGGCCTGCCGGTGCGGAGATGAGGCGATGAACGCAAAACCGGAAATCCGCTCCTTCTTCGACCAAGCCACCTACACCATCACCCACCTGGTGTCCGATCCGGCGACCGGCCAGGCCGCCGTCATCGACCCGGTGCTCGACTACGATCATCGCTCGGGCGCGACCAGCCACGCCTCTGCCGACCGCGTACTGGCCGCAGCGGACGAATCTGGCCTGAAAATCGCCTGGATTCTGGAAACCCATGCCCACGCCGACCACCTGTCGGCCGCTCCATACCTGAAATCCCGCACCGGCGCGCAGGTGGGCATCGGCGAACACATCCGCGAGGTGCAGAGGATCTTCGCGCCCGTCTTCAACCTGGACGACATCAGCGGCGACGGGCGCGAATTCGACCGCCTGTTCGCCGACGGTGAGAGCTTTCCATTGGGCCGGTTGCAGGTTGAAGTGCTGCACACGCCGGGACACACGCCGGCCTGCGTGTCCTACCGCATCGGCGATGCGGTCTTCGTCGGCGATACGATCTTCATGCCCGACTACGGCACCGCGCGCACCGACTTCCCCGGCGGCAGCGCGACCACGCTTTACCGTTCCATCCAGCGGCTGCTGTCGCTGCCGGACGACACCCGCCTGTTCCTGTGCCACGACTACAAGGCGCCGGAACGGGATCACTACGCCTGGGAAACCACCGTGGCCGACCAGCGCGCGCGCAACGTGCATCTGCGCAACGGCGTTGGCGAACAGGACTTCGTGACCATGCGCGAACAGCGCGATGCCACCCTGCCTGCGCCGGTACTGCTGCTGCCGTCGGTCCAGGTGAACATCCGCGCCGGCAGGCTGCCAGAGCCGGAAGACAACGGCACCCGCTACCTGAAGATACCGCTCACGCCCTAGGGGCTGTTTAGGTTTCCCGAGCCGGCGCTGGGCATCGCCGCGGTCCGCGAACCCTGCGGCGGAACCACGGCATTGCCGCAGTCGCTGTTGAGCAGTTGCGACTGTTTCAGCCAACGCTGGTCCGGGTAATAGGCAAACACGAACGAACCATCGCGGATACTGTCGATCAGCGGCCGCGCCACCGCACTGCGCACCGCCGGGCAGCCCAGGCTGCGCCCCAACCGCCCCTGGCTGCTGATCAACGCCTGGCTGACGTAGGGCGCGCCGTGGATGACGATGGCCCGCTCGCGCGCCTTGTCGTTGATGCCAGGCTCCAGTCCCTTCAACCGCAGCGAATAGCCGTTCTGCCCCACGTACGCTTCTTCGGTGCGGAACGCGCCCAGGCTGGACATGTAGCTTCCGGATTCGTTGGAAAAACGCGTGGCCAGGTTATCGCCGGTATTGCGGCCGTGCGCCACCCATTCCTCGAACAACAGCTTCTGCTGCGCCAGATCGAACACCCACAGGCGCGGCTTGGTCGAAGGCAGCGAGTAATCGATGACGCTGAGCGTTGCCGGCGCCGTGCCCGGTCGGCCGGCGGCGCAGGACAACGCGCGGGTGGCCAGCGCCAGCACCTTGCGGTCCAGCGCGGGCGCGCTGCGCGCCAGCCGCTCGGTCAACGCTTCGGAAGGCCGTTGCTGGGCGGAGGCCAGCGGCGCCAGCCCCAGCAATGCGCAGGCGGCAATTCCCCATCGGGATGGTCGTGTGAAGGCGGTCATCGGCGGTACCGGAAAATACGGGAGATTGCAGCAGGCAGGACCGCCGCAGGCCAGAACTGGGGCCTCACGGCAGCGATTCCAAGACTGGCTGCTCCATCTGTTCGGCCGGCGTTGCGCGAACGCCGGGCAAATCGGACAGCAGCACGGTGGCGCCCGGGGTCAGGATGTCGTACAGGCGGCGCGAAAAATCCTCGGGAATCCAGAACGAATCGGCCAGCGTCCGCAGCGACGGCATCGGGCCCGCGTCTTCGCCCAGCACCCGGTGCGCGATCCAGCGATGCTGCCGGCGCTGCGGATCCAGCAGGCTGGGAATGTCTTCCATCTCGGTGGTCATCACAAACAGCACCGTGCCGTTGAGCCCGATGTCGTCGACGATCTGCAACGGCGCCGATCCCATCAACACGCCATCGCGCAGCACCGACACGCGGTGGTCGTACAGGCTGACCAGCACGCTGACCGGTCCCTCGCTGGGCGCGTTCTCGTTCCAGTACACCTGGTACGGCGAATCGGCAAACGCCACCGGCGCGCCGCTGGCGGTCACCGGCGCCAGCACCGCCGGATGCACGACGCTGGCCGGCGAGGCCTGCGCATTGGCCACCACCACCGAATCGCCGCGCTGGGTGATGGCGAACAGCTTCTCGGCGAATTCATGCGGCAGGCGCACGCAGCCGTGCGAAGCCGGATAGCCCGGCAGCGTGCCGCCGTGCAGCGCAATGCCGTCCCAGGTCAGCCGCTGCATATAAGGCATCGGCGCGTCGTTGTAGAGGTTGGAGCGGTGATCCTTGTTCTTCTGCAGGATGGTGAACACCCCGGTCGGGGTTTCCTTGCCCTGTTTGCCGGAACTGATGGTCGACACGCCGATGGCGATGCCGTTGCGGTAGACATAGGCGCGCTGCTCGTCCAGGCTGACCACCAGCACGATGGGCCCGGCCGGCGCGATCTGCGGATACCACAGGTATTCGCCCGGCTTGAGGTTGACCGCATCCGGCGTCCGTGTCTGCGCCAGCGCCGCAAAGACGGCCAGCAGACCGCCCAGGCACAGCCCAACGGCCCATCGGTTGCTTGCGGTTTTCATCCAGCGCTTGCCCATGGCCTCAGCTTAACCCGATCTATCTCGACATCTGCATCTGCCCTGCCCCGCATCCATCGCCATGCAGGAGCGACGTGAGTCGCGACCGGGAAGCGAATGGCTCTTTTTGCCGGCAATCAATGCGCCTTCTACGGCAGGAAAGAACAGCTCGAAAGCTTCGATCAGCCAACGCAAAAACACGGTAGAAAGCTCTATCCGGCCTTCGCTCCCATCTGCGTCTAAAACCAGTCATTGTTCCGGTCGCGACTCACATCGCTCCTACAAGGGAGCGAGGATCCGCTCGCGCAGGGCTTCGTACTGGGCGGGAATCGGTTGCGCCTGCGCCGGCCTTTGCAGCAACGCGGCCAAGGCCGGCGGCACTTCCACTTCCCGTCCGATCAGCGGCTCGACGACGCTTTCGAACTTGGCCGGGTGCGCGGTGGCGGCTACCGCCCAGTGACCGCTCTGGCCACCGGCGCGAAGATCCTCCAGCAACTTGACCGCCGTGGCCGTATGCGGGCAGAACACTTCGCCGAAATGCGCGTACCGGCGGCGAATGACTTCGCGGATGGTGGCATCGTCAACGCTGGCCGAGGTGAACGCCTCGCGCAGCCCCGCGTCATCGCCGCGGTACAACCAGCGCAGGCGCTCGAAGTTGCTCGGCGCGCCCACGTCCATCGCATTGGCGATGGTCGCCACGCTGGCCTGCGGCGCATAGTCGCCGCCGGAAAAATAGTCCGGCAACACCCGGTTGGCATTGGTCGCCAGCACGATGCGGCCCAGCGGCACGCCCAGCGCGCGTGCCAGGATCGCGGCCAGCGCGTTGCCCAGATTGCCGGTGGGAATGACGAAATTGAGCGTTTCTCCGCTAGCGGCATGATGGCGCAATGCCGCGTCGGCGTAATAGCTCATCTGCGGCAGCAACCGGCCCAGGCTGATGCTGTTGGCAGAGCTCAGCGGCGCCTGGGCCTGCAAGGCCGCATCGTTCAACGCGCGTTTGACCAGGGCCTGGCAATCGTCGAACGAACCGGCCACCCGCAACGCGGTGACGTTGTCGCCAAAACATCCCAACTGGTGCGCCTGCCGCGGCGACACCCGTCCGTCCGGGTACAGCACCACCACCCGCAGGCCCGGTTGCCGATGGAACGCCGCCGCCACCGCCGCGCCGGTATCGCCGGAAGTCGCCACCAGGATCGTCAACGGCCGCTCGCTGCCCGCGCGCAAGCGGGCCAGGCAGGCGGCCAGGAAGCGCGCGCCGAAGTCCTTGAACGCCGCGGTCGGCCCATGGAACAGCTCCAACACCTGATCGCCGGGCGCGGCCAGCGGTTGCAGCGGTGCCGGGAAGTCGAAGGCCTCGCGGCAGATCGCCGGCAGTTCCGCTTCCAGCCCGTCTCCGGCAAAGAACGGCGCCAGCAACTGCGCGGCGGTTTCGGCCAGGTCGGCGCCGGCCTGCAGCTCGCGCCTGGCCGGCAGCGTTTCGGGAACATAAAGCCCGCCATCGGGCGCCAGGCCGGCGGCGATGGCTTGGCTGAGGGTGGTGGCGGGGGCGTTGGAGCGGGTGGAGATGAAGTTCATTGCGTGTCCATCGGAAGTTAGTCGAACGAGTTCGGTACCACTGCTGTTGCTGTTGCTGTCCGCTTTTGCTTTTGCTTTTGCTCTGGATTTTCGGGTCCCTTGAGGTCCGGCGGACGGCGCGGGTTAAACCCCGTAGGGACGGCGCGCACGACGCGCGCCGTTTTTCGAAGGCACATGGATGTGCCGTCGAAAAATTCCCGTGACGTACGCGCACCCGCAGCGAAGCGGAGGGCGGACCGCCGGGCGGCCTTTCTTTTGCTTACTTTGACCAGCCTCCGGCTGTTGAAAAGCGCCTCTTTGGCCGCGCAAAGAAAAGTAAGTCGCACGACAGTGCGAAAGCCTTTGCTTTGTCTTTTTCTACTCGCGTTCTAAACAACAAAACGAATGGCAAAGCTCCAAAGCGTTTCGCGCTGTCGCGCGAGTTACTTTCTTTGCTTGTGCAAAGAAAGGTAACCAAAGAAAGCACACCCGGGCGGCGCCCTTCGGGTCCGCAAGCGGACCGGGAATTTCCGGACGGCACATCCATGTGCCTTCCGGAAACGGCGCGCGTCGTGCGCGCCGCCCCTGCGGGGTTTAACCCGGTCCGCTTGCCGCGCCTCACGGGATCCGAAAATCCAGAGCAACAGCAACAGCAACAGCAACAGCAACAACAACGGCAAACAGCAACAGCAAAAGCGGGACGGAGCGGTTACAGCAATCGCGCGGCCGGCGCATTGATTGGCGAGACCCAGGCCTGGCTGTCGAAACCGGCCTGCGCGAACGCCGCCTGGATGGCCGGCGCCGCCGCATCGGCTTGGCCACGGCTCTCGAACCACGCGAACACGCTGGGGCCTGCACCGGAAATGCTGGCTCCCATCGCCCCGGCCTGCAGCGCCGCCTGCTTGGCAGCGGCAAAGCCGCCGATCAACGGCGCACGACGCGGCTCGATCAGCACATCGTTCAGGCCCGCGCGCACCAACGCGGCGTCGCCGGCGTGGCAACCGGCCAGCACCAGCGCCAGGTTGGCGCTCTGCGCGACGAACTCCTTCAACTGGTATTCGCCCAGCAAAGCAGCGCGGGCGCGGCGGGTTTCCAGGATCGCCTCCGGGTGCACCAGCACGCAGTGCCAGTCCCGGGGAACCGGAATGCGGACCAGATGTTCGGCCGTGGCCAGCACCAGCCCGCCGAGCAGCATCGGTCCCAGGTTGTCCCCGTGCCTGCCGCCGCTGGCGACCGCTTCGCCGACCAGCGCGAACGGATACAGCGCCTGCGCCGGCAACGGCTCATCCAGCAACGCGTTGGCGGCCACCAGCGCGGCCACACAGGAAGCGGCCGAACCGCCCATGCCCGAGCCCAGCGGAATGCCCTTGTCGATTTCCACTTCGAACCCGAACGGCAGCGCCAGCGATTCGCGCATCGCCATCAGCGCGGCGCCGGCGGTATTGGCCGCCGCCTCCCGCGGCAGATCCACGGTGGTGCCGCGGATCGCGGCAATGCGTACTTCCGGGGTTTCGATGCGGCGCAGGCCAACCGTATCGCCGGCGCCTTCGATCACATGGCCCAGAATATCGAAACCGACGCCGACATTGCCCACCGATGCCGGCGAGAACGCTTTGACCCATTCGCTCACAGCTTCGCCCCCTGCCCCGCGGCCACCCGCAATACATCGGCGAATACCCCGGCCGCGGTGACCTCCGGGCCCGCGCCCGGCCCCTGCACGATCAACGGGTTATCGCAGTAGCGGCGGGTGGTGAATTGCACGATGTTGTCGGTCAGGCGCAGGTTGGCGAAGGCGTGCGCGCGCGGCAGTTCGACCAGGCCCACGCTGGCGCGGCCTTGCGCATCCAGCCGTGCCACATAACGCAGCACATTGCCGGCGGCATGGGCGCACTGCAGGCGCTCGGCGAATGCCGCATCCACCTCCGGCAGGCGGCTCATGAAATCGTCCACGCTGGCCTGGCGCAGCGACTCGGGCACCAGGCTTTCCACCTCGACATCTTCCAGGTTCAGATTGCGGCCAGCCTCGCGCGCCAGGATCACCAGCTTGCGCGCCACGTCGGTGCCGGACAGGTCATCGCGCGGATCCGGCTCGGTATACCCCATTCCGCGCGCCTCGCTCACCAGTTGCGAGAACGGCACGCTGCCATCGAAACGGTTGAACAGCCAGGCCAACGTGCCCGAGAAGATGCCTTCCACCGAGATCACCGCATCGCCGGTATCCAGCAGATCGCGCAACGTGGAAATCACCGGCAGGCCGGCGCCGACGGTGGCCTCGTAACGGAAGCGCGCGCCGCTGGCGTCGGCGGCAGCGCGGATGGCTTGCAGGCGCGGCATCGGCCCGGCGCCGGCCTGCTTGTTGGGCGTCACCACGTGGATGCCGGCCGCCAGCCAGTCCGCGTAGCGTTCGGCGACCTGCGGACTGGCGCTGCAGTCGACGATCACCGCATGCGGCAGGTGCGCGGAGGTCAGATGCGCGGTGAACCTGTCCAGATCGGCGGGCGTGGGGCTGGCCGCCAGCCGTTCGCGCCAGTCCGCGCCGATGCCGCGCTCATCCAGCAGCAAACGGCTGCTGGACGCGATCGCGCGCAGACGCAGATCCAGGTTGGCCTTGCCCAGCAGTTGCGGTTGCGCGGCACGCAGTTGTTCGATCAGCGCACCGCCGACATTGCCCGGCCCGATCACGCCAACCGAGAACGTCTGCGGCGACAGCCAGAAGCCGGCATGGGCGGCGCGCAGCGCCTTGCTGGCGTCCGCGCTGTCGATGGCCACGGAAATGTTGCGCTCCGACGACCCCTGCGCGATGGCCAGGATGTTGACCCGCGCACGCCCCAGCGATTCGAACAGCCGCGCGGCCACGCCCGGCTGGCCGGCCATGCCATCGCCGACCGCGGCCAGCACGCTGACGCCTTCGGTCAGCTGCACGCGCTGCACCTGGCCCACCGCCAGTTCGTGCGCGAACGCGGTCAGCAGCGCGGTGCGTGCGCGCTGCGATTCCACGCTCCTGACCACGCAGCAGATCGAGTGCTCCGATGAGCCCTGCGAAATCATCACCACCGAAACGCGCGCGGTGCGCAACGCCGCGAACACCCGCTCGGCGGTGCCCGGCACGCCGATCAGGCCGGTGCCCTCCAGATTCAGCACCGCCAGGTCCGGGCTGAGCGTCAGCCCTTTCACCGGGCCGGCGGTTTCGCGCTCGGCGGTGATGCGGGTGCCCGGATGTTCGGGATGGAAGGTGTTGCGGATGATGATGGGCAGGCCGCGCTCGATGGCCGGGGCCATCGTCTGCGGGTGCACGACCTTGGCGCCGAAATAGGCCAGCTCGCAGGCCTCGTCGTAGCTCAGCGCGCCCAGTTGCACCGCTTCGGGCACCAGCCGCGGATCGGCCGACAGCACGCCATCGACGTCGGTCCAGATATGCAGTTCGGCCGCATCGTACAGCGCGGCGAAGATGGCGCCGGAGTAGTCGCTGCCGTTGCGGCCCAGCGTGGTGATGCGGTCGGCGTGGTCGCGCGCGACGAAGCCGGTCACCACCACGCGCCGCTGCGGATGGCGCTGGCGCCAGTCGGCCAGCCGCTGCGCGCTGATGGTCCAGTCCACGTCCACGCCCAGATCGCTGGTTTCCACCACCAGCACTTCGCGCGCATCCAGCACCGCGCAGTCCTCGCCGCAGGCGCGCAGGTGTTCGCCCAGCAGCCGCGCCGAGCAGACCTCGCCCAGCCCCTGCACGCGGTCCAGCACTTCCGCCGGCAGCTCGCCGATCACCGCCAGCGCGGCCAGAATCTCTTCCAGCTTCCCGAAGCGCTCGTCCAGCCACTCCAGCACCGGCCCGGCGTGTTCGCCCAGCAGCGCCACCGCCGCGCCGCGGTGGCGGGCGCGCAGTTCGTGCCAGCGCTCGCGCCACTCCGGGCGGTTGCCGGAAGCCAGTTCGGCCAGGCCGATCAGGGCATCGGTGACGCCCTTCATCGCCGAGACGACGGTGACCTGTATGTCTTCGTCGCGGGCCAGCAGCAACTGGGCGACATGGCGGTAACGTTCGGCGTCGGCCACCGACGTGCCACCGAACTTGTGCACGACGGTGCGTAGGGAAGACGGATCTTGAACTGCGGCAATGGACGGCATGGAACCTGGAACCTCTGTTGTGAGGCCCCGCGCGCGCGTCAGACTGAGGGTCGCCCCGCATCCTGACTCGGGTGCGGGGCCGTGGTTTGCGAATTACGCGAACACAACCAGCCGCACCCGACTAATCGTCGTGGTAATGGTGATGGTGGTAATGGACGACGCGCGACCGCTGGCGGCACGGCCTTCCGCAGGCGGCAGGGCCTGGGGACGGGCTTGCGGGCAATGGCGGGCGGCGCGGCGCATACGCGTTAGAGGACACGATGAGGCGGCCCGCTGTCAAGTGCTGCGGCGCGGCAATCGGTATCGAGGTTTGCAATGGCGGCCCCGGCGCGATTCGAACGCACGACCTTCCCCTTAGGAGGGGGACGCTCTATCCAGCTGAGCTACGGGGCCAAGGCCGGCATTCTCGCATGATTGGCCACCTGTTCAAGCCGCACGCGGGCGCCTGACGGCCGGCGCAAAGCAACCTGCCCCATCCGGGTAGCGTGGCAGGCCCTGCGCCGCGCGGCGTGCTACCTTTGCCGGGACCGCGGGGCTCCGGCCCCCGATCGCCGGGGGCTTGGGGGGAAATCGGGAGCCGCAGGGCGCGCGAAGCGTACTGGCCGGCTTCCGTCGCGGCGGCGTTGCGCGATGCCCATTAGATGGAGTTGTGTTGCATGTGTCCAAGCAAGGTCTCCGCCGGAGATGAGCGGGGCTGGATCGTCCCCATCGGCGGTGCCGAGGAAAAGGAAAACAGCGCCAGGATCCTCGAGCGTTTCGTCAGACTCTGCGGCGGCCGCGACGCCGACATCGTGGTGATCCCCACCGCCAGCCGGCTGGCCGACACCGGCGCGCGCTACGAAACCGTGTTCGGCCGCCTGGGTGCCGGCCGCGCCGAGTCGCTGGAATTCGACAGCCGCGACGACGGCGAACGCGAGCAGTGGCTGCGCCGCATCGAGCAGGCCAGCGGCATCTTCTTCACCGGCGGCAACCAGTTGCGCATCTCCACCATCCTGGGTGGCACCGAAGCGGCCAAGCTGATCCGCCAGCAGAACGCGCGCGGCATCGCCGTCGGCGGCACCAGCGCCGGCGCCAGCATCCTCAGCGAACACATGATCGCCTTCGGCGAGGAAGGTTCGTCGCCGCACGCCGGCAGCGTGCGGCTGGCGCCGGGACTGGGACTGACCAACCGTTTCATCATCGACCAGCACTTCCGCCAGCGCGACCGGCTGGGCCGGCTGGTGGCCGCGCTGGCCTACAACCCGTTCGCCATCGGCATCGGCCTGGACGAGGACACCGCCGCCTTCATCGGCCCGGACAACACCGTGGAAGTCGAAGGCAGCGGCGCGGTCACCGTGGTCGACGCCGGCGCGCTGGAGTTCTCGTCGATGGCCCAGGTCAGCGAAGACGAGCCGGTCTGCCTGCTGGGCCTGACCGTCCACATCCTGACCGCCGGCGCTACCTTCAACCTGCACACCCGCCAGGCGTCGGCCGGCAGCCTGGACCGGAAGCGGACCGGTTGATGCATTGGCCACACCTTCACCCAGGGCCATGACCATGGCTTTCTAGGTGGTTGTGGTTGCGGTTGTTTTTTTGTTGTTGCTGTTGTTGTTGCTGTTGCCGTACCAGCTTCACCCAGCCCTAAAGGCCGCCGAGCATCGCAGCGGCCAGTGGGAGCAAGGCCCGAGTCCGGGCCGGCCCGCTGGTCGCGAGAAGCGCAGGGAACCGCCGCAGGCGGCGGCTGTCGGGCGCAATGGTTTTGGTTCCTTTTGCCGTAACAAAAGGAACTCGCGCGCAGCGCGAAAGCTTTGGCCTTTGGCTGTCGCCAAAGAAACCGGCAAATCCCATTCCGGCAACCGCCGGGCCGACCAACACAACACAGAGGCAAAGCATGCGCATCCTGGAACGCTCGGTCTACGTCGGCCCCTCCCAGTACGCCCACTTCCCGGTCATCCGCCTGGAACTGGACCTGCAGGCGCTGGAAGCCTGGCCCACCGGCAGGCTCGGCGCGGCTTTCGTCGACGGCCTGGTCGCCGCCCTGCCCGGCCTGGCCGAGCACGGCTGTTCCTACCGCGAACCCGGCGGCTTCATCCGCCGCATGCGCGAGGACGAAGGCACCTGGCTGGGGCATGTGCTGGAACACGTCGCCATCGAACTGCAGAACGTCGCCGGCGAAGATGTCAGCTTCGGCCGTACCCGCAGCATCGGTTCGGACCGGCCCGGCGTCTATTCGGTGGTCTACGAATACGCGCAGAAGGAAGAAGGCATCGCCGCCGGCGAACTGGCGCTGAAGCTGCTGGCCTCGCTGCTGCCGGTCGAACTGCGGCCCAAGGGCAGCGTGCCCGAGGACTGGGACTGGGAAAGCGCGCGCGACGATTTCATCCGCTACGCGCAGCGGCGCGCACTGGGGCCATCGACCGCCTCGCTGGTGCGCGCGGCCGAAGAGCGCAACATCCCCTGGTTCCGCCTCAACAACCAGTCGCTGGTGCAGTTCGGCCACGGCAAATACCAGCAGCGCATCCAGGCCACGATCACCGGCAAGACGCCGCACATCGCGGTGGAACTGGCCAGCGACAAGGAGGAAACCAACAAGATCCTCGCCTCGCTGGGCCTGCCGGTACCGCGCCAGGAACTGGTCACCGATGCCACCGGCGCGCTGCGCGCAGCCAAGCGGCTCGGCGGCCCGGTGGTGCTGAAACCCTACAACGGCAACCATGGCCGCGGCATCACCATCAACATCAGCGGCGACGACGAAATCCGCGAAGCCTTCGCGGCCGCACGCGAGCATTCGCGCTCGGTCATCGTCGAAAATTTCGTTGGCGGCGACGATCACCGGCTGTTGGTCGTCAACGGCGAACTGGTCGCCGCCACCCGCCGCACGCCCGGCCATGTGATCGGCGACGGCAGGCACGACATCGCCGAACTGGTCGACATCGTCAACTCGGACCCGCGCCGCGGCGTGGGTCACGAAAAAGTGCTGACCCGGCTGGAACTGGATGCGCAGGCGGATCTGATGCTCGAACGCGTCGGCTACAACCACTTCTCGGTGCCGGCCGAAGGCGAAGTGGTCTACCTGCGCTCGACCGCCAACCTGTCCACCGGCGGTACCGCCACCGACGTCACCGACATCATCCACCCCGACAACCGCGACATGGCCGTGCGCGCGGTGCGCGCGATCGGCCTGGACGTGGGCGGGGTCGATTTCATTTCCACCAATATCGCCGAAAGCTACAAGGCCATCGGCGGCGGCATCTGCGAAGTCAACGCCGCGCCCGGCTTCCGCATGCATGTGGCGCCCAGCGAAGGCACGCCGCGCGATGCCGCCGGCCCGGTCATCGACATGCTGTTCCCGCCGGGCACGCCGTCGCGGGTGCCGATTGCCGCCGTCACCGGCACCAACGGCAAGACCACCACCGCGCGGATGCTGGCGCATATCACCAAGATGGCCGGCTACACCCCGGGGCTGACCACCACCGACGGGGTCTATATCGACGGCCAGCGCACGGTGGAAGGCGACATGACCGGGCCGGTGTCGGCGCGGATGGTGCTCAGCGATCCGCAGATCGACATCGCCGTGCTGGAAACCGCGCGCGGCGGCCTGCTGCGCAGCGGCATGGGCGTACCGGAGGTCAACGTCGGCGCGGTCCTGAACGTGCAGGCCGACCACCTGGGCCTGAAAGGCATCGACACGCTGGAGCAACTGGCCGAGATCAAGCGCATCGTGGTGGAAGTGGCGCGCGATTGCGCCGTGCTCAACGCCGATGACGGCAATGTGCTGAAGATGTCGGCCTATACCGATGCCCGGACCATCTGCTATGTGACGATGAACCCCTCGCACGGGCTGGTGCGCGAGCACATCCGCGCCGGCGGCCGCGCCTGCGCGCTGGAAGCCGGCATCAACGGCCACATGATCACGCTGTACGACAAGGGCAGCCATATCCCGCTGATGTGGACCCACCTGATCCCGGCCACGATGGAAGGCCGCGCCCTGCACAACGTGCAGAACGCGATGTTCGCCGCGTCTATCGCGTTCTCGCTGGGCATCAAGCTCGACGCGATCCGGCAGGGCCTGCGCACGTTCGACACCACGTTCTTCCAGGCGCCGGGGCGGATGAACGTGTTCGGCGAGCACCCGTTCAAGGTGCTGATGGACTACGCGCACAATGCGCATGCGGTAGGCATGATGGCGGATCTGGCGCAGCGGCTGGACGTGAGCGGCCGTCGCATCGTGGTGGTCGCCGGTCCCGGCGACCGCCGCGACGACGATCTGCGTGCGATCGCCGATGCGGTAGCAGGCAAATTCGACCACTATGTGGTGCGCCGCGACGATGCGCTGCGCGGCCGCGACGGCGACGAGGTGCCGCGCATCATCGCCAAGGCCCTGCAGGCCGGCGGGATCGGTGAAGACGCCATCACCGTCATTCCGGACGAACAGCAGGCCGTCGATGCCGCGTTGCGGATGGGCCAGCCGGGAGACCTGCTGATGGTGTTCGCCGACGCGCTGACCCGCACCTGGAAACAGATCATCAAGTTCCAGCCGGCCGGCGAAGCGCCCAGCCCCCTGCCCAGGACCGAAATCCCGGTCGCCCACTCGCTGCTGGACGAGGCCACGCTGAACAATCTGGAGGGCGTGATCCGCGACGAGCGCGGCCTGGTGTTCGAACGCGAAGCCAGCGACTGAACCGCCGTGGCGCCGGAACCCTTTACCGACTCGCGCCGGCTGACCGGCTGCAACGTCTATTTCGCCGGCACCGGCGCGGCGCTGGAGACCGCGCGCGGACTGGCGTTCGGCGACGATGCGCTCGCCCGCTGGCAGGCCAATATCGCGGCCGTTCGGGCGGCGCTGGGCTGGCCGGAGACCGACACCGTCATCCGCCGACACGCCAGCGGCGCCTCGCTGGCCTTCGCCGCACCGCTGGATCAGCTGTACACCGCCACCGAAGTCAACGAATGGGCATGGTGGTCGGCGAGCCTGGATTCTGATGCCAACCCTGATTCTCAAGTCAGCGCAGGAGAGATAAGTGCGTCTGTTGTTCCCTTCTCCCACTGGGAGAAGGTGGCCGAAGGCCGGATGAGGGAGGAAGCCCAAAGCTCCAACGCAACTTTCCGAAAGAAGCTGCCTTTCGACCAAGAAACCAAAGATTTCATCCGCCAACTGAGAGAGAACTCCACCCAACCCGAACAACTCCTCTGGTCCTTCCTGCGCGACCGCCGCCTGCATGACCAGAAATTCTGCCGTCAAGAATCGCTGGGACCGTATGTTCTCGATTTCTACTGCCATGAGTTGAAACTAGCGATAGAACTGGATGGCGGACAGCACAACGAACCGCAGCCACTGGTGAACGACGCCAAGCGCGACGCTTTCGTCGCCAGCCAGGGCGTCATGACGCTGCGGTACTGGAATCATGATGTACTCGCTCGTACGGAAGATGTTCTGTTCGACATTTCCCATCGGGTGCTTGCGCTTGTGAAGGGCGATGCTGCAACCGGAGAGCCCATTCCCTCATCCGCAGTTTGGGCACCTTCTCCCAAAGGGAGAAGGGAAGAACAAATGCTCTACCACGCCCCTGGCCACGCCGCGGTGTGGGATACCGACTGCGCCCTGCGCACGCTGCGCCTGGCCGCCGCAGCGGAAGCGCTGCCGCAACTGATCGCATTGCAGCAACAGGCCGCGACGCATCAGGTCGCCTTCCTTGCCGACGACGACGAGCTCTCGCTCGGCGAAGGCGTCGGCAGCCGCAGCTGGTTCATCGACGGTCTTCCTGCGCCGTCATCGGTGCCATGGCGCGATCTGCACGATATTCCCACCGCGCTGGTCACCGGCTCCAATGGCAAGACCACCACCGTGCGGCTGCTTGCGGCAATGGCGCGGGCGCATGGCTGGCGCACCGCGCATAGCTGCACCGATGGGGTGTATTTCGAAGGCCAGCCGCTGGAAGCCGGGGATTTTTCCGGCCCCACCGGCGCGCGCACCGCGTTGCGCCATCCGCAGGCGCAGGCGGCGGTACTGGAAACCGCGCGCGGCGGACTGCTGCGGCGCGGGCTGGCGGTATGCCGCGCCAATGTGGCGGTGGTGACCAATATCGCGGTCGATCATTTCGGCGAATACGGCGTGCATACCCTGCAGGACCTGGCCCGGGTCAAGCTGACCGTGGCACGCGCCATTGATGCCGGCGGACTGCTGGTGCTCAACGCCGATGACGCGGTGTTGCGCGAACAGGCGCCAACGCTGGCCTGCCCCATCGGCTGGTTTGCGCTGGATTTCGACCATCCGCTGCTGCGCTCGCAGCGCGACAGCGGCGGCGCCGCCTGCGGCGTACGCGATGGAACGCTTTGCCTGCATGCCAATGGCAGCACCTTCGCGCTGGGCCAAGCGGCCGCCATGCCGATAGCCCTGGGCGGACGCGCCGGCTACAACATCGCCAACATCGCCGCCGCCGCACTGGCCGGTTACGCGCTGGGAATCGCACCGGGCACCCTGGCCGCCACGCTGATGCGGTTCGGCGCAAGCGGTGCGGACAATCCCGGACGGCTGCAGCACTGGCGATTCGGCGCGCTGCAGGTGTATGTCGACTACGCGCACAACCCCGACGGCCTGCGCGGATTGCTGCGCGCGGTGGATGCATCGGGACGGCCGGGCCGGATGGCCATCATGCTGGGACATGCCGGCAATCGCGAGGACGCCGACCTGCGCGCGGTGGCGTCGGTTGCCGCCAGCGCCAGGCCGGAGCAGGTGGTGCTGAAGGACATCGCCGGCTACGAACGCGGCCGCGCCGCCGGCGAGGTGGCGGCGATCATGCGCGCGCAGTTGCTGGCCGACGGCGTGGCCGATGCCGCCATTGCCACCTGCCTGGACGAAGTGGAAGCCGCCCGCATCCCACTGGCCTGGGCCAGGGACGGCGATCTGCTGGTGCTGCCGATCCACGAGATGGATGCGCGCGACCGGGTCACGGCCTTGCTGGACCGGATGCAGGCCATCGGCTGGCAGGCCGGCGACCCGCTGCCCAGTGCCGATGGCGCGGGAGCGGCGTGAGTCGCGATGGACGGTTGGCACGGCCGGCCGCAAGCCGCTCGCCCTGCCGGCCCTATTGACCAGGCCGCAAACAGCCGCTCCCACAGGAACCGTTGCCGGGCCGGTGCAATAAGCAGTCAGGAAAAACCGCCGCTCTGCTAAAATTGTCCGACTTTTCGGGCCCATCCCCCGCTGACGGCCTGTTTCCCCGCTTTCTGGAGCTTTTCATGCCCGCAGACATCTTCAAGGCGCTCGGCCTTGGCAAAACCAATTCCGGCACCTACCTCGGCAGCGGCGAATGGTCGACCACCACCGACGCCGGCCTGCTGCAGTCGATCAATCCCACCACCAACCAGGTGATCGGCGAAGTCCACGCCACCAGCCAGGCCGACTACGAAACCGTCGTTGCGCGCGCGCAGGCCGCCTTCAAGGTGTGGCGCACCACGCCGGCGCCGCGCCGCGGCGAAGCCGTGCGCCTGTGCGGCGACGCGTTGCGCAGACACAAGGACGCGCTGGGCTCGCTGGTGGCGCTGGAGATGGGCAAGAGCAAGCCCGAGGGCGACGGCGAGGTGCAGGAAATGATCGACATCGCCGACTTCGCCGTTGGCCAGTCGCGCATGCTGTACGGCTACACCATGCACTCCGAGCGCCCCGGCCACCGCATGTACGAGCAGTACCACCCGCTGGGCCTGGTCGGCATCATCAGCGCGTTCAACTTCCCGGTTGCGGTGTGGGCGTGGAACTCGTTCCTGGCCGCCATCTGCGGCGACATCTGCATCTGGAAGCCGTCCAACAAGACCCCGCTCACCGCCATCGCGTCGATGAAGATCTGCAACGACGCGCTGAAGGCCGGCGGTTTCCCGGACATCTTCTTCCTGATCAACGATGCCGGCGTCGAGCTGGCGCAGCAGTTCGTCGACGACAAGCGCATTCCGCTGATCAGCTTCACCGGCTCCACCCAGGTCGGCCGCACCGTCGGCGAGCGCGTCGCCCGTCGCATGGGCCGCAGCCTGCTGGAACTGGGCGGCAACAACGCCATCATCCTGGATGAAACCGCCGACCTGAAACTGGCCATTCCCGGCATCGTGTTCGGCGCCGTCGGCACCGCCGGCCAGCGCTGCACCACCACGCGCCGGCTGATCGTGCACGAATCCATCTACGACAACGTGCTGGCCACGCTGGTCAAGGCGTACAAGCAGGTCGAAGGCAAGATCGGCGATCCCACCGATCCGGCCAACCTGATGGGCCCGCTCAACAGCCAGGGCGCGGTGCAGCAGTTCCTGGCCTCCATCGAAAAGGCCAAGGCCAGCGGCGGCACCGTCGAGACCGGCGGCACCGCCATCGACCGCCCCGGCAACTTCGTGCTGCCGACCATCATCACCGGCCTGAAGAATTCCGACGAGGTGGTGCAGCACGAAACCTTCGCGCCGATCCTGTACGTGATGAAGTACGCCACCCTGGACGAAGCCATCGACATGCAGAACGCCGTGCCGCAGGGCCTGTCCTCGTCCATCTTCACCCAGAACCTGAAGGCGGCCGAGCAGTTCCTGTCGGCGGCCGGCAGCGACTGCGGCATCGCCAACGTCAACATCGGCACCAGCGGCGCCGAGATCGGCGGCGCGTTCGGCGGCGAGAAGGAAACCGGCGGCGGCCGCGAGTCCGGTTCGGACGCGTGGAAGGTCTACATGCGCCGGCAGACCAACACCATCAACTACTCCGACTCGCTGCCGCTGGCCCAGGGCATCAAGTTCGATCTGTAATCGGCACGCACTCGTTTCCATCACTGCAATGCAAGGAACAGCACCCGTGAACGCACAAGCAAGACAGAACAGCACGTTGGCCATCGTCAGCCTGATCGCCGGCATTCTCGGCTGGACGCTGATGCCTTTCCTGGGCAGCGTGTGCGCCATCATCACCGGCCACATGGCGCGCGGCGAGATTCGCCGCAATCCGCAACTGGGCGGCGACGGCATGGCGGTCGGCGGTCTGATCCTGGGCTGGGCCTCGGTGGTGCTGTGGGTGCTGGCGGTGGTGGCGTTCCTGCTGTTCTTCGGCGGACTGGCCTGGCTGAGCACCCGCTGATCGATGTATTCGCTCGCCCGCCCTTTTCTTTTCGGTTTCGACGCCGAGCGCGCGCATGGCCTGGGCCTGCGCGCGCTGGAACTGGCCTACCGCACCGGCACCAGCCCGCTGCTGGCGCGGGCGGTCGCGCCGATGCCGGTCAAGGCGCTGGGGTTGCAATTCCCCAACCCGGTGGGGCTGGCCGCGGGCCTGGACAAGAACGGCGCGCATATCGATGCGCTGTTCGCGCTGGGTTTCGGATTCGTCGAAGTGGGCACGGTGACGCCGCGGCCGCAGCCGGGCAATCCCAAGCCGCGCATGTTCCGGCTGCCGGAACACAACGCCATCATCAACCGCCTGGGCTTCAACAACGAAGGCGTCGACGCGCTGGTGCGCAATGTCGAGCGCGCCCGCCGCAAGAACGGGCTGCTGGGCATCAACATCGGCAAGAACAAGGACACCTCCAACGAGCGTGCCGCGTCCGATTACCTGTACTGCCTGGAGCGCGTCTACGCGCTTGCCGACTACATCACCGTCAACATTTCCTCGCCCAATACCGCCGGCCTGCGCGAACTGCAGGAAGAACAGGCGCTGCGGCAGTTGATCGGCACGCTGCGCGAGGCGCAGGAAGAACTGGGCGCCCAGCACGGCAAACGCGTGCCGATGCTGGTGAAGGTGGCGCCGGATCTCTCCGAGGACGATATCGATGCGGTGGCGCGCGTGCTGGGCGACCTGTCGGTGGATGGCGTCATCGCCACCAACACCACGGTCTCGCGGATCAGCGTGCAGGGTCATCGCCACGCCCATGAAACCGGCGGGCTGTCCGGCGCGCCGCTGATGGGCCAGTCCACTACCGTGCTGCGCCGGCTGCGTGCGCGATTGCCGCACGATATTCCGCTGGTCGGCGTCGGCGGCATCCTGTCCGGTGCCGATGCGGTGGCCAAGATGTCGGCCGGCGCCTCGCTGGTGCAGTGCTACACCGGCCTGATCTACCGCGGGCCGGAACTGATCGGCGAATGCGTGGAGGCCATCCGCCGCCGCCGCGACGCGCCCAGCCGCGGACCGGTAGCGCCGGAATGAATCCCTCGCTGCGGCTGATCCCCAATGCCGCCCTGCGCCAACGCAACACCTTCGGCATCGACGCCAACGCGCCGTTGCTGGTCGAAATTTCCGCCGGCGAGGCCTTGCCCGAGGCATTGGCGCTGCCTGCGGTTTCGGCCAGCCCGCCGCTGCTGCTGGGCGGCGGCAGCAACCTGCTGTTCGCCGGAGATCCGGAATCGGCGGTGCTGGCGCTGACCAGCCGCGCCATCCGCATCCTTGGCCAGGACGACGCGCGCGGGCTGATCCGCGCCGATGCCGGGGTTTCCTGGCATGCGCTGGTGATGTGGACCCTGCAACAGGGATTCTGCGGGCTGGAGAACCTGGCGCTGATTCCCGGCACGGTCGGCGCCGCGCCCATCCAGAACATCGGCGCCTACGGCACCGAAGTCGGCGAGTTCGTGCAGAGCGTCGAGGCCTTCGATCTGGCCGACGGCAACCTGCACTGGCTGGACCGCGCCTCCTGCGCCTTCGGCTACCGCGATAGCCTGTTCAAGCGCGAACCCGATCGCCGCATCGTCACCGCGGTGGAATTCCTGCTACCGCGCAGGCCATCACTGCGGCTGGACTACGCCGGCATCGGCGACGAGCTGGCGGCAATGGGCATCTCTTCGCCAAGCGCAACGCAGGTGGCCGAAGCGGTGATTCGCATCCGCCGCCGCAAGCTGCCGGACCCGGCGGTGCTGGGGAACGCCGGCAGCTTCTTCAAGAATCCCATCGTGCCGGCGGCGCAAGCCCAGGCGCTGACGCAGCAGCACCCGGCGCTGCCGACCTTCCGCGGCAACGACGACGGCAGCCGCAAACTTTCGGCGGCATGGATGATCGAAACCTGCGGCTGGCGCGGTTTCCGCGATGGCGATGCCGGCGTGGCGCAATCGCATGCGCTGGTACTGGTCAACCACGGACAGGCCAGCGGCGCGCAGTTGCTGGCGCTGGCGCGGCGGATCGCCGAATCGGTGCAACAGCGCTTCGGCGTGATGATAGAGCCGGAACCGAAGCTTATTGGCGCGCGTTGGTAGTCGCAGAATGAGACACGCATCCTTCCCCGATTCCGCCCTCATCCTTCGCCGCTGATGCCCGCCATTCCCCACCATTTCCGCGCCGCTGCGTTGATGCTGGGCAGCACGATGTTCTTCGGACTGATGGTGGTCTCCATCCGACTGGCATCGGCCACGCTGCATACGTTCGAAATCGCGTTCTTCCGCAACTTCTTCGGCCTGATCGTCGCGCTGCCGCTGCTGCTGCGGCATGGCCCCGGTTTCCTCAGGACCACCCAGTTCCCGCGCTACCTGTTCCGCTGCGTGATCGGCATCTGCTCGATGCTGGCCGGCTTCTGGGCCATCGGCCACCTGCCGCTGGCGCAGGCGGTATCGCTGTCCTATTCGACACCGCTGTTCGTCACCATCGCCGCCGCCGCGATGTTGAACGAACAGGTGCGCGCGCGCCGCTGGACCGCGGTACTGCTGGGCTTCATCGGCGTGCTGATCATCGTGCGCCCGGGTACCGCCGAGTTCAGCATGGGCGCGATTGTCGCGGTGCTGGCGGCGGTGCTGAGCAGCATCGTCGCCATCCAGATCAAGCAGCTCTCGCAGACCGAGCCGGCCGACCGTATCGTCATCTACACCACGCTGCTGTGGGTGCCGATGTCGCTGCTGCCGGCGCTGAGCGTGTGGCAATGGCCACAGGGCATCACCTGGCTATGGGTCGTCGCCGCCGGCGTGATGGGCACCGGCGGCCACATGCTGTGGACGCGAGCACTGAAGCTGGGCGAAGTCTCCGCACTGACCCCGATCAGCTTCATGCAACTGCCCATCGTGGCGGTGTTCGGCTGGTGGCTGTTCGACGAAAGCCTGGACCGCTGGACCCTGCTCGGCGCCGGCATCATCTTCGCCGCCAACGCCTATATCGCCCATCGCGAAGCCACCCTGGCCAAACGCGCTGCAACCGAGTCGCCGACTTCGGCGGCGAAGCCGGGGGAGTGACGGAATGCGACAGACACAAAACCATACGGCTGGCCCCGGCAGAGTCGTCGTTCGGCGCATCGCCCGAACAAACAAGTCTTTATTGGTAAGTAAACCCAACCCCGTTACCGACGTCTTGTTGGAACCTATGAATCGATCCGAAAACTAATCTGAGCGCCATCTGGCAGATCATGAATCTGGCGAGCAAGGCTCCCACGAATACGCATACCTTTCTCTGACTCCATCAGTATCAAGTTCGATAGCGCAAACTCACCATTACACACAAAGGGAATGCGAGGCACCAGCCTCATTCCTTCTGGAAGCGGTCCATTTTTCTTCTGCCAAGCGTGCGCTAGCGGATGACCGGTCAGAACTTCATAGTCATCTAGCACCTTCTTCGCCCATTCATCTAACGATGCCGCCATTAGGTTCTTCTCTCCAGTTTCGGGATCAAATTGCCAAACGCAGCTGGATGCAATGCAGAACTGCCCACCAAAAATATCTTCCGCAAAAAAAAGACACCCCGCAGCCAAATCACCGTATTCTTTTGTCCACCCATCCGGGTCGTTCCATTCATCAATCCCCACACTTAATAGTGATGTCTGCGCAGGAAAGAAGTGGAGAGCTGACTCAAAAGCGTCAAAGCCATTCTTTGCGTCAAGAACTTGGGCTAGTTCATCGCCAAGGGTTCCCGCAGACCTGAGTACATTGACATCAATTTTCGCTTTCGATTGATTCAAAGAAGCTGATCCCAACGCCAGAAGTTTTGCAATCCAAGGACCGATTGTCATTTTATAGCGTCCTCCACTTTTATTCTGACCTTCGCGCCATCCGGGAGTCCGCGGCATTGCGCTCCAATGCAAGCGCCAGATCCGCGATTATCTGACGGCCCAATATGTCGAACACTCGAACCCTCGCCCCCCTCTTTAAACATTGCAGGCGGGTACTCGTCGCGATCTTTATTTGCCCGTGTTGGAGTTCCTCTTAGTGCCTCACGTCTATTGGCGGCAGCACCTTGTCGGTTTACTGTCAGCACGGACGGCTGTCCAGCCTCCTGTGCATCCTTAATATGCGTTGCGGATTCGGGATAGCGGCCTGCAGGAATACTAATCTCAGTAATGGTTTCTTCAACAATTCTCTGCGCAGATCTCGTAGCGCAACCAGGCCCACATAAGGCTGCAGATACCCCTATAATCGGCCCCGCTGAAGCGACCTTCAAAAATGCGACGTCACCTCTACTTGCGCCATCGATGGGTGCATAAGGGTTAGTTCTCCCCTCCAGATTCGGGGGAAGAAACTCGTCAAACCATCCGCGCCCATCGGGATCTGTAAACTTATACGGACTATTGTTCGCATACTTGTAGCGATGAAAATATCCTACCGGATTGCTTAATGCACCCACTGGATCGACACTCAAAAATCGACCCAGCAGCGGGTCGTAATAGCGCTGCTGCATATACGCCAGCCCGGTGGCCGCATCCTGCACATGGCCGGTGAAGCCGGGGCCATCGGTCAGGGTGCGGTTGGTCAGCAGGCCGTAGGGTTCGTACTCGCTTTTGCGGAGGATGGTTTTGTTGGCATCGGTCTCGGCAATCGGCGTGCCCAGCGCATCGGTGTGCTGGTACTTGATGGTGGCGCTGCCGCCGGCCGTTGGTTGCTCCCGGATGGCCACCAGGCTGCCGCCCAAATAGACATTGACGTAATTCAGTCCATTGCGGTTGTCCTGATGGAAGTACAGCTTCCCGTCGGCGGCGTATTGCTGGTAGTCGCAGGCCGTGGGCGTGCAGCTCAGTACCCGCCGGCCATGGCCGTCATAGGCATACCATTCCTTGTTGGTTGCCCGCCGCAGCCGGTTGCCGTAGTCGAACTCGTAGGTCTGCCCGTTCTTGTTGACGACATTGCCCTGGGGGTCATAGCCCAGGCCAATAATGCTGGCCCCGCCTACGCCGTTGGTGAGGTTGGTCAGCCGGTTGCTACTGTCATAGACATAACCGTAGTTGCGGACGTGGTTGCCGCCGGTGACGTTCAGCGTCTTCAGGTTGTCCAATACGTCATAGGTGTAGCTGGCCGTGCCGAAGCTGGCGCCGGTGGCCTGGGTCAGCCGCTCCAGATTGTCGTACGTCATGCTCCGACTTTGCCGAGCCCCGCTGGTGTAGTCGGTGATGCTGCTGACGTTGGCCTGCTTGTCGTAGGCGTAGCCCAGGTCCAACGTGCCGTTGCTATCGGTGCTGCGCGCTGGCAACTGGCGGGCGTTCTGCGTCATCGTGTGAACGATGCCGTTGCCGTAGGTGAACTGCTTAAGGGCGCCGTTGGGATAGTACTGCGCGCCGGTGGCGTAGCTGCCGGCCTGGGTGGGCTGGCCCAGCCCGTTGGGGGCCAACCCCACCACGGTGGTGTTGGGGTAGGTCACACTGCTCAGGTGGCCGTAGGCGTTGTAGCCATAGCTCAGCGTGTACGTCGGCGTGGAAATCTTGGTCGCCTCCGAAGCCAGAAGCCGGCGCCGGTTATAGCTGTAGGTGTTGGTGATGGGCGTGGACACATTCGGGTTGGTGACCGCAATGCTCGCGGGCAGGCCGTCCGGCGTGTAAGTCCAGGCTTGGTCGCCCTTGCCATCGGGGAAAGTCAGGGACTTGACGCGGTTGCGGGTGTCATAGGTACGGCTGGCCTTGCGCGCCACTACAGCGGCGCTGGTGCCTGTCGCGTCACAGGCGGTGGCCGCAGGCAGGCCAGTGGCCGACCAGGCCAGGTTGCCGGCACCGTCGTAGCCCATCAAGGTGGCGCCAGTCTCCGGCTCCACCGAGCGGCACAATTCCTGGTAGCTGTTGTAGGTGTAGCTGCGATTCACCCCGGTACCGCCGGTAGCGCTGCTGCTGTTGCTGCGGCGCAGGGCAGTGGGTTTGCCGAAGACATCGCGGGTGATGTGGGTGTAGGTACCCTCCGGGTGGATGATTATCCTGGGCCAGTCGTAGGTCGGTTGGTCGTAGGCTTGATAGGCCGTGGTGGTCTGCAAGCCCTTGGGGGTTGTTACACGGGTCTGCAAGCCAGCTAGATAGGCCGTGGTAGTAGTCAGCAGGCCTTGCTCGCTGTCCTGCGAGACTGAGGTTACGCGGCCTAAGGCATCGTACTCCGTCCAGGTACCTGTGGTGCCACCGGTGGTGGTCCCGACCGGATAGGACGCAAACGTCACCCGGCCTTCGGTGTCGTAGGACCAGGCTCGGGTCTGTAGCGTGGCATCCACATTGGCGCCATCGTAGTAGTGCTCCAGCACAGGTCGCCAAAGCGCATCGTAGAACGTGTTACGACGGTGGTTCCCGGTATGGTTGCGACGTAGCCAATGACCGGCCGGCAGGCCATGCTCGACCAGGTTCCGGTACTCCCAGGTGAATGTCGTGGCCGTCCATTTGGAGGTATCGCAGACGCCGGCCGCGGTTTCCGACGGATAGGTGATGCTGCTCAATCGCCCCATCGTGTCGTAGCCGTAGCAGGTCTTGTAGCCGTTCTCGTCGGTAATCGAGGTTATCCAGCCGGAATCGTTGACGGTCGCATACTGGGAATATCCATCCGCGTACTCGATTTGCTGTGGGATGCCGCGCATCCAACTGCGAAATATCGTGAGATTGTTCTTTCCGTCCACGACGTGCGATACGGTGCCATTGCTGGTGTTGTATCCAATCGTCTGCTGAAGCTTGCCGAAGGCATATGTCTTGGTTGGACTCGCTTTCCAAGCATACTCCGTCCGCGAAGACTCGATGCCGTTGGTGGTGGTGCGCTTTACTTGGCCCAACACCCACAGTGACAGATCATCGTGGTACTCGATTGTTTCAGTTTTGGTATAAGTTTGGGCATGCGCAATCGAAGACATCCCCAACGCCCACAACAATAGCCACCATGCTTCTACCCTTGCCTTCATCATGCCTCTCCCTATGGCACCGACGAGCTGTTCTTCGTCACATTAACCGGTCGCCCAAATGCATCAAAACTATTGACGATCATTCTAAAAATGACACCATCTTGGACAATTTCAGTTTTCTTCAGTGGCCGAATTGATATGGATAACGGGTCTTTGAAGTAATGTAAATCGCTACCGACAATATCCCCGAACGGCGAAGCCTGCGCTTCCTGGGAAGTGACATAGGAATTTTCGATACGCCTCAGTGGTGTGCCTGTGTCCGACCCCCGCTCTATCGACAGAAGCTGACCATCGTTAAGCCCCCACCATGTACCGAACTTGTACCTTGTCAATGAAGCCTCAGGGCCATTTACAAGCACTTGCTTGAATAGCGGACATGATGCGGGCGTTTGCGCACATAGCTGCTGAAAACCCCTTGGGTGAGCAGAACTTGGATAGGAATACTGCCATGTCCCGCTAGGCAGGCCCGGACCCGTAATTGTCTTCTGAGCAAGACTATAGGAGTCGCTATGCAGCGGAATCTGCCAGTACCTGATGTATCTGATGGAAGAAGGGTCTGAGAAACTGCCCTCATTCCACCCAACGCAATCTTCGGGGACATTCTGACGCCAATGTCTAACAACTTCAAAACGGTAGCTCGCCTTTGCTCCCGATGGACTTGATATCTCGTAATTGAACGCCACACCACCGTGCGCATCGTGCCGACATTGCGGCATCTGCAGCTCCAGCAAAGCATCGTGCTCTACCTTTAGGTCGCCGGAACTGGCGTAGCTCCAGCGACTGGCATCCGGCAGTGTGACACTCGACAACGGAGTGGGAGTTCCCGTGCCATAGCCGTAATGTACGGTACCCAACGACGAACTTACCGAGGAAACATTGTTCCCCGCATACGAAAGCGTGATTGACCTTCCATCACTACCGACTATGCTTATTAGCTTTTCCCCACTGTATGTGTAGTCAACAAAATTGCCGAACCTGTCTTCGACCCTAGACACTAGGAAATAGATTCTTTCTCGTGCCAGGCGGAGATTCAAATGATTCCCGCTAGTGAGTTCTCTTACCTGATATCCCACTAGGCTTGGATAGAATTTCTTCACTACCCAATCCAGATGATACTTAACGCCACCTGGCGAGACAGCCATGAATGCCTCCCCAGGGTAGCCATTCTTGGTAGCTGACTTGCAGGTAATCACCCAACGGCTCTTGGTGACCCACGGATATGACAGCCCATCTGTAGGGCTGGGGCGCCCCGCAATGGTGTTGGCGAGAAGATCTTCGTCAACCTGCCCTGGCACATAGAGCCGATGACCATCCCAGTATTCACTCGGCACAAATCCGTTGAGTGCACGCAACTGATTATGTGAACTGCAACGTGCATAAGGATTGCTGCCAGCGAGTTGCCAACCCAAATCGCGGGCATAGACACCAGATATGCTCGGCAGATCGATACTCCAATCTCCAAGGCCGCGCAAGTCTCCATTGCCACCGACCTCTTCACGACGGTCGCGAACATGAAATGTTCGCCTAAATTCAACGGCAGGACCGACGCCTGGAATAGAAGCGTCGATGTTTGAGAATCTCACGCCACCGTTGTAGAGGCTCAGATTCTCCCCAAAAGCAGTTTCGACAGTCACAGGCGAAATCTTGGCTGCCTCCGCCAAACGCTCGGTATGGCGCTCGTTCAGTCCATATGACTCCTGGGAAAGCGCCGCCCCCTGCATGACGAGCAATGTGACCCCTAGAATACTTCCTATCCACTTTCCATCCATATTCCCTTTCTCCATATCAGTCCACGAGCATTGTCGCGGGGAATTTACCTTATGAAAGCACGCTTCTTCGCTCGAGGAAACAACGCCGGAAATCCACTGAGTGTCCGCCAGGCCTCGTTGCTCGCACGTTCAACGTTTCCCTGCCCGCCATGTTTCGCCATCACTCCTTCCCCGGCCGCCGTCCTTCACGCATCGCGGCGACCAGATTGGTCTGCGCTTCGTTGAGCGTGGACGGGGCGGCGGCCAGCAGCGGGGCCAGGTAGCGCTGATGCCAGGAGGCGGCGCGTTCTGGCTGTCCCAGCGCGTTGTAGGCGTCGACCAGGTTCCAGGCGGCGGTGATGGTTTCCAGGTGTTCGTCGCCGAGTACGCGCTGGCGCATGTCGAACAGTTCGGTGTACGCGGCAATGGCGGCGTCGGAGCGGCCTAGCGCCATGTTGGCTTCGGCGCGGATCAGCAAGGACGCCTGGGTTTGCGGGTGTTTTTCGCCCAGTACCTGACGCGCCAGCGGTACCAGGTCGTTGAGCATCTTCAGCGTGTCGGCGGAACGGCCGGCGCGGTGCAAGGTACCGGCGTGATTGATCAGGATCGATACCGTGTCCGGGTGGGTGGGCCCGAGCAGCCGGCTGCGCGATTCGATCACCTGCTCTTCCAGCGGCAGCGCCGACGCGTAGTCGTGCAACCGTGCATAGTTGGTGGCCAGGTTCAAGCGCGCACGGATGGTCTGCGGATGTTCGCCGCCCAGTACGCGCATGCGCGCTTCCAGCACCGACTGCATCAGCGGCAGTGCTTCCTCGGCGCGGCCGGAGTCGGTCAGCATGTTGGCCAACGTGCCGCGGGCGTGCAGGCTGAGTGGATGCTCCGCGCCCAGACGTGCGATCTGTTTTGCGGTCAGATCGCGTTGCAGCGCCACCGCGCCCTCTTTCTCGCCGGTCACCATGCGCAGGATGGCCAGGTTGCCCAGCGTGGCCAGGGTATCTTCGTGCTCGGCGCCCAGCACTTCGCTGCGCATCGGCAGCAGCCGTTCCAGGTTGGCGCGCGACTGATCCAGTTCGCCAAGCACGCGCTGGGCACCGGCCAGTTCGTTGAGCACCTCCATCGCCGCCGGATCGCGTTCGCCGAACTGCCCTACCAGGGCAGCCAGCAACTCCTCGCGCATGGTCTTGGAGCGTTCGCGGTCTCCCTTGGCCTGGGCGATCTGCGCCTGCGCCAGTTGCAGCTTGACGCGCACGCCGTCGTTGGCCGGCAGCGATGCCGCCTGCGGCAGCGAACGCTGCAACAGCGCTTGCGCCTGTTCCAGATCGGCGGCGGCCAGCAATGCGAATACCTGGCCCTGGCGCGCGCGCAGCGTAGCTGCGTCGGATTCGCCCAGTGCGCCGCTGCGGTAGTCGGCGACCTGGCCGAAGTTGTTTGCTGCCTTGACGCTAAGACCCAGCGCCGCCTGCACGCGCGCCACCGATTCGCGCAGTTCGCTGGCCAGTTGCGGGTCGTCGGCGAAGTCGCGTTCGATGGCCGCTTCTGCGCTGGACAGCAGGCTGTGATCGACCAGTTCGCGCGCCAGATCGGTGGTGTCGGCACGCGCCAGCAGCGCGCCGAATCCTTCGCTGGCCAGCGGGTCCAGCGACGCCGCCTGGCGGTTCAGCGCTTCGGCCAGGCGCACGCCCATCGTCTGCATGTCCAGCGATTCCAGCATCGACTGCTGGAACGCGACCACTTTCTCCAGTTCGTCGCTGCGCTGTTCGGCCACCGCACGCTGCATCCGCGCCTGGCTCAAGCCGTACAGCGACATCGTCAGTCCGCCCAGCAACGCGGCCAGCATGACGCCTGCGGCGATCAATGCGGTGCGGTGACGGCCGAAGAACTTGCCCCACACATAGCCACGGCTGGCGGGCACCGCCAGGACCGGCTGGCCGTGCAGGAATCGCCGCAGGTCATCGACCAGTTCGGCCGCTGAGGCATAGCGCTCGGAGCGTTCCTGGCGCGTCGCCTTGGCCACCACCCAGTCCAGCTCGTTGCGCAGCAGTTTGCGCAGGCCGGCCACGCTGCCGCCTTGCGCCACGGCGACGCGCGCGGCCTCTTCGGCCGGCAGCGCGGCGAGTTTTTCCGATGGCAATGGCTGGCGCTGGCGGGAGGTCCCGGCCGTTTCCCCGGCGGCACCAGGGCGCTGCCCCGTCAGCAGTTCGTACAGCACCACGCCCAGCGAGTACACGTCGCTGCGGGTATCCACCGCCGCCGGGTCGTCGCCGGCCTGCTCAGGGCTCATGTAGGCGGGAGTGCCGGCGCGTTCGTGTCCGCTGCCGTCCAGCGCGCGCGAAGCGGCGGTGGCGATGCCGAAGTCGATGATCTTCGGCAACGGCCGGCCGTCCACTTCGTCCACCAGGATGTTGCCCGGCTTCAGATCGCGATGGATGACGCCCTTCTGGTGCGCGTGCTGCACGCCTTCGCAGATGCGGATGAACAGTTCGATGCGCTGGCGCAGCGGCAACCGGCGCTCGTCGCAGAAGCGGGTGACCGGGCTGCCTTCGATGTACTCCATCGCAAAGAACGGGAAGCCCTCGGCGGTGGCGCCGGCGTCGTAGATCTGGGCGATGGCCGGATGCCGCATCTGCGCCAGCAACTGCCGCTCGACTTCGAAGTAGGCCAGGTGCCGGGCTTCCAGCCGGCGCAGCCGCAGCAGTTTCAGCGCCACGGTGCGGCGCACCGGCTCCAGTTGCTCGGCCAGGTACACCTCGCCCATGCCGCCGCGGCCCAGCAGCGATTGCAGCCGGTAGCGGCCCAGCCGCGCGCCGGCGCCCAATGGGTCGCCGCCAGCCGGCGTGGTGCCTGGCAAACGGGTCGCCAGGATCTCGGTGGGTTCCAGATCGTCGTTCGGATGCTGCATCTAACCGCCACTTCCCCGGTGGACAGGCGCCATCTTACTGGAAGCGCCAGCGGCTCAAGGCCATTCCGGATACACTGCTGCTGTTCGTCTGTCCCCCTTCCCCTCCTGGCGCATGGCCTCCAGCGACCGCGACCCCCACACCACCCAGCGGACCGTACTCAGCGACGGTCCGCGCGAGCATTCGCCACGTTCGGCCTGCGTGGTGGTGATTCACGGCGAGGGACTGGGCCGACGCGCCGATATCGACGAGCGCCGCATCGTCATCGGCAGATCCCAGGAAGCGGACCTGCATATCCCGCACAAGAGCGTTTCGCGCCAGCATTGCGAGATCTGGCGCGACGGCGACGAATACCGGCTGCGCGACCTGGGTGCGACCAACCCGACCCGCGTCAACGAAATCGCGGTGCAGGAAACGGTACTGCATGATGGCGATCACCTGACCCTGGGCGAGAGCATCCTCAAGTTCATCAGCCACTCCAGCGTGGAAGCGCAGTACCACGAAGAGATCTACCAGTTGGCGATCAACGATCCGCTGACCGACCTGTACAACCGCCGCCACTTCATCGAGACGGTCGAGAAGGAGATCGCCCGTGCGATGCGCCACCGGCGGCCGTTGACGATGTGCATCATCGACGTGGATCTGTTCAAACCTGTCAACGACCGCTACGGGCATATCTCCGGCGACAACGTGCTGCGCCAGATTGCCGCGCTGGTGCACCGGCATGTGCGCAACGACGATGCCGCTGCGCGCATCGGCGGCGAGGAGTTCGCGGTGCTGCTGCCCGAATGCGGGCCGGAAGCGGCCTACGGCTTCGCCGAGCGCCTGCGCGCGGCGGTGGCCGACGTCGTCTTCAAGCCCGGCGGCGAACCGCAGCACATCACCGTCAGCATCGGCATTGCCGCGATGACCGCCGAACGCGACACCTGCAGCCGCATGATGGCCGCCGCCGATGCCGCCCTGTACCGCGCCAAGAGCCAGGGCCGCAACCGGGTCTGCATCCAGGACTGACCGGGGCGGCGCGCGCGCCGGCTTTCAGCCGCCCGGGATGGGTTCCACCTGCAACCCCGCCGCGCGCCAGGCGTCGATGCCTCCGCGCAGCGGCAGCACGTCGGTGAACCGGTGTTCGCGCAGCCGCGCCGCCATCCATGCGGCGGACACTTCATCCGGACAGGCGCAGTAGATGACGATCTTCTGCTGCCGCGGATAGGTCTGCAGGATGCCTTCGAGCTTGCGCTCGTCGGCGAACACCGCGCCCGGGATGATGTACGGATCGATGTCGCGGAATCCGGGCGCGCGGATGTCGAACACCACCGGCGCCTGCCCGGCCTGGATCAGGCCATGCAGATCGCCGGCTTCGATCCGGGCCGATTCCAGTGCCTTGAGCAGCGCGCGCCGCCGCTGCCAGCGGTACCCGACGTAGGCCGCCAGCGCCAGCCCGACCAGGACCCCGGCACCGGTGCCCAGCTGGCTCAGCGTCTCCAGCACGGCCTCGACCTGCGGCGCGAAGATCGCCCCCAGCGCCAGTCCCAGGCCGGCCCACAATGCCGCGCCCAGGCCGTCGTAGCGCAGGAACAGCGGCAGCCGCGCCTGCATCGCGCCGGCCAGCGGCACCGACACCATCGACAGGCCCGGCACGAACTTGGCCACCGACAGCACCCGCACGCCGAATCTGCCGTAGAAGCGTTCGGTCTGCTTGAGACAGCTGTCGCGCGACAGCGACAGCCGGCACAGCGACTGCAGCGTACGGTTGCCGTAGCGGCGTCCGGCGTAGTACCAGGCGGTATCGCCAATCAGGCTGGCCGTTACCGAAACCAGCAGCACGGCCGCCAGCGGAAGCCACAGCGGATCGGCATGCAACGCCACGCTGGCACCGACCAGGACCAGCGTGGGCATGGCCGGCACCGGCAGTCCCAGCGACAACGCCAGCACATTGGCGAACACCAGCAGCATGCCGTAACGTTCGACCAGTTCCTGCACGTCCGCCTCCCGTTTCGCGGCTACCCGCCGGTCCAGCGCCGGCTGCGTCATGGTGCGGCCGCACCTGGCTTGCGGCAAGTGCGGCGCGCGCAACGATGCATTGCCGCAACGCACCGCTCGCCCTGGACAGAAGCCGCCACGCCGCCGCAAGCTGGCGATGGATCAACCGCAGGCGACGCAATCGATGAAGACCATCGGCATGATCGGCGGCATGAGCTGGGAGTCCACCCTGCCCTACTACCGCCTGATCAACCAGACCATCCGCGACCAGTTGGGCGGGCTGCATTCGGCCAGGCTGGTGCTGTACAGCGTGGACTTCCATGACATCGAACAACTGCAACGGCGCGGCGACTGGCCACTTGCCGGCGAGGCGATGGCGCAGGCCGCACGGGCGCTGCAGGCGGCCGGCGCCGACTTCCTGATCCTGTGCACCAATACCATGCACAAGGTGGCCGAAAGCATCGAAGCCGCCGTACCGATCCCGCTGTTGCATATCGCCGATGCCACCGCCGCCGCGATCCATCAGGCAGGCCTGAGCCGGGTCGGGTTGCTCGGCACGCGCTTCACGATGGAGCAGGACTTCTACCGGCAGCGGATGCGCGCGCAGGGCATCGATGTGCTGGTGCCCGATGCCGCCGGCCGCGACGACGTGCACCGGATCATCTACGAAGAGTTGTGCCAGGGCCGCATCCTCGACAGCTCCCGCCAACGCTACCGGCAAGTCATTGCCAGCCTGGTCGAAAGCGGCGCCGAAGCGGTGATCCTCGGCTGCACCGAAATCACCCTGCTGATCGGCGCGGACGATGCGCCGGTACCGTTGTTCGATACCACCGCCCTGCACGCCCGCGCCGCGGCGCTGCATAGCCTGGCTTCCGATTGAAGCCGCAGCCGCCCGCACCGCTACGACAGTCCGCGGACACCCGCCGCGGCGGCGGCCGTGCTGCAACGCAGGATCACTGCCCGACTCGGCCGGCATTGGCGGGGCAATAGCGGCCACAGGCAGGGCGTAAGCGGCCAAATTCGGCGCCATCACGCGCCCTTCACCGCAACCGTCCCGCCGCGGTGCTATCCATGCGCCGCTGTATGGTGCCGGGGAGCATCGCTGCCCACCTGTTTCCGAAGTCTTTCCATCATCTTTCATGGAGGGTTCGATCATGGCCGTATCCGGACGCATCCCGGTAGCGCTGACCGCCGCCGCGGTGACGCTGCTCGTCGCACTGCCGCTGAAAGCCGAGGAAGGCGACTACGGTTTCTGGCAGACCCTGGTCAACCTGGTGTCGCCGCCGAAGGCGGACAACAAGGTGACCGCGGCCCAGCGCCAGGGGCCTTACCCGCTGCTGGCCAATCCCAGCGGTTTTTCCGATGGTTTCAGTCCCGGCGCCTACAGCCAGTGGCAGACCGTGCAGTTGGCGCCGGAAACCGGTGCGGTCTGCGGCGACGGCTCGCCGTACAAGTTCTTCGTCAACCGCGTGGCCGACACCCGCAACACCATCATCTACATGGAAGGCGGCGGCGCCTGCTGGGATTACGCCAGTTGCAGCGGCCAGAGCGGTATCCGCGGCGCGCGCAATCCCAACGGCATCCCCGACGACTACATGAGCCTGCTCAACCCCGGCTCCAGCCTGGTCAGTCCGTTCGTCACCCGGGTCAGTCCGTTCGATGCGGTCAAGACCCAGGGCTGGAACATGGTCTATGTGCCGTACTGCACCGGCGACATCTACAGCGGCGACCGGGTTGCGGTCTATGACGACCCCAGTGGCCAGAACGCCCCGCTGATCTGGCATCACAACGGCCTTCGCAACGTGCGTGCGGTGACCGGTTGGCTGAAGGACAACCTGCCGCGTCCCACCCAGATGCTGTCCACCGGCTGCAGCGCCGGCGGCGCCGGCAGCCTGACCAGCTACCACCCGACCCGCCGCGACATCGCACCGACGCGCGGCTATCTGATCGACGATTCCGGCCCGATTTTCCCGACCCCGGCAAACGGCGATCCGGCGCAGTTTCCCTCGCAGCCGCTGATGGCGCTGATACGCAACGCCTGGGGCCTGGATGCGCCGGGCGGCCCGTTGCCGTACCTGGCCAGCGGCATGCCGCAGTTCGATCTGGGCGAACTGGGCTCCCTGTACACCGCGCTGTCGGCCAAGTACCCGGCCGACCGCCTGGGCCATACCCACTTCTGGAAGGATCTGAACTATTCCTCGTATTCGTACGAGCGTTTCTATCCCGAAATCGGCGATACGCCCAGCCAGCAGGCCAAGGAGGCGCTGATCCATGCGCGCTGGGACATCGATACCGCGCGGCTGGCGCAGCGGCTGAACGGGCTGGACAACTTCGGCGGCTATTTTCCGCAGTACCGCGCCCTGAACGAAAGCCATTGCACGACGATTGTCGACTTCAAGAACGCCGACATTCAGGCGCAGAATCTGCAGCTGAAGCACTTCATCGACAACGTACTCGACGGCCAGGGCAAGGTGCTGGACGCCAGCGAGGAAGACGATGCCGCCGACCGCGCCAAACCGTTCAACCTGCTGTACTGGCTGGTGGATCAGCTGCTGGGTTGATAGAAGCGGCCTGCCCGAATCGCCGGCGCGGTTCGGGCACCCGCCGCCTGCGGAAACGCCTGCATGAAGAAGTTCGCATCCGTTCTTATCGTTGTGCTGGGATGGCTGCTGATCGTGGCGGCGGTATGGATGCCGCGGCACGCGCCGGCGAGCGCCGCCACGGCCAACGCGGCGCCGGTAACCGCCGCCGCGCAACCGCCATCGGCAGCGCCGCCAGCCGCCGCGCTTGCCGGGATCGCCGAATCGGAGCCGGCGCGCCGCTACCGGCAGCGGCAGCGTTTCGAACGGCAGGCGCGCGAGTTCCTGCGCACGGCCGGCACGTTGGGAGCCGTGCAGCGCTCCGAACGCGCACGCGAACTGTCGGCGGACATCGATCGCTACGAGCAAAGCGGCGGACTGTCCGCCGGCGAAGCGCTGCTGCTGCGCACCGGGCTGATCAAGGCCACCATTGCCGATGGCGAGGAACAGGCCATGCGGATCGCCGATCTGATGGAGCGCTACCGCCTGCGCGCCGAACGCGGCATGGCCGATCACCTGGCCAGGCAACAGGCCGACCCGAGCTTCCAGTCCTACAAATCGCGCGAACGCCAGATTGTTGCCGAGGTGATGGCGATGACGGCGATGCCTGCCGGGCTTACCCGCGACCAGTACCTGCGCCAGCGCCTGCAGCAGGAACGCGAGCGCGCGTACACGCCCTGAGAACCCGCTCAAACAGCGATGCGCTGCCGCTAGCGCAACCGGTCGCCGCCACTGCGGCGGGGCAGCGGATGCCAGGGGCGCCGATGCACGCCGTACAGCAGCAGGTAGACGCCCGCCACCCAGGCCATGCCCGCCGCCCAGCCGCCAAGGATGTCGGACGGGTAATGCACGCCCAGGTAGACGCGCGAGGCGCCGACCGCCAGGACGAACAGGCCGGCCAGCAGCAACGCCGGCCAGCGCCAGCGCGTAGGGGCGGCCAGCAGGATGGCCACCATCGCCAGGCTCATCGACCCCATCGCGTGGCCGCTGGGGAAACTGAAGGTGGTTTCCGGAGCAATCGACTCCCACAGCGAAGGCCGGTCGCGCTGGAAGAACTGCTTGGTGGCCAGATTCAGCAGTGCCGAACCGGCGAACGAAACGCCGGCGAACACCGCCTCGCGCCAACGTCGCGCGTACAGCAGCGCCAGCACGATCAGGCTGTCCAGCGGAACCACGCCGTACTGATAGCCTATCGCCGACACCGCCACGGCAGTTCGGTCCAGCAACGGTGCGGCCATGCCATTGGCGCCCCACAGCAGTGGTTCGTCGAAATAGAACGTCTCCAGTTCGTGGATCTCGTCGGCCAGTTCAACGAACACCCACAGCGGCACCAGCAATCCGAAGAACAGAAGCGCAATGCGCAAGCCGTGGTCGCGGAAAATCGCCGCGATGATCCGCCTGCCCTGCGCCACGGCCTCAGCCGGCGCTACGCGCATACCGGGTTTCGACGTAGTTGTCGATCAGGGCGACGAATTCCTGCGCGATATTTTCTCCGCGCAGCGTCACGCTCTTTTCGCCATCGACGAATACCGGCGCCGCCGGCGCCTCGCCGGTGCCCGGCAGCGAGATGCCGATATTGGCATGGCGCGATTCGCCTGGGCCGTTGACCACGCAGCCCATCACCGCCAGCGTCATGTTCTCCGCGCCGGGGTGGCTGATCTTCCATTCCGGCATCCTGCCGCGCACATGCTCCTGCACCACCTTGGCCAGTTCCTGGAAGAACTCGGACGTGGTGCGCCCGCAACCCGGGCAGGCGGTGACCATGGGGGTGAACGCGCGCTGGCCCGTGGTCTGCAGCAGTTCCTGTGCGACGATCACCTCCTGCGTGCGCGACTGGCCCGGCTCGGGCGTCAGCGAAATGCGGATGGTGTCGCCGATGCCTTCCTGCAGCAGCACCGCCAGTGCCGCCGACGAGGCCACGATGCCCTTGCTGCCGATACCTGCTTCGGTCAGCCCCAGGTGCAGGGCGAAATCCGAACGCTGCGCAAGGTCGCGATAGACCGCGATCAGCTCCTGCACGCCGCTGACCTTGGCCGACAGCACGATGCGGTCGCGCGGCAGGCCGATCTCGACCGCGCGTTCGGCCGAATCCAGCGCGGATCTGATCAGCGCCTCGCGCAGCACATGGCCGGCGTCCCACGGATCGGCGCGCTTGGCGTTCTCGTCCATCAGCTGCGCGGCCAGCGACTGGTCCAGCGAGCCCCAGTTGGCGCCGATGCGCACCGGCTTGCCGTACTGGATGGCGAATTCGATCAGTTGCGCGAACTGGGTATCGCGCTTCTTGCCGAAACCGACGTTGCCCGGGTTGATGCGGTACTTGGCCAGCGCCTGCGCGCAGGCCGGTTCGCCGGCCAGCAGCTGATGGCCGTTGTAATGGAAGTCGCCAATCAGCGGCACCGGCACGCCCATCATGTCCAGCTTTTCGCGGATGCGCGGAATGGCGGCGGCCGACTCGGGGTTGTTGACCGTCAGCCGCACCAGTTCCGAACCGGCGCGCCACAGTTCGGCCACCTGCCTGACGCTGGAGGCGATATCGGCGGTATCGGTGTTGGTCATCGACTGCACGACCACCGGATGGCCGCCGCCGACCTTGATCTCTCCGATGGAGACGGCCTGGGTAATCCGGCGCGGCGAGGCGGCGGCGCTGGCGGGAGACGGGGGGGAGCTGACGGCGTCGTTCATGCGGCTATTTTAGACCGTTCTCCGCCACTTCCCGCACGCGGAAGCAAATCCTGCGACGGCTCTGCATCCATCCCTAACACGGTGTTGCGGCCGCGCCGGCATACTGTCGGCTGAACCCGCACCGGACCATGCCCCGCATGAAAGCCTCCGATTTGTTCGTCCGCGCGTTGGAAGCCGAGGGCGTCGAGTACATTTTCGGCGTGCCCGGCGAGGAAAACCTGGACCTGCTGGAATCCCTGCGCCACTCCCCCATCCGCATGGTGGTGACCCGCCACGAACAGGCCGCCGGCTTCATGGCCGCCACCCTGGGCCGGCTGACCGGCAAACCCGGCGTCTGCCTGTCCACCCTGGGCCCGGGCGCGACCAACCTGGTCACCGCCGCGGCCTACGCCCAACTGGGCGCCATGCCGATGCTGATGCTGACCGGGCAAAAGCCTATCCGCAGCAGCAAGCAGGGCGCGTTCCAGATCATCGACGTGGTCGACATGATGCGGCCGATCACCAAGTACACCCGCCAGATCGTCGCCGCCGCCGGCATCCCGGCCAAGGTGCGCGAAGCGTTCCGCCGCGCCGCCGAGGAGCGCCCCGGCGCCACCCACCTGGAACTGCCGGAAGACATCGCCCGCGAAGACTGCGACGCGCTGCTGCTGCCGGCCAGCCATTCGCGCCGTCCGGTCGCAGACCAGAAGGCCATCGTGATGGCCCGGCGCGCGCTGGAAAAAGCGAAGCATCCGCTGCTGCTGATCGGCGCCGGCGCCAACCGCAAGACCTCCTCGCGCATGCTGCAGCGCTTCGTCGACACGCTGGGCGTGCCGTTCTGCGCCACCCAGATGGGCAAGGGCGTGGTCGACGAGAACCACCCGCTCTGGCTGGGCTGCGCCGCGCTGTCCGATGGCGACTATGTGCACCGCGCCATCGCCGCGGCGGACCTGATCCTGATGGTCGGCCACGACGTGGTCGAGAAGCCGCCGTTCTTCATGCGCGAAGGCCGCCGCACCGTCATCCACATCAACTACGTCAGCGCCGAGGTCGACAGCGTCTACTTCCCGCAGATCGAACTGGTCGGCGACATCGCCAACACGATGTGGCGGCTGCAGAACGAACTGGAACCTTCGCCGCACTGGGATTTCTCGTTCTTCGACCGCGTCCGCCAGGCGCTGTGCGACCAGGTCCGCGAAGGCGGCGACGACCCACGCTTCCCGATGCTGCCGCAGCGGGTGGTGGCCGACATCCGCCGCTGCATGGGCGAACAGGATTTCGTCTGCCTGGACAACGGCATCTACAAGCTGTGGTTCGCCCGCAACTACCGCGCCGCCCGGCCCAATACGCTGCTGCTGGACAACGCGCTGGCGACGATGGGCGCCGGCCTGCCGTCGGCGATGGCCGCCGCGCTGCTGCACCCCGAACGCAAGGTGCTGGCGGTGTGCGGCGATGGCGGCTTCATGATGAATTCGCAGGAACTGGAAACCTGCGTGCGGCTTGGCCTGAACCTGACCGTGCTGGTGCTGCGCGACGATGCGCTGGGCATGATCCGCTGGAAGCAGGAAGAGATGGGCTTCGGCGACTACGCCATGACGCTGGGCAATCCGGATTTCGTCAAATACGCCGAAAGCTACGGCGCCCACGGCCACCGCCCGGGTTCGGCCGACGCTTTCGCGCCGCTGCTGGCGCGCTGCCTGGCCGAGGACGGCGTGCACCTGATCGATCTGCCGGTGGACTATTCGCAGAACGTCCGCATCCTCAATCACGAACTGCGCGAGCGCGCCGATGCGCTCTGACGCGCCACGCCTTGGAGACTCCCGATGCTGAAACCGAGCTACCCGCTATACCTGGCCAACACCGCAGTCGCCGCCAACGCCGATCTCGACGTACTGGACAAGTATTCCGGCGAAGTCGCCACCCGCGTGGCGATGGCCGATGCGGCAATCATCGAAAAAGCCATTGCCGCGGCGGTGGACGCCGCCCCGGCGATGGCCGCGTTTCCGCCGTACAAGCGGCAGGCCGTGCTGGAGCACTGCGTCAGCCGCTTCCGCGAACGCGCCGAGGAACTGGCGCTGGCGCTGTGCGTCGAGGCCGGCAAGCCGATCAAGGACGCGCGCGGCGAAGTGTCGCGGCTGATCGACACTTTCCGCATCGCCGCCGAGGAATCGGTGCGCATCGACGGCCAGGTCCAGAACCTGGAAATCTCCGAACGCACGCGCGGCTACCGCGGCATCTGCAAGCGGGTGCCGATAGGCGTGTGCAGCCTGATCACGCCGTTCAACTTTCCGCTCAACCTGGTCGCGCACAAGGTCGCCCCGGCCATCGCCGCCGGCTGCCCGTTCGTGCTCAAGCCGGCCGGCAAGACGCCGGTCGGCGCGCTGATCATCGGCGAAATCCTGGCCGAGACCGATCTGCCCAAGGGCGCGTTTTCGATCTTCTGCTGTTCCAACGAGGATGCCGCGCCGCTGATCGAGGACGACCGCATCAAGCTGCTGTCGTTCACCGGCGGCCTGATCGGATGGGAGTTCAAGGCGCGCGCCGGGCGCAAGAAGGTCACCTTGGAGCTGGGCGGCAACGCCGCCTGCATCGTCGATGGCGACCAGGCCGGCAAGCTGGATGCGGTGGTCGAGCGGCTGGTGTTCGGCGCCTACTACCAGTCCGGGCAGAGCTGCATCAGCGTGCAGCGCATCCTGGCCCATGCCGACATCTACGATGCGCTGCGCGACAAGCTGGTGAAAAGGATTGGCGCGCTGGTGATGGGCGACCCGAAACAGGAAGACACGTTCATCGGCCCGATGATCGACGAGGCGGCGGCCAAGAAGATAGAAGGCTGGATCGGCAAGGCGCAGCTGGCCGGCGCCAACCTGCTGGTCGGCGGCAAGCGCAACGGCAACATGCTGCAGGCCGCGCTGCTGGAAAACGTGCCGCACGACTGCGAGCTGCAGCGCCAGGAAGCCTTTGCGCCGGTCGCGCTGCTGGAGCGCTTCGAGGATTTCGATGCCGCCATCGCCGCGGTCAACGATTCGGATTTCGGCCTGCAGGCCGGCGTTTTCAGCGACAGCCTGGCGCATGCGATGCAGGCCTGGGACCGGCTGGAGGTGGGCGGCGTGATCGTCGGCGACGTGCCCAGCTTCCGCGTCGACAACATGCCCTACGGCGGAGTCAAGGATTCGGGCCTGGGCCGCGAGGGCGTCAAGTTCGCCATCGAGGACATGAGCGAACTGCGGCTGATGGTGATCAGGCACAGTACCGGCTAGGGCGTCGGCCGCAGCGAATCCACCGTGCCGGCGCGGGCCGTAACCGCGCCCGGCCATCGCTGCGGGGCCGCAACCGGTAAAATATGCGGATGCCCATCGTCCCCGGCACCTCTCCCTCGTTCCTGCGCACGCTGTGCAATCTGCGTTGGGTCGCCATCGTCGGGCAGGCGGTCACCGTGCTGGTGGCGGTCCAGCTGATGCGGATTCCATTGCCGCAGGCGCCGTTGTGGGGCGGCATCGCGTTGCTGGCGGCGTTCAACCTGTATGCCAGCTGGCGCAGCCGCTACCGGCCGGACGATTCGCCGCGGGAAGCGTTTGCGCACATGCTGGTGGACGTGGCGGTGCTGGCCTGGCTGGTCAGCTGGAGCGGCGGCGTCGGCAACCCGTTCAGTTCGATGTTCCTGCTGTTGATCGTGGTTGCGGCGCTGGCGCTGCCGCTGCGCTGGGTTCTGGTCACGGCGTTGGCCTGCCTGCTGGCTTATGCGCTGACCGCCGCATTCGGGCGCCCGCTGCCGCATGTCCATGGCGACAGCTTCAACCTGCACCTGTGGGGCATGGGGGTCAATTTCGTGCTGTCGGCCGGCGTGGTGCTGTACTTCGCGACCCGCCTGGTCGCCGCATTGCGCCAGCGCGAACGCGAACTGGCGGCGCTGCGCGAACGCTTCGCCCGCGACGAAGGCATCGTGGCGCTGGCCACCCACGCGGCGGCGGTGGCGCATGAACTGAACACGCCGCTGGCGACGATGACGCTGCTGGCCGAGGATATCGGCGACCACGCCGCCAGCCCCGACATCCGCGAAGACGCCGCAACCATGCGCCAGTTGATCGACTTGTGCCGCGACCGCGTGCGTGCGCTGGCGGCGTCGGCCGACATGGGCGCCCACGCGGGGGTCGACCTGGACCGGGTCATCCAGCGCTGGAAGCTGGTGCGCCCGACCGTCGAGCTGCACCGCAGCGGCAGCCTGCCGCCCTGGCTGCAGGTGACTCCCGCCGTCGGCCACCTGCTGCAGGCGCTGCTCAACAATGCCGCCGACGCCAGCCTGCGCGCGGATTCGCAGCGGGTGGATCTGGACCTGCGCTGCGAAGGCGACGAACTGCTCGGCGAGGTGCGCGACTACGGCAGCGGTTTCCACGACGACATGCCATTCAATCCCGAGGCGTTGTTCCGCAGCAGCAAACCCGACGGACTGGGCGTGGGGCTGGCGCTGTCGCATGCCACGGTCGAACGCCTGGGCGGCAGCCTGACCATGCAGGCGGCCGATCCCGGCGTGCGCATGCGGTTCCGCCTGCCGCTGGACATCGCAGACGAGGAGAACGAGTGAAGGGCCTGCTGATAGACGACGACGAACTGTACGCGCGCACGCTGCAGCGCAGCCTGGCGCGCAAGGGCATCGAGACCGCCATTGCGCTGGATGCGGCCAGCGCGCTGGCGCAGGCGCGCACCGATCCGCCGGATTTTGCGCTGGTGGACCTGAAACTCGGCGAGGATTCCGGCCTGGGCCTGATCCAGCCGCTGCGTGCGCTGCGCGCGGACATGCGCATCCTGCTGGTGACCGGCTACGCCAGCGTCGCCACCGCGGTGGAATCGATCAAGCGCGGCGCCGACGACTATCTGCCCAAGCCCGCCTCGACATCGATGATCCTGCGCGCGCTGGGCCTGGAAACCTCCGCCGCGCAGGAAGAATCCGACGACACCATGACCCCGCTGCACCGCCTGGAATGGGAGCACATCCAGCAGGCGCTGGCCGAAACCGACGGCAACATCTCCGCCGCCGCGCGCCTGCTCGGCATGCACCGCCGCTCGCTGCAGCGCAAACTGGCCAAGCGGCCGGGGCCGGAGCGGCGCCGCATCGATGAATGATGGCCAGACTGCCCCCTGACCCACCTGGAATCCGCCGCATGACCGACATCGCCCGCGACATACTGACTCCCAGCCAGCTCAACACCCTGGCCCGCGATCTGCTGGAAAGCGCGTTCCCGCTGATCTGGGTGGAAGGCGAACTGGGCAATGTCACCCGGCCCGCCTCCGGGCATCTTTACTTCACCCTGAAGGACGCGCGCGCGCAGGTGCGCTGCGCGATGTTCAAGCCCAAGAGCCAGTGGCTGAACTTCGTTCCGCGCGAGGGCCTGCGCGTGCTGGCGCGCGGGCGGTTGACGCTGTACGAGGCGCGCGGCGACTACCAACTGGTCATCGATCATCTGGAAGAAGCCGGCGAAGGCGCGCTGCGGCGCGCGTTCGAGGCGCTGAAGGCCAAACTGGGCGCCGAGGGCCTGTTCGAGGCCGCACGCAAGCGGCCGCTGCCGGCGCATGTCCGCCGGCTGGGCGTCATCACTTCGCCCAGCGGCGCGGCCGTGCGCGACGTGCTGAGCGTGCTGGGTCGCCGTTTCCCGCTGCTGGAGGTCGATGTGCTGCCGGTACAGGTACAGGGCGAAGCCGCGCCGGCGCAGATCGTCGCCATGCTGCGGCGTGCCGCCGCGTCCGGGCGCTACGACGCGCTGCTGCTGACCCGCGGCGGCGGTTCGCTGGAAGACCTGTGGGCGTTCAATGATGAAGGGCTGGTGCGCGCGGTCGCCGCCTCGCCGGTGCCGGTGGTCTGCGCGGTCGGCCACGAAACCGACTTCAGCCTGGCCGAGTTCGCCGCCGATCTGCGCGCACCCACGCCATCGGTGGCGGCGGAACTGCTGGTGCCCGAGCAGCGCGATCTGCTCAACCGCTTGCGCACGCTGCACCGGCAACTGTTGAACCAGCATGCCCAGCAACTGCGCCAGCGCATGCAGCGTGCCGACCGCGCCGCGCTGCGGCTGCACGCGCTACGGCCGCAGGCGCGGCTGGACATGCTGCGGCGGCGCCAGCAGGAGGCCATCCGCCGCTTGCATGCGGCCTGGCGCGAGCGGCAGCAACGACGCCAGGCCGCGCTCCGGCATGCCGCGGCGGTGCTGCGCGCAAGCCAGCCGCAGCGCCGGCTATCGGCATTGCGCGAGCGGCTGGCGGCGCTGGCACCGCGGCCGCAGGCGGCAGTGGCGCGGCAGCTGCAGCGCGACGCGCTGCGGCTGCGTGCGCTGGCGCGTTCGCTGGAAGCGGTGAGCCCGTTGGCTACCGTCGCCCGCGGCTACGCGCTGGTGACCCGCGAAGACGGCACATTGGTGCGTTCAGTCGCCCAGGTCGCCAGCGGCGACGCGGTCCAGGCGCAGCTGAGCGACGGCAAGCTGCGGTTGCGGGTGGAGTGAGGCACACCTTCCCTTGCAGGAGCGACGGCTTCCAACAGCCCCCACGGCTCCACGGCCGCTAACCCCACTCCCGCGGCCCGGGCGTTCAACCTCCTGTCCATCACGGGAGTCATGCCATGCAACGCCGCCATCTGTGTTTGAGTCTGTTGACCGTCGCCGTCATCGCCGGCTGCCATTCCAGTCCCACCGCCTACGAGTCTCCAGCCGAAGCAGATTCTGCGGCTGCGGCTGCCGAAGCGGCAGCGGCCGTCGAAGCCGAGGCGGCGGGCTTGCAGCGCATCGAGGTCACCGCCTCACGGACGCGCGCGGAACAGAAGATGCTGGCCGATGTCCAGCAAGGCTACACATTGCCGGCACCCGCCCCACCTCCGGCATCGATGGCCTACCGGCTGGCGCAGCCTTCGGCCGCAACCGCACCGGCATCGCACTGGGGCGCCCCCGCCAATACCGAGAAATACGCCGCCCACGACGACAATCCGGTCCACCGCGCCAGCGAGCAGCCGCTGTCTACCTTCTCCATCGATGTCGATACCGGCAGCTACAGCAATGTGCGGCGGATGCTGCGCCAAGGCGTGCGGCCGCCGGCCGATGCGGTGCGTGCCGAGGAGTTCATCAATTACTTCGACTACCGGCATCCGCAACCACTGGACCGCAAACAGCCGTTCCGCGTCACCACCGAGCTTGCGCCGGCACCGTGGAATGCGCAGCGCCAACTGCTGATGATCGGCATCAAGGGTTACGACGTGCCCAAGCCGACGCTGCCGCCGGCCAATCTGGTGTTCCTGATCGACACCTCCGGTTCGATGGACTCGCCGGACAAGCTGCCGCTGCTGAAGCAGGCGTTCTCGCTGCTGGTACCGCAGCTGCGCGAGCAGGACCGCGTGTCCATCGTCGTCTATGCCGGTTCGGCCGGACTGGTGCTGCCGCCCACGCCCGGCAATCGCCATGACGACATTCTGGCCGCGCTGGATCGCCTGCAGGCCGGCGGCAGCACCAATGGCGGCGACGGCATCCGCCTGGCGTACTCGATGGCCAACCAGGCCTTCGCAAAAGACGGCGTCAACCGCGTGATCCTGGCCACCGACGGCGATTTCAACGTCGGCACCATCGGCCAGGACGCTCTGGAAACGCTGGTCGCCGACCAGCGCAAGTCGGGCATTGCGCTGACCACGCTGGGATTCGGCCAGGGCAACTACAACGACCAGTTGGCCGAACGGCTGGCCGACGTCGGCGACGGCAACCACGCCTACATCGATACGCTGCAGGAAGCGCGCAAGGTGCTGGTCGATGAAATGCAGTCAACGCTGTTGACCATTGCCCAGGACGTCAAGATCCAGATCGAGTTCAATCCGGCAGCGGTGTCCGAATACCGGCTGATCGGCTACGAAAACCGCCTGCTCAGGCGCGAGGATTTCGCCAACGACAAGGTCGATGCCGGCGACATCGGCGCAGGCCACGAAGTCACCGCGCTGTATGAAATCACTCCGGTCGGTTCCGGCGCCGACCGCCTGCCGCCGTTGCGCTATGGCGATGGCAAGGCGGCCGCCGGCAGCGGCAACAAGGATGAACTGGCGCACCTGCGTCTGCGCTACAAGCTGCCCGGCCAGGACACCAGCAAACTGATCCAGACGCCGATCCTGCGCTCGTCGCTGACCCGCAATCCGGGCGAGGCGTTGCGTTTCGCCAGCGCGGTGGCCGCCTACGCGGATCTGCTGCGCGGAGGCAGCCACATCGATCAGTGGTCCTGGGACGAGGTGATCGATACCGCAAGGCGTGCGCAAGGCAGCGATCGTTTCGGCCTGCGTCGCGAATTCGTCGAACTGATGGAACAGGGACGGCAGATGGTGGCGCGCGACAGCGCGGCGCCGGCCATCGCCGGAGAATAGCGGGAAGCAACGGCCATGGGTCCGCACAGGGAGGTGCGGGCGGCCGCGCCAGCCTGCACCGGACGCAGAACCCGGGCTACGCGGTCGCCATCCGGCCTATCTGCGCGGTCGGCCGGCCGAACAGATAGCCCTGGCCGTAACTGCAGCCCAGTTCCAGCAGCGCCTCGCGCTGGGTTTCGGTTTCCACGCCCTCGGCAATGGTCTCGATCCCCAACGTACCGGCCAGCGCCAGGATCGCGCGCACCAGCGCCAGGCTCTCCGGCCGCCCACTCCCACCGATGCCGGCGATGAAGCTGCGATCGATCTTCAGCACCGAGATGGGAAAACGGTGCAGGTACGACAATGCGGAGAAACCGGTGCCGAAATCGTCCAGCTGCGCCAGGATGCCGCGCTGGCGCAACAGGCTGAGCGTACGCAGGGTCCGCGGCGCGTCGTCCAGCAATGCCACCTCGGTGATCTCCACCCGCATCTGCGCCGGATCCGCGCCCGCCGCCTCGAACATCGCCAGCAGGCGGTCGGCGAAGTCCGGCGAACGGAAATGCCGCGGCGAGACGTTGACCGATACGTAACCTTCCACGCCGCGGGCGATCCGGTTGACCACTTGCTCGTACAACAGCCAGTCCACCTGCTCGATCAAGCCGCTGTCTTCGCCCAGGCTGATGAATTCGGCGGGCGACAACAGGCCGCGGCGCTCGTGCCGCCAGCGCAGCAGCGCCTCATAACCGATCACCGTGCCATCGACGATCCGGGAGATCGGTTGATAGAACGGCTCGAAGTCGCCGCTGTTGATGGCGCGGCGCAGGTCCGCTTCCAGATCCAGGCTGTGCATGGCCGCTTCGCGCATCGCCTCATCGAACATCGCGCAGCGGTCGCGCCCCTCTTCCTTGGCCCGGTACATGGCGGCATCGGCGTCGCGCAGCAGTTCTTCGCCGTTGCGGTAGCGCGGATGCCAGACCGCAATGCCCAGGCTTGCCGACGGAAACAGTTCCCGCCCGGCCACCCACATCGGCTCGCCCAGCACCGTCAGCAGGCGCTGGGCCAGATCGCGCACGTTCTCCTCGCCGTCGGCGTACTCGATCAGGATGGCGAATTCGTCCCCGCCCAGCCGCGACACCACATCGTTGCCGCGCACGGCCCCGCTGATGCGGCGCGCGACCTCGACCAGCAGTTCGTCGCCGGCTGCGTGGCCAATGCTGTCGTTGACCAGCTTGAAGCGGTCCAGATCCATGAACAGCACGGCGAAGGCCTGGCCATCGCCGTGCCTGGCCCGTTCGATGGCGGCCGACAGCCGGTCCAGCAGGTGCGGACGGTTGGGCAGCCCGGTCAGCGCATCATGAGTGGCCTGGTAGGTCAGCCGCTGCTCGGCGCGCAGGCGCTCACCTATCTGCGCGCGCAGTTGCATGTTCGCTTCGGCCAGCTCGCGGGTGCGTTCCTCGACCCGCTGCTCCAGTTCGGCGTGGGCGGCGCGCAGGCTCTCCTGCGCACGCTGCTGCCCCAGACCGTTGCCGATGTTGTGCGCGATGAACATCAGCAGGTTCTGATCGTGCGGCGTGAATGTCACCTCTTCCGCGTAGCTCTGCACCACCGCGGCACCGACCACCTCTTCGCCGCGGAACAGCGGCACGCCCAGCCAGCTGTACGCCGGCGGACCATGCTGGATCACCTTGCCCTGCTCGGTCAGACTGCGGGTGACCGCGCGGTCGGCCAGCAGCGGCTTGCCGGTTTCCAGCACGTATTCGGTCAGCCCCTTGGCCAGCCGGCGCGACTTGCGCACATGGTCGTGCTCGTCGATGGAATACGGAAACTGCAGGGTCTGGCCGTCGTCGGAAACCAGCGCGATATAGAAATTGCGCGCATTGATCAGCTCGTCCACCACCGCATGCACGTCGGCATAGAAGCGTTCCAGGTTTTCCGAAGTGATCGCCAGATCGGTGATGCGGAACAGTGCGCCCTGCAGCTTCTCGGCGCGCTTGCGCTCGATGATCTCCGCCTGCAGTTCGCGGTTGGCGCGTTGCAGTTCGTGCGTACGGGCCTCCACCCGCCGCTCCAGTTCCACATGCGCGTGCTTGCGGTCCAGCGCGGTCAGGATGTGCTGGGCCACATAGCCCAGCAGCGCGCGGTCCTCGTCGGCATAGCTGGCCGGGGTGTCGTAGCTCTGCACGACGATCGCGCCACAGACGCGGTCGTCGCGGCGCATCGGCACGCCCAGCCAGTCCAGGCTGTCCGGGCCGTGCGAGGGATCCCGCATCACCCCCAGTTTCTGCCGGATCACCGCCGAAGGTCCGCGCAGCGGCTGGCCATGGCGCAGCAGCGCGAAGGTCATGCTGTTGGCCATCTCCTCTTCGCTGAACTCGCGCTCCGGCTCGGCGACGTAGGTGTCCTTCTGGTCGGCGAAATAAAGGAACCGCACGCTGCGCCGCTGGTCGTCGTAAAGCACGATGTAGCAGTTCTCGGCATACATCAGCGAACCGACCACGGCATGGATCCGGCGCAGCATTTCCGGCATTTCCAGATCCGCGCCGGCCAGGTCTGCGATTTCGTACAGGGCCTGCTGCAGGCGCTTGGATTTTTCCAGCGAGACGATCCGCGCCTGCGCCCGCTCCGCATCCAGCGTCGTATCGATGAAGGCCTGCGCCAGGGCCAGCCAGGACCGCTGCTCCTGCGCGCTCAACGGCGCCGGCAATGCGGCCGCCACCGCCATCCGCGCGTTGCCGTCGGCGTTGTCCCAGACGTGCAGCAACAGATTCCCGGGATCATGGCCATGGCGCTCGGACAGCGCCTGCTCGGCGCGGCGACGCAGCATCGGCGGCGCCCCCGACGAGGCCGCACCGCCCGAGCCCAGCGCCCAGTCGCGCCAGCACACCGCCAACTCGGCGCCTGCAGGCAGCCGCGTCCCCAGGACCGCCAGGATCCTTTCCGCCGGCGATGGCGCCGCAGCGGCCGGCTTGTCGGCAATGACGGTTCGGGTGGGCATTCGGGTTGGTCTGGCCTGAAGTCGGGTTTCGGGTTGATGCAGCCCATGACGGATGAGCATACCCTCAGCGACGTCCGGGACGGCAATCTGCGGCCAACCCCGGACCCGGCGCTGGTCCGTTACCACTGCCATGGCCAATCTTGCCTACCTGCCAACCCTGCCCTCGCCCGCCGCCGCCGCACTGCCGGCTTTCTGGCTGAACAGGCGCGCCGGCACTCCGGCGACCGGCTTCCCGAGCGCACGCGAACCGCTTACGCTGATGGCGGTGAACGACCTTGCCGAGCCCTCCGACGAAACCTTGATGCTGGCCTATGCGGCCGGCGACGCAGGCGCGTTCGAACAGCTCTATGGCCGCCACCGCGGTGCGTTGTACCGTTTCCTGATGCGCAATCTGCGCGATTCGGCACTGGCCGACGAGTTCTTCCAGGACGTCTGGCAACGGGTCATCGCGGCACGGCGCGGCTGGAAACCTGAAGCCGCCTTCACCACCTGGCTGTTCCGGATCGCCCACAATCGCCTCAACGACCACTGGCGCGCTTCGAAGCATCGTCCGCCGGCGCCGGAAGACGCCGAAGAGCGCACTGCCCGGGTCGCCGATCCGGACACCCCGGAGCGGCAACTGTCGGCATTCGAACAACGCCGGCGCCTGCAACTGGCGCTGGCCGAACTGCCCGACGAGCAGCGCGAAGTGGTGCAGTTGCGGCTGGAGCAGGAACTGAGCCTGGAGGAAATCGGCGATATCACCGGCGTGGGCCGGGAAACGGTCAAGTCGCGGCTGCGGTATGCGATGGACAAGTTGCGCGCGAGATTGAACGAATGAAGCCCCAGCAACCGCTGACCCCTGAAGAACGTGCGCTGGCCGAGCAACTGGCGCGGCTGGGGCCGCATGGCGATCCCTCGCCGGCGTTGGATGCGCGCATCCTTGCCGCCGCGCGTGCCGAGGTCTCCCGTCCGTCCGCCAGGCCGAAACCACGCTGGCCGGTCGCCTTCGGCCTGGCCGCCTCGGCGCTGCTGGCCATCGGCGTGGCCTGGCAGTTGCGGCCGGTGGACCAGGCGCCCTTGATCGCCGAGGCGCCGGTTGCGGCGGAAATGGCCGACGCCGCCGACGCCAAGGTGGCGGAAGATTCGGCCGCCGCGCCCGAAGCGGAAGACCGCAGCGCGGTGTTGGCCGAACCGCAACCGCCCGCCTCTGCGCAGCAGGCACCGCCTGCGGCCCGCAAACTGCTGCCGGCGGCGCCCGCAGCGCCGCCCAGGCCGGAATCGCCGCCTGAGCCGCCACCGCGCGATACGGCACCTCCAGCGACGGCAACGCCGGCCCTGCGCAAGGCCACTCCCGCGCCGGCAGCCGCCCCGCGGCAATCGGCACAGACGCCGCCGCCTGCGGCCGCCAGCGCGCCGTCGGAAACCATCGCATTGCCGCTGCCCCCGCCCGCTCCCGCGCCTGCCAGCGCTCCGGCCAGCCAGGCCAGGGCGGCGTTCGCCGGCAATCCGGCCGAGCTGGCCGCAGCCGCCGGCCATGACGCGTCCGCCGAAAAAATGCGCTCCGAGAGCGACAGTTTCCGGCGCGCACGCAGCGCCGCTGGCGATGCCCAGGCGCAACGCGAGCGGCAGGAACGCCGCGCCGCCGCCGAGGAAGGCCAGACGCTGGACCGGATCGCCGTCACCGGCTCGCGCCTGCAGCGCACCGATCTGCAGGTGCCGGTGCACGATGACGCCCGTCTGGCGCCGGACGAATGGCTGGAGCGCATCCGCCTGCGCCGCGACCTGGGCGACGGCGCCAGCGCCGCCGCCAGCCTGCGCCTGTACGTGCAGGAACACCCGTTCCGCAAGGTGCCGGAAGACTTGCGGCCGCTGCTGGCCGAATGAGCGACACCCTTGCCGTTGCGGCCTCGCATCTGCTGGAGGTCAAGCACAGCCGCTTTCTGGCCCATGCCGCGCCGGCGACCACGCCGGAAGCGGCGCTGGCGTTCCTGCAGCAGGTCGCCGATCCCGATGCCACCCACAACTGCTGGGCCTACCGTATCGGCGGCGAATACCGCTCCAGCGACGACGGCGAACCGGCCGGCACCGCCGGACGCCCGATCCTGGCGGCCATCGAAGGCCAGGGCTACGACCAGACGATGGTGGTGGTGACGCGCTGGTTCGGTGGCATCAAGCTGGGCGCCGGCGGTCTGGTCCGCGCCTATGGCGCCGCTGCGGCCGAATGCCTGCGGTTGGCGCAACGGCAGCCGCTGGTAGCGATGCATACGCTGCGCCTGGCCTGTCCGTTCGAGGATCTGGGCAGCGTCCACAACGCGCTGGCGGCGCACGGCGCGGAAAAAATCCGCGAAGATTTCGATGAATCCGGCGCCCTGTTGACGGTCAGCCTGCCGGCCGGCGAGGTCGACACCTTGAAAACCCGGCTGCGCGACGCCACCCGTAACCGGGTGCGGCTGATCATTACGGATACGGCCCAAATGGATGCCGATGACTGATCCCGCCCCCGCCCTGCCTTCCGCCGTCGCCGCCGCGACCGACAAGACCGCCCGCGCCAGGCTGGGCACGTTGCGTGCGCTGTGGCCGTTCGTGCGCCGGCACACCGGTCTGTTCCTGGCCTGGCTGGGCGCGCTGGCGCTGGCATCGGCGGCCACATTGAGCCTGCCGGTCGCGTTCGGGCGGATGATCGACCAGGGCTTCAGCGACGGCGCCAACATCAACCGCGCATTCCTGCTGCTGTTCGTCGTGGCGGTGGTGCTGGCGCTGGCCAGCGCGGCGCGCTTCTATTTCGTTTCGCTGCTGGGCGAAAAAGTCGTTGCCGATCTGCGCAAGCAGTTGTACGCGCACCTGATTGGCCTGGATGCGCAATTCCACGACCGCAGCCGCAGCGGCGAGCTGGTCTCGCGGCTGTCGGCCGACAGCGAGCTGCTGCGCACGGTGGTGGCCACCAGCATGTCGGTGGCGCTGCGCAGCAGCGTGACGGTGGTGGGCAGCCTGGCCATGTTGTTCGTCACCAGCCCGCGGCTGGCGGCCTTCGCGCTGCTGGGTATCCCGCTGGCGGTACTGCCGATCGTGCTGGGCGCGCGGCGGCTGGAAAAAGCCTCGCGCGCCAGCCAGGACCGCGTGGCCGATGCCAATACCCTGGCCAGCGAAACCCTGGGTGCGGTGCGTACCGTACAGGCGCATGCGCGCGAACCTTACGAACAGGGCCGTTTCGGCGCCGCGGTGGCGGTGGCGGTGGAAACCGCGCGCAAACGCATCCGTGCGCAGGCCTGGGTGACCGCCGGCGCCATCACCCTGATCTTCGGCGCCATCACGCTGGTGCTGTGGTCCGGCGCGCACGATGTCATCAACGGCGACATGAGCGCCGGCACCCTGGGCCAGTTCGTGCTGTACGCGCTGATCGGCGGCGGTTCGGTCGGTGCGCTGGCCGAAGTCTGGAACGAACTGCAGCGCGCCGCCGGCGGCATGGGCCGCATTGCCGAGCTGCTGCAGGAATCTTCCGCCATCGCGGTGCCCGCGCATCCGCAAGCGCTGCCGGCGCCGGTGCGCGGCGAGATCCGCTTCGACCGCGTCGGCTTCCACTATCCATCGCGGCCGGATCTGCCGGCGCTGGAAGATTTTTCGCTGAGCGTACAGCCGGGCGAAACCGTCGCCCTGGTCGGCCCGTCCGGCGCCGGCAAGAGCACGGTGTTCTCGATGCTGCTGCGCTTCCACGATGCGCAGACCGGCAGCATCCGCATCGACGGCATCGACCTGCGCCAGCTGGATCCGGCGCAACTGCGCGAACAGATCGCGCTGGTGCCGCAGCAGCCGACCATCTTCGCCGCCAGCGCCGCCGACAATATCCGCTACGGCAAGCTCGATGCCAGCGACGAGGAACTGCGCGCGGCCGCCGAAGCCGCCGAAGCCGACGGTTTCATCGCAGAGCTGCCCGAAGGTTTCGACAGTCAGCTTGGCGAACGCGGCGCGCGCCTGTCCGGCGGCCAGCAGCAGCGCATCGCCATCGCCCGCGCGTTGCTGAAGAATGCGCCGGTCCTGCTGCTGGACGAGGCCACCAGCGCGCTGGACGCCCAGAGCGAACGCGCCGTGCAGCACGCATTGGAGCGCTTGATGGCCGGCCGCACCACCCTGGTCATCGCCCACCGCCTGGCCACCGTACTGAAGGCCGACCGCATCGTGGTGATGGACCGCGGCCGCATCATCGCCCAGGGCACGCACGAGCAATTGCTAGCCCAGGGCGGCCTGTACGCCGAACTGGCGCGGTTGCAATTCCTGGATTGATCTTATCGCCTGAGCAGGAGCGGCCTCCCGGCCGCGAGCTTTTCCCTTGGCCCCAACCTGAAACCAGGCCCGCGCCGCGGACGGCGCTCCCGCAAGCTGGCGCTGCCACGGCGCCAGCCGGGGCGGGGTTATGGTTATGCAGCGGCTTCGGCCTGCACCATCGGCACGGCCTTGCGCGGCCGGCTGGGGAAGGCGTGGCGCAGGATGCGCCAGACCACCTGGCCGAACTGCCGCGGCAGCGTACCGGTGTTGTAGTGCTGGCCATAGCGGGCGCAGATTTCGCGCACTTCCACCGCCAGTTCCGCATAGCGGTTGGCCGGGATGTCCGGATAGAAGTGGTGCTCGATCTGGTGGCTCAGGTTGCCCGACAACACGTTGATCAGGAACCCGCCGCGGAGGTTGGATGAACCGCGCAGCTGTCGCAGGTACCAGTGGCCGCGCGATTCGTTCTTGATGCATTCCTTGGAAAAGGTTTCCGCGTCGGTGGTGAAATGCCCGCAGAAGATGATCACGTAGGTCCACACGTTGCGCAGGCCATTGGCGACCAGGTTGCCCAGCAGCACCGGCAGGAAGAACGGACCGGCCAGCGCCGGATAGATCATGTAGTCCTTGGCCAGCTGGCGGCCCATCTTGCGCACCACCGGCGCGGACTTGCGGCGCAGCTGCTGGGTGGTCATCTTGCCGTGCCACCAGCGGCCCAGCTTGAGATCCTGGATAGCCACGCCCCACTGGAAGTACAGCGCGAAGAACACCGCGATGAGCGGCTGCAGCAGATAGAAAGGCTTCCACTTCTGTTCCGGGAAGATGCGCAGCAGCCCGTAGCCGATGTCGTCGTCCATGCCACGCACGTTGGTGTAGGTGTGGTGGCGGTAGTTGTGCGTGTAGCGCCAGTTGTCGGCGGTGGCCACGATATCCCAGTCGTAGGTCTTGCCATTGAGCTGCGGGTCGCCCAGCCAGTCGTACTGGCCGTGGATGACGTTATGGCCCAGTTCCATGTTCTCCAGGATCTTGCCCAGGCCCAGCGCCAGCGCACCGGCCGCCCACAGCACCCAGAACAGCCAGCCCACCGCGCTGTCGGCCAGCCACAGTCCGCCGGCGATGGCCGCGGCGAACAGCAGCACCCGCCCGGCCAGTCCGCTGTACCGCACGGCCTTGACCACATTGCGGATGTAGCGCGCATCGCGCGGGCCCAGCGAGGCGACGGTGCGCGCACGCAGCGCATCCAGTTCTTCGCCGAAGCGGTCAAGTTCTTCGGGGCTGAGGGCGCGGTTGCGGACGGTGGGTGCGGCAGTGCTCATCAGAGGTCCAGCTCAAGGTCGGTGGCGGCGCTGTGGATGCACAGTTTCAGCGCCTGGTTGATGTCGTGGTCCAGCGCGCCGCTGGGCAGGTGGCGGGTGCTGCCGGCAGACTTGCCGCAGGCGCAGGTATTGCAGATGCCCATGCGGCAGCCGGAGGCGGGCTTCAGGCCTTGCGCTTCCAGCGCAGTAAGCAGCGACTGGCCGCGCGGCAGGCGCAGGGTGCGGCCGCTGCGCAACAGGCGCACGTCGACCTCGCCTTCGTCCACCACCGTCACCGGTGGCGGAGTGAACGCCTCGGCCTGGAACGATGCGGTACGCCCGGCCAGCAGGATGCGGGCGGTTTCGACGAAACCGCCAGGGCCGCAGGCCATCACCTGCTGCGCGGCCAGAGCATCGGCAAGCATGCCTTCCAGATGGCCCTCGCACAGGCGGCCTTCGCCCTCGTCATCGGCAATGGCGCCTTCGCGCGTCAGCATCAGCCGCAAGCGGAAGCGCGGGTGTTGCGCCGCCAATGCGCGCAGTTCATAGAGGAAGCAGGCTTCTTCGCGCCGGCGTACCCAATAGGTCAGCGCCAGATCCGCCGGCATGCCCTGCCCGGCCAGTTGGCGCACCAGCGCCATCATCGGCGTGATGCCGCTGCCGGCGGCCAGCAGCCACAGGCGGTCCTGCGGCGGCGAGGCCAGGGTCATGCCGCCGAACGCCTGGCCCAGCTCGAACACCGCACCAGGCATGGCTTCATTGCAGAGATAGCGGCTGACGCGGCCACCCTCGATGGCCTTCACCGTGACCGACAGCAGGCCATCGGCGCGCGGCGGCGCGGTCAGGCTGTAGCTGCGGGTCATACGGACGCCATCGACTTCCACCCCCAGGTTGACGTGCTGCCCCGGCCGGTGGCCGGCCCAGTGGCGGTTCGGCTTCAGCAACAGGGTCACCGCGTCGCAGGAGGCGGCCTCACGGCCGACCAGGCGTGCCAACGGGCGCTCCCAGGACCAGCAGCGGTTGACCCGGGAAGCCCAGAAATCAAAGACATCCGGCTTTACCAGGGGGCGGATCAGCCGTTTCAGCGGACTGGGCCGGCGGCGGCCGGCGGGACGGATCTGGGCGTTCATGGCAGCCACTATACCGTCGTAAGGACATCCGTGTATACACTTGTATATTAATACTTGGGTCTATGATGCATTTCTCCCTCCCAAGCCCGCCCACGTGAACGCTCCTGCCGATCTCCTGCCCCCCGACGACCACGGCCCCGGCCGCAAAGCCTCGATTTCGCGGGAGGACCTGCTGGCGGCGGCGTTGAAGCTGCTGGGCCCGCACCGCAGCGTGTCCACGCTCAGCCTGCGCGAAGTGGCGCGCGAAGCCGGGATTGCGCCCAACAGCTTCTATCGCCAGTTCCGCGACATGGACGAACTGGCGGTGGCGTTGATCGATCTTGCCGGCCGTTCGCTGCGCAAGATCATCGGCGAGGCCCGCCACCGCGCCGCCAGCAGCGATCGCAGCGTGGTGCGCGGTTCGGTGGAAGCCTTCATCGAGCAGCTGCGCGCCGACGACAAGCTACTGCATGTGCTGCTGCGCGAGGGCAACGTGGGCTCCAACGCGTTCAAGCACGCGGTCGAACGCGAACTGCAGTTCTTCGAGGAGGAACTGCGGCTGGACCTGATCCGCCTGGCTGCCCGCGACAACGCGCCGCTGCACGAGCCCGCCCTGGTCTCGCGCGCCATCACCCGCCTGGTATTCGCAATGGGCGCGGTTGCGATGGATCTGCCGCCGGAGAAGGACCCGGAGCTGATCGAAGAGCTCTCGGAAATGGTGCGCCTGATCGTTACCGGCTCGCGCGCCCTGGCCACGCGCTGAGGGCGAACGCCGCAAGCCTGCCGTTTTGCGCGGGCGTCCCTGCGCTATCGGTGGTTGTCCGCTTCCGTCAATCCGGCAATGCCCGTGCCAGCACCATGGCGATGTCGGTGCTGGCGGGCAACGTGCCGAACGCCAGCCCGTGTTCGCCGCCGAGCCGGCTGCGCACGAACGGGCCGGCGGCCGGACTGCCGGTGCGCAGCAGCACCGCGGCCTGCAACGCCAGCGCCAGCTGTTCGACCAGCAGGCGTGCACCGCTTTCGCCGACGGCGGAAAGCCCGGCGCGCAGTTGGGCGACAAACCGGTCGAACACCGGGTCGGTACCGGATGCGGTCGCCAGTTCGCCCAGCAGCGCCGTCGCGGTTTCCGGCTCGCGCGTCAGCGCGCGCAGCACGTCCAGGCACTGGATGTTGCCGCTGCCTTCCCAGATCGAATTCAGCGGCGCCTGCCGGTACAGCCGCGGCAGCATCGACTCTTCCACATAGCCGGCGCCTCCCAGGCATTCCTGCGCCTCGTTGACGAACGCCGGTGCGCGCTTGCAGATCCAGTACTTGCCGACGGCGGTGGCGATGCGCGCGAACGCGGCTTCGGTCGGGTCCTGCGGCGCGGCGTCGACTGCGCGCGCCACCCGCATCGACAGCGCCAGCGCCGCCTCGGATTCGAGCGCCAGATCGGCCAGCACATTGCCCATCAGCGCATGCTCGACCAGCAGCCTGCCGAACGTGCGGCGGTGGCGCGCATGGTGCAATGCCTGCGCCAATGCCATCCGCATTTCGGCCGCCGAACCCAGCATGCAGTCCAGCCGCGTCAGCATCACCATCTCGATGATGGTCGCCACACCGCGGCCTTCATCGCCGATGCGCCGCGCCCAGGCGCCGCAGAATTCCACTTCGCTGGAGGCGTTGGACCAGTCGCCCAGCTTGTCCTTCAGCCGCATCAGCCGGAACGCGTTCTTGCTGCCGTCGGGCAGCCGTCGCGGCAGCAGCAGGCAGCTCAGTCCGCCCGGTGCCTGCGCCAGCACAAGAAAACCATCGCACATCGGCGCCGAAAAGAACCATTTGTGCCCGACCAGCGAATACTCGCCGTCGCCGGCAAGCGGCGTGGCGACGGTGGCGTTGCCGCGCACGTCCGAGCCGCCCTGCTTTTCGGTCATGCCCATGCCGATGGTGATGCCGGCCTTGCCGGCGATGGACACATCGCGCGGATCGTAGGCCGGTGCGGCGGCCTTGGCCGCCCATTCGCGCAATGCCGGCTCGCGCTGCAGCACCGGCACGGCGGCGTGGGTCATCGTCAGCGGACAACTGGTGCCGGCTTCGACCTGGTGATGCAGATAGCTCAGCGCGGCGCGGGCGACATGGCCGCCAGGTTGCGCCTGGTGCCAGGACAGCCCGGCCACGCCGTGCGATTTGGCCGCCTGCATCAACCGGTGATAGGCCGGATGGAACTCGACCGTGTCGATGCGCTGGCCGTAGCGGTCGTGGGTCTTCAGCCGCGGCTTGTCGCGGTTGGCGTCGAAGCCGAGCCGGTACAGTTCATCGCCGGCCAGCCGCGCATATCCGGCCAGCGTCGGCACAAAATCGCGCGCGCCTTCGCGCTCGGCCGCCTCGCGCAGCGCCACGTCGTCGGCCCATAAATCGCGCGGCTCGAACGGCGGCGGCTGGTTGTCGACCGCATGGGTCTCGAATGGTGGCAATCCGTTCATCGCGCCCTCCCAGGTGTCTGCCGCGATTCTCCCGCATCTCGCCGCGTCCTGCAGGAGCGGCGCGAGCCGCGACCGCAACAAGCGGACAGATTTTTTTGGGTCTTCTCCCAAGTGAGGGAACGTCTACGTGGAAGCCGATGGCCAGGGCGGTGCGGGACACGCCGTAAATGCCCGCGATGCGGGGCCGGCCCACCATCGCAGGTGGCGGGCGTTCGGCTGCGCGCGAAGCCGTGCTTCGCAAGCGCTGGCCTCACCCATGCAGGCTCTTACGCGGCGTCCATGCCGCGTACGGTCCCGCACCGCCCTGGCCATCGGCTTCTGAACAGATTGCAGGCGCTCGGAGAAAAAAAACCGTCTGAAATCACAAATCCTTGTAGGAGCGACGTGAGTCGCGATGAAGCTTTATCGGTGACGCTTCATCGCAACTCCGGTGCCGGCACCACTTCTGCAAGGCAAAGGTGTACTCCCCGTCACGCTCGCCAAAGGCGACGACTGGCGGGATGGAGGCGGCGGAGAGTGCGCTAGGCGTGAGCCAAGGCGGCATGCGTAACGCCTTATCGGTATTGATCCGCGTTGATCGATGCCCAACCTTCGCCAGGACTTTCCCGCTGCTGCCCTCCCTGCACCAGCGCCGCCAGGAACTCCGGCTTCAGCTCCAATTTGCCAAGCAAGCCGTGCTGGGTTCCGCTGAGTACGCGCAGCATATGGCCACGCCCACCGGGCAGCTTGCCCAGCGGCAGGAAGGCGATATCGCGCAGCCTGGCCACCGTGTCGCGTTCGGACTGGAACAACGGCGTCAGCCAGCGGCTCCAGAACTGGTAGACACCCACATGCGCCTGGCGTTGCCGTTGATAGCGGTGCAGCGCCGTTGCTACCAGCGCCTCGGCGCGCAAGGCATCACGCAGCGCCAATGCATCCATCAGCGCCATATTGACGCCCTGCCCCAGTTGCGGGCTCATCGCATGCGCGGCGTCGCCGGCCAGCACCAGCCGACCGCAATGCCAGCGCCGCATCACCGTGTCGCGATAGCTGGCGCGCGCCAGCTGCGCGCATTCGCCGATGGCATGCAGCCGTTGCTCGGCCTCGGGCCACAAGCGGGCCACTTCCTCACGCCAGGCCGGCAGACCGCGCTGCTGCCAGCCGTCGAAATCGCTGGCCGGCAGGCTCCAGAAAAAACTCAGCCGCGGCGTGGCATCGCCCGGCCGGGTACCGACCGGCAACAGGCCGATCATCTTGCGCGCGGAAACGTAACGCTGGCGCAGTTGATCGGACCAGGCCCAGTCTTCCTGCGCCACCAGGCACCACAGCGCGCCCCACGGATACGGCGCATCCAGCCGCACGCTGCCGGTCAGCCCGCGCAGTTGCGAACCGGCGCCGTCGGCGGCAACGATCAAATCGAACGGCCCATGCCAATGGCCGTGTTCGTCGCGCAGCCTTCCGGCCGCGGTTTCGACTTCGACGATGCGGCGGCCGCAATGCACCGGCACTTGCGGCGGAAGGGCCTGCGCCAGCAGCGTGAACAGCGCGCCGCGCTGCATGCCCAGCCCGTACAGATCTGCCGCCAGCCCGGCATAACGCATGTCCATCACCGCCCGGCCGCACGGCGTCTCCCCGTACAGCCGGTGCACCGGCCGGCCGTGCGTCAGCGCCGCGTCCAGCAATCCCAGCTCCCACAGCACCTGCAACCCCGTCGGTTGCAGCAGGAAGCCGGCCCCCACCGGTCCCAGCACCGGCGCGCGTTCGAACACCTGCACCCGATGCCCGTCGCGCGCCAGCAGCACCGCCGCGGCCTGGCCGGCGGTGCCATAACCGACAACGGCGATGTCCCGCTCAGCCACGGACTTCCCTTCGGCGCAGTTCCATAAAAAACCCCGCCGGAGCGGGGTTCGAAGAAATCTTCAAGTCGGCTCAGGCAGCCGGGGTGATGTTGGAAGCCTGGGCGCCCTTCGGACCCTGGGTCACTTCGTAGCTGACGCGCTGGCCTTCCTGCAGGCTGCGGAAGCCCTTGGAATTGATCGCTGTGTGATGGGCAAAGACATCGGCGCTGCCATCTTCTGGCGCGATGAATCCGAAGCCTTTGGCATCGTTGAACCATTTCACGGTACCGTACGGCATAGCGCTTGCGTTTCCTTGTGTGATTGCGGGTGGAATGTGTGACATGCCGTCACACGCGCCGAGTATGCAAATCTCGGGCCGCGTTGACAATCACCCACGTGCCAGTTCTGCGACCAACTCCGGCAAGCCGGTGGAAGCGGAGTCGACATTGGCCAGTACCTCGGCCATCGTGATCTCCTCGCCGTCGCCGCAGCCGGCGGCCCAGTTGGCGACAATGGCCAGGCAGACGTAATCCAGCCCCAGCTCGCGCGCCAGCCCGGCCTCGGGCATGCCGGTCATGCCGACCAGGTCGCAACCGTCGCGGCGCATGCGGGCGATTTCGGCCTTGGTTTCCAGGCGCGGGCCCTGGGTGGCGCCATAGCAGCCGCCATCGACCACCACCGCCCCGGTGACCCGCGCGGCGGCCAGCAGCTTGTGCCGCAGCAACTGCGTGTAGGGCTCGCCGAAGTCCACATGCAGCACCGGCTCGCCGGGGTCTTCGCACAGCGTGGAGATGCGGCCCCAGGTGTAATCGATCAGCTGATCCGGACAGGCCAGCACGCGCGGCCCGAACCGTTCGGTAATGCCGCCGACCGTATTGAGCGCCAGCACGCGGCGGGCACCGATCTCCTTCAGCGCCGCCAGGTTGGCGCGGTAGTTGATCCGGTGCGGCGGCACCGAATGGCCTTCGCCATGCCGCGCCAGGAACGCAATGCGCTGGCCCAGCAAGCGGCCGGTACGGATGGGGCTGGAAGGCGCGCCGAAGCGCGTCTGCACTTCGCGGCTCTGCACATCCTCGAGCGCGGCCAGCCGGTAGACGCCGGTGCCGCCGATGACAGCCAATGCGATTTCGCTCATGGGGAGTCGGGAATTGGGAGTGGAGAGTCTGCAATGGAGAGTCGGAAGGTCGCGCACCGGGAACCGCCATTGCGATTCCCTGGCCGCGGTTCCTATTCCCCGTCTTTCAGCGCATAGATGCCCGGCAGGTTGCGGCCCTGCTCGTAGTAGTCCATGCCGAAACCGAACACATAACGGTCCGGCACCGGCAGGCCGATGTAGTCGGCACTGATGCCGGCCACGCAACGTTCGTGCTGCTTGACCGTCATCGCGGCAATGCGCACATCGGTGGCGCCCTGCTCCAGGCACCACTGCTTCACCGCCAGCAGGGTGTGGCCTTCGTCGAGGATGTCGTCGACCAGCAGCACGCGGCGGCCGTACAGCGCGGTGGCCGGACGGTGTTTCCAGACCAGTTCGCCGCCGCTGGTGGCGCCGCGGTAACGGGTGGCGTGCAGGTAGTCGAACTCCAAATCCAGTCCGTGCCCGCCCAGTTCCAGCGCCAGCAGGCCGGCGAACGGCAATGCGCCGTGCATGATGGTCAGGTAGACCGGCACTTCGCCGGCGTAGTCGCGCGCGATGGGCGCGGCCATTGCGGCAATGGCCTGTTCCAGCGTGGCGCGTTCGATCAGCAATTCGGACTTGGCCAGCGCATCGGCCAGCGAAGGACGGGCAGTACCCAGTGTCGACATCATGCGTTTCCCTGTGGATTGCGGGCCAGGCGCGCCTGCGCGGCACCGTAACGGCCATCCGCCAGCAGACCGTCCCAGCCCAGGGCGCCGCGGCCAATCAGACCGATCAGCGCGGCGGTATTCAAAGCGCGGCCTTCGACCGCCTTCAGCGATTCTTCCACCAGCTTGGGCGCGCACACCAGCACCACGTCGCAGCCGGCATCCAGGTGGTCGTCGATGCGCGACTTGATGCCGCCGGCCGAGAACGCCGCGGCCATGCCGATATCGTCGGAGAACACCACCCCGCGGAAGCCCAGGCCTCCATTGGATACGTCTCCGCGCAGGATCTGCTGGATCCAGAACGGCGAATAGCCGGCCGGTTCCGGCGCCACCGCCGGGTATTTCACGTGTCCCATCATCACCGCATCGGCACCGGCTTCGATGCCGGCCGCGAACGGCACCAGATCCTCGGCGCGCAGCACGTCCAGCGGCCGCGGATCCACCGCGTCGTCGAAATGGGTGTCTTCCAACACCGTGCCGTGGCCAGGGAAATGCTTGATGGTGGCCGGCATGCCGACGCTGTGCATCCCGCGCACATAGGCGCGGGCGAATTCGGCGACCACCTGCGGGTCGGCGGCAAAGGCGCGATCGCCGATGGCGCGGTTGCCGCGCGCCAGATCCACCACCGGCGCAAAACTCAGATCGACGCCGCTGGCCTGTACCTCGCTGGCCATCAGCCAGGCATGCTCCTCTGCCGCCGCCAGCGCCGCCTGCGGGTCCTGCGCGTATTGTTTGCCGAACACCTCCAGCGATGGCAGCGCGCTGTAGCCGTCGCGAAAGCGTTGCACGCGCCCGCCTTCCTGGTCCACGCAGATCAGCTGCGGGCGCGGCGCGGCCTGGCGAATCGCCGCCGACAGTTCGGCCACCTGCGCGCGCGAGGCGAAGTTGCGGGAAAACAGGATGACGCCGGCAACCGCATCGTGCTGCAGCCAGTCGCGTTCCTGCGCGGTCAGTTCGGTACCGGCGATGCCGATGATGAGCATTGAGGCGTCCTAGGAAATATCGCTGGCGGCGCGTTCGTCGTCGCGCCATTGCGAATACGGGCGCGCCGCCAGGGCAAGATTGTAATAGCGCATCGCGTCGGTGACCTGCTTGCCGGCCCAGTCGGGCCTGGCGAAGTCCTCATCGGCGTGCTGCAACTCGATTTCGGCCACCACCAGCCCGGCGTTGTCGCCGAGAAATTCGTCCACTTCCCACAGATGCCCGCCATGGCGGACGTAGTGGCGGCGCTTGTCGATGACGCCGCCCACGCACAGCGCCAACAACGCGCGCGCGTCTTCCACCGGAATGGGGTAGTCGAATTCCTGCCGGGTATGGCCCAATTGGCGGGATTTCAGATTCAGGAATGCAGCATCGCCCTGGATGCGCACGCGCACCGAAGCCTTCTGCGCGCCGCTGTCCATCGCCGCCGGATCGTTGATATAGCCCTGTGCCATCGGCACGACCTTGTGCGCGGCAGCGCGCCAGTCGCCGCCATTGACCAGGAATTTGCGTTCGATCTCGGTACCCATGCGCCATTATGCCAAGGCTTTGGCACAACCGGGCCGCCGCTGGCTGCGGATGCGGCGCAGGCGCCGCCGGCAACCGTAGAATGGCGCGTTTTATCCGCGGTCAGGATCCATGCCACTACTTCGCTCGCGTGCCGGCACGCTGCCCATCTCGCTGGTGCTGTCGGCAGCCTCTGCCGCCGCCATCGCCACGCCGGTCGACCTGCCCGATGCGGCCGAGATCGAGGCCGCATTCAGGCGCGAGGTCGCTCGCGAGCCGCTGCCTGGCAACCTGCTGGCGCGCGCCATGATCGAGTCGATCCGCGTCAACGATGTCGCTGGCTGTGCGCCGGTGGGCGGGCAACTCTGGTGCATCGTGACGGTCAGCGGCGGCTTCAAGTTCAATCAGCATCGGGTGCTGGCGCTGAGCCGGCAGGATGGCCAGTGGAGGCTGCACCCCGAACACGACGGCGATCTGCCGCCGCCGCCATCGCCGCAGCATGCGCAGGCGCTGATGCGCGAACTGGCCAGCCAGGCGCAGACGGGCGGCGAAACCACGGCCGAGCTGCATCGGGCCGCGTCCGAACTGGAGGTTGCCGCTGTCCGCGACTGCGATCTGGCATCCCAGAACGGTAGCGTGAGTTGCGAGCTGGACTATCGCCTGCACCGGGACGCGCCGGCCACCGTCGGCGATTTCCGCTTCCGGCTCAGCGGCGAGCGCTGGCAGCTGGTCGAACCGAACTGAGCGCTTACTGCCGGCTCAACCGCGCTCGAACAGCGCGATGCTCTCCACATGCGCGGTATGCGGAAACATGTCCATGACGCCTGCCGACCTGAGTTTGTAGCCGGCCTCATTGACCAGGAAACCGGCGTCGCGCGCCAGCGAGCCAGGATGGCAGCTGACATAGACGATGCGCTCGAACTGCTTCAGCGGCAGCTGGCGCAGCACCTCGATGGCACCCGAGCGTGGCGGGTCAAGCAGCAGTTTGTCGAAACCCTGGCGCATCCACGGCGTACCGCGCTGGTCCTGGGTCAAATCGGCGGCATGGAACTGCGCATTGGCCAGGCCGTTGCGCTGCGCGTTCTCGCGCGCCCGCGCCACCAGACCGGCCTCGCCTTCCACGCCGACCGCTTCGCCGGCCAGACGCGCCATCGGCAACGTGAAATTGCCCAGCCCGCAGAACAGATCCAGCACCCGGTCCTGCGGCTGCGGGTCCAGCAATTCGAACGTGCGCGCGATCATCTTCTGATTGAGCCCGGCATTGACCTGGATGAAATCCAGCGGCCGGAACGCCAGCTCGATGTTCCATTGCGGCAACGCGAACGCCAACTGCGGCGCCTGCGGCCACAGCGCATGCACGCTGTCGACGCCGCCGGGCTGCAGGAAGATGGCGAAATCGTGCGCCTGGCCGAACGCCGTCAGCGCGGCCAGATCGGATTCGCCGAGCGGTTGCAGGTGGCGGAAAATCAGCGCGATGCCGCTGAAGTCGGGCGTGCGGTCGCCGGCGATGAACTCGATCTGCGGGATATCCGCGCGCGCCTGCAGGCTTTCCACCAGCAGCGCCAGCGCGGCAATCCTGCTGCCGATTTCCGCAATCACGGTATGGCATTCGCCCAGGTCGGCGACAAAGCGCGGGTCCTGTTCGCGAAAGCCGACCAGCGTCCTGTCTTTCTTGTTGACCCGGCGCACCGAGAACCGCCCCTTGCGCCGGTAACCCCAGCTGGCATCGGTCAGCGGCGGCAGCACCGCCTGCGCGGCGACATGGCCGATGCGTTCCAGGTTTTCCAGCAGCACATGCTGCTTGGCGGCGATCTGCCTGGCCTCGTCGAGATGCTGCAGTACGCAGCCGCCGCAGGTGCCGAAATGCGGGCAACGCGGCGTCACCCTTTCCGGCGAAGCCTGCAGCACTTCGACGGTGCGGGCCTCGTCGAAATGACGGTTCTTGGCGGTCTGCTCGGCCATGACCCGCTCGCCCGGCAACGCCCCGGAAATAAACACCGCTTTTCCGCTTTCTTCGGCCGATTTTCCCTCGCGGCGGGCCACACCGCGGCCATCGTGGCTCAGATCGGTTATTTCAGCTGCAAACGGGGTCTTGTCTATGCGAGGGGAACGGTTACGGGCCACGTGGCGAAGGCTGCGTGCGGACTACGGGCGCGTATTGTCGCATGGCGGAAAGCGGGGAACGGGAAGTAGAGGAGTGAGGAGTGAGGAAGCCGGCATTTTACCTCCCCCTTTTTAAGATCCTTCACCCAAATGCTGGGACGTCATGTGGAATCCGGTGACCTGTGGGCTCTTCCGCAGCATCCATGCCGCGGACGGTCCCGCACTGCCCTGGCCGCCGGCTCCTGGATACCGGGTCGGCGCTCGAAGAAGGGCCTTCCGAAGTCGCGACCTGTCATCTCGCGAAAGCCGACGGCCGGCGGGCTGGGGGTGCGGAGAGCAGGCCAGGGGTGAGTCAAGGCGGTTTGCGCGGCACTGCCGCGCGCCTTGGCGAACGCCCGGCGCGCTGCGCCGGGCCGGTTCGGGCCGCGAAGCGGAACGAGACTGCGGCCCGACGTAAAGACACGACGTCGTCAGAAGGGCGGAGCACCCCCTGCCCGACGGCCGGCGACTCCCGCCGAAGCCGATATCCCCGGAAACGGGAGAAGAATCTTTTCTAAAGGGAATTGGGGGGATTTGCTGTTGCCTTTCAAAAAGCAGAAGCGTTCCCGCCTCCTACCTCCCGGCGCCCTTCCCTCACTTCTGCTTCCAACTCCCGCCGGCATCCTGGTACCACCAGCCGCTGCGGGCGCTGGCGATCCACTGCTGGGCGAAGGTGGAGCGGATCTGGTCTTCCCATTCCGGGTGGCCGTTGGCCACGGCGATTTCCTTGTACACCGCGCGGCGGTCGCGGTTGTCGTCGGCCACGGCCTGGGTGGTGGCCACGCGGTCCTTCAGCGCCAGCTTGGAGGCGTCGCGCACTTCGACCATGCCGTCGCGGGTCAGGCCCAGCGCGCCGGCATCGAAACCGGCCTGCAGCTGGTTGCGGAAACGATCCGCCATGCGGTTCTGGATGGCCTGGATCGCCGGCGTCTTGATGTTGATGTCGGCACTGCCTTGACCAGAAGTGCTCTGCGCATGCGCGCTGCCGATGCCGACCAGCGCCAGCCAGTCGAAGCCCACATCGCGCTGCGGCATCAGCGATGCGCTGCCGCCACCCGGGCGCGGGGGTTCCGGCGCCGGCTGGGCGGCGGGCGCCGCTTCGTCGCCGATCACCTTCTCGACGAATTCGCGCGCCGCTTCCTTGGCCTCGGCGGCCGGGAAATATACATTGATGGTGACGCAGGCACTAAGCAGCGCCGCGGCGAAAGTGGTACCGATCCAACGATGCATCTGCAATCTCCCAAGGTTCATTCGAATACCGGCCTGCTCTCGCCCTGCGTCACCGCCACCAGCCGCTCGACCAGTGTCGGCCAATCGACCTGGCGGTTGAATCCGACCACGGTCAGGCGTGGAATGCCCGCGCCCTGCACGATAATAAAGCCCGCACCGGCTGAACCGAGCCCGTCCATCGCGCAGACCTCCTGCGCCAGCCGGCAACGGATGCCGATGGCGCGGTAGCCGAAATCATCGAACAGCTTCAACGCCTGCGCCTGCAGACCGCTGCCCAGGCCGCCGCCGCCGCCCACGCTGGACAGGTCCTGCACCGCACGCTGGCTGATGCGGCGCTTGCCGCGCCAGGCCGGGTCGGTGTGCAGATCCGCGTCGAACGCCTGCGCGGTCCAGTCCACCAGCCGCAGTCCGCTGATGCGGCCATCCAGCGCGCCGGTGATTTCGCCGAACCCGAACACCTCGGTCAGCGGCTGCAGGTTCAAGTCATCCAGCACGATGTCCGCCGACAATGTGGGCGCGACGCCGAACGGCCGCTCCATCGACAGCCCCGACACCTGCACGGTGCCGTCGAACATATGCGCGGTCAGCACGCCGTCCAGGTCCAGGCGCTCGTCGGCGTAACGCACGCGCGGGATGCGGCCGTTCAAGTTGCCGCGGAACGCCGGCCAGTCCAGCGCCTGCGCCAGCCGGCCCAGATCCAGATTCTCCAGGCTCAGACCTATATCGAAGCGCATGCCGCGGCCGGCACGGGGCGGCTGCAGGTTGAGGCCTTCGAAGCGCAGCGCACCGCCCAGCGCCGGCACCGCGACCGCCTGCCGCAGCCCGATGACGCCTTCGCCGCTGTGCAACGGCAGCTCAGCCGCGCCGAACGCCAGCCCATGCAGTTCGCCGCCACGCCAGCGCAGCGCGCTGTCCTCGCCTGCGCCCACGGAAAACGCCGGGTTGCCGTTGAGCCCGTCGAAGCGGAAGCGATCCTGCGCATCGGCCAGCGAGACATCCTGCAAGCGCATAGAAACCCGGCGCAGCTGAGCCTGCTGCAGGAGCAGTTCCGCCGACAGCGCCCCATCCATCCGCAGTCCGCCCAGGCCGAACAGGCCCAGCCAGCCGCTCAGATAGCGTTCGCGCAGCGGCGCGATGTCGCGCGCCTGCAGTTGCAGCGCCGCGTCGCTGAGCTGCAGCGAGGGCGAAACGCCCAGGCTGCCTTGCACGCTCAGATTGCCGTCGTCCCAGCGCAGCTGCGGCAGCTGCCAGCCGCCTCCCGGTTGCGAGGCCGCGGCGACGCTCACCGCCACCGGCGCGGCCGGCAGCGCGATATAGCCGTTACCGAACAGCATTTCGCCACCGCGCAATTCGCCCTCCACGCTGACCAGCGAGCGCTGCGGAAAGCTGCGGTAGTCGATGGCCAGTTGCGCATCGACGCCTTCGGCGGCGATGCTGCCGTCCGGCGTGTCCAGTCCCAGGCCGGCGACATGCAGCGGGCCGCTGACACGCAACGGGCGATCGGCCGGCGTATGCACGTCCAGCCGTCCGCCCAGCGTGCCGGCGGTCAGGTTGGCGTCCGACCAGACCCGTTTGACCAGCGCCTGCGCCCACGCCACCGGTACCGCCGTCAGATCCAGCCGGGTGATGTCCGGGGCGGCGGCGTTGCGGTGAACGCCGAATGTGGCGTTCGCGCCCGACAGCACCGCATCGGTGGTCGCCGCGCCCAGATCCAGCGACAGCCGCAACGGTTTGCCGCCGCCGGCGCGTACTTCGCCGGCGCAGCGCCAACCCTGCTCACTGTTGCGTTGCAGCGGACAGCGCCAGCTGAGCCGGTCGAAACGGTAGCCCATATCCGCCGCCACCACCCGCTCCGCTTCCAGTTCCAGCGTGCCGCTGTCGGCCGCCGCGTCCCATTGCAGGCGCAGCTGGACGCCCTGCAGTGTCGCCACCGGCGTGCTGATCCGTGCGATTTCCGCGCTCAGCGTACGCGCCTGCGCCGGCCTGGCCGCGGCCAGGCAGCACAGCAAAAGCAGCGGTAAGATGCGGGCGGACATGGAGTGCAGGATAGCGATGTCGGACAAGCACGCAATGAAGCCCCGCCTGCTGCTGGTGGAAGACGACCCCATCAGCAGCCGCTTTCTGTCCACGGTCCTGCAGGCGTTGCCCGCAGATGTGGATATCGCCGGCGATTGCGCCGCAGCGCTTGCCAGCGCCGGCGGCCATGCACTGTGGCTGATCGACGCCAACCTGCCCGACGGCAGTGGCAGCGAACTGCTGGCCCGGCTGCGGCAACGGTCGCCCGCCACGCCGGGAATCGCGCACACCGCCGACGGGTCGGCTGCGCTGCACCAGCAACTGCTGGACGCGGGCTTTGCGCAGGTGCTGGTCAAACCGCTGACGGCGCAGGCGCTGCAAACCGCGGTCCGCGACGCGCTGACCGGGGCCGCCGGCGCGACCTCGAAGACCGCGCCGGCCGCCGCTGCCGATGCCATGGCCGACTGGGACGACGAAGCGGCGCTGCGCGCGCTGCATGGCAACGCGCAGCATGTCGAACAGCTGCGTGGCTTGTTCCTGGCCGAACTGCCATCGGTCTGCGAAAAGATCGCCGATGCGTTGCGTTCGGACGATGTCGCCGGGCTGCAGGCGGCATTGCACCGCTTGCGCGCCAGTTGCGGTTTCGTTGGCGCGGCACGGCTGGCTGCGGCGGTCCAGCAACTGCAGGCCGCGCCGGCATCGCCGCAGGCACGGACCGAATTCCAGGCCGCTGCCGGGGCGCTTGCCGCGGCCGGTTGAGCATTGCCGCCCGGGGGACATTCCATGCGGTCGGTCCCGCCGGGACCCGCTGCCTAGGGGCAATCGGCCAGCGGTCGGGCTTCATCGGGGCGTGATATCGCCCCCCGCACCGGCGTTCGCAGCCACCGGCAGGAACTTCCGGCGCTACGGGCGGCGCGGCGTCAACCGCGCCAGGTCGCCCAGCATTTCCCAGGATTTGAGCCCCTTCGCACCCAGGTGATGGGACAGTACCGAGCGCAAGGCCAACCTGAGACTGGCCAGATCCTCGCTGTCCGGTTGCCGGTCGCCGGCCAGCGCCAGCAATGCCCGCCCGGTCGCCGCCTGGCTGCGGTCCTCGCGCCCGCGGTCGCTGAGCAGCCGGCGCGGGCCGTGTTCGGGATCCAGCCGGTAGCGCGCGGCAGGATCGATGGCGATGCCGTCGCCATCGCAATCCAGCGCGAATCCCGAACCCAGCGCTTCCAGCAGGTCGCGTTCGAACCGGCGCAATGTCCACGCCAGCGAATCTCCCTTGCCCAGATCCGCGCGCGCCCGCGCATAGGCCCGGTACAGCTCCGGATGCGGGTCATGGCGCGGCGCCAATCGCAAGACCAGTTCGTTGATGTAGAAAGCCGCCAAGGCGGCGTCGCCGGCCAGGCGCGGGGCGGCGTCCAGCGCCTCGGCAGTCATCAACCGCGCCAGTTCCCCGCGCAACTCCGCGTCCAGGCGAATATGCTGCAACGGCTGCAGCGCCGCGCGCAACACATGCCGTTTGGGCCCCTGCACGCCGCGGGCGACCAGGCCGATGCGGCCGTGCTCCTCGCCCAGCACCTCGACCAGCAGGCTGGTCTCGCGCCAGTGCCGCGTATGCAGGACGAAGGCGGATTCGCCGGTTATGCGCATGAGGAAAGCAGCGAATGGCAAAGGGTCAGGAGTAAAGAGTAAAGAGAAACAGCGCTGTCCGCCCTTCACCATCTACCGTTTACCCTTCGCCGCTACTCATATCCGAACGCTTTCAGCGCGGTCTCGTCGTCCGACCAGCCTTCGCGTACGCGCACCCAGGTTTCCAGGAAGACCTTGCGGCCGAACAACCGCTCCATCTGCAACCGCGACTTGCTGCCGATTTCCTTCAGGCGCGCTCCGCCTTTGCCGATGACGATGGCTTTCTGGCTCTCGCGCTCCACCCAGATCACCGCGCCGATGCGCAGCAGTTCGCCCTGCTTCAACGAGGTGTCTTCGGCAAAACGTTCGATTTCCACCGTCGTGGCGTAGGGAAGCTCGGCGCCAAGTTGGCGCATCAGCTGCTCACGCACCAGTTCGCCGGCCAGGAAACGCTCGCTGCGGTCGGTGATCTCGTCTTCGCCGAACATCGGCGGCGCCTCCGGCAGCAGCATCAGCAACTCTTTGACCAGGGCGTCCAGTCCGTTGCGCTTGAGCGCGGAAACCGGATGCACGCCGGCGAAGGTACGGCCCTGGCTGACCTGCGCCAGGAACGGCAGCAACGCGGATTTGTCGCGCAGACGGTCGATCTTGTTGACGATCAGCAGTACCGGGATGCCGGCATCGCTGAGCACGTTGTAGGCCAGGGTGTCTTCGTCGTCCCAGCGCCCGGCTTCGATCACCAGCATCGCCGCGTCCACGCCTTCCAGCGCGCCGCGCGCGGCCCGGTTCATCACCTTGCTCATCGCCGAGGCGGAAAATTTGCCCTGCTGCCTGTGCAGGCCCGGCGTGTCCACCAGCGCGATCTGCCCGGCCGGCGCGTCCTTGCCGGCGGCAAAGGTGGCGATGCCCAGCAGCCGGTGGCGGGTGGTCTGCGGCCGGTTGGAAACGATGCTGATCTTGGCCCCGACCAGGGCGTTGGTCAGGGTCGACTTGCCGACATTGGGGCGGCCGATCACGGCCACGCTGCCGCTGCGATGGGGTGTTGTCTGGTTCACCACGGTGCTCATCTGAAGGCATCCAGCTGTTCTATCAACGCCGCCGCCGCAAGCTGCTCGGCATTGCGACGCGAGGTTCCCTCGCCCTCCGCCATCAGCGGCGGGTCCAGCGTCAGGCATCTGACCAGAAAGCTCTTGGCGTGATCGTCGCCGCTTTCGGCGACCAGTTCGTAGGCCGGCAATGGACGTTGCCGGGCCTGCAGCCACTCCTGCAACCGGGTCTTGGCATCCTTTTCCGGGCGCCCTACCGGCAGCGCATCCAGCAGCGGCTCGAACCAGGGCAGCACGACCGCGCGGCAGGTTTCGAACCCGGCATCCAGGTAGACGGCGGCAACCACCGCCTCAAGCGCATCGGCCAGGATCGAATCGCGCCGATGGCCGCCGGATTTCATCTCGCCCGGTCCCATCGTCAGCCGCGCCCCCAGCTCCAGCTGGCGCGCGATGGCGGCCAGCGAGGCTTCGCGCACCAGTTCGGCGCGGGCGCGGGTCAGTGCGCCCTCGTCGGCCTTCGGCCAGCGCTCGAACAGGGCCTCGGCGACCAGCAGGTTGACCACGCTGTCGCCCAGGAACTCCAGCCGCTCGTTATGCGGCGCACCGGCGCTGCGATGGGTCAGGGCCTGCGCAAGCAAACCCTGATTGGCGAAACCATGTCCGATGCGATCGACAGGCAAACCCTATTCCGCCGAACCCTTGCGGGTCAGCGCCTGTTCGGTGTTGAACACGCCGACCACATCCAGGTTGCCGACCATCGGACGACGCACTTCGTAGCTGACCTTCATGTTCCAGCCGCCCTCCATGCGTTCGATCTTGACGTTGTTCTTCTTCACGCTTTCCGAATAGTTGATGTAGAGGCGGCGGAAGAACAGATCCTGGATCTTGGAAGGATCCATGTCGCCGATACCCGGCTCCGATGCCAGTCCCTTCATCGCCGACCGCACGGCGTAGTACTCCTGGTACATCGGGAACAGCTTCATGCCGATATAGGCGGCAAAACCGACCACCGCCAGCACCACCAGAAAGCCGATCAACGTCATGCCGCTCTGCTTGCGCTTCATTGCCTATCCCCCGTAATACCGCGTTGAAGTGTGTGGCCGGACCGCGCTACTGGATGCGGTTGCCGATCCGCGATGCGTCGAAACTGCCCTTGCAGAACCATCCTTCGCAGTTCAGCCAGATCAGGAACGCCTTGCCGCGCAGGTTCTCTTCCGGCAGGAAGTGGCTCTGGGTCCACAGCCGGCCGTCCTCGCTATTATCACGATTGTCGCCCATGACGAAATAGTGCCCGGCCGGGACCAGCCACTCGCCCTCGCCGACGTGGCGGTCCAGCCCCTCCAGGATCTGGTGCGGACGGCCCGGCAGCTGCTCTTCCAGCAGGGCCGCGCTGTCCATGCCGAAGGCCACCCCGCGGCCGCTGTAGGTGCCGATGGTCTGGTAGGTCAACGCCTGGCCGTTGATGGACACGGTATTGCCCTGGAAGCCGATGCGATCGCCCGGCAAGCCGATGACCCGCTTGATCCAGTTGTTCTGCGGGTCGTGCGGCGGCTTGAACACCACCACGTCGCCGCGCTTGGGCTCGCCGATGGCGACAACCTTCTGGTTGTTGATCGGCAGGCGCAGGCCGTAGGCGAACTTGTTGACCAGGATGAAATCGCCGATCAGCAGGTTGGGCATCATCGAACTGGACGGAATCTTGTACGGTTCGGCAACGAAGCTGCGCAGCACCAGCACGATGGCCAGCACCGGGAAGAACGCGCGCGAATAATCGACCAGCACCGGCTCTTCGTCGAGCAGGCCGCCGCGGGCGGCGCGCCGTTTGGCGAAGAACAGCTTGTCCAGCAGCCAGATGACGCCGGTCAGCACGGTCAACACGACGAGGATTGTTTCGAACCAGACCATACGTTTTCCTAGAACGGGAATCGAGAATAGGGAGTCGGGAATGGAGAAAGCGGGAACGGACATCCGGGTTTCATGGCGCTCCGATTCCCCATTCCCGACTCCCTGCTCCCGTTATTTGCTATCCACCTGCAACACCGCCAGGAAGGCTTCCTGCGGAATCTCCACGCGGCCCACCTGCTTCATCCGCTTCTTGCCCTCTTTCTGCTTCTCGAGGAGCTTCTTCTTGCGGCTGATGTCGCCACCATAGCATTTGGCCAGCACGTTCTTGCGCATCGCCTTGACCGTGCTGCGGGCGATGATCTGCGAGCCCACCGCGGCCTGGATGGCCACATCGAACATCTGCCGCGGAATCAGTTCGCGCATCTTCTCGGTCAGTTCGCGTCCGCGGCGGTCGGCATGGCTGCGGTGCACGATCAGGCTCAGCGCATCCACCTTGTCGCCGTTGATCAGCGTGTCCAGCCGCACGAACGGGCCCGGCTGGAAGCGCAGGAACGCATAGTCCAGCGAGGCGTAGCCGCGGCTGACCGACTTCAGCTTGTCGAAGAAATCCAGCACCACTTCGGCCATCGGCAACTCGTAGCTGATCTGCACCTGGCTGGCCAGGTACTGGATGCCGATCTGCACGCCGCGCTTTTCCTCGCACAGCTTGATGATGGCGCCGATGTAGGCTTCCGGGGTCAGGATGTTGGCGCGGATGATCGGTTCGCGTACCTCGTCGATCAGGTTCGACTGCGGCAGTTTGGCCGGATTGTCCAGCGAAAGCACCGTGCCATCGGTCTTCAGTACTTCATACACCACCGTCGGGGCCGTGGTGATCAGATCCAGGTCGTACTCGCGTTCCAGCCGCTCCTGCACGATCTCCATGTGCAGCATGCCCAGGAAGCCGCAGCGGAAGCCGAAACCCATGGCTTCGGAGCTTTCCGGCTCGAAGCGCAGCGCGGCATCGTTCAGGCGCAGCTTTTCCAGCGCCTCGCGCAGCGCCGGGTAGTCCTCGGCATTGACCGGGAACAGGCCGGCGAACACGCGCGGCTGCATTTCCTGGAAACCCGGCAGCGGTCCCGGCGCCGGGTCGCCGGCCAGCGTCAGCGTGTCGCCGACCGGGGCGCCGTGCACGTCCTTGATGCTGGCGGTGATCCAGCCCACCTCGCCGGCGCCGAGCTTCTTCAGCTCCTTGCGCTTGGGGGTGAACACGCCGACCTTGTCGACCTCATGGGTGCGCCCGGTCGACATGACCAGGATCTTGCTCTTCGGGCCGATCTCGCCCTGCATCACCCGCACCAGCGAGACCACGCCCAGGTAGTTGTCGAACCAGGAATCGATGATCAGCGCCTGCAGCTTGTCGGTATCGCGCGGCACCGGCGGCGGGATGCGGCGGACGATCGCCTCCAGCACCTCTTCCACATTCAGGCCGGTCTTGGCGCTGACCGCCACCGCGTCCTCGGCATCGATGCCGATGACCGCCTCGATCTCGGCCTTGGCGCGCTCGATGTCGGCGGTGGGCAAATCGATCTTGTTCAGTACCGGCACCACTTCCAGGCCCTGCTCGACCGCGGTGTAGCAGTTGGCCACCGACTGCGCCTCCACGCCCTGCGCGGCATCGACCACCAGCAGCGCGCCCTCGCAGGCGGCCAGCGAGCGGCTGACTTCGTAGCTGAAGTCGACATGGCCGGGGGTGTCGATGAAGTTCAACTGGTAGGTCTGGCCGTCGCGCGCGGTATACGGCAGCGACACCGACTGCGCCTTGATGGTGATGCCGCGCTCGCGCTCGATCGGGTTGGAGTCGAGTACCTGGGCCTCCATCTCACGGGCCTGCAGGCCGCCGCAGATCTGGATGATCCGGTCGGCCAGGGTGGATTTGCCGTGATCGACATGGGCAATGATGGAGAAGTTGCGGATCAACCGCATGGAATCAGAGGACATAGGGGCGGCGGCCGCAGCCGTCGTCGGAAGTGGTCGGGATTAACGCGGCATTATCGCACGGCCGGGACCGTCGATTGGCCCCGACAGCAAAAGGCCCGCCGCGGCGATGCGGCGGGCCTGGCGGCTGATGCCTGCTGGCCGGCCGCAGGACGCGGCCGGAGGGCAAGCAGAACTCAGTCCGCTTTTTCCACAACTACCGGGATGAAGGTCGTGGCGCCACCGCGCCGTACCAGCAGCATCACCGTATCGCCTGGCCGGGCGGAGGCCAGTTGGCGGTTCAACTCCGCCGGACTGCCGACCGCAGTGCGCCCCACCTGCAGGATGACCATGCCCGGCGCCAACCCTGCCTCGCGGGCCGCCGTACCGGTCACGCGACTGATCATCACGCCTTCGCCGCTCTTCAGGCCCAACTGGCGGCGCGCGTTGGCGTCGACTTCCTGCGCGACGATGCCCAGCGCATTGGTCGCCGGGGCCGCCGATGGCGCACCAGGCGCGCTCTGCGACGGCGCTGCCGCCGTACCCGTGCCTTCGTCCAGCTCCGTCAAGGTCACCGTGAACTCGCGCGGCTTGCCCTCGCGCAGCACCGTGACCTTGGCGCGCGAACCTGGTGTCAATGCACCGACCAGGGGCGGGAGTTCGCTGGACTGGTTGACGGCAGAACCATTGAACGAAGTTATGACATCACCGATCTCGATGCCCGCCTTGGCAGCCGGGCTATCGTCCAGCACCTGGTTGACCAACGCGCCGCGCGCATCTGGCACCTTCAGGCCCTTGGCCTTGGCGCTGTCCAGCGGCTCGACAATAACACCCAACTGACCACGGCTGACCCGCCCGCTCTTCTTCAACTGATCCACCGCGCTCATCGCCAGATCGACCGGAATCGCGAAGCTGATGCCCATGTAGCCGCCGGACATCGAGAAGATCTGCGAATTGATGCCGACCACTTCACCGCGGGTATTGAGCAGCGGACCGCCGGAGTTGCCCTGGTTGATGGCCACGTCGGTCTGGATGAACGGCACGTAGCGCTGCTCGGCCGAGGCGCTGCGCCCGGTGGCGCTGATGATGCCGGCGGTGACCGAATGGTCCAGCCCCAGCGGCGAACCGATGGCGACCACCCATTGGCCGGGCTTGACCGTCGCCGAGCTGCCCAGGCGCACGGTCGGCAGGCTCTTGCCGTCGATCTTCAGCAGCGCCACATCGTACTGCTGGTCGCTGCCGACCACCTTGGCGGTGAATTCGCGGCGGTCCGGCAAACGCACCTTCACTTCGTCGGCGCCGTCGATGACGTGATGGTTGGTCAGCACGTAGCCGTCGTCGGAAATGATGAAGCCCGAACCCATCGAAACGCCGCGGCGGCCCTGCCCCGGTTCGGGCATCTGGATGCCCGGCGGCAGCATGCGGCGGAAGAATTCGGGGATCTCGTCTTCCTGCATCTGCCCGCGGGTCGACTGGCGGCCGCTGCTGCGCGCCTCGATGTTGACCACGCCGGGACCGACCTGTTCCACCAGTGCGGTGAAATCCGGCAATCCGGTCACCAACTGCGGGGCGCTGGACTGCGCCGCGACAGGCGCGGCGATTGCCGGCTGCGGCGCGGACTCCGGCTGCTGCGCGCACGCGGCCAGCGGCGTGGTCAGCATCAGCAGGGTCAACAAAGGCTTACGGGCGCTGTGGATCATCGAAAGCATGCCTCGATAGTGAGAGAGAACGGAGAGCGGCGGGCATCCCAGCCGCGGTGGAGCGAACCGGCGCAGGCGCGGACGTCGCGGTCAGTCCTGCGCGTCCGACTCGGGCAGGGCAACCGGCGGCGAGGCCGGCAAGCGCGGCTCGAACGGATAGAAGGTCTGCCCGGACTGTCCGCTGCTGAGTCCGGCATTGAAGCCACCGGCCGAATACTGCGGCAGCGCCGAACGCGGCCACGGCCGTGCCTGCGGCGTGTCCAGCGGCGTGGCTGCGAACGGATTGTCCACCCGCTGCACGGCAATGGGCGCCGCGGCAGCGTTCGCCGGCGGCAGCGGCTCGGAAACGGCGGCCACCGCACGGATAGGCTCGCGGGCGACCCGCGCGGCCGCGCTGCGTGCCGCTTGCTGGTTGCGGGTGGCGCTGCCGCGGCTGGCGCTGTCCTGCCGCCGCGGCACGCTGGCGACCGCGACCGTGGCGGCGGCCAGCGATGCTGCCGCCTCGGTGCCGGCCGAAGCGGCAGTCGAAGCTTCAGCCAAGGTGGCGCCGGCCTCGGTAACGTCAGGGGTCTGGCCGGGGGATTGGGTGGCGACGCTCGGCACCGGCGCCGGGACGCCGTCGTCGGCCAGTTGCTGGCGCGCCATGAACAGCGCGACCAGCGCCAACGAAGCCGCCAGCGCACCGCCGCCCCAGCGGGCCAGGCGGTTGCGGCCGATTGCCGCATTGGCCACCGAAGCGCCCGCTGCGGCCAGGGCCGGTTCGGACGCCACCATCAACGCCACGCGGCCGGCGAAATCGGCCGGTGCCGGCGCCTGCGCCTGTCCGCGCAATACGTCGCCGAGCAGCTGCCAGCGTTCCCAGCAGCCGGTCAGCTCTTCGTCATGCTGCAGGCGGCGCAGCAGGAATCGCGCCTGGTCCGGCGCCAGCGCGCCATCCATCAGCGCAGAAAGCTGCAGATGGTAGTGATTGTCCAGTTTGTCGAACTCGGCGGTCATGTGCGGGCACGCTCCCGGGTGGCGCTGTTGGAATCGAGCAAGGGTCGCAACTCGGCATCGATGGCTTCGCGCGCGCGGAAAATGCGCGAACGTACCGTGCCGATGGGGCAATCCATCTTCTGCGCGATTTCCTCGTAGCTCAGACCGTCCACCTCGCGCAGAGTGATGGCGGTACGCAATTCTTCCGGCAACCGGTCCACTGCCTTCATCACCGTGCGCTCCATTTCCTGGCGCATCAGCTCGCGCTCCGGCGTATCGGTGTCGCGCAGGCGGCTGCCGGCGTCGTACTGCTCGGCGTCGCTGGCGTCCACGTCTTCGGTGGGCGGGCGTCGGTTGTGGGCGACGAGATGATTCTTGGCGGTGTTCACGGCAATCCGGTGTAACCAGGTATAGAACTGGGCGTCGCCGCGGAAATTGCCCATCGCGCGGTAGGCGCGGATGAACGTTTCCTGGGCCACGTCCTGGCACTCGCTCCAGTCGCGGATGTAGCGGCCGATCAACGCCAGCACCCGATGCTGGTATTTGCGCACCAGCAGATCGAAAGCCGCGCTGTCGCCGCGCTGCACGCGCCTGACCAGCTCGAGGTCCAACTCCTGTGTCGAATCTGTTCCGGCCATGCCGGGCCGCACTCCTGTCAGCTCGGTCATGGACCGGGCACTGTGACCGCATAAGCGGAAAAAAGTTCAGCGGCAATCCAAAACCGCCGGAATATCAAGAATTTAACCTGCGGCAAAGGATCATCGCCCCTGCCGCCGGTCATACCCTGTCATCGATATGCGGATTTGACGCGGGTTAAACAACCTCGGGATGATAGCGGTCTTGTCCATACGTGAACGGATGGTCCCTACATGGCCGCAAACTTCGATGGGCTGCGATTCAGCCACTGGCAGACCGAACTGCGCAGCGACGGTATCGTGGTGCTCAGCTTCGACCGTCAGGGCGCCAGCGTGAATGCGTTCTCGCAGGATGCATTGATCGAACTGGGCGATGTGATCGAGCGTCTGGCCATCGAGCCGCCCAAGGGCCTGCTGATCCGTTCGGCCAAGGCAGCCGGTTTCATCGCCGGGGCAGACCTGACGGAATTCCAGGAGTTCGACCGCAAGGGCACCGTCACCGACGCCATCCGCCGCGGCCAAATGGTGTTCCAGAAACTGGCCGAGCTACCCTGCCCCACGGTGGCGGCAATCCACGGCCACTGCATGGGCGGCGGCACCGAGATTTCGCTGGCCTGCCGCTACCGGGTGGCCAGCAACGACCCGTCCACCCGCATCGGCCTGCCGGAAGTCAAGCTGGGCATCTTCCCCGGCTGGGGCGGCAGCGCACGGCTGCCGCGCCTGGTCGGCGCGCCGGCGGCGATGGACATGATGCTGACCGGGCGTACGCTGTCGGCCTCGGCCGCGCGCGCCATCGGGCTGGTCGACAAGGTCGCCGACAAGGCGGTGCTGGAAGATGCGGCCATCGCGCTGCTGCAATCCGGCCAACCCCGTCCGTTCAAGCAGCGCTTCACCGGCTGGATCAGCAACACCTGGATCGCCCGCCAGATCCTGGCGCCGCAGATGAGCAAGCAGGTGGCGCGCAAGGCGCCCAAGGCGCACTACTCGGCGCCGTACGCGCTGATCGGCGTCTGGCAGAACGCCGGCGGCAAGGGCATCCAGGGCCGGCTGGACGCCGAACGCAAGGCAGTGGTGAAACTGGCCTCCACCCCGACCGCGCGCAACCTGGTGCGCATCTTCTTCCTGACCGAGCGCCTGAAGGGCCTGGGCGGCAGGGAGCATGGGATCAACCACGTACATGTGGTCGGCGCCGGCGTGATGGGCGGCGACATCGCCGCGTGGTCGGCCTACAAGGGTTTCGAGGTCACCCTGCAGGACCGCGAGCAGCGCTTTATCGATGGCGCGATGGCGCGCGCCAATGAGCTGTTCGCCAAGAAGATCAAGGACGAATCCAAACGCCCGGCGGTGGCCGCAAGGCTGAAGAGCGATCTCAACGGCGATGGCGTACCCGATGCCGACCTGGTGATCGAGGCCATCATCGAGAATCCGGAAGCCAAGCGCGAGCTGTACCAGTCCGTCGAACCGCGCCTGAAGCCCGACGCGCTGCTGACCACCAATACCTCGTCGATTCCGCTGGTCGAACTGCGCGAACACATCCAGCGTCCGGCGCAGTTCGCCGGCCTGCATTACTTCAATCCGGTGGCGCTGATGCCGCTGGTGGAAATCATCCGCCACGACGGCATGTCGGCCGACACCGAAAAGCGGCTGGCCGCGTTCTGCAAGGCCATCGACAAGTTCCCGGTGCCGGTGGCCGGCACGCCCGGCTTCCTGGTCAACCGGGTGCTGTTTCCGTACATGCTGGAAGCGGCCACCGCCTATGCCGAAGGCATCCCGGCGCCGGTCATCGACAAGGCTGCGGTCAGGTTCGGCATGCCGATGGGCCCGATAGAGCTGCTGGATACCGTGGGCCTGGACGTGGCCGCCGGCGTCGGCCAGGAACTGGCCCCCTTCCTTGGCTTGAGCGTGCCGGCCGCGCTGGGCAATGTGGAGCAGGGCAAGCGCGGCAAGAAGGACGGCCAGGGCTTGTACAAGTGGGAACAAACCGATAAAGGCAGCAAGCCGGTCAAACCCGAAGTGGCCAAGGACTACCAGGCGCCGTCGGACCTGGAAGACCGCCTGATCCTGCCGCTGCTCAACGAAGCGGTGGCCTGCCTGCACGATGGCGTGGTCAGCGACGCCGACCTGCTGGATGCCGGGGTCATCTTCGGCACCGGTTTTGCCCCGTTCCGCGGCGGTCCCATCGCCCATATCCGCGCCACCGGCGCCGATGCGCTGCAGGAAAAGCTCAAGGCCCTGCAGGTCCGTTATGGCGATCGCTTCTCGCCACGCCCAGGCTGGGATTCGCCGGAGCTGCGGCAGCCGGCGGACTGAGTCCGACCGAAGGTCACCGGCAAGGCGGGCGCCGATGGCGACCGCTTTCGCGTCGCGCCAATCGTCGCGTTCGGGTATCAAGCCATGTCGGACTCGTCGGCCCCGCGCACGCGGCTACGACGAATTATCGATTCCAGAACGGCGCTTGATGCGAAACACTGCAAGGTGTCGTGAACGAAGTTTGAAAGCCCGTTGCCGTTTGCGGAGGTTCCCGCCCAATCCGCGGTTCCAGGCTTTCGCCCTCCCCCTACAACATGGAAGTCTTTCCGATGCGCCAGTGGCTGTATGCCTTGTTGCTTTGCACGTTGTCCGCGGCCGCATGGAGCGCGCCCGCCGATGAGGAAGCGGTGCGCGCCGCCTTCCAGGCCTACAAGACCGCCGTCCTCGATCGGCAAGGCGTCAATGCTGCCGATCGGGTTACCTCCGGCACATTGGACGCCTACCAGCGCTATCGCGAGCTGGCCTTGAACGGCGACCGCGCAACGCTGCAAGCGCTGCCCATCACCGACCGCCTGCAGGTGCTGATCATCCGTCACCGCGTTCCTACCGGCCAACTGCATGCGATGAACGGGCGCGCCGTCTTCATCTATGCCGTCGACCGCGGCTGGATTGGCCGCGAAAGCGTCGTACGCACCAGCATCGGCGAGGTAAGCGTGGATGGCGATACCGCTACCGCCGGCATGCGCATGGGCCAGGCGGAAACTCCTATGAACTTCGAATTCCAGCGTCAGCAGGGGCAATGGCGATTCGACCTGATGCCGGTGATCCGCATGTCCGAAAGCGTGTTCGCCCAGATGGCCGAGCAACACCGCATCAGCGAAAACCAGCTGGTGATGAACCTGGTGGGCGCCGTCTCCGGCCAACCGGTGGACGACAGCATCTGGGACGCTCCTGCGAAGTAACCGCCGCTGTCCGGATACGGCAACGGCAGCGGCTCGCGCCGGGATGGCGCTCCTACAGGCGGTCGCGACTCGCCTCGCTCCAGGCCGCTACGACGCGTCCGGTTCGCGAAACGGCACCGGAATGTCATGCTCTCCCAGCACCGTCTTGTAGTGATCCAGGTAGGCCAGAAGGCCATCGCGCAGTTCGGTCAACGCTTCGTACGCGTCCTCGGCCAGCGCTTGCCTGCCGGCCGCGCAGACTTCGTCCGCCTGCCGGAACAGCGCATACAGCAACTCGCCCTGCACCAGCACACCGGGAAACTTGCGCCCCGGGTGGCGAAGGACCACCGCATTGGTGCGGTCCGAATAGATCTCGACAGTTTCGCGATACATAGAACCCCTCCCCAAGGATCGCTACGCAAACGAGTCGACGGGATTCTACGCCCAACAGATCGCTGGAGTGGAAATCCGCCCGCCGCCGGCACAGATCCCACAGCGCTGCGTTGAGTCGCCGGTTGGCGGAAAACGGAGGAAGCGCCAGCAGGCGTTGAACATTGCCCAGGGCCGGCCTGGTGCGCGGTGGCTACATCGTATGGGTGGGCTTTTCCGCGTTCAGGGTGCCGGCCAGCAGGGTTTCGATCTTGTTCTTGACCGCTTCGCCTTCGCTGCTGTCGGCGAACTGCACGCCGATGCCGGCGATGCGGTTGCCCTGGGCGCCCGCAGGGGTGACCCAGACCACCTTGCCGGCCACCGGCAGGCGTTCGCTGGAGTCGGGCAAGGTCAGCAGCAGGAAGACCTCATCGCCCAGGAAATAGCGCTTGGGCGTGGGCACGAAGATGCCGCCGCCTTTCATGTACGGCATGTAGGCATTGTAGAGCGCGGCCTTGTCCTTGACCGCCAGCGACAGGATGCCTTGGCGTCCACCTGCTGCATTCATTCGCGATTCTCCCGTTATTTGCGTATAGCGCCGGCGCTGCGCGGACGGTCGTTACCGGCCCAGGACAACAACAGGTCGATCAGCGCCAGATCGCCGCGCACCGTAGTCCGCAACAGATCGCGGGTACGGTTGGCGGCATCGAACCATGCCGCCAGCTTGTGCAATCGTGCCGCATCGGTCAAGCCATCAGTCCCGGCCTGCGCCAGCACCCAGTCGGCGGCGTGACGAAGACGCGCATCGGCCAGATCGTCGGCCGCCCAGCGCTGCGCGGTCTCGATGACGCCAAGGTCGCCGCGTTCGAGCTTGATCAGATCGTTGGCGACGGCCTTGCGCAGCGCCAGGCCGTCTTCACGCAGCCATCGATCGGCCAGGCCGGGATGTCCGCGCGCTGCGGCCAAAGCTTCGTCCGCATCGGCAGCGCCATGGCCCTGCTGGCGCAGCCAGGCCAGCGCTTCGTCGTGCGCGGGCAGGCGGAATTCCAGCCGTTGGCAGCGGCTGCGTATGGTCGCCGGCAGCCGCTGCGGCTGCGCGCTGACAAGCCACAGGTAGCGGCCCGGCGCGGGTTCTTCCAGCGTCTTCAGCAGCGCATTGCAGGCCGAGCGGTTGATCGCATCGGCCGGGTCGATCAACACCACCTGCGCCACGCCGTACTGCGCGGTCAGCGACAGCTTCTGCGAGACCTCGCGGATCTGTTCGATCACGATCTCGGTGCGCAGCTTGTCGCCGGTCCTGTTGGGAACGAACGAAACCAGCTGGAAATCCGGATGGGTGCCGGCGGCGATCAGTTGCGCGGTGCGGTCGCTGGCGGGCGGCTGGCCACCGTTCAATACGTGATGCGCCAGCCGCAGCGCGACTGCGCGTTTACCCAGTCCGGCCGGTCCGCAAATCAGCAGGCCGTGGCCCAGGCGGCCGGCATCCAGCGCGGCCACGGCGTGATCGTAGGCGCGCTGCTGCCATGGCGAGAATGCGCCGGTGTCGGCATTGCCGCTCACGGCAATTGCTCCAGCCAGTCCGTCAGCGCCCGGGTCACCGCCGCACCGACCTCGGCCGGCGAGCGGCTGGCGTCGATCAGGCGGAAGCGCTGCGGTTCGGCGGCGGCGCGCTGGCGGAAACCCACCCGCACGCGTTCGAAGAAATCGTCCTGCTCGCTTTCGATGCGGTCCGGCCACAGATCCCGGCCGCTGGTGCGCGCACGGCCTTCGCGCACATCCAGGTCCAGCAACAGGGTCAGGCCCGGGCGGATGCCCACCGCACGCCGTTCCAGCGCCTCGATCCAGGCCGGGTCCAGACCGCGGCCCGCGCCCTGGTAGGCATAGCTGGAATCGGTGAAGCGATCGCTGACGACGAAGGCGCCGCGTTGCAACGCCGGACGGATGATCTGGCGCACATGCTGGGCGCGCGCGGCGAACATCAGCAGCAGCTCGGTTTCCGGTTCCAGCGTTTCGTCCTGCGGGTTGAGCAACAGCTCGCGGATGCGTTCGGCCAGCGGCGTGCCGCCGGGTTCGCGGGTCAGCGCCACCTCGTGCCCGCGCGCGGCCAGCAGTTCGCGCACGGCCGCGATCGCGCTGGTCTTGCCGGCGCCTTCGCCGCCTTCCAGGCTGATGAAATGCGGATGGCTGAGTACGGCTTCGGTCATTGCCCGGATGCCTCCTGCAGCGTGCGCCGGCGCGTGGCCAGATAACGCACCACCGCGGCGTTGTGCTCGGCCAGCGTGGCCGAGAACACATGCCGGCCGCTGCCATCGCCAACGGCGACGAAGAACAACGCATCGCCGTCCTTCGGGTTGACCGCCGCGTGCAGCGCATCCCTGCCCGGCATGGCGATGGGCGTGGGCGTCAGGCCGCGCCGGGTGTAGGTGTTGTAGGGCGTATCGGTCAGCAGATCGCGCTTGCGGATATTGCCGTCATAAGCGCTGCCGATGCCGTAGATGACGGTGGGGTCGGTCTGCAGCGGCATGCCCAGTTTGAGCCGGCGGGCGAATACGCCGGCGATTTCCGGGCGTTCGGAGGCGATACCGGTTTCCTTTTCGATAATCGACGCCAGGATCAGCGCTTGCTCGGCCGATTGCAGCGGAACATCCGGGCGGCGCGCCGCCCAGGCTTCGTCCAATGCCTTCTGCATCGCGGCGTGGGCGCGCTTGAGCACGTCCAGGTCGCTGTCGCTGCGCGAGTACAGATAGGTTTCCGGCAGGAAGCGGCCTTCCGGGTGCTGGCCGGCGTGGCCCAGCGCCGCCATCAGCGCGGCATCGTCCAGCTCGGCGGTCCGCTGCTGCAGCGGCGCGGCTGCCCGCAGCGCGGCGCGCAACTGGCGGATGTTCCAGCCCTCGACCAGGGTGAAGCGGTACTGGATGATCCGGCCGCTGCGCATGTTGGCCAGCAACCGGCGCGGGGTGATGCCGGGCGACAGCGCGTATTCGCCAACCTTGAGCTGGCTGTCGGTGCCGGACTGGCGCGCCAACAACCGCCATTCCAGATCGTGGCCGGTCTGTACGCCCTGCCCGCGCAACTTGCGCAGCACGCCGGCGAAGGAGTCGCCGCGGGCGATTTCCACGGCCTGCCCGGCGACGAGACCGGCGATGGGCTGGTCGGCGAACGTCTGGTAACGCTGCCACAACCAGGCCCCGGCGGCGGCCGCTGCCAGCAGCACCAGCACGAAAGCGATAACGATGGTGCGGCAACCGCGTTTGCAACCTGAAGCCACGAGTTCCTCGAATTCCGGTTCCGGCCGTGCAGGATACCCGGTCGCCGTCTCAGGCTGTAGGCGTCGCGTCCTCGCCGCTGCGACGGCGCGGGACGCGAAGCGGCTATCCCTGCAAGGCCTTCAGCATGCCGCGGGCCTTGGCGCGGGTCTCGTCCAGTTCCTTTTCCGGGAGCGAGTCGGCAACGATGCCGGCGCCGGTGCGGAACACGACTTCGCTGCCGCTGTCCTGCGGCAGGACCTCGGCGCTGCGGATCAGGATGTTAAGATCCAGATCGCCATCGCGGTTGAGCCAGCCGAACGCGCCGGTATAGGCGCCGCGAGGGGTCCGTTCCAGCTCGGCGATGATCTGCATGCAGCGCACCTTGGGGCAGCCGGTGATGGTGCCGCCGGGAAAGGTGGCGCGGATGACATCGCCCGGGGTCGCGTCGGCGCGCAGATGGCCGCGCACATTGCTGACGATGTGGTGCACATGGGCGTAGCTTTCCACGCTCATCAGTTCGTCGACCTGCACGCTGCCGGGCACGCAGACGCGGCCCAGATCGTTGCGTTCCAAATCGATCAACATCACATGCTCGGCACGTTCCTTGGGATGGCCGACCAGTTCGCGGATGCGTTCGGCGTCGTCGTCGCCGGGAAAGCGCGGGCGGGTGCCGGCGATCGGACGGGTTTCGACCACCTCGCCGCGGATCGACACCAGCCGCTCCGGCGAGGAACTGGCCACCGCCCAGTCCGGGCCTGCGAACAGGCCGGCGAAAGGCGCCGGATTGGCGGTGCGCAGCCGCGCGTACAGCGCCGCCGGTTGCAACGGCCTATCGAACCGCGCGCGCCAGCCGCGCGACAGATTGACCTGGAAGATGTCGCCGGCGGCCAGGTAGTCGAGAATGCGGCGCACGCCATCGGTAAAGCGTTGCGGCGGCTCTTCGTCGATGCGCGAAGGTTCGCGCCAGGCGGGCAACGGCGGCAGCGATGCGCTGGCCGCGATGTCGTCGGTGAGCGCATCCAGCAGCGCAGCGTGGCCGGGTTCTGCCAGCGCCACGCAATCGCCGCTGCTGCGGTCGCGCAGGATCGCCGCCGGGCAGCGCAGCGCCAGCGCGACCGGCCGACCGTCATCGGCCTGCGGCAGTTGCAACACCGGTTCGACCTGCTGGGCCAGTTCGTAGTCCAGCAGCAGCGCCCAGCCGCCGCGGAACGGCCAGCGCGGCTCTTCGCGCGGCAACCGCTGCGCCTGCCACTGGCGATCCAGGGCAGCCAGGAAATCGCCGGCCTCGACGCCGCCCTGCAGCGTGCGGGTGATGCCGTCGGCATCCAGCCGCAGGCCGTCGCCGTTGGCGACCAGCAACAGATCCCAGCGCCCCTGCGCGGTGCCGGAGGCCACCGATTCCAGCAGCGCCGGGTAGCGCTGCGGATCCTGCCGGTGCAAAGCCAGCAGGTCGGTGTCGGACGGCAGCGCGCGGGTTTCGATCATCGCTCGTCATCCCGGCGCAGGCCGGAACCCAGTGTCGTAGTGTTCGGATGAAGCCGGAGGCGCTGGGTCCCGGCCTGCGCCGGGACGACGTGATGGATGCCGTCGGTACAGCGATCAGATGCGCTTGAACACCAGCGTGCCGTTGGTGCCGCCGAAGCCGAAGCCGTTGGACATGGCAACGTCGATCTTCTTCTCGCGCGCCACGTTCGGCACGTAGTCCAGATCGCAGCCTTCGCCCGGCTCGTCCAGGTTGATGGTCGGCGGGATGATGCCGTGATGGATCGCCAGCACCGAGAAGATCGCTTCCACGCCGCCGGCCGCGCCCAGCAGGTGGCCGGTCATCGACTTGGTCGAGCTGACCATCGCCTCGTAGGCGTGGTCGCCCAGCGCGCGCTTCATCGCCAGGGTTTCGGCCAGATCGCCCAGCGGGGTGGAGGTGCCGTGGGCGTTGAGGTATTCCACCTGGTCGGGATTGAGCCTGGCGTCCTTCAGCGCCGATGCCATGCAACGCGCCGGACCTTCGCCGTTCTCGCTGGGCGCGGTCATGTGGTAAGCGTCGGAACTGGCGCCGAAGCCGGCCAGCTCGCAGTAGATGCGCGCGCCACGGGCCTTGGCGTATTCGTATTCCTCCAGCACCAGGATGCCGGCGCCGTCGCCCAGCACGAAGCCGTCGCGGTCCTTGTCCCACGGCCGCGAGGCGCGGGTGGGATCGTCGTTGCGGGTGGACATGGCCTTCATCGCGCAGAAGCCGCCCACCGAGGTCGGCGACGAGCCGCGCTCGGCGCCGCCGGCCACCATCACGTCGGCGTCGCCGTACTGGATCATGCGCATCGCCATGCCGATGGAATGGTTGGAAGTGGCGCAGGCCGAGACCGCGGAGAAATTGGGCCCCTTGATGCCCTTCATGATGCTCAGATGCCCCGGCAGCATGTTGATGATGGTGCTGGGGATGTAGAACGGCGACACCTTGCGCGGGCCACCCTCGTGCATCTTGATGGCGGTTTCCTCGATGCCGAGGATGCCGCCGATGCCGGCGCCTATCAGCGCGCCGATGCGTTCGGCGTTGGCTTCGGTCACTTCCAGCCCGGAATCCTCCATCGCCATCAGCGAGGCGGCGATGCCGTAGTGGATGAACGAATCCATCTTCTTGGCGTCCTTCGGCGACACGAAGGCGGTGGGATCGAAATCGCGAATTTCGCCCGCGATACGGGTGGTGAACGCGGATGCGTCGAAACCGGTGATCGGGCCAAGGCCGGAACGGCCGTTGACGATACCGTCCCAACTGCTGGCCAGATCGTTGCCCAGTGGCGACAACATGCCCATGCCGGTGACAACAACGCGACGCTGGCTCATACGCAACTCCTCATGAATCTTTGCACCCTACGCAGGCGGATTGACGCCGAATACGCGCGGGGCCGCATTCGCGGCCCCGACACGAATCATCAGAACAACGGGATTACGCCTTGACGTGTGCCTTGACGTAGTCGATGGCCTGCTGCACCGAGGTGATCTTCTCGGCTTCTTCGTCCGGGATTTCGCACTCGAACTCTTCTTCCAGCGCCATCACCAGCTCGACGGTGTCGAGCGAATCGGCGCCCAAATCATCGACGAACGATGCACTGGTGGTGACTTCTTCTTCTTTGACGCCAAGCTGTTCGACAACAATTTTCTTGACGCGTTCTTCGATGCTGCTCATGGATATCGCTCCAGACGGAGATGGGTGACTAGTTTGAGATGCCCCGCATCAGCGAGAGCAAACCGGTGGATAGTTTAGTGGAAAGCGGCGGCGACGGGCAGCTGCCTTTAATTGCCGCCGAATCAAACACTTACATCAATTATCGATCACGGCATATACATGCCGCCATTCACATGCAGGGTTTCGCCGGTGATATAGCTGGCCGAAGGACCGGCCAGGAACGCTACCGCCTTGGCGATATCGGCCGCTTCGCCGAGCCGGCCCAGCGCAATCTGCTGGGTCAGCGCCTGCCTGGATTCCTCCGGCAGGTCCTTGGTCATGTCGGTGGCGATGAAACCGGGCGCGACCACATTGACGGTGATGCCGCGGCTGCCGATTTCCTTGGCCAGCGATTTGGAGAACGCGATGATGCCGGCCTTGGCCGCCGCGTAGTTGGCCTGGCCGGCGTTGCCGGTGACGCCGACGACCGAGGCGATGTTGATGATGCGGCCCTTGCGCGCCTTCATCATCCCGCGCAGCACCGCCTTGGAGGTACGGTAGACGCTGGACAGGTTGGTATCCAGGATCGCCTGCCAGTCGTCGTCCTTCATCCGCATCAGCAGGTTGTCGCGGGTGATGCCGGCGTTGTTGACCAGGATCGAGATGGGGCCGAATTCCCTGGCGATGGCTTCCAGCAGGGCTTCCACCGCGGCGGCGTCGGTGACGTTGAGCGCGCGGCCGTGGCCGCCGGCCGCGGCCAGGCGCTCGCCGATGGCCAGCGCGCCGGCTTCCGTGGTCGCCGTGCCGATGACGGTGGCGCCCAGCGCGGCCAGTTCGTCGGCGATGGCGGCGCCGATTCCGCGGCTGGCGCCGGTGACGAGCGCAATCTCACCCTGCAATGGTCGGGTCATTCCGGGTTCCTCTTCTTTGTTCGGTAGCGCGGGCGAACGACGCTTAGTGTATCCAATCGGACAATGCGGTTTCGTAGTCGGCGGGTACGGCCAACGAACGCGCGTCCAGCGATTTGTCGATGCGCTTGATCAATCCGGTCAGCACTTTGCCCGGACCGCATTCGGCAACGCCGGTGGCGCCGGCCGCGGCCAGCGCCTGCACGCATTCGCTCCAGCGCACCGGCAGGTACAGCTGGCGCACCAGCGCGTCGCGGATGGCGTCGACGCTTGCATGCACCTGCGCGTCCACGTTCTGCACCACCGGCAGCGCCGGCGCGCGCCAGTCCAGGCCGGCCATCGCCTCGGTCAGGCGGTTGGCCGCTTCGCGCATCAGCGGCGTATGCGAGGGAACGCTGACCGCCAGTTTGACCACCTTGCGTACGCCGCGCGCGTTCAGCAGCGCGATCGCGCGGTCCACCGCTTCGGTATCGCCACCGATCACGATCTGGCCGGGCGAGTTGTAGTTGGCGGGCACCACCACGCGGCTGTCCGATGCTTCCGCGCAGACTTCGGCGACCACCGCATCTTCGGCGCCCAGCACCGCCGCCATCGCGCCGATGCCCTCCGGCGCGGCTTCCTGCATCAACTGGCCGCGCAAACGCACCAGGTGCGCGCCCTCGCGCAACGACAGCGCGCCTGCGGCCACCAGCGCGGTGTACTCGCCCAGGCTGTGTCCGGCCATGACGACGGGACGGGTGCCGCGCTGCGCGTTCCACAGCCGCCAGATGGCGATGCCGGACGCCAGCAACGCCGGCTGGGTGTATTCGGTGCGGTTGAGCATCTCTTCCGGGCCGCCCTGCGACAACGCCCACAGGTCGACGCCGGCGCCATCGGAAGCTTCGGCGAACGTGTCGCGTATCTGCGGGTGCAGTTCCGCCAGTTCGGCCAGCATGCCTACCGATTGCGAACCCTGGCCAGGGAAAACGAAGGCGATCTTCGGGGAGATGGGCGACGGTTGCGTCACTCGGTTATCCGGCAGCAAAAACGAGCGTGCGATGATACGGGCGAAATGGCGGGATTGTCTGTACCCAGGCGTATGCAGCCGCGGCGTCAGCCGACCCCTTCTGCCAGCAATCTGAGCAGGTCCAGATCGCCGTCGCTGACCCAGTCCATCATCAGGACGGTGAACACCAGCAGCATCGAAGTCGCCGAACGGATGGCGAAAATCGCATTGCCCAGCGCGCGCGCGGAGCGTCCCAAGCGGCGGCTGAAACGCACCAGCCAGTGCAGCCGGTAACCGACCTGGCGCGCATGGCGGCTCACCGTCGGCGGATCATCGCGCATGGCCTGCCTGAGCAGCGCAGCGAGCGCCTCGCGGCGACCGTCGTAGTACCTGGCCACGCCGTAGGCGAACATCAACCAGTCGCGCGCCTGCGCCTGCGCCAGGGTCATCACTTCCAGCGGGTCTTCCTCGAAATCGAGAAAGCCGATGCCATCGTCGCTGAGGGTCATGTTGCGCGGCAGCGGCTGGCCGAAGTAGCCGCCGCGCCGGTGCGCATCGGCGATCGCCTGCAACGCTCTGCCGGTCAGCGCATCCAGTGCGGCCGGATCGTTCTTGAGCTTGCGCAATTGCGACGACAGGGTCGGCCCGATATCGCTGAGCATCAGCGAATGCTCGCCCTCGCCCAGCGTGGCCGGCACACGCACACCCAGCGCGCGCAGTTCCTGCAGACGTCGGATTTCCACCTGCTTGGCCTGCTCTCGGGTATACCGCGGCGGCGGCCGCAACGGCGCAAGCGCCAGCCAGCGGGTTACCCGCGCCAGCGCGCCCAGACGAAATACGCGGCGACTATCGCCGTATTGCTTGAGCCAGGCGGCATGTCCCTGGACTTCGAAAGATTCCACCATCGCCATCCCCTCCTGGACATATCCTTGTCCCGCGGCACCAGCCGCGGCGCCGGCTGATGCGTTCCTGCGAGCAAGCCCGCTCAGTAGCGCAGCAGCGCTGAACCCCAGGTAAAACCGCCGCCGAAGGCTTCCAGCAGCAACAACTGGCCGCGCTGGATGCGGCCCGAGCGCACCGCTTCGTCCAGCGCCAGCGGCACCGAACCGGAAGAGGTGTTGCCGTGGCGATCGACGGTGACGATCACCCGCTCCATCGGCATATCCAGCCGCTTGGCGGTGGCTTCGATGATGCGCAGATTGGCCTGATGCGGAATCAGCCAATCCAGGTCGTGCTTGTCCAGGCCGTTGGCGTCCAGGGTTTCGTCGACAACCGAGTCCAGCGCCTTGACGGCGTACTTGAACACGTCGTTGCCCTTCATGTTGATGCGGATGCCGTTGTTGGGCTCATCGGCCTTGAAACCGGCCGAAACCCCGACCGGGTTCCACAGCAGTTCCTTCTTGCTGCCGTCGGCATGCAGGTGGGTGCTGAGGATGCCGGTTTCGGTATCGGCCTTGAGCACCGCCGCGCCGGCGCCGTCGCCGAACAGCACGCAGGTGGTGCGTTCGGTCCAGTCGATGATGCGGCTGAGGGTCTCGGTGCCGATGACCAGCGCAGTCTTGACGTCGCCGCAGCGGATGAACTTGTCGGCCACGCTGAGCGCGTACAGGAAACCGGAACAGGCGGCGTTGACGTCCATCGCCGCGCAGCCGTCGGCGCCCAGGCGGGCCTGGATCAGGCAGGCGGTGGACGGAAAGATCAGGTCCGGGGTGGTGGTACCCACCACGATCATGTCGATCTCGGAGGCATCGACGCCGGCGGCTTCCATGGCCCGCAGCGCGGCCCGGTAGCCCAGGTCGCCGGCAGTCTGGCCTTCGGCGGCGATATGGCGTTCGCGGATGCCGGTGCGGGTCCGGATCCACTCGTCGCTGGTATCGACCTGTTTGGCCAGGTCGTCATTGGTCAGGACCTTGTCCGGCAAATAGCTGCCGGTACCGGCGATACGCGCGTAAATGCGCCCGTTGGACTCCGGCTGACTCATATCCGCTCCCGTTGCTTGGCCCGCAACGGGGCCCTGGACCACACGTCATTGCAGCAGGCGCGCCGCACCGGCGCGCCCGCGCAATCAATCTTCTTCGACCGCCGAGGTCTTGGTGGCGATGACCTTCTTGCCACGGTAGTAGCCGTCAGCGGTGACGTGATGACGCAGGTGGGTCTCACCGCTGGTGGGATCGGTGGACAGCTGCTTGGCGGTCAGGGCGTCATGCGAACGGCGCTGACCACGACGGGACGGGGTGACTCGGGATTTCTGCACAGCCATGGGATTGCTCCAGCTCCAAACTTGTAATGAATCTGTCGATTCGCTTTGCCAGACCGCCGAAGCGGCTAGTTCTTTTTCAGCGAGGCCAATCCCGCGAACGGGTTGGCCTTGGCCAATTCTTCTTCCTGCGCCGGCCATTCGCGTTCCACCGCTTCAGACCCGGGCGACAGCGCCACCACCGGAACCGCGAGGACCAGTTCGTCCTCCACCAGCTCCGCGGTGCGCAGCATGCCGTCCTCCGGCACCAGCAACGCTTCATAGTCCGGCGGCAACCCCGCCTCCTCGGCTTCGTCGCGCACCAGTCCCAGCCGTTGCGCGATGCTGACCGGCAACAGGAATCGCTGCAGGCTGCGCTGGCAGACCAGCGGCAGCTCGGCCTCGATTTTCAGCTCCACGTACGGCACCTGCAGCGAATCGCGATCGAATTCGATCGTGAATCGCGCTTCGCCTTCCGTATCCAGCAACAGCCCCTGCAGCCGCGTCATCGAAGACAACGGCAGGCGGCCATCAAAACTGCGCCGTGCCGCAACCATGCGCCAAGCGTCCAACATCTCGGGCGTATTCGCGGACATAAGCCGCTGAATGTTAAGGACTGCGGGCCGAGCTGTCAAACCTGCCTGCAGCACCAGGATGGGGATTGCCGGCCGTCGCCCGGATCGGCAGACTGCCCCGCCCCGCCCGTCCGGATGCCTCCATGCCGCTGCTGCTCGCCTCGACGTCCCGCTACCGCCGCGAACTGCTGGAACGGCTGCGGCTGCCATTCCATATCGCCCGCCCGGACGTGGAAGAGAGCCCGCTGCCGGGCGAGGACAGTATCGCACTGGCGCAGCGCCTGGCCCAGGCCAAGGCCGCTGCGATTGCCGTCCAGCACCCGGAAAGCTGGGTGATCGGCGCCGATCAGGTCGCCGAGCTGAACGGTCAGCCGGTCGGCAAGCCAGGGCATCGCGAGGCCGCCCTGGCCCAGCTCGGCGCGATGTCCGGCCAGCAGGTGCGCTTTCACACCGCCCTGTGCCTGCTGCACGGCGAACGCAGGCTGGAGGCCCTGGACACCACGACAGTGCGATTCCGCGAACTGACCGCGGCCGAGATCGGGCGCTATCTGGATGCCGAACAGCCGTTCGACTGTGCCGGCAGCTTCAAGAGCGAAGGGCTGGGCATCACGCTGTTCGAGGCAATCGAATCCAGCGACCCCACCGCCTTGATCGGCCTGCCGTTGATCGCACTGTCGCGGCTGCTGCGCGAAGCCGGTTTCGAGCTGCCCTGAGCTGCCGGAAACTACCTGCGCAACGTCAACGGCTGCTCCGACCAGTCCTCGACACTGCCATCGCGTCCGTGCAGGCGCAGGCCCAGCCAGTGCCGGCCCGGCGCCAGCGCGGACGTGTCGACGCTGGCGCGGAAACCCACCGCCGGGTGCTGCGGGTCGGTGGAAATCTTCCAGTAGGCGGCCACGCCCGGACTGTCCAGCCCGTACTGCGCCTGCGCCACCACCTTGCCGTCCAGCAGCACCTCGACCCGTTCCAGCCCCACCCCATCCTTGAATGCCCAGCCGGCGATATCGAGCCGGCCCTCCAGCGTGGCACCGCTGGCCGGGGTATCCAGCCACGCCATCGCCGGCGCGGTGCACTCGCCTTCGGTCCGCCTGGCCGGCAGCGCGAACAGCAGGAAGCGCTGGCCGCCATGATCGGTATTGACCACCTGCGGCGGCGGCAGCGGACCGACCCGCCGGCACAGCGAATGGTAGTGAGCCAGCAGCGACTTGTAGGGCAGTTCGCTGGCGGCCACCACCAATAGCGTCGGCGCGTCACGCGTACCGTCGCTCTGCAGTCCCCACAACCGCAGTTGCGGGGCGCGGCCATGCTTGTGGTTGAGCGGATGATCCAGCACCGCGATGTCGGCATCGTCCAACGCGAAGCCAAGCTCGGCGCCGACCTTGAAATTGTCGGCCAGCAATCGGGTTTCCGCCGGCATCCTGGCGCGCTGCTCGCGCACCGCAGCGGCCAGTTGGTCCCAGCCGGCGAAATTGGACGGATAGAACTTTTCCGCGGCGAACTGCGCGCGCCACTGCGGCACCGAAACCGTCAGGTAGTACGCCAGCATCAGCGTCATGCCCGCGCCGATCAACAACCACGTTGCGGCGCGCAGCGCGCGCGGCCATTCGCGCAGCAGCGCCGGCACCGCGACGATCAGCGCCAGATAGCCGGGCAAGGTCCAATGGAAACTCACCCGTTCCACATCGGCAAAGAAACCCAGTACGAAGAACCCCAACGTGGACACCGCACCCAGCACCCCGAAGTAGCGCCATTGCGCCGGCATGCCGCCGCGGTCGCTCAATGCGCGGCCGCTGACCTGCAACAGCGCGACGAACAGCAGCGGCGTCACCAGCGCCGCCTGGATCAGCAGAAACCAAGCGCCGCTGGCATGGAAGGCCCACGGATGCCGCTCGACCAGTTGGAAGCGCAGCCCGGCATCGGCGTACTCCAGGTTCCATGCCAGCAGCGGCGCCCACGCGGCAATGCCGAATGCCAGCGCCACCCATACCCGCGCATCGCGCAGCAACCGGCGCCCTTCGGGCAGCCACAACAAGGCCAGGAAGCCCACGCCGATGACGCCGATGAAGCGGTAGTGGCTGAGCGCGCCGATGGCCAGGCCCAGCGCCAGTTCGGCGGCGGACACCGAGTCCACCTCGCGCAACAGGCGCGCGCCGGCATCCAGGCACAGCACGGTCGCAAACGCCATCGGCACATCCGGCAGCGCCAGCAGGCCCAGCGTGCCCGACAACGGCATCAGCACGACCAGGCTGCCGGCGCGCCAGCCGGCGGTATCGCCGAACCAGCGCGCGGCGATGTGCGCGACCAGCCACGGCAACAGTGCGGCCAGCAACAGAAACGGCGCCCGCAACGCCAGCACATGCGGCCCGCCCAGTTCGGTGCCCAGCCGGGTCATCCACGCGGTCAGTCCGGGCAGGTCCGAATACGCCGCCGCCAGGTGCCGGCCTTCCTGCCAGTAGAACGCCTCGTCCACGAACAGCGGCAGCCGCGCCGCAATCAGGACCTTGATCACAGTCGCCAATGTCCACAGCGCCAGGAATATCTGCTTTGCGCGTTGTTCTTCCCGCATCCGGCTACACTTCCCTGAAATCCAGTCATCAAGCCGAGAGCGAGTGAATGTCCGCAGTCCCCAGCACCGGCCCTATGCTATCCGATGGCCTCAACAATGCCCTGAAGCGTGCGCAACAACAGGTCAACTCGCTGCTGCTGGGCAAGTCGCATGAGGTTCGGTTGGCGTTCGTGGCGCTGCTGTCCGACGGCCATCTGCTGATCGAGGATCTGCCCGGCCTGGGCAAGACCACCTTGGCGCACGCGCTGGCGGCAACGCTGGGACTTGGATTCCAGCGCGTGCAGTTCACCTCGGATCTGCTGCCGGCCGACGTGCTGGGCGTTTCGATCTACGACGCGCAAAGCCGGCAGTTCCAGTTCCATCCAGGCCCGGTATTCACCAACGTCCTGCTGGCCGACGAAATCAACCGCGCGCCGCCGCGCACCCAGAGCGCGCTGCTGGAAGCGATGGCCGAGCACCAGGTGACGCTGGATGGAATGACCCACACCTTGCCCGCACCGTTCTTCGTCATCGCCACGCAGAACCCGGTCGATCTTTCCGGCACCTATCCGCTGCCGGATTCGCAGCTGGATCGCTTTCTGTTGCGGTTGAACCTGGGCTATCCGAATGCCGAAGCCGAGCGCGCGCTGCTGGCCGGCAGCGACCGCCGCGAACTGATCGCGCAGACGATGCCGCTGCTGTCGTCCGACGATGTCCTGGCGCTGCGGCAGGCCGTGGATCAGGTCCATGCCAGCGACGCGCTGATCGACTACGTGCAGGCGCTGCTGACCCGCAGCCGCCAGCATCCCGGCGTGCGCGTGGGCCTGTCGCCGCGCGCCGGCATCGCACTGCTGCGCGGCGCGCGCGCCTATGCGCTGCTGCTGGGGCGCCGCCATGTGCTGCCCGAGGATGTGCAGGCGCTGTTCCCGGCAGTGGCCGCGCACCGCCTGGTGGCCGAAGCCGAAGCGGCATCGACCGCCGCGCTGGCCAAATCGATCCTGCATACGGTGCCGGTGGATTAGGGCCTGTTAACGCTGTTGGGATAGGTCACGCCGCAACGGAATGCGTGCGGGACAAGGAAGAGTGAGAAAATGTATGTCGATACATGCCCGAGCGATGACGCCGTACCGCGCGCACTCCGTTGCGGCCCCCGTATCAAGTACGGGGCAGGCTCTCTGGGTTGCTACCCAGCGGTCGGCAGGCGGCCGCGCGCGGCTTGAACAGGCCGCCAGCCTGTCACTGCGCCACGCACAATCACCTGGCGACCGCTGGGTAGCCACGTGACCCATCCCAACAGCGTTAACAGGCCCTAGCGTGTCACCGAGTCTTCGCGAACGCCTGGCCAGACGCTTTGCGCTGCTGGCGCGTCCGCGCCGGCCCGAACCGCTGCCGGCCCTGCTGGATCGGCGGCGCGTCTACGTGCTGCCGACCCGGTTCGGACTGTTCTTCGGCGCGCTCGTGCTGACGATGCTGATCGGCGCGCTGAACTACAACAACAACCCCGCCCTGCTGCTGGCGCTGCTGCTGGCCGCTGCCGGACTGGCCAGCCTGATTGCCGCGCACCTGCAGCTGTCGGGGTTGCGCATCGATGCGATCGCGGCCGAACCGGTCGCCGCCGGCGCGCCGATGCTGGTGCATGTGGCGCTGTCCAGCGGCGATCTGCGCACCCGCCGTGGCCTGCAGCTCGCATGCCTGCAATCGGCGACGGTGGTGCCGGCGATGGGCGCAGAACCGGTCGTGGCCGCGATTACGCTGGCCACTGCGCAACGCGGATGGCTGGATCTGGACCGCATCCGCCTTTCCACCACCCAGCCGCTGGGACTGGCGCGCGCGTGGGCGTGGATCTGGCCGGAATCGCCATTGCTGGTCTATCCCACCCCGGAAAGCAACGGCCCGCCGTTGCCCGAGGGCGGCGGCCAGAGCCAGCGCACGCGCCTGCATGCGGCCGGGGAAGACGTCCACCACCTGCGCGCCTACCGCGCCGGCGATCCGCGGCGCGCGATCGCCTGGAAACCTTCGGCCCGCCGCGATCTCCTGCTGGTGCGCGAGTACGAACAGCCGCTCAGCATCGAGGTCGTACTGAGCTGGCACGATCTGGCCGGACTCGACCACGAGCAGCGCATCCGTCGGCTGGCGCGCTGGGTGGATCTGGCCGAACGCGGCGATCGCCGCTACCGGCTACTGCTGCCCGCACACCCGCCGCTGGGTCCCGACCAGGGTCCCGCGCACCGCCATCTCTGCCTGCGCGCCCTGGCGCTGATGCCGCATGTCCAACCGCATTGACGCCGCCGCCCCGGTCGTCCTCGACGCCGGCAGCCGCATCTGGGTGCTGGCCACCGCCGGGCTGTGCCTGTCCGCCCTGCTGCTGCAACTGCCGGGCGCGCTGGCAGGGTCGATCGCCGCCGCCGCCGTTGCGATCGCGGCGTTGTCCTGGCGCAAGCCGTTGCACGCCGTGCTGCGCCTGCTGCTGGCGTTGGCGATGCTGGCTGCCGTGTTCGCGGTGATGGGCATGCGTTTCGGCCGCGATACCGGCTGCGCGCTGCTGGCGGCGATGCTGGCCATCAAGCCGGCCGAAACCGGCAGCCTGCGCGACGCCCGCAGCCTGATCGGCTTTGGGCTGTTCGCGCCGTTTGCCGCATTCCTGCTGGACCAAGGGCCGCTGACGATGGTCATCGGCCTGCTGGCGGTGCTCAGCGCCCTGATGACGCTGCAACGGCTGGCCGAACTGGAAGGGGGTGCGGAAACCGCGCCAATCCGGCTGCCGCAACGGCTTTCCGCGGTGGGACGCCTGGTTGCGCTGGGTCTGCCACTGATGCTGGCCGCGTTCTGGCTGTTCCCGCGCTTCCCGTCGCCGCTGTGGGGCGTGCCGGAACGCGCATTGGCCAAGCCCGGCCTGTCCGACAGCATGACCCCGGGCGGCTGGCTGGACCTGATGGCCGACGACAACCCGGCCCTGCGCGTGCAGTTCTTCGGCGCCACGCCGCGGCCGGAGCAGATGTACTGGCGCGGCCCGGTGCTGTGGGATTTCGACGGCCGCAGCTGGACCCAGCCGCAGTGGATGAGCGGTCTGCCGGCCGAGCCGGTAACCGCTGGCGAAACCGTGTGGGACTACCAGATGGAACTGGAACCCACCGATCGCCGCCAACTGGTGGCCCTGGAACTGTTGCAGACGGCGCCGGACGACACCCGCCTGTCGCTCGACTACGGCCTCTACGCGCCACGCGCGCTGAATTCGCTGACCCGCTGGCGAATGCAGTCCTCGCCGCCACGGCAGTTCGAACCGCAGCTGCGGCAGATGCTGCGCCAGCGCGCACTGGCGCTGCCGGCCGGCTACAACCCGCGCACGCTGGCGCTGGCGGCGCAGTGGCGGCGGGAAGCCGGCGGCGACGATATGCGTATCGTCGAGCGTGCGCTGGACTGGGTGCGGGCGGAGTTCGGCTACACGCTGGATACACCGTTGCCGGGCCGGCATTCGGTGGACGAATTCCTGTTCGAACAGAAGAACGGTTATTGCGAGCACTTCAGTTCGGCATTCGTGGTGCTGATGCGTGCGGCGGGCATCCCGTCGCGTGTGGTGACCGGTTACGTCGGCGGCTACCGCAATCCATTCGGCGACTACTGGGTGGTGCGCAACATGGACGCGCACGCCTGGGCCGAAGTCTGGCTGCCGCAGCGCGGCTGGGTGCGGGTGGACCCGACCGCCGCGGTGGCGCCGGAACGCATCTACGACACCCTGGAAGATCGGCTGGGCGGCGGCGGCGGCGTCGCCGGCCGACTGATCCAGGTCGGCGACTTCGGCGACTGGCTGCGCCGCGGCTGGAACGATCTGGTGCTCGGGTTCGACGCCTCGCGGCAGGAGCGAATGCTGGCCGGCTTCGGCATCGACCGCCTGAGCGGGCAACGGCTGAGCCTGCTGTTTGCGCTGGTCGCCGGGCTGGCGCTGGCGTGGATGGGCTGGTGGCTGGCGCGCAGCGAACGCGAACGCGACCCGCTGCTGCGCGCCTGGCACCGCCTGAGCGCCCGCTACGCGCGCCGCGGCCTGGGCCGCGAGGCGCACGAGCCCGCACTGGCCTGGGCACAACGGATCGCGGCCGCGGTGCCGGAGCGGGCCGGCGAGCTGGCTTCGCTCAGCCAGCGTTTCGTCGAAGCGCGCTACGCTGGCGCAGTTGGGGACCGTACCGCGCTGATCCGCGACCTGCGCCGGCACCGCCCATAACCTCACAAGGGAGTATGGTCATGAACATCCGTTTCGCCGCGCTTGCCGCCACCGTTGCCCTGTTGTCGGCCTGCGCCACCGCACCCAAGCCGCTGCAGGGGGCCTATACCGAAGTGACTCCGCGCGACGCCGTGGCCACCGCCCAGGTGGGCGCCCCGGTCCGCTGGGGCGGCCGCATCATCGAAACCATCCCTGGCCAGGACAACACCTGCTTCCAGTTGGTGTCGCGTCCGCTGGCGGGCACAGGACGGCCGCTCAGCTCCGCGCCCGACGCCACCGATGGCCGTTTCATCGCCTGCCGCGCCGGCTTCTACGACCCGGCGGTGTTCGCCGAGGGGCGCGAAGTCACCTTCGTCGGCCGCATCGACGGCTACGAAAACACCCGCATCGGCGACTACGACTACCGCCTTCCGCGGGTGGCCGCCGACGTGGTCTATCTGTGGCCGCAAGTTCGCGAAGTCGAGGTCCGCCCCTACCCGTACCCGTACTACGACCCGTTCTGGGGCCCGTACTGGGGTTGGGGCCGCCGCGGCTGGTGGTGACAGTTCCGGCAACCAGCAAAAGAGCCGCTCATCGAGCGGCTTTTTTTATGCGGGAATGAAACCGCGGAGCTACGCAGCCTGTCGTGAGGCCGGTTGCGGCTACAGAAACGGAAAGCGTGGGACACGGATCAAAAGGGCTTGGGCGGTTGCGGTCGCAAGCGCCTTACGACGGCGAGCCGAAGCGCCCCAGCTGCGCGCCGGCCAGCAGGTGCAGGTGCAGGTGGAACACGGTCTGGCCGGCATGTTCGCGGCAGTTCATCACCACCCGGTAGCCGTCCTGCGCCAGGCCTTCACGGCGTGCGTATTCGGCTGCGGCCAAAGCGAGCTTCCCGATCAGTGCCGCCTGCTCCGGCGTCGCATCGTCCAGCGTCGGGATGAGCTCGTGCTTGGGAACGAACAGCACGTGCACCGGCGCCTGCGGCGCGATGTCCTTGAAGCCCAGGATCTCGTCGTCTTCATAGACGATGGTCGCGGGGATTTCGCGACGGATGATCTTGCCGAAGAGGGTGTCGTTCATGAGGGCGGCCAGCTGAAGTGAAGGGGGAATTGGAAGGCGTGAAGGCAGAAGCAGGGCGAGCCGGATACCGGCACTGCACGCTGTTGCCCTACTTTACCCTTTACCCTTTACGCATTACCGCCCTCAAGTCATCTCGCTGCGCGAACCGAACGCATGCGAAAGGGTTCCGCGATCGACGTATTCCAGTTCGCCGCCCAGCGGCACGCCGTGCGCCAGCCGGCTGGGGCGGACCCGGTGCTGGCGCGCCAGTTGCGCCAGATAGTGCGCGGTCGCTTCGCCTTCCACGGTGGGATTGGTGGCGATGATCATCTCGGTGATCTCGCCTTCGGCCAGCCGCGCGGCCAGCGCATCCAGGCCAAGTTCGCGCGGGCCGATGCCGTCCAGCGGCGACAGCCGCCCCTGCAGGATGAAATACAGGCCGCGATAGCCGGTGGCCTGCTCGATGGCCAGCCGGTCCGCCGGCGATTCGACCGCGCACAGCTGATGGCGATCGCGGCTGGCGCTGGCGCAGGTGGCGCAGATTTCGCTTTCGGTGAAATCGCGGCACATCGCGCAATGGCCGATCTTCTCCAGCGCCACGCCCAGCGTTTCGGCCAGCCGCTTGCCGCCCTCGCGCTCGCGCTCGAGCAGGTGGTAGGCCATCCGCTGCGCGGTCTTCTGGCCGACGCCAGGCAGCACGCGCAGGGATTCGATCAATTGTTCGAGCAGGGAAAGGCTCATCAGGATGTCTGGGACGTTCGGGACCGGGGACCGGGGAAAGGCTGCTTTCCAGGCTCTTAAAACCCATGCGCTACGCAACGGGGCAATACAGGCATAGCGCCCTCGCTCTGCAGCGCTCGTCCTGACCCAGGGCCGATAGCGGGGCAGCTTGCCTCATACAATCGAGGCTCGCTTTTCCGGGGCCCGGGTCCCCGGTCCCCGACTTCTCAGAACGGCAGCTTCATTCCCGGCGGCAGCGGCATGCCGGCCGTGGCCGAGCCCATTTTTTCCTTCGACTCGGCATCGACCTTGTTGGCAGCGTCGTTGAACGCGGCCGCGATCAGGTCTTCGACCATTTCCTGGTCGCCCAGCACCGACGGATCGATGCGCACCTTGCGGCATTCCTTGGTGCCGGTCAGGGTCACGCTGACCATGCCACCGCCGGCATTGCCGGTGACTTCCAGCTTGGCCAGTTCTTCCTGCGCACGCTGCAGGTTTTCCTGCATCTTCTGCGCCTGTTGCATCAGTTGGGCAATGTTTCCACGCATGTCGGCTCTCTTCTGCTTATTCTTCAAACGGACGGATGGAGTCCGGCACGACCTTGGCGCCATGCTGAATCAGGCGCTGGACGTCCGGGTGGTTAATGAAATCCTGCTCGGCGGCGTTCTGCTGCTCATCGCGCTGGCGATGCGCGCGCTGCTTCAGCGTTTCCGATTCCGCGGCGGCATGGACGAACACGATTTTCGGCGCTGCGCCATAGCGCTGCGCGATGGCCTGGCCAAGTTCGTTGACCGCGCGATCCGAGCGCAGGTAATCGAAGCCGGCGTCCAGCGACAGCCGCAGCACGCCGTCTTCGCTGGCGGCGAATGCGGCGTTCTCGGCCAGTTGCCGGGTCGCGCCTTTCAGGCCGCTGCTGTCGGCAAAATGCAGCCAGGTATCGTTGTCGATGATGCCGATGCCGGCGGTGGCGCTGCTGAACTGCGCCGGCGCGGATGCGGGTGCAGACGCCGGGACGGGTGCCTGAGCGGAAGCAGATACGGGCATGGACGCCGATTCCGGTTCCGGCCACGGCGGCGATGCCTGGCGGGCGGCGGCGGCCGGCGCAACCTGCGGTGGCGGCGCAGGCGGCGCCACCGGTTTCGGTTCCTCGCGGGCCATCTGCTGCGGCACCGCCTGCTGTGGCGCCGCTTCAACCGGTCGCGGCGCGGTGCTGGCCGGTTTCGCCGGTGCGGCGGCCGCTACGCTGCCGGCATCGGCAGCCTTCATTTCGCCGGCCTGCGCCGGGCGGAACGCCAGCATGCGCAGCACGCTCATTTCGAAGCCGGCGCGCGCGCTGGGCGCCAGGTACAGATCGCGGCGGCCATTGAGCGCCATCTGGTACCACAGTTGCACCACTTCCGGACGCAACCGCTGCGCAAAACCATCGGCATCGATGCCTTCGGCCTCGATGGCCGCGCTGGGCACCAGCTGGCGCACCTGGATGCGATGCAGGGCTTCGGCCAGCGCTTCCAGCACGCCGCCCCAGTCGGGCGAGAAATCGGCCAGCGCGGCGATGACCTTCAACAGGGTTTGGCCATCGCCGTTGGCCAGCGCTTCCAGCATCGCCGCCACCTGGGTGCGGTCGACCGTGCCCAGCATGGTGCGCACGCCGTCTTCGCGCAGCGCGCCACCGGCATAGGCGATGGCCTGGTCCAGCAGCGACAGGCCATCGCGCAGGCTGCCGTCGGCAGCCTTGGCGATCTGGCGGATGGCGCTGTCGTCGGCCTCGATGCCTTCGGCCTTGAGGATCTTGTCGATCTGGCCGGAGATCTGCTGTTCGTCCAGCCGTTTCAGGTTGAACTGCAGGCAGCGCGACAGCACGGTGACCGGCAACTTCTGCGGATCGGTGGTGGCCAGCAGGAACTTGACGTGCTCCGGCGGCTCTTCCAGCGTCTTCAGCAGCGCGTTGAACGCCGCCTTCGACAGCATGTGCACTTCGTCGATCAGGTAGACCTTGAACTTGCCGCGCGAAGGCATGTACTGGGCGTTCTCGATGACCTCGCGGACGTCGTCGACGCCGGTATTGGAGGCGGCGTCGATTTCCAGCAGGTCGATGTAGCGGCCGGCATCGATATCCAGGCAGGCCGGGCACTGGCCGCACGGGTCGGCACTGGTGCCCTGCTCGCAGTTCAGCGATTTGGCGAAGATGCGGGCGATGGTGGTCTTGCCGACGCCGCGGGTGCCGGTGAACAGGAAGGCGTGGTGGACACGGCCGGTATCCAGCGCATTGCTGAGCGCCCGGACCACATGTTCCTGGCCCACCAGCTCGGCAAAACGCTTGGGACGCCACTTACGGGCGAGAACGAGATAGGACATGGCCACATTGTGCCATGGCCGGTCGCGCCGGCCGCGATTCAGGCGGGCCGGACGCCGCCGCCCGCAACCGGTTCAGCGGGGACTCGCAATAAATCCCCGCGACAGCTAGAATTTGCGACCCAGAAAGCGGCCGGAGCGTCGCTGGACGGTCCCGGAGAGGTGTCCGAGTGGTTGAAGGAGCACGCCTGGAAAGTGTGTAAGCGTCTAAACCGCGCTTCGGGGGTTCGAATCCCCCTCTCTCCGCCAGTTTTGAAGTGTAGTGATGGTTCCGTGCTGTTAGCTTTGCCGAAGCACGGGAGGGGGTGAGAACCCCCGGGTTCGACAAACCGGCTTGCCGGTTTGCACGGCGAAGCCGCCCGCAGGGCGAGGCCCGAAAGGGCCGAGTGAATCCCCTCTCTCCGCCAGTTTTATGAATGCGTCGCAACACGCATTAGTCCTATGGTGGCCCCGTCGGCCCCTCGCGACGCTAGGTTGAAAATCCCGCCAGGGCCGGAAGGCAGCAACGGTATCGACTGATGCGGGCGCCGAGGTCAGCCGGCGGGGCCGCCACCTTTTTGGCAGTCCGTCCCTTAAGTTAAAAGCGGCTATTCGCTACCGCCTCCCGTTGCGATGGCCTCATTGCCATCGGCGCGCAGGCATCGTGGAGCGCGGGCCGCCACCTTTTGGGATCGTCCTGTCGCTTCGTTTACAAAGCGGCTATTCGCTGTCGCCTGCCGTTGCGACGGCATCATTGCCATTGACACGGGTATACCGCGGGGCGCGATGCGGGCGCCGAGGTCAGCCGGCGGGGCCGCCACCTTTCTGAGGTAACCCGCTGCTTTGGTCAAAAGGCGGCTAGTTGTTATCGCCTGCCGTTGCGACGGCGTTGTTGCTACCGGCGCGGCGAGACCGCGGGGCGCGGTCAGCCGGCGGGGCCGCCACCTTTTTGGGGCCCGTTGGCTCTTTGCATAAAAGCGGCTATTCACTATCGCCTGCCGTTGCGACGGCATTGTTGCTACCGGCGCGGCAAGACCGCGGGGCGCGCCGTTGCGAGGGCATCATTGCCATCGGCACGGAGGCATCGCGGAGCGCGGAGCACCTCCCGGTGGGAGCGACGTAAGTCGCGATGCAAGCATCACCGTCGCGACTTACGTCGCTCCCACAGAATAGCGGTATCAGTGCGTCAACCCGTGGTGACTGGTATTTATTCAGCGCGCATCGCTTCCGGCTTGCCTTTCTTTTTTCGTCCTCAGGAAGCCAGGTGTCGCCGGAGATCTCGAACAGGACTTGGGACCTCGGAAGCGCCTCTCAATCCGGAACGATACCCAACGCGTCCGGTTCGCGGCCGGTTGCCCAGTGGTCGACTATCTTCCAGGTCGCCGTATCGATGACCGCGATGCGGTCGCCGCCGCTGATGGCCGCATAGGCGCGCGGGCGGTCGGCGGCGACGATGACGCCGATCGGCAGCGCCGCTTGTCCGAGCATGGTCTGCCGGTATTCGGTGCCCGGCTGCGCCAACGGCACCGTCGCTATTCTTACCTTGGTCCGCGCATCGAAGACCGCCAGTTCGGCGGCGCGCGCATTGGTTACCAGCGCCAGCTTGCCGTCCGGCGAAAACGCCACGCGGATCGGGAACCCGGCGCTGGACATCCGCCGCTTGATGGCCAAGGTCCTGGGGTCGTGCACGGTGATGGTGCCGTCTTCGCGGTTGGTCACCCATACCTCGGCGCCGTCGGGTCGGACCGCCACGCCTTCTGCGCCGCGGCCGGCCGCGCGCTCGTGGGTCTTGTTGCCGGAACCCAGATCCACGCGGCTCAGCGTGCCCTTGGCGATTTTGGTGACATAGGCGGTGCGCTCGTCCGGCGCCAGCGCGACCATATGGCCGCCGCCGTCGCCGACATCGATGACGGTCTCGATTTCGCCGCTGCCGACATCGACGACCAGCAGGCTGCCCGACGCCTCGGTGGTCACCACCACGCGCCGGCCGCCGGACAGGAAGCGCAGCCCGTGCGGCGCGCCGTGCTGACCGAGATCGACGTGCCGGGTGGGCCGGCCGGACACCAGATCCAGCACCGACAGCGAATTGCCGGATCGCTCGCTGCCGTAGTTGCTGACCACCGCGATGCGGCGGTCGGCGGCAACGGCGATCTCGTGCGGCGCCTGGCGGGTACGGAATTCGCCGGTCTTGCTGCCGTCATCCAGCGACAGCCGCCACACCGTATCGGCCGACTTGTTGCCGACCAGCAGTTCGGCACTGTGCGCCGCCGGCGCGCAGGCCAGGCAGATCCACAATCCCAGGTGCTTCTTCATCGCATCGCTACTCCCGCAACTCACGGCGCCCCGGAATCGGGATGCAGCCAACCCGCATCGCCCTGCCGGTAGTGTTCGTGCTTCCAGATCGGAACGCGCGATTTGACTTCATCGATGACGTAACGGCAAGCGTCGAACGCCGCCCCGCGGTGCGCGGCGCTGACCCCGACCCAAACCGCCAGATCGCCGATGGCCAGCTCGCCGATGCGATGGACGCAGGCCACCCGCACGATGTCGAATTTCTCCAATGCCTCGGCAATGATCCGTTCGCCCTCGCGCTCGGCCAGCGCCGGATAGGCCTCATAGCGCAGTCCGGAGACTTCGCGGCCATCGTTGCGATCGCGCACCCAGCCCTCGAAGCTGGCATAACCGCCGGCGCGATCGTCCAGCAGCGTCGCACGCAGCGCGGCGATATCGAAAGCGACCTCGGCCAGACGAAAACCCTGCATCTCAGCCTCCACTGACCGGCGGGATGAAGGCCACCTCGGCGCCATCGGGAACGGCATCGCGCCAGCGGGCGAATTCGCCATCCACCGCCACCCGCAACGCCGCCAGCGGCCACTGGAAACCATGGCGGGCCTGGGTTTCGGCATACAGGCCCTGCAGATCCGCCGCGGCGGTGTCTACCCGTTCGCTGGCCAGACCGGCGGCCTCGCGCAGGCTGGCGAAATAGAGCAGTGTCACCGTGGCCATCAGCCGGCTCCGAAATCGCGCTTGCCGCCGCGCTTGCCCAACAGCCTGGCTGGACCGATGACGATGGCATGCGACAGCGCCTTGCACATGTCGTAGACGGTCAGAGCCGCCACCGTGGCACCGATCAGCGCCTCCATCTCCACGCCGGTGCGGTGGGTGGTATTCACCGTGCACTCGATGCCCAGCGCGTTGTCGCTTTCCCAGTCGATGCCGAAACGGCAGCCGTCGATCGGCAGCGGATGGCAGAACGGGATCAGCTCGTGCGTGCGCTTGACCGCCAGAGTGCCGGCGACAATGGCGGTGTCGACGATGCCGCCCTTGGCGCTGCGCAGGCCGCTGGCACGCAACTGCTGCGCCACCGCGGCGGGGAAACGCACCCGGCACGCCGCAGTCGCCTGGCGCGCGGTGACCGCCTTGGCGGAGACATCCACCATGGCGGGCCGGCCGGCGGCATCGAGATGGGTCAGTTCCTGTTTGGGTCTTCGGGCCATGGTCAGCAGACCTGCAAATGAAAGACGCGGAAGGACAGCGCCTATCCGCCGATAAGATACATCTCGACGTGCTTGCGGCCACGCACTGCCGGTAGCGCGCGCAGTTCGCTGTAGCGGTCCGCGCGCCGCGACCACAGCCCGGCCACCCGTTCGGCCAGCGCTTGCTCGCCGTGCGCGAGCGTCGGGCGCAGGTCGCTGCCGTCGGCGGCGAACAGGCAGGTATACAGGCGGCCGTCGGCCGAGACCCGGGCGCGGTGGCAGTCGCCGCAGAACGGTTCGCTGATGGAACTGACGAAGCCGATCTCGCCGCCGCCGTCGGCGAAGGCGTAGCGCGATGCCACTTCGCCCCGGTAGTTGGCGTCCAGCGCCCGCAGCGGCCAGCGCGCAGCGATGCGGTCGCGCAGCTCGGCCGAACGCACCGTCTGTTCCGGCCGCCAGCCGTTGCAGGTGCCGACATCCATGTATTCGATGAAGCGCAGCACATGGCCGCTGCCGCGAAAATGCGCCAGCAGCGGAAACAGCTGGTCTTCGTTGACGCCGCGCTGGATCACGCAGTTGATTTTCAGCCGCTGGAAACCGGCCGCCACCGCGGCGTCGATACCGGCCAGCACATCGGCAAGCTCGCCGCGGCCGCCGGAAAGCCGGCGGAACAATTCGGGGTCCAACGCATCCAGGCTGACGGTCAGCCGGCGCAGGCCGGCTTCGCGCAACGCGCCGGCCTGTCCGGCCAGCAGCGAACCGTTGGTGGTCAGCGCCAGATCCTCCAGTTCGCCGATGCGCGACAGCCGCGCAATCAACTCCGGCAGGCGCTTGCGCAGCAGCGGCTCGCCGCCGGTCAGGCGCAGCTTGGTCACTCCGACACGGACGAACCCGCGCACCAGCGTTTCGATTTCGTCGAACGACAGCCGCGAGGCGGCATCCAGCCCGTAGTCGTCGGGCACCTTGTCGGCCGGCATGCAGTAGCCGCAGCGGAAATTGCAGGCCTCGATCACCGACAGCCGCAGGTCCCGCAACGGACGCTGCAGCCGGTCCACCGGCGTGGGTGCTGTTTGCGTACTCATGTCACATCGACCGCAGGATTGGCAGGAGGGTTCAATGCCACCACCTGTCCCGGGTTGGCGACGCGCCGCCCGCGCGCGCGCAGCGCATCGCCGTCGGCAGCGCTGGCGTAGTGGTACAGCAGGCAGCGCTGCAGCAATGCCGGGGCGTATTCGCGCTCCAGATCCTCGATGCCGCTATGCGAGGGATTGCCGTGCAGCGCGCAATCGTGGGCGATCAGCTCGTCCGCATCGGCGTACCGGGCCAGCATTTCCGGAATCGGCCGGGTATCGCCGGTCCAGACCAGGCTGCCGCGCAGACGCAGCGCGAATGCGCTGTCCGGCCAGTGATGACGCACCGGAAACACTTCCAGGCGCTGGCCGTCATGCCAGAACGCGGCGCCGACCGGAATCAGCTGGAACGCGTCCCAGAAGTTCGCCCCGCCCTCGGCCAGCACATTCGGGTATTCGCCGATGCGCTGATGCAGCAGCGGCAGCAGCGGTGCCGGCACGTAGGCCTTCACCTTGCCACGGCGCTCCGGGTCGAAATAGCTGGCGACGAACAGCCGCTCGAAACCGCCCACATGGTCCAGATGCGCATGGGTGATGAAGACCGCCTGCGGATAGTCGCCGTAGTCGGCCAGATACGCGGTCAGGCCTTCGCTGCCGCAGTCGATGGTCAGCCAGGGCTGGCCGCCGCGTTCGATGGTGGCCATGGCCGATCCCAGCGCCACCGCGCTGGCGCTGCCCACGCCATGGAAACGCAGTTGCCAACCCATCAGTAGCCTCGCGACCACGCGGCGTCGTAGGCGCGGCGCAGCAGGGCAAAGTCGTAGCGCACCTGCTCTTCGCTGCGGGCACCGCGCAGCTTCATCAGCGAGCGCTTGAGCCGGGAAAGATTCTTCTCGCGCCAGTGGGTGGCGGGAATCCGCAGCGCGCCGCGGTCGAAGTCGATCAGCCAGCCCTTGCCCGCCGCATCGAACAGGATGTTGTGGGCATTGAGATCGGCATGGTCCAGGCCGGCGCGATGGAACCGTGCGATCAGCCGTCCGACCGCCTCCCAGGGCACGGACGCGTCTTCCGCGCCCATCAGATCGCCCAGCGAACGCACGCCGACCAGGCGCTCGACCAGGATTGCGGCACGGTAGAACATGCCCTCGCGCACGTAGCTGGCCGCCACCGGCTGGGGCACCGGCAAGCCGCGCGACAGCAGGGCGCGGGTCAGCCGGAACTCGGCGAAGCTGCGCGTGCGGTCCGAACCATGCCACAGGTAGCGATCACGGCTGAAGCGCGCGGCCAGGCCGCCGCGCCGGTACTTGCGCAGCACGCACTGGCTGGAAGGCGCGTCGACGAACCAGGCGCCGCCACGTCCACCGCTGTCGACCGGCCGGGCGCGTTCGCCCCACTTTTCAGGATCGAACCAGTCCGGTTCGGCCTTCCGCAGATGCTTGCGATCGAACAGGATCGCGCCGTATCCGCTGCCTTGGCGAAAGGGCGTCAGGGATTCGCTGGCGTCGAAACTGACCATCCGACGAGTCTAGGGCCTGCGCGCCTGTCGCGCCAACCGGATCCCGCGCATCGTCCCGGCATCCGGGCGTGTCATACACTGGCGACCATCGGCCACCGCGCTTGTGCTTGAACAGGCGGGTCCGCCCACCCCTGCTGCCGTGGTCCTGAAGCGTGTCCCAGATTCCCGCCTCGCTGTGCCTGCTCCGCCTGTCCGCCCTGGGCGATGTCACCCATGTGGTGCCGTTGATCCGCACGCTGCAAAAGCACTGGCCGCAGACGCGGCTGCACTGGGTCATCGACAAGGCCGGCCACAAGCTGCTGGACGGACTGGCGGGCGTGGATTTCCACATCTACGACAAGAAATCCGGGCTGGCCGGCATGCGCGCACTGCGGCGCGAACTGCCGGCGGCAGGCTTCGACGCCTTGCTGCAGATGCAGGTGGCGTTCCGCGCCAACGTGCTGTCGGGTTTCATCCCGGCGCGCCGGCGTATCGGCTACGACCGGTCGCGTTCGAAAGATCTGCATGGCCTGTTCGTCAACGAACGCATCCCCGACCGTCCCGGCATCCATGTGCTGGACGCCATCGGCAGTTTCTGCGAGCCGCTGGGATTGCAGCAGACCGAGGTGGTCTGGGACCTGCCGGTACCGGCCGATGCCCATGCCTGGGCGGCCGCGCAGTGGCCGCAGGACGGCAAGCTGGTGCTGATGATTTCCCCCTGCTCCAGCCATGCGCGCCGCAACTGGTATGCCGACCGCTACGCCGCCGTAGCCGATCACGCGGTCCAGCGCGGCTGGCGGGTGGTGCTGTGCGGTGGCCGCAGCGATCTGGAACGCAGCACCGCCGACGCCATACTGGCCGCGATGCGGCAGCCGGCGCTGGATCTGGTCGGCAAGGACACGCTGAAACAGCTGCCGGCGCTGCTGGCGCGCGCGGACCTGGTGATGACGCCGGACTCCGGGCCGATGCATATCGCCAACGCCATGGGAACCAAGGTGCTGGGACTGCACGCGGCCAGCAATCCGCAGCGCAGCGGGCCGTATTCGGACCGGCGCTACTGCGTGGACCGCTACGATGACGCCGCCAGGAAGTTCCTGGGCAAGCCGGCCAGCGAACTCAAGTGGGGCAGCAAGATCGAATTCGACGATGTGATGGCGTTGATCACCGTGGAAGACGCCATCGCCGCATTCGAGCGTTATGCCGCCGGGTGAACTCGGCCACGGGGTTGGCGCCATGCCGGCGCGTACCCTGCCCGGCCTGGGCGCGATGCTGCTGTCGTTGTTCGTCGTCTCCGGCTTAGCCGGGCTGATCTACCAGTCGTTGTGGTCGCACTACCTGGGGCTGACGCTGGGCCATGCGGCGTACGCGCAGGGACTGGTGCTGGCGATCTTCATGGGCGGTATGGCACTGGGCGCGTGGCTGGCGGGTCAGCGCGGCGTGCGCTGGAAACGGCTGCTGATGCTGTATGCCGCTGCCGAGGCGCTGATCGGCCTGTTCGGGTTGGCGTTTCCCGGCGTGTTCGCCAGCTATACCGCTTTATCGCAGGACCGCGTGCTGCCGGCACTCGGCGTTGGCCTGGCGGGACAGCTGTACCCGTGGGTTTCGGCGGCTTTGCTGATACTGCCGGCCTGCGTGCTGCTGGGCGCGACCTTTCCGCTGCTCAGCGCCGGCTATCTGCGCGCCAGCGGCGAGCCCAACGGGCGCGTGTTCGGCGGCCTGTATTTCGCCAACAGCCTGGGTGCGGCCGCCGGAGCGCTGGTCGCCACCTTCCTGCTGTTGCCTGCCTACGGCTTGCCCGGCGCGATGCGCTTTGCCGGCGTGGCCAACCTGCTGGTCGCCGCAGGCGCCGCGCTGGTTTCGCTGCGCCTGCACGAGCAAGCCGCGCCAGCCCCTGTCGGCGCGCGCGAAGCGGCCCACACCCCCCCGAGGTCCACCGATACCCGGCTGGCACGCAAGCTGTTGCTGGTCGCCGCGCTGTCCGGCGGCTTTTCCTTCGTCTACGAAATCGGCTGGATCCGGCTGCTCAACCAGGCCCTGGGCACCACGCTGCACGCGTTCGAGCTGATGCTGGCGGCATTCCTGCTGGGACTGGCCTTTGGCGGCTGGCGGGTGCGGCGACGCGCGGCGGCACTGGCCAATCCGTTGCAGGCGGCCGGCTTCGCCCAGATCTGGATGGGCGTATCGGCGCTGTTGTCGCTGGTGGTATTCGCGCAGTCGTTCCAATGGGTGGGCTGGCTGATGGAAGCCGTATCGCGCAACGACAGCGGCTACCTGTTGTTTTCGCTGGGCAGCGCAGCCGTGGCCATCGCAGTGATGTTTCCGGCCGCATTCTTTGCCGGCATGGCTCTGCCGCTGTTCACGGTATCGCTGCTGCGCGCCGGCGGCGGCGAAGCCGGCATCGGCCGCATCTATGCCGCCAATACGCTGGGCGCCATTGGCGGCGTACTGTTGATGATGCATGTGTTGATTCCGCTGATCGGCGTCCGCTGGGGCATCACCCTGGCCGCAGTCGGCGACGCGCTGCTGGGATTCTGGCTGCTGGGAACCGTGCGTAGCGGGCTGGCGCGAACCGCCGGCCTGGCCGCGCTGGCGCTGGGCGCCGCGCTGGGCCTGAGCATGGCGATGGGCAAACCGGACCCGCGCGAACAGGCGGCGGGCGTGTTCCGCAGCGGCACGGTCCGGCTTTCCGACGAGTCCGAAATCGCTTTCCTGCGCGATGGCAAGACCGCCACCATCGCGGTGGCGCGTTCCGGCGCCCACGATTCGGCCGCCATCATCACCAACGGCAAGTCCGACGCGGCGATGACGCTGTCGCTGGACGCGTCGCCGCGCGGCGACGAGTTCACGATGGTGGCGCTGGGCGCGCTGCCGCTGGCGCTGCATCCCCATCCGCGTTCGGTCGGCGTGATCGGCTGGGGCTCGGGCCTGTCCACGCATACGCTGCTGGGCAGCCCGAAGGTGGAACGGGTGGAAACGGTGGAAATCGAACCGGCCATCCATGCCGGCGCACGGATGTTCGGCGAGCGGGTGGCCCGCGCCTATGGCGATCCGCGCTCGCGGGTGCATTTCGACGATGCGCGGCGTTTCTTCGCCAGCGGCCAGCGCCGCTACGACGTCATCGTCTCCGAACCGTCCAATCCCTGGGTCAGCGGCGTGGCCAGCCTGTTCACCCGCGAGTTCTACGCCTTCCTGCGCAGCCATCTGGCCGAAGACGGCGTGCTGGTGCAATGGCTGCAGACCTACGAAATCGACGATGCGCTGCTGGCGACGATGCTGGCGGCAGTGCTGCAGGAATTCCCCGATGCCGAGGCCTACCTGGCGCACAACGTCGATCTGATCATCGTCGCCTATCCCGGCACCCGCCACGGCGCCGACCATGCGCGCCTGCAGCATCCGGACTTGAGCCGCGAACTGAAACGCGTCGGCCTGGGCAATGCCGACGAGCTGGCGCTGCGCCGGATCGGCGGCCGCGACGTGCTGCAGGCGTTCGTGCGCGCGCTCAACGCGCCGGTGCATACCGATGCGCACCCGCTGGTGGCGCTGCGGGCGCCCGCGGCACGCTTTCGCGGCGAAAGCTCGCAAACGCTGCAATTGCTGGTCGATGGCGGGCTGCCGGTGCTGGACATGCTGGACGGTCGGACGCCGTTGCCGGCTTCGGCCGACATCCAGACATTCGTCGATCATCGCTTCACCATCGCCCACCGCGAAGCGGCGACGCTGGCCGGGGCGTTGCGCAACGGGCCGGAAACCGCGGACATGCTGGCCATCGGCGACGAGGACCGGCTGATGCGGCTGGAAGCGCTGCTGGCGATGTCGGGCCGCACCCCGATCGACAACCTGTGGTCATGGTCGGTGGCCGCAGCCGACATTGCCGAAGCCAGCCTGGGCCTGCTGCCGGCCGATGACTTGCGCGGCGCCTGGATCGCACCGAGCTGGATCGATCGCGGCAGCGATCAGCACCCGGCGGTCCGCCACATCCTGGCCATGTACGCCGCCGCCGCTCACCGCGATAGCGCAGGCATGCGGCAAACCGGCGAAGCGGTGCTGCAACTGCCTGACAGCCTGCCGGTGAAAATGCAGGAGCAGGCACTGCTGATCGCACAGTTGGGCGCCATCGGCCAGCGCGACTTCGCTGCGGTGGAATCGCTGCACCAGGGCTACGGCGTGGCGCTGCCGCACAGCGAGCGGCTGCGGCTGGTGCGCCACCTGATCCGGGTCTGGGCGCTGGACCGCCGCCAGCCGGGGGCCGGGAAACCGCAGCCGCAGATCCAGGATGCGGTACCGGTAACGGTTCCGCCCCCGGGTTGACTCAAACGCCCGACCGCTTCCGCCCTGCGGGCTTCAGCAATCCGCAATCCGCGCCATGGCGACGGCTGCGGCATCGCCGGACTCGGATCACGGCGCCGAACCGGTCCTGTAGTCCTGGTAGGACTTTTCCTCGACGTAGCTGGAACCCAGCGCCAGGTTGATGTCCTTCTTGATGCGCGCGCGTTCGTCGTTTTCGAAGTACACGCTGCGGGCGAGCTTGATGAACTCTTCGTCGAAGGCCTGCGCTTTTTCCTTGATGCGGATGTCGTCCTCGATCACCCACAGGCGCTCGTTGACCGCCTTCAGCTGCGCGCGCAACTCGGCGATGTTGCCGCCGGCCGCCGGGTGCGCCATCCAGGTCTTCTCCAGCGCCGACAGCTCGTTGCGCACATTGGCCAGCTTGGCCGCATCGGCGATGCGCTCGGACTTGATCTGCAGGATGGCGATCTTGTCGAGCAACTCGCCGAAGGAGACGGGAACCAGGATTTCGGACATGGCCATTCACCACATGAGGGAATGGCGCAGTTTAACGGCCAAGAGACGCCGTTTGCGGAGCACGGCATGAATGCGGGGTGTCGCCTGTCGGGCGAACGTGCGTGTGTGCCGCGCCTCCCAAAGCTCTAAGATGTCGCATCGCAATGACAGGACAACGACCGATGAACCTGGAAGGCAAACGCATCGTGGTAACCGGCGGCTTCGGTTTCCTTGGCCGTGCGGTGATACGGGTCCTGACCGCGGACGGCGGCAGCGTGGTTGCCATCGATCATGCTGCAGCGCCCGACGATCCCCACGCGCCGGCCGCCGCCAGCCTGGGCGGCATCGACCTGGCCGACCCGACCGCGGCCACCGACGCAATCGACCGCGCCGCGCAAGCGCTGGGCGGCGGTATCGACGCGCTGATCAATATCGCCGGCGCCTTCCGCTGGGAAACCGTGCAGGCCGGCAGTCCGGACACCTGGGACCTGATGTACCGGATCAATGTCCGGACCGCGGTGGCCGCCAGTCAGGCGGCCCTGCCGCGGTTGCTGGCCTCGGGCGATGGGCGCATCGTCAATATCGGCGCGGCCGGCGCGCTGAAGGCCGGCACCGGCATGGGCGCCTACGCCGCCTCCAAGGCCGGCGTGGCCAAGCTGACCGAGGCCCTGGCCGAAGAACTCAAGGACAAGGGCGTCACCGTCAATGCCCTGCTGCCCAGCATCATCGACACTCCTGCCAACCGCGCCGACATGCCGGGGGCCGAATTCGAGCGCTGGGTAAAGCCGGAGCAACTGGCCGCGACGATCGCCTTCCTGCTTTCGGAACCGGCCCGTGCGATCACCGGCGCGCTGATTCCAGTGACCGGGCGGGTTTGAAGGCAACCGAGCAGCGCGACCGCTTCGCCGTGCGGAACGGCAATCCTGCCGTTCTGTCGAACCAGGGGTTCTCGTCAGATCCCCCCTCTCCGCCAGATACGCAGAGCCCCCTTGCGGGGCTTCTCGCATCAGTCTTCGGCTGATGGTGCGGGGGGGATTCACTCGGCACATCCATGTGCCTCGCCCGCCGGGCGGCTTCGCCGTGCAGAACGGCAATCCTGCCGTTCTGTCGAACCGTCGAACCAGGGGTTCTCGTCAGCTCCCCCCTCTCCGCCAGATACGCAGAGCCCCCTTGCGGGGCTTCTCGCATCAGTCTTCGGCTGATGGTGCGGGGGGATTCACTCGGCACATCCATGTGCCTCGCCCGCCGGGCGGCTTCGCCGTGCAGAACGGCAATCCTGCCGTTCTGTCGAACCAGGGGTTCTCGTCAGATCCTCCCTCTCCGCCAGATACGCAAAAGCCCCCTTGCGGGGGCCTTTGCGTATCTGGCGGAGAGGGGGGGATTCGAACCCCCGATACGCTATTAACGTATGCCTGATTTCGAGTCAGGTACATTCAACCACTCTGCCACCTCTCCGGTGGTTCCCCGGCCGCGGCCGGGGGCGAGAATGATACGGGTCGCACCTGCTGCGGACAAGCCATAGGCCTGTTCGATGACCCAATCCATACCGGAATCCGGCGATCGAGCACTTCAGCCTTGCCCGGTGTCCGCTTCCCCGGGATGATTCCGTGTACACGGGTAAGGATATTCCCGTCTCTTACAATCAGGGCACCATGATCGAATTCGGGCATATCACCCACGTCGGCCTGCGACGGGAACTCAACGAGGACACCTACTACGGCGACAGCGAGCTGGGACTGTGGCTGGTGGCCGACGGGATGGGAGGGCACGCCTGCGGTGAGGTGGCAAGTGCGCTGGCGCGCGAAACCATCGTGCGCGAGATCCGCGACGGCACTCCGCTGGCGCAGGCCATCCGCATCGCCGACGAGGAAATCATCCGCACCTCAAGGCGCCGCAACGACACCCTGCCGATGGGCACCACCGTGGTCGCCGCGCGCGTGCATGGCAACCGTTTCGAGGTGGCCTGGGTCGGCGACAGCCGCGCCTACCTGTGGCGCGACGGCCAGCTGGCCCAGCTCAGCCAGGACCACAGCTACGTGCAGGAACTGATCGCCCAGGGCGCACTGACCAGCGAGCAGGCGCGCTCGCACCCGCACCGCAACGTGGTCACCCAGGCGCTGGGCGTCACCGACCCGCGCCATCTGAACGTGGAAACGATGACGGGCGATCTGCGCCCGGGCATGCAGTTGCTGCTGTGCAGCGACGGGCTGACCGAGGAAGTGGACGATTCGGGCATCGCCGAGACGCTGAGCCACAACGACTGCAGCGCGCAGGAATGCGTGGACACGCTGATTGCCGCGGCGCTGGACGGCGGCGGCTCGGACAACGTCACCGCCATTCTGGTGCGCTGCCAGTAGCCCTGCGGCGCTCAATCAAGCCCCTCTCCCTCGCTCGCGGGGTCGGCCCCTTGCCCAATACGACCTCGCCCCCCGCAAGCGGCAGGAGGAAATCTTCGCTCGGGCATCTCGGCCGCCCGGCTCGCGCCGGCGACCTACCGCCGCTCAGACTGCCGCCGCCTCCAGCAGGGCTTCAGGGTCGTCCCAAAGGCATTGCCCGCCGGCCTTCTTGCGCAGCTTGGCCAGCCGGGCTTCGTGCGCAGCCAGTTCTTCGGCGGAGGGTTGTACGCGCGGGCGCGGGCCGGCGGCGACGGTCGTGAATACCTGAACGACGCTGGTCGTCGCCTGGCCGGGCTCGTCCATGCCGCCAAAGCCGATTTCGCGCTGGCCGGCGGTCAGGTTCAGATAGACATCGCACAGCAGCTGGGCATCCAGCAGCGCGCCGTGCAGTTGGCGGTGGGCGTTGTCCACCCCCAGCCGCTTGCACAGCGCATCCAGCGAATTGCGCTGGCCGGGGAAGCGTTGCCGGGCCAACAGCAGCGAATCTTCCACCTGCACCCGGTCGCGCATGCGCCCATAGCGCTCGCCCAGCAGCGACAGCTCGTAATCGAGGAAACCGATATCGAACGCCGCGTTGTGGATGATCAGTTCGGCCCCGTCGACAAAGGCCAGGAACTCATCGGCGATGTCGGCAAACAGCGGCTTGTCGCTGAGAAAATCCAGACTCAACCCGGTCACCTCGGCCGCGCCCTGCTCGAAATCGCGCTGCGGATTGATGTACTGGTGGTAGGTGCGCCCGCTGGGCCGGCGCTCCAGCAGTTCGACGCAGCCGATTTCGACCACGCGGTTGCCCTTTTTCCATTCCAGGCCGGTGGTTTCGGTATCGAGGATGATCTGGCGCATGTCGGTTGCTCTAACTCTCCGCTACATCTGATACGAACAGCTTCAGGTCGATATCCTCGGCCGGCAGCCGCACCATTTTCTCGAACCGGAAGCCGAGTTTTTCCAGTACCCGGATCGAGCCTGCATTGGCCGGATCGGTGATGGCCAGGATCCGGTGCAGGCCCAACGTCGTGCGCGCATGCGCCAGCACGCCGGCGGCCGCTTCGGAGGCGTAGCCGCACGATTCGAATTCGGGCAGCAGCGCGTAGCCCAGATCCGGCGCATCCAGGGCATCGCGCCGGATAAGGCCGCAACTGCCGATGGTTTGCCCGGTCGTCTTCAGCCGCACTCCGTACAGGCCGTAGCCATGGCTGCGATAGCTGCTGACCATCCGGGAGAACACGTAGTCGCGCGCCTGCTCCAGCGTGCGCACCCCGCGATCGCCGATATTGCGCAGAAACGACGGCTCGTTGAGCTGGCGCAGCGTGAACGCGCAATCTTCCGGCGAGCGTTCCGACAACCGGAACAGGCTCAACCGCTCGGTTTCAAGCACGGCAGTGGTCATGCGCTCAGTTTACCGGCGTGCCGGCGCGGAACCTGAGCGCCTGATTGCGCGCCAGTACGTCCACCCGTTCGTTGTCCGGATCGCCGTTGTGGCCCTTGACCCAGTGCCAGTCGATCCGGTGGCGCTGGGTGGCCGCATGCAGGCGTTCCCACAGGTCGCGGTTCTTGACCGGGTCGCCGCCGGCGGTCTTCCAGTTGCGCCGCACCCAGTTCGGCATCCATTCGGTGATGCCCTGGCGCACGTACTGGGAATCGATGTACAGGGCGATGGCGCAGGGCTCGGTCAGCGTCTCCAGCGCAACGATGGCCGCCATCAGCTCCATCCGGTTGTTGGTGGTCTGCGCTTCGCCGCCGGCCAGTTCGCGTTCCTTGTCCTGGTAGCGCAGCAGCGCTGCCCAGCCGCCCGGGCCGGGGTTACCGAGGCAGGAGCCGTCGGTGTGGATACTGATTTCTTTCATGCAGCTTTCGATCTCATGCGGTGGCTGCGCCAGGGTGCCAACGGCGCCGGGCGGGAGAAGGGGGAATCATCGCCGATGCGCGCTTCTGCGCCTGCAACAGGCAGACCGCTCGCAACCCCGTCGGCTGACTGCCGACGCGGTCGTGCCTGATGCGCCACAGCGGCCCCAGATGGCTGGCCGGCGTGGCGACCTGCAGGCCGACCGCCTGCAGCCGCAGGCGCCAGCCGGCGGCGTTGCGGGCAATCAGGCCGGCCTTGCGCCAACGCCACCGGTACGGGCTCAACGGGTTCAGGCTGAACAGCCACAGGCGGCCGCCGGGGGCCAGCAACCGCTCGCATTCTTCCAGCAGCTCGCCATCGGCGTATTCGTGCGCATGCTGAACGACGATGCGGTCGAACGACTCGCCATGCAGCGGCAGCGGCAGTCCGCAGCGCACCGGACCGCTGAAGCCGCCATCTGCGGCTTGCAGCCGCAAACCGCGGGCCTTGAGCGGCGGCAAGGCGGGCGCGGCCGCGGTTTCCGGAGCCAGCCACAGCCAGGGTTGCGGGGTCGGGCCGCTCAACGCGGCGGCGATGACCGTTTGCTCGGCGGTCAGCAGCGATTCGCCTGCCGCCGTATCGAACCATCCCAGGGCAACGGGTTGACGGTTGAACGCGAAGGCAGGCATGGTCGGAATTGTAGTGGACCCCGCCCCCGCGCGCCCGACCTTCCGAGCCTCGCCATGCGCCTGCTAGCCATTCCCGCCTTCGAAGACAACTACATCTGGGCGCTGGTGGACGACGACGGCGATGCGCTGATCGTCGATCCGGGCGAAGCCGCGCCGGTGCTGGCGGCGACCGCGCACGGGCTGTGGCCGGCGGCGGTGTTGGTGACCCATCACCATCCGGACCACTGCGGCGGCGTGCCGGCGCTGCGCGAACGCTGGCCGACCCTGCCGGTGTTCGCGCCGGAGGACGCCCGTATCCAGGACGCCAGCGAGCGCGTCGGCGCCGGTTCGCAGATCGCCGTCAAGCGCTGGCGATTGTCGGTGCTGGCGGTGCCGGGCCATACCTCCAGCCACATCGCCTTCCACGGCGGCAGCGACAACGGCCAGCCGCACCTGTTCTGCGGCGACACGCTGTTCAGCCTGGGCTGTGGGCGCATGTTCGAAGGTACCCCCGCACAGATGCTGGCTTCGCTGGACAGTCTGGCCGCGTTGCCGGACCAGACGGCAGTCTGCTGCGGCCATGAGTACACCCTGGCCAACGCGGCGTTCGCCCGCACCGTCGATCCCGCTAACGACGCTCTGCGTCGCCGTACCGAGGAAGCCCAGGCCATGCGCCAAGCCGGACGCCCCACCCTGCCCACCACGCTCGCCAGCGAGACCGCCTGCAATCCGTTCCTGCGCGTCGATTCGCCCGCGGTACGGGACGCGGTTGGCCGCCGGCTGGGCCGCGCGCCGGCGGACCGCGTGGAGACCTTCGCCGAATTGCGGCGGTGGAAGGACGGTTTTCGCGCATGAGCCGCCGGTGCCTGCCGGCATGGCCGCTGTGGCTGGCGCTGCTGGCCGGTCCGGCGCCTGCGGCCGAACCGCCGCCACCGGCATCGCCCGCCAGTACCGCCCCCGCACTGCCCGAGGTGCCGCCTATCCCGCTGGATTCGCTGCCGCTCAATTGGCAGACCAACGGCCTGGAAATCTACCAGCGTTTCCGCGACGGCCTGGCCGAGCCGGAATGCGATGCGGACGCCAGCAGCGGCCGCTGGAAAAAACAGTTCAGCCATGCACCCGGACGCCTGGTCAAGCCCGACGACGACCTGCTGCCGCTGTTCGGCTACGTGGTCGACGCGCTGCGCGAAGCGCACCTGCCTACCGAATACGCGCTGATTCCGTTCGTCGAAAGCGGCTATAAGCCGGGTGCGCGCAACCCCAACGGCCCGGCCGGCCTCTGGCAGTTCATTGGCGTCACCGCGCGCAACCACAACATCCCGATCCGCGGCGGCTACGACGGGCGCCTGTCGCCGGTCGATTCCACCCGCGCCGCGGTGCGCTACCTGAAGACCTTGCATGGCATGTTCGGCGGCGACTGGCGGCTGGCGGTGATGGCCTACAACGCCGGCGAGTACCGCATCCTGCAATCGATGCGCCGGGCCGGCATGAACGCGCAGAACGCGCGCCCGGCCGAACTGCCGGGTCTGGCCGGCATCACCTACGCCTATGTCGAAAAGCTGCATGCCCTGGCCTGCATCTTCCAGCAGGCCGACGACCGCGACGAATGGTTGCAGCAACTGGACCGGCCGGTGCCGCGGCTGGCCGCGCATGCCTGGCCGAAAGGCACCGCCAGCCTGGAACGCTGGGCCGCCGAAAACGGCCACGATGCCGCCCTGCTGCGCCGGCTCAATCCGGCGCTGGCCGACGCCTTCAGCCGCGGTGATCGGCCGATGCGGGTGCTGGCGCCCGTCACCGGCCGCACGTCCGCCCTGGAGGCCGCCGCGCTTGCCGTCCAGCCCACCGGCAACGCGCCCCCGGTTGCCGCGCCGCCCGGCGCCGCTGGCGCGCCGCCGGCCCCTGCTGCCGGCAGGCCAACCGCCGACACGGCGGCAAGACTGCGCGCGCATACCGTCCGCAGCGGCGAATCGGCCTGGCTCATCGCCCGCCGCTACGGCATCACGCCGCGGCAACTGCTGCTTCGCAACGGGCTGAAGGCCGACAGCGTGCTGCGCCCTGGCATGGTGCTGAAGGTGGACGAGGACGCGTCGCGCCAGGCCGCTACCGGCGTCCCCTGACCGCGCGCAAGCGATTGCGGCTGGGCCGTGGCAAAATAGAGCGATTGCTCAATCAGTGAGAACGTCCATGGGTTTTCTGCAAGGCAAGCGCGCCCTGATCACCGGTATCGCCAGCGAACGCTCGATCGCCTCCGGTATCGCCGAGGCGATGCATCGCGAAGGCGCCGAACTGGCTTTCACCTACCAGAACGACAAGCTCAAGTCGCGCGTGGAGAAAGCCGCCGCCGAGTTCGGCAGCGATATCGTGCTGCCGCTGGATGTGGCCGACGATGCCCAGATCGCCGCCTGCTTCGATGCGCTGGGCCAGCGCTGGGACGGTTTCGACATCCTGGTCCACGCCATCGCTTTCGCCCCGCGCGAAGCGATCACCGGCCAGTTCCTCGATGGCCTGACCCGCGAGAACTTCGCCCTGGCCCATGACATCTCGGCCTATTCGCTGGCCGCGCTGGCCAAGGCGGCGCGCCCGCTGATGCAGGGCCGCAACGGCGCCGTACTGACGCTCAGCTATCTGGGCGCCGAGCGCGCGCTGCAGAACTACAACGTGATGGGCGTGGCCAAGGCCAGCCTGGAAGCCACGGTCCGCTACCTGGCGCTGAACCTGGGCCCGGAAGGCATCCGCGTCAACGCCATCTCCGCAGGCCCCATCAAGACGCTGGCCGCCGCCGGCATCGGCGGCTTCCGCAAGATTCTCGGGCATGTCGAGCAGAACGCCCCCATCCGCCGCACCGTCACCATCGAGGACGTCGGCAACGTCGGCGCATTCCTGTGCTCGGACCTGGCCGCCGGCGTCACCGGCGAAGTCACCTACGTGGACGGCGGCTACAGCATCGTCGGCATGACCGGGCTCGGCGACGGCGAGTAGCGCGCCGCCGTCCGGCTTCCATAAAAAAGCCCGGGCAATCCCGGGCTTTTTTTGGGGCTATGGAAAGCGGCTCAGAGCCGCTCCTCCATCACCTTGACCTTGAACCGCTTGCGCATGGCGTCGATGTAGGCCTGGGTGGCGCCAACGCCACTGAGCTGGGTCAGCTGCTGCTGCAGCATCGTGCGCTGCTCGGCCGGCACTTCCTTGGGATCGGCCTGGTTGACCTTGTCGACCACGAAGACCGCATAGGTGCCGTTGCCCAGTTCGACCTTCCCCACCGACGGCTTGCCTTCGGCCGGCGGTTGTGCGGCAAAAATCGCTTCGTTGGCTTCCGGCGACGGCATCGGCATGCCGCGCTGCAAGCCCGGCAGTTCGCCGCTCTGCAGCTTTTCGCTGCTGGCGATGTCCGGCAGCTTCTCGCCTTTCTGCACCCGCGCGATCACCGCATCGGCCGCCGCTTCTGCGGCCTTCCGCTGGCGGTCGGCGCGCACGGCGGCAATCACCGCGTCGCGGACCTTCTCCAGCGGCTGCGCCTGTTCCGGCGTGTGCTGGGTGACCCGGATGACCACGCTGTGATTGGGCGCAAGCTCGATCGGGTCGCTGACGGTGCCATCCTGCACCAGCGTGTCGGAGAACGCCGCACGCAACACCGCCGGATTCAGCGCAATGCCGGTCGGCGCGTTGCGCGGGAACGGTCCCAACTGCTGTACCGGCAGATCCATCGCTTTCGCCGCCGGCGCCAGCTCGGTCGGATTCTTCAACACCTCGTTGACCAGACGCCCGGCAACATCGTTATAGGCGCGTTCGGATTCGCTGGCGGCCTGCTCGCTGGCCAGCTCATCGCGCACTTCCTCGAAACTGCGGCCACCGCCGCCGCGGATGTCGTTGAGCTTCAGTACGTGGTAACCGTAGTCGGTCTTCACCGGCGCGCTGATTTCTCCGGCCTGCATCGAAAACAGCGCATCTTCGAACGGCTTGACCATGGAGCCATCGCGCGCCACCCACGGCAGTTCGCCGCCGGCGTCCTTGGAACCGGGGTCTTCGGAGTTGGCTCGCGCCAGAGCGGCAAAATCCGCGCCACTCCTGGCCTGTTGCGCCAGCGCCGCAGCCTTTTCTTCCGCCGCCTTCAGCGTTGCGGCGTCGGCGTCGGCCGGCGCGGCAATCAGGATATGTGCAGCCAACCGCTCCTCGGGCGCGACAAAACGCGCCTTTTCGTCTTCGTAGCGCTTGCGCAGCGCCGCCTCGTCAGGCGCAGCCGCCGGCAGGTTGGCCGCGTTGATCTCCACATATTCCAGCGCCACCGATTCGGGCTGGCGGAAGTCGTTGCCATGGCTGTCGTACCAGGCCTTGATGTCGGCGTCGCTGACCGGCGCGGTATCGGCCTCGGCCGGCGGCAGTATGGCCATGGTGACGTCGCGGGTTTCGCCCAGCAGTTTGAGCAGGCGGTCCAGTTCGGATGCGGTGACGAAATCGGACTCGCTGATGCCCTGCGGAATCACCAGCATCTTCAGCTGCTCGCGCTGCTGTTCCTCGAACTTGAGCGGCGTCAGCGCCGGCACCTGCGACGACAGCAGCAACTGATAGCGCTCGGCATTGAACTTGCCGTCCACCTGGAATGCCGGCTCGGCCGCGATAGCCTTGGCCACCGCGGCATTGCCGATCACGATGCCGGCGCGTTCGGAAGCCAGCGACAGCACCTTGCGGTCGATCAGCTGCTGCAGCACCTTCAGCTTGTTTTCCTTGCTCTCGAACTCGCGCGGGTCGAAGCTTTCGCCCAACCGCTGGCGCTCCTGCGCGCGTACCTGTTCGAACTCGGTGCGGAATTCGTCCAGCGTGACTTCCTTGCTCTGCCATAGCATCGACAACGGCCACCAGGCCGGCGCGGACTGCCACCAGCTCGGCGGCGCTTCGACCGTGGCCACATCGTTGGCGGCGCCGCCGCCCATGTATTCGTTCACGCCGACGAAGGCGAACGGGACGATCAGCAAACCGAGGATGAGGGTGGCGATCCAGCCGGTGGTCTTGTCGCGGAGTTTTTGCAGCATCGGTGCACGGAGCCTGATTTCGTTAAGCCATGCAGTTTACCGCGGTTGAGCGGTTTCCGCCGCCCGCCCGGGCGGGAACGGCCTGCCGGCCGACGGCCCGGGCGCGGCTGAATCCGGCCTCCGGCTCCAGGCAAACAAAAAGCCCGCTTTCGCGGGCTTTCTGAAAATAAGTGGCGGAGTGGACGGGACTCGAACCCGCGACCTCCGGCGTGACAGGCCAGCATTCTAACCGACTGAACTACCACTCCGCTTTGAGACAGCTATTGTACGGCGACTTCGATATTTCGGCTATAGCTACCGAGATTTTTTCGTCTGCCGTCGCATCGCCCCGGGATGGTGGGTGCTGAGGGTTTCGAACCCCCGACCCTCGCCTTGTAAGGGCGACGCTCTACCGCTGAGCTAAGCACCCAAGCGAGTCGATTAGTTTACGGCATCCTTCAGCGCTTTGCCAGCCTTGAACGCAGGGTTCTTGGAGGCTTCGATCTTGATGGTGTCGCCGGTCTTGGGGTTGCGGCCGGTACGGGCGGCGCGCTCGCGGACCTGGAAGGTACCGAAGCCGACGAGGGTCACGGTGTCGCCCTTCTTCAGAGCCTTGGTGACGCTGGCGATGACGGCATCGACAGCACGGCCGGCTTCGGCCTTGGACATGTCGGCTTCGTCGGCAACGGCATCAATCAATTCGGTTTTGTTCATTAATTACTCCCTGAGCGGAATATCCGCGGATGTGTAACCGGACCTGCGGACGCGATGTGCGCCGGCAATCCGATCTATTTTGCCGCGACGCGCATCGTTCCGACGCGCTCGCGGGTGGCGTTGTTATACCAGCGGTGAAAATACCACGCAACCGCAAAACCCAATATTGGCGCGGGTTTCGCCGGTTTTTCGTTCGTCGGAAAACCTGCGTTCAGTGCTTGACGCCGGGTTGCGAGGATGGTTTGTCCGGCGGCGGCACCGCACGCTCCTGATCGCCGCCGCTGCTGGCTGCCGGTGTCAGCGGCCGTTCCAGCGCCAGGTCCAGCACCTCGTCTATCCATTTGACCGGCACGATCTTGATGCCGGCGGTGACGTTGGCGGGGATATCGGCCAGATCCTTGCGGTTTTCCTCCGGAATGATGACCGTGGTGATGCCGCCGCGCAGCGCCGCCAGCAGTTTTTCCTTCAGTCCGCCGATGGCCGACACCCGTCCGCGCAGGGTGATTTCGCCGGTCATGGCCACGTTGGCATGCACCGGGTTCTTGGTCAGCATGGACACCAGCGCCGTCACCATCGCGATGCCCGCACTGGGGCCGTCCTTGGGCGTGGCGCCATCGGGCACATGCAGATGCACGTCATGCTTTTGCAGGAAATCGGTATCCACGCCCAATTGCGCGGCGCGCGCACGCACCACCGACAACGCAGCGGTCGCCGACTCCTTCATCACATCGCCCAGTTGCCCGGTCAGGGTGATGCCGCCCTTGCCGGGCACCAGCGCAACTTCGATCTGCAGCAGATCGCCGCCGACCTCGGTCCAGGCCAGGCCGGTCACCAGCCCGATCTCGTTCTGCTCTTCGGCGCGGCCATAATCGAAACGGCGCACGCCCTGGTATTTTTCCAGGTTCTTCGAGGTGACGTTGACCGCGGCGGCCTTGCCTTTCTTCTTGGCGGCTTGCGGACCGGCCAACGCGATCTCCTTGACCACCTTGCGGCAGATCTTGGCGATCTCGCGTTCCAGGTTGCGCACGCCGGATTCGCGCGTGTAGTAACGGACGAGATCGCGGATGGCGCTTTCGCCGATCTTCAGTTCCGCCGGCTTCAGGCCGTTGGCCTTGAGCTGCTTGGGAACCAGGTAGCGCTGGGCGATGTTGAGCTTCTCGTCCTCGGTGTAGCCCGGAATGCGGATCACTTCCATGCGGTCCAGCAGCGGGCCGGGAATGTTCAGCGAGTTGGAGGTTGCGACGAACATCACCTCGGACAGATCCAGATCCACTTCCAGGTAGTGGTCGTTGAACGCGTTGTTCTGTTCCGGGTCCAGCACCTCCAGCAGCGCCGAGGACGGGTCGCCGCGGAAGTCCATCGACATCTTGTCGATCTCGTCCAGCACGAACAGCGGGTTCTTGCTGCCGGTCTTGTTGAGGTTCTGCACGATGCGGCCGGGCATCGAGCCCACATAGGTGCGGCGATGGCCGCGGATCTCGGCCTCGTCGCGCACGCCGCCCAGGCTCATGCGCACGAACTTGCGGTTGGTGGCCTTGGCGATGCTCTGCCCCAGCGAGGTCTTGCCCACGCCCGGCGGGCCGACCAGGCACAGGATCGGGCCTTTCATCTGCTTGACCCGCGACTGCACGGCCAGGTATTCGAGGATGCGGTCCTTGACCTTGTCCAGGCCATAGTGGTCGGCATCCAGGGTGTCCTGGGCGACCTTCAGGTCCTTGCGCACCTTGGTGCGCTTCTTCCACGGCACGCCCAGCAGCCAGTCCAGGTAGTTGCGCACGACCGCGGCCTCGGCCGACATCGGCGACATCTGCTTGAGTTTGTTCAGCTCGTTCTTGGCCTTGGTTTCCACCGGCTTGGGCATGCCGGCTTCGGCGATCTTGCGGGCCAGGTCTTCCAGCTCGTTGGGCGCTTCGTCCAGCTCGCCCAGCTCCTTCTGGATGGCCTTCATCTGCTCGTTGAGGTAGTACTCGCGCTGGCTCTTCTCCATCTGCGACTTGACCCGGCCGCGGATGCGCTTTTCCAACTGCTGCACGTCGATTTCGCCATCGACGAAGCCGACCAGCAACTCCAGCCGTTCGCCGACCTCGACCGTTTCCAGCAGCCGCTGCTTGTCGCTCAGGCGCACGCCCAGGTGCGCGGCGATGGTATCGGCCAGGCGCCCGGGTTCGTCGATACCGGCCAGGGTCTGCAGCAACTCGGGCGGCAGCTTGCGGTTGGTCTTGACGTACTGCTCGAACAGGCTCATCAACGAGCGCGCGACCGCTTCGATCTCGCGCGGTTCGCGGCCGTCGCTGGATTCCAGTTCCCGGCCATGCCCGTACAGCGAACCGTCGCGCTCGCCGATATCCGACACTTCCACGCGCGCAGTGCCCTCGACCAGCACTTTGATGGTGCCATCGGGCAGTTTCAGCAGTTGCAGGACCTGGGCCAGGGTGCCGATGGAATACAGATCGGCGGCGCCGGGGTCATCGGTTTCAGCCGACTTCTGCGCCAGCAGCAGGATGCGCTTGTCCGCTTCCATGGCCTGCTCCAGCGCCCGCATCGACTTGTCGCGGCCGACGAACAGCGGAATGACCATGTGCGGGAACACCACCACATCGCGCAGCGGCAGCACCGGCAGTTCGAGGGTTTCGGATTCGGGACGACGGGGCATGGGGGGCTCCAGCGGATTGCGGAAAGACAGGCATAAATGCCAATGGCCCCGTTATGGGGCCATTGCCGTATGGATGCAAGAGGAAACGTTAAACCCGTTTCTAATCAGCCACTTGTGCAGGCTGCACGGGCGGGCTTATTCGGCCGAGGCGACCTTCGGGGCCGGCGGGTTCTGGTAGATCAGATACGGCTCGGACTTGTGCTCGATGACCGACTCGTCCACCACCACCTTGCCGACGTTTTCCAGCGACGGCAGATCGTACATGGTATCCAGCAGCACCGACTCGACGATGGTGCGCAGGCCGCGGGCGCCGGTCTTGCGCTTGAGCGCCTTGCGGGCGATCGCCGACAGCGCATCGGGACGGAATTCCAGCTCCACGCCTTCCATGTCGAACAGCTTCTTGAACTGCTTGGTGATGGCGTTCTTGGGTTCGGTCAGGATCTTGACCAGGGCAGCCTCGTCCAGTTCCTCCAGCGTGGCGACCACCGGCAGGCGGCCGACGAACTCGGGGATAAGGCCGAACTTGATCAGATCCTCAGGCTCGACTTCCGACAGCACCTTGCCCATTTCGACCTTGCGCTCGGAACTCTTGACCTTGGCGCCAAAGCCAATCCCGCTGGCCTCGGTGCTGCGCTGCTGGATGATCTTGTCCAGCCCGGCGAACGCGCCGCCGCAGATGAACAGGATGTTCTTGGTGTCCACCTGCAGGAATTCCTGCTGCGGATGCTTGCGCCCGCCCTGTGGCGGCACGCTGGCCACGGTGCCCTCGATCAGCTTCAGCAGCGCCTGCTGCACGCCTTCGCCGGACACGTCGCGGGTAATCGACGGGTTCTCGCTCTTGCGCGAGATCTTGTCGATTTCGTCGATGTAGACGATGCCCTGCTGCGCCTTGTCGACGTCGTAGTCGCACTTCTGCAGCAGCTTCTGGATGATGTTTTCCACGTCCTCGCCGACGTAGCCGGCCTCGGTCAGCGTGGTCGCATCGGCGATCGTGAACGGCACGTTGAGCAGCCGTGCCAGCGTCTCGGCCAGCAGGGTCTTGCCCGAGCCGGTGGGGCCCGCCAGCAGGATGTTGGACTTGGCCAGTTCGACCTCGTCGTTCTTGCTGCGGCTCTCGATGCGCTTGTAATGGTTGTAGACGGCCACTGCCAGCGTGCGCTTGGCGCGCTGCTGGCCGATCACGTACTGGTCCAGGACCTCCAGGATCTCGCGCGGCTTGGGCAGGCTGCTGCGGGCGGACTGGGCCTTTTCTTCCAGTTCCTCGCGGATGATGTCGTTGCATAGCTCGACGCATTCATCGCAGATGAACACGCTCGGGCCCGCGATCAGCTTGCGGACTTCGTGCTGGCTTTTGCCGCAGAACGAGCAATACAGGATTTTGGTGCTGTCGCCGGTACGGCCCTGACGGTCTTCGCTCATGCTTCGCTTACCCAATCACCTGCCCGCTGGCGGGCTTTCAATCGCAGAATAGCACACGCCCCCGCCCTGTCGGCGGGAGGTGCGATGGAGGTAGATGCCGCCGGAACAGGCCCGGCGCAAGGCCGGTCAGGCCGCCTGGATGGAGTCGTCAGGGCGGCGTTCCAGCACCTGGTCGACCAGGCCGTAGGCCTGCGCGTCGACCGCGCTCTTGAAGTTGTCGCGCTCGGTGTCGCGGGCGATGGTTTCCAGCGACTGGCCGGTGTGATGGGCGAGGATTTCGTTCAGCCGCGCGCGCAGGGTCAGGATTTCACGCGCGTGGATGTCGATATCGGTCGCCTGGCCCTGGAAGCCGCCCAGCGGCTGATGGATCATCACCCGCGAGTTCGGCAGCGCATAACGCTTGCCCTTGGCGCCGGAAGCCAGCAACAGCGCGCCCATGCTGGCGGCCTGGCCGACGCAGATGGTGCTGACGTCCGGCTTGATGTACTGCATGGTGTCGTAGATCGCCATGCCGGCGGTGACCACGCCGCCGGGCGAGTTGATGTAGAAGCTGATGTCCTTCTCGGGATTTTCCGCTTCCAGGAACAGCATCTGCGCAACGATGACGTTGGCGACGTGGTCGTCGACGCCGCCGACCAGGAAGATCACGCGTTCCTTCAGCAGGCGCGAGTAGATGTCGTAGGCGCGTTCGCCGCGGCTGGTCTGTTCGACCACCATCGGCACCAGGTTCAAGGCTTTGGTTGGAATGATCATCGGCTGTTCGCGCCCTAGTGTTGTAAAGAGGTCCGGCCAAGCATAGCCATAACCGGACCTCGGCGGATCCGGGCGTGCAGCCCGGAACCTCAGTTGCGGATGGCTTCCTGGAACGAAAGCGCCTGCTCGGTGTGTTGGGCGCGCTCGGCGATCCAGTCGATCACCTGCTCTTCCATCACGCGTGCCTGCAGACCGTTCATAAGCTGGGGGTCGTTGCGATACAACTCAATGACCTGTTCCGGCTCTTCGTAGGTCGAGGCGATCAAGCGCAGGGTTTCGTTCACCCGCTTCGGCTCCAGCTTCAGGCTGTTGCGGCGCGCCACTTCGCCCACCAGCAGGCCCACCAGCACGCGCTTGCGGGCCGGGTCCATGAAGCCTTCGTGGGCGTTTTCCGGCAATTGCTGGACCTGCTGGCCCTGGCGCTGGGCCTGTTCGAGCGCCTGCTGGACCATTGCCCGGGCTTCGTTCTCGACCAGACGCGGCGGCATTTCCACATGGGAGTAGGCCGCAATCAGCTGTTCGCCCACTTCGCGGCGCAACCGGGTCATCAGCGCCCCTTTCAGCTCGCGCTCCAGATTGGTGCGGATGTCGGCGCGGAACTGCTCGACGTCGCCGTTCTTGACGCCGAAGCTGCGGATGAACTCCTTGTCCACTTCCGGCAGCACCGGTTCGGAGACTTCGGTGACCTTGACGTGCACTTCGACCTGGCGGCCGGCCAGCGCCGGCACCCGCCAGTCGGCCGGGAAGTCGACCGTAACCGACTTCTCTTCGCCCTTGGCCAATCCCACCAGCGCCTGTTCGATCTGGCCGAACATCACGCCCGAACCGATCAGGGTGGCGCCCTTCTCGCTGCCTTCGGCCGGCATGCGCTCATCGCCGGCCTGCGACCAGGTTTCCAGGGCGACGCGGTCGCCTTCCTTCGCGCCGCGGTCGACCGGCTGGAAGGTACGGCGCTGCAGGCGCAGGTTCTCGATCATCTGGTCGATGTCGGCCTCGGTGACCTCGGCGGTATGGCGGACGACGCTGAGCTTGGCCACGTCGACATCGCCGAAATCCGGCACCACTTCGAAGGTGGCCACGAAATCCAGCCCGTCCTCGCCCTGCTTCTCGATGCGCGGGTTGCCGGCCAGTTGCAGCGCCTGTTCGCGCACGGCCGAATTGAAGGTTTCGCGCAGCAGGCCGTCCAGCGCCTCGGCGCGCACCTGCTGGCCGTAGCGCTGCTCGATGACCTTGGTCGGGACCTTGCCGGGGCGGAAGCCCTTGATGCGCGCGGTGCGCGCCAGTTCACGCAGGCGTCCGCCGACATGCGTATCCAGCTGTTCAGCCGGCAGGCTGAAGCTCATGCGGCGTTCGAGATTGCCGACCGATTCGACCGAAACTTGCATACTCACTGACTCCTGCTGCCATGGCCGCTGCCACAGCATGATGTTGATGATCTGGTTCGCCGACAGGGCGCGGCAGCGCGTACTGGCGGAACTGCATAGTTTGGCCGATTCCGGGGCTGGCTGCCAGCGCTCCGGGGCGCCCGGAAGGCCCGGGGGGCTTGGGGAGGGGTCCACGTCCGCGGCTGAGGGGCCTGGATTCTGGATAAAGCCGAGTGTTTGGCACGGGGCCAGGCGCTGCGGCGCGCTCATGCAGGCTCTGCCCTTGAGCAAAAGCCGGTTGCCTGGCATCGCGGCGCGCTCGGTGCCGCTGCCGGCCCAGGTCCAGCGCGGCGTGGTGCGAAAGGGGGGACTCGAACCCCCACGGGGGTTACCCGCTGGAACCTAAATCCAGTGCGTCTACCAATTCCGCCACTTTCGCAGGTGCGCCGACATTCTAACCCGCCGCCGGTACTCCGTCGCCACAGAAAAGCTCCTTCTCCCAAATGCGGGGACGTCTATGTGGAAGCCGGTGGCCAGGTCGGCGCACGAAGAAAGACTTTCCGAAGTCACGATCTACCAACTCGCGAAAGGCGACGGTCGGCGGGCTGGGGGTGCGGAGAGCAGGCCACGATGGCCTGCGGCCCGACGTAAAGACACGACGTCGTCAGGAGGGCGGAGCACCCCCAGCCTGACGACCGGCGACTCCCGCCGAAGCCGACATCCCCGGGAATGTGAAAAGAACCATAAAAAACGCCCGGCTGTGCCGGGCGCTTCGGGTTTGGTGGGCCGTCAAGGATTCGAACCGCGCCGCGACCCGCTCCAAGCCCCCCATGACCCACGAACGCGCCGCAGCGCGCCCGTGGCTTTGACTGCCGCATAAAGAAAACGCCCGGCTGTGCCGGGCGCTTCGGGTTTGGTGGGCCGTCAAGGATTCGAACCGCGCCGCGACCCGCTCCAAGCCCCCCATGACCCACGAACGCGCCGCAGCGCGCCCGTGGCTTTGACTGCCGCATAAAGAAAACGCCCGGCTGTGCCGGGCGCTTCGGGTTTGGTGGGCCGTCAAGGATTCGAACCTTGGACCTATTGATTAAGAGTCAACTGCTCTACCAACTGAGCTAACGGCCCCGAAAAACTGGTCGCGTAGTGTAACCGCTTCATCCGCTTGTTACAAATCCCCGCCGGAGCGAGGCACTACTTGAATGGGGTGGCTGAGGGGACTCGAACCCCCGACATCTGGAATCACAATCCAGTACTCTAACCAGCTGAGCTACAGCCACCATTGAAACGTCTAACCTACCACCGGAACGCGAAGGTGGCGCGCCCGACAGGACTCGAACCTGTAACCGCCGGCTTAGAAGGCCGGTGCTCTATCCGGTTGAGCTACGGGCGCCTGGAACTTCCGTCGCACCGGATTGTCGCACCCTACCCGCCCGGGAATGCCAGACTGGTCGGGGTAGAGGGATTCGAACCCCCGACCCTCTGCTCCCAAAGCAGATGCGCTACCAGACTGCGCTATACCCCGACGAGGGCCCGGCGTGGCACCGAAGTGCAACAAGGCCGCGTATTGTCGGAAGCTGCGGGCCTGCTGTCAACGGACCTGTCGCAATGGCATGTGCAGTTCATCGCGATGCGATATCCTCGCGTTCAGGGGACTGCGGTCCGAAAACCGATGAGAGAAGCGATATGCGCAGCGGCAATCCTGTACTGAAAGAATCCACCTTCCTCGACCTGGGCAGCGGCACCGTCGTCTCCCGCGATGCCGGGGCGATGACGCTGAACGGCACCGTCAACAAGACCGGCGTACTGCTGCTGCTGACCGTGCTGACCGCCGCGTTCGCCTGGAGCCAGACCCTGTCGCCGACCGGCGAAGTGGCCCCGGGCGCGTCGCTTTACATGTGGGGCGGCCTGATCGGCGGCTTCATCCTGGCCATGGTCACCGTGTTCAAGAAGACCTGGGCTCCGGTCACCGCGCCGCTTTACGCGCTGGTAGAAGGTTTCTTCCTGGGCTCCATCTCGGCCATCTACAACCACCTGTACGAAGGCATCGTCATGCAGGCGGTGATGTTGACCTTCGGCACCCTGTTCGCGCTGCTGTTTGCCTACCGCAGCGGCCTGATCAAGGCCACCGAGAACTTCAAGCTGGGCGTGGTCGCCGCCACCGGCGGCATCGCGCTGGTCTATCTGGCCACCATCGTGCTGGGCTTCTTCAACATCCAGATCCCGCTGATCCACGAATCCGGCCTGATCGGCATCGGCTTCAGCCTGTTCGTCATCGTCATCGCGGCGCTGAACCTGGTGCTGGATTTCGACTTCATCGAAAGCGGCGTGGAACAGGGTGCGCCGAAGTACATGGAATGGTACGGGGCATTCGGATTGATGGTGACGCTGGTGTGGCTGTACATCGAGTTCCTGCGCCTGCTGGCCAAGTTGAATTCGCGCAACTGAGTCGGTTGATGCAATGAGTCGAGAAAGGGGCGCCTTGGCGCCCCTTTTCTTTGCTCTTCCCCCGCTTCCGGGAATGTCGGCTTCTCCCGCACTGCCCTGGTCACCGGCTTCCATACATACCTTCCCCGCTCTTGGGGGAAGAACCTTTTTTGGAACCGGTCTTCTGGCAAGAACCGGCGCAGACTGGCGATACGTCGAATTGCTTTTCAACGGCAATGCCGGCAAAACCCCGGGCGTTCACGTGCCGCCAGACGGCTCCACCGGTGCATGGCGGCGTCTTGCCGGCCACAGCATGAAACCGACCGCCACCAGCGCCAGCAGCCAGCAGTAGTAAACGCTGCCGGCCAACGCCAACGGCGACACCGCCGCCAGCGACGATGCCAGCAGTATCTGGGCGCCGTAGGGAAGCACGCCCTGCATCACGCAGGCAAAGATGTCCAGCACGCTGGCCGAACGGCGCGGCGTGATGTCGTGGCGTTCGGCGATGTCCTTGGCCAGGCTGCCGGAAATCAGGATCGCCACGGTGTTGTTGGCGCTCAGCACGTCCGTCCCTGCGGCCAGCGCGGCAATGCTGAACTCGCCCGACCGCCGTCCGGTATGGCCGCGGGCGAAGCGGGCGATGGTCTGCGCCAGCCAGTCCATGCCGCCGGCGGCTTTCACCAGCGCGGCCAGGCCGCCGACCAGGATCGACAGCAAGGTCACTTCCAGCATGCTCTCGAAGCCGGTGTAGATATCGCCGGCGAAGGCCACCAGATCGTAGTCGCTGCCGAAAAAGAAACCGAACAATCCGGCCACCACCAGCCCGATTCCCAACACGACGACGACATCCAGCCCCAGCAGCGCCAGCGCCAGCACCACCAGATACGGCAGCACCAGCCAGGCGGACGCGCCGCCGGGTGCCTGTACCGGCGCGGCATCGGTAAATGCCACCAGCAATGCGATCGTCGCCAGCGCGGCCGGCACGGCGATCTTGAAGTTCTCGCGGAACTTGTCGCGCATGTCCGCGCCCTGGCTACGGGTGGCTGCAATGGTGGTGTCGGAAATGATCGACAGGTTGTCGCCGAACATGGCCCCGCCGATCACCGCCCCGATCACCAGCACCCGGTCCATTCCCGCCGCATCCGCCACTCCGAGCGCGATCGGCACCACCGCCGCCAGCGTGCCCATCGAGGTGCCGATGGACAGCGACACGAACGCCGCCACCAGGAACAACCCCGGCAGGATCAGGCTGGCCGGCAGCGCCCCCAGGCCCAGCGCCACCACCGCGTCCACCGCGCCGATGGCCCGCGACACCGTAGCGAAGGCGCCTGCCAGCAGGAAGATCAGGCACATCAGCATGACGTTGCTTTCGCCCATGCCCGACAACAGCGTCGGCATTGGCGCAACGCCACGGCGCTTGGCCAGCCACGCGCCCAACGCCAGCGCGGGCAGGATCGCGACCGGCGCGCGCAGCTGATAAAAGCCCATCGGCTCGCCCTGCAGCGTGTAATAGATGCCGGCGCCGAAGAACAGCGCCAGGAACAGCAGGATCGGGGTCAGCGCGGCGGCATTGGGGCGGACGGTCATTGGGGTACCTGGTTCGGCAATCCGGCGATTCTGCGGCCTGCCACCGGCCGCACCAAGTCCCTGAATAGGACAGCGACGAAACAAAAACGGGACGCCCTGCGTCCCGTTTCCGTATCCGCAGCCGTTGCGACGTTCAGACCCGGCTGGCGATGGCCTTGGCGAAGCTCATGGTGGTGCCGGTACCGCCCAGATCCGGGGTCAGCGAGTCCTTGGCTTCCAGCGTGGCGATGATCGCCGCGCGCAGGCGCTCGGCCTTCTCCGGCTGGCCGATGTGGTCCAGCATCTGCGCGGCGCCCAGCAGCAACGCACACGGATTGGCCACGCCCTTGCCGGCGATATCCGGCGCCGAACCGTGCACCGCCTCGAAAATGGCCGCTTCGGTGCCGATATTGGCCCCCGGCGCCAGGCCCAGGCCGCCAACCAGGCCCGCGCACAGATCGGAGATGATGTCGCCGAACAGGTTGGTGGTGACGATGATGTCGAACTGTTCCGGGCGCATCACCAGCTGCATGCAGGTGTTGTCCACGATCATCTCGTTGCACTCGATCTCCGGGTATTGCGCAGCCACTTCGCGCGCCACCTTCAGGAACAGGCCGGAGGTGGTCTTCAGGATGTTGGCCTTGTGCACCACGGTGACCTTCTTGCGGCCGGTCTTGCGGGCCAGATCGAAGGCATAGCGCACGATGCGCTCGGAACCCTTGCGGGTGACCTTCTGGGTCAGCAGAGCGGTTTCGCCGTCCTCGGACAGGGACTGGCCTTCACCGATGTAGGCGCCTTCGGTGTTCTCGCGCACCGTGATCAGGTCCACGCCCGAGGGGAAGCGCGACTTGGTGTTGGGGAACGACTTGGCCGGGCGGACGTTGGCGTACAGGTCGAAATGGCGGCGCAGGGCCACGTTGATGGAACTGAAGCCCTCGCCCACCGGCGTGGTCAACGGGCTCTTCAGCGCCACGCGATTCTTGCGGATCGAATCCAGCGTCGCCTGCGGCAGCAGCTCGCCATGCTTTTCCAGCGCGACCATGCCGGCATCGGCTTCCTCGTAGGTCAGGCCTGCCTTCAGAACGTCGAGCACATGCAGGGTGGCGTCCATGATCTCCGGGCCGATACCATCGCCGCGGATGACCGTAATCGTCTGGGTCATTGAGTAGTATTCCGAACAGGGGGCGAGCGCCGGCCGGGGCCGTGGCGCGCTCGCGAAAGGAAGATTGGTTTACCAATTATGCCTGAACGGTCGGCAGGGGCCCAAATCGACCTTGGTCTGAAGGACGAGGAACGAGGAACCAGAAGGTGCTCTTCTGGCCTTGCTTCTCTCCTGGCAAGGGGGTGACCGCCATTCGGCGGTTGAAGAGCATTTGAGGAGGGGTTGCTGTTGCTCCCCAACAGCCAAGCAAATCCCCGGTCCGCCCAGCCAGCCCGGCAACAAGAGGAACGGAACTCGTCCAAGCCCGTGGTCCCTGGTCCCCGGTCCCGGGTCCCCAACCCCTCAGCCGTGGTCGTGCGCCGCCGGCATACCGGCCTCGCCGGCCTCCAGCTGATCCAGGAAATCCACTGCCCGGCGCAGATGCGGGATGACGATGGAGCCGCCAACCACCAGGCCGACCGAGAACGTTTCGAAGAACTCCTCGCGGCTCACTCCGGCCTCCTTGCACTGGGCTACGTGGTAGCTGATGCAGTCGTCGCAGCGCAGCACCATCGACGCCACCAGGCCCAGCAGTTCCTTGGTCTTCACGTCGAGCGCACCGGCCTGGTAGGTCTGGGTGTCCAGCGCGAAAAACCGGCGCACCACCTGGTTGGGCTCGGCCAGGATGCGCTGGTTCATGCGCTGACGGAATTCGGTGAATTCGCGCAGGCGGTCTTCGGTAGGGTTGGCGCGGTCTTTGCCCATGGCGGTTCCAGAAGGGGGAGGAAGGGAGGGATGCCGGTCGCCATCGCAGGCGCCGCAAAACCGGTTGGCGGCTCGTCCGGCCCGGCCATCCGTAGCCGGGCGTTCGCGGGCGCAGGCGGCAATACCGCCCCGCGCGCCTGCTCAGCCGGCCAGCAGCGGTTCGAGTTTGCCGGCCCGGTGCAGCGCAATCAGGTCGTCATAGCCGCCGACGTGGGTCTCGCCAATGAAGATCTGCGGCACGCTGGTGCGCCGGGTCTTGCCGAGCATCGTTTCGCGGGCGGCCGGGTCCAGATCGATACGGACCTCGCTCCAGGACTGCCCTTTGCTTTTCAGGAAGTTCTTCGCCGCCACGCAGTAAGGGCATATGGCGATGGTGTATATGATGATTTCGGGTGCCGCAGCACCGGTGTTGCCTTCGCTCAAGGGAATTCTCCGGCGGGATTCAGGTCCAATATGGGTCGCCCGCTGGCCGGTTTCCAGTCGCGTGGCGGAACACTGCGGCCCGTCCCGGGCCGGTTAACCGCAGATTCACGCCTTCCGCTGGTGGACACGTCATCCTGCCGGCGCCCGTCATTATCTCCCATGGAGTGTCCGATTGCGCCGCCTGCTGCTCTGTACCGCACTGACCCTGGCCCTGGCCGCTCCGCTGGCATCGTCGCAGGATTCCAGCCTTCCGGACATCGGCTCGTCGGCCGGCGAGTTGCTGACGCCCGCGCGCCAGGCCGAGTACGGCTCGATGATGCTGCGCGAGCTGCGCAACTACGGTTACCTGCTGGAGGACCCGCTGCTCAACGACTGGCTGCAGGGCATCGGCAACCGGCTGGGAGCCGATAGCGACCTGCCCCGGCAGTCCTACACGTTCTTCCTGATGAAGGACCGCCAGATCAACGCCTTCGCCACGCTGGGCGGCTATATCGGCATGAATGCCGGGCTGATCCTGACCGCCGAGCGCGAGGACGAGATGGCAGCGGTGCTTTCGCACGAAATCGCCCACGTCACCCAGCAGCATGTGCTGCGCGGGGTCGAACGCGCCCAGCGCGATCAGATTCCGATCCTGCTGGGCATGCTGGGGGCGATCCTGGTCGCGCAGAGCGCCGGCGGCACCTCCAGCGGCGACGCCTCGCAGGCGGCCATCGCCTCGGCGATGGGACTGATGGCGCAGCGCCAGATCGACTACACCCGTTCCAACGAATCCGAAGCCGACCGGGTCGGCATCCGCACCCTGGCCCGGGCCGGCTACGATGCCGACGCGATGGCCGGTTTCTTCGCGCGGATGTCGCAGGCCATGCGCGGCAACCGCAGCAACGAATACTACGAAGTCCCCGACTACCTGCGCACCCACCCGGTCACCACCACCCGCATCAGCGAGGCCCAGCAACGCGCCGAGCAGATGCGCAAGGATCACGTCACCCTAATCACCCGCGTGCCCGGCGGCGGCGAGCGGATCGAAAGCTTCAATCCCAATGCCATCGTCGTGCCGGAAACGGCCAGCGACAACCCGCTGATGCCGCTCAACGTGCGGCTGCCGTCGGAGATGTTCAGCGGCGGCGCCAGCGGACAGTTCGACTGGGCGCGCGAGCGCTTGCGCGTGCTCAGCGCCACCACCCCCCAGGCGGCGGCGCGCGAATACGAGAGCCTGCGCCGGGAAAGCGGCAAGCCGCTCAACGACGCGCAGAACTACGGCCTGGCCCTGGCCCATCTGCAGGGCGGCAACGGCAGCGCGGCCGTCACCGAACTGGCCGCCCTGCTGGACAAGCACCCCGGCAATCTGTGGCTGGAACTGGCGCTGGGCGAGGCCGAGTCGCGCAGCGGGCGGACCGTGGCGGCCAACCAGCGTTTTGCGGCGCTGCTGCAGCGGATGCCCAACAACCGCGCGGTGGCGCTGACCTTCGCCAAGGTGCTGAACGAACAGGGCGGCCCCGAGTCCGGCCGGCACGCCCAGGCCGTCTTGCGGCCGTTGCTGGGCCGCTCGGGCGACGATCCGGTGTTCCAGCAGTCGTTTGCCCGTGCCAACGAACTGGCCGGCGACCAGGTCCGCGCCGGCGAGGCCTACGCCGAGGCCGCTTTCCTGAACGGGCGGCCCGAGCAGGCGCTGATCCAGCTGCAGAACCTGAAAAAGCGCGACGACCTGGATTACTACGCCCGCGCCCGCATCGATGCCCGCATCGCCTTCATCACCCCGCAGGTGCTGGAACTGCGCCGCCAAGGCGTGCGCGACCCGGATGTGCGGCGCCGCTGATTACATGACAGGGCCGGGACTGTCATGTTTTAGTCATAAAATTGTCGTCTACTGGCACCGACCCCACAGGCAACGGTATCCGCGTGCAGAAGCACATCCTGATCGTTGACGACGAACCCGCCATCCGCGACATGGTCGCCTTTGCCCTGCGCAAGGGCGACTACGAACCCATCCATGCCGGCGACGCGCGCGAAGCGCAGAACGCCATCGCCGACCGCGTCCCCGACCTGATCCTGCTGGACTGGATGCTGCCCGGCACCAGCGGGCTGGAACTGGCGCGGCGCTGGCGCAAGGACACGATGACCCGCGACGTTCCCATCATCATGCTGACCGCGCGCGGCGAGGAGAACGACCGCGTCGGCGGCCTGGAAGCCGGCGTCGACGACTACGTGGTCAAACCGTTCTCGGCGCGCGAACTGCTGGCCCGCATCCGCGCAGTCATGCGCCGTTCGCGCGAGGACGACGAGGACGGCAGCGTGGGCGTGGGCGAGCTGCGCATCGATGGCGCGGCCCACCGGGTGTTCGCCGGCGACGTCCCGGTGCCGATCGGCCCTACCGAATACCGCCTGCTGCATTTCTTCATGACCCACCCCGAGCGGGTCTACAGCCGCACCCAGTTGCTGGATCACGTCTGGGGCGGCAGCGTCTATGTCGAGGAGCGCACGGTCGATGTCCACATCCGCCGCCTGCGCAAGACGCTGGAGCCGCATGGACTGGAAAACATGGTGCAGACGGTACGCGGCTCCGGCTACCGGTTCTCGGCTTCGGTCTGAGGCGGTAAGCGGCCGAACGCGGAATCGAGGCGGCGGCGCGGGCACCCTGGGCGGCGTGCGCTCGGCATGGTGGGCGTGCCGCACCCCGTGGCGCTGACCCCGGATGCGCCGAGAAGATCGGGGCAACAGAAACGTCAAAATGGATCCCAGCTTGCGCTGGGATGACCAGCACAAGGAGATGCGCGCAGCTCCGCCCGCCTGCGACCCACCGCCCAATTCCACTCCTCACTCCTCACTCCTCACTCCTCGTTCCTCGCTCCTCATCTCTCCTTCCCAGCCCATCCCCATTCCCCAACACTGTCATACACATCTGCCACAATCGGTCCATGCCCTACTACGCCCGTTCCGCCTGGTTCAAAACGCTCGGTCAGCTGGCCGCGATACTGGTCGCAGCGGTGGTGGCGGGTCTGTTGCTGGGCCAGGTCTGGCCGGTAGTCACGCTGGCGGCGCTGGGAGTGGTGGCGTGGCACTACTGGCGCCTGCGCGAAGTGCTGGTACGGCTGACCGCGCGCCAGCGGCTTGAACCGGCCAAGGGCAAAGGCGTCTGGAACGAACTGGACCGCCTGCTGTACCGCAGCCAGGCCGAGATGCGCGCGCGCAAGCGCCGCCTGCTGGACATGCTGCGCGCCTACCGCGCGGCGGCGGCGGCGCTGCCCGATGCGGTGGTCGTGGTCGAACGCAACAGCCAGCGGGTGCAGTGGTTCAACAAGGCCGCCACTTCGCTGCTGGGGCTGCAGTACCCGGGCGACATCGGCGCCGCCATCGGCGACCGCCTGCAGCCGCTGCCGATGTCGCACTGGCTGGCCGCCGGCCGCAATGCCGAGCCGATGCTGGACGCGGCTTCGCCAGTGGACTCCAACCTGCGGCTGAACCTGCGCCTGATTCCGTACTCGGACGAGTACTGGCTGCTGGTGGCGCGCGATGTCAGCAAGATGCTGCGGCTGGAGCAGATGCGCCGCGACTTCGTCGCCAACGTCTCGCACGAGCTGCGCACCCCGCTGACCGTGGTGCATGGCTATCTGGACATGCTGGATCCGGCGGAATCGCCGGAATGGGCGCCGATGCTGGCGGAAATGCAGAAGCAGTCGCAGCGGATGACGCAACTGGTCGAGGACCTGCTGACGCTGTCGCGGCTGGAAGCGCAGGACAGCCTGCCCGACGAAAGCGTGGCGATGGCGCCGATGCTGGCCACGCTGCGGCGCGAAGCCGAAGCGCTCAGCCACAAGCGCCACACCATCATCGTGCAGGACGAGGCGGGCGTGGATCTATGGGGTTCCAACAAGGAGCTGCACAGCGCCTTCTCCAATCTGGTCAGCAATGCGGTGCGCTACACGCCGGTCGACGGCACCATCACCATCCGTTTCAGCCGGGAGGCCGACGGCAGCGCCGTGCTGGGCGTGCGCGACACCGGCTACGGCATTCCCGCTTCGCACCTGCCGCGCATCACCGAGCGCTTCTACCGTGTCTCGACCAGCCGTTCGCGCGAAAGCGGCGGCACCGGCCTGGGCCTGTCGATCGTCAAGCATGTGCTCAACCTGCACCAGGCGCGCCTGGAAATCGAAAGCGAGGTGGGCCACGGCAGTCTGTTCTCGGTGCATTTCGGCCCCGAACGCGTGCATCCGCGCAATGACGCTTCCCTCCCTCTCAATCAAAGCCAGCTCGCATGAATGCCGCCCTCGAAACCCCTGCCGCCGGAGGCAATGTCGACGATGCGCTGCGCGACCCGGCGCTGTACCTGAATCGCGAACTGTCGCAGCTGGACTTCAATTTCCGCGTGCTGGCGCAGGCGCAGGACCCGTCCGTGCCGCTGCTGGAGCGGTTGCGCTTCCTGTGCATTTCCTGCACCAACCTGGATGAGTTCTTCGAAATCCGCGCCGCCACCGTGCGCCATGCGCTGGATTTCGGCCTGCCGCCCGGTGCCGACGGCCTGAGCCCGGCGGTGGTCCTGAACCGCATCCACGACCGCGCCGCCGAACTGGTCGATGCGCAGTACAAATGCTGGAACGAAGTGCTGCGCCCGGCGATGAACGAGGCCGGCGTGCGGGTGTTCGGCCGCGGCAGCTGGAATGCGCGGCAGACGCGCTGGCTGCGCGCGTATTTCCGCAACGAGATCATGCCGGTGCTGTCGCCGCTGGGATTGGACCCGGCGCATCCGTTCCCGAAGATCCTCAACAAGTCGCTGAACATCGTGGTGGTGCTGAAGGGCAAGGATGCGTTCGGGCGCGCCGGCCACCTGGCCATCGTGCGTGCGCCGCGCTCGCTGCCGCGCATCATCCACCTGCCGCAGCGTGTCTCGGGCGGCGAAAACGACTTCGTGCTGCTGTCCTCGGTGCTGTCGGTGTTCGTGGACGAGCTGTTCCCCGGCATGGAGGTCAAGGGCTCGTACCAGTTCCGGGTGACCCGCAATTCCGAACTGGTGGTCGACGAGGAGGAAGTGGAAAACCTGGCGCTGGCGCTGCGCGACGAACTGGTGGGGCGCGGCTACCGGCCGGCGGTGCGGCTGGAAATCGCGCACGACTGCCCCAAGCCCATCGTCCGCACGCTGCTGCAGAACTTCGACCTGACCGAAAATGCGGTGTACCCCATCGATGGCCCGGTCAATCTCAACCGGGTCATCCAGGTCTACGATCTGGTGCAACGCCCGGAACTGAAGTATCCCGCCTTCACCCCGCGCACGCTGCGCGACAGCGACACCATCTTCGAGAAGGCCGCCGAAGACGACATCCTGCTGCACCATCCGTTCGATTCCTTTGCGGCGGTGCTCGAACTGATCAAGCAGGCGGCGCTGGATCCCCATGTGCTGGCGATCAAGCAGACGCTTTACCGCACCGGCAAGGACTCGGCCATCGTCGATGCGCTGGTGCAGGCCGCGCGCAACGGCAAGGACGTGACCGTGGTGGTGGAACTGCGCGCGCGTTTCGACGAGGACGCCAATCTGGGCGTGGCCGACAGGCTGCAGGAAGCCGGCGTGCAGGTGGTCTACGGCGTGGTCGGCTACAAGACCCACGCCAAGATGCTGCTGATCGTGCGCCGCGAGGGCAAGAAACTGCGTCGCTACGTGCACCTGGGTACCGGCAACTACCATAGCGGCACCGCACGCGCTTACACCGATCTTGGCCTCATCACCTCCGACAACGATATCGGCAACGACGTGCACCTGCTGTTCCAGCAGTTGTCCGGGCTGGCGCCCTTGACCAAGCTCAAGCGCCTGCTGCAGTCGCCATTCACCCTGCACGCCGGGCTGCTCAAGAAAATCGAACGCGAGGCGAAACTGGCGCGCGCCGGCAAGCCGGGCCGCATCGTCGCCAAGATCAATGCGCTCAACGAACCGCGCATCATCCGTGCGCTGTACGCCGCATCGCAAGCCGGCGTCAGCGTGGACCTGATCGTGCGCGGCGCCTGTGCGCTGCGCCCAGGCGTCCCCGGCATCTCCGACAATATCCGCGTACGCTCGATCGTCGGCCGCTTCCTCGAACACAGCCGGGTGTACTGGTTCGGCAACGACGGCGCGCCGGAACTGTATTGCGCCAGCGCCGACTGGCTGGAACGCAATCTGCTGCACCGGGTGGAAACCTGCTTCCCCATTCTGGACCCGGACCTGGCCCGCCAGGTCTATCAAGACGTGTTGCAGAACTACCTGGACGACAACGTGAACGCATGGGAGCTGGATGCCAACGGCGAGTACCGCAAGCTGGTCCCGGCGGAAGGACAGCTGCCCCACTCGGCGCAGGCGATGCTGCTGTCGAAGGTGTAGCGCGCCGACCGGCGTTGCGCCGGCAGTGCCGGACTTGGCCCGCCGTCTTTTCCGCTGCCGGATGGTCCCGATGATTGCCGGGATGTCCGAAGGATGGCAACGACGGGCCAGGGCCCGCCCTACGCAACGGCATCTGCGGCGCTTCTTGCAGGACCTTCGACACCCTTGGGCGATACGATCGCGACTCATCCGTGTCGGCATGCCGGTACGACTCCCGCAGATTGCGGCATCCGCAACCAACACCCGCTAAACTTCCCGCCATGCCGCCCCTTCCCCCTCCCGCCTCGCCGCCGCTTCAGGATGGCGATCTGTTCGCAGCGATCGATCTGGGGTCCAACAGTTTCCACATGGTGGTCGCACGCTACGTGCTGGGGCAGCTGCGGGTGGTGGACCGGTTGCGCGAAACCGTACGCATGGCCGATGGGCTTGATGGCAAGGGTGGACTCTCGGACGCAGCGCGCCAGCGCGCGCTGGATTGCCTGGCCCGCTTTGGCCAGCGCATCCGCGAGGTGCCGCCCGCCCGCGTACGTGCGCTGGCAACCAATACCGTACGCCAGCTGTCGTCGCCGCAGCAGTTCCTGGTGCCCGCCGAAGCGGCGCTGGGCAAGGCGATCGAAGTGGTGTCCGGGCGCGAAGAGGCGCGCCTGATCTACCTGGGCGTGGCCCATGCGCAACCGCCCAAGCCGGGGCAGCTGCGGCTGGTCATCGATATCGGCGGCGGTTCCACCGAATTCATCATCGGCCGCGGTTTCGAGACGCTGGAACGCGAAAGCCTGCAGGCCGGCTGCATTGCCAGCACCCGCCGCTTCTTTGCCGGCGGCAAGCTGTCGAAGAAGCGCTGGAAGGACGCGCTGACCGAACTGGGTTCGGAATTCCAGCAGTTCTCCGGGCTGTACCGCAATCTGGGCTGGCAGGAAGCGGTCGGCTCTTCCGGCACGCACAAGGCCATCGGCGAAATCTGCGCGGCGATGAAGCTGACCAAGGGCGCCATCACCGCCGACGCGCTGCCGCAATTGCGCGACCGGCTGCTGCAGGCGGACCGCATCGACGACATCGACCTGCCCGGGCTGTCCAACGACCGCCGCCCGATCATCGCCGGCGGCGTGCTGGTGCTGGAGGCCGCGTTCGAGGCGCTGGGGCTGCAACGGCTGATGGTCAGCAAGGCGGCGATGCGCGAAGGCATCCTCTACGACATGCTGGGCCGCGGCAGCGACAACGACCCGCGCGACCTGTCCACCGCCGCGCTGATGCAGCGCTACGGCATCGACGAATTCCAGGCCGCGCGCGTGGAAGCCACGGCGATGCGGTTGTTCGAACAGGTGGAGGACAGCTGGGGCCTGGACGACGACGACGCGCGCATGCTGATCTGGGCCGCGCGCCTGCACGAGATCGGACTGGCCATCGCGCACAGCCAATACCATGCGCACGGCGCCTACGTGCTGGAGCATTCGGATATTTCCGGCTTCTCGCGGCAGGAACAGCAGGTGTTGGCCGCGCTGGTGCGCACCCACCGCCGCGGCATCCCCAAGAATGCCTTCGACGCCATTCCCGACCGCCTGTTGGTCAGCGCCAAGCGCAAGGCCGCGTTGCTGCGGCTGGCGGTGCTGCTGCACCGCGCGCACGAGGCCGAACCCATCCCGACCCTGGATCTGACCGCCATCGGCGAAGAACTGCGGCTGGTGGTGGGCAAGGACTGGATTCACGCGCGGCCGCTGCTGAAATCGGACCTGCTGGGAGAACCGGAGGACATGCAGGGCCTGGGTGTCGTTTTCAGGCCCTTCGTTGCCTGAACCTGCGGCGCCGTCACCGCAGCGTCATCTGTCTGCAACAACCAGGTCATTGCGCCGCCGCAGCATACGCAAAACGTGGAGCCGCGTATGCGCTATGCCATCGTCACCGAAACCTACCCGCCCGAGGTCAACGGCGTTGCGCTGACCGTGCAGGGATTGGAACAGGGGCTGCGCAACCGCGGCCACCTGGTTTCGGTGGTGCGCCCGCGCCAGGACGGCGATGCGGCGCCCAACGGCGACCTGCTGGTCCGCGGCGCCAGCCTGCCGCGCTATCCGGGGCTGAAGTTCGGCCTGCCGGCGACCCGCAAGCTGATGCAATTGTGGAAGGAATCAACGCCGGATGCGATCTATGTGGCCACGGAAGGCCCGCTGGGGTGGTCGGCGCTGCGCGCGGCGCGGCGCTGCGGCATTCCCGCCGCAACCGGTTTCCATACCCGCTTCGACGAATACATGCGCGACTACGGCGCCGCGTTCCTGCAGAAGAGCGCGCTGCGCTGGATGCGCCGTTTCCACAACAGCGCCCAGGCCACGCTGGTGCCGACGCGCGAACTGGCGGAATTCCTGCAATCGCATGGATTCGAACGGGTGGTGCGGCTGGCGCGGGCGGTCGATATCGGCCAGTTCGGCCCAGGCCGCCGCGACGACGCGTTGCGTTCGCAATGGGGACTGGGCCAGGACGGGCTGGCGGCAATCTACGTGGGCCGCATCGCTGCCGAGAAAAACCTGCTTCTGGCGGTCGCCGCCTTTCGCGAACTGCAGCGCAGCCGTCCGGACGCGCGCTTCATCTGGGTTGGCGATGGCCCGATGCGCGAATCGCTGGCGCGCGCCAACCCGGATTTCATTTTCTGCGGCGTGCAGCGCGGCGACGACCTGGCGCGGCATTTCGCCAGCGGCGATCTGTTCCTGTTCCCCAGCCACAGCGAGACGTTCGGCAACGTGACGCTGGAGGCCATGGCCAGCGGCGTGGCGACGGTGGCGTTCAACTACGGCGCCGCGCGCGAGCATCTGCGCGACGGCGCGCACGGCGCGGCAGTCGACAGCGATGCCGGATTCATTGCCGCCACCGTCGAGCTGGGCCGACAGGATGCGCTGCGCCAGGCGATGGGCGCTGCCGCCTGCGCCTCGGTGCAGTCGCTGCAGCCCGAGCAGGTGGCCGCCGATTTCGATGAGCTGCTTTCCGGATTGGTCGACACGAGGAACCGCCATGCGCCAGCCGCCGTCGCGTAACGTTCTGCTTGGCCGCGACACCGGCTGGTGCCTGCGCGCCAACCGTTGGTGCGAACGCCACCCGGTGCGGCGCTTCTTCGCCGCGGTCAGCCGCCTGGGCGATGGCGTGTTCTGGTACGCGCTGATGGGCGCGCTGATCGCGTTCGACGGCCTGCATGGGCTGGCGGCGGCGGCGCATCTGGCTACGACCGGCGTCATCGCGCTGACGCTGTACAAACTGCTGAAGCGCTGGACCCGGCGGCCACGGCCGTTCGCCGCCGACATGCGCATCCGCGCCTGGATTGCGCCGCTGGACGAATTCTCGTTCCCGTCCGGGCATACCCTGCACGCGGTCGCCTTCACCATCGTCGCGCTGGCGCATTACCCATCGCTGGCGCCGTTGCTGATTCCGTTCGCCGCCTGCGTGGCGGTGTCGCGCGTGGTGCTGGGGTTGCACTATCCCAGCGATGTCCTGGCAGCCACGGCAATCGGCTCGCTGCTGGCAGCGCTGTCGATCTGGATCGTACCGGGCGTCAGTCTATTCGCCTGAGTTCGTCTATACCCGCTGTCCTTGTAGGAGCGACGTGAGTCGCGATTGCGAGTCCGGCAACGATGGCAGCCTGCCTGTTCATCCGCGCACGCCGCGGCGCGTTTTCATCGTGCGCCCCGAGCGGCTGGCGGGGTGCCATCGCGACTCACCTCGCTCCTACAGTAGGGATAAATACCGCGCGCTATAGCGGCTCGACCTGCGCACGCACGATGGTCGGCAGCGACTGCGCCGGCCAGTCGCGATCATTGGCCACCTGCGCCACGGCACGGCTGGCTTCGAACGCGGCAAAATCCAGATCGGCAATCGCCCAGACCTGATCGCCGGTTGTCTGCGCAACGATGCCATCGGCCGGGAAACCCGCATCCATCGGCGCATAGATCGTCGCCTCGCCAGTATTCACATCCAGCGCCGGACTCCACGGCGCGTGGCCGGCGGTGACCGATTGCGCAACGAACATGCGGTTTTCCAGCGCACGCGCCAGGCAGCCAACACGCACCCGGGTGGCGCCGGCAAGCGTGTCCGTGCAACTGGGCACCAGCAGCAATCGGACGCCGGCCTCGTACTGTGCACGCACCGGCAACGGGAACTCGACGTCGTAGCAGACCGAAATGCCGGCGCGGATGCCGTCGGCCTGGAAGGCCTTCAACACATCGCCACCGTCGATGCTGCCGGCCGATTTCTCGAAGCCGGTCAGCTGCAGCTTGTCCTGCCAGCCGTGGCGGCCTTCCGGGGTAAACCAGTACGAACGGTTGCGGTAGCGTCCTTCGCCGGACGCCAACAGGAAACTGCCGGCAATCACATGCATGCGCTGTTCCGCTGCGATCCGCGAAAACAGCTCCAGCCACGGCGCATGCAGGGACTGGATGGCCTGCAGCGAGGCGGCCAGATCGCCGCGTACGCCGTCATCGAAGACCGCCCCCAGTTCCAGCGACAGGTATTCGGGTAGCACCGCGATGCGCGCGCCCTGCCGCGCCGCCGCTTCCAGCAGGCGGGCCTGCTTGTCGGCAAAGGCGGCAAAGTCGCGCACCGGCTCAATCGGGTATTTGGCCACGGCTGTCTTCATGCCCTTGGCTCCAGCGGACGCAACCAGAAGGTCAGCGCATGGATCACTTCGCCTTCTCCCGCTTCCTCCCATGGCAGCAGCATGGTCATGCCCGGCTGGCGCACGTAACCGCGCTTTTGCCAGAACGCCTCGTTGCCGCGGTGGTGCGGCGGCCTGCGCGGGTCGCCGGCGTCGCGATCCACCGAACAGAACGCGGTCCAGCGGAACCGGCCCAGCTGCCGCGCGTGCTGCTCGCGGTGGTCGAAGAACGCATGGCCGATGCCGCGTCCGCGGTACTGCGGCAGCAGCACCGATTCGCCGAAATAGAACACGTCCGGCACCGCGATGCCGGCGGTGACGAACGGCCGCGAGAACGCCGCGCCGTCGTCGGCCAGCGGCAGCCCGGTCGATGCGCCGACGACCTGTCCTCCGTCGAAGGCCAGCACGAACAGGCTGTCCTTCGACTGCGCATAGGCGGCCAGATAATCGCGTTCGTAGCCCATATCGCCCCGGTACAGATACGGCCAGTCGCCGAACACGGCAATGCGCAGGCGGGCGACCTCATCGAGATAGGGAACGATTTCCGGGCCGCGGAAAAGGCCGATGGCATGCGCAGAATCCATCCCTGAACTCTAACGCACGCCACCGGCCGGGGCGAAACGCCGGGGGTTGGCAGCTTGTCCTTGCCGCACCCGCCCGGCTCCAATCACTCGACGCCGCCAGCCGAGCCGGCGTCAGCATGTCCATGGGCCTGCCTCCCAGCCAGCGCACAGGCCGCGGTCGTTCCATCCGTACACCGCCAGCTGCTGGCCAGGGATCAGCCACAGCGTGGCGCGGCCATCGACGCTGCAGGTGACAAAGCCCATCCCGTGCGGTGCCGCCACCGTCTGCCATGGACCGTAGCGCAGCGGCGGCCGCCTGCGGCCCAGGCCTTCCCGGGCCGTGGTCGCCTGCTTCAGATAGTCCAGCGGTGCCTGCGCCAGCCCGGCCAGGGTTTCCGTCGCCAGCCGGAAACGGATGGCTCCGCTCCGGCAGCGCCGGATCAGCAACCGCATCGCGTCCGGCCGCTCGGCGCCATCCGCATCGGACATCAGCGCAGTGGTCTGCAGGCGTATGGGCAACACCCGGCTGGCACGCTGGTGCAGGATTTGCGGGTCCAGCATGTCGGTCTCAGCGCAGCGAACTGCCCAGCTCGTACCAGTCGACCTTGCGGGTCACCCACATGATGGCGGCCAGGATGCCGAACAGCAGAAGCGAGCCCATCAACAGCGCGTTGTTTTCTGACACCAGCAGCCCGTACAGCACGCCATAGAGCGCGGTCAGCATCGCCGCAAAGCCCGCCGCGCGCCGCCAGCTCTTCAGCACGCCGGACAGGTACACCGCCTGCAAACCGATGCACGCGCCCGCCGAAGCCAAATACGCTTTCCAGAATTCAATGTGCTCGGACAGGCTGAGCAGCAGCAGGAAGAAGATCGCCAGCGCCAGGCCGACCAGCAGGTACTGCAGCGGGTGTATCGGCAGGCGCTTGATCAGTTCGAACAAGGCGAAGCCGACAAAGGTCAGCACCACGAACAGGATGCCGTACTTGCTGGCGCGGTCGGCCTGGGTGTAGACGTCGACCGGGTCGACCAGGCTGACATCGATGCTGTCGATGGCGGTTACGCTGGCGCCTTCCATGGCCGCGCCGCCATAGGCCTTCTGCCGGCTGGTCAGCTTTTCGCCGTCATGGCGGCCAAGCTGGGCCTGCGCATCGCTGGCCAGCGACGAGATTTCCCAGCTTGCGCTGAAGCCCTTGCTGTCGATGGTGCGGTCATTGGGCAGGAAGCGGCCGCCGAACAGCGGGTGCGGCCATTCCGAGTGCAGGCGGATGCGGTTGCTGTCGGCAACCGGCGCGATGCCCAGCGACTGCGTACCGGCCAGCGCGAAATCCAGTTGCAGCTGGCTGGCGGGCAGCGTTGCCGCAGCGTCGGCGCCCGGCGCCGGCAGCATCGCGTGCACGCCGGCCATCCTGGCGGACATTGCACCGGTACCGGACTGCAGCGCCAGGTCGGCGCCGTCGATGGTCAGCTTGGGCGTACCGACCAGGCCGCGCACGTCGACAATGCCTACGACCAGATAGGGTTGGCCATACTTGCGGCCTTCGGTTTCGGTCAGCGCCAGTTCCGGAAAACCGGCATGCAGTTGCGCCGACCACTGGAACACGCGCACGTCGTACAAGCCGATGCGGCGGGTGTCCGGCGCCATGCCGCCGCTGACATCCATCGTTTCCGGCGTCTGGTACAGATAGCCCTCGGTGGTTTCCACCCGCGTTTCCGGCCGGCCATCGGCGCCGGTGGCGGCGACGGTGCGGGTGTCGGTCCACGGCACGACCCGCAACGGCCCGACCAATTGCTGCGGACCGGCCATGCTCTGCGAAACGCGCTCCTCGGCCTGCGCGCGGTAGCGTTCGCGATCGTGCACGGTGCCGCGAATCATCAGCAGCGGAATCAGCAGCAGCAGCACAAGCCCGCCCACGGTAAGAAAACGCAACAGCAACTTCAGCGACTTCATCGGTTTGCCCCGGTTGGAATACAGGGCGCAGCTTGCGGCCCGGTTGTGGGCGGGCGTTGTGCCGGGTTTGAAGTCTGTGTGAAGTGGCGCCCGGCATTCTGCGCCCAATCGAGAACCTTCTCCTTGTGGGAGCGACGTCAGTCGCGATGAAGCTTTACCGGGAGAGCTTCATCGCGACTGACGTCGCTCCCACAAAGAAACAAAGGCTTCGGTCCGCTAAGCCAACGGCAGCCGCAGCCTCGCCTGCGCGCCGCCGGATTCCAGATTGGTCAGATCCGCCTGGCCGCCGTGCAGTCGCGCCACTTCGGCCACGAATGGCAGGCCCAGCCCGGAGCTGCGCGGCTCGCCGCCGGGACGCGGCAGCGAATAGAAGCGTTCGAATACGCGCTGGTGGGCGTAGTCCGGAATGCCCGGCCCCTGATCGCTCACCCGCAGCTCCAGCATGCCGTCGTCTATCGTGCCGGACAGGAAGATCGTTCCGCCGGGCGGCGAGAACGCGATGGCGTTGTCGAGCAGGTTGGAAAGCGCCTGGCGCAGCAGATAGGCGTCGCCATGGATGATCGCCGCGGGGTCTTCGACCTCCACCGACAATGCCAGTCCCGCCGCCGCCAGCTTGGCCGATACGCCTTCGCCTGCTTCCGCCAGCAGCGCCGCGACGGCGACCGGTTCGTGCTTCTGCAGCCAGCCGTGCTGTTCGACTTCGGCCAACGCCAGCAGCTTGTCGATGGTTTCGGTCAGCCGCTGCTGCTGGGTCTGGATGTTGCGGGCAAAACGCTGGCGCTCCTGTTCCGGCAGCGGCTCCTGCAGCAGTTCGGCGGCGCCCCGAATGGCCGCCAGCGGGCTCTTCATCTCGTGGGTCAGCGATTGCACGTACTGCTCCACATAGGCCTTGCCTTCCAGCTTGCGGCGCATCTGCTCCACCGCACGGCCCAGGTCGCCGATTTCGTCGCGGCGCGGCGGCGGCGGCGCCACCGGCTGGCCGGCGCTGACCGCCTGCGCATAGCGGTTGAGCCGGTTGATGCCGCGCATCAACCACCACGTCATCAGAATGCCGATCAACGCCGACAAGCCGATCAGCCATCCTCCCTGACGAATGATGCTGCGCTGGCTGGCAGTGATGAACGGGTCGATGCTGGCATTGGGCTGGGCCAGGGTAAGCACGCCGATCAGCCGATCGCCGTCGCGGATCGGCGCGGCAACGTGCATCACGGTGCGGGTATCGTCGCCCGGCGTTTCCGGGCTGGAACGGGCGCCGTATTCGCCGCGCAAGGTGCGGTAGACGTCGTTCCAGCGCGAATTGTCGCGGCCCAGGTCGCGGCCTTCGGAATCGAACACGACAATGCCGGCCGCATCGGTGATGGTGATGCGGTAGTCGACGCGGCGCTTGGGAAAGCGCCAGATGGTGGCGCGCAGGTCGCGTTGCTGCGCCTGGGCCAGGTCGCGCATGAACTTGCCGTCATTGATGCGCCCGGCCTTCAGATCGTCGGCAGCCATCACCGCCAGCACATTGGCGGCATCGACCAGGGTCGACTCCATCGCCTGCCGCACTCCCGGCTTGACCTCGTTGACGAACACGCGCATCACGAAGAACGCGGCCAGCCCGACGATCAGGAAGAACCCCAGGAACAGCCGCAGGCCCAGGCGCATCAGAGGGTGTTATCAACGTTGGAGCGAGTGCGAAGGCCGCCGCCGCGTTGCCCGGCTTGAGCACCTGCCCGGCGTGGGCACCCGCCCGGCGTGGGCGCCGCCGGAAGGACGGCGCCGGGCGTCCTGCTGCAACGGCGCTGGCGGACAATGCATCTCATCTCCAAGCCCATGACATCCTCTAGATCTCGAACGCGTAGCCGAGGCCGCGGTGGGTGCGGATGGGATCGTTCTCCACCCCGGCGGCGCGCAACTTGGTCCGCAGCGTCTTGATGTGGGTATCGACGGTGCGGTCGGCGCTGTCGGCATCGCTGTCCCAGCCGCGGTCCATCAGCTGCGCGCGGCTGAGGATGGCGCCCGGGCGCTGCAGCAGCGCAGCCATCAGCGCGTACTCGTAGCGGGTCAGTTCCAGCGGCTGGTCGCGGAAGCGGATGCGGTGGCCTTCGCGGTCGACGGCGAATTCGCCATGCGTGGTCCAGCCTTGCGGCATCGGCGGCTGGCTGCGGCGCAGCCGCGCGCGCACCCGCGCCACCAGCTCGCGCGGCGAGAACGGCTTGGCCATGTAGTCGTCGGCGCCCAGTTCCAGGCCCAGCACGCGGTCGATCTCGTCGTTGCGCGCGGTCAGGAAGATCACCGGCACCTGGCTGAAGCCGCGCAGCTCGCGGCACACATCGAAACCGCTGACATCCGGCAGGCCGACATCCAGCACCACCAGGTCCACGCCGCCAGCGCGCAGGCGCGGCACCACGTCCCGTCCCAGCAGACGGTGTTCGGCCTGCATGCCCTCGCTGCGCAGCGCATACAGCACCGCATCGGCAATGGCGGGCTCGTCTTCGGCAATCAGAATCGTCGGCATGGCGGGCAGGATATAGGGCAATGGCGCCGTTGGGCAGCCGCGGCGCGGCCTGCTCGGGAATTGACGACACGCGCTAGCCGCACGCCGTTGCTGCGCCCGCATCCCCGGCCAGCACGTCCACCCAGCGGTCCACTTCGGCTTCGGCTTGCCGCAACGATTGCGCCAGGCGCTCATCGCCGAACTCGTCGTACTCCACTGCCACGCTGGCGGCGCAATCGATGCCAATGTACTGCAATGGCGTGGCGACGCCGTTTTCGACGTGGTTCATGTGCACCAGCCGCTGTCCCGGCGCATAGCCGAAATCACCGCGCGCGCTGAGGATGACCAGCCGCTTGCCCTGCCCCGCCAGCATGGGCCAGTAAGGCTCGCCCGGGCGCTTGCGGTCGAACCCGAACGTACGCCCGACCCTGACCACGTTGTCGATGTAGGCCTTGAACTGCGCGGGCATCCCGAAGTTGTACATGGGCACCCCGGCGACGATCAGATCGCTGGCTACCAGCTCATCGACCAGGCTGTCGCTCTCGGCCAGCGCCTGCTGCATCCAGGGTTCCCGCCGCGCCGGCGGCGTGAACGCGGCGCGGATCCAGTCGCCAGTGACGGGGGAAGGGGGCGCCGCGCCGATGTCCCGGTAGGTCACCGTGTCGCCCGGCCGCAGCGTGCGCCAGCGTTCGACGAAACGCGCACTGAGCCGGCGCGTATGGGAGCCATGAGCCTGTTGGCCGGACCGGCCGGGGCGCGCGCTGGCATCCAGATGCAGAATCCTGAACATATCTCACCTATCATTTGAAAGACCGGGACAACCAGCCCCGTTGGCGACATGATTTCAAGCCGCGCCAACCAACAAAAGCGATGATTTCTCTGCCATAAGATGAAAATTTCTCATCCAGATCAGGCTCGTCCCAGGCGCCAGCTGCCGCCGTTGGGTTCGCTGCGGGTGTTCGAGGCTGCCGCGCGCCACCTCAGCTTCCGGCGCGCTGCCGACGAACTGGCCATCACACCCACCGCCGTCAGCCACCAGATCCGCGCGCTGGAGGAACGTCTGGGGGTGTCGTTGTTCAAGCGGCAGTCGCGTGCGGTGCAGCTGACGCGGGCGGGCGCAATGCTGTTTCCGGTGGTGCGCAACGCGCTGGACGACATCGCGCAGACGCTGGACAGCCTGCGCCCCGGGCATGCGCGGCCGATCGTCACGCTGTCGGTCACCCGCGGATTCGCCGCGCGCTGGCTGGTGCCGCGCCTGCCCGGCTTTGCGGCTACCGGCGCGGACATCGATCTGCACCTGCACGCTTCCGACGAGCCGGCCGACCTGCACAACCACGGTGCGGATCTGGCGGTGCGCTACGGCGGCGGCCAGTACCCCGGCCTGAGCGCGGAATATCTGCTGTCCAACGAGTTCGTCGCCGTCGCAAGCCCCTGGCTGGGACCGCTGACGTCCGCGCAACTGGCGCATACGTCCATCCTGGCCTACGACTGGCGCCTGCAGGATGAGCGCACGCCGGATTGGCCGCGCTGGTTTCGCGAGGCCGGGCTGACCATGCCCAAAGGAATCCGTCTGCTGCAGTTTTCCGACGAGGCGCATGCCATCCAGGCGGCAATCGCCGGACAAGGCGCGGTGCTGGCCAACCGCGTCCTGGTGGCCGACGAACTGCGCGACGGAACGCTGCAGGCATTGCCCGGCCCGGTACTGCGCGGGTTCGACTCGCACCTGGTGTGGCCATCGGCTCGCGATGCGGATCCTGCATTGTTGCGGGTAAGGCAATGGTTGAAGAATGAAGCCGCAGCCTGTCAGCTGCGCAGCCCCGGGCCGCCGACCGCGTAGACTGATCGCATGAACTACCGCCACGCCTTCCATGCCGGCAACCATGCCGACGTCCTCAAGCACATCACGCTGTTGGCGCTGATTGAAGCGCTGAAACGCAAGGACTCGCCGTTCTTCGTGCTGGACACCCATGCCGGACGCGGGCATTACCTGCTGAGCGCAGCGGAAAGCCGCAAGACCGCCGAAGCCGATGCCGGCATCCTCAAGCTGATGGGCGAGCCGAAAGCGCCGGAAGCGGTGGAACGCTACCTGCGCGCCGTCCAGGCCATCAACCCGGTCGGCGCACTGGTCGCCTACCCCGGCTCGCCGCTGCTGGTGGCGCAGGCATTACGCATTCAGGACCGCCTGGCCGCCTGCGAACTGCAACCGGAGGAAGCGCAGGCGCTGAAGGAACTGTTCGCCCACGATGGCAGGGTGGCCGTGCATGCGCGCGATGGCTACGCCGCCATCAAGGCGTTGCTGCCGCCCAGGATTGGCGAAACCCGGTTCGCACGCGGGCTGGTGCTGATCGACCCGCCGTATGAGATACAGGACGCCGAATACCCGCAAATCATCGCCACCCTGCGCGAGGCGATGGCGCGCTGGCCCAATGCGATCTACGCGGTCTGGTACCCGATCAAGCTGCGCCGCAGCCTGATGCATTTCTTCCGCAAGGCGGCAGCGCTGCCGGCCAAGTCCGTGCTGCTGGCCGAACTGCAGATACGCCCGGACGATTCGCCGCTGCGGCTCAACGGCAGCGGCATGCTGATCCTCAACCCGCCCTGGCAGTTCGACCAGGAGTTGGCCCCCGCCCTGCCAATGCTCAAACGCGTGCTGGGCGAGGCCGGCGCCACCACCCGGCTGGAGTGGTTGAAACAGGAATAATCCATCCGCGCCCTGTGGAGCGGACCAGTCGCGATGGAGTGTTTCCGGGAGCCCGTCGCGACTCACGTCGCTCCCACAACAGCCGAATACGGAAGCGGGCTGGTTCGTACAAGCCTGTCCGGAGCAACCTCAATCGCGATTGCGGGCCCGCCAACGATGCCGCTTGCCTGTTCGCCATCCGCGTGCGCGGCGGCGCATTGTTCGCCTTGCGCACCGAGCGGCTATCGGGACCCACTCGGCTGACCTCGCTCCTACACGCGCTGCAACGCCGGCGCCCTGGAGCGACCGTGCAGCCTTGAAGCGTCATGGCGCCGGCTAGTAGCAATCCCAATGAAACGCCACGCGGCTGAAATCCGCACGCACCAGATCCTGCTGGCGAATGAAGAAATTGGCCACGCCCGAATCGCCCCACATCATCTGATCGTCGCTGTCCAGTTGCAGCAGCAGCAGCCAGCCCCCGCCCGGTGCGCGCGGATCGCTCTGGGTAAAGTCCGGGTGGCCGCCCAGCTTGTGGCCAAAACGTTCCAGCGATTCGTACAGCGCATCGCTTACCTCATCCTGCGGCAAGCCGTTGGCGCTGGCATAGCGGGTGGCAATCTCGTCGACCGAAGCGCCGGCCACCTGTTCGAAACCGGCATCGTTGGCGCCGATGGTCTCTTCGCCGGCGGCGAACAGGATCCGTCGCGGCCTGGTCGGGTCGAACGGCAGGAAGTCGCCCGGCCGCGGCTCGGGCACGGGAGCGGCGTCGGCGGACAACGGCTGCGGCCAGTACACCACGCGAAAACCGTGCGGCTCGGCCAGCGCCTCCATCTCCATCGGCCCATCGAGGCCGGCGCCATAGAAATCGCCGGCGGAAATGAAGAACTGCAGCAGACCATGCTGCGGATAGCCGGGCATCGCGGCTTCGGCCAGATCGATCTGCGCCAGCAGCGTCATCGGCGTACCGTCGGCGGTGGCGGGGAATGGCTGTCCAGCCGGCCAGTACGCGCGGCCGCCCAGTTTGCTGGCCAGCAGTTCGTCTCCAGCCCAGGGCTGCGGGATCAGTTCCCGCTTGGCGCGGACCGTCGCCGCCAGCGCCGCCTGATGGGGTTGCAATGCGCGTTGCGCCGATTCTGTCATGTCGCCCCCACGGTTCTTCTGCGATTCTGTTTTCAGCGGCCCCTGCATTGCCCGGTAACCGACAAACGATAAGCCGGCCAGCGCGGCCAGGCCGGCCAGGACGATGGCGGCGGACAAGGCGATGGCGGCGGGAGTTCTCATGCGGCCGGTGCGCCCTGCCTGCCCACCTGCTGGGCGCGCGGCAGATCCGGTTCGAAGAATGTCCAGCGCACCACCGGAAAATCGGCCTTCAGTTCGTCTTCCACCCGGTTGATGTCCAACAGCAACGCATGCACATCCTCGCGCTGCCGCATGACCGCCTGCACCGACACCACCACCTCATTGCCCTGCTGCAAGGTAATGACATGGATCAGCTTTTCGATTTCGGCGCGCGCTTTCAGATAGTCCAGCAATCGCTGTTCCAGCACCGGATCGACGCTCTGTCCAATCAGCATGGCCTTGATTTCGATGGCCACCAATACCGCAATGACGATCAGCAGCGCACCGATCGCCATGGTGCCGATGGCATCCCACAGCGGATTGCCGGTGATCACCGACAGCACCACCGCCAACAGCGCGAATAATAAGCCCAGCAGCGCGGCCAGATCCTCACCGAAAATCACCACCAGTTCGGCCTGCCGGCTGTCGCGGAACCAGCGCCACAGCGAACGGCCGCCGCGCGATTTGTTTACCTCCTGCAGGCAGGCGCGCATCGATATGCCTTCGGCCACGATGGCGAAGGCCAGCACGCCCACCGCCCAGCCCCATTGCCGCAGCGGCTCGGGCCGCTGCAGCTTGTGTACGCCCTCGTACAGCGAGAACATTCCGACGATGCTGAACAGCATCACCGCCACCAGAAACGACCAGAAGTAAATGGCGCGGCCATAACCCAGCGGATATTCCGACGAGGCCGGCCGCCGCGCCTGGCGCAGGCCCAGCAGCAACAGCAACTGGTTGCCGCAGTCGGCCAGCGAATGGACGGTTTCGGCCAGCATCGCGCCGGAACCGGTTACAAAGGCCGCCACGCCCTTGGCGGCGGCAATCGCCAGATTCGCTCCCAGCGCAAAGAAAATCGCGCGCGTAGAATCACCGCCACCTGCCATGGGAATATCCTCTTCGTCCGGCGGTAATTCTAGGCGGAGCCATTAACTTTGGGGGCGGATGCATTGTGCCCGGGTCGCCGCCGCCGGCCGGTGCGCCCGTCGTCGCTCGGGTCGGCCATGCGCAACCACCTGGCAACCGCTGGAAAACACCGTGACTTTCCCTATCGGTCCAGAACGTGTCGTCGCTTCCCGGGCAGGCCGCTCGGGAATCGACGACACGCCCTAGAGCAACCATTCACTGCAGACGTGGGATGATCCAGCCATCATGACCGGCCACAAGCGACTTCCTCCCTGGCACGAGCAGTTCCGCCTTCCCAGCGGACGCGAGCTGCTGATCCGTCCGATTCGCCCGGAGGATGCCGGTCCCATCCGCGGCGCCTTCAGCCTGCTGGGGCCGGACGAAATCCGCCAGCGTTTCCTGTACGCGCTCAAGGAACTGACCCCGGAAATGGCGCAGCGGCTGAGTCAGCCGGACCCGCAGAACGAATTTGCGCTGGTGGCCACCGAGCCGCTGCCGCCCGGCGAAGCGCTGGTTGGCGCGGTGGCGCGCGCGGCGGTCGTCGGACGCAGCCGCGATGCCGAGTTCGCCATCCTGGTCAGCCATTTCATCGCCGGACAGGGCCTGGGCCGGCACCTGATGCGCAAACTGGTCAAATGGGCCAAGTCCAAGAAGCTGGACCGGCTGTACGGCGACGTGCTGGACAGCAACCTGCCGATGCTGCAGCTGGCGCAGTCGCTGGGCTTCAACCGCGTACGCGAACTCGATACCCCCGGCCTGGTGCGGGTGGTGCTGGATCTCAATCCCTGACAGAACGGCCTGGCCCGCTTGGGGCTGAGCCCCTCGATTCTCCGTCTGGGTGTCCGGCCGGATTGAATGCCCGCACCGCCGGCGGATTCGCCGTCGCTTCCCGTTTGTCCTGCCTGTGCCCCGGCCCCCGTTGCCCCTAGTGGGGAGCCCGCGGCAGGCCCTGCCGTTGTTCGGCGCGGGAGTGGTCCCATGAGCATCAGCGAAGCGAAACTCAACGATTTTCTCGGCAAGGCGGTCGGCGACCTGGGCGCGGCAATCAGCGCCACGTTGATCCTGGCCGGCGACCGGCTGGGCCTGTACAAGGCCTTGGCGCAAGGCCCTGCCACGTCGGCCGAACTGGCCGCACGCACCGGCACCCACGAGCGCTACGTGCGCGAATGGCTGGCCAACCAGGCCGCCGGCGGCTACCTGAGCTACGAGCCCGACAGCGGCCGCTACCGGCTGGAGGAAGAACAGGCGCTGTGCCTGGCCGACCCGGGCGGGCCGGTCGATCTGCCCGGCGCCTACTACATCATCGAGGCGGTGTTCCACGCGCTGGACCGTACGGTCGACAACTTCCGCAGCGGCGAAGGGCTGGAATGGGGCGAACACCACCCGTGCCTGTTCCACGGCACCGAGCGCTTCTTCCGCGCCGGCTACAACGCGCATCTGTTGAACGAATGGTTGCCGGCGCTGGACGGCGCCGCCGCCAAGCTGAGCAGCGGAGCCAAGGTGGCCGACGTGGGCTGCGGCCATGGCGCCAGCACGGTGCTGATGGCGCAGGCCTACCCGCAGTCGCAGTTCGTCGGCTACGACTATCACCCCGAGTCGATCCGCATCGCCGGCGAACGCGCGCGCAGCGTCGGCGCCGACAATGCGCGCTTCGAGGTGGCCGATGCGACCGGTTACCACGATAGCGACTTCGACCTGATCGCGTTCTTCGACTGCCTGCACGACATGGGCGACCCGGCCGGCGCAGCGCGGCACGCGCGGCAGGCGTTGAAAGCCGACGGTCACTGCCTGCTGGTGGAACCGTTTGCCGGCGACCGCGTCGAAGACAATCTCAACCCGGTGGGGCGCGTGTACTACGGCGCGTCTTCGCAGATCTGCGTGCCGGTGTCGCTGGCGCGCCAAGGACCGGCGCTGGGCGCGCAGGCCGGCGAGGTCCGCTTGCGGGCAGTCATGGAAGAGGCCGGTTTCAGCCAGTTCCGCCGCGCCGCGCAAACCCCTTTCAACCTGGTATTCGAAGCACGCCCCTGACATGAGGAGACCGACATGCCCCGCTACGTCATCGAACGCGACATCCCCGGCGCCGGCAAGCTGTCGCCGCAGGAACTTCACGCCATCTCGCAGAAGTCCTGCGATGTATTGCAATCGCTGGGGCCGAAAATCCAGTGGCAGCACAGCTACGTCACCGCCGACAAGGTGTATTGCGTCTACATCGCACCGAACGCCGAGATGATCCGCGAACACGCCCGCCAGGGCGGATTTCCGGCCGACCGGGTTTCTGAAGTAAACACCATCATCGACCCGCTTACCGCGGAGTGAGCGGCGGCGCACCGCCGGACGGCAGCGGTTAAACTGGCCTCCCTTGCGCTGGGTGCGACCGCACCCGGCGCTGCCGTTGTTTTGTGCGCAGATGACCAAACCCACCTCACGTCCCCCCGCATTCCCCATTCCTCCCCTGCCCAAGCGCGGCCAGACCCGCGCCTGGTGGCGTGCGCCGACCTCGCCCACCGCGCTGGCGTGGTTCCTGGCCCGTGCGGCCGAGAATCATGACGGCCCGTTGCTGGCCATCGCGCGCGACAACCATGACGCGCACCAGTTGGAAGCGGATCTGCATACGCTGCTGGGGCCTGCTGGCGACCTGCCGGTGCTGCCGTTTCCGGATTGGGAAACCCTGCCCTACGACCAGTTCAGCCCGCACCCGGACATCATTTCCCAGCGCCTGGCCGCCCTGCATACGCTGCCAACGCTAACGCACGGCATCGTGGTAGTGCCGGTGCAGACGTTGATGCAACGGCTGCCTCCGCTGCGCCATATCGCCGGCGGCAGCTTCGACTACCGGGTCGGCCAGCAGTTGGACTTCGATGCCGAAAAACTCCGGCTGGAATCGGCCAGCTACCGCAACGTGCCGCAGGTGCTGGACCCGGGCGACTTTGCCGTGCGCGGCGGCCTGCTGGACGTCTACCCGATGGGTGCCGATTCGCCCTTGCGCATCGAACTGCTGGACGACAGCATCGACTCGATTCGCGCCTTCGACCCGGAAACCCAGCGTTCGCTGGAAAAGACCGACGCGGTGCAGATGCTGCCCGGCCGCGAAGTGCCGCTGGACGACGCGGCGACCGAACGCGCGATCCGGCTGCTGCGCGAACGCTTCGATGTCGACACCCGGCGCAGCGCGCTGTACCAGGATCTGAAGTCCGGCCTGGTGCCTGCCGGCATCGAGTACTACCTGCCGCTGTTCTTCGACCAGACCGCCACCCTGTTCGACTACCTGGACGACAAGGTGATGCCGGTGCTGGGCGATGGCGCCAGCGACGCTGCCGAAGCGTTCTGGGCGCAGACGCTGAACCGCTACGAGCAGCGCCGCCACGACATCGAACGGCCGCTGCTGCCGCCGGAAGAGCTTTACCTGCCGCCGGACAAGCTGCGCGAACGGCTCAACCAACTGGCGCGCATCGAGGTTTGCGGGGTCGAGCACGCGCGCCGCGACGAGGCGCGGCCGCTGGGCGAACAACCGGTCCCGGTGCTGCCGCTGGCGGCCAAGGACCATCAGCCCGCCGAAGCGCTGAAGTCGTTCCTGTCCAGCTACCCCGGCCGCGTGCTGATTGCCGCCGATTCCCCGGGCCGGCGCGAAGCGCTGCTGGAAGTGTTGCAGGCCGCGGATCTGCAACCGCCGACGACTGGTGGTCTTCCGCAATTCCTGCAGCAGGACGCCCGTTTCGCCATCGCCGTCGCCCCGCTTGAAGACGGCTTTGCGCTTGACGCGCCGCAGATTGCGGTCCTGACCGAACGCCAGCTGTTCCCCGAGCGCGCCACCCAGGCGCACCGGCGCAAGCGCACCGGCCGCGAACCCGAAGCGATCATCCGCGACCTGGGCGAACTGAGCGAAGGCGCGCCGATCGTCCACGAGGATCACGGCGTCGGCCGCTACCGCGGCCTGGTGGTGCTGGAAGCCGGCGGCATGCCGGGCGAGTTCCTGGAAATCGAATACGCCAAGGGCGACCGCCTGTATGTGCCGGTGGCGCAGTTGCACCTGATCAGCCGCTATTCCGGCGCATCGGTGGAAACCGCGCCATTGCACTCGCTGGGCGGCGAGGCCTGGAGCAAGGCCAAGAAAAAGGCAGCGGAAAAAGTCCGCGACGTGGCCGCCGAACTGCTGGAAATCCAGGCCCGCCGGCAGGCCCGTGCCGGCCTGGCGCTGCATCTGGACCGGGCCATGTACGAACCGTTCGCGGCCGGCTTCCCGTTCGAGGAAACCCCCGACCAGCACCACGCCATCGAATCGGTGATCCGCGACCTGGCCTCCAGCCAGCCGATGGACCGCGTGGTCTGCGGCGACGTGGGCTTCGGCAAGACCGAAGTCGCGGTGCGCGCCGCCTTTGCCGCCGCCAGCGCCGGCAAGCAGGTCGCAGTACTGGTGCCGACCACGCTGCTGGCCGAACAGCACTACCGCAATTTCCGCGACCGCTTCGCCGACTGGCCGTTGAAGGTGGAAGTGCTGTCGCGCTTCAAGACCACCAAGGAAATCAAGGCCGAGCTTGAAAAACTGGCCGAAGGCAAGATCGACGTCATCGTCGGTACGCACCGCCTGCTGCAGCCGGACGTCAAGTTCAAGGATCTGGGCCTGGTCATTGTGGACGAGGAACAGCGCTTCGGCGTGCGCCAGAAGGAAGCGCTGAAGGCGCTGCGCGCCAATGTGCACCTGCTGACCCTGACCGCCACGCCCATCCCGCGCACGCTCAACATGGCCATGGCTGGCCTGCGCGACCTCTCCATCATCGCCACGCCGCCGGCCAACCGCATGGCGGTGCAGACCTTCGTCACGCCATGGGATGGCGCGATGCTGCGCGAGGCCTTCCAGCGCGAACTGGCGCGCGGCGGCCAGGCCTATTTCCTGCACAACGACGTCGAAAGCATCGGCCGCATGCAACGCGAACTGCAGGAACTGGTACCGGAAGCGCGCATCGGCGTGGTGCACGGGCAGATGCCCGAGCGCGAGCTGGAACAGGTGATGCTGGATTTCCAGAAGCAGCGCTTCAACGTGCTGCTGTGCACGACGATTATCGAATCGGGCATCGATATTCCCAACGCCAACACCATCATCATGAACCGCGCCGACAAGTTCGGCCTGGCCCAGCTGCACCAGTTGCGCGGCCGCGTCGGCCGTTCGCACCACCGCTCGTACGCGTACCTGGTGGTGCCGGACAAGCGCGGCATCACCGCCGACGCGCAGCGCCGGCTGGATGCCATCGCCTCGATGGACGAACTGGGCGCCGGCTTCACCCTTGCCACCCACGACCTGGAAATCCGCGGCGCCGGCGAGCTGCTGGGCGAAGACCAGAGCGGACAGATGGCCGAGATCGGCTTCAGCCTGTACACCGAACTGCTGGAACGCGCGGTACGCAGCATCAAACAAGGCAAGCTGCCGGACGTGGATGCCGGGCACGAGCACCGCGGCGCCGAAGTCGAACTGCATGTGCCGTCGCTGATTCCCGACGATTACCTGCCCGACGTGCATACCCGCCTGACCCTGTACAAGCGCATCAGCAGCGCCCGCGACGCCGATGAGCTGCGCGACCTGCAGGTCGAGATGATCGACCGCTTCGGCCTGCTGCCGGACCCGGCCAAGTATCTGTTCGCCATTGCCGAACTCAAACTCGCCGCCACCGACCTGGGCATCCGCAAGCTAGAACTGGGCGAGAACGGCGGCCGTATCGCCTTCGACGCCAAGCCCAACATCGACCCGATGGCCGTCATCCAGCTGATTCAGAAACAGCCCCGGCTGTACTCGATGGACGGCCCGGACAAACTGCGCATCAAACTGCCGCTACCCGAAGCGCCCGACCGCTTCAGCGCGGCCAAAGGCCTGCTGACCACGTTGAGCCGGGCAGCTTGAGGACCGCCAACGCCCAAAACCGCGTCGTAGGCCGGGCCCTACGCATGCCACACCACCCCGCTGCCCGTACCCGATACACCCCCTTGGTACCTGCGTATTTCATACGCCCCCACTTCAGTCCGATAACGCATGGAGCTTGCCTTTTCTCCGACCACGCGCCTATCGCCTAACCCCTTGTTTACAGGTAGGAATCTTCTGATTGGATTTGTCCGAAAACTACCCCATACTCCGCGCAACGCCCCATTTGAGGGGTCGAATAGTTGTTATACGGCAGAGCGGAATCAGCTCCCTGTGACGTGGGCAAAGTCCGACATGACTGCGCGCCGCTTTCCGATTGCCAGCGACGTTGACCACCTGCTACAAAAGCGGCGCAACCGGCGCGCCACAAGCCGGGGCTTGCGGTGCTCCGGTCAGCCGCTTTTGCCGGGCGCTTCGGCGGAGGGGTTCCAGGTAGCCGGCATCACGGAAGCGGACGCTCCGCACCGCACGCATCCGGACCGCTGCCGCATAACTAGTCGTTCAACCGGAACCCGCCTCAGGGCCGCGTCTTCGCCAGAGAACCGGCTATGATTGGCTTCGGGACGGACCCATGGCGGGTCCGGTTAACTCCGGTGTTAGGCGGCATGGAAGGTTATGCGCGAGTACCCACAATCCAAAGTCATTAGATTTGATGCCTACTCGGTCGTGGCCGCGTGGGCGAGCCTGGGCTTGGTAGCCATCCTTCTTGTTCTAGTTTTGGTCGGCTTGCCACTTCTGCCACTACTTTCTGTGGCAGGCGCGTTGTTCCTGCTCTCGGTAACTGCCCATTTGCTACTTGCCTTTGCACACAGATGCCCTGAGTGTTCAAAGCATCCGACTATCCAAGGATTTGCTCCTGTTCATCCGCAGGCTCGGACTTCGGCTATGGATGGCTGGGCCGGTGTAGTTCTTGGCGTGGTCAAGCGCCAGCAATTTGTTTGCATTCACTGCGGGGCGGCATACAGTGTCTCTCGTGCCGCCTAACCATTCGTTCAAGCCGAGCCCGCATCGTTACGGCTTTGATCTGACAGCTGACCAGGGCGGGCCGGCTTAACTCAGGCGTTAGGCCCTTGAGAGATCTTTGATGATTGGAACCTTTAGTCTTGGCTGGACTCGATTCCTGATCGTTTGTGGGATGATCTCTCTCCCTTTCGCTGTAATTCTCCTAGCGCTGTATGAGTCAAATGGGTTTGATGTTTCCTCCGGGTCGATAGCCATCCTTTGGATATCGGCGCTGGCATTGACGGGCTACCTATGGCGCGATATGCGAGCCAGTATTGCCAAAGGCAAATATTCGGAGGCGGATTTTTATAACAATCGATTCAAGATCGTAGTCACCTTTATTCCAGCTCTTGTTGTTTGGCTGTTGGCTACCCTGACCCTAACGTTTGGACTGATCTTATGGTCGTTACGCGATCAGTTGTAGGGCCTAACAATTCATTCAAGCCGAGCCCGCCTCGCGGTCTCGGCAAACTTCAGCCGTCTCGTAGCGGGCCGGCTTAATTCAGGCGTTAGGCTTGGCAAGAAGGCTCATGATTACTCAGGATCAAAAGCTGCTGGTACTTGACCTCGATGAGACTCTCGTCTTTTCGACTGAGCGGCAGCTAGATCGCCCCGCTGACCTGAGCGTCGTCGGCTATCACGTGTACAAGCGCCCACACCTCGACTCATTTCTAGAATTTGCCTTCTCTAGGTTCAAAGTCGGGGTATGGACATCATCTGGGAGGCTTTATGCAGAGCCGCTGGTCGCACAGTTGATGCCAAACCGTTCAATAGAGTTCGTGTGGTCTTCTATGCGGTGCAGCTTGGCCAGAGATTGGGAGACAGGTGCCCATTCGACCCAGAAGCGCCTGGCCAAACTCAAGAAGCTCGGGTTCAAGCTCGAGCAGATAATTGGCATAGATGACACTCCCAGCAAATACGCCAGGAACTACGGCAATCTCGTTTTAGTACAAGAGTTCACCGGCGACCCATCAGATGACGAGCTGGCACATCTCCCCCATTACTTGGAGAACCTTAGTGCGCAACCAAACGTCCGCGCTATCGAGAAGCGTAACTGGCGTGAGCGTCTGCATCGATAAGGGCGCCAAGCCTAACAATTCATTCAAGCCGAAGCCGCTTCGCGGCTCGGCTTAATTCAGGTGTTAGGCCCGCGATGAAAACTCCGATAGTTGAAGTTCGACAGCATAATCTTGCAGTACTGACGGAGTTTGACGGGGTCTTCTTAAATGCCGTCATGCAGACCCGTCACAACATGCTTAACAACAAGACTTGCCATGTGATTGACTCAAACGGAGATCTTTGGTCATTCACGTTTGCTCACACCAACCATATCGGCATCAGAAAAGTTATTAGCGCCCTCCTCTGGAACATCTCGTACGACCAGTACACCTACACAAAAGAGTCCAACATTTCCGTCCGGCGATTCCGAGATATCGTTGAGCCACACCAGCGGGACCTAGACCCCGACCGCAGCGAAATGGCTGTGGCTCTGTATGAGTCCCTTGCCACGTGCGACTTTTCTGATCCTTTGCGCAACCATATTCATCTACTCAACTTGTAACAGCACATGGTCTGCACATCTATTGGCTGCGGGGCCTAACAATTCATTCAAGCCGAAGCCGCTTCGCGGCTCGGCTTAATTCAGGCGTTAGCGGGCATGAAGCATTTTCCACGGCGACTTCCACTTGTACTGCTACTCACTGTGGCCGTGTCGTCATGCTTCTGGGAGCGGCCAGAATCCTCCTACTCGTCCTTCGCAGAAGCTAAACGTGCCGGGGCGGTTGATAAGGGCTGGATCCCCGCGTGGATTCCCTCCAGCGCAACGGCCATCCAAGAGATGCATGACATCGACACAAATGAGAGCATGCTGGCCTTCAAGTACGATCCCGCCGAGAGCTGGGAAGTCCCTGATGATTGCCAGCCCGTCAAGTACTCGCAAATGACCTCGCCTCGGTTCTCTCGTAGCTGGTGGCCACCTCGTGACTCACTCGAGCGCGTGTTCGACTTTTATCGCTGCGACGGCGACGTACCGTTCTCATCCGCGGCCACCTGGGTGGGCCGACATAAATCCGGACAGCACGGGCTCCATTGGCGCGCGCATGCCCGCTAACAACTCATTCAAGCCGAACTTGCTTCGCAAGTCGGCTTAATTCAGGCGTTAGGCTGCTATGGACACGCTTCTGCAGTTTGCTTTCTATGCCCTTGGTTTCGTTGGACTGGCGGGCATCTCACTGATTCCGATACGGTCCTTTCTGGTCATGCGGCAGATTGTCGGCTACTGGCACGTCTCAATTCTTGCCAAGCTCGCAATTGTGTTCTTTGCGCTTGTAGCCACAGCCCTTCTGGTCGCACAGGGGCACTTGGTTGTGCGCATATTTAGCTGCCTCATTGGTGAGCACTGCGGCCCCAATCGGGCAAGTGGCTGGATCTACGTAGCAGGCATCGGCATCTGGTATATCGTCCTTGAGGTGGTTGCGTTTGCCGTGAGGTATCTGGTCCGCAAGCTGGCCGGCGCGCAGCCTAACAGTTCGTTCAAGCCGAACCCGTATCGGGGCACCGCCTAGGTGCTTTTACGCTACGCTAGCACCTATCCGCCGCCCCGCTACGGGTCGGCTTAACTCAGGCGTTAGGCCGTACTGCGGTCAGATGTCGCACCGTTGCAGAGGTAGGCGATGAAGAGGGCCCCGCTAATCGCAGAGATTCCCCCGTCGCGATTCAGTTCGTACGATGGGAGCACGCCTCAAGTCGGTGACGTCGTCGAGCTGGACCAGGGTTTCACCTTTCCTGACGGCGAGCCCGGATGCCTTGTGTACTGTGTAGGGCGAGATGGAAAGTATCGATGGGGCGCCGAGGTTTACGAATCGGAAATTGGGCCTGATGTTGCGGCCTAACAATTCATTCAAGCCGAGCCCACATCAGGGCGGCGCCTAAGTGCGCGCCTTCGGCTATATTTGCACTCAGTCGCCGCCCTGCTGCGAGCCGGCTTAATTCAGGCGTTAGGTGTCACATGAAAGTTTCAAGCCATCTGACAAAAGCATTCATGCTGATATGGCTCTTATCCGCCTGTGCGCACGACACTCTTGGCCCGAAGATTGACACTTCCTCAAAAATCAGCAAACAAGAATTCATATCGCGCTTCGGCTTTCCTAAGTGCGCGGTTTCTGTACCGCTTACGCTATACGAGGCAGTAAAGGGTGCTGAGTTGGTCGGGGCTCCACAAATTGATCAACGCATCGATTGGATAGAGATGATAAAAATCATGGAGCCCGGTGATGAGTTGCGCAATGTCTGGTGCGTTCCGCGCCGAGGGCCCGGAGGTGTCGATATCATCGGGCTGTTCCGTAACAGCAAGTTGATCGCCGAGGTGCACACGGTCTTCATGGACTAGTGACACCTAACAATTCATTCAAGCCGAAGCCGCTTCGCGGCTCGGCTTAATTCAGGCGTTAGAGCGCTATGACACAACCCGCCACATCAAGATTCTTAAATGCAGTTCACTGGCTAACGGCCAGCTTGATGGTCGCGTCTAGCGCTTTATTCGCCGGCGTTTTCCTAGCTTCCGGCATCCTTTCTGAGAAGCCTGGGCTCGTAATTTGCGCACTAGGTTGGGCTTTGATCACGGTCCCCATCTACTATTACCAACATCCCACCAAGAAGCTAACACGTGGGTCTGTTCTGGCTGGTTTAGTTGGCGGCATCATCTTCTTCCTAGGGCTTGCAGTTCATGCTGGCGCGCTCTAACAATTCATTCAAGCCGAACCCGCTTCGCGGGTCGGCTTAATTCAGGCGTTAGCCCGCATAGGAGCCTTCATGGCGTTCAAGGTAGGAACCCCAAAACCACTCGATGAGATCTCTGCACAAGACGTGCAGACGCATCCCATTTGGCTCTGGGTCTGGGAGGCTGGGTTAGAGGGAGAGGCTGACGATGAGACTTGGCAATGCCCTGTTCTTGATACATCGGACGTCTCTGAGGCAATGACTGAGCCGGTCATTACCCTCATGGTCAAGGGCAGCAACATCATTGGCTCTGCCAGCTACCACTCCCAGAGTGATCAACTTGAGGCAATCTCCATCTGGGAGGGTGACACATGGATTGGGGTGCAAGAGACAACGCTCCCCACGCCAATTTCGTTTGTTGCCGTTCCAACGATCCGCGGCATGGCAAATGTTGAGTTCGTCTGCACTGAGCCCGGTGACGATTGTGCGTCGCGTGCGGGCTAACAATTCATTCAAGCCGAACCCGCTTCGCGGGTCGGCTTAATTCAGGCGTTAGGCGCTTATGACACTTCCTGGATACTGGTTCAAATCAACATTGTTTGAGATCGAACCTGGCGAGGATGAGGAGGTCAATCCGCGTATCTATGGGCGTCAACTCGCCCATTGGCTGAAACCTCAATTGGAACGGCATGGCTACGCCGTTGCAGATGTCTTCCCGGAGGACTGGGGTTGGTGCGTTGAGTGCAACTGTGAATCGCACAGACTATTTGTCGCATGCGGGAGCATCGAGGATTTCGATGCCAAGCCAGACGACCCGTTGCCATCTAAAGAGTCCGTGACTTGGCACTGCTTCCCCGCCGCCGAGGTTCCGTTCTTGTCTCGGCTGCTCAAAAGAATAGACACTGGTCCAGAGCTTTCCCGCCTCGACGCAGCCTTACGTGTCGTCCTCAGCAATGAAAGCCAGATCACACTGGTTGGCGAGCCGTAGCGCGCCTAACAATTCGTTCAAGCCGAGCCAAAATCGTGGCAGCGCCTGCGTGCCTACGCTACGCTAGCACGCAGTCGCCGCCCCGCTTCGGGCCGGCTTAACTCAGGCGTTATACGGCAGAGCGGAATCAGCTCCCTGTGACGTGGGCAAAGTCCGACATGACTGCGCGCCGCTTTCCGATTGCCAGCGACGTTGACCACCTGCTACAAAAGCGGCGCAACCGGCGCGCCACAAGCCGGGGCTTGCGGTGCTCCGGTCAGCCGCTTTTGCCGGGCGCTTCGGCGGAGGGGTTCCAGGTAGCCGGCATCACGGAAGCGGACGCTCCGCATCGCACGCATCCGGACCGCTGCCGCATAACTAGTCGTTCAACCGGAACCCGCCTCAGGGCCGCGTCTTCGCCAGAGAACCGGCTATGATTGGCTTCGGGACGGACCCATGGCGGGTCCGGTTAACTCCGGTGTTAGGCGCTAAATGCTTATTCCTTTCTGGTTCAACACGAATCGCGGTCTTGGATATGGCGTAACTGCCACGTCACAAGGTGAGGCTGTGCAGCTGCTCAGGGGATACGGTTATCCCTACGCTGGCGAGGAGGTAACGAGCGTTATTCCAGGGGTGACCTTTGCCGAACTAGATCAGGATCATATCGCTCCAAACGTCGGGCCCATTGTAGTAAAAGGCGTTTGGTACCCCAGGCACAACGTGTAGCAACTAGGCTTCGGCGGTTCGGGATAGCGGATTCGGTTACGTGCAGGCGCCTAACAATTCATTCAAGCCGAGCCCACATCAGGGCGGCGCCTAAGTGCATGCCTTCGGCTATATTTGCACTCAGTCGCCGCCCTGCTGCGGGCCGGCTTAATTCAGGCGTTAGGCACCATGACCAACATCTCCGTAGTTCAAGGGCAAGAGTTCGATTGGTTTGCCCGGGACTCGTCGGGAGCACTAGCACTATTTGCCACGGCGGGTAACGGAGCTGTTCCGGACTGCGTCCTGGAGGCATTGGAGCTCCACGGCAGTGCTAATGATCTTATTCCGGTGACTGGGTGGGGCTCGCCGCAAGTCTGGGCAAGTTATGCGGCTGCCGGCCTTTTCGCCTATGACTGGCATGAGCCCACGGGCCAGTATTGTCGCGTGGCTACTCCTGGTGGTTCAGTACTATCATCTCTCATGGCCGAGCTCGTGGCCGTCCGGCTTCCTGAATTTTCAGGACACTTCTCCCAGGCACTTGAGTTGAGCCTTGAAGATCTGCAGCATGGCGCCTAACAATTCAATCAAGCCGAACTTGCTTCGCAAGTCGGCTTATTTCAGGCGTTAGGCCCCATGGAACGTTTTGCCATCTCCGTTCTGTGGCTTACCGCTTTGGCACTGCCCGTCATTGTGTTCCTGCTCTTTCGTCCGCGTTCCCACTTGCGTTGCTTGTTCGCCGCTATTGCCGCAGTGGCAACAGGCTGGTCATTCAATTTTGCGTACGCCATTGCGGCCCAAGCGATCACGGCCAAAGACGTTTCCGGGATCAATGGAGCCGCCCATGCATTTGCAGCACTCTTCGGCTGGGTCCTGCCAACATTTTTAGTTCTGCTCACTTGGCTGGCCTGGGGCTTCATCGCTCGCCGCATGAGCCCTAACAACTCATTCAAGCCGACGCCGCTTCGCGGCGCGGCTTAATTCAAGCGTTAGGCCCCGTGATCATCTCCTTCAAAGGTCCAACATTCTTTGCATCTGAGGACGAGGGTCAGTTCTTTGGGTGGCTGTACTCGCTACCTGAGTACAAGGACATTCGCGGCAGAGGCACCACCTTGGACTTGGAGCTGGCGCATCCGGTGAGTGCGGACACCGTTCGGCAGCTCCTAATCGTATTTCGCCGCTGGTGCGTTGACCCAAAGCCGTTACTCCCTTTGCGGTCCCCTGAGACAGATAGCTTTGTACTTTGGGATACTTCTCTTTGAGAGGCCTTGTCCGGTGCCTAACAATTCGTTCAAGCCGAGCCCGCATCGTTACGGCTTTGATCTGACAGTCGGCCAGGGCGGGCCGGCTTAACTCAGGCGTTAGGTGATGAAATCAGCCCCTGCTAGTTCCGCAAGCCTGATCCTCGGTATAGCTTCGATCGCGGCTGGATTGTTCAGCTGGGTCTGGATCTTCTACGCTTGGGATGCTTCACAACACATGGGGTCGCCTCTCCGTCGCCACTCGGCGCAGGTTGTGAGTACGCTCACCGGAGACAAGGCTTATATCGCCAAGGATTCTCATAGCGCTGGACTCGCTTTGATCGACGTTCTAAGCAATACATTCTGGGTTTTGTTCGCCTCAGGAGCCTTCATGATCGTGCTTGGATTATTTCTTGTTCTTCTCTCTCGTATGGCATCCGTGTCATCACCTAACAATTCGTTCAAGCCGAACCCGCTTCGCGGGTCGGCTTAACTCAGGTGTTAGGCCGCATGAAGCAGGCGTCGCAATCGGACACATGCAAACAGTTCGGATCGCTCTATCAGCCACCCGCTGAGGTCGATCGTTTGGGAGTCGCACTCTCCACGCTCTCGCAACTGCCTCTCAATGCTCTTCGACACCCACCAGAGCATGGGACATGCGGCTGGTACATCTGGGGCGGCGACTATTCGGAGGATCCAGACTTTTTCCAGCCGCTGCATGTGCATCACATTGTGGAGCACGCACCAAAGTTGGTTCCATACCTTGCACTTGCTCCAGGCTGGCGCGTTTTGCTTGCGCCCGAGCAGACGGATGTCTGGTATGACCCGGCTCTCACTGCCACATAGTCTGCGGCCTAACAATTCGTTCAAGCCGAACCCGCATCGGGGCAACGCCTGGGTGCTTTTCCGCTACGCTAGCACCCAGTCGCCGCCCCGCCACGGGTCGGCTTAACTCAGTCGTTAGGGCTCAGGGAGAGGTTATGAGACTGGGATGGATCCTACTAACGTATGCCGTAGCCTTAGCGCTCGTCGCGCTGCTAAACAAAAGAGAGTTCAATCGCTGCCCGGAAAAGGGCGAGCGCTACAAAGCACTTCCGCTCTATTACAAGTTGGCCTGCTGGTGCGGTGTAGTTCCGCTATGCGTTTCTATACTCTTCGTGCACGGCGCGCTATTTAGTCGGCCCTGCAAAATCCCTGAAAGCCCGCAGCACCAAGGCATATGGGCAGTCTGAGCTGGCTTGCATCTCCCAGAAGTCGATATTCTGGGGTCT